>NZ_JAERSG010000009.1 GCF_016735675.1 Nocardioides baculatus | reverse complement strand
TTGTCCGGCGGCGTCCTACTCTCCCACAACCTCTCGGTTGCAGTACCATCGGCGCTGAAAGGCTTAACTTCCGGGTTCGGTATGGGACCGGGTGTTTCCCGTTTCGCTATGGCCGCCGTAACTCTTTCAACCCTCACAAACCTGTTTCCAGATTTATCTGGTGGTTTGTTGGTTGGGATCTGTCTAGTGGACGCGAACATGCAACTCGATCTGTTGACCTGAGTGGTCTGAGTGAGTGTGGTGTGTTCGTCTTGTGCGCGGGTGTCGTACTGCCACAGTCATACCTGTGATGGTGCCTGTGATGGTGTTTGTGGTGTTTTGTACGGTGTTGGGACAAGCCCTCGGCCTATTAGTACCGGTCGGCTGGGCATTGCTGCTGTACACCTCCGGCCTATCAACCCCATGTTCTGTGGGGGGCCTTACCCACTTACGTGGTGGGAAACCTCATCTTGAAACGTGCTTCCCGCTTAGATGCATTCAGCGGTTATCACTTCCGAACGTAGCCAACCAGCCGTGCTCCTGGCGGAACAACTGGCACACCAGAGGTTCGTCCATCCCGGTCCTCTCGTACTAGGGACAGCCTTTCTCAAGTTTCCTGCGCGCGCGGCGGATAGGGACCGAACTGTCTCACGACGTTCTAAACCCAGCTCGCGTGCCGCTTTAATGGGCGAACAGCCCAACCCTTGGGACCTACTCCAGCCCCAGGATGCGACGAGCCGACATCGAGGTGCCAAACCATCCCGTCGATATGGACTCTTGGGGAAGATCAGCCTGTTATCCCCGGGGTACCTTTTATCCGTTGAGTGACCACGCTTCCACATGCCGTGGCCAGATCACTAGTTCCGACTTTCGTCCCTGCTCGACATGTCTGTCTCACAGTCAAGCTCCCTTGTGCACTTACACTCGCCACCTGATTGCCAACCAGGCTGAGGGAACCTTTGAGCGCCTCCGTTACATTTTAGGAGGCAACCGCCCCAGTTAAACTACCCATCAGGCACTGTCCCTGATCCAGATAATGGACCTAGGTTAGACATCTAGTACGACCAGAGTGGTATTTCAACGTTGACTCCACAACCACTGGCGTGATCGCTTCACAGTCTCCCACCTATCCTACACAAGCCGTACCAAACACCAATACCAAACTATAGTAAAGGTCCCGGGGTCTTTCCGTCCTGCCGCGCGTAACGAGCATCTTTACTCGTAGTGCAATTTCGCCGAGTCCATGGTTGAGACAGTAGGGAAGTCGTTACTCCATTCGTGCAGGTCGGAACTTACCCGACAAGGAATTTCGCTACCTTAGGATGGTTATAGTTACCACCGCCGTTTACTGGGGCTTAAATTCTCAGCTTCGACACTTGCGTGTCTAACCGGTCCTCTTAACCTTCCAGCACCGGGCAGGAGTCAGTCCGTATACATCGTCTTACAACTTCGCACGGACCTGTGTTTTTAGTAAACAGTCGCTTCCCCCTGGTCTCTGCGGCCCTTCACGCTTCCCCCAGCAAGTGGGTTCACGATCCGGGCCCCCCTTCTCCCGAAGTTACGGGGGCATTTTGCCGAGTTCCTTAACCATGGTTGTCTCGATCGCCTTAGTATTCTCTACTTGATCACCTGAGTCGGTTTGGGGTACGGGCGGCTCGTTGCTCGCTAGAGGTTTTTCTCGACAGCATAGGATCACCCACTTCGCCATACGGCTCCGCGTCACGTCTCAGACTCCACACTGAAGTGGATGGTGCGGATTTGCCTACACCACGTCCTACGCGCTTGCCCACAGACAACCATCGCTGTGGTTGGGCTACCTTCCTGTGTCACCCCATCGCTTGACTACTACCAGCTCGGGTCCCACGCTCCACACACCAGCCTCGCCCCGAAGGGTCCGGTCCGATGAGCTTCGGGTGGTTAGCATCACCAGGTTCGTCATGGGCGCAACTTCGCCGGTACGGGAATATCAACCCGTTGTCCATCGACTACGCCTGTCGGCCTCGCCTTAGGTCCCGACTTACCCAGGGCAGATTAGCTTGACCCTGGAACCCTTGATCATTCGGCGCACGGGTTTCTCACCCGTGATTCGCTACTCATGCCTGCATTCTCACTCGTGTGGCCTCCACACCTGGATCACTCCGGCGCTTCACTGCCCACACGACGCTCCCCTACCCATCCAGCACACTGAACACCCATCAAGTGGATGCTGATGTATCTGCTGAATGCCATAGCTTCGGCGGATGACTTGAGCCCCGCTACATTGTCGGCGCGGAATCACTTGACCAGTGAGCTATTACGCACTCTTTCAAGGGTGGCTGCTTCCAAGCCAACCTCCTGGTTGTCAATGCGACTCCACATCCTTTTCCACTTAGTCACCGCTTAGGGGCCTTAGCTGATGGTCTGGGCTGTTTCCCTCTCGACTACGGAGCTTATCCCCCGCAGTCTCACTGCTGCGCTCTCACTTACCGGCATTCGGAGTTTGGCTAACGTCAGTAACCTTGTAGGGCCCATTAGCTATCCAGTGCTCTACCTCCGGCAAGAAACACGCAACGCTGCACCTAAATGCATTTCGGGGAGAACCAGCTATCACGAAGTTTGATTGGCCTTTCACCCCTATCCACAGGTCATCCCCTCAGTTTTCAACCTAAGTGGGTTCGGTCCTCCACGTCGTCTTACCGACGCTTCAACCTGCCCATGGATAGATCACTTCGCTTCGGGTCTTGAGCGCGCTACTGAATCGCCCTATTCGGACTCGCTTTCGCTACGGCTTCCCCACACGGGTTAACCTCGCAACACACCGCAAACTCGCAGGCTCATTCTTCAAAAGGCACGCCGTCACCCCCACCTGAGCAAGCTCAGACATAAGGCTCCGACGGATTGTAGGCACACGGTTTCAGGTACTATTTCACTCCCCGCCAGGGGTACTTTTCACCTTTCCCTCACGGTACTTGTCCGCTATCGGTCATCAAGGAGTATTTAGGCTTAACGGGTGGTCCCGCCAGATTCACACGGAATTTCAGGGGTTCCGTGTTACTTGGGATGATGCTCCAGAGCCAGTGCCTTACGTCTACGGGCCTATCACCCTCTACGGTGCGGCTTTCCAACCGACTTCGACTTCCACACTGGTTTCTTACTCTGCACCTCACCGGCAGATGAGATCGAGCAGTCCCACAACCCCACGCCTGCAACCCCTGCCGGGTATCACACAGACATGGTTTGGCCTCATCCGATTTCGCTCGCCACTACTCTCGGAATCACTATTGTTTTCTCTTCCTGTCGGTACTGAGATGTTTCACTTCCCGACGTTCCCTCCACACACCCTATGTGTTCAGGTGCAGGTAACACGACATGACTCGTGCTGGGTTTCCCCATTCGGACACCCCCGGATCACAGCTTGGTTGCCAACTCCCCAGGGCTTATCGCAGGCTCCAACGTCCTTCATCGGCTCTTGATGCCAAGGCATCCACCATGTGCCCTTCATAGCTTGTCTCAACAACGTCAGAACAACACACACCCCAACGCAGCCGACACAAACACAAAAGACAACAACCAACACCCACCCCAATCAAAGGAAGATGCCGGCCTTCACACAACGATGCGACCACTCCCCAAGGAATAGGGAACAAACCAGCCGCATCTACAAACTCATTAAACGAATTGCTCTAGACAACACAACACTAGAAGGAAAACCCTCGAAGGTCATGTCGCCAGATGCTCGCGTCCACTATGCAGATCTCAAACAACAACCCCACCAACCCCCTCACACACAGACCCGCCCGCGATTAGCGAACAGACCCTTGACGTGCACTCGGGCGAAGGAGGACCAGAACAACCAGAACCACAGACCACCAGACTCACGTCCAGTACTCCAGGCGCCTGATTCTTCAGGACCCAACAGTGTGCTCAACCACGCCCCCGACCAATGCCGGGCAGCGCGACCAGGACCAGCCACCACACGAGAAAACCCGCGCAGCAAACCAGCCTGACAGTCGACGTTCCACTAGTGAGACACCACCATGCGCCACCAGACATCACTGAACCGTGTGGCCAGCTAGCTGATGGTCGGGGTGTGTGCTCCTTAGAAAGGAGGTGATCCAGCCGCACCTTCCGGTACGGCTACCTTGTTACGACTTCGTCCCAATCGCCAGCCCCACCTTCGACGGCTCCCTCCACAAGGGTTGGGCCACCGGCTTCGGGTGTTGCCGACTTTCGTGACGTGACGGGCGGTGTGTACAAGGCCCGGGAACGTATTCACCGCAGCGTTGCTGATCTGCGATTACTAGCGACTCCGACTTCATGGGGTCGAGTTGCAGACCCCAATCCGAACTGAGACCGGCTTTTTGGGATTCGCTCCCCCTCACGGGATCGCAGCCCTTTGTACCGGCCATTGTAGCATGCGTGAAGCCCTGGACATAAGGGGCATGATGACTTGACGTCATCCCCACCTTCCTCCGAGTTGACCCCGGCAGTCTCCTATGAGTCCCCACCATTACGTGCTGGCAACATAGAACGAGGGTTGCGCTCGTTGCGGGACTTAACCCAACATCTCACGACACGAGCTGACGACAGCCATGCACCACCTGTACACCCCCAAAAGAAGCCCCATCTCTGGAGCGGCAGGGTGTATGTCAAACCCAGGTAAGGTTCTTCGCGTTGCATCGAATTAATCCGCATGCTCCGCCGCTTGTGCGGGCCCCCGTCAATTCCTTTGAGTTTTAGCCTTGCGGCCGTACTCCCCAGGCGGGGCGCTTAATGCGTTAGCTGCGGCACGGAATCCGTGGAATGGACCCCACACCTAGCGCCCAACGTTTACGGTGTGGACTACCAGGGTATCTAATCCTGTTCGCTCCCCACACTTTCGCTCCTCAGCGTCAGGTCATGCCCAGAGAACCGCCTTCGCCACCGGTGTTCCTCCTGATATCTGCGCATTTCACCGCTACACCAGGAATTCCGTTCTCCCCTGCATACCTCTAGTCTGCCCGTATCGAAAGCAAGCCAGGTGTTAAGCACCTGGTTTTCACTCCCGACGCGACAAACCGCCTACGAGCCCTTTACGCCCAATAATTCCGGACAACGCTCGCACCCTACGTATTACCGCGGCTGCTGGCACGTAGTTGGCCGGTGCTTCTTTAGTAGGTACCGTCACTTGCGCTTCGTCCCTACCGAAAGAGGTTTACAACCCGAAGGCCGTCATCCCTCACGCGGCGTTGCTGGATCAGGCTTCCGCCCATTGTCCAATATTCCCCACTGCTGCCTCCCGTAGGAGTCTGGGCCGTGTCTCAGTCCCAGTGTGACCGGTCACCCTCTCAGGCCGGCTACCCGTCGAAGCCATGGTGAGCCATTACCTCACCATCAAGCTGATAGGCCGCGAGCACATCCCTGGCCGAAAAACTTTCCACCACCATCGCATGCACGAAGTGGTCATATCCGGTATTAATCACCGTTTCCGGTGGCTATCCCGAAGCCAAGGGCAGATTACTCACGTGTTACTCACCCGTTCGCCGCTCGAGTACCACCGAAGTGGCCTTTCCGCTCGACTTGCATGTGTTAAGCACGCCGCCAGCGTTCGTCCTGAGCCAGGATCAAACTCTCCATCGAAAAA
>NZ_JAERSG010000008.1 GCF_016735675.1 Nocardioides baculatus | reverse complement strand
CAACACGATCGGTTACGACGGCCCGATCTCGGTGGAGTGGGAGGACGCCGGGATGGACCGGCTCCTGGGTGCGCCCGAGGCGTTGGAGTTCGTGCGCCGCCTCGCGTTCGACGCCCCCGACGCCGCCTTCGACGCAGCCTTCAGCACGACCGACTGAGAGATCCTAGACTCCTCGTCATGAGGGGATTCCGCGCCAAGGATGCGGACCGCGACCGCTTCGTCGAGCTGATCGAGGCGGCCTACGTCGACGGGCAGCTCAACTCCGCCGACCGCGAGCTGCGCGTGGGTCGGGCGCTGTCGGCCGAGACGCTCGACGAGCTCGAGACGCTGACCCGCGACCTGCAGCAGCCGCCGGGCGCCGTCGTACGGCCCACGGTGGATGTTCCGAGCCCGGCTCCGTCGTTCGCCACCACCGTGCTCCCGCGCATCGCCGGCAGCTTCGTCGTGCTCGGCATCGTGGCCGTCGCCCTCGTCATCGGTGCGGTCGTGGTGACGATGTTCGCGTCGATGGGCGGTCAGTCGTCCGACTCGGGCTTCGGAACCGACGGCGTCTTCGAGTCCGAGCTCGCCGATCCCGAGATCATGTTCGAGGACCCGCCCGCCCCGTCGTTCGAGATGACGGCGCCGCAGGTGCGCGCGTTCCTGCGGGCCTACGAGAAGCAGTTCGGCACGCTGGAGGTCTACGAGGCCGGGTTCTACCCCGAGCGCGTGGGCGTCCAAGTGCCGGTGCGCGGGTCCCGGCCGCGGATGGAGCGGTGGTCGTGGACCGGCGAGTGGCGCCAGGACACCGAGGCGTCGGCGGTGACCGGTCCGGGCGAGGTCATCGACCTCGGCAAGGTCGACGTGCGCCGGATGTTCGC
Organism: Nocardioides baculatus; assembly: GCF_016735675.1. Taxonomy (GTDB): domain Bacteria; phylum Actinomycetota; class Actinomycetes; order Propionibacteriales; family Nocardioidaceae; genus Nocardioides; species Nocardioides baculatus. The sequence continues at coordinate 167,899 of NZ_JAERSG010000008.1, read as the reverse complement.
CAACATCGACACGGCCCGCGCGACGCTGGACGTCGAGCGCGGCAGGCTCACCCACGTGCTGGTCAACTCCTGGATCGGCGACGTGCCCAGCGTCAACATCTACATCGGCAACAAGTTCAACGAGGGCGGCTACCTCAAGACCAGGCTCTCCGGTGACGTGATCCGCGCCTACCCCTACGAGCCGTGACGCCTCGTCGTGTGACTGAGTCCACGGGGCCCGTAGCGCCCGTCGGGCGGCGTGCTGCGGCACGATGGCCCGCATGAAGACGAACCCCGGCAACTTCTTCGAGGACTTCACCGTCGGGCAGGTCATCGACCACGCCACGCCCCGCACGGTCACCGAGGGCGACCGGGCGCTCTACGGTGCGATCTACCCGACCCGCTTCGCGGTCCCGTCGTCGGCGGAGTTCGCCGCGTCGGTCGGCCTGGCAGACCAGGAGCGAGGGCACCCGGTCGAGGAGCTGGTCGGCTTCCACGTCGCCTTCGGCAAGACCGTGCCGGACGTCTCGCTCAACGCCGTCGCCAACCTGGGCTACGCCGAGTGCCGCTTCCACGTCCCGGTCGTGCCGGGCGACACCCTGCGCACCCGCTCGGAGGTCATCGGGCTGAAGGAGAACTCCAACGGTCGCACCGGCGTGGTGTGGGTGCGATCCACGGCGACGAACCAGCGCGGCGAGGTCGCGATCGACTGGGCGCGCTGGGTGATGGTGCACAAGCGCTCGACGGAGTCGCCGGCGCCCACCACGGTGGTGCCCGACCTGGCGCCCGCCGTCGAGGCAGCCGACCTGGTCGTGCCCGCCGGCCTCGACTTCTCGTCGTACGACGATGTTGCCGCCGGCTCCCCGCACCGGCTCGGCGACTACGAGGTGGGGGAGCGCATCGACCACGTCGACGGCGTGACCCTCACCGATGCCGAGCACATGATGGCGACGCGGCTGTGGCAGAACACCGCCAAGGTGCACTTCACCACCGACGCGCGCCCCGACGGTCGGCGGCTCGTCTACGGCGGCCACGTGATCTCGCTGGCCCGCGCGCTGTCGTTCAACGGCCTGGCCAACGCCCAGCTCGTCGCCGCGATCAACGCCGGCGCGCACGTCGCGCCGGCCTTCGCCGACGACACCGTCCACGCATGGTCCGAGGTGCTGGACACGGCGACGCTCGAGGCGCCCGGTGTCGGCGCGCTCCGGCTCCGGCTCGTCGCGACCCGGGGCCGGGACGAGTCCATGACCCTGCGCTCGGAGGACGGGACGTACGCCGACGGCGTGCTGCTCGACCTCGACTACTGGGCGCTCATCCCGCGCTGAGCAGGTGCTCGGCGAGGGCGTCGAGCGCCGCGCCGAGGTCGCTCGCGGCTGGCAGGCCCAGCCGCTCCAGCACGGTGCCGGCAGCGGCCATCAGCTCGGCCTCGCTGACCTGGTCGGGAGTCCGGCCGTCGGGGGCCAGCGCCGGGAGCAGGTCGTCGAGGTCGCCCACCACGTCGTACGGGCTCGCGCGCAGCGTGGCAACGACGCTCGCGGCGGACTCCTCGACCCACGCGACGTGGTTGTCGGGCACGGCGAAGGAGTCACGCGGGGCGCTGCCCACGAGCGCCGTCGGCACGAACGAGCCCTTGACGTGGCGTGAGTAGGCCAGCGTGCGACGGTCGCGGGGGACGGCGTCGTTGACCCGACGGAGCAGCTCGGCCTCGACCACGCCGAGGGAGTCGTTGGGCCTCCGGGCAGCGGTGTCGAGACCGGCGACGTCGAGGCCGAGCACCGACGCCGTACGCACCCAGAGCTCGTCGCGCGGCGCCCCCGGAGCGGGTACGACGACCACGTGCACGCGCTCGCCGGGAAGGCCGGCGGACCAGACGTCGAGGATGCCGGGGACATCCTGGTAGCGCCAGAACTTCTGGTCGCCGTCCTCGCGCCGCACGCTGCCGAGGAACTTGCGGTAGGGCATCCGGGCGCCCATCTTGACCCGCTGCTGCCACGCCGATGGGAGCACCCGCCCGAGGTCGCGCGCCGTGACGAGCACGTGCACCTCGTCGGCGGCGGACCCCAGGTCGGCGAGCGCCGCCCGCGCTGCGGCGGCCGGGGAGTCGGCGAAGTGCTCGTTGCTGACGAGGACGTCGCCCGGCCACGCGCTCGTCTCCTCGACGATCCGGTCCCACACGTCGCGGTCGCGCTCGCCCAGGTCGTCGACGACGGCGCTCATGCCCTTGACGAGCGCGGCCGCGGTGAAATGGTCGCGGCGCCGGCGACCGGGCAGCAGCAGCCCCCGGTCGCGCAGCGCGTCGCGGTGCTGCCACCACAGGTCCTGGAGGAAGCTGGTCCCCGACTTCGCGGTCCCGACGTGGAGGAACGCGCGGCGGGCCATGGCGGCGACCCTACTCAGTGCTGATCCCGGCAGGGCAGACTCGCCCCGTGGCCTGGGACCGTGACTTCTTCTACGACCGCTACCCGCGCATCGAGGAGGCGTTCGGAGAGCGGCTCGACGAGAGCCTGTCGCCGCGCGGCCCGTCGGTGCTGCTCCAGGTGGTGCGCGAGCTCGACCTGCCGCCCGACAGCCGGGTGGTCGACGTGGGCTGCGGCGAGGGCGCGCACGCCTTCCGGCTCGCGACCCACTTCGGCTTCCGCGTGCTCGGCATCGACCCCGTCCAGCGACACCTCGACCTGGCCCGTGAGTCGCGCCGGTCGGAGGCGCCGGACATCGCCTCGCGGGTCTCCTTCGAGCGCGGCACCGCGACCCGCATCCCGGCGCCCGACTCCTCGATCGACCTGGTCTGGTGCCGCGACGTGATGGAGCACGTCGAGGACCCGGCGGAGGCGATGCTCGAGTACGCGCGCGTGCTGCGCCCCGGGGCGTACGTCGTCGGCTACACGACGGTCGCCACCGACCTGCTCGCCCCGGAGGAGGCCGACCAGCTGTTCGACGTGATGGGCGTCGTGCCGACCTCGGCCGACCCGCGCGTGCTCGACGACGCGATCGCCGGGTCCGGTCTCGAGGTCGTCGAGACGATCGACCTCTCCAGCGAGTGGGGCGAGTGGTCGCAGGAGCAGGACGGCCAGGCGGCGCGCTCGCTGCTGCACCTCGCGCGGCTGCTGCGCGATCCCGAGCGCTACCGCGGCGAGTTCGGTGACGCGGCCTACGACGTGATGGTGGGCGACTGCCGCTGGCACGTCTTCCGGATGTTGGGCAAGCTCGCCGGGCGCATCGACGTGCTGCGGCGATAAATACCCTCGACCCGGCTTGACGGGTTTGGCAGGGTGGCGGGGCAAGCAGATCCGCTTCGGATGGAGGACCCATGGCTGACCAGGACCCCAACGCAGACCTCAAGGCGAAGATGCGGGAGGCCCTCGATCGCAAGAAGGGTCATCACCACCCCGACGACAGCGCCGACTCGCGCGAGAAGGCGCACGGCTCGGAGGTCAACGACAAGAACGTCGCCAAGCCGATGCACCGCCGCAAGGCCGGTGGCGGCGGCGCCTGAGGCCTACTGCCCCGTCCGGGCAGGCGCGCCGGCGGACAGCTCGTCCGCCGGCGCGAAGGCCTTCGCCAGCCAGAACAGGGCGAGCACCAGCACCAGCGGGACGGCGAAGCCGATGCGCAGCGAGCTCGCGCCGACCGCTCCCGTCATCACCGCGCCGAGCAGCGCACCGGCGTAGTTGAACTGGTTGAACCGCGCGACCACCGCGTCCACCCGTGCCTGACGGGTGGCGGGATCCGCGTCCCGGCCGGCGAGCGCGGCGGCCGCCGAGAAGCTCAGCGGGGCGACGACAGCGACCCCGCAGCCGAGCAGCGTGAAGCCGAGGACCGCGACCGGCCACGACGGCGCCGCGACGATCACCGCCAGGGACACGAAGGCGACGAGGGCGCCGACCCGCAGCAGCCGCACGGCACCGACGCGCTCGGTGAGGCCGTCGCCCACGAGCCGCACCAGGCCGCTCGCCACGAGGTAGGGGAGCGTCGCCAGGGCGACCAGCTCCTCGGGGGCGGCGAAGACGTCGTCGAGGTAGACCGGTCCCCAGGTCGCCGCCGCGGTGTCGACCGTGTAGAACACGACGAGCGCCAGGCCGACCATCACGATCGCCCGCCACGGCACGTCGGTCTCGGTCGCCGTGGCCGCCTCGCCGTGGTCGCGGGCGAGGTAGGGCGCACCCGCCGCGAGCAGCGGGAGCACCGCGACGAGCGCGATCGCCGACCACGGGACGTCCGTGGTGACGAGGGTGAGGACCGCGCCGATGACCCCGCCCAGCGTCCATGCGCCGTGGCACGACGGCAGCACGACCCGGCCGATCCGGTGCTCGAGCGCGACGGCCTGCATGTTGCCCGTCGCGTCGACCAGCCCCAGCCCGACGCCGTACGCCGCCAGGCCGAGGACGAAGACCACCGTCGTCGGGGCGAGGATCGCGACGGCCACCGACCCCGCGACCACCAGCAGCCCGGCGCGCAGCACGACCGCGCTGTCGAGCCGCGGCGCGAGGCGCTCGGCCACGAGGGAGCCGGCTCCGGCCAGCAGCACCATCATCAGCAGCACGCCGGAGAGGGCGAGCTCGCCGAGGTCCCACCGGTCCTGGATGCGGGGGAGGCGGGTGGTGAGGCTGATGAAGACCAGGCCCTGGGTGAGGAACGCCGCCGCGATCGCCAGCCGTGCCCGGTGCAGGCCCGTGCTCACATCTGCACTCATGCCGAGCATCGTGGCAGGCCACCGGTCCGCCCGTGGCAGACTCGCGGGCATGGTCTCCGGAGTGCATCGCGAGCTGTGGATCGTCCGGCACGGCGAGACCGAGTGGAGCCGCGACGGCCGGCACACCTCCACCACCGACCTCCCCCTCACCGACGTCGGCGAGGAGACGGCCACCTCGCTGGCGCCGCGGCTGGCCGAGGTGTCGTTCGACCTGGTGCTGACGAGCCCGCGCCAGCGCGCGCGTCGTACGGCCGAGCTGGCGGGCTTTCCCGACGCGGTGGTCGACGACGACCTGGCCGAGTGGGCCTACGGCGACTACGAGGGCATCACCACCGACGAGATCCGCGAGACCGTGCCGGGCTGGTCCGTCTGGACACATGAGTCGCCCGGCGGAGAGACCGCCGACGAGGTGTCCGCGCGCCTGGACCGGATCGTCGATCGGGCGCGCGAGCACGACAGGACCCTGGTCTTCGCCCACGGCCACTCGCTGCGGGTCCTCACCGCGCGCTGGCTCGAGCAGCCGGCCGACGAGGGCCGGTTCTTCCGCCTCGACACCTCCACCGTGTCGGTGCTGGGCTTCGAGCGGGAGACCCCGGTGCTGCTGAAGTGGAACTCCTGACGTGCGGATCGACCTCCACACGCACAGCTCCGCCAGCGACGGCACCGACACCCCCGCCCAGCTCCTGCGGGAGGCGGCGGCCGCCGGGCTCGACGTCGTCGCGCTGACCGACCACGACGCGATGTCGGGCTGGGCCGAGGCGCAGCAGTCGGCCGACGAGGTCGGCATCACCCTCGTCCCCGGGCTCGAGATCTCGACGAACTTCCGCCATCGGGGCGTGCACCTGCTGGCGTACCTGCCCGATCCGGCCTACGCGCCCCTCGCCGACGAGCTGGACAAGGTGCTCGACGGGCGCACCTCGCGGACGCCCGCGATCGTGTCCGGACTTCGCGGGCACGGGATCGAGATCACCGAGGAGGACGTACGCCGCGAGGCGGGCGGCTCCGTCGCCGCCGGCCGACCGCACGTGGCCGACGCACTGGTGCGGCTCGGCGTCGTCGCGGACCGCACCGAGGCCTTCGCGACGCTGCTCAGCCCGGGCCAGCCGGGCTACGTCAACCGCTACGCGCCTCGGCTCGAGGACACGATCCCGCTCGTGGTCGGCGCGGGTGGGGTTCCGGTGATCGCGCATCCGTGGGGCAGACGGGGCGCGACAGTGCTCGACGCCGCCGCCCTCTCCGGCCTCAAGGACCTCGGGCTGGCCGGGATCGAGGTCGACCACCAGGACCACCCGCCCGAGGTGCGCACCCGGCTCCGCGCCATCGCAGCCGAGCTCGACCTCGTCGTCACCGGCAGCAGCGACCACCACGGCCTCGGCAAGGTCGACCACGACCTCGGGGTCAACACCACGGACCCCGAGCAGTACGAGCGGCTGATCTCCCTGGCGCGTTCGTGAACCTTCCCGACCGGATCCTCGTCTACGGGGTGACGGGCAGCGGCAAGAGCACCGCCGCCGTCGCCATCGGCGAGCGCACCGGCCACCCGGTGACCCTCGTCGACGAGATGACCTGGCTGCCCGGGTGGGTGCCGGTCCCCGACGAACGGCAGCGCGAGGTGATCGGCGAGATCGTCGCGGGGGAGCGGTGGCTGCTCGACTCGGCGTACGGCGCCTGGCGCGACGTCGTGCTGCCGCGTGTCGACCTCGTGGTCGGGCTCGACTACCCGCGCTGGCTCTCGCTCGCGCGCCTCGTGCGGCGGACCGTCACCCGGGCGGTCACGAAGGAGCCGATGTGCAACGGCAACGTGGAGACGTGGCGCAAGGTCGTGGCCCGCGACTCGATCATCGTGTGGCACTTCCAGTCCTTCGCCCGCAAGCGGCAGCGGATGCGGGAGTGGGCCGCCTCGCCCGACGGGCCGGAGGTGCTGCTCTTCACGCACCCGCGCGAGCTGGAGGCCTGGCTCGCGACCCTCGGCTGAGGTCGTAGCCTGCTCGCGTGCTCGACCACGACGAGATCGTCCGGCTCTACGGCCCGTGGGCGGCGCGGACGCCGCTGGACGCGGCGGAGCTGTTGGCGGGCTACGACCGGCCGTGGTGGATCGCCGGCGGCTGGGCCATCGAGGCGTTCACCGGAGTGCCGCGCGCCCACGGCGACGTCGACCCCAGCATCCCGCGCTCGGACGTCGGTGCCCTGCGACGCCACCTCGACGGTCGGCTCGACGTGTGGGAGGCGCACAGCGGAACCCTCCGCCCGCTGCTCGACGGTGACGACGAGGTCACCGACGAGTGCGAGAACCTCTGGCTGCGCCCGAGCGGCGCGGAGCCGTGGGAGTACGACGTCATCCTGATGCACACGACCCCGACGACCTGGACCTTCAAGCGCGACGCCCGGATCAGCCGGCCGCTGGCCGACATCCTCTGGGAGCGCGACGGCATCCGCTACCTCAGGCCCGAGGTGCAGCTGCTCCACAAGGCGCGGGCGCTGCGGCCGCAGGACCGGGCCGACTTCCACGCGTGCGCACCGCTGCTGGACGACGCCGCACGCACGTGGCTGGTGGACGCGCTCGAGCTGGCCCACCCCCATCACCCATGGCTGGAGTCGCTGCGCTGAGGTGCCCGGACGTCAGACGGACGTCGCGCGGGTTTCGGCCGAGCGCCGCACCATTCGTCGCTCGAGCCCGACGTCCTCGGGCTTGGTCACCCCGTCGAACCTGAAGCCCTGCCGCTCGTAGAACGCGATGGCCCGGGCGTTGCCGTCGAGCACCCAGAGGTAGGCGTCCGACGCCCCGATCGCCGCGTCGAGCAAGGCCGGCCCGACGCCGGTGCCGTACGTCGTCGCGCGGACGTAGAGCGCCATCAGCTCGAGCGGTGGGAGACCGACGTCGTCGTCCCGGCCGGTGCTTGTGCTCGAGAAGCCGACGAGCCGATCACCCGACCACGCCAGCAGGGTGGAGCTGGAGCCGGCCGAGGCGATGTTGCGCCACCGCTCGATCCGAGCGTCGCGACCCGCTCGCCGAGCAGCGAGGAGGTCCGCCGGCACCAGGTCGGCGTACGCCTCCTCCCACACGTCGAGGTGGAGGTCGGTCAGCGCCTCGGCGTCGTCGGTGCGGGCGGGCGCGATCCTGCTGCTCAGCGGCGCCCCATCGACTGGGTCAGCCGGAGCACCCGGTTGGGGATGGCCTTGGTCAGCACGGCGATCGTCTTGTACTGCGCGCCGGGGATCGAGTAGGCACGGCCCTTGTCGAAGTCCTCGAGCGACGTGTGGACCAGGAACTCCACGTCGAGCCACATGAAGCCGTCGCCGCGCTTGACCTGCATCCGCTCGTGGAACTCGGTCTTGGTGAAGCCCGGGCACAGTGCCATCACCTTCACGCCGCGAGGGCCGTACTCCAGGTGGGCCCACTCGGAGAAGGAGTTCACCCAGGCCTTGGCGGCGGAGTAGGAGCCGCGGGGGAGGAAGGCGGCGACGCTGGAGACGTTGATGATGCCGCCGTGGCCGCGCTCGGCCATCGCGCCGAGGGAGGCGTGGGTGAGCCGCAGCACCGCGGTGACGAGCACCTCGAGCATCGCGGTCTCCTCGTCGGCGGTGTTGTCGAGGAAGCGCTTCTTGAGCCCGAAGCCGGCGTTGTTGACCAGCAGGTCGACCGGCCGGTCGTGGTCGGCGAGGCGGGCCTCGACGCGGGCGAGGTCGGCGCGGTCGGTGAGGTCGGCAGACAGCACCTCGACCTCGACCTGGTGGGCGCGGCGCAGGTCGTCGGCGACCTGGTCGAGGCGCGCGGTGTCACGTGCGACGAGGACCAGGTCGTGGCCGCGAGCGGCCAGCTGGACGGCGTACTCGTGTCCGATGCCGGCGGTGGCGCCGGTGATGAGGGCGGTAGGCATGCGACCAGCATTTCAGGACACCGGCTGCGACCGCGACCCCGTCCTGCACAATGGGCCCCGATGAGCACCCAGACCCCGGCTTCCGTCACCCTGGCCGTCGCCAACCAGAAGGGCGGCGTCGCCAAGACGACCTCCGTCGCCTCCATCGGCGCCGCGCTCGCCGAGCTCGGCCACCGCGTGCTGCTGGTCGACCTCGACCCGCAGGCCTGCCTGACCTTCTCGCTCGGGATCGACCCGGAGGACCTCGAGGTGTCGGTGCACCACGTGCTCACCCAGGGGGTGGACCCCGCCGAGATCATCATCGAGACCGAGGACGGGGTCGACCTCCTCCCGGCGACCATCGAGCTCGCCCGCGCCGAGGCCGACCTGCTGACCCGCACGGGGCGCGAGCACGTCATCAAGGGGGCGCTGGAGCAGCTCGCCGAGGACCTCGGCGACGAGGCGTACGACTGGGTGCTGCTCGACTGCCCGCCGTCCCTCGGCGTGCTCACCGTCGCCGCGCTCACCGCCTCCGACGGCGTGCTCGTGCCGCTGCAGTGCGAGACGCTGTCGCACCGCGGGGTCGGGCAGCTGCTCGACACCGTCCACGACGTACGCCGCTTCACCAACCGCGGCCTCGAGGTCTGGGGCGTGCTGCCGACGCTCTACGACGGCCGCACCAACCACGCGCGCACGGTGCTGGAGACGATCAGCGAGACCTACGACCTCGAGGTCGTCGAGCCGCCGATCCCCAAGACGATCAAGTTCGCCGAGGCACCGGCCGCCGGCCGGTCGATCCTGTCGACGAGCCGGAGCAGCAAGGGCGCCCAGGCCTACCGCGAGGTGGCCAAGAACCTCGTCGAGCGGGCCTCCCGCCCCAAGAAGAAGGCGACGAGGAAGCCCGCTCGCACGAAGAAGTAGCTCAGCCCTCGGTCAGGACTTGGGCGCCTCGACCGACGAGCCGCCACGGGTCCGACGACGGTTGCGGTTGCGGCGGCGCGGGGCGTCGCCGGACTGCTCCGACGAGCCCGAGTCCGCGCGACCGGAGTCCGCGCGACCCGAGTCCGAGCGGCCCGAGTCGGAGCGACCGCCACCGGAGCGACCGCCGGAGCGCTCGCGCGGCGCGCGGTCGGCCTTGGGGGCAGGCGGGGCCGGGTCGACGATGCGGCCCTTGGTGCCCTCGGGGATGCCCTGGTCGTGGAACAGGTGCGGGGACGTCGAGTACGTCTCCTCGGGCGAGTCGAACGGCAGGTCGAGCGCCTTGTTGATCATCTTCCAGCGGTGCAGGTCGGCCCAGTCGACGAACGTGATCGCGGTGCCCGAGGCGCCCGCGCGGCCGGTGCGGCCGATGCGGTGGACGTAGGTCTTGTCGTCCTCGGGGCAGGTGTAGTTGATGACGTGGGAGACGCCGCGCACGTCGATGCCGCGGGCTGCGACGTCGGTGCAGACGAGGACCTGGATCTTGTCCTCGCGGAACCGGGCGAGGGCCTTCTCGCGCGCGACCTGCGCCATGTCGCCGTGCAGTGGCGAGGCCTTGAAGCCGCGCTCCTGCAGGTCCTCGGCGATCCGCTGCGCCTGGCGCTTCGTGCGGGTGAAGACGATCATCTTCTCGGCGTCCTCGGCCTGCAGGACGCGGCCGATGATCTCGGGCTTGTCGAGGTCGTGGGCCTGGTAGATGAACTGGGCGGTCGCCGGCACCATGGTGGTGTCGTAGGACGACTCGGCACGGATGTTCATCGGGTGCCGCATGTGGGTGCGGGCCAGCGCGACGATCGCGGACGGCATGGTGGCCGAGAACAGCATGGTCTGGCGGGTCTCGGGCGTCTTGGAGAGCAGCGTGATGACGTCGGGCAGGAAGCCGAGGTCGAGCATCTCGTCGGCCTCGTCGAGCACGAGCGCGTGCACGTGCGAGAGGTCGAGGGCGCGGCGGTTGGCCAGGTCGATGAGGCGACCGGGGGTGCCGACGACGATGTCGACGCCCGACTCGAGGGCCTCCAGCTGGGTGTCGTAGCCGACGCCGCCGTAGACGGTGAGGACCCGGAGGCCCAGGTCCTTGCTGGCGAGGGCGAGGTCGCTCGACACCTGGAGCGCGAGCTCGCGGGTCGGGGCGACGATCAGGGCCTGCGGCTTGCCCTGCGGCATGTCGGCGTAGGCCGGGTCGCTCGGCGCGACGCTGCGCTGGAGCACCGGGATGCCGAAGGCGAGGGTCTTGCCGGTGCCCGTGCGGGCCTGGCCGATCAGGTCGGTGCCGAGGAGGGCGACCGAGAGGGTCATCTCCTGGATGGCGAAGGGGGTGGTGATGCCGGCGCGGTCGAGCGCGTCACAGATCTGGGCGTGCACGCCCAATTCACGGAAGGTGGTCACGGAGGTCGCTTTCAAGAGGTCTCAGAGGAGAGTCGGATGTCCCACGCGTATGCGGTCAGCCACTCGAAAGGACCCTCTGGGGCTCTGCCAACCGCGCACATACAGGCGGCCACCGGCAGCATTCACCGGGGCTCGGTCCACATCATGCTATCGCTAGGCTGCGAACATGACTGAATCCCCCGACGAGGACTACCGCCGCGCCGCAGTCGACCTCCTCGGGGCGATCGCCTACGGCGAGCTCTCGGCGTTCGAGCGGCTCGTCGAGGACGCCAAGATGGCTCCGGGGATCGACGACAAGATCGCGATCGGCGCGATGGCCACGGCGGAGTTCGCGCACCTCCAGAAGCTCGTCGGCCGGCTCGCCGAGCTCGGCGCCGACCCGGCCGAGGCGATGCAGGCGTTCCGGGCCAGCTTCGACGGCTTCCACGCCCACACGGCGCCGTCGGACTACTACGAGGGCCTGATCAAGGCCTACGTCGGCGACGGGCTGGCCGCGGACTTCTACCGCGAGATCGCCGCCTACCTCGACCCCGAGACCCGCGAGGTGATCATCAGCTCGCTGGAGGACTCCGGGCAGACCGCCTTCATCGTCGAGCGGGTCCGCGCCGGCATCGCCGAGGACCACCGCCTCGGCGGTCGGCTCGCCCTCTGGGGCCGCCGCCTGATGGGCGAGGCGCTCACCCAGGCCCAGCGGGTCGCCGGCGACCGCGACTCGCTCACCGCGCTGCTGGCCGGGGGAGTGGACCGGCCCGGTCTCGACCTGGCTGCGCTCGGGAGGATGTTCAGCCGGCTCACCGAGCTGCACGCGGCCCGGATGGCCGAGCTGGGGCTCGACTCCTAGGTCAGGACGTACGACGTGACGAGGCCCCGCACCCGGACCGGGTGCGGGGCCTCGTGCGTGAGGTGCGGTGGGTCAGACGCGGGTGCGGCTGCCGCTGTTGCGTCCGGTGAGGGTCGAGGCGATCACGACGAGCACGGCGGCCGTGAGGATCGCGACGATGCCCTGGGTCCAGTCGAGCCCGTCGCTGCCGTCGCCGCCGAAGGCGCTGTAGATGACGCCTCCGAGGATCATGCCGCCGATGCCGCACACGACCGTGAGCCAGAGGGGGATGTTGTCCTTGTCGCCGGGGGCGACGAACTTGCCGAGGAGACCGACGATGGCGCCGACCACGATGTAGAAGAGGATGGTCAAGAGCATGGTTGCCCCACCTTTCATTGCCACGAAGCCTCCGTGGCCTGAGTGCCGGCAGGGTGTGCCGGCACTCCCATCATGACGCTCGCGCAGGGCGCGAGCAATTACGGGGCGCCCACAGGGGTGAGCGTGTCAATAGCCCCTTCGGGGCATCCGTCGACGGCAGGGCCAGCGGTCGGTGTCAGCGGAAGCCGACGGTGCTCGAGGTGGGGGAGCCCAGCTCGACGTAGGCGATCTTGTCGGCCGGCACCACGACGGTGCGGCCCTTGACGTCGGAGAGCCGCAGCACACCGTTGCCGGCGATCGCCTCGGTGAGGCGCTGCTCGACGTCCTCGGGCGTGCTGTCGGTGTCGACCACGAGCTCTCGCTGCGCGTTCTGCACGCCGATCTTGACCTCCACGGTGATGCTCCCTTGCTGGGTTGGTGTGCTGGGTGACGGGGGTGAAGCGATGTGTCAGTGGTCGTCGGTCATCGGGTAGCCGCGGATGCCGCGCCACGCCAGACCGGAGATCAGGGTCGCGGCGTCCTCCCGGGGGATGGTGCCGCCGCCCGCGAGCCAGAACCGCGCGGACACCTGGGCCATTCCCACCAGCGAGACCGCCAGCAGCTGCGACGGCTCGTCGGGCAGGCCCGTGTCGGTGCGGATCACGTCCGCGATCATCGACGCGCACTCCGTCGTCACCCGGTCGACGCGCTCGCGTACGTCGGGCTCGCTGGTGAGGTCGGACTCGAAGACCAGCCGGAACGCGCCCTCCTCGGAGGCGACGTAGCTGTAGAAGACCTGCATGGTCGCGGCGACGCGGTCCTTGTTGTCGGTCGTCGAGGCCAGTGCCGCCCGGCAGTTGTCGATGATCAGGTCGCACGACGTGTCGAGCAGCGCGAGGTAGAGGTCGAGCTTGCCGGGGAAGTGCTGGTAGAGCACGGGCTTGGAGACGCCGGCGCGCTCGGCGATGTCGTCCATCGCCGCCGCGTGGTAGCCCTGCGCGACGAACACCTCGAGTGCCGACTCGAGGAGCTGGGCGCGGCGCTCACGCCGGGGCATCCGGCCGCCGCGCGGACGCGGGGTGTCGGTGTCGGTGGTGCCGGTGGGCGTCACGTCGTGCTCCTGCTGCTGGGTGTACTGCTGAGTAGTGAGGGCCGAGCCTATCCGCCCCGCCGGACGCGCCGAGGGACCCGGGCGGCGAAGCGTGCCTGCGGTCCGGATGCCGGGACGTCGTACGACGATCGTTGGGTGCGGCGGGAACATGGATGGGGTCCCACTGGTTGTCACAGGACCAGCTCAAGACCGTGTCGTCCACGAAGGAGTCACCCCGTGTCGTTCCCGCCGCTCGTCGAGCCGGCCGCCGAGCTCACCACCGACGAGGTGCGCCGCTACAGCCGCCACCTGATCATCCCGGACGTCGGGATGAGCGGGCAGAAGCGCCTGAAGAACGCCAAGGTGCTCGTCATCGGCGCCGGCGGTCTCGGCTCGCCCGCCCTCCTCTACCTCGCCGCCGCCGGCGTCGGCACGCTCGGGATCGCCGAGTTCGACACGGTCGACGAGTCCAACCTCCAGCGCCAGGTGATCCACGGCGTCAGCGACATCGACAAGCCCAAGGGCCTCTCGGCGAAGGAGTCGATCGCCGAGATCAACCCCTACGTGCAGGTCGTCCTGCACGAGGAGCGCCTCGACAACGACAACGTGATGTCGGTCTTCGAGGGCTACGACCTCATCGTCGACGGCACCGACAACTTCGCCACGCGTTACATGGTCAACGACGCGGCGTACTTCCTGGAGATCCCCTACGTCTGGGGCTCGATCTACCGCTTCGACGGCCAGGCCAGCGTCTTCGCGCCGTCGCTCGGCGAGGACCTGCCCTGCTACCGCTGCCTCTACCCCGAGCCGCCCCCGCCGGGCATGGTGCCGAGCTGCGCCGAGGGCGGCGTCCTCGGCGTGCTGTGCGCGTCGATCGGCTCGATCCAGGTCAACGAGGCCATCAAGCTGCTCACCGGCATCGGTGACCCCATCGCCGGCAAGCTGATGATCTACGACGCCCTCGAGATGGAGTACCGCAAGCTCAAGGTCCGCAAGGACCCCAACTGCGCGCTGTGCGGGGAGAACGCCACCGTCACCGGGCTCATCGACTACGACGCCTTCTGCGGCGCGGTCTCCGACGAGGCCGCCGAGGCCGCGGCCGGCTCGACCATCTCGGTCAAGCAGCTCGAGCAGATGCTCGGCGAGCGCGAGGCGGGGGAGCGCGACTTCGTGCTCGTCGACGTCCGCGAGCCCAACGAGGCCGAGATCAACCACATCCCCGGCGCAGTGCTGATCCCGAAGGGCGAGTTCCTCAACGGCAACGCGCTCTCGCAGCTGCCGAGCGACAAGCAGGTCGTCATGCACTGCAAGTCGGGCGTGCGCTCGGCGGAGACGCTCGCGATCGTCAAGGGAGCCGGGTACGCCGACGCGGTGCACGTCGGCGGCGGCGTGGTCGCCTGGGTGACCCAGATCGACCCCAGCCAGCCCTCGTACTGACGCACCACCCCTCGCATGGCGTGGCCCACTCACCTAGGGTCACGCCATGCGTGCGCTCGGACCGACGTCACCCGCTGCGCGCGCGGTCGTGGCAGTGGCGGCCACCAGCTTCTTCATGGTGCTGGTCGCGTGGGCGACGCTGATCGGTCCCGACCAGGTCTTCACCGGGCCGGGTCCGCGCCCCGCGACCGACATGACGACGGCGGAGACGTGCATCCCGCTGCCGGAGACGACGGCCCCGGACGGCACGGTCACCTACGGGGTGCCCGACGACATCAACGAGCGCAACTACTGCGAGCCACCGGGCGCGAGCATCAGGGACTACCGCGACCTCGTGCAGGACCACCCGGCGCCCTGGTGGGTCAAGGTGCTGATCTACGCCTTCCTCATCGGCCTGATCGTGGTGGTCGTCGGTGGCGTGCTCGGGCTGCTGTTCCTCCTCGTGCGCGCGGCCCTCTCGCGACGAGCCGGCGAGCAGCGGGTCGATCTCGCGCTCACCGCGCTGGAGGAGCCCGAGCTCGCGGCTGCGGCGGTGGTCGAGGACGCGCAGGAGCAGGACGCGCTGCTGCGTGACGGTGACGCCCGCAACGCCATCGTCGCCACCTGGCACCGCTTCGAGGTCCAGGGCGAGCGCGCGGGTGTCCCGCGGCGCGCAGCCGAGACCTCGTCGGAGTACGCGCTGCGGTTGCTCGACCTCGCGGACGCCGACAGCGGACCGGTCCAGCGCCTCGCCGAGCTCTACCGCGAGGCCAGGTTCAGCGAGCACGAGATCACCGAGCGCCACCGGGCGGAGGCGGTGGACGCCCTCGCCGCGATCCGGCGCAGCCTCGGGGTGAGGGCATGAAGACCACCCCACGACGTTCTCGTCCCCCGCTTCGCTCCTCCCGACAACGCCTCGGGGACCCCGGATGAGCCGGCTGTCGAGCCGCTGGAGCGGCCGGGTCGGCGGCGGGGTGGTCCTCGCCGCGATCGGCTACGCCGTCGCCCTCTGGCTCGACTTCGAGCCCCGGCCCTTCCCGTACGCAGTCTGGGCCGTCGTCGTGATCGCGATGACGTACCTCGTGATCGACACCGCCGAGGCCCCGGTCTCGCACTGGCAGCACCCGATCCCTCGACGCTCCGACCGCGTCGACCAGGTCACCTCCGACCTGCGGGTGCTGTCCAGCCACCAGCACGCCGACCACCCCTCGGCGGCCCTGGCCGAGCGGCTGGTCGCCCTGGCGAGGGGCCGCGACCCGGACCTCGCCGCCGAGATCCAGCGCGAGCTCGCCGGCCGCGACCGCATCCGGCCCGCCGACATCGACACCATCCTGACCCGAATCGAGGAGTCCCGTGACCGACGCTGACCACGACCCGACCGCAACCGCCCCGGAGGTCCCGGCCGACCCCGCGGAGGTGGCCCGGTTCGCCGAGCGGGTCCTCGACGAGGTGGGCAGGGCCGTCGTCGGCAAGCGCGAGGCGTTGACGCTGGTCCTCGCCGGCATCCTCGCCAAGGGCCACGTGCTGCTCGAGGACTTCCCCGGCCTCGGCAAGACCCTGGCCGCGCGGTCGTTCGCGGGCGCGCTCGGGCTGGAGTTCTCGCGCGCCCAGTTCACCCCCGACCTGCTCCCCGCCGACCTCACCGGGTCCTACGTCTACGACCAGCGCAACGGCGAGTTCGACTTCCGGCCCGGGCCGGTCTTCGCGGGCCTCCTGCTCGCCGACGAGATCAACCGGACCCCGCCGAAGACGCAGGCCGCGCTCCTCGAGGCGATGCAGGAGGGGCAGGTGACGGTCGAGGGCCAGACCCACCGGCTGCCCAGCCCCTTCCACGTCCTCGCGACCGCCAACCCGGTCGAGTACGAAGGCACCTACCCGCTGCCCGAGGCCCAGCTGGACCGCTTCCTGCTCCGGGTCGCGTTCGGCTATCCGTCGGCTGGTGAGGAGCACGACGTCCTGCGGCGCCGGCTGGACCGCCAGCGCGAGGAGGTCGACATCCAGCGGGTGACCGATGCCGGGGGCCTCGCCGCCGCCCAGTCGGCCGTCGAGAGGGTCGCCGTCGACGACTCGGTCGCGCGCTACTGCGTCGATCTGGTCGGGGCGACCCGCTCGCACCCCGACGTGCTCACAGGCTCCTCGCCCCGCGGCAGCCTCGGGCTCGTGCTCACCGCGCGGGCCTGGGCCGCGATCCGGGGCCGCGACTACGTCGTGCCCGAGGACGTCAAGGTCGTCGCCCGGGCCGTGCTCGCCCACCGCATCACCATCAAGCCCGACCTCTGGATGACGCAGGCCTCCGGCGCCCGGGTCGTCGACGCGGTCCTGTCGTCGGTCGAGACGCCTCGCACCCTCGAAGCCCGCGGGGCCCGGTGACCTCACGATGACGTCCTGGCGGCCCACGCCCGCGCTCGTCCGGGCCTGCCTGCTGACCCTGGGCGGGGTGACCGGCGGCGTCGTGCTGGGCCAGGAGGTGCTGGTCGTGCTGGCCGCTCCCTTCGCGGTCCTCGCGGTGATGGGGCTCGTCGCTCGACCGCGCACGGCCCCCCGGGTGTCCGCCCAGCTCGACCACGTCCGGCTCCACGAGGGTCAGTCCACGACCTCGCGGCTCGCGATCGACGACCTCGAGGGGGTCGAGCACGTCACCCGCGTCGCCTTCGAGGCGCCGCACGTCGCCACCCAGCCGGCGTACGGCGCCGCGGGGGCGCTGGTCGAGGCGGACCTCCCGACGATCGTCTTCAGCCCGCGCCGCTGGGGCCGCCGTGCGGTCGGCGCCGAGCGGGTGGCCCTCACCTCTGCCTGGGCAGGGTGGGTCTGGGGTCCGCTCGACCTGCCGGAGCGCGGCTTCAACGTCCTGCCGCAGACGGCGCCGTACGACACCCGGGCGGAGGTGCCGCAGCCCGACGGGCTGGTCGGACGGCACCGGTCGCGGCGGATCGGGAGCGGCACGGAGTTCGAGGGGATCCGGCCCTTCGCCACCGGCGACCGGCTCAAGCGCATCACCTGGCCGGTGTCGCTGCGCACCGGAGAGCTGCACGTGATCACGACCCGGGCCGAGCAGGACGCGGGTGTGTGGCTGGTGCTCGACGGACTCGGCGACATGGGTGTCTCGGGTGGCATCGACGGGGCCGCGAGCACCCTCGACCTCACCGTGCGCGCGGCGTCGGCGCTCGCCGAGCACCACATCCGTACCGGCGACCGGGTGGGCATGCTGGTCGTGTCGGCCGACGGCACCCGGGTGCCGCTGGGCTCCGGTGCGCGGCACCTCCAGCGGCTCCAGGGCACGCTCGCCCGCGTCCGCGCGGAGGCGCGGGGTGTCGCGCCCGAGCGCCTCGACCTCGGGGCAGGCGCCGGCAGCGTCGTCTACGTGCTGTCGCCGATGTTCTTCACGCCGCTGGTGACCGCCACCGCGACCCTGCAGCGCGGTGGCGGGTCGGTGGTGGTCATCGACACCATCGGCGACGCGGTGGCCGCGCGCGACGGGGATCCTCGCGAGCTCGCGTCGCTGGCTGCCCGCATGCAGAAGATCGAGCGCGACGACCGGTTGCAGCGCCTGGCCGGGCTCGGCACGCCGGTCGTGCCGTGGCGGGGCCCCGGAACGCTCGACACCGTCCTGCAGCAGCTCGCGCGACGCGGTCGCGCGCCCCGGGTGCGTGCGTGATGGCGACGACCGGTGGACTCATCGCTCCCGGCACCACGCGTGCGGTGGTCGTCCTGCGGGTGCTGGTGGTCGCGCTGCCGTGCGTGGCGCTCGCCCTGGCGATCCCGGAGGTGCCGCACTGGTTCGTCCTGGTGGCGGTCCCGCTGAGCGCCGCGGCCTGGGCCAGGGTCCCCGACCACGCGGTGGGCATCGTCCCGCTGGTCCTGGTCGCCGGCTGGTGGGCCTCCCGCGGGGTCGTCGACTGGCGGGTGCTGGTGGTCGCCGTCCTGCTCCTCGCGGCGCACCTGTCCGCGGTGATGCTGTCCTACGGTCCGGGCGCCCTGCCGGTCGACCGGGGGCTCGTCCGGCTCTGGCTGCGTCGCGGCCTGCTCGCCCTGGTGCCGGCGCTGGTCGCGTGGGTCTCCGTGCGGGGGATCGACCCCTCGCTCGCACCGCCCTGGCTGTGGCTGACGACCGCATCGATGACCGCCGTCGTGCTGCTGGTGACGGCCCGGCTGACCCGGTCCGACGCGCGGTGACGACCACCCCCGAGGAGCGGGAGCTCTACATCGAGCTGGTGCTCCAGTGCGCCGAGTCGGTCCCGCGCGGCCGGGTGACGACCTACGGCGCCATCGCCGACGTGGTCGGCCACCGGCTCGGGCGCGGTGGACCCCGTCTGGTCGGCAACGTGATGGCCACCCACGGCGCGGCCGTCGCGTGGTGGCGGGTGGTCCGGGCGGACGGGTCGCTGCCGCCGTCGCACGACGAGGAGGCACGCCAGGCCTACCTCGAGGAGGGCACCCCGCTGCGCCCGAGCGGTGCGGTCGATCTGGGCAGTGCGTTCCACCAGCCGACCCTCCGGGCATGATGATCCCCATGCTCTACACGGTCGCGCACGGAGTCATCCCGCCGGTCGCGCGTGCCGTCTGGCGCCCCCGGGTCGAGGGCCTGCACCACGTGCCGACGTCCGGTCCCGTCATCGTGGCGAGCAACCACCTGTCGTTCTTCGACAGCGTGGTCATCCCCGTCGTGGTGCCGCGCAAGGTGGTCTTCCTCGCCAAGTCCGACTACTTCACCGGCACCGGCGTGAAGGGCACGCTCGTGCGCGCGTGGTTCGAGGGACTCGGCATGCTGCCGGTCGACCGCGACGACACCAGGGCCGCCATCGCCAGCCTCGACACCGCGCTCGCCGTGCTCGGCAAGGGCGAGGCGTTCGGGATCTACCCCGAGGGCACCCGCTCCCGTGACGGCCGGCTCTACCGCGGCCGCACCGGCGTCGCGCACCTCGCCCTGACCTCTGGCGCGCCGGTCGTGCCGGTCGGGCTGACCGGCACCGAGGACATCCAGCCCGTCGGTTCCAACCGCCCCCGCCTCGGCCGCGTCGACGTCACCGTCCGCTTCGGCGAGCCGATCCGGGCCGCGGGGGAGTACGACGGCGTACCCACCGGTCGCGCCCGCCGCGAGCTCACCGACCGGATCATGGCCTCGATCGCCGGGCTCACCGGCCAGGAGCTCGCCGGCGGCTACAACGAGCGCCCGGCCGACGCCTAACCTGCCCCGCCCCTCGTCGGAGTCCCCGCACGTGCGGGGAGTCCGACTGTTGGAGGGGGTTGCAACGGCCTCCAGGTGTCGGACTCGCCCACCCAGTACGCCGTTATGTCGCGGCCGGGACCTCGGCCGCCAGCGCCGCGAGGGCCTTCGGGAAGATCTCCGCGGGAGGGGTGACGAGGCCGGCACCGACCTGGCCGACGCCGGCGACGGCCCCGGCCATGCCGGTGTTGATCTGCGGCAGGATGCCCGTGCGGCACACCTTCGTCACGTCGATGCCGGTCGGGGTCCCCTGGAACTCCAGGACGGGCACCGACCAGCGGGGGTTCTCGGCGAGCGTGATCTCGTGCATCCGTCGCGTCGTCGCGAGCGCGTCGGGCACCGAGCCGCCGACCAGCCGGACGATCGCTGGGGCGGTCGCCATCGCGAAGCCGCCGATCCCGGCCGTCTCCGTGATCGCCGAGTCGCCGATGTCGGGGTTGGCGTCGTCGGGGCCGTAGTCGCCGAGGAAGAGGCCCTCCGCGACCTGCGCCGGACCGGTGAACCACTCGTCGCCCGTGCCCGAGACCTGGATGCCGAAGTCGGTGCCGTTGCGGGCCATCGCGACGACCATCGTCGAGCCGGGGACGCCCCGGCCCGCGTCGAGCGCGAGCTTGCAGGCGGGCATCGCGAGGTTGAGGAAGAAGTGGTCGTTGCCGCCGACGAAGCGCAGCACGTCCGCGACGTCCGAGCTGTCGAAACCGGAGGTCACCATCGCGGGGGAGAGGTCGCGCAGCAGCATCAGCGTGCCGGCGCGGTTGCGGTTGTGGGCCTCGTCGCCCATCTGCAGCATCTGGGTGAGGATGCCGGTGACGTCGGTGGCCTCCTCCGTGCCGCGGACCGCGGCCTGCAGCAGCGGGCCGAGCACGTCGCCCATCCAGCGCAGCCTCGTCAGCACCTCCGGGCCGTACGCGCCGTAGCGCAGCACCTTGCCGAGGCCCTCGTTGAGGGAGCAGTACGTCCGGGCGCCGGTGGCGCGGTCCTCGAGGACCCACATCCACATCGACGGCGTGACGACGCCCGCCATCGGGCCGACGGCGCTGCGGTGGTGGCACGGCTCGAGGCTGACGTGGTCGCCGGACTCGAAGAGGGCGACCGCGTCCTCGGGGTCGTCCACGAGTCCCTCGAGGGCAGCGCCGCCCATCAGCGCGCCGCGGAGCGGACCGGACGTACGGTCCCACTCGATCGGCGGGCCGGCGTGGAGGAACTGGCCCTTCTCGAGGCCGAGCACCTCGCTCGCCGGTGCCACGTCGACGAGGTGGGCGGTGACGCCCAGCATCGCTGCGACGGCCCGCGCGTTGGCATCGAGCCTCCTCGGGTCGGTGGCGACCCGGGCGAGGTGTTCCTGCGTGCCGGGCATCGGCGGTCGCCAGTCGACGCGCTCGACCTCGACGGCCTGGCCGGCGACGGCGTCGGCGAACATGTCGGCGCCGACGGTCACGACGGTGGTCTCGCTCATGCGCGGGCTCCTTCGATCAGCTGGATCGCACGGCGGGTGGCCGAGGCGTTGGAGACGTGGACCTCGGCGCCGGCCGCGGTGAGCGCCTCGACCTGGGCGGACAGGCCCTGCGGGTCGAGGTCGGTGCCGACGAGGCTGACGATGACGGGGATCGCCCGGTCCGTGCGCGCCGCGGTGATCGCCGGCCCGAGCAGGGCCGCCGGGTCGGGCTCGGCGCCGTGGCCGAGCACCAGGTCGAGCAGGATGACGCCTGTCGACGGGTCGGCGGCGGAGCGCGCGAGCTGCTCGTTGCGCAGCGTCGGGTCGATCATCGGGTGCGCGCGGCCCTGGGTGAGGGCGTCGTCGCCGAAGTCGATCATCACGTGGTCGTCGACCAGCAGCTCGTCCCCGAGGGCCAGCTCGTCGCTCAGCGGGATGTTGGACCGGATCGGTCCGAGCACCTCGGTGGCGATGAGCATCGACTCGTCGCACAGGGTGCCGCCGACGAAGAGGCCGCGCAGCAGCGGTCCGGTCGCCACGCCCGTGTTCCGGGTGCCTGCGACGGGCCACTCCGGCGCGGCGTGGCCGAGCCGGGCGAGCACCGCCTCGGCGACGGCGGTCAGGTCGCGCTGGCCGCGACCGAGCAGGCCGAGCTCGACGGGGGTGGCCAGCGTGTCGACGTAGGACGCGAGGTCGCCGGCCACCTCAGCGGCCGGTGGCTTGGAGACCACGACCACCAGGTCGACGTCGGGGTCGGCGTCGAGGCGACGCAGCGCCTCGCGGGTGGACAGGCCGCCCACGGCGGACGACAGGTCGCGGCCGCCGACGCCGAGCGCCCAGCGGACGCCCACGTCGTCGTACGTGGACCCGGCGAGGTGGAGGAGGGAGAGCAGCTGCTGGCAGCCGGTGCCGGACGCGGCGACGATGCCGATGCGACCGGGGCGGACGGCGTTGGCGAAGCCCAGCCCCACGCCGTCGACGACGGCCGTGCCGCAGTCGGGTCCCATCACGAGCGCGTGGCGGGAGGCGGCGTACGTCTTGAGCGCGACCTCCTCGGCCACCGGGACGTTGTCGCTGAAGACCATCACGTCGTGGCCCGCCTCGAGGGCGTCCATCGCCTCGACGGTGGCGCTGGCCCCCGGCACCGACACGAGCGCGATCGCGCCCGTGCTGCCCCGCCGAAGGGCGGATCCCGTGGTCCGCGCCGGGGCGACGGTGGTGTCGCCGGACGTCGGCCGGGTCGGGGCGAGCGCGGCGTCGACCGCCGCCAGCGCGGTGGCGACGTCGGCGCCGTCGTCGAGTCGCAGCGCGACGACCATGTCGTTGGGCGAGGAGGCGGGGATGTCGAAGCCCATCCCCTCGAGCACCTCGAGGTTGAGGCCGGTGGCCATCGCCACCTGCGCGGCGACGACGCCGGGGGAGGCCTGCACGGCGCGGCTGACCTGCAGCAGCGTCACCGAGTCGGCGTACGCGCCGCTGCGGAGCTCGACGTGGTCCTTCATGCGACAACCCTTCGGGACAGTTCGGTGGAGACGGAGGTGAGCGCCAGCGAGGCGCCGGTGAGCAGCCCGGCGCCCGAGGTGGCGCCGACGGCGAGCAGTGCGTCGCGGGCGGTCGGGGTCGGCTCCGCCAGCCAGGCGGACAGCTGGGGCAGTGCCTCGCCGCGGATCGCGCAGTCGATGAGCGTGGCGGACAGCAGGGTGGTGACGCCGAGACGACGGCGTACGGCACCCGCGAGCGCGGGGTCGGGGTCGCCGAGCGCGGCACGGGTGGCGAACCAGCCCGCTAGGACGTCGTCACCGAGCGGCGTGAGGCCCGGGCCGCGGCCGAGCAGCCGGTCGAGGTGAGCGGTCGTGAGCCGGCCGTCGCGGGGAAGGTCGAGCTGGTGCGACAGGAGGACCTCTTGTGCGGACGGAGGGTTCTCGTGCCGTCCGACGGTCGTGGCGCGCGGGTCGGCGAGGCGGGTGATCCGCAGCTCGTCGTCGCCGAGGACGAGGACACCGTCGCGGACGGCGACCGGGCTGCCGGCGTGGGCCACGAGGTCCGGCAGCGTGGACCACAGCGCGCAGGGGACGCGGGTCGCGGTCGCGGAGACCAGGCCGAGGCACCAGCCGTCGAGGTCGACGTAGATCGCGCTCGCGCTGGCGTGGACCACCTCGCGCGGTCCGGGCGCGGCCTCGAGGAGCCGCTGGCGCACGCGGGCCGGTGCGGCCACCGGGACCTGGCGGGGGATCACTCGTCAGACGCTATCGGCCCGTGTCACACTCCTCCGATGTGAGTTTGTGACAGGGAAGAGGCAGAAGTGGGCCAAGACTTGATAAGTGACCCCGAGGCTGTTGCGGCGCTGGAGCGGGCCGACGCGCTCCACACGGCGCTCACGCACATCGTGCTGGAGGGCGGCGACCTCGCCGCGATCGCGGAGGCCGTGGGCGACGCGCTCGGCTGCGGCGTGGTGTTCACCTCGACCGACGGCCGCGAGCGCGCGGCCCACCTCGACGAGGCCCAGCGCGAGGCACTCGCGGGCCACGACCTGGTCGACCCGTCGGGTCGGCTGCGGGTGGAGCGGATCGATTCCGAGGGCACTGCGGTGGGCGGGGGCGAGGCGCTCGTACGCCGGGTGGTGGCGGCCGGCGTCGACCTCGCGCGGCTGGTGGCGCTGCGCCTCGACGGCACGATCCACTCCTCCGACGTGCACGCGCTCGAGCGCGCGGCGATCGTCGCGGCGCTGCTGGTGACCCGCGTCGAGGCGATCACGGCGGTGGAGAACAAGTACCGCGGCGACTTCCTGCGCGACGTGTTCCTCGGCCGCGCCGGGGAGGACGACTACGTCGCCGAGCACGCCCAGGCCTTCGGCTGGCACCTGGACCGCCCGGTGATGGTCGTCGTCGCCGTCCTCGACCCCGACGCGATCGCTGCCCTGGCTCCGGGCCCCAACGAGCGGCGGGCGTGGCAGGACCGGTTCGCGAACGCGTGGCGGCAGGTGTGCGCGACGGTCGACGAGAGCATCGCGTCGGTGGCCTTCAGCCGCGAGGTCGTCACGCTCGTGCCGGTCGACCCGGATGCGGGGCTCGCCGACGGCCACGTCGCCGTCGACCGGATCGTCCAGGCCGTCCGCGGTGACCGCGGCGGCGGCCGGATCTCGTTCTCCGCCGGGGTGAGCCGGATCGCGACCGACCTGAGCGAGCTGCCGGAGGCCTTCCGGCAGGCGCAGCGGTCGGTGGAGATCGGCCGTCGGGTGCACGGCACCGGATCGGTGACCCGCTTCGACCAGCTCGGCCTGCACCGGCTCCTCGCGCTCGTGCCCGACGGCGCCGAGCTGACGGCGTTCGCCTCCGACGTCCTCGGCCCGCTCGCCGAGCGGACCCCCGAGGCCGCGGACCTGCGCGAGACGCTGCAGGTGCTGCTCGACACGAACTTCAACGTCGCGGAGGCCGCCCGCGCCCAGTTCTTCCACTACAACACGATGCGCTACCGCGTCGGCAAGCTGCAGCGGCTGCTCGGGCCGGTGGCCACCGACCCCCACCTGCGCCTCGACGTCGCCGTCGCGCTGCGGGCGCTGGAGATCGTCGGCTGACCTCCCTGCGCCCGGACGTCGTACGGACGGGGCGAGCGGTGGCCCCGTCCGTACGACGTCGCGAGCAGGGGGGTCAGGAAGCGGTCGGCGCCTCGGTGGCCGGCGGGTTCTCGGTCTGGCAGGTGGTGAGGCGCTCGGTGGCCTTGGCCAGGCGCATCTGCTGGGCGCGCTTGGTCACCTTGGTCTCGGACTTCGCGGCCTTGGCGGCCTTGAGGGCCTTCATCGCGGCGGCCTTCTCCTGGCCGACCTCGGCCTCGGCGACCGCGTCCTGCTTCGCCTCGACGCGCGCCTGCTGACGGGCGAAGACGGCGGTGACGCGCGCGAGGGCCTCGGTGGCCTTGTCGACCTTCGCCTGCTGCGACGCGCACGGGTCGGTCGCGGGAGCGTCGTCGGCGTAGGCGGTGCTGCTGAACGCGGCCAGGGTGACGGCGGCGGACGCGGCGGCGCCGGCGAGGCGGATGGTGAGGGACATGGGGACGGATCCTCCCGGTCGCGGCGAGCCCCTGCGGCCACACCTGTCACTGGATTCAGCGGCGGCCAGTCGGCGCCCGTTACGGCCGCACCGGACAAATCTTCGAGAAGCCCTGACGATTCCTTGAGAGAGTCAGCCGGCCACCGGCTTCGCGAAGAACACCCGCTCCAGCCCGTGCTCGCCGGCGCGGTGGGTCTCGACGTAGCCGAGCCGCTCGTAGAGCCGCTGGTTCTCCGTCATCGTCACGTGCGTGTAGAGCCTGATCCACCTCTGTCCCAGGGCGGCCGCGCGTCCCTCGGCGAGGGTGAGGAGCGCGCGTCCGATGCCCGTGCCGTGGTGCGCGGGGAGCACCGCGACGTTGTCCAGCAGCAGGGCGTCGTCCTCCTCGACGAGGAGCAGGTAGCCGACGACCGCGCCGTCGCGCTCGACCACCCACGCCTCGCTGTCGGCGACGGCCCGGTCGTAGTCGGTGTCCAGCGGCCCGGGCCGCAGGCCGTCCATCCGTTCGAGGTAGGGGGTGTACGCCGCCTCGGCGACGCGCGCCATCGACGTCGCGTCCGCCGGGGTCGCGCGACGCACGCCCGGGTGTCGTACGCCGATCCACTGCTCCGCGCCGAACTCCTCGAGCCGCGCGACCTCGGTGAAGCCGAGCCGACCGGCGAGGGCGCGGGACCGCACGTTGCCGACCTGCGTGCAGACGACCACCGGCTCGCCCAGGACCGCGTCCGCCCAGGCGAGGACGGCGGTGGCCGCCTCGGTGGCGTAGCCGTGGCCCCACGCGGACCGTGGTGTGACGTAGCTGAGCTCGAGGTCGGGGTGCTCGGCACCGGGGCGGGACGGGTCGCGGCGACCGAGCCCGACCCACCCGACGAAGACGCCGTCGTGCTCCAGCACGAACTGGCCGGGCCGGTCAGCCGGCACCTCCGGCAGCTCGGCGTCCAGCGCGGCCCGGTCCCGACCGCCGCCGAGGTGGCGGTTGACCTCGTCGTCGGAACCCAGGTCGAGGAACGCCTCCCGGTCGCGGGCCCGGGGCGCGCGCAGGACCAGCCGGGCGGTGCGGATCGGCGCGACCGGCCAGTCGTCGACGGTGAGAGGCACGGCCATGCACGCAGGCTAGTGACCGCGCCGAAGTGGTCCGAACCGCGCAAGAACTTGTCATCGGGACCGGCGTTCCTTCGGCAGATCTCGCCAGTGAGGGTGTGAGATGTAGCGCACTAGTTTGTGGCTTCTCGGGTAACCACCCCTGCGAAATCTGGAGGCCTGCACATGTCGATGTTCAAGTGGGACGTGGTCGATCCCGGCCCGGGTGAGGCCGTCGCGCCGCACCAGCGCCTGGCCTGGGGCAAGACCGTCGGTCTGGGTGCCCAGCACGTCGTGGCGATGTTCGGCGCCACCTTCGTCTTCCCGATCGTCATGGGGCTCAACGCCAACCTCGCCATCATGATGAGCGGCATCGCGACGATCTGCTTCCTGCTGATCGTCAAGGGCAAGGTCCCGAGCTATCTCGGCACCAGCGCCTCCTTCGTCGGTGGTGCCGCGGCGATCTACGCGCAGGGCGGCGGCCCGGCCGACGTCACCGGCGCGATCATGGTCTCCGGCATCGTGCTCGCCCTCGTCGGCGTGGCGATCCACTTCGCCGGCCCCGGCTTCGTCAACAACCTGCTGCCGCCCGTCGTCACCGGCGCGGTGGTCATGCTCATCGGCTTCAACCTCTGCCGCGTCGCGACCGGCATCTACATGCCGGCCGACCGCTGGGTCGCGCTGCTCACGATGTTCGCGGTGATCCTGATGGCCGTCGGCCTCAAGGGCTTCTTCGGCCGCATCGCGATCTTCCTCGGCCTCATCTTCGGCTTCGTGCTCTCCCTGCTCTTCGACGCCATCGGCGTCGGCGGGGTCGAGGGCGACCGCGTCAACTGGGACAACGTCAAGTCCGCCGACTGGCTGGGCTTCCCGCCGCACACCGCGGAGGGCCTCGTCGGCAACCAGAGCCCGTTCACCGGCGGCGAGAACTACGCGCTGGTCGGCTGGCACCTGCCGAGCCTGTCCATCACCTTCACGCTGCTGGCCCTGCCCGCGGTGATCGCGCTGGTCGCGGAGAACATGGGTCACGTGAAGGCCGTCTCCGGCATGACCGGGCAGAACCTCGACCCGATGATGGGCAGGGCCGTCGCGGCCGACGGTGTCGGCACCACGCTCGCCTCGTTCGTCGGCGGCTCGCCCACCACGACGTACGCCGAGAACATCGGGGTCATGGCGGCCACGAGGGTCTACTCGACGGCGGCCTACTTCGTCGCCGCTGGTGTCGCGATCCTGTTCGGCTTCGTGCCCAAGTTCGGCGCACTGGTCGCGACGACCCCCAGTGGCGTCCTCGGCGGCATCACGCTGGTCCTCTACGGGATGATCGGCCTGCTCGGCGCGAAGATCTGGGTGGAGAACAAGGTCAATTTCGCCAACCCTGTCAACCTTGTGCCCGTGGCTGCCGGACTGACGATGGGCATCGGCCTGGCCGACAACGCCTTCTTCAACATCACCTCGGACTTCCCGCTCGGCGGCATCGCGATGGGCACGCTGATCATCGTGTTCGGCTACCACCTCGCCCGTGTCGTCGCGCGGGCCGCGGGCACCGACCACGACGCCGGCGCCGTGATCGCGGTCGGCGACGAGGGTGCTCACCGGACCACCGGCCACGCCCACGACCACGCGCACGACCACGCGCACGACCACGCGCACGACCACGCGCACGGTGACCACTCGCACGACCACGCGCACGACCACGCGCACGACCACCCGCACACGCACGACGACGAGACGAAGTAGCCCGTGAAGCCAGCACCTTTCGCCTTCCTGCGTCCCGCCACCCTCGAGGAAGCCCTCGCGGCCCTCGCGGGGGAGCCGGGGGCGAAGGTGCTGGCCGGCGGTCAGTCCCTCGTGCCGCTGCTCTCCATGCGGCTGGCCGCGCCGTCGATGCTGATCGACATCAACGCCCTGCCGGACCTCGGCCACGTCACGCCCGACGCGACCGGGGTCCGGGTCGGGGCGCTCGCCCGGCACGCTCACGTCCTCGCGTCCGCCGAGGCGGCCGAGGTCCAGCCGCTGCTCGCGCTGGCGCTGTCCCACGTGGCGCACCCGACGATCCGCAACCGCGGCACCACCGTCGGCTCCCTCGTGCACGCCGACGCCGCGGCCGAGATGCCGATGGTGCTCCGGCTGCTGGAGGGATCGGTCGACGTCGAGTCGGTGCGCGGTCGACGTACGGTCCCGGCGGGGGAGCTGTTCGCCGGCCCCCTCGAGTCGACCCTCGCGCACGACGAGATCGCGGTGGAGGCGTTCTTCCCGGCCCTGCCCGCAGGTGCCGGCGTCGCCTTCCAGGAGATCGCCCGGCGCCACGGCGACTACGCCCTCGTCGGCGTCGCCGCGCTGGTCGAGACCGACGGCGGGGAGGTCACCCGCGCCCGCCTCGGCTACGTCTCGGTGAGCGACGTGCCCGTCGTCGTCGACGTCACCGACGCGCTCGACGACCCGGCCGCCGCCGCGCTCGCCGAGCTCGAGCCGGCCGACGACATCCACGCCACCGCGGCCTACCGCGCGCACCTGGTCAAGGTGCTGACCCCCCGCGTGCTGGCCGACGCGGTCCACCACGCCCGCCAACGATCGGCTCAGAAGGACGAGAAGGACATGGCATGAGTGCCCCCACCCCTGAGGAGCTCCACGACGTCCGGCTGCACGTGAACGGCTCCGTGCACGAGGTGCAGGTCCCGGCGCGGCGGCTGCTGTCCGACGCGCTGCGCCACGACTGCGGCCTGACGGGCACGCACGTCGGCTGCGAGCACGGAGTGTGCGGTGCGTGCACCGTCCTCGTGGACGGGGCGCCTGTGCGCTCGTGCCTGATGTTCGCGGTCTCGGCGGTCGACGCCGAGATCACGACGGTGGAGGGGTTGACCGAGGCGGAGGACACGCTGAGTCCCGTCCAGCAGGCGTTCTCCGACTGCCACGGCCTCCAGTGCGGCTTCTGCACGCCCGGCTTCCTCACCACGATCACCGCCGGCCTGAAGGACAACCCCGACCCGACCGAGGACGAGGCACGGGAGATGATCGCGG
This sequence comes from Nocardioides baculatus, assembly GCF_016735675.1. GTDB lineage: Bacteria > Actinomycetota > Actinomycetes > Propionibacteriales > Nocardioidaceae > Nocardioides > Nocardioides baculatus. The sequence continues at coordinate 138,523 of NZ_JAERSG010000008.1, read as the reverse complement.
GCAACCTCTGCCGCTGCACGGGCTACCAGAACATCGTGAAGTCGGTGCTGCGCGCTGCGGAGATCGAGCGGGAGCGCGCATGACCACGAAGCTCTTCGGCACCAAGGTCCCGCGGGTCGAGGACCAGCGCTTCCTGCGCGGCCAGGGCCGCTACGTCGACGACCTGCTCACCGACGACCCGCGCCTCCTGCACGCCGCGGTGCTGCGCTCGCCGCACGCGCACGCGCGGATCACCGACATCGACGTCTCCGGGGTGCTCGACCTCGACGGCGTCGTCGCCGTCTGGACCTTCGACGACCTGACCGGCCCGATGGCCGAGCCGCTCCCGCTGCTCATCCCGCACCCGGCGCTGACCCACGGCCGTACGCAGTACGCCCTGGCGAAGGACGAGGTCAACTACGTCGGCGAGGCGATCGCCTTCGTGGTCGCCGTCGACCGCTACGTCGCGGAGGACGCGGTCGCGCGGATCCGCGTCGACTACGAGCAGCTCGAGCCCGTCGTCGGCATCGCCGCCGCCCGTGCGGCCGCCCGCCTGGTCCACGACGACGTACCCGGCAACGTCGGTGCCCGGATGGAGCAGGAGAACGGCGACGCCCGCGCCGCGATCGCCGACGCACCGCACACCCTGACCCTCGAGCTCGACGTCGAGCGCTCCGCCTGTACGCCGATGGAGGGCCGCGGCACGGTCGCGAGGTGGGACCCCGACACGTCCCGCCTCACCGTGTGGAGCTCGACCCAGACGTCGACCGGCGTGCGGGGCTGCGTGGCCGCCAAGCTCGGCCTCGACCTGGCGAAGGTCGACGTGATCACGCCCGACGTCGGGGGCGGCTTCGGGGTGAAGATCAACCACCCGTGGCCCGAGGAGCTGCTCGTCCCGCTGGCGGCGATGACGCTCGGCCGTCCGGTGAAGTTCACCGAGGACCGGCGCGAGCACTTCATCTCCTCCGCCCACGAGCGCGCGCAGGTGCACCACGTCGAGGTCGGCTTCGACGACGACGGCCGGGTGCTCGGCCTCAACGTCGAGTTCTGGCACGACCACGGCGCGTACACCCCCTACGGCCTCATCGTCCCGATCATCACCTCGACGCAGCTGCTCGGCCCCTACAAGCCGCAGAACTACCGCGTCGTCTTCGAGTCGCTCTACACCAACACCGTGATCGTCACGCCCTACCGCGGCGCCGGCCGGCCACAGGGCTGCTTCGTGATGGAGCGGACGATGGACGCGATCGCGGCCTACCTCGGCAAGGACCGCACCGAGGTCCGCAGCACCAACTTCATCCAGCCCGACGAGTTCCCCTACGAGCACGGTCTCGTCTTCCAGGACGGCCGCCCGCTGACCTACGACTCGGGCGACTACCCGGCGTCGCTGGCCAAGCTCAAGGAGCTGGTCGGCTGGGACGAGTTCGAGGACTTCCGTGCCGAGATGGCCGCCCAGGGACGGCGCGTCGGCATCGGTCTCGCGTGCTACGTCGAGGGCACCGGCGTCGGCCCCTACGAGGGCGCCCACGTGCACGTCGAGACCTCCGGCAAGGTGAAGGTCGCGACCGGCCTGACCACCCAGGGCCAGGGCCACCAGACCGCCTTCGCGCAGATCGTCGCCGACACGCTCGGCGTGCGGTTCGAGGACGTCGAGATCACCACCGGCGACACCCGCAAGATGCCGTACGCCGTCGGCACGTTCGCCTCCCGCGCGGCCGTGATGAGCGGCTCGGCGATCCACCTCGCCGCGCTGCGGGCCCGGGAGAAGGCGCTCCGGATCGCTGCCGAGGCGCTCGAGGCGGCGGAGGACGACCTCGAGATCGTCGACGGCGTCGTGTCGGTGAAGGGCACCGACGCATCCATCGACCTCGGCACCGTCGCCGTCCTGTCCAACCCGCTCCGCTACGCCTTCGACGAGGCGTCCAAGGCCGCGACGCAGTTCTCCGTCGGCGATCCCGGCAAGGCGCCGGTGGCCGAGGACGACGAGCCGGGCCTCGAGGGCAAGGACTTCTACTCTCCCGAGCGCTCGACCTTCGCCAACGGCATGCACGCCGTCATCGTGGAGACCGACCCCGACACGGCCGAGATCACGATCCTCAAGTACGCCGTCGTCCACGACTGCGGCCACCTGATCAACCCGATGATCGTCGAGGGCCAGATCCACGGCGGCGTCGCGCAGGGCGTCGGCGGCGCGCTCTACGAGCGGATGGCGTACGACGAGTCGGGGCAGCTGCTCAACGCGTCGTTCATGGACTTCCTGATGCCCTACGTCACCGAGGTCCCGACGACGATCGACATCGACCACCTCGAGACCCCCTCGCCGCTCAACCCGCTCGGCATCAAGGGCGCCGGCGAGGCGGGCGTGATCCCGTCGGCCGCCGTCTTCGCGGCCGCCATCGAGGACGCCGAGGGCTTCCCGATCACCGCGATGCCGATCTCGCCGTCCGAGCTCTTCGACCTGCGTCTCGCGCACGCCGACAACTCATTCGCTGGTTGAGGAGGGCGCCCCGCGCCCGTCTCGAAACCCCTTCCAAGGAGCAGACAGATGAAGTTCACCGGAGAGAACGTCCTGGACGCCCCCGTCGACCAGGCGTGGGACGCCCTGCTCGACCCGGCCGTGCTGGTCCGGACGATCCCGGGCTGCGAGCGGCTGGAGGCGACCGGCGACAACGCCTACGCCATGACCGTCACCGCGGGCGTCGCGTCGATCAAGGGGACCTATGCCGGCTCGTGCGAGCTGCGCGACCTCGTCGAGCACGAGTCGCTCGTGATGAAGCTCGACGGCGCCGGCGCGCCCGGCACGATCGGCGCGACCGTCAACGTCCGCTTCTTGCCGGAGGGCTCGACGACGCGTGTCTCGTACGACGCCGACGCCGTCGTCGGCGGGATGATCGGCGGCGTCGGGCAGCGGATGCTCACGAGCGTCTCGCGCCGGATGGCGGGGGAGTTCTTCGGCAACGTCGACGCCGCGATCGCGGGTGGGCCGGCGGCCGCAACTGCGGCAGTGGGCGCACCGGTCGCTGCTGCCGCCGAGCCGGCCGCCGTCGGCCAGGTCTTCACCGTGCCCGCGCCCGCCGCATCTGCCGCCTCGAAGCAGGAGTTCCTCACCGGCATCGCCGTCGGCGCCGGACTGGTCCTCGCCGGGGTGATCGTCGGCGGGATCTTCGGGCGTCGCCGGTGAGCGGCTCGCCCCTGTCGGAGTCCCCGCTCGTGCGGGGAGTCCGTCACTTGGAGGGGGTTGCAAAGGCCTCCAGGTGTCAGACTCGCCCTCCCAGCTCGGAGCGGAGGCCGGCGTGATCACCGTCGACTCGACCGCGCGCGAGCAGGCGGCAGCCGTCCGGGCGGGCGAGATCTCGGCGGCCGAGCTGCTCGAGCTGCACCTCGACCGGATCGAGGAGCGCAATCCCGAGCTCAACGCGATCGTGTCGCTCGACGCCGAGCGCGCGCGGGTGGCCGCCGCCGTTGCCGACCAGGCCCAGGGGTCGGGCGAGGAGCTGGGACCGCTGCACGGCCTGCCCTTCGCGGTGAAGGACACCCACGCGCTCGACGGGTGGCGTACGACGTACGGCTCTCCGATCCACGCCGACCACGTCGCCGACCACGACGACCTGCTCGTCGAGCGGATCCGCCGCGCCGGCGCGGTGTTCGTCGGCAAGACCAACGTGCCGGAGTTCGCGGCCGGGTCGCACACCTTCAACAAGGTCTTCGGGGTGACCCGCAACCCGGTGGACCCGAGCCGGTCGGCCGGCGGCTCGAGCGGGGGAGCGGCGTGTGCGCTGGCCTCCGGGATGGTCCCGCTCGCCGACGGCTCCGACATGGGCGGCTCGCTGCGCAACCCGGCCTCGTTCTGCGGTGTCGTCGGGATGCGGCCCTCGCTCGGCCGGGTGCCCGAGTGGCCGCTCTACAACCAGTGGGAGTCGACGTCGGTCGGCGGGCCGATGGCGCGCAACGTCGGCGACCTGGCGCTGCTCCTCTCCGTCATCGCCGGACCCGACCCGCGCGCCCCGCAGGCGCTCGGCGACCCCGGGACGGCCTTCGCCCCACCGCTCGCCCCGGCGCCTCTCGCGGGGCTCCGGGTGGCGACGAGCGTCGACCTCGGCGGGGCCTTCGCGGTCGACCACGAGGTCGCGGACGTCGTACGCGCGACGGCGGCGCGGCTGTCCGACGCGGGAGCCGCGGTGAGCGAGGCGCACCCGGACCTCTCGCTGGCCGACGACACCTTCCGCACCCTCCGGGCCTGGCACTTCCAGGCCAAGCTCGGTCGCCTGCTCGCCGAGCACCCCACGTCGTTCAAGCCCTCGCTCGAGGCCAACATCCGAGCGGGGGAGTCGCTGACCGGTGCCGACGTCGCGCGGGGATACACCCAGCGCACCGCCCTGTCGGAGACGATGCGGCTGTTCTTCGCCGACCACGACGTGCTGCTGCTGCCGACCTCGCAGGTGTCACCGTTCCCGGTGGAGCAGGAGTTCCCCGAGACGATCAACGGGCAGCAGATGCCGGACTACCTGGCGTGGATGCGGTCGGCCTACTTCATCTCCGTCACCGGGTGCCCGGCGATCTCCGTGCCTGCGGGCAGGACCCGTGACGGCCTGCCCGTCGGCGTCCAGCTCGTGGCGCCGCACGGCTCGGACCGGAAGCTGCTCGAGGTCGCGGCGGCCGTCGAGGACCTCCTCGCCTGACCCCGCACGACCGGGGCCGGGTGTGCACGAACCTGTGGACGAACATGTGCACAACCCGGGTGTGCTGGGGATGAACCACGGGCGATCTGTGCACGACGCGCCGGAACCCGAAGTATGTGAAAAAGAGCTGCGGAAAGCCCTTGCGCAGCTGTTCCCCGAGGGCATAGAACTCTCCCTACGCAGCCCCGCAAGGGGAGGCGGGATGGCTCCGGAAGGACGATCCACACGACGACGAACCAGCGTGCTGGGGAGGAGTCGCAGACACCGGGTGATGCGGTGACTGGGACCGGACACAGGGAGCGATCGATCAGGACATCACCAGAGAGATCACCTCGATGACCTGGACGCTTCGGCGACCTGGACATCACGAAGGGCCCTTGGCACTCATACTGCCGAGGGCCCTTCGGTCATTCCCGGCGCGTCCGCGGACCGGTGATCCCCCGGGCTGGGAGCATCCGCCCATGAGCGAGGTGGACGAGGGGGCGCCGGTCGAGCCCCCGGTGCCGGCCAGCATCTGGTGGTTCGCCTGGACGTTCGTCGTCGGGCAGGTCCTCGAGCTCGCCAGGCGGGGTGCCCAGTCCGAGGACGCCTGGATCCTGTCGGCACTGCTGGGTGCCGTCCTCGTCTCGTTCATCTCCCACGGCGTGGTCCGCGCGCGCTGGGTGCGCTTCTGGCTGGTCGTCGCGCTGATCGGGCTCGCCGGTGTGTTCGAGGTGGTCTCGCTGATCGACTCGCCGTCCGGGTGGACGGCCGCAGCCCTGGCGCTGACGATCGGCCAGGCGTTCCTGTTGCACCGCTACACGAGGAGCGACCTGTTCGAGCACCACAGGCAGCGCCGTGAAGGTGGTCCCTCGCTGGCTCCGCTCGTGGCGGTGGCCGCGCTGGTGGGGGTGCTCGGCGGCGTCCTCGGTGCCGAGCAGTCCACCTTCGGGCCGGGCGTCGACCAGACGTACGACGACGACCCGTTCGGTGACCCGTTCGGTGGCCCCTCCGGACAAGCGTTGTGAAGCAGGTCTTGCCGATGATCGGGCGTTTCGTCGGCAATCTGTGCCGTGGCAACGCGAGTGCCGGAATCGGTTGAATCGTGCCCATGACGCAGCGGCGGATCAGGATCGGGATCGACACCGGTGGCACGTTCACCGACGTCGTGGCCTTCGACGAGGACTCGGGTGAGCTGGTCACCACCAAGACCCCCAGCACGCCGGGCAACCCGGCGGACGGCTTCATCGCCGGCATCGAGAAGATCCTCGACATCGTCGGCGCCGAGGGCAGCGACATCACGGCCGTGTCCCACGGCACGACGGTCGCGACCAACAAGCTGCTCGAGGGCAAGGTCGAGGCGCTCGGCTTCATCACCACCGAGGGCTACGAGTTCATGCTCGAGATCGCCCGCCAGTCCGTGCCCGACGGCTACGGCAACTCCTACTTCTGGGTCAAGCCCGAGCGCATCGTCCCGGCCGACCGGGTGCGCACCGTCGGCGGTCGCCTCGACTTCACCGGGGCCGAGATCCGCCCGTTCGACGAGGACGCCGCCGTCGCCACCGCCCGTTGGTTCCGGGACCAGGGCATCACCACGATCGGCGTCTGCCTGATCCACGCCTACGCCAACGACGACCACGAGCTGCGGATGCGCGAGATCCTGCGCCGCGAGCACCCCGAGGCGGTCGTCTCGATCTCGAGCGAGGTGCTGCGCGAGTACCGCGAGTACGAGCGCGCGATGACCACGCTCGTCGACGCGGCGGTCAAGCCCAACGTCAGCCGCTACGTCACCAACATCTCCGAGCGGCTCGTGGCCGTCATCAGTAAGCACAGAACGGGCAACGTTCCGTTCTACGTGATGAAGTCCAACGGCGGCGTGCTGTCGGCCGACGAGGTCGTCCACCAGCCGATCACGACGGTGCTGTCCGGCCCGGCTGCGGGCGCCCTCGGCGCCGCACTGATCGCCAAGGTCGCCGGCTTCCCAAAGATCCTCACCTGCGACGGAGGCGGCACGTCGACCGACGTGTCCGTCGTCCTCGACGGCGAGCCGACGCTCACCACCGAGGGCACCGTCGGCGCGTACCCCAGCAAGATCCCGATGATCGACGTCGTCACCGTCGGCGCGGGCGGCGGCTCGATCGCCTGGCTCTCGCCCGAGGGGGCGCTCAAGGTCGGCCCGCACTCGGCCGGCGCCGACCCCGGCCCGCTCTGCTACGCCAAGGGCGGCACGCAGCCGACCATCACCGACGCCCACGTCACCCTCGGCCGGATCCCGCCCCACCTGCTCGGTGGCGAGATCCCGCTCGACGTCGAGGCCGCGCGCGCGGGCATCGCCGACCTCGCCGACCAGCTCGGCCTCGACTTCGAGCGCTGCGCCACCGGCATCCTCGAGATCTCCGCGTGGAACCAGGCCAACGCGCTGCGTCAGGTCTCGGTCAAGCGCGGCCTCGACGTGCGTGACTTCATGCTGACTACCTTCGGCGGCTCGGGGTCGCTCCTGGCCTGCCGGCTCGTCGACATCCTCGACCTCGCCGGTGTCGTCGTACCGCCCAACCCGGGCAACGTGAGCGCGTTCGGCCTGCTGACCGTCGACGTCAAGAACGACTACGTCCAGACCCACGTCGCCAAGGAGTCGGTGCTCGACCACGCGGCGGTGCAGGGGATCCTCGACGACCTCACCGGCCGCGCCCGCGAGGCGCTGGCCAAGGAGGGGTTCGAGCCGGCGGACCACCGCTTCCAGCGGACCATCGACGTGCGCTATGTCGGGCAGGCCTTCGAGGTGCGGGTCTCCGCGCCGGAGGGCACCGTCGACGCGGCGTACGTCGCGCAGGTGGCCGAGACCTTCCACGCTGAGCACCACCAGCTCTACGGCTACGACTTCCGCGGCGATGCGACCCAGCAGGTCGAGTGGGTCAACCTCCGCGTCACCGGCATCGGCCCGATCACGCGACCTGAGATTCCGACGCTGGCCAAGGCCGAGGGCGGCGTCGACCGCGCGCTGCGCGGCACCCGCCAGGTCTGCTTCGACCCCGACACCGGCTACGTCGAGACCCCCGTCATCTGGCGCACCGACCTCGGCGCCGGCGACACCTTCAGCGGCCCCGCGATCGTCGAGGAGTTCGGCTCGACGATCCCCGTCCACCCCGGCTTCGAGGTCGTGGTCGACGACTGGGCCAACCTCGTGATCCGGAAGGTCGTGTCCTGATGGCCGCCAACCCGACCAGCTCCGTCGACCCCGCCTACGTCACCGCCAAGCCGGTCAACCCGGCCGGCCTGCCGACGGCGTACGAGCACGGCGGACGCCTCACCCCGGAGGGGTCGAGCGTCGACCCGATCCTTGTCGAGATCGTCCAGGGCACCCTGGCCAGCGTCGAGATGGAGGTGGAGACCGCCATCGGCCGCACGTCGCGGAGCCCGATGATCCGCGACGCCCACGACTTCCGCGCCGGCATCCACGACCGCCAGCTGCGCAAGCTCACCGGCCGTTCCTACAGCGCGCTCGTGCACCCGATCGTGCGCGACTACCCGATCGAGGAGATGGTCGAGGGCGACGTCTTCTTCCACAACGACGTCTACGAGTCGGAGGGCGGCATCGGCCACCTGCCCGACCTCTGCGTCACCGTCCCGGTCTTCCACGACGGCGAGGTCGTGGCGTTCGTCCAGGCCTTCGGCCACCACGACGACATCGGCGGCGCGGTGCCGGGCTCCATGCCCAGCAACGCGACCACGGTCTACGAGGAGGGGCTGGCCGTCCCGCCGATCAAGCTGTGGGACGCCGGCGTGCCGAACAGGTCCGCGCTGCGGATCATGACGCGCAACTCGCGGATGCCCGACAGCCTCGCCGCCGACCTCGACGCCGAGTGCTCGGCCTGCCTGATGGGTGCGCGCCGGCTCGGTGAGCTGTTCGAGCGCTACGGCCGCGAGGCGATCGAGACGTCGTTCGACGCGATCCTCGACACCACGACCGAGACCTACCGCCGCGAGATCCTGTCCAAGATCCCCGACGGCACCTACGTCTGGGAGGACTACGCCGAGCACGACGGCGTCGACGAGCCGCAGCTGCACACGCAGCGGATCACGTTGACCAAGGTGAGCGACGCGCCCGCCGACCCGGAGAACGGGCGTCCCGCCGGGCCGCGGCTGATCATCGACTTCACCGGCACCAGCGCCCAGGCGAAGGGACCGATCAACCACTGTGGCGACTACGTCGGCGGGAACTTCCTCAAGAAGTGGCTCGCGCCGATCCTGCGCAACCTTGCCGACACCCCCGAGCGGATGGCCGAGCTCGACGTCAACGAGGGCATCGTGCCGCTGATCGAGATGCGCTTCCCCGAGAAGGGCACGCTCCTCACACCGATCCACCCCGGCCCGACCAACGCCCGCACCTTCGTGATCCTGCGGCTGCTCGGCGTGCTCGCCGGCGTCGTCGCCAAGGCGGTCGACGGCAAGATGCCGGCCGACCAGGAGACGATCCGCTACACCGGCGTCTACGGGAAGGACCTCGACGGCAACGACTACCTCATGCGCGAGGTGCTCGGCGGCGGATCCGGCGGGCGCTACTACGCCGACGGCGAGGACACGATCCACGTCGTGCCCGACTCGCGCAACCTGCCGACCGAGTTCACCGAGTCGCGCTTCCCATTCATCGTCGAGCGCCTCGGCCTCGCCGTCGACTCCGGCGGCGCGGGGGAGTTCCGCGGCGGCCTCGGCTACGAGAAGCACATCCGGATGCTCAAGGACGGCCACTTCATGTCCATCGCCGACCGCTCCATCCTCGCCTGCTGGGGCGTGCGCGGCGGCAAGGCCGGCATGCCGTTCCAGGTCGTCATCGACCCGGGCGGCCCCGACGAGCGCGAGGTCGACGCCCTCGCCGACGCCGAGGAGATCAAGGCCGGCCAACTCGTCCGGATCCGTACGACGGGTGGCGGCGGCTGGGGCGACCCGCTGTCCCGCGACCCGGAGTCCGTCGTCCGCGACGTGGTCTGGGGCAAGGTCTCGGCCGAGGCGGCACTCCGTGACTACGGCGTGGTGCTGACCGGATCGAAGGACGCTGGCGACCTGGCGTTCGACGAGTCCGCGACGACCGCCGAGCGCGGTTCACGCGCTGCGTGGAGCAAGGACGACGACGCCTTCTTCGACCGCGGTCCGGGCTACGCCTCGCTCGCCGAGGGTGCCGCGCACGCGGACGTCGACCGGATCTAGTCGTGCGGGTCGCGGTCCTGGGTGGGCACGGCAAGACCGGTCGCGCGGTCTGCGCCGCCCTCGACGACGCGGTGCCGCTGGGACGGGCCGAGTGGCCGGACCTCGCCCGGGCGCTCGACGGGTGCGGGGCGGCGTACGTCATCGCACCCAACCTCCACCCCGACGAACCGGCGTACGTCGCCGAGGTGCTGCGCGCGCTGACCGACGCGGGCGTCGGGCGGGTGGTCTACCACTCCGTCGCCTCGCCCTACGTCCCCGCGATGCCGCACCACCTCGGCAAGGCGGTGAGCGAGGACCTCGTCCGGCGCAGCGGGCTCGACTGGACGATCCTCCAGCCCGGCGCCTACCTGCAGAACCTCGACCTCACCGGACCCCTGGAGGTGCCGTACTCCCTCGACGTGCCGTTCGGCTTCCTCGACCTCGCCGACCTCGGCCGGGTCGCCGCGATCGTGCTGGGCGAGGACGGCCACGTCGGGGCGACGTACGAGCTCGCCTCCCGCGTCGCGATGGTCCGCGAGCTGGCGGCCGAGGCGGGCGTCGAGCCGCGGCAGGTGCCGGACCCGGGGACCCATCCGTGGCTGTCGGCGATGTTCGCCTACTACGACGACCACGGGCTGCCGGTCGGGACGAGGGTCTTGGAGGCCCTGCTCGCGCGGCCCGCGTCCTGACGGCAGTGGGGCGACAGTGATGCGACAGCGGGGAAGATCACTCCTGACATGTCACGGAGATCCTCCCCCTGATCGAGGTGGCGGCGGGGGAGCCACCCCGGGCCGCTAGGGTCCCGGCGTGCGAGTCCTCGGCATCGACGTCAGCCCCGACCTGGTCGCGAGGTGGTCGCGGTGGTTCGCGCCGGAGGCGCAGCCGTTCCTGGCCGACGACGCGCTCGCCGCGGCGGTCGGCGGGCGAGAGGAGGAGCTGACCGACGAGGTCCGCGACACCTTCTGCCTCTACGGCCCGCCGGAGGGGTTGCGGCACCTCTGGCTCGACGAGGAGCAGTTGCTGGCGCTGCCGCGGGTGCTCCGCGCCCGGCTGGTGCGCGAGCAGGTCGTGCACGAGCGCGAGGTGGTCCCGAGTGTCCGGGCGTGGGAGCACCTGGTGCCGCGCGCCCGGGAGCAGGCGGACGGGCATCGGTTCGTGTGGTGGCCCTCGCTGCTCGCGGGGCACGAGCGCGAGGTGCTCACGGCGTACGTCGAGGAGGGCCGGCGCGCGAGCCGCCACGAGGAGGTGCCCGACCAGGTCTGGGCAGGTGCGGGCGACCTGATGCCCGGCGCACGCCGGATCGCCGGCACCTTTCCCGCGGCGAGCGGCCCGAACTGCTTCGGCGCGGTCATGGCCGCGGCCGGGGTCCCGGGCGCGGACGAGGTCTGGATGCTGCGCGAGCCCTTCGAGGAGTGGCTCGCGGCAGCCACCCGTCCCGGCGGGCGTGACGACGGGCCCGGCACCGTGCTCGTCTGGCGCTCGCCGGACGGCCTCGTCCAGCACGCCGCGGTCACCCTCGGCGGTGGCTGGGTGCTGCACAAGCCGTCGCAGGGCTGGATGAGCCCGACCAAGGTGCTGACCGTGGTCGAGTGCCGCGCGAGCGCACGCGCGAACGGCCGGCGGCTCGAGCGCCACACGGTCGGAGGCTGAGCGGCGCGTCACTATCGCGCATCGACCGTTGCGCGGGACCGTCGCCCGCCGCGATGCTCCGAGCCATGGGACGGGGGCGGCGACAGGGGCTGATGCAGGCGAGCGTGCTCGCGCCGGTGCTGGTGGCGGTGCTGGCGGGCTGCGGTGACCGGACGGCGCCGGTGCGTGAGGACCCCGCTGCACCGCCACCGCCACCGCCCTCGCCCGCGGCCTCGCCGACCGCCATGCTGCCCGCGAGCGGGCCGGTGCGCGCCGTCGGCACCGTGCTCGACGACGGGGACGGACCCGAGCTCTGCCTCGGTGGCGTGGCGCAGTCGCTCCCGCCGCAGTGCTCCGGACCGTCGGTGGCGGGCTGGGAGTGGGACGCCCACCCCGACCACGAGTCGGTCGCCGGTGTGCAGTGGGGCGAGTACACGATGACCGGCGCCTGGGACGGCACGTCGTTCACACCGGGCGACGTGCGCGCCTCCGAGCCCGGCGACCTCCCCGCCGAGGACCTGTCCGAGCTGTTCGCGGCTCCGTGCGCGGAGCCGGACGGCGGGTGGCAGGCGCTCGACCCGGCCACGACCTCGGTCGCCGCCCTCTCGGCCGCACGGCGGGTCGCCGACGAGCTGCCCGACGAGGTGCTGACCTGGACGGACCGCTCGCCCAACCCGGCGTGGCGCGCGTACGTCGACGGCGACTCGGGCGAGGACGTCCTGCGGCGGCTCGAGGACCCCGACCTGATGGTGCTCGTGGTCACCGTGACCGACGACCCCGCGCGCGCTGAGGCCGCGCTGCGCGAGGTCTGGGGAGGTGCCCTGTGCGTGGCCCGCGTGGCCAACAGCGCCGCCCGCCTGCGGCAGGTCCAGCGCGACCTCCTCGACCTCCCGGGCTTCCTCACCAGCGGCGCGGGCAGCACGAGCAACACCCTCGAGCTCACCGTCGTCCTCGACGACGGGTCGATCCAGGCCTGGGCCGACGAGGAGTACGGCGCGGGCGTCGTCACCGTGTCGTCGGCGCTGACGCCCGCCGGCTGAGGCTCACGGCTCGATCAGCCCCGCCCGGATGGCGTACCGGGTCAGCTCGACGCGGTCGCGCATGCCGAGCTTGCCGAGGATGTTGGCGCGGTGGCCCTCGACGGTCTTCAGCGCGATGTGGAGGTCCTGGGCGATCTCGCGCGACGAGCGTCCCTCGGCGATCAGCTTGATGACCTGGTCCTCGCGCGCGGTCAGCACGGACGCGGGCACCCGCTCGCCGCGGCGCAGCCGGTCGAGGTAGTCGCGCACGAGCGTGCTCTCGGCACCGGGGTAGAGGAACGTCTCCCCGCGCATCGCCGCGCGGCACGCGCCGACGAGGTCCTCGTCGGCGACGGACTTGAGGACGTAGCCGCTCGCGCCGGCCTTGAGCGCGCCAAAGAAGTACTGCTCGTTGTCGTGCATCGACAGCATCAGGATCCGGGGCGGCGTACGGCGTCGGGCGATCTCGGCGGCCGCCTGCAGGCCGGTCATCCGGGGCATCGCGATGTCCAGGACGACCAGGTCGACCTCGGTGTCGCGGACGCGCTCGACGGCCTCGAGCCCGTCGGCGGCCTCCGCCACGACGGACAGGTCCGGCTCCTGCTCGAGGATCAGGCGTACGCCGCGACGGACGAGCGTGTGGTCGTCGGCCAGCAGGATGCGGATCACGGGACCGGCACCCGCAGCCGCACCGTCGTGCCTCGACGCGGCTGGCTGATCACCGACAGCTCGGCGCGCACGAGCGCGGCCCGCTCGCGCATCCCCATGAGTCCCGACCCCTCCTCGAGCCCCTCGAACCCGCGGCCGTCGTCGGTCACCTCCAGCACGACGGACTCGCCGTGGCGGCGCAGTGACAGCTCGACCGAGCGGGCGTCGGCGTGGCGGGCAGCGTTGGTGAGCGCCTCCTGCGCGACGCGGTAGACGACCACCTCGACCTCCGGGGTGAGCGTGGGCAGGCCCGGAGCGAACGACCTCCGTACGGCTGCCGCGCTGTGGTCGGCGAAGTCCGTGGCCAGCGCGGCGAGCGCGCTCGTCAGACCGAGGTCCTCGAGCACGCCGGGGCGCAGCCGCCGCGCCACCCGGCGTACGTCGTCGAGGCCGGTGCGGGCACTCTCCCGCACGGCGGCGAGCTCCGGGACGAGCGAGGCGGGCGCCTGGCTCTCGACCTGCTTGAGGCCGAGCAGCACGACGGTCAGGCTCTGGCCGACCTCGTCGTGCAGCTCCTGCGCGATCCGGTGGCGCTCCGACTCCTGGGCGGCGAGCGCCCGAGCGTCGCCGGCCCGCCGCTCCTCGGCGAGCCGCGCCAGGAGCGCGTTGACGCCCTGCGCGACCCCGAGGACCGGCCCGGAGCCCTCCTCCGGCAGGTGGGTCGGCTCGAGCCGGTCGATGTCGCCGACGCGCGCGATGAGCCGGGTGAGGGGGGCGAGTGCCCACCGGATCAGGAGGGCGTTGAGCAGCAGGATCGCGACGAGCCCGAGCGCGACCACCACGACCTCCGAGCGCACGGCGTCGGACGAGACGCTGGCGGGGGAGAGCACCAGCACGACCGCACCGAGCACGAGGACGACGCCGTTGATCAGGCAGATCGTCCAGAAGAGCGGGAGGTGCAGGCGCATGCCCCAGCCTCTCATCGCGACCCGGCGGACCAGATGGGGTGCGGACCCCATGGGTCGCGGCCGGGGCCCGCCGAAGACTGGGCGCATGCCCCCGCCGGACGAGAACACCGTCGTCGACCCGACCGGCACGGCCTGGGTCGTCTGGCTGGTGATCGTCGGGCCGGGGCTGCTGTTCGCGACCTTCGCCTGCGTACGTCGGGCAGGTCCCGGCGAGCTCGTGGTGGTCGTCCGGCACGGCCGGGTGGTCCGCGCGCGACGCGAGGGGTTCATCGCGCGGGTGCCCTTCCTCCAGACCTTCGCGACCGTCACCGCGGGGCCGCACGTCGTGCCGCTGGTGATCCGGTCCCGCACTGCCGACGGCGTCGACGTGGTCGCGATGGCCGACCTGACGCTGGAGGTGCAGCGGGTCGAGCCGGGCGTCGAGCACGTCCCGACCGCGACCGTCGTACGCGTCGCGGAGGAGGCGGTGGGCGCCGCGGTCGCGCAGGTCGAGGTGTGCTCGCTCGTCGACGACCTCGCTGCCCTGGAGTCGCGGTGGCCGTCCGAGGTCGGTCGCCGGCTGCCCGACGGCACGGAGGTGGCCGCCCTGGCCGTCACCGAGGTCGAGGCGAGGCTGACGTGAGGGAGACGCCGTACGTCCTCGAGGTCGCCGTCTCGGTCGCGCTGATCGCGTCGGCCATCGGGTTCGCGATCGGCCTCGCGATCGGCCGCGGCCGGCAGCCGCGCTGGCAGGAGAAGGGCAGCTTCGTGCACAAGGTGTCGATCGGCTTCGCCACCCTCGACCGCCTCGACGCCGTGCTGCTGCGCTTCGAGGTCGAGCCGGCGTCGCGCCTGTCCGGCGTCGAGGTCGGCGAGCTCCGGCTGCCGTCCGGGTCGTCGGTGGCCCTCGTCGCCCGCGGCACGGACGTGATCGTGCCGCAGGACCGCAGCGTGCTGCGGACCGGTGACCAGGTGCTCGTCGTCGCCGCCCTCGGACAGGTCACCGAGGTCGAGGACCGGCTGCGGTCGGTCAGTCGCTACGGCCGGCTGGCGGGCTGGGCCGCGTGATCCTGACCTCCGCCGCGCTGGCGGTCTTCATCGTCGCCTATGCCCTGATCGCGACCGAGCGCGTCCACCGCGTCGCCGCCGCGCTCGGCGGTGTCGCCGGCATGGTCGTCATCGGGCTCGTCGACGCCGAGACCGCCTTCTTCGAGGAGCACACCGGCGTCGACTGGAACGTCATCTTCCTGCTCTTCGGGATGATGATCATCGTCGGCGTCCTCAAGCAGACCGGCCTCTTCGAGTTCCTCGCGCTCTGGGCGGCCAAGAAGTCCGGCGGGCACCCCTACAAGCTGCTGGTCCTGCTCGTCCTCGTCGGCGCCGCGGTCGCGCCGATCCTCGACAACGTCACCTGCGTGCTGCTCGTCGCACCGGTCACGCTGTCGGTCTGCCGGCGGCTCGACCTGCCCTCGGCGCCGTACCTCATCTCCCTCATCCTCGCCTCCAACATCGGCGGGATGTCGACGCTGATCGGCGACCCGCCCAACATCATCATCGGCAGCCGGGCAGGGCTGAGCTTCACCGACTTCCTCGTCCACTCGCTGCCGCTGACCGTCATCCTGCTGGTGCTCTTCGTGGTGATGGCCCGGTGGTTGTTCCGCAAGGACCTCACGCGGATGGGCAACGTGCACGGGCTCGACGACCTCCGCCCGGCGGACGCGATCACCAACGTCCGGATGCTCCGTCGCTCGCTCGTCGTGCTGGTCCTGGTGATGATCGCCTTCAGCCTCCACACCGTGCTCCACCTCGACCCGTCCGTGGTCGCGATGATGGGCGCCGGCGCGACCGTGCTCGTCTCCCGCACCGAGCCCGAGGAGTTCCTCGAGGAGGTCGAGTGGGACACCCTTGCGTTCTTCATGGCCCTCTTCGTGCTCGTCGGCGCACTCGTGCAGGTCGGCGTCATCGGGGCGATCAGCGCGTGGGCGGCCGGGGCGATGGGGGACCGTGAGCTGCTCGGTGCGACGGCGCTGCTGTTCGGCTCGGGCATCATCGGCGCGTTCGTCGACAACATCCCCTACACGACCGCGACCGTCCCGGTGGTCGAGGAGATGGTCGCCACGACGGGTGCGAGCGGCGCCGACAGCCCGCTGTGGTGGGCCTTCGTCTTCGGCGCCGACCTCGGCGGCAACGCCACCGCGGTCGCCGCCGGCGCCAACGTCGTGGTGCTCGGGATCGCGGCGAAGGCGGGGGAGCCGATCAGCTTCTGGGGCTTCACGAAGTACGGCGTGCAGGTGACCGTGATGACGCTGGTCGTCGCGTGGGGCTGGGTCTACCTCCGCTACTTCGCCCTCGGGTGAGGTAGACACCTCCCATGCGCACCCTGGTCACCGGCGGCACCCGCGGCATCGGCGCTGCGGTCGCCCGGCGGCTCGCCGCCGACGGGCACGACCTCGTGCTCGGCCACGCCCGCGACGAGTCGGCCGCGGACCGGACGGCGTCGGCGTGCCGCGAGCTCGGCGTCTCGTGCACGACGGTGCGTGGCGACCTCACCACCGACGCCGGGATCGACTCCTTGTTCGCCGAGGCCGGCGACCTGACCGGTGTGGTCAACAACGCCGGCGCGACGCTGCACGTCGGCCCGCTCGCCGACACCCCACCCGACGTCGTACGCGCGACGGTGGACCTCAACCTCACCTCGGCGCTGCTGGTCGCGCGCGCGGCCGTCCGTGCCCTCGGCCGTTCGCACGGTGGCGGTGGCGGGGTGCTCGTCAACATCAGCTCCGGCGCCGCGACCATCGGCTCGCCGGGGGAGTACGTCCAGTACGCCGCCGCCAAGGCCGGTGTCGACGCGCTCACCCTCGGCCTCGCGCAGGAGGTGGCGGGCGACGGCGTCCGGGTGGTGGGTGTGGCGCCGGGCATCATCGAGACCACCATCCACGCGGACGCGGGCGAGCCGGGCCGCGTTGAGCGGGTCGGACCGCTCGTCCCGCTGGGTCGCGCGGGGTTGCCGGACGAGGTGGCGAACGCCGTCGCCTGGCTGCTGTCCGACGAGGCGTCCTACGTCACCGGCACGACGCTGCGGGTCGCGGGCGGCCGCTAGCGGGAGAGCCGCTCGATCTCGTCGACGACCTCGGCCAGTGGCCGCGTCGAGTCGATCGGGACGGCGTCGGCGGGGATGTCCTCGCGGGACCTGTGGAGCCGCAGCACCAGCGCCGTCTCCTCCGGGTCGCCGCCCCACTCGTCCGCCGGCCGGGCCGCGAGCCGCTCGACCAGGGTCGCCTCGTCCAGCTCGAGCACGAAGACCTCGTCGAAGAGGTCGATGAAGCGGGCGAAGTTGCGGGACCCGCCGCAGAAGTACGTCGCCGGGGTGCCGTGGTCGGCGACGATCCGCCGCACCTCGGCCACGTCCCACACGTGGTGCTCGTGGACGTGGCCGGGCAGCGGCTCGCCGGTGATGGGGTCGCCCTGGTATGCCAGCACCCGGTCCCCGTGCACGACGTGGTGTCCCCGGCGCTCGAGCTCGGTGGCCACCGTCGTCTTGCCCGCACAGGAGACGCCTTCGACGAGGTAGTTGCGCACGCCCATCGGCCCAGTATCAAGTATTGCCAGCGAAACCCTCTGTCGTTGGCCGAATCTGCCGTGGGGACGGAGTGGCCGCGATCACTACGGTTGCGCCATGAGGGTCCTGCTCGCGCTCGGCGGCAACGCGATGACGAACGCCGACGGCCGCGCGCGCCCGGAGGACCAGATCGCCGCCGCCCAGGTCGCCATGGCCGCGGTCGCCGGTCTCCTCGAGCACGACCACGAGGTCGTCATCACCCACGGCAACGGTCCCCAGGTCGGCAACCTCCTGGTGAAGAACGAGCTGGCCGCGGCCGTCGTACCTCCCGTCCCGCTGGACTGGTGCGGTGCGCAGACGCAGGCCACGCTCGGCTTCGTGCTGATGGACGCGCTCGACCGCGAGCTCGCCGTCCGGTCGGTCGACCGCCGCAGTGCCGCGGTCGTGACCCGCACGCTCGTCGACGCCGACGACGAGGGCTTCACCACGCCCACCAAGCCGATCGGCCGCCACCTCCCCGAGGCCGAGGCCAAGGTCCTGATGGGCCACGGCGAGACCTGGGAGGACCGCGGTGAGAAGGGCTGGCGCCGCGTCGTCGCCTCGCCCGAGCCGCGGGAGATCCTCGACGCGCCGGCCGTGCTCGCGCTGATCGAGTCCGGCTTCGTCGTGATCGCCAACGGGGGTGGCGGCATCCCGCACGTACGCCGTCCCGACGGCTCGCTCGTCGGTGTCGAGGCCGTCATCGACAAGGACCTCGGCGCGTCGCTCCTCGCCGACACGACGGGCGCCGACGTCCTCGTCATCGCCACCGACGTACCCCACGCCGTCGTCCGCTGGGGCCGTCCCGACGCCGAGCCGCTCGGCCGCCTCACCGTCGCCGAGCTGCGGGCGTACGCCGACGAGGGCCACTTTGCGTCCGGCTCGATGGGGCCCAAGGTCGACGCCGTCTGCCGGTTCGTCGAGACCACCGGCCGCACCGGCGTCATCACCAGCCTCGACCAGATCACCGCAGCGGTCGCCGGCGACGCCGGCACCGTCGTCGTACCCGCCTGACCCGTCCCGAAAGGAAACCGCATGCCCAGCGCCATCGAAGTCCGCAAGGTCCCGATCCACTCGGTCGCCGACGCCTCGGAGCTCACCAAGCTCATCGACGAGGGCACCATCGCGGCCGACCGCGTCTTCGCCATCATCGGCAAGACCGAGGGCAACGGCGGCGTCAACGACTACACCCGGATCATCGCCGACCGCGCCTTCCGCGAGGCGCTCGTCGCCAAGGGCGCCGACCCCGAGCAGGTCAAGGGCGTCCCGATCGTGTGGTCGGGCGGCACCGACGGCGTGATCAGCCCCCACGCCACCATCTTCGCGACCACCGACGTGCCCGAGGACGACCCGTCGCGCGAGGAGATGCGGCTCACCGCCGGCTTCGCGATGAGCGAGCCGCTCCTGCCCGAGGAGATCGGCTACGTCGCGATGATCGAGAAGGTCGCCGCCGGTGTGAAGGTCGCGATGGAGCGCGCCGGGATCACCGACCCCGCCGACGTGCACTACGTGCAGACCAAGACCCCGCTGCTGACCATCCACACCATCCGCGACGCCAAGTCGCGCGGCAAGACCGTGTGGACCGAGCACACCCACGAGTCGATGGACCTCTCCAACGGCACCACCGGCCTCGGCATCGCCGTCGCCCTCGGCGAGATCGAGATGCCCACCGACGCCGACGTCATGCACAACCGGGAGCTGTTCTCCTCGGTGGCGTCCTGCTCCTCGGGCGTCGAGCTCGACCAGGCGCAGATCGTCGTCGTCGGCAACGCGTTGGGCGTCGGCGGCAAGTACCGCATCGGCCACTCGGTGATGAAGGACGCGCTCGACGCCGACGGCATCTGGGAGGCGATCCGCTCCGCCGGCCTCGACCTGCCCGAGCGCCCCCGCACCGACGACCTCGACGGCCGGCTCGTCAACGTCTTCCTCAAGTGCGAGGCCAGCCAGGACGGCATGGTCCGCGGGCGCCGCAACGCGATGCTCGACGACTCCGACGTGCACTGGCACCGCCAGATCAAGGCGTGCGTCGGCGGCGTCACCGCCGCCGTCACGGGTGACCCGGCCGTCTTCGTGTCGGTCTCCGCGGCCCACCAGGGTCCCGAGGGCGGCGGCCCCGTCGCCGCGATCGTCGACCTGTCCTGATCCACCACCCTCCGCGGGGCCGGCAGCCAACTGTCGGTCCCGCGTGATGGGGTGTCGCCTGTGAGTACGACGACCCGCTACCGGCTGGTGGCCCCCGACCGCTCGGTCGTGGTGCCCGAGCTCGACGAGCACCAGCAGCGCGTCGTCGACCACGAGGGCGGCCCGCTCCTCGTCCTCGCCGGTCCCGGCACCGGCAAGACGACGACCCTCGTCGAGGCGATCGTCGACCGCATCGAGCACCGTGGCGCCTCGCCCGACGCGGTGCTCGCCCTCACCTTCTCCCGCAAGGCCGCCGAGCAGCTGCGCGACCGGGTGACCGCACGTGTCGCGCGCACGACGGCCGCCTCCTCGTGCTCGACGTTCCACTCCTTCGCCTACGCCCTGGTGCGCAAGTACGCGCCGGCCGAGCTCTACGAGGGCGCCATCCGGCTGCTGTCCGCACCGGAGGCAGACGTGGTGCTGCGCGAGCTGCTCCGCGACAACCCGGAGTCGGTCGTCTGGCCCGACCAGCTGCGCCGGGCCGTCGGCACGCGCGGGTTCGTGCGCGAGGTGCAGGCCGTGCTGGCGCGTGCTCGCGAGAAGGGGCTGGACCCCGCCGGTCTCCGCGCGTTGGGCATCGAGCACGACCTGCCCGAGCTGATCGCCGCCGGTCTGTTCCTCGAGCAGTACCTCACGGTCCTCGACAACCTCGGCGCCACCGACTACTCCGACCTGATCCGCCGCGCAGTGATCGAGGCCGAGACCCACCGCGACGAGCTGCGGGCCCGCTGGTCACACGTCTTCGTGGACGAGTACCAGGACACCGACCCCGGCCAGGTCGCCCTGCTCCGGGCGCTGGCCGGCGACGGCCGCAACCTCACCGTCGTGGGCGATCCGCACCAGTCGATCTACGGCTTCCGCGGCGCCGACGTCCGGGGCATCCTCGACTTCCCGGCCGCCTTCCCGACGAGCGCGGGCACTCCGGCGCCGGTGGTGGTGCTGCGACGCACCCGACGCTTCGGTCCGCGGATCCTGCTCGCCGCCGGTCGCGTGGCGGCCCGGCTCACGCTGACCGGCAGCATCAGCGCGGACGCGCGCGACGCCTTCCTGTCCCCGGAGGCCGTCCCCGGCCCGCAGGGCGACGGTCGCGTCGAGGTGATCACCTACGACACCGAGCGGGCCGAGGCGGAGCGGCTGGCCGACCTGCTGCGCCGCGCGCACCTCGAGGACGGCATCGCGTGGGAGCGGATGGCGGTCCTCGTCCGGTCGGGCCGCACCAGCATCCCGCCCCTGCGCCGCGCGCTGGCCGCGGCAGGCGTACCCGTCGAGGTGGCCTCCGACGACCTGCCGCTCGTCCGCGACCCGGCCGTCATCCCGCTCCTCGACGCGCTGCGTGCCGTGGTCAACCTCGACAACGACGACCCCGACTCACCCGACTACCTCGACCCCGGTCGGGTCGAGTCGCTGCTCCTGTCGCCCCTCGGCGGCCTCGACGCCTCCGACCTGCGCGCCCTCGTCCGCCGCCTCCGCACCCGCGAGAAGGAGCTGGCCGACCCCGACGCGCGCCGCACCTCGCGCGAGCTGCTGCGGCTGGCCGTGGTCGAGCGGGGCTTCCTCGACGGGATCGAGGGACCTGACGTGGAGCGGGCCGCGGCCCTCGCCGACCTGCTCGCCGAGGGCGCCCGGATGCTCACCGAGCGGGCGGGTGTCGAGGACCTGCTCTGGCACCTCTGGTCGTCGACGTCCTGGCCCGAGCGGCTCCGTCGCCAGGTCGACGTCGCCGGCGCCGGCGCCCGGCGGGCCCACCGCGACCTCGACGCGATCGTCGCGCTCTTCGAGCTCGCCTCGCGCGCCGTCGACCAGCGCGACCACGTCGGCGTCGGTGCGTTCTTCGCCAGCGTCGTCGCCCAGCAGCTCCCGGCCGACACCCTCGCCGAGCGCGGGGTCCGCGGCGCGGCCGTCCGGCTGCTGACCGCCCACCGCTCCAAGGGCCTCGAGTGGGACCTCGTCGTCGTCGCCCACGTCCAGCAGGAGGGCTGGCCCGACCTGCGTCGTCGGACGACCCTGCTCGGCGCCGACCGCATCGGCGTCGACGGTGCCGGGCACCCCGACCTCGTACCCCCGGTGACCTCGCGTGCGCTGCTGATGGAGGAGCGCCGGCTCTTCTACGTCGCCTGCACCCGCGCCCGCCGCCGCCTGGTCGTGAGCGCGGTGAAGTCGCCCGACGACGACGGTGAGCAGCCGTCCCGCTTCCTCGAGGAGCTGGGCGTGACGATCGAGCACCAGGACGGCCGCCCGCCGCGACCGCTGTCGCTGGGCGGACTCGTCGCCGAGCTCCGCCGCAACGCCGCCGACCCGCTCGTGCCGCCCGCCCTGCGTGAGGCCGCCGCACGGCGGCTGGCCGCACTCGCGGCAGAGGAGGTCGACGGCCGCCAGCTGGTGCCGGCCGCAGACCCGTCCACGTGGTGGGGCACCCGGAGCGCGACGCGGTCGGTCGAGCCGATCCGCGACCCCGAGCGACCGGTCCCGATCTCCGCCAGCATGCTCGAGTCGATCCTGGTCTGCCCGGCCCAGTGGTTCTTCGAGCGCGAGGCCGGCGGGGTGTCGGCCGTGCACCAGTCCGCCAACCTCGGCCAGGTCCTCCACGCCCTCGCCGAGCGGGTCGCCGACGGCGAGCTGCCCGCCGAGGTCGATCCGCTGATGGCCGAGGTCGAGGCGATCTGGGACCGGCTCGCGTTCCGCACCCCGTGGTCGCGCCAGCGCGAGCTCGCCCGGATCCGCAAGGCCGTGGGCCGCTTCGTCCAGTGGCACACCACCAACCCGCGGGAGTTCCTGGGCGCCGAGCAGCGCTTCCAGAGCGTCGTCGACGTCGACGGTCGCCCGGTCATGCTCACCGGTTTCGCCGACCGCCTCGAGATCGACGACGCGGGGCGCGTGGTCGTCGTCGACTTCAAGAGCGCCCGCGCGGCGCCGACCGGGCCTGCTGTCGCGGCCAACCTCCAGCTCGCCCTCTACCAGTACGCCGTGGATGCGGGCGCCGTCGACGAGGCGGCGGGCCGGTCGGTCGCCTCGGGCGGCGCCGAGCTGGTGCAGCTCGGCATCGACGACGAGTCCGCCGTCGCCAAGGTCCAGGCCCAGCCGGCCCACGACGACGCCGGCGCCGAACGCCTGGTCCTGCGCGCCGGTCTCGCCCGCGCCGCCCAGCTGGTGCGGGACGAGACCTTCCCCGCGGTGGCCGGCCAGCACTGCCGCGACTGCCCGTTCGTCGCCATCTGCCCCGCCAAGGGCGCCGGGAGCGTGACCGTCCAGTGACCGAGCCGCGCGACACACCCACCCGTGAGCCCCTCCGCATCGACACCCCCGAGGACCTGCGGGTCCTCATGGGAGCCGAGCACGCCGCCAGTGACGAGCAGTGGGCGGCGATCACTGCCCCGCTCCGCCCGACCGTCGTGGTCGCCGGCGCCGGCAGCGGCAAGACGACCCTGATGGCGCAGCGCGTCGTCTGGCTGGTCGCCACCGGCAAGGTCCGTCCCGAGGAGGTCCTCGGCCTGACCTTCACCACCAAGGCCGCCGCCGAGCTGCGCCACCGGGTCACGGCTGCGCTCGGCGCCGCCGGACTGCTCGACCGGTCGGTCGTGGCCGAGGGCGAGGACGTCCTCGAGCCGACGGTCGCGACCTACCACGCCTACGCGGCCGCGCTCCTCACCGACCACGGGCTGC
The DNA here is from genome assembly GCF_016735675.1 of Nocardioides baculatus. Lineage (GTDB taxonomy): Bacteria > Actinomycetota > Actinomycetes > Propionibacteriales > Nocardioidaceae > Nocardioides > Nocardioides baculatus. The sequence continues at coordinate 115,023 of NZ_JAERSG010000008.1, read as the reverse complement.
GGATCGGCCACGAGCCCGACACCAGAGTCGTGTCCGACGCCTCGCGCTACCAGCTCGGCGCCCGGGTGATCGAGCGGTTCACGGGCCACATCGAGCTGCTGACCGACCATCCCGCGACCGCCATCCAGAACCTCCTCGCCCTCGACGGCGCGATGAGCGAGCACCTCGTCGACGAGGACGACGTACGCCGCACCGACGAGGAGGCACGCCGCGGATTCGAGCGTGCGATCGCCGAGGAGCAGGCCGGCAAGGCCCGCAAGACCTACCTCGAGCCGCCCGCGAAGGCGATCAACGCGATCGACCGCCGGGCTGAGCTGCTCCAGCTCGTCCGCGGCTACCGCACCCTCAAGGCCGACCTCGGGCTGATGGACTTCGGCGACCAGATCGCCCTCGCCGCCCGGCTCGTCGACGACCAGCCCGAGGTGGGCGAGCTCGAGCGGGCGCGGTTCAAGGTCGTCATGCTGGACGAGTACCAGGACACCTCCGTCGCCCAGGCCACCATGCTCGCCCGGCTCTTCGGCGGCGGTCACCCGGTGATGGCGGTCGGCGACCCCAACCAGGCGATCTACGGGTGGCGCGGCGCGTCGGTCTCCAACATCCTCAACTTCGCCGAGACCTTCCCGGCCGCCGACGGTGAGGCCGGGCGGCTCCCGCTGACGGTCAACCGCCGCTCGGACCGCCGCATCCTCGAGGTCGCCAACCGGCTGGCCGAGCCGCTGCTCGCGGCCTACGGCGACAAGGTCGCCCGGCTCCGCGCGTCCGAGATCGCGGGGGAGGGCCGCGTCGAGGCCCGCGTCTTCGAGCGGGCGTCCGACGAGCTGGCGTGGCTCACCGCATCGGTGCGCGAGGTCCACGAGTCGGGGACCGCGTGGTCCGACATCGGCGTGCTGAGCCGCGACAACGCGCAGGGCGAGGAGGTCTACGACACCCTCACGTCTGCCGGGATCCCGGTGGAGATCGTCGGCCTCTCGGGCCTGATCCGGCTGCCCGAGGTCGCCGAGGTCGTGGCGACCCTGACGCTGATGCACGACGTCACGGCCAACTCGTCGATGCTCACCCTGCTGACCGGCCCGCGGTGGGCGATCGGTCCACGCGACCTGAGGTTGCTGGCGATGCGTGCGGCCGAGATCGCCGGCGTACGCGGCCGCAAGGAGGCCGCATCCGTCGCCGACCACCTGCTCCAGATCGCCGACGGGATCGACGCCTCGGAGCTGCCCGCGCTGAGCGACGCCGTCGAGTCACCCGGCGAGGCGGCCTACTCCGCCGAGGCGCTCGACCGCTTCGCCCTCCTCGCCACCGAGCTGCGCAGGCTTCGGTCCCATGTCGGCGACCCGCTGCTCGACGTGGTGCGCCGGATCATCGACACCACCGGCGTCGACGTCGAGCTGGCGTCCGCGACCTCGCCCGCCGCGGCGGCGCGCCGCGACAACCTCGACCTCTTCGTCAAGGCGGTCGCGGAGTTCCAGTCCGTCGACGGCGACGTGACGCTCCCGGCGCTACTGGCCTACCTCACCGCCGAGGACGACCAGGGCAACGGCCTCGACGTCGCGACGCCGACCGCCGCCGACTCGGTCAAGCTGCTCACCGTCCACCGGGCCAAGGGCCTCGAGTGGTCGTCCGTCTTCTGCGTCGGCGTCGGCGAGACGAAGTTCCCGAGCAACCGCTCGCGCACCCTGTGGACCTCCTCACCCGCGGTCCTGCCGGCGCCGCTGCGGGGCGACCGAGCCGACCAGCCGCAGCTGACCGGCCACGACAAGGGCGCGCTCGACGCCTACCGCGCCGCCACCAAGGCCCACGACGCCGAGGAGGAGCTGCGCCTCGGCTACGTCGCGTTCACCCGCGCGGCGCACCACCTCTCGGTGACGTCCTACGTCTGGGGCCAGCGGGCGACGCCGTTCGGTCCCTCCGACTACCAGGCCGTGGTCCGCGACCAGCTCGAGGAGTGGGGCGAGCCGGTCGAGCACTGGCTGGACAAGCCGCCGCCGAAGTCGCCCAACCCCAACGACGACGTCGACCCCTCCCGCCCGTGGCCCGTGCCGGGCCCGGGGGAGGAGGCGAGCAGACGGCTGGCCGCCGCCGAGCTCGTCAGGCGCGTCGACCCGACCGCACCTGACGAGGACCTCGACATGGTCGAGGCCGCACGGGTCGCGGAGTGGGACGAGGACCTCGCGCAGCTGCTCACCGAGGCGCGGGCCGAGCGTGCCGCGATCGTCGACCTCGAGCTCCCCGACAGCCTGTCCGCCACCTCGGTGGCGCGCCTGCGCGACGATCCCGAGGCCTTCGCCCGCGAGCTCGCCCGTCCGATGCCGCGACCGCCCGCTCCCGCTGCCCGTTTCGGCACGGCGTTCCACGCCTGGGTCGAGCACCGGTTCGGCCAGCAGGCGCTCATCGAGCCCGACGAGCTGCCCGGTCGCGCCGATGCCGGGATCGACGACGAGGCCGACCTCGGTGAGGTGGTCAAGCGGTTCGAGGACGGCCCGTTCGGCGATCGTGCGCCCCACGCGGTCGAAGCACCCTTCGCGCTCGTCCTCGCCGGCCAGGTCGTCCGCGGCCGGATCGACGCGGTCTACACCGAGCCCTCAGGTGGCTTCCTCGTCGTCGACTGGAAGACCAGCCGCCACGAGACCTCCGACCCCCTCCAGCTCGCCCTCTACCGTCTCGCGTGGTCTGAGCTCACCGGCACGCCGCTGGAGGACGTCCGCGCCGCGTTCCACTACGTCCGGAGCGGCCGTACTGTCGAGCCCCCCGACCTGCCCGACCGCGCGGCGCTCGAGACCCTGCTCGCCCTCTGAGCCGTCGGCGCGACCTCCCCGCGCCCCTGTGCGTCGGTGAGTGGCGGCGAACGACAGTGCCGGGTTGGTGGGTGGCGGCATACGAACAGTCCCCGGGATGTTGGGTGGCGGCATACGACAGCGAAATGCCCTTGGGGGATGTCGTGTGCCGCCACCCAGCCGGGAGCGGGTGTCGTGTGCCGCCACCCAGCCGGGAGCGGGTGTCGTGTGCCGCCACCCAGCCGGGAGCGGGTGTCGTGTGCCGCCACCCAGCCGGGAGCGGGTGTCGTGTGCCGCCACCCAGGCGGACGGAGCGGAGGCCGAGAAGGATCAGGCCAAGGCAGCGGTGAGCGCGATCTCGACCATCTCGCCGAAGGTCTGCTCGCGCTCCTGCGAGGTCGTCTCCTCGCCAGTGACGATGTGGTCGGAGACGGTGCAGATCGCGAGCGCCTTGCGGCGGTACTTCGCGGCGAGCGTGTAGAGCCCGCTGGCCTCCATCTCGACGCCGAGGACGCCGTACTTCACCATCTCGCCGAGGAGCTCGGGGCGGGCGGAGTAGAACGAGTCGCTGGAGAAGATCAGGCCGACGTGGAACGGCGAGCCACCCTCGCGTGCCTCGGCCGCCTCCACGGCGCCGCGCAGCAGCCCGAAGTCCGCGACGGGTGCGTAGTCGAGGCCGTGGAAGGCGATGCGGTTCATCGAGGAGTCGGTGCAGGCGCCGGAGGCGATGATGACGTCGCGGACCGCGACGTCGTCGGTCACCGCGCCGCACGAGCCGACCCGGACGACGGACTGCACGTCGTAGTCCTTGAACAGCTCGTTGACGTAGATCGCCATCGACGGCTGGCCCATGCCGGATCCCTGGACGGAGACCGGCTGGCCGTTCCACGTGCCGGTGAAGCCGTACATCCCGCGCACCTCGCTGTAGCAGCGGGCGTCGTCGAGGAAGGTCTCCGCGATCCACTTCGCCCGCAGCGGGTCGCCGGGCAGGAGGACGGTGGAGGCGATGTCGCCGGACTGGGCGCCGATGTGCGTGCTCACGCCGCGCACGCTACCGACTAGCGTGGGAAAGCGTGAGCTCCGAGCGCCTCCTCCCGCACGCCGCACTGTCGGCCCACGCACACAACCGCATCGGTCTGCGCCGCACGGACCAGGACTGGCTCGACGAGCGGATGTCCGACCCCGCGACGCGGGTGCTGGTGGTGTCCGGCAACCGCCTCCGGCCCGTCGACGGCGCGGTCGACTGGGTCTCGCCCGACCAGGCGCCCGACGGCACGCTGGTGCTCCTCGGCGACCGGGACGACACCGTCCACGTCGCGGTCATCGTCAGGCCCGAGGACGCTCCCGGCGACCCGGCGGAGTGGGTGCCCCTGAGGGACGTGCTGACGCTGCTGGCGGACGGTACGCCGGACCAGGCGCCGCTCGTCATGCACGCGATCGGGCTGGCCGAGTGGCACCACGCGACGCGCTTCTGCCCGCGCTGCGGAGGCACCCTGGTCAGCCGGGCCGCCGGTCACGAGCTGCGGTGCACGCAGTGCGACCGTCCGCAGTTCCCACGCACCGACCCGGCCGTGATCATGGCGATCACCCACGGGGACGGTGACGACGAGGCGATCCTGCTGGGCCGCAACCGCGCCTGGCCGCCCGGTCGCTGGTCCACGCTCGCCGGGTTCTGCGAACCGGGGGAGACCCTCGAGGACGCCGTACGCCGCGAGGTCGACGAGGAGGTCGGCGTACGGGTCGGCGAGGTGAGCTACTTCGGCAGCCAGCCGTGGCCGCTGCCCGCCAGCCTGATGCTCGGCTTCATCGGGCGTGCGACCAGCACGGAGATCGACGTGGACGGCGCCGAGATCGAGGAGGCTCGCTGGTGGACGCGCGCCGACTTCGAGGCGGCGGGCCGCTCCGGCGAGCTCGTGGTGCCGCGCGGCATCTCGATCTCGTCATCGCTCATCGAGTCGTGGTTCGGCCGCCCGCTGGACGGGCCGGGCTGGGACTAGCCGGTCAGTCGCACTGGTCGCAGATGCCCGTGGCAGGCATCGCGATGAAGCAGCGGGGGCACAGGTTGTCGACGATCCGGTCGCTCGCGGCGACCCGGGGGCGCGGGGTGGCGCGCGGCGCCGCTGCTGCCCGCGGCATGCGCGGCGTCGTCGCCTTCGTTCCCGGGACCCGCTGGGGAGCCGGCGGCGAGTCGTCGCGGATCTGGAAGCCCAGCCGCGTCAGCGCCTTGCTCGCCCCGGCCGAGCCGCCCGGCACCTCGGCAGGCGTCAGCGTGTTGCCGGTCGCGAGTCCGTGGGCGATGCCCACGATCGCGGCCGCGTCGTACTCCCGACCGGCGTGCAGCAGCACGTGGGTCGACACGCCGCCGCGTACCAGCATGTAGTTGGATCCGCCGGCCTTGTCCCACGTCTCGATCGCGGTGAGGACATGGGGGCGGTCGATCGAGTTCAGCAGTGACACGACGTCAGGCTAACCCCGGTTGCTTCCCGGCCCTCAGGCCAGGGCCGCGAGCTTGTCCTTGACCGCAGCCACGGAGGGGTTGGTCAGGGTGCTCCCGTCGGAGAAGAGAAGGGTCGGCACGGTCTGGTTCCCACCGTTGGCCTGCTCGACGGTGAACGCCGCGTCGGGCTGCTGCTCGATGTCGACGATGTCGAAGGTGATCCCCTCGCGATCGAGCTGGCTCTTGAGGCGGTGGCAGTAGCCACACCACGGCGTGGTGAACATCGTGAACTGGTTCTCGGACATGCCTGGTCCAACGACGCCGTCGGCGCGGGCATTCCCGTGCGACGGGTCGCAGTCGGCCGGGTCCGGGCTGTGGAGAGCGGCCGGCCGGCTGTCGGTCGCGGCGCATAGGGTTGACGCGTTCGTCCACCCACCCCCGCCAGGAGCCGACGTTGCTCGATGCGCTCGATCCCGAGCAGCGACAGGTCGCCGAGGCGCTGCGCGGTCCGGTCCGCGTGCTGGCGGGTGCCGGCACGGGCAAGACGCGAGCGGTCACCCACCGCATCGCCCACGGTGTCGCCACCGGGGTCTACGCGCCCACCGAGGTCCTCGCGCTGTCCTTCACCACGCGGGCGGCGGGCGAGATGCGCGAGCGGCTGCGGGCCCTGGGTGCGCCCGGAGTGCAGGCCCGGACGTTCCACTCCGCCGCCCTGCGCCAGCTCCGGTTCTTCTGGCCGCGCGTCCACCAGCGTGAGCTCCCCGAGCTGACCCAGTCCAAGCTGGGCATGCTCGCCCTCGCCGCGCGCCGCCAGCGGCTCGCCACCGACCAGGCCACCCTGCGCGACCTCGCGAGCGAGATCGAGTGGGCCAAGGTCAGCAACGTCTCCCCGGACTCCTACGCCGCCCTGGCCAGGGCGCGCGGCCGCTCGGTCGCCGGGCTCGAGCCCGAGGTGGTCGCGCGGGCGTTCGGCGCCTACGAGGAGGTCAAGCGCGACCAGGGCCGGATGGACATGGAGGACGTGCTCCTCTTCGGTGCCGGCCTGCTCGCCGACAACGAGGCTGTCGCCGCGCAGGTGCGCCGCCAGTACAAGTGGTTCGTGGTCGACGAGTTCCAGGACGTCTCGCCGCTCCAGCACGCGCTGCTCGACCTGTGGCTCGGTGGCCGTGACGAGCTGTGCGTCGTCGGCGACCCGGCCCAGACGATCTACTCCTTCGCGGGAGCCGACGCGCGCTACCTCCGCGAGTTCGGCACGCGCTTCCCGTCGGCCACCAGCGTCGAGCTGGTCCGCAACTACCGCTCCACGCCCGAGGTCGTGGCCGGCGCCAACACGCTCCTGGCCGGCACGGCCAGCCAAGGCGTCGCGCTCGTCGCCCAACGACCCGGCGGCGCGAAGATCACCTTCCGCGAGGCCACCGACGAGGTGGCCGAGGCAGACGCCGTCGCCGACCGCGTCGCCGCGCTGCGTGCGCAGGGCATGCCTGCCAGCCGGATGGCGGTGCTGCTCCGGATCAACGCGCAGTCCGAGCGCTTCGAGGAGGCGCTCGCCGCCCGCGGGCTGCCCTACGTCGTACGCGGTGCGGCACGGTTCTTCGACCGTCCCGAGGTGCGGCAGGCGATCACCCTCGTCCGCGGTGCCGCGCGCAGCGGCGAGGCGTCCGGACCCGTGGCCGAGGCGGTGGTCGCCGTCCTGTCGCAGATGGGCCACTCCGTCCAGCCGCCGGAGGGCAGGGGAGAGGTGCGCAACCGCTGGGAGTCGTTGCAGGCCCTCGTCGACCTCTCGATCGACTTCGCGCGCGAGCAGCCCGAGGCCTCGCTCGGCGACTTCGTCGACGACCTCGACCGCAGGGCCGGCGAGCAGCACGCGCCGGTCGCCGACGCCGTCACCCTGGCCACGATCCACTCCGCCAAGGGCCTCGAGTGGGACGCCGTCTTCGTCGCCGGCATGCACGAGAAGATGATGCCGATCTCGCAGGCGCAGACCCCGGCCGAGGTCGAGGAGGAGCGCCGCCTGCTCTACGTCGCGATGACCCGCGCCCGCGACGAGCTCACCGTCTCGTGGGCGAGCGCCCGCGAGCCCGGCGGCCGCGGCAACCGCGGTGCGTCGCCGTTCCTCGCACCCCTGCTCGACGGGGTGCCCGGCGTCTCCACGCAGCGCCGTGAGCGCAGCAAGCGCAACCGCGCGGCGATGCACTGCCGCGAGTGCGGACGCCCCCTCTCGAGTGCCCAGGAGAAGAAGATCGGCCGCTGTGGCGACTGCCCTGCCTCCTACGACGAGGCGCTGTTCGAGCGGCTCCGCGAGTGGCGCCTGGCCCGGGCGGCTCAGGACAGCGTCCCGGCGTTCGTGATCTTCACCGACGCGACACTGCAGCTCATCGCCGAGCACACCCCGGCCGACGAGAAGGGTCTGCGGTCCATCAGCGGAGTGGGTCCGAGCAAGCTGACCAAGTACGGCGACGAGGTGCTCGCGCTGGTCGCCGACGGGTCCAAAGGATGAATCCGGAAACTTTTTGAAGTAATACCCACAAAATCGTTTGCCCCTGACGCGGAGCAGGGTCTAGCGTTCCTCTCACAACCCACGCGCATGGGATCCCTGACAAGGATCCGCGCCCTATGCCCCGAAGGAGGTGGCCCTGATGGAGAACTACACGAAGACGATGACGGCTTGGACGCCGTCCTTCGGCATGTCCACCCTCGGCCGCCCCTGCGCGCACTCGCGTGCACTCGGTGCCGGCGTGGTGGCTGTCCAGGGCGACGCCGCCATCGTTCGGATCAAGGGCGATTTCCCGGGTTCTCCTACCTGGAGTCCGTCGACATAGGTGACTCACCTACATCGGCAGCCTCCAGGCCGCGGAACCCGACACCGGGATCCGCGGCTTTTCTGTTTGTCCAGTCCATCAACACCCGCGATCAGGTCAACGAGTAGGAGGTGAATACACATGACCATCAGCGTTCTCGACCGCAACCGAGCTGCCGACGCCACCCAGGCACCCCTGGGAGCACTGCACGACGCAGCCGCCGGAGTGGATGAGGAGTTGCTGCCCTGCCGCGTCAACGACGCCGAGCTGTGGTTTGCCGAGTCCCCTGCGGACGTGGAGCACGCCAAGGCTCTCTGCGTCGACTGCCCCGTGCAGGCGCTGTGCCTCGACGGAGCCCTCGAGCGGCGTGAGCCGTGGGGCGTCTGGGGAGGCGAGCTCTTCCTCCAGGGCGTGGTGATCCCGCGCAAGCGGCCGCGAGGCCGGCCCCGCAAGTCCGACCAGGTTGCTCACGCGGCCGAGCAGAAGCAGAAGGACGGGGCCGCCGCGTAGGCGCCACCGCACACCTCCCACTCAGGAAACACAAGGAATCACGACCGACATGAAGACCTACCGAAACGGAAGCAACGACATGAATCTCATGCATGAAGAACTCGCACGCGCGCAAATGTCCGCGCGCCTGGGAGAGGCGCACGAAATGCGTCGTGGCCACCAGCTGGCCATGGCACGTCGGATGAGCCGCAAGGCCGAGCAGGCCGCGCAGCAGGCGCGTCTCGCCCTCGCCCGCGCGATCTGAGCCCTCGCCCTGATCGCGGGTGAGCACCACGAGCCGGTACGTCGTCACGGTGACGACGTGCCGGCTCGTCGGCATTTCCGCACCCGGGCGGGGTGTGACGGGGAGTAGCGTCGCTCGCGTGAACGACGACGAGACCGTCACGTGCAGCTACTGCGGGACCCAGGCGCCGGCGGCCGAGGCGTTGAGCTGGACGACGGCCGTCGAGCGCGGTCGTCAGCAGCGGTTCTGCGTCACGTGCTCGCGGGAGAACCTGCGGGCGATGGAGGGCAAGCTCGACAGCGAGTGGTGGTGAGCCCGTGCCGAGCGGGTCAGGCCGTGTCGAACCAGGCGCACCCGCAGTAGGGGTGGCGCTCCCACCGTCGCTCTGCCGGCAGCGGGTGGTGGTCGTGGCGCCACGACGTCAGCCACGTGTGCGGCGGCTCCCCGGCCGACCAGGCGGCGAGGTCGCGCGCAGCCGCGCCGGCTGCCAGGGCGAGCAACGGTCGCGGCATCTCCGGGACAGGTGTCGTCGGGCGGTCGTCGAGCACGGCCGCTGCGACGCACCGGGCGCACGGACCCACGCCCGGTGCCGCCCACGGGCCGACCTCGATCGCCCACGGCGTGACGCCGACGAGCAGGTGGGGGAGCGAGTCGACGCTCCAGCCATCGACGACGGCTGAGACCGTACGGCCGGGCGCGAGGGCGATCCCCACGGGAGCGGAGTCGTCCACGACGATCCCGGCGACCGCGAGGGCGGCCAGCACCTGCGTGTGCCACGCGGCCGGGCAGTCGAGCTGGGCGCGCCGGCCGACGGCGTACGGGCTGGGGGAGAGCGGGCGGGACATGCCACGGACGGTGCCAGACGCAGAGCCGCCGTGGAGCGTCGTGCACAGGGGAATTCACGTGCCACGAATGCAGCAGCGGCGCCACCCGGTGGGTGACGCCGCTGCTAGATGCTCAAGGGGTGAGTCTCACGCCTTGCCGAGGATGCGGTTCAGGTTGGTACCGCAGACCGGGCAGACGCCCTTGGCCATCTTGGTGCCCTTGTCGTTGACCTTGATCTCGCCCTCCGCCTCGCGCTTCTCCTTGCACTTGACGCAGTAGAACTCACCGCTCCAGGTCTCCGCCATGACGGCCTCCTTGCTTTGTTTCTTCTTGGTCGTCGCGACGGGGTTGTCGAAGGGGAAGCCCGCCGGGGAAAGCCGGCGGTTGCCGGCGATCCGTCGACGACCCTACGCCACGCGTGGCCCACGCTCACGCACCACACGCGCTGAGCGTGAAACCGGGTGATTCCACGCTCAGCCCGATCAGTACCCTCGGGGCATGCCCGCCGACCTCTCCGACCTTGCCCACCTGCGTCTCGAGCAGCCCTCCGAGGGGGTCGTGCTGCTCACCCTCGACAACCCCGACATGCGCAACGCGATGAGCGACGAGATGACCTCGTCGTGGGTCACGGCGATCGACGCGATCGCCGCCGACCCGTCCGTGCGCGCGGTCGTGGTCACCGGGGAGGGGAGTGCCTTCTGCTCGGGCGGCAACACGTCCTGGATCGCCAGCGAGCCCGACGCCAGCGTCGACCGGCTGCGGACGCGGATGCTGCCGTTCTACCGGGCCTGGCTCTCGATCCGACGGCTGGAGGTGCCGACCATCGCCGCGGTCAACGGCGCAGCGATCGGCGCAGGGCTGTGCCTCGCGCTGGCCTGCGACATCCGCTACGCCGCCGCCGGTGCGAAGCTCGGGCTGCCCTTCAACAAGCTGGGCATGCACGCCGGGATGGCGGGCACCTGGCTGCTGCCCGACGTGGTCGGCCCCGCCCACGCGCGCGACCTGCTCCTCACCGGTCGCGTCGTCGAGGCCGACGAGGCGCTGCGGCTCGGGCTGGTCTCGCGTGTGGTCGACCCCGGAGGGTTCCTCGACGACGTCCTGGACACGGCGGCCGGGATCGCCGCCACCGCACCCATCGCGAGCCGGCTCACCAAGATCGCGCTGGCCGACGGTGGCCACGGCGACTTCGAGTCCGCCCTGCAGTGGGAGGCGCTCGCCCAGCCGCTGACCCTCGCGACGGCCGACCTCCAGGAGGGGATCGCCGCGGCGAAGGAGAAGCGGGCGCCGCAGTTCCGCGGCCGCTAGCCACACGGGAACGAAGAAGGGGCCCCGCAGCCGTCGACGCCTGCCTTCCCCTGCTGACGTCGAGGAGCCGTGGGGCCCTTCTGAGGGAGCACGCTAGGAGGCGCACCGGCGCCGGTCAACGGGGCGGCGTCCACGCCTGTGGACAACGCTGTGGAGGCGGTGTGCAGAGGGCTCGATCGCCCGTGGAGGACTGCGCCTGCGGTGGGGAGAGCCCTGTGGGCGACACGCCTGGGCGGTCGTCGTACTGTGCGGGTGACCAGCGCGTACGGCGCGAGCGTGCCTGTGGAGGAGAAAAAGTGAGCGACCAGACCGCCCGGGGACCGGTCGCCACCCTGCGCCGGATCGCGTTCCTCATGGAGCGCCAGCGCGAGGAGAGCCGGCGGATCGAGGCGTTCCGCAACGCCGCGCGCACGATCCTGCCGCTGCCGGAGGACGAGGTACGCAGCCGGGCCGAGGCCGGCACGCTCACCGAGCTCCCCGGGATCGGACCCAGCACCGCCGCGGTGATCACCGATGCGTGCAACGGCGTGGTCCCCGAGCGGCTGGTCAAGCTCGAGAAGACCGCTGGCCCGCTCGCGACGGGCGGTGAGGAGCTCCGCGCCCGGCTGCGCGGCGACCTCCACTCCCACAGCGACTGGTCCGACGGCGGGTCGCCGCTGGAGGAGATGGCGATGACCGCGATGGAGCTCGGTCACGACTACCTCGTGCTCACCGACCACAGCCCGCGGCTCCGGGTGGCCAACGGCCTCAGCGCCGAGCGGCTGACCCGCCAGCTCGGCGTCGTCGACGCCGTCAACGAGCACCTCGGCGGCGCCTTCACCCTCCTCAAGGGGATCGAGGTCGACATCCTCGACGACGGGTCGCTCGACCAGACCGACGAGATGCTCGGCCGCCTCGACGTCCGCGTGGCGTCGGTCCACTCCAAGCTCCGGATGGACGCGGCGCCGATGACGAAGCGGATGATCGGCGCGGTGCGCAACCCGCACACCAACGTCCTCGGCCACTGCACCGGTCGGCTGGTCACGGGCAACCGGGGTGTGCGGCCGCAGAGCACGTTTGACGCGAAGGCCGTCTTCACCGCCTGTGCCGAGGAGGGGGTCGCGGTCGAGATCAACTCGCGCCCCGAGCGGCGCGACCCGCCAACCCGGCTGCTGGAGCTCGCTCGGGACCTCGGCTGCCTGTTCTCGATCGACTCCGACGCCCACGCGCCCGGCCAGCTCGACATGCTCGACTACGGCGCCGCCCGGGCCACCGAGGCGGGCATCGACCCCGACCGGATCGTCACGACCTGGGAGCGCGACCGGCTCCTGGAGTGGGCCGGCGCGCGGCTCTGACGCCCAGCGCGTCAGCGCGTCCACTGTGGGTGGCGAGGGTTAGGTTCGGGTCATGAGCTCGTCGTCGCCGACCGCCGAGGTGGAGGTGCGCCGTTCGCGTCGCCGCCGGCGCACCGTGTCGGCCTACCGCGACGGCGAGCGGATCGTGGTGCTGATCCCGGCGACGATGAGCAAGCGCGACGAGGCGACGTGGGTCGCCGACATGGTCAAGCGGATCGAGCGGCAGGAGCGGCGCAAGCTGCGCTCCGACGACGACCTGGTCGCGCGTGCCGCGACCCTCAACGACCTCTACCTCGGCGGGCTCGCGGTTCCGGCCTCGGTGCGCTGGGTGACCAACCAGCACGCCCGCTGGGGTTCCTGCACGCCGGGCGACCGGACGATCCGGCTCAGCGACCGGCTCCAGCAGATGCCGAGCTGGGTCGTCGACTACGTGCTGGTGCACGAGCTGGCGCACCTGCTCGAGGCCGGTCACACGGCCGAGTTCTGGGCCTGGGTCGACCGCTACCCGAAGGCCGAGAAGGCGAAGGGCTACCTCGAGGGATTCTCCACCGGGGCCCGTCTCGAGCCGCCCCCGGGTGTCGATCCCGAGTAGTTCTCCACGCCCTGGCAACGGTGGCCTCAAGGTCTCCCGGAGGTTCCCGTGAGGCCGGAGTAGTTGAACGATCCAGAACCTAATCTGGTCCAGACCGACCGGGGGCGTCAGCAGGCCCGGCCTTCTGTGCAACGTGGGGATCTCGTCGTGACCGGAACTACTCCGAGCCGCCGTCAAGTCGTGCGCGCCGGCGCGTGGACCGTGCCTGCGATCGCCGTGGCGAGTGCTGCGCCCGCGTTTGCAGCGTCGGGGGCCAACCTGTCGACCAGCAACGGCTCCGTCGTGCGTGCGACCGGTGGCAACCAGTTCCTGACCGCCACGATCAACCTGATCAACAACGGCACCGCCGCGACGACTGATCTCACGATCACATTCACCGTTCCCGGCCTCACCTCCGCTGCCACTGTCCCCGCCACCAACAGCGGTTGGAGCCAGACGGCGATCAACACGACTGCCGGGACGGTGACCTTCACGCGGACGGGCTCGCAGATCTCGTCGGGACCTCCCCCGGGGACGCTGAGCTCTGTCTTCACGTTCCAGCGGAGCCAGAACGGGAGCACGACGGTATACGTAGACGCCGATCCAGGGTCTGGCGGCGTGCACTACAACCCGCCGTCGGGCCTCGCCAGCAACTAGTCGCTCGGGCGCAGTCGCGCGACCGCATCCCCGATCAGCCGCCGCATGTCGGGGTAGATCTCCGGCAGCGCGTCGACCGGCCACCAGCGCACGTCGAGCGACTCCTCGCTGACGGCGTGGCGTGCGTCGCGCGGCGCCGTGGCGAGGAACCGTACGTCGAGGTGGTGCACCACCGTGCCGGGTGAGCAGAAGTGCACCTCGTGCTCGTCGAGGTCGAGCGGCACCGGGTCGAAGTCGAGGTCGGCGAGCCCGGACTCCTCGTGCGCCTCGCGCAGCGCGACGCCGGCGAGGGTGGTGTCACTCGGCTCGCAGTGACCACCGAAGGCGAACCACCCGTCCGCCTTCCGATGGTGGTTGAGCAGCACCGCGTCGGCCTCGGGCGTAAGCACGATCGTGCCCGCGGTGAGGTGGTCGGGCAGGCAGGCGCGGGTCATCGCGTCGGGCTCGGCGTCCAGGAGCGCGACGAAGCGGTCGCGGAGCTGCGCGTCCCGGGGCGTCGGCGGCTCCCACCCGGCCAGCACGGCACGGGCGTCGGCGTGGAGGGTCACCGCTCGGCGGGCCCTTCGCTGCTGTCGCCGCCGTCGAGCAGGTCGCGCAGCCCGGCATCGAACTCGTCCTCGGAGAGCGCGCCCGGGTCGACCGAGTCCTCGCGGAAGCCCAGCGGGTCGTCGAGGTCGGCGGCGGTCGGGAGCAGGTGCGGTGACATCCAGACGCCGTCGCGGGCCTCGGCTCCCTGGCGCGTGCGGAGCGACCCCCACAGCACGGAGGCGTCGCGCAGCCGGCGCGGCCGCAGCTCGAGGCCGACGAGGGTGGCGAAGGTCTGCTCGGCCGGGCCGCCGGCGGCACGCCGCCGTCGTACGGTCTCCTGCAGCTTGGCCGCGGCGGGCATCCGCTCGGCGGTGGCCTGGCTGACGACCTCGTCGACCCAGCCCTCCACGAGGGCGAGGGTGACCTCGAGCTTCTCGAGGGCGGCCTTCTGGGCCGCCGACGGCTCGGGGTCGAACAGTCTGCCGGACAGCGCCTCCTGCATCGCGGCCGGGTTGGAGACGTCGATGTCGCGGAGCTTGGACTCCATCCCGGAGGTGTCGAAGTCCATCCCGGCGCCGTACTCCGAGACCGCGCTGATCAGGTGGTCGCGCAGCCACGGCACGCCGGCGAAGAGCCGCTGGTGGGCGGCCTCGCGCAGCGCGAGGTAGAGCAGGACGTCGTCGGCCGTCACGTCGGGCACCTCCGCCGCGAACGCCTCGACGTTGGTGGGCAGGAGTGCCGCCTTGCCGGTCGGGCCGAGCGGGAGGCCGATGTCGGACGCGCTGAGGACGTCGCCGGCGAGGGCGCCGAGCCCGCTGCCGACCTGGTTGGCCACCATCGCGCCGCTGGCGCGGCCGAGCATCGCGATCAGAGGTCCGGCGAGCTGGCGCATCTCCTCGGGCATCGCCTGGCTCAGCGCGGCGGTGGCGGAGCCGGCGATCGGCTCGACGAGCACCTTCCACACGTCGATGGTCTCCACGATCCACTCGGCGCGCGACCACGCGGCCGTCGTGGTGACGCCGGAGGGGAACTCGGTGGTGGTGTCGAGCCAGTGGTCGGCCAGGCGTACGGCGTCGGCGACCGCGCTGGACTGCGCCGAGGTCACGGTCGGGTCGGGCCCCTGCGCGGCGGTGCGTCGGGCGAGGTCGATGACGGTCTCCCAGTTGATCGGACCGTCGTGCGGCGCGAAGAACGACTGCATCTGCGCCATCAGCGAGTTGAGGTCGGGCATGCCGCCGCCCGCGCCACCGAGGCCGCCCATCTGCGAGAAGATCTGCTCGAAGGGCGTGCCCTTGAAGGGGTTGTCGGAGGGGTTCTCGTCGTCGGGGCCCATGTGCCCAACCGTACCCACCGCGCCCAGCCGACGGTCCTACACTTCACCGCGTGACCGATGCCCCGTCCGACCTCGTACGACTCGTCGCGATCCGCGACACCCCGCTCGACGTGACCGAGGTCGTCGACGCGCTCGGCGACGACGGGGCCGGTGGGCTCACGTTGTTCGTCGGGCAGGTGCGCGACCACGACGGCGGCAAGGGCGTCACCGCCCTCGACTACTCCGCCCACCCGACCGCGCTCGAGCGCCTCGAGGAGGTCTGCCGCCGGGTGGCCGACGCCCACGACGTCCGGGGCGTTGCGGCCGTGCACCGGGTGGGCGAGCTGCGCATCGGCGACCTCGCCGTGGTCGTCGCCACGACCGCTGCCCACCGCGGCGACGCCTTCGCGGCGTCGCGCGACCTGATCGACACGCTCAAGTCCGAGGTGCCGATCTGGAAGCACCAGGTCTTCGACGACCAGAGCGAGGAGTGGGTCGGCACGCCGTGACGCCTGCCGTGGTGTCGTACGACGGACGCCTAGGCTCGCGGCGTGGAGATCCTGCTCTGGCTCGCGCCCGCCGTGGTCGTGACGGTCCTGGCGATGGTGTGGGTCTCCTGGGTCGGTCGGGACGGCCGCGGTGAGGTCGACCGCGACGTCGCCGTCGAGCGGCTGGGCAAGGCCCTCGGCAAGGAGCTCCCGGCCGGGACGCGGCGTACGTCCGCACCGGCGCGTGACCGGAGCACGGGCATCGCCGTGCGCCCCCGTCACACCCGTGGCCCCTCCTGAGCCGACCAGTTGCGTGCATTTGAGAGAGTTGCGCCCATGAGTCAGCGGACCAGGGCGGGGCTGCTCGCACTGAGCCTGCTGGCCGTGCTGTGGGGGATCACGTTCTTCGTGCCGCTGCCCTACGTCATCTACCAGCCCGGACCCACCGTCGACATCCTCGCGAAGGCCGACGGCCAGGAGACCGTGCAGGTCACCGGGCACAAGGCCTACTACGACGACGGCGAGCTGCGGATGACGACCGTCTTCGTCAGCACCCCGGAGGAGGCGGTCAACCTCGTCGAGCTGCTGAAGGCCTACTACTCCGACGACGACGCGGTCTGGCCGAAGTCTTCGGTCTACGCGCCCGAGGAGACCGACGAGTCCAACGACCGCGAGTCCGCCGGGGCGATGGTCTCCTCGCAGGACACCGCCGTGGCGGCCGCGCTCACCGAGCTCGGCGAGAAGCTCGACCCGATCGTCGACATCGTCGACGTCACCCCGGGCATGCCCGCCGACGGCGAGCTGAAGGTCCGCGACGTGCTGATCCGGGTCGGCGACACCGAGATCACCGAGGCGCAGGACGTCCTCGACGCGATCGAGGGCGCGCCGCGCGGGGAGCCCGTCCCGTTCGTCGTACGCCGCGACGGCAAGCGGATGACCGTCGAGGTCACGCCGGAGGAGATGGACGACGGCGCCTACCGGGTGGGCTTCACGCCCGGGGTCGGCTTCGACTTCCCCTACCGGGTGAGCGTCAACATCCCCGACCGCATCGGCGGGCCGAGCGCCGGCCTGATGATGTCGCTCGCCATCTACGACACCCTCACCCCCGGCTCCCTGACCGACGGAGCCGACATCGCCGGCACGGGCACGATCACCCCGTCGGGGAAGGTCGGGCCGATCGGCGGCATCCAGCAGAAGATCGCCGCCGCCCGCGACGCCGGTGCCGAGCTGTTCCTGGTCCCGGCCGACAACTGCGACGGCATCGGGGGAGTGGACACCGGCGACATGCGCCTCGCCAGGGCCACCACGATGCACCGCGCCGTCGAGACCCTGGCCGACTGGGTCGCCGACCCCGATGCCCCGCTCCCGAGCTGCAAGGACACTGCCTCATGACGACCGACGCACCCGACCCCTCTGGCGCGGACGCCCTGCCGGAGGACCCGGCACTGGCTGCGGCCGTGCTGGAGATCGAGGCGCACGTCGCCCAGGACGGCTGGGACCAGCCGGCCCGCCTCTACGCGCTGGTGGACACCGCCGCGCTCGTCGCGCAGGAGCCCGCCCTGGCGGCTGCGATGTCCATCGACGGTCCCGCCGACGACGGCTCCTTCACCTCGATCGAGCAGGACGGCCTCCCGCCCGGTCAGGCCCTCGAGGAGGCGTTGCACACGATCGCCTGGCCCGAGAGCGTCACCGGCTGTGCGGCGGTCATCGAGCGGCTGGTGCTCCCGCCCGACGTCGACGACGACATTCCCGACGACCCCACCGCGGCCGAGCTGTTCGCCCGTGAGCACCCCGACCGCCAGGAGGTGCGGATGGTGGCCGGCGTGACCCGCGCCGGGGCGTCGTACTGCGCCCTGCGGCTGCGCGCGCACGACGACGAGCAGTCGGTCGTCAACGGCACCGAGCTGGTGCCCGGTCTCCTCGACCTCCTCCACGCCACCTTCACCGACACTCCCGAGCAGGGGCAGGCATGAGCAATCCCTTCGACCGACCGAGCGCCGGCAGCGGCCCCGACGGCCCCCAGCGACCCACCGGCCAGCGACCGCCCACGGCTTCGCGCCGCCCGGGCGCGCTCGTCATCACGGCGATCGTGCTGGTCCTCGGCTTCATGGTGCTCAGCGGCTTCGCGTCGTTCTGGACCGAGCGGCTCTGGTTCGACTCCGTCGGCTACCGGGAGGTCTTCACGACCCTGCTGCTGACGCGCATCGGGCTGTTCTTCGTCTTCGCCGGCCTCATGGCCGCCACGGTGGCGGTCACGATGGCCCTGGCCTACCGCTTCCGTCCGGTGCTGTGGCCGGGGATGCCCGGCATGCCCGACGACGGGCTGGACCGCTACCGCGAGCTGCTCGCCCCGCGGATGACGTGGGTCATCGCCGGAGCCGCGATCGTCATGGGCCTCTTCGCCGGCGGCTCGGCGACCGGGCAGTGGCGCAACTACTCGCTGTGGCGGCACAGCCAGGACTTCGGGACCACCGACCCGTACTTCAACAAGGACGTCGGGTTCTTCGTCTTCGACCTGCCGTTCTGGCACTACGTCGTCGACTTCGTGATGGCAGTGGCGGTCGTCGGACTGCTGGCCTCGGTCCTGGTGAACTACCTCTTCGGTGGCGTACGACTGTCGGCGCGGCCGGGTGAGCGGCTCACCAGCGCCGCCCAGATCCAGGTGTCGGCGCTCCTCGCGGTCTTCGTGCTCGCCAAGGCCGTCGACTACTGGCTCGACCGCTTCGACCTCGTCACGAACTCGGGATCGATCTTCACCGGCATGGGATACACCGACGCGAAGGCGGTGCTGCCCGCCAAGGAGATCCTCGCCGGCATCGCCGTGGTGTGCGCGCTGCTCTTCCTCGCCAACATCTGGCGCCGCACGTGGCTGCTGCCGTCGGTCGGCGTGGCCCTGTTCGCGCTGTCGGCGATCATCCTCGGCCTGATCGTGCCGTCGGTCGTGCAGGCGATCCGGGTCAACCCCAACGTCCCCGACCGCGAGGGTCCCTACATCAAGGAGAACATCGACGCGACGCGTGCGGCCTACCAGCTCGACCAGATCGACGTGCGCAACCTCAGCGGCACCGGCGTGGTCGAGGACGGCCGGCTCGAGGCGCTCGACGGGATGACGAGCGGCATCCCGCTCGTCGACCCGCAGATCGTCAGCGAGATCTTCGAGCAGCAGCAGCAGGTGCGCGCGTACTACTCGGTGCCCAACGTGCTCGACGTGGACCGCTACGAGATCGACGGCACTGACCGCGCCGTCGTGCTCGGCGTGCGCGAGCTGGACCAGAGCGGCCTTGCGGCCAACGACCAGAACTGGTCGAACCTGCACACCGCCTACACCCACGGCAACGGCGTCATCGCCGCCTTCGCCAACCAGCGCCCCGAGGACGACTCCTCGCAGCAGACCGGGATCCAGTGGGCGGAGGGCGCGGAGGCCGACGAGGACACCCTCTCCCGGCTCGCCGGACCCGACGGCTACGAGACGCGCGTCTATTTCGGCGAGCAGAGCCCGTCCTACAGCATCGTCGGCCTCGACCCGGACGGGAAGGCCGTCGAGTTCGACCTGCCGCGCGGTGACCGCAGCGAGGAGGACGTCGCCACCACCTACACCGGCAAGGCCGGCGTGCCGATCGGCAACGTGTTCACGCAGCTGCTCTACGCCGTGAAGTTCAGCGAGCCCAACCTGCTGCTGTCGAGCCGCGTCCACGACAACTCCAAGATCCTCTACGACCGCAATCCGCGCCAGATGGTCGAGAAGGTCGCTCCGTGGCTGACGGTCGACTCCGACCCGTATCCCGCAGTCGTCGACGGCCGGATCCAGTGGATCCTGGACGGCTACACCGTCACCGACAAGTACCCGCTGTCGCAGCGGGAGTCGCTCGAGACGATGACCGACGACTCGCTCCAGGAGAACACCGGCTTCCAGACCCTCCCGACCGACGAGATCAACTACCTGCGCAACTCGGTGAAGGCCACGGTCGACGCCTACGACGGCACGGTCAACCTGTACGAGTGGGACGAGGAGGACCCGATCCTCAACGCGTGGGAGGCGGTCTTCCCCGACGTCGTCCAGCCCAAGGGCGACATCCCCGACGCGCTGATGGAGCACCTGCGCTACCCCGAGGACTTCTTCAAGGCCCAGCGCTACCAGTTCCAGCGCTACCACGAGACCTCGCCGTCGGCGTGGTTCGAGGGTTCCAGCCGCTGGGAGGTGCCGAGCGACCCGCAGCGCAACAGCCGCCTGCAGCCGCCCTACCGCCTGTTCACCGACACCGGTGAGGGCGACACCTGGTCGCTGACCTCGGTCTACGTGCCGCGCGACAAGGAGAACAACCTCGCGGCCTACATGGCGGTCAACAGCGACGCCACGAGCGACGAGTACGGCAAGGTGTCGGTGCTGCAGCTGCCCAACGAGCCCACGGGCGGACCGCTGCAGATCGCGAACACGTTCGCCACCAACGAGGACGTCAGCGCGGCGCTGCTGCCGTACACGACCGGTGACGCCGACCGGGTGCCCGGCAACCTCCTGACGGTGCCGATCGGCAACTCGTTCATGTACGTCCAGCCGGTCTACACCCGGCGTGACGGAGCGTCGAACTTCCCGATCCTCCGGTTCGTGCTGGTCTCCTACAACGGCAACGTCGGCATCGGCACCAGCCTCGCGTCGGCCATCGAGGACTCGCTCACCGGTGGTGGGTCGAGCACCGATCCGGAGTCGCCCGAGACCCCGACCGAGACGCCGACCGCGTCGCCGTCCGAGTCCCCGACGGCCGAGCCGACGACCCCGGCGCCGGGTGGCACCCAGGCCCAGATCCGTGACCTGCTGCAGCAGGCCGAGGAGAAGTTCACCCAGGCCGACGAGGCGCAGCGCAGCGGCAACAGCGTGAAGTGGGCCCGGCTGATGGAGGAGGGTCGCGCGCTGATCGAGGAGGCCGTCCGCCTGGCCGGCTGACCCCGATTTGGGCCCTCCCCGCCGCACCTGTAATGTTCTGTTCACCGACGCGGGGTGGAGCAGCTCGGTAGCTCGCTGGGCTCATAACCCAGAGGTCGCAGGTTCAAATCCTGCCCCCGCTACAAAGTGCACACAGCAGGTCAGAGGCGGCTTTCCGGAGAGATCCGGGAGGCCGCCTCTGACTCTGTCTCGGGCTGGGGCGAGCAGCTGCTGGTGGACCGGTCATCGGTGGACAGGGCACTGCCCACCCTCCTGCGTACGACAGAATGCGCTCGCCCCGACGGATAGGACCAACTTCCCACCATGGCTACTGACTACGACGCCTCGCGCAAGAGCGAGGAGGAGCAGAAGGAGGAGAGCCTCGAGGCTCTCCGCCTCGCTGCGACCGACAAGGACACCAGCTCCGGCAAGATCGACGAGGACGAGACCGAGGCTGCCGAGTCCTTCGAGCTGCCCGGTGCGGACCTGTCCAACGAGGAGCTCAGCATCGAGGTCGTCCCGAAGCAGGACGACGAGTTCACCTGCAGCGTGTGCTTCCTCGTCCACCACCGCAGCGCGCGCGTCTCGGAGGACCCGCTCGTCTGTCGCGACTGCGCGTAGTCCCTCACAGCGATTGTGAAAGTTTTCACAATCGCTGGTGATCCGGCGTTCGGCGAGTCAACGTGGAGGGGTGCTGAGTCCCGCGCTCGTCGACACCGTCCAGTCCCTCGTGGCCACCGCGGCCGAGCCCGCGGGGCTGATGCCGGCCCGCCAGCAGATGGCCCTGTCGCTCGGCTGGCACATCATCCTGGCCTGCTTCGGCGTCGCCTTCCCGGCGATCATCTTCGTGATGCACCTGCGGGGGATCCGGCGTGAGGACCCGGTGGCGCTCGAGCTCGCGCGCCGCTGGGCGAAGGTGTCGGCGGTGCTCTTCGCCATCGGCGCGGTCTCCGGCACGGTCCTCAGCTTCGAGATGGGGCTGCTCTGGCCGGGGCTGATGGGGACCTACGGCGACGTGCTCGGCCTGCCGTTCGCCTTCGAGGGGCTCGCGTTCTTCGTCGAGGCGATCTTCCTCGGCATCTACCTCTACGGCTGGGGCCGGATGCCGGCGCGGCGCCACGTCCTGATGGTCCTGCCGATGGCGGTCACCGGGATCATCGGGGCCTACTGCGTGGTCGCCGTCAACGCGTGGATGAACGTGCCGAGGGGCTTCCGCCTCGTCGACGGCGAGGTCACCGACGTCCAGCCCTGGACCGTGCTGTTCAACCAGCACGCGTTCCTCCAGTTCGCCCACATGTGGGTGGGCGCCTACATGGTGGTGGGCTTCAGCATCGCGGGCGTGTACGCCGTCGGGATGCTGCGCGGACGACGCGACCGCCACCACCGCCTCGGGTTCATCGTCCCCTTCGTCTTCGCGTCGGTGGCGGCGCTGACCCAGCCGTTCGTCGGGCACGTGCTCGGCTTCGGCCTCGACGAGCGCCAGCCGGCGAAGCTCGCCGCCTTCGAGCTCGCCGAGACGACCGAGAGCCCGTCCCCGCTGCGGCTCGGCGGGGTGATCGTGGACGGTGAGGTGCGTGGCGCGATCGACATCCCGGTGCTGGGCTCCCTGATCGCGATGAACTCGCCCACCGCACCCGTGCCGGGCCTCGACACGATCCCGGAGGACGAGCAGCCGCCGGTCAACCTCACGCACCTCGCGTTCCAGACGATGATCGGGATCGGCACCCTCCTCGCCGCCGGGGTCGCGTGGTTCTGGTTCCAGCGCCGGCGGGGCCGTGACCTGCTCGAGCGTCGGTGGTTCCTGCGCGCCGCGGCCGCCGCCGGTCCGCTCGCCGCGATCGCACTCGAGTCCGGGTGGATCGCCACCGAGGTCGGTCGCCAGCCGTGGATCGTCCATGGCGTGATGCGCACGCCCGAGGCCGTCGGCGACCACACCTCCGCGCTCTGGTGGCTGCTGGGGATCTCGACCGTGATCTACGCGGCGATGACGGCGGGGGCCGTGGTGGTCCTGCGGTCGATGGCCCGCCGCTGGCGTGCTGGGGAGAGCGACCTGCCGAGTCCGTACGCCCCTCCGGTCGAGGAGGTGCGGCAGTGAGCCTGGAGGTCGGGGTCGCGGCGGCGATGTTCGTCGGCGTCATCGCCTACGCCGTGCTGGGCGGGGCGGACTTCGGGTCGGGGTTCTTCGACCTGACGGCCGGCGACAGCCGCCGCGGTGCAGAGCTGCGGACCCTCGTCGACCACAGCATCGGGCCGGTCTGGGAGGCCAACCACGTCTGGCTGATCTACGTGCTGGTGATCTGGTGGACCGGCTTCCCCGAGTCGTTCGCCGCCGCGATGTCGACCCTGGTCCTGCCGCTGCTGCTGGCGCTCCTCGGCATCGTCCTGCGCGGCGCGAGCTTCGCCTTCCGCAAGTACTCCGCGACCCTGGGACAGGCGCGGTTGTTCGGGGTCGTCTTCGCCGTGTCGTCGATCCTCACCCCGTTCTTCCTCGGCACCGTCGCGGGCGCCATCGCCTCGGGCCGCGTGCCGTTGGACGGCGCGGGGGACCGGTGGTCCTCGTGGCTCAACCCGACGTCGCTGTTCGGCGGCGTGATCGCGGTCGGCACCTGCGCGTTCCTGGCGGGCGTGTTCCTCACCGCCGACGCCGACCGCAGCCACCGGCAGCGGCTGACCGAGGACCTGCGGACGCGCACGCTGGTCGTGGGGCTGGCGACCGGTGCCGTCGTGTTCGCCGCGCTCGTCCCGATCCTCGAGGACGCCCCGGTCCTCGGCGAGGGGCTCACGGGCCGCGCCGCCCCGCTCGTCGTGCTGTCGGCGGTCGCCGGGTGCGCCACCCTCCTGCTGCTCGTACGCCGTCGCTTCCGCGCCGCGCGCTGGACCGCCGTCACCGCCGTCGCCTCGGTGGTCTCGGGATGGGGCGTGGCCCAGTACCCGTGGCTGCTCGTCGACGAGGTGACGATCGTCGACGCCGCCGGCGCGTCCGCGACCCTATGGGGACTCGTCGTCGCGGTCGGGCTCGCGGTCGTCGTGGTGGTCCCGCCGCTGGCGTACCTGCTGCGGCTGACCCAGACCGAGGAGTGGACCCGGCACTGACCTCCGGGGTTTTCGCGGGTCCGGTTGATACAAGTAGGTGCAAGCAGTGACAGTCTCCGCCTCCCAGCGGGATCGTGCGCCATCCGGCGCAGCTCGAAAGGTGTGCCCGTTGTCCCGGATCCCGACCCTGGTGCTCGCCGCCTCCCTGGTGCTCGGCACCGCGCTGGCAGGCAGCACGACCGCGTCAGCGGTCCAGCAGACCTCCGGCGCCTCGACGCAGCAGGTGGCCGTGAAGAAGCAGGCGCCGAAGCCGCCCAAGGGCTGGCGGAAGTGGGACGCGCCCCGCGGACCCTTCTTCAACGACCCGCACCTGGCGAAGGGCCACTTCACCATCGAGAAGAAGCTCGTCCAGACGATCAAGCACACGCCTCAGGGGTCCTACATCCGGATCGCGGTCTACTCGTTCGACCGGGTCAACGTCGCCGACGCGCTGCTCGCCGCCTACCGGCGCGGCGTGAAGGTGCAGATCCTCCTCAACGACCACTGGGACACCGGGGCGATGAAGAAGATCCGCAACGTGATCGGCACCGATCGCAAGGCGAAGAGCTTCATCTACAAGTGCAAGGCCAGCTGCCGCAGCGCGGCCAACGAGTTCAACAACCTGCACTCCAAGCTCTACCTCTTCAGCCAGGCCGGCAGGACCACGGACATCGTCGCCACCGGATCGCACAACCTGACGCGCAACGCCGACATCCACCAGTGGAACGACCTCTACTTCATGTCCGGCGAGCACGAGATCTTCCGCCAGTTCGTCGGCCTCTTCAACGACATGAAGAACGACTACAACACCCGGCAGGACCCGCTCTTCTTCTGCGGTGTCCCCACCGGGGCCACCTGCGACGACTCGGTCGACAAGCACACCGTCTGGGCGTTCCCCCGGGTGAGCGGGCCGAAGAACGACCTGGTGATCGACACCCTCGACAAGGTGCAGTGCCTGACCCCTGACGCGGAGGGCAACGTCGTACGCACCAAGCTGGCGCTGTCGATGCACACGATGCGTGGCAACCGGGGCAACTACCTCGCCGCGGCGATCCGCAAGAAGTGGGCGCAGGGGTGTGACGTGCGGGTGATGTTCGGGCTCATCGGCTACCACACCAAGGGTGTCATCGCGGCGCCCACGGCCCGGGGCCGCATCCCGCTGCGCTCGACCGGGATGGACTACAACCTCGACGACAACTTCGACCTCAACAGTGACGGCGTCGACGACCTGATCCTCGACTACTACAGCCACCAGAAGTACCTCGTCATCCAGGGCACCTACAACGGCGTCCCCGGCACCGAGATGACGATCACCGGGTCGTCCAACTGGGCCAGCCTCAGCACCGCCAACGACGAGATCTGGCTGACCATCCGGGGCGCGAAGGTCGCCAAGAAGTACCTCGCCAACTACGACTACCAGTGGAACAGCCCGCGGAACACCCGCAACGCCTACACGACCTCCTACGCGAACTTCCGCGTGAAGCGCGACGGCCGCTGGGTCACCGAGCGCCGCAAGGTCACCACCCTCACCCCGGAGAACTACGCGACGGGTCTCTACTGGGAGGACGACTGATCCACCCCCACGGGGGTTGACCGGCCCAGTGGACAAGTGTTCACTGGGCTGATGTCGACCAGCACCGTCCCGTGGGACCGGGTCCGCCGAGCGGGCTCCAAGCTCACCACGCCGCTGCATCCCGACGACTACCTGCGCCTGCTCAACCCGCTCTGGACCTCGCGCGAGCTCCGGGGCCGAGTCGAGAAGGTGGTCCCGGAGACCGAGGACGCGGCGACGCTGGTGATCCGGCCGGGGTGGGGCTGGCGCTGGGACCACCGCCCCGGGCAGTACATCGGGATCGGCATCCCGGTCGACGGGAAGTTCCAGTGGCGCTCCTACTCGGTGAGCTCGCCGACCAGGCAGCGTGGCCGGACCATCGCCATCACCGTCCGGGCGATGCCCGAGGGCCTGCTGTCGTCCCACCTCGTCAACGGCCTCGAGCCCGGCACGATCGTCCGGCTGGCGGCGCCCGAGGGCGACTTCACGCTGCCCGATCCGCCACCGGCCCGCATGCTGTTCCTCGTCGGGGGCAGCGGCATCACGCCGGTGATGTCGATGCTGCGCACCCTCGACCGCCGCAGGAGCATGCCCGACGTGGTGCTCCACTACTCCTCGCCGACGCCG
This sequence comes from Nocardioides baculatus, assembly GCF_016735675.1. Taxonomy (GTDB): domain Bacteria; phylum Actinomycetota; class Actinomycetes; order Propionibacteriales; family Nocardioidaceae; genus Nocardioides; species Nocardioides baculatus. The sequence goes on along the minus strand of NZ_JAERSG010000008.1, from coordinate 89,095 downwards.
GAGCGGATGATCTTCCGCGACGAGCTGCGCGCCCTCGAGGCGGAGCACGACGGCCTCCGGCTGCACCAGCTGCACACCGACACCGACGGGATGCTCGACCTCGCCGACCTCGACGCGATCTGCCCCGACTGGCGTGAGCGCGAGACCTGGGCGTGCGGGCCGGCACCGATGCTCGACGCGATCACCGAGCACTACGCGGACGCCGGTCTGGAGGACCGGCTGCACGTCGAGCGGTTCTCCCTCGAGCTCGGGGGAGAGGGCGGCGAGGGCGGGACGCTGACGTTCCGCAACTCCGGCAAGACCGTCGAGGTCGACGGGGCCACGACGATCCTCGAGGCCGGCGAGGGGGCAGGTGTCGGGATGCCCTACGGCTGCCGCATGGGCATCTGCCACACCTGCACGGTCACCCTGGTCTCGGGCACGGTCCGCGACCTCCGCAACGGCGACGACTACGGACAGCCCAACGAGCAGGTCCAGACCTGCGTCACCGCCGCCGTCGGTGACTGCACCTTGGACATCTAGGAGAGGAAGCCGTCATGGCCATCGCCGACGTCACGGAGTACACCCACCTCAGCGAGGAGGACGTGGAGCAGCTCGGTCGCGAGCTCGACGCCATCCGCGCCGACATCGAGGAGTCGCGCAACGCCGCCGACGCGGCGTACATCAACCGGCTGATCCGCCTCCAGCGCGGCCTCGCCGCGGGCGGCCGGGTGGCGATGCTCGCGAGCTCCTACAGCAAGCGGGCCGGCAGGCCTGCGCTCGTCGCGGGCGCAGCCATGCTCGGGGTGGCCAAGATCCTCGAGAACATGGAGATCGGCCACAACGTCATGCACGGCCAGTGGGACTGGATGAACGACCCGGAGATCCACTCGAGCAACTGGGAGTGGGACACCGCCCAGCCGGCCGAGCAGTGGAAGCACTCCCACAACTACGTCCACCACCAGTTCACCAACGTGCTCGGCCACGACAACGACATCGGCTACGGCATCCTCCGGATGGCGCGTGAGCAGAAGTGGCACCCCGCCAACCTCGGGCAGCCGGTCTACAACGCGCTGCTGGCCGCGCTCTTCCAGTGGGGCGTTGCCCTGCACGACCTCGACATCGAGCGGATCCGCAAGGGCGAGAAGGACCCGAAGGAGATGAAGCGCCAGCTGCGCCAGATCCTCCGCAAGGGCCGCAACCAGGTCCTCAAGGACTACGTCGTCTACCCGGCGCTGTCCGGCCCGGCATGGAGGTCGACGCTGAAGGCCAACGCGGCGGCCAACGTCACCCGCAACCTGTGGTCCTACGTGATCATCTTCTGCGGGCACTTCCCCGACGGGGCGCTGCACTTCACCGAGGAGGAGCTCGAGGACGAGACCCGCGCCGAGTGGTACCTGCGCCAGATGCTCGGCTCGGCCAACTTCGAGGGCGGCCGCACGCTGCACGTCCTCAGCGGCAGCCTCGGCTACCAGATCGAGCACCACCTCTTCCCCGACCTGCCCAGCAACCGCTACCCGGAGATCGCGGTCAAGGTGCGCGCGCTCTGCGAGAAGTACGACATCCCCTACACGATCGGGCCACTGCACCGGCAGTACGGCCAGGCGCTGCGCACGATCATCAAGCTGTCGGTCCCCAACAGCTGGACGACCAGCGACCAGCCCGAGCCGCCGAGCCCGGTGCGTGACCGCAGGCGGAAGTCCGACGCCGAGCGGCCCTCACGCCGTCCCGAGCTCGGCGCCTGGTCGCGCAGCCCGCGGGAGCGGAGCGCCTGATGGACGCGGCTCCCCGCTCGTTCGACGAGCTCCCCACCGATCCGGCGTACGGCGTCCCGGTGCCGTTCGCCGCGGGCACGGAGGCCGGCGCCACGATCGGCGCGCTCGACAAGCGCCGTGTCACGCAGTGTGCGCTCAGCCGGGTCTGCGGCGTGTGCGGCGCGACGCTGGGTCGGCCGCTCGCCTTCGTCGGACCGCGCCGTGAGCTGGACCGGCTGTCGTTCCACTTCCCGCCGACCCACGTCGACTGCGCGGAGTCACTGCTGGAGGCGTACGCCGACGTGGTCGACCCGGTCCTCGGCCAGGTCGCGCCGCCCGGAGAGTGGGTGGTCGTGACAGCGGCGAGCTTCGAGTTCGTCCGGCCCGGTCGCGACGACGTCGACCGCCGCCCGGTCTTCCGGCCGAACGGTCCGGCTCTGGCCGGGATCGCCTGAAAGAAGCCGCTTCGTCTGCCATCATGCAGCGGACCGAGGAGGCGGACATGGGAGACCCGACGCTCGACACCCACGTCGACCGTGGGCGCGACGAGCTGCGCCTCGTGCGCCGGCTGCTCGACCAGCTGCCGGCGCTCGTGGCCTACTGGGACGCCGACGGCCGCAACGTCGTCGCCAACCACGCCTATGTCGACTACTACGGCATGGACCCCGCCGACCTCCGCGGGATGCACATCAGTGACCTCCTCGGAGACGAGCTCTACGCGCGCAACCTCCCCTACATCTCGGGCGCACTGGCCGGTCGCGAGCAGATCTTCGACCGCACCCTGGTGGACCGGCACGGGATCACCCACTACATGCAGGGCTCCTACGTCCCGGACATGGCGGGCGACGTCGTGCGGGGGTTCTTCGCCCTGCTCACCGACGTGACACCGCGGGTGGAGGCGCAGCGGGCGATGGACCAGGCCGAGTCGATCGCCCGTCTCGGCAGCTGGGAGCTCGACGTGTCCACCGACCGGGTGACGTGGAGCCGCAACCTCTACGAGATCGTGGGCCTCGACCCGGACGACGACGCGCCGCGCACGCTCCCGGTCCGGATAGTGCACATCCACCCCGACGACGAGGACCGCGTGCTCGCCACCGTCGAGCGGGCCGTGGAGACCGGCCTGTCCTATGCGTGCCACTACCGCATCCTCACCGTCGGGGGTCACGAGCGGGAGGTGGTGAGCACCGGCCGACCCGTGCGCGGCCACGACGGGCGCGTCACCCGGATCAACGGCACGATGCAGGACGTCACCGAGGCCAACGCCGCCGCCCGGCACCTCGCCCAGGTCAACGACGAGCTGCGTCGGGCCAGCGAGCTCAACGCCGACGTGCTGGCCATGCTGGGCCACGACGTACGCACCCCGCTGACCGTCGTCCTCGCGAACCTCGAGGACCTCGAGCACGGGTGGGCCACCCTGGACGACGACCAGCGACGCCACCGCGTGTCCCGGGCGCGGGCCGCCTCGGAGCGGCTGGCGGCACTCGTCGAACGGATCCTCTCCCTCGCCGCGATCGACGGGAGCACGATCGCCCCGGTGCGGGAGGACCTCGACCTGGCGGCCGAGGTCGCCGAGGTCGCCTCGGAGTCGGCGCTCCCGGGACACCCGGTGGTCGAGGTCGTGCCCGATGCTCCGTCGACGATCTCCTTCGACCGGGTGCACCTGCGCCAGGTCCTCACCAACCTGCTCACCAACGCCTACCGCTACGGCGAGGAGCCCGTGGGGATCTCGGTGTCGCGCGAGGCCGACCGGGTGGAGGTCGCGGTGACCGACTCAGGCCCCGGGGTGGCGCCCGATGAGGTGGGGTCCCTCTTCACGCGCTTCGCCCGCACCGGTCTGCGCCAGCTCGCCGCCGGCGGCACCGGCCTCGGGCTCTACCTGGCCGCTCAGCTCGCCGAGGCCAACGGCGCGACGCTGACCTACCGGACGGACGGGACCGGAGGCGCCCACGCCTTCGTGCTGAGCATCCCCCTTCCCGTCACGTGAGCCGCTGCGCTCGGCGCCCATCCCGGCGGCGACGACGAGGACGATGCCGGCCACGGCCAGACCGTTCGGCACCTGGCTGAGGGCGAGGAACCCGATCACCAGCGCGAGGGCCGGCTCGAGTGCCATCAGCGTGCCGAACGCGCCGGTGGTGAGTCGTCGCAGCGCCATCAGCTCCAGGGCGAACGGCACCACGGGCAGCAGGATCGCCAGCCCGAGTCCGTACGCCAGCAGCTGCGGCGTGAGGTGGTCGACGACTCCCGGCCCGGCCACGAGGGTCGCGACGAGGGCCGCGACCGGCATCGAGATGGCGAGCCCGCCCAGTCCGCTGACGGCGTCGCCGACGCGCTGGGTGAGCAGGATGTAGGCCGCCCAGCACGCCGCCGCGCCGAGTGCGTGGGCGACGCCGACGGGGTCCGCGTCGCCTGTCCACGGCTGGGTCAGGCAGACGACGCCGGCGGCGGCGAGCAGTGCCCACGCGCGTCCGGTTCCCCGGCTGCGCACGACGGCGACGGTCAGTGGGCCGAGAAACTCCAGGGCGCTGGCGGTGCCGAGCGGCAGCCGCGCCACCGCGCCCATGAAGAGGATCGTCACGCCGGCGGTCACCACGCCGAGCGCCGTACCGGCGACGAGGGCCTCGCGGCTGTAGTCGCGCACCCGGGGGCGGACGATGACGAGCAGCAGGATGCCGGCCCAGGAGAGGCGCAGCCAGGCGGCGCCGGACGTGCCGATGTCGTCGATCAGGCCGACGGAGGCGGCGAGCCCGAGCTGGACGCACAGCATCGAGGCGACGGCCATCGAGGTGCCGGTGCGGGCGGGGGAGCGGGTCATGGGATCAGTGAAGGTGATCGCATCGTTCGCGTCCACGTGAGTTTTGTGGACAGTTCGTTCACCGAATCAGCACAATGGTGCGATGGACGTCCGCCGCCTCCGCATGCTCCTCGAGCTCGCCCGACTGGGCTCCATGCACGAGGTCGCCGACGCCCTCGGCACGACGACGTCGAGCGTCTCGCAGGGCATCGCGGCACTGGCGCGCGACGTCCGCAGGCCCCTCGTCGAGCCCGACGGTCGCCGCGTCCGGCTGACCCCAGCGGGCCGGCGGCTCGCCGACCACGCCGTGACGATCCTCGCCGCCGTCGACTCCGCTCGGCTCGACCTCGACCCGGGCGCCGAACCCGTCGGCGTGCTGCGGGCCGCCGGGTTCGCGTCGGCGATCCGGACCTCGTTGCTGCCGGCGGTCGACGACCTCCGCGCGTCCCATCCCGGCATCGACGTGCGGATCCTCGAGCACGAGCCGCCGGAGTCCTTCGACCTGCTCGCGCGCGACGAGGTCGACTTGGCCCTCGTCTACGACTACGACCTCGCGCCCGCGGAGTGGCGCGACGACCACCAGGTCACGGCGCTGTGGACGCGCGAGTGGGGAGTGGGCGTGCCCACCCGGGACCGCGGGCTGGCGATGGCCGACCTCGCCGACCGCGACTGGATCGTGAACTCGCGGCACTTCGCCGACGAGCGCGCGCTGCGCTCGCTGGCAGCCCGGGCCGGCTTCGCGCCGCGGGTGGTGCACCGGATCGACTCGCTCGAGCTCGTCGACGACCTCGTCGTCGCGGGCCGCGGCGTCGGTCTGCTGCCCCGCGGTCGCGCGTCACGCCGGGGAGTGAGCGTGCTGCGGCTCGGCGACGGCGGCGTCCACCTGCGGGCGTACGCCGTCACTCGATGCGGGCGCGATAGCTGGCCGCCGCTGCGCGCGGTGGTCCGGCGGCTCTCCGCTGCCTGAAAACTTGCGCGCAGGTGAAGAAACAAACCGTAGTGAGCGATCGCAAGTTCTCGACGTCTCATTCGGAGGCGTTGTCCGTGATGAGGCCAAGGTGAACACTAGGGTCGCGCCATGTCGATGAAGTTGTCGGGTGGCCCCGCCGCTGAACAGCCGGTGTTCGCGATCCGTGAAATTGAGATCGCCAACGTTGGAGGCATCCGGAGCAGCCTGTCCGTCGCTTTTCACGAACTTCATACTCCGACGCTCTTCTACGGTGGCAACGGGGTCGGCAAGACGACATTGCTCGAAGCCGCGTCATTGCTCGGCCATGTTCCGTGCCTTCCGATCCAAGAATGGAATGGCTCGGTCACGGCAAGCCTTCTTCGGCGCTCGCTCGGCGAGGCCGGTGCGGAAGCAACATGGTGGGGCGACGCGCTACCGAAAAGCGGCGAAGACGCGCGGTCGTACATGACTCGGTTTTTGGAGGAGGTCCAACCGTACGGTTATGGAGCGATCCGCCTCGAGGTCAACAATCGCGGCCTGAACGAGTTCGTCATCTTGGTTCGGCCCACAGGCGCGCAGGCGCCCACGCTCACCGCCCCGCTGTCGCGCAGGGAGGGAAGCGGGGAAGAAGATGACGTGCACCTAGAAGAGTCCTTCGTGGTGGTTCGGTTCGACGACGCGTCGGGTTTTACCCGCCTCAACGAGCAGTTGTTCCGCGGCCGAACCTTTTTCGTCGGGAATCAATACGTCTCAGCTGACTCGCTGCTCGAGCGCAGGCACATTGATCTCTCGACTGTGACGGGCTCGCGTCGTGTGTCGTATGTCAATACCGATCTCAACGACTTTGGCAGAGGGCGCGACCTGAGGGAGTCGCCCAAGATGCTCAAGGAGGACTTCGACAAGCAAGTGCGCCAAAGGTTTGAAGCGCCATTCCAGGGCCGTGATTACCACGCCAAGGGGAGATTGAACTCATACCTGGCGATGATCCTCCCCGGCTCCCCGGGGAACTATTCAGACGCACGCGCTGTCGGCGACGGTCTGCAGATTGACACCTTCGCTCTGGATGAGCACGGAAAGACCGACTTCTGGGCCACTCGGGGCGACGCAGGCGGAAAGTTTCGGCCCAACTTTCTGAGCGCGGGGGAGAACGAGGTGCTCTTTCTACTGCTGATGTGCCTCGAAAACTCCAGTGACCCGGATCGCGACGTCTTCGGCGTCCTCCTACTTGACGAACCTGACCTTCATCTCGCGACAGCTAGCCGGATCCGGTTCTTCCGCGCCATCTCGGACATCTGTTCTCCGGGGACTCAGGCGGTTCTTGCATCTCATTCCGAGTCATCCATGCATGCGTTCACCAGGCCCTTCAGCGGAAGAATCTCGCAACGCGTGCGGGTGCTGTATGTGTTCCGAGACGCCAACGGTGACCGGCAAACGCGCGCCATCCACGATCCGAAGTACATCGGTGCCCTGTCGCCGGTCCGATATCGGATCGGCGGGATCAAGCGACGCATCGAGAGACCCATCTCGCCTCACTACGGGAGTTGGCTGCGGCGCTCAGCTGTGAGTGGGTGGTCATGGGTCATGACCGCAGTCGTCCTGGCGATGGCTGGAGCAGCAGGGCTGGCCGTCGTCAACGACATCCTTGACGTATTTGGCGTGCTGGAGTTCGACGAAGTGGAGTGGATCCACAGGCGTGTCCGCACTGTTTATCTCGTTGGTGGCGCCTGCGCGCTCGTATACCTCGTGCTCGCCGTAGCAACCCTCATCGAACGCTTGGTCGCACGGAAGTCGAAGCACGAGTTCGGTACGAGATCGTGGTTGGTGGGACTGGGCTTCGCCGTACTCACCGGATCGACAGTTCGCCTCGTGTGGCTCCTTGGGGAGTGGCTGCTGACCTGATGACGCGATTCAGAACTGCACGCTCGCGTCAGCGCACCAGGCTGTTGCCGTGGACCGCCGCGAGGCGGGCCTTGACGCTGAGCAGCGTCTCGATGATGAGGTCCTCACGGCCGTCGCCGAGGCGGCTGATCGGCACGGCGACGCTCAGGGCGTCGACGGCGTGGTGGGTGAAGGGCAGCGCGACGCCGAAGCAACGCACGCCCATGCACGACTCCTCGCTCTCGGTCGCGTAGCCCTGGTAGGCAGCGCGGTCGATGATCTCGAGGACCGCGTCCTTGTCGGTCGTGGTGTTGGGCGTGATGGCGTTGATGTGCTCGGGCACCATCGCGCCGCGGTCCTCGACCGGCATCTCGGCGAGGAGCGCGCGGCCCAACGAGGTGGCGTAGGCGGGGAGCCGGCGGCCGACGGCGGAGTGCATCCGCAGCGGGTGCACCGACTCGCGCTTGGCGGTGTAGATGACGTCGGCACCGTCGAGGCGGCCGAGGTGGACCGTCTCCTCGGTGGCGGCGGCCACCTCGTCGAGCACGGACGTGGCGCGCGCGAGGACGGGGTCACCGTCGAGGTAGGCCGAGCTGACCACGAGGGAGTGGATGCCGAGCTGGTAGACGCTGCCGGTCGGGTCGGTCTGGAGCCAGCCACGGTCGACCATCGTGCGCAGGAGCGCGTGGAGGCTGCTCTTCGGGATGCTCAGCCGCGTCGAGAGCTGGAGCTGGGTGCCGGGTCCGTGGGCGGCGATCTCGTCGAGGAGGTCGAGCGCGCGCGCTGCGGACTTTACCGGACCGGCCGCCACGGGTGCGGCGATCTCCTGCTGCTGGACGGCTGGACTCATGGCGTGCTCCTGGTGTCGGACGGGGCCCCCAGCCCCGATGGTCTCAGCGTAGCCCAGTTCACGTACATGGACCACAATTCAACCCCTTGACCAGTGACGGGCGTCACCCTTATGGTTCTCGCGGTTCACGAATACGAACGCAGTTCACAAAACAAGGGGTTTCCGTTGATCCAGGTCCGATACTCGTCAGCTCCGACCAGTGCGGAGACTGCCACCACGGCGGACCTGCGCGACAGCTTCCTCGTCCAGGACCTCTTCGTCGAGGGCGAGGTGCGCGCCACCTACACGCACGAGGACCGCCTGCTCGTCGGCGGCGCCGTCCCCGGCACCGGTCAGCTCGACCTGCCGGCCTGGACGGAGGTCCTCGGCACCGAGACCCACCTCGCCGGTCGCGAGCTCGGCATCATCAACGTCGGCGGCGCCGGGCACGTGCTGGTCGACGGCGACAAGCACGAGCTCGAGCACCTCGACGGCCTCTTCGTCGGCCGGGGGAGCGAGGTCGCCTTCGCGGGCACCGAGGCCGCCTTCTACTTCGTGTCCGCCCCGGCGCACGCGTCGTACCCCAGCCAGCTGCTCAGCCACAGCGAGGTCGAGCCGGTCGCCCTCGGCTCCTCCGACGCGGCCAACGAGCGCAGCCTCTTCCGCTACGCGTGGGGCCAGGAGCTCCAGACCGCGGTGCTCCAGTTCGGCGTCACCGTGATCGCCAACGGCTCGGTGTGGAACACCTTCCCGCCGCACCTGCACCCGCGCCGCACGGAGATCTACTGCTACGTCGACCTCGCCGAGGACGACCGGGTCTTCCACTTCATGGGTCAGCCCGGCTCCACCCGTCACCTCGTCGTGGGCAACCGCGAGGCCGTCATCTCCCCGCCGTGGTCGATCCACTCCGGCGCCGGCACCGGCTCCTACGCCTTCATCTGGGCGATGGCGGGCGAGAACAACGTCTACACCGACCTGAGCCCCGTCGCGGTGGAGGACCTGTGACCTCGTCCCCCTTCGACCTGTCCGGCCGCTGCGCAGTGGTGACCGGTGCCAGTCGCGGCATCGGGCGGGCCATCGCGCTCGGCCTGACCCGCGCCGGTGCCGAGGTCGTCCTGGTCGGCCGGCCGGGCAGCAACGACGCGACCCGCGAGGAGGTCGTCGGGCTCGGTGGCAAGGTCGACGTCGTCGAGCTCGACATGGGCGACCTCGCCGCCGTCGAGCAGGTGGGCGCCGAGCTCGCCGCCTCGCGCGAGGTCGACGTCCTGGTCAACAACGCCGGCACCATCGACCGCCAGGACACCGTCGACCTCGCCCGCGACGACTGGGAGCGCGTGCTCGACGTCAACCTCAACGGCGTCTTCCTCCTCACCCAGGCAGTCGGCCGCACCATGGTCGCCCGCGGCCACGGCAAGGTCGTCAGCATCGCCAGCCTGCTCACCTTCCAGGGCGGCATCCGCGTGGCGTCGTACGCCGCCAGCAAGCACGCCGTCGCCGGCCTCACCAAGGCCCTCGCCAACGAGTGGGGCCCGCACGGCGTGCAGGTCAACGCGATCGCGCCCGGCTACATCGCCACCGACAACACCACGGCGCTGCGCGAGGACCCCGACCGGGCACGGTCGATCCTCGAGCGGATCCCCGCCGGCCGCTGGGGCAGCGCCGACGACATCGCCGGCACCGCCGTCTTCCTCAGCTCGTCCGCAGCCGACTACGTCAACGGCCACGTCCTGGTCGTCGACGGCGGCTGGATGGCGCGCTGACGCAGCTCCTCCACACCACAGTCCGCACACAGCACCACCCTTCCTCGGGGCGCACCACATCTCGTCCAGCTCAGTCCCACCGCCGTTCCCGGCACCGAAGAGAATGAGGATCACCATGAAGTCCATCTCCCGACCCACTGCCGCTGCCATCGGCCTGACCCTGGCCGCTGCTGCCCTCGCGGGCTGCAGTGAAGAGGCAGGCGGGACCGGCGGCGGCGGTGCCGAGGCCGGCGGCTGCGCCCCCGAGGACGTCGTCCTCGTCGGCCAGGTGCGCAACGAGTCCAACCCCTACGAGGCCGCGTGGCTCGACGGCGGCGACGCCTTCGCCGAGCAGGTCGGTCTCTCCCAGGACCGCCTCACCTACGACGGCGACTCGACCAAGCAGCAGGAGCAGATCACCCAGCTGCTCGCCGGCGACACCGAGTGCCTCGTCATGAACATCCTGCCCAACGGCGACTCGGACACCCTGCCGATCGTCGAGGGTGCGCAGGACGCCGGCGCCTACCTCGTCACCCAGTGGAACAAGCCGGCCGACGTCAACGTCACCGACTACAGCCAGTGGCTGAGCCACATCACCTACGACGGTGTGACCTCCGGCCAGCAGATCGGCGACGCGCTCGCCGAGGCCATCGGTGGCTCGGGCGGCATCATCGCCCTCCAGGGCATCCTGGACACCGGTGCCGCCAAGGACCGCTTCGCCGGTCTCGAGGCGTCGCTGGAGGAGAACCCCGACGTCGAGCTGCTCGACCAGCAGACCGCCAACTTCTCGCGTGACGAGGCGCTCGCGGTCACCAAGACGCTGCTCACCAAGCACGGCGACGACATCAAGGGCATCTGGGCCGCCAACGACGACATGGCGCTCGGCGCCCTCGCCGCGCTCGAGCAGGCGGGTCGTGACGACGTCGCGGTCGTCGGCATCGACGCGGTCCCGGACGCGCTGACCGCCATCGGCGACGGCTCCATGACCGCGACCGTCTCCTCCGACGGCCCGTGGCAGGGTGGCATCGGCCTGGCGATCGGCTACTGCGTGGCCACCGGCGAGCTCTCCGTCGACGACATCGCCGACGAGGACCGCGCCTGGTTCGCCGAGCAGTTCCTGATCACCGGCGACAACGTCGGCGACTTCACCTCCCCGGAGGTCGACGCTGCCGACTTCGAGTGCGACAACGTCTTCAGCCGCTCGCAGGGCGCCATCTCGTGACCATGACATCCCCCGCCAAGGCCGACCCCGACGTGGTGGTCCCGCCGCGCCCCCGGCCTCGGCGGGGGGTGTCGCTCCTCGACGCAGGTCCACCGATCGCCCTGGTCGTCATCTTCGCGGTCTTCGCGGCCCTGAGCTCCGACTTCCGCACGGTCGGCAACCTGCAGAACATCATGGACGCGGCAGCGGTGCTCGCCGTCGTGGCCTGCGGCATCACCTTCGTGCTGATGATGGGGTCGATCGACCTCTCCGTCCCCGGCGTGATGGGTGCCTCCGCGATCGCGGTCGCGCTCCTCGTCGCCAACAACCGCAACGGCAACGACTGGGGCCTGCTCGGGATCCTGGTCGCGATCCTGCTCGGAGCCGGCCTCGGCCTGCTGAGCGGGATGGCGCTGGTCAGCCTGAGGGTCCCGTCGTTCATGACCACGCTCGGCGTCTCCGCGGTCGGGCTGGGCGTCGCGACCCTCATGTTCGCCGGCGTGCAGCCCAACATCGACGACGAGATGCTCCACGGCTGGGCGGTCCACCGCTTCCTCGGCCTGGCCTACCTCACCTGGATCGCGGTCGGCTGCGTGCTCGTCGGCTGGCTGATCCAGCGCTACTCGCGCCTGGGCCGCTATGCGTACGCCATCGGCGGTGCCGAGGAGGTGCTCGCGCTCTCCGGGGTGAAGGTCGCCCCCTACAAGGTCGCGGTGTTCACCCTCGCCGGTGCCTTCTACGGGCTCGCCGGGGTGATGGTCACCAGCCAGCTCAGCGCCGGCCTCGTCCAGGCCGGCAAGGGCTACGACTTCGCGGCGATCACCGCCGCGGTCGTCGGCGGCACCCTCCTCACCGGCGGTCGCGGGGGAGTGCTCCACTCCGCGGTCGGCGTGCTGCTCGTCACCGTCCTCACCAACGGCCTCGTCCAGGTCGGGGTCAGCCCCTACTGGCAGGGCGGCGTGCAGGGCCTCATCGTCGTCGCGGCCGTCTCAGCCGCCGTCCTCCCCCAGCGTCGTAGGAACCAGGTGACCAAGTGAGCGCCGTGACCACCCACCCGCAGGAGAGCCCTGCCACCGTCAACGCCCTCGAGGTGCGCGGCCTGGTCAAGCACTACCCGGGCGTCAAGGCGCTCGACGGCGTCGACCTGGTGGTGAAGCAGAACGAGGTGCTCGGCCTCGCCGGCGAGAACGGCGCCGGCAAGTCCACCCTCCTCAAGGCCCTCGTCGGGCTGGTCCGTCCGGACGCCGGCGAGATCTGGGTGCGCGGCGAGAAGGTCAGGCTGCGCAGCGTCGTCGACGCGGCCGACCACGGCATCGGCATGGTCTTCCAGGAGCAGTCGCTGGTGCCCAACCTGACGGCCGCCGAGAACATCGTCCTCGGCAGCGAGGGCGCGGGCGTACGCCGCGGCGTCTACCGCTGGGACACCATGCGCAGGCTCGCGCAGGAGCAGCTCGACAAGATCGGCTCCCACATCGACCCCCTGGCCCGCACCGACTCGCTGTCGTTCGCGGAGCGCCAGATGGTGGAGATCGCCAAGGTGCTCCGCATCGAGGAGCGCACGTCCCACCCGCCGGTGATCATCCTCGACGAGCCGACCTCGGTGCTGGAGTCGGCTGAGATCGAGACGCTCTTCACGCAGGTACGCCGACTGCGCGAGTTCGCGTCGGTCGTCTTCGTCTCGCACCGCCTCGACGAGGTGCTCGACGTGTGCGACCGCGTGAGCGTGCTGCGCGGCGGCCAGTCGGTGGGGGAGGTGCCGACCGCCGGCGCCGAGCCGGCCGACCTGCACCGGATGATGATCGGCTCCACCGGCTCCGACGATCACTACCACGACGGTCTCGCCGAGCGGTCCGACGAGCCTGCCCGCCCGCGCCTGGTCGTGAAGAACCTGTCGGGCAGGACCTTCCGCGACGTCGACCTCGAGGTCCACGCCGGCGAGATCGTCGGCATCGTCGGCGTGCACGGCTCGGGGCGCGAGGACGTGTGCCGGGCCCTGTTCGGGGCCGAGCCGACGCTCGCGGGCGAGGTCACCCTCGACGGCGAGAAGCTCGACCTGTCCGGCACCCGCGGCGCGGTCGCCTCCGGCGTCGGCTACGTCCCCGCCGAGCGCAAGATCGAGGGCATGGTCGGGCCGATGTCGGTCGCCGACAACATGATGCTGACCAAGCAGAAGGCGCGCTGCACCGGGCCGATGGTGGTCCCGAAGAAGCAGGCGACCCTGGTCGACACCTGGATCGAGCGCCTCTCGATCCGCACCCCGCACCGCGGCACCCAGATCGGGCGGCTGTCCGGCGGCAACCAGCAGAAGGTCGTCCTGGCCCGCTGGCTGGTGGCCGGCGACATCCGTCTCCTGCTGCTTGACCACCCGACCCGCGGCCTCGACATCGGGGCCCGCTCGGAGGTCTACCGCCTCATGCGCGAGCTCGCCAACAGCGGCGTGGCCACCGTGCTGCTCGCCGACAGCCTCGAGGAGGCCATCGGCATGTCCGACCGGATCATCGTGATGAACGACGGTCGCGCGACCAAGGAGGTCTCCTGCCCCTCGGGCGGCAAGCCGACCCCCCTCGACCTCGTCAAGGAGATGGTATGAGCACCCCGGTCATCGCAGACCCCGTCGCGAACCCGGCGGCCGAGCCGGCCGTCGTCACGGGCGCCCCCACCGCCGCCCAGCGCGTCACGTCGTTCATGCCGGTCATCGCGCTGGTCGCGCTGCTCGCCGCGCTGACGATCGCCGACCCGGACTTCCTGACCCAGCGCAGCCTCACCGCGGCCGTCCGCACCTCGGCGCCGCTGGTGGTCCTGGCCGCCGGCGCCACCCTGGTGGTCCTCTGCGGCGGCATCGACCTCTCGATCGCCGCACTCTGCTCGCTGTCGACCGTCTTCTTCGCCATGTGGCTGCCTGACCTGGGCGGGCTCACGATCCTCGCGGTCGTCGCCGCGGCCGGCGCGATCGGGGCCGTGCAGGGCATCGCCCACGTCGTGCTCCGGATCCCGTCGTTCGTCGTGACGCTCGGCGGCATGAGCATCTTCTCCGCGATCGCGCTCGTCATCTCCGACGCCGGCCCGATCCGCGTCATCGACCGCGACGCCACCGCGTGGCTCAACCTCTACGTCGCGGGCTACGTCCCGATGTCGTTCTTCGTCGCGGTGCTCGTCGTCGCGGTGGTCTCGCTGGTCATCAAGCTGACGCCGCTGGAGAGCTTCGTCCGCGCCACCGGCTACTCCGAGTCGGCCGCACGCCTGGCCGGAACGCCCGTCGACGCGGTGAAGGTCGCCGCGTTCACCGTCTCCGGCGCCTGCGCCGGCCTCGCCGCCGTCATGCTCGCCTCCCGCAACTTCAGCGGCAGCCCGACGATGGCCGACAACCTGCTCCTGCCCGCGGTCGCGGCCATCGTGGTCGGCGGTACGGCGATCACCGGGGGCCACGGCTCCCTGTGGCGCAGCCTCACCGGTGCCCTCGTCGTGACGCTGCTGCGTGTCGGACTCCCGATCGTCGGCGTCCCGTCGGCGTGGGAGCAGATCCTCTACGGCGCGATCATCGTCGCCGCCGTCGCGCTCACCCTCGACCGATCCAAGGTGCTGATCATCAAGTAGCCACCCACCCGACCTCCCGACGTACGACCACCCCGAACCCTCCCGGAAGGCCTCTCATGTCCACCGAGTCCCCGCTCCTCCCCGCCGTCTCCTCGTTCCTCTCCTCGCCGCGCCAGCTCCTGATCGACGGCGAGTGGGTCGACGCCAAGGACGGCCAGACCTTCGACACCGTCAACCCCGCCACCGAGGACGTCCTCGTCCAGGTCGCCCAGGCGTCGGCCGTCGACGCCGACCGCGCCGTCGTCGCCGCGCGCAACGCCTTCGAGGCCGGCTCGCCCTGGCAGCGGATGACCCCGCGTGAGCGCTCCCACCTGCTCTGGCGCATCGGCGACGCGATCGACGAGCGCGCCGAGGAGTTCGCGCAGCTCGAGTCGCTCGACAACGGCAAGTCCCTCGCGTCCGCACGCGGCGACGTCGGCGTCGCGGCCGAGCTCTTCCGCTACTTCGCGGGCTGGGCCACGAAGATGGAGGGCACGACCATCCCGATGTCGGTGCCCGGCCGCGAGTTCCACGCCTACACGCGCCGCGAGGCGATCGGCGTCGTCGCCGGCATCGTGCCGTGGAACTTCCCGCTGACGATGGCCGCCTTCAAGATCATCCCCTCGATCACGGCCGGCAACACCGTGGTGCTCAAGCCCGCCGAGCAGACGCCGCTCACCGCGCTCTACCTCGGCCAGCTGCTGCTCGAGGCCGGCGTGCCCGCCGGTGTCGTCAACATCCTGCCCGGCTTCGGCGACGCCGGCGCGGCGCTCGTCGACCACTTCGACGTCGACAAGGTCGCCTTCACCGGCAGCACCGAGGTCGGCAAGAAGATCGCGGCCGGTGCGTCGAAGAACCTCAAGAAGGTCTCGCTCGAGCTCGGCGGCAAGGCGCCCAACATCATCTTCAACGACGCCGACCTGGAGGCCGCCATCGCCGGCGCCGCGCTTGCCGGCTACTTCAACGAGGGCCAGTGCTGCGTCAACGGCTCGCGCCTCTACGTCCAGCGCGACGTCTTCGACGAGGTCATCGCCGGTGTCGCCGAGGCGGCGAAGGCGATCCGCGTCGGCGACGCCTTCGACCCGGCCACCACCATGGGCCCGCTGGTCTCGCAGGAGCAGCACGAGAAGGTCATGGGCTACGTCCGCGGCGCGGTCGCCGACGGCGCCACCCTGGCCGCCGGCAGCGCCGACGCGGCCGCCGACAAGGGCTACTTCTTCTCCCCGACGCTCATCACCGACGTCACCGAGCAGATGGCCGTGCAGACCGACGAGATCTTCGGCCCGGTCATCACTGCGATCCCGTTCGACACCGAGGACGAGGTGGTCGCCGCGGCCAACAACACGGTCTACGGCCTGGCCGCCGGTGTGTGGTCCAGGGACCTCGGCACCGCCCACCGCGTCGGCGGCAAGCTGCGCGCGGGCACGGTCTGGCTCAACACGTGGCACGCCGACGACGTGACGCTGCCGCGCGGTGGCTTCAAGCAGTCGGGCTGGGGCCGCGAGCTCGGGTCGTTCGGCCTGGACGACTACACCGAGCTCAAGACCGTCATCGCCGAGCTGCGGTGACGGCCACAGACGTCCTGGGCGGTCACCGGATCGTGCCGGTGGTCGTCCTGGACGACCCAGCCAAGGCGGACGCGCTGGGAGCCGCCCTCGTCGAGGGCGGCCTCCCGGTCGCCGAGGCGACCTTCCGCACGCCCGAGGCCGCGCAGGTGCTGCGTCGCCTGGCCGAGCGCGACGACCTGGTCGTCGGGGCCGGCACGGTCCTCACCGCGCGCCAGGTCGACGAGGCGCTCGAGGCGGGTGCCCGCTTCGTGGTGTCGCCGGGCCTCAGCGCGTCCGTCGTACGCCGGTGCCAGGACGCGGGTGTCCCGGTGATTCCCGGGATCACCACGCCCAGCGAGATCATGCAGGCCCTCGACCTCGGCCTCGACACCGTCAAGTTCTTCCCGGCCGAGGCCAACGGCGGCCTGCCCACGATCAAGGCGCTGGCCGCCGCCTTCCCGCAGGTGCGCTTCATGCCCACCGGCGGCATCACCGTCGACAGCGCGCCCGCCTACCTCGCGCACTCGTCCGTCGCCGCCGTCGGCGGCAGCTGGATGGTCGCCGGGGACCTCCTGGCGCACGGCCGCTGGGACGAGGTCGCGGCACGGTGTGCCGCGTCGACCGCCCTCTACGACTCTCTCCAGCCCGAACTCCGAGGAGCCCCCGCATGATCGAGACCCGTCCCGCCGAGGAGTGCGAGCTCGACATCGTCGCGCTCGGCGAGGTGATGCTGCGACTCGACCCGGGGGAGGGCCGCATCCGCACCGCCCGCCGCTTCGAGGCGTGGGAGGGCGGCGGGGAGTACAACGTCGCCCGCGGCATGCGCAAGGTCTTCGGCCTGCGCGCCGGTGTCGTGACCGCGCTCGCGGACAACGAGATCGGCCACCTCGTGGAGAACCTGATCATGCAGGGCGGCGTCGACACCTCGGCGATCCGCTGGGAGCCGTACGACGGCATCGGTCGCACCGTGCGCAACGGGATCAACTTCACCGAGCGCGGCTACGGCGTCCGGGGCGCGGTCGGCGTGTCCGACCGGGCCAACACCGCCATCGCCCACATGCGGCCCGGCACCGTCGACTGGGACGACCTGTTCGGGCGTCGCGGTGTGCGGTGGCTCCACACCGGCGGCATCTACGCCGCGCTGTCGGAGAACACCGCCGCGGTCGCGGAGGAGGCGATGGCGGCCGCCCAGAAGCACGGCACGGTCGTCTCCTTCGACCTCAACTACCGCCCCAGCCTCTGGGCCGGCATCGGCGGCCCGGAGTTCGCCCGTGACGTCAACACCCGCCTGGCCGGGCACGTCGACGTGATGATCGGCAACGAGGAGGACTTCACCGCTTCCCTCGGCTTCGAGGTGGCCCACGTCGACGAGAACCTCAGCTCGCTGCCGATGGACAGCTTCGAGGCGATGGTCGCGACCGTCGCGGAGAAGATGCCGTGGTTCAAGGTGATCGCCACGACGCTGCGCACGGTGCACTCGGCCAGCGACAACGACTGGCAGGCGATCGCCTGGTCGCCGGAGACCGGCGTGCTGGCCTCGACCCCCCGCGACCACCTCGGGATCTTCGACCGGGTCGGTGGTGGCGACGGCTTCGCGTCCGGGCTCGTCTACGGCCTGCTCGAGGGGGAGCCCCTCCAGCAGTGCCTCGAGCTCGGTGCCGCCCACGGTGCCCTCGCGATGACCACCCCCGGCGACACCTCGATGGCGACGGCCGCGGAGGTCCGCGCGCTCGCCGGCGGCGGCAGCGCGCGCGTGCGCCGGTAGCCCGGCAACACCCCACCCCCAGACCAGGTCTGGGCGGTCGACCCCGTGCGGGGGACTCGACCGCCCAGGCCTGTTTTCATGTACGTGAACTACAAGCAAAGCCTGTTCAGGATTATGGACAGAGTTCTTGACTCTGTGTGATGGGCGTCATACGTTCTCCTTCGTCTCGTGAGCGCAGACCGCACCCGCCGCCCGCCGAGCTCCGCACCGCCGAGCCCAAGGGAACGCTGATGAAACTTCGATCTTTCCGCCACTTCGTGGCGACGACCATCGCCCTCGCGGTGGCCCTCCCGCTGTCCGCGGCGGCCACCACCGCGCCGGCCGCCGCAGCCGCGGCCGACGACGACGTGCTGCGCGTCCTGCTCTTCTCGAGCGGCGACGGCGTGCACGGGTCGGTGGCCAACACCCGCGCAGCAGTGAAGGAGATGGCCGACGCGCTCGCGCTCGAGTACGGCCTGGACAACAACACCGGCGACCCGGCCCAGGCCGTCGCCGAGGTCCAGGACACCACCAGCGCGACGGCCTTCACCCCGGCGAACCTCGCGACCAAGGACGTCCTCGTCTTCGCGCACACGGCCGGCGTGCTCTTCAACACCGACCAGCGTGCGGCGCTCAAGGCCTACATCGAGGGTGGCGGCGGCTTCGCCGGCATCCACTACACGGCGTGGTCGCCCGACCAGACCGAGCACGACGTGAACCCCTTCTACCGCCGCCTCGTCGGCGCCGCCGCGACCGGTCACCCGGAGCCCGCCGGCGGCCAGCGCGGCACGGTCACCGTCAGCGACGGCACCCACCCGCTCACCGCGGGCCTCCAGTCCCCGCTCTCCTACACCGACGAGTGGTACGAGTGGGACGTCAACCCCTCGCAGGACGTGCGCACGCTGGTGACGGTGGACGAGTCGTCGTACCCCGCCGGCACCGAGGTCGGCGAGGAGGGCACCACGCACCCGGTGACCTGGTGCCAGAAGATCGAGCAGGGCCGGTCGTGGTACTCCTCGCTGGGCCACCACGCGTCGGCCTACACGGCTGCCAACGACGGCGGCAACGCCAATGACAACGACGCGGACGACTTCGTGCGCCTGCAGCTGCGCAGGGGCATCGCCTACTCGGCCGGCCTCCTCCCCGCTGACTGCTCCCCGCCCGCCAAGGACGATCAGGGGTCGTGGAGCGGCGTGACGCCGTGGCCGCTGGTCCCGATCAACGCCGCGCTGACCTCCGACGGCAAGGTCCAGTCCTTCGGCTCGGTCTCCTCGGGCTGCACCGACAACAACCCCTACGACTGGGGCGGCAACGACTGCGTGACGCAGGGCGGCCAGATGGAGATCGACATCTGGGACCCCTCGGTGATGCGGACGGCGGCCACGGCGGCGTCGGGCCTGCTGCCCAACGCGACCTACACCGACCTGTTCTGCTCGATGCAGGTGCAGATGCCGCACCGTCGCTCCACGATGACGGTCGGCGGTGACGACGGCCTCGGCGGCAACGCGCCCAACGACTCGGCGATCGGTGTCACCAGCTACTCCACCAACTCGGGCCTGCGCAACGAGGCCCCGATGAACTACCCGCGCTGGTACCCCACGGGCACCACCACGCCCGACGGCTCCGTCGTCGTCCAGGGCGGCGCGCTCAAGGGCGGTCCCGGCGGTCCCGGTGTGCTCACGCCGGAGATCTACCGACCCGACGCCGGCAGCTCGTGGAAGCTCCTCACCGGTGCGACCAGCGTCCAGGCGTACGGCAGCGGCGGCGGCGCCGCCAACGGTGGCGAGAACCGCTGGTGGTACCCCCGCTCGTTCGTCGCCCCGACCAACGGCAAGCTGTTCACGATCACGGGCACCCAGATGTTCGAGCTCGACCCGTCCGGCGACGGCGCGATCACGATGCGCGGCGGCCTCGGTCAGGGCACGCCCGGCAACCAGGGCAACCTCGGCAACCCGGTCGGCGCCACGTCGACCGCGACGATGTACCGCCCCGGCAAGATCCTCCAGGTCGGTGGCGGCACGTGGTCCAACGGCGGCGGCGGTGCCGGCGCCCGCGCCGGCCTCACCGTCGACATCAGCGGTGGCACGGACACCCCGGTCGTCGCGGCGACCCAGCCGATGAAGTACGCCCGCCACTGGCCGACCTCGACCGTGATGCCCGACGGCAACGTCATCGTCACCGGCGGCTCGCGCGACAACAACGGCAACGGCGGCTACGTCACCAACGCCGAGATCTGGAACCCGGACACGGGCGTGTGGAAGGAGGTCAAGATCCCCTACGAGCACGCCCGGCTCTACCACTCGATCGCCCTGCTGCTGCCCGACGGCCGCATCATGATCGGCGGCGGTGGCACCCCCGGCCCGCGCAACTACACGGACGTCGAGTACTACTCGCCGGCCTACCTCTTCGACGGCAACTCCGCGGCCACACGCCCGCAGGTCACCAACGCGCCCAAGAAGGTCGGCTACAACGGCACGTTCACCATGACGTCCGACAGCCCGATCAGCCGGGTCACCCTGGTCCGCAACGGATCGGTCACCCACGGGTTCAACAACGACCAGAACTTCCAGGACCTGGCCTTCACGCAGAGTGGCGGCACGGTCACGATCACCTCGCCGACCAACGGCAACTACGCGCCTCCCGGCGCCTACATGGTGTTCCTCTGGAGCAGCACCGGCACCCCGTCGATGGCCAAGATCGTGCAGATCGACCCGCAGGTGAAGATGGACTCGCCGGCCCCCAAGGTCGTCGACCAGTTCGAGTACCCGCGGCTCCCGGTCGGCTGGCAGTCCGACAACGTGCCGACCAGCTTCGAGGTCGCGCCCGGCAACGGCCGGATGTCGCCGTGGGAGGTCCAGGACCAGGTCCAGCTGATCCGCGCCAAGGCCGCGGGCATGGGCGGTCTCGGCCTCACCGGCTACCACCTCGCGATGGGCACGACCGGCAAGCTGACCCGTACGCTCCAGGGCCTCGACGTCGGCCAGGACTACCGGCTCTCGATCCGCTACGCCCGTGACAGCCGGTCCGCCGGCACCGCCCCGGGCACGGCGAACCTGACGGTCGGCGGCCTCTCGGCCGATCTCTCCGCGGGCACCGACCTGTCCTCGCAGAACGCCTTCGGCACCTACGTCGGCACCTTCACCGCGACCGCTCGCCGGATGCCGCTGGTCCTCACGGCCGGCAGCTCGGGCGCCGGGCTCGTCGTCGACGACCTCGTGGTCGTGGGCTCGCGTGCCGGAGCCACCGAGGTCCCGATCCGCTTCCGGTTCGAGGAAGGCACCGGTACGACGGCGGCCAACACGGGCACCGACCAGACCGTGGGTGCGGCGACCCTGACCGGCACGACGACGTGGAACGCGAACGGCGTCGAGGGTGGTGCGGTCGACCTCCTCGGGGGCGCCAACACCAACGCCGTCGACCTCCCGGACAACGTGCTGCAGGGTGCGACCGACTTCACCACCTCGTTCTGGGTGCGTCCAGACGAGCAGCCGACCAACTGGGCAGGGCTGTTCCACATCGGGACGGGCACCGGCAACACCGGCGGCTACTTCCAGATCCAGACCGAGACCCGCGCCGACGGCGACACCGGGCTCGCGGCGACCTTCAAGGGCCCTGGTCTGGCGAGCCCGACCAACCCGGAGGAGCGGATCCGCGCGACTCCGGCGCGGGACCTCACGGTCAACGCGTGGAACCACGTCGTGTTCACACGGGCCGGCGCGACCGGCACCCTCTACCTCAACGGCAGCCAGATCGCCCAGAGGACCGACCTGACGGTCGAGCTCCCCGAGGTCGGGGCCAACACCGAGAACAACTGGCTGGGCCGCAACGGGTTCCCCGACGCACCGCTCAACGGCCAGATGGACGACGTACGCCTCTACACCTCGGCGCTGACCGCGTCCGACGTCGCCGGCATCTACGCCGACGGCACCGCGCTGAACACGACCACGACGGTCAGCGTCAGCCCGGCGTCCCCGTCACCGTTCGAGGCGCCGATCACGGTGTCCGCGACGGTCAAGGACTCGGCCAACGCCAACCCGGCGGGCACCGCCGAGCTGTGGATCGACGGCGCCCGTGAGGGCGGCGCGGTCGCGGTCGCCAACGGCGCGGTCACCTTCCCGGAGGTCACGCTGGCACCCAAGACGCACCAGATCGAGGTCCGCTTCCTCGCGGACGCGGGCTGGCGCGACTCGACGGGCACCGTGTCGCACACCGTCGCCAGGCCCCCCGTGGGCGAGGGCGTCCCGGTGCACTACAAGTTCGACGAGGGCAGTGGGACCACCTCGGTCAACTCGGGGTCCGACCCGGCCATCGGCAACGCCGTGCTCCAGGGCAACGCCGGCTGGGTGCCGTCCGCGAAGTTCGGCGCCGGCGTGAACCTGCCCGGTGCCGGGCACGTCCAGCTGCCGAACGACATCACGGTCGGCATGGACGAGGAGATCACCGTCTCGACGTGGATCCGCCCGACCGCCCTGCCCAACTGGACCACCCACCTCCAGATCGGCAAGAACACGACCGAGTACCTGCTGCTCCAGTCGTCGACGATCAACGGTGACCGGGGATTCGCGGCCACGCTCCGGGTCGACAACGGCGCGGACCAGCGGATCCAGCTGCCCGGCGACGCGGACCTTCCGCTCAACCAGTGGACCCACGTGGTCCTGACGTTGGGGCCCTCGCCCACGGGCGGTGGCACGACCGGAAAGATCTACTTCGACGGCGCGGTCGTCGCCTCCCGGGACAACATCCCGATGGACATCGGCGACGTCGGAGCGGGCGGCACCACCGCCAACTTCATCGCCAACGGCAGCTACAACGACCCGCGTCCGACCGAGCAGGTCGACGACTTCCGGATCTACGGCTACGAGCTGAGCGCCGCCGACGTCGTCGAGCTGTTCGAGGAGAAGCCCAACGCTGCACCCGCCGGTGTCGCGGACTCGTACTCGACGGTGCAGGACGTGGCGCTGAGCGTCCCGGCTCCGGGGGTCCTGGGCAACGACACCGACGCCGAGGACGACACCCTCACCGCCGGTGACGTCACCCAGCCCGCCCACGGAGTCGTGTCGCTGGCCGCCGACGGGTCGTTCACCTATGCGCCCGACGAGGGCTACAACGGCACGGACACCTTCACCTACCGGGCCGGCGACGGCACGTCGACGTCGGCCGCCACGACGGTGACCATCACGGTGACGGAGGTGCCCAACACCGGGCCGGAGGCCGCGGACGACGCCTACGACACCGTCGCGGGCGAGGCGATGTCGGTCGCGGCACCGGGTGTCATGACCAACGACACCGACGCGGACGACGACGCCCTGACGGCGACGCGGACCAGCGACCCGGTCAACGGCTCGGTCACCCTCCAGGCCGACGGGTCCTTCACCTACACGCCCGACGAGGGCTTCGTGGGCAGGGACCGGTTCACCTACACCGTGAGCGACGGCGTCATCACCTCGACGCCGGCGACCGTCACGATCACCGTGCGGCCCGCAGGCGGTACGGGCGGGGGCGGTACGGGCGGTGGCGGCGGTGGCGGTCCTCTCACCTCGGCGGTGGCGGGAGCCGCGGCACCGTTCACCTACGGCAAGCTCGGCACCGTGGTGGCGAGCGTCGCCCCGGCGGCCGCCACGGGCAAGGTCGAGGTGCTCCAGGGCAACGACGTGCTCGCCTCGGGTGCCCTGGAGTCGGGCCGGTCCGCGATCGTGCTGCCGGCGAAGAGCCTGCAGCCCGGCACGCACCGCCTCACCCTCCGCTACGTCGGTGACGGCGGTCACCGGGCCTCGTCCTCCACCCTCGAGGTCACGGTCGCCCAGGTCGTGCCCCAGATGGCGGTGAAGGCGCCGGCCAAGGTCACGAAGGGCAAGCGCGCCACGGTCAGGGTCGTGCTCCGGGCCCCGGACGGCGTACCGGTCACCGGCGACGTGGTCGTGGCGGTCCGGGGCGGCAAGAAGATCGCCGGCACGCTCAACGGCGGACGGGTGTTCGTGCAGCTGCCCAAGGCACGCGGCAAGCGGCTCCGCCTGACCGTGACCTACGAGGGGAGTGCGCTGGCGGAGTCCACCAGCGAGCGGCTCGCCATCAGGGTCAAGAAGAAGCGGTAGTCGGACAGGACGGGCCCGGAGGACCACCTCCGGGCCCGTCCTCGCCAAGTCAGCCTGTCGAACCGTTGTCAGATATGTGAACCACCGGTAGCGTGAGCACGTCACCGGACCCGGACCACGAACCCCAGAGAGGGACGACCCCCATGCCCAACATCACCGTCGAGCTCCTGAAGGGCCGTTCGGTCGAGCAGCGTCGGGACTTCGCTCGTGCCGTCGCCGACAGCGCCGTGGAGATCCTCGGCGCCCGCCGCCAGGACGTCCGCATGGTCTTCACCGAGATCACGGCCGACATCGTCGCCAACGGCGGCGTGCTGGCCAGCGAGGACGACAGCCGCGCCGGCGTCGTCGCCGCGCTCGCCGACGACTGAGACGGCGCAGGACCTCCCATGCCCCGCCCCCGCACCCGGGTCGCCGCCACGGCGGCGGCCCTCGCGGCGCTGGGGCTCGGGCTGGGCACCGCCGCCCCCGCGTCGGCACACGTGGGCCTCGACGCCACCACCACGGAGGCGGGCGCCAGGACGCTGCTGACCCTGGAGGTGCCGCACGGCTGCGAGGGGTCGGCAACCACGGAGGTCGCAGTGCGGGTGCCCGACGCTGTGTCGGACCTCGCCGTCGAGGACACGCAGCGCTGGGCGGCGACCGTCACCGACGAGGCCGTCACGTTCCGGACCGACCGGCCCCTGCCGGACGGCACGCGCGACCAGGTCTCCTTCTCGGTCCGGCTCCCGGACGAGGTCGGTGCCGAGCTGGTGTTCCCGGTCGTGCAGCGCTGCGAGGTGGGGGAGTCCGCGTGGACCGAGGTCGGTGAGGACGCCGCCGCCCGCGCCGACCTCGAGATGCCGGCGCCCGTGATCGTCGTGACGGCGGTCGACGGCACGACCGTGCAGGACGCCGTGATGTCCTACGGTGCCGCCGGCCTGGTCGGCGCCGCCTGCCTCACCAGCGGCGCCGTGCTCCTCGTCCGGCGTCGCCGCACATGAGGCGGTTCCTCGCCGGCCTGCTCCTGGCGCTGACCGCCGTCCTGGTGCTGGCGCCGGCGCCGCCGGCGGCTGCGCACGCGACCCTCATCGCCACCGACCCGGCCGAGGGTGCGGTCCTCGAGACCGCGCCGGAGCAGGTCACGTTCAGCTTCAACGAGTCCGTGATCGGGGTGCCGGCAGGGATCACCGTCTTCGACGCCACCGGCACCGAGATCGCCTCGAGTGCCACGGTGCGCGACGCCCAGCTCATCGTCTCCCTCGACGGCGAGGTCGACGAGGGCACCCTCGTCGTCGTGTGGCGCCTGGTCTCGGCGGACGGCCACCCGATCGGTGGCTCGCTCAGCTTCTCCGTCGGCGCTCCCAGCGACGTCGTCGACGTGCCCACGTCGTCCGACACCGACACGGATGCGCCCGTGCTGCTGGGCGTGGTCCGCTGGCTGGCCTACGTCGGCCTGCTCGTCGCCGCGGGCGTCGCCGGCTTCTCGGCGCTCTTCCTGCCGCTCGACCCCGCGGTCGAGGGCGCCCGCCGTCGACTGCGCAGCACGGTTCGTCTCGCCGCGGTCGTCGCGGTGCTGGCGTGGTGGGCGGCGGTGCCGCTCGTCGCGCTCTACCAGCTCGGGCTCGCTGCATCGGCCCTCGGCGACGGGTCGACGTGGTCGGCACTCGCCCTCGGGGAGTACGTCGTCCCGGCCGCCGTCACCGTGGGGCTCGCGCTCACGCTGGGTGCGCGCCGCGGCCTCGTCCTCGGCGGCTGCGCGGTCGCGCTGGCCGCGCCGTCCCTCACCGGGCACACCCGCGCCACGTCGCCGGAGGCGCTGGTCATCGCGGTCGACGTGCTGCACCTCGCCGCCGGCGCACTGTGGCTCGGGGGGTTGGTGGCGCTCGCGCTCGTGCTGCGCGACCTGTCCGGGCGTGGAGAGACGGCAGCCGTGGTGCTGTCGCGGTTCTCGACCTGGGCGGCGGGCATCCTCGCGGTGCTCGTCGTGGCCGGCTCGGTGATGGCGTGGCGCGTGGCCGGCTCGCTCGACGCACTGCTCGACACGACCTACGGCACCCTCCTGATCGTCAAGATCCTCGTCGTCCTGGTGGCGGTGGCGATCGCCGCGTGGAACCGCTTCGCCCTCCTGCCGCGGTTGCGCGGCGCAGACCGTACGGCGGAGCGCACCACCGCGGCCGCGTCCGTGGTGCGGACGACGTACGCCGAGGCCGCGGTCCTGCTGGCCGTCCTGCTGGTGACCGGGTTCCTGGTCGACCGCAGCCCGGAGCCGACGGTGGCCGTCGCGTCGTCCTCGACGGGGACCGGCTCGGACTCCGTGCAGCTCGACGACATCACCGGGGAGGTCACCCTCGAGCCGCTCGGCGTCGGGCCGGCCACCCTCACCCTCACCATGACCGACGAGGCCGGCCAGCCCGCAGAGGGCCACGAGGCTCCCCGGATGAGCCTGTCGACCGACGACGTCGACCTGGGCGCCGTGTCGCTGACCAACCTCGGCCCGGGCATCTACTCCGGCGACGTCGTGCTGCCCACCGCGGGCACATGGGAGGTCCAGGTGTCACTGCGCACGACGGAGTTCGACAACCCCGTGCAGACGGTGACGTTCGAGGTGCCCTGAGCAGGGTGTGAGCCCCGCGTCAGCGCTCGGCGACCTCGTCCTCCGAGAGGCCGAGGGCGGGCGCGAGGACCGCAGCCTGCTTCGATGGCGCCTTCCTGGCGGCTGCCTTCTTCGCCGGGGCCTTCTTCGCCGCAGCCTTCTTCACGGGAGCGGGCGCCGGCTCGTCGAGCGCCGCGTCGATCTCCGCGACTCCGGCCGGCAGCGACGGGGTGGGATCGGACTTCAGCGGCACCTGACTGGCCGGGACCTTGGTCGCAGGTGCCGTCGTGGTCGCGGGGCCCGTCGCCGGCGGCGGGGTGCGGGTGGGCTCCATCGGGTCGGGCACCACCACGGCCGGGGTCGGGCGCGCCTGGGTCTGCCCGGTGGCCTGCTCGGCAGCCCAACCCACCAGGCGGACCGTCGTACGCACTCCGGCGCTCGCGACCGCGAACGCGGTCCGGGCCGGGAAGGTGATGACGGCAGTGGCCTTGCTGATGTGGTGCACGGGAGTCCTCTCGTCGGTGTGCAGGTCCCGTACCCCACCGTAGGAGGTCCAGACACACGGCAGACTTTCGGCCGCTGCGGAGGCTCGCCGGTCAGCCGGTGAGGGACGTGGCGTGCCAGGGCTCCATGGCCATGTGTCGTCCTACGCCGTCCTCGTAGTAGCGGAACCGGGTCAGGACCACCGCGTCGAGGGTGACCTCGTGGTCGAGCGATCGCCGGTGCCGCCCTCCCCAGTCGACCAGTCCGGCCGGGTCCGCCACGGGTGCTGCGAAGTGCAGGATGCTGGCGTACCAGATGTCGCGCTCCTGCCACTGGTCCTCGAACCACGCGAGCGGGCCGAGCGCCATGCGCAGCCCCCGCATGAGCTCCCACGGTGCGTCGTCGACGGGCTCGGCCTGCACCATCACCCCGCTGGCGGTCAGCGTGACCCCGGTGAGCCGCAGGGTGACCGGTGCCGACGTCCGGCCGACCTGCTCCATCGCCGTGATCCACGCGCCGGTGATCCCGTCCGCCGCGGACGCGGCGTCGCGGTAGGGCTCGAGCGCACGCACCGTGAGGTGGCTGGCGTCGGGTCGGCCGGTCTCGAAGTGCCCCGGACCGGCGTGGACCAGCGCCTCGGCCATCAGCTCGGCCATCGCGTCGCGAGCCGGCGGGTCGGGGACGGCGACGACGCTGACCGGCCACCGCCCACCGTCGACCGGCGGCTCGTCGCGCCGGTGCTCGCCCGCGAGCAGGGCGGGCACGGCCTCGTCGAAGAGTCGGTCGAAGACCGGGTTCGTCGTCGGGTCCGGGCTCATGGGCGGCTCTGCATCTCCCACGCGAGGTCGATGGCGGTGCGCACCGCCGCATCCTCGACGCGGTCGAGGTAGGCCTCGACCTTGTGGTGTGCCTCCATCCGAGGAGGCACGCCGAAGCCCTCCGGACAGCTCGCGACGACCGACTCACGCTTGCTGAGCGGGACCCGGACCACCAGCGTGTCGGGCTCGTCGAGCCGCGCGACCAAGCGGTCGCGGACGTACCACGCCGGGCGTGCCTCGGTCCCCTTGCGCTTGACCTGCGGGAGCGCCTCGACGTAGCGGGCGACGTCGTCCGGGGTCACGCGTGCAGCCTAGGCCGACTGCTCCCGCAGCAGCCACCAGGCCGCGAGCCACGCAGCGCCGCCCGCGACGAGCTCCACGTGCAGCTCGACCATCGCGAGGGCGAACATCGTGGTGATCGCCACGGTGCTGAGCGCGTCCTGGAGCATGGTGGCTCAGCGACCCGCGGGCACACCGGCGACCACGGCCGCCCGACGACGGGCGTCGAGCGCCGAGGAGCGGCGGGAGAGCCGCTCGTCGAGCACCGCCGCGGCCTCCGCGTTGCGGTCGGCCATGGCGAGCGCGAAGACCAGGGTGTCCTCGACGACCTCGCGCTGCGCCTTGCTGCCGCCGAGCGGCGCCATCGTGGCGACGACCGAGGTGAGCGTCGCGGACGCGGCGTTCCAGCGCTCCTCGACCACCGAGACCAGGCCGGCGCACAGGGGCGCGACGACGTCGCGGAAGACGCGGTCCTCGTGCCGCGCCGACTCGTCGGCCAGGCGGGAGAGGGCGGCCGCATCGCCGTCGGCGGCGAGCAGGACAGCGCTGTGCATCGCCGCGAACGGCGTCGGGGGAGCGGTGAGCCACTCGGTCGGTGCCTGCGCGCGGACCTCACCGACCGGGAGGTCGTCGGTCCACGCGCCGGTGACGCGACCGCGCCACAGCAGCGCGCCGCTGTCGACCACCACCCGGCTCCCGCTGACGACGGAGGGCGCGAGCTCGCGGGCGTAGCGACGGCGTACGGCCTCCACGTCGTCCTGCATCAGCTCGTGGAGGGCCGCGTGCCAGGAGAAGTGCGAGCGGTGGTTGGCCTCGGGGCCGCGCGAGCGGATCCACTCGTCGAGCCAGGCCAGGCCCGCGACGTGGTCACCCGTCTCGTAGAAGACGTGCGCGCGGGCGTGGACCGCATGCCCGGAGGCGGGCTCGACCGAGAGGGCGTAGGACGCCAGCTCCTCGGCCTCGGCCCAGCGCTCCTGGTCCTGGCGGACGAACGCGAGCTGGCCGGCGTACCACCAGTCGTCGCCGTAGGAGCGGCCGAGCGACTCGACGAGCGCGGCGGTCTGGCTACCGCTGGTGAGGCCGCCGAAGGCCACCGTCGGCACGGCGACGCTGACGGCGAGGGCGTCGCGCGGGAAGAGGCGGACGTGGCGCAGCAGGGCTGCCGCGCCGGTGGCCTCGTCGGTGCGGAGGCGGGTGGTGACGGCGTCGAGGAAGGAGCTCTCGCGGTCGTCGAGGTGGCGCTCGGCGGCGGCCCGGTGGGCGGCGCGCAGCGAGGCCTGCCAGTGGTTGTTCGTCCCCCACTCGTGGCCCAGGAGGGCTAGCGCGGCGTGGGCCTGGACGAAGCCCTCGTCCTCGGCGACCGCAGCAGCAAGGCCGTCCTCGACACCGTCCTGGAGCCGCAGGAGCCGACCGAGCGCGGCGTTGTAGCGCTCGGCGGCGTCGGCGCTGGTGGACAGCGTGAGGCCGTAGGGGTCGACCGGCCGGCGCCGGGACTCGCCGTGCATCGAGCGGCTGACGACGCGCGCGACGTCATAGGCCTGCTCACGGATCTCCGGCATCGCGGTGGACTCCCACAGGTTGCCGCGGCGCAGCGAGCCGACGGCGAGGAAGGGGAGGTGCTCCGGCAGGGTGCCGAGGATCCGGCCGTCGTCGGCGGTGTCGATGCCGAGCCCGGCGGGGCCGGGGCGGACGAGTCCGGTCTGGGCGAGGCGCGTCATCAGCGGGTCGGCGGCGATGGAGCCGACCGGACCGGTGCAGTTGACGACGGCGGCGACGCGGAGCTCCGTGCCGTCGTCGAGGGTGACGTGGAGGGCGTGGTCGCCCGCACGGACGGCGGCGATGGTGCCGCGGTGGCGCTGGAGCCGGCCGGCGGTGGCGATCGCGTCGAAGCGGCGGGCGGTCGCCGGCGCCATCCGGTGGCGGTGCACGTCCCAGCTGCGGGCGTCCTCGGCGATGAAGCGCCGCTTGTCGGCCTCCGGCAGGCCGCGCCACAGCTGCGCGGTCACCGGGCGGAGCCCGTCGATGGCGGCGCGCCAGTCGCCGGTCGCCTCGACCGTGGTGTCGACGTGCGCGGCGATCGTGGACCGCAGCGCGTCGAGGTCCTGGATCCGGGTGACGCCGGGCGGCGGCGGCACCGGGGGAGTGGTGGGGAGGACGTGCGGGTGCGGCACCGCGTCGGTGCGCGAGACGACGTGGACCGTGCGGTCGGGCCGGTCGGCGCTGATCACGAGGTCGACCATCGTGAGGCCCGAGCCCAGCATCAGCACGTCGCCGACCTCGGGGATCGGCTGCGTCCACGGGTCGGCGATGAGCCGGGGGTCGTCCGCCAGCTCGGCCGGCGCCCAGCCGGTGCCCGGCTTGCTGCTCGTCGCGAGCACGACGGCCCGCGCCTCGATCCGGTCGCCGTCCGAGAGCTCGACGACGAAGCCGCCGCCGGCCTCGGAGATGTCGACGACCTCGGCCTGGCGGCGTACGAGCCGGGCGTTGCCGGGGAACTCGGTCGCCGTCGTGAGCAGGCTCTCGACGTAGCGGCCGAAGACGGCGCGCGGTGCGAACTCGTGCGGCTGGAACTTCGGGTCGTGGTGGTTGCGCAGCCAGCGCAGGAAGTGCTCGGGATCGCGCGGGAAGGCGGTCATGCCAGAGGCGGGGACGTTGAGGAGGTGACGGTCGTCCGTGGTGGAGTATGCCTGCCCGCGACCGGTCGTCGGCGCCGGGTCGACGAGCTCGACGCGGAAGCGCGAGGACAGGGCGGTCACCAGGTGGGTCGCGACCAGCGCACCGCCGGCGCCGGCGCCGACCACGACGACCCGACAGTCACCCTCGTTCGTCACCATGCCGTCGCTCCCGTCGCTCATTGTCCACTGACTTACTTGACTAACGTAGCAAGCAGGGCATCCCGGACGCGAGTCGGCGAACGGCGTGGCGCGGCACCTCCGCGCAGGTGCCGCGCCGCCGGTTCACTGGTCGAGCAGCTCCTCCATCCGGTCGATCTCGGCCGTCTGGCTGCTCTCGATCGAGTCGGCGAGCGCCACGGCGTCGTCGGCCAGGCCATCGGCCTGCTCGTCCTGCGCCATCTCGATCGCACCCTCGTGGTGCTCGACCATCATCTGCAACCACATCTGCTCGAAGGCGATGCCGGAGGCGTCCTCGAGCGCGGCGAGGTCGTCGGGGTCCATCCCCATCCCCGTTCCGCCGCCCGTGTCGTCGGACATGTCGCCCATGTCGTGGCTGTTCACGTGGTCACGCGAGGTCTCCGGGACGTCCTCGCCCCAGGCAGTCAGCCAGTCGGCCATCTGCTCGATCTCTGGTGCCTGCGCGGCGCGGATGTCCTCGGTGAGGTCGGTCATCTCGGGCGAGAGCTCGCGGCCCTGGGTCATGTCGACCATCACCAGGGCGTCGGCGTGGTGCGGGATCATCTCGGTCGCGAACGAGACGTCGGCGTCGTTGAAGCGGTCGCCGTTCGAGGCGGTGCGGACGGCGGCCGGCCGTTCGTCCGTCGTGTCATCGCCACAAGCCGCGAGGGTGGTGGCGAGGAGGAGTGGCAGCGCGGCAGCGGTTGCGAGGCGCGCTCGCATGGTGCGGTGTGCGGACATAGGTGTCTCCTTGTCGGTCGGTGTCCGTCTGGTGGTGGGTCGGTGCCTGCGTGTGCGCAGGCGCGACCCTCCTCAGCAGCGGAGGACCGACAAGGCGTGGAGGTCCGGTGGTGCGGGAG
Source organism: Nocardioides baculatus (assembly GCF_016735675.1). Classification (GTDB taxonomy): domain Bacteria; phylum Actinomycetota; class Actinomycetes; order Propionibacteriales; family Nocardioidaceae; genus Nocardioides; species Nocardioides baculatus. Next base: position 57,155 of record NZ_JAERSG010000008.1, on the reverse strand, counting down.
CCCGGACGACTCCCACGGCGCGCGACGCGACGGTGGTCGCCCGCGGCAGGAGCGCGAGCAGCCCGCGACCGGGACGGGCGAGGGCGAGCAGCGCGATCGCGGTCGTCGCCAGGGCAGCCATGCAGAGGCCGAGGACGGACATCGCGTGGTGGTCGCCGCCGTGCGCGGTCGGGGGCAGCGCGGAGCCCGCGGCCTCGCCGTGCGCGTCGAGCACATGGTGCGTCCCGTGCATCCCTGACGGGGAGGGTGGCTCTGCAGCCGCGGCATGGGTCGCGAGGCCGTGCATGGCGAACAGCGCCAGCAGGGCGGCCACCGCCCACCACGTCCGGATCACGGCCCCAGCCTAGGTCTGCCTCCTCATGATCACGCGCGGGAACCCGGCGGAGGTGGCGTCGGTGCGGGCCGCGAGCGTGAAGCCGGCCTGCTCGAAGACGGCACGCGTGCCGACGTAGGCCATGGTCAGGTCGACCTTCTCGCCCTGGTTGTCGACGGGGTAGCCCTCGACGACCGGCGCGCCCCGCTGGACGGCGTAGGCCACCGCGCCCTCGAGCAGGACGTGCGAGATCCCGCGACCGCGGTGGCCGGGGCGGACCCGGATGCACCAGACCGACCACGCGTCCTGGTCGTCGACGTGCGGGATCTTGGTGGAGCGGGCGAACGGCAGGTCGGCACGCGGCGCGACGGCTGCCCAGCCGACGACCTCGTCGCCGTCGTAGGCGAGCACGCCGGGCTTGGTCCGCTTGCGGGTCAGCGCCTCGACGAAGTCGGCACGGTCCTGCCCGGCCAGCTCGCGGTTGTCCCTGGCCGGGATCCGGTGGCTCAGGCACCAGCAGACGCTGGACGTGGGGTTCTTGGGGCCGACCATCGTGCGCACGTCGTCGAAGCGGGCGTGCGTGGCGGGGTGGACGACGATCCCGTCGGCGCGGGCGAGCGGAGTGGTGGCCATGCGGCCACGCTAGGGGTGTTGACTGACACCGTGCGTCGCATCGGACTGCTGGGCGGGATGAGCTGGGAGAGCACCGCGCTCTACTACCGCCTCCTCAACGAGGACGTCCGCGACCGGCTCGGCGGCTTCCACTCCGCCCGCCTGGTGCTGGCATCCGTCGACTTCGCCGAGGTCGAGGCGATGCAGGTCGCGGGGGACTGGGAGGCGGCCGGTCGGCTGCTGGCCGCTGAGGCGCGCGGGCTCCAGGCGGCCGGAGCCGAGTGCGTGGTGCTCTGCACCAACACCATGCACAAGGTCGCCGACGCGATCGAGGCCGCGGTCGACGTCCCGCTGCTCCATCTCGCCGACGTGACGGCCGACGCGGTCCGCGCGGCCGGTCTCGACCGGGTCGCCCTGCTCGGCACCCGCTTCACCATGGCGCAGCCGTTCTACGCCGACCGGCTCCGCTCGCACGGCATCGACGTGCTCGTGCCGGAGCGCGACGACCTGACGCTCGTGCACGACGTCATCTACGACGAGCTGGTGCTCGGCGTGGTGCGTGAGGAGTCCCGGTCGGCGTACGTCGACGTGGTGCGGCGGCTGGTCGGGCGGGGCGCGGGGGGAGTGGTCCTCGGCTGCACCGAGATCGAGCTGCTGATCGGCCCCGACGACGTCGAGGTCCCGGTCTTCGCGACCACCGCGCTGCACGCGCGGGCCGCGGTCGACTTCGCGCTCGGCTGAGCCCCGTCCCTCAGCCGATCCCCACGACGTGGTGCAGCCACGCGTCGAGCCGCGCGACCTGCTCGGGCTGCCGGAACATCTGCGGCTTGCCGGGCGGCGGGAGGTAGCCGACGGTGTCCATCACCAGCCAGAACGGGTGCATGGCTTCCGGCGCGTGGGCGGCGTACTCCTCCAGGAAGGCGACGGCCGGCTCGATGTCGATCATCACCGCAAGGTTGGAGGCGGCGTGGGCCGCGTCGAGCCACGCCGGGCCCGACGAGGTCTCCACCCAGTCGACGACGCCGCTGATCGCGCCGTCGGCCCAGAGCAGGTTGCGGTGGCCGAAGTCGCGGTGCAGGAAGGTCGGCCCGAAGTCCGGAGCCGTCCCGGCCAGCACCTCGAAGGCGCGCTCCCACGAGCCGGGGTGCTGCGTCCAGGTCGGCACGACCCACTTCGCCTCCCACGCCCACGACTGGTAGGTCCGGAACGGCTCGTCCGGGCGGAGCGCGTGGATGTCGGCGAGGAGCGCGGCCATCGCGGCGACGTCCGGGTCCTGCTCGGCCGGTCGCCCGGGGAGTCGCGACATCAGGTGGGCGGCCACGCCGCAGGCGCTCCCGTCGGCGTCGAGCGCGATGCTCGTCGGAGCCGGCACGCCCGTCCCGGCCAGGAAGAGCTGGGCCTCGTGCTCGCGGGTGGTGAGCTCCGCGCCGTGGGTGCGCCACGGCTCGTTGGTCATCAGCCGGAGCACCGTCGCGGCGCCGTCGTCGTGGGTCAGCGCGAGCATCCGCGACGTCATCCCGCCCTCGAGCCGCTCGTGGGAGACGACCGGTGACCCGACCTCCGAACCTGCCCAGGCGAGGGCGCCGTCGACGTCGATCACGGGGCGACGCTAGCGCCTCCGCTCAGCCCTGCGCGGGCCAGAGGGAGTGGTAGGCGTTGATCGCCGGCTGGCCTCCGAGGTGGGCGTACAGGACGTGCGAGTCGCGCGGGATGTCACCGTCCTTGACGAGGTCGACGAGCCCGGCGAGCGACTTCCCCTCGTAGACCGGGTCGGTGATCATCGCCTCGAGCTGCGCGCCGAGCGCCATCGCCTCCATCGTCGACTCGACCGGCACGCCGTAGAGGTCGCCGGCCCAGCCCTCGAGCACGGTGACCTCGTCGTCGCGCAGGTCGCGGCCGAGCTCGATCAGCTCCGCGGTGTGGCGGGCGATCCGCTCGACCTGGTCGCGGGTCTTGTCCAGGGTGGCGCTCGCGTCGATGCCGATCACCCGACGGCGTACGCCGGTGAGGTCCTCGAGTGCCGCGAAGCCGGCGATCATCCCGGCGTGCGTCGACCCGGTCACGGTGCACACGACGATCGTGTCGAAGGTGATGCCGAGCGCCTTCTCCTGCTCGGCGACCTCGAAGGCCCAGTTGGCGAAGCCGAGGCCGCCGAGGCGGTGCTCGCTCGCGCCCGCCGGGATGGCGTACGGCGTACCGCCGGCCTCCTCGACCTCGCGGATCGCGTCCTTCCACGAGTCGCGGATCCCGATGTCGAAGCCGTGCGGGTCCAGGCGCGAGTCGGCGCCCATCATCCGGCTCAGCAGGATGTTGCCGACCTGGGTGTTGGTCGGGTCGTCCCACGGCACCCACTTCTCCTGCACCAGGCGGCACTTCATGCCGAGGTGCGCGGCGACCGCGGCCACCTGCCGGGTGTGGTTGGACTGGTAGCCGCCGATCGAGACGAGCGTGTCGGCGCCGCTGGCGAGGGCGTCGGGGACGATGTACTCCAGCTTGCGGACCTTGTTGCCGCCATAGGCCAGGCCGCTGTTGACGTCCTCGCGCTTGGCCCAGACCTCCGCGCCGCCACCCTGGTCCCTGAGGTGCTGCGTGAGCCGCTTCAGGTGCTGGACGGGCGAGGGGCCGAAGGTGAGCGGGTGGCGCTCGAACTGGTCGAGGATCACGGGGTCTCCTGCTGAGGGGTGGCGGGCTGGTCGGGGATCAGGTCGGCAAGGTTCTGCCAGGTGCGGAAGGCGACGTCGGCCGCGGCGTCGGCGTCGCCGGACGCGCAGGCGGCCACGAGCCGGTCGTGGAGGTCCACGGAGTCGGCGGCCGCCAGGGAGGCGAAGCGGAGCCGCTCGAGGCGGCGGACCACCGGACCGAACTGGTCGAGCACCGTCGCGACCGCGCGGTTGGCGCTGGCGTCGACGGCGACCGCGTGGAAGTCGTCGTCGGCGGCGAGCGCCGCGTCCGTGTCCTGAGCGTCGACGGCGGTCGCGAAGCGCTCGTTGGCGGCGTGCATCCGCGCCAGGTCGTCGGCGGTGAGGCGGGCGACGGCCTCGGCCACCGCCAGCCGGTGCATGCTCGCGACGACTGCGTGCGCCTCGCGGACCTCGGCGAGGTCGATCTCGGCGACGACGGTCGAGCGCCCGGGGGCCGCGCGCACGAGGCCGGTCCCGCCGAGCCGCAGCAGCGCCTCGCGCACCGGCGTACGACTGACGCCGAGCCAGGTCGCGAGCTCGGTGTCGCGGACGACCTCGCCCGGCGCGAGCGTGCCGTCGACGATCGCGTCGCGGAGCCGGTCGTGGACGCTGTCGCGCAGCAACTCCGTACGCAGGGGAGCGGCGGCGGTGGGGATCGGCATGCAATATATTGCACATCGCGCGGGCGCGTCGCGTCAAGTGGCAGGCTGGGCCGGTGCTGACCGTCATCATCGCGCTGGCCGCGAACACCACCCTCGCGATCCTCAAGAGCATCGTCGCGGTCCTCACCGGCTCCGCGTCGATGGTCGCCGAGGCGGCGCACTCCTGGGCCGACGCCGGCAACGAGGTCTTCCTCGTGATCGCCGAGCGCCGCGCGGAGAAGCCGGCCGACGCCACCCACCCGCTCGGGTTCGGCCGGGAGGCCTACGTCTGGTCGATGATCGCGGCGTTCGGCCTCTTCGGTGTCGGTGCCGGCGTGTCGGTGTGGCACGGCATCACCTCGCTCACGGCCGAGGAGGCCGAGGCCGACTACCTCTACGCCTACCTGGTGCTCGGAGCCGCCTTCGTGCTCGAGAGCATCTCCTTCTTCCAGGCGCGCCGGGAGGTGCGACGCGGCGCCCGCAAGGCCGATGTCAGTCGCGTGACCTTCCTCGACAAGACGTCCAACCCCACGCTGCGCGCGGTCTTCTTCGAGGACGCCGCCGCGCTCGTCGGCATCGTGATCGCGGTGACCGGGCTCGTGCTCCACCAGGTCACCCACCAGCCCGTGTGGGACGCGATCGGGTCGATCCTCGTCGGCCTGCTGCTCGGCTTCGTCGCGCTCTACCTCCTGCGCCGCAACATGGACTTCCTCGTCGGCCAGGTCGCCGATCCGCGGATCCGCGAGACCGTCCTCGGCTGGCTGCGCGAGCGCCCCGAGGTGGAGACCGTCAGCACCCTCCACCTGGAGTACGTCGGTCCCGGCAAGATCTTCCTCGTCGGCTCGGTCGACCTGGCCGGCGACGGCTCCGAGAGCGAGGCCGCCGAGGAGCTGCAACGGCTGGAGGACCACCTCGAGGAGCGCCCCGAGATCGCGCGCGCCGTGCTGTCGCTGGCCGCGCCGGGGCGTGTGCCGACGACCGGCGACGGGTTCCAGTGAGCTGACGGGAACATCCAGAGTGGTTGAGCGTTGAACCAGATATGAAGAAGATCGGTTTCCTCAACTTCGGCCACTGGACGGACTCGCCGCAGTCCGCGGTCCGGTCCGCCTCCGACACGCTGCTGCAGTCGATCGACCTCGCGGTCGCGGCCGAGGAGCTCGGCGCCGACGGTGCGTACTTCCGCGTGCACCACTTCGCGCGCCAGCTCGCCTCGCCGTTCCCGCTGCTCGCCGCGGTCGGAGCGCGCACCAGCCGGATCGAGATCGGCACCGGCGTGATCGACATGCGCTACGAGAACCCGCTCTACATGGCGGAGGACGCCGGCGCGGCCGACCTCATCTCGGGTGGCCGGCTCCAGCTCGGCATCAGCCGGGGATCACCGGAGCAGGTCATCGACGGGTGGCGCTACTTCGGCTACGCGCCCGCCGAGGGCGAGGACCAGGCCGACATGGCCCGCCGCCACACCGAGGTCTTCCTCCAGGTGCTGGAGGGCGAGGGCTTCGCCGAGCCCAACCCGCGCCCGATGTTCCCCAACCCGCCCGGCCTGCTGCGCCCCGAGCCGCACTCGCCCGGCCTGCGCGACCGGATCTGGTGGGGAGCGGCGTCCGACGCGACCGCCCGCTGGACCGCCGAGAAGGGGATGCACCTGATGTCGTCGACCCTCAAGGCCGACGAGACCGGCGAGCCGTTCCACGTCCAGCAGCGCAAGCAGATCGAGGTCTACCGCGACGCGTGGAAGGCCGCCGGCCACGCGGGCGAGCCGCGCGTCTCGGTCAGCCGGTCGATCATGCCGATCACCACCGACCTCGACCGGATGTACTTCGGCCGCGAGGGGACGAGCCAGGACCAGTTCGGCCAGATCGAGGCCAACCTGCGCGCGGTCTTCGGCAAGACGTACGCCGCCGAGCCGGAGATCCTGGTCAAGGAGCTCGCCGACGACGAGGCGATCGCCGCTGCCGACACCCTGCTGCTGACGGTGCCCAACCAGCTCGGCGTGGACTACAACGCCCACCTGCTCGAGACCCTGCTCACCGAGGTCGCCCCCGACCTCGGATGGCGCTGAACCCACTCACGGCCCACTGAAGAAGGAAGCACACCTGATGGCACGCATCACTGTTCTCGGCGGCAACGGCTACGCAGGCGCGGCGGTGGTCGCCGAGGCGACCGCCCGCGGTCACGAGGTCACCTCGGTGAGCCGCTCGGCCGCGACTGACCCGGTCGACGGCGCGACCTACGTCGAGGGCTCCGTCCTCGACGCCCCGGTGCTCGACGCGGCTCTCGACGGCGCCGACGTGGTCGTCGTCGCCCTGTCCCCGCGCGGCGACATGGCCGGCAAGGTCGAAGGGGTCGTCGAGGACCTGATCGCCCGGCTGGCCGGTACGCCGACCCGCGTCGGTTATGTCGGTGGCGCCTCGTCGCTGCTCACCGAGGAGGGCGGCCCGACCCTGTGGGACGTCAGCAAGGAGCACGTCCCCGACGACGTACGCCCCGAGATCGAGACCGGGCTGACCGCCCTCGAGATGTTCCGGCAGAGCCCCGAGTCGCTCGACTGGTTCTACGTGAGCCCGCCGCAGGACTTCGGCTCGTGGCTCGGCACCGCGTCGAAGGGCACCTACACCCGCGGCGGCGACGTCCTCCTCACGGACGCCGACGGCGCCTCGACGATCTCGGCCGACGACCTCGCCCTCGCGATCCTCGACGAGATCGAGACCCCGGGCGACCGCCGCGCGCGGTTCACCGCGATCGCCTGAGCCGTCAGGGGGCGGCGGCCCGCAGCTTCTCCAGCAGCGGGCCGGCCGCCTCACTCAGGAAGCGGTCCTGGCCCTCGTCGCCGATCTGCACCAGGGCGACGTCGGTGAAGCCCGCCTCCCAGTAGGCCGAGACCGCCTCGACGACCTTGTCGAGGTCGGGGCCGCACGGGATCGACTCGGCGACGTCCTCCGGTCGGACGTACGTCGTCGCGCCGGCGAAGCCGGCCGGGGTGGGCAGGTCGGCGTTGACCGACCAGCCGCCGCCGAACCAGCGGAACTGCTCGTGCGCCCGCGCGACCGCGGTCTCCTCGTCGGGGTCCCAGCAGATGGGGATCTGGCCGATGGCGCGGGCGTCGCCGCCGATGCGCGGTGCGTCCTCGACGGAGTTCCAGGACTCGATGATCTCGGCCTTCGGCTCGACGGCGACGAGGTGGTCGGCGAGCGGTGCGAACCGGGCGATCGCGCGGTCGCCGGCGACCGCCACGCCGATGTCCACGCCCTCGTCGGGCAGGTCCCAGATGCGCGCGGAGTCGACCTGGAAGAAGTCGCCGCGGTGGTCGACGAGCTCGCCGGTGTGCAGCGCGCGGATCACCTCGATCGCCTCCGCCAGCAGGTCCTGCCGCTCCGCGATCGCGGGCCAGCCCTCGCCGACGACGTGCTCGTTGAGGTTCTCGCCGCTGCCCAGGCCGAGGGTGAAGCGGCCCTCGGCCAGGATCTGCAGCGTCGCGGCCTTCTGGGCCACCACAGCCGGGTGGTAGCGCAGCGTCGGGCAGGTCACGTAGGTCATCAGCCCCACGCGCTCGGTCGCCTGCGCGACGGCACCGAGCGTCGTCCAGGCGTAGGGCGCGTGTCCCTGCTCGGTGAGCCAGGGGGAGAAGTGATCGCTCATCACCTCGAAGTCGAAGCCGACCCGTTCGGCCTCGACGGCGTACGTCACCAGCTCCCGCGGGCCGCTCTGCTCGGTCATCAAGGTGTACCCGAAACGCGTCATGCCGCGACGGTAGCCAGCGTGCCGGGGCGAGCCACCACCCATCGAGGTGGGCAGTCTCAGGTGCACGGTGCTTGTGTGGGGAGCATGGACAGCAACGAAGGTGGACAGGTATCCGAGCTCGCCCCCGAGGGCGACGAGCCCGAGGAGATCAGTGCAGGCGACTCGGTCGCCGGACAGCCCGACCAGGAGTCCGGCGACGTGCAGGAGGGTGCCCAGGGCCCCAACGCGATCCCCGAGGACCCGACCGGCAAGCAGCCGCACCAGCCGTGACGCGGTAGAACTGGGGCCATGAGTAAACCCGTCATCGTGATCATCGGAGCCGGCCCCGGCGTCAGCGGGTCGGTGGCCCGTCGCTTCGCGGACGAGGGGTACGACGTCGCGCTGCTGGGCGCCGACCAGCAGGTCATCGACGACCTGGTGCCCGACCTCGAGGCGCGGGGCGCGACCGTCGGCCACACCGTCGCCGACGTCACCGACGAGCAGGCCGCCCGCGACGCCGTACGCCGCTTCGGTGAGCACACCGGTCACATCGACGTCCTGCACTTCAACCCCAGCGCCTTCCGCGAGAAGGACCCGCTGAGCCTGACGGTGCCGGAGCTGCTCGAGGACGTCGCGCTCGGCGTCGGCGCGCTGCTCACCGTCGTGCAGGCCGCGCGGCCCTACATGTCGGCGGGCGGACGGATCAGCGTCACCGGCAGCATGGCCGCGGACCAGCCGTGGGAGAAGGCGGCCTCGCTCGGGGTGCAGAAGGCCGGGGTCCGCAACCTCGTGCACAGCCTCGACAAGACGCTGGCGCCCGACGGTATCCGCGCGGTGTCGGTCACGGTCCGCGGGACGCTGTCGCGCGAGGACGCCTTCACGCCCGACCGGGTCGCCGACGCCCTGTGGGCCGCGATCACGACCGACGAGTCGCACTGGCGCACCGAGGTGCCGTACTCCGGCTGAGGGTCAGCGCTTGCGGCCCCACACCAGGTAGGCGATCGGGCCGACCGGCTGCACCGAGAGCACCGGTCCCCAGAGGACCTTCGGCCCGCGGACCAGCTCCTTCGGCCTGTGCTTGAGGTCGCGTGCGCACCAGGTCGTCAGTGCCATCTCGGCGATCCCCACGGCGACGACGACCTTCTTCTGCGTGGGGGTCATGTCGGACCAGGACTTTTTCTTCGACGCCATGGCGCCACCGTATCGAGCGCGTCAGGCGCCGCCGGCGTCGAGCCCGTTCAGCAGGAACCAGAAGACCACCAGCCCGACGAACAGGCCGAGCAGTCCCCACCACACGCCCGTGAGGGCGCGCCGTCCGGTGCTCGCTCCCTCCCGGGCCAGTCCCGGCAGTGCGATCGCGAGCGCGGCACCGATCACTGCCATGGCGAGCAGCGCGACCGGGATGATCCAGTTCTCCGTGCCGTCACCGTCGCCGGTGTCGGCGAAGTAGGCCACCACCGGCAGCGTGAGCAGGCCGAGCACCACCAGGACGACGATCCCGACGACACGCTGGGCTGACCTGGTCACGGCGACACGGTAGCGCCCGGCGGAGCGGTGGTGGAACCACATTTCTCGAGGCGCGAAGGTGGCTGGACCACCGCCCACCGGCGTGTCCTGCGCGACTCTCCGGGCCAGCGGTGGCCCAGCGACATTCCGGGCTCCTCGAATGTGGGTGGACCACCGCTCGGCGAGGAGCCCAGACGCGCTCAGGCCTCCTTGGCGACCAGCGTCAGCACGTCGTACGTCGCCACCGGCTCGCCGTCGCCGTTGACGACCAGCGCGTCCCAGCGAACCTCGCCGTAGTCGGCGGTCGCGCGGGGGGTCATCTGCTTGACGGTGAGCGTCACCTGGATCGAGTCGCCGGCCTTCACGGGAGTGAGGAAGCGCAGGTTGTCGACGCCGAAGTTGGCGAGCACCGGGCCCGGCGCGGGGTCGACGAAGAGGCCGGCGGCCATCGACACGATGAGGTAGCCGTGTGCGACGATCCCGCCGAAGAGCTCGTTCTGCGCGGCGGCCTCGGGGTCGGTGTGGGCGTAGAACGTGTCGCCGGTGAACTCGGAGAAGTGGTCGATGTCGTCGAGCGAGATCACGCGCGGCTCGGACACGATCGTGTCGCCGACCGCGAGCGTCGCGAGCGAGTGCCGGAAGGGGTGCTCGGGCGTCACCGTGCGCTGCGAGCCGCGGGTCCAGCGTCCGGTGATCGCGGTGAGCATGTCGGGCGAGCCCTGGATGGCGGTGCGCTGCATGTGGTGCAGCACGCCGCGCACGCCGCCGAGCTCCTCGCCGCCGCCGGCCCGGCCCGGCCCGCCGTGCACGAGCATCGGCAGGGGAGACCCGTGACCGGTCGACTCGGGTGCGTCGTCGCGGTCGAGGACCAGGATGCGGCCGTGCCACGGCGCGAGGCCGAGGACGAGGGTGCGGGCGACGGCGGGGTCGTGGGTGACGACCGAGCCGACGAGCGAGCCCTTGCCGCGCGCGGCCAGGGTCACGGCCTCGTCGAGGGAGTCGTAGGACATCACGGTCGACACCGGGCCGAAGGGCTCGACGTCGTGGGGCTCGACCGCTCCGGCGCGGGCCCTGAGCAGCACCGGCGACATGAAGGCGCCGCGCTCTCCGTCACCGGCGAAGCCCGAGGTCGCGGTCGGGTCTCCGAGCACGACGTCGGCGGACGACCGCAGCGCCTCGACGGCCTTGCGGACCTCCTCGCGCTGGCCGAGCGAGGCGAGCGGGCCCATCCGGACCGACTCGTCGGCGGGGTTGCCGACGGTGATGGACGAGAGCCTGGCAGCGATCGCGTCGGTCATCTCGTCGGCGACGGCCGAGGGGACGATGACGCGGCGGATCGCCGTGCACTTCTGGCCGGCCTTGGCGGTCATCTCGGTGACGACGCCCGTGACGAAGAGGTCCCACTCGGGGTCGCTCGACGTCACGTCAGGGCCGAGGACCGAGCAGTTGAGGGAGTCGGCCTCGACCTGCAGCGTCACGCCGCCGTGCAGGACCGACGGGTGCTGGCGCAGGATCCCGGCGGTGTGGGCCGAGCCGGTGAAGGCCACCGAGTCCTGCACGCCGAGGTGGTCGAGCAGGTCGCCGGCCGACCCCGACAGCAGCTGGAGCGAGCCCTCCGGCAGGATCCCGGACTCGATGATCCGCCGGACGACGAGCTCGGTGAGGTAGGCGGTCTGGCTGGCGGGCTTCACCAGCGACGGCAGCCCGGCGACGAACGCCGGCGCGAGCTTCTCGAGCATGCCCCAGACGGGGAAGTTGAAGGCGTTGATCTGCACCGCGACACCGGGCCGCGAGGTGTAGACGTGCTGGCCCATGAAGACACCGGTGCGACCGAGCTGCTCGAGGTCGCCGTCGCAGGCGACGATGTCGTTGGGCAGCTCGCGGCGGCTCTTGGAGGAGTAGCTGAAGACGGTGCCGAAGCCGCCGTCGATGTCGATCCACGAGTCGCGGCGGGTGGCGCCGGTGGCCAGCGACAGCTCGTAGAACTCGTCCTTGAGGCCGGTGAGGTGCGTGGCCAGGTCCTTGAGCAGCAGAGCGCGCTCGTGGAAGGTCAGCTCGCGGATCGCGGGACCCCCGACCGTACGCGCGTGGTGGGCCATCGCGCCGAGGTCGAGACCGGCACTCGAGATGCGCGCGACCTCCTCGCCCGTGGCGGCGTCCAGCAGCGGGTCGCCCTCCACCCCGCCCTGGCTGGAGGCGGCGTACCAGCGGCCGGCGGCGTAGCTCTCGAGCAGTCGGCTCACGGGGTTCCTCCAGTGACGGGGTCGCGGATTGCGTGGCAGGGTGACTGGTGACACACTAATACCAGACCGATCGGTCAGTAAATGTGGCGGAAGGGTTGCTGATGACGCTCACCGAGGCCGCGCCCGACGAGGCGCTCGAGGCCCACTTCGAGGCGACGATCGCGCGCAACGACCGGATCGAGCCGCGTGACTGGATGCCCGAGGGCTATCGCAAGACCCTCGTGCGGCAGATCGCCCAGCACGCGCACAGCGAGATCATCGGCATGCAGCCCGAGGGCAACTGGATCACCCGCGCCCCGAGCCTGCGCCGCAAGGCGATCCTGCTGGCCAAGGTGCAGGACGAGGCGGGCCACGGGCTCTACCTCTACTCCGCCGCCGAGACGCTCGGCGTCTCCCGGCTCGAGCTGACCGAGATGCTGATCTCCGGACGCCAGAAGTACTCCTCGATCTTCAACTACCCGACGCTGTCCTACGCCGACGTCGGCGCCATCGGCTGGCTGGTCGACGGCGCCGCGATCTGCAACCAGGTGCCGCTGTGCCGCACCTCCTACGGCCCCTACGGCCGCGCCATGATCCGGGTCTGCAAGGAGGAGTCCTTCCACCAGCGGCAGGGCTACGAGCTGCTGACCACGATGATGCGCGGCACCGACGAGCAGCGCGCGATGGTGCAGGAGTCGATCGACCGGTTCTGGTGGCCGGCGCTGATGATGTTCGGCCCGCCCGACGCCGACTCGCCCAACACCGCGCAGTCGATGGCGTGGGGGATCAAGCGCAACACCAACGACGAGCTGCGCCAGAAGTTCGTCGACATGTCCGTCCCGCAGGCCGAGGCGCTCGGCGTGACGCTGCCCGACCCGGAGCTCGTCTGGAACGAGGAGCGCGGCCACCACGACTTCGGCCAGCCGGACTGGGAGGAGTTCATGCAGGGGGTGAAGGGCAACGGCCCCTGCAACGCCCAGCGGATGGCCCACCGCCGCCGCGCCCACGAGGACGGCGCCTGGGTGCGCGAGGCCGCGACGGCGTACGCCGCGAAGCAGAGGGCGGCCAAGCAAGGGGAGACCAGCGCATGAGCAACCTGTCCGCCGAGGGCGGCCACGGCGCCGTGCCGCTCGAGGGTGTCCCGACCGGCCAGGGAGTGCCGGCGCCTGAGCCCGAGTGGCCGCTCTACGAGGTGTTCGTCCGCGGCAAGCGCGGGCTCAACCACGTGCACGTCGGCTCGCTGCACGCCGCCGACGACCGGATGGCCCTGCTGCACGCCCGCGACGTCTACACCCGCCGCAACGAGGGCGTCAGCATCTGGGTCGTCCGCGCCGACGCGATCACCGCGTCGAGCCCCGACGAGAAGGACCCGATGTTCGCGCCGAGCGGCGACAAGGTCTACCGGCACCCGACCTTCTACGACATCCCCGACAACGTCCCCCACATGTGAACCACCCCACGACGTTCCTCTTCCCCCGCTGCGCTCCTCCAGGACAACGCCGCGGGGACCCCGGTCCCTCCATCAGTCGGACGAGAGAACCTGATGCCTGACATTCACACTTCTGCGGAGGACGAGCACGAGTCCGCCTACAGCGGCCTGCTCGTCAACGACGCCCACTGGGCCTTCGGCACCGACTTCGAGGACCCGCTCGCGGGCGTCGACACGACGATCCCCGACGGCGTCGACGCGGCCACCCTGGCGACGTACGCCCTGATGCTGGGCGACGACTCGCTGGTCATGTCCCACCGGATCGGGGAGTGGACCAGCAACGCCCCCGACCTCGAGGACGACATCGCGCTGTCCAACATCGCGCTCGACCTGCTCGGCCAGGCGCGGCTGCTGCTCGCGCGGGCGGCCAAGGCCGACGACGCCGTCGTGCCGACGCTGCCCGAGGGCTCGCCGGCTCCGCCGGAGGACGCACTGGCCTACTTCCGCGAGGCGCCCGACTTCCGCAACGTCCGCCTCGCCGAGCTCGTCAACGGCGACTTCGCCGAGGCGACGGTGCGGGTGCTGCTGTTCTCGGTGTGGCGCCTCGCCGTCTTCGAGCGGCTGCGCGAGAGCCGCGACCACGTGCTGTCGGCCGTCGCCGCCAAGGGCGTCAAGGAGCTGGCCTACCACCGCGACTACGCCGCACGGTGGTTCGTCACCCTGGCCCAGGGGACCGACGAGTCGCGCAGGCGGCTCATCACGGCGTACGACGCGCTGTGGCCGCTGTGGCCGGAGCTGTTCGACACCCACCCGGTCGAGGCGGCCGCCGCTGAGGCCGGCGTCGGGGTCGATCCGGCGACCGTGCGCGAGGCAGCCGAGACCGTCCTCGACCAGGTCCTGGCCGCCGCCGACGTCGAGCGCTCCGAGGCGCCGCGACGCTCCGGCGTGCTCGGCAGGACCGGTCGCGACGGCATGCACGGCGAGCCCCTGAGCCGGATGCTCGCCGAGATGCAGTCCGTCGCCCGGGCGCACCCGAGGGGGCAGTGGTGAGGCTGATGAGCCGTACGACGGAGCGCGCGCGTCGCGTCGCCGAGCGGGTCACCGACCCCGAGCTGCCGATGCTGTCGCTGGCCGACCTCGGCGTGCTGCGCGACGTCGACGTCGTGGGCGACTCCCACGTGGTCGTCGACATCACCCCGACCTACTCCGGCTGCCCCGCGATGGCAGCGATGCGTGACGACCTCGTGCACGAGCTGACCTCGGCGGGTTTCGACAGGGTCGAGGTGCGGGTCAGCCTGCACCCGGCCTGGACGACCGACTGGATCACCCCGGCAGGTCGCGCCGCGCTCGCCGCAGCCGGCATCTCCCCGCCCGGCCCGGCGCCGTCCACCAGCGGTCCCATCCCGCTGTCGCTGCTGCCGACGGCGCGGCAGGTCCGCTGCCCGCAGTGCGGCTCGCCCGCCACCGAGCTGGTCTCGGAGTTCGGCTCGACGGCCTGCAAGGCGCAGTACCGCTGCACCGAGTGCCTCGAGCCGTTCGACCACGTCAAGGAGATCTGAGTGGCCACGACGTTCCACCCGCTGACCGTGCGGGCGGTCGAGCCGCTCACCGACGACTCGGCCGCCGTCACGTTCGACGTGCCCGACGACCTCCGCGAGCTCTTCGACTTCGAGCCGGGGGAGTCGCTCACCCTGCGGCGGGTCGTCGACGGCGTCGAGCACCGCCGGACCTACTCCATCTGCGCGCCCGCCGGTGCCGCACCGCGCATCGGCGTGCGCGAGATCCCCGACGGGATGTTCTCGTCGTGGCTGATCCACCAGGTCGCGCCGGGGGAGACCGTCGAGGTCGCCGAGCCGTCGGGCAGCTTCCGCGCCGACCCGTCCAGCGCCGGCCGCCACCTCTGCATCGCAGCCGGCTCCGGCATCACGCCGATGCTGTCGATCGCCGCCTCGGTCCTGGCCAACCCGGCGAGCTCGGTGACGATGCTCTACGGCAACCGCGAGACGACATCGGTGATGTTCGCCGAGGAGCTCAGCGACCTCAAGAACCTCCACGGACCGCGCTTCGACCTGGTCCACGTGCTCTCGCGCGAGCCGCGCGACGTGGAGCTGTTCTCGGGGCGTCTCGACGCCGACAAGCTGCGCCGGCTGCTGCCGGTCAAGGTGCCGATCGGGTCGATCGACCACGTGTGGCTGTGCGGTCCGCTCGGCCTCGTCCAGGACGCCCGTACGGTCCTCGAGGAGCTCGGCGTGCCGCAGGAGAAGGTGCACTTCGAGCTGTTCTTCGTCGACGAGCCGCCGCCGACGCTGCGCCACGCCGACCGGGTGGTCGAGGGCGTGACGAGCGACGTCACCGTCGTCCTCGACGGGCGTACGACGACCACCCCGATGGCCCGGGACACGACGGTCCTCGACTCGGCCCAGGCGGTGCGCAGCGACCTGCCGTTCGCCTGCAAGGGCGGGGTGTGCGGCACCTGTCGCGCGAAGGTCGTCGACGGCGAGGTGGAGATGGTGCGCAACTACGCCCTCGAGCCGGCCGAGGTCGAGCAGCAGTTCGTGCTGACCTGCCAGACCTACCCGGTCAGCGACGCGGTGACGGTCGACTTCGATGCCTGACGCGGCGCGCACGATGTGGGCCGCCGACGCGGCCAGCGCAGCCCTCGGCATGGAGCTGGTCGACGTCGGGCCGGGCACGGCGCGCGTGTCGATGGTCGTCCGCGCCGACATGGTCAACGGTCACGACCTGTGCCACGGCGGCATCGTCGCGGCCCTCGCCGACTCGGCGTTCGCGCTGGCGTGCAACTCGCACGGACCGGTGACCGTTGCCGCCGGTTTCGCCGTCGACTTCCTCGCGCCCGGCCGGCTCGGCCAGGTGCTGCACGCCGACGCGCGCGAGGTGTCGCGGCGCGGCCGGTCCGGCGTCTACGACGTGACGGTGCGCGTCGACGACCCGGACGACGGCGAGGTCATCGCCGAGTTCCGCGGCCGCAGCCGGACGCTCGCCTCCCGCGTCTAGCGCCTGAGCCGTGCGGTCGCCCGCACACCCTGCAAGCCGTGCTGGGCCGGAACGATCACGCGGTACTTCCCGCGCCTCAGGTCGATCCTGATCCGGTCCCGCGGGCCGAGTGTCTGCGTGCGCTTGACCGTGCGCCACTTCTTGCCGGCCTTGCGCTGGATCTTCAGCTGGTAGTTGGACTGCTCGAGGTCGGGCCCGACGTCGATGCGCAGCCGGGACTTCTTCCTCCCGGCCTTCAGCGCGAGGGTGATGCGTGGCTGCTCGGCCGGTGGCGGGGTGACGACCGGCGGCACCGGCGGCACCGGCGGGGCGACGACCTGCACCTGCTTGCAGCCGAGGCTCTGGTCGCTGCCGACGCCCTGGTCGATGGCCGTGACGCACACGCGGACGTCGCCCCCGGGGGACGGGACGGTGCCGTTGAACATCACCGGGAAGTCCTCGAAGCCCGGTCCCCTTTGGTCGGCGACGAGCGTGCCCGCGTAGGCGTCGTTGGTGGTGACCACGACCCGGGTCTTGTCGGGAGCCGAGTACTCGAAGGCGAACCCGGTGACGGAGACCTGGCCGGGAGCGGACGACGAGGCCGAGGTGAAGTCGCCACCCGGGTTGGGGCTGTCGATCTGCACCGAGGTTCCGTTGATGAGCAGCACCGGGTCGCCCTCGGGCCCTACCGCATTGAGTGCGTAGAGGTAGATCGGCTGGTTGCCGAACTTCGCGACCTCCACGGTCCGGTCGAAGCCCGTGTTCGGCCCAGCGCCGGGGTAGCTGGACGGGACGTCCGGACGGGGCTCGTTCGCCAGCCCCAGGTCGATGAACTGGGCATTGGGGTCGTTCCAGGTCCCGCCGACGTAGAGGTGCAGCGGCACCGGCGCCGAGCCGTCGTCGAGGTCGTAGATCCACCCCTTGACGTGGAGCAGGCCGGCGGCCGGCGAGGACCCCGTGTCGTCGACGTAGCCGTTGAACCCCGCGGCCTGCGCCGGCCCTCCGACGACCACCAGTCCGGCCACCGCAAGCGCCAGCCCCACGAGCGCGCGCACGCCACGCATCATCGTTCCCCCTCGTCGACCCGTGCCGAGCGCACGGTGCAGCGGCAGGAGTCTAGGCGGAGCCCCCGACCAGCCCGTCGAAGGCCAGCGTCGTCACCGTGTCGGCGATCGACTCCACGTCACCGTCGTCGCGCAGCCACTCGGTCATCGAGTTCACCATCCCGAAGAGCAGGCGGCTGGTCAGGAGCGGGTCGAGGTCCGCGCGGATGGAGCCGGCCTCGGCGGCGGCGCGCACCATCGCCGCCAGGCGGTCGTCGATCTCGCGACGTCGCCGGAGGGCCGCCGCCTCGGCAGGGGTGTTGCCCCGCACCCGGAGCAGCAGGGTGACCGCCGGGAGGTGCTCGACGAGCACGACGACGCTGCCGCGGACCGCTGCCCGCAGCCGCTCGCCGGAGTCGAGGCCGGGCGTCGCGGCCACCTCGTCGAGCGAGGCGGTGAGGGCGTCGAGGGCCTCGTCGATCGCGCTCTCGAGCAGGTGCTCCTTGCTCGGCACGTGGTGGTAGATCGCCGACTTGGTGAGGCCCAGCTCGCGAGCCAGGTCGCCCATGCTCGTGGCGTCGTAGCCTTGCCGGTTGAAGAGCCCGATGGCGACCCGCAGCACCGACTGCTGGTCGTGGCCCGGCCGGCCGCGCCGCGCGCGCTCTGACATGGATGAACGTTCTCACGACCGACCGACCGCCCGGAGGACCCCGTGCACGACCTGAGCCCGCAGCCCGGCGACCTCGACCCGATCGAGACCGCACCCGTCGAGGAGCTGCGGGCCCTCCAGCTCGAGCGGCTCCAGTGGTCGGTGCGCCACGCCTACGACCACGTCGCGCACTACCGCGCCGCCTTCGACGAGGCGGGCGTCGGCCCCGACGACATCCGCACGCTCGACGACCTGGCGCGACTGCCGTTCACCACCAAGGCGACGCTGCGCGACAACTACCCGTTCGGGATGTTCGCGGTGCCCCGCGAGGACGTCGTACGCCTCCACGCGTCGAGCGGCACCACCGGCAAGCCGACCGTGGTCGGCTACACCCGCGACGACCTCGACATGTGGGCCGACGTCGTCGCGCGCTCGATCCGCGCCGCCGGCGGCCGCAGGGGGATGGTGCTGCACAACGCCTACGGCTACGGGCTCTTCACCGGTGGCCTCGGCGCGCACGCGGGCGCCGAGCGCCTCGGCTGCACCGTCGTACCCGTGTCCGGTGGCATGACGCAGCGGCAGGTCCAGCTGATCCTCGACTTCGAGCCCGACGTGATCATGGTGACGCCGTCCTACATGCTCGCGATCATCGACGAGCTCGAGGCGCAGGGCGTCGACCCGCGGACGACCTCGCTCAAGGTCGGCATCTTCGGCGCCGAGCCGTGGACCAACGACATGCGTCGCGAGGTCGAGGAGCGGATGGACATGCACGCCGTCGACATCTACGGCCTCTCCGAGGTGATCGGGCCCGGCGTCGCCAGCGAGTGCGTGGAGACCAAGGACGGGCTGCATGTGTGGGAGGACCACTTCTTCCCGGAGGTCATCGACCCGGTGACGGGCGAGGTGCTGCCCGACGGCGAGGAGGGCGAGCTGGTGTTCACCACGCTGACCAAGCAGGCGATGCCGGTCATCCGCTACCGCACCCGCGACCTGACCCGGCTCTCGCCCGGCACCGCCCGCGCCATGCGCCGGATGGAGAAGATCACCGGTCGCACGGACGACATGATCATCCTGCGCGGGGTCAACCTCTTCCCGACCCAGATCGAGGAGATCGTCCTCGGCCTGCCCGCGCTGTCGCCGCACTTCCAGTGCCACCTCGACCGCCCGGGCAACCTCGACGAGCTCACCGTGCGGGTCGAGCGCCGCGAGCACACCAGCGACGAGGAGGCGTACGCCGCCCGCGACGAGCTGCGCCAGCGGATCAAGCACCGGATCGGGGTCAGCGTCGCGGTGGACGTGGTCGACGTCGCGTCGATCGAGCGCTCGGTCGGCAAGATGAAGCGCATCGTCGACCACCGCCCGGCGCGCTGACCTGCCGGATATTTACCGCCTGACGCCGTGCGCGGGCTAGAGTGGAACCAGCGTGCAGACGCCGTGCCCCACTGATCAGCCATGATCCACCGGCCACCGCGCACCTGGCGCCCGCTCCACACCTCACGCCGCGGCGTGCAGGCCGAGGCCCGACCGGCTCGCCTGCTCCGTGCCGCGTCTGCAGTCCCGGGAGGACACCTTGGCCCAGCGCCAGCGTCAACGTGGCTCACGCCGCACCCCTGCGCACGCCCGCCACAAGGACAACGAGGGCATCGTCCCCGTCCTGGCGCGAGCCGTCCGCGAGCTCGAGTCCGCCGTGCAGCGCGGCCCGCTCGCGCCCGGCCAGCGGGTGCGCTTCCAGGTGGTCGCCCTCCTGGTCCGCGAGCACCGCGGCGACGTCCGCGCGTCGACCGAGCTGACCGATGCGCAGAAGGCCGACGAGCTCAAGCGCCTCGACGGCATCGCGACGATCCTCGCCAAGACCGCGACGCGCGACCCCTCCCTCTTCGGCCTGTTGTCCGAGGACTCCGTCATCACCGCCAGCGCCCGCGAGCTGCGCCTCGAGATGCTCCGCAAGGCCGGCATCGAGGCCGCTCCCGAGGAGCCCAAGCCCGACGACGAGTCCGGCCCCGGTCTCGGCGAGCGTCGCGTGATCCCGCAGTCCGTCGCGCAGCACCAGCTGGCCAACCCGTTCCTCGTCCCCGACTTCGAGATCGGCCGCGAGCGTCGTCGTACGCACGGCCGGCTCTCGACGTGGGAGCTGCTCGGCCCGCTCTTCCGCTCCTTCGAGCTCGGCGGCGCGTCGTCCTGCATGGACCTGCCCGAGCCGACCTCGCTCGCCGCGCCCGGCAAGCTCGAGCTGATGCCCCACCAGGCCGCGATGATCGCCTCCGCGGCCGAGGGCCACCGCACCTTCCTCCTCGCCGACGAGCCCGGCCTCGGCAAGACCGCGCAGGCACTGCTCGCCGCGCAGGCCGCCAACGCGTTCCCGCTGCTCGTCGTGTGCCCCAACGTCGTCAAGACCAACTGGGCCCGCGAGACCGAGCGCTGGACGCCGCGCCGCACCGCGACCGTCATCCACGGTGACGGTGGCCAGGTGGACGCGTTCGCCGACGTCATCATCGTCAACTACGAGATCCTCGACCGGCACGTCGGCTGGCTCGGCAGCTTCGGCTTCAAGGGGATGGTCGTCGACGAGGCGCACTTCATCAAGAACAAGACCTCGCAGCGCTCGCGCCACGTCCTCGAGCTGTCCGAGCGGCTGCGCGCCCGCACCGCCCGGCCGCTGCTGATGGCGCTCACCGGCACCCCGCTGATCAACGACATCGAGGACTTCCGCGCGATCTGGCAGTTCCTCGGCTGGATCGACGACACGGCCCCGATGGCGCGGCTGATGGAGGCGCTCGAGGAGACCGACCTGACGCCGGCCGACCACGCCTTCTACCCCGCGGCCCGCAAGGCCGTCATCGACCAGGGCATCGTGCGCCGTCGCAAGGTCGACGTCGCTGCCGACATCCCCGCCCGTCGCATCGCCGACATCCCGGTGGAGCTCGACGACGAGGACGCCCGCTCGATCAAGGCGGCCGAGAAGGAGCTCGCCCGGCGGCTCGTCGAGCGCTACACGGCAGCGCTCGAGACCCGACGTACGGGCTCCGTCGTCGAGGGCATCGACCACGAGCTCGTACGCCGTGTGGCGACGTGGGAGCGCGAGGAGATGGACAAGGGCACGTCGGGGGAGAACGTCTTCTCGATGTTCCGCCGCATCGGTCGCGCCAAGGCCGGCCTGTCCGCCGACTACGCCGCGCAGCTCGCGCGCAACGTCGGCAAGGTCGTCTTCTTCGCCCGCCACGTCGACGTGATGGACATCGCCGAGGAGACCTTCACCCGCCGCGGGCTCAAGCACACCTCGATCCGCGGCGACCAGACGCCGAAGGCCCGCGAGAAGGCGATCCACGCCTTCGTCAACGACCCCGACGTCCAGGTCATCGTCTGCTCGCTGGCGGCGGCCGGCGTCGGCGTGAACCTCCAGGTGGCGTCCAACGTCGTGCTGTCCGAGCTCTCGTGGACCGACGCCGAGCAGACCCAGGCGATCGACCGCGTGCACCGCATCGGCCAGAGCGACCCGGTCACGGCCTGGCGGATCATCGCCGCGCAGACGATCGACACCCGGATCGCCGAGCTGATCGACTCCAAGGCCGGCCTCGCCGCCCGCGCGCTCGACGGCTCCGACGAGGAGGTCTCGTCGTCGGCCAACATCCAGACCGAGGCGCTCGTCGCGCTGCTGACGGATGCGCTGGAGCGCAAGCTCGGACTCGTCTGACCCACCCGTTCGGCCCTTGTCCGGCGCAGGTGCGTCGGACAGGGTGGGTGCATGACTGAGGATCGCGAGACCTACGGCGACATGTCCGTCGACGACGAGGACCAGCTCCAGCCGGGCGACACGCTGGACGACGGCGACCTCGAGGACGTGCTCGACCGCGGCTACTCACCGCCGGACCGCGCCCCCAAGGGCTATGACGACTACCCGACCGAGGCGGAGCGCCTCCAGGGGGAGTCCCTCGACGAGAAGCTCGCCGAGGAGGAGCCCGACATCGACCCCTACGCCGAGGACGACGACGACTCCGACCACGAGGACGAGAACGCCCTCGACGACCAGCTCGGTCTCGACGAGGCCGACGCGCGCACCGGCCGCCTCGTCCAGCCCGACTCCGGGCTGGGGGAGGACATCGACAAGCAGGAGATCGCCTCCGACGTCGGCATCGACGGCGCCGGGGCCTCCGCGGAGGAGGCGGCGATGCACGTCACCCGCGAGCCCGACCCGGAGCCCTACGAGGGCTGATGGGCTTCTCCGGCCACCTGGTCGTCACCCGGTCGCCGCTGCCCGAGGGCACCTATCCGGCGGAGGACGTCGAGGCCGTGCCGGGTCAGTGGGTCGATGGCGTCCACGTGACGCGCGTCTTCGAGCGGCTCGGTGACGACTGGGCGCCGTTCGAGGTCTTCGTCGGCCGGCTGGCCCAGGCCGTCCCGGACGGTTTCCTCAGCGCCTCGATCCTGGACAGCGACGGCGCGGTCGTCCACGTCGCCGTTCCGCACGTCGGCATCGACCGGTGCTGGCTGAACCTCGACGGGGTGGTGAGCCACTTCGTCGTCGGACCTCCGCCGTTCGACGAGGACGGCGCCATGCTGCCCGACGACGAGATCGAGGTGCTCGACGCCCAGACGGAGCGCGAGACGGTCGAGTACACGGCGCGGTTGCGCGAGGTGGCACTCGCGGGGGATGCAGCCGCCGAGGCGTGTCGCACCTGGGCGACGGCGTCAGGCCTCGAGCCGGCGCCTGTGGACGTGGTGCGGGAGGCGATCGAGGCGCGCGACGTCGTCGTCGAGGAGACCTTCGACCGGCTCCTCGGGGCGCTCGGCGTCGCCGCTCACTCGGGGATGCCGGGGCCGACGACCTCGAGCCCGTAGCGCGGTCCGACCTCCGCCCACTTGGGCAGCTCGACCTCGGGCGGCTGTCCGTCCTCACCGGGCAGGCGTCGCTCCGCCGCCGGGATGCCCACCTCGTCGTACAGCCCCATGAGCCCGCCCGGTGCGGTGAAGGCGACGAAGCGCGCGGGAGAGGTGCCGCGGATCCGGAACGCGTGCGGCACCGACTGCGGCAGGTAGATGAAGCAGCCGTCGTCGAGCTCGTACGTCTCCTCGCCCGCGCGGTAGGAGACCCGGCCCTCGAGCACGAGGAACGCCTCGGCCTCGTGGGTGTGTCGGTGCAGTGGCGTCGCGACGCCCGGCGGCTGGGTCACGAGCGAGACACCGACCCTGCCGTCGCTCTCGTCGGCCGTGACCAGGTGCTCGAAGAGCGAGCCCATCGCCCAGGTGGCCGGCCGGTGCTCGGGGCGCCGCACCACGACGCCGTTCGACTCACCCATGACGCGTCCTCATTTCACCCGAATCGACATCGGATGAAATGTAAGGTAGGCCTCGTGCCAGCCGAGGTCAAGAGGTCCTACCGCTCTGTCCGTCGCGCGGAGCAGGCCGCTGCCACCCAGCTGGCCGTGCTCCGCGCCGCCCGCGAGCACTTCACGAGCGTCGGCTACGCCGCGACGGGCGTCGCCGACATCGCCCGAGCTGCAGGGGTCAACACCGACACCGTCTACCGCGCGGTGGGGCGGAAACCGCAGCTGCTGCTCGCCGTGATCGACATGGAGCTCGCGGGGTCCGACCGTCCGGTCGAGGCGGAGCAGCGCGACTACGTCCGGGCGATCCTGGCCGCCGACGGGGCCCGGCTCAAGCTGACGACGTACGCCGACGCGCTGGGCCGGGTGATGCCGCGCGTCGCACCGCTCTTCGACGCGCTCGCCCAGGCCGCGGTGACCGAGCCCGGCTGCGCCGCCGTGCGCGACGAGATCGGCGCTCGCCGGCGCGCCCACATGCTCACCATGGCGCTCGACCTGCGGGCGACGGGCGACCTGCGCGACGACCTCGACGACGACGAGGTGGCCGACCTGCTCTGGACGACCAACGCGCCGGAGTACTACGCCCTCGCCGTCGCCCGCGGCTGGTCGCCGCCGACGTACGCCGAGCGGCTGGGTGACCTCTGGACCCGCCTGCTGCTCGCGGACCCGCAGGTAGCCTCGGTCCCGTGAGGACATCCGTCGTGGCGATCACGCTCGTGCTCGCGGGCCTGGCCGGCGGGTGCACGGGCACCGATGCGCCGCGCAGCGGCGAGGCGACCCCGAGCGCGACCTCGACGCCCGAGGTGCCCGTCGTCGACAGCCCGGCGTGCGACGAGGTGCGGGCCGGCATCGATGCCTTCAACCTCGGCGACTTCGACAGCACCGTCGAGCACTTCGAGGCCGCGGTCCCGCTGGCCGAGGAGCAGGACGACGGCTCGGAGGAGGCGGGCGACCTCGTCGAGGCCGTCCACTACTACGCCGAGCTGGAGGCGGAGGAGTACCCGCAGGCGTCCCGGTCGTCGCCGCAGTTCGCGAAGTACAAGGCCATCACGCTCGGCCACTGCGTGGCCGCGGACGACGGATCGACCGACGATCCAGGCACCGACGTCTAGCCAGTTTTACCGTTTTGTGTATTTCGGGAAGACAGTCTGTGTACCTTCCCTCGTGTGGCCTTCACTGTGCTCGTCGTCGAGGACGACCCGGACCTGGTGCATGTCATGTCCTCCGCCCTCGGCCGCGCTGGTCACGACGTGCTGGTGGCCGCTACGGGCGCCCGCGCGCTGGAGGTCGTGCAGTCGTACGTCGTGCACGTGGTGGTGACCGACCGTGGGCTGCCTGACGTGGACGGCACGCAGGCGATCGCGCAGATGCGCGAGCTGGGCTACCGCGGCGCCGTGCTCGTCACGAGCGGCCATGCCGGGCCGGAGCACGAGGCAGCGTGCCGGGCGGCGGGCGCCGACGCGGTCCTGGGCAAGCCGTTCCGGCTGGCCGAGCTGGTGCAGCGGGTGGTCGACCTGGCCGGTGGCCGCGAGCTCGTCGCCTGAGCAAGTCCTCCGAGTCGCCCGGAACTGACCTTCCGGGCAGATCCCTGTCTGGACCGGCAAAACGCGACGGAACTCGTCCGATCGCTGGGTGGCGGGGTCCGGTCGGCCGGGCGCACGATCGTCTGGTCGGTACGTCCGTCATGACGACGGCCGACGGCCATCGAATCGGGAGGAAGCACATGAGTCGCTTGATCAGGATCTCGGCCGTCGCGGCTGGCGTGGTCCTGGCCACCGCCGGCGCCGCGAGCGCCGGGGAGGTCAACGGAAAGGGCAAGGACATCCCCGCGCCGGAGCACGCCGCCTCGGAGTGCGTGTTCTCGGGCCTGGACACGCTCGACAGCGTCGAGCAGAACCCGCTGCCCGAGCTGGACGACGACGCCCTCGCCGTGCGCGGCAACCAGAGCCCGGGCGGGATGGACCGCTACCACGGCGTCCAGAACTACGGGATCTTCGTCAAGGCCGGGCTCAAGGAGTTCCTGCCCTCGCCGGGACAGGCCTGCAACCCCAGCGCCGGCTGAGAATCCTGACCCGCAACGTCATGCGGTCGGGGCGAACGGTCGCCCCGTCCGTATGACGTCGTCGTGCCTCAGGGCGTGAAGACCGGACCGTTCACACCGCCTTCACAACAAGGGACGGCGCAGTCCCCGGTCGGTCGGGCGGGCGGCGCATCATGGACGCAATGCCCCTACCGCAGCACACGCTCGGTGAGCTAGGCCCGGGCGCTTCGGAAGCGGGCGCCCGGGCCGACACCTGCGGTCAGCTGTCCTCCAGCTCGGCCCACGGCACCTGCACGGCGTAGCGGTCCGCGACGTCCCGCACGGCCGGAGCGGCGCGGACGCCGGTCACCTTCTCGCTCATGGCCTGGGCGACTGCTGCCCAGCCGGCAGTCTCGACCATGGGCCCGCTCGGATCGGACCACGCGAGCCTGGCGAGGTCGCTGACCTCGGGCGGGATCTCGTCGAGGCTGTCGACGAACGCGTACTCGACGGCATCGAAGACGACCTCGCCGTCACGCGCGTAACCGAAGCGCGTCATCGCCTCGACGTTGTCGGTGGCCACCGCGCTGACGCCACCACCCTCCGACAGGGCAGCGAGGACTCGCGCCGGCGGATCGGCGAAGCCGGTGTCCTCCCACGCGACCACGCCGTCGCCCACCTGCAGGAAGGCGTAGGCCGACTCGTCGAAACGCATGCGCCGCAGCTCCGCCTCGGAGGCGGGCTGGGCGCCGGGCCCGAGCAGGCGCTCGCGGGCCTCGGCCACGGTCAGTGGGGCCGCCACGATCCAGGTGCCTTCGTCGAAGGCGCCGCTGCGGTGGCCGTCCGTGTAGTGGTCGACGAGCGACCTGTCCTCCTGCGAGAGCGCAGCGAGGTTGGCGTCGAGCTCCGTGCGGTCGAGCTCGGGCGGCGTGTAGGTGCTCGGGGTCTGGCTCGGGGTGGGCGCCTCGGACGTCGACTCCTGGGCGGCGCCGGGGTCCTCCTGGCCACAGCCCGCCACGCCCAGCGATCCGACCAGCAGCACCACTGCGCACGCGCGCCGTCCCCCCGAGAGCATCGCCCCAGTGTCGTCGACGTGTGGCGGTGGGGGAAGGGCCGGTCAGCGTCGTGATGCGGACGTGGGACACGGCGCGCTGGAGTCCTGCGCGTCCGGTCGGCGAAGGCCCACGACGGCCGCCACCCCCGCCGCCGCGACCAGGAACCCGATGGCGGCGTGGACGGTGATCGGCTCGTCGAACATCACCCACGCCCAGACGGCTGCGGTCGCGGGAGTGAGGTAGAGCCAGGCGCTCACGACGACCGGGCCCGATGTCCGCAACACGTAGAGGTAGCTGCCGTAGCCACCGAAGACCGGCAGGACCACGAGCCAGGCGATGGCCCACCAGAAGTCGGCGTCACGCGGTGGTGCGGCAGTCCCGGTCGCGAGGGCGACGGCCGCGAAGAAGCCGAGGGCGACGACGTACTGGACGGCGAGCGAGTCCATCACGCCGTGCCCGGGCGGCTCGGGCCAGTGGCTCGCGACGAGGGTCGCCGCCGTCAGGCTGAGGGTGCCGAGGCCGACCGCCGTGAGCCCGGCAGTGCCTCCGGTGGCGCCGAGGTCACCGCCGACGACGAGCAGCACCCCGGCCAGTCCGGTCAGCAGCCCCAGCGCCTGGCGCCGGTCGGTCCGGCCACCCGATCCGACCCACAGCGCCGCCGCGACCAACGGAGGCTGCAGCGAGGCCACGAGCGCCGAGGTCCCGGCCAGCACGCCGAGGTCCGCAGCCCGGTAGACGCCCAGGCAGTAGCCGGCCTGGCCGAGGATCCCGATCACGGCCTCGCGCGCGAGGAAGCGGGCGCCGTACCGACGGCGGGTCCACACGGCCCACGCGCACAGCGGCACGACTGCCACGACGTAGCGCCACAGGAGCGTCGTCTCCGCGGGGGCGGACCGGGCGGCGAGGGTCGCGCCGACGAAGCCCGAGCTCCACAGGACGACGAGTGCGATCGGGACGAGACGGGTCACGCCTCGACATAACCATACCGGTCTGTATACTCGCAGTGTCCTGAGGAGGAAGATGTGCGCGACCGTTCGCAACCCCCACACCCCTGCCGGTGCCCGCATCCTCGACACCGCGAGCGCGCTGTTCTACGAGCGCGGCATCCGGGCCGTCGGCGTCGACCTGATCGCCGACGAGGCCGGCACGACCAAGAAGACCCTCTACGACCGGTTCGGGTCGAAGGACGAGCTGGTCGCCGCCTACCTCGCCCGCCGTGCCGAACGCTGGATCGCCTTCCTCACCGACTACCTGGCGGAGCACGCGCCGGAGCCCGGCCCGCAGCGCGTGCTGGCCGTGATGGACGCCCTCAAGGAGCGGATGAGTGGCCAGGACCGGGGTTGCGCCTTCGTCAACGCGTTCGCCGAGCTCGGCGGCACGGACCACCCCGGCAACGCCGTCATCCGCGAGGACAAGCACTACATGCGCTCGCTCTTCATCCGCCTGGTCGGTGAGGCAGGCATCCCCGATCCCGCGGCGGTCGGCGCCCACGCGCACCTGCTCTACGAGGGCGCCATCGTCGCTCGGACCGCGGGTGGTCTGGAGGGGGCGTACGACGAGGCCCGCGCGGCGATGGCCCGCCTGCTGGCCGCGTAGGTCGTCGAGACGGTCGTCAGCTCATCCGGCGCAGCACCCCGACGGGCACCCGCTTGACGACGAAGCCCAGCGGAACCCAGGGCCACGCCGGGACGACCGCGGAGGTCTTCCCCTTCTCGATGGCCTCCACCATCGATCGCACCCCGCGCTCGGTCGAGGTCATCAGCGGCGTCTTCGCGGAGGTGCCGGACATCTCGGAGACGATGTATCCGGGGTAGAGCACGGTCACCGTGATCGGGGTGCCGTGCACGTCGGCGCGGAAGCCCTCGGCGAGGTGGGCGACGGCAGCCTTGGTGGCGGCGTACGTCGTGATGTTCTTCGGCATCCCGCGCAGCGCGGAGAAGCTGGAGACCATCACGAGCTGGCCGGCGTCCTGGCGGCGGAAGATCGCGGCAGCGGCCTCGGTCTGGGCGAGCGCACCGATGAAGTTGGTCTGCGCCGTGGCGAGGTTGGCGTCGAAGCGGCCGGTGCCGAGCGGCTGGCCCTTGCCGAGGCCGGCGTTGACGACGACCTTGTCGAGCCCACCGAGCTCCTCGGCGAACTCGTCGAAGACCCGGAACACCGCGTCGTGGTCGTTCACGTCGAGCGCCTTGACCGCGACCCGCGCCGAGGGGTGCGCGGCGGTGATCTCGTCACGCAGCGAGTCGAGGCGGTCCGTACGACGCGCGCACAGGGCCAGGTCGTAGCCGAGGTCGGCGAACTGACGGGCCATCTCGGCGCCGAGTCCGCTGCTCGCGCCGGTGATCAGGATCGAGGGCATCGGGGGAGTCCTAGCGATAGGTGAGCAGGTCGGGGGAGAGGTGGTCGTGGGCGTTGAAGGCGACGAGCGTGGTCCCGCGACGGCCGCGGACGATCGTCGAGGTGCCGGTGTTGATCGACACCGGGTTGAGCCGGAGCCACAGGTCGGTGCGCGCGGGGTCCGACGCAGCGAGGAGCGCGGCCGCGACCCACGCGATCGCGCCACCGCTGGTCAGCACGACGGCGGTGCCCTTGGCCGGTAGGTCGGCGACGAGGCGGTCGAGGGCCGCGTCGACGCGCGAGGTGAAGGAGACGAACGACTCGTCGTACGCCTCGTCGTGACCGGCCGTGGTCCAGCGCCGGGTCGCCTCCTCGAACCACCGCTGGAAGGCCGCCGCCTCCGACTCGCCCTCCGCGGCCTCGGGGGAGTCGTGCACCCCGAGCACCTGGAGGTGGTCGAACTCGTTCCACCCGGCGTCGACCGCGACGTCCGCGGACCAGCCGGCACCCTCCAGCAGGGAGGAGGCCGTCTGTGCGTGGCGGCGCATCTCGCCGGCGACGACGAGCTCGGGCGTGACCCCGCGCGCGGCGAGGGCCGCACCGAGGACGCGTGACTGCTCGTGGCCGGTGGGGGAGAGGTCGTCGTAGTCGGCCGCGCCGAACGACGCCTGTCCGTGCCGGACGAGGAGGATCGAGCTCACGCAGCATCCCCCGCGATGAGTCCGTCCAGCCGGCGGCCGATGATCTGCACCGCAGGCCCGAAGAGGGCGTACATCTCGTTGGTCGTCTGGCCGTGGAAGTAGCGGTAGTAGATCTGCTGGGCGATCACGGCCATCCGGAAGAGCCCGAAGACCTCGTAGAAGCGCCACTGCCCGGGTGTCACCGTGCGACCGGTGCGCTCGGCGTACGCCGCCACGAACTCGTCGCGGGTCAGCATCCCGGGCAGGTGCGTCGGCACCCGGCGCATCATCTGGAACTCCTCGGTGTCGTCGGCCTGCACCCAGTAGGCCATCGACCCGGCGAGGTCCATCAGCGGGTCGCCGAGGGTCGCCATCTCCCAGTCGAGGACGCCGACCACGCGGGTCGCGTCGTCACCCGAGAGCACGAGGTTGTCCAGCTTGAAGTCGTTGTGGATCACGCAGATCGCCACGTCGTCGGGCTGGTGCTCGTCGAGCCACGCCATCACGGTCTCGAGGTCGGGGACGTCCTCGGTGCGGGCGTTGCGGTAGCGCGTCGACCAGCCCTCGACCTGGCGGCGTACGTAGCCGAGGCCCTTGCCGAGCTCGGCGAGGCCGGCGGCGGCCGGGTCGATGCCGTGCAGCTCGGCCAGCACGTCGACCGCGTCGAGGCAGAGTGCGCGCGCCTGCTCCGGCGAGAGCGGCACGTCGGCCGGCCACTCGCTGCGCGGGATGGTGCCGACGATCCGGTCCATCGCGTAGAAGTCGCCGCCGACCACGTCGGGGTCGTCGCAGAAGGCGACCATCGGGGCGACGTAGTCGAAGACCGGGGCGAGCGCCGACTGGATGACGTACTCCCGGTGCATGTCGTGGGCACCCCTGGCCTTGGTCCCGGAGGGCGCGCGTCGCACGATGAGGTCACGGCCCGACGGGTAGCGCAGCAGGTAGGTCAGGTTGGACGCGCCGCCCGTGAACTGCTGCACCGTCGGCTCACCGGCCAGCCCCTCGGGCGTGGCGGCGTTGGCCTGCAGCCACGCCGCCACCCGCGCGACGTCGAAGGCGTCCTCCTCGCGCACCTCGCGGGCGCCCGGCACGGCGGTCACGACGACGCTCCGGCCTCGAGCTTCGCCGCCTGGTCCCGCATCACCGCGTCGTAGGCGGGTCGGTCGGCCCACTTGAGGAAGTACGCCTGGCGCGCGGGCTCGTCGGGCACGATCACGTCCTCGCCCGCGTCCATCCCGGCCAGCACCGCGGCGGCGATGTCGTCGGCGGTGATCCGCGAGCGCTCGACCAGCCCGGCGACGACGTGGCCGATCGCCTCGTCGCTGCCCTGCATCGAGTCCATCAGGTTGGTGCGGAAGTAGGACGGGCACACCACGCTCGCCCGGATGCCGTACGACGCCAGCTCGTGGCCGCAGGTCTCGGTGAACGCCACCACTGCGGCCTTCACCGCGTTGTAGGAGCCCATCCCGCCCGGGTGGACGAGGCCGGCGAGCGAGGCGACGTTGACGAGGTGGCCGGAGCGCTGCTCCTTGAGCATCGGCACGAACGTCCTCGTGCCGCGCACCAGGCCGAAGAGGTTGATGTCGGTGATCCACTGCCACTCCTCGAGCGTGCAGCGGTCGACCCGGCCGCCGCCGGCCACGCCGGCGTTGTTGACCAGGACGTCGAGCCCGCCCCAGCGCTCCCGTACGGCGTCGAGGGCCGCGGCCCAGTCGTCGTCCGAGGTGATGTCGAGGACGAGGTCGATGCCGTCAGCCGCCACGCGGTCGGTCGCGAGCACCTCGTCGCCGCGGGCCCGGAAGGCGGCGGTGAGGGCCGCACCGAGCCCGGATGCGGCGCCGGTGACCAGGACGGTGCTCACGAGGTGTACTTCCCGAGCTCGATCTTCGCGATCACGTTGCGGTGCACCTCGTCGGGCCCGTCGGCAAGGCGCAGCGACCGGGCACCGACCCACGCGTTGGCGAGCGGGAAGTCGTCGGACATGCCGCCGCCGCCGTGCAGCTGGATGGCCATGTCGATCACGTCGAGCGCCATGTTGGGCACCTCGACCTTGATCTCGGACACGGCGGAGTAGGCCTCGCGGCTCATGCCCTGGTCGAGCAGCCACGCCGCGTGCATCACCAGCAGGCGGGAGCGGTTGATCGCGATGCGCGCGTCGGCGATGCGCTCGCGGTTGCCCCCGAGGTTGGCGATCGGCTTGCCGAAGGCGGTGCGCGACACCGCGCGGGTGCACGCCAGCTCGAGCGCGCGCTCGGCGAGCCCGATCGCGCGCATGCAGTGGTGGACGCGGCCCGGTCCGAGCCGGCCCTGGGCGATCTCGAAGGCGCGACCGGGGCCGAGCAGGACGTTGGCGACCGGCACCCGGACGTCGGTGAACGACACCTCGCCGTGGCCCAGGGGCTCGTCGTAGTAGCCCATCGTGGTGAGCATCCGCTCGACCTTCACTCCGGCGGCGTCGCGCGGCACGAGCACCATCGTGTGCCGCGAGTGCCGGTCAGCGTCGGGGTCGGAGAGCCCCATGAAGACGAAGATCCTGCAGTCGGGGTTGCCGACGCCGGTGGACCACCACTTGCGCCCGTTGATGACGACCTCGTCGCCCTCGATGCGCGCGGTCGCCGCCATGTTGGTCGCGTCGGAGGACGCGACGGCCGGCTCGGTCATGCAGAAGGCGCTGCGGATCTCCGCGCGCAGCAGGGGCTCCAGCCACTCGGCCCGCTGCTCGGCGGTGCCGTAGCGCAGCAGCACCTCCATGTTGCCGGTGTCGGGCGCGTTGGAGTTGAAGACGAGCGGGGCCAGGAAGGAGCGTCCCATCACCTCGGCGACAGCCGCGTAGTCGACGTTGGTCAGCCCCTCGCCGCCGTCGGTGCCGAAGTCGGCGGCGTACGACCCCGCGTGCTCGGCGGGCAGGAAGAGGTTCCACAGGCCCTGCGCGCGCGCCTTGGCCTGGAGCTCGGCGATCACCGGGTCGGGCGTCCAGTTGTCGCCGCCGCTCTCGCGCAGCCGGGTGATCCGATGGTGCGCCTCGGCCTCGATCGGCTCGATCTCCGTGGTGACGAACGCGTGGACGCGCTCGCGCAGGTCGGCGGCGCGCGGGGAGAGGGAGAATTCCATGCCATTGACCTTCGCACACTGTTGAGCAATGCTCAACAGTGTGTCAGCCCCCGCCGCACGACGACGACTGAGCGCCGACGACCGGCGCCGGCAGCTGGTCGCGATCGGCCTGGCCAAGATCGTCGAGACGCCCATCCAGGACCTCGCGCTGGACGACGTGGCGGCGGAGGCGGGGATCTCGCGCGGGCTGCTCTTCCACTACTTCCCGACCAAGACCGACTTCTACCTCGCCTGCATCGCCGCGGCTGGTCGCCGGATGCTGCGCACGACGGCGCCGGACGAGGACCTGCCGGGGGAGCAGCAGGTCGAGATGATCACCCGGCTGATGGTCGAACAGATCGAGCGCCGCCGCGACTTCTACCTCGCGCTCGTGCACGGCCACGGCGTCGCGGACCCGCGTGTCAGCGAGGTGATGGAGTCGGTGCGCGACGGCAGCACCGCCCGGGTCGTGGCGGCACTCGACGTGCCGGAGCGCCAGCGCGACGTCGTACGCGCGTGGTGGGCCTACACCGAGGACCGGGCGCTCAGCTGGTCGGCGGTGCCGACCGGCGAACGCCCGGTCCAGGTGTCGGAGCTGGTCGAGGAGTGCGTCGCCGCGCTCCACGCCCTGCTGGCGCTGAAGCAGTGAGGCGCCCTACTTCTTGGTGACGCGACCCGTCACGCTGAAGCGGAGCTTGTCGTCGATCGCCCTGCCCTGGCAGGCCAGCAGCGTGCCGCGGCCGCAGCTGAAGCGCGTCGAGCCGTTGACGAGCGACACGGACACCGCAGCCACCTTGCGGCGGTCGAATGCCACGCGGGTCCTGCCGTTGCCGGCGTGGTTGAGCCGGACCATGCGGACCTGGCGCTCACCGCCGCGCAGGTGCACCACGACGACCGCGGACGGCGACGTGCGCTTGGCGGGCCCGTCGACGGCGACCGACAGCTTCCACTTCCGGCCCGAGAGGCCCCGGCCCGGGACGTAGAGGTAGGACGCGGAGGCGAGGTGGTTGACCGACCGCGAGAAGCGCTTGGTCCCCTTGTGCTTGCTCAGCCGCTTGCCGTTGACGAGCTTCGGGTAGGGATAGTCGGCGCCCTCGGGGTAGTTGACGGCCGGCGTGAGGTTGCCGGCGACGAACGACGCGTAGACCTTCTTCAGCCCGCCCTTCCTCTTCAGGATCTTCTGCAGGGCGGTGATGCTGTACTTGCCGCCGTCCTTCTTCAACGACCCGGCCTGCTGCCAGGCCTTCTGGACGATGTCGATGCCGTACTTGGTCGACAGGTACTCCCAGAACACCCAGTTGCCGTACTGGAAGCTCCGGCTGTTGCTGAAGGTGTCGAGCGGGACGTAGGGAGCGTAGAGCTGGCTCTCCCCGAGGTACTGGCGGTTGTCGTTGACGTCGGTGGCGATGCGCTCCTCCATCCACGTCGCCGTCGACTCCGCCATCCACGGGTCCTCGCCGTAGTCATAGGCGAACTGGACCGCGTGGAAGAACTCGTGCCCGGCAGTGACGAGGAGGTTCTGCTCCGGCGTCGCGTCCGGGAACTGCTCGACCCGGAAGTCGTTGTCGAGCACGCAGTAGCCCGACGCGGTGCGCTTCTTGACGCGCTTCTCCGGCACGCAGTAGCCGTAGAGGCCGTTGCCGAGGTCCTTGAGGTAGACGTCGAAGAGCGGGCTGCCGCCGCGCACGCCGTCGGTCAGCGGCGCACGGTAGCCGAGCTGGTCGACGATCGTGGTCCACACCGAGTCCACCACCGCCAGGCTCTGGCCCGGCCACTCGGGCGTCGGCGGCGCGTCGGTGCCGGTGGCGACGTAGTGCACGCAGAGGCGCGTGTTGCAGACCGGCGCCGCCTCGGGGACCGTGTAGCCGAACTTCTCCGGGTCGGCCGCACCGTCGGACGGGCGGGCCAGCAGCGCGCCGGCCGCCTGTCGGTCGTTGCCACGGAGCTCGGACTTGCGTCGCCACAGGTCGCGCAGCGCCATCGTCATGTCCGGGTCGCGCGGCAGCGCGTTGCCGCGCGCCACGCGTCGCGCGGTGGCGAGGGCGCCCCGTGCCGTCTGCTCGCCGGGGACGGTCCACGCCTGCGCGGACCCCGCCTCCGGCCGGCCGGGCCGGGAGTCGTCGGTGGCGACGGCGGGCGCGGCGAGCGCCCCGCCCATCAGAGCCACCGCGACGGCAGTGGTGACGATTCGGCGCATGGTTCCCCTCGTGGTCGACATCTCGCAGCGACCCTAACGCGCCGGGGTCAGAGGTCCGCTATGTGCTCGATGATCGCCGTGGTGGAGATGGCCGGCGTCCGCTCGAGGTAGACGACCTCGCAGACGTCACCCAGCTCGTCGAACTTGCCGGCCCAGTCGTCGCCCATCACCAGCACGTCGGCGCCGTGCTCGACGACGTAGTCGCGCTTGAGCTCCAGGCTCTCCTCGACGAAGACCTCGTCGACGACCTTGAGGGCACCCACGATCGCGAGCCGCTCACGCTGGCTGAAGATCGGGGCGCGGCCCTTCTTGCGCTCGTTGAGCGCGTCGGCCGAGACGCCGACCACCAGGCGGTCGCCCAGGGCGGCAGCGCGCTCCAGCACGCGCAGGTGCCCGACGTGGAAGACGTCGAACGTGCCGAAGGTGATCACGGTGCGAGGCATGCGCGGCATTCTGGCACGCTGGCGGTATGTCCCAGCCGCAGCCCACCATCTCCCTCATCACGCCCGACCCGGGCGCGGACGAGGCCCGGCGGCGCGGCCTGCGCCAGATGCGTACGGTCGCGGTCGGCCTGCTGCTGCTCGCCGCCTGCGTGTACGTCGCCACGCTGGGGCGCGACGGCTTCTGGGGCTTCGTCAACGCGGGCGCCGAGGCGTCGATGGTCGGCGCGATCGCCGACTGGTTCGCCGTCACCGCGCTCTTCAAGCACCCGCTGGGCCTGCCGATCCCGCACACGGCGCTGATCCCGCGCCGCAAGGACGAGCTCGGCAAGGGCCTCGAGGAGTTCGTCGGCGAGAACTTCCTCCAGGAGGCGGTGATCCGCGAGCGGGTCGCGGCGGCGACGATCTCCGCCCGGGTCGGTGACTGGCTCAGCGACCCGGCCAACGCCCGCCGGGTGGTCGACGAGGTCTCCGACGTGGCGGCCATCGCGCTGGGCAACGTGCGCGACGACCACATCGCCGACCTGGTCACCGAGGCGTTCGTGCCGCGGTTCCGGGAGGAGCCGATCTCACCGCTGCTCGGCACCACGCTGATGGAGGTCCTGCGCGACGACCTGCACCACGGCGTCGTCGACCTCGTCGTCGAGGAGATGCACCGCTGGCTGGTCGACAACCCCGACACGTTCGCGCGGGTCCTCGGCGAGCGTGCCCCGTGGTGGGCGCCGCCCAAGCTCAACGACGCCGTCACCACGCGCATCCACTTCGAGGCGGTCCAGTGGGTCGAGGATATCCGCGACGACCCCCACCACCGCGCGCGCGAGGCGCTCGACTCGATGCTCGGCCAGCTCGCCCACGACCTGCTCAACGACCGCGAGACGATGGACCGCGCCGAGGGGTTCAAGAACCGGCTGCTCGAGCACCCGCAGGTCGTGACCACCGCGATCTCGCTGTGGAAGGCGATGCGGTCCGCGCTGCTCGGCTCGGTCCGCGACCCCGAGGGCGCCGTACGCCGTCGTCTGCTCGAGGAGCTCAACCTGTTCTCCGGCCGGCTGCGCGAGGACGCCGGCCTCCGCGAGCGGCTCGACCGCACCGCCGCCGATGTCGCCGTCTTCATGATCGCGCGCTACGGCGCCGAGCTGACCACCGTCATCACGCACACCATCGAGCGCTGGGACGGCAAGGAGGCCGCCCGCCGCATCGAGCTGCACGTCGGCCGCGACCTGCAGTTCATCCGGATCAACGGCACCATCGTCGGCGGGCTGGTCGGCGTGGTGATCCACGCGGTGAGCCTGGTGGTCTGAGAGCCGCTACCGACGGCAGGGCTTCATCACGGGCATGACGCGTGACCTCCCCTGGAAGCCGTGCGCGAACGCGTCGTCGAAGTGCGCGAGGTACTGGTCGTGCAGCCACCGGTTGCCGATGATGCGCACCATCACCTCGTCGTTGTAGAGCAGGCCGCCGCAGGTGGTGTTGGACGTCCCGGTCACGACGAGGTCGCGCACCTTGCCCCGGAAGCCCGCATGCGCGACGAGCATCTTGTCGTGGGTGAGCACGGTCTTCACGCGGTTGTCCGGGATGTCGCCGGTCGGCTGCGGCGACTCCATCCAGTTCTCCACCGTGTCGCGCGAGGTGACGATCCGGACCTTGCAGCCCGCCTTCGACAGCCGCGCCAGCTGACGGCGTACGTCGTCGCGCTGGATGACCGCGAACATCGCCGAGACCCGCGACCCCTTCGGGCAGGAGAGGTCCTTCAGCGTGGACAGCAGCAGGTCGGTGCGGGTGGGGTAGACGGCCGCGGTGACCGGTCCGTCGGACCAGACCTTGTCCTTGTCGGACCAGCGCGTCCCGCCGGCCTTCGTGCTCTGCGCCTCGAGCCGCGCGAAGTAGTCGAGGCCGAAGGCGTAGAGGCCGGGGTCGTCGATCTTGAGCATCGAGTTGTACTGCCGGTACTGCCGGTCCTCGAGGTTCGCCGAGGACGTGATGAAGGACTGCACGCCGCCGATCTCGGTCAGGTAGAACTTCAGGTGCTGCACGTCCTGGCTGTCGGGGTAGGGGCCGGGCGCGCGCCACGGCAGGCAGGCGCCGTCGCAGATGGTGACGTTCTTCCGGTCCGGGTCCTGCTCCTCCAGGCCCGCGATCAGCCGGCGACCGTGGCGGTTGAGCCGGAGGTCGTCGTCGCCGACGAGGTAGACGACCGCGCCCCGCCGCTGGGCGGCGAGGAGCGCGTCGGTCGGCGGCTTGATGTCCCAGCGGAACATCGCGACCCGGATCGTGTCGCCCGGACCGGCCGAGTCGAAGAGCGTGCTCGCCCGGCCGAGGACCGTCGGGTCGGCAGGCACCGTCGGGGGAGAGGTGAAGCAGACCTCGACCCCGGAGTCGGCGAAGCACCCGGACTTCCCGCGGGCCGCGGCCGTCTCGCCGGCGGCTGTCGTGGTGGACGTGCTCAGCAGCGCCAGCCCCAGGAGGCCGGCAGCGAGCAGGGTGATCCAGCGTCGAGTCCGCACGGTCAGCCACCCTAGGCGAACTGGTTGACTGGACCCATGACCCCCGGACCCGAGCCCGTCGACGTATCGATCCGTGACGAGTCGATCCGGCTCGGGCAGTTCCTCAAGCTCGCCAACCTCGTCGAGTCCGGGGCCGAGGCCAAGCCGGTGATCGCCGACGGCGGCGTCCTGGTCAACGGGGAGGTCGAGACGCGCCGGGGCCGCCAGCTCGCCCCCGGCGACGTGGTCACCATGGGCGGGCAGGCGGCCCGGGTCGCCACCGGAGAGGTCGAGATCGACGTCCCCTGGTGACCGGCTGGATGAGGGCTACTTCACCTCGCGGTGCAGGACCCGCCAGGTGCCGATGGCCAGGGGCAGCAGCACCCAGACCGCGGCGGACGTCGCGAGGCGTGCCCAGTCCTGGCCGGCCATCTCGCCCTCGAAGAGCGGGCCCGTGACGGTGTCGAGGTTGAGCCACCGGCCGACGTCCTGGAGCGACGTGATGGCCGTCGTGGCGATCGACCAGACGGTCGGGAGCACCAGCACCGAGACGATGGCGACCGGGGTGTTGAGGAACAGCAGCCCGAACGCCACGCCCTGCAGCACGTAGACCAGCAGCGCGAGGACGGTGCCCCCGGCGATGGCCGCGGTCATGTCCCACTCGCCGGTGCCGCCGGTGACGTTGGCGAGCGCCGACGCGGCGACGGCCGCGGCCAGCACCACGACGGCGAGGCTGAGGGCGCCGAGGGCCTTGGCCAGCACGACGCGTCCGCGTCGTGGCTCGAGGACGAAGGTCACCAGCCCGGTGCGCTGCGACCACTCGGCGGTGGCGGCCATCACGCCGATGATCGGCAGGAGCATCGCGAGCGGCAGTGTCGCGAGGCCGAGCAGGCCGCGGAAGGACGCGTCCTCGGCTGGACCCCAGATGACGAAGCCGGCGAGGATGAGGGCCGCCGCGGCGGCCATCACGATGACCATCCAGCGCCCGGAGCGGGTGTCGACCATCTTGCGCAGCTCCGCACGGTACGTCCGCGAGAACGGCACGCCGGGCTGGCCGGCCAGCGGCGTCGGCGTCGGTGCGGCGGCGCGGCCGCCGACGACGGGTGTGGTGTCGGTGCCCAACGAGGTGGTGCTCATGCTGCGTCTCCTTCGCGCGAGGTGGCGGCCGTGAGGCCGAGGAACATCTCTTCGAGGCCTTCGGAGCCCCCGGACCGCAGCTCGAGGAGCACGACCCGCTCGTCGGCGGCGATCCGCCCGACCACACCGGGCTCGGCGTCCACGACGAGCCCCGATCCGATCTTCGTGACCGGGACGTCCGCGCGCTCGAGGAGGGAGGCGAGGCGTACGTCGTCGGTGGAGCGCACCGTCGTGCCGCCGCGGCTGAGCAGCTCCTCCTTGGAGCCCATCGCCACGATGCGGCCGCGGCCGATCATCACCAGGTCGTCGGCCACGATCTGCACCTCGTGGAGCAGGTGGCTCGACAGCAGCACGGTGCCGCCGCCGTCGGCGAAGCGCCGCAGCAGCCCGCGCATCCAGTGGATGCCCTGCGGGTCGAGGCCGTTGGCCGGCTCGTCCAGGATCAGGACCTGCGGCTCGCCCAGCAGGGCGGCGGCGATGCCGAGCCGCTGGCGCATGCCGAGGGAGTAGTTGCGGACCCGGCGGCCCGCCTCCTCCTCGGTGAGCCCGACGAGGCCGAGCACCTCGTCGACGCGCGCCTTCGACACCCCGATGGAGACCGCGGCGACGCGCAGCACCTCGCGACCCGTACGACCCGGGTGCTGCGCCGACGCGTCGAGCATGACGCCGACCTGGCGGCCGGGGTTGTGGACCTCGCGGTAGGTCTGTCCGAGGAGAGTGGCCCGGCCGGAGGTGGGCGGCGTGAGGCCGGTCATCATCCGCATCGCGGTCGACTTGCCGGCGCCGTTAGGCCCGAGGAAGCCGACGACGCTGCCGGGACGCACCTCGAAGGAGATGTCGTCCACGGCGGTGAAGCCGCCGTAGCGCTTGGTGAGGTTCTCGATGGTGATCATGGCTCCAGCCTGCGCGGGCCGAGCGGCCCGGACATCGGGCTCCGGGCTCGGCCGGGTCCACCCCAGGTATCGACCCGCGGAGCAGGACGACACCTTGGTCGGACGTCCCGTCGGACCTTCCGGACCTACGCTCGTGGCATGAGCGACCCGGACTGGCCCGCCCAGCGCAGCGGGCGTCTCGCGGTCGCCTGGCGCTACGGGCTGGCGGTGCTCATCAGCCTGGTCGTCTGGGGCTCACCTCTCATCAGCGCCGGCGAGCGGGAGACCGACGCGAGGCTGATGTGGTTCCTGGTCGGCGACCCGATCCTGGGACTGGTGTCGTTCGGGCTGATCCGCTGGCGGCACCGGCGCCCGGTGCTGGTCGCTGGCCTCCTGACCGCCTTCTCCTTCGTCTCCGCCACCGCGTCCGGCCCGGCCTCGTGGATCATCGGTTCCCTGGCTGCGCGCCGGCGGTGGCGGCTGGTCGCCGTCATCGGGCTGCTCAACGTCCTCGCCGGCGTCGTGCTCGAGCGGATCGGCATCGGCGACGACGCCCTGCCGCTGTGGGTGTCGGCAGCCTTCGGCTTCCTCGTCGTCGGCATCCTCGTCGCCACCGGCTACGCGATGTCCTCGCAGCGCCAGCTCGTCGACTCCTACCGTGACCGGGCGCTGACCGCCGAGCGCGAGCAGGTCGCCCGCGTGGCCCAGGCGCGGGCGGCCGAGCGCACCCGGATCGCGCGCGAGATGCACGACGTGCTCGCCCACCGGATCTCGCTCGTGGCGATGAACGCCGGGACGCTGAGCTATCGCACCGACCTGTCGGACGACGAGCGCACCGCCGCGGCCCGCTCGATCGAGGACAACGCCCAGCGCGCGCTGAGCGACCTCCGGGCGCTGCTGGGCGTGCTGCGTGACCCGATGCAACCGGTCGACGGGACGCCGGAGCGACCGCAGCCCGGCATCGACGACATCGCCGGGCTGGTGGCCGAGGAGGCGGCCGGCGGGATGCGCGTACGCCTCTCGAACCGGGTCGCGGACGAGGTGCCGGCGGCCACCGGTCGTACGGCCTTCCGGATCGTGCAGGAGGCGCTGACCAACGTCCGCAAGCACGCGACCGGGACGGCCGTGACCGTCGACCTCGCGGGCACCCCGGACGACGGGCTCGTGATCGCCGTACGGAACGCGGCGCCCGTGGGCCCGGTGGCACGGCCCGCCCTCCCCGCGTCGGGTCTGGGCCTGATCGGCCTCGCCGAGCGCGCCGAGCTGGCCGGCGGCCGGATCACCCACGGGGTCGACGGCACCGGCGGCTACGCCGTACGGGCGTGGATACC
The DNA here is from genome assembly GCF_016735675.1 of Nocardioides baculatus. Taxonomy (GTDB): domain Bacteria; phylum Actinomycetota; class Actinomycetes; order Propionibacteriales; family Nocardioidaceae; genus Nocardioides; species Nocardioides baculatus. The sequence goes on along the minus strand of NZ_JAERSG010000008.1, from coordinate 16,385 downwards.
GTGGACCTCGTGAGCATCTCCACCCCGATCTCGCTGGCCGTGGTCGACGACGACCCGATGGTCCGGGCCGCCCTCGGGATGATGCTCGGCGGCAGCTCGGGCATCAGCGTCGTCGCCGAGGCGGAGAACGGCGAGGAGGCGCTGCGCGTGGTCCCCGCGTCCGGTGCCGACGTGGTGCTGATGGACATCCGGATGCCCGTGCGCGACGGTCTCAGCGCGACCGAGGAGCTGCTGCGCTCCCACCCCGACCTGAAGATCATCGTGCTGACGACCTTCGACACCGACGACATGGTGCTCCGGGCGCTGCGGACCGGCGCGGCAGGCTTCCTGCTCAAGGACACCAAGCCGGCGCGGCTGGTCGAGGCGATCCGCACCGTCGCGGCCGGGGAGCCGATGCTGTCGCCGAGCGTGACCGCGCAGCTGATCGCCGCGGTCACCCGCGACGACCCGGGACCGGGCACCGACGACCGCGCCCGCGCTGCCCGGGAGGCCCTCGCGGGCCTCACCGAGCGCGAGCGGGACGTGGCCGACGGGGTCGCCCGCGGGCTGAGCAACGCCGAGGTGGCCGCCGAGCTCTTCATGGGCGTGCCGACGGTGAAGACGCACGTCGGGCGGATCTTCGCCAAGCTGGGCGTCGAGAACCGGGTGCAGGTCGCGATCCTGGTCCACGACGCCCAGGCCTAGGCGTACGGGCGGGGGCTAGCGGACCTCGAGCAGGTCGACGACGAAGATCAGCGTCTCGCCGGGCTTGATGACGCCGCCGGCGCCGCGGTCGCCGTAGCCGAGGTGCGGCGGGATGACGAGCCGGCGGCGGCCGCCGACCTTCATGCCCTGCACGCCGGTGTCCCAGCCGGAGATGACCTGGCCGATGCCCAGGCGGAACTGCAGCGGGTCGCCACGGTTGTAGGACGCGTCGAACTCCTCGCCGGTGGAGTGGGCCACGCCCACGTAGTGCACCGACACGGTGGAGCCGGACGTGGCCTCCGTGCCATCACCTTCGACGAGGTCGGTGACCTCGAGGTCGGTGGGCGCCTCGCCCATGTGCGGGTCGACGTCGGGCTTCTCGGACACAGCTGCTCCTTCGATTGACTTCAGGTCTGGTGGACGTAGCTGTCCAGCTGGTCGCGCTCGAACTCGAGCTCGCCGATGCGGTTCTTCACCACGTCACCGATGCTGATGATGCCGGTCAGCCTCCCGTCGGCCACCACCGGGACGTGCCGGATGCGGTGCTCGGTCATCAGCTGCATGAGATCGGTGAGGCCGTCGTCGCCCGCGCAGGTGCGCACCTCGGCCGTCATGATCTCGCGGACGGCGGTGTCGAGCACACCCGCGTCGGCGTGCAGGCGGCGTACGACGTCGCGCTCGCTCACGATGCCCGTCACCTGCTCGCCGTCGTCGCTCACCACGAGCGCGCCGACGTTGTGCTCGGCGAGGAGGGCGACCAGCTCCCGCACCGTGGCGTCCGGACCGATGGTCACCACGTCGTGGCTCGGCTTGGCCTTTATCACGTCGTTGATCTTCATCGACCAACCGTAGCCACATTCAGTCGAGTACGGGAGGTGCCTGACGCTCGCGCAGGTTGCTCACCGATCCGGGACCGCGGCGCAGCACGTCGGGGTCGGTGTCGTCGTCGATCGAGCCGAGGAACGACAGCGCCGCGTCGTGGAGGTGACCATTGGTGGCGAGCGCGTTGCCACCCCAGGGCCCGTCGGTGCCGTCGAGCGAGGTGAACGCACCGCCCGCCTCGCGCACGATCACGTCGAGGGCCGCCATGTCGTAGAGCGCGAGCTCGGGCTCGGCGGCGATGTCGACCGCGCCCTCGGCCAGCAGCATGTAGGACCAGAAGTCGCCGTAGGCGCGGGTGCGCCAGCAGCGCCGGGACAGGGAGACGAAGTCGTCGAGGCGGTCGCGCTCGTCCCAGCCGGACAGGTTGGAGTAGGACAGCGACGCGTCCTCGAGACGGCGTACGTCGGACACCTCGCACTTCGTCGCCTTGAGCAGCGACCGGCCGGTCCAGGCGCCGTTGCCCGCCGAGGCCCACCAGCGGCGCTGCAGCTGCGGGGCGGAGACGACGCCGAGGACGACCTCGTCGTCGACGGCCAGCGCGATGAGGGTGGCCCAGACGGGCACGCCGCGCACGAAGTTCTTGGTGCCGTCGATCGGGTCGACGATCCAGCGGCGCTGGCTGTGGCCGGTGGTGCCCTGCTCCTCGCCGATGACGGCGTCGCGCGAGCGGACCCGCGACAGCGTGCGGCGGATGCCCTCCTCGACGGCCTTGTCGGCGTCGGTGACGGGGGTGAGGTCCGGCTTGCTCATCACGTGGAGGTCGAGCGCCTTGAAGCGGGCCTGGGTGAGCGAGTCCGCGTCGTCGGCCAGCACGTGCGCCAGACGCAGGTCGTCGGTGTAATCAGTGGAGCCGGTGATGGGCATGTTCACAGGTTATTGCCAGCAAGCCCACCTACCCTGCACGCATGGAACTGAACGGTGTGCCGCTCCACCCGCTGATCGTGCATGCAGTCGTCGTCCTCGGCCCCCTCGCCGCGCTCACCGGCCTGGCCTACGCCTTCGTCCCGAGGTGGCGGTGGCTGCTGCGGTGGCCGCTCGTCGTGCTCGCGGTGGTGACCGCGGTCGCCTCGGTGCTGGCGGCGTCGGCCGGCGAGGCACTGCTCGAGGCCCGGCCCGAGCTCGAGCAGCTCGTCGAGGAGCACGAGGAGAGCGGTGAGCTGCTGCGCACCGTCTCGCTGGTGTACGCCGCCCTGTCGCTGCTCGCGGCCTATGCTCTGGGCGGCGCCTCGGCCCTCGCCTCGGGCCGCGGTGCGCGCGAGACCCGCTTCGGCGTCCCGGTGATGGTGGTCCTCGCCGTCGGCGCCGTCGCGCTGATGGTCACGCTCTACCTCGCCGGCGACTCCGGCGCCCGCGCCGTCTGGGGCTGACCCGGCTACCAGTCCGTGGCCGAGCGGGCGGCGAGCAGCCGGCGGAACGACTCCACGCGGTCGGGGTCGGTCTCGCCCGCCGCGACCGCCTCGTCGAGCCCGCACTCGGGCTCGTCCGTCCCGTGGGTGCAGCCGCGGGGGCAGTCCTCGGTCATCTCCTCGAGGTCGGGGAACGCCTCGATGAGGTTCTCCGGCTGCACGTGCGCGAGCCCGAAGGACCGGATGCCGGGGGTGTCGATGATCCAGCCGTCGCCGTCGGGCAGCTCGAGGAGGTAGGCGCTCGTGGAGGTGTGGCGGCCGCGTCCGGTCACCGCGTTGACGATGCCGACCTCGCGGTGCGCGTCGGGGACGAGGGCGTTGACCAAGGTCGACTTGCCGACCCCGCTGTGCCCGACGAGCACGCTCGTCTTGCCCCTCAGCCGGTCGCGGAGCTCGGTCAGGTCTCCCGACGTGCCTGCCTCTCGCTCGCCCTTCAGCTGCGTGACCACCCACGGCACCCCGAGCGAGCGGTAGGTCGACAGCAGGGTCTCCGGGTCGGCGAGGTCGGCCTTGGTCATGCACAGCAGCGGCGCCATCCCGGCGTCGTACGCCGCGACGAGCGCGCGGTCGATCAGGCGTGGGCGCGGCTCCGGGTCGGCCAGCGCCGTCACCACCACGAGCTGGTCGGCGTTGGAGACGATCACGCGCTCGACCGGGTCGTCGTCGTCGGCCGTCCGGCGCAGTGTGGTCGTCCGGGGCACGACCTCGACGATGCGGGCCAGGGATCCGTCGTCGCCGCTCATGTCGCCCACGACGCGCACGTGGTCGCCGACGACGACGCCCTTGCGGCCCAGCGGGCGCGACTTCATCGCCATCACCCGCCGGCCCTCGAACAGCAGGGTGAAGCGACCGCGGTCGACCGTCACGACGCGGGCGAGGACGGCGTCGTCGTACGACGGACGGTCCTTGGTGCGCGGACGGGTGCGGCGGCGGGGCCGCTCGTAGTGCTCGTGGTCGTGCTCGGAGTAGCGGTTGCTCACGAGTCTCCGCCCAGCACCGCGGCGCTCCACGCGGCGGCGAAGTCGGGGAACGTCTTCGACGTCGTCGCGATGTCCTCCACCTGCACGCCGTCGACGGCCAGTCCGAGGATGACGCCGGCGTGGGCCATCCGGTGGTCGGCGTAGGTGTGGAACACCCCGCCGTGCAGCGGGGCGGGCGTGATGGACAGGCCGTCCTCGCGCTCGACGACCTCGGCGCCGAGGCGGCCGAGCTCGGTGGCGAGGGCGGTGATCCGGTCGGTCTCGTGGCCGCGGATGTGGGCGATGCCGCGCAGGTGCGACGGCGAGTCGGCAAGGGCGCACAGCGCCGCGACCGCAGGAGTCAGCTCGCCGACATCGTGCAGGTCGAGGTCGACCCCGGCGAGCCGCGTCGGGCCGGAGACGGTCAGCCCTGCCGCCGACAGCGCGACCTCGCAGCCCATCAGGCCGAGGATCTCGCGGAGCTGGTCGCCCGGCTGGGTCGTGCTGTCCGGCCAGTCCCGCACGGTCACGGTGCCGCCGGTGGCCGCGCCGAGCGCGAGGAACGGCGCCGCGTTGGACAGGTCGGGCTCGATGTCGTGGTCGACGGCCTTGAGCGGACCCGGTGCCACGGCCCAGCGGTTGGCGTCGGCGTCGTCCACCTCGACCCCGTGCTGCCGCAGCATCTGCACGGTCATCTCGATGTGGGGGAGCGACGGCACCGGCTTGCCGACGTGGCGCACGTCGACCCCGTGCTCGTAGCGGGCACCTGCGAGCAGCAGCGCCGAGACGAACTGCGACGACGCGCTCGCGTCGATCGTGACCGTCCCGCCGGCCACCGATCCGTCACCGCGGACGGCGAAGGGGAGGGCGCCGCGACCGCCGTCGTCGACGGTGACGCCGAGCGCCGACAGGGCGGTCAGCATCTGGCCGACGGGGCGCAGCCGCATGTGGGGGTCGCCGTCGAAGCCGACCGTCGCCTGGGCCAGCCCGGCGACCGGTGGCACGAACCGCATGACCGTCCCGGCCAGTCCGCAGTCCACCTCGGCGTCGCGGTCCCACGCGCCCGGGGTGACCGCCCAGTGGCCGTCGACGTCGTCGACGCCCGTGCCGAGGGAGCGGAGCGCCGACGCCATGAGCAGGGTGTCGCGCGAGCGCAGCGGACGTCGTACGACACTCGGGCCGTCGGCGATCGCCGCGAGCACGAGCGCACGGTTGGTGAGCGACTTGCTGCCGGGCAGGGAGACCACGCGCTCGACGGGGCCGTCGGGGCGTGGCGCGGGCCAGAGGTCGGTCACCCGCGAAGACTATCGATCAGCTGAGCTGGGCCTTCGCGACCCGTGCCTCCTGGCGGGCGGCCTTGGCGACCTGCTTGGCCTCACGGCGTACGTCCTTCGCGGCGCGGCGGGCGCGCCAGGCCAGGCCGGGCTTGCCCTCGGTGTCGACGCCGGCGAGGAGCAGGCCACCGAGGATCGAGGTGTTCTTGGCGAACTGGAGGCGCTGCAGGGCCTTGGCGTCCGGGTCGCTCTCCTCCCAGAACGCGTGCCCCGCGAGCGTGGTCGGCACGAGCGAGGCGGCGAGCACCGTGGCGCTGAGGCGCGGGGCGCGGCCGGTGGCGAGCGCCGCGGCGGCGAGGATCTGGGCGCCCGCGTTGATCCGTACGAGCGTGGCAGCGTCGGTCGGGATGGGCAGGCCGGGTGCGGCCTGCTGGGCGAGCGGGACGACCCGGTCGGTGACCTTCTTGGCCTTCGTGGCGTGCGCGTCGGTCTTGCGGAGGGCATTGACGCCCCCGACGACGAAGATCGTGGCCAGCATCGGTCGGGCGAACAGCCGAGTGATCGTCATGCCCATTGTCTACACGATGCGCGCGGAGGGCGCTCCGTCCGGAGGGGTGCGCCGGATCGGACCGTCAGCCGAGGTCGGCGCGCCAGGTGTTGTTGCCCGCGTCGGCGTCCTGCTCGGCCGGGGTCAGCCTCGCCGTCACCTGCGCACCCTGCGGGGCGACCACCTCCAGCGAGACGGGGGCGAGGTTGGCTCCGGTGATCTGGCAGGTCGCGCGCGCCTGGCCGAAGTCGCAGCGCGAGTCCGTGGTGCGCACGACGTTGCCGTCCGACTCGACGACGAGGACCGCGCTGCTGCCGGACGGGAGGCCTGCGACGCGCAGCACCACGGTGTACGTCGGACGTGCCCCACCGACGCTGCCGGCGAGGGACGGGTCGGGCACGACCGGCGGCGGTGGGGTGGGCGTCGGGGTCGCGGTCGGGCTCGGGTTGCCGGTCGGGTTGGTGGTCGGGTTCGCGGTGGGGGTGGCCGTCGGGCTCGACGTGGCGGTGGACGTCGGCGTCGGCTTGTTCGTCGGGCTGGCCGTCGGGCTCGAGGTGGGGCTCGACGTCGGGCTGGAGGTCGGGCTGGAGGTGGGGCTGGACGTCGGGGAGCTCGTCGGGCTCGACGTGGGTGAGTCGGTCGGCGAGTCGGTGGGTGAGTCCGTCGTCGTGGGGGAGTCGGTCGGCGACGGCCCGTCCGTCCCGGGCGTCGGGTCGGTGAGGTCGACCTCGTCGCCCGGCGTCAGCACGACGGCCTCGGGACCCTCTTCCGGTCCGGACACGCCGCCCTCGTCGGCGTCCGAGGTCGCGCTCGAGGCACTGGTCGTCGCGGAGGGCACGTCGCGGGAACCGGCCTCGGGGCGCGGATCGGGGGCGCGGGTGGCGATCGCGATGCCGCCGGCCACGATCACGGTGCTGGCGGCGACGCCGGCCACGGCCGCGGTGGCCGCGTTGCCCGCGACGAGGTCGCGGATCCGCCCGACGAGGAGCGACAGGCCGACCGGGAGGGCGCCACCGGCGGCGGCCGTACCGAGGTAGGCCGTGGCCACCCCGCCGAGGAGCAGGGGCGCGAGCAGCGCGCCGAGGTTGGAGTTGACCTCGGTGAGCTCGAGGTAGACGGCCATGCAGGGGCGGCACTCGTCGAGGTGCTCCTCGACCTTGGCGGCGTCGCGGCGCGAGCTCGAGCCACGGACGTAGGCGCCGAGCTGGCCGTGCGTCCAGCGACAGGTGTCGGCCTCGAGCTCGGCGGCGTGCTGGGTGAGGAACGCCTCGCGGAGGCCCTCGCGGGCCCGGTAGGCGAGGGCCGAGACGGAGTTGGCGCTCATCCCGAGGATCGGTGCGATGTCGGCGGGCTTGTCGCCCTCGACCTCGGTGTGCCAGAGCACGAGCTGCCAGCGCTCGGGGAGCGAGGCGAACGCCTTGGCCGCGGCGGCGCTCTCGAAGCCCTCGACGGCGGTGTCGACGAACGGCACGCCGGGGTCGAAGGGCTCCATGTCGTCGGTGGTGGTGAGCCGCGCGGTGGCCCGGATCTTGTCAACCTGGAGGCGGCGCACGGAGGTCAGGAGGTAGGCGCGGAAGGCCACGTCGGGGCCGCCGCCGCGCTGGAGCACGCCGAGCACCTTGACGAAGGCCTCGGAGACCAGGTCGTCGGCGTCGGAGGGCGGCACGAGCTGCCGGGCGAGGCGCCGGGCGGCGTCGACGTGGCGCTCGAAGAGGGTGCCGTAGGCGTCGACGTCCCCGCCGCGGACCGCCGAGATCAGCTCGGCGTCCCCCGGTGCCTCGATGCTGGTCGCAACGCTCATGCCCTCGGACGCTTCCCGGGGCGCTTCCTGGCCCCGCTCAGGTGCTTCGAACTGTAGTCCTCCGAGCGTGCTCGGACCCCTCACTTGGCAAAATCGCAAGATCCCGGTCCGGTCCGCGTCATGCGGGGCGACGGCGACCGTCTCCTCGACAGAGCAGGACACATCGAAGGGGGCTGCCGTGAAGATCTTCGCCACACGCGGGCGTCGTCTTTCGGCTTCCGGTCCTGGGGTGAGTGGGCCAGCGTCTCCCGTGCGGTCGGGGTTGCCGCACCGGTACGAGGCGCTGGGGGAGGCACTCACCTCGGGATCGGACGTCCTCGGGGCGTGTGCCGTTGCGGGCGAGGACCTCGCCCGCGACGGTGCCTCGATGCAGGAGGCGCTCGACGGGCTGCGCGACACGTGGCGAGTGGCCGGCGCCGGCGATCCGCCGTACGACGCCGTGAGCGCGCTCGTGACCGCGTGGAGCGAGACGACCCTGGGCTACCTGCACCAGCTCTCCTGCGACGACCCGCTGACCGGCCTGGCGAGCCAGGCCCACCTGCGCAGCCGGCTGTCCGAGCTCTACCGGCTCGGTGAGGACGTCTCGGGCCACGCTCTCGTGGTGGTCGCGCTGCCGCTGGGCGACGACCCGTCCGACGAGGCCGGCGACCACTTCACCCGCGCGATGCGGATCGCGCGCGCCGGCGAGCTGGCGCGCACCGTCTTCGCCCGGGACGAGACCATCGCCCGGATCGGCATGCACCGGGTGGGGATCCTATGCCGCCGCGACGAGGTCCTCGGCCGCCGGGTCCGCGTGCTGGCGACGCTGCTCGACGGCTCACCGGAGGACGGCCCGCTGCGGCTGTGGATCGAGGGCCTGCCCGGCACCGACCACCTCGCCGGGTCGCTGCTCGACGAGCTCGCCCGCGGCTGAGCGGCTGGCGCCGACAGCGTTCGGACCGGGGTTGGTTTCGTCGCGCGGTCGCGTGCTCGCAGGCTCGCTCGCGCGCTTGCTCAACCTCCCGACCCAGGCCGTGCGCGACTCCGTCGCGCCCGGCTAGGGTCGTGACATGTGCGGCCGCTACGCCTCGTCCCGCGACTCCGACGACCTCATCGAGGAGTTCGAGGTCGTCGAGAGCCGGATCGCCGCGCCGCTGGCCGCGGACTACAACGTGGCGCCGACCAAGGAGGTCTACGCCGTCGTCGAGCGGCCGCCCTCGCGTGAGTCCGGCCCCGACAGGACGGAGCCGCCCCAGCGCCAGCTCAGGGTCTTCACCTGGGGCCTGGTCCCGTCGTGGGCCAAGGACCCGTCCATCGGCAACCGGATGATCAACGCGCGGATGGAGACCGTCGCCGAGAAGCCGGCCTACCGCAAGGCGTTCGCCTCCCGGCGTGCGCTGCTGCCCGCCGACGGCTACTTCGAGTGGTACCCCACCTCGCAGACCACTGCGAAGGGCAAGCCGGTCAAGCAGCCCTTCTTCATCCGTCCCAAGGACGGGGGAGTGCTCGCGATGGCCGGGCTCTACGAGATCTGGCGCGACCCGACCAGGGACGAGGACGACCCCGACCGGTTCCGCTGGACCTGCACGGTCCTGACCACGCAGGCCGAGGACTCGCTCGGCCACATCCACGACCGGATGCCGCTGATGGTCGAGAAGGACCGCTGGCACGAGTGGCTCGACCCGACCCACCCGGGCGACACCTCGCTCCTGGTGCCGGCCGCGCCCGGCCGGCTCGAGGCCTACGCAGTGCCGACGCTGGTGAGCAACGTGCGCAACAACGGGCCCGAGCTCGTCGTGCCGCTGGAGGCCACGTCGTGAAGAAGGCCTCCGTCCGCACGGTCGACACGCCCCACGGCGAGGGCCGCCTCCACACCCGACGCGCGACCAGCCCGATCGCGACGCTGCTGCTGAGCCACGGCGCCGGCGGCGGCATCGAGTCGCGCGACCTGTGGGCGCTGGCCGACGCGCTGCCCGCGCAGGGCGTCAGCGTCGTCCTCTTCGAGCAGCCGTGGCGGGTCGCCGGCCGCAAGGTCGCCACCGCCCCGCCGACCCTCGACGCCGCACTGACCTGTGCCGCCGACGTGATGCGCGTGCGTACGCCCCTCGTCGTGGGTGGCCGCTCGGCCGGTGCCCGCTCCGCCGCCCGTACGGCGCGTGCGCTGGGCGCGACCGGCTGCCTGGCCCTCTCCTTCCCGCTCCACCAGCCCGGGCGGACCGAGCCCACGCGGCTCCCCGAGCTGCTCGGTGCCGGGCTGCCGACCCTCGTCGTGCAGGGCGAGCGCGACCCGATGGGCCGGCCCGAGGAGTTCCCCGGCGACGTCGAGATGGTCGTGATCCCCGGTGGTGACCACGGGCTGAAGGTCCCGGCCCGCGGCGAGGTCAGCCAGGACGAGGCGATGGGCATCGTGGTCGAGTCGACGCTCGAATGGCTGGTCCGCGAGGTCGTGGGGAATCCCCGGACGGGGTGAGGTGTTCATGCTGTGTGCAGTCACTGACCCTCGAACGCCCGACGACTACGGTGCCGCCGACCCCGGCGGTACTGTGGGAAGCGATGACTGAATCGCTCCAGGACGAGATGTCCACCGAGATCTCCCGCGAGGACGAGACCGACGACCAGCGGTCGGCGCGCTTCGAGCGCGACGCCCTGCCGTTCCTCGACCAGCTCTACGGCGCGGCGATGCGGATGACCCGCAACCCCGCTGACGCCGAGGACCTGGTGCAGGAGACCTTCGCGAAGGCCTACAGCGCCTTCCACCAGTTCAAGCCCGGCACCAACCTCAAGGCCTGGCTCTACCGGATCCTCACCAACACCTACATCAACTCCTACCGCAAGAAGCAGCGCCAGCCGCAGCAGTCGATGTCCGAGGACGTCGAGGACTGGCAGCTCGCCCGCGCGGAGTCGCACTCGTCCACCGGCCTGCGGTCGGCGGAGATGGAGGCGCTGGAGCACCTGCCCGACTCCGAGGTGAAGGACGCGCTGCAGCGCCTTCCCGAGGAGTTCCGGCTCGCGGTCTACCTCGCCGACGTCGAGGGTTTCCCCTACAAGGAGATCGCCGAGATCATGGACACGCCGATCGGCACCGTGATGTCTCGCCTCCACCGCGGGCGTCGCCAGCTGCGCGACATGCTCGCCGACTACGTCCGGACCAACGACCTGCTGCCGGCCAGCACCGTTCCCGCCGCTGTTCCTGCTGGTGAGGGGAGCGCGTCGTGAGCGAGCACGAGCACGGCAAGGACGACTGCGTCGACTACATCGAGCGCATCGTCTACTTCATCGACAACGAGCTCGACCAGGCCGACTGCGCGGTCGTCGAGATGCACCTGCGCGAGTGCGGCCCCTGCCTCGAGCGCCACGACCTCCAGAAGGCGGTCAAGCAGCTCGTCCAGAGGTCCTGCTCGGAGTCCGCACCGGAGTCGCTGCGCGACCGCGTACGCCTCCAGCTGCGCGAGGTGCGGATCCAGATCAGCGAGAGCGGCTCCTGAGCCGATTGGCTCCTCGCCGTCTCCTTTGAGAGACTGCTCCGAGCACCGACTTCAGGAGGACGACTATGGGCAAGACCGGACGCAAGCGCCGCGCTCGCAAGAAGAAGGGCGCGAACCACGGCAAGCGCCCCAACGCCTGACGCGTCTTTCTGACACGTCATCGTGAGAGTCCCCGCCACGGCGGGGACTTTTGCATGTCCGGGGTCGGTCAGTCGGGCAGCATGGCGTGCAGCGCGCCGTGGGAGAGCAGGGTCAGCTCGGCCACGCGCGGCAGCTGCAGCTCGGCGTGGTGGATCGCCATCAGCTCTCGTACCTCGTCCACCGCGATCTGTCGCTCGTAGGTGGCGACCTCGATCCTCTGTCCCAGCGTCGCCAGTTTCTCGCGCAAGCCGTCGTCCACGTGTGATGCCCCTCGATCTGCTCCCTCCCCACGAGGTAGCCCGCGAAGACACTGCCAGATGTCGGGCGTCCCGCGCGTGCGACGCGACGAAGCTTGACCCAGTGGTCTAGTCAGGTTCGCCTTGACGTTGATCGAGTCGTGCCCGGTGTGCTGGTGCGATGATCACGGCATGGCCGACGACCGCCCGCTGGCGATGACCTTCGACTCGGCGGCCGAGCGCTACCAGCAGGCGCGACCCGACTACCCGGACTCGCTGTTCGACTCGCTCGTCGACCTAGCTGATCTGTCGCCGGGGGACCGGCTCCTCGAGATCGGCTGCGCGACCGGGAAGGCCACGATCCCGCTCGCCCGCCGCGGCTTCGCGATCACGTGCGTCGATCCGGGCCCGGCGCTCGTGGAGGTCGCGCGCCGCAACCTGGCGGCGTACCCGGACGTGGACGTGCGGCACGGCCGGTTCGAGGACGTGGTGCCGGACGGGACGGCGTACGACCTCGTGCTCGCTGCCACGTCCTGGCACTGGCTCGATCCGGAGATCCGCTACCGGCGGGCGTGGGAGCTGCTGCGGCCCGGCGGCCACCTCGCCTTCTGGAGCGCGACCCACGTCTTCCCCGAGGGTGGCGACCCGATCTTCCGCGAGCTCCAGGACGTCTACGACGAGATCGGCGAGGGCGTGCCGGGAGGGGCGGCGTACGCGCGCCCGGACGAGCTGCCCGACCAGCGCGACGAGATCGAGGCGAGCGGGCTCTTCGACGACCTGCAAGTGCGCCACGTCGACTGGGAGGTCGACTACGACGCCGAGGGCTACCTCGCGCTGCTCGACACCTTCTCCGGGCACATCGCGATGGAGCCGTGGCAGCGCGAGCGGTTGTACGGCGAGATCCGTCGGCGGCTGGCCGAGCGGCCGGACGGGCTGCTGCGCCGCGGGTGGGGTGCCGTGCTGCACGTCGCGCGGCGGCGGCACGTCTAGTACCTGAGGCCAGCGGAGACGGGCCTCCAGTCCGATGGAACGAGGCGCGGATCCCGTGATCGTGGTGTCACCACCTCGATCGGAAGGAAGACCGTGACCACCACGACCCTGCGCACGTCCGCGAACGCGACCGGCCTCGACGACGCCCCGCTGCCGGTGAAGGCGAGGCTCGCCGCCGCCTGGACCAGCCTGATGTTCCTCTACATCTACGTCGACCACCTCAACCTCTACAAGCCCGGCGTGGTCGCGGACATCCTCGCCGGCCGCGTCTTCGAGTTCGACGCCAACGAGACCTTCGTCATCGTCGCGCTCACACTCGTCGGGATCCCGGCCGTGATGGTCGTGCTGTCCGCTGCGCTCCCGGCTCGCGTGAGTCGCCCCCTCAACCTCGGGGTCGGCGCGCTCTACATCCCCGTGTCGCTGTTCAACCTCAGTGGCGGCGAGTGGCTCGGCTTCTACGGACTCGGGGTCGGGACCGAGGTCCTCGTGCTGGTGTACGTCCTGCGGTCCGCGTGGTCGTGGCCGCGCACGGGCGCGTCCGCTCTCTAGGCTGCACACGTGCTCGCCGCCTCCCTCCGCTCGATCCTGAGCGAGCCCCGCGCCCCCGGCGCTCCTGCGTGGGTGTGGTGGGACTGGGTCCTCGTCGGCGTGATGCTGGTCGTGACCGTGGGGGAGGCGATCCTGCGCCCCGACCTGCCGATGCGGCCCCTGGCCGTCGCGGTCGCGCTCGTGGTCGTCCCGGCCCTGCTGTGGCGGCGTACGCACCCACTGGCGGCGACTGCGGTCGGCTTCGGGGGCGCGCTGGTGCTGTTGCTCCCGACGCTGCTGGGCGACGTCGCCGAGATCGGGCTCGACTCGATGGTCGTCGTGCTGCTGCTGCCGTACTCCCTGTACCGCTGGGGCTCCGGTCGCGAGGCCCTGATCGGTACGGCGATCACCGCGGTGCCGGTGAGCCTGGGTCTCGCGCTCAGCGGGACCCTCGGGGACGTGGTCGGCGGCACCACCGTGGTGGTCGCGTCGTTCGCCCTCGGTGCGGCGATGCGCTACCGCGCGGTCGCGCACCAGCGCGAGGTCGCGCAGGTGCGTAGCCACGAGCGCGGCGAGCTCGCCCGCGAGCTGCACGACACCGTCGCCCACCACGTGTCGGCCATCGCGATCCAGGCCCAGGCTGGCCGGGCGGTGGCGGCCACGAACCCGTCGGCGGCCGTCGAGGCGCTGGCGGTGATCGAGGCCGAGGCGTCGCGGACGCTGGCCGAGATGCGTACGGTCGTCCGGGTCCTCCGCGAGGGCGACGCGGCAGAGTTCGCGCCGCAGCGGGGGATCGGCGACCTCGACGAGCTGGCGCGGATGGACCCTGCCGTGCAGGTGGCGCGCTCCGGCGACCTGGCCGGGCTGCCGCAGCCGCTCGAGGTCGCCGTCTACCGGATCTGCCAGGAGGCGGTCACCAACGCGATCCGCCACTCGCTCGACGCCACGGCGGTCACGGTGCAGGTCACCGGCGAGGCCGACGTCGTACGGTTGCGTGTGCACGACGACGGCCAGGCGGCGCGCCCCGCGACGACCGGGGGCTACGGCCTGATGGGCATGGCCGAACGGGCCAAGCTGCTCAGCGGCACGCTCTCCGCCGGCCCCGACCCGGCCGGCGGCTGGACCGTCTCGGCCGCGCTGCCGCGTTCGGTGGCGCCATGAGCATCAGGGTGGTGGTCGCCGACGACCAGGACCTCGTCCGCACCGGCCTCACGATGATCCTCGACGCGCAGCCCGGGATCGAGGTCGTCGGCCAGGCGCGGGACGGTCACGAGGCCGTGGCGGTCGCCCGCGAGCTGCGCCCCGACGTCTGCCTCTTCGACATCCGGATGCCGGGCATCGACGGCGTCGAGGCCACCCGCCAGCTCGCCGGCCCCGGTGTCGCGGACCCTCTCGCGGTGGTCATCATCACGACCTTCGACCTCGACGACTACGTCCTCGGCGCGTTGCGAGCCGGCGCCCGGGGCTTCCTGCTGAAGGACGCCGGGCCTGCCTTGCTGGTGCAGGCGATCGAGGCGGCCGCGAAAGGCGACGCCCTCATCTCGCCCGACATCACCCGCCGGTTGCTGAGCACCCTCGCCTCGTTGGAACGTCCTGCTGCGCCCGCTCAACCGATCGCGCCGTTGACCGATCGCGAGGAGGACGTGCTCGTCCTCGTCGCGCGAGGTCGTACCAACCACGAGATCGCGGACGAGCTCCACATCAGCCTCAGCACGGTGAAGACCCACATCGGCGCCCTCATGGCCAAGCTCGGTGCCCGCAACCGGGTCGAGGTCGCGATCTGGGCGTACGAGACCGGGCGCGCTCCCTCCGCTGGTTGAGGTGCGAGGAGCGCCCGGGTTGCTCGGTGGTTGAGGTGCGAGGAGCGCCAGCGACGAGCCTCGAAACCACTGACTCAGGTGTATCGCTCAGACTCTCGAAAACAGTTGTCCGGAATGTGGATCTGAGCGTGAATCCCGGGTCTGACTGTCGGTGGTCATCGCTAGCGTGAAGGCATGAACACCGACCTCCTCGACCTCGACGCGGAACGCCTCCTGGCCGCCGCGTCCGAGGCCGAGCGAGCGTCCCGCCTCGCCGAGGTCGCCAAGCTCGAAGTGCTCTCCGCGTGGGCGGCCATCCACTCGACCGATCCCACCGAAGGCCCCGACGGCCGCATCGCCCGCCGGATCGGGAACGTCCTGCGACAGCTCGGCGGTGACGGCACCCCGCGCGTGCAGGACTTCTGCCTCGGCGAGATCGCCCTGGCCCGGCATGCCGGCGTCACCGCCACGCAGCACATGCTCGCCGACGTCCTCGACCTCGAGCACCGCCTCCCGCTGACCTGGGCCGTCACCCGCCGCGGCGACTGCGAGGTCTGGGTCGCCCGCAAGGTCGCCAAGCTCTCGCGCCACCTACCCGCCGACAAGGTCCGCGTCGTCGACACCGCCGTGTCCCGGATGATCGCCTCCGAAGCACCCGGCCGGGTGCTCGAAGTGGCGGAGGCGAAGGTCATCGAGGCCGACCCCGCCCTGCATGAGGAGCGGTGCGAGGCCGAACGCCGCCGCCGCTACCTCGGCCTCGGTCGCACCGACGAGTACGGCCTGCGCACCCTCATCGCCCGCCTCGAAGCCGGCGACGCCGTCGCGGTCGACGCCATCGTCCACCGCGTCGCGGAGATCATCGACCCCCTCCACCCCGACGCCAGCCCCGACGAGCTCCGCGCCCTCGCGTTCGGCTGGCTCGCCCGACCCGCCGAGCTGTTCACGCTCCTGCTCGAGCACACCGACTCTGGGAAGAGTCGCGAGTCCGAACACGATGACGAGGCAGACCCCGAGCCCTCGCTCGACCTCAACCTCGACCTCGACTTGGACCTCGACGAGCCCGAGCCGGAGCCAGAGCCCGAGGATGACTCGCCTGCTCGTGCGTACGCCTTCCCCGCGGACCTCCTCGACGCCCTCCGTCACATCGATCTCACCCCCCTCGCACCGAAGGTGGTCCTGCACGTCCACCTCCACGAGGCAGCCCTTCACGGGGCGGACGCCGTTGCCCGCGTCGAGGGCCTCGGACCTGTCACCCTCACCCGGCTCCACGAGATGCTGCGCGGCTGCGTGGTGAAGGTCCAGCCGGTCAAGGACCTGTCCAACCGGGTCCGCTACACCGCCTACGAACACCCCGAGTCCCTGCGCGACCAGGTCCACCTCGTCACCGGCGGCGACTACTGGCCCTACGCCACCTCGACCAGCCGCAACGTCGATCTCGACCACCCCGTCCCCTACCAACACACCGGACACGGCGACACCGGACGAGAACCCCCGCCGGGACAGACCGGCCCCCACAACTCCGGCCCCCTCGGCCGACGCCACCACCGCTGGAAGACCCACTGTGACTGTGCTTCTGGGCATCCATTGTGGGTCGCCCGCCGGTCCGGAGCAGTGCAGTCTGGTGTCGGCGTCCTGGTCTGACTCGAAAGACACACTGGCCGTTTGCTTGCAAGC
>NZ_JAERSG010000007.1 GCF_016735675.1 Nocardioides baculatus | reverse complement strand
CAGGACGCCGACACCAGACTGCACTGCTCCGGACCGGCGGGCGACCCACAATGGATGCCCAGAAGCACAGTCACAGTGGGTCTTGAGGCGGTGGTGGAACCGGCACAGGCAGGCGAGGTTGCGGGTGCTTGTGGGGCCGGGTTGTGGTCGCCCTTCGGTCTCCGCGTGGTGGTCGTACTCGACGACGTGGTCGACGTCGCAGCCGCGGGCCGGTCTCGTGCATCACGGGAACACGCAGGTGCGGTCGCGGAGGATGACCTGTTCGCGGATCCGGTCGGGGATCGCGTAGCCGGGCGTGGACAGGGCGGCGTTGAGGTCGATGACGGGCTTGATGGTGACCTTCGTCCGGCTGTCGCCGCACCAGGACGCGAGCTGGTCGAGCAGCAGGAGCCGCTGGCCCTCGTCGAGTCGGCCGGTGGGACCGAACACAGTGGTCTCGCCGACCGTGCCGGCGTCGAAGTGGGCGTGGAGGACGACCTCGCGTGCAGCGGGAAGCCCGTCATCGGGGTCCACCCGGCCCTGATCCGGGCGTCTCCGGTCATGAGGTCGAGTGCGGTCTGGGTGCGAGCGAGGTCGCCGAGGGCCTTGGAGCGGCGGACGTCGAGGGACTCGGTGGAGCCGAGGGCCTTCTGCTGGGCCGCGTGGTGGGAGAGCTCGCGGTCGAGGTCCAGGGCATCGGCGAGGTCGAGCTCTGCCTCGAACCGCATCGTCCCCGCGAAGTGGACGTCCTCGTCGTGCAGGGTCGCGTGGCGCGGGTCGACGGACAGGTAGCCGTCCTCCGGATCGGCAGCCGGGTCGGGGTCGGCGAGGTCGTAGCGCTTGATGGTCTCGGCGACGAGCCGGTCGAGCTGGGCGGGACCGATGCGTCCCGCGACGGCCGCGATCTGGGCGTCCACGAAGGCCGCGGCCTCCCTGGTCAGGGCGCGCGTCGAGTGGATGGTCGTCTCCGCAACCGACCGTGCCCGCCACGCAGGCACGCAACCGGCCTGGACCTGCGACCACAACCGCGGCAGCCGGTGGCGGAGCTCGAGGGCGTGGCCGATGAGTTTCTTCGCCGACGTGGTGGAGATCCCCAGGACGGTGCCGAGCTCGGCGACGCAGAACTCCGCCACCAGCGGACAACCCTCACCGGCCAGCGGCTCCTCGTGGTCAGTGCCGGGACGGTGAACGCGGCAGCGGAGTGGATCGACTCCGGCGGGTGCAGGTCCGCCCACCGGACAGCGACCTCCAACAGATCGGCCGCAGCGCGGTCCTCGGCGGCCTTGCGATCCCGAGCGAGCGCGAGCAAGTCCGAGCCGGTGAGGGCGTCTGCCCCACGTGCTCCGGGTCCTGCCAGCGTGTCGATCATGTGTTCGATTGTAGGCATCCCCACCGACAGTCGCCATGCGTGAACCTGCTCTGTGGAAACGCGCGCGGCGGAGGTCCCGGACGTGCGCCGAGCTACGCCCAGAGCTGGCCGTCGAGCCGGTCCTCGGCCTCGTCGACGGTGCCCTCGTAGGCCCCGGTGGAGAGGTACTTCCAGCCACCGTCGCAGACCACGAAGGCGATGTCGGCCGATTCCCCCGCCTTGACGGCCTTGGCCGCCTGGCCGAGCGCGGCGTGCAGGATCGCACCGGTGGAGATGCCCGCGAAGATGCCCTCGAGCTCGAGCAGCTCGCGCACCCGGCGTACGGCATCCCGGGGGCCGACGCTGAACCGCGAGTCGATGAGCGCGGCGTCGTAGAGCTCGGGGACGAAGCCCTCGTCGAGGTTGCGCAGGCCGTAGACCAGCTCGCCGTAGCGCGGCTCGGCGGCGACGATCTTCACGTCCGGCCTGGCCTCGCGGAAGAACCGCGAGACGCCCATGAGCGTGCCGGTGGTGCCGAGCCCGGCAACGAAGTGCGTGATGGTCGGCAGGTCGGCGAGCAGCTCGGGGCCGGTGGTCTCCTGGTGCGCGAGGGCGTTGGCCTCGTTGCCGTACTGGTAGAGCATCACCCAGTCGGGGTGCTCCCCCGCCACCTGCTTGGCGACGCGGACGGCCTCGTTGGACCCGCCCGCGGCGGGCGACGACACGATCTCGGCGCCCCACATCCGCAGCAGCTGGCGTCGCTCCTCGGAGGTGTTCTCCGGCATCACGCAGACGATCCGGTAGCCCTTGAGCTTGGCGGCCATGGCGAGCGAGATGCCGGTGTTGCCGCTGGTCGGCTCGAGGATCGTGCAGCCGGGCCGCAGCGTGCCGTCCGCCTCGGCCTGCTCGATCATCCGCAGCGCCGGGCGGTCCTTGATGGAGCCGGTCGGGTTGCGGTCCTCGAGCTTGGCCCAGAGGCGTACGTCGGTCCCGTCCGGCTGACGGCCGGGAGAGAGCCGCGGCAGCCCCACCAGCGGCGTACCGCCGACGGAGGCCAGCAGGCTGTCGAAGCGGGTCATCCGCCGGCGACGGCGGGGAGCACGACGACCTGGTCGCCGTCGCTCAGCGGGGCCTCGAGGCCGCCGATGAAGCGGACGTCCTCGTCGTTGACGTAGACGTTGACGAAGCGGCGCAGGTCGACCGAGCCGTCCTTGTCCTCGACGAGGCGGCCCTTGATGCCGGGGTGGTTGCCCTCGAGGTCGTCGATGAGCTCGGACAGGCTGCCGCCCGTGCCCTCGACGGACTTCGCGCCGTCGGTGTAGGTGCGCAGGATGGTGGGGATCCGGACCTCGATGGCCATCAGGGGGTGCTCTCTTCCGTTGATGATGCAGGCGTGATCGTGACCTCTTCCTCGGTCACGACTCCGTCGATGATTCTGTAGGACCTGAACTCCACCGGGCCGTCGCTATTCCCGTGCTCGCGTGTGCTGACGAGCACGTAGTGCGCATGGGGCTCGCTGGCCAGCCCGATGTCGGTGCGGCTCGGGTAGGCCTCGGTGGCGGTGTGGGAGTGGTAGACGACGACCGGTTCCTCGTCGCGGGCGTCCATGTCCTTGTAGAGCGCGAGCAGCTCGGTCGAGTCGAACTCGTAGAACGTCGGGCTGCCCGCGGCGTTCACCATCGGGACGAACCGCTCGGCCCGGTCGCTGCCCTCCGGTCCTGCCACGACGCCGCACGCCTCGTCGGGGTGGTCGCGCTTGGCGTGCGCCACGATGGCGTCGTAGGTCTCCTGGGCGAGGGTCAGCACACCCACAAGCGTAGGCAGGCCCTCGATGGCGCTCGCACCGGTCTCACGACATAGCGTGACGGCCATGTCGATGCCGCAGGCGCAGGCGCCGCTCACCCGCCGCGGCATCCCCGTCGAGCGAGACCTCCGGGTCCTGGCCCTGGGCTCCTTCGCGAACCGGTTCGGCGCCGGCGCCGTCATGACGACCAGTGCTCTCTACTTCACCCGTCAGGTGGGGTTCTCCGCGGCCGAGGTGGCGCTCGCGCTCTCGGTCGCAGCGATCGTCGGCATCGTGGTGCAGGTCCCCGCCGGCCACCTCGGCGACACCCGCGGACCGCGCCGCGTCCTGACCTTCTTCATGGTGGGCGCGGCCCTCACCAGCGCGCTGCCGGTGCTCGCGCGTACGCCGTGGCAGCTGGCGTTGCTGCTCGGACTGCTCTCGCTCTTCGAACGGTCGGCGGGCTCGGTCCAGCAGGGCGTCATCGCGCAGCTGGCCACCGGCGGGCGCGGCGTGCTGTTCAAGGCCTACCTGCGGGCGGTCACCAACACCGCGATCGGCCTGGGCTCGGTCTTCGGCGGCGCCGCGCTGGTCATCGACGAGTCGTGGGCCTACGTCTCGGTCTTCCTGCTCAACGCCGTCTTCACCGGCTTCGCAGCCTGGAACTCGACACGGCTGCCGGAGCTGCCGGCCTACGTCCGGATCGAGGGCGAGCCACGCATGGCCGTCCTGCGCGACTGGCCCTACGTCGTGATCGTCACGATCACCGGCCTCTTCTCGATCCACTTCTTCGTGATGGAGCTCGGTCTCGCGCTCTACATCTCCCAGCGCACGGCCGCGCCGCCGGTGATGGTCGCGGTGCTGCTGATCATCAACACCGCATGTGTCGCGTTCTTCCAGGTCCGACTGTCCCGCCGTGCGGACTCCGTGGAGGCAGGCGCCCGCGCCCTCGTGCGCGGCGCGGTCTGGATCGCGGCCGGCTTCGCGATCGTCTCCCTCGCCGACCGCGGCGACACCACCTTCGCCATTGCCGTCCTCGTGGCCGGCTCCCTGGTCCACGTCGTCGGCGAGATGATCGGCTCGGGTGGCCAGTGGGGGCTCCAGATGGGCCTGGCCCCCCACGAGCGGCAGGGCCAGTACCAGGGCTTCGCCGGCCTCGGCTTCAGCGTCATCGCCGTCATCGGACCGCCGATCGTCACGCTCTTGTGCGTGCAGATGGGTGAGACCGGCTGGCTGGTCCTGGCTGCGATGATGCTCGTGATCGCGGCCGTGTCGGTGCCTGCCTCGCGCTGGGCGCTGGCCTCGCGCGAGCGATACGGCGTGCTCACCCACTCGGGCTGACCCTCGGGTCAGACCCGGATCGCGGCCGGGATCCCGTCGGAGAAGACCTCCGGCGTCTCGGGGAACGACTCCGTGAGCCCCAGCGAGTGGCGGACCGCCGACCAGGCGGCGGCGCACGCGTCGAGGAGGTCGTCCTCGGCGAAGCCCGAGCCGCGGAACCACGGCGGCGCGACGATGCCGTGGGCGGCCAGCGCCTGGCGCCGGGCGCGTACGCCGTCGACGTCCTTCTTCCGCGCCAGGATCGGGGCACCCGCCATCCGGGCGAAGCTCAGCTCGGGGTGGACCTCGACGACCTCGGCGCCGGGGCGGCCGCGCACCCATGCGTCGACCTGGAGGACCTTCTCGCGGAGCGCGTACGCCTGGGCGCTGACGCTGGTGCGCCCCTCGGTCGCGGCGAGGTTGGCCGCGCGACCGGCCTCGTAGGTCGGCGCCTCGAGCGCCGCGCGGACCGGCGTCGAGAAGATCGACGACGACTTGCCGACGAGCTCGCGGCGGGCCTCGGCGTCGGCCTGCCGACCGCTGTCGTCGGGCAGGCCGATAGGGATGTCGACGGCGACCACCGCGACGTCGTACGTCTCGCGCACGAGCGCGACGAGCGACGTGATCGTGGCGGCGGTGAAGACCGCGCTGCGCCGGTCCGGGTCGATCACGACCCCGACCCAGCCGCCCGCGCAGGCGTCGACGCCGAGCACGGGCGTGTCGGGAGCCAGCACCGGCGGCGGCTCCTCCCCCTCCTGGCCCGCGGGCGCGACGAAGCGCGCCTCCCGCTCGTCGCTGGTCGCGGCCGCGATCCGACCGAGCATCAGGTCGGTCATCGGAGGCAGCGAGGCGAGCGGCCACCAGCGCACGTCGCTGGACTCGTCGTCGGCGACGTGGGCCTCCCCCTCCAGCCAGGTGCAGGCGAAGGTGAGGTCGAGGTAGGCGGCGCGGTCGCCGTTGGCGTGGGTGATCTCCGGGTGCGCAGCGGTGGAGGCGAGCCGGTCGACCCGTGCGCGCACCCCGGTCTCCTCGATGACCTCGCGTGCCGCGGCGACCGCGGGCTCCTCCCCCGGGTCGACGATCCCGGTGACCGGCGTCCAGCGGCCGTTGTCCGAGCGGCGCACCAGCAGCACCTCGTCGCCGCGGAGCACGACGGCGGTGACCGCCGGCAGCCAGAGCGGGTGGTCGCTGCCGATCTTGCGCCGGATGGCGACCACGAAGTCGGGAACGGGCGTCACGACGTGAGCGCCTCGACGACCGTCTCCTGGAGGTAGCCGACCCACTCGTAGATGTCGTGCGCCTGCGCGCGCGGGTCGTCGTCGGGCAGCGAGTGCCAGTAGTCCTCGTCGCCGGCCTCGACCCCGAGCCGGGTGGCCAGGGCGAGGCGGATGTCGGTGAAGGCGCGCATCCAGGTCTCGGCCTCGTCGCGGGTGAGCTCGACGTCGATCACCAGCCCCTCCTCGGTCAGCTCGGGCGGCAGCCCGGCCTCCTCGAGGGTGTCGATCAGCAGGCCCGACGCGGCGGCCTTGCCGTCGCGCAGCCCGGTCTCGGTGAAGCGACGGAAGTCCGAGGCCGCCTCGTCGTCGTGGGGGTAGGCCGTCGGGAAGAGCCGGGCGAGCACCGGGTCCTCGGGCGGCGAGGTGGCGCCGGAGAACTCCGCCATCAGTGCCTCGAAGGGGTCCGCCGTGGGAGCCGGGGGCTCGGCGCGCTCGTTGCGCAGCAGCTCGACCATCTGCGAGGCGAGCGACCGCAGCAGGTCGGCCTCGAACCCGGTGAAGGTGGCGATGACGCGGTCGGACTTGCGGTGGTGCTCGAACCCGCTCACGACGCGGGCCACGAGGTCGCGTAGCGGTCGAAGTCGGCCGGGTCGGTCCAGACCGGGACGACGCAGAACACCATCCCGCCCGGGTCGTGCAGGACCGCCCACGTGTCGTGCCGGGTCTCGACGCTGGCGCCCAGGCCCTCGAGCCGCGCGACCTCGGCGGCCACGTCGTCGGTCTCGAAGTCGAGGTGCACGCGCGGCGGCGTACCGCTGCCCGTCCGCTGCAGCTCGAGCGCGACGTTGCCCGGCAGCCGGTCGAGCGACTCGTAGGCCGGGTCCTCGTTGACCGATCGCGTCGCCCCCTGCGCGCCCGCCCAGAAGGCTGCGGCCGGCTCGTAGGACTCCTCGGGATGGTCGATCAGGACCACGGCGATGCGCGAACGATGCATGGTCCGCAGACTACGAGGCCTTCTCCATCGTCGCCCACAGCCCGTACTCGTGCATGGCCTGCACGTCGCGCTCCATCTCCTCGCGGGTCCCCGTCGAGACCGCCGACCTGCCCTCGGTGTGCACCTCGAGCATCAGCTTCTCGGCCTTGGCCTTGTCGTAGCCGAAGTACTTCTGGAAGACGAAGGAGACGTAGGACATGAGGTTGACCGGGTCGTCCCACACCAGCGTCACCCACGGCTTGGCCAGGAAGGTGATCTCGTCAGGTGTGAGGGTCGGCTCGACCTCTACGGGACTGGCGGCTGACACCTGCCCATCGTGGCACAGTGACGCCCGTGACCGGGACAGCCCATGCCTCGACGGCCTTCTTCACCGACCACTACGAGCTCACCATGGTGCAGGCCGCCCGGCAGTCGGGCACGGCCGAGCGCCGATCGGTGTTCGAGCTCTTCCCACGGCGGCTGCCGGAGGGGCGGAGGTACGGCGTGGTGGCCGGCGTCGGTCGCGCGCTCGACGCCATCGAGGCGTTCCGCTTCGACCCCGCGGCGATCGCCGCGCTGGACGGCGTCGTCGACCCCGACATGCTCGACTGGCTGGCCTCCTACCGCTTCACCGGCGACGTCTGGGGCTACGCCGAGGGCGAGGCCTACTTCCCGCACTCACCGCTCCTCGTGGTGGAGGGCACGTTCGCGGAGGCCGTCCTGCTGGAGACCGTCCTGCTGTCGATCTACAACCACGACTCCGCGATCGCCTCGGCCGCCTCCCGGATGACCCTCGCCGCGGGCAGCCGGCCCTGCATCGAGATGGGCTCGCGCCGCACGCACGAGCAGGCCGCCGTGGCCGCCGCGCGGGCGGCGTACGTCGCCGGGTTCGACGCGACGAGCAACCTCGCGGCACGGGCGACGTACGGCGTCCCGTCCGCCGGCACCGCGGCCCACTCGTTCACGCTGCTCCACGACGACGAGGCCGACGCGTTCCGCGCGCAGGTGCAGACGCTCGGCGTCGGCACGACCCTGCTCGTCGACACCTACGACGTCGCCGAGGCGGTGGCCCGCGCGGTGGAGGTGGCAGGCACCGGGCTGGGCGCCGTCCGGCTCGACTCCGGCGACCTCGGCCTGGTCGCCCGCGACGTCCGCGCGCAGCTCGACTCGCTCGGGGCGACGAGCACCCAGATCGTCGTCACGAGCGACCTCGACGAGCACGCGATCGCGGCCCTCGCGGCGGCACCGGTCGACGCGTACGGCGTCGGCACCCAGCTGGTGACCGGCTCGGGCTACCCGACGTGCGGGTTCGTCTACAAGCTCGTCGCCCGGGAGGACGCCGACGGCGCGCTGGTGTCGGTGGCGAAGAAGTCGCAGGACAAGACCTCGGTGGGCGGCCGGAAGTACGCGCTGCGCCGGCTCTCGGCCGGCGGCACCGCGCAGGCCGAGGTGGTCGGGATCGGCGAGGCGCCCGAGGGAGACAGCAACGACCGTCCCCTGCTCGTCCCGCTCGTGCGCGACGGCGAGGTCGTCGGCCGCGCCACCCTCGAGGAGGCCCGCTCCCGCCACCGCTCCTCGCTCGCCGAGCTCCCCCGCGCCGTCACCCAGATGTCCGCCGGTGAGCCGGTGATCCCGACGGTCTTCGAGCAGTAGCCTCGCTCCATGGCACGGGCACTGATCGTGGTCGACGTCCAGAACGACTTCTGCGAGGGCGGGTCGCTTCCGGTGACCGGTGGCGCGCGCGTGGCCGCCGACATCGGCGAGCTGCTGCACCGCTGGCACGCGAAGGCGGAGGGCGGTCCGGCCTACGACGTCGTCGTCGCCACCAAGGACCACCACGTCGACCCGGGCCACCACTGGTCGCTCAAGCCCGACTTCGCGGAGTCGTGGCCGGTCCACTGCAAGGTCGGCTCCGAGGGCGCGGGCTTCCACCCCAACCTCGACCCGCAGCCCTTCGACGAGGTGTTCTTCAAGGGCGAGCACCAGGCGGCGTACTCCGGATTCGAGGGGCGTACGACGTCGGGCGAGCCGCTCGCCGATTGGCTGAGGGCGAGGAGCGTCGTCGCGGTCGACGTCTGCGGCATCGCGACCGACCACTGCGTGCGGGCGACCGCGCTGGACAGCGCGAGCGAGGGCTTCGCGACCAGGGTGCTGACCGCGCTGTGCGCCGGGGTCGCACCCGAGACGACGGCGTCGGCCATCACCGAGATGAGCGGCGCGGGCGTCGAGATCGCCTGACCGGCCGGATCAGCACCACTTCTCGGCGACAGTGCGCAGCACCTTCACCGTCCGGGCCGTGCCCTGCCCGAGCGCGGTGAACTCCTTGGCGGAGAGCACCTTCGAGGTGTGGATGTCGCCGTCGAGCAGCACGTAGGCCGCCCGGCCGTCGACGACCACCGTCTCGCCGTCGTGCTCGAGGGCGTGCACCGCCTTCGCCGTCGCGGCGGTCGGGGCGCTCGCGTAGAGCGTGACGTAGTGCTGGCCGGACGGGTCGTGCTCGGCGTGCAGCTCCTCGGCCCGCGCGGTGAGCGCGGCGAGGTCGGCGGTCGTGAAGACGACCGTCGGCACCTCGAAGCCCGCCTCTGCGGCGTACGCCTCCTCCAGCGCCGCCTGGACCTTGGCCACGGAGCGTGCGGAGTGCGTCAGCCGGACGTTGCCGGTGTTGATGTAGGTCTCCACGCCGGACCCGCCGGCGGCCTCGGTCGCCGCCTTGATGGCGTCCTTGGGGAACTTGCGGGTCCTGCCGAGGTTGATGGCGCGGAGGAAGGCGACGTACGTGGGCACGGGCCCAGTATCAGCGCTTGCACTGGCTCGGCGGGGTCACCTTCGGGTCGAAGACGTGCACCGGCGGCTTGATGGTCGAACCGTTGGGCGACTCCTTCATCGTCATCGCCCAGTAGCCCACGCGCTTGTCGAGGGTGGCCTTCTGCTCCTTGGGGAGCTTGCTCCACATGCCGGCGACGTCGATGCCGACCTCGAGGAGGTGGCCGTGCGGCTCGATCGTGGCCGCGGCCTCGGTGTCGTACGGCAGGGTGGGGACCTCCTTGAAGAGGCCCTTCGGCAGGCCCGCGAGGACGTCCTTGTAGCCGAGCGAGACGTTCACGTCCTCGCCGTCGGCGGACACGGCACGACCCTGGGTGAGCGCCCACGCGGGGTCGAGCTCACGTGGCAGCGCCCAGGTGTAGTCCTCGTTGTCGGTGATGTCGGCCCAGCAGTCGTTGGCACCGGGGCCCCACTTCTCGCTGTTGAAGAAGGTGCGGCCGTTGACCACGAGGTAGTCGATCTGCTGCGCGTTGCCGTCGAGGACGGTGTCCATCGAGATCTCGCTGTAGCCCAGCGACGGGCTGTAGCGGGCGTCGAGGTTGAGGATCCGCTTGCCACCCTTGTCGGGGCTCTTGGTCAGCATCTGGCCGTGCCACTCGACGATGCCCATCTTGTCGACGGTCGCGACCATGTCGGTGAGCTTCTCGCCCAGCAGCTGCGCTCCCACGGTCTTGGTGGCGGCGGCATTGCCCGAGCCACCGCACCCGGACAGCACCATGAGCGCGCCGGCAGCGAGCGCTGCGGCGTGGGCGACATTGATGCGACGGGTCACTGGAGTCCCCTTGGGGGTGCAGTCGAGCGAGCACGGTGCTCGATTTCGAAGGGTAGGACTTCCTCAAGGAACGTGTCAGGGAAACCGAACATCTGCCTTCATGTCGCCATCCACTGCCGCGCTGCGACCACCACCTCCTCGGTGAGCTCGGCGACCAGCGACGAGCCGAGTCGCCAGTGCTGCCAGTAGAGCGCGACCTCGGGCCGGCGCCCGGGCACCAGCTCGACCAGGTTGCCGAGGTCGAGCTGGAGTGCCACGTCCGCCTCGGGGAGCAGACCCCACCCCATCCCGACCCGGATCGCACGGTCGAACTCGCGGACCGACGGGAGGTAGGTCACCGGCGGGGCCAGGTGGCGGCGGGTCACCCGGCGGACGAAGTCGTGCTGGAGCGAGTCGTTGCGGTCGAACGCGACGATCGGCGCCTCTGCGAGGGTGGCCGAGCCGACCCCGTCGGCGAAGTGGCGGGCGTGGAACTCGCGCGTCGCGACGGCGGCGTAACGCAGCCGGCCGAGGCGGACCACCCGGCACCCGGGCACCGGCTTGGGCTCCCCCGTGATCGCCGCGACCACTTCCCCGCGCCGCAGCCGCTCGGCGGTGCGGGTGTGGTCCTCCCGGACGACCTCGAACACGACGCGGTGGCGCGACTGCACCTCGGCGAGCGCGTCGACGAACCAGCCGTAGAGCGCATCGGCGTTCACCGCGATGGGCAGGGAGGTGTACGACGCGCCCGCCTCGTCGTCGCCCTCCTCGACGAGCTCGGCCACGGCCTCACGCTCGAGGAGCTCGGTCTGCGTCGCCAGCCGGACCAGGACGAGTCCGGCCTCGGTGGGCTCGAGCGGCTTGACCCGGTGGAGCAGGACGCGGCCGATGCGCGTCTCCAGCGCCTTGATCCGCTGGCTCACTGCGGAGGGGGTCACGTGCAGGTCGCGGGCCGCCGCCTCGAAGGTCCCGAGTCGCGCCGCCACAGCCAGGGTGCGCAGCGCCACGGGATCCAGCTGAGTGATGTCTCTCATAGTTAGAGATCCTAATGATTCGTGAAAATAGTTCGCTGGATTGTGTCTCGTGCGCGTCCTACCGTTGACCACATGTTCCAGGTTGCTCTCACCGGTCTGCTCACCGGTCTCGCTCTCATCGTCGCCGTCGGCGCCCAGAACGCCTTTCTCCTCCGTCAGGGGATCCGCGGCGAGCAGGTCCTCCCCATCGTGCTGACCTGCCTGCTCTCCGACGTGGTCGCGATCACCGCCGGCGTCTTCGGCCTCGGCGTCGTCCTCGAGCGCTGGCCGTCGGTGCTGCCGGTCGCCCAGGTGCTCGGCGGGCTCTACCTGATCGCGTTCGGCGTGCACGCGGCACTGCGCGCGTGGCGCCCGAGCGCACTCGACGCCAGCGACGGCACCGCGATGACGACCGGTCGCGCGATCCTGCTCACGCTCGCCCTGACCTGGCTCAACCCGCACTTCTACCTCGACGCCGTGCTCATGCTCGGCACCGTCGCCAACAGCTTCGGCAGCGACCGCTGGTGGTTCCTGGCGGGCACGCTGGTCGCCAGCCTCCTGTGGTTCTTCGGCCTCGGCTACGGCGCTCGCCTGCTGCGGGGCATCTTCGCCCGACCGGGCGCCTGGCGGGTCCTCGACTCGGCGATCGCCGTGCTCATGGGCGGCCTCGGAGTCGTGCTGATCGCGCACTGATCCACGCTCGGGTTGAGATACATAGGATTGCTATGTATCTTGGGCGGCGTGAGTGACGACCTCCCCGACCTGGCCAGCGACCTCGTGGTGCTGGCCGCGCGGTTGACCCGCGCCGTGCGGCGCGAGGTCGACCACCCGGCCGGCGTCCGTGCCCTGTCCCTCCTGGACGAGCACGGGCCGTCGGGGGTCACCGCGCTGGCCGCGGCGGACCGCTGCAGCCAGCCCACGATGACCGCGACACTGCGGACCCTGCGCGAGCAGGGCCTGGTGGACCGGCAGCCCCACCCCACCGACGGGCGGGCCCAGGTGGTCGCACTCACCGACACCGGCCGCGCCGAGCTGGCGCGCATCCGGCAGGCCAACGCCGAGCTCGTCATGGCCCGACTGGCCGACACCCGCCACAGCGCCGAGGAGGTCGCGACCGCGGTTGCCGTGCTGCGCGACGTCCTCGACCTGCACCCCCGTCACGACGGGGACGACCAGCAGGAGGACACCACCCCGTGAGCAGCACCCACCCCACCACCCCCGACACCACCCTCGACACCACCCCCGACACCACCGCTCCGTCCATGCTGCGCCAGCCCCGGGCCGTCTGGGCCGTCGCCTTCGCGTGCGTCATCGCCTTCATGGGGATCGGGCTGGTCGACCCGATCCTCAAGGAGATCGCCGCCCAGCTCGACGCGACGCCGAGCCAGGTCTCGCTGCTGTTCACCAGCTACATGGCGATCATGGGCGTCTCGATGCTGGTCACCGGAGTCATCTCCAGCCGGATCGGACCCAAGCGCACGCTCCTCGCCGGTCTCGCCCTCATCATCGTGTCGGCCGGCCTGGCCGGCATGTCGGACAGCGTCGGTGCCGTCATCGGGTTCCGCGCGGGCTGGGGCCTGGGCAACGCGCTCTTCGTGGCCACTGCGCTGGCCACCATCGTGAGCGCGTCCGCCGGACCCGTCGGGCAGGCGATCATCCTGTTCGAGGCCGCCCTCGGGCTCGGGATCGCCTCCGGGCCGCTCATCGGCGGCGTGCTCGGCCAGGTGTCGTGGCGCGGCCCGTTCTTTGGGGTCTCGGTCCTGATGACGGTCGCCCTCGTCGCGACGGCGTTCTTCCTGCCCTCCACGCCGCCCGCCGGTCGCCCCACCTCGCTGCTCGACCCGTTCCGCGCCCTCCGGCACCGCGCCCTGCTGCTGCTCGCCCTCGTCGCGATCTTCTACAACCTCGGCTTCTTCACGCTGATGGCCGCCGGCCCCTTCGCGCTGCCGTCGTACTCGATCATGGGCATCGGCTGGACGTTCTTCGGCTGGGGCCTGCTGCTCGCCTTCACGTCCGTGTGGCTGGCGCCTCGGCTGCAGCGCCGGTTCGGCACCCTGCCGACGCTGACGGCCGTGCTCGCCCTCTTCGCGCTCGACCTCGCCGCGATGGCGCTCGGCGCCGAGCACGAGCCGGTGGTCACGGCAGGCATCGTGCTCGCCGGCGCGTTCCTCGGCGTCACCAACACCCTGGTCACCGAGGCCGTGATGGGCGCTGCTCCTGTGGAGCGCCCCATCGCGTCGGCGGCTTACTCCTTCGTACGTTTCACCGGCGGCGCCGTCGGCCCGTTCGTCGCGCTCAAGCTCGCCGAGCGGGTCGACCTGCACGCACCCTTCTGGTTCGGCGCCGCTGCCGTCGCGATCGGCGTCGTGATCGTGGCGACCGGGTCCCGCACGATCGCGGACGCCCTCGCCGGGTCCCCCGATCCGCACGGCGTCACCGAGGCCGAGAGCGAGCTGGTCGGCGACCTCGCCTGAGCGCGTCGCCTCCGGGCTGCGGGCGCGGCGTACTAGCGTCGCGCCCATGCCGTGCGACTACTGCGAGAGAGAGTTCGACCCGATCGCCACGCGCTGGTTGTGCCCGCACTGCCACATGAAGGCCAACTGCTGCGACGGAGCACCGCTCTGAGCAGCCAGCAGCCCCCTCCGGGGTGGTACGCCGATCCGTGGCCGAGCCCGCCCGGCGGGCTGCGGTGGTGGGACGGCGGCCAGTGGGCGGGCGCGACGTCGCTGCCGGACCGCGGCCCGACGGACGCCGGCTGGTGGCGTCGCGCGGGCGCGTACCTGATCGACGGCTTCATCGTCGGCGCGATCAGCTATGTCGTCGGCCTGCCCGGCCAGGTCGGCCTGCAGCGTGACCTCCAGATCGAGTCCCAGAAGCTCACGGACGCCCTCACCTACGGAAGCGACCCCGGCACCGCCATGACGGACTACTGGTCCGGCTTCGCCGACGCCTACCTCGACCGCTGGCTCTGGCTGGTGGCGCTGCCCGCGATCGCCGTCGTCGCCTACTACGCGGTGATGCTCCGGACCCGGTCGGCGACCGTCGGCAAGCGTGCGTTGCGGCTCCGCGTGGTGCCGGCGAGCGGCGAGGGCCGGCTGTCGTGGTCGATGGTGGTGCGCCGGATCCTGACCCAGTTCGGTCCGGGCTGGCTGATCATCCCGGTCGCCCTCGCCACCCGCTCGGTCGCCGTCATCGCGATCTTCGCCCTCGTCGTGCTCGTGTTCCAGCTCCTCGACCACCTGTGGGCCGCGAGCGACCGCAAGCGTGCGATCCACGACCTCACCGCAGGCACCCGCGTGCTGCAGGACCCCTGAGCCTCAGGGCGCGAACGACAGTCCCCGCTCGGCGAGCGCCTCGCCCAGCCGGCCGATCGCCATCGGCCCGACCCCGTGCATCGCGGCGAGCTGCTCGGCGGAGTACGCCGTCACCTGCTCGAGCGTGGTGACGCCGACCTCGCGCAGGGCCCGGGTCGCCGGAGCGCCGATGTTCCGCGGCAGCGGCGTGCCCTGCTCCCGCGGCGCCCGCACCCGGGGCGTGTCGAGCCCGGCGTCGACGACCGCTTCGCCGCGCGGCGAGAGCAGGTAGCCGATCGCCAGCGACTCGGTGAGGCCGAGCTCCTTGAGCTTGCGCACGTCCTTCTTGAAGTCCGCGGTCTCCCGCCCGACCTGGGCAGCCAGGTCAGGCGCGCGCACGGTGGGGTTGAGGTCGATCAGGTCGAGCGTCTCGCGCGTCCAGGCGCCGTAGGACGACGACGCGTCGAGCCGGTCGAGCCGCGCGGTGATGGCCGCGACCTCGTCCGCGTCGGGCACCGCGGCCCGCAGCGCCTCGCGCGGGTCGGGGCCGGCGTACGCCAGTCCGATCCGCCACGCCGGGTCGGACGACCGGACCGCCAGCGCCTTCGTGAGCGCGGCCAGCGACGGCGCGCCCGCTCGCCGGGCGTCGTCGGCCCGCAGGCTCGCGACGCTGACCCGCTCGACCGAGGTGACCTCGATCAGGCCGACGCCCGTACGCATCCGGGTGCCGACCACGACCCGCGGCTTCGCCCAGCGCCGGAACGCGAGGTCGATCGTGCCGGCCTTGATCGCGGCCAGCTCGGCCGGGCGGATCATCATGGGCTCAGCATCTCAAACGTGCCGAGCGGAGCCTCAGAGGTTGCCGCGGGCGTCCTGCTCGCGCTCGATGGCCTCGAAGAGCGCCTTGAAGTTGCCCTTGCCGAAGCCGAGGGAGCCGTGGCGCTCGATGAGCTCGAAGAAGACCGTCGGACGGTCGCCGAGGGGCTTGGTGAAGATCTGGAGGAGGTAGCCGTCCTCGTCGCGGTCGACCAGGATGCCGCGCTCCTGCAGCTCCTCGATCGGCACGCGGACCTCGCCGATGCGCGCGCGGAGCTCGGGGTCCTCGTAGTAGGAGTCGGGGGTGTTGAGGAACTCGACGCCGTTGGCCCGGAGCGCGTCGACGCTGGCGAGGATGTCGTTGGTCGCGACGGCGAGGTGCTGGGCGCCGGGGCCGTCGTAGAACTCGAGGTACTCGTCGATCTGCGACTTCTTCTTCGCGACGGCCGGCTCGTTGAGCGGGAACTTCACGCGGTGGTTGCCGTTGGCGACGACCTTCGACATGAGCGCGGAGTAGTCGGTGGCAATGTCGTCACCGATGAACTCCGCCATGTTCACGAAGCCCATCACCTTGTTGTAGTAGGTGACCCACTCGTCCATCTTGCCGAGCTCCACGTTGCCGACGATGTGGTCGAGGGCCTGGAAGAGCCGCTTGGGCTGGCCCTCGCGCTTCTCCCAGCGCGGCGCGGCGGTGGCGTAGCCGGGGAGGTAGGGACCGCCGTAGGTCTCACCGTCGATCGTGCGCTGCACGAGCGTGTGCCGGGTCTCGCCGTAGGTCGCGATCGCCGCGACGCGGACCGAGCCGTGCTCGTCGGTGACCGTCTCCGGCTCGCGCAGGACCGTCGCGCCGGCCTTGCGGGCCTGGGCGATGCACTGGTCGACGTCGGGCACCTCGAGGGCGATGTCGACGACGCCGTCGCCGTGCTTGGCGTGGTGAGCGATGAGCGGGCTGTCGGGCGAGACCGCACCGCTGACGACGAACTTGATCGAGCCCGACTTGAGCACGAACGACTTGTGGTCGCGGGTGCCGTTCTCCGGGCCGGCGTAGGCGATGAGCTCCATGCCCCACGCGGAGGCGTAGTAGTGCGCGGCCTGGGTGGCGTTGCCGACCACGAAGCAGATCGCGTCCCACCCGGTCACCGGGAAGGGGTCGGAGTCGGCGTCGTACTCCACGAGACCGACGAGCTGGCGCAGCTGCTCCAGCGAGAGGTCGGCCTTCATCTCGTCCACGGTCAGGGCGCCACCGGTCGAGGCGATGTCAGTCGTCATGGCCTCAGCCTGCCCAAACCGACGCAAGGTGTGCAACAGTACGACGAAACGTTGGGCACATTGCACAGTCAAGGCGGCGCAGATGGACGGAATCGACAGCAAGCTGATCGAGATCTTCGCCCACGAGCCACGGCTCGGCGTGCTCGAGGCGAGCCGGCGCCTCGGCATCGCGCGCGGCACCGTGCAGGCCCGCCTCGACAAGCTCACCGCGGCCGGCGTGATCACCGGCTGGGGGCCCGACCTCTCCCCCGAGGCGATCGGCTTCCCGGTGATGGCGTTCCTCACCCTCGAGATCCGGCAGGGCTCCGGCGGGTCGGTCGGCCACGAGGCGGTCGCCGAGCACCTCGCGGAGATCCCCGAGGTGCTCGAGGCCTACACGATCACGGGCGTCGGCGACATGTGGGCGCGGGTCGTCGCCCGCTCCAACGCCGACCTCCAGCGGGTGATCGACCAGGTGCTCACCGAGCCGAGCATCGACCGCTCGACGACGGTGATCGCCCTCGCCACCCAGATCCCGCACCGCGTGGTGCCGCTCGCCCGGGCCGCCGTCACCTGAGCCGCTCGGCCACCTCGCCGGCCGCCGCGATCACCTGCGGGGCCACGACGTCCTCGTCGATCGCGCCGTCGAGGGTGACGATCCCGACGCTCGCGCGCAGCCCCTCGACACCGCGCACGGGAGCGGCCAGGCCGCGGGCACCGGACTGGAGCTCGCCGCTCGTGACGGCGTACGCCGGCTCGTCGACGTCGAGCAGCGCGATGGCCTTGCCGGCCGCCCCCTGTGACAGCGCGTGGCGGGCGCCGACCCGGTAGGAGACGTGGAAGTCGGTCCACGTCGGCTCCACCACCGCCAGCGCCAGCGCCTCGTCGCCGTCGGCCACCGTGAGGTGCGCCGTCGAGCCGAGCGTGTCCGCGAGCGAGCGGAGCACCGGCATCGCGAGGTCGCGCAGCAGCGGCTGAACGGCGCTCGCGAGGTGGAGCACGCCGAGGCCGATGAACAGCCGCGACCGCGCGTCGCGGCGTACGAGGCCGTGCTGCTCGAGGGTGCTGATCAGCCGGTAGACGACCGTCCGGTTGACCTGGAGCCGGCCCGACAGCTCGGTGACCGTGAGCCCCTCCGGACTCTCGGCCAGCACCCGCAGGACCCGCAGGCCGCGGTCGAGCGTCTGGGAGGTCTCCGATGGCACGGAGGGAGCCTAGATGACCGAGTCCGCGTCAGGAGGTCTGCTTCATCGCCCACTCGCGGATCCGGTTGATCCGCTCGGCGAGCTGCTCGGCGTTGGCGACCGCGGCGGGCGGGCCACCGCACTCCTTGCGCAGCGCCGAGTGGGTGATCCCGTGCGCCTGACCGGTGCGGTGGTGCCAGGCCGCGACGAGCCCGTTGAGCTCGCGCCTCAGGACACCGAGCTGCTGGTGGGTGCTGAGCTGCTCGACGGAGTCGACGACCCGGTCGCCGTTGCCCTCGATCGTCCGCTTGCGCGCGCGCTCGCTCTGCCGGGAGTGCAGCAGCTCGCGGACCTGGTCGGGCTCGAGCAGGCCGGGAATGCCGAGGAAGTCCATCTCCTCCTCCGAGCCCGCGAGCACCTCGCCGGAGTGGCCGAACTGTGCGCCCTCGTAGAGCACGTGGTCGAACGACGCGGTCGAGCCGAGCGCCTCCCACGACATCTCCAGCTCGCCGGAGGCGGCGTCCTCCGCGTTGGCGGCGGCGAGCAGGCCCTCCTCCGCCGCGAAGATGTCGTCCTCGTCGGTGACCCGTCGACCCAGCACGTGGTCGCGCTGCGCCTCCATGTCGGAGGCGAACTCCAGCAGGTGCGGCACCGACGGCAGGAACACCGAGGCGGTCTCGCCGCGCGAGCGGGCCCGCACGAAGCGGCCGACCGCCTGCGCGAAGAACAGGGGCGTCGAGGTCGTGGTCGCCCACACGCCGACCGCGAGCCGCGGCACGTCGACGCCCTCGGACACCATCCGCACCGCGACGAGCCACCGCTTGTCGGACTCGGTGAAGGTCGCGATCTTCTTCGACGCGCCCTTCTCGTCGGAGAGCACGACGGTCGGCGCCTCGCCGCTGATCTTCTTCAGCAGCGCGGCGTAGGCGCGGGCGGAGTCCTGGTCGCTGGCGATGACCATCCCGCCGGCGTCGGGCACGTGCCGGCGTACCTCCGACAGGCGCTTGTCGGCCGCCTGCAGCACCGCGGGCATCCACGACCCCTGCGGGTCGAGGGCCGTACGGAGTGCGTGGGCGTGCATGTCCTTGGTGAGCGGCTCGCCCAGCCGGGCGGCGATCTCGTCGCCGGCGCGGGTGCGCCACGTCATCTCGCCGGAGTAGGCCATGAACAGCACCGGGCGCACGACGTGGTCGGCGAGCGCGTGGGCGTAGCCGTAGGTGAAGTCGGCCGTCGAGGTGGGGATGCCGTCGTCGCCGGGCGCGTAGGTGATGAACGGGATCGGGTTGATGTCGGAGCGGAAGGGCGTGCCGGTCAGCGACAGGCGGCGGGTGGCCGGGTCGAAGGCCTCGCGCACCCCGTCGCCCCACGACAGCGCGTCACCGGCGTGGTGGATCTCGTCGAGGATCACCAGCGTCTTGAACCGCTCGGTGCGGATCCGCATCGCGAGCGGGTTGACCGCGACACCGGCGTAGGTCACCGCGATGCCGACGTAGTCGTCGGACGTCCTGCCCTTGCCGGCGCTGTAGGCCGGGTCGATCGGGATGCCGGCCCTCGCCGCCGCCTCGGCCCACTGGGTCTTCAGGTGCTCGGTGGGCGCGACCACGGTGATCCGGTCGACGATGCGGCGGCTCAGCAGGTCGGCGGCGACGGTCAGGGCGAACGTCGTCTTGCCGGCGCCGGGCGTGGCGACGGCGAGGAAGTCACGCGGCTGGCGGGCGCGGTAGTCGTCGACCGCGGCCTGCTGCCAGGCACGGAGGGAGGGCGCGGTGCCCCAGGCGGCCCGGTCGGGCCACGCGGGGGGCAGGGGCGCGTCGGGGCGCCCCGTCACGCCTCGGGACCCGAGCCGTCCGAGCCGTCCCCGCCGGGCTTCATGGACTCCCACACTTCCTTGCACTCCGGGCACACCGGGAACTTCTCCGGGGCACGAGACGGGACCCAGACCTTGCCGCACAGGGCGATCACGGGGGTGCCCATGACCATCGCCTCGGTGAGCTTGTCCTTGGGCACGTAGTGCGAGAACCGCTCGTGATCACCCTCGTCGGTCGGGACGGTCTGACGCTCTTCGATCGTCTGGCTGCCCGGCGAGAATCCGATGGTGCTCATGATGGGAGAGCCTAACGCGGACCGACCCACACGTAGACGTTGGCAACGCCGCGGCGGGTGCCGTGGAGCAGGTCGCTCGCGTCGCTGACGTACGCGAGCCGCGCGGCGTCGTCGCTCAGCGCGGCTCCGTGCTCCTCGCCACCCGGCGGTGCGAGGAAGGGGGACGTGCGGGCTCCCGTCGCCACGTCGACGACCCGCAGGTGGCGCGTCGCGGTGGCGACCACGTAGCGCGTGCCGTCCGGCGTGATCGCGGCACCCGGGTTGTGCCTCGGCCCTCGTGGTCCACCGAGCCCGCCGTCCTGCACCACGTCGACCCGGTCCCCGCCGTGGCCGTGCCCGCCCGCCGGACCCGACCCGTGGACCGCGAGCAGCCGGCCGTCGTCGGACACGCTCGACATCTCCGGATAGCCGCCCTCGACCCCGAGCCGCCCGACGCCGCGGACGTCTCCGGTCGTGGTGTCGAGGAGCTCGCTCTCGTTGTCGCCCGTGAGCAGGGCCAGCCGGCCGTCGGAGGAGACGCCCACCAGGTCACTGCCCCCGAGGTCGGCGACGACGGTCCGCGTCGTGCCGGTGCCGCGGGTCCACTCCACCAGCTGGGACGGCACGCCCCCCGGCGCCTCCTGGTAGACCACCCGCTCACCGTCCGCGGTCAGTGCAGCACGGGTGGCGGTCCGCGTCGTCACCTGCGTCTGGGAGCCGTCGGCGCGGTCGAGCAGGAAGATTCCTGCCGAGAGGCCCACCAGCACGCGTCGTCCGTCGCGAGCGACCCCCAGGATCCGCGCCCAGGGCTCCGGGTGGAGCAGCGACACCTGCTGGGTGGAGGCGTCCCAGGCGTAGATCCGACCGACGGACTCCGTCGTCCCGGGCACCAGGTTGGTGGCGAAGGACGAGAAGACGACCGTGCTGCCGTCCCCGGAGATCGTCACCTGGGTGCTCGCCTTGTTCGCCGGACGCCCGTCGAGTCCCTGCGAGACGAGGACAGTGCCGGGCGCGGCCCGCTCGGTGACCGACCGCACCACCAGGACCGTACGACGGCTCGTGCCGCGCTGCTTGCCGACGCCGCGCTCGTCGAGCACGATCCGCCACCGTCCCAGCCGGGGCGCCGTACCGGTGAGGCGGCCGCGCCGCTGGTGCAGCCAGCGCGGGAGGCCCTCCGCCTCGCGGACGCGCCAGTTCTCCCGCTGGTAGTCGAAGCGCTCGCCGGGCAGCACGGTGTCGGAGACGCGGTTGACCTCCGCGCGGTGGTCCGCCGCCGGCTCGGCGGGGCTCGGCGCGACCCCCAGTCCTGACAGCGCGAGGGCGAGCAGGAGGGACAGGACAGCACGCATCGGGGTCCTCACGGGTCGGAGACGCCGCTCGGCGCCGGATGGTTGCGCCGGTGGATCAGTTGAGGTCGGGGTCGACGGGGCGGTTGGCGTGCCAGGCGAGCATCCCCGGCTGGCGCCGCATCACGTCACGCCGCAGGCCGCTCGTGTCGCCGCGGAAGGCGTCGCCGGACTCCGAGGTGACGACGTACCAGCTGCCCTCGTCGACCTCGCCGGCGAGCTGGTCGGCGCCCCACCCGGCATAGCCGGCGAAGACCCGCATCGCGCTCAGCGACCCGTCGACGAGCTCCGTCGGGGTGTCGAGGTCGACCATGCCCAGCAGCCCGGCCACTGGACGCCAGCCGACCGGCGGGTCGCCCGCGTCGCGGAGCCGGGCCACCGCCAGCGCGCCGTCGGTGCCGACCGGACCGCCGCGGAACAGCACCTCCGGCTCGGCGACGACCTCGCGCCACGGCTCGAGCACGTCGGCGACCAGGACCTGCGAGGGCCGGTTGAGCACGACGCCCAGCGCACCCTCGTCGTTGACGTCGAGCAGCAGCACGACCGTGTCGACGAAGTTGGGGTCCTGCAGTGCCGGCGTCGCGACCAGCAGCATCCCCGATGCGAGCTGCATGCCGTCCACTATGTCAGGACCGAGGAGCCCGGCGGCACCGGTCAGGCCGCCAGGACCGCCCTGATCCGTCCGACGAGCGAGGAGGTGCCGGCGGACCGGGACGGGGTGCGCGACCTGCGCCCGGGGACGTACGACGTCCGCGCGCCGAGCTCGATCGCGCGGCCGACCCGCTGGGCCGCGGGACCGGGGGCGCTGGCGCGGCCCGCCATCAGGGCGAGCATCTCGTGCTCCTTGCCGGTGGCGACGGCCATCACGCGAGCCATCTCGGGGCTGGTGGGGTGGGCGACGTGGTGGTCGAGGACCGCCCGGATCCCGGGCAGGTCGTCGGCGGCGGCGAGCCAGGCGAGCGCGACGGCGTTCTCGAGGTCGAGGGGCTGGTCGCTGAGCCGGCGCTCGACGTGGCCGGCCAGGCGGGTGTGCCAGCGCAGCTGGAGTGCGCCGAGCAGGCTCAGCTCGTCGCCGAAGGTCTCGGTGACGCCGGGGGTGTCGAGCGGCAGCTGTCCGTCGAGGCGCTCGTCGGCGGCGCGGATCACGTCGCGGAGCACGTCGGCGCGGCGGTGGTGGGACGTCCAGGTCATGGCGGTCTCCTCAGGTGACATACCGAAGGTACGTACTTTGAGTATGGCCACCGCGCAGTCGTCGTTCAAACCCTCTGCGGGTGAGTCGGGTCACGGGGATCAGAACTAGGGTGCCCCCATGCGGACCCGGCGGCAGCGCTACTCGGACTCCACGAAGCGCGCGCTCGTGGACGTGGCCGAGCAGCTGTTCACCGAGCACGGCTACGCGGCGACGTCGCTCGACGCGATCGTCGCGGGCGCCGACGTCACCAAGGGCGCGCTCTACCACCACTTCAGCGGCAAGCAGGCGATCTTCGAGGCCGCCTTCGAGCGGATCGAGTCGCGCGCGACGGCGAGCATCGGCCGGGCGACCGAGGGCCGCTCCGACCCGTGGGAGAAGGCCCGCGCCGGGCTGCACGCCTTCCTCGAGGCGGTGCAGGAGCCGGGCTACCGCCAGGTCGTCATCTCCGACGGCCCCTCGGTGCTGGGGCACGAGCGGTTCCGCGAGCAGGAGGAGCGCTCGACCTACGCCATCGTCGACGAGATCGTGCGCTCCGTGCTGGCCGGGGACGAGTGGGCCCTCGACGACCAGATGCTCGACACCTTCACGCGCATCTTCTTCGGCGCGATGTCGGCGGCCGGCGGGTCCGTCGCCGTGAGCGACGACCCGGCGGCAGCGGCCGCCCGGGTCGACGCCGCCATCGGCTTCATCATGGACGGGCTGCGTCAGCTCCTGGAGAGCGGCGCGGCCAGCGGGGTCACTTCGCGAACGTGACGTTGCCGTTGACGGCCGGCACGAGCTCGACCCACACGTGGCCCGCAGGGACCGTCAGCTCGCCGGCCTTCGTCGACAGCTCGATGGCGCCGGTCAGGCCGTCCTTGGTCCAGGTGCCGCGCACGAG
This sequence comes from Nocardioides baculatus, assembly GCF_016735675.1. GTDB lineage: Bacteria > Actinomycetota > Actinomycetes > Propionibacteriales > Nocardioidaceae > Nocardioides > Nocardioides baculatus. The sequence goes on along the minus strand of NZ_JAERSG010000007.1, from coordinate 164,657 downwards.
GCGGCCGCCGTGGAACAGCATCGCCGCGCCCTTGCCCGCGAACTTCGTCTCCGGCACCGGGTAGCCGGCGGGGTCCTTGTAGCCGGCGTCGCCGACCTTGACCCGCAGCACGAGCACGGAGTCGGCCGGGAACTGGTCGCCCTGCGCGGCGTAGGAGTCGGTGTTGACGTAGCCGCCCTTCTGGAACGCCCAGGTCGTCGAGTGCCCGCCGAAGTCGGCGGTCAGCGTGCTCGCCTTGCCGCCCTTCGGCAGGTCGGCCTCGGTGCCCCACGGGAGGTAGGCCGGCGGCTCCTCCTTGGCCTTGAGCCGCTTCGAGATGTCGTGCAGCTTGGCGAACAGGTTGTACGGCGCCGAGCGCGAGTTGTCGCGGTAGACGCCGGCGGCGCCCTCGGTGATCCACGGGATGCCGGCGCCGTTGATCCGCTTGATGGTGATCGGGGCCGCACCGCTGGTCACCACGGTCGCACCCTCGGGGACGATGCTGATGTCGCTGGCGCGCATCGACCGGACGGGCCCGATGTCGGCGGGCACCTTCGAGTAGTAGAACGCCGCAAGGCGCGTGTAACCACCCTCGACGAGCTCCTCCACGACCATGTCGGCCGAGCCGAGGCCGACCTGCGGGGCGCTGGACGAGGTGTTGTCCACCTTGGTCACGATCACGGGGTGCCTGGGCGCGTCCCCGGTGCGCTCGAGGCCGGTCAGCGGCCAGTACATCGGCTCCGGCGGCTCGCTGGTCGCCGACGACGTCGGCTCCGACGGTGCGGACGCGCTCGCGGGCTCCTCGTCGTCCCCGCCGCTGCAACCGGCCAGCAGGAGGGAGGCCGCGACGACCGCGGCGACGGAGGTGGTGAAACGGTGACGCACGGGCGAACTCCTTGCGAGCGGGGGCTGCTTGAAAGGTCAGGCTGCCTTGAAGTGTGGAGGCGCGCCCTCCCGCTTCCGGGAAGGCGCGCCACACAGTAGGTCAGCAGGACCTGCCTACCAAGAACGGCCTGTCACCGGCGGCGCAGCGTCCCGCCGAACCAGCTCGACGTCCACGGGACGGCCACCCGGACCCGCTGGCCCGAGCCCGGCGAGTGGACCATCACGGCGTGGCCGTGCGACCACTTCAGGAAGATCGCGGCGTGGTAGACGCCACCGCTGCCGTAGAAGAACATCAGGTCACCGGCACGCATGTCCTTCTTCGCGATCCGGCGGGTGAAGCCCGCCTGGGCCCCCGACGTACGCGGCACGGAGAACCCGGCACGGCGGAAGCTGTAGAACACCAGGCCCGAGCAGTCGAAGCGGTCCGGTCCGGCGGCGCCGTAGGCGTACGCGTCGCCGCGCTGGCGCATCGCGATGTCCTTGGCGCTGACGACCCGCGCGCTGACGCGCTGGGCGACCGTGCGGGTCCGCACGTCGGTCCGCACGTCGGTCTGCTCGGCGGCGGTTGCGGGGAGGGCGGTCAGGGTGGAGGCGGCGAGCCCCAGCCCGGCCAGGGCGAGCGCGGAGGCTCGCGCCGTACGAGTCGCAGGCATGGATGATTCCTTTCCCACGCCTGTGAGGTGAGCTGTCGGGTGCGGGCTGGAAAGTGCCCGGCCGCAGGTCCTCCCCGATGAGGACACGTACGACTTGACCCCGAGCCGACACGCGGATGGTGATCGGCAGTGGAACCTGTGGGTCCCCCACTCCTGCCCTCGAAGATCTCGGGGGTCGTCCCGGCCGGGCAGGACTCGGCGTTGTCCGGGACGGTGCGGTCGTGAACGACCGCGGACCAACGTGACAGACGTCCTCGGGGCGCGCAAACCGTGGCCAGCGCCCCCGTGGACCGGCTCCTGTGGAATCCCTCACATTAAGTCGAGTGCATCACTCGACTTCACGCTCACCCGAGCTTGCGACCACCGTCGACGTAGAGGGTCTGGCCTGTGACGAAGGACGCATCGTCGCTGCACAGGAAGGCAGCCGCCGCGGCGATGTCCTCGGGCTGGCCGACACGTCGGACGGGCGTGGCCTCGGCGTTGAGCCGCTGCAGCTCCTCGGGCTCCATCTTGAGCCGGCGGGCGGTGGCGTCGGTCATCTCGGTCGCGATGAAGCCCGGGGCGATGGCGTTGGCGGTGATGCCGAAGGGACCGAGCTCGATGCCGAGCGTGCGGGTGAGGCCCTGGATGCCCATCTTCGCGGCGGAGTAGTTGGCCTGGCCGCGGTTGCCGAGGGCGGAGACGCTGGAGAGGTTGAGGATCTTGCCGTACTTCTGCTCCACGAAGTGCACCTGCGCGGCCTTGGTCATGTTGAAGACGCCCTTGAGGTGGACGCCCATGACGACGTCCCAGTCGTCCTCGGTCATCTTGAAGAGCAGGTTGTCGCGGGTCACGCCGGCGTTGTTGACGAGGATGTGGATCCCGCCGAGCTCGTCGACCACGCGCTGCACGGCGGCTCCGGCGGCGGCCGAGTCGACGACGTCGCAGCCGACGCCGATCGCGCGCGCCCCGTCGGTGAGCTCGAGCCGGCCGGCGGCCTCCTGGGCAGCCGACTCGTCGAGGTCGAGGATCGCGATCGAGGCGCCCTCACTGGCGAAGCGCCGGGCGATGCCGAAGCCGATGCCTCGGGCTGCTCCGGTGATGACGGCGACGCGGCGGTCGAAACGACCCATCTCGATGACTCCTCAGCTCGGGGGGTGTGCCGCGGCTGACCCTAGCCGTCGGGACCTCAGGGGCCGAACCTCACCAGATCCACGCCCGGACCTCGGCGGCCGCGACGACCTCGTCCCACGACTGGGTGCGTCGGAGCACCGTCAGGTGGGTCTCGTCCCTGCTGACCGGGTCGAACAGGCTGAGGACGCTCCGAGCGCCAGGCGAGCCGCAGTCGTCGTCGATGTGCGCGATGAGGAGGTCGTCGCCACGCGAGCCGACCAGCGACAGCGCGCCCCGGTCGCCGGGCACCCGGACGATCCTGACCGCGCCCGCGGCGGTCCGCCGGGTGAGCACCGCTCCCCCGCACCCGCCGTAGGACTCGTAGTAGGCGCGCCCCTGCACGGTGCGTACGTCGTCGTCGCTCATGATCGGCGGGCCGGTGCGCGCGGGACGCATCGTGTGGCGGACGCCCAGCGGCCCGGAGGTGCCGGCCAGGTCGACCCGGCGCAGCTGGCTGCCCCGTCCCTTGCTGCACGAGGCCACCACCGAGTCGGCGTCGACCCAGCGTCGCGGGGCGCAGTAGCCCCGGGTGGCGACGGACGTGCTGGTGCGGGCGAGCAGGTCGGTGACCCACCAGCGCTCCCGGTCGACGGTCACGAGGGTGCGCCCGTCCGTGGAGGTGATGGCCTCACCGGTGCCGCGGGCCGGCAGCCACGTCGTGGCGCCGTCCCAGCCGAGGATGCCGACCCGGCCGCTGCTGCGCGGTCGGGGGTAGGTGGTGAAGAGGACACCCGAGCCGTCGGGGCTCAGCGCGACGGTGGCCGCCCGCAGCGGGGCCGGGACCTCCCGCTGCTCGCCGGTCACGACGTCGTACGACACCAGCGTGTCGCCGCTGCGGGCGTGCGTGAACCGGAGCAGCGCGGTGTGGAGCTCCGGGCGCCAGTCGTTGAGGCGGAAGTAGCCCGTGCGCTCGCCCCGTCGGGTCGCCCGGACCACCGTGGACCAGACCATGTGGCGCGCGCCGCCGGGCGTGATCACCTCCAGCGCCTGCGCGTCGAGCGGCGCCTCGGGCGCACCGGAGCGGTAGGTCGCGACGGTCGCCAGGACCGAGTCCTGGCCGAGCTGCTCCACTGTGACGGTGCCCGTCAGCGGGATGGTCGGTGTGGCGCGCAGGTCGCGGTCCGGGAGCTGGGCTCCTGCCGGTGCGGCGAGGATCGTGAGCCCGAGCAGCGCTGCCGTCGCGGCCGCAGTGGCCGCCGGGACGAGCCCCGAGATGTGTGCGTGTCGCATGTGTCCCCCTCTGTCTCCTGTCAAGACGCACCACGGGGCCGATCGGTTGCGCGACCAGACCAGTGGTGGAGGTCGGGTGCAGGAAGATGCCCCTCGGCCCCACCGTCGCTACGGTGGGCCCATGGGTCGGGGGGAGTTCCGGGCAGCCGCCGTCGTGGCGGCAGCCATGGCGATGGCAGCCGCGCTGGTGGCGTGGACGTTCCACCTGCCCCTGCGCGACCCCGACGGCGCCTCCCTGCCGACCTGGTTCCGGCTGCCGGTCATCGTGGCGTCGGCGGTGGCGCTCGACGTCCTCACCCGGTGGCTGCTGCTGGCCCGTCGCAACGGGGCCGCCGGCCGGCCGTCGCTGCGCGCGGTGTTCGTGGAGCGGTGGAACCGCGACCAGATCAGGTTCACGCTGAGCGGCCTGGTGACGTGGTACGTCGCCTACGTCGCCTTCCGCAACCTCAAGAGCTACGTCCCGTTCGTCACCGACCGGATCGCCGACCCCGAGCTCGCGCGCCTCGACCGGCTGGTCTGGCTCGGCCACGACCCGGCGGTGGTCCTCCACGACGTCCTCGGCACGACCTGGGCCAACTGGCTGATGGCGGCCGTCTACCTGATCTGGATCGGCCTGGTGCCGGCCAGCCTGGCGGTCGCTCTGGTGTGGACCCGCCGGTCGACCTACGGCGCGTGGTACGTCACCGCGGTCTCGGTCGACTGGCTGCTCGGTGCCGCGCTCTACTACGCGGTGCCCTCGCTCGGACCGACGTACTCCTCCCCGCAGTGGTTCGCGTCGCTGCCGCACACGCCCAACACCGACGTGCGCGACGTGCTGCTCTCCGACCGGATCGAGGTGCTCGGCGGGCCGTGGGACACCCACACGGTGCAGACGATCGCTGCCTTCGCCTCCCTGCACGTCGCCGTGATGCTGACCATCTGCCTGGTGGTCGAGGCGATGCGCCTGCCGATGCTCATCCGGGCCGCGGCCTGGACCTTCCTCGCGCTGACGATGGTGGCCACGATCTACCTCGGCTGGCACTTCTTCGTCGACGTCCTGGCGGGGATCGGGGTCGGCGCCGCGGCCTTCGTCATCGGGGCCCGCGCGACCGGCAATCCCCTGCGGCGACGCGACGAGCCCTGGACCTTCCGGGCCGCCCTCGACGCCGTCGACCAGACCGAGCGCACCGCGATCGGCAGCCGTCAGGCCTGAGCAGCCGGGCCTGGTCCGTCAGGCCAGCGCCACGCGGAGCTGCTCGGCGTACGACGCCGCCTCGCCGTCGGCGTACTTCGTCCGTGGCCAGAAGAACCCGCGCAGCCCGTCGCCCTTGGTGCGCGGCACCACGTGCAGGTGCAGGTGCGGCACCGACTGGCTGACGGTGTTGTTGATCGCCACGAACGACCCCTGCGCGCCGAGCGCGTCCTTGACCGCGACGGCGATCTGCTGTGCCGCGGCGAGGAACGGGTCGCGCAACGCGGCCGGCAGGTCGGGCAGGGTGTCGACGTGCTCGCGCGGCACCAGCAGCACGTGACCCTTGAACACCGGTCGGGTGTCGAGGAACGCCACCAGGTCGTCGGTCTCGAGCACCGTCTCCGCGGGCAGGTCGCCGGCGATGATCTGGCAGAAGATGCAGGAGCTCACGTCCGGCAGCCTCTCATCCACCGGCCGTGGCCTGCTCGCTCTCGCCGGCTGCGATCAGCTCGAGGTTGAGCACCTCGCGCAGGAGCGGCGCGAGGTAGGTCGAGAACTGGCGGGTGAGGTGGGCGTCGTCGAAGCGGATCAGCCGCCCGCCCGCGAAGGCCGGGCAGCGGGTGTCGACGCAGAACCAGGGCGCGGTGTTGACGAAGCCGAAGCCACCCTGCTGCGCGGCGTCGGAGAAGACGTACGTCGTCGCGTCGAAGTTGCCGAGCGTGCTCGACTCGCAGTCGACCGGGTGCTGGAGCGGGCCGCCGCAGCCGAGCGGGTTGGGCGCGTGCGGCGGCGGCCCCAGCAGGACGAAGCGTGCTCCCGCCGCCCGGACGCGCTCGCCGACCTCGAGGAGGCCTCGCACGTAGGTGCTGTGGATGTCCGGCTGCCCCGGCTCGACGCGGACGCCGCCGAAGGCGTCCTGGTGCACCGAGCCGATCACGAGGTCGGGCTGGAGCTCCTCGAGCTGGTCGAGGGCGGCGGCACGACCCTCCGCGCACTCCTCCTGCCAGGGCTGGGGGTCGAGGGCGAAGTCGACCAGGGCCGGCGGGCAGCTGGAGAACGTCACGGCGTGCACCGCGAAGCCCTCCGGGCCCAGCGCCGCGCGGATGCCCGGCAGCCACGACGTGGCGATCGAGTCGCCGATCAGGACGACGGTGCGCCCGTTGGGGTTCAGCGCCTCGAAGGTGCACGCGGACGCGTCGGTGGGGTCGGGCGGGTTCAGGCACTTCGCGTCGAAGTCGGTCATCTCCTCGGGCACGCCGGCGAGCGGCTCGCGGATCGACGGGACGAGGTCGGGGAAGTCCGGTGTCGCGAGCGCCTCGGCCAGCTGGTTCTGGAGGACGCCGATCATGGCGCCGGCCGTGTCCGTCGAGCCCGCTGGCGCCGCCAGCACCGGCAGGTCCTGCTCCGACAGCTCGTCCGGACCGGCCCCCGGGCCCGGCACGGCCGCCGCGGCCACGACCGCGGCCGCGACAGCGACGGCGCCCCACCTCCAGCGGGGGACGCGGGTCCGGCTGCCGGCTGCGAGGAACGGACGCTCGACGAGGCGGTAGGTCACCTCCGCCAGCACCAGCGTCAGCCCCAGCACGACCACGTTGCGCACCCAGGGCTCGACCGCGAGCGTCTCCCTGGCGAGGATCAGGACCGGCCAGTGCCAGAGGTAGATCGAGTACGACAGCACGCCGAGGTGCAGCACGGAGCGGCGGGCCAGCAGGCGATGGGTGTCGAGCGGACGTCGTACGCCGGTGCCGGCGGCGAGGAAGACCGCCGCGGCCAGCACGGGCAGCGCGGCACCCGGCCCGGGGAAGGTCGTCTGCTCCGTGATCACGAAGGCGGCGAGGGCGATCGCAGCGAGGCTGCCGAGGACGAGGCCGTCGCGGAGCCGGTGCGGGAGCCGTCCGCACGCCGTTGCCGAGCACGCGACGACCGCTCCGAGGGCGATCTCCCAGGCCCGGGTGAAGGTGGAGAAGTAGGCGACGGTCGGCGCATCGGCGCTCTGCCAGCAGGCCCAGACGAAGCTCGTGGCCGCGATGGTGCCGGCGAGCGCCAGCGCCACCCCGGTCGCCGTACGACGTCCGCGGGCGCGCAGTGCCGCGAACGCGACGGCCAGCAGGAGCGGCCAGACCACGTAGAACTGCTCCTCGACGGCCAGCGACCAGTAGTGCTGGAGCGGCGACGGCGGGGCCGTGGACGTGAAGTAGTCGGTGCCGATGTCGGCGAAGTGCCAGTTGGCGCCGAAGAGGGCCGCCCAGACCGCGTCGGTGGCGATGCTGTCGGCGCGGCCCCTGCTGAGGAGCAGCCAGGACGCCACGGACGTGACGGCCAGGGTGGTGAGCGCCGCGGGCAGGATCCGTCGCGCCCGGCGCGCGTAGAAGTGGGAGACCACCTCGCGCCACGGCCGACCCGCCGAGTCCAGGAGCATGCGCGTGATCAGGAAGCCGGAGATCACGAAGAACACGTCGACGCCGACGAACCCGCCCTCCGGCACCCCGAGGACGTGCGAGGCCACCACGAGGAGCACGGCGACGGCGCGCAGGACCTGGATGTCCGAGCGGAAGGTCCGGTCGTGCGAGTCACGCGCCGTGGCGGCCTCGCCGGCTGCTGGCGCCTCGGGAGATCGAGCGCCGACGGTCACGGGCGCATCGTAGTTCGGGGAGGACGGGATCGCCGGGGCTTCGGCACGGGTGGTCGAGCGCCTAGGGTCCAGACGTGCGCATCGTGTCCCTGATCCCGTCGGCCACCGAGATCCTGTTCGCTGTCGGGGCGGGGGACGACGTGGTCGGCGTGACGTTCGAGTGCGACTTCCCCGCCCAGGCGCGCGAGCGCCGCGTGGTGTCGACCTCGGCGATGCCCGAAGGACTCACGCCGCAGGAGATCGACGACTTCGTCGGCGCGGCGATGGCGGCCGGCGAGGACCTCTACCGGCTCGACGCGGGCGCGCTGGCCGAGCTGGACGCCGACCTCGTGGTCACCCAGGACCTGTGCGCCGTCTGCGCGATCGACGTCTCGACGGTCGACGAGGCGCTCACGCACCTCGGCTGCCGCGCCGAGGTCGTCACGACCGACCCGCACACCCTCGACGACGTCCTGGCCTCGATCCTCGAGGTCGGCCGGCGCACGGACCGGGAGGCCGAGGCGGCTGCCGTCGTCGCGTCGCTGGAGGAGCGGCTCACGGCCGTCGAGGCGCGCGTCGCCGGGCATCCCCGGCCACGGGTCCTCGTGCTCGAGTGGACCGACCCACCGTTCGCCCCCGGCCACTGGATCCCCGAGATGGTCACCCGCGCCGGAGGCGAGCCCACGCTCGGCGTCGCCGGCACCCGGTCGAGCCGGATCACCTGGGACGAGGCCGTCGGGTCCGACCCCGACCTCGTCGTGTGCGCGCCCTGCGGCTTCGACCTCGACGGCAGCACGCCGCTCGCCGAGGCCGTCCGCCACCGCTTCCCCGACGTGCCCGTGTGGGCCGTCGACGCCGACGGCCACTTCGCCCGCCCGGGGCCGCGGCTCGTCGACGGCGTCGAGGTGCTGGCGGAGATCCTGCACCCGCGGGGGCTGTCGATCGCGGCCCGCCGGGTCGACGGGTGATCCTGCCGAAGGTCCGCGACCCGCGCCTCGTGACCATCCGCCGTGGCGGCTCGCTCACCGACGAGCACCACCGGCTCCTCGCCCTCTGGGCGGCGGACTGCGCCGAGCACGTGCTCCCCCTCTTCGAGGCCTCGCGCCCGGACGACTCCCGGCCGCGGCAGGCCATCGAGGCGGCCCGCACCTGGGCCGCGGGCGACGCCGCGATGATGGCGACACGAGCCCTCGGCGGCCACGCGATGGGTGCGGCCCGCGACCTGAGCGGTGCGCCGCGGTTCGCGGCCTACGCCGCCGGTCAGGCGGCCGTCGTCGCCCACGTGGCCGAGCACGACCTCGGCGCGGCGGCGTACGCCATCAAGGCGGCCGTCGCCGCCGCGCCGACCGATCAGCGCGAGGAGACCCGTGACGCCGAGTGCCGGTGGCAGCGGGACCGGCTCCCCGACGCCGTACGCGACCTCGTCCTCGACGACCAGCGTCGTCGCAACGACATCTGCTGGGACGTCTTCAGCGCCTGACCGGTCCGGGCGACGGGACCTGGGACACGCGGAAGATCGGCCAGCTGATCTCCGTGCGCCAGGCGGACGGGTCCGGGTCGTCGGCCGGCCCGACCAGGTAGGTCTCACGGACCGGCCCCGCAACTGCGAGCGTGTTCGCGACGACCCACGACCCGAGCTCGCCATACGTGACATCGGCGTCGTCGTGCGGGCCGACGTGGGTCGCGACGGCCAGCTCGACCGCCGGCAAGGTCACCGGGTGCACCCGACCCCGATGAGGTGGGTCGGCCGTCGGCACGTGCACCAGCACGTGGCCCTTCCCCTCCTCGAAGAGCGCGTTGTCGTAGACGCCACCCGGCGGACCGGTCCGGTCGCCGACCGCGGCGTCCAGCTCGGCCATCGCTCCGGCGTACCAGGCCATCACGTCGTCGAGCTCGATGTCGTCCTCGATCGCCGCCACTGTCGTCTCGGGCACCGCCCGCAGCTCGACGCTCACCGGCACCGGGTCGGGGTCGAGCAGGCGACGCAGCGACACGACTGCGGCACGGGTCCGGTCCAGCTCGGCCTCCAGCCGCACCAGGTGCTCGGTGACGAGGGTCGACCGGCTGTGGGGGTCGGTCGAGGCGATGATGCGTCGGACGTCCGCGAGGGGCACGTCGAGCTCGCGCAGGCGGTGGATGACCTGTGCGGTGGGGATCTGGTCGGACGTGTAGGACCGGTAGCCGGTGGACCGGTCGACGCGCGCAGGCACCAGCAGGCCCAGGTCGTGGTAGCGGCGCAACGTCCGCACGCTCAGGTGCGTGAGGCGGGAGAACTCACCGATCGCCAGCATGGCCGCAGTCTGCACCCTCCCCCGGGGAGAGAGTCCCGTCCTTGACCCTCCCGCTGCGGGACCAGCCACGGTGGAGCCATGACGACCTCCACCGAGATCCAGCCCACCGACCTGCCGGCCACCATCCGCGCCTACCTCGCAGCGCACACCGCTCGCGAGGCAGACGTCGCGATCCGCACGTTCACGCCCGACGCCGTCGTCCTCGACGACGGCCACGCCTTCCGTGGCACGGCCGAGGTGCTCGACTTCCTGGAGAACGCGGGGAGCGAGTACACCTACACGTCCACCCTCGTCGGCGGGGAGCGCGTCGACGACGCGCACTGGGTCGCGGTGATCCACATCGAGGGCGACTTCCCCGGCGGCGTCGCCGATCTCCGCTACGCCTTCACCCTGGCCGACGACCTCATCTCCGAGCTGGTCATCGCCCCGTAGCGAGCACGCGGCCCTCGTCGCGCACGAGCACGTCGAACGGCCGGCCGTCGCGCGCCGCCGCGAACGACCCGGCGTGCACGAAGCCGAGCGACTCGACCGTACGGCGGGCGCGGGCGTTGAAGCCGGCGACGGTCACCCGGAACGCCGCAGGCGCGAACTGCGCGCGGCCGAAGTCGAGACCGGCCGCGATCACGGCCCGGCCGAGGCCCTGGCCGGTCAACGACGGGCGCAGGCCACCGCCCGTGTCGAGCGCGGAGTCGTCGTAGTCCCAGCCGGGGACCTGGCCGTCCGGACCGAAGGACCGGAAGCCGATCAGCTCGTCGCCGGCCAGCACGGCGTGGAAGCCGAGTGCCGGGTCGAGCAGCTCGTCCGGGTCGGCGCCCACCATGTCGTAGACGTCGTACGGCGGGTCGTAGGCCCACGTCGCCAGGTCCTCCGCGTGAGCGCGCGTCAGCGGCGCGATGCGGAGCGACGTCGGGTCGAGGGGTGCGCTCATCGCGGCAGCCCGAGCTTGAAGCCTTCGTGCGAGGGGACGTAGCCGAGCCGCGAGTAGAACCGGTGGGCGTCCGCGCGCCGCTTGTCACTCGTGAGCTGGATGAGCGCGCATCCGCGACGTTCGGCCTCGATCCTCGCCCACTCGAGCAGGGCGCTCCCCAGGCCGCTGCTGCGCCTGCCGGGGTGCACCCGGACGCCTTCGACCTGGGCCCGCAGCGCGCCCCGGCGCGCCAGTCCGGGGAGGAAGCTGAGCTGGAGGGTCGCCACCACCCGACCGCCGTCCTCGGCGACCACGAGCAGGTGGGCGGGATCCGCGTCGACGGCCTCGAAGGCGAGGACGTACGGCTCCATCGCCTCGGCGCCGTCACCTCCCTCGCGAGCGAACCCCAGAGGGTCGTCGACGAGGAGCTCGACGATGCGCGGCACGTCACCGCGGACGGCCCGCCTCACGGTCACGGAGCCGTCGGTGGTCTGCAGGGTCGCCAGCACGGTCACGGGACGCACGCTGCCACACCGGGGCGCGCCTCGACCCCTGATCGGACCTCGATCAGGGGGTGCGGGGCGGGGTCATCGTCGACGGGGTCGTGGGATGCCGGGCGGCGGGGGTGTCTCAGGCTCGTCGATCAGTCGCGTGCCGGTGAAGTCGCGTCGGAACCGATGGCCGTGGGGACTGGTCCACTCGAAGCAGCCCGGTCCAATGACGCGGTAGCGCCACGCGGTGTGGGTCTTGAGGCGGTGGTGGAACCGGCACAGGCAGGCGAGGTTGCGGGGGCTTGTGGGGCCGGGTTGTGACCTGCCTTCGGCCCCTGCCTGGTGGTCGTACTCGATGACGTGGTCGACGTCGCAGCCGCGGGCCGGTCTCGTGCACCACGGGAAGACGCAGGTGCGGTCGCGGAGGATGACCTGTTCGCGGATCCGGTCGGGGATCGCGTAGCCGGGTGCGGCCAGCTCGGCGTTGAGGTCGATGACGGGCTTGATGGTGACCTTCGTCCGGCTGTCGCCGCACCAGGACTGGACCTGGTCGAGCAGCAGGAGCCGCTGGCCTTCCTCGAGTCGGCCGGTGGGACCGAAGACGGTCTGCTCGCCGACGGACTCGGCGGAGAAGTGGGCGTGGAGCACGACCTCGCGGGCGGCTGGGAGTCCGTCCTCGGGGTCTCGGCCCTGACTCCGGGCGTCTCCGGTCACGAGGTCGAGTGCGGTCTGGGTGCGGGCGAGGTCGCCGAGGGCCTTGGAGCGGCGTACATCGAGGGACTCGGTGGAGCCGAGGGCCTTCTGCTGTGCGGCGTGGTGGGCGAGCTCGCGGTCGAGGTCCAGGGCGTCGGCGAGGTCGAGCTCTGCCTCGAACCGCATGGTGCCCGCGAAGTGGACGTCCTCGTCATGCAGGGTCGCGTGGCGCGGGTCGACGGACAGGTAGCCGTCCTCCGGATCCGCAGCCGGGTCGGGGGTGGCGAGGTCGTAGCGCTTGATGGTCTCGGCCACGAGCCGGTCGAGCTGCGCGGGACCGACCCCACCCGCGACCGCGGCGACCTGGGCGTCCACGAACCCAGCGGCCTCACGGGTCAGGGCGGGCGTCGAGTGGATGGTCGTCTCCGCAACCGACCGTGCGCGCCAGGCCGGGACAGATCCAGCCTGGACCTGCGCCCACAACCGCGGCAGCCGGTGGCGCAGCTCGAGGGCGTGACCGATCAGCTTCTTCGCGGAGGTCGACGAGATCCCCAGGACGGTGCCGAGCTCGGCGACGCAGAACTCCGCCACCAGTGGGCACCCCTCACCGGCGAGAGGTTCCTCGTGGTCCGTGCCGGGGACGGTGAACGCGGCCGCGGAGTGGATGGACTCGGGCGGGTGCAGGTCCGCCCACCGCGCGGCGAGGTCCAGCTGATCGGCAGCGGCACGGTTCTCGTCGACCCGCCTCTCGCGCAGGGCCGCGAGCAGGTCAGAGCCGGTGAGGGCGTCTGCCTCACCTGCCCCGGGACCCGCCAGCGTGTCGATCATGTGTTCGATTATAGTGCTTGGCCCCATCGGCCTGGATCAAGTCACTTCGGAGGGTTCTTGCAGGTCGAACGAAGATCATGCGCTCGACCGAGACATCGGATATGGCGAAAAGCCCACGGCACCCAGCCTGGCTCCCGCACGATGTGCGGACCATGTTCCTCGCACCGCTCGTCCGCGTCCTCGCCTCCGCCGTCCTGGTGGCGGCGCCGCTCGCCGTGCCCGCGTCCGGCGCCGGAGCGCCGGAGACGTCGGACCACCGAGTCGGAGCTCCCCGGGCCCGCGCGGAGGCACTGCCGGTCTGGCTCGCGCCCGCGCCGCCGCACACCGAGAACCCGACGAACCCGCTGGCGGGGCGCCTGTGGGGCGTCTACCGCGGGCCGCAGGACCAGGTGTGGCGGCCTTTCACGCGCTCGTCCGGGACCACCCGCGAGGCGCTGGCCACCATCGCCGACCGCCCGCGCACGAAGTGGTACGGCTCGTTCGTCCCCGACCGCAGGATCCGTTCTACGGTCACCAGCTACCTCGCGTCCGCCCAGGCCGGCAACCCGGAGACCCTCGCCCAGGTGGCGGTCTTCCGGATGAAGCCGTGGGAGGGCAAGGCCTGCCAGCGACCGACCACGCCGGCCGAGGCCGCGAGCTATCGCACCTGGATCTCCGAGCTGGCTGCCGGCATCGGTGACGCGCACATGCTTGTGGTGATGCAGCCCGACGGCCCGTTCCTGCTCTGCGCCCCGGACCGTGCCGCGAAGTCCGAGCTCCTGACCTGGGCCACCCAGACGTTGAGCGCCCTGCCGAACACCAGCGTCTACATCGACGCCGGTGCGGCCGACTGGTGCGAGAACGGAACCGCACAGGAGTCCTTCCGCTGCGCGGAGATCCTCGAGCTCTCCGGGATCCAGTACGCCCGCGGCTTCGCGCTGGACTCCACCCACTACAACGGCCCCGTGGAGAACATCGACCGCGGCGCCGAGATCCTCGGCCTGCTCCAGGCCGCGGGCTACGGCGAGAAGCACTTCATCGTCGACACCGCGAAATCCGGGCGCCCCACCCGCTGGCCCGACATGGTCCCCGCGTCGAAGAAGGACGTGCGCAACAACGCTCGCACCTGCACCACGCCGACCATGAAGCGCTGCGTCACCCTGGGGATCCCGCCGACTCCTCGTCCGGCCGACCCGCAGTGGGGACTTCCCGAGCCCCAGCGCACGATCGCCGCACAGTACGTCGACGGCTTCGTCTGGTTCGGCCGGCCGTGGCTCTACAACCAGGCCGACCCCTTCGTGGCCAAGCGGGCGCTCGACATGGCCCGCAGCACGCCCTGGACCGCCACCGGTCCCCGCTGAGCGTCCGCGCCGACAGCACGACAGCCGCCCCGACCGGAGTCGGGGCGGCTGTCGTCAAGAGGGCTGCGCGCGTGGAGCTGCGGGGAATCGAACCCCGGTCCTCGAGCGTCGATCCAGGTCTTCTCCGGGTGCAGTCAGTGATGTCGCTTTTCTCGGCCCCGGCGCTCGCACAGACACGTCGCCGACAGGCCCAGTCAGGATTGAGTCCCGGTCACCCCTCCTGACAGAGAGTGACCAGCAAGTCTCCTAGATGAGGCCTGGGTCCGGGACGGAGACGGATGCCCGGTCAGACCCTTCGATCACTGCTCAGGCAGCGAGAGCGAAGTCGTTGCGCTCAGAGTTGGCAACTATAGGTTTCCAGCGATCGTTTACGAGATGACGCTGGCTTCTCGACCCGCTTCCCCTGGAACTAACGTCCCAAGTCGAAACCGATCAGCCCCTCTTGTGTTTTCAATGGTGGTGCGTGACCACTCTACGCGGCACAACCGACGCCGGCCGAACGCTATTCCGATCCACCGAGCGTCAGCCGCGCATCCGTGACGATCTCGGCCATCTCGTCGACGCTGATGCCGAGGTCGATCTCACGCGGGTCGCCCTCGATGGAGGCGCCCGAGTAGTGGGCGACCACGTCCTCGCCGTCGCGTCGGTCGATCACGTAGACGACGCCCGGGTCCTCCTCGGGCTCGAGCTCCTGCCACGCCAGCACCAGGTCCGTGCCGTCGTGCTCGACGTCGACGCACTCGTCGAAGAACGAGGTGTCGGCGCACACCAGCGGGCTGTCGGTGGTCGGCGCGACGGCAACCCCGAGGAAGTCGCCGCTGCCGTACTCGAGTGCCGCCCCCGGCGCGTCGACCTCGAGCTCGCGGGTCATCACGTCCCACGCGGAGACGTCCTTGGGCTCGCGCTCGACGTGGTCGGCGACCACCTCGGCGATGCCGTCGGGGGTCAGCTCGGCCGGGACCACCGCGGGGGCGTCGGGACCGCCGCACGCCGCGAGGAACAGGGCCGCGACCAGCGCGACCAGTGGCCGGCGGTCACGCATCGTCTGACGGCTCCGCCGGCTCCTCGGCGGGCACGACCGGCGCGTGGAGCCGTACGCGCGTGATGCGGTGGCCGTCGAGGTCGGCGACCTCCAGGACGTGGTCGCCCACCGGCACCCGGTCGGCGAGCTCGGCCATCCGCGCCAGCCTGTGCAGGACGTAGCCCGCGACGGTCTCGTAGGGGCCGTCCTCGAGCTCGACCCCCGTCCGCTCGCCGAACTCCTCGATCGTCAGGCCGGCGTCGACCGTCGCCGGGTCCGCCGACGCGGCGATCTCGGCGTCGCGGTCGTACTCGTCGTGGATCTCGCCGACGAGCTCCTCCATGAGGTCCTCGAGGGTGACGATGCCGTCGGTGCCGCCGTACTCGTCGACCACCAGCGCGATGTGGGCTCCGAGGCTGCGCAGCTGCTCGATCGAGGGCAGCACCCGGTTGGTGCGCGGCAGGACCGGCAGGTCACGGGCGAGGTCGGCGACCGTGCTCGACTCGTCGTCGGACCGGCCGAGGACGTCACGCAGGTGGAGGTAGCCGAGGACCTCGTCGAAGGACTCCCCCGTCACCGGGTAGCGCGTGTAGGGCTGCTCGACGATCACCGCGACCGCCGCCGCGAGCGTGAGGTCGCCGCTCAGGAAGACCACGTCACCCCGCGGCTTCATGACCTCGCTGATCGAGCGGTCGCCCGCCTCGAAGACGTCGTCGACGATCTTGCGCTCGCCCTCGGGGATGTCCTCGTGGCCCGAGATCATCATCCGCAGCTCCTCCTCGTCGACGTCGTCACCGGCGGCGTCGGGGTTGCCGCCGAGCAGGCGGACGAGGAGGTTGGTGGAGAGCGACAGCAGCCAGATGACCGGCGTCATCACCCGGGCGAAGCCACCCAGGGGCGGCGCGAACAGCTTGGCGACGCCGACCGAGCGCTGGAGCGCGAGCCGCTTGGGCACGAGCTCGCCGAGGACGAGGGAGAGGTACGACACCACGAGCGTGACCGCGACCAGCGAGACCGTGTCGGGAGCCGGCGTGCCCAGCGCCTCGAAGGCGGGCTCGAACGACGGCGCCAGCGTCGAGGCGCCGAAGGCGGCGGAGAAGAAGCCGGCGACCGTGACACCGATCTGCACCGCGGACAGGAACCGGTTGGGGTCGCGGGCGAGCGAGGCGACGGCGTGCCCGCGGCCGCCCTCGTTGTCGAGGCGGTCCACCTGGCCGGAGCGCAGCGAGACCAGCGCGATCTCGGTCGCCGCGAACACACCGCCCACGAGGATGAAGGCGAGGACGAGCAGGACGTCGATCCAGGTACCGGACACGGCCACAACCTAGCGAGCGCGCGGTTGGCGGAGTCAGCCTGCGGCGACCAGAGCGGCGCCCACGGCGGCGACCGGGTAGTGCAGCGGCACCATGCTGATCCGGTCGGCCAGCCTCAGCGAGGCGAGGAAGGGCGACCCCTCCCCCAGCGCCCGCAGCTGGAGCACCACCTGCTCCCGCAGCGGTTCGCCCACCTCGGCCACCCCGCCTCCGAGCACGATCCGCTCGGGGTCGATGGTCAGGCAGAGGGCGCGGACCGCGCTCGCGACGCCCCAGCAGAACCGGTCGCGGACCGCGACGGCCTTGACGTCACCGGCGGCGGCCGCGGCGAACAGGTCGGCGGCAGGCGGGCCGTCCGGCGTGGGCCACGCCTCGGCGAGGGCCCGACCGGACGCGATGGTCTCGAGGCAGCCGACCTGCCCGCAGCCGCAGGTCGCACCACCGGGGTCGACGGGCAGGTGGCCGATCTCGCCGGCGGCTCCGTGCTCGCCGCGCCGCAGGCGGCCGTCGAGCACCAGTCCGGCGGCCAGGCCGGTGCCGACGCTGAGGTAGACGACGTCGTCCGCGTCGACGAGGGCGCGGGCCGCGAGCGCCGCCGCGTTGACGTCGTTCTCCAGCACGACCGGCACGCCGAGGCGCTCGGCCAGCAGGTCGCGCAGCGGCAGGTCGTCGCCGTTGACGTCGAGGTTGACGGCGTGGCGCAGCATCCCGCGCTCGACGTCGACGAGGCCGGGCACGCCGACCCCGACGGGACCGGTCAGCTCCTCGCCGACCTCGCGACCCAGCGCCGCGAACACGCGTGCAGCGGTGTCGACGACGCCGTCGGCGCCGGGTCGGGTGGACCTCCGCACCTGGGCGAGGATCGACCCGTCCTGGGCCAGCACGACGCCGTGCGTCTTGGTGCCGCCGATGTCGAGGCCGACGGACCGTGCACCTGCGCTCACCGCGCCCACCCTGCCTCTCGCAACAGCTCCGTCACCGCGGCCACGCCCGGTCCGGACGAGCCGCGTGTGCTGATCCTCGCAAGCCCGACGTCACACGTCCCCGGCCAGCCCCACTCGACGACCACGGCCGCACGGCCCTCGGCCGCGATCGAGCGCAGGAGGTCGATCACGTCGGGGCGCCGGTGGGCGTCGCGCACCTGCACGACGAGGGGTACGCCGTCCGCGACGACGGCGGCGTGCAGGCCGGTCGCCGACGGGTCGACCCGGTGGTCCGGCTCGAGCCCCCACGCCACGGCGCCGACCGCGATGTTGGCGACGGTCTCGACGCTCACGACGAGCGCGCCGGTGAGGTCGGGCAGGTCGCCGTCGACGTCGAGCGCGGAGATCGACGCCTCGACCTGGCGGCGTCGGTCGGGCTCGGCCCGGTCCGCACCCACCACGCGCATCGCCCGTACGCGTCGGGCCGCCTCGGTGAGCCGGGCAGTCGTGAGCCGGCCGGCGTCGACCGCGTCCACGATCGCGTCCCTGATGTCGACCACCAGGGACGCGGGCTTGTCGGGACCGATGCAGAGGAGGTCGCAGCCGGCGGCCAGGGCGCGTACGGCCGCCTCGGGCACGCCCGTGGCCGCGGAGGCACCGGCCATGTCGAGCGCGTCGCTCACGACGACCCCGTCGAAGCCCAGCCGTTCGCGCAGCACGCCCAGCACCCGCGGGCTGAGCGTCGCGGGCCCGTCCGGGTCGAGGGCGGGTACGACGATGTGCGAGGTCATCACCGCAGCGACACCGGCCCGCACCGCGGCGGCGAAGGGCACGAGCTCGCGCGCCACCAGCGTGTCGACGTCCACCTCGATCCGCGGGAGCGCGAGGTGGCTGTCGGTGGAGGTGTCGCCATGGCCCGGGAAGTGCTTCGCGCAGGCGGCGACACCGGTCGACTGCAGCCCGCGCGTCCAGGCAGCCGTGTGCGCAGCGACGCTCGACGCGTCGGCACCGAAGCTGCGGGTGCCGATCACCGGGTTGTCGGGGTCGCTGTTGACGTCGGCGTCCGGGGCGAGGTCGAGGGTGACGCCGACGGCGGCGAGCTCGGTGCCGACCCAGCGGCCGACGTCCTCGGTGAGCACGAGGTCGTCGACCGCACCCAGCGCGGCGGCACCCAGCACCGGGCTCGGCTCGCGCGTGTGCAGGCGGCTGACGTCGCCGCCCTCCTCGTCGATCGCGACGACCGCGTGCGGGTTGGCGGCCGTGATCGCCCTGCTGAGCGCAGCCAGGGCGTCGGGGCCGTCGGCGGTGTTGCTGCCGAAGTAGCAGACCCCGCCGAGCCCGTGCTCGAGCAGCTCGCGGTAGTCGTCGGGGAGCGTGGTGCCCGCGAAGCCGGGCAGCAGCACGCTGAGCGCGAGGGCGCGGACGTCGGTGCCTTCGATCATCGGCTCATCCCTTCACGGCGCCTGTCGTGAGCCCGCTGACCATCCGCCCCTGCACGACGAGGAAGAAGATGATCACCGGCACGGCGATGAGGGTGGAGCCGGCCATGATGCCGCCCCAGTCGGTGCCGCGGTTGACGTCGGTGAAGGTCGAGAGCCAGAGCGGCAGGGTGCGCTGGTCCTCGCGGGTCATCACGACCAGGGCGAGGGTGAACTCGTTCCACGCCTGGATGAAGCCGAAGACCCCGGTGGCCACCAGGCCGGGAGCGAGCAGCGGCAGCGTGACCCGGAAGAACGCCTGCGGGCGCGAGCAGCCGTCCATCATCGCCGCCTCCTCCAGCTCGTAGGGGACGCCGGCGACGAAGCCGCGCAGCGTCCAGATCGTGAAGGGCAGCACCGAGGCGACGTACACGAGCGTCAGGCCGACCACCGTGTTGAGCAGGTCGACCGCCTCGAGCATCTTGTACTGGGAGATGAAGAGTCCCTCGACCGGGATCATCTGGATCACCAGCAGGGTCACGATGAACGACATCCGGCCGCGGAAGCGGAAGCGCGACACCGCGACGGCCGCGACGAACGCGAAGGCCAGCGCGACGACGATCGTCAGCCCGGTCACCATCAGGCTGACCCGGAGCGCGTTGACGAACTGGTCGGTCGCGAAGACGGTCCGGAAGTTGTCGAGGTCGCCGCCGAACGGCACCCAGGTCGGCACCGGGTTGCGGATCTCGTTGCGGTCGAGGAACGAGCTGTTGACCATCCAGTAGACCGGGAAGGCAGCGACGAGGAACGCGAGCACGCCGACCGAGTTGGCGACGGCACGCAGCGCGGGCGGGGTCGGGCGGCTCATACGGGGTCCCCGCGGCGTTGTTCGGCGGAGGAGCGAAGCGGGGGAGGCGAAGAACGTCGTGGGGTGTTCATGTCTCGGCCTCCTGCTTGAGCATCGTGCGGACGTAGGGGGCGGTGAGGACGACCGTCAACGCCAGCATGAACATCGCGACCGCCGCGGACATGCCGAACTCGCCGCCGCCGATGCCGAGCCGGTAGATGTAGGTGCCGAGCAGGTTGGTGTCGCGGGCGCTGCCGCCGGCCTCCTGCAGCAGGAAGATCTGGGTGAAGACGCGCAGGTCCCAGATCACCTGCAGCAGCCCGACGACCAGCAGCACGGGGCGGATCGTCGGCAGCACGACGTGACGGAACCGCGACGACGCACCGGCGCCGTCGATCTCGGCGGCCTCGAGCAGCTCCTCGGGGAGCTGCGTCAGGGCGGCGTACACCGTGAATGCGACGAACGGCACGCTCATCCAGACCACGATCACGGTGGCCACGAAGAAGAACGACAGCGGCCTCAGCAGCCAGGGGTGGCCGGCGTAGTCGAGACCGAGCTGGGTGAGCAGGTGGTTGATCACGCCGTACTGCGTGTCGAAGAGCCACTGCCACACCGTCAGCGACGCGACCACCGGCATCGCCCACGCGAGCAGCAGCCCGGTCTGCACGAGCAGTCGTACGCCGCGCGCCATGTGGCGCATCAGCAGGGCGAGCCCGACGCCGACCAGCATCGTGAGCGCCGCGTTGACGAGGCAGAAGGCGATCGAGCGGAGCGTGACCCGCCAGAGGTAGCCGTCGCCGACGAGGTCCCGGTAGTTCCGGAGGCCGACCCACTCGGGCGGGCGGCCGAACTGCTGCGCGAGCCCGAAGTCCTGGAAGGACAGCACGACCTGGCGCACCAGCGGGTAGCCCAGCGCGAGGGCCAGCGCGAGGGCCGCGGGGAGGACGAGGGCGTACGGCAGCGGGGTGCGGCGGCCGCGCCGGGCGGTGTCGGCCTTTCCGGGGTCCCCGCGTCGTTCTTCGGAGGAGCGCAGCGGGGGAGCAGAACGGCGTGGGGTGGTTCTCATCGTGGTCCTCCTCCCCTGCTCGGGCTGGTCTGATTCTGGACTGCGGGCAGGCAGCGGCGGGGGCAGCGACTCACGCCGCCCCCGCCGGTCCTGCTCTGCCTGGCTGAACTGCTCAGCCGTTGAGCTGGCTGCCCATCTGCTCGTCGGCCTTGGTCGCGAGCTCCTGGACGTCACCGCCCTGGGCGATGGCGCTGAAGAGGTCCTCCAGGACGCGCGAGCCCTCGACGTTGGCCCAGCCCGGTGCGGCCGGGGTGAGCTTGGCGTTGGACGCGGCCTCCTGCGTCGCGGCGGCGTACTCGTCGTCACCGAGCAGGGACGCCAGCGACGTGCGGGCGGGCGTGAGCCCGGCCCCGGCCATGATCGTCTGGTAGTCCTCGCTGAGCATCAGCGCGACGGCCTCCTCGGCGAGGTCCTGGTTGGCGGACTTCGCGGCGACCGCGATGTCGGAGCCACCGAGCAGCACCGGGGCGGGCGAGCCGTCGGCGCCGGGCATCGCGAAGACGCCGACCTCCTTGGCGAAGCCGTCGGGGCAGCCGGTCTCCGGGTCCTCCAGCAGGCCCTTGACCCAGCCGGGCGTCGACATCATGCCGACCTCGCCCGCGCAGAACGGCGTCCACGGGTCGGCCTCGTTGCCGTCCTTGGGCGCACCCGAGGCCTGGGTGAAGAGCTCCTGCGCCGTCTCGAGACCTGCGACGGACTCGGGGGAGGAGAGGGCGCCGGTCCACTCGCCGCCGTCGTCGGTGGCGAGGTCGCCGCCGGCGGCCCAGACGAAGGCGGCGCCGTTGCGCCAGTCCTGGCCGGGGAACCAGAAGCCCGAGAAGTTCGCCGGCTTGGGGTTCTCCTGCTTCAGCGTGATCGCCGCCTGGACGAACTCGTCCAGCGTGGTGGGCACCTCGAGGCCCGCCTTCTCGAAGAGGTCCTTGCGGTAGAAGATGTACTTCGAGCCGGCGTAGTAGGGGACGGCGTAGGTCTCCCCGTCGACCGTGGCGCCCTCCACGAAGCCCGGCAGCAGGTCGTCGCCGCCGAGGTCGTCGAGCTCGTCGGTGAGCGGCGAGAACGCGCCGGCCGAGGTGAAGGTCGGCGCCTGGGTGTTGCCGATCTCGACCACGTCGGGGGTCTCGGACTCGCTCGACAGGGCGGTCGTGAGCTTCTCGACCAGGCCGTCCCACTCCTGCTGCTCGATCGTCAGCGTGGAGCCGGGGTGGTCCTCCTCGAAGGTCTCCTTCAGCCAGTCGCGCGCCTCCTGCGGGGTGTCCGTGCCGTTGAGCCAGACGCGGATGTCGGCCGTCTCCGGACCGCCGTCCCCGCCGTCCCCGGACCCTCCCTCGTCGTCGCTCCCGCAGGCGGCCAACGTGGTCAGCGCGAGCGCCGCGACGGCCACACCGGTCAGTGACTTCATTCGGTACTTCCTGCTGCGCACCACAGTGTTCCTCTCATCGGTGGGTGTCAGGGCGCTCACGAGACGCCCAGCTCTCCAGCGAGCACGAGCACGGCCGCTCCCACGACCACGACGTCCTCGCCGAGCTTGGAGGTGCGGACGGCCAGCCCCGTGGAGCTGATCGGCATCGTCCGCTCGCGGATGGTCCGGTCGGCTGCGTCGAGCAGCGGTCCGTCGAGCAGCTCCGCGGGGCCGCTCAGCACGATCTCGTGCAGGTTGAGGGCGGCCACGATGGGTGCGAGCACCTCACCGAGCCGACGGCCGACGTCGGCCAGGGCGCCGGGCGCGTCGACGCCGGGGGCGGCGACCGTACGCCGCAGCCGCGGGGCGGCCAGCACGGTCTCGAGGCAGCCGGTGCGCGAGCACGCGCAGCGCTCGCCGTCGGGGTCGACCACGACGTGCCCGATCTCACCGGCGGCGCCGAGGTGGCCGTGCAGCAGGGAGCCGCCGAGCACGAAGCCGGCGCCGACACCCGTACCGACCCGCACCACCATCAGGCCGCCGTCGCCGGACTCGCCGAAGGTGTGCTCGCCGAGGACCGCGGTGTTGGCGTCGTTGGCGACGAAGACCGGGAGGTCGAGGGCCGCCGCCAGCCGGGCCGCGAGCGGGGTGTCGGTCCACGCCAGGTTGGGGGCGTCGATGACCGTGCCGGACGTGTCGACGACACCCGGGCTGCCGACGCCGATGCCGAGCACCGGCCGGTCGGTCATCGCGATCAGCTCGGTGGCGAGCCGGAGCACGAGCTCCACGGCCTGCTCCCCCTCGGCGCCGTCGACGTGGACCTCGTGGCGGGCCAGGACGGTGCCGGCGAGGTTGACCACCGCGCCCGACATCGAGTCGGTCTCCGACAGGTCGAGGCCGATGATGTGGTGCGAGTCGGCGGCGAGGCCGACGAGCATCGGGGGCTTGCCGACACGCGACCCCTCCGGAGCGCCGAGCTCGGTGACCAGGCCCTCGGCGACCATCTCCCCGACCAGGTCGGACACCGTGACGCGGGTCAGCGCGCTGGCCCGGGCCAGGTCGGCGCGGCTCGCCGGACCGTCGCGGAAGAGCTGCTGGAGCAGCAGCGAGCGGTGGTGGCGGCGGGCGTCTTCCTGGAGGAGCTTGCCCTGGGGCCGCAGTGGGCGGCCGACCGGAGTGTGCGGAGTCACATTAGTTAGTTCATCGCACTTACTTATCCACCGTCAAGCATTTCGCCTCGACTTCTTCCCGGATGTCCAGACCACCGCCGCGCCGACCGGGCACTTCCTCGCGCGGTCAGCCGAGGACGGCGACGGTGTTGTCCCAGCACACCGCGCGCAGCCACTCCTCCCCCAGCTCCAGCCGCGCGAGCGCGTCGACCTGGTCGGCGTAGGGGTAGGGGATGTGGGGGAAGTCGCTGCCGAGGTGGACCTTCCCGGCGAGCCCGAGGTCGCGCAGCCGCGGGAGCAGCTCCGACGGGTAGGCGCCGCCCATCTCGTCGAAGAACGGTGTGAAGGCCATCGTCGTGTCGAGCGCGACCCGCTCGAAGGTCTCCGCCAAGGCGAGGAACTCGGCGTACTCCGGCGCGCCCGCGTGCGCGATCACGAGTCGCAGCCGCGGGTGGCGGCGGAGCAGCGCGGCCACCGGGTCGGGGCCGGTGTGCTCGGTGGGGACCGGCCCGCTGCCGGCGTGCAGCACGACCGGCGTGCCGGCCTCGGCGACGACGCCCCACGCGTCGTCGAGCAGCGGGTCGGTGACGGTGAACGCGCCGACCTGCACATGCACCTTCCAGACCTGGACCGACTCGGTGCGGGAGGTGACGTACGCCGTCACGCCGGGCTCGGGGAAGAACGTGCCGCACACCGCGGCCTCGGGCACCCGCGCCGCGAAGCCGGCGGCCCAGTCGTTGAGGAACTCGGCCATGTCGGGCTTGTGGGCGTAGGGCAGCGCGGTGAAGCGGCGTACGCCGAACGAGCGCAGCGTCTCGACGAGGACGTCGTCGTCGGCGCGGTAGTGCAGCGGCCACGCCCGACCGATCAGCGGACCGGCGGCGTCGAACTGCGCGCGCACCTTGGCCATCACCCGCGGCGGCAGGAAGTGGGTGTGGACGTCCTGGAGGCCCGGGAGGCCGAGCGCGTCGGTGAACGCGCGGACGCGGGCTGACTCGGAGTCAGTCACGGCGCTCAATCCCGGTGGCCCTTGAGCCTCCGCTGCACCGCCTCCACCTTCTCGCGGTTGGCCGTCCGCTCGGCGAGCGTGTGGCGCTTGTCGTAGGACTTCTTGCCCTTGGCGAGGGCGATCTCGACCTTGGCCCGGCCGTCCTTGAAGTAGAGCGAGAGCGGGATGATCGTGTAGCCCTTGTCGGTGATCTTGCGCTCGATCTTGTCGATCTCGGCGCGGTTGAGCAGCATCTTGCGACGGCGGCGGGCGGCGTGGTTGGTCCACGTGCCCTGGCTGTACTCCGGGATGTGGACGCCGAGGAGCCACGCCTCGCCGTTGTCGATCTCGGCGAAGCCGTCGACGAGGGACGCACGCCCCATCCGCAGGGACTTCACCTCGGTCCCCATCAGGACGAGGCCGGCCTCCCAGGTGTCCTCGATGTGGTAGTCGTGGCGCGCCTTCTTGTTCTGCGCGACCATCTTCTGGCCCTGCTCCTTCGCCATGGGTCCATTGTCCCAGAGCGTGTCCAACCAGTTCAGGCCGAGGCGTGCATCAGAACCAGTTCATCGGGTCGACGGCCTGGCCGTTGGCCATCACCGTGAAGTGGAGGTGGCAGCCGGTGGACCAGCCGGTGTCGCCCTCGTAGCCCAGGACCTGGCCCTCGGCCACCTGGTCGCCCACGCCGACGGTGTAGCCGCTCGCGTGGTTGTAGATCGTGGCGATGCCCTTGCCGCCGAGCACGCCGTGGTCGACGACCAGCCGGTTGCCGTAGACGGCGCTCCAGTAGGACGCGATCACCTTGCCCGGTGCCGCAGCGCGCAGCGGCGTACCGCAGCCACCTCCGAAGTCGACGCCGTCGTGCAGGCCCCAGTAGTGGTAGATCGGGTGCGTGCGGTAGCCGAAGGGCGAGGTGACGTAGCCGTCGACCGGCATGGCGAGCAGGCCGGCGGACGGACCGCCGGGGGCCGAGGCGGCCTGGGCACGTGCCCGGGCGCGTGCCCGGGCGAGCTGGAGCGCGGCCCGCTTGCGGAGCATCTCCTCGATCCGGTCCTGCTGCTTGATGTGCTTGCGGAGCTTGACGAGGTCCTCGGCCCGCGCCTCCCGCGCGTCGACCCGCGCCTCGCGCCGCTCGACCACCAGGGCGACCACGGAGTCCTTGGCGGCCTGCTGCTCGGTCTCGAGCTCCTGCATGACCTCGAGGTGCTCGGCTGCGGCCTCCCGCTGGTCGGCCACCTCGTCGCGGGCGTCGGCGACCTGTTCCTCGGTCACCTCGAGCAGCACCTCGGCGGCCTTGAGCTGGTCGTAGGCGCGTGCCTCCTGGCCCACGATCACGTCGCGCACGCCGTCGCGGCGGGTGAGGTCCTCGGCCGACACGGCGTCGAGCATCGAGGAGAAGGCGATCAGGTCGGGGTCGCCCTCGGAGTACATGTCGGCGATGGTGTTGGCGACCTTGTGGCGCTGCTCCTCGCGGTCGACCTGCCCCTGGTCGAGCGCAGCCTCCGCCTCGACGAGGTCGGCCTCGGCCTGGGCCAGCTCGGCCTGCATCTCGGCGTCGCGCTCCTGGGCCACCTCGACCTTGCCGCGAGCGGTGGCGAGGCGGGTCTTGGCGACGTCCAGCTCCTGGTGCGCTGCCTCCAGGCGGGCGGCCGCCTTGCGCAGCTGCGAGCTGGAGGCGTCGAGGTCGGCACGGGCGCCCTTGACCTGGCGGTCGATCTGGCGCTGCTTGTCCTTGAGGTCGTCGGCGTGCGCCGCGGAGACGCCCAGCGCCATGACCACGACGAGTGCTGCGGCCATGCGGGATTGAGCGGTACGGGGGAAGGAACGCACCGGAAAGCCTTCGTTCGGGGAAGAGAACGATCGAACGCTAACCCCCGCGGCTCAGACTTTGAGGTATTTCCTCGTCAGCACGAGTGTCGGAAGCAGGGTGAGCAGCGGACCGAGGATCCCGACGGCCGCCGCGGCGAGCCAGAACTCGTCCCAGCCGATCCACGGGATGAACTTCAAGGTGTCGTCGCCACGGCCCTCGATGCCGAACTGCTGGACCGCCGCGAGCGCTCCCCCGGCGAGCACGACGCCGATGATCGCGGTCACCAGCGCCTCGAGGAGGAACGGCAGCGCGATGTAGAGGGTGGAGGCGCCGACGAGGCGCATGATGCCGATCTCCTTGCGGCGCGCGAAGGCCGCGAGCCGGATCGTGTTGGCGACCAGGAGCAGGGCCGCGAAGACCAGGACGGCGGCCGTCACGAGGGCCACCCACTGCAGCATGCTCAGGGCGCCGAGGATCGGCGCGATCACCTTGCGCATGTCCTGCACGCGCGAGACGCCGTCCAGGCCCTGCACGGCGGAGGTGATCCCCTCGAACTGCTCGGGGTCCTCCAGCGTGATCCAAATGGTCTGCGGCATGTCCTCGGCGGTGATGGCCGGGTTGTCGCCGGAGAACAGCTCCTCGCCGTAGAGCTCCTTGGCCTTGCCGAGCGCGGTCTCGCTGGACTCGAAGTGGTAGTCGGCGACCTCGGGGTTGTCCTGCACCACCGCCTCGATGTCGGTCTTCTGCGCGTCGGTCACCGCGCTCGGGCAGACCGGGTTGCTGTCGCCGTTGCGGCACAGGAACACCGTGATCTGGAGCTGGTTGCCCCACTGGTCGGCCGCCTTGGTGGCCTGCTGCTGGAAGAGCACGCCCATGCCGACGAGGGTGAGGGAGACGAAGAGCGTCAGGATCACCGCGAGGTGCATGGACAGGTTGCGTCGCAAGCCCTGGCCGAGCTCGGTGTAGACGTAACGAAGCTGCATGGAGGAGGGGCTCTCGATCTGTGGGGAGGTGTGCGGGGACCGGCTCGGGGTCAGACCTGGTGGCCGTAGACGCCCTGCGCCTGGTCGCGTACGACGTGACCGTTCTCGAGCTCGATGACGCGCTTGCGCATCTGGTCGACGATGCTGGAGTCGTGGGTGGCCATCACCACGGTCGTCCCGGTGCGGTTGATGCGGTCGAGGAGCTTCATGATGCCGACCGAGGTGGTCGGGTCGAGGTTTCCGGTCGGCTCGTCGGCGATGAGGATCATCGGCCGGTTCACGAACGCGCGCGCGACCGCGACGCGCTGCTGCTCGCCGCCGGACAGCTCGTCGGGCATCCGGTCGCCCTTGCCGGTGAGGCCCACAAGCTCGAGGGTCTCGGGGACCACGTCCTTGATCTCCTTGCGCGACTTGCCGATGACCTGGAGCGCGAAGGCGACGTTCTCGGTGACCGTCTTGTTGGGGAGCAGGCGGAAGTCCTGGAAGACGGTGCCGATGTCGCGACGCAGCCGCGGGACCTTCCAGCTGGCCAGCCGGTTGATCTCCTTGCCGGCGACGTAGACCCGCCCCGTGGTCGGCCGGTACTCCCGCAGCACGAGGCGCAGGAACGTCGACTTCCCGGAGCCCGACGAGCCGACGAGGAAGACGAACTCCCCCTTCTCGACGTCGACCGAGATGTTGTCGAGCGCCGGGTGGGGGTGGCCGGGATAGGTCTTGGTGACCTTCTCGAAGCGAATCACGCATCGAGGCTACGTGAGGGGTGCGTGAGTTCCCGAAAACCCGCGGGGTGCGTGCAACCGTGCCGCGGACCCCAGCGTGTTGGGTGGTGACAGCGAGACGACGAGGGGATCTGCATGCGTGACGGGGCCGAGGGCGACTTCGCGGAGTTCTACTCCGCCACGTGGCCGCGGACGCTGGCGGTCGTGTACGCCCTCACAGGCGACCGCGGCGCCGCCGAGGAGGTCGCCCAGGAGGCCTACGTGAAGGCGTGGTCGCAGTGGACGAAGGTGTCGCGCTACGACCAGCCGGCGGCCTGGGTGCGCCAGGTCGCGACGCGGTTGGCGGTGAGCCGCTGGCGGCGCAGCAAGGTCGCGTCGGCGTGGTTCGCCCGCAACCGGCGCGAACAGGTGGTCGACCCGCCCGACGAGACCTCGACCGCACTCGTCCGGGCGCTCCAGGAGATCCCCGAGGCCCAGCGCCGCGCGATCGTCCTGCACCACCTCGCCGACCTTCCCCTCGCCGAGGTCGCCCGCATCGAGCACTGCCCGGTCGGGACCGTCAAGGCCCGCCTCTCCCGCGGCCGCACCGCCCTCGCAGCACTCCTCACCGACCAGCAGGCCGACGAGCCGAACGGAGCTCCCACCCATGTCTGACCTCGACCAGCTCGACCGCGCGTTCGACTCCCTGACGCGCGACCTCGCCCACACCCACGGCCCCGGGGCCGCCGCCGCGATGGCGACCGCCCGCTCCCGCCGTCGTACGAAGGTGGGGGCCGTCGCGCTCGCCACCCTCGTCGTGGTGGGTGGCGGGCTCGCCGTTCCGCGGATGATGTCCGCGAGCGTCGACGGGGTGGCGGCCAACGGCGCGTCCGCCCCGCTCGACGCCGCGGCACTGGAGACCGCCACCGAGGGATGGCTCTCTGGCTGGGAGCCGTGGGCGCCGAACTCGCCCAAGGGCGGCGGCAGCTTCTCGGTGCCTGAGTGCCTCGGGAGCTCCACCACGATGGATCAGCCGCCGCAGGTCGCGTGGGGGATGTCGCGGTTCGTCGGCAGCGAGTTCGCCATGGCCACCGCGATGTTCGCCACCTATGCCGACACCACCACGGCCGAGACCGCGCAGGCACGTGCCTACGCGACCTGCCGCGGCGCGACCACCACGACGGTCGACGGGATCGAGGTCCGGCACTACTCCGAGGCGCCCACCAACGAGGGATCCAGCGTCACCGACGTCTGGACGGCCCGGATCGGTGCGGAGCGGATCACCCTCGAGCTCGCCGGACGCGCCGGCGTGGCCCCCGGCCCCGCCGCCGACCGAGTCGCCGAGGCGGTCGTCGCCGGCCTGCGCTCGGGCGAGATGCAGGAGTCGGCGACGGGCGATCCCTACGCCGCCGACCCGAGCCAGATTCCGCAGCTACCGCCGGTGATGGACAGCGACCTCACCCGAGCGCTCGCGGGCTGGAAGGCCGCGACGCCGGCCTCTGCGACGACCATCCCCAACATCCCGTGCCTGTCCGCTCAGGTCGACTCCGGCAACGTCGGCAGCTCGAGCTCAGGGACACCGATGGGCGTCTCGTGGATGATCGGTGGCTTCGAGGACGAGGCCACGGGTCCTGCCAACGTCCAGCGCATGCTGGACGAGCTGCGCTCCTGCACCGACCCCCGGATGTCGGTCGCGACCGTCGCCGCGGGCGTCACCCTGGTGACGTACGACTCGGGTGGCGACGACGGACACGGCGCGCTCTGGCTCCACGCGGTCGGCGACCGCGCGATGGTCACCGGGGTGACGGGTGCCGCGGACGCCATGCCCGCCGGGGTGGCCGACGACGTCGCGCGCGTGATGGACGACTGGCTGCGCATCCCCTGGGAGTGAGCGCAGGGGTAGCGCAGGGGTAGCGCAGGGTGAGGCCGAGGTTTGGGACCACGCCCGGGTGGGAGGATCGATCCCATGACGCTGCAGCTGGACCCCGCTGCCCTGGACTCGGCGGCGCTCATCCTCGAGACCACCGGCACCGACCTCGCCGACGCCGCGCCCGCGCTGCGCACCCGGCCCGACGCGGGCGTGTCCACGGACGAGGCCGCCACGGCGCTCGCCTCGCTCGCCGAGGCGGTGACCGCGGTCGCTCAGGAGGCCGGTTCGATGGCCGAGTCCGTGCGCACCACCGCGGCCGACGTCCGCGCCACCGACCGGGCGTCCGCCGACGCGTCGCACCAGCGAGCGCAGGGGCTGGTCCCGTGAGCGACCTCCTCGACCTCGTCGTCCACGGCGACCCGGCGTCGTGCCGCACCGCGGCCACGGACGTCGGCACCGCTCGCACCACGATCACCACCGCCGTCGACGACGTGCGTCGCGCGGCGCGGACCGCCAGCACGTGGGAGGGGCGGGCCGGGATCGCCTTCGAGACCCGCGTGGAGGGTGCGGTCAAGGACCTGCGCGAGCTCGACCGCCGCCTCGAGACGCTCGGGACGGCACTCACCCACTTCGCCGGGGAGCTCACCGCAGTCGAGTCGAAGATGGCCGAGGCGCGCAGCGTCGGCGTCGCCGGCGGCGTCCGCACCAGCGGGGAGTCACTCGTGCGGCCCGCCGCGCCGGCGACGGACGCGACCCCCGATCAGGTCACGGCCCACAACGACGTGGTCACGGCGTGGAACGAGGCGGTCGAGATCGCCGACGCCGCCCGGACCAAGGAGCAGGAGGCGCACCAGCACCTCGGCGACGGGATCAAGAAGTCCACCGGCGACGGCTTCGTGGTCGACCTCCTGCAGCGCCTCGGTTTCCTCCCGCCCGACTTCGCCGACGGCGACGACATCGCCTCGTGGCTCTTCGGCCTCGGCGGCCTCGGGCTCGGCGCCGGGATCGGCTGGATGGTCAACGGTCGCTACGGCATCTTCCAGCCGCGGATCAACGGTCGTTTCGCCAGCGCGAGCGGGATGACCTTCTGGCAGCGCGCCTGGGCGGCCGGCAAGAGCGACAACTTCCACGCCACCCCCTACAGCGCGGCCACCCGCAACGGCTGGGCCACCGCCGGCAGGTGGGCGGGACGCGCAGGCACCGTGGTCACCGCCGTCAGCGCCGGGTGGAACCAGTGGCAGGCCGACGCCGACGACCCGTCGATGGGCGACGTCGAGCAGGGCACGCGGGCCGCGACCATGGGCGCGACCACCGCGGCCGGTGCGTGGGCGGGCGCCCAGGGCGGTGCGTGGGCCGGTGGCGCCATCGGTACGGCGATCTGCCCCGGAGTCGGCACGGTCGTCGGCGGCGTGGTGGGCGGCATCGTCGGTGGGGCCGTCGGCGGGTTCGTCGGCTCCGAGGTCGGCCAGGCCATCCTCGACCCCGTCGGCGACGCCGCCGACGCGGCAGCCGACTGGGCCGGCGACCGGCTCTACGACGCCGGGGACGCGCTCTCCGACGTCGGCGACGCGATCAGCTTCTGGGACTGATGACGATGATCTACGTCCTCATGCTCCTCGGCGGCCTCGCCCTCGCCGGCTTCAACGCCTGGCAGCGCCTGGGCCGCACTCCCGACGCGCGCCGGTGGGCGCGCGGGACCCATCGCGACTTCGCGCAGCGCAACGTCCTCATCCTCTGGCCCGCGCTCGCCGTGGCCCTCGTGGGCGGCTCGCTCGTCGGAGGGGCCGAGGCGGCCGACCTGCCCGCGTGGCCGGGCGTCGTGCTGCTCGCCGTCGGGCTGCTGACCTGGCTCGCCTGGGCCGCCCTGCCGCTGCCCGTGCCCGCTGCGTTCCAGCCTCGCTGGTATCGCGAGCGGAGCCCGCGTGGCTGACGTCCCGTTCTCGCCGCCCGGCGTGCCGCAGGGGTGGGACAAGCTGGCTCGACCGACCCCCGGCACGCTGTGGACGGCGGTGCAGCCGCTCGAGCTCGAGCGCCCCGACCGCTTCCGGGCCAACCTGGTGCTCACCCGCGACGACCTTGGCGGCCTCACCTTCCGCGACTGGCAGGTGGGCTCCGACGAGGTGCTGCCGACGATGCTGCGCGACTACCTCCTCCTCGACCTCGAGCGCATCGACGTCGACGGGCAGCCGGGCGGTCGACGCCTGGCACACCACGTCGACGGCAAGGCCCGGGCCCTGACGATGGAGCAGTGGTTCGTCGCCGACGGCGACCGCGGCTGGACCCTGACCGCGACCGTGGAGACCTGGTCCTACGACGCCCTGGCCGACGAGCTCGCGGCGGTCGCGGCCGGGTGGCAGCCGCTCACCGGCGCGCCGGCCGCGTCGTCCGCCGAGCCGGGCGACGGGGAGCCTTCGTGATCACCCTCGACGGTGCGGCGGTCCGGGTCGACGATGCCGGGCTCGCGGGCCTGCTGGGCGACGACCTCGGTGCGGAGGACCGCGACACGCTCGCGCGGGCCGCGCTGCTGCCGTCGCTCGACACCCTGCGCGACCCGCTGGTCAGGGTGGAGGTGCGCGTCGCCGGGGCCGTCGTGCTCGAGCACCGCTTCGCGGTGGACCGCGAGCGCACCGTGGCGGTGCTCGCCGTACGCCCCGGGCTGCACCAGCTGATGGAGCTCCCGCAGGCCCACCTCGCCGCCGCGCTCGCACGGACCACCCGGACCGGCCCGCGGCGCGGGACCGCTGCCGAGCGGCGCCCCGCGCCGGCTGGTGCGACCTCGCGGCTGCTGTCCGCGGACGACGACGTACGCCACGAGGCGCTGCGCGAGGTCGGGGCCACGTCGGCGTGGCGACTGCGCGTGCACTGGGCCGGTGAGCACCGCGACCTGGTGGTGGCGGACGCCGCCGACGGCCTGCTCGTGGTCGACGAGGACGACGCCCTGCTCCCCGTGTCGGCCACCAGCCTCTACCGCGTCTTCACCACCGCGCTGCCGCCGGAGGCCCTCGAGCCGGCCGGCTGAGGCGACCCGGCGCCGCTCGCTAGCTCTCCCTGCGCCACTGCAGGGTCGACGCGTCGGCACCGAGCAACGCGAGCGAGTCGGCACACAGCGACGCGACCCGGTCGGCCTCGATGCGGGGCAGCAGCTTCCAGTAGTGCGGGTAGGACGGCTCCACACCGGACGGGTCCTCGTCGCCGGGCACGCGCCAGCCGAGCTCGCGCAGCCGTGCGTGGGTGGCGTCGTCGACGTCCCAGTCACCGCCGAAGGAGGTGGCGCCGACGCACTCGGCGTAGCAGTGCTCGCCGTCGCGCCTCACCTGGACGTAGCGGACCGGTGCGGCCGCGGGCCGACGGTGCAGCAGCCCGCGGGCCGGAGGGCGCGGCGGCTCCGGCTCCGCCACCACGACGAACGAGGCGTCGTCGAGCGTGCGGAGCTCGTCCTCGAGCCGGCCGCGGACGTCGTCC
This sequence comes from Nocardioides baculatus, assembly GCF_016735675.1. Lineage (GTDB taxonomy): Bacteria > Actinomycetota > Actinomycetes > Propionibacteriales > Nocardioidaceae > Nocardioides > Nocardioides baculatus. The sequence continues at coordinate 131,459 of NZ_JAERSG010000007.1, read as the reverse complement.
CAAGAGGTCATCGCAGGCCTCAGGCGTCGACCTTGTCGGCGCCCCGGCGCCAGCGGATGCCGGCCTCCATGAAGTCGTCGAGGTCGCCGTCGAAGACGGCGCTGGGGTTGCCGGACTCGTGGCCGGTCCGCAGGTCCTTGACGACCTGGTAGGGGTTGAGCACGTAGTTGCGCATCTGGTCGCCCCAGCTGGCCTGCACGTCGCCCTTGAGGTCCTTCTTGAGCGCGGCCTCCTCGGCCTTCTTGCGGGCGAGGAGCTTGGCCTTGAGCACGACCATCGCGGACGCCTTGTTCTGCAGCTGCGACTTCTCGTTCTGGCAGGACACGACGATGCCGGTCGGGATGTGCGTGAGCCGGACCGCGGAGTCGGTGGTGTTGACCGACTGGCCGCCGGGGCCGCCGGAGCGGAAGACGTCGGTGCGGATCTCGTTCTCGTCGACCTCGATCTCGTCGGTCTGCTCGAGCATCGGCACCACCTCGACGGCCGCGAAGGAGGTCTGGCGGCGGCCCTGGTTGTCGAAGGGGCTGATCCGCACCAGGCGGTGGGTGCCGGCCTCGACCGAGAGGGTGCCGTAGGCGTAGGGCGCGTGGATCGCGAACTCGGCGGACTTGATGCCCGCCTCCTCGGCGTAGGACACCTCGTAGACCTCGACGCCGTACTTGTGCTGCTCGGCCCAGCGCGTGTACATCCGCATGAGCATCTCGGCGAAGTCGGCGGCGTCGACGCCACCGGCGCCCGAGCGGATCGTCACGATCGCCTCGCGCTCGTCGTACTCACCGGCGAGGAGCGTGCGGATCTCGAGGGACTCCACCGACTTCTTGATCCGGTTGAGCTCGCGCTCGGAGTCGGCGAGCGAGTCGGCGTCGCCCTCCTCCTGCGCCATCTCGACCATCAGGCCCAGGTCCTCGATGCGGCTCTCGAGACCGGTGTAGCGCTCGAGCTCGCCCTGCAGCGCGGAGAGGCGGCCGGTGATGCGGGTGGCGCTGTCCACGTCGTCCCAGAGGTCGGGCGCAGCGACCTGCTCGCTGAGGTCGGCGATCTCGCCGCGCATCCGGTCGATGTTGAGCACCGAGCCGATGGTGCTCATGGTCGCCTGGAGCGTCTTGATCTCTGCGTCGTAGTCGATGCCTGCCACAAGAGGCAACAGTACGGCTCGGCCGTGAGCAGTGTCGAAAACGAGCAGCGGCGGGCACTCCCGGGCCTGTGACCCCGGTCGCGCCCGCCACTGCGGATCAGGTGCGCGTCAGCGCGTGCAGAGCACCTCCGGCGTCGCGACGGCGGCGGTGGCGGCCGGGGTCGCAGTCGTGGAGGCGTCGAGCTTCAGGCGGAAGACGCCGGTCAGGTCGAGCTCCTCGTCGGCGACGATGGCGCCCACAGCGAGCGAGTGGACGGCGAGCTGCTTGCCGTCGGCGGTGACGGTGACGGCACCGCTGGAGCCGCTGAGCGAGGTGTCGGTGAGGGCGTACGTCGCCCGCAGCGCGGTGCACTTGCGGCCGAGCGTGAACTCCGCGGTGGCGGCGGTGCCCGGCGTGGTGGTGGCGAGGCTCGCCTTGTAGTACTCGGTGCCGATCGTCACGCCCGTGCCGGTGAACCCGGTGCCGGCGAAGGTGCGGTAGCCGAGCTTCTCCCAGCGGTAGACCTCGACCTGGACCGGCTTGCTGTAGCCCTTCTTGATCCCCTTCGAGCCGGGCTTGAGCACGCGGTACTCGCGGCTTCCGGGCGCGGTGGGCTTGTCGGTGAGCTTGTAGGTGCCGTTGCGCTTGATCCTGGCCTTGCCGGTCTGGACCCACTTCTTCTTGTTCCCCACGCGCTGCTGCAGGATCACCTTCTCGCCGCGGGCCTTCGGGCTCACACGGCCGCGCACCTTGACGGTGTCCTCCTTGGCCACGGCGACGTCGGTGTTGGCCGTCGCGGTCACCGAGTAGGTGCGAGCCTTGGCGGGTGCGGCCTGCGCGGTCGGCGCGATCAGCGCCAGCGAGGAGGCGGCGACGGCCGCGGTGGCGGCCAGTGCGGTCATGCGGTTCATGGGATCTCCTTCGTATGTGGCCGGCTCCCGAAGGCCGGTTCACAAAGGAGATGCGCGCGGTCAGCCAGAAGTTGTGACCGGTCCGAGAATTGTTCCGCCGTGCCGCGGGACGGCGAGCTCGCCGTCGCGCAGCTCGACTCCCGACGGGGTCGCGAAGAGCACGTCCCGCTCCCCCACCCCGACCGTCACGTCGGTCTCACCGGCGTTGACCACCACGAGCAGGTCGCCGCGCCGCATCGTGAAGAGGCGGTCCTCGACGGTGCAGGACACGGAGCCGAACGACGGGTCGGTCAGCTGCGGCAGCTCACGGCGCAGCCGGGCGAGCCGGCGGTAGCAGTCGAGCACGACGGCGTGCCGCCCCTGGCCGAGCTCGTCCCAGTCCAGCTGGGACCGGGTGAACGTGGTGGGGTCCTGCGGGTCCGGCACCTCGGCCGGGTCCCAGCCCATGCGCTCGAACTCCGCGATCCGGCCGTCGGCGGTGGCCTTGCCGAGCTCGGGCTCGGGGTGGGAGGTGAAGAACTGGAACGGCGACGAGGCCGCCCACTCCTCCCCCATGAACAGCATCGGGGTGAAGGGGCCGGCGAGGGTCAGCAGCGCGGCGCAGGCGAGCTGGTCGTCGTCGAGGTGCTCGGCGAGCCGGTCGCCGCGGGCGCGGTTGCCGATCTGGTCGTGGTTCTGGTTCGTCACCACGAGCCGCCAGGTCGGCATCGTCGCGGTGTCGACGGGCGCGCCGTGGTCGCGCTCGCGGAACGACGAGTACGTGCCGTCGTGGAAGAAGCCGCGCTCGCAGACCTTGGCCAGCGCCTCGAGGGGCTCGAAGTCGGCGTAGTAGCCGGCCGTCTCGCCGCTCAGCGCGACGTGCACCGCGTGGTGGAAGTCGTCGCTCCACTGGGCGTCGAGGCCGTGGCCACCGGCCTCGCGCGGGCGCACGAGCCGGGTGTCGTTGAGGTCGGACTCGGCGATCAGCGTCAGCGGCCGGCGCAGGTGCGCCGACAGCGCGGCCGTCTCGATCGCCATCTCCTCGAGGAGGTGCACCTCGGAGGTGTCACTGAGCGCGTGCACGGCGTCGAGCCGCAGCGCGTCCACGTGGAAGTCCTCGAACCACATCCGCACGTTGTCGAGGATGTAGCGGCGCACCTGCGCCGAGCCCTCGCCGTCGAGGTTGATGAGGTCGCCCCACGTGTTGCGGCCCGGCTTGAGGTAGGGGCCGAACAGCGGGAGGTAGTTGCCCGACGGGCCGAAATGGTTGTGCACCACGTCCTGCACGACACCGAGGCCCTTCGCGTGACAGGCGTCGACGAAGCGGCGGTAGGCGTCCGGGCCGCCGTACTGCTCGTGCACGGCGAACCAGGCGACGCCGTCGTATCCCCAGTTGTGGGTGCCGTTGAACGCGTTGACCGGCATCACCTCGACGAGGTCGACGCCGATGTCGAGGAGGTGGTCGAGCTTGTCGATCGCGGAGTCGAGGGTGCCGTCGGGCGTGAACGTGCCGACGTGCAGCTCGTAGATCACCGACCCGGCGAGCTGGCGCCCGGTCCAGGCGTCGTCCTGCCACTCGTACGTCGTCGGGTCCCGCCGCGACAGGCCGTGCACGCCGTCGGGCTGCCGACGCGAGCGCGGGTCGGGGCGCGGGTCGGGGTCGTCGTCGAGGAGGTAGCCGTAGTCGACCGCGGTGCCGTCCGTCGGCACGGGCCCGGAGGGCGTCCACCAGCCGTCGTCGCCGCGGGTCATCTCGACAGGCTCCCCGTCCACGAGCAGGCGGACCCGCTCCGGCCGCGGTGCCCAGACGTCGTACGGGCCGTGCATGGTCAGTCCTTCCTCACCAGCAGCGCGACGGGATGCGTCGCGAGGAGATCGGCCAGCCGGCCGTCGGTGTCGAGGCCGGTCAGCACGTCGTGCCAGTGGCCCTCGGGCAGGTCGAGCGTGGTGTCGCCCCAGCCGCTCGCGGCCTGGCCGACGGGCAGGCGGGTGACGACGGTGATCGCGCCACCTCGGTCGTACGCCACCACGTGGCCGGCGGCCGCACCGGACGCAGCGATCGGCATGTAGGAGGTGAACAGCTCGGGCCGGTCGCGACGCAGGGTCAGGGCCGAGCAGGTGACGTGGAGCTTGGCGGCGGCGTCGTCCTCGGCGGTGCCGGCGAGCACGGCGGCGCGGTGGTCGAAGTCGACGGGACGACGGTTGTCGGGGTCGACGAGCGCGGTCTCCCAGAGCTCGCTGCCCTGGTAGACGTCGGGCACGCCGGGGATGGTGATCGCGAGCAGCTTGGCCGCGAGCGAGTTGGCCTGCGCGGGCTGGTCGACGCGGTTCGCGAGACCGAGCAGCACGTCGCGGACGGCCTCGTCGTCGAAGACCGCGTCGACGGCGGCGTGCACCTGTGCCTCGTACGCCTCGTCGGGCTCGGTCCACGTCGTCCGGTCGCCGGCCTCGCGCATCGCCTTCTCGGCGTAGCCGTGCAGCCGACCCCGCAGGTCGGGCAAGTGGTCGGGCGTCCACGCACCGAGGACGGCCTGCCACAGCAGCGACCCGAAGCCCGGGTCGGGGACGGGTGCGAGCCGGAGCAGCTCGTCGAGCGCCTGCTCCCACGCACCGGGCTCCTCCGCGAGGACGGTGATGCGGGCGCGGACGTCCTCGCCGCGCTTGGTGTCGTGGGTCGACAGCGTGACCATCGCGTCGGGCCAGTCGCGCTGGCGCGCGGCCATCGCGTCGTGGAAGTCGTCGACGCCGACCGCGAAGACCGACGGGTCGCCGCCGACCTCGTTGAGCGAGGTGAGCCGCGACCACTGGTAGAACGAGCAGTCCTCGACGCCCTTGGCCATCACCATGCCGGAGGTCTGCTGGAAGCGCCGGGCCGGCTGGCCCCACTCGTCGTTCAGGACCGGCTCGAGCAGGTCGAAGGTCGTCGCGAGCTCGGGACGACTCGATCGTGCGGCGGCGAAAGCCTGGTCGAGGTGGTCGCGGCCCTCGGGGAGGTAGGAGCGGTAGACCGGGAAGCAGGCGAGGAGCTCGCCGATCGCGTCGGCCACGGAGTCTTCGTCGGCCTCCTCGGCGACCCGACCGACCTCCCGCGTGATCCGCAGGACCTCGGAGTGGAGGATGCCGTCGGCGACCGCTCGCTTGTTCGTCCGCACCATCTCGTGCCAGTCGACCGGCGCGCCACGAAGCCGGTCCTCGAGGGCCGTCAGTGGCGCCTCGCCGGCTGGGTCGGTGAGGACGCGGTCAATCAGGGCGAGGGCGTCGTACCCCGTCGTGCCGGCGGTGGCCCAGCTGGCGAGCAGCTCCTCCCCCGGCTCGAGGATCTTCTCGACCAGCACGTAGGCGCCGCCGGTGAGCGCGGCGAGGTCGTCGAGGTAGCGCTGGGGGTCGCGGAGTCCGTCGGGGTGGTCGACCCGCAGTCCGTCGACGAGGCCCTCGTCGAACCACCGCTTGATCTCGACGTGCGTCTCGGCGAACACCTCGGGGTCCTCGACGCGGACGGCGGCGAGCGTGTTGACCGCGAAGAACCGGCGGTAGTTGAGCCCCTCGTCGGCCGTACGCCAGTTGACCAGCTCGTAGTGCTGCTCCTCGAGGGTGCTCGTGCCGGGCGCGAGCGGGAAGCGCTGGTCGTGGTAGCGGACCTCGCCCCCTGATCCGGACGGGACAACCGTGATCGCGTCCTCGTCGTCGTCACCGATGACCGGGATCACGATCCGGCCGTCGCCGGCGGCCCAGTCGACGTCGAAGGCGTTGGCGTGCTCGGACTCGCGGCCGAGCTTGAGGACGTCCCACCACCACGGGTCCTCGGACGGGGTGGCGACGCCGACGTGGTTGGGCACGATGTCGACGAGCACGCCCATGCCGAGGCGCCTCGCCTCGGCCGAGACCGCCGCCAGCCCTGCCTCGCCGCCGCGCTCCTCGTCGATGTGGTCGAAGGCGACCACGTCGTAGCCGTGCGTGCTGCCGGGCTCGGAGGCCAGCAGCGGCGACAGGTAGACCCAGTCCACCCCGAGGTCGTGGAGGTAGGGCAGCACCCGCGCGGCCTCGTGCAGCGTGAAGTCCTGGCTGACCTGCAGCCGGTAGGTGCTGCGCGGCGTACGACGGGCGCTGGCGGGGTCGGTCACGCGGTCTCCGTACCCGTCCTGGCTGCCAGCGATGCCGCGACCGAGTGGTCGGGGGTCGCCGTCGGCGCGGAGTGCTCGCGCAGCACCACGAGCGTGTGGGTGGTCAGGTCGAAGGTCGACCCGGCCTCGTAGGTCGGGTCGGCGTCGGCGTTGCCGCCGGTGTCGATGACGACGTCCCACGCGGCGGCGTACTCCTCCGTCGGCAGGGTCACCTGCGCCGGGCCGTCGGCGTTGAAGTAGAGGAGGAAGTGGTCGTCGGTGATGGTCGCGCCACGGGCGTCCTTGCCGGCGATGCCGTTGCCGTTGAGGTACATCCCGATGGCCTTGCCGCCCTCCCAGTCACCGTCCTCCATCGGCTCGCCGTCGAGGTCGAGCCAGACGATGTCGTTGAGCCGCTCGCCGTCACCGGTGCGCACCGTGTTGCCGGTGAAGAAGCGCTTGCGGTGGAAGGTCGGGTGCTCGGCACGCAGCTTGGCGACCGCGGCGGTGAACTCGATGAGCGGCTTGTCGGCGTCGTCCCAGTGGACCCAGCTGATCTCGCTGTCCTGGGCGTACGTGTTGTTGTTGCCGTCCTGGGTGCGGCTGAGCTCGTCGCCGTGCAGCAGCATCGGCACGCCCTGGCTGAGCAGGAGCGTGGCGATGAAGTTGCGCTGCTCGCGAGCGCGCGCCTCGAGGATCTCGGCGTCGTCGGTCGGGCCCTCGACACCGTGGTTCCACGAGCGGTTGTGGCTCTCGCCGTCGTTGTTGTCCTCACCGTTGGCCTCGTTGTGCTTCTCGTTGTACGACACCAGGTCGCGCAGCGTGAAGCCGTCGTGGGCGGTGACGAAGTTGATGGAGGCGAACGGGCGCCGGCCGGAGTGCTCGTAGAGGTCCGAGGAGCCCGAGAGGCGCGAGGCGAAGTCGCCGAGCGAGGGCTCGCCGCGCCAGAAGTCGCGCACGGTGTCGCGGTAGTCGCCGTTCCACTCGGTCCACTGCGGCGGGAAGCCGCCGACCTGGTAGCCGCCGGGGCCGATGTCCCACGGCTCGGCGATCAGCTTCACCTGGCTGACGACCGGGTCCTGCTGCACCATCTCGAAGAAGGTGGAGAGCTTGTCGACGTCGTAGAACTCGCGGGCGAGCGTGGCGGCGAGGTCGAAGCGGAAGCCGTCGACGTGCATCTCGGTCACCCAGTAGCGCAGCGAGTCCATGATCAGCTGGACCGAGTGCGGGTGGCGCACGTTGAGGGTGTTGCCCGTGCCGGTGTAGTCCATGTAGTAGCGCTGGTCGTCCTCGACGAGGCGGTAGTAGGCCGCGTTGTCGATGCCCTTGAAGCTCAGCGTCGGGCCGAGGTGGTTGCCCTCGGCCGTGTGGTTGTAAACCACGTCGAGGATGACCTCGATGCCGGCAACGTGCATCGCCTTCACCATCGCCTTGAACTCCTGCACCTGCTGGCCGAGGCCGCTGGCGGAGTAGTCGGCGTGGGGCGCGAAGAAGCCGAGGGTGTTGTAGCCCCAGTAGTTGCGCAGGCCCTGGTCGAGCAGCGTGGAGTCCTGGATGAACTGGTGCACCGGCATCAGCTCGATCGCGGTGACGCCGAGCTTCTGCAGGTGGGCGGTGACCGACGGGTGCGCGAGCCCGGCGTAGGTCCCGCGCTGCTCCTCCGGCACGTCCGGGTGCAGCTGCGTGAGGCCCTTGACGTGCGCCTCGTAGATGAAGGACTCGTTGTAGGGGATGGAGAGGCGGCGGTCGCCCTCCCAGTCGAAGAACGGGTTGATGACCACGCCGTGCGTCATATGGGCCGCGGAGTCGTCCTCGTTCTTCGAGTCCTCCTCACCGAAGTTGTAGGAGAACAGCGACTGGTCCCACTCGATCTCGCCGCTGGTCGCCTTGGCGTAGGGGTCGAGGAGCAGCTTGGCCGGGTTGCAGCGCAGGCCCTTCTCGGGGTCCCACGGGCCGTGGACGCGGTAGCCGTAGCGCTGCCCCGGCTGCACGGTCGGGATGTAGCAGTGCCACACGTAGGCGTCGACCTCGGTGACCTCGAGCTTCGTCTCGACGAACTGGCCGGCGTTGTCGGGGTCGGGGTCGAACAGGCACAGCTCCACGCGCTCCGCCACCTCGCTGAAGATCGCGAAGTTGGTGCCGCTGCCGTCGAACGTCGCGCCGAGGGGGTACGCCGTGCCCGGCCAGGTTTCCGTCATGGCTCGACGCTACCGGCGACCCAGGGGTGGTTGACGATTCGTCCACCCCGGTAGGTGATGCCGGTGACCATCGTCACCGGCCCACCTCGAGGGGCTCAGGCGGCGACGGGCTCGCGCCGGCGGGTGACCCGGCCGGTGACCTGGGTCTGCTCGGTGCCGCACCAGCAGGTGAACCGCACCTCGATGCCGGCGGCGGTGTTGGCCACGGACGAGACCTGGCTCTCGAAGATGAGCACTCGCGTGGCGCAGACCTGGCAGTTGTTGTCGAACATCGTGACCTCCTCGGATCGGTTGGCGTACGGCCATCATCTCGACGTCGAGCCTCTAGGGGTAGCCTCGCTTTCCAGCGGCTTCCCAAGGAGATTCCTATGCTTTCGCTGCACCAGCTGCGCTGCTTCCTGGCGACGTACGAGCACGGGTCATTGACCGCGGCCGCCGAGGAGCTCGGCTACGCGCAGCCGTCGGTGTCCGAGCAGGTCCGCGCCCTGGAGAAGACCCTCGGTGTGCCGCTCTTCCGCCGGGTCGGGCGCGGAGTCGTACCGACCACGCTGGCCGACACGCTGCGGCCGTACGCCGAGCAGGCGATCGCCGCGTCCGAGGAGGCGCGACGAGCGGTGCAGAGCGCGGTGTCGCTGGAGAGCGGGACGATCCGGTTCGGGATGTTCGGCGCGGCCCGGCTCTACGCCGGCGCGCAGATCGTCGCCGACGTCCTCGAGCGCTACCCCGGGGTGCGGGTCGAGCTGATCGGCCAGCACTCCAACGAGGTACAGGAGCAGCTGCGGCGTGGGCACCTCGAGGCCGCACTGATCGCGGCGACCAGCGTCGAGAGCGAAGGGATGACGGTCACCCCGGTCGCCCGCGACGAGCTCGTCTACATCTCCGCCGACCCCTCGCGACTCAGGTCACCGGTGACCGCGGCCCGCCTGGCCAGGGCGTCCCTGATCATGCCGGAGACGACGTGGCGCTCCAGCGACTCCGTCCGGATCCTGCTGCGCCGCTTCCTCCACGAGGCCGGCCACAACCCGCAGACGCGCATCGAGGTCGAGGAGGCGGAGATCTCGGTCGACCTCGTCGGCCGAGGGCTCGGCGACTCGGTCATCCCGCGCGCCGCCGCCGAGCAGCTCGTCCCCCGCCTCGCACCCAACGTCGGCTGGGTGTCGCTGCGCCCGAAGCAGTACGACGTGATGGCGATCGTGCACCGCCGCGGCGCCGTGCTCTCCCCCGCTGCCCAGGTGCTGATCGAGATCGCCACGCGGCACATCCGGTCGATCGCCGAACCGGTCTGAGGGTTGTGCGGTGGCTGTGGTGCGGATGCCGCACCACAGTCACCGCGCAACGAGCACGATGCCCGCAATCCTCAGAGGTCGACGGTGCGGTTCTCCGCCGGGAACTCGTCGGGGTCGTCGTTCCTGATGGCGCGCGCCATGCCGATGAGCTGTCGCACCTTGCTCGTCGCCGCGTCCCAGTACTCCGCGGAGTCCGCGTGCACCTTGATCAGCGCGAGGCCGTCGGTGTCGAGACCGTCGGGGAACCACGCCTCGAGCGGCTTGGCCCACAGCTCCTCGGCCTTGGCGCGGTCGTGGACGACCTCCGCGCTACCGGCGATCGAGACCCACTCGCTCTTCTTCTCGTTCGCGATCGCCACGTTGACCTTGGGGTGCTGGGCGATCTGGGTCGCCTTGGCGGAGTCGTCGTAGGTGAAGAACCACAGGTCCCCGTCGAACTCGGCCTCCTGCACGGCCATCGGCCGGCTCACGTGGTCGCCGTCCGCGGTCATCGTGGTGAGCATCGCCGAGTCGGCGCGCTCCACGAGCTCGATGACTGTCCGGCGGCCGTCCTGGTCGTCGCTCATGGTGGGTCTCCCTCGTGTCGGCATCGGTTGCTCGTGCCGTACCCCACCCGCGCCGGGGCATGCCGTCCGTCGCGGCACCCGGGGCACACTGGTCGACGTGGCTGTGCGCGTCCTCTCCTCGCTCGCCCCGGCGCGCCGGCGCCTGGTGCTCGCCGTCGTCACCCTCGTGGCGATCGCGCTCGTCGGCGCGGTCGTGCTGGTCGTGGTGACTCGCGGACCGGACGTCGACCCGGTCGCGCAGGACGAGCCGGGCCCGGTGCTCCTCGTGCCCGGGTACGGCGGCTCGACGAGCGGGCTGGAGGTGCTGGCCGAGCGACTCCGGTCCGACGGACGCGACGTGCGCGTCGTACCGGCTGCGGGTGCCGCGACCGGCGACCTCCGCGAGCGAGCCGCCGACCTGGGCCGCGCGGTCGACGAGGCGCTGGCGGACACCGGCGCGCCGTCGGTGGACGTGGTCGGCTACTCCGCGGGCGGCGTGGTGCTCCGGCTCTACGTCGCCGACCTCGGCGGCGGCTCGACCGTGCGACGGGCCGTCACGCTGTCCTCACCGCACCACGGCACCGACCTCGCGGCGTTGGCCCTGTCCTTCGGCTCCGACACGTGTCCCGAGGCCTGCCGACAGCTCGCCCCCGACTCCGACCTGCTGCGTGGTCTCAACGCCGGCAACGAGACGCCCGAGGGCCCGGCCTGGGTGGCGCTCTGGACCGAGGACGACAAGACCGTCGTGCCGCCCACGTCGGGTCGGCTCGACGGCGCACTGGCGTACGCCGTCCAGGACGTGTGCCCCGGCCTGCAGGTCGGCCACCCCGACGTGCCGCGGGCGCCCGAGATCGCAGCGATGGTGGAGGCCGCGATCGGCACCGGTTTGCCCACCGAGCCGGGCCCCGAGGTGTGCGGCGGGTCCTGAGCTCAGTCGGTGATGTCCTTGGTGGTGAAGCTCGCCCACGCGGCACCCAGGAACACCACGACGTAGGCCCCCTGCACCAGCACGCCGCGCACCACGTCGTCCCACCGGATCGGGTCGCGGAAGAGGTCGACGAAGGCCAGCCAGTGCCGCGTCAGGAGGTAGGGGTGCAGTGCCTGCGCGGCGTCGAGGGTGAGCAGCAGCGTCGAGGCGACCAGCAGGGTCATCGCGCCCATCGCCGCACCGAGGGGCGTGCGCGCGAGGGTGGAGAGGAAGAGCGCGACGGCGGCGACGCCGAGCATGCAGAGCATCGCGTAGCCGAAGGCGAGCGCGGTGCGCCCGACCAGCTCGGGGGTCGACATCGGCGTGCCGGACACGCTCGTCGTCGGGCCGGTCACCGTCACCGTCTGGTCGCCGAGCAGGGCCACGCCGACGACGTACGCCACGACGGCGACGACCAGCACGGTGACGACGACGAACGCCATCACCGCCACGAGCTTGGCGACGAGCAGGCGGGTGCGCCCGACCGGGCGGACGAGCAGGTAGCGCAGCGTGCCCTGCTGCGCCTCCCCCGCGATCGCCTCTCCGGCCGTCAGCGCCACGGCGATGGGCAGGAAGAGCGGCAGCACCATCGCGAGCGCCGCCAGCGGGAAGAGCGTGCCGTCCGTGAGCACCGCGGCGAGGAAGGCCGGCCCCGTGCCCGGGCGCGGCCCCAGGTCGGTGATCGCGAGCAGGACCGCCACGAGGGTGGGCAGGGCGTTGATGATCGCGATGGTGCCCCACGTGCGGCGGTTGCGGAGCAGCTTGGTGAGCTCGGCGCGGATCACGGGCGCTCCCCCTCACGGCCGAAGCGGTCGGTGCCCGACGTGGTCGCGGCGAGCACCACGTCCTCGAGCCGGCGTCGCTCGGGCGCGAGGCCGCTGACCCGTACACCCGCGGAGACCAGCCGGTCGTTGAGGTCGGCCGGATCGAGCCCGCGCACCAGCAGGCCGTCGTCTGCCGGCTCCACGTCGACGTCGGTGATCGACGCGAGCACCTCGCGGGCCCGGGCCGGGTCGGGGGTGCGCACCTCGGTGCGACCGGTCGGCCCGCGCAGGGCGTCCATCTCGTCCTGGAGCACCAGCCGGCCGCCGTCGAGCACCCCGACACGGGTGCAGAGCTGCTCGATCTCGCCGAGCAGGTGGCTGGAGAGGAACACGGTCGTGCCCTCGCGGTTGAGCTCGAGCAGCAGGCGGCGGATCTCGTTGATGCCCTGCGGGTCGAGGCCGTTGGTCGGCTCGTCGAGCACCAGTAGCCGCGGTCGGCGCAGGAGAGCGCCGGCCAGGCCGAGGCGCTGGCGCATGCCGAGGGAGTACGCCCGCACCGGCCGCCGGTCCACCTGGGCCAGCCCCACCCGCTCCAGCGACTCCTCGATCCTGCGGTCGCGGGTGCGGCGTGGCCCGTCGGGGCCGGCGGAGTCGAGGAGGGCGAGGTTGGCGCGACCGGAGAGGTGGGGGTAGGCCGCCGGGCCCTCGACGAGCGCGCCCACCCGGGTCAGCACGTCGCGTCCGGAGGCGGGCATCGGCTCGCCCAGCACCTCGATGCTGCCGGAGGTGGCGAGGACCAGGCCGAGCAGCATCCGCACCGTGGTGGTCTTGCCGGACCCGTTGGCGCCGAGGAACCCGTAGACGTCGCCCTCGCGGACGTCGAGGCCCACCGCGTCGACGGCGGTGACCCGGCCGAACTTCTTGGTGAGCCCGTCGGTGCGGATCACGCTCGCGCTGCTGCTCATCGGCGGTCCTCGACGAAGACGAACCCGGTCGAGACGTCGCGACCCGCCTGCTCCAGCGCGTCGCGGGTGAGGGTGCCGGCCAGCAGCCACCCGCCGTCGCCGTCGGCGCCGGTCAGCAGCACGCCGAGCGGTCCGAGCGTCACCACGGTGCGCTCGGAGTCCTGCTCGACGCCCGGGGTGATCGCCATCTGCTCGCGGAGCGCGCCGGCCTCGCGGTCGCGCAGCGGGATCGCGATGACCTGGGCGGTGCCCTCGCCGTAGACACCGACGGCGCCGTCGGACGCGGGCCCGAGCGCCAGCCCGGCGGCCGTCGCCGGCGGCCGGACCGGGGCGTACTGGTTGGCGGCGTCGGCGATGTCGAGGACGTCGTCGCGCTCGACGTCGGTGCTCGGCGTGGGCTCGAAGTCGAGCACGTCGTCGCCGGGCGGCTCGGTGGAGACGTCGGAGAAGCGGCTGGTGAACGACGGTCGCGCCTCGCCGTCGGCGTACACCTCGACGAGCAGCGGCAGGTCGGAGTCCTCCCCGACCCAGAGGTCGACGTGGTCGATGCTCGACAGCGGCGACGGTGGGCGTACGCGCAGGCCGGCGGCGCTCTCCCCCGCCAGGCGCCGCGACGGGAGCACGGTCACGTCGGCGGGGCCGACGCCGCGCAGCAGCCGCTCGGTGAGCACCGGCGGGACCAGGTCGGCGGGACGGGGCAGGCGGAGGTCGGGCTCGCGGCTGTACGACGCCTCGCCGCGCTCGTAGCTCCACTCGACCGTCGTGTCGCCGTCGCGCACCTGGTCGGTCTCGCCGGTGAGGAGGAGGCGGTCGACGCGCCAGTGCTCGCGGTCGCGCCACCAGACCCGCAGGTCGGTGCGCTCACCGAAGAGGGCGGTGACGGTCCCGAAGCGGTCGGCGTCGGGCAGCTGCAGGGTGCCCTCGGTCTCGGCGGACCCGGACCACGGCCGGTCCACCGCCGCCCGCGCTGTGGCGAGCAGCTCCTCAGGACCTGCGTCGGCGCTGCCGGCGGGCAGCCACCGTCCGACCAGGGGCGCCACGACGAGCAGGGACGCGGCCACCGCGACCGCACACCAGCGTCCCAGTCGCGTCATGCCTCCCGACGCTACCCGCGGCCCCTGTGTGGTGGCTGTGGTGCGGCTGCTGCACCACCATCACCGCACAACGAGGGTGACCGCAGCCGTGCTGCTCGCGCCCACCGTCGGGTTGCTCGGTGAGCCCGGGATGGTCAGCGGCAGGTCGAGCGGCGCCTCGAGCCGCACGGTGACGGACCGACCGGCCGGGTCGACGCGCACGCCGACGTCGATGCCGGGAAACCGCGCGCCGGCGTCCGCCCGGGCGAGGTAGTCGCGGACGGCCTGCTCGACCGCCTCCTCCTGCTGGACCAGGCGCGAGTCACCGAGGCCCTGCTCGTAGATCGCGGCCGACCCGAGGTCGGCGCCGTAGAGCGCGGCACCGTCAGCGAGGTTGTCGAGCCCCTGCCGCTGGAGGTACGCCGCCGACGCGTCGACCACCACGACGATCGCCATCAGCAGGATGCCTGCGAATCCGATGATCAGCAGCGTCACCTGTCCCTGCTCGCTGTGCCTTCTTAGAACGTGCTGGCTCACTCGTCCTCCGGCGCGCTCTCGACGTACTGCCCGATGGGCACCGTGTGCGTCGCGTCGAGCGAGAAGGACGCGGACCCGGTGTCGAAGATCGCGGGGAAGAACGGCAGGTCGACACCGGAGTCGACGGTGACGGTGATGACGGAGGTGCCGACGTGGCAGTTGTCGGCGGGGGCGTCGCAGGTGACCGTCACCGTCGCCTGTTGTCCGGTCGCGCCCTGGTCGGCGAGCACCTGCTGGACCGCGGCGATCGCGCGAGCCTCGCCGGTGGCGTCGTCGGGAGCGAGGGCGTACGCCCGTCCGGCCGCGCGCGCAGCAGCGCTCGTCGCGAAGGCTCCCTGCTGGACCTCGAAGACCGAGATCACGACCCAGATCAGCGGGACGATCAGGATGATCGCCAGCCAGCTGAACTCGATGAGCGCGGAGCCCTGCTCGTCGCGCTCGTGCCGGTCCTTCACCGGGCCACCGCCTGCTCGGCGACGGCGTGGCCGGTCACGCGGATGAGCATCCCGGTGCCACCGATGCCGAGGACGCTGACCTCGGCCTCCACCACCGCGACGTAGCCCGGCGCGCCGCCGACGGACGCGGGCTGCACGCTGACCGTTCGGACGAAGTCCTGCGACAGGGCACCGTCGACGAGCTCCTGCACCTTCTGCTCCCCCGCCGGCGCGGACGAGCCGCCGACCGCCGCGTAGCGAGCACCCTCGGACGCCGCGGACGCCAGGGTGTTGCGCACGTGGAGCACGAGGGCGAGCTGGAGGATGCCGAGCACCAACGGCAGCAGGACCAGCAGCACCAGCACGAAGTCGACGACTGCGGCCCCGCGCTCGTCGACGCGGGCGCGACGGGACATGGGAGAGCCTCAGCCGCTCACCATCGAGAAGGCCCGCACGAGCAGGTTGCGCAGCTCGTCACCGACGAACGGCGTCAGCGCAGCGACGACGATGGCCGTCATCAGGGTGACCATCACCCAGCCGGGCACGTCACCCCGGTCGTCGCGCGAGCGGTCGGTGGCGAGCAGGACGCCGAGGCGTTCGAGCAGTCCCGAGATCGGCAGAGGCATGTGCGGTCCTTTCGTTGGCTGTGGTGGATCAGGTCAGGGCGTGGTGAGGCGCAGGCCGAGCACGCCGGGATAGAAGGCGAAGATCTACTGCTCATTTGGGGTATTTTGAGAAACATGACCTCTCCGGCCCCCAAAAGGGCGCTCATCTACACGCGTATCTCCCGAGACGACACCGGGGAGGGCATCGCCAATCAGCGCCAAGAGGAGGACTGCCGGAAGTTGGCAGACCTCCGACGCTGGGAAGTGGTCGGCATCGAGCAGGACATCTCGATCTCAGCTACCGGTGGCAAAAAGCGACCTGGTTGGCTTCGCGTCCTTGACCGAGTGGAGCGGGGGGAGGCTGACGTCATCCTCGCGTGGCACATTGACCGCCTAACCCGGTCGATGGCTGATCTACAGACTCTCTTGACCCTCGCAGAAGAGAAGAACTTGGTTATCGCAACCGTGAGCGGCGACATCGATCTATCGACCGATACGGGACGTCTCATTGCAGAGATCCTCACTGCTGTTGCGGGGGCCGAAGTTCGCCGCAAGGGCGCTCGTCAGAAGCGCGCAAACCAGCAGCGAGCAGCCAAGGGGCTGCCGTGGAAGACAGGCTTCCGAGCCTTCGGATACACGCTCGACGGTCAGGTGGTTGAAGAGGAGGCTGCCTTGGTTAGACAGGCAGCCGAAGACGTGCTGAATGGGACACCGCTCCGGGGCATCGTTCGCCGATGGAAGGCACTGGAGGTACCCACTGCGCGGAACCGAAAGAACACGGACGGATGGACTCACAACAGCGTGCGAAGCATCTTGCTCAACCCGCGGAACGCTGGGATCGCCACCTACAAAGGCGTGCAGATCGGCAAGGGGCAGTGGGAGGCCATTCTGAGCGAAGAGACCTTCGTCCTTCTCGTAGCGACGCTGACGGACCCATCTAGGACGAAGGGAGAGAAGGTTCTGAAGAACAAGCCCGCCAACCTGCTCAGCGGGGTCGCGACCTGCGGTGAGTGTGGGTGGAAGGTAGAGGCTGGATCGAGCAACGGGTCGAAGGTCTACAAGTGCACAAACCAGGCAGGCGATCACATTGCCACCGATCGAGCCGACGCTGATGACCTGGTGCGAAGCGCGTTCGCGAGCGCGGTCGCCTTGACCCTCCCGGGCACCGTCACGGACAAGCGCGACGCGACCGTTCCGCAGGACCTCTGGACGCGCCGCCAACGCCTGACTGACCGACTCAACATGTTGGCGACCACATGGGCCAACGGGACTCTCACTGACGGTCAACTGGAGACCGCGTCCGAAGTGCTGAAGGGTCAACTGGTCGAGGTTGACGAGCAGATCGAGAAGGCAGCCGAACTCGCAGCCGGAGGCGACCTACGAAGCGAGGATGTGCGCCACTTTCTCACCCTCGACATGTGGGGTCAGCGCAAGGTGCTCGAGGAACTGACTGAGATCAAGTTGTGGCCCAAGAATCGAAAGCGGAACGTGAGCATCAGGCAGCAAGTAACGGTGCAGATCCACGACAAGCGCGGTCGCGCATGGCCGGCTCTGGACGACAGAAGCAAGACCGTTCTAGACCCGTCTGCTGCTGCCTACAGCGCTCTAGCAGCCCTTCTGGTCGATCAGCAGCCTGAGGGCGTGACGACGCTCGCCAAGGCGGCCCAGTGGCTCGTGGAGCGTGGACACACCGACCGATCGCCGGCTGGCCTGCCTGGCAAGTTGTCGCCGTTGGTGAGGTACGTGCGAGGAGAGACTCGTCCGACCAGCGGATGGACGCGCAAGGGTCAGGCCGCCTGACCCGACCGGCCTAGAATGTCGCCCCGTGACGCCCAAGCAACCGCTTCCGCCGGACGACCCGCGACACGGCACTGTGAACGGTTACAGCAATCACGGGTGCCGTTGCGACGAGTGTCGCGACGCCCATCGCCTGAACCACGCTCGTTACATGCAGAGGGTGCGCGAGACCGGTCACCTCGCCGACAGCGCGTCCGCACACGGAAGCTCCTACAGATACGACGTGGGATGCCGATGCGATGAATGTCGTGCGGCCCACAACGCGAAGTCCCGAGCGACGAAGGCGCGGTTGCGTGCGGCGAGAAAGGCCACCCCGCCACAGGACTGAGCTCAGGCCCTTAGTCGCCTGTCCCCTCGTCATCTGTGGGGTACAGGACTGACCCGATCAAGCCCTCAACCGAGATTGCCTTCGGATCTGGGGCGTCCTCACCCTCAGCGAACTTGAATCGCTCTGCTGCCTTGTAAGCCAGGCGAACGGCCTGGATCACGATGACGCGACGGAGGCCGGCGGAGACCTCACCCCGCTCGTGGGCGACTGCGGCGAGACGCGAGATCGTCTCGGCCCTCCGTGCGATCCTCACGTCCGGATGTCCGCGCTCCGCCCTTGTCTCATCTGAGATCAAGGGGAATCTGTATGGGGTCGGAAGCTCGATCGGCTCGGATACTGGCGGGATCTTCTCGTTAAGAATCGCGCCGAACTTGCTGTTGGCAATGGCCTGCAGGTAAGCGGCGTACTCGTTCGCATCCAAGATCCGCTGTGACTTCGCGAACGCCTCCTTGTTGTCCCGCTTCGCGGGCGTGTCCTCTAACTCCCAAAGGGGCCACACTTCAAGCTCAGCCACCTCGAACACATCGAGGATGCGCATAGCTACTGCATCCGTCCGTTGATTGGTCAGGTGACGATTCAGCCGAGTGGACAGGCTCTCCTTCGTCTGACCGACATAGATGGGCTCCCCGTCGTAGTCGTAAAAGGCGTAGACACCCCACTTTGCCGACGTAACCTTCCGACCCTGGTCGTCGGTGAACTTCTTGGCCTCATCGAAGAGCGCCCTGAACTCCCGCACCAGCGTGGCAGGTAGATCCTTCTTCTTCGGCTTCTTCTTGACTGCGACAGTGCGTGGCCGACTCGTACTAGCCACGCCTAAACAACCTTCAGGGCACGATCATCCGCACTCGCGGCAAGTTGACCCTTCGCAAGCGGGACAAGGTACGACTCAGCAAGCCAGGAGACGACCGGAACGCACACGGCGTCGCCGAAACCAAACAGCACCTGGTTCGCACGGATCCCGTTGATGTCGTAGTCGCCGGCCCCCATCAGGCGGGCGTACTCCAGCGGAGTCATCCACCGGACGCTGACCTTGCCGTTCCCAGCTCGGACGACGGCTTGCTTGGAGGACCCGCCGCGAGCAGTTCGGAGACACCCCGCGATGTCGTCCGAGCGAACCTCCCACACGGCTACCCCGTTCCGAGTTCGGCGGTAGGCCGTGCGGTAGCTGACAGTCTTACTTCGCCTCAACACGTCGAGGCGCTCCGCCTGGAACGGTGAGAGTGAATCCATGAAGCGAGTGCTGCGCTCGAAGTCCCACCACTCCACACCCTGCTTCTGAACCACGTCCTTCAAGCCGCTGGTGAGAGGTGCGGGAGGAGCGGGGATGTTGGCACGGTGCATCCGTAGATTCGGGTCGCCGTATGGGATCTGGAGCCAGTCGGGGCGAAGTTCACTGCCCTCATCAGCAACGTCCTCAGGGGCCTCCAGCGCTCCGACGAGGAACAGTCGCGGCCGGGACTGCGGCACGAAACGTCGCGCGTCGAGGGTGAGGACATCCACCGAGTAGCCCAAGTCGTTCAACTCTTGGATTGCGGCCACGAGGTCCGCTCCACCGTGTGACGTCGCGAACCCCACGACGTTCTCTAGCGCGACAACTGCGGGACGCTCATCACCCATCTCGCGAAGGATGCGGGTGAAGTGCCAGAAAGTTCCGGACTGCACGCCTTCGAGACCCTTACGGTTGCCGGCTAGCGACAGATCCGTGCAAGGGAAGGACGCCCAAGCCAGGTCAACTCGGGGCAGTTCTGAGCCTGCTACCTTGCCGATGTCTCGCAGTTCGAAGTGCTCGGACGCGTCTGCCCCGAACTGCTGGGCGTACATCTCCTGCTTCGTCAGCTCGATGTCGTTCGCGTAGACCACGTCGATTCCGGCCGACTGCATCCCCATTCTGACGAGGCCGATACCTGCGAAGAACTCGGCGGCGGTCAGAGAGGTCGGGGTGGTCACAGACGTCAACACACGGCGACCGTATCGCCCGGTTCAGCGTCGGGGATGCACCACACGCCGATAGAACGCCTGTTCGATGCCATGAGGCCGCGTCGGCGACACCGAGCTCGCAGCCGTCGATCGTCCTAGGCGGTTCACACCAAGATTCGGTCTTGATGGCCTCCCCTCGACCTCAACGCCGGGTTCCTGTCCGACCAACTGGGTAAGTTTCTGTTCTGACCGCCGAGGGAGCGTGAACGGTCGACTCAGTCTGTGAGTCACCGTTCCTGTCCCTGCGGCTTACTAGAGCAAGTCGTGCGAAGCGAGTCAGGGTTTGTGTCGCAACTGAGCACTAGATTGGCCACCACTCCCCGAAGACGTACATCGATCCGCCAGCAACGATGTTTCGCGGTCGGTCGTCAGGTCAGGGAGTCGAGATCGGTCGAGCCTCCGGCTTGGAGGCACGCCTTGCTTGGCGACGCCGCGTAACAACTGTCCTACGACACGTTCACGGCCTCGCTCGTTTGGCGAGCAGTTCGTCATGCCCTCACGGGCAACCAGAAGGGATCAACAACCAACCAGGACAACCGAGGGGAGACAACATGAGCACCAAGCAGGAGGCCGACGGGACCGTACTGCAGATCGACGGCTCGAAAGCGGCGATCGGCGGTGAAACGGACGCTCACGCCGACAGGATTGGTCAGATCGCTGGCGGCATCGCCTTGCTCGACGTGGTGAACATGAACTGTTGCGGTCGAGACAAGTGACAGCGCCGGCAGCGAGTGTCCCGATCCTCTTCGAGTGGCTCACCGCGGTTCGCGGCGTGAATCTGCCCGTGAAGGTCTTCACCTCCACCGAGATGGGGATTCTGCTCACCGCTGCAACCCACGCCGACACCAATACCGGACGGAAGATCTACCCCGGTATCAAGCGTCTCGCTCGTGAGGCTGGCAGCAAGCCACACACGGTGTCGACCACATTGGCGAAGGCGCGGCGGCTCAACGTGCTGGACCGCGTGAGCTGCGGCATGCTCGGCTCGCGCACGGCTGACGAGTACGCCTTGGTGCCTCCTCGACTCTGGAGGGTAGATGCCAACCACGGCACACGGGCGATCGAAGCGGATGCCCAAAACGGCATACGGGTGGATGCCGATAACGGCACTCGGGTGGATGCCGATAACGGCATACCAACTACTCAGTTAACTACTCAAACAACAACTACTCATCCATCCCGCTCACCGGCAGTAGATGAGGACGAGTTCCAGCGGAACATGCTGGAGTGCCCGCCCTTCGATGATGAAGAAGGCCCGGACATTCGCGGTGGAGAGGTAGTTCAGCTCTCAGGTAGGACGCCCGCAGGCAGGTTCGCTGACTACGCCGAGAACGCTCACCGGCGCGAGAGCGAGGAGCAGGGCTTCGATCACCTCACTGGCGAGTACCTGTCGACCGACAGGTCATCGTCGTACAGCCGCCCACATCGCCACTCGGGGTAGTCGTAGGCGACTGGCTCACCAGCCAGCATCGCTCGCTGCGCTCGCTCTGGTCCTGGCTTTCCCCCTGCTGCGAACGCCGGTGCATGCGCCTCGCCGATGCAGCCCCCGGTGGTTGCTCTCCAGCCATCGAGGTGGCAGCGCGGAGCGCCCGAGCTCCAGCATGCCCGCTGCCGTCCGTGAGTCCTGCTGACTCACGCGCAGTCACGGCGACCACATCGCTACATGCCTTGTCGCCGACACGGCATCTTTCACCAACGCACGAAGGAGATTCAGATGAACACGACCAACCATCAAGGCAGCACCCGCTCGACGATCGGTGTCGTTCAGCGCCCGATCTGGATGGACAAGGCAGCAGTTCGTCGACCCGCCATGCCTGACGAGCGAATCCCACGCGAGCGGATGCCAAGAGCGATCGACTCACTCCCGTGGGCCCCATCGAAACCCGACATCAGACGCATCGGCTTCGCGGACCTCGCCGTCGGCTCGGAGTACGGATGGCTGACGGTCCTGGCTCTCCCCCAAGTCGGATCGACACAGGTCCTCTGTCGATGCCGATGCGGGACGAAGGTGAGCCCCGTCGCACAACACGTTATCGACGCCCGCGTCCGCTCATGCGGCAACTACACAGCTCACGGCCGCTTCTGACCGGCAGTCCGCCCGGAGGCCATAACGCGCTCTTGGGGAGCGCGCTGGGACACCCAGCGAACCCCGAGCACTCAGGGGGCCGTGACGCCCACCCGTAGGCCCGCACACGACCCAGGCACGGAACGCACGACTGATCCACCACACCACCTGGCCCCCGCCATCCGACGGGGGCTGTCTCATCCCAAGATCGAACATAAGGAGTTCCATGACAGCCCAGACCACGACAACCATCGCCCCCCCGGTCAGCCCGACGCTGGAAAAGCTGATCGCCAGCCGCGAAGCTGAGGCGATCGAGCAGTACCGGCTGAGCAAGATCACTCGCGAGAATGCCCTGTTCGCCGCAGCCGACGCGGAGATCGAGCACGGGAAC
Organism: Nocardioides baculatus; assembly: GCF_016735675.1. Classification (GTDB taxonomy): domain Bacteria; phylum Actinomycetota; class Actinomycetes; order Propionibacteriales; family Nocardioidaceae; genus Nocardioides; species Nocardioides baculatus. The sequence continues at coordinate 109,422 of NZ_JAERSG010000007.1, read as the reverse complement.
GCCGAGGCAGCCTTCGAGGACATCGAGGACTCGTTCTCCGCGCTCTCCGAGGAGTTCACTGCCGCCGATCACGCCGAGGCCTTCTCGGCTCTGCGGCGCGCAGAACTGCGACTCACTGGAGCACAGGCCAAGGCTCGACAGGCCGAGAAGGCGGTCGTGTCCGTGGACAAGCTCGCCGCCGAAGTGTTGGCTCAGGTCGTCCGCGCAGCCCTGCCGGGAGCGACCGTTGTCACCACATTCCGTGACGTCGGCAACAACAAGCCAGCACAGGAGGAACTTCCTCTTGCACTGGTGATCCAGTCCGACGCGACGGCTCTCAACAAGGACGGCAGCATCTCCTCCACCGGCGTAGTTAAGGTTCGCTGGTATCGAGGGGCCCTCTACACCAGCCTTTCGGCCGACCGGCTGGAGAAGGCTGCCGCAGGCATCAGCGTCGGCATGGAGATCGTCGGCAATGTCAGCTCGTCACACCACGGGGCGCTGGAGGAGATTCGCGTCAAGCTTCACTCTGGCCTTGCGGGTCTGCCGTTCCTCGCGAAGATCGACCCGTGGAGCCTCCGCAACGTTGGAGCGACCGTCACGGCTGACATCGCTGCCGCGTGCCGTTACCACGACGAGACGCCGTCCGCCTCGCGGATCGACGGTGCACATCGCACCTCTTTCGTAACCGTGCTCAACCATGAGGCGAGCGTGGTCTCCAACGACGTCGACGACCTGGGCGAGCGCCTTCTAGTGCTCGACCTCTCCGTCCTGGTCGAGACGCACAAGGAGAAGCAGGGACGCACCAGCTCTGAGGAGATCGACGCCATCCTGAAGACGCTCGGCGACGGCGCGTTCTTCCCAGGCGTTGGCCTCTGCGAGCGCCTAGACCGCGTCTCTCCCGAGGAGACCACCGTGCCTGTGGAAGACCGCGAGGTCCGCACTCTTCTGGCCATGAGCAACGACGGCCCCGTGGACGCACACAAGGTTGGCTACGAGGCAACACACGCGCACTACCTGCGTGCCACCCTGCGATCCACCACTGTTACCCCCGTCGTCTGAGTCCACCAGAGAACCAAGGCCGCTGAATAGGCAGTAGGTATGCGGGGCCTGCCGAGAATCGCTCGGCAGGCCCTGTCCTGATCTCACCTAGGGCCTGTCGCGATTGCGCGGCAGGCCCCAGGTGTCGTCTGGGTCCTTGCGCTTGCGCGGCGCGCGTTGCCTGCTAGTTCATGCACATTTCTAACGAGGCTCGCCAAGTGCGAGACGCTTACCTGCTGCCCTACTCCAACAACACGCTCTTGACCTACACCTACCAGCTGGACCGTTGGCTCCGCTGGTGCTCCGACAACTCACTGGAACCGCTACATGTCAGACGGACCGACATCGAGACCTACATCAAGTACCTCCACGAAGATCTGGCCCAGAAGATCTCCACCGTCCACACGGCCCTGTGCCCAGTGCGCGGGTATTACCGCTTCGCCTACAACGAGGAGGTAATTGCCAGGGACCCCGCCGCCATGGCACGTCGACCACGGCTATCCAGAGGCGTGACGGACACGATCGGCCTCGACCGTCAACAGATGCGCGCCCTCCTCGACGCCGGAGCCGAGCGGTCGGCGCGGGACTGCGCCGTCGCATACCTCCTCGCGTGCCTTGCCCTGCGATCAAGTGAGGCGTGCTCCATTCAGATCGAGGACTACCAACAGACGGTCCGAGGACATCGCATCCTGCAGTTCACCGGCAAGGGATACGTGCCTGCGCGCATGCCGCTTCCCGTGCCGGTACTCCGCGCACTCGACGCGGCCGCTGAAGGCCGCACACAGGGTCAACTGCTCCGCGGACAAGACCAGCAGCCCCTATGTCGGCGAGGGATCTACCGGGTCGTCGGCTACTTGGCTCGACAAGCAGGCATCTCCACCCGTGTCACCCCACACCTGTTGCGTCACAGTTCCATCACCAACGCGCTGGAGTCCGGAGCGTCACTTCGCAAGGTTCAAGACCTCGCTAGGCACTCGGACCCTCGAACCACCATGCACTATGACCGCAACAGGACGAGTCTCGATGACCACGCCGTGCACTCGCTCGTCGCATTTCTCTCGGGGCCGGTGTCGGGCGGGGACAATGAGCCATCCGCCTTAATCGATGCTCGACCCTGAAACCGTGGCACGATCCTGGCTGCTAAGTAGCAGCGGTCTGCGTCAACTCGCGAGGGGGTCCTCCCCCACCCGTATTCGCTGGTCTCCCGCGTCGAGCGACCTCAATCGTCTTGCTCATCACGAGCAGCGAAACCGACTGGTCCCTTGACCACCGGTGGTCTCGGACGCCAGTCCAGTCCGGTACCGGCCCAGTGTTTGTTGCACTCCGCCTCGATCTCGATCAGCAGTTCATTCAGGTGAGCAAAGACAGCTTGTTCCGTCTTCGTTAGCCCACTACCAGACTTCATCTGCTCTTTCATCACATCCGTCTTGGACTGGATGCTGCGGAATGTAATGCCGGCCGCATTTCTGAACCCCCGGAAGTACTGATCATCTCCGTAGTCGCTCCGTCCTTGCTGGGCGGCCTCTTGAAGCGCCCCGTGGACGAACTGCCCCGCCTTGCGGATGTTGTCCTTCACCGTGATCCCCTGTGTGTTATGCGAGTTGGTGTGTAGACGCAGGACAGACGCGCCCGGGCCGATCTCGTGCAACGGGCCCGACTCATGCTTAGCAGACCTACGCTGTTCCGACCTTAGTTGAGAGGGGAACCAGATGGATGCCGCAACGATCGTTGTAACAGCAGCCGTCACTCTCGTTGCGACCTTGATAGCCCAGGCCCTACGCGAGTTCACTCGGGGGCATGTCGAGTCGCAAGCGGCAGCAAAGGCTGAAGAGCGAGCGAAGGCGCGCGAGGGTCGCGACGAGGTTCGGCAGATGTCACGCGAGAACCGCGAGGAAGCCCGCCAAGTGGAACGCGAGCAGCGTGAAGACGAATGGAAACGTGAGCAGGAGCGTCGCGAAGAGCAGCGCGCACACCTGGCCGAGGCGCGACGACGCGAGGAGCTAGCGAGTGAGGAGATCGATAAGGCCGTGAGCCGAGCCGTTCAACTCGTACCTGCCGTAGCGCGCAGCCGTTTTGCTGACGACCGGAAGGAGCGTCAAGCATCTGCAGAACTCCGCGGCCTTTTCGAAGAGATTTCCGCTCAGGCCGCCTACCTTCCAGCGGACTTGCGTGTTCGCATAGTCGGGCTTGCGGATCTCCTTGGCGCAGCTGATGAGATGGAGGCGGGGGTGCAGTACGGGACGCCCTACCACTACCACTCCGTTTACACGATTGCGCGTCGTTGCGGTGAGGAGGCTCACGAACTTCTGGCGGCGTTCTTGCGGCATGACAGCCTGCCTCATCCCAGCAAAACCATCGCGGAGTACGCGTTGGCTTACGAAGACTTGGTGCGTGACAAAGAGAGCGAGTTCGCTATGGAGATCGCAGAAGAGGCAGGAAGCCGAACGGATTGGTTGCGCGCACGTCCCGGATTTGCAAAGTCACTCGGCGAGCTCGAGCCTGAGCCTAAGGCCGACCAAGAGTAGGGCCCCCACGCTATGAGTTTTTGCAACGTCTGGCGGTCAAAAACTCGATTCGCCAATAGTCGAATGCGCGGCGGTCACGTAAGCACGGGGGACTCGTCGGGCCGGAACATCTAGCCCGGGAGACTCAGGCTTACCCCAGATACTCGACTCGCTGAGCGTGGGCCGCACTGCATGGACGTCTCTCGCGCTAGTGCCTTCTAGGCTGGTCGAAACCCGTTGTCCATACTCGCGTCGTGCGCGAGGTTTGCCTGGAGCTCTTCGTACTCTCCGGCGAGTTCGACCAAGTCCAAAGTGTGATAGCGGGCACGCGTCACAATCGGGTAGGTCGAGTAGACGAGCTTTATGAAATCGTTGAACCCCAGCCTCTGCGTTTCTTGGATCACATGATCCAAGATCAACCTCTCATTACCTGAAAGTGAAGGCTCAGGTGCATCGACAGTTGCCTCGACTACTTCTTTGCGACTGCCATACATGTTTGTCGTTTCGCGAATCCTCAGGAACCTCGACAGTTCTGCCGCCTCGACTACGTCATCGACGTATGGCCCATAGTGATTGAAGGTCCATCTCAGGTCACTCAACTGCTTGCGCTCAGTAATCGCAGAACGCCAGTCGGCAAGGTAAACCATCTTCGTCAGACGAGCCTTCGAAAGCTCATCCTTGTGTGGATAATGCTTGCAGAAGTAGAGGACCAGACTTTCTAGATCGCTCATTAGAAACCCTTACCCTTCGCGCCCGACATGAGCGGGAGTTCATCCCTCTGACTGTGAAGATACGCTTGGAGGGTTGCCCAACTCGTTGACTGCTTCAACTGCTCCAACCGAGCCTCCGTCGCCCAGTCAGGCGAGTTGCTCTCCAGAATGAGCACCCCGACCGGACGCGAGCCCGCGGTATCTGCGGGATACCGCACCCCGATCAGCGAGCGGCTCTTCATGTTCAATCGCCGGCACTTGTCCTCCGGGAGCCCGAAGCGCGCCATGTTCTCAGCGACGTAACTTCGTCCGTCGCCGGACCACGGAGGCAGGTCCCCCTCGACTACCTCGCTCTTCACGGTCCAAGTCTTACCGATGACACCGACACTGTCCTCGTAGACCGTTCGACCAGCTCTGGCCAAATCCGGATTGAGGGACGATCGCCCCAGCATCTGGAACGCTCTTAGATCCTCCAGGTGGACGTAGACGCTGATCCGCTCGTCGTACCCCATCTGCATCTCGTCACGAACCAGGGTCAGGAGCGCCCACAGCATCTCCTTCATCAGATTCTGGGTGCCGGCGAGCTCCCTCTCGAGCTCGAAAACCCGATCGTTGGCCGTCCCGAGCCTCTCTGTCAAGGTCATGACGTCCGAGTGCCGCTTGAACACTCGCAACGAGCCCAGGACGGTCGCACTCACGCTTATCGCGATCAGAACGGCCATCGTCAGACCCGTGGCTGCGCTGGAGACGAGGCCAACCGCCGCGCCAAAAGCAAGCGTCGGCTGGTGCCACTCGACTTTCAGCCACGCGAGCAGAGCCGGCGCTGAGCTCCCTCCATCCGACCGCGGGGCATCGTTGTCTCCCGCCCCAGACTTCTCCAGCGCCCTGTCTGCCACGCGCGTCATGTTAGAGGCAGCCTCGGTCACAGCTGGACGCCACGCACTGATCTACGCGTATACCTCATGTACCGGTTTCACGCACAAGGCGAAGAGGATGGTCACCGGCAGGACGAAGAAGACGACCGGCGCCATCATCGCGATCTCCTTGCGCGCGGCCGTCTCGATCAGCAGGCGGCGCCCGGCTTCGCGTACGTCGGCCGCCTGGGCGTGCAGCACGTCGGCCAGCGGCGTGCCTCGCTCCATCGCGACCGTGATCCCGGTGGCGAAGCGGGCGACGATCGGCAGGCCGGTGGATCGGGCGAGCGACTCGAAGGCGACGCCGACGGGTTCGCCGGTGCGCACCCGGGCGAGCACGCGGGAGAGGTCTTCCGACAGTGCGCCATGGCTGCGCCGGACCACGCGGTCGAGGGCCGACACGGGGCTCTCCCCCGCCGCGACCGACAGCGCGAGCAGCTCGGCGATCGTGGGGAACTCGGTGAGCACCTGGCGCTCGCGGTTCTTCACCTGCGTGCCGAGCCGGTTGTCACGGGCGAACACGCCGAACGCCAGGCCGAGGACGCAGAAGACGACCGCCGACCCGACGCCGCCCACCCCACCGAGCGCCCGCACCAGGCTGATCGCGGCCGCGGCGGCGAAACCGACCAGCCCCCAGACGACCTGCTCGATGCGGAACTCCTGCACCGTGCGGTCGAGGCCCGCACGCTCGAGTCGACGGCGCACGGACGTGCTGCCGCCGAGCATCCGCTCGACGAGGTCCGCCGCCGATCGCAGCACCGGGCCGAAGATGCCGGCGGCCGCGGACGTCGGAGACGAGACCGGACGCAGGCCGGGACCCTGGTCGCGCATCGGTACGTCGCGCACGTAGGGCAGGACCCGGACGGCGAGCTGTGGGCGCCGGAGCACCGCGACCCTCGTCACGACCAGGAGGAGACCCAGCCCCGCCAGCCCGCCGAGGAGGCCGCCCCACACCGTCGCGCTCACGACAGGATCCGCTTCTCGACGGGCAGCCGGCCGATGCGCATCATCGCGGCGTAGGCCAGCACGCAGACGCCGAAGCCGATCCCCAGGACCAGCACGCCGCCGGGCGATGCGTAGCTGCGGATGGCCGTCGTCTGGAACGACATCAGCAGCAGCACGATCCACGGCGCTGCCACCGCCAGGCGGGCACCGTTGACCGTCCAGGCCTGGCGCGACTCGAGCTCGGAGCGGGTGCGCATGTCGTCGCGCAGGAAGCCGGAGAGGTTGCGGAGCAGCCGGCCGAGGTCGCCACCGCCGACCTCGCGCGCCAGCCGCAGCCCCTCGATCACCCGGTCACCGACGGGGTCGGCGAGCCGCTCCTTGAGCCGGTCGAGGCACTCGCCGAAGCGTCCGGTCACCTGGTAGTCGAGGGCGAACTGGGCGAAGTCGTGGCGCAGGGCCTCGGGGCCGGACGTGCTCAGGGCGGCGACCGCGTCGGGGAGGGAGAGGCCCGCGCGTACGGCGCTGGCGAGGTTGTCGACCGCCTCCGGCCACACCTCGGCGAAGTCACGCAGCCGCCGAGCGGCGCGCTGGCGCAGCACGGCGATCGGCACGTAGGCCGCCATCGCGGCGAAGACGAACGCGACCGGAACCGTTCGCGACACCGCCTGCACGACGGCGAACGCGACCGCGAGCAGGACCGCACACAGGGACAGGACACTCGCCGGCGTGACGTCGCCGAGGCCGGCCCGGCCGAGCAGGCGACGCAGCGCGGACGACGTCGGCGTGACCGGCCGGGGAGTCCGAGGCAGGGCGAACGCCGACCAGATCAACAGCAGCCCGACCCCGACCCCGAGCCCGACCAGGGCGCCCATCAGCGGTCACCTGCCATGTCCGAGGCGAGCAGTGCGTGCACGTCGATGCCCACGCGCTCGAAGCGCTCGATCCGCGCCGGCACCCCACCCGTACGTCGCAGCTCGCCTCCGCTGCGGACGAAGATCGGCTCGACCTCGATCACGTCGGCCTCCACCCGGCCGGGCACCGACACGATCTCGTTGACGCGGCGTACGCCGTCGGCGCCGAGGCCGAGGTGCACCACGAGGTCGACCGATGTCGCCACCGTCGGGACCACGAAGCGCGCCGAGATGTTGTCGCCGGCCAGCAGGGGAAGGGTGCACATCTTCACGAGCGCCTCGCGCGCACTGTTGGCGTGGAGGGTGCACATCCCGGGCAGGCCGGAGTTGAGGGCGAGCAGCAGGTCGAGGCACTCGGCCGCCCGGACCTCGCCCACGAGGATGCGGCTCGGCCGCATCCGCAGCGCCTCCTTGACCAGGTCGCGGAGCACGATCTCGCCGGTCTGCTCGAGCCCGGCCTGCCGGGTCTGCAACGCCACCCAGTCTGGGTGGCTGAAGCGCAGCTCGAAGACCTCCTCCGCGCTGACCACGCGCTCGCCACCCGGCACCGAGGCGGCCAGGCAGTTGAGCATCGTCGTCTTGCCGGCCTGGGTGCCCCCGGCGACGAGGATGTTGAGACCGGCACGCACCGACGCCTCGAGGAACGAGGCGGCCTGCGGGGTCAGCGTGCCGAGCGCGACGAGGTCGGACAGCCGGTGCGCACGCAGGAGGAACTTGCGGATGTTGACCGCGGTGAAGCCGCGGGTGATCCCCTCCAGCACGACGTGGAGGCGGTGACCCTCGGGGAGCATCGCGTCGACGAAGGGCGTACTGATGTCGAGGCGGCGGCCGCTCGACTTGAGCATCCGCTCGACCAGCTCGTTGACCTGCGCCGCGTCGAGGCGGAGGTTGGTCAGCTCGTGCCGGCCGCGGCGGGCGATGAAGACCCGCTCCGGCGAGTTGATCCACACCTCCTCGACCTCGGGGTCGTCGAGGAACGGTTGCAGCGGGCCGAAGCCGGAGATCCGGGCGACGAGCTCGCCGACCATCGCGCCGTCGTCGGCGATCGGCGCGACGGCGCCGGTGAGGCTGAGGTCGTCGTGGTCGCGCACGACGTCCTCGGCGATGCGGCGTACGAGAAGCGCCTCACGTTGCGGGTCGACGCCCTCGCGGCGCACCCGCTCGCGCACCTGCCCGTCGAGGCGCAGGACGAGGTCGTCGTGGGCATGCATGGGCGACGGTCGATCCTTCGCCAGACGGTCCACTGCCATGTCGTGCCTGCTTCCCCGAGATCCTGCTGGTGTCCAGTTATCCATGACAACCGCTGCGGAAACCAGACCGTCGGCAAAGGTTGTGGAGAACCTGCGACGACCCCGCACGGTCGACGCCAGCGCCCCGGACTGTCACACGTGTCCGCGACGTTGCCTCGGGAATGTCTGATCGAGGGCCATCTCTCGGACACGTGTCCGCGCAGCGCGCGCCGTCAGGACGGGTCGAGGGCGACCGGCGCCAAGGACGGCCAGGTGCCGCCGGCACCGAAGGCGCGGTCGATGCCGAGCAGCAGGCTCGAGAGGGTCGCGTCGCGCTCCTCGGCCGTCAGCCCGCGCAGCGGCCCCTCGACGTTGAGCACCGCGAAGCCGTGGACCGCCGACCAGCAGGTGACCTCCGCGCCGGCGCGCAGGCCGGCGTCGATGAAGCCGACCGCGACGAGGTCGTCGAGGGCGTGGTTGAGCAGGCCGTAGGGGTCCTCCCCCGGCTCGTCGCCGCCGTCGCCCTTGCCGTCGGGCGGGTCGGGGTAGGCGGTGAAGAGCAGCCGGAACAGGCCGGTCTCGGCCAGGGCGAAGTCGACGTACCCGGCTCCGAGCTCCACCAGCCGCCGCCGGGCCGTCGTCACCGGGTCGGGCTCCTCGACCCGGTCGAGGCGGCGGTGCACCCGCGCGACCATGCCCGCGAGCGCCTGCTCGGCCACCACGTCGACGAGGGCCTCACGGTCGGCGAAGTGGCGGTACGCGGCGGCGTGGCTGACCCCGACCCGCCGGGCCAGCTCGCGGAGCGACAGCGCCTCGGGCCCTCCCTCGCGCACCACCTCGACGGCGGCCTCGACGAGCGCGTCGCGGAGGTTGCCGTGGTGGTACGGGGTGGTCGCCACGTGTTCACCCTAGTCGATGTTGACAGCGGTCACATATCGGTGCACCCTGATGTTACCGCCGTCTACATTCCCTTGACCGGAGCCACCATGAACCGCAAAGCCGCTCTCCTCGCCACCGTCTGCCTGTCCGCACTGACCATCAACCTCGACACCACGATCGTGAACGTCGCCCTCCCGAGCCTCGCTCGCGAGCTCGACGCCGGCACCCGCGACCTGCTCTGGGTCGTCGACGGCTACAACCTCGCCTTCGCCGCGCTCGTCCTCGCGATGGGCAGCCTGAGCGACCGGTTCGGCCGGCGCCCCGCCCTCGTCCTCGGCCTCGCGTCGTTCGCCGTCGCCAGCGGCGTGGCGGCCCTCGTCGACAGCGTCGAGGCACTCATCGCGCTCCGCTTCGTGATGGGGATGAGCGCCGCGCTGATCTTCCCGACGACGCTGTCGGTGATCGCCAACGCCTTCACTGAGCGCCGCGAGCGCGCGACCGCGCTCGGCATCTGGGGCGCGGCGGTCGGCATGGGCGTCGCACTTGGTCCGATCACCGGCGGCTTCCTGCTCGAGCACTTCACCTGGCACGCCGTCTTCTGGGCGCTCGTCCCGGTCGGCGTCGTCGCGATCGCGATGACCCTCGCCTTCGTGCCGGAGTCGCGCGACCCGGGCGTACCTCCCCTCGACCTGCGCGGCCTGGCCGTCTCGGTCGGCGCGCTGGGCTCGCTCACCTGGACGATCATCGAGGCACCCGAGCACGGCTGGTCGTCGGCCACGACGCTCACCGGCTTCGCCGTCGCGGTCCTGCTCCTGCTGGTCTTCGTCGCCGTCGAGCGCGCCGCCGAGCACCCGATGCTCGACGTCACGCTCTTCCTCGACCGCCGCTTCAGCGCGGCCTGCGCCGCGGTGACCATCGCCTTCTTCGCGCTCTTCGGCTTCATCTTCCTGATCACGCAGTTCTTCCAGTTCCTGCGCGACTACTCCGCACTCGGGACCGGCCTGCGGATCCTCCCCGTCGCGATCTCCATCGCGATCGCCTCCGTCGTCGGTGCGCAGCTGGCACCCCGCATCGGCACCAAGGCCGTCGTGGGCACCGGCCTGGCGCTGCTCGGCACGGCCTTCCTCTGGATCTCGACCATGGACGTCGACGTCGACTACGCCACCGTGATCGTCCCGCAGATGGTGATGATGGGCCTGGGCCTCGGCCTGATCAGCACGCCGGCGACCGAGTCGATCATGCAGGTGCTGCCGCCCGCCCGCGCCGGTGTCGGCTCAGCAGTCAACGACGCCACCCGCGAGCTCGGCGGTACCCTCGGCGTCGCCGTCGTCGGCTCGCTCTTCTCCTCGCTGTACGGCGCCAAGCTGGTCGAGCTGCTCGACGGGAGGCTCGACCCGGCGACCCTCGAGGCCGCGCGGGGATCGGTCGGCTTCACCGACGCGCTCGCCGCGCAGGTGCCCGGTGTCGGCAGTGCGATGGAGGTCGCCTTCATGGACGGGCTGTCCCGCGGCAGCCTGGTCATCGGGCTGATGTGCCTGGTCGGGTCGGTGTTCGCCTGGGCGGTGCTGCCCGGCAACCGCTACGACCCGCTGGCCGAGGGCGAGCTGGCCGACCAGTCGCCCGCGCTCACCCGGTAGAGGTGGCTGTCGCCGTCCCACCAGGGGTCCGGCCCGACGCCGACGTAGGTCAGGCCCAGGCGCTCGGCGACCCGGCACGACGCGTCGTTGCCGACGAAGACGCCGCACCACACCTCGGGGAGGCCCTGCTCGACGACCTGGTCGAGCAGGGCCCTCGCCGCCTCGGTGGCGTAGCCGTGGCCGTGCGAGTCGGGGTGCAGCGTCCAGCCGACCTCGTACTCCCCCACGAACTCGCCGGTGCCGCGGCGGTGGCAGCGCGAGACGGACACCGTGCCGGCGACCACCCCCGTCGCCCGTACGACGACCGCGCGGGCGAGGTCGAACGGGTCGGCCGCCTCCCGGCGGCGCTTGGAGTCGATCCACTCCCGCGCGGCATCGAGGTCCGCCATCGGGACCGGGCTGCCCAGGAAGCGGATGACGTCCGGGCGGCTGAGGATGTCGAGGACCCGCGGCGCGTCGTCGTCGACGTACGGCCTGAGGTGGAGACGGTCGGTCTCCCGGGTCCGCGTCAGGCGGGGGTCCCGGTCTCGAGGCGGAAGCCGACGCCGCGGATGGCGACCACGCGCTCCCCCGCCTCGGCGGCCTCGAGCTTGCTGCGGAGACGACCGATGGTGACGTCGAGGGTCTTGGTCGAGCCGTACCAGTTCTGGTCCCAGACCTGGTTCATCAGCGTCTCGCGGGGCACGACCTTGTCGTGGTGCGAAGCGAGGACGGCCAGCACGTCGAACTCCTTGGCCGTCAGCGCGAGCTCGCGCTCGCCGAGGTGGACACGGCGCGAGGCGGCGTCGATCTTGAGGCCCGACGCGGTGGTGACGGTGGTGTCGCTGCTGACGACGATCGCGCTGCGACGCAGGAGGGCGCGCACGCGGGCGAGGAGCTCGGCGAGGCCGAAGGGCTTGGCGAGGTAGTCGTCGGCGCCGACGTCGAGACCGACCACGCGGTCGAGCTCGCCGGCGCGGGCGGTGACCATGATGATGCCGCCCTGGTAGCCGCTCGAGCGCATCTGCCGGCAGACGTCGATGCCGTCCATGTCGGGAAGGCCCAGGTCGAGGATCACGACCGCGGGAGCCTCGCCGACGACGAACTCCACAGCGTCCGCTCCGCCCGAGACCCGAGTGACGTCATAGCCCTCGCGCTCGAGCGTGCGCATGAGTGGGACGGCGATGTCTTCCTCGTCCTCAACCACCAACACGTCGTGCACCATGCGGAGAGCATATGTGCACTGTCAGCGCGCGGTGTGCTGAAACCCCAAGTCGGTGGACGGCGTCACGACCGTCTGCGACGGAACCGCGGGAGCCTGCTCGCCGGGTCCGACGACCACGGCACCGGCCGCGAGGAGCACGGCGACGGGGATCAGCAGGATGCGGGACATGTGTCAAGGATCCGTTGCACCACTCCACGCCCGACCCTCACGACGGTCACATCCCGTCAAAGATCCGGGCGGCAACAGACACCTTCGGGCCGATGCGGGCATCACCCACCGCGTGAGGTCACGCCTCGAAGACGTCGCCCAGCTCCGCGATCCGCTCCAGCACCTCACCCATCGTGAACTGGTCGAGGGCGAGGTCGTCCTCGGCGCCCGCCTCGACCTCCTCCCACGACAGCGGCGTCGCCGCGGTGGGCCGCTCCTTGCCGCGCAGGGAGTAGGGCGAGACCGTCGTCTTGGAGCCGGAGTTCTGCGACCAGTCGAGGAAGACCTTGCCGGGCCGCTTCGCCTTGGTCATCACGCTGGTCACCAGGTCGCCGTGCTCCTTCTGCAGCGTCTCGGCCACCTCCTTGGCCAGCGCCGTCGTGCCGTCGCTGTCGAGGCTGCCGTCCATCGGTGCGTAGAGGTGGAGGCCCTTGCTGCCGCTCGTGACCGGCGTACAGCCCAGGTCGCGCTCGGCCAGGGCGTCGCGCACCATCAGCGCCACCTGCGCGCACTCGTGCAGCCCGGCGGGCTCGCCCGGGTCGAGGTCGATGACGAGCCGGTCGGGGTTGCGCGGCGTGCCGTCCTCCTCGACCGTCCACTGGTGCACGTGGAGCTCCAGCGACGCGAGGTTGGCCAGCCAGGTGAGCGTGGCCAGGTCGTCGCAGATCGGGAACCGGATCGTGCCGTCGCCCTTGCCCGTGCGCGAGCCGGTCGTCGGCACCTCGGCCGTACGCACCCACGACGGCGTGCCGGCCGGGGCGTTCTTCTCGAAGAAGCTCGCCTTCTCGACGCCGTTGGGCCAGCGGATCCGGGTGACCGCGCGGTCCTTCAGGTGCGGCAGCAGGACCGGCGAGACCTGCGCGTAGTAGTTGAGCACCTCGCCCTTGGTCGTGCCGGTGCGCGGGTAGAGCACCTTGTCGAGGTTGCTGATCGTCAGCGTGCGGCCCTCGACGTCGACGTGCACCTCGGTGCCCGCAGCGGGGGTCATGCCAGGTCCTCCGGGGTCAGGTCGTCGCGCACGCCCTGGAAGGACGGTTGCCGGAGGCGGTCGTAGCCCAGGCCGTGGGTGTCGATGTCCACCACGACCCGCGGCTCGACCCAGAACGTGCCGTCGGCGTCGACGCGCGGCACCTCGTCGGCGAACGGGTTGGTGTCGCTGGCCAGGGGCGCGAGCAGGTCGGCGAGCCGCTTGCTGGTCAGGCCGGCGATGCCGCTGCCGACCCGGCCGCGGTAGAGCAGCCCGTCGGCCGTCTGCTCGCCGACGAGCAGCGCCGCCAGCCGGTTCGCCGTACCGGTCTGGGGGCGCCAGCCGCCGACGACGAACGAGCCGCGGTGCCGGTGGGCGAGCTTGCGCCAGTCCTCGCTGCGTGCGTCGAAGCGGTAGCGCGAGGCGCGGCGCTTGCTGACGACGCCCTCGAGCCCCTGGGCGAGCGTGGCCGCGAACAGCATGTCCCCGTCGTCGTACGCCGCCGGGACCTGCCACGTCGTGTCACCGAGGGGCAGCTCCTCCAGCAGGGCGCGGCGCTCCTCCAGCGGTCGGCCGGTCAGGTCCTCGCCGTCGAGGCGCAGCAGGTCGAAGACCATGAGGGTCGCGGGGACGGTCTTCACGAGTCGGGCGACCTCCTTCGCGTTGCGCAGGTGCATGCGGTGCTGGAGGACGCGGAAGTCGGGGAGGCCGCGCTCGTTGAGGGCGATCACCTCGCCGTCGACCATCAGGTCGCGGTCGCCGAGGGGCGGGGCGCTGAGCTCCGGCCAGGCCGCGGTCACGTTGTTGTCGTTGCGGCTGGTCATCCGGGCGACGCCGTCGCGGACGTCGACGAGCACGCGGACGCCGTCCCACTTCACCTCGTGCAGCCACTGCGCGCCGGTCGGCACGCGGTCGGTCCTGCTGGCGAGCATCGGGCGCACGAAGGCCAGTGTGGCACCCCCGACCGTCGCCGCTGGTCATCCGTTCGCAGGGAGACGAGTGTCCGAGGTGACGGCTATCGTCACGTCATGCGCGCGATCTGGAAGGGTGCCGTCTCCTTCGGCCTGGTCAGTGTCCCGGTGAAGCTCTATGCGGCGACCGAGAGCCACGACGTCTCGTTCCGCCAGGTCCACGCCAAGGACGGCGGCCGGATCAAGTACCAGCGGGTCTGCTCCCTCGACGGCGAGGAGGTGGCCTACGCCGACATCGCCAAGGGCTACGAGACCGAGGACGGCGAGATGGTCATCCTCACCGACGATGACATGGCCGAGCTGCCGTCGACGTCGTCGCGCGAGATCGCGGTGGAGAAGTTCGTGCCCCGCGAGCAGATCGACCCGCTGCTCTTCGAGAAGTCCTACTACCTCGAGCCCGAGGGCGCCGGCGCCAAGCCGTACGCCCTGCTCCGCCAGGCGCTCCTCGACGCCGACCGCATGGCCGTGGTCACCGTTGCCCTGCGCCAGCGCACCAGCATCGCGGTGCTGCGCGTCAAGGACGACGTCATCGTGCTCCAGACGATGATGTGGCCCGACGAGATCCGCACGCCCGACTTCTCCGTCGAGACCGGCGACGTGAAGCCGCAGGAGGTCAAGATGGCGCACATGCTCGTCGAGACCCTGGCCGGCGACTTCGACGCCACCGAGTTCGAGGACGACTACGCCGGCGCCGTCGAGGCGCTCGTGAGGTCGAAGATCGACGGCGGTGAGATCAAGCGCACCGAGACGTCGACGAAGACCTCGGGCGAGGTGGTCGACCTGCTCGCCGCCCTCCAGAAGTCGGTCGCCGCGGCCAAGACCGCGCGCGGCGAGGACGACGGGGACGAGAAGAAGCCGGCTGCGAAGAAGGCGCCCGCCAAGAAGGCGGCTGCGAAGAAGGCCCCGGCCAAGAAGGCCGCCGCCAAGAAGGCGACGACCAAGAAGACCGCTGCGAAGAAGCAGGCCAAGAAGGCCAGCTGACCTCGGGGTCGTCCGCCGCACGTCCGACGAGCTAGATCCCGGCCAGAGCCTTCAGGTCGTCGAGGATCTCGTCGATCCGGGCCACGAGGGAGAGGTGGCCCTCGTCCGCGAAGAGGTGGGCCCGCGCGCCGGGGATCGCCGACGCCAGCCACTGGCCGTGGGCGTAGGGGACCATGCGGTCGTGCTCGCCCTGCCAGACGGCGACGGGCACCGCGAGCGAGCGGACGTCGAAGCCCCACGGCGCGACGATCTGGAGGGTGTCCTCGACCATCCCGACCGCTCCCTGCTCCACCGCGTGGCGGAAGGAGGCCGCCACCGTCTCGGCGAAGTCCCCGGTGAGGGCCGCGGCGTCCACCTCGTCGACCAGGTCGCCGAACGAGGCGACGATGTCGTCACCGGTGACCGACCGGAGCTCCTCGACCTGCTCCTCGGCGATCGGGCGGTAGGCCTCGCGTCCGGCCTGCACGGCCTCGAAGTCGCGGACGTTCTCCTCCCCCATCCCGGCGAGCCAGTCGAGGCCGTCGGCGTCGAGCGGCGCCACGCCGGCCAGCAGCGACACGGCGCGGCAACGACCGGGCATCGCCGCCCCGCACGCCAGCGCCCGCGGCCCGCCGCCCGACCAGCCGAGCGTGACGAACTCACCGATGCCGAGGTGGTCGAGCAGCGCCGCGGTGTCGTCGGCGTCGGCTAGGACGGGGGTGATGACGTGGTCGGGACCGCCGCGGGGCGTCGAGTGGCCGTAGCCGGGTCGGGAGTACGTCACCAGCCGCAGGCCGGCGGCCTCCGCCGCGGCGAACAGGTGCTCGTCCGCGACGGCACCGCTCGGCGTACCGGAGTGGTAGACGAGCGGGAACCCGTCGGGGTCGCCGCCCTCGAGGTGCTCGAGGGTGCGGCCGTCGTCCAGGGTCAGGTAGTCCGCCATGTCGCGAGCATGGCACGCGCTCCCAGGCGGTCAGGAGGCGCGGGACACGGGTGTGCGTCCGGTCATCTCGCGGAGCAGTGCGGAGACCTCGGCGGCCACCGCGACGGCGAGGTCGCGGGCGGGTTCGCCGTCGACCTCGGGGACGACGCGCTGGACGATCCCGTCGGCGAGCAGGTCGCTCGCCCGCACCCGTTGGCGGGTGGCCATCTCGGGTGCGTGGTCGGTGTCGCCGTGCACGATGACGCTCGCGCCCTCGGGCGGCAGCGGCGACAGCCACGCGTGCTCGGTGGCGAGGACCGCCTGTGCGGGCAGGAAGGCCAGCGCCCCTCCCCCGCAGCCCTGGCCGAGGATCACCGACACCGTCGGCACCGTCATCGTGGTGAGGGTGGCGATGCACCGGGCGATCTCACCGGCGATGGCCCGCTCCTCGGCATCGGGCGACAGCTCCGCACCCGGGGTGTCGATGACGGTGACCAGCGGGAGACCGAGCTCCTCGGCGAGCCGCATGCCGCGACGGGCCTCGCGCAAGGCACCCGGACCCATCGCGTGGCCGGGCGTCTGACGGGCCCGGTCCTGGCCGACGACGACGCACGGCTGGTCGTCGAGCCGGGTCAGCGCGACCATCACCGTCGAGTCGCGCTCGCCCTCGTCGGTGCCACGCAGCTGGAGGGTGCCGCGCGCGCCGTGGGCGAGCAGGTCGCGGAGCCCGACCCGGTCCGTACGCCGGGTGCGCTCGATGCTGTCCCACGCGGCGTGGTCGCCGATCGGCTGCGTCGCGCGGACGGGCAGCACGCCCGGGCCGGGGGCGTCGACGAGCACGGCGAGCGCGAGGTCGACCATCGCGGGCAGGTCCTCGGCCGCGACCACGCCGTCGATGACGCCGGCGGCGGCGAGGTTCTCGGCCACCTGCACACCGGGCCGGAACGGCCGGCCGTTGAGGGCCTCGTAGACCTTGGGGCCGAGGAAGCCGACCAGCGCACCGGGCTCGGCGACGGTGACGTGCCCGAGCGAGCCCCAGGAGGCGTAGACGCCACCGGTCGTCGGGTGGCGCAGGTGCACGAGGTAGGGCAGCCCGGCGGCCCGGTGCTCCATCAGCGCGCGGGAGATCTCGGCCATCCGGACGAAGGCGGGCGTGCCCTCCTGCATCCGGGTGCCACCGGACGCGGTGCTGGCCAGGAGCGGCAGCCCCTCCGCAGTGGCACGGCGTACGGCCCTGGTGATCCGGTCGGCGGCGGCACGGCCGATCGAGCCGGCGAGGAAGCCGAACTCGTTGACCACGACGGCCACCGGTCGACCACGGACCGCGCCGCGACCGGTGAGGACGGACTCGTCGGTGCCGGCCTTCGCCGCCGCGGCCTCGAGGACGACGCGGTAGCCGGGATCCGGGGACGCGTCGGCGTACGACAGGTCGATCGGCTCGTCCCAGGACGTGAAGGTGCCGGGGTCGAGCACGAGGTCGAGCAGCTCGCGGGCGGTCCAGCGGTGCGTCGTCATGGGGTCCCCGCGGCGTTGTTCGGAGGAGCGCAGCGGAGGAGAAGAACGTCGTGGGGTGTGCTCATGCGCCGCCGCCCCCGACCCAGGCGCGGATCTCGTCGGCGTGCTGGTCGAGCAGCGGCGGGGCCGTGTGGTCCCTGCGGGTGACCTCGTCGCCGGCCGCGTCGAAGAAGCGGAGCGGCGGCCCGGGCAGCGTGAGACCACCGAGGGTCGGGTGCTCGACGTCGACGAGCAGGCCCTGGCTGGCGACCTGGTCCCACTCGTAGACCTCGTCGAGCGAGCGCACCTTGCCGGCGGGCACGCCGACCTCGGCAAGCCGGGCCAGCAGCGGCTCGGCGTCCCAGTCGGCGAAGGCCGTCTCGACCACCTCGATCACGCGCTCGCGCTGGGCGACCCGCTCCTGGTTGGTGGCGAGCCCGTCGGCCTCGGGGTCGATCCCGAAGCCGCCGCAGAACCGCTTCCACAGCCCCTCGCTGCCGAGCGCGATCTGCACCGCCCCGTCGCGGCAGCGGAAGAGCCCGTAGGGCGCGATCGACGGGTGGTGGTTGCCCTGCGCTCGGCCGACCTCGCCCGCGACGGTCCAGCGCGTGCCCTGGAAGGCATGCACGCCGACGACGGACGCCAGCAGCGACGTACGCACGACCTGGCCCTTGCCGGTCACGTCGCGCTCGTGGAGCGCGGCGAGGATGCCGTAGGCGCCGTACATCCCGGACAGCAGGTCCGCGATCGGTACGCCGACGCGCTGCGGGTCGTCGGGCCCCGAGCCGGTCAGCGACATCAGGCCGGCCTCGCCCTGGGCGATCTGGTCGTAGCCCGCGCGGCCGCCCTCCGGCCCGTCGTGGCCGAACCCGGTGATCGAGAGGACGACGAGGCGCGGGTTGCGGCGCATCAGGTCCTCGATGCCGAGGCCGAGCCGCTCGAGCACGCCGGTGCGGAAGTTCTCCACCAGCACGTCCGCCCGCTCGACGAGGCCGACCAGGACGGCCTTGTCGGCCTCGTCCTTGAGGTCGAGCGCGATGGACTCCTTGTTGCGGTTGGTGCACAGGAAGTACGTCGACTGCCGAGCGTCGGGCTCGCCGACGAAGGGCGGCCCCCACCCGCGGGTGTCGTCGCCGCTGCCGGGCGACTCCACCTTGATCACCCGGGCGCCGAGGTCGCCGAGCATCTGGGTGGCGTGCGGCCCGGCGAGGGCGCGGGTCAGGTCGACGACGAGGAGGTCGGAGAGGGGTCCGGTCATCTCTGTCATGAGGGGGTCACCATCCCGGGAGGACGAGGGCTGCCCAGACGAGCAGCGGGCCGACGAGGGTCACGATCGCTCCGTAGGTGAGGATCTGGCGGTAGTAGGTGTTCTCGTCGATCGTGTCCGGCTTGTTGGCCAGCATGAGCGCACCGTTGGTGCTGAACGGGCTCACGTCGACGATCGTCGAGCTGACCGCGAGCGCGGCGACGAAGAGGCCGGCGGACAGGCCGCCCTCGGCGACGAGCGGGATCGCGATCGGGATGATCACCGGCAGCAGGGCGGTCGAGGAGGCGAACGCCGACACGACACCGCCGACGTAGCAGAGGATCAGCGCGCCGATGGCGGCCGCGCCGAGGCCGGCGGCCCACGTGCCGACGAACTCGGGCGAGCCCGCGGTGGTGAGGATGGTGGCGTAGGTGCTCACGCCGGCGACCAGGAGGACGGTCGGCCAGGCGATCTGCTTGACGGTGTCCTTGTAGGCCTTCGGGGTCAGCACCGAGAGCACCACGGCAGCGGTGATCGCGGCGAAGCCGATGTTCTTGTCGAAGACGAGGGCGACGACGGCGACCGCGAGGAAGGCGAGCAGGGTCAGCGTGTGCTCGAGCGTGCTGCCCGCGTCGCCGGGGTTCGGGGTGCCGGTGGTCGGGGTGGCGCCGGTGGCCGAGCGGGCGTCCGACCGGTCGGGGTGCACGCGCGCCTCGCCGGCAGCGGACGTCGTACCGCCTCCGGCGTGGACGAGCTCGCCGTCGGCGTCCATCCGGACGGACATGAGCTTGCGGCCGCCGAGGACGACGAAGAGGATCGCCGCCATCAGGGTGTTCACCGCGAGGCTGGAGAAGAAGATCGTCAGGTGCGAGGCGCCGAGACCGGCGTCCTCCATGACGGAGTTGGTGATCGTGCCGTAGATCGAGATCGGCGAGAAGCCACCGGCCTGGGCTCCGTGGACGACCATCATGCCCATCATCAGCGGGCTGATCTTGTAGCGGCCCGCGAAGCCGAGGGCGATCGGGCCGATGATCGCGCAGGCGGCCGGGCTGGCGGCGCCGATGGCGGTGATCACGGCTGTGACGGCGAACATCACCCACGGGATCAGCGCCACGCGGCCGCCGACGGACGCCACGGCCTTCCTCACGATGAGGTCGACCGTGCCGTTCTGCCTCGCGATCGCGAAGAGATAGGTGACGCCGATGAGGGTGAGGACCAGGTCGGCACTGATGCCGGCCAGGATCTCCTTCTCGTCGAGGTCGAGGGCGTACATGCCCACGAGCCACGCGGCGACGTAGGCCAGCGCTCCCATGTTGATGGGCAGCAGCGTGCCCACCACGAACAGGGCGACCAGCGCGAGGATCGCAATCCACTCCGGACCCATGGTCCACACCTCCGAGTCGTGCCGGCACCGCTGGGTCGGGGGGTGACCCTCGTCACGCGCTGGCTCAGTGGCCTAGCCAATAGCACAATGAGCCAGCAGTCAATAGGCTGTCCTCATGTCCGACCAGAGCCAGCCGTCGTTCCCTCCCCGGCTCCTGCGCACCCGCCTGTACGAGCAGGTGGCGGGCCAGATCTCGGCGTGGATCAGCGACAACGGGCTCACCGCGGGCGACCGGCTGCCTCCCGAGCGCGAGCTCGCCCAGCGGCTCGGCGTCAGCCGCGCCACGCTCAGCCAGGCGCTCGTCGCGCTCGAGGTGATCGGCGTGGTGGAGGTACGCCACGGGGACGGCACCGTCGTCACCGCGGGCCATCGCCAGTCGACCCGCATCGTCGAGGCGATCCGCAGCCACGCCGACCGGCTGCCCGAGATCATCGAGACGCGCGATGCCCTCGAGACCAAGATCGCGGCGCTCGCCGCCGCCCGCCGTACGGACGACGACATGGCCCGGATCGACGACGCACTGGCCTTCATGGCCTCCGAGGTCGAGTCCGGCGGCCGCGGCGTCGAGGGTGACGAGCGGTTCCACGGCGCCGTGACCGCGGCCTCGCACTCCCTCCTGCTGGCGCGGTTGATGGACGAGATCGGCGACCTGATCCGCGAGACGCGGCTCGAGTCGCTCGGTCAGCCCGGTCGTCCGCAGGACTCGCTCGCCGGTCACCGCGCCGTCGCCGAGGCGATCCGCGCCGGCGACCCGGAGGCTGCGGCGGCCGCCATGCACGCGCACGTGGCGATGGTCAGCGACGTCGCGCTGCTCCGCGAGCAGCCGTGACCCCAGTCGAGGCGCTCCTGGTCCTGGTGACCGGGCTCGGCGCCGGCATCCTGTCCTCGACCGTGGGCGTGGCCTCCCTGCTGAGCTTCCCGGTGCTGGTCGCCCTCGGCCTGCCACCCGTCGTCGCCAACGTCTCCAACACCCTCGGCATGATCCCCGCCGGCCTCGGCGGGGTCGTCGGCTACCGCGCGGAGGTCAAGGAGGCCGGCCGCATCGCGTACGTCATCGTGCTGGTCTGCGCGGTCGGCGCCGTGGCCGGCGCTGCGTTGCTGCTGGGCCTGCCGCCCGGGGTGTTCGAGGCCGTCGTCCCGTACCTCATCCTCTTCACCTGCCTGCTCGTGGGTGCCCAGCCGCGCATCGCCGTGTGGCTGCGCGCCCGCCACGAGCGCCAGCACGGAGAGCAGCTCGCCGAGCGGCGCCACATGTCGCCCGCGACGACGTTCTTCGCGACGATCACCGGCGTCTACGGCGGCTACTTCGGAGCCGGCGCGGGCGTGATGATGGTGGCCGTCCTCGGGCTCGGCACCGACCTCGAGCTGCGGGTCGTCAACGGGCTCAAGACGCTGTCGCTGATGGTGGGCAACATCGTCGCCGGCCTGATCTTCGTCGTCGTCGCCGACCCGCGCTGGGACGTCGCCGCCGTGCTGGCCGCCGGATCGCTCGTCGGCGGCTACGTCGGCGCCCGGATCGGTCGCAAGCTGCCCGACGCGGTCTTCCGCTGGGCGGTCGTCGCGGCCGGCGTCGTCGCCGCGCTCCTGCTCTTCTGACCCTCCTCGACGACTCTCGCCCGGTCGAGTGCGGGGCCTCGCGGCGACCAGTGCCGCGGGCGCACTCGACCTCCAGGGCTCAGGACAGCAGGCCGCGCACCACCCGGAGCCCGACCGAGAGGCGCGCCAGCTCGGCGGTCTCCTCGCGGCAGATCTCCTCGAGCGTGTCGGCCGAGCGACCGACCAGCTCCGCGTCGGACTCCTCCCACGCCGCGACCCGCACCGGGGCGGGGTCGTCGGCGCTGGTGGACTCCAGCACCTGCGCGGTGAGCTGCTGGTGCACACCGTAGAGGTCGTCGCGCACCGCCGCGCGGGCCATCGTCTGCCAGCGGTCGTCGCGGGGCAGCGCGAAGATCCGCTCGACCAGCGCCGGGAGCCCGAGCCGCTCGCCGAGCGCGTAGTGCACGCGCGCCACCTCGACCGGGTCGATGCCGAGCCGGTCGCCGGTCTCCACGATCCCGAGGGCGGCGTACGCCGACGCGAGCACGGCCACCCGTGACGCGAGGTCGGCCGGCACCCCGTGGTCGCTGAGCCGCGACTCGCGGGCCCGGAAGTCGTCCAGCTCGCGACCGCTCATCACCGACGGCAGCGCGGCCATCACGGCCTGCACCCGCTCACGGAAGAAGTCGACCGTCGCCCGGGAGTCGAGGGGCGGGCGCCGGTTGGTGACCAGCCACCGCGAGGCGCGCTCGACGAGCGTACGCATCTCGATCCGCATCCGGGTCTGCCGCTCGGCCGGAACCTGGTTGTCCAGGGCCGCGATCTCCTGGCGCAGCGGCAGCGAGCCGAAGATCTCGCGAGCCACGAAGTTGGCGCGGGTGAGGTCGGCCGGGCTGGCACCCGTCTCCCCCTGGAGCCGCGGCCAGAAGGTCATGCCCGCGCCGTTGACGAGGTCGTTGACGACCTGGGTCACGATGATCTCGCGGCGCAGCGGGTGGTCCTCGATCTCCGACTCGAGGTCGGCCTGCATCCGCTGCGGGAAGTAGGCCAGCAGGTCCTCGCGCAGGTAGGGGTCGTCGGGCAGGTCGGAGTCGATGAGCTCCTCGGCCAGCACGATCTTGGTCCAGGCGAGCAGCACCGAGAGCTCGGGCGCCGACAGCGCCTGCTTGCGGTCGAGGCGACGCCGCACCTGCCGGGTCGAGGGCAGCCCCTCGAGCTCGCGGTTGAGCACCCCGCGCTTCTCCAGGGCCCGCATCCACTCCTCATGGACGTGGAGCAGCGAGGGCGCGTGGGCCTCGGCGTTGGCGAGGGCGAGGTTCTGCTCGTAGTTGTCGCGCAGGACGAGCGAGCCAACCTCGTCGGTCATCGACGCGAGCAGCTCGTTGCGTCCCGGCTCGTCCATCTCGCCCGAGCGGACGACCCGGTCGAGCAGGATCTTGATGTTGACCTCGTGGTCGGAGGTGTCCACACCGGCGGAGTTGTCGATGAAGTCGGTGTTCATCCGGCCGCCGTTGCCGCCGGCACCGAAGCGCGCGTACTCCACCCGGCCCAGCTGCGTGAAGCCCAGGTTGCCGCCCTCGCCGATGCACCTCGCGCGCAGGTCCTCGCCGTTGACCCGGATCGCGTCGTTGGCCTTGTCACCCGCGTCGGCGTTGGTCTCCTCCGACGACTTCACGTAGGTGCCGATGCCGCCGTTCCAGAGCAGGTCGACCGGCGCGACGAGGATCGCCTTCATCAGCTCGGCCGGAGTCATCGCGCTGACGTCCGCGCCGAGCCCCAGCACCTCGCGCACCTGCGCGGAGACCGGGATCGACTTCGCGGAGCGGGGCCACACGCCGCCGCCCTCGGAGATCAGCGAGGTGTCGTAGTCCTTCCAGCTCGAGCGCGGGAGGTCGAAGAGCCGCTGCCGCTCGACGTAGGACGACGCGGCGTCGGGCGCCGGGTCGAGGAAGATGTCGCGGTGGTCGAAGGCGGCGACCAGGCGGGTGTGCTCGGAGCACAGCAGGCCGTTGCCGAACACGTCGCCGGACATGTCCCCGATGCCGACGGCGGTGAAGTCCTCGGCCTGGCAGTCGACGCCCATCTCGCGGAAGTGCCGCTGCACCGAGACCCACGCACCCTTGGCGGTGATGCCCATCGCCTTGTGGTCGTAGCCCACGGAGCCGCCGGACGCGAAGGCGTCACCGAGCCAGAAGCCGTAGTCCTTGGCCACGCCGTTGGCGATGTCGGAGAACGTCGCGGTGCCCTTGTCGGCGGCCACCACGAGGTAGGAGTCGTCCCCGTCGTGGCGTACGACCTCGCGCGGCGGCACGGTGTCGCCGTCGACGAGGTTGTCGGTGATGTCGAGCAGGCCCGAGATGAAGGTCTTGTAGCAGTCGACGCCCTCGGCCAGCCACGCGTCACGATCGCCCGGGTCGGGGAGCTGCTTGCAGAAGAACGCGCCCTTCGCGCCGACGGGCACGATGACGGTGTTCTTCACCATCTGCGCCTTGACCAGCCCGAGCACCTCCGTACGGAAGTCGTCGCGTCGGTCGGACCAGCGCAGACCACCGCGGGCGACCGCACCGAAGCGCAGGTGCGAGCCCTCGACGCGCGGGCTGTAGACGAAGATCTCGTAGCGCGGGCGCGGCTCGGGCAGGTCGGGGATGGCCGACGGCTCGAGCTTGAAGGACATGTAGTTGTGATAGGGCACGGCGGGGTGGACGCCGCCGGCGGAGGTGGTCCGCTGGAAGAAGTTGGTGCGCAGGGTCGCCCTGATCAGGGTGCGGTAGGACCGCAGGATGCGGTCGTGGTCGAGGCTGACCACGTCGTCGAGGGCCTTCGCGAGCCGCTCCTCGACCGCCTCGATCTTCGCGACGCGGGCCTCGGCGTCGGCGTCGAGCGCGCGGTCGCCGCGACCCGGGTCGAAGCGCGACTCGAACAGCTCGACGAGCAGCCGGGTGATGTCGACGTTGCTGCGCAGCGCCTCCTCGATGTAGTCGAGGGCGAAGGGCGAGTTGCCCTGCTTGAGGTACTTGGCGTACGCCCGCAGCACCGTGGCCTGGCGCCAGGTCAGCCCGGCCGCGAGGACGAGCTGGTTGAAGCCGTCGATCTCGTTGTAGCCGTCCCACACGGCGCGCAGCGCCTCGGCGAACAGCGTCCGCTCGTGAGGCGGCAGCACGCGACCGTGGCGCAGCCCGAACTCGTAGATGTGGGACGGCCGCGACAAGCCGACGAGCTCGTAGGGCCGCTCGTCGACGACCTCGACGCCCATCGAGGTGAGCATCGGCAGCATCGTGCTGAGCGACAGCGGCTCGCCGACGCGGAACACCTTCAGCCGGGACTCGCCGCGACGGTAGGAGCCACCCTCCTCGTCCTGGTCGAAGAGCGCGAGGTCGATGCCCTGCTCCCCCTCGATGGCCTCGATCCGGCCCAGGTCGGCGGACGCCCGCTGCGCGGAGTAGTCCTCCTTGTAGGCCTCCGGCCACGCGTCGGCCCAGGCGCGCGCCAGGCGGGAGCCGTCGCCCTCGCCGTGCTCGTTGACGACCGCGGTGATGAAGTCGTCGCGCCACGAGCGCGACGCCTCGGTGAGGCGGCGCTCGAGGTCGGTGACGTCGATCTCGGGGATGGTGCCGCCCTTGGGCGGGTGCACCACGAAGTGCACGCGCGCCGTCGTCGACTCGTTGACCCGGACGGTGAACTCGACGTGCTCGCCGCCGAGCTGCTCGCGCAGGATGTCGGAGAACCGCTCGCGGACGGCCGTGCTGTAGCGGTCGCGGGGCAGGTGGACGAGCACGGAGACGTAGCGGCCGTAGGTGTCGCGCCGCACGAACGCCCGGAGCTGCCGGCGCTCGCGCGCGAACATCACGTCCTGCACCACCGGCGCGAGCTCCTCCGGGGAGGTGTGGAACAGCTCGTCACGCGGGTAGTTCTCGAGGGTGTCCATCAGCGCCTTGCCGGCATGGCTGCGCGGGTCGAACCCGGCGCGGGCCATCACCTCGGCGGCCTTCTCGCGCAGGACCGGGATCCGGGTGATCGACTCGGTGTAGGCGGCGCTGGAGAAGAGGCCGAGGAAGCGGCGCTCGCCGACGACCTCGCCGTCCGGGCCGAACGTCTTCACGCCGACGTAGTCGAGGTAGGCCGGGCGGTGCACCGTGGCACGCGAGTTGGCCTTCGCCAGCACGAGCAGCGCCTTCTCGCGGGCCTTCGCCTTCGCGATCGGCGGCAGCTTGGCGAACGCGCTCGACAGGTCCTGGTCGTGCCGCAGGATGCCGAGCCCCGAGCCGGGGACGGCGCGCAGGCCGCACTCGTCGGGGGCGTCCTCGTCGGCCTCGAGGTGGTACTCCCGGTAGCCGAGGAAGGTGAAGTGGTCGTCGGACAGCCAGGTGAGGAAGTCGCGTCCCTGCCGCACCTCGGCGTCCGGGAGCGGCGGCGGGTCGTCGCTGAGCCCGGTGACCACGTCCAGCACCTGGGCGTGCATCTTGGCCCAGTCCTCGACCGACTCGCGGACGTCGCGCAGCACCCGCTGGACGCCCTCGGTGATCTCGGCGGCCTCCTCGTCGTCGGTGCGGTCGATCTCGACGTGCATCCACGACTCGACGGCGTCACCGCTGTCCTTCGGGTCCTCCGTCACCTCGTGCGCGTGGACGTGCTGGAGCTCGCCGGTGATGTCGCGCTCGACCGAGAGCTGCGGGTGGATGACGGAGTGCACGTTGTGCCCGAGCCGGTTGAGCTCCATGGTCACGGAGTCGACGAGGAACGGCATGTCGTCGGTGACGACCTCGACGACCGAGCGACCGGCCGAGGACCAGCCGGACTCGGCGACGGTGGGCGTGACGACCCGGACGGCCGCGGTGCCCTGGGGACGGGACGAGGCGAGGTCGCGGTGCGAGACCAGGGCGCCGAGGAGGTCCTCCGGGGAACGCTCGGCCACCTCCTCGGGAGAGACGTGCCGGTAGTAGGCACGGAGCAGGTCACCCCAATCAGGCCGTGTCCGTGTCGCCTCGTCGAGCTGCTGGTCCTTGGTCTCCTCGGGCGTCGCCACGCACCGACCATAGAACCCGTCGAGTGACGGTCACAACACAGGTCCCTACCGGCGCGTAACGCTCTCCGGGCGGCCGTCGTTCAGTCCATGATGGGGCAGGATCCGGGTCCTGTCGACGGACCCACGACGACACGGAGATGCGGGTGACCCGATGAGCACGAAGCTCACCAAGAAGCTCACGTACGACGCCACGGCCGAGGCGGTCGCGGCGATGCTCGACGACACCGGGTTCCGCGAGGAGGTGCTCGAGAGGCAGCGCGTCGTGCGTGGATCGGCGGTCATCGACGGTGACGTCGTGACCATCGAGCAGGTGCGTTCGGCCGACGACATCCCGTCCTTCGCGAAGAAGTTCGTGGGCGACGAGATCCTCATCGTGCAGACCGAGAACTGGACCTCGCCGACGTCCGCCGACGTACGCCTCACGATCCCCGGCAAGCCGGGAGAGGCCGTCGGGACGATGGAGCTCGTCGAGTCCGGCGGCACCACCACGGAGACGATCGACCTCGACCTTACGGTCAAGATCCCCTTGGTCGGCGGGAAGATCGAGCAGCTCATCGCCGGGATCTTCTCCGCTGCCCTCGACGTCGAGCAGAAGGTCGGCCGGGAGTGGCTCGCCCGTCCATGACCGACCTGCTGCGCGAGACCTACGCCGCGCTCGCCTCGGTCGTCGAGGAGCTCGAAGAGCACCACGCCTGGGTGGCGACCGCGTGCGTGGGCTGGACCGTGCACGACCTGGTGTGGCACCTCCACGCGGATGCCGTCCGTGGACTGGTCGCGGCGCACACGCCGGCCGACCGGAGTGCTGACTGCGACGCGGTGGCGTACTGGCGCGCGTGGGGCAGCGACCCCGACACCGACGAGCGGAACCGGCGGATGACCCGCGTGGAGGCCGGGCTCCACACCTTCACCGCGCTGCGCGACCGCTACCTCGAGGCCTCGTCAGCAGCCGTGCGGGCCGTGTCCGACCTGCCCGACGCGACGGTCGTCCTGACCCAGGGGCACGCCATCGGCGCGCGCGACCTCGCCAGCACGCTGGCCGTCGAGGCGACCCTCCACCACCTCGACCTCGTCGCCCACCTCGGCGGTGCCGCCCCACCCACGCAGGCCGGTCTGGTCGAGGTGCGGTGCGTGGTCGAGGGGCTGCTCGATCGGGCGCTCGGGTGGAGCGACGAGCGTGTGGCGCTGGTCGGCACCGGGCGCGCGGAGCCGACGCAGGACGAGCTGGACGAGCTCCGCGGGGCCCGGATCCCGGTCTTCAGCTGACGGGCGGGCCGCCGCGCTCGGACTCCTCGGAGGCGTCCTCACGCCGGCGCAGCCACACCACGACTCCCAGCACGACGAACGGCCCGAAGGCGAGCAGGATCGTCAGCGCCTGCTCGAACGGGTGCAGCGCACCCATGTGCCAGACCGTGGCGACGAGGGGTCGGAGCACGCCTCAGCCCTGGTGCGGGTAGCGGTGGTCCTTCGGCGGGACGAAGGTCTCCTTGATGGAGCGGGGCGAGGTCCAGCGCAGCAGGTTGACCGCCGCGCCGGCCTTGTCGTTGGTGCCCGACGCGCGACCGCCACCGAAGGGCTGCTGGCCGACGACGGCACCGGTCGGCTTGTCGTTGATGTAGAAGTTGCCCGCCGCGAAGCGGAGCGTCTTGCGGGCCCAGGCGATGGCCGCGCGGTCCTGGGCGATGATCGCGCCGGTGAGGGCGTACGGCGCGAACGACTCCATCTGCGCCACGACCTGCTCGAAGCGGTCGTCCTCGTAGACGTGGACGGCGAGGATCGGGCCGAAGTACTCGTCCGAGAACATCTGGTCGGTCGGGTCGGTCGACTCGACGATGGTCGGCCGCACGAAGTAGCCGACCGAGTCGTCGACCTGGCCGCCGGCCAGGACGGTGAGGTGCTTCCGGCGCTTGGCGCGGGCGATCGCGGCCTTGTGCTTGGCGAACGCGCGGTCGTCGATGACGGCGCCCATGAAGTGGGACAGGTCGGTGACGTCGCCCATCGACAGCGCCTCGGTGTCGGCGATCAGCTGGTCCTTGATCGTGTTCCAGACCGAGCGGGGGACGTAGGCGCGCGAGGCGGCCGAGCACTTCTGGCCCTGGAACTCGAACGAGCCGCGGATCATCGCGACGCGCAGCACGTCGGGGTCGGCCGACGGGTGGGCGACGATGAAGTCCTTGCCGCCGGTCTCGCCGACGATCCGCGGGTAGGTGCGGTAGCCCGCGATGTTCTGCCCGATGGTCGACCACAGGTGCTGGAAGGTCGGCGTCGAGCCGGTGAAGTGGATGCCGGCGAGGTCGCGGTGGGTCAGGGCCACCTTGGAGACGTCGAGGCCGTCACCGGGGAGCATGTTGATGACGCCGGGCGGCATGCCGGCCTCCTCGAGGAGCTCCATCGTCAACGACGCGGCGTGCTGCTGGGTCGGCGACGGCTTCCAGATGACGGTGTTGCCCATCAGCGCCGGCGCGGTCGGCAGGTTGCCGGCGATGGCGGTGAAGTTGAAGGGCGTGATCGCGTAGACGAAGCCCTCGAGCGGGCGGTGGTCCGTCCGGTTCCAGATGCCCGGGCTGTTGGCGATCGGCTGGTCGGTGAGGATCTGCTTGGCGTAGTGGACGTTGAAGCGCCAGAAGTCGATGAGCTCGCAGGCGGCGTCGATCTCGGCCTGGAAGGCCGTCTTCGACTGGCCGAGCATGGTCGCGGCGTTGAGCCGCTGGCGCCACGGGCCGGCCAGCAGGTCGGCGGCCTTGAGGATGATCGCGCACTTCTCGTCGAAGGGCATCGCGCGCCAGTCGGGCGCGGCGGCGGTGGCGGCCTTGATGGCGGCCTCGGCGTCCTTGGTCGTCGAGTTCTTCAGGGTGCCCAGGACGTGGGCGTGGTCGTGGGGCTGGACGACCTTCATCTCGGCGCCGCCGCCGTTGCGCCGCTTGCCGCCGATAACCGCGCGGTAGGAGTGCTGCTTCTTCTCCTGGACGGCCAGCTCGGTGATGAGCGCCTCGCGCTCCGGGCTGCCCGGGGCGTAGGTGAGGTTCGGCTCGTTGGTCGGGGCCGGCGGGAAGGTGATCGCGTCCATGCGGCTGATCGTGTCAGAGACGGGCGCGCCCCTCAAAGGCGGGAGATGAGGTCGCCGACCTCCTGCGTCGCCCACCACGCGAGGTCGTCGTCGGGATCCGCGTCGTCACGGTCGTCGACGTGCACGGCGACGACGTCGCGCCAGGCGACCGGGGCGTCTGCGGTCGCCGTCTCGACGACCACCACGACGCGTCGACGACGGCCGTCCGGCAGGCCCGGCAGCAGCTCGGCCGAGGCGTCCGCAGCCGTCATCAGGGCGGCGTACTCGGTCTCCTCGCCGTCGTCGACCGCCACGATGGCGCCCGTCGCGTCGAGCGCGGTGCCGTCCCACTCCTCCGCGAGGCGCGGGAGCGTGGTGGGGAGGTAGCGGCGCGTCACTTCTTGCGTCCCCTCGGAGCGCGGGGCCGCGAGTCGCTGGCCGAGTCGTTGAGCTCCTCGAGCGACTCGAGCACGCACTGGCCGAGCACGTCGGCGTCGGGTACGGCGTCGCGGTCGGCGGTGATGCCGTAGAAGACGCCGCCGTCGTAGGACGTGACGCCGATCGCCAGCGGGTGGTCGGGCAGGAGCGGGTGCACCGGGTAGGACTCGAGCATCCGGGCGCCATCGGCGTAGAGCGGGAACTGGGGGCCGGGCACGTTGGTGATCGAGACGTGGAAGGCCCCGCGCGGCTCGGCGGCCGCGACCCGGGAGCCGAGCGCGTGGAAGGTCGTGGGCGCGAACCCGGCGATCCCCGACAGCCGCCGCGCGGACACGTTGCGGCCGTTGTCGCGGTGGGCCTTGAGGTCGTAGCTGACCTGGTGGAGCCGCACCACCGGGCTGGGCTCGCTGATCGGCAGGTTCACGAGGTGGCCGGTGATCTGGGTGCCGAGCGACGTCGCCTCGAGCTCGGCGTCGATCACCGACATCGGCACGATCGCCTTGATCGTCCTCAAACCGCCCATCGACTCCGCACGCGTCATCAGCCAGCCGCGGAGCCCGCCCGCGAGCGTCGCGAGGATGACGTCGTTGACCGTGCCGCCGTGCACCTCGCGGATCTTGCGATAGTCCTTGAGCTCGGTGCGGACCGTGACGAACCGGCGCTGCTGCGAGAGCTTGCGGTGGACCGGTGTCGAGTGGACGGGGCCGCGGCCCGCGAGCGCGCTGGCGACCTCGGCGATCCGGCCACCCGTGGCGGAGGCCTGACGGGCGACGGACTCCGCGTTGGCGCGCGTCGTCGACCACAGGGTGCTGGGGCTCTCGATGCTGTCGGTGACGGCGTTGAGCGCGGCCGCGACGGGACCGGCCGTACGCCGCGGGCGCCAGTCGTCGTCGTGACCGAGCGTCGACCGGTCCGGCGAGGTGTCGAGCAGGACCTGGCCGATGTCGACGGTCTCGCGACCGTCGACGAGGATCTGGTGGCTCTTGGTCAGCAGGGCGATCCGGCCCTCGGCGAGCCCCTCGACAAAGTAGACCTCCCACAACGGGCGGCTCCGGTCGAGCGGGCGGGACGCGATGCGGGCGACGAGCTCGCGGAGCTGGTCCATCGTCCCCGGCCGCGGCAGCGCGGAGCGGCGTACGTGGTAGCCGAGGTCGAAGTTCTCGTCGTCGACCCAGGCCGGGTTGGCGAGCCGACCCGGCACCACCTGGAGGCGCTGGCGGTAGCGCGGGACGAAGGCGATCCGGTCGGCGATCAGGTCGACGAGGCGGTCGTGGTCGAAGCCGGACGCACCGGGGTCGAAGATCTCGACGGTCGCGTTGTGCATCGGCGTCGTGGGGGACTCAGCGGCCAGGATGGCCAGGTCCCGCGGCCTCAGCCGCTCACTCATGCACGTACTCGCTTCGCTCCGTGCGCGCATGAGGCACAAGTCACGCGGCGCTCGATGATTCGCTCGCTCCGCTCACTCATGCACGTACTCGCTTCGCTCCGTGCGCGCCTGAGGCACAAGTCACGCGGCGCTCGATGATTCGCTCGCTCCGCTCACTCATGCGTGCCCTCTCGTCGGCGATCTTGCTCCGCATGGGATTCTGGCAGACATGCGCCTGTCCACCCTTGCCGCTCCCCTCGCCCTGGTCCTTGCGATGTCCCTCACCGCCTGCGGGAGCGACGACGCCGATCCGCCGAGCAGCTCGCAGGGAGCGACCCAGGACGGGGACACGGTCGCGGTGACGGTGACGCGCGAGGGCGACGAGTTCACCCCCAACGGCGAGCGGGTCGAGCTCGGGGTCGACCAGACGCTGGTGCTCACGATCGAGTCCGACGAGGCCGGTGAGCTCCACGTGCACAGCACCCCCGAGCAGGAGATCGCCTACGACGCCGGCACGTCCGAGCACGAGCTCGTGATCGACCGTCCCGGCGTCGTCGAGGTCGAGAGCCACGAGCCCGACGTGGTCCTGCTCCAGCTCGAAGTCCGGTGACCGGGCTGAGCGTGGGCGGCTCGATCTCCGCCCACGGCCTCGGCGGTGCGAAGGACCTGCCGATCCCGTCGGAGCTGGCGATCGCCGGCGCGGTCGCCGCGCTGGTCATCTCCTTCACGGTGCTGGCGATCGCGTGGCGCGAACCGCGCTACGACGCGGCCACCAGCGGCCGCCCCGCGCCCGAGTGGCTCGACCGGCTCGTCTCCTCGCCCGGGCTCGCGATCACCGGCCGGGTGTTCGGGATGGTGGTCTTCCTCTACGTCGGCGCGGCGGCCGTCCTCGGCAAGGACTCGTTGATCAACCCGTTCCTCGGGACGTTCTACGTCCTGCTGTGGGTGGGCCTCGTGCCGGCGTCGCTGCTCCTCGGGCCGTTCTTCAAGGCCATCAGCCCGGCGCGGACGATCAGCATGCTCTTCGCGAAGATCTCCGGGGTGCCCGCCGGCGAGGGCCTGCGGCCCTACCCCGAGCGTCTCGGCTACTGGCCCGCTGCCGTCGGGCTCTTCGCCTTCGTGTGGCTCGAGCTGGTCTACCCGTCCTCGACGGCTCTCGGTCCGGTGCGCCTGTGGTGTGCGGCCTACCTCGGCATCATGCTCATCGGCTCCGCCGTGTGGGGTACGACCTTCCTCGCGCGGGCCGACCCGTTCGAGGTCTACTCCTCGCTGGTCGCCAAGCTCTCGATCTGGGGGCGCCGCGAACCCTTCGAGACGGTCGCTGGGCGACCTCCTCAGGGCAAGGGACAGCTGGTGTTGCGCAGCCCCCTGGCCAACCTCGACACGGTCGTGGCGCGGCCCGGCCTGGTCGCCGTGGTGGGCGTGCTGTTCGGCAGCACGGCGTTCGACTCGTTCCGCGAGTCCACGCCGTGGCTCAAGCTCGTGCAGTCGCTGTCGGCGTCACGGATCCTGCCCGACACGGTCGCGCTCATCGCGTTCTCCGCCGGGGTCGCGATCGTCCTCACGATCGCCACGATGGCCACCGGCGTCACGAGCGACACGCCCCGGCGAGCGTTGCCGTCCCTGTTCGCCCACTCGGTCGTGCCGATCATCGTGGGCTACATCGTGGCCCACTACCTGACCTACCTCGTCGAGTACGGCCAGCGCACCCTGGTGCAGCTGAGCGACCCGTTCTCGCGGGGCGACAACTACCTCGGCACGGCCGACCTCCAGATCAACTACTGGCTCTCGGAGCACCCGACGTTCCTGGCAGTGACCAAGGTCGTCGCCGTGGCGCTCGGCCACGTCGTCGGCGTGGTCGCCGCGCACGACCGCGCGATCAGGCTCCTGCCGCGGCGGCACCAGCTGACCGGTCAGCTGCCCCTGCTCGTGGCGATGGTGGGATTCACCGTGGGAGGTCTCTACCTGCTGTTCGCTGCGTGATGACGCGGCCGTCGGACAGGCTGACCGGACCGTAGGGCCAGCCCCCGGGGAGCGCCTCGACGACCTCGACGATCTCGCAGCTGCCGAACGGGTCGACCACGTCGAGCGGGTCCCGGTAGCCGACGAAGACGACGCGGTCGGCGGCGCCGTTCTCCTGCGTGCCGTCGTCGCAGCGGATCTTGTCGACGAAGCCGTCGGGCAGGACGTAGATGGTGTCGTTGCCCTGCTCGGAGAAGACCTTGTCGGCGCCCGGACCGAGGAAGACGGTGTCGTCGCCCTCGTCACCCTTGACCAGCCAGTCGTTGCCCTCGCCGTCGATCAGCACGTCGTTGCCGGCTCCGCCCTGGATGGCTCCATCGTCGCCGGGACCGCCGTCGATCCAGTCGTCGCCCGCGCCACCGATCTGCTTGTCGGAGCCGTCGCCGCCGAACAGGCGGTCGTTGCCGTCGTTGCCGCCGAGCAGGTCGTTGCCCGCCTCGCCGTAGAGCACGTCGTTGCCGACGTTGGCCGCGAGGATGTCGTCGCCGTCGCCGCCGTAGACGCTGTCGTCGCCCGAGCCGCCGTCGATCTTGTCGTTGCCGGCACCTCCGGCGACCCAGTCGTTGCCGGGCTGCGCGGTGATCCAGTCGTTCCCGTCGTCGCCGTAGACCGTGTCGTTGCCGTTGCCCGCGTAGACCTTGTCGTCGCCGCCGAAGCCCTTGACGCTGTCACGCCCGCCGAGCGACATGATGAAGTCCGCTCGGGCTCGACCGTTGATGATGTCGTTGCCCGTGGTGCCGCGCGCCTGCTTCGCCGCGAGGGCGGGCGTCGCAGTGAGGGCAAGGGCGGTCAGCGCAAGCACGCCGACACGAAAAGGTCGCAGCACGGGGTTCTCCTCAAGGATCAGGTCTAAAAGTACGACGAACCTTGAGGATTTGGGGAATTTCTACCGACTTTTACTTCGGCGTTGCCTCCGTTTGCCGCTCACAGGTCGGATCGAGGTCGGGAAGACGGCGTCGGCGAGCGCGGTGATCCCGTGCACGAGCGCGGAGTCGCCGACCTCGGCCAGCGGGCTGCCGGACACCAGTGCGCGGTCCAGCCCGGCGCGGTCCTCGGACAGGAAGTGGAGCCCGGCGACCCGGCTGAACCCCTCGACCATGCCGGCGATCTCCTTCTCCGACCACCCGATCGAGCCGCGCATCCGGTTGACGACGACCCGGACCGGGACGCCGCCGAGCCGGTCGCGGACGTCCACCAGCCCGCGCGCCAGCCGGGCCAGCCCGACCGGGTCGGCCGCTCCGACGACGACCACCTCGTCGGCCAGGTCGAGGGCCGCGAGCGTCAGCGCGTTGCGGCCGGGACGCCCACCGAAGTCCTGGCCGGCGTCGTCCTCGAGGCTGAACCCGGTGTCCACGACCACGTGCCCGGTGGTGCTCGCGCGCTCCAGCAGCTGGTCGACCTGGGCCGCGCGCACCTCGCGCCACCGGTCGGCGCGCGGCAGCCCGGTCACCACCGCCAGGTGCTCCCCCACCCCGCGGCACACCGAGGCGAAGCGCTCGTCGAGCTGGCCCGACGCCGCGAGTCGCGACGCGGACAGGATCCCCGACACCTCGTCGAGGATGCCGAGCTGCTGGGCGACCGAACCGCCGTAGGGGTCGAGGTCGGCCAGGACCACGCCGACCTGACGACGGGCGACCTCCCACGCCAGGTTGGTGGCCACGGTCGTACGACCCGGGGCGCCGGCGGGACCCCACACGACCACGATCCGCCCGGAGTCGACCACCGGCTCGGGACCGGACGGCGCGAGGGCGTCGCCACCCTCACCACGCGCACGGGTGTCGCCCTCCTCGACGGCGGTGACCACCTCGGGCAGCGTCGCCAGCTCGCCCGCGCCGACGACGGCTGCGATGCCGAGGCGCTGGGCGTGCTCACGCACGTCGAGGTCGTCGGACCGCGTCGAGGTCACCGCGACGGGGCGTACGGCGTGCCGGCGCAGGTGGGCGACGCTCGCGGGGTCGAGGCCCGGTGCGTCGAGCGCGACCACGGCGACGTCCACCTGGCCGCTGGTGACCGAGGCGAGGAGGTCGTCGACGTCCACGCACCGCTTGAGCACCACCACCCCGGGGTGGGCCTCGAGGTCGGCCAGCGCCGGGGACTCCCATGCCTCACCCGCCGCCAGCAGCAGGACGCAGATCACGGCGTCAGCCTCGCCCGACCACGCGCACGCGGTCGTCGCCGCTGGCGGCGAGCACCACGCCCAGCGACTCCTCGTCGTCCTGGGGCACGGCCAGCACCAGCTGCCGCGTCGTCGCCGAGGCGAACGACTCGGTGACCACCGGGGCGTCGACGACCAGGACGTCGGCGAGCACGAGCTCGGCCTCCGAGCGTGAGCCGCGGTCCTCCCCGATCACCCAGACGTCGACGCGCGAGCCGCGACCGAGGTCGGTCGGCACGTGCTCCGCGGCGACGGCGACCGAGACGTCGACCGATCCGTCGTCGACCTCCTCCCCCAGCGCGGCCGCCGGCACCAGTTCGCCGGCCGCGAGCGGCCGCGTGAGGGTGAGAGCCGCAGGGAGCTCGTCGTCGACCCCGAGGTAGCGCTGGGCATCGGTGATGTCGTCGAAACGGAGCCGGGTGGACCGCAGGTCGTCGGCCGTGATCGTCTGGCCGGCCGCGAGGTCGGACGACGCCGCCCAGACCGAGGTCATGTCGTCGGCCGTGGACAGGAGGCGGGCACCGGCGACGACCGAGCCGGTGACCAGCACGACGCCGACCCAGAGGCGCGGGTCGCGCCATCCTGCCGACCCCGATCGGGTGGCTGGTGGGACGTCGAGGGCGCCGGGCGCGCGCGGACCGCTCCGAGACTTGTTCCGAGACACGAGGTCATCATGTCCGCACGCGCGCGAATTCACACCTGTCTCTCCACAGGCTGCGGCCGGGCGGCTCCGCCGACCGGGCCGCCGGTGGGAGGATGGGCCCCATGGCCGACGACCGCCCGGAGCCTCGCGCCCCCCGCTTCCTCACGCTCGCCGACGTCGCCGAGGCGCTCAACACCTCCAGCGCGCAGGTCTACGCGCTCGTCCGCCGCGGCGAGCTCCCGGCCATCAAGATCGGCGGCCGAGGTCAGTGGCGCGTCGAGGCGGTCCAGCTCGAGGAGTTCATCCAGCGGATGTACGCCGAGACCAAGGAGTTCGTCGACCGGCACCCCTTCGTGGACGCCGAGCCGGGATCGTCCGACTAGCCCCGAGCCGTTCCCGAGGACCTTCTGCCACCACGTGGGGGCCTATCCCACCTTGCCGTCGAGCTCGACCTCGACGACCTGCTCGTCGCCGCCGCGGACCACCGACATCTCCACCGTCTCGCCGGGGCGGTGCGTGCGGATCGCGACGATGAGGGCGATGCCGTCGTTGACCGGCTGGTCGTCGACCGCCGTGATGACGTCGTCCTTCTGCAGGCCGGCGCGCTCGGCCGGGGTGTCGGGCATGACCTCGGTGATCGTCGCGCCCTGGGAGTCCGGCTCGCCGCCCGTACGGACCTGGGCGCCGATGACGGGGTACTCCGCCTTGCCGGTGCGCAGGATCTGGTCGACGGTCGTGATGACCTGCTCGATCGGGATGGCGAAGCCCACCCCGATGTTGCCCGCCTCGCCCGACGAGCCGCCGTTGGTGGCGATGGCCGAGTTCACGCCGACCACCTCGCCGGCGAGGTTGACCAGCGGCCCGCCGGAGTTGCCCGGGTTGATCGCTGCGTCGGTCTGCACGGCGTTGATGTAGGAGGACTCGTCGTCGGACTCGCCCGACGTGGTGACGGGACGGTCGAGGGCGCTGACGATGCCGGACGTGACCGTCTGGCTCAGCCCGAGCGGGGCGCCGAACGCGATGACCGGGTCGCCGACGTGGAGCGCCTGGGACGCACCCAGCGCGGCGGGCTCGAGCCCCTCGGCGCCGTCGACGTCGAGCACCGCCAGGTCGTAGACCGCGCTGCGACCGACGACCGACGCCTCGTGGCGTACGCCCTCGTGGTCGATGACGACGATCGGGCCGTCGTCCTCGGCGGCCGAGGCGACGACGTGGTTGTTGGTGACGACGTGGCCCTCGCGGTCGAGCACGAAGCCGGAGCCCGTGGCGCCGGCGGCCTGGCCGTCGAACTCCGCGACGATCTGCACGGTGCTGGGGAGCAGCGCCTGCGCGACGGCCGGGACGGACCCGTTGTCGGCGTCGAGCGGCGCGGCGGACTGGGTGCGTACGCCGTCGAGGCCGTTGTCGTTGGTCCCGCGCTGGGAGGCGAGCTCGTCCTGGAGCGCGCCACCGGCGAGCCCGCCGAGCAGGCCGACGACCAGGGCGAGCGCGGCCACGGCGGGCCAGACCCAGAGCGCGACCTTGCGGGGCGGGACCGGGCGGGCGTAGTCGACCGGCGGGTAGGGACGAGGCCCGGGGCCGAAGTAGGGGGGTCCTGCGGGTCCGGGCGGCCCGGGGCGACCGAAGGCGAGCGTCTCGGGAGCCTGCTGGACGGGCTGGGGCTGCGTGGGCGGCTCGGGCCGGGGATCGTGCGCGCGCGGCTGCTCGCCGTAGGTGCTGCCGTAGGGCGGCGGGCCGGGTTCACTCGGCTGGCTCGGCTGGCTCGGCGCGTCCGCGGCCTGCCCGTAGGCGTGGCCCTGCGGCTGGGCGTCGGCGTCGGTGGGGCGCCAGCCGGCGAGGGGCTGGGTGGGCTCCTCGGCGTCTGGTGACGAGCCCGGTGTGGACTCGGACGTCGGCTCGTCGGGCTGGTGCTCGTCGCTCACGGAGCAATCTTCTCCCGGATCGCCACCAGGCGCTCGGCCAGGGGCATCCGGGAGGGTGAGGCGGGACCGCGCGCCGTGCGGTCGTCGACCCCGCCGACCGGGGCGACCGGGCCGACGGGACGGCTCAGGTCGGTGGCCGGCGGCCGCGGCTCGATCCGCGGCGAACCGGCGACGCCGAGCGCCAGGACGCCGACGACGCAGGCGCTGGCGGCCCCGCCCCCGATGGCGACGAGCCCACGGCGCGAGCGGTGGGTCCCCGCCGTGGGGAAGGTCGCGCCGGCGAGCGCACCGGGCTGCGTGGAGAGCTCGGAGCAGCGACCGACCAGGGCCGACTTGAAGTCGTGCGAGGGGCGCGAGGCGCCGTAGGACAGCTGGGCGAGCTGGGTCTTCACCCAGCCCTCGTGCTCGACGAGGTCACGGCAGGTGTGGCAGCCGTGGACGTGGTTCCAGCAGCGCTCCTCCTCGTCGGGGTCGAGGCGACCGTCGACGAGGGCGCTGACGCGGGATCCGAGGTGCGTCATCAGGACACCACTCCCCGGTAGCGCTCGCGGCCGGCGGCGGGCTCGCGGTGGGCGAGCGCCTTGCGCAGCATGCTGCGACCGCGGTGGATGCGCGAGCGGACGGTGCCGAGCTTGGCGTCGAGGATCTCCGCGATCTCCTCGTAGCTCAGTCCCTCGACGTCGCACAGCACCACCGCGGCGCGGAAGTCCGGCGGCAGCGTGGCGAGGGCGATCTCGATGTCGTCGTCGAAGGTCTGGTCGGCGAGAGCCAGCTCCGGCGCCGGCGCCGAGCTCGTGAGCCGCGCGGCGCGCTCGTCGGAGAGCGGGTCGAAGCGGATCCGCTGCTTGCGGCGGGCGCCGTCGAGGAACAGGTTGGTCGTGATCCGGTGCAGCCAGCCCTCGAAGGTGCCGGGCGTGTAGGAGTCGAGGGAGCGGAAGACGCGGACGAAGACCTCCTGCGTGAGGTCCTCGGCGTCGGGACGGTTGCCCGTGAGCCGGTAGGCCAGCCGGAAGACGCGGTCGGAGTGCTGCTCGACGACCTCGTCCCACGTCGGTACGACGATCCCATCGGTCTGGACCTGCTCACCCACGGGTGACCCCTCGTTCTTCCTCGACCTCAGCTGCAACGGGTGCTCGCCGTCCTTCCTGACGCTAGGTACCCCGCCTGAGAGTTCGCTGTGAACCTCATGCGCAAGGGCCAAGAAACGTGTGGCCCCGCGCGGCGGCGTACCGCCTTCAACGAGCGAGGTGCCCGGTGTGTTCCCGCTGAAGTCCGACTAGAGTCCCGTCCGTGCCGACCCCCACGCAGCCGATCAAGCCCGCGAGCTGGACCTATGCCGAGTCGTTCGTGGCCGAGGACGAGATCCTCGCCGCCGCCCGCGGCCGCGCCGAGGAGGTCGGGGTGACCCCGGTCGGCTCCGGCGCCGGCGCCGCGCTCCGTTTCCTCGCCTCCGTGCTCGACGCCCGGGCGGTCGTCGAGATCGGCACGGGCACCGGCGTCTCCGGCCTGTGGCTGCTGCGCGGCATGCGCTCCGACGGCGTCCTGACCACGGTCGACATCGAGGCCGAGCACCAGCGGCTCGCCAAGGAGACCTTCACCGAGGCCGGCATCCCGGGCAACCGGGCCCGCACCATCGCGGGCGCGGGGCTCGACGTGCTCCCCCGGCTCACCGACGGCCACTACGACCTGGTGTTTTGCGACGGCGACAAGCGCGAGTACGCCGCCTACCTCAAGGAGGCACTGCGGCTGCTGCGCCCCGGCGGCATCGTGGCGTTCGACAACGCCCTGTGGCACGACCGCGTGGCCGACCCGGCGCAGCGCGACGAGGAGACGGTCACGATCCGCGACCTCGGTCGCACGATCCTCGAGCACGAGTCGCTCGTGCCGGTCCTCCTGCCCGTCGGCGACGGCCTGCTGGTCGCGAAGAAGGAGTGGGCCCCGGAGGCCTGACCTCAGGCGCCCTCGCAAGTCACCGGATATCCGGTGACTTGCCCGCTTAGAGGTACAGATCTCTACCTGTAAGCAGCTAGGTCCCCGGATATCCGGAGACTTGCCCGCACCGCCGTCAGCAGCGGGGCGAGGCCTCGAAGCCGTCCCAGCCCTCGGCCACGGCGACCACGTCGCAGGCCTCGATCAGGATCGGCGACGACCCGATCATCCGCGACCCCGGAGACTCCGCGGCACCCTCGGTGAAGGTGCGCTGGAACTCCTCGCGCGCCTCGCTGGTCGCGAAGACGTAGGACCCCTCGAACCACTCCCCGCGCACCGTCCGCCACGTCTTCCAGCGCAGCCCGGACATGCCGGTGAACCGGGCGTGGGAGGTCTCGGCGACGAAGCTCGCCAGCTCGTCCTCCACGCCCTCGGGCGCCCCCTCGAGGGACCACCGGATGGTGAGCCCGAGCATCAGGCGATGCCCTCCAGCGGGTCCTCGGAGCCGAGCCAGGTCAGCAGCAGGCGCGGACCCCAGCCGCTGGGTCCGGCGGTCCACTCGTGGCGGTCGGCCGGCGACTCTGCGGCCGAGGCGAAGTCGACGTGCACCCACGGGACGTCGCCCGCGAAGTGCTGGAGGAACAGGGCGGCGGTGATGGCGCCCGCGCCGCCGGCGGCGTTGTCGCCGTCGGCGATCTTGGACGTCACCTTCTCCTCGTAGTCAGCGACGAGGGGCATCCGCCAGACGTTCTCGCCGGACGCGCCGGCGGCGGACTCGACGTGCCCGGCGAGCGCCTCGTCGTTGGCGAAGTAGCCGCCGGTCCACTGGCCCAGGGACACCTTCATCGCCCCGGTGAGGGTGGCGATGTCGAGCAGTGCCTTCGGGGCGATCTCCGAGACGGCGTACGCCATCGCGTCGGCGAGGACGAGTCGGCCCTCGGCGTCGGTGTTGTTGACCTCGGAGGTGCGACCGCCGTAGTGCGTGATCACGTCGCCGGGTCGCATCGCGGAGGCGCTGACCGAGTTCTCCGCGGCCGGCACCAGGCCTACCACGCGGACCGGGCAGTCGACGTCGCGCAGCGCGGCCATCGTCGCGATGACGGCGCCACCGCCGCTCATGTCGCGCTTCATCGTCAGCATGCCCTCGCTGGGCTTGATGTCGAGGCCGCCGGTGTCGAAGG
This sequence comes from Nocardioides baculatus, assembly GCF_016735675.1. GTDB lineage: Bacteria > Actinomycetota > Actinomycetes > Propionibacteriales > Nocardioidaceae > Nocardioides > Nocardioides baculatus. The sequence continues at coordinate 68,060 of NZ_JAERSG010000007.1, read as the reverse complement.
TGATGCCCTTGCCGACCAGGACCACCGTCGGCGTACGCCGGTTGGCGCCGGGCGGCGCGTAGTCCATGCGGATCAGGCGGGGCGGGTTGACCGACCCGCCGCCGACGGCGAGCAGGCCGCCGAAGCCTTCCTCGGCGAGCGCGTGCTCGTCCCACACGGTGACGTCGAGGCCGGCCGTCTCGCCCACCTCCACCGCCTGCTCGGCGAGCCAGGCGGGCGTCTTGAGGTTGGCCGGGACGGTGGCGAGGGCGCGCGAGCGCCAGCCCGCTCCACCGAGGGCGATGGCCCGGGCGAGCTCGTCGTCAGCGCCGTCGTCGTCGATGTCGGCCAGCACGATGCGCGCGACCGGGCGCTCCTTCGGGCCCGTGGAGCGCCAGTGGAAGGAGAACGAGGCCAGCATCGCGCCGACGACGAAGGCGCCGAGGCCCTCGTCGGGGGCGATCGCGGCGAGCGTGGTCACCACGCTCGCGCGGTCCTTGGTCGCGCGGGCGACGGCCGCCCCGGCGCGGCGGAGATCGGTGGCCGAGCCCTCGCCCACACCGACGAGGAGCACGAGCACCACGTCGTCGTCGCGGTCGGCGCTGCCGACCGGGACGGTGGTGACCTCACCGGCGCGGCCGGTGCCGCGGGCCGCCTCGAGGGCGGCGAGGAGGTCGACGCCGAGGGCTTCGGACGCCTCGTCGGCACCGGGGCCGAGGAGCGGTCCGGCCGGGTCGGGGACGACCGGGAAGGCCCAGACCTCAGCGCCGCCGATCTGGTGCGGCAGCGCCGGGCTCAGCGCGAACTGGGGCGGCGAGACCTGCTGCGGCAGCTGTGCTGTCGATCGGCTCGTGGACGCCACGATCAGCCGACGACGCCCTTGAGGGCGTCTCCGAGAGCCGTTGCCTCATCGGCGTTCAGCTCGACCACGAGCCGCCCACCACCCTCGAGGGGGACGCGCATGACGATGCCGCGGCCTTCCTTGGTGACCTCGAGCGGTCCGTCGCCCGTGCGGGGCTTCATGGCGGCCATCGGCGCACCTCTTCCTGTTCAGCCTTGGGTGGCTCATCACATGCGAATCGGAGCGGCTGAGTCGTGACTGGCCGCCCCGATAGGCGTCGTACGCTCCCATTATCCCTCATGACCCGCGTGATCGGCACCACAGGGCGCGCTGACGCCCGCTCGTCGTCGGGCAGACTGCGTCCCATGACCAGCTCTCCCCCTGTCCTGCTCGACGTCGCGGACGCCGTCGCCACGATCACGCTCAACCGCCCCGAGGCGATGAACGGCCTCGACGTGGCCACCAAGGACCTGCTGCTGGAGACGGTCACCCGGGTCGCCGACGACCCGGAGGTGCGGTGCGTCGTGCTCACCGGCAGCGGCCGCGCGTTCTGCGTCGGTCAGGACCTCAAGGAGCACCTCGCCGGGCTGACGGGCGAGGCCGACGTCCCCCTGTCGGACACCGTCGAGAAGCACTACAACCCGATCGTGCTGGCCCTCTCGACCATGGCGAAGCCGGTCATCGCGGCCGTCAACGGCGTCGCGGCCGGCGCGGGGGCGAGCCTGGCCTTCGCCGCCGACTTCCGGATCCTCGTCGACTCGGCGGGCTACAACACCTCGTTCGCGGGCGTCGCGCTGTCCTGCGACACCGGGTCGAGCTGGACGCTGCCGCGCCTGGTCGGGCGGGCCAGGGCGATGGAGCTCCTCTACTTCCCGCGCACCGTGTCCGCCGCGGAGGCGCTCGAGCTCGGGCTCGCCACCCGGGTCGTCACGCAGGACGAGTTCGCCGGCGCCGTCGAGGAGCTGGCGCGTCAGCTGGCGGACGGGCCCACCGTGTCGTTCGGCTCGATCCGGCAGGCCGTGGCCTACTCCGCCTCGCACCCGCTGGAGGAGTCGCTCGCCTTCGAGGCGGAGAAGATGGCGCTCACCGGGGGCACCGCGGACCACCTCGCGGCGGTCAATGCGTTCGTGGCCAAGGAGAAGCCGGTCTACCGGGGTCGCTGAGCCTTCAGCACGTCCAGCAGCTGGCGTGGCGCCTGGACCGCCATCCGGTGGCGCGAGGGCCGCGCGCCGTACTCCACGGTGAGCGCGGAGCCGTCGAAGCGGTGGTTGAACCACATCGTCATCGTGCCGTGGCACAGACCGCCGCAGTCGAGCGACGTACGGGGCAGCCGGAGCGCACGCGCCAGCCGCCGGGCGAAGCCGGTGTCCTTGGTGTCGGTGTCCACGCCGTGCAGCGGCTGGTGGAAGCTGATCACCCGCCGGGGGTCGATCTCGGCCAGGAACGCCATCATCGCGCGCGTCTCGGGCTCGCTGGCCGGACGGCGGCCGGACTCGTAGCTCCCGTCGAGGTCGGCCCACCTGTAGGGAAAGTTGCGGTTGAGGTCGACGCCGCGCGCGTTGCGCCGTGACCCGCGGGCGAGCCCGTCGGGGTTGTAGGTCGGGACGACCCACAGGTCGATGCCGGTAATCGCGCGTCCGTCACGCAGCGTCTCGAGGATGCGCCGGGTGTGCGGCTCGTTGCCGTGCATCGTGGACACGAGCACGAGGGGACGCTTGCCCGGCTCGCCGAGCCGCCAGGCCCGGATCGGGCGGCCCCTCACGGAGTGCCCGATGGTGCGGACCTCGACCACCGCGGGCCGGTCATCCACTGCGACGGTCACCGCGGGTGCCGGCGCCGGGACGGCGAGGAGGCTGACCAGGAGCCCGAGGGCCAGCCCGAGGCTGCGGGCGATCACACCGCGGCGGTGAGGTAGGCGTAGGTGAAGACGAGGACGCCGACGACCATGCCGAGGTGGGCCAGGAGCGAGAGCCCCGGACCGTCGCTCCAGCTGTCGCCGGACGCCTCCGGCGCGTGCCGGCCCTTGGCCGGCAGCCACCGCATGAGGATCAGCAGGCCGCACACCGCCGTGAGCCACCAGGCGGCGATGGCCAGGATGCCGAAGAGCGGCCCGCCGAGCAGGCTGTCCTCCGGCGCCACCAGCACCCCGACCCACAGGACGAGGGCCACGACTCCCGCCGCGAAGTGCACCAGCGGGAGGCGGCGGCTGATCGAGAACCGACCGGCGGCGTCCGCGGAGCGCATGCGAAGTCGGGTGAGCACGATCGCCACGGCGGCCAGGGCCGTGAGGATCCACACGACGATCGGGAACGACATGTCGGAGGAGTCTGCCCTAGCCGGGGTCGCGGTCGCCAGACGTGGTCGGCCCGCCCTCGTCCGGTCCGCCCCGGTCCTCGAGCTCCGTCGCCAACCGCGCGAGCAGCTCGTCGACGTCGGACATCCGGTAGCCACGGACCGCGAGCGGGAACCGTACGGACCGCAGGTCGCGCGCGGCGAGGGGACGGTCGGCGGGCAGGTCGAGGTCGGGGCGGTCGTCGTAGGCCGGTGCCATCGACCCGCCGCGGCCGGACGCGACGACCGCGACCCCGGCCATGGCGAGGACGATCAGGATCGCGAACAGCCACATCATTCGGGACGCCCCGGTGCCGGAGTGGGCCAGCGGTCCTCGCGGGCCGCCACCATCAGCGCCACGGCCTCGTCGACGTCGTCGGTCACGACCATCATGTCGAGGTCCGTGGCGTTGATCTTGCCCTCGGCGAGCACCGTCTCGCGGAGCCAGTCGAACATGCCCTTCCAGTAGGCCGTGCCGATCAGCACGATCGGGAACGACGTCACCTTCTGCGTCTGCACGAGCGTGAGCGCCTCGAACAGCTCGTCCAGCGTGCCGAGGCCGCCGGGCAGCACCACGAAGCCCTGGGAGTACTTCACGAACATCGTCTTGCGGGCGAAGAAGTAACGGAAGTTGATGCCCTTGTCGACCCACTGGTTGAGCCCGGACTCGAAGGGCAGCTCGATGCCGAGCCCCACGCTGACCCCGCCCGACTCGCACGCCCCCTTGTTGGCGGCCTCCATGGCGCCCGGACCGCCGCCGGTGATGACCGCGAAGCCGGCCTCGGCCAGCTTGCGGCCGGCCTCCTCCGCGATGGCGTAGAACGGGTGGTCGGTCGGCGTCCGTGCGGAGCCGAAGACCGCGATCGCCGGGCCGAGCTCGGCCAGCGAGCCGAACCCCTCGACGAACTCCGACTGGATGCGGAGCACCCGCCACGGATCCGTGTGCACCCAGTCCGTGGGTCCGCGGGAGTCGAGCAGGCGCTGGTCGGTGGTGCTGCCCTCCCGCACCTGGCCACGTCGCTCGATCTCGCGGCCCTTGACCCGGCGGTGCGTGTCGTCGCTCATGCCGTGTCCCCCGTCAGCCAGTCCTTCAGGATGCGCTCGCACCGCTCGATGTGCTCGGTGGGCACGTGCTCGTCCTGCTTGTGCGCGAACATCGGGTCGCCGGGGCCGAAGTTGACCGCCGGGATCCCGAGCTTGGTGAACTGTGCGACGTCGGTCCAGCCGAACTTCGGCCCGACCTGCCCGCCGACGACCTGGAGGAACTCCTTCGCCGCCGGGCGGTCGAGGCCGGGCATCGCCCCTGCGGCGATGTCGGTCACCGTGACGTCGTACCCCTCGAAGAAGTCGCGGACGAACGCCTCGGCGTCGGCCTCGCTGCGGTCGGGGGCGAAGCGGAAGTTGACCTCGACGACGCACTCGTCGGGGATCACGTTGCCGGCGACGCCGCCCCGGATGCCGGTGGCGTTGAGGCCCTCGTGGTAGGTCAGGCCGTCGATCTCGGGCTGGCGGGCGACGTAGTCGTTGAGCCGGGCCAGCACGGGTGCGGCGAGGTGGATGGCGTTGACGCCCTTCCAGCTCCGCGCGCTGTGCGAACGCTCGCCGGTCGTGCGTACGTCGACGCGCATCGTGCCCTGGCAGCCGGCCTCGACGGCGGCGTTGCTGGGCTCCATGAGGATCGCGAAGTCGGCCTCGAGCAGGGCGGGGTCGCTCTCCGTGAGCTTGCGCAGGCCGTTGTGGACGGAGTCGACCTCCTCGGCCTCGTAGAAGACGAAGGTGAGGTCGCGGTTGGGCTCGGTGAGGTCGGCGGCGAGCTTGAGCATCACCGCGTCGCCGCCCTTCATGTCGCAGCTGCCCAGGCCGTGGAGGATGCCGTCCTCGAGGCGCGAGGGCAGGTTGTCGTTGAGCGGGACGGTGTCGATGTGTCCGGCGATGACGACCCGCTCGCCCCGGCCGAGCTCGGTGCGCGCCACCAGCGTGTGGCCGCGGCGGGTCACCGTCAGGTGTCCGAGGGTCGCCAGCACGGCCTCGACCGCATCGGCGATCTCCTGCTCGTGGTGGGAGACCGACTCGATGTCGACGAGCTGCTGGGTGAGGGTGACGACGTCGGCGGTCAGGTCGAGCTTCATGGCGTCAATACAACCAGCAGGCCCTCCGCTGCGTCATAGGGTGTGGCGCGCCCGGGCACACCGGCGTCGAGAGCATGGGGGAACTTCAATGACACGGGTCATCACACGACTGGTCCTGGTGATCGTGACGGCGTTGCTGGGTGCAGCTCTCGTCACGCCACCGGCCGGCGCGGCGCCGACCTGGCGCCCGGTCACCAACCTCTTCGCCGACCTCTCGGCACCCGGAGCCCAGACGCCGTCCATCGGCACCGACGCCGCCGGAAGCTCGACCGTCGTCTGGTCGCGCTACGACGGCACCCGCACCATCGTCGAGACGTCCTACCGGCCCGTCGGAGGCACGTGGAGCGCGCCGGTGGTGATCGCCACGGGTGCCCAGATCGGTTTCGCGCAGGTCGCCGTCGCCCCCTCGGGTGGCGCGACCGCCGTGTGGCGGAGCTCCGAGCTCGACCGCAGCGTGGTGCAGGCCTCGTCACGTTCCGCGAGCGGGACCTGGAGCGAGCCGGTCACCCTGTCGAGCGACCCGAGCCGTGACCTGAGCTCGCAGCCGGACGTGCCGCAGGTGGCCGTCGACCCGACCGGCGTGGCGACCGCGACGTGGTCCCGCTTCGAGGCGGTGCCCGGCCAGCCGTGGCGCTTCACGGTCCAGACCTCCACCCAGGCCGCCGACGGCACGTGGAGCACCCCGGTCGACCTGTCGCCTGCCGGCAGCCCGGCCCGTACGACCGACGTCACCGTCGACCCCGCCGGCAACGCGACGGCCGTGTGGTCCGCCGGGGCCACGCTCCAGGCAGCCACCCGCCCCGCGGGCGGCGCGTGGAGCGCGCCCGTCCAGCTCTCCGCGGCCGCCGGGCCGCGCGCCAACCCGCGGGTCGTGGTCGACCCGTCCGGCACCGCCACCGCGGTGTGGGGCAGCTTCGCGGGAGGCGCGTACGGCGTGCAGACCGCCTCGCGCGCTCCCGGCGGGGCATGGACCGCTCCTCTCGACCTCGTGAGCGGGGACGTCTTCGACACCCCAGCGATCGCCGTCGACCGGCAGGGCAACACCACCGCGCTCTGGCAGCAGAACGACGGCTCCGGGTGGGTCGTCACGAGCGCGTCGCGACCGGCCGGGGGCGCGTGGAGCGCCCCGGTCCTGCTGTCCGCCCCCGCGGACGACTCGTGGGACCCGCAGGTCGCGGTCGACCTCGCCGGCAACGCCACCGCCATCTGGGCACGCGACCTGGCCGGTGGGCGCGTCATCGAGGCCGCGCGCCGCCCGGCGCAGGGTGAGTGGTCCGAGCCGATCGAGCTGTCTGCGCGTGGCGATGCCCAGCACCCGCAGGTCGCCGTCGACCCGTCCGGCAACGTCACCGCCGCCTGGTCGCGCAAGGCAGACGCGGGCTGGATCGTCCAGGCCCGCGGCCTCGACGCCGCCGGTCCGGTCGTCACCGGGATCACCGGGACGACCTCGCGCATCGCCGCCCGGGGCCGGGCGTTCTCCGTGACGGCGCACGACGTGTGGTCGCGGGTGGCGTCGGCCCGCTGGACCTTTCCCGACGGCACCACCGCGAGCGGGACCTCGGTGTCGTACGCCGGCACGACCGGCACCAGGCCGGTGCGGGTCGTGCTCACCGACAGCGTCGGCAACGCGACGGCCTGCTCCTACACGAGCACCTTCACCTGCCGGGCGACGACCCGGATCAGGCCGTTCATCGACCGGGCACGGCTCAGCCCGAAGAAGATCCGCGCCGTCGGCTCCGACGCCCGCGTGGCGAAGAAGGCCAGGGCCACGATCACCCTCAACACCGCCGCGAAGGTGACCTTCACCTTCCGCAAGGCGGGGAGCAAGCGGGTCACGCTGGTGAAGAAGCTGGACGCCGGCCGCAACCGCGTGACGATCCGTGCCCGCCTCTCGGCCCGCAAGGTGCTCGCTCCGGGACGCTGGAAGGTCGTGGTGACGGCGAAGAACGCGGTCGGCACCAGCCCGAAGGCGAGCTTCCGCCTCCGGGTCGTGCGCTGACCTCTCAGGTCCTCGCCACCGCCACGCCCACCTCGGCCGCGTCGGCGTAGGTCACGGAGGTCGCGAGCGTCTCCTCGGTGAGCAGCGCCTCGTGGGTCCGGGCCGCGTCGAGGACGTCCGCCGGCGCGGAGACCGTGAGCGCGATGCGGTCGGAGACGGCGAGGCCGGCGTCCTTGCGGGCCTGCTGGACCGCGCGCACCAGGTCGCGGGCGGTGCCCTCCGCCTCGAGCTCGGGCGTCACCTCGGTGTCGAGCACGACGAAGCCGCCGCGGGGCAGCACGCCGGTCGCCGTACCACCGGACGCGTCACCCGCGACGGTGTCGAGGGCGTACTCCCCCTCGACCAGCGCGAGCCCGCCCGAGGTCACGGTGCCGTCGTCGGCGACTGACCAGTCGCCGGTCTTCGATCCCTTGATGGCGAGCTGCACGTCCTTGCCGAGGCGCGGACCGGCCGCGCGGGCGTTGACGGTGAGCCGCTGCTCGACGCCGTACGACGCCGCCTCGGGGGTGTCGAGGTCGAGGAGCCGGACCTCCTTGAGGTTCAGCTCGTCGGCCACGAGGCGGTCGAATCCGGCGAGACCCGACGCGTCGGGCACGACGACGGTGAGTGACTGCAGGGGCAGGCGGTTGCGCAGGTTGGCGGCCTTGCGCAGCGCGGAGCCCGCGGAGCAGACGTCACGGACGGCGTCCATCGCCGCGACGAGCGCGTCGTCGGCCGGCAGGTCGTCGGCCGACGGCCAGTCGGTGAGGTGCACCGAGCGCTCGCCGGTGAGACCGCGCCAAACCTCCTCGGTCGTGAGCGGCATCAGCGGCGCGGTGGCCCGGCAGACGACCTCGAGCACCGTGTAGAGGGTGTCGAAGGCGTCGGCGTCCTCGTCCCAGAAGCGTTCGCGCGAGCGCCGGATGTACCAGTTGGTCAGCACGTCGAGGAAGCTGCGCGTCGAGTCGCACGCCGCGGCCACCTCGTAGTTGTCGAGCTGGTCGGTCATCGCGGCGACGTAGTCGCGCAGCTTGGCCAGGATGTAGCGGTCCATCGGGTCCGCGCTGTCGGTCCGCCAGGTGGCCTCGTGGCCGCTGCCGCCGCCCGCCGCGTTGGCGTACAGGCTGAAGAACGACCAGCTGTTCCACAGCGGGATCAGCACCTGCCGCACCGAGTCGCGGATGCCCTGCTCGGTGACGACGAGGTTGCCGCCGCGCAGGATCGGGCTCGACATGAGGAACCAGCGCATCGCGTCGGCGCCGTCGCGGTCGAAGACCTCGCGGACGTCGGGGTAGTTGCGCAGCGACTTCGACATCTTCTGGCCGTCGTTGCCCAGGACGATGCCGTGGCTGAGGCACGTCGAGAACGCCGGGCGGTCGAAGATCGCACCGGCCAGGACGTGCATCGTGTAGAACCAGCCGCGGGTCTGGCCGATGTACTCGACGATGAAGTCGCCCGGGAAGTGGTTGTCGAACCAGTCCTTGTTCTCGAACGGGTAGTGCACCTGAGCGAAGCTCATCGAGCCCGAGTCGAACCACACGTCGAGGACGTCGGTGACGCGGCGCATCGTCGACTTCCCCGTGGGGTCGTCCGGGTTGGGTCGCGTCAGGTCGTCGACGAAGGGGCGGTGGAGGTCGGGGTTGCCGTCCTTGTCGACCGGCAGCCGGCCGAAGTCGCGCTCGATGTCCTCGAACGAGCCGTAGACGTCGACGCGCGGGTAGTGCTCGTCGTCCGACTTCCACACCGGCACCGGGCTGCCCCAGAAGCGGTTGCGGGTGATGGACCAGTCGCGGGCGTTCTCCAGCCACTTGCCGAACTGGCCGTCCTTGATGTGGTCGGGCACCCAGCGGATGTCCTGGTTGAGCGCGATGAGCCGCTCCTTGACCTTGGTCACCTCGACGAACCACGACGAGACGCCCTTGTAGATCAGGGGCTGCCGGCAGCGCCAGCAGTGCGGGTAGGAGTGGTCGTACGTCTCGCGGCGGACCAGCACGGTGCCGGGTGTGACGGAGCCCGTCTCGCCGCTGCCGTTGGTGGCGGCCTTGAGGTGGTCGATGATCTGGAGGTTGGCGTCGAAGACCTGCAGGCCCTCGTAGTCGGCGACCGGGAACGTGAACCGCCCGTCCTTGCCGACCGGCATGACGGCCTCGATGCCCTCGCGGTCGGTGACGACCTTGTCGTCCTCACCGAAGGCGCCGGCGGTGTGGACCAGCCCCGTGCCGTCCGTGGTCGTGACGAACTCGGCCGGGACCAGACGGAAGGCCTTCGCGTGGCCCGCGTAGTAGCTGAACGGCGGGGCGTACTCCAGGCCGATCAGGTCGGCACCCGTGCCGCGCCAGGTGACGTCCGGGTCGTCGCCGAGCTCGCGGGCGTACGACGCCAGGCGGGCCTCGGCGATGAGGTAGCGCTCGGTGGCGCCGGTGGGTCCGTCGGACTCCACGACGACGTAGTCGATGTCCTCGCCGACCATGACCGCGAGGTTGCTCGGCAGCGTCCAGGGGGTCGTCGTCCAGACGAGGACCTTGACGCCCTTCATCGGGCCGTCGGTCGTGACGTCGTACCCGACGGTGACGGCCGGGTCCTGCCGCATCTGGTAGACGTCGTCGTCCATCCGCAGCTCGTGGTTGGAGAGCGGCGTCTCGTCCTGCCAGCAGTAGGGCAGCACCCGGAAGCCCTCGTAGACCAGGCCCTTCTCGTGGAGCTGCTTGAAGGCCCACATGACCGACTCCATGAACTCCGGGTTCATGGTGCGGTAGTCGTTGTCGAAGTCGACCCAGCGCGCCTGGCGGGTGACGTAGTCGCGCCACTCGCCGGTGTACTTCAGCACCGACTGGCGGCACGCCTCGTTGAACTTCTCGATGCCCAGCTCGACGATCTCGTCGGTGGTCTTGATGCCGTTGAGCCGCATCGCCTCGAGCTCGGCCGGCAGGCCGTGGGTGTCCCAGCCGAACCGGCGCTCGACCTTGTGCCCGCGCATCGTCTGGTAGCGCGGGATCAGGTCCTTGACGTAGCCGGTGAGCAGGTGGCCGTAGTGCGGCAGGCCGTTGGCGAACGGCGGGCCGTCGTAGAAGACGAACTCGTTGCTGCCGTCGTCACCGGCGGCACGCTGCTCGACGCTCGCGCGGAAGGTGTCGTCGGACTCCCAGTACGCGAGCACCGCCTCCTCGATCGCCGGGAAGCGTGGGCTGCTCGCGACCGTGGTCGCGTCCGTGTGGCTGACCTTGGGGTACGTCATCTGGCTGGCTCGACTCTCGACTCGTGGGGTGTCTCCACGAGGACGATCGGCTGACCGCGGTACCACCTCGCTTGGGATCCCTCGGATCCCCGCTTCGTTGCGGCTGTGTCGGGCCGTACCCGTCGGGTTCTACTGGGGCCGCGGCCGGATCGCCGTACCCGTTCTTCCCGAGGCTCACCGCTGATGACGGCTCAGACGCCTGCCGCGATCGTACGGCGACCGCGGGCGCGCCCGCCAATTGGTTCCGGCCCCGCCCTGCCCCCTGCCGGGTAGTCCACCGGGAATTGGCCGTCCCGCCGCGGTAGTCCAGTGAGGGATGGCTGCCGCAACCCCTTCCGGACAGCCATCCCTCACTGGACTACCCCGGCCGGGTGGGCGAGAGGCACCCCGACCGACCCTGCGGTCAGGCAGCGTCGCGGTAGCGGAGGTAACGGTCCCGCTGCCAGTCGGCCAGCGCCCGCCGCCGGGCAACGGTGTCGGTCGGTGTCCACCAGGGCGGCGGGTCGATGGTCCAGCCACGTTCGCCGGTACGACGACGAGCGCGGGCCGCCGCGGCGAGCAACCGACGGGTGAAGGCACCGAGGTCGTGCCAGTCCGTGGCGAACATGGCAACGGGCTCCAAACCGACGTCGCGGAAGTCCGCATCCTGGCGGTTGTCCTTCGAGGCGCCGACGAGGCTGAGGTGGCTGTCGCCGTGGTAGAGCCCGACGAGCCCGGTGAGCGGATCGATCAGGTCGGGAGTCCCCAGATGGTGGCCGTCGAGGGTGAAGACCGGCACGTTGCACCTCGGCCGCGGCAGGGCGGCTCGTCGCGTCCAGATGCCACGCATTCCGGTCTCGCGCGGCGACCACGAGTTCTCCTCGGCCTCGAGCAGCGCGTCACGCGCCTGCTGGACGCCGGTGACCGGACCCAGCCGACCGACGTACGCGGTCACCTCGGCAATGCTGACCAAGTCGGAGTAGCAGGCCATGTCGATCGCCTCGATAGCCGCGCCCAGCCCGTCGGCGTACCGCATCTCGTAGGTCACGGACCGGACAGCCATCGTCACCGCGAGACCATCGACGACCTCGATCTCGTCGGGGTGCAGGAACTCCTGACTGACCGCGAAGCCGGTCTGCGCCCGCACGTTCCTCCGCGCCACGACCGTCACCGGCCGAAGCCGGACGCCGCCGAAGGTCCCGTCGAACCAGGTGCCGCCGAGCCAGCGCAGTGCCGCCCAACCAGTGACGGCCTCATCGTCCTTCAGCACCGCTGCCGCCTCGACCGCCCGCTGGTCGGGTGTCTGCGGTACGTCGGCAGGCACGACGAGCCCGCACCCGGTCGTACGCCATCGCGGGCCGCGGGCCTGGCCCCGGGTCGGGCCGAGCAGACCGGCCGCATCACACCTGACGGGCGCGACCAGCCTCGGTCGGCGCGGATGGAAGGGCGGTGGGGTGAACACGCGTGGAGCGTTCCCGCGCTGGCGAGGGCGTACCGGCTGTCCACAGAGCAAGTTCGAGGACCGGGGTAGTCCAGTGAAGGTTGGCTGCCGCAACCCCTTCCGGACAGCCATCCCTCACTGGACTACCGACGGCGGACGACCGAATCCCACTGGACTACTCCGCCACGCCCACGGTTGGGTGGCGCCCATGAACTTCGACGGCATGTGGCTGCCCCAGGACCAGGACCCGCGGATGCAGGAAGGGCCGACTCGTGGGGAGAAGGAGTGCCTGGTGGGCTACCTCGAGCACTACCGCGGCACGCTGGCGCTCAAGTGCGACGGGCTCGACGCCCGGCAGCTGGCGACCAGGGCGGTGCCGCCGTCCAACATCTCGCTGCTCGGGCTGGTGCGGCACATGGCGCGGGTCGAGCAGAGCTGGTTCCGCCGGGTGATCGAGGAGCGGATGGACATCCCGCGCCTGTTCCAGGACGACGACGGCGGGTTCGACTTCCCCGACGCCGACGACGACCTCGTCCGCGAGGCGCACGACCTGTGGGAGGCCGAGATCGCCTACGCCCGCGAGGTGCTGGACCGCACCGACCTCGACGCCGTCGTCGACGTGCACGGCGAGCCCACCGAGGTGCGCGACATCATCGTGCACATGATCGAGGAGTACGCCCGCCACTGCGGGCACGCCGACCTGGTGCGGGAGTGCGTCGACGGCCGCACCGGCCAGTGAGGTCGGGAATGGGTCGCATCCGTAGGCTGGTGGGGTGACTGCTGCCTCCGGCTACGGCCTCCTCACCCTCGCTGACGACACCGTCCTCGACGCCTGGTTCCCCTCCCCCGTGCTCGGCGCGACCGAGGGTGACGCGCCGGCCGAGCTGACCGCGCTGGAGGGCGACGACGACCTCCGCGGCGTACGGCGCGAGGTACGGCTGGTCGAGATCGAGGACCTCGACGCGGCACCGTCGTCGACCGAGGACGTGTGGCTGCGGCTGCACCTGCTCTCGACCCGACTGGTGAAGCCGCACGGCCAGAACCTGGACGGGATCTTCGGCCTGCTCACCAACGTCGTGTGGACCTCCGCCGGTCCGTGCGCGGTCGAGGGCTTCGAGGCCACCCGCGCCCGGCTGCGCGCCAGCGGTGCGCACGTCACGGTGTTCGGCGTCGACAAGTTTCCCCGCATGGTCGACTACGTCCTGCCCACCGGCGTCCGCATCGGCGACGCCGACCGCGTCCGGCTCGGCGCACACCTCGCCGAGGGCACCACCGTCATGCACGAGGGCTTCGTGAACTTCAACGCCGGCACGCTCGGCGCCTCGATGGTCGAGGGCCGGGTGTCCGGCGGCGTCGTCGTGGGCGACGGCTCGGACGTCGGCGGCGGCGCGTCGATCATGGGCACCCTGTCCGGTGGCGGCAAGGAGGTCATCTCGATCGGCGAGCGCTGCCTCCTCGGCGCCAACTCCGGCATCGGCATCTCGCTCGGCGACGACTGCGTGGTCGAGGCCGGCTGCTACGTCACCGCCGGCACCAAGGTCACCGTCACCGACCTCGACGGCAAGCCGCAGGTCGTCAAGGCGGCCACCCTCTCGGGCGTCGACAACATCCTGTTCCGCCGCAACTCGGTCAGCGGCGCCATCGAGGCCGTGCCGTGGAAGGGCGGGTCGGACGGCGCCGGCATCGCCCTCAACGCGGCACTGCACGCCAACTGAGGGCGGCCGTGCCGTCCCTGCGGACGGTCACCATCGGGGCGGTGGTGGCCCTGGGTGCCGTCGCCACCACCTTCGTCCTCGTCGACCGCGGCGGCGTGCCGTCGATCCTCGACACGAGCGGGTGCACCGCCGAGGTCGACGGCCACCGGGTCGAGATCGACCTCGAGCAGGCCGAGAACGCCGCGCTGATCACCGCCATCTCGATCGAGCGCGGCATGCCCGCACGCGCGGCGAGCATCGCGCTCGCGACGGCCTTCCAGGAGTCCAAGCTCTACAACATCGAGTACGGCGACCGCGACTCCGTCGGCCTCTTCCAGCAGCGCACCTCGCAGGGCTGGGGCACGATCGCGCAGCTCATGGACCCGGTCTACGCGACCAACGCCTTCTACGACGCGCTCGAGAAGATCGACGGCTACCGCGAGATGGAGATCACCGAGGCGGCGCAGGCGGTGCAGCGCTCGGCCTACCCCGATGCGTACGCCGACCACGAGGAGGACGGCCGCGCCCTGGCCTCGGCCCTCACCGGCAACTCGCCGCAGGCGATGTGGTGCGACGTCCCGGGTGACGCGGACGAGGACTCCGACGACCTCGATGACGCCGGCCTGGTCGCCCGTGCCGCGGTCGTGCGCGAGGACGTCGAGGCGCGATTCGGCGCTCTGTCGCTCGGCGGCTTCGAGCCGGAGGGCGTCTCGAGCGGTCACATGGAGGGATCCGCGCACTACGAAGGACGCGCGATCGACATCTTCTACCGACCGATCACCGCGGAGAACAAGCAGCGCGGCTGGGCGATGGCGACCTACCTCGTGGCCAACGCCGACCGGCTCGACATCAGGACACTGATCTTCGACGACCGGATCTGGCACGCCGGCTCGCGCTCCGGTGACGGCTGGACGGACTACCGGGTGCCGTCCTCGTCACGGGGCGACCAGCAGATCCTGGAGCACCGGGACCACGTGCACGTCGACGTCTTCGACTGACGTCGCTGGTCGAGGTGCGAGGAGCGCCAGCGACGAGCCTCGAAACCTGCGCCTGGGAGCGTGGTTCCGAGGCTCGCTGCGCTCGCACCTCAACCAGCGAGGGGTGAGGTCTCAGCGGGCCTTCGAGGTGAAGACCTCCTCCTCCATGAGCGGTCGGACCTTGTCGGACAGGGCACCACGGCTCACGTACTTCCGCAGCGAGTCGCCGGCGAGGGCGTTGCCGAGCGCCGCGACGACCATGCCCTGGTCGAGGGCGAGGTACTTCTTCGAGACCGTGCCCGAGCGGACGGCGACGGCGTCGTAGAAGCCGCCGGGGCCGTAGGCGTCGAAGTTCTCCCGCAGCTTCGCCAGGTTCGCGAGCGCCTCGTCGGGGGCGTAGCGCAGGGCCAGGAACGACGCGTGCGGGGTGACCACTCCGTCGCCGTACGCCGTCGGGGCGGGCGTGCCGGCGCGGTCCGGGCAGCCCTCGTAGGCCTGCTCCCAGGAGGTCCGCTCCTGGTCGGAGGTGTAGCCCGGGCCGTCGATGCCGAGCTGGTCGACGCCGTACTCGCGGTAGCCGCCGGCCGGGTCGTTGGACGGGGAGAAGCCCCAGTAGCCGTAGCCGGCCTCGTCCATGCCGTGCTCGATCTGGGCCTTGACGTAGAGGGGGTGGTTCACGCCCCACGAGCGGGCGCCCCACGTCTCCTCGGGCACGAACAGCGGCACCATCAGCGCCTCGAACATGCTGCCGCCCCACGTCGGCACCAGCTGGTGGCCGCGGTAGGGCAGCGTGCCCTCGAAGACGTCGATGCCCTCGTAGGTGTGCCACTCGCCGCTCGGCTTCGTCTCGGTCCACGACCAGTCGCAGGTCGGCGGGAAGGTGCGCAGCGTGCCGAAGTAGTGCCTGGCCGGGATCTGGCCCGCGGCGATGCCGAGGTAGGAGGCGATGCGCGGCTCGGTGTTGAACGACCCGTAGTGGTGGCAGGTGTAGTAGACGTCCTCGCCGCCTCGGTAGTTGTCCGCGACGGAGCAGCCCGACGGCGGGTCGACCCAGAAGCCGCCGCGGATCTGGCCACCCACGGGGGCGTCGCTGCCGGGCTCCTTCCGGATGCCCTCGGCCGGGTTGTAGTAGTAGCCGAAGTCCATCTGCTCGCGGATGGCCGCCGCCTGGTGCTTGAGCGCCGGGATCGCCCGCTCGGTCAGGAGCAGGCCGGTCGCGAGCCAGCCGTTGTCGACGCTCGAGGCGAACTGCTCGATCGGGCCGCCGCCGGGGAAGACGTCGAGCTTGTCGCCGGTCGCGGGGTCGTACCAGTTGAAGAACATGCCGGACGGCTCGTGCTTCTCCATGCCGGCGACGGTCTCGATCGTCGTACGAGCCCGCTCGCGCGCCTCGCGACGCGAGATCAGTCCGGTGTCGCGGGCCGCGACCGTGCTCCACAGGTAGGCGCCGATGTTGGTCGGCGAGGTGTAGCCGCTGCGGCTGGACGCGTCGAGGTCACCGCCGATGTTGTCGGCCGGGAGGCCGGTGGTCTCGTCGGTCATCGCAGCCATCGACTCCCAGCTGTCCGCCATGTACTCCTGCAGGACGGCGCGGGTGCCGGTCGGGGTGCGGTCGCCGGCGGTCGCCGGCGCCAGCGGCTGGACCGCCAGGGCGGCGGCTGCGAGGGCCGCGGTCGCGGCGAGCGCGACGGGGGGACGGATCTTCATGGGGTGGTGCCTCCTTGCCCGAGCAGGGGCGTCGGTGGTGGGGGTCCTACTTGATTCCGGTCATGGCGATGCCCTGCATGATGTGGCGCTGCAGGACCAGGAAGATGGCGAGCACGGGCAGCACGACGACGACCGAGCCGGCGAGCAGGAGTCCGTACTGCGTGGCGTTCTGGCCGACGGAGTAGAGCGCGAGGGCGACCGGGAGCGTGTACTTGTCCTCGGTCTGCGCCACCACGAGCGGCCACAGGAAGTTGTTCCACGACGTGAGGAACGTCAGGATCCCGAGCGTCGCGAGCGCGGGGCCGCAGAGCGGCAGGATCACCGAGAAGAAGATCCTCAGCTCCCCGGCGCCGTCGATGCGGGCCGCCTGGATGAGCTCGTCGGGCAGCGACTGGATGAACTGGCGCATCAGGAAGACGCCGAACGGGCCGGCCAGGAAGGGCAGGATCATCCCGATCAGGGAGTTGGACAGCCCGATGTTGGTGGTGAGCACGAAGAGCGGCACGAAGGTCACGACGCCGGGGATCATCAAGGTGCCCAGCACGATCGCGAAGAGCGCCTTCTTGCCGGGGAAGTCGAGCTTGGCCAGCGCGTAGCCGAGCATCGAGCAGAAGACCATGTTGCCGGCCGTGACGGCCAGCGCGACGATCGCCGAGTTCATGAAGTACGTCGGGAAGTCGAGCTTGGTGAACAGCGTCTCGTAGTTGTCGAGGGTGATCGTCTCGGGCCACCAGGTCGGCGGCACGGAGCGCACCTCGGCCTCGGGCTTGAGGCTCGAGAGCAGCATCCAGACGAACGGGATGACGACGAGGAACAGCCCGACGAAGAGCACGGCATAGAGCCATCCCGGCGTACGACGCCACTCCCCTCCGTCGCGGGACGCCGGAGCCTTCGGCGGTGCCGCCTGCTTCTCTGCGGTGAGCGTGCTCATCGCGTGGCTCCCTTCTCGTCGCGCTCGCCCAGCCAGCGGAACTGCACCCACGTGAGGAGCACGACGGCGAGGAACAGCAGGTAGCTGGCGGCCGCCGCGTACCCGTAGTTGCCGAAGCCGAACTGGTCGAAGGTGAAGTAGGTGGCGGACCGGGTCGAGTCGAGCGGACCGCCCTTGGTCATCACGAACGCCTCCTCGAAGAACTGGAGGTAGCCGAGGCCGGTGATGACCGCGCCGAACAGCAGCGTCGGTCGCAGCATCGGCAGGGTGATGTGGCGGAACCGCGCCCACCCGCTGGCGCCGTCGACCTCGGCCGCCTCGTCGACCTCCTGCGGGATGGTCTGGAGGCCGGCCAGGAAGATGACCATCAGCGTGCCGAAGTTGCGCCACACGGCCATCAGGACGAGCGACGGCAGCGCCAGCGTGGTGCTGTCGAGCCAGCCGGGACCGTCGATCCCGACCCAGCCGAGCACCGTGTTGAAGAGGCCGCCGTTGTCGCGGTAGAGGAACTTCCACACGACCGAGACCGCGACGATGCTCGTCACGACCGGGAGGTAGTAGCCGACCCGCAGGAACCCGCTGAACCGCTCGACCCGGTTGATCCCGACGGCGACCAGGAGGGCGACCGCCATGGTCGCCGGGACGCCGAGGAGCAGGTAGAGCAGGGTGTTGAGGGTGACCTTGCGGAAGAGCGGGTCCTGGACGAGCTGGACGTAGTTGTCGAGCCCGACCGGGTTGACCGCGAACGGGTCGCGGATGTCGGTACGCCGCATGTCGGTGAAGCTCATCCCCAGGCTCGCGAGCACGGGCCCGAGGCTGAACACCACGAACAGCAGCACGAAGGGCAGCGCGAGCGCCCACGCGGCGACAGCCTGCTGCCGCCGCGTGGGGTCCACGTGCCTGACCCTGTCGGTGCTCGGGGAGATGGTGCTCATGTCAGAGGCCGGTGCCGATCTGCTCGGCCTGGCGCTGCATCTCGGCCACCGCGTCCTCGACCGAGGTGTCACCCTTCGTGGCCTTCTCGACCTCACCGTCGATCACGGTGGCGACCTCCTCCCACGTCGGCACGGCCGGCGGGGCGAGGGCGTTGTCGAGCTGCTCGCCGAAGACGGTCAGCTGCGGGTCCTCGGAGAGCTCACCGCTGTCCCAGGCCTCCGACACGGCTGGCAGGTCGCCCATCTCGTCGTAGAAGCCCTGCTGGGTGGCGGGGTCGGCGAGCCACTGGACGAACTTCCAGGCGCTCTCCTTGTTGTCGGAGTCGGAGAACACGGCGAGGTCGCCGCCGCCGACGAACGACGTACCGCCGGCGCTGTCGACGCCGGGCAGGACCGCGACGCCGTACTGGTCCTCGGTGACGCCCTGGTCCTCCACCAGGCCGGTGTGCCACGGGCCGGAGATGAACGAGCCGTAGGTGCCGTCGGCGAACCCGCTCTCGAGCTCACCGGCGTCGAGCAGCCGGGTCGGGGAGATGCCCTCGTCGAAGTAGGACTTGTAGTAGTCCAGCGCCTCGACCATCTCGGGGCTGTCGAGGGTGTACTCGGTGCCGTCGTCGTTGGTCACGCCGACGCCGTTGGACCAGGCGAAGGGGAGCATCGTCTGCCACGAGCCGGTGCCGCCGGCGGGCAGCTGGATGCCGTACTCGGCGCCGCCCTTGGTCTGGAGGTCCTGGGTGAACTGCTTGAGCTCGTCCCACGACGCAGGGGCCTCGTCCCAGCCGGCCTTCTGGGCCAGGTCCTTGCGGTAGTAGAGGACGCGCGTCTCGACGTACCACGGCACGCCGTAGGACGTGCCGCCCACCTCGGTGCTGCCCCAGGCGCCGTCGAAGAAGGCGGCCGGGTCGACGAGGTCCTCGGGAAGCGGCTCGAGGCCGCCGGACTCGGCGAACTCGCCCATCCAGGTCGTGCCGACGAGCGTCACGTCGGGGGTCTCGCCGGCGGCGATCGCGTTGGCGATCTTCTCGTGGGCGCTCTCCCACGGGACCGCGGTGACCTCGATCTTCGCGTCGGGGTTCTCCTCGGTGAAGGCCTCGGAGAAGTCGTCGAGGACCTCGCCCTCGGTGCCCATGGCCCAGACCTCGATGGTCCCGGTGGCCTTGCCGTCTCCGATGGCCTCACCCTGCTCGACGGGGGCGTCGCTGCCGGAGTCGCGGCCGCAGGCCACGAGCGCCAGCGAGGCGAGCCCGAGGATCGCGCCCGCACGTGCGGTGCGTCGGAAGCGTGTGGCGGTGGGGGTGGTCATGTCCTTACCTTTCGCGGGGGGAACTGCTGGATCGAACGATGAGCTCGGTGGGGAGGACCTCGATGCGCGGCTCGGCCCGGCGGCCGGCGATCAGGTCGTCGAGGAAGCGGGCGGCGGTGGCCCCGAGGTCGCGCAGGGGCTGGCGCACGGTGGTCAGCTCGGCATAGCGGGCGGCCATGACGTCGTCCCAGCCGGTGACGAGCACGTCGCGGGGCACGACGACGCCACGCTCGCGCAGGGCGGTCATCAGGCCGAGTGCCAGCTCGTCGTTGGCGCACGCGATGGCGTCGGGGAGGGCGGGCTGCTGGCAGAGGTGCTCCGCGGCGACCGCGCCACCCTGCTCGTCCATGGTCTCGACGCGCAGCTCGCTGACCTCCAGGCCGACCTCCCGCGCGCCGGCGAACAGTCCGGCACGACGCTCGGTGACGTCGGGCGAGCGGTCCGGGTTGCCGAGGAACACGACCGACCGGGCGCCCGAGTCGGCCAGGTGGGTGGCGAGGGCGAAGGCGGTGCGGTGGTTCTCGGCAGCGACCGAGTCCACACCGGCGACCGGCGGACGCGCCACGGTCACCAGCGGCACCCCGCGCTCCGCGAGCTCGAGGAGCGCCTCGTCCGACACCGTGTGCCCGAGGACCACGAGGCCGTCGCAGCGACCGGCGAGGCGGGTGATCATCTCGCGGGCGGCGGGCCGTCCGTGGGTGGCGAGGATGAGCACCGCGCGGCCGAGCTCGGACGCGACGTCCTCGTAGCCGACGACGACCTCGCCGTAGTAGGGACCCGAGAGGTCGGGGAAGACGATGCCGTTGGCGCCGTGGCGGCGCTCGGCGAGCTGGCGGCCCAGCTGGGAGGGCGTGTAGTCGAGCTCGTCGGCCGCGGCGCGCACCCGCCGGAGCGTCTCGACGCTGACGATCGAGGGCTCGCGCATTGCCCGGGAGACGGTCGCGATGGAAACGCCTGCGCTCCTCGCGACGTCACGGATGGTCGACGCCATGGTGCACCTCCTCGAGCCCGAGATGTGTGTGAAACCGGTTACTGAAACCGGTTACACCGTGCCGTCGGTCACACGGATGTGTCAACCCCCGCCGGGTCGCCCGGGCGTGTCGTGGGGCGTTGCATGAGTCCCCGCTCGTGCGGGGAGTCCGTCACTTGGAGGGCGTTGCAACGGCCTCCATGTGTCCGACTCGCCCTCCGAGTTCGGGCCGGGACGCCTCAGGCGGAGAGGCGGGCGACCGCGGCGGCGACGCGCTCGTCGGTGGCGGTGAACGCGACCCGGACGTGCTGCCGGCCGGCGGCGCCGTAGAAGTCGCCGGGTGCCACGAGGATGCCCTGCTGGGCGAGGTCGGCGACCGTGGTCCAGCAGTCCTCGTCCCGCGTCGCCCAGAGGTAGAGCGACGCCTCGGAGTGGTCGATCCGGAACCCGGCGGACTCGAGCGCGCGCTTGAGCTGCGTACGACGGGCGGCGTAGGTCGCGTGCTGGCGCTCGACGTGCTCGTCGTCCTCCAGGGCGGCGATCATCGCGCGCTGCTGGGGGCCGGGCATCTGCAGCCCGAGGTTCTTGCGGACGGCGAGGAGCTCGCCGACCAGGGCGGGGTCACCGGCGACGAAGGCGCAGCGGTAGCCGGCGAGGTTGGAGCGCTTGGACAATGAGTGCACGGCCAGGAGCCCGTCGTGCGAGCCGCCGCTGACCTGCGGGTCGAGGATCGAGAGCGGCCGCTCCCCCTCCCACGCGCACTCGATGTAGCACTCGTCGGAGACCAGGATCGTGCCGCGCTCGCGACACCACTCGACGACCTTGCGCAGGTGGTCGAGCGGCAGCACGCGGCCGCTCGGGTTGGCCGGGCTGTTGAGCCACAGCAGCCGCGGGGTGCGCGGGCCGAACGCGGTCAGCGAGTCGGTCGCCAGGCTCTCGGCGCCGGCGAGCGCCGCGCCGACCTCGTACGTCGGGTAGGCGAGCGCGGGGTAGCCGATGAGGTCACCCGGCCCGATGCCGAGGTGCAGCGCCATCGAGCCGATGAGCTCCTTGGAGCCGATGACCGGGAGGACGCCGTCGAGGCCGAGTCCCGTGACACCGTGTCGGCGCGCCAGCCAGTCGATCGCCGCCTGACGCGTGGTCTCGAGACCGATGGTCGTGGGGTAGCCCGGCGAGTCGGCCGCGTCGCGCAGCGCCTGCTGCACGACCTCGGGCGTCGGGTCGACGGGCGTGCCGACCGAGAGGTCGACGACGCCGTCGGGGTGCGACCGTGCCGTCGCGGCATGGTCGGTGAGCTTGTCCCAGGGGAAGTCCGGGAGCCGGCCGGAGACCGGCTGGGACATCACTCGTCGTGCTCCTGCGGGGGCAGCGCGGCGACGAGCTCGTGGTCCTTGTCGATGACGCCCATCTTGGCGGCGCCACCGGGCGAGCCGAGGTCGTCGAAGAAGTGGACGTTGGCGTCGTAGTAGCCCTTCCACTCCTCCGGGGTGTCGTCCTCGTAGAAGATCGCCTCGACGGGGCAGACCGGCTCACAGGCGCCGCAGTCCACGCACTCGTCGGGGTGGATGTAGAGCATCCGCTTGCCCTCGTAGATGCAGTCGACAGGGCACTCGTCGACGCACGCGCGGTCCTTGAGGTCGACGCACGGCTGGGCGATGACGTAGGTCACCAGGTCCTCCTGAGGAGCGGGGAGCACGGATGGGGATCGAACGCGGATCACTCTAGTATCCGGGAGGTGTCCGACACGGCAGAACCCCAGCCAGTGGGCCAGCACTCCCTCGGGCCGCACGTCGTCGGCCAGCGCATCGTCGTACGCCACCGGCTCCCGGACGGCTCGGCGACCGACGTCCTCGGCGTCTGTACGGCGTGGGGCGCCGACACCCTGACCGTCGACCGCGACGGGCACGGACCCGTCACCATCGCGCTCCGCGACGTGGTCACCGGCAAGCCGGTGCCGCCACGCGCGTCGGTCCGGGCGCGCGTCGACCCGCACGAGGTCGAGGAGCACATCAACGCGCTCTGGTCGACGATCTCGACCGAGCCGCTGGGCGACTGGCTGCTCCGCGCCTCTCCCCCGCACGGCGGCCGGCTGCGGCGGCGGGGCAACTCGGCCCTCGCGATGCGCGATCCGGGGATCGGCTGGGCGGACGCGGCCTTCGGCGTACGCCGCTTCTACGACGCGCTCGACCAGCCGCCGATCCTCCAGGTCCAGCGCGGGTCCGTGGTCGAGCAGAGGCTGCTCCCGCTCGGCTTCGCCTCCACCGGCGACGGCGACGGCGACGCCCACGCCCAGCTGGCCTCGGTCGCGCGGGCGCTGCGGTCGGTGCGCGCCGTGGCGCCCCGCGTGGAGGCAGCGCTCGAGGAGTCACCCCGGGACGCCTCCGTGTCACTCGCCGACGGCGCGGCGACCGGTCGCGGGGTGCTGTCCGGCGACTGGCTGCTCATCGAGTCCGTCGCGGTCGACGGGGCCCATCGTCGCCACGGTCTGGCGACGGCGGTCCTCGCGGAGCTCCTCGACTGGGGCGCCTCCCTCGGCGCCACGACGGCGCTCCTGCACGTCGAGGTCGTGAACACCGGGGCGATCGCGCTCTACGAGCGGCACGGCTTCACCACCCACCACACCAACCGCTACCTGTTCGCGTCCTGACCCGACCGGGCGAAGAGCCGCTGCGCGGCGGCGAGGGTACGCACCCACAGCAGGCGCTGGAGCACGACGACGGCCATCCCGGCGACCACCATCCCGCCGATGTTCACGCCGAGCTGGGCCGCGGAGCCGCGGATCTCCGACGGCGCCCAGACGCCGAGCGCGAGGGCGAAGTTGCCCACCGCGGGGATCGTCGTGACGGAGATGAAGACGCCGACCATGGCGTTGGCGCGCGCCGTCGTCATGGCGAGCACGCCGGCCGCACCGGCGATGAGGGCGACGATGAACGACCACCGGTCGGGGTGCCAGATGAAGCCGGTCTGGGGGCGCGGGCGGGTGACCATGTCGGCGGTGATGAGTCCGGTGAGGCCCGCGACGAGGCTGAGCAGGGCGACGACCACGACCGACACCACCACCCCGGAGACCAGCAACCGCAGGGCCTTGCCGCTGAGACCGAACCGGCCGAACACCAGACCCGTCGCGATCGCCGCGACCGTGCCGAACTCCGGACCGACGACCATCGCGCCGACCACCAGCACCGCCGAGTCGGTGATGACGGCGATCGACGCGAGCAGCGTGGCCAGCACGAAGAACAGGTAGTAGGACACCGTCGGCCGGCTGGCGGCGTAGCACTGCTCGATGACGGCGTCCCAGACGACCGCGTCGTCGGGGTCGCCCGGGGCCACCCGCTCCAGGCGTCGCGCTGCGGCGAAGGGCGTGCTCGTCGGAGTGGTGACGAGGATGCCGCCCGACTCGTGGAGGCCGAGCGCCTTGAGCCTGCCGATGATCTCCCCGGCGAGCTCGCGTGCGACGTCGCACTCGACGAGGTCTCCCGGGGGCGACAGGGAGGCGCCGGGGCTGAGGGTCAGGTTGGCGGAGCGGTTCTCGTGGGCGAGCAGGTCGACGACGTCGTCGCTCAGCTCGCTCGGCACGGTGAGCCGCAGGTGCAGCAGCATGCGTGGACCCTACGACGTGGAAATCGGTTGAGACGCGCGGCGGTGGCGGTCCACCATGGTGGCGACGACCGTGAGGCCTGACACCCCTCCTGCACGCCAGCAGCGACACGGCCGTCCGCGCGTCCGGCGTACACCGACGAGAGGCCGGCTCGAGCCGGCGAAGGTGTGGTGGCACCGCGACCTTGCCCCCGCCCACACCTCCAGGGCCCCATCCACCTGGAGGTATTGATGAGACCACCCGTCCCCTCAGAGCCCGGTCTCGAGACGGTCGCTGCGCGACCTCCTCGACCAACGGGGGCTCGCACGCTCTGCCGCCACCTGGCCACCGCCGATCCCGGCTCGACCGTCACGCTCGAGGGGTGGGTGCACCGCCGACGTGAGCTGTCGCGGGTCACCTTCCTCGTGCTGCGCGACCGCAGCGGCCTGGCGCAGGTGGTCCTGCCTGCCGGTACGCCGGTCCCGCCGGAGGAGACGACCGTGCGGGTCACCGGCACCGCGACCGCCAACGCCCAGGCGCCCGGCGGCGTCGAGGTGACCGACGCGGTCGTCGAGCTGCTGACCGAACCGGCCGCCACCCCGCCGGTCGAGCTGTGGCGCCCGTCGCTGGACGCGTCGCTGCCCACGCTGCTCGACCACGCACCCGTCCTCTGGCGGCACCCCGCCCAGCGGGCACGGTGGGAGCTGGCGACCGCGTCGCTGCGCGGCTTCCGCTCGACGCTGGACGGACTCGGCTTCACCGAGGTGGCCACGCCGAAGATCGTGGGGACGGCGACGGAGTCGGGCTCGTCGGTCTTCGAGGTCGACTGGTTCGGCCGACCGGCCTACCTCGCCCAGAGCCCGCAGTTCTACAAGCAGCAGCTCGTCGGCGTCTTCGAGCGGGTCTACGAGGTCGGACCGGTGTTCCGCGCCGAGCCGCACGACACCGTGCGCCACCTGGCCGAGTACCGCTCGCTCGACGTGGAGCTCGGCTTCATCGAGGACCACCGCGACGTCCTGGCCGTCCTGCGCGAGGTGCTGGCCGGCATGGTCGCGTCGATCGAGCCGTCGCTCGCGGACCGGTCAGCCGCCCGGCTGCCGGTCGTGCCCGACGAGATCCCGGTGATCCACTTCGCCGACGCCCTCGCGCTCGTGGGCGCGCCCGCCGACGAGCCTGACCTGGCGCCCGAGCACGAGCGGGCGCTCGGCGAGTGGGCGCTGGCCGAGCACGGCAGCGACTTCGTGGCCGTCGAGGGCTACCCGATGGCGAAGCGGCCGTTCTACACCCATCCCCAGCCAGGCGACGCCCGGTGGTCCAACAGCTTCGACCTGCTCTTCCGCGGGCTCGAGCTGGTGACGGGCGGCCAGCGGCTGCACCGCCCGTCGGACTACGAGCGGGCCATCCGGGCACGCGGCGAGGACCCGACGACGTACGCCGCCTACCTCCAGGCGTTCCGGCACGGCATGCCGCCGCACGGAGGTTTCGCGATCGGTCTGGAGCGCTGGGTCGCCCGGCTGGTCGGCGCGGCCAACGTCCGCGAGGTCACGCTCTTCCCGCGCGACCTGCACCGGCTGACGCCCTAGGTCCGGTCCGGCGTCGTCGACGGCTATTCGTCGACGGCGTCGGGGTTGGTGCAGATCACCGTGTCGCTGGGGGTGTACGTCGTGCTGAAGACCTCGTCGTCCCGGGTCTCGGTGTTGCCGTTGACGGGCGTGAAGTAGCGCACCACGTCGATGTCGAAGCCGCCGTAGCCCTCGTTGGCGTGGCACTTGAGGGTGTCGATCCGGCGCACCTTGGCCTCGGTGAGGTTGTGGCGCTCGCCGACGGTGGTGGTGATGTCCCAGTACTTCGTGGAGTACATGCTCACGGTCGCCACCCCCGAGGTGGACGGCGTCGACGGCGTGACGCTGGCCGAGATGAGGATGCCGTAGGGGGTGTCGTTCCTGAACTGGAGGTCCACGGATCCCCACGCCACCGTCGCCTCGCGACCGATCGGGTAGCGATCGATGTAGAAAGAGTGGGGCTTGTGCTCGACGTCCTCGAGACCGGCGAAGAACATGGCGTTGAACGTCGTCGTCGCGATCTGCGAGACGCCGCCGCCGAGGTCCTGCACGAGGATGCCGTCGTTGATGATGTAGCCCTTGGTGAAGCCGTTCGCCTCGGTGCGCTCGCCCACGATGCCGTTGAGCGAGAACGTCTCCCCCGGCTTGAGCACGGTCCCGTTGATCAGCTCGGCCGCCCGGCCGAGGTTGACGTTGCGGTACTCCGCGTAGGGGAAGTAGGTGGTGAAGGTCGACACCCGCTCGCGGATCTTGAGCGCGCGGGCGTCCTTGGTCGTGAACGCCGGCTCGGCGACCTTCGCGGTCAGCGCAAGCGTCCGCTCGCCCTGCGGCTTCGCGACCACCTCCAGGAAGCCGGCCTCGAGCTGCTGCTCGTCGAAGGTGACCCCCGGCTTGGCGGGCACGACCTGCGGCGTGCCGTTGACGAGGGTGACGGTCGCGTCGACCGGTGCGCCCTGGGTGACCTTGGACGCCACCACCTCGGACAGCTTCGCGGCATCGAGGGTGGGCACCAGCTCGCCGTCGGTCGGCACCAGGCTGAGGGCGGCGGTGTAGTCGGCCGGGAAGACCTTGACGGCGGATCCCTCGAAGCTCAGCGTCACCGGCGCTGCGACGGCGGGCGAGGCGAAGCCGTCGAGGGCCTCCTCGACGTCGCCGGCGTCGATCGCCGGGGCGACGTCGGCCATCTCGAGAGCGACGTCGCCGGGCTCGTCCGCGAGGAAGGCCGTACGGAGTGCGGCGAGGGTGTCGGCCGGGTCGAGGGCGGCGCCGGTGCGCGCCTTCTTCACGACCACGCGCTCGCCGTCGAACGAGACGGCCCCGTCGCGAGCCGTCGCGCCGTGCTGCTCGTCGAGGCCGGTGAGGTAGGTCTGGAAGGCGGTGTCGTCGACGATCACCTCCGCCTCGAAGGTGTCACCGCCCGTGAAGTAGTTCCAGAGCCGGACGGGGTCCCAGCTCTCCTCGCCGCCGGCCTCGGCGACGGACGCCTCGTAGTCGACCGCGAGGCCCGCCTCGGCCGGGACGATCGCGACCGGCGTGCCCTCGATCGTGGTGGCGATGTCGCGGTTGACCTTGTCGGCGAGGCCCGCCTCGAGACGCTGGGCGGCCTCGGCCTGGGGGTGCCCGCCGATGCGCACGCCGGAGACGGTCGTGTTGCGCGGCACCTTGTCGCCGGCGACGTAGTGGGCGGCGACGTAGAGCCCGCCGAAGAGCACCCCGAGGCCGAGCAGGAGCCACACGACGACCGAGGCGCCGGCCTTCTCGCGGGGCTGCTCGCTAGTGCTGCTGGGGTTCTTCGCCACGCACCGAGTCTAGGTAAGAGGTCCCCGAACTCTCCGATCCGCGGCGCGGCGTTGCGCCGCTGCGGACCGTCGCCAGCGCGCCCAGCAGCAGCACGAACGAGGCGGCCAGCCAGGACCACCCGGCCGCGTCGGAGGCGATCAGGAATCCTCCGGCCGGGCGCTCGACGGCGCCCCGCACGACCGCCAGGCACCAGCCGACGGCGAACGCGAGGCGCAGGCCACCGGGGGGCAGCCAGCTCAGTGCCGCGAGGCCCGCGACGACGGCGAGCGCGAGCCCCCACCACTCCTGGTGCAGCAGCGTGCCGGCGGCCCCCGAGAGCAGTCCGACCGCCCCCGCGAGCAGCGTCCTCACAGCCCGGCGAAAAGGTCCTCCTCGAACCCGTCGGCGTCGACGGGTCCGGCCGTGCCCTTGACCAGGCGGTAGTACTCGTCGGACCACCACGAGTGGCCGCTCTCGGCGCCGGAGAAGAAGTGCCCGTCCTGCTCGACCTGGGTGGCGTGCTGGCGCAGCGCGCCCATCTTGCGATCGACCGTGGCGCTGCCGTCGACGCGGGCGCTGATGAGCTCGTCGGGGGTCACGAACGGCGGCAGCTTGCCGTCGGGCTCCATGCCCTTGAAGGTCTCGGTGTCGCCGGACTCGCGGAGCTTGCGGAGGCTCTCGCGCATCCGCGACTCGCTCATCGCGGTCCAGTAGATCTTGGCGATGTCGTGCGCCTCGCCGAGGTCGCGCTTGTAGGACGGCACCGCCGCCAGCTGGGCGGCGTACATCGCGACGCGGTGGGCCTGGATGTGGTCGGGGTGCCCGTAGCCGCCGAACTGGTCGTAGGTGACCAGCACCTGCGGACGGACCTCGCGGATCACCTTCACCAGCTCATCGGCCGCCTCGTTGAGGTCCGCGGTCCAGAACGCGTTGTCCGGGATCGACTCGGCCGCGATCGCGTGGCCGTCCTCGTGCCAGGCCATGCCGGAGTCGTGGAAGCGGCCGAAGCCGCCGAGGAAGCGGTGGTCGGTGACGCCGAGGACCTTCATCGCCTCGTCGAGCTCGCCGCGGCGGTGCTCACCGAGACCGCCCTCCTTCTCGTAGGCGAGGTGGGCCAGGTCGGGCACCAGCACCTCGCCCATCTCACCCGCGGTGCAGGTGACGAGGGTGACGCCGACGCCCTCGTCGACGTAGCGCGCCATCGTGGCGCCGGTGCCGATGCACTCGTCGTCGGGGTGGGCGTGGACGAGCAGCATGCGGTGGTCGGTCATGAACCTCAGCCTAGGTCGGGGCGCTTGATCCGCTTCGGCGCCATCGGGAGGTGCAACGGCGGGAGGGGTGGCCCCTGTTCCCGCGGCTCGTCACCCTCGTCGAGCCACCCGTCGTGGGAGTCGACCAGCACCTCGAGCATGAAGGCCGGGGCGTCGGTGACGACCGCCCACGGGTGGTCCTCGTCGTCGTCCTCCCCCGCCAGCCGCTCCCGCTCGGCCCGGGCCTCGAACCCGTCGGCGCGCAACCGGCGTACGACGGCTTCCGCGTCGTCCTCGTCGAAGAAGATCGCCCTCACGGGGGTGATTGTGCCCCGTGACGCGATGGCTAGGGTCGACGGCGTGAGCACCGCGTCGGAGTCGCCGTACGTGCAGGGGGTCCACCTGCAGCGCACGGACGAGAACGTGCGGGAGATCGCCGCCCTCGCGGAGGTGCTGGGCGAGCCGACGGGGCTGGACGGGGTGCTCGACGACCTGAAGTACGACGTCCGCCGCTCGCGGGCGCCGCGGCTGCTGGGGCGGGCGGTGCGGGAGGCCTACCGCTGGGACGACTACGACGAGCGGGACGAGCAGTGGTACCCGCAGGGCATCTCGACCAGCGCCGACTCCTCCGACACCGAGGACATCGGCGGGCGCAAGGTCGTCGTGACGACCTGGTACTCCACCGGCAAGGACGGGACGAAGCGCGGGTCGCGGGTGACCTTCGTCGACCTCGACTCGGGGAAGTACCGGCACGTCCTGCTGGTCTCGCCCGTCTTCGACAAGGCCGGCCGCCTCGTCCTCAAGCCGATGAGCATCCACGCCGGCGGCATCGTGTGGGCCGGCCCCTACCTCCACATCGCGGCCACCAACCGCGGCTTCGTGACCGCGCGGGTCGACGACATCATGCGGGTGAGTGGCGACGACGACCACCCGGACCGGTTCGGCGTCGACGGCTCGACGGTCTACTCCTACGGACACCGCTACGTCCTGCCGGTGCGCTTCACCTACCAGGCGTTCACCGACGAGGGTCACGAGAAGCTGCGCTACTCCTTCATGTCGCTCGACCGGCGCTCGGACCCGCCCGCGCTGATCGCCGGTGAGTACGCCCTCGGCGCCAGCGCCACGACCCGGCTCGCCCGCTATCCCCTGGACCGGCAGACGTGGCAGCTCGCGGTCGGCGACGACGGTTTCTCCCGGCCGCTGACCCTCGACGAGGGCGGCGTACGCCAGATGCAGGGCGCGGTCATCGCGTCGGGGCGCTTCCACGTCACGGTCTCGCACGGGCCCTGGATGCCCGGGACCGTCTGTGCGGGCGAGCCGGGCTCGATGAAGATCCACCGCTGGGCGCTGCCGATGGGTCCGGAGGACCTCAGCTACTGGCCCTCGACCGACCGGATCTGGTCGGTGACCGAGCACCCGCGTCGTCGCTGGATCGTCGCCATGGACCGCGCGTTCTTCGACTGACTGGCCCGTGAGTCTCTCGGAGACTCAACCGTCATGGCGCGGCCTCGTCCTGCCCGCCCTGGCCCGTGAGTCTCCTGGAGACTCACGGTCGAGCGACCTCCCGACAGTCGGCCGCTGGACGTTGAGTCTCTCCGAGACTCAAGGTCCATCGAAGGCCACGACACGCCCGGGATGCACGTTGAGTCCCTGGGCGACTCACAGGCCATAGGTGCAGGTCAGGGGCGCGGCTGCATCGCCAGCTGACGGCTCTGGGCGACCAGGCGGCCGGCCGAGTCCCAGACCTCGCAGTCCTCCTCGAACATCCCGCCGGCGACGTTGCGGGCGCGGTGCGACACCTTGAGCCAGCCGGCCGCCGGTACGGCCCGCACGTGCACCGTCAGCTCGAGGGTCGGCGCCCAGCCCGGGCGACCGAGGTCGAAGGTCACCGGCGGCAGCGCGTCGCACACCATCAGCAGGCCGACCGGGTCGACCTCGTGGCCGTCGGCCATCCGGAACCACGCCTGGATGTGGCCGTTGCCGCTCGGCGCGCCCATCGCCCACCCGACGCACGCCGGGTCGAACCGGAGGTCGAAGCGCTCCATCAGCGGCGCGACCCGGCGCACCTCCTCGGGCGCCATCGTCCCGGGCACGCACTCCTCGAGGGGCGGGAGGGTCGGCTCGACGGCGGTCGTGGCCACGTCGGACGGCATCGCGCCCAGGTCGCCGTACGTCGCCAGGGCGGTGATGCGGGTGGTGCCCTCCTGGCCGAGCTCGGCCGCCACGGTGGCGACGCTGCCGCCCTCGCGCAGCACCCGCGTCGAGACCTGCGCCGGACCGGGCGTGGACGCGGACAGGTAGTAGGCGCTGACCGACAGCGGGTGCGGCTTGGCGGGCACGGTCTCCGCGACCGCCCGGCCGAGGATGCCGAGCAGGTAGCCGCCGTTGATGCCGCCACCGACCATCCAGCCGGGGTCGAGCTCGGCGCCGAACAGGTCGTCGTCCGTCGAGGTCAGGGAGGTGTGGGTGTCCCACTCGGAGGCCATGGCCCGAGCCTAGGACCGCGTGGGCTCAGGGGGTCCGGAGCCAGCTGGTGACCTCCGGCACACCGCCGACCCAGCCCAGCTCGGCGGCGTACATCGCCCGCACCCCGCGCTGCCGCGGCTTGTGGTCCCACTTGCCGCGACCCACGCACGGCAGGTCGGTGCCACGGCAGGTCCAGCCGTGGACGAAGATCAGCGTCCGGCCGCCGCTGCCCTCGACGAGGTCGGCGCCGCCCGGTCCGCAGAGGGGTGTCGTGACGCTGTCGAGCAGGGTCGTCGGCACGGCGGTCGACCAGTCGAGCAGGGACGCGGAGATCCGCCACGTCGTCGCGTAGCCGCAGCGGGTCCAGTCGCCCTCCGACGCGAGCATCACGTAGCCCTCGGGCCGCTGCACCACGACGGGGTTCTCGATCACGCCGGCCGATCGGACGAGTTCGAGGCTGGTCGCGCCCGGCGCGACCGACTGGCCGGTCCGCGCCAGCGGGACGATCCGGATGGTCGACGGGATCCGGTCGGTCTTGTAGAGCAGGTACGGCGCGCCGTCGGCGTCGCGGAAGAAGGACGGGTCGATCACGCCGGCGCGCGGGAGGGTGGGGTCGCGCGGCAGGAGGGGGTCCTGCGCCGTCGGCACGCGGGTGTACGACGGGCACACCAGCGGTCGGCGACCGACCGGGCGGAACGGTCCGCGCGCCGAGTCGGACCGGGCGACGCCGATGCAGCGACCCGTCGGCCCCAGGCTCGGCACGGGCGTGGCGTAGTAGAGCAGCCACGTGCCCTGCACGCGCTCGACGTCGACGGCCCAGATCCCGCCGTCGCGCGACCACGACGGCTGGTGGGTGAGGAGTGCGGCGCCACGGCGCCACGGGCCGTCGGCACTGCGCGACCAGGCGTGCGGCACCCGGTCGCCGGTCGAGTAGGCCACCAGGCCACTCCCGGTGGCGACCACGGCCGGGTCGGGGAAGTCGACGTCGAGGACCGGGCGCGGGACGGAGTCGTCGGCGAGCGCCGGGGACGCGATGCCGAGGAGACTCGCGGTCAGCAGCAGCACGAGCAGGCGTACTGCTCCCCGGGTCGGCACCGGCGGACCGTATCGCGCCCGGAGGTCGCCCGGGACCGGATCAGGGACGCAGCGTGGCGGGAAGCCGCTCGTAGCCCCGCAGGATCCGGGTCTCCCGGCGGCGGGCACCCGGGTCGAGGCGCAGGTCGGGGTAGCGGTCCCAGATCGCCCGGAGGCCCACCTCGCCCTCCATCCGCGCCAGCTGCGCGCCGAGGCAGTGGTGCCGGCCGGCGGAGAAGGCGATGTGCTCGCGGGCGTTGGCGCGACCGACGTCGAAGCGGAGCGGATCCTCGAAGACCTCGGGATCGCGGTTGGCAGCACCGAGGATCGCGGTCACCATCGACCCGGCGCGCACGGGCTGGCCGGCGACCTCGGTGTCGCGCAGCGCCATCCGGCCGGTGAGCAGCACGGGCGGATCGAGCCGCAGCGCCTCCTCGACCACGTTGGCCCAGAGCGACGGGTCGGCGACGACGCGCGCCCGCTCGGACGGGTGGTCGTGGAGCAGCGCGATGCCGTTGCCGAGCAGGTTCACCGTCGTCTCGAAGCCGGCCGCCAGCACCAGCCCGGCGGTGGCCTTGAGCTCGGTCTCCGACAGGCCCTGCCCGTCCTCGCGGGCGGCGACGAGCTGGCTGAGCAGGTTGTCGCCCGGCTCGCGGCGCAGGTGCTCGAGGTGGTCGCCGAGCCAGTGGTCGAACCGCGCGAGTGCCCGGGAGACCGAGCGGTAGCGGGCGAGGCCCAGCCCGAGGTCGAGGCTCGGCGCGGCCGCCGAGCCGAAGTCGAGCACCGTGTCGCGCTCGGCGTCGGGAACCCCGAGGATCTCCGCGATCACCGTCACCGGGAGCTGCGCGCAGTAGGCCTCGACCAGGTCGACCGAGCTCGTCGCGCGCGGCTCGAGGTCGTCGAGCAGCTGGGCAGCGATCTCCTCGGTGCGCACGCGCAGCCTCTCCACGGCGCGCATCGTGAAGACCCGGGTCACCAGCTTGCGGTAGCGGGTGTGGTCGGGCGGCTCGGTCACCAGCAGCGACGGCGGCTCGACCGGGTGGAGCGTCGACGGCGCGGCCCAGCGGGCGATCCGGCCGAGCGTGCCCTCGGCGTTGGGCAGGCCGGTGCGGAAGTCGTCGCTGGTCAGGAGGTGGCGTACGGCGGAGTGGCTGGTGGCGACGTGCCCGATGCTGGAGCGGTAGAGCGGCCCACGTGAGCGGATGTCCTCGATCAGGTCGAACACGGCGTCCTCGGAGCCCATCGACCCGACCCGGATCAGCTGTGCCTGAAGGTCCCCGCGCGCCGCAGCTCGCCGCAGGTACAGCGTGGGCAGTCCGTGGGCCACGCCCCAGTGGACGGTCGACTTCATGCTCCGAACCTACTCACACCTAGGGTCTGCACCATGTCCGATCGAAGGTGGCTCGTGATCGACCTCGTGCTCGTCGGCGTCTTCGCAGTGATCGGTCGGCTCAGCCACTACGGCACCCTCACCGCCGGCGGCTGGTGGACCACCGCGTGGCCCTTCCTGGCCGGGACGCTGCTCGCCTGGGTCGCCCTGGTCGCCGTACGACGTCCGCCCGGCGCAGTCGCCTCGGGCGTGGTCGTCTGGCTCGGCGCGCTCGTCGGCGGGATGCTGCTGCGGCAGGCCAGCGGCCAGGGCACGGCCACCGCGTTCGTCGTCGTCGCCACCCTCGTCCTCGGCGCCCTGCTCGTGCTGCCTAGAGTCGGTGCACGTGTCCGACGCCGATGACCACCCGCGCGGTGCCGCGCTCCCGTTCGTCGTCCTCGTCGCCGCCGTCGTCCTCGTCTCGATCAACCTCCGGCCGGGCGCCTCGTCACCGGGCCCGGTCCTCGAGGAGGTCCGCGACGGACTCGGGATGAGCGCCGGCGTCGCCGGTGCCATGACCGGCCTGCCGGGCCTGTGCTTCGGCGTGGTCGGGGCGCTCGCGGTGGGCTTCGCGCGCAGGGTCGGGATGACGGCCGGCATCGCCATCGGCCTCGCCGCCGGCGCGGCCGGCCTGCTGCTGCGCGTCGCGACGGACAGCGTGCCGCTCTTCCTGGTCCTGACCGTGGTCGCCCTGTCCGGCATGGCGGTCGGCAACGTGCTGGTGCCCGCGTGGGTCAAGGCGCACGGTCACGCGGTCGTGCTGATGACCGTCTACGGCACCGGTCTCGTCGTCGGCGCCACGATGTCGGTCATCGTCACGGCCCCCGTGACCGAGGCGACGGACTCGTGGCAGGCCGGACTCGCCGTGTGGGGCATGCTGCTCGCGGTCGCGGTCCCGCTCTGGGCGTGGCTCGCGCTGCGCGAGCGCCGCTCGCCCGCCGAGCACAGCGTCAGCGGCGACGCGCCGTCGGGCCGGGTGGTGCACTCCCCCACGGCCGTCGCGCTCACCGTGCTCTTCGGGGTCCAGTCGATGCACGCCTACGTGCAGTTCGGCTGGGTGCCCACGATCTACCGCGACGCCGGGCTCTCGGCGTCACACGCCGGCGCGCTCCAGGGTCTGCTCTCCGCCGTCGGCATCGCGGGCGCGCTCGCGATGCCGAGCGTGATCGCGCGCGGGCGCGGCCTGCGCCCGCTGATGGTGGCCTTCGGGCTCACGCTCGCGGTCGGCTACACCGGCCTGATGATCGCCCCCGCGACGGTCCCGTGGCTGTGGGCGTTCTCCCTCGGCTTCTCGGGCCTGGCCTTCCCGACCGCGATCGCCCTCATCACCGCCCGCACGCGCCACCCGTCGGTGACCGCCCAGCTGTCGGGCTTCGTGCAGCCGATCGGCTACGCACTGGCCGCCATCGGGCCGTTCGCCGTGGGACTGGTCCACGAGGCCACGGATGGCTGGACGCTCGTCCTGGTCCTCCTCGCGCTCACCTCGGTGCCGCTCACCCTCGCCGGGCTCCGCGTCGCGCGGCCGGCCTACGTCGACGACGAGATCTGACCCGCAGGGTCAGGTCAGTCGTTGCGGCCGCGGCCGCCGAGGCGGTGGTGGATCGTCACCGGCGCCTCGCCGAGGTGGCCGGTGCCCGTGCCCGGCCGGCCGCGGCGGCCGCCCATGCCCGGTCGGGTGAGGTCCTCCCAGTCGCGACGACGCTGCCGCTCGCTCAGGACGAGCACGACCACGACGACTGCGACGACCACCCCGATGAGGACCATGCCTGCGACCGTACGCCCGAAGTCGCCGTCAGGCCACGGTCTCCGCCCGGCCGTCAGCCCAGACCACAACACCGGTGCGCAGCCGTGACCGCAACCACGCGGGGCCGTCCTTCCCGAGGGCGAGGGCGGTGGTGGCGTCGATGTCGACGCTGGTCAGGTCGGCGCCGATCACGGTGACCGAGGCCAGCGCGTCGGCCGCGGCACCGGTCCGCGCGTCGACGACGTGGGCCCCGCGGTGCGCCGACCCCGACGTCGCGACCGCGCCGCGGTGCAGCGGCACCCGGGCGACCAGGCGGGTCGGGGCGAGCGGGTCCTCGATGCCGATCACCCACGCCTCGCCGTGCGGGTCGGCGACGTGGCACACCATGTCACCGCCGGCCGAGAGGCACACGTCGGTGTCGGCGAGCGCGAGCAGCGGACGTACGGCGCGGTCCACAGCCCAGCCCTTCACGACCCCGCTGGGATCGAGGCGGCGTACGCCGTCCGCACCGGTGCGGACGACGTCGAACGCCCCCTCCGAGGCGACGCGCGCGTGGTCGCCGAGCCGGAGCACCTCGGCCACCGTCGGGTGGCAGTCGTCGACGGCGATCTCGCCACGGCCGAGCCGTGAGACCTGGCTGTCGGGCCGCCACGTGCTGAAGACCTCGTCGACCCACCGCAGCTCGGCCAGCGCGGCCTGCCAGGCCGCGTCCGCGTCGGGGCCGGTGGCGTGCCGGCCCCGCAGCGCGAGACTGATCGGCATGCCCATCACCTGTTCGACCCGGCGGGCGACCGGCTCCGCCACGGTGGTCACAGCCCCGCCTGGTCGAGCGCGCTCTGCAGGGACTGCGAGTAGCCGGTGCTGGTGTAGGTCGCGCCGCTGATCATCGACACCGACCCGTCCTGCTGGTCGAGCGTCTGCTGGATCAGCTGGGGCAGGGCGTACTGGTTGATCTGGATGTCGCGGCCGTCGCTGTTCGGGTACTGCAGGACCGACACGTTGGTGATCGTCGAACCGCTCACCTCCAGCTGCACCTGGACCGGCCCGTAGCGGGTCTGGGCGGCTGCACCGGTGACCGTGGTGGTGGACCCAGAGGAGCCCGAGGAGCTCGACGAGGACCCCGAGGAGCTCGAGGAACTCGCCGAGCCGGTGTCGCTCGGCGGCGCGGACCCGCTGGAGGTCGTGCCGGCCCCGGAGGCCTGGACCGACCCGGTGATCGCGGTCTCGCTGCCGGTGGCCGTGGCCATCGTCGACGAGGTCGACGTGTGGTAGCCGAAGAGGACGACGAGGGTGGACAGGGTGCTCAGCACCCAGAGGACGATGCGCTTCACGGTGTCACCAGCCGAACGTCTCGAAGTGGATGTGCTGCTCGGGCACCCCGGCGGCCCGCAGGTCGCGGAGGACGAGGTCGGCCCACGGTCCGGGGCCGCAGAGGTAGACGTCGCGCTCGGCGACGTCGGGCACCCACGACCTGAGCGCGGCCAGGTCGGTCGGGGCGTCGACGGTGTCGCCGAGCCAGGAGTCGGCCGCGCGGCGGCGACCCGGCAGGCCCCACACGACGAGGCCGCGCTGGTCGGCCAGCTCGTGGAGCTCGTCGACGAACAGGGACGTGCCGGAGGTGCGGTAGAGCAGGAGCGCCTCGCCCGGCGCGTACTCCAGGTGCTCGGCGAGCGCCCGCAGCGGGGTGATGCCGACGCCGGCACCGATCATCAGCACCTTCGACCGGCTGCGCGCCCGCGGGCTGAGCCGGCCGTAGGGTCCCTCGACCCACGCGCGGGCGCCGACCTCGAGCCCGGCGACGGCGGCGCTGCCGTCACCGACGTCCTGCACGGTGATCCGCAGCGAGCGGCCGTCGGGAGCGGCGGAGAGCGAGTACGGGTTGGCGCGGGTGCGGCCGGGTCGACCACCGAAGCGCCAGCTGAAGAACTGGCCGCCCTCGACCGGGAGCCGGTGCAGGTGGCGCCCGGTCACGTGGACCGAGACGGTGCCGTCGCCCTCCGGCACGACCGCGGCGACGCGGAGGTCGTGGCGCAGGTTGCGCCACAGCGGCAGGCCGACGCGCCACACGAGCACGCTGGCCATCGACACGCCCCAGGCGGCCCACCAGAAGACCTGGCGCCCCGTCGAGGAGGTGAAGTCGGTGCCGGTCCAGAGCTGGTGCGGGATGGCGAGGCCGACGCCGAGGTAGGCGTAGAGGTGCATCAGGTGCCACGACTCGTAGCGCAGCCGACGCCGCGCAGCGCGGATGCTGGTGACGACCACCATGACGAGGCAGGCCGTCGCCGCGACGGCCAGCAGCATGCCCGGGTAGTTCACGGCGAGGTCCCACAGCGTGCCGGGCGACGCGAGCAGCGACCCGGCCGCGTAGCCCCATGTGATGAGGACGATGTGCGCGACCATCAGGTTGAAGGACGTGAAGCCGACCAGCCGGTGGATCCGGGTGAGCTCGTCCTGGCCGAACGCCCGCTCCAGCACGGGGATCCGCGCCATCAGCACGACCTGGGCGAGGAGCAGCACAGCCGAGGCGAGGCCGGTGATGCGACCGACCGACTCGAGGCCGGTGGCCCACCCTCCGAGCTGCGTGATCCCGCCACCGGTGACCCACCACCACGTGACGAGGAGCAGCGAGAGCCACAGGGTGCTGCCGGCGGCGAGCCGGACGCCCGCGTCGCGGCGGGCACGGGCGCCGAGGCGTACGACGTCCGGCGCGGACGTCTGGAGGAGGGTCATGTCACCACCGTGGTGCAGCGGGCTGGCACGACCGTGTCGACCACCTGTGTCCTTCCTGTGAAAGCCCCGCCGGGGTCTCTGTCAGGATCTGCCCGTGAACCAGTGGGTGGTGGTCGTCGGCGGGACCAACATGGACGTCGTGGCGCGCACCTCCGCCCCGCTCGTCGCCGCAACCAGCAACCCCGGCCACACCCGGATCTCCCCCGGTGGCGTCGGCCGCAACATCGCCGCCTGCCTCGGCCTTCTCGGCGCTCCCGTCCGGCTGGTGTCAGCCGTCGGCGACGACGCGTTCGGCGACGTCGCCATGCGGGTGACCGCCGCGTGCGGTGCGGACGTCGGGGCCGTACGCCGGGTGCCGGGCGCCGCGACCGGCACCTACACCGCCGTCCTCGACGACGCCGGCGAGCTCGTCGCGGCGGTCTCCGACATGGCCGTCGTCGACGACCTCGTGCTCGAGACCGTGCACCTCGCCGACGCCGCCCTCGTCGTCGTGGACGGCAACCTCGCCCACGAGCAGGCAGCTCTCGTCGTCGCAGCCGCCGCTTCCGCCGACGTCCCGGTGGCCTTCGAGCCGGTGTCGGTCGCCAAGGCCGCGCGGCTCGCCGACCTCGTGCACGACCTGTTCCTCGTCACGCCCAACACCGACGAGCTGGCGGCCGTCACCGGCCGGGCGACCGGCGCGTGGCGCGAGTCCGCCGCGGACCTGCACGCCCGCGGCGTCGAGCACGTCTGGGTCCGCCACGGCGCGGGCGGCTCGTGGATGTGCAGCCGCGGCGCCGAGCCCGTCCACCTCCCCGCA
The DNA here is from genome assembly GCF_016735675.1 of Nocardioides baculatus. GTDB lineage: Bacteria > Actinomycetota > Actinomycetes > Propionibacteriales > Nocardioidaceae > Nocardioides > Nocardioides baculatus. The sequence goes on along the minus strand of NZ_JAERSG010000007.1, from coordinate 29,280 downwards.
GAGCCCGCCACCGTCGTCGACGTCACCGGCGCGGGCGACGCGATGCTCGCCGCGTGGGTCGCGGCCTGGCTGGGCGGCGCCGACCCGGTCGAGGCGGCGCGCGCCGGTCACCGCGCGGCCGCCGCCACCGTCGAGAGCCCCCACACCGTCCGGCCAGACCTGGCCGAAGAGATCACGAAGAGGTCCTGATGTCCATGCTGACCATCACCGACGAGGTCCGCGACGCCCTCGCGGACGGCCGGCCCGTCGTGGCACTGGAGAGCACCATCATCAGCCACGGCATGCCCTACCCGCAGAACGTCGAGATGGCCCGCACCGTCGAGGACATCGTCCGCGAGGGCGGCGCCGTGCCGGCGACGATCGCGGTGCTCCACGGCAGGCCGACGATCGGCCTCTCCCCCGACGACCTCGAGCTGCTCGCCTCCGACGAGTCGGTCATCAAGGTCTCGATCCGCGACCTGCCTTACGTCGTCTCGCGCGGCCTGCACGGCGCGACGACCGTCGCCTCGACGATGCGGCTGGCGGCCCTCACCGGCATCGGCGTCTTCGTGACCGGCGGGCTCGGCGGCGTGCACCGCGGTGCCGAGACGACGTACGACGTCTCGGCGGACCTCACCGAGCTCTCCACGACGTCGGTGGCCGTGGTCTGCGCCGGGGTGAAGAGCATCCTCGACATCGGCCTGACCCTCGAGAAGCTCGAGACGCTGGGCGTCCCGGTGCTGGGCTACGGGACCGACGAGTTCCCGTCGTTCTTCTCCCGCTCGTCGGGCTTCGGCGCGCCGATGCGGGTCGACGCGCCGGTCGAGGTGGCCGCGCTGATGCGCTCGAAGTGGGAGCTCGGGCTCGCCGGCGGCGTCGTCGTCGCGAACCCCATCCCGGCCGAGGCCGAGATCCCCGCCGACGAGATCGGCGCGATCATCGACCGCGCCCTCGGCGACATGGACGCCCTCGGCATCCGCGGCAAGGACGCGACGCCCTACCTCCTCGGGCGCATCGTCGAGATCACCGACGGCGCGTCCCTGAAGGCCAACATTGCGCTCGTCGAGCACAACGCGCGCCTCGGTGCCGCGATCGCGCGGGAGTACGCCGTTCGCTAGACGCATCTCCCGCGGCAGACACGCCGACACAAGATGTGGTCCCACACTTCCCGATCCGCCCTACATATGGTGTTCCACGCAGCTGGTTCGGCACGCCACCCAGGCGTGTCGAGGCAAGAGGGAACCCGGTGTGAGTCCGGGACTGCCCCGCAGCGGTGAGTGGGAACGACAGCCGTCACACAGCACTGGATCGATGATCTGGGAAGCGACGGCCAGTAGGGGTCGAGAGCGATTTCGGCGTGCCCATGAGTCCGAAGACCTGCCAGCGCACCGCACCCGACCGGGTGCGGTGGTCCGAGGCCTCGTGGGACGGCTGACGGCGATCACGACGCGCGCGCCGCGTCGTACCTCCGTCCTCTTCTGCGCGACCTCCGGACCTTCCAGGACCGACCTCGCGAGGAGAGAGTCATGACGGTCACCGAAGCACCCGGACGGACGTCCATGCAGGTGCGCAAGCGCAACGGCGACACCGAGCCCGTCGACGTGAACAAGATCGTGCGGGCAGTCGACCGGGTCAGTGCCGACCTGGCCGACGTGGACCCGATGCGGGTCGCCACCCGCACGATCAGTGGGCTGTACGACGGCGCCACCACCGCCGAGCTCGACCGGCTGTCGATCCAGACGGCCGCGGAGATGATCGGCGAGGAGCCGCAGTACTCCCGGCTCGCCGCCCGCCTCCTGTCGGGCTACATCGACAAGGAGGTCCGCAACCAGGGCGTGATGTCGTTCAGCCAGTCCGTCGCCCTCGGCCACGCGGAGGGCCTGATCGGCGACGAGACCGCGCGCTTCGTCAAGGACAACGCCCGCAAGCTCGACTTCGCGATCGACGACGACGCGGACCGGCGGTTCGAGTACTTCGGCCTCCGCACGGTGTACGACCGCTACCTGCTGCGGCACCCGTCGAGCCGGCTGGTCGTCGAGACGCCGCAGTACTTCCTGCTGCGGGTCGCGTCCGGCCTGGCGCAGTCGCCCGGCGAGGCGATCCGGTTCTACCGGCTGATGTCGTCGCTCGCCTACCTGCCGTCGTCGCCGACGCTGTTCAACTCCGGCACCCGGCACACCCAGATGTCGTCGTGCTACCTGGTCGACTCCCCCGTCGACGACCTCGACTCGATCTACTCGCGCTACGCGCAGGTCGCGAAGCTCTCGAAGTTCGCCGGCGGGATCGGCATCGCCTTCTCGCGCGTCCGCTCGCGCGGTGCGCTGATCCGCGGCACCAACGGGCAGTCCAACGGCATCGTGCCGTTCCTCCGCACGCTCGACTCGTCGGTGTCGGCGGTCAACCAGGGTGGTCGTCGCAAGGGCGCCGCGTGCGTCTACCTCGAGCCGTGGCACCCCGACGTCGAGGAGTTCCTCGAGCTGCGCGACAACACCGGCGAGGACGCCCGGCGCACCCACAACCTCAACCTCGCCCACTGGGTGCCCGACGAGTTCATGCGACGCGTCGAGGCCGACGCCGACTGGTCGCTGATCGACCCCGACCAGGCCCCCGAGCTGCCCGACCTGTGGGGCACGGCGTTCGACGAGGCCTACCGCCGAGCCGAGGAGGAGGGCCGCTACGTCCGGAAGGTGAAGGCCCGCGAGCTCTACGGCCGGATGATGCGCACGCTCGCGCAGACCGGCAACGGCTGGATGACCTTCAAGGACGCCTCCAACCGCACCTGCAACCAGACCCGCGACACCCCGGGTGGTCCGGTCGTGCACCTGTCCAACCTCTGCACCGAGATCATCGAGGTGTCGTCCGACGACGAGACCGCGGTCTGCAACCTCGGCTCGATCAACCTCGCGCAGCACCTGACGACCGCCGGGTCGTCGGTCGGAATCGACTGGGACAAGCTGCGCGAGACCGTACGCACGGCCGTGCCGCTGCTCGACCGGGTGATCGACATCAACTACTACCCGAGCGACGAGGCGGCCGCGTCCAACCCGCGCTGGCGACCGGTCGGGCTCGGGCTGATGGGGCTCCAGGACGCGTTCTTCGCGATGCGCCTGCCCTTCGACTCCGGCGAGGCGCGCGAGCTGTCGACGCGTGTGCAGGAGGAGATCTACCTGACCGCCCTCGAGGTGTCGGTCGACCTGGCGCGGCGCCACGGACCGCACCCGGCGTACGCCGAGACGCGGGCCGCCGCCGGCGTGCTCCAGCCGGACCACTGGGGCGCCAACCCGGCCCAGACCGAGCGGTGGGAGGCGCTGCGCGCCGCCGTCGCGGAGCACGGGCTGCGCAACTCGCTGCTCATCGCGATCGCGCCGACGGCGACCATCGCGTCGATCGCGGGCTGCTACGAGTGCATCGAGCCGCAAGTGTCCAACCTGTTCAAGCGCGAGACCCTCTCGGGCGAGTTCCTCCAGGTCAACGCCGCCCTCACCCGCGAGCTCAAGGAGCGCGGGCTCTGGACGCCGGAGGTCCGCGAGGCGATCAAGCGGGCCGAGGGCTCGGTGCAGGGCGTCACCCAGCTGCCTGACGACGTCCGCGAGCTCTACCGGACGGCGTGGGAGCTGCCGCAGCGCGCGCTCATCGACATGGCCGCCGCGCGGTCGGCGTACATCGACCAAAGCCAGTCGCTCAACCTCTTCATCGCCGGTCCGTCGATCGGAAAGCTCTCGTCGATGTACCTCCACGCGTGGAAGGCCGGTCTCAAGACGACCTACTACCTGCGCTCGCGCCCGGCGACGCGGATCCAGCAGACGACGACATCGGTCGGCGCGCCGGTCGCCGCCGACACCCCTCCCCTGCCCACTCTCCCCACGACCATCTCGGACGACGAGGCGCTCGCCTGCTCGCTCGAGAACCCCGAGAACTGCGAGGCCTGCCAGTGACCATCACCCACGACACCGACCCCCAGCAGCAGAAGATGCTGCTCGACCCGGGGATGAACCTCACGCTGCGGCCGATGCGCTACCCGCACTTCTACGACCGCTACCGCGACGCGATCAAGAACACCTGGACCGTCGAGGAGGTCGACCTGCACTCCGACCTCAAGGACCTCCAGCGGCTCAGCGAGGCCGAGCGCCACCTGGTCTCGCGGCTCGTCGCCTTCTTCGCCACCGGCGACACGATCGTGGCCAACAACCTGGTGCTCAACCTCTACCAGCACATCAACTCGCCCGAGGGACGCCTCTACCTCTCCCGGCAGCTGTTCGAGGAGGCGGTGCACGTGCAGTTCTACCTGACCCTCCTCGACACCTACGTCACCGACGAGGACGAGCGGCACGAGGCGTTCGCGGCGGTCGACAACATCCCGTCGATCAAGGCCAAGGCGGACTTCTGCTTCCGGTGGATCGACTCGGTCTTCGACCTCGACGCACTCGAGACCCGGGAGCACCGACGCAAGTTCCTGCTCAACCTGATCTGCTTCGCCGCGGTCATCGAGGGGCTGTTCTTCTACGGCGCGTTCGCCTACGTCTACTTCCTGCGCTCGCGCGGACTGCTCAACGGCCTGGCCTCCGGCACCAACTGGGTCTTCCGCGACGAGTCGATGCACATGGCCTTCGCCTTCGACGTGGTCGACACCGTGCGGGAGGAGGAGCCTGAGCTCTTCGACGACGAGATGGCCGCGCAGGTGCGACAGATGCTGGTCGACGGCGTCGACGCGGAGGCGCAGTTCGCCGAGGACCTCCTCGGCGGCGGCGTCGCCGGCCTCTCGACGGCCGACATGCGCTCCTACCTGGAGTACGTCGCCGACCGTCGCATGGAGCGCCTCGACCTCCCGCCGATCTACGGGTCGAAGAACCCGCTGGCGTTCATGGAGCTCCAGGACGTGCAGGAGCTGTCGAACTTCTTCGAGCGCAAGGTGTCGGCCTACCAGGTCGGCGTGACGGGCGCGGTCGGGTTCGACGAGGACTTCTGAGCCAGCACGGACTGCGCGGTGCCCGTGGTGCAGCATCCGCATCACGGGCACCGCACAGAGGCAGGTGCTTGGATCGAGCCATGGCCTCCCGACTGACCGAGATCTCCCTCGACTGCCACGACCCGGACCGGCTCGCCGACTTCTGGACGGGGGTGCTCGGCTGGGAGGTGCTCCACCACGAGCCCGGGCTCGTGGAGATCGGCCCGGGCGGTCGCGACGACGCCGAGCTGCTCGAGGCCGTCCGCTCGGGACCGGTCTCACCGACGATCTTCCTGGCGCAGGTGCCGGAGGAGAAGGTGGCGAAGAACCGCGTCCACTTCGACGTGTCCCCCGTCGACTGCTCGCAGGACGACGAGGTGGAGCGGATCCTCGCGCTCGGCGCCACCCGGGCGGACATCGGCCAGAGCGGCGACGAGTCGTGGGTCGTGCTGGCCGATCCGGAGGGCAACGAGTTCTGCGTGCTCCGCAGCCTGGCGCCGGAGCACTTCTCGCTGTGACCGGGCCGTCGGTCGACCTGCCCATCGAGACCGAGCGGCTGGTGCTGCGGGCCCACCGGATGGACGACCTCGACGACCTCGCCCGCTTCCACGGTGACCCCGAGGTCGTGCGCTACGTCCCGTGGCCGGTCCGCGACCGCGCCGCGACCGAGGAGACCCTGCGCACCAAGCTCGAGCAGACCGTGCTCGACGAGCACGGCCAGTGGCTGGTGCTGGCCGTCGAGCTGCGATCGACCGGCACGGTGATCGGGGAGGTGCTCCTCAAGTGGGCCTCGGACCGCCAGGGCGAGCTCGGCTTCGCGTTCGGTCGCGACCACCACGGGCAGGGGTACGCCGCCGAGGCCGCGCGCGCGATCCTCGGCCTCGCCTTCGACGACCTCGGCTTCCACCGCGTCTCGGCCACCGTGGTCGAGGGCAACGACGCCTCGGTCCGGCTGCTCGGCCGGCTCGGCTTCCGGCAGGAGGCCCGCCACGTCGACGGCGAGGTCTTCAAGGGCTCGTGGATCACCGTGCTCCACTTCGCGCTGCTCGAGGACGAGTGGACAGCGCGGATCAGTCGCCCGTCATGAAGTCCCGCAGCACGCGCGCGAACCGCTCGGGGTCGTCGAGGTGCGGGAAGTGGCCGGCACCCTCGAACAGCTCCACGCGGCAGTCGGGAACCGCCCGCTGCGCGCTGAGCGCGTGCCACGCGGGGATCATCCGGTCCTTCGAGCCCCACACGATCAGGGTGGGCGGCGGGGTCACGGCGCCGAGGTGGTCGTGGGCACTGATGCTCTGGCCGCCGAAGTCGATGACCGCGCGAGTGGTGGCGAGGAACGCCCGCCGGCTCTCGCGGTCACCGAGCGAGGTGAATCCCCGCCAGATGGCGCCGACGTCGGCCCCGGGCTTCCAACCGACCTTCTGCGCACCTCGCCCGAGGGCCTCTACCCGTGAGAGGACGGGAGCGGACGCGGCCACGCTGAGCACCTGCTCGGCGCCCGGCAGGGTGGCCGCGCGGAGCACCAGGTTGACCTCCCGGCCGAGGCCGCCGCTGGACACCAGGACGAGGCGGTCCACCCGGTCGGGGAAGAGGTAGTAGAACTGCATCGCGATGCCGCCGCCGAGCGAGTGCCCCACGAGGGTGATCCGCTCGACGCCGAGGTGGTCGAGCAGGTCGCGCAAGGTCGCGGCGTGGGAGCTCAGCGAGTAGTCGCCACTCGGCTTGGCCGACTCGCCGTGCCCGAACAGGTCCGGCACGACGACCCGGTGGTCGTCGTCGACCTGGTCGACGAGGTGCGACCACTGGCGCTGCGAGCCCAGGATGCCGTGGATGAAGAGGACGACCGGTCCGGAGCCGCTGTCGACGTACGACAGCTCGTGGCCGTGGAGGGTGACCGTGTGTGGAGCCAGGCGGGCCATGGGACGTCATCCTCGCGGTGGTGGGTGGCGGCTGGTTACCCCACGGTAGCCGCGATCCCGTCGGCCAGCGGCGCTCAGCCGGCGGCGAGGGCCTCGCGCAGGCCGTCGGCGTCCAGCTCCGCGCCGTAGGCCGGCTTGTCGCGGTCGAAGCGCTTGCCCTCGGCGAGGGGTCCGGCGTCGACGACGTCGAAGCCGAACGACTCGATCAGGTCGGTGACGACGGCCTTGGCGTCCGCGTCGTCGCCGGCGATCGCGAGGGCGCGCCGGTTCTCGGCGCCGGCCGGGCGGCCCTCGGTGACGATGTGGGCGGCCTGGATCGCGTTGAACGCCTTGACGACCTTCGAGGTCGGCAGGTGCGCGGCCAGCATCTCGCTCACGCTCGTACGGCCCTCGTCGAGCTCGGCGTAGTGGCCGTCGCGCTCGAAGTAGTAGTTGTTGGTGTCGATGACGACCTTGCCGGCGAGGGGCTCGACCGGCACGTCGAGGTAGGCCTTGAAGGGCACGGTCACGACCACCAGGTCGCCGGCCTCACCCGCCTCCGAAGCCGTCGCGGCCCGGGCTCGCGGGCCGAGCTCGGCCACGAGGTCGGACAGGGTCTCCGGTCCCCGCGAGTTGCTGAGCACGACGTCGTGCCCCTGCTCGATCGCACGGCGCGCGATCGCCGTGCCGATGTGTCCACTGCCGATGAGTCCGATGGTTGTCATGCTGGTGGAACAGCGCGACGCGCGGTCTGCTTCCCGCTCAGCCCGTGACCCCGAACCTCTCGACCCGGATCGCCTCCGGGCTGAAGCCGGCCTCGAGCAGCAGGTCCTCGGCGAACCCGGCGAAGCGGGCGGAGCCGCAGACGTAGGCCAGCTCGACCCCGGCCAGCAGCGGGGCGAGCTCGTCCGCGGCGGGAGGGCCTGGTGGGCGGTCACCGACCTCGTGCCGGGTGTGGGCGATCGTGGCTCCGGCGCGCGCGAGCTCGTCGGCGTAGGGCAGGTCCTCCGGGCCGCGGGACACGGCCACCACCCGCAGCTGCTCGGAGCGGCCGTGGTGCCGGGCGGCGCGGATCATCGACACCGCTGGGACGACGCCCGTGCCGCCGACGAGGCACAGCGCCGGCGTGTAGGTGTCCCATCGGAACCAGCGGCCGATCGGTCCGCGCAGCTCGAGGACATCCCCGACCTCGGCGACGTCCGCCAGGAACTCCGACACCTCGCCGTCCGGGAGGCGTTCGACGAGGAACTCCACGAGCGGGTCGCTGTCGTCGGACGCCAGCGAGTACGACCGCTGGGCCGTGTAGTCGTCGGGGGCGCGCAGCCGGATGAGGTAGTGCTGGCCGGGCCAGTGGCGCTGGCGGTCCTCGACGTGCATGCGGAGCCGGACGAGGTTCGGCGCCGGCAGGTCCTTGGTGATGATGCGTCCGGTGGTCCACGAGGTGGCTCCGGTGCCGCCCGGGTCGAAGGAGGCTGCCGGGTCGTCGGCGGCGCCGGTCACGGGTCGCCCTGGTAGCGCTGCTCGAGCCACGGGTCGCCGCGGTCGTGGTAGCCGTTCTGCTCCCAGAACCCCGGCCGGTCGGTGGCGGTGAGCTCGAGTCGGCTGATCCACTTCGCCGACTTCCAGAAGTAAAGGTGCGGCACGAGCAGCCGCACAGGCCCCCCGTGCTCGGCCGTCAGGGGCTTCCCGTCGAACTCCCAGACGACCCACGCCTTGCCGCCGGTGATGTCAGCGAGCGGCAGGTTGGTCGTGTAGCCCGTCGAGGAGTGGGCCATCACGAAGGCCGCGTCGGCCTGTGGCCCGGCGACCGCGAGGAGGTCGTCCACGGAGACGCCGGTGAACACCACGTCGAACTTCGACCAGGTCGTGACGCAGTGGATGTCTCCACTGTACGACGACCGTGGCAGCTGCTGGACCTCGTCCCAGGTCCACGTGGTCGGCCGCTCCACCAGTCCGTCCACGCCGATGGTCCAGGACTCGCGCGCGATCCGCGGCGTCGCCTCGGCGGTGAGCACCGGCCAGCCCGCACCCGTGTCGTACTGACCGGGTGGCAGGCGGCCCTCGGGGCCGTCAGGTCGGCGGCGGCGGAAACCTCGGGTCACGGGCACGGGACGAGCCTAGCCACGACGGCGCCCCGGGCACACTGATGTGCATGGCTCTCCGGGACCTCACGCGATCCGTCGCGGGCGGTGCGCTCTCGTCCGGCATGGCGAGGCTCAATGCCCGCCACCCGTGGAGCCACAACGACCACTTCCACCGATGGATCCTGTCGAACCTGCCGGCGCGCCGTCGTAAGGCGCTCGATGTCGGGTGCGGGCAGGGCGGGCTGGTCGCCGCACTCGCCCCGCTCTTCGACACCGTGGTCGGCAACGACGCCGATCCGGCGATGTGCGACGACACGGCCGACCGGTGCGCCGACCTGGCGAACGTCACGATCGCCGGTGGCGACTGGGCGCACCTCGACGGACCGTTCGACCTCGTCACGATGGTGGCGGTGCTGCACCACCTCGACGTCGACGCGGCGCTGCGCGACGTACGGGACCTGCTGGCTCCCGGCGGCCGCTTCCTCGTCGTCGGGCTCGCTCCTCCGCGATCGGTCACCGACCACCTCTGGGACGCGGCGTCGATGGTGACCAACCCGTTGATCGGCTTCGCCAAGCACCCGCGGGTCAGTCGCGTCGGCCCACAGCCGCCGTCGTACCCGGTGCAGGACCCCGTGATGGCGTACGACGACCTCCGCAGGCGGACGGAGGCCGTCATGCCCGGCGCGCGGATGCGCCACCGAGTGGGCTTCCGCCACACGATCGCGTGGACGAAGCCGGCATGACACGGCTCCCCTGCCGCCCGTCACCAGGTGCGGCAGGGGAGCCGGGTCCTCAGGTCGTCAGCCGCGCAGGTTCTTCAGGTTGTTGAAGCTGAACGCGGCCAGCTCGAGCGACTGGCCGGGGACAGCGGCACTGGGCGCACTGTCCTGCTCCCACATCGGGTTGTGGTAGCCCTTGGCGCCGACACCGCCCAGGAACGCCCTGTAGTCGATGACACCGGCACCGAACGGTGCGAACGCGTAGCCGTCGCGGGTGCCGGGCTGCGACGTGCCGTCCTTGGCGTGGAACAGCGGGTAGCGCAGCGGACCGAAGGTGTTGACCGTGCCGAGCGGGTCGAAGGGGTCCGCCACCGTCGTTCCGTCCTCGGCGACGTAGGAGCCGAACCGGTACTGCGCGACGTGCGCCCAGTAGATGTCCATCTCCAGGAAGACGTAGCGCGAGTCGGTGTTGTTCATGAACCACTCGAGCCGTCGCACGCCGGACTGCCGGGTCGGGCGACCCTGCGCGTCCAGGGGGCCCACGTCGTTGAGGTGGGAGTAGGCCTCGGCGTGGTTGTGCGTGTAGAGCTTGAGCCCGTGCTTGTTCATCGCGCGCTCGCCGAGGATGTTCCACCGGTCGGCCGCGAGCTGCCAGTCGGCGAGGTAGGCCGAGCTGGTCGGGTCGCTGCCGGTGCCGATGTGACCCATGCCCAGGACGTTGGCAGCCTCGCAGGCGGCATCGAAGGTGGCCAGCGTGGCGTCGGTGATCGTGCTGGGGATGCTGCCGTGGTTGCCCTCGGCCTCCAGGCCGTTGTCGTCGAGCCACTGCTTGAGGAGCGCGGGCGCCGGCGTACGTCCACCCTCGGCGTTGGCGTGCTGCGTGTAGCCGGCGAACTCGATCTGCTTGTAGCCGATCCGGGCGAGCTCGGCGAACACCTCCTTGAAGCCTGACGGGAGGCTGGAGGCGAGCGGGTCGCGACCGACCGCGTCGCGCACCGAGTAGAGGATGATCCCGAGCTTGCCGCGCGGGACGAGCACGCCGTTGCCCTTCGCTGCCGCGGAGGAGCTGAGCGGGCCGACCATCGACGCGGCGGCGAGACCGGTGGAGGCCGCCATCAGCTGGCGGCGGCTGAGACCGAAGCTGCGCCGCAGTGCGGGCGTCTCCTCGGACCTGATGTCAGGTGTCTTCATGGTGGGTTCCTCCAGGGGGCGGGTCGAGCGTGGCACCACGTCGGGGGTGTGGCGTACGTCACGGCGTGACCCTGCGAACCTAGGCAGTTCGGACGGCGAACGTCAATCTTTTGTCTATCAATCGACGAAAGTGGTCATCGTCCTCAGCTCCCCCACCACAACCGAATTCGCATCAGGCGCGTCTCCCGACATGGCACGCTTCCTGCGTCTCACTCACCACACGGGGGTTCCATGCGTCGCCTTCACGTCAGCCTGCTCGGACTGGCCGTGGTCGCCGCGGCGGTCAGCACGCCCGCCTCGGCGTCCGCCTCCTCCTCGGACGACGGGGCCTCCGGCCCGCGCGTCGTCGCCGGCGCCTTCTCGCCCAACGGCGACGGCCGGGACGACACCCTGCTGGTCCGCTACGTCCTCCCCCGTGACGCCGACCGGGTCGAGCTGACGATCGACGAGCTGTACGCCGGGCCGACCGACCACGTGCGGGTGGTCCGGCTGGGACGCGTCGAGCAGGGCTCGCACTCGTGGACCTTCGACGGCCGCAACGGCAACGGCACGATCGTCGACGACGGCACCTATCGCGTGTCCTTGTCCTACGCGGGCTCCCCGGCAGCTGCCGGGAACCGACTCGTGGTCGACACGAGCTTCTCGCCCCGGCTGGCCGTCGACTCCGGCGCGATCCGGCTGGCCGGCGTGAACCCCGCCGTCTATCCACGCACCTCGGTGGTGCGCGACGCCCTCCACCTGTCCGGCCTCGTCGAGCACAGGACCCGCCGCGTCTCGCTCACGATCCGGAACCCACGGGGTCGGGTCGTGCTGCGCAAGGTCAAGCGCAACGTGAAGGGCCCCGCGCAGGTCTACTCGAGCGTCTTCGACGAGCGGTGGACCGCGCGGGTGGATGGCCGGCCGCTGCCCCCGGGTCGCTACCGGGCCGTCATCGCAGGAGTCGACCGGGTGGGCAACCGTGGCCGCGTCGAGCAGCCGATCTGGGTGTCGAAGGAGCGCCTCGTCTGGCACGAGGAGGTCAGGACCGTCCGGCCGCAGGGTTCGGAAGGGGGCGGCGCGTGCTTCTTCGACGGCGGCGCGGGCTGTTCCGATGCCGAGACCTTCAACCCGCCGTGCGGGACCGTCACGGCGAGCCAGCTGTACGCCGGTGGCCTGAGCTATCGCTCCGCACCGTGCCCCGAGGGGCGGACCGGCAACGACCGCGCCGGCATGAGCCACTGGCTGCCCTTCCCCCAGGCACCCCGAGGCGTGGCGCGGGCGCGCGTCCGGTTCGTGGGCGCACCCACCCACGCCGGTGAGGGCGACGTCGGGACGCTGTCCGTCTCAGCGACTGCGGGCCAGCAGAGCTCGTTCACCACCAGCGCCACCGGCAGCGAGACCGCCGACGTCACGCCGCGCTACGGCCTCGGCGTGGATGGCGACACCAGCGGCAGCGCGGACCCGATCCCACCCGGTGTCCTGTGGGGGTTCTCGACCACCAGCGGCAATGCCGTCGACGTGCAGGAGTTCGTCGTGACCGCGCGCTACCTCGCGGTCGAGGACTGATCCCACCGAATCGTGCAGTGCTGCTCCCAGCACCCCCCAAGGGAGGACGCGCCATGCGCATTCCTTGCGCACAATGCATCCATTGCTCGTGTGACTCCGAACACACGATGCCGTGACTCCAAGAGGCGATGGCCGTCACGTCTGCGCAGTGTCCTGCACAACGTATGCACCAGACCCCTAGGAGTAGTTGCTGATGAACCACTCACGACCCACCAAGCGGCACGGGGCGATCGCCCTGGCGTGCGCCGGCGGCCTGCTGACAGCAGTCGGCTTCGCCGGTCTCGGTCCGCTCGCTGCGACCGCGTCCAGTCACCGGGAGGCACCACTCATCTCGGGGACGCCCCAGTACGACGGGACGGACCTCTACGCATTCCGCAGTCCGGAGAAGAAGAACACCGTCACACTGATCGCCAACTGGCTGCCCTTCGAGGAGCCCGCGGGCGGTCCGAACTTCTACAGCTTCGCCACCGACGCGCGCTACGACATCAAGATCGACAACAACGCGGACGCGAAGCCCGACGTGATCTTCCGGTGGACGTTCAAGGACCACTACGTCACGGGGAACACGTTCCTGGCCGCCACCGGCCCGGTCACCTCCCTGACCGACAAGAACCTGAACTACTACCAGACCTACAAGCTGCAGCGCTTCTACAAGAACAAGAAGAAGACGCTGATCAAGAGCCGTCGCGTGGCGCCCTCGGACATCGGCGCGGCGTCGATGCCGGCCTACAACAAGCTGCGCAGCCAGGCCGTCACCCGGGTCGGCAAGAACATGAAGTCCTTCGCCGGTCAGGCCGAGGACCCGTTCTTCCTCGACCTGCGCGTCTTCGACCTGCTCTACGGCGGTGACCTCTCCGAGGCCGGCGACGACACCCTGGCGGGCTTCAACGTCCAGTCGGTGGCGCTGCAGGTCCCGCAGAAGTGGGTCGCCAAGCGCCACAACCCGGGCAAGAACCCGGTCATCGGCGTGTGGACGACCACGTCGAAGATGAACGCCACCGGCAAGCGCTACACCCAGGTCTCGCGCCTGGGCAACCCGCTGGTCAACGAGGTCGTCATCCCGCTCAAGCTCAAGGACGCGTTCAACGGTCTCGAGCCCACGGGCGACGCAGTGGCGCTCAAGTACGTGACCAACCCCGAGCTGCCGAAGCTGATCGAGGCCGTCTACGGCATCAAGGCACCCGCGACCCCGCGCAACGACCTCGTGTCGGTGTTCCTCACGGGCGTCAAGGGCCTCAACATGCCCAAGGGCAAGATCACCCCGAGCGAGCAGCTGCGACTCAACATGTCCACCCCCGTGACCGCCGAGCCCAACCGGCTCGGTGTGATCGGTGGCGACACGCAGGGCTTCCCCAACGGTCGCCGTCTCGGTGACGATGTCATCGACATCGCGCTCCAGGTGGTCGAGGGTGAGCTCGTCGGATCAGCGAACGACCTCGGCGACGGCGTCGACACCAACGACACCGCCTTCGACAACACCTTCCCCTACCTGGCCCTCCCGGCCAGCGGCAGCAATGCCGACCCGCACCCGTCCACGGGTGCCTCGGCCAAGCAGTCGGCGAGCAAGGGAGGCGTGCTCCAGCGCGTCGTCCCGGGTCGCCAGAGCTCGGCAGCCTTCATCGGCGTGGGACTCCTTGCCCTCGTCGGTGGCATCAGCGGCGCAGTGCGCCGCCGCAAGGCCTGACCGTAGAGCGCGTCCGACCGCGCGGCGTTGCACGCCGCGCGGTCGGACCGTGCCGTGGGGCGCAACGTCAGCTACCGACGTCCGGATGCGGACGTCGAACGGTCAGACGTTGAAGCGGAACTCCACGACGTCGCCGTCGGCCATGACGTAGTCCTTGCCCTCCATGCGCACCTTGCCGGCCTCCTTGGCCTTGAGCATGGTGCCAGCCGCCATCAGGTCCTCGAAGGAGACGACCTCGGCCTTGATGAAGCCCTTCTGGAAGTCGGTGTGGATGACACCGGCGGCCTCGGGGGCGGTGGCGCCCTTCTTGATCGTCCAGGCCCGCGTCTCCTTGGGGCCGGCGGTCAGGTAGGTCTGGAGGCCGAGGGTGTCGAAGCCGACCCGGGCGAGCTGGTCGAGGCCGGACTCGGTGATGCCCATCTCGGCGAGCATCTCGTGGGCCATCTCGTCGTCGTCCATCTCGGCGAGGTCGGCCTCGAACTTGGCGTCGAGGAAGATCGCCTCGGCCGGCGCGACGATCTCGCGCATCTTGTCCTTGAGGGCGTCATCGGCGAGCTCGTCGGCGTCGCAGTTGAAGACGTAGATCAGCGGCTTGGCCGTCAGCAGCGACAGCTCGCGCAGCAGGGTGCGGTCGATGTCGGTCGCGATGATCGGGGTGCCGGACTCCAGCGCGTCCTTGGCTGCGCGGGCGGCGTCGAGGTTCGCGACGAGGTCCTTGACCTTGCGCGACTCCTTCTCCAGGCGAGCGATCGCCCGGTCGACGGTCTCGAGGTCGGCGAAGATCAGCTCGGTCTGGATCGTCGAGATGTCGTTGGCGGGGTTGACCTCGCCGTCGACGTGGGTGACGTCCTCGTCGCGGAAGACCCGGGTCACCTGGCAGATCGCGGCAGACTCGCGGATGTGGGCGAGGAACTTGTTGCCGAGGCCCTCGCCCTGCGAGGCGCCGCGCACGATGCCGGCGATGTCGACGAACTCGACCGTGGCCGGCAGCACCTTGGCCGACTCGAACACCTCGGCGAGCTGCGGGAGCCGCTCGTCCGGCACGCCGACGACGCCGACGTTGGGCTCGATCGTCGCGAACGGGTAGTTCGCCGCGAGGACGTCGTTCTTGGTCAGTGCGTTGAAGAGCGTCGACTTGCCCGCATTGGGGAGACCGACGATGCCGATGGTGAGAGCCACGGGCGGGGAGTCTACGGCGGCGACGGACGCGTGCACGAAACGTGAGCCCGCACGCGAACGAGGGCCCGATCCCGCGCGACGAGCGCAGCGGGTCGGGCCCTCCCCCCGGTCAGGCGGGGTGCCGGCTCAGGAGCCGTACACGCTCCGCGCGCCCTGGCGGTCCGTCTCCGTCATGGAGAGGTCGCTCGACGAGCCGTTGCACTGCGGGTAGTGCATGATCGACGCCGAGTCGTACGGCGTCAGCGGCCGCCAGTTGTTGTCCTCGAAGCAGGTCCCGGCCTCGGGCCGCGTGTGCTCGTGGCGGAAGCCGAGTGCGTGGCCGAGCTCGTGGGCGAGGATGTTGGACGGCGTCCAAGAGCCCGAGGTCCAGATCGAGTCGTCGACCAGGACGTTGCGCTGGCTGTCCGGCGTGCTCGGGAAGAACGCCCGCGCGATGTACTGGGTGGTGTTCACCGGCTCGACGGAGAACAGCACGGAGTTGTTGCTCACCGTGCAGTTGGCGTCGGCCGACGGCACGTAGGTGAAGTTCACCCCGCTCGAGGCGGCCTCCCACTGACCGGCGCCGGACTGCATCGCCGACACCATCGCCGACTTGTAGGACCCGAAGCGGTCGCTGACGCAGTAGGTGAGGTTGCGGGCCGTGGTGGCGGACCACGTGTCGTCCGCACCGCCCACGGTGTTGATGACGAGCGACTGCGAGTCGGTGTCCTTGGAGCCGACCATGCTGTCGTAGTAGTCGCGCAGCTGCTGGGTCGTCGCGATGGTCTCGTCGCCGTTCACGACGTACTGACCGCCGACGTCCTGGAAGGTCGCGTCCTTGAACTCCTGGAAGCTCGGCACGTCCTCCCGAGCAGGTGCTGCACTCGCCGGCTGCATCGACGCAGCCAGCGCGCCCGCTCCGATGACGGCGGCCAGGGTCCTGATGATCGTGGTCTTCATGTGTGCTGTCACTTCTTCCGGTTGGATTGGTGGTGGCACCTCCACCACACCCCGGTCTAGACCAGAGGGGAAGGTCTGGTCAGGGTCAGGTGTGTGCACTGCATGAACCTGCAGAAGTCCATCGGCCACTCCGCCCGAACGCCGGATTGCACAAGTTCGCCCGCGCGGTCGCACCTGCAAGACTCGCCGCATGAATCACGTGCTCCGCGAGCCCGCGCACCGGGTCTCGCCGCAGGCGGTCCCCTACTGGCGGCTGTCCGCGGCGGTCGGCGACGTGGTCCTCGTGGTCGCCGCCGTGGTGGCGTACGCCGTCATCCCCGACGTCCCGGGCTGGACGCTGGTCCTCGTGCTGCTCGTCGCCGCCGCCGCCGTCGCGCACGTCGTGCTGATGCCGCGGATCCGCTTCCGCGTCCACCGCTGGGAGGTCACCGACACGGCGGTGCACACGCGCTCCGGCTGGATCGGGCGCGAGACCCGCATCGCACCGATCAGCCGCGTGCAGACGGTGGACTCGCGCCAGGGAGCGCTGATGCGACTCTTCGGGCTGGCCTCGATCACCGTCACGACCGCCTCGGCCGCGGGTCCCATCACCGTCGACTGCCTCGACGCCGAGACGGCGCGCGAGGTGGTGGCCCGGCTGACCGCGATCACGGCCGCCGCCCCGGAGCAGGACGACGCCACGTGATCCCCGCCCCGGGGGACGGGTGGTCCCGGCTCAGTCCACGCAAGCTCCTGCTCGACCCGGTGAAGGCCATCGGCCAGGCGATCGTGCCGGTCGTGGTCGCCCTGGTCGGGATCAGCCAGAGCGGCGGCCGGTTCGGGTGGGTGATCCTCCCCGTCGCGGTGCTCGGCCCCCTCCTTTTCGGTGCGCTTCCGTGGCTCACCACTCACTACCGGCTGACCGACACGCAGATCCAGGTGCGCAGAGGCGTCCTGAACAAGAACACCTCCACCGCGCCGCTCGACCGGGTCCGCAGCGTCGACCTCGAGGCCTCCCTGCTGCACCGGATCCTCGGCCTGCAGAAGGTCGAGATCGGCACCGGCGTCGACGACGACCGGATCACCCTCGACGCCCTGGCGGCGGCCGACGCCCACGCACTGCGTACGACGCTCCTGCGCCGCCGCGAGGCACCGGAGGCCACGCCGGGCACGGACGCCGACGAGGTCGACGGGCCGGTCCCCGTGCCGGTCGCGGCGCCGGCCGAGCTCGCCCGGATCGACTGGTCCTGGCTACGCTTCGCCCCCTTCAGCCTGGCCCGGCTCGTCCTCCTGGCCGGAGCGGTCGGCGTGCTCTCGCAGTTCGGCGACGACCTGCCCATCTGGAACGAGGAGACCGCGCGCTCGACGTGGGACTGGGTGATGCAGTTCGCCCTCGTCGCAGTCATCGCGGTCCTCGCTGTCGGCGGGCTCGCCGTCTGGCTCGTCGTGTCCGTGACCGGCTACGTCGTCCAGTGGTGGCGCTTCCTGCTCGTCCGCGAGCACGGCTCGCTCCACCTGACGAGCGGGTTGTTCACCACCCGCTCGATCACCGTCGAGGAGGCCAAGGTGCGCGGCGTCGAGATGACCGAGCCCCTCCTGATGCGGGTCGTGGGCGGTGCCGAGCTCTCGACACTGGCGACCGGCGTCGAGGACGGCGTCACGCAGGTCCTGCCGCCGTGCCCGCGCGACGTGGCGATCGGCGTGGGCGAGACCGTGCTGGAGCACCGCGGGCCGCTGACCGACCCCCTCGTCGAGCACGGCCCCCTCGCACGGCGACGCGCGTGGTTGCGCCAGATCCGGGAGTCCTTGGTCGTCATCGCCGCCGGAGCCGTTGCGACATGGTGGTTCGACCTCTCGTGGTGGTGGGTCGGCCTCGGCGGGCTCGCCCTGCTGCTGGTCTCAGCCGCGGTCGGCGAGGCGTCGTACCGCCACCTCGGCCACGCCCTCGCCGGCGACCACCTCGTCGCGGGCAGCGGGCTCGTGGCGCGGGTGCGTACGGCCCTCGAGACCGACGGCATCATCGGCTGGGTGGTCTCCCAGTCGTGGTGGCAGCGCCGCATCGGTCTCGCCGACCTGGTCGCGACGACAGCGGCGGGCCACGAGCGGGTGCTCGTGCGCGACGTACGCCTCGAGGTGGCCGTCGAGCTCGCGGACGCGGCGACGCCCGGCCTGCTGACCGAATTCCTGGCGGAGACGGCCTAGGACAGGGCTAGAACCAGCTCGCCTGCATGTCCAGCGTGGTCGTGTCGCCCGAGGCGAGCAGGTCGAGCATCGGCGTGACCTTCGGCAGCTCCCAGCCGAAGAAGTAGCGCGCGGCGGCCCGCTTGCCGTCGTAGAAGTCGCCCTCCTTCTCCCCCACCGCGACGAGCTGCTCGAGCCACATCCACGCGATCACGACGTGGCCGGCGGCCTCGAGGTAGACGGTGGCGTTGGCCATGATCCGCTCCGGGTCGCCGAGCCCGGCGAGCCCGAACGTCACCTCGCCCAGCCGGTCGACCGTCGCCTTGAGGGCCGCCGCGTGGGCGGCCGGCTCGCCGCCGAGCGCGGTCGCGCCGTCGACGGTCTCCTGGATCCGCCCGGCCAGCGCGAGCAGCGCGGCGCCACCTCCGCCCAGCACCTTGCGGCCGAGCAGGTCGAGCGCCTGGATGCCGTGGGTGCCCTCGTGGATCGGGTTGAGCCGCTGGTCGCGCCAGTGGGCCTCGACGTCGTGGTCGCGCGTGTAGCCCGACCCGCCGAGCACCTGGATCGCGAGGCTGCACGACTCCTGGCCCCACTGCGAGGGCCACGACTTGGCGATCGGCGTGAGGATGTCGAGGAGCTGGCCGACGGCGAGCCGCTCGGCGTCGTCGGCGGCGGTGACCTGCTCGTCGAGGAGCCGGCTGCACCAGAGGTTCAGCGCGAGCGCGCCCTCGACGTAGGACTTCTGCGCCAGCAGCATCCGGCGGACGTCGGCGTGCTCGATGATCGGCACCTGCGGCCCGGTCGGGTCGGCGGCGGTCAGCGACCTGCCCTGCGGGCGGGAGCGGGCGTACTCCAGCGACTTGAGGTAGGCCGTGTAGGCCGTGGTCGTCGCCGACATCCCGACGCCGAGGCGGGCGGCGTTCATCATGTGGAACATGTAGGACAGGCCCTTGTGGGGCTCGCCGACGAGGTAGCCGACGGCACCGGGCGCGCCACCCGGCGTGAAGGCGCCGTCGCCGAAGACCGGCGCGGTGTTGACCGTGCCGCGGCTGCCGAGCTTGTGGTTGATGCCCGCGAGGGAGACGTCGTTGCGCTCGCCGATCGAGCCGTCATCGTCGACGAGGTACTTCGGGACGATGAACAGCGAGATGCCGCGCGAGCCGGCGGGCGCGTCGGGCAGCTTGGCCAGCACCAGGTGAACGATGTTGTCGCCCATCTCGTGGTCGCCGCCGGAGATCCACATCTTGCTGCCGAAGATCCGGTGCGTGCCGTCGTCGGCGGGCACCGCGCGGGTGACGACGTCGCCGAGGCTCGAGCCGGCGTGCGGCTCGGACAGCGTCATCGTGCCGAAGAACCGGCCCTCCAGCATCGGTCCGACCCAGCGCTCGACCTGCTCGGGCGAGCCGTGCGCGAGCAGCAGGCCGGCGTTGGCGATGGTGAGGAAGGAGTACGCCGCGGTGCCGATGTTGGCGGCGGTGAACCACGCCATGCAGGCCGACGCCACGACGCGCGGCACCTGCATGCCGCCGTGCTCCTCGTCGAGCGAGAGGGTCAGCAGGTCGGCCCGGCTGAGCTTCTGGAGCGCGGCCTCGATCTCGGGGATCAGGGTGACCTTCGAGCCGTCGAACGTCGGCTCCTCGGTGTCGCTCTTGCGGTAGTGCGTCGCGAAGTGCTCGGTGGCGAGCTCCTCGCAGAGCGCCAGCAGGGCGTCGTACGACGCACGGTCGTGCTCGGCGAAGCGCGGTCGCTCGCTGAGCCGCTCGACGTCGAGCCACTCGAAGAGCATGAACTCGAGGTCGCGGGCGGAGAGGATCGTGGAGGGCACGTGCAGACCGTAACCGGCAGACGAACGCCCCCTCCGCTCGGGACGGAAGGGGCGTTCGAGATCGTGCCGGGGATCAGGCGCCGTAGAGGGCAGCCGCTCCCTGGCGGTCGGTCGCGGTCATCGACAGGTTGCTCGACGAGCCGTTGCACTGGGGGTAGTGCATGATCGACGCCGAGTCGTACGGCGTCAGCGGACGCCAGTTGTTGTCCTCGAAGCACGTGCCGGCCTCCGGGCGGGTGTGCTCGTGGCGGAAGCCCAGCGTGTGGCCGAGCTCGTGGCCGAGGATGTTGGACGGCGTCCACGAGCCCGAGGTCCAGATCGAGTCGTCGACCAGGACGTTGCGCGAGCGCTTCGGGCTGCTCGGGAAGAACGCCCGGGCGATGTACTGCGAGGTCTGCACGGGCTCGACGGAGAAGAGCACGTTGTTGTTGCGGGTGGTGCAGCTCGCGTCCTGCGACGGGACGTAGACGAAGTTGATCCTCGACGACGCGGCCTCCCAGAGGCCGGCGCCACCGTTCATCGCGTTGACGATGTCGGCCTTGCGCGTGCCGAACTTGTTGCTGACGCAGTAGGTGAGGTTGCCGACCTGGGCGGTCGACCACTTGTCGTCGGCGCCGCCCACGGTGTTGACGATCAGACCCTCGTTGAGGCTGTCCTGGCCGACGAGGCGGTCGTAGAAGGTGCGGAGGTCGGCGTTGGTGCCGGCCGGCTCGTCACCGTTGACGATGTACTGGTTGTCCGCGTCCTGGTAGGTCGCGGCCTTGAACTCCTGGTAGGTCGGCACGGTGGTGCCGGTCTCCGTGGCGGCGATGGCCGGTGAGGCCAGTGCCGCGCCGAGGAGTGCGGAGCTGGCGAGGGCGATCGCCCCGAGTCGACTGCGCTGCATCGTGATTTCTTCTCCTTGATGGGGGATGTGGGCACACGCCATCTCGGAGTCCATGAAAGGGGTCGACGGAGGTGGAACCAGGTCGATCCGGTGGTGAGCACGAAGTTCCCGAGACCAGTGCGCTGCCCAGAACCTGCCCCAAGACCCAGGATCTGTAAAGGGCCGGCGCCTCCCTAGGGTGGACTCGTGCGCATCGCCACCTGGAACGTCAACAGCCTCCGCTCCCGCATCGACCGCGTCGAGGCCTTCGTGCAGCGACACGACATCGACGTGCTCGCGCTGCAGGAGACCAAGGCCCGCGAGGAGCAGCTCCCGCTGATGGGTCTCCAGGCCCTGGGCTACGACATCGCGGTCGCCGGCCTCAACCAGTGGAACGGCGTCGCCCTGCTCTCGCGCGTCGGCCTCGAGGACGTGCAGGTCGGCTTCGAGGGCATGCCGACGTGGGGCGATCCGGCGGCCGAGGAGGCCCGTGCGATCGCCGCGACGTGCGACGGCGTACGCATCTGGTCGCTCTACGTCCCCAACGGCCGCAAGCCCGACGACCCGCACTACACCTACAAGCTCGACTGGCTCGCGCGGCTGCGCGAGACCGCCCGCGGCTGGCTCGACACCCCGACCGCGATGGTCGGCGACTGGAACATCTGCCCGACCGACGACGACGTCTTCGACCCCGCGCAGTTCGCGAAGTCGACCCACGTGACGCCGCCCGAGCGCGCCGCCTTCCAGGGCTTCCTCAACGACGGCTACGCCGAGGTGACCCGCGAGCACGCCCCCGGCTACACCTACTGGGACTACTACCGCCAGCGCTTCGAGCGCGACCGCGGCCTCAAGATCGACTTCGTCGTCGCCTCGCCCTCGCTGGCCTCGCGCGTCACCGGCGCCTTCATCGACAGGGACGAGCGTGACCCGGCACAGGGCACCGGCTCACCGTCCGACCACGCGCCGGTGGTCGTCGACCTCGGCTAGCGCTCAGCCGATGGCGACCGGCTGCGGCGTGCGCCGGATGGCGTACGACATCGCGGCGGCGAGCACGCACAGCCCGGCCGCGGCGTAGAAGGCCGGGTCGTAGCCGCCGGTGACGTCGCGGACGATGCCGGCGCCGGTGGCCGCGATGGCGGCGCCGACCTGGTGGCTGGCGAAGACCCAGCCGAAGACGATCGGCCCGGACGCCGCGCCGAACCACTCGCGGCAGATCGCCACGGTCGGCGGGACCGTCGCCACCCAGTCGAGGCCGTAGACGATGATGAAGACCCACATGCTGGGGTGGACGTGCGGCGACAGCAGTGCCGGCAGGGTCATCAGGCCGACGCCGCGCAGGGCGTAGTAGCCGACGAGCAGCAGCCGCGGGTCGACCTTGTCGGTCAGCCAGCCCGACGCGATCGTGCCGACGACGTCGAAGATCCCGACCACGGCGAGCAGCGAGGCGGCCGTCGTGGCGGGCATGCCGTGGTCGTGGCTGGCCGGGACGAAGTGCGTGGCGATGAGGCCGTTGGTGGTCATCCCGCAGATCGCGAAGCCGCCGGCGAGGAGCCAGAACGTCCGGGTCCGGGCGGCGTCGCGCAGCACGCCGAGTGCACGCCCGGCGCTCGAGCCGACCTGCTGGTGCGGCGGCGGGCCGGGGTCGGCGTCGGTCGCGCCGAGCGCCTTCAGCCCGAGGTCGGCCGGGTGGTTGCGGAGGAAGGCGAGCACGAGGGGTACGACGGCCAGTGCGGCCGCGGACGCCAGCAGCGCCGCCGTACGCCAGCCGTGGTGGGTCGCGAACCACGCGACGACCGGCAGGAAGATCAGCTGGCCGGTGGCGTTGCCGGCGGTGAGGATGCCGCTGACGAGGCCGCGGCGGGCGACGAACCAGCGGCTGGTGACGGTGGCGACGAAGGCCATCGACATCGAACCGGTGCCGACCCCGACGAGCAGGCCCCAGGTGAGGATCAGCTGCCACGGCTCGGTCATGAAGACGGTGAGCCCGCTGCCGACCGCGACCATGAGGAGCGCGAAGGTGACGACCGGCCGGACGCCGAACCGGTCCATCAGCGCGGCGGCGAAGGGCGAGATCAGGCCGAAGAGCATGAGGTTGAGGGAGACGGCCGACCCGATCAGGCCGTGCGACCAGCCGAACTCGTCGTGCAGCGGCTCGATCAGCACACCCGGCACCGAGCGGAAGGCCGCGGCCCCGACCAGCGTCACGAAGGCGACCGCGGCCACGATCCACGCGTAGTGGACCTTCTGAGCGCGGTCGACGGCGGGCGCGGGACCCGGCGGAGGGCTCGTCATCGTCACGCGGGCCAGCCTCTCGCACCGCGTCCCGGCCGGACGAGTGGCAGAATTGCCAACATGTGCAAGGATCCGGCCATGCCGTCTCCCCACCGCGTGGTCGTCCTGGCCATCCCGCCGGTGATCGGCTACGACCTGACCATCCCGCCCCAGGTGCTGGGTGAGGCGCGCGACGCGTCCGGGAACCCGCTCTACGA
This sequence comes from Nocardioides baculatus, assembly GCF_016735675.1. Lineage (GTDB taxonomy): Bacteria > Actinomycetota > Actinomycetes > Propionibacteriales > Nocardioidaceae > Nocardioides > Nocardioides baculatus. The sequence continues at coordinate 5,781 of NZ_JAERSG010000007.1, read as the reverse complement.
CGTCCAGGTCGTGTCGGTCGACGACCGACCGGTCGCCACCAGCAAGGGCTACGCGATCGCGCCGTCGGCCGGCGTCGAGGCCCTCGCCACCGCCCAGACCGTGGTCGTCCCGGGCACGATGATCCACGGACCGCGGCGCGAGGGCACCCTCCCCGACGACCTGCGGGCGGCCCTCGCCACCGTGCCCGCAGACGCCCGCTGGGTCTCGATCTGCACCGGCGCCTTCGTGCTCGCCGCGGCCGGGATCCTCGACGGGCAGCGGGCCACGACGCACTGGAAGTACGCCGACGACTTCCGTCGTCTCCACCCTGCCGTGGCCGTCGACGAGGACGTCCTCTTCACCGACGACGGCCGCGTGCTGACCTCGGCCGGACTGAGTGCCGGCATCGACCTCTGCCTCCACCTCGTCCGTACGGACCACGGGACTGCCGTCGCCAACGCCGTCGCACGCCACATGGTCGTGCCGCCGTGGCGCGACGGCGGGCAGGCGCAGTTCATCGAGCGGCAGGTCCCCCGACGCAGCGACGAGACGACGAGCGACGTGCGCGCCTGGGCGCAGGCCCACCTCCACCAGCCCCTCGACGTGACCACCCTCGCGCGGCGCTCGTCGATGAGCGTGCGGACCTTCACCCGCCGCTTCCGCGAGGAGACCGGCCAGTCCCCCGGCGCCTGGGTCACCCAGCAGCGGATCCGCCACGCCCAGCACCTGCTCGAGGCCACCGACCTCCCGGTCGACCAGGTGGCGACCCGCGCCGGGATGGGCACCGCTGCGTCGCTGCGCCAGCACCTCCGGGCGAGCCTCGGCGTCTCCCCCTCGGCCTACCGGCGTACGTTCCGCGGGGACTCGACCTCGGTGTAGTCCAGTGACTTCTGGCTGCCCGGCCCAGGTAGTCCAGTGAGATCTGGCTGCCATCCCCGGTCCTGGACAGCCAATTCTCACTGGACTACCCCGACAGGGCCGGGGTCGAGCTCCCCGTGAGTGTCGGTGGTGGCCTCCATGCTGGATCCATGGACACCTTCCCCCTGCTGCTCACCCTGGCGCTGGTCCTCGCCGTGGGCCTCGGCCTCGGCGCCGTCATCGGCGTGCTGTGGTCGCGCAGCCGGCCCGAGGACGACGTCGCGGTGGCCGCGCTCCAGCAGCGCGTCGCGGACCACGCCGTCGTCCAGGACGGGCTCGAGCGCCTCCAGGACCAGCTGAGCGACCTCGCCCACGACCGCGTGGCCTGGCAGGCGCAGCTGCACCAGCAGGTGGCCGACGTACGCCTGTCGACCGACACGCTCCGCCGCGAGACCAGCACCCTCGCCGCCGCGCTGCGCAAGCCGCAGGTGCGCGGGCAGTGGGGCGAGCTCCACCTGCGACGCACGGTCGAGCTCGCCGGACTGGTCGACCGGTGCGACTTCGCCGAGCAGGTGCGCCTCGACGACGGCCGGCTCCGACCCGACCTCGTGGTCAACCTGGCGGGGGGCCGCACGATCGCGGTGGACGCCAAGGCGCCGCTGGCGGCGTTCCTCGACCTGACCGGCACCGACGACCCGGCCGAGCACGACGCCGCGATGGCCCGGCTCGGCGAGCACGTGCGCAAGCACGTGGCCGACCTCGGCTCGCGCCGCTACTGGGAGGCGCTGGCCGGGACGCCCGAGTTCGTCGTGCTGTTCCTGCCCGGCGAGGCCATCCTCCAGGCGGCGCTGCAGGCCGTGCCCGACCTCGTCGAGCAGGCCGCCGCGCGCAACGTCGTGCTCGCCACGCCCTCCACGCTCATCGCGCTCCTGCGCACCGTCGCCCAGGGCTGGCAGCACGAGCTGCTCAACGCCCAGGCCCACGAGGTGCAGCGGCTCGGCCAGGAGCTGCACGCCAGGCTCGGGTCGATGGCCGGTCACCTCGACCGGGTCGGTCGTTCGCTCGGTGCCAGCGTTGCGGCCTACAACCAGGCGATGGGCTCGCTCGAGGGCCGGGTGCTGGTCTCCGCGCGCCGCTTCGCCGACCTCGGCGTGACGTCGGAGCAGCTCGACTCCCCGCGCCAGGTCGAGGTCGCGCCCCGCTCGCCGTCGGCACCCGAGCTGACCGCTCTCGACGGCGTGCCGACCGTGCTCGACGAGCCGACCCTCGACGACCTGCTGGCCCAGCAGGCCGATCCAGACTCTGCGGACCGCGCGGCGCGCCGCGCGGAGGGTGCCTGGGATGCGTCCTAGGTTGAGCGTCGTGAACCAGGCCGAAGCGTTCTGGGAGGTCGGCCGCGAGCCGGGCCGCCAGGTGGTGTCGCTCGGCGTCGCCGTCACGCTCACCGCGGTCAGCATCGACGTGCTGCTCGTCGGCCGGCTGTCCATCTTCTTCGACCTGTGCTTCATGGTGTTGTGCCTCGGCCTGGCCGCGCTCGTGCGTCGGCGTGACTTCTACCTGGTCGCGCTCCTGCCACCGCTGCTGATGACGGCCGTCTTCGCCTTCGTCGCACTCGTCGCCCGCGGCGCCGTCGCCGATCCGACCGACAGCGTGCTGCAGGCGATCGTCTCGGGAGTGGCCACGCACGGCGTCGCCCTCTTCCTCGGCTACGCCCTCTGCCTGGGCTGGCTCGGCTGGCGGCTCCACCGCGAGGGCGAGGCCGACATGGCCACCGAGCTCAGCCGCGAGCTCTCGCGCCCCGCCTGAGCCAGTCGGGTCCGCCGGTCGACGCCGTCGCGAGCGTCATCAGGCGGGTGTGATGGCAGGCGGAGGGCCGAACGCGGGCCGCCAGGCCCGTCGAGTGCTCGACAACGCCGCCAGCGCGCCCGCCTGGTGACGCGCAGCAGGCGAGAGACCGGTGGATCCGACTGGGCTACTCCTCGAAGCGCGACACGTCGCCCGCCCCGTGGCGTACGACGACGGGCTGGGCCTCCGACCAGTCGATCACCGACGTGGGCTCGGCGGTGACCTCGCCGGACTCGACGACGATGTCGACCACGTGGTCGAGGTCCTCCTTGATCTCCCAGCCCATGGTCCGCGCCTCGGTCTCGCCGGGCAGGATCAGCGTGCTGGTGAGGATCGGCTCGCCGAGCTCCTCGAGCAGTGCACAGACCAGCGTGTGGTCGGGGATCCGGACGCCGACCGTGCGCTTCTTAGGGTGCATCAGCCGCTTCGGGACCTCCCCGGTCGCGGGGAGGATGAAGGTGTACGGCCCGGGCGTCGCCGCCTTGATCGCACGGAACGCGTAGTTCTCCACGTGCACGAACTGCCCCAGCTGGGCGAAGTCCTTGCACATCAGCGTGAAGTGGTGGCGGTCGTCGAGCTCGCGGATCCTCAGGATCCGGTCGCGGCCGTCGCGGTTGCCGAGCTGGGCGCCGAGCGCGTAGCCGGAGTCGGTCGGGTAGGCGATCAGCTCGTCGTTGCGCAGTGCCTCGACGACCTGGGTGACCAGCCGCGGCTGCGGGTTGTCGGGGTGGATGTCGACGAAGCGCGCCACGACTCAGGCCTTCTGGGCCGCGCGGAGGTCGCGGCGCAGCTCGGGCGGCAGGGCGAAGATCAGCGACTCCTCGGCGGAGTGCACGGCCTTGGCGTCGGGGTAGCCGCGCTCGGAGAGGAAGGCCAGCACCCCCTCCACGAGGTCCTCGGGGACGGACGCGCCGGACGTCACCGACACGGTCTCGACGCCGTCGAGCCAGGCCTCGTCGATCTCGGTGTGGTCGTCGACGAGGTAGGACGCCTTCGCACCGGCCTCGAGGGCCACCTCGACGAGGCGGACCGAGTTGGAGGAGTTGCGCGAGCCGACCACGATCACCAGGTCGGCGCTCTGCGAGATCTCCTTGATCGCGAGCTGGCGGTTCTGGGTGGCGTAGCAGATGTCGTCGCTGGGCGGGTCGAGCAGCAGGGGGAACTTCTCCCGGATCGCCGCGACCGTCTCCAGCGTCTCGTCCACGCTCAGCGTGGTCTGCGACAGCCAGGCAACCTTCGCGGGGTCGCGGACGACGATGCCGGCCACGTCGTCGGGGCTCTGCACGAGCTGGATGTGCTCGGGCGCCTCGCCGGCGGTGCCCTCGACCTCCTCGTGACCCTCGTGCCCGATCAGAAGGATGTCGTAGTCGTCGCTGGCGAAGCGCCTGGCCTCGTGGTGGACCTTGGTCACCAGCGGGCAGGTGGCATCGATGGTCTTGAGGCTGCGCTCGGCAGCCTGCGCGTGGACGGCCGGCGAGACACCGTGGGCGGAGAACACGACCGTGCGGCCCTCGGGCACCTCGTCGAGCTCCTCGACGAAGATCGCGCCGCGCGACTCGAGGTTGGCCACCACGTGCTTGTTGTGGACGATCTGCTTGCGGACGTAGACGGGCGCGCCGTAGAGGTCGAGCGCCTTCTCGACGGTGATCACGGCCCGGTCGACTCCCGCGCAGTAGCCACGGGGGGCCGCGAGGAGGACGTTCTTGGCGGTCTCGGGGTCGAGGACCGGGGGCAGGCCGAGGTCTGTCATGCCCTCGATCTTACGGGGGTGTCCGCGCCCTCCCCTATCCTCGCCGCGTGCCCTCTCTCCGCGACGCAACGGTCGAGTCCCCGGCTCCCGTGCGTGCGGTCGCCAACGCGGTCACGCAGTGGATCGACAAGCTCGGCAGCGTGTGGGTGGAGGGCCAGATCGCCCAGGTCAACCGGCGTCCCGGCGTCAACACGGTCTTCATGACGCTGCGCGACACCGTGGCCGACATCTCGGTGACGCTGACCTGCCAGCGCTCGCTCTTCGACTCGATGAACCCGCCCCTCGTCGAGGGCGCGAGCGTCGTGGTCCACGCGCGGCCGAGCTTCTACCCCAACCGCGGGTCGTTCTCGCTCGCCGCGCGCGAGATCCGGATGGTCGGCCTCGGCGAGCTGCTCGCCCGGCTCGAGCGGCGGCGCCAGCTGCTGGCCGCCGAGGGACTGTTCGCGCCGGAGCTCAAGCGCGACCTGCCCTTCCTCCCCGGCCTGGTCGGCCTGGTCACCGCGCCCAACAGCGCCGCCGAGCGCGACGTCCTGGAGAATGCGCGCCGCCGCTGGCCGGCCGTGCGGTTCGAGGTGGCCTACGCCGCCATGCAGGGCACCCGGTCCGCCGCCGAGGTGATGGAGGCCCTCGACCGGCTCGAGCGCCACCCCGACGTCGACGTCGTGGTGGTGGCCCGGGGCGGTGGCTCGATCGAGGACCTCCTGCCCTTCTCCGACGAGGCGCTGATCCGCGCGGTGCATGCGATGCGTACGCCCGTGGTGTCCGCCATCGGCCACGAGCCCGACCAGCCGCTGCTCGACCTCGTCGCCGACGTCCGGGCCTCGACACCCACCGACGCCGCCAAGCTCGTGGTGCCCGACATGGCCGAGGAGGCCCACGGCGTCACCTGGGCGCGCGACCGGCTGCGCCAGGTGATCACCCAGCGCATCGCGCGCGAGCAGGAGTGGCTCGGCCAGGTCCGGTCGCGACCGGCGATGGCCGACCCGCGCAACCTGCTCACGGCGCGGTCCGACGAGCTCGACGAGCTGCTGGCGCGCGCTCGCCGTACGCTCTCGCACCGGCTCGACCGCGCCGCCGACGACATCGGCCACCAGCGCGCCCGCGCCCAGGCGCTGTCGCCGCTCGCCACGCTCCAGCGGGGGTACGCCGTCCTGCAGGACGCCGACGGCCACGTCGTCACCTCCGTCGCGGGGGCCGCCGTCGGTGCCGCCGTGTCCGTACGGGTCGCCGACGGCCGGATCCACGCCACGACGGACCGCATCGAAGAAGCACCCCTGGTCGAGGAGGACCCCCATGCCTGACGCCCCCACCCAGCAGCAGCCCAGCTACGAAGAGGCCCGCGAGGAGC
>NZ_JAERSG010000006.1 GCF_016735675.1 Nocardioides baculatus | reverse complement strand
CCATCAACACCATCACCCACCAACCCACAAAGGACCAGCAAGCAACCATGTCAACGGGGCAAAACAAACTAATTCGTCGACTAATCAAACACACTGTTGAGTTCTCAAAAATCAGACGCACCCACATCGCGATCCGGTGAGGATCTCGGTTGCGTGAGGCAACTGGTGAAACTTAGCGAGCGACTTTCTGTCGTGGCAAATCCTCGACTGTTTCGCTCTGACCCGGTGGTGTCACCGTGACCGATGACCGCTTCGGGTTGTCCTGCCCGGGGCCGGGAACCCGACCTGACCGGTCTTGTTCCCCGCCGCTCCCTGGCGACGAAGAGAACAGTATGCGTACTCAGGACTACGCGCAAATCGAGATGGTGTGACCGCGGGCACATCCACGTTTTCGCAGGTCAGAGGCCTGTTGTGACGCGTGGGGCGTGTCGTGGGGCGTGTCGCGACCCCCGCCACGCGCCTCACGTGGCTGCTGTCAGCCGACCTCGATACCGGCGAAGTTCTTCTTCCCGCGACGCAGCACGAGCCACGAGCCGGCGACCAGGTCGGCCTCGGTGGGTCGGAGCTCGGGGTCCTCGACCCGCACGTTGTTGAGGTAGGCCCCGCCCTCGGCGACCGTCCGGCGCGCATCGCCCTTGCTCTTCACCAGGCCCGCGACCACGAGGAGGTCGACGATCCCGGGCAGCTCGCCGGCCGGGAGCGTCGTACCGCCGGCCTCCCGCAGCGCGGAGGCCAGGGTGTCGGGCTTGATCGACGACAGGTCTCCCCCGCCGAACAGCGCGGCGGCCGCGGCCTTGGCCTGCTCGACCTCGTGCTCCCCGTGGACCAGGGCGGTCACCTCGTCGGCCAGACGCTTCTGACCGGCGCGCAGGAACGGCTTCTCGGCCGTCTGCTGCTCGAGGTCCTCGATCTCATCGCGCGTGAGGAACGTGAAGACCCGCAGGAGCTCGCCGACCTTGTCGTCCTCGACGTTGAGCCAGAACTGGTGGAAGGCGTAGGGCGAGAGCATCTCGGGGTCGAGCCAGAGCGCGCCGCCCTCGGTCTTGCCGTACTTGGTGCCATCCGACTTGGTGAGGAGCGGCGTGGCCAGCGCGTGGACGTGTCCGCCGTCGGTGCGACGGATCAGCTCCACGCCGGCAGTGAGGTTGCCCCACTGGTCGGAGCCACCGAACTGCAGGGTGATCCCGAACTGGCGGTTGAGCTCGAGGTAGTCCATCGACTGGAGCAGGACGTAGGAGAACTCGGTGTAGCTGATGCCGGACTCGAGCCGCCTCTTGACGGTGTCGCGAGCAAGCATCCGGTTGACCGGGAAGTGCTTGCCGATGTCGCGCAGGAAGTCGATCGTCGAGAGCGATGCCGTCCAGTCGTAGTTGTTGACCATCGTCGCGGCGTTGTCGCCCTCGAACGACAGGAACGGCTCGATCTGGGCCCGTACGCGCTCGACCCAGTCCTTGACGGTGTCGAGCGTGTTGAGCGTGCGCTCGCCGGAGTCACGCGGGTCGCCGATCATGCCGGTCGCGCCGCCCACGAGGGCGTACGGCGTGTGCCCGGCCTCCTGGAGTCGCTTGGCGGTGAGGACCTGGACGAGGTGCCCCATGTGCAGGCTCGGTGCCGTCGGGTCGAAGCCCACATAGAACTTGACGCTCCCCTCGCCCAGCGCCGCGTGGAGCGCGTCGCGGTCGGTGGAGTGGGCGATGAGGCCGCGCCACTCCAGCTCGTCGAGGACATTCGGGGTCGTCACGTGGATTCCTTCGGGTGGAGTCGGGCTGGTGGTCGGCTACTAGCCTAGGGCGAGCAGTCAGGAAGGACGGCACGTGATCGCAGGCAGGTACAGGCTCGAGCGGGAGATCGGCCGTGGCGGTTCCGGCACGGTGCACCTCGCCGTCGACGAGGTCCTCGGCCGCCAGGTGGCGATCAAGCGCATCGGGATGATCCCCGGCTCCGACGACGTCGAGCGCGAGCGGGCGGAGCGCGAGGCCCGGCTCGCCGCCGCGCTCAACCACCCCCACGTCGTGTCGGTCTTCGACCTCGTCGACGAGGCCGACGTGCGCTGGCTGGTGATGGAGTACGTCGACGGCGAGACGCTGAGCGAGCGCGTCCGGCGTACGGGACCGCTCGATGCCGCGGGAGCGGCGACACTCCTCGGCCAGACCGCCGACGCACTGGTCGAGGCCCACGCCAACGGGATCGTGCACCGCGACGTGAAGCCCAGCAACATCCTGATCTCCGACGGCGGCGCGAAGCTCAACGACTTCGGGATCGCCCGCTCGGAGAACGACGCCTCGCTCACCCAGACCGGGCTGGTGACCGGCTCCCCCGCCTACCTCGCGCCCGAGGTCGCCAGCGGTTCGTCGGCGACCCCCGCGAGCGACGTCTGGTCGCTCGGCGCGACGCTCTACCACTCCGTCACCGGCAGGGCGCCGTACGACGTCGGCGACAACCTCATCGGCGCGCTCTACAAGATCGTCCACGAGGACCCGCCGCGCCTGCCGGAGGACCACGCGATGGCAAGTCTGCTCGCGGTGATGATGACGCACGACGCGGACCAGCGGTGGTCGATGCAGCAGGTCCGCGACGACCTGGCCCGGATCTCGCGCGGCGAGCGGTCCACCGCCGCGGCCGGCACGGCAGCACCCGCACGGAGGCCCGCGCCCGACCGCGAGCGCACCGGCGTGCTCCCACCGGTGCAGCCGGCACCGCTCCCCCGCGCCGCGCGTCCCCGGCGTCGGCAGTGGGGGTGGATCGCGGCGGCCGCCGTCGCCGCGATCGCGGCCGTCGTCGCGGCGTACGTCTGGGCGGGACGCGGCACGCCGGAGGCAGCGCCGGACGACTCCCCCGTCCCGTCACAGACGGCGGCCACGGACGAGCCGAGCGACGGCGCCTCGGAGCCCACGCCCGAGGAGGTGCGGCAGCAGATGGACGAGTTCATCACCTCCTACCTCGCCACCGTCACCACCGACCCCGAGGCCGCCTTCGCGCGGCTGACCCCCGAGTTCCAGGCGTCGAGCGGCGACTACGAGGGCTACATCGGATGGTGGAGCAAGGTCCGGTCGGCGCAGCTCCAGAGCGTGGAGAGCAACCCCGCGGACGAGACGGTCGCCTACACGGTCACCTACCAGATGAAGTCCGGGGCGGAGAGCACGCAGCGCGTCCGGCTCCAGCTCACGCGGGACGGCGACGACTTCCTGATCGCCGGCGAGAGCAGCTGAGCCCTAGCCGCCCGGAGCGTCGAGGTCGTGGCGCTGCACCCAGAGTGCGGCCTGCGTCCGGTCGGCGACCCCGATGCGCTGGTAGGCGGAGGTCAGGTGCGCCTTCACCGTGCGCTCCGTGATGCCGAGCCGGCCCGCGATCTGCTTGTTGAGCAGTCCGTCCACCACCAGCCGCAGCACCTCGGCCTCGCGGGGAGAGAGCGTCGATGCCGCCGGGGGCCCCGCCCCCTCGGATCGTGCGGCGCGCGTGAGCAGCCGGCGCGCGGCACGCGGGTCGAACGGTGACTCGCCCCGTGCGACGGCGCGGATGCCGTCGAGGAGGGCCTCGGGCTCGGCGTCCTTGAGGAGGTAGCCGACCGCGCCCGCCTCGATGGCGGCGTCGATCCGCGCGTGGTCGGAGAAGGACGTCAGCACGAGCACCTCGGTGCCCGTGTCGCCGTCGACGATGGCGCGGGTCGCCTCGACGCCGTCGAGCACGGGCATCTGGAGGTCCATCACGGCAACGTGCGGGCGGTGCTCGCGGACGAGCTCGACCGCCTCGCGGCCGTCCCTCGCGACGCCGACGACCTCGAGGTCGTCGGTCGACTCGATCAGCCCGGCGAGCCCCCGGCGTACGACGTCGTGGTCGTCGGCCAGGACGACGCGGATCAGCTCGGTCATGCGAGAGGGACCTCCACCCGGACGATCGTGCCCGAGCCGGGACTCGACTCCACGTCGAGGGTGCCGCGGTGCTCGCGCACGAGGCTCTCGGCCGCCCGCAACCCGAAGCGGGCGTCGGCCGGCGTCGTACCGGAGTCGAAGCCGACCCCGTCGTCGACGACCTCCAGCAGCAGGCGGTCGTCCTCGCGCCGCACGGTCAGCGACATCCGGGTCGCGCGGGCATGGCGCGCCACGTTGCGCACCGACTCCTGGGCCAGCCGCCAGACGAGGGCGACCGCGGCGTCGGAGGCGTCCTCGTCGCCGCTGACGTCCACGTCGACCTGTACGCCTGCGCCGGCCAGGGGTGCGACGAGGTCCTGCACGGCGGCTGCCAGGCCGGCGGTGTGCAGGTCGGGTGGATAGATCTCCACGAGCAGCGAGCGGAGCGAGCGCATGCTCACCCGGAGGGCACGTCCCACCTCCTCGAGGTCGGAGGACAGGGGCGCGCCGTTCCGGGCGGCGAGGGTGGACAGGGCGAGCGAGGAGCCGGCCAGGTCCTGGACGACGCCGTCGTGCAGGTCGCGCGCGATGCGGAGTCGTTCGGCGTCGGATGCCTGGACGGCTGCCTCGAGCAGGCGCTGTCGCTCGCGGGCCGCTGCGGACAACCGGCGCGACAGCAGCAGCATCAGCGGCGTGGTCAGCAGCACCAGCGCGGCGAGGGCGCCGATGGTGATCGGGAGGAAGCGGTCGAGGACGGCTGCGCGCTGCTCGCCGAGCTCGTCGGCGGTGAAGTAGGCCTCGAACAGGAGCGGCTCCTGCTCGGGCGACCGGACCCGCGTGTAGACCTCCAGCATGTCACCGCCGAACGCTCGCTCGTAGCGGTTCTCCGGGCGGGTGAGGTCGGAGATCTCGGCGTCGGTGCCGCCGTTCTCGATCACCTCGCGCTCGTCGTCGCCGAGCGGGTAGACGGCCCCGATCAGCTCCGTACGGTCGCTGTAGAGCACGGTGCCGTCCGCGGCCCAGATCTTGATCCGGCCCACGTCGCCCACGAGCAGGCGGTCGAGCACCGTGCGGTCGAGCTGGTCGATGGCCGCCGCGTCCCCGGACACCAGGCCCTCGGGGATCGCCGGCTGGGCGACCGACCGGCCGAGCACCTGGGTGATCGCGCGGGCATCCGCGACGGCCTCCTCGTCGGCCGCCTGACGGCTCAGTGCGCCGGTCACCACCACGACGACCACGAGCGTGACGAATCCCGTGGCCAGGAACTGCGCCACGGGATTCGTCAGCCAACGCATGTGGTGTGCACCTTCCGCCTCAGGCGAGGTCAGTAGTTCACCACACCCCGGCAGACCTGGCCGTCGCGCACGGCGCGGAACACGACCGCGTCGGTGCCGGCGAGGTCGACGATCTTCCGCTCGACCTCGAAGGACCCGCTGCGGGCCGTCGTGGTGGCCGTACCGCGGTCGCTGGTCGAGCCGTTGTGGCGGAGGGCCCAGCGCCACTGCTGGCCGGCGACGTTGCTGTCGATCTCGCCCTCGACCTCGAGGCGGCCGTCGTCGGTCTTGACCTTGAGCTTCCAGACGGCGCCGGCGATGCAGCTGCCGGTGCGGATGACCCGGTCGTCGCTGCCGCCGCCGCTGCGGGTGCCGCCCTTGTCGTCGCTGCTGGTGGTGGGGGTGGTGCTGGTGGTGGTGCCGCCGTGGTCGTCGCCCGCGGGGTCGTCGGCGCCGTGGCCGCCGCGGTCGTCACCGGCCGGGTCGTCGTCGCCACCGCTGCGCAGGGAGACGGATCCGGCCTGGGCGGACGCGGCCGGGACGCTGGCTGCCAGCGCGCCGACGGAGAGGGTGGCGAGCGCGGCACCGACGGCGATCGCGCGGCCGAGTCCGGCCGTGGCGTTCTTGATGGTGGTCATGGGTCCTCCTTGGTAGGTGGGACCAGCCTCGTCGCGGGCGGTCGTCACCGCGAGATGTCCGATGGTGCTAGTACCCGGACCTCCGTCCGAACGGGTGTGAGCAGCACGTGGGCCCGCGGCTAGCGTGGAGCGCGGTCCACCGAAAGGGACGCGCGTGATCGCAGGCAGGTACACCCTCGACCGGGAGATCGGCAGGGGCGGCGCCGGCATCGTGCACCTCGCTCACGACGAGGTGCTCGGGCGGACAGTCGCCATCAAGCGCATCGGTCTCCTGCCCGGCACCACCGACCGGGACATCGAGCGCGCCCAGCGGGAGGCCCGCATCGCCGCAGGGATCACCCACCCCCACGTGGTGTCCATCCTCGACCTCGTCAAGGACGTCGACTGCTACTGGATCGTGATGGAGCACGTGCGGGGCCGCACCCTGGCCGAGGTCGTCCGCGCCGACGGCGCCCTCCGGGCCGAGCGGGCGGCCGGGATCCTCGCCCAGGCCGCCGACGCCCTCGTGCACGCCACTCGCGCGGGCATCGTGCACCGCGACGTCAAGCCGAGCAACATCATGGTCGGGGACGACGACCACGCGAAGCTCGGCGACTTCGGCATCGCCCGCGGCGCCAGCGACTCGGCGCTGACGGTGACCGGCGAGGTCACGGGCTCACCCGCCTACCTCGCCCCCGAGGTCGCGTCCGGCTCGCCCGCGACGGCGGCGAGCGACGTGTGGTCGCTGGGTGCCACGCTGTTCCACGCGGTCATGGGGAGAGCTCCGTACGACGTGGGCGGCAACGTCATGGGTGGGCTCTACCGGATCGTGCACGAGGAGCCGCCGCGCCTGCCGGCGGACCACGCCCTGGCCGGCGTGCTGGCGCACTCGATGGTCAAGGACCCTGGCGGCCGATGGTCCGCGGAGCGGGTCCGTGACGAGCTGCGTCGCATCGCCCGGGGCGGGAGGACCGCGGACGCCACCACCAGGATGGAGACCGTGCCCGTGGAGCCCGTGCCGGTCGCGACTCCACCGCCGGCGACGGGTCCGCCAGCGCAGAGGGAACCCGTGCGCGAGCCTCGTCGCGCCCCGCTCGGCTGGATCGCGGCCGCGGCGGTGCTCGTGCTGCTGGCGGCGCTCGGCGCCTGGCTGTTGTGGCCCGGCGACGGACAACGGCCCGAGGCGTCCGACCCGACGACCCAGCAGTCGGAGGAGCCGTCCGAGGAACCGTCGCAGGAGCCGTCGTCCGCCGAGCCGTCGGAGACCGCCTCGGAGGAGCCGAGCACCGATTCCAGCCCGTCACCCGGCTCGTCCGCGGCTGGTGCCCGCGCCGAGGTGCAGGCTCTCCTGCAGGACTACTTCTCGTTGGTCACCTCGGACCCCGAGGCGTCCTTCGACATGCTGACGCCCGCGTTCCAGGAGGCGAGCGGCGGATTCGGGCGCTACTCCGGGTTCTGGAGCACCATCCGGTCGGCGCGCGTGTCCGACGTCCGGGTCGACGCGCAGTCGCTGACGACGACGTACACGATCGACTACGTCACCACCTCGGGGCGTACGACGACCTCCCAAGGTCGGCTGCAGCTCGTCCGGCAGGGCAATGGCTACCTGATTGCTGCCGAGGGCTGAGGCGCCTGCCGACCGGGTAGGGCGGGTGGGGCTCGAACCCACGACCCAAGGATTATGAGTCCTCTGCTCTGACCGACTGAGCTACCGCCCCTCGCGGCCTCGGGCCGCACGTGACCCTAACCGGCGGCCGTACGCGCCACACCGAGAGGCCGTGTCAAGGCCAGTGGTCTGGTCATCTGCTCCACCCGAATCGGCGTCAAGACTTGATCCGGACTGCATGGTCGTGGCGCTGTCGCGCGCGTTCCATGGAGGGGACGCGCACCGGGGGGTGCCCACCGGCACATGACCTTCTACGCAAGGCCCGTTCTCACTCCATCACTCTCGTGGGGGACGTACGGATGACCACACGCACCAATCACAGCGACGCCCCTCCGACGGGCGTCACCACCACACTCACCGGACGGCGCACCGTCGCCAAGGGCATCGCCTGGACCGTCCCGGTCGTCGCGGTCGCGACGGCCGCGCCGGCCTTCGCTGCCAGCTGCGACACGTTCACGTTCGGTGCCGGCAGCTGCAAGTGCCCGGGGCAGTCGACGACCGACCCCTGGGGCTACTGGCTGGTGCTCTGCTACAACTGCCCGCCCGGGACCAACGCCAACGCAACCGGCCAGGCGACCATCACGGGCATCCGCAACACGCCCAACGGAGACTTGCTCCCCGTGACGCCCAAGCCCGGTGCTTGCCCCACGACCTACGGGTCCATCCCGCTGAACGGGTGCGGTGGACAGATCCACCTGACGGGCGCGAGCAGCGGCAACTACCTCTACATCGACTACACGGTGGGGGGCACGGCCTACCAGTTCCGGATCGATTCGCCCCCGGACTGCGCCCCTGTCCTGGACAGCAACGGCAACGTGGTCGCCCAGAGCAAGTGCGTCACCGCCGGCACCTGCCCCTAGCCCACTGTCGCCTCCATCTCGTGCATCCGCTCCACGACGCGGAAGCCGAGGGCAGTGTTCGTGCGGTGCATCGCGCCGTTCGACGGCGCCGTCCAGGTGTGCACCACCTCGACGGCGCCGGGCAGGGCACCGTAGTTGGCGGTCTTGAGCGCGGCACCGAGGCGACGGCCGCGGTGCTCGGGCATGACGAGGGTGTCGTCCTGCCACGCGTAGGTCTCCCCGTGCGGGACGAAGAGCAGTGAGTAGCCGCCGAGCACGCCGTCCGACCGTCGGCGGGCGGCCGCGACGCGGACGTCGTACGCCTTCATGAGCCGCTCCTCCGACGACGCGAGCCGGGCGTCGTCGAGCACCGCGGCCTCCAGGTCGAGCTCGCCGATGGGGACGTCGGCGTTCATCTGGTTGCGCATCGCCAGGTAAGCGGTGCGGTGCTCGTCAGGGCAGCGTCCGCGCCACGTGACGACGTCGTACGCCGGGTCGACGAGGGCAGCCGGGACCGGCAGGTCGAGCAGCAGGTGGTCCTCGCGGTGCTTCTCCGCCGCGCCCATCGCCGCCGCGAACGCCAGGCCCGGACCGCCGTCCACCGGAGCGACCGACACCTCTCCTCCGACACGGGTGCGGCCGGCCGCGCGAGCGGCATCGACCACCGCTGCCCACAGCAGCCGTCCGGTCCCCCGCCGGCGGTGCCCGGGCAGCACGTTGACCTCGGCCCAGCCCACGTCGAGGTTCTCGGTCAGCGGGAGCTCGAGCTCGGCGACACCGACGAGGACTCCCCCGTCGCACGCCTCGAGGCGCAGGCGCCGAGCGTGCTCGCCCGGCTCGGTCGCGGACACCTCGAACGCGGCGAAGCCCTCGAGCAGCGCGTGGGGGCGGTCGGCCCGCGCCGAGGCGTCCATCACCTCGAACCACGCACGTCGGGCGGCCGGGTCTGACACATCGAGCTCGCGGATGTCCACCTCGCCATCCGACACGGGCGCCGTCCCACGAGCAACCCGATAACGCTGCCACCCCGGCCCGCGACGTGCCACAGTAGGGCGTCTCGGGATTGCGGGAGGGCCGTCGTGGGCAGAGATCGTGGGAAGTTGCAACCGTTGCTGACACCGTCACAACGGCACCTCGTCATGCGCTTCGGCTACGGCATCGACGCCGCGCTGGCGAACGACGTACGCCGTGCGGGTGGCGCGCAGGCCTGGTTCGAGCAGCAGCTCACCCGGCCGGGCGCGTTCCCGGACGGTGCTGCGGACGAGGTACGCCGCTGGTGGCCGGACCTCGACCGCACGCCGAAGGACCTGTGGCAGCGCCAGGTCGACGAGGTGCGCGGCGGCTGGCAGGTGATGGAGGACTACGGACGGTGGCTGCTCGTCCGCCGGATCCGCACCCGGCGTCCCGTGCTCGAGAAGATGACCGAGTTCTGGGAGGCCATGCTCCACGTCCCCGTCAGCGGCGACGCCCACTTCACCTGGCGGGCCGACTACGGCGAGACGATCCGCACGCACGCGCTCGGTCGCTTCGACCAGATGCTCGTCGCGACCACGACCCACCCGGCCATGCTGATCTTCCTGTCGGCAGCGACCTCGACCAAGCGCGCACCCAACGAGAACCTCGGTCGTGAGCTGCTCGAGCTCCACACCCTCGGCGCGGGCAACTACAGCGAGGACGACGTGAAGGCGTCGGCCCGGATCCTCACCGGGTGGCACGTGGACCTCTGGGAGACGTGGGCTGCGTCCTACGTCAAGGAGGACCACTGGACCGGCACCGTGCAGGTGAAGGGCTTCAAGGACAAGAACCGCAAGGGTGACGGCCGCGAGCTCACGAAGGACTACCTGCGCTACCTCGCCCACCACCCGCTGACCGCGCGCCACATCGCCGAGCGGCTGGCCACCAAGTTCGTCCACGACGACCCGCCCTCGTCCCTCGTCAACCGGCTCGCGAAGGTCTACCTCAAGAACGACACCGAGATCGTGCCCGTGCTGCGGGCGCTGGTGGCGAGCAAGGAGTTCCGACGTGCAGGGGGCAAGAAGCTGCGCGACCCCAGCGAGGACGTCGTGGCGACCTACCGCGCGCTCGGCGTGGAGGTCGGTCGCCCCACGGCCGACGACTCCGGTGCGATCGCGATGCTGTGGCAGGCGTCCGGACTCGGGTTGTCGCCGCACGCCTGGCCGCGGCCCGACGGCACTCCGGTGCGCGACGACATCTGGGCGTCGCCGTCGCGCGCGCTCGGCTCGATGAGCATGCACTGGGCGATGGCCGGCGGCTGGTGGCCGACCGTCGACCTCCGCTACCGCAAGCCCGCTGCGTGGGTCCCGGCGAAGAAGCCGATCCGCTTCGCGGACCTCGTCGACGCGGTCAGCCGCGACCTGCTCCACCGGCCGGCGTCGGAGAATCTCCTCGAGACCGCGTGCCTGGCCACCGGCTGCAGGGCCAAGGAGAAGATCGATCGCGAGCACGGCCTCTACCAGTGGGGCTTCCCGCGGCTGCTCGCCGCTGTCCTCGACTCCCCCGACCACCTGGCGTGCTGACATGACCGAGACGACTCCCACGACCGCCTCCTGCGGCTGCCCCGACTACGACGAGGCACGCCTCGCCCTGAGCCGCCGCGCCCTCCTCGGCACCGCGCTCGCCGGTGGCGCGCTCGCCCTCGGCCCGGGCCTGACGCGCTCAGGCCCGCAGGCGTACGCCGTCACCGGCCGCACCGCGAACCGGCTCTCCTCGCCGCTGGGCTCGGTCCTCGTGCTGCTCTCGCTGCGCGGTGCTGCCGACGGCCTCTCGCTCGTCGTGCCCCACGGCGACCCGGCCTACTACGCCGCGCGCCCGCGCATCGGCGTACCGCACACGTCGCTGCTGGCACCCGACGCCATGTTCGGCCTGCACCCGGCTCTGGCCCCGCTGCTGCCGATGTGGAACGCCGGGACGCTGGCGGCCGTGCACGCCACCGGGATGGCGACCCCCAACCGCTCGCACTTCGCCGCGATGGAGGCCATCGAGGACGCCGCGCCCGGCTCCACCGAGCGCAACGGCTGGCTCAACCGGCTGCTCGGCGACCTGCCCGGCACCTCGCCGCTGCAGGGCACCGCGATGGGCAACCAGGTGCCGACGTCGCTCTTCGGGACCAACCCGGCCTTCGTGGTGGACGACGTGGACCGGGCCGAGGTCGCCGGGACGGACGACGACGGCCGGCGGCTGCTCGCGCTCCAGCACGTGTGGAAGGGCCGCGGCCGGATGAACGAGGCGGTCCGCGACGCGATCTCGGGGGCGCAGAGCTTCGGGGTGGCCCGTGACCTGCCGGCGAGCGAGTCCGCGACGGCGGCCTACCCCTCCACCGATCTCGGCCGAGCGCTCTCCGACGTGTCGCGGATCGTGCGCTCCGGCGTCGGTGCCGAGGTGGTCACCGTCGACCAGGGCGACTGGGACATGCACACCGACCTCGGGACGCTCGAGTGGGGCGACATGCGCCGCAACGCCGGCGACCTGGCCGGCTCGATCGCCGCCTTCTTCGCCGACCTCGGCCCGTTCGCCGACCGCGTCACGCTCGTGACGCTCAGCGAGTTCGGCCGGCGGGTCAAGGAGAACGACAACTACGGGACCGACCACGGCTTCGGCAACGTCATGTTCGTCGCCGGCGCCGGGGTCCGCGGCGGTCGCTACTACGGCTCGTGGCCCGGCCTGACCGACTCCCTGGACGCCGACCTGCTCGTCACCACCGACTACCGCAGCGTGCTCAGCGAGATCGTCACCCGCCGCTTCGGCGTCTCGACGGCCCAGGTGTTCCCCGGGTTCGCGCCGACGCCCGTCGGGGTCATGGCCTGATCGGGGCGGGCAGCCGTCACGCCACCTGCACCGGGTGGCGTACGACGGCGTCGAAGAAGTAGCCCTGGGTGTTGAAGGCCGCCTCGAACGGCTGCGTCCGGCCCTGGTCGTCGGTCGCGCGGGCGAGCAGCTCGTGGCGACCCCGACGCGGGTTGCCCCACCGCACCGACCACTGCGTCCAGCCCTGGCCCTCGCGGCCGCGCCGGTCGAGCACCGCGGGTCGCCACGACGCGCCGCCGTCGAGGCTGACGGAGACCTTGGCGATCGTGCCGGCGCCGCTCCACGAGCGTCCGGTGAGGGTGACCGGCCGCGCGGGCAGGACCTGGTCGCGGGCCAGCTCCCAGGCCGAGCGCACCGGGTTGACGGTGAGCGGCGGTGAGTCGGCGGGCCACTGCGGACCCGTCATCCGGTAGAAGGTGGTGTTCCACGGCGAGGTGAGCTGCGTCGTCGAGACCTCGAGCGAGCCGAGCCACTTGATGCTCGCGATGCCCACCCAGCCGGGCAGCACCAGCCGCAGCGGGTAGCCGTGGTCGGGCAGCAGGTCCTCGCCGTTCATCCCCCACGCGAGCAGCGCGTCGTCGAGCGCCTTCTCGACGGAGAACGGTCGCCGGACCCTGCCGTAGTTGGTCCCGCCCGACACGAAGTCGTCGTCGAGCCCGGTCGCCTGGATCGACACCGCGTCGGGCGAGATCCCGACGGAGGCGAGCACGTCGCGCAGGCGCACGCCGCTCCACCGCACGGTGCCGACGGCACCGCTCGTCCAGGCGGTGCCCGAGACGGTCTGGCCCTGCTGGGTCGTGAAGTAGCTGCGGCCGTTGCCGGTGCACTCGAGCACCGCGGTCAGCTCGTGGTGCGGGAGGCGCTGGAGGTCGGCGAAGGACAGCGTGAGCGCCTCGCCCTCGGTGCGCGAGGTGGCGAGCCCGTCGCCGTACACCTTCAGGGCGTAGGTCGAGCGGTCGAGCTGCGGCGTGCGCGAGTGGTTGCGCACGAAGAGCCGCGACTGCGGCGTCAGGTAGGCCGTCGGGTCGACCGAGCTCCACAGCATCTCGGCGTTGGTGCCGAAGTCGCGGAACTGCGTGGCGGGTGTCGGCTTGAGGATCGCCGGGAACGCGCCTGCGGCAGGCGCCGCGCGCCAGAGGGAGGCGGGGGTCAGTGCTGCACCGCCGACGACGGCAGCGGAGGCGAGGAGGCCACGACGGGTGGGCGTGTACGACGTCATGGCGCGACCTTATACGAGTAAGTCACCTGTTTCACTACACCAAGGGTCGGGTGCCATGCTCGGAACATGACGGACGACCGGCCCACCGCCCCCTCCTTCGAGCCCCTTCCCGAGGACTGGGAGAGCGCACTGTTCGTGGTCGCGCACCCCGACGACATCGAGTACGGCGGGGCGGCCGCCGTGGCGCGCTGGACCGGTCAGGGCAAGCGGATCGTCTACTGCATGGTGACCAGCGGCGAGGCCGGGATCGACGGCATCCACCCCGACGAGAGCGGCCCGCTGCGCGAGGGCGAGGAGATCGCCTCCGCGCGTGCGGTGGGCGTCGACGAGGTCGAGTTCCTGAGGCTCCCGGACGGCACCCTGGAGTACGGCGTCGAGCTGCGGCGTGCGATCGCCGCGGTCGTGCGCAAGCACCGACCCGACATCGCGATGACGATCAACTTCCGCGAGACCTTCGGCGGCACGAACCTCAACCAGGCCGACCACATCGCGGTCGGTCGGGCGCTGCTGGACGCCGTACGCGATGCGGGCAACCGGTGGATCTTCCCCGACCAGCTGACCGACGGCCTCGAGCCCTGGGGCGGCGTCCGGGCCGTGTGGTCGGGCAGCTCGCCGCAGGCGACGCACGCCGTCGACGTCACGGACACCTTCCAGGCCGGCGTCGCCTCGCTCAAGGAGCACAAGGCCTACATCGACGGCCTCGGCTGGGAGGGCTGGGACCCCGAGGAGTTCCTCGACGGCATCCTCCGCGGCGGCGGACAGGGGCTCGGCGTCACCCACGCGGCGACGTTCGAGGTGTTCCCGCTCGGTTGGGGCTGAGTGCGGGGCTAACGGCCGAACCGGCGCGACCCGCGCTCCTTCCTGGGCGCCGCGCCGCCGAACCGTGCGCCGACCAGAGGCGCCGGCGCCACCGGTGGCACCTCCGGCGGCGCCTCGACGACCGGTGCCACCTCTGGCTCGCGGTGCGACGCGACGGCCGACAGGTCCTGGTCGGCGAGGATCGCGCGAACCTCGTCGATCATCGCGGTGAGGGCCTCGTCGTCGGCACCGTCGATCGCGGCGACGAGGGCGTGCCGCCCGAGCGACGCGCCGAGCAGGGCGCCCTCCTCGAACCCCAGCCGGACGAATCCCGACCCGTGCTGGTCCTCCAGCGAGCGCAGGATCGCGAGCATCCGGTTCCCCACCTCGGCGAGGCGGTCGAGGTCCTGCTGCTCCGCCTGGATGCCGATGACGCGGGCGTCGACCGTGACCACGGCGCTCCAGCTCACTCCCTCGACGGCGTCGAGCCGGCCGAGGCAGTGGATGACCGCGGCAGCGGGGTCCACCGCACCGACCACGGTGAACGTCGGCACCGTGCGCGGCGCGAGCGGCGCGAGCGCGGCTCGATAGGTGCCCTCGCCCGCGGGTGTCCACGTCACGCCGACGGTCAGGTGGTCGGTGCCGAACGCCTCGACGAGTCGCAGGTCGCCGACACCGGCCAGCTCGCCCATGCGTCGGGCCAGCCGGCCTGTGTAGGGCAGGGCCGCGGCCAGCGCTCCGGACGCGCCGTCGTCGCCCGCCACCGAGCCGTCGGGCCGGACGAGGAACTGGGGTGCGCCGGGCGCGCCGGAGGCGGGGTCCGCGGTCATGCGACCAGCCTGACGCCACCGGCCCCCGCACACCCTCCGTGTTACGCACAGTTCACACGCGGCGGCCCAGTCGTTACGTGGTCGAAATGGCTGAAGGGCCCGAGGCATGACGCCTCGGGCCCTTCGGGTGCTCCCCCACCTGGACTCGAACCAGGAACCCTCCGATTAACAGTCGAATGCTCTGCCAATTGAGCTATAGGGGATCGCTTGTGCAGCGGAGCAGAACACTAGCAAGCAGCGAGCGCCCGGGAGAAATCAGGGCAGCCCGACCTCGATGCGCATCGCCTGGAGCGTCGCCCGGGCGACCTCGCGCACGGCCGGGTCGTCGGGATCGAGACCCTCGTCGTACTCGTAGACCCACTGGACGCCACCCGAGCCGGACGGTGCGCGGCGGGCGATCACGCGCAGCCCGCGACGGCCGGCCACGGCGACGTGGCGCTGGAGGACGACGCTGGCGGTGACTCGCTCGCGAACCAGCTCGAGGAGCCGGCCGGGGTCGGTCAGGACCGCCGTGTGGACCGGGCGCTGCTCGCCCCACGTGCCGACCTCCGAGAGCCGGAAGGTGTCGGTGTCGCGATCCCAGTCGGCGGCCTCGACCTGCTCCCACGGGACGCGGCGGGTGTCGTCGCCACCTGATCCGGCCCTGGCGAGGTAGAACGCGTCGCGGGTGCCGGCGAGCACGGCGCCGTCCTCGGCGGCCGCGGACGCGAGCACCCGCTCCCCCGGCCCGACCGCGACGGAGGGCGACGACGTACGCGACCAGAACGGGCTCATGAGGTGGCTCCTGCCTGGCCGACGGCGCCCTCGCGCAGCTTGCGGCGGTGCTGCTCGAGCATCACCAGCTCACCGAACATCCGGTTGTACTCGAGGGCGTGGTCGACGGGGTTGGTGCGCTGGAGGCGCGCCTTGACGTCGGCGATCCGGCGGGACGTGGTGAGCTCCTGGAGTCGGTAGACGTAGGCGACCGCGAAGGTCGGGTTGGGGTCGGACGTGCCACGCACCGGCTCGACACCGAGCTCCGTGATCGCAGCGACGACGGCGGGATCCGTCGCAGCGCCCCGCACCTTGTTGGCCCAGCCGGGGTCGTCGGCACCGCCGGCCGGTCCACCGGCGGTCGTCACCGCCTCCCAGACGCCCTGGAACGTCGGGTGCGTGAAGTCGCCGGTGGTGACGTGCGCCGTCGTGCGCCCGACGCCGGCCGGGTGCTGGATGACGAGCTTGAGCATCTCCCGCTCGATGAGGAAGCGAGGATCGGACAGGCTCGGCAGCGCGGGCCTGGGCGGCTCCACCTGCTCCGGCGCCTCCGTCGCGCGGGTGGTCCGGCGATCGTCGGGCTGCTTGGCCGGCCTGCTGGCCGCCCGCCGCACCTCGGTGCGGACCTCGTCGACGTCGACGCCGACCATGTGGGCGAGCTCGCGGGAGAAGGAGTCCATCTTCGTCTTGTCGCGGATGCCGGCCACCAGGCCGGCCGCGTCGCGCAGTGCGTCGATGCGACCGTCGGCCCGGTCGAGGTCGTGACGGAGCAGGATGTTGTCGAGGGCGAAGCGGTAGAGCGGCTGGCGCTTGGCGACCAGCTCGCGCACGGCCTCGTCGCCCTCCTTGAGCCGCAGGTCGCACGGGTCCATGCCCTCGGGCGCCACGGCGACGTAGGTCTGGGAGGCAAACACCTGATCGGTCTCGAGCACCTTCATCGCGGCCTTCTGCCCGGCCGAGTCGCCGTCGAAGGTGAAGATGACCTCGCCGCTGGTGGTGTCGTGGTCGCCGAGGAAGCGCCGCAGCACCCGCGCGTGGTCCGTGCCGAACGCGGTGCCGCACGAGGCCACCGCGGTGCGTACGCCGGCGAGGTGGCAGGCCATCACGTCGGTGTAGCCCTCGACGACGACGGCCTGCTGCGCGTCCTTCATCGCGGTGCGGGCCAGGTCGATGCCGTAGAGGACGTGGCTCTTCTTGTAGATCGCGGTCTCGGAGGTGTTGAGGTACTTGGCCTCGATGCGGTCGTCGTCGAAGATCCGGCGGGCGCCGAAGCCGATGGTGTCGCCGTTGGCCTCGCGGATCGGCCAGACGAGGCGCCCGCGGAACTTGTCGTAGTGGGAGCGGCCGAGCGCGACGAGGCCGGCGGCGACGGACTCCTCGTCGGTGAAGCGACGGCCGCGGAGGTGGCGGGTGAGCGCCTCACCGTCGCGCGGGGCGAACCCGACACCGAACATCTGGGCGGCGGCCTGGTCGAAGCCGCGCTGGTCGAGGAACTGGCGCGCGACGACGGCGTCGGACGAGCCGAGCTGCTCGGCGTAGAACTCCTGGGCGACCTTGTGGGCCTCGATCAGCCGGCCGCGCGCCGGACCGCGCGGTCGTACGGGCTCGTCGTCGCCGTCCTCGCGGCGCAGCTGGACGCCGAACTTCTCCGCGAGCCGCTCGACCGTTTCGGTGAAGGTCAGCCCGTCGACCTTCATCACGAAGGCGATGACGTCGCCGCCCTCCCCGCAGCCGAAGCAGTGGAAGAACTGACGCGCCGGGTTGACGTTGAACGACGGGGTCTTCTCGTCGTGGAACGGGCAGAGGCCCTTCAGCGACCCGCCGCCGGCGCGCTTGAGGGTGACGTACTGGGACACGACGTCGTCGATCCGCGCCTTCTCGCGCACCTCGGCGATGTCGTCGTCGCGAATCCGGCCTGCCACGCCGGGGAGTCTACGGGCGCGGACCCACCCCGGACGGCCGGTCTCCACAACCCTCGCAGATCATGGCGGCGCACCCCTAGGGGTTGGCGCGGCTGGTGTGGACGCACCGGGTTTGGGAGGGTCGAACAATGACTGCTCAGCACGGAGCGCCAGAGGGTCAGGCCCCCGGCGCACAGCCCCGCACCCCCGAACGGATCGAGGCCGAGATCGAGGCCCAGCGGGCCCAGCTCGCCGGGACGGTCGACCAGCTCGCCGCGAAGCTCGACGTGAAGTCCCGGGCCAGGGAGAAGGTCGCCTCGGTCAAGGACCGGCCGGAGGTCGTCGCCGCGACCGGGTCCCTGGTGGCGATGGCCGTGGTGCTCCTGCTCTGGCGCCGACGCTCGCACTGACCACACCACACGAACCACCTGAGGGAGATCACCATGAAGAAGCTCACCCTGCTCATCGCCGGAGGCATCGGCTACGTGCTCGGCACCCGCGCCGGACGCGAGCGCTACGAACAGATCAAGAAGGCGGCCACCCGCGTCAAGGAAGACCCGCGCGTGCAGGAGAAGGCTGCGCAGGCCGCCGACCTCGCCAAGGAGAAGGCCCCGATCGTCAAGGACAAGGTCGCCGCCGCCGCCAGCACCGCGGCCGACAAGGTCACCCCGTCGGGCAGCGACCACCGCTCCGAGCTCGAGGACCAGCTCAACCCCGAGAGCACCGCGCTCCAGGACAACCCCTACCCGCAGGGCAACCTGCCCTGATCAGTCGACCAACGCGTGGTGGCGGGCGACGGCGCTGGCGTCGGTCAGTGACGCGACCTGGTCGATGACCACGCGGCGTCGGGCCGCGTCGTCGGCGGCGTCGTCCCAGTCCTGCACGAAGACGGGGTCGAGGGCGTCGACGCCGCGGTCCCACAGCGCCTCGACCAGCTCGGCGACCAGCGAGCGCTGTCGTTCCATCAGCGTCACGCGGTCGTCGGCCTGCATGACGTAGTGGGCGGCGATGCCCTTGAGCACGCCGATCTCCACCTCGGTGGCGGCCGGGACGACCAGGTCGGCCCGGTGCCGGACGAGCGGCTCGCCGCCCGCTGCGGCGAAGGTGGACTCCTGCACACTGCCGCAGAACCGGCCGATGAGGTCGCTGGTGAGGTTCTTGATCGCGGCCAGGCTCCGCCTGCTGCCGTCGTACGACGACCGCGGCCAGGAGCCGATCGCCCGCAGGTCGGCCAGGGCCCGGTCGAGCGCGGCGTCGTCGATGCCCGGCAGGTACCACGACCGCACCGTGGCCCAGAGCGCGTCGCGGTCGAGGCGGGTGAGGTCGAGACGGCCGGCGACGATGCCGTCCTCGACGTCGTGCACCGAGTAGGCGACGTCGTCGGCGAGGTCCATCACCTGCGCCTCGAGGCACCGGCCACGACCGTCGACGCCGTCGCGCAGCCAGTCGAAGACCGGGAGGTCGTCGTCGTAGACGCCGAACTTCACGACCACGCGCGGAGTGCCGTCGGCGTGAACGCCGTGGGGGCCCTCGGCCCCCGCGCGCGACCAGGGGTACTTGGTGCAGGCATCGAGGGTGGCCCGGGTGAGGTTGAGCCCGACCGACCGGCCGTCGGCGTCGAACGTCTTCGACTCCAGCCGGGTGAGCAGGCGCAGCGTCTGGGCGTTGCCCTCGAAACCGCCGCACCCGGTGCTGAGCTCGGCCAGCGCCCGCTCGCCGTTGTGGCCGAACGGCGGGTGGCCGAGGTCGTGCGCGAGGGCCGCGGTCTCCGCGATGTCGGGGTGCGTGCCGAGAGCCCGGGCGAGGTCGCGGGAGATCTGGGCGACCTCGAGGCTGTGCGTGAGCCGGTTGCGGACGAAGTCGTCGGTCTGCGGACCGACGACCTGCGTCTTCGCCGCCAGCCGGCGGGACGCCGCTGCGTGCACGACGCGCGCCCGGTCGCGCTCGAACGCCAGCCGCACGGGCGCGTCCACGCGCTTGGGCGGCTCGGCCACGACGCGCTCGCGCGCCGCGTCGTCGTACAGGTCCTCGATGCTCATCGGCCGGTCAGCCTAGCGAGCGCCGAGGACGCTGCACGACGGGACGGCAGCCTGGATGCTGGATCAGTAGACCGTGACGTGCACGTGGTCGTAGTGGTTGGCCGTCGTCGAACCACGGTCCGACATGCCGCGCCAGCCCTCGCCGGACCGCTCCACCGACCAGATGTTCTGCGAGAAGATGATGTACTCGATGCCCAGCGCCGCGTAGTTGGCGCGCAGGAAGTCGGCCACGGCCCAGCCGGTCTCGCCGGTGACCATGATGTCGATGGCGCGGCCCTGGCCGTGCTCGCCGTCGCCTCGCCACGTGCCGTAACTGGTGATCGAGGGCCAGTTGGCGCACACCACGTCGTGGATCTCGTAGAGCGAGGCGCGCCCGGCGGAGATCGACGAGCCGTTGGAGCAGACGCCGCTGAGGCTCGGGCCCTTGGGCTCGGGCTCCGGCTTGTCGGCGCTGAGGTAGTCGGAGCTGACCCAGCGCGACTGGCCGTCGATGACGACCTGGGTGCGACCCATCTGCTCGCGACCGGTGACGGCGACCTGCTTGATCGCGCCGACCTCGCCGAACTTCTCGGACTTCTCCGACGGGCCGCCCCAGAGGTTGAGCGCGTCGGTGGTCCACATGGACCGGTCGAGCTTCTTCGCCATCCGACGTGCCTGCTGGTCGACCTCGAGGTCCTGGCGCGCGGCCGACTCGGCCTTGGCCGCGGTGCGGATGGTCGACCGCGAGACGACGTCCCCGCGGCGGGCCAGCGCCGTGCTGCCGGAGCCGGAGGCTCCGGAGACGGACTGGGTCCCGGACGAGGCCAGGAGGTTGTCGTCGGAGGTGGCCGGCTCGGCGGCCAGGATGCCCATGGTCACCGCGGACAGCGTCGCCACGACGGCGAGCGGTGCGGAGACGAGGACGGATCGGGGGATTCGGGACGGTTGGGGGGCAGCAGGGGTTTCCCGCTTGTGGCGATGCTGAGCCACAGCGCTGATCCTTTGCAGTTGCTGACGGGGGACAGAGCGCCGATCCACGGGCTGATGTGCTTCTCGGGGGCCCGTGCCCACGTCGACGCGATCATCGAGTAGAGCACACGATTCCGGGCCTGTCCCAAATCTTCACAGCAAAATCATGCGTGTTCCGGGTCACCAGCCACGATTAGCTACGTATGACTACAGGGCGGCCCTGTCACCCGCCGGTGGTCTCGTTCGCGTCCTCGCGCAGGTGCGCTCCGCGCCCGTCGGTGTCGTCGAGCCACCCCTCGGGGAGCACCACCTTCTTGCGCGGCGCACCCTGGCGCCCGCGCGGCGTGCCGAGCTCGCGCTCGGGGAACGGCGCGTCCTCGGCGAGCCCCTCGAGCAGCGTGTCGAGCGCGGCGAGCGAGTCGACGAGGGCCAGCTGGTGGCGCAGCTCGCCGCCGGCCGGGAAGCCCTTGAGGTACCAGGTGATGTGCTTGCGGAACTCCTTGCAGCCCCGCTCCTCCCCCATGTGCTCCGACAGCAGCTCGGCGTGCCGGCGCATCATCACCTTGACCTCGCCGAGGGTCGGGAGCGTCGCGACAGACTCGCCGTGGAAGGCGGCGGCCAGGTCGCGGAACAGCCACGGCCGGCCGAGGCAGCCGCGGCCCACGACGACGCCCGCGACACCGGTCTGCTCGACCATCCGGAGCGCGTCGGCGGCCTCCCAGATGTCGCCGTTGCCGAGCACCGGGATGTCGACGTGGTCGACGAGCGCGGCGATGGCGTCCCAGTCGGCCTCGCCCGAGTAGGCCTGCTGCACGGTGCGACCGTGGAGCGCGATCGCCGCGACGCCGGTCTCCTGCGCGATCCGGCCGGCGTCGAGGTAGGTCAGGTGGTCGTCGTCGAGGCCCTTGCGCGTCTTCATCGTCACCGGGACGTCGTACGGCGTCGCGGCGGAGACGGCCGACGTGAGGATCTCGCCGAGGAGGCCGCGCTTCCACGGCAGCGCTCCCCCGCCGCCCTTGCGGGTCACCTTGGGGACCGGGCAGCCGAAGTTGAGGTCGACGTGGGCCACGCCGAAGTCGGCGCAGAGGATCTCCACGGCCTTGCCGATGTAGACCGGGTCGGTGCCGTAGAGCTGCACCGAGCGGACCGTCTCGAGCTCGTCGAAGACGAGCATCTTGCGCGTGGTCTCGTCGCCCTCGACCAGCCCGCGGCTGGTGATCATCTCGCAGACGTAGAGGCCGGCTCCCTGCTCGGCGCAGAGGCGGCGGTAGGCCGCGTTGGTGATCCCGGCCATCGGCGCCAGCACGACCGGCGTGTCGACGTGGACCGAGCCCAGCGTCAGCGAGGTGGGAAGTGCGGCCATGCCTCCATTGTCGCCGCGGGCCGTCCGACGACCGAAATCAGGGGCGCGCCGGCCCGGCTCAGAACAGCTCGGGCCCGCCGGCGCCGAAGACCATCCGGTGGAGGCCGCGGGTGCGCAGCACCGTGGTGCAGCTCCCCGCCGGCAGGTCGCACGCGGCCACCCGCACCCGGATCCGGTCGGGTGGACCGCCGAAGAGGTAGTCGTAGCGCCGCGGGAGCGCGATGTAGGCGGTGTCGGCGTCCTGCCAGCCTGCGAACCAGCGCCACGGGTTGTCCCACGCCGGGTCGATGCGCGCACCCGTGGTGGGGTCGGTGATCCGCAGGCGCGCGGTCCGGCTCACGCTTAGAGCGAACCTGCCGTCAGGCGAGAGGAAGCCCGGGTCCCCGATGTCGGGGTCCCCGGTGGGGCGACCGTCCTGGAGGTGGACGGGGGTCCCCGTGTAGGTGTCGACCGGGAGGCCGACCGGGATCTCCGAGCCGTACGCGCCGACGGTGGCGGCGGACGTGGTCTCCCCGGTGCTCAGGTCGGTGCGGACCCGCTCGATCCTCCCCGTCACCTGTCGCCAGTAGACGTACTGCGCGTCGAAGCCGAGGACGCCGGGTTCGGCCTCCTCGTAGAGGTCGGTGTCGTCCCCCATCCCCTGCGACGTGGAGGACGACCTTGCCCGTGATCAGGTCGACGACGACCACCCGTGCCGAGCGGCCGTGATCGATCCTGGGGCCGTCGAAGTCGACCCACCCGGCCAACCTGCCGTCCGGCGACACCTCCGGCATCGGGTACCCGCCGTTGAGCCAGGTCAGGCCCCGCCCGTCGTACCACGCGAGTCGGTACCCGTCCGCGTAGCTCGTGGCGAGCCGCAGGAAGTAGCCGTGCGGGGATCGCTGGATCTGGATGATCCGCCACGGAGCGAGGTCGGTGACGACGTCGCCGTCGTGGAGCCTGGTCCCTCGGGCCCAGACGAGGTGGCTCGGGTCGTAGGTCTCGCTCGCCGGGCGGAAGGCACGGGTTCCGACGGCGAGGGCGCCTGCCGGGAGCGCACCGCTGTGGCCGGCACGCTCCTCGGCACGGCTCGCCGAAGGTGCCGAGAACGTCACGGCGGCGAGCACCAGCGCGAGTGCGGTGCGGATCATCCCTTCTTCTCATTCCTCTTCCCGCCGGACGTGCCCGGGCGAGCCACCTTGCCGGACCACGTGATCGGGTCGTAGCCCTCGGTCGGCTCGAAGACCATGTCCCGGATGCGGGCAGCGTCGGGCACGAGGTAGACGAGGCACATCGCCGACTCCGAGCCGGCAGCGAACGGCGTCGGCAGGGGTCCGCTCTGGCAGGCGGAGAAGTCGCCGCCGAGCGTCCAGGGCGCTCCGAGCGTGCCCTGGTCGTCACGCAGGTAGAGCGGGACGTCCAGGCCGGCGAGGTCGGCCTCGCCCGCGTTGGCGAGGGTGACGGTGACGAAGTAGGGACGCGCGTCGGGCATCACCTCGCTGACCCACCCGTCGAACACCGACTCGTCCTGCTCGGCCACCGCGTCCACGCTGACGTCGAGCACCCCGGTCAGGTCGGCCCTCGGCTGCCAGACGACCGTGGCCTCCTCGCCGAGGTCGAGGTCCGTGCCGGGGTCCGTGCCGACAGCAGGATCGACCGCCGCCGTGGGCGTCGGCGCCGGGGACGCCTCGGGGTCGTCGGGGGCGCACGCGGACGCGGCCAGCACGAGGACCGTCGCCAGCCCCGTCATCGGGAGGATCGCGCGCCGCATGCCGACATCGTCACACGGCGTGGCCGCCCGGCGCGGGCGCCGGCGTCAGCAGCCGACGAGCTTCTCCGCGAACCAGCGGGTGATGCCGTCGAGGCTGACCCGCTCCTGGCTCATCGTGTCGCGCTCGCGGATGGTGACCGCGTTGTCGTCGAGGGTCTCGAAGTCGACCGTCACGCAGAATGGCGTACCGATCTCGTCCTGGCGTCGATAGCGGCGACCGATCGCGCCGGAGTCGTCGAACTCGACGTTCCAGTTCTGGCGCAGCTCGGCGGCCAGGGCCTTGGCCTTCGGCGAGAGGTCGGCGTTGCGGCTCAGCGGGAGGACCGCGACCTTGACCGGAGCCAGGCGCGGGTCGAGCTTGAGCACGACGCGCTTGTCGACGCCGCCCTTGGTGTTGGGGGCCTCGTCCTCGGTGTAGGCGTCGATCAGGAACGCCATCAGCGAGCGGGTCAGGCCGGCCGCGGGCTCGATGACGTAGGGCAGGTAGCGCTCGTCGGCGGCCTGGTCGTAGTAGGACAGGTCCTTGCCGGAGAACTCGCTGTGCTGCTTGAGGTCGAAGTCGGTGCGGTTGGCGATGCCCTCGAGCTCCTCGAAGTCACGACCCGAGAACCCGAAGCGGTACTCGATGTCCGTCGTGCCCTTGGAGTAGTGCGACAGCTTCTCCTCCGGGTGCTCGTAGTGACGCAGGTTGTCGGGGTTGATGCCGAGGTCGACGTACCAGCGGGTGCGCTCCTCGATCCAGTAGCGGAACCACTCGTCGTCCTCGCCCGGCTTGACGAAGAACTCCATCTCCATCTGCTCGAACTCACGCGTGCGGAAGATGAAGTTGCCGGGCGTGATCTCGTTGCGGAAGCTCTTGCCCATCTGGGCGATGCCGAAGGGCGGCTTCTGGCGGCTCGACGTCACGACGTTGGCGAAGTTGAGGAAGATGCCCTGCGCGGTCTCGGGCCTCAGGTAGTGCAGGCCGGACTCGTCCTCGATCACGCCGAGGTAGGTCTTGAGCATCATGTTGAAGTTGCGGGGCTCGGTCCACGCGTTGCGGGTGCCGCAGTTGGGGCACGCGATCGACTCGTTGATGTCGACCGTGTCGGGGTCCTCGATGCCCTTCTTGGCCGCGTAGTCCTCCTGCATGTGGTCCGCACGGAAGCGCTTGTGGCAGGACTGGCACTCGGTCAGCGGGTCGCTGAAGGTGCTCAGGTGGCCGCTGGCCTCCCAGGTGCGGGTCGGCAGGATCACGCTGGAGTCGAGGCCGACGACATCGTCGCGGCGGGTGACCATGAAGCGCCACCACTGGCGCTTGATGTTCTCCTTGAGCTCGACCCCGAGCGGGCCGTAGTCCCACGCGGACTTGGTGCCGCCGTAGATCTCACCGCACGGGTAGACGAAACCTCGGCGCTTGGCGAGGGAGACGACGTTGTCCAGGGCGGTCGGGGCGGGCTTGGCCACGGTGGGGTTCCTTCTGCGTTCCCGGGCCGGCTGGCTGCCGGTCCATGTTGGTTCAGGCGGGGCGAGCGGTCAGCCTAACGAGCGGGGCTGGGACTCGTTGAGGTCGGTCCCCTCCTCCACGACCTCGTAGGCGCTGGGCTCGTCCACCGCGTGCACCATCAGCGGCTGGATGTGCATCTTGCCCTCGTACGACCCCAGTGCCCGCCGGTAGGACCCGACGTTCTCCCAGCGCGTGGTCAGCACCCACAGGGTCGGGTCGTCGACGTTGCGGCCGACCTCGCCCCCGACGTGGCCGGGCTTGCCCGCCAGGATCTCGAGCGCGCGCAGCAGGCCCCGCCGCAGCTCGTCAGTCGCGGCGAGGTCGTGGCCGGGGGCGCGGAGGCGGGTGACGACGAGCATGCGCCCACCCTACGGCCGCCGCGTTTGACAATGGTTCTCAATATTGGTGAGAATCGTTCTCATGTTGTCTGTCATCCGACCGGTCGCCCTCGCCACCACCCTCGCCTCAGCCCTCCTCCTTGCGGGCTGCGGCGGACCTGCTGACGACGCCGGGAATGGTCGCTCGGCCGTCGCGGCGTTCTACCCGCTGGCCTGGGTGACCGGTCGGGTGGCAGGCGACGGCTGGACGGTGGACAACCTGACCGCTCCGGGCACCGAGCCGCACGACCTCGAGCTCGGGATCAAGCAGACGGCCGCCGTGGCGGAGGCCGACCTGGTCGTCCTCGAGCACGACTTCCAGCCGGCCGTCGACGAGAACGTCGAGACCAACGCCCCCGATGCTGCCGTGGTCGACGCGGCCGAGGTCGTCGACCTGATGCCGGCCTCGGAGCACGAGCACGAGCACGAGGAGGCCGGCCACGACCACGGCGACCTCGACCCGCACTTCTGGCAGGACCCGCTCCTGATGGCCGACCTGGCCGACGCGGTCGCCGACCGGCTCGCCGAGCTCGACCCCGACGGCGCAACGACGTACGCCGACAACGCCGCGGAGCTGCGCACCGAGCTGGAGACCCTCGACCAGGAGTACGCCGACGGCCTCGCGACGTGCGAGCGCACCACGACGGTGGTCAGCCACGAGGCCTTCTCCTACCTCTCGCGGTACGGGCTGACCTTCGAGGCGATCGCGGGCCTCTCCCCCGACGCCGAGCCGACGCCCGCCGATCTGGCCCGGCTGCAGGACCTGATCACCACCGACGGGATCACCACCGTCTTCTCCGAGCGGCTCGCCAGCACCAAGATGGCTGACTCCCTCGCCGGCGACCTCGGGCTCGAGACGGCGGTGCTCGACCCGATCGAGGGCCTGTCCGACGAGACGGCCGACGAGGACTACCTTTCGCTCATGGGCGAGAACCTCGACGCGTTGCGGACGGCCAACGCATGTCAGTGACACCGGATGCTCCCGCACCCGTCGTCGTACGCGGTGGGTCGGTCGCCATCGGCGGCCGGCCGATCCTGCGAGGCATCGACCTGACCGTCGAGCCCGGCGAGTTCCTCGCGCTGCTGGGCGCCAACGGGTCCGGCAAGTCCACGCTCGTCCGCGCGATCACCGGCCTGCTGCCGATGGCTGCCGGGTCGGTCAGCCTCTTCGGGACGGCGTACGCCGACTTCCGCGACTGGCACCGCATCGGGTTCGTCCCACAGCGCTCCACCGCCAGCAGCGGGGTCCCGTCGACGGTGTGGGAGGTCGTCGCGTCGGGGCGGATCACCCGCCGCCGTCCGTTCCTGCCGCTCTCCCGGGAGGACCGCCAGGCCATCGCCGACGCGATCGACGTCGTCGGCCTCGGCGACCGCGCCTCGATCGGCATCTCCCAGCTCAGCGGCGGGCAGCAGCAGCGCGCGCTGATCGCGCGCGCACTCGCCGGGCAGCCCGACCTGCTGGTGCTGGACGAGCCCGCAGCCGGCGTCGACCTGGCCAACCAGCAGGCCCTGGCCGACGCGCTCGGCGTGCTCAAGGCGCGCGGCGCGACGATCGTCCTCGTCGCCCACGAGCTCGGTCCGATGGAGCCGCTGATCGACCGTGCGGTCGTGATGCGCGACGGTCGCGTGGCGTACTCCGGTCCGGCCCTCGGCGCGCGCGACGGCCACGACCACCACCACGCCGAGGGCAGCACGCACGACCACGTCCCCCACGTCGGGTCGCCGTTCGACGGGCTCGGAGGCGGGCGGTGAACGACTTCCTCTCCCTCTTCTCGCTCCCCTTCATGCAGCGCGCCCTCGTGGCCGCGCTCCTCACGGGTCTGGCCGCTCCGGCGATCGGGACCTTCCTCGTCCAGCGGCGGCTCGCGCTGCTCGGTGACGGGATCGGGCACGTCGCCGTCACCGGTGTCGCGATCGGACTGCTGACCGGTGCCTCGCCGACGTGGACCGCCGTGGTCGTCGCGGTGCTCGGCGCCGTGCTGATCGAGGTGATCCGCGAGCGCGGGCACACCAACGGGGACGTCGCGCTGGCGCTGCTCTTCTACGGCGGCCTCGCCGGCGGCGTCCTCATCACCGGCATCGCCGGCCAGGGTGCGGCCCGGCTGCAGGAGTACCTCTTCGGCTCGCTGACCAGCATCTCCGCCGGCGACGTGTGGTTCACGTTCGGGCTCACCGTGGTCCTGCTGGTGACGACCCTCGGCCTGCTCCCCCAGCTCTTCGCGGTCGCGAGCGACCCCGAGTTCGCCCGCGTCGCCGGGCTGCGGGTGCGCGCCTACAACCTCCTGATCGCGGTGCTCGCGGCGGTCACCGTCACGGTCGCGATGCGCACCGTCGGCCTGCTCCTGGTCTCGGCGCTGATGGTCGTCCCGGTCGCCACCGCTCAGC
Organism: Nocardioides baculatus; assembly: GCF_016735675.1. Lineage (GTDB taxonomy): Bacteria > Actinomycetota > Actinomycetes > Propionibacteriales > Nocardioidaceae > Nocardioides > Nocardioides baculatus. The sequence goes on along the minus strand of NZ_JAERSG010000006.1, from coordinate 192,495 downwards.
AGCTCGCGCGATCGTTCCGTACGACGCTCACGGGAGCGATGGTCGTGGGGGTCCTGGCCGCCCTGGGCGGCCTGCTGCTCAGTGCCGCGCTGTCCTTCCGGGCGACGGTCGCGCCGGGACCGACGATCGTCCTGCTGGCGCTGGCGATGTTCGCCTCGACCTGGCCGATCGGGGTGTGGCTGCGGCGGCGGCGCCGGCTCCTCTCGCCCTTCCCCGCGGTGGAGAGCACCTCCCACACGGTCACCGACGAGCACCCGCACGAGCACGGCCAGGCCTGCGGCCACCCCGCGGTCCCGCACGAGGACCACGTCGACTACGTCCACGACGGCCACCGGCACGCCGTACACGGAGAGCACTATGACGAGCACTGAGCGACCGGCCGTACGCCCCACGCGCCAGCGGCGCGCCGTCGCCTCGGCCCTGGCCGGGTTCGACGACTTCCGCAGCGCGCAGGAGATCCACGACCTGATCTCGCGCCAGGGCGACTCGGTCGGCCTGGCGACGGTCTACCGCACCCTGTCAGCGCTCGCCGATGCCGGCGAGGTCGACATGCTGCGCAACGAGGACGGCGAGGCGATCTGGCGCAGCTGCTCCGACACGCACCACCACCACCTGGTGTGCCGCACGTGCGGCGCCACCGTCGAGGTCGAGGGGCCGGCGGTCGAGAAGTGGACCGGCGCCATCGCCGCCGAGCACGGCTACGCCGACATCAGCCACACGCTCGAGATCTTCGGCACCTGCCCGGCCTGCCTGGTTTCGTGACGGCGCTGGCGCGCCTCCTCAACCACCGGTAGGAGGATTGGGCACTGCCCCGCCGTAGCGACGATCCCGGCTGGCGTACGTCTCGATGGCCGACCACAGGTGGCGACGGTCGACGTCGGGCCACAGCACGTCGGTGAAGACCATCTCGCTGTAGGCCGCCTGCCACAGCATGAAGTTGGACAGCCGCTGCTCCCCCGAGGTGCGCCAGATCATGTCCGCGTCGGGGAGCTCGGGGACGTAGAGGTGGCGGGCGAAGGTCTTCTCGTCGATCTTGTCGGGGTTGAGCCGGCCGGCGGCGACCTCGCGGCCGATCGAACGTGCGGCGTCGGCGAGCTCGGCGCGTCCGCCGTAGTTGACGCACATCGTGAGGGTGAGGACGTCGTTGTCCTTCGTCATCTCCTCGGCGACCTGGAGCTCCTTGATCACCGACCTCCACAGCCGCGGCGCGCGGCCCGCCCAGCGCACGCGCACGCCGAGCTCGTGCATCTCGTCGCGGCGACGCCGGATCACGTCGCGGTTGAAGCCCATCAGGAAGCGCACCTCGTCGGGCGAGCGCGACCAGTTCTCGGTGGAGAAGGCGTAGGCGCTGATCGCCTTGACGCCGATCTCGATGCCGCCCTCGACGACGTCGAAGAGCGTGCTCTCCCCCTCCTCGTGTCCCTTGGTGCGCGGCAGCCCGCGCTGCTTGGCCCACCGTCCGTTGCCGTCCATCACGATCGCGACGTGCTCGGGGACGAGGTCCTTCGGGACCGGCGGCGGGGTCGCGCCGCTCGGGTGCGGGGTCGGCGGCCTCACCTGTCGCTTCACGGCCGCAAGCGTAGTGCGGTCGGCGTACGCCGTCCGGACAGAACCGCCTGGTTGCCGGACAGTCGTGCTGCGTCCCGCCTCGATCACGACATGACTGTCCGTCAGCTCGCGGGAGGGCACGAGGAACCGGCGGCCCTGGCCCTTGAGTCGCCCAGAGACTCAACGTGCATCCCGGGCGTGTCGCCGACGATCAGGGGTGGCCGACGCGGGCGAGCAGGCGCTGGACGGTCCCGACACCTCGAGACGTGGCCCGGACCCCGAGCCGCCACTCGATGACGGGAGTGCCGTTGCTGCGGCGCTCCACGTGGTTCAGGACGATCGCGTGGAGGTGGTCGGCGGCCAGCACCGTGACGTCGCCGCGGCCCGGGTCCCACGGCAGCCTCCGGGAAGGGTGACGGGCCGTCGAAGAGCGTGAGCTCGCAGCCGTCCGGCAGCGCGTCGAGGTCGAGGTCGACGAGCCAGGCCACGGGGCGTACGACGGCGAGGTCGGCGTAGTCGCACACGGTCGAGAGCCGCTCGGCCACCGCATCGGCGAGCGGCTGTGGATCACCCGCTGCCGTGAAGGCGACGGTGCCGTTGGACAGGTGGCTGAGCACGTCGGTGGCGCCTGCGGCGGCGAACGCGTCGAGCAGCTGGTCCCGGCTCGGGCTCCGTCGCTGGCCGACGTTGAGGTTGCGGAAGAACGCGACCGATGTCGCCGTCATCGCTCGACGTAGGCCATCGAGCGCAAGCCACGCTCGAGGTGCCAGGCGAGGTAGGCCGAGACGAGGTTGCTGGCCTCGCGCAGGTGGCGCGGGTCGGCGGCGTGCACGAGGGGCCAGTCGCCGACGAGCAGCGCGCCCAGCACGACCACCGTCTCGGAGGCGGGGGTCGCGGAGCCCGGCAGCCGGTCGGAGGCGCACAGCACGCCACCGGCCGACGGGTTGAAGAAGCGGTGCGGACCCTCGACCCCGCACTGCACGCAGTGGTCGAACGACGGGGCGTAGCCCGCGACCGACAGCGAGCGCAGCAGGTAGGAGTCGAGGACCTGCTTGGCCGGGTGCTCGCCACCGGACATCGCCCGCAGGCCGCCGACGAGGAGCAGGAACTGCTGGACGGCCGGCTCTTTCTCCTCGGTCACGAGCCGCTCGGCGGTCTCGAGCATGACGGTGCCCGCGGTGTAGCGGTCGTAGTCGAGCCCGAGCCGCGAGTTGAACGGGTCGAGGGTCTCCGCCTGGGTGATCACGTCGAGGCTGCGGCCCTCGGCGAGCTGGAGGTCGACGTGGGTGAACGGCTCGAGGCGCGAGCCCCAGCGCGACGTCGTACGCCTCACGCCCTTGGCGACCGCGCGCACCCGCCCGTGCTGACGTGTCAGCAGGGTGATGATGCGGTCGGCCTCACCCAGCTTGTGGGTGCGCAGCACGACCGCCTCGTCGCGGTAGAGGGGCACGCGACCATTCTCCCCCACCCGCGGTGCCGCGGCCGGCTAGGGCGTCAGCGTTTCCGGGCGCGCGCCGTGGTCGTGGCTGCGGCGGCGCCGGCCGTGGCCCAGCAGTCGAGTGCGAAGTCCGTGGCGGCCGCGGTCAGCCGGTCCGGGCGGAAGCGCCACTCGAGGATCGAGGTGGCCCGCTCCATCCGGACGTGCGGCAGCTCGGCGGCGAGCATGTCAGCGTCGACGAAGGGGTGGATCGGGTCGATCGGGTGGCCGACGACGAAGACGGGCGCCTGGATCCGGCGACGCTGGCTCGACGACGGTGCGAGGCGGCCGAAGATCACGCCGTGCAGCACCGACGCGACCGAGTCGGCGCGGTGGTCGACGGTCTCGAGGCCGATGCCCGCCCAGAACGGCACGAGCCCCCGCGGGATCGAGCGCGAGACCTTCTGCAGGGTGTTGGCGGTGAAGGGGAGGTAGCGCGCGGCGAGCATGATCGGCACGAAGGCGAGAATCCCGGCGACCAGCGCGTTGTTGAGCACGGGCATCTCGACGATCAGGCCCTTGACCCGCTCGGGCGCGATCACGGCGACCTCGAGCGAGACGTTGGCGCCGAGCGACGTCCCGCCGATGACGGCCTGTTCGGCGCCGAGGTGGTCGAGCAGCGCCACGACCTGCTCGCCGAACGACGTCATCGAGTAGACGAGCGGGTCGGCCGGCTGGTCCGAACGGCCATGCCCGAGCAGGTCCAGGGTGACAACGTGCAGGCCCTGCGCCGCCATCGCCCGCGCGAGGGGCTGCTGCATCCGCCGCGGCATGAGCAGGCCGTGCAGCAGCACGACCCACTGGTCGCCCGAGCCGTACTCGGTGTACTCCAGCCGGTCGCGCCCGCCGTCGGACTCGACGAAGAACTGGCCGATCCGCTCGCTCACCAACATGACGTGAATGTACTGCTCACGCCCGGTTGACGGCGCTGATCACGGCCTTGAGCGAGGCGGTGACGATGTTGGCGTCGAGCCCGACGCCCCACAGCACCTTCTCGCCGACGGCGCACTCGACGTAGGCCGCCGCGATCGCGTCGCCGCCTGCCGAGAGCGCGTGCTCGGCGTAGTCGAGGACCCGCACGTCGTGGCCGAGGCCGGAGATCGCATCGACGAAGGCGGCGATCGGTCCGTTGCCCTCACCCGACAGCTCCTGCCGCTCGCCGTCGACGTACACCCCGACGGTGAGCTGGTCCTTCTCACCCGCCGCGCTGGAGGTGTGGACGGAGTCGAGCTCGAGCGGGGTGCGACGGTCGAGGTACTCGCCGCGGAAGACCGCCCAGATCTCCTCGGGGGTGATCTCGCCGCCCTCGGTGTCGGTGTGCTGCTGGACGACCCGGCTGAACTCGATCTGCGCGCGACGCGGCAGATCGAGCTTGTGCTCGGACTTGAGGACGTAGGCCACGCCACCCTTGCCGGACTGGCTGTTGACCCGGATCACGGCCTCGTAGGTGCGCCCGACGTCCTTGGGATCGATGGGGAGGTACGGCGCCTCCCACGGCAGGTCGCGCACGTCGACGCCCTGGTCGGCCGCCTGCCGGTCGAGGTCCTCCAGGCCCTTCTTGATGGCGTCCTGGTGCGAGCCGGAGAAGGCGGTGTAGACGAGGTCGCCGGCGTAGGGGTGGCGCGGGTGGACCGGCAGGTTGGTGCAGTACTCGACCGTTCGACGGACCTCGTCGATGTCACCCAGGTCGACCTGCGGGTCGATCCCCTGGCTGAACAGGTTCATCGCCAGCGTGACCAGGTCGACGTTTCCGGTGCGCTCGCCGTGGCCGAAGAGGCAGCCCTCGACGCGGTCGGCGCCGGCCATCAGCGCCAGCTCGGTGGCGGCGACGGCGGTGCCGCGGTCGTTGTGCGGGTGCAGGCTGATCGCGGAGTGCTCGCGGCGGGTCAGGCCGCGGCCGAAGTACTCGATCTGGTCGGCGTAGGTGTTGGGCGTCGACATCTCGACCGTGGCGGGCAGGTTGAGGATGATCTCGCGGCCGGCCTCCGGCTGCCAGACGTCGGACACGGCCTCGCACACGCTCAGCGCGAAGTCGGTGTCGGACTGGGTGAAGATCTCCGGGCTGTACTGGTAGCCGAAGTCCTCGGTGCCGACGATGCCGCCCAGCCGCTCCTCGGCGTACTTCATCACCATCTCGGTCCCCCGCACCGCGATGTTGCGGCACTCGTCGGGGGTGACGTTGAAGACGACGCGCTGGAAGAGCGGCGCGGTCGCGTTGTAGAGGTGGATCGTCGCGCGCGGGGCGCCGACCAGCGAGTCGACCGTGCGCTCGATGAGGTCCTCACGGGCCTGCGTCAGCACCGAGATCTGCACGTCGTCGGGGATCCGGTCCTCCTCGACGAGCTTGCGCACGAAGTCGAAGTCGGTCTGGCTCGCGCTCGGGAAGCCGACCTCGATCTCCTTGTAGCCCATCTTCACCAGCAGCTCGAACATGGTGAGCTTGCGGGCGGGGGTCATCGGGTCGATCAGCGCCTGGTTGCCGTCACGCAGGTCGGTGGAGAGCCACCGCGGCGCCTTCTCGACCTTCTTCGTCGGCCAGGTGCGATCGGGTACGTCGACGGGGACGAACGGCGTGTAGCGACCGAACGGCATCGGGCTGGTGCCCTGCTGGTTGCTGGTGTTGCTCAGGTTGGTCATGACTTCCTCGGTCTGCGTCAGGGGCGACCGGCGCGCACCACACTCCGCAACGAGGGGGCCGGGGTGTCAGGCCTCGTTGCGGCTGGGAAGGAGGAGTCGGCTGCGCATCATGACGGGTTCACGATAGCCCGCGCCGGCCGGTGCCGGCGCGGGTCCGGCCACAACGTGGACACCTCAGGCCCGCCCGCGGGCGGCGTACGCCACCGCGGTGACGTCGAACGGGCCGTCGCCGAGGTTGCGGCGCAGCACCTGCTCGAGGCGGGTGCGGGCCTCGGGGTCGAGGGCGGCGATCGCCTCGCCCGCCGGACCGACGCCGTGCTGGTAGGGCTCCCACCACTCCTCGAAGGTCGGGTGGGTGACGGTGACGGCGAGCTCGTCGGCCTCGATGTCGGTCAGGCCGGCCTGCTCGAGGATGCCGACCAGGCTCTCGCGCGACCCGCCCTGGAAGTCGCTCTCGTCGGGGTGCTGTGGCGCCACCTCGGCCATCGCCGTCCACAACGGCGCCATCGGCGCGCGGGAGCCCCTGAGGTCCCAGACCGTGGCGCCGACCCGGCCACCGGGCCGGGTCACCCGCGCCATCTCGCGCACGCCGGCGACCGGGTCGGTCATGAAGTGCACGACCAGGCAGGCGGCCGCGACGTCGGCGGAGTCGTCGTCGAAGGGCAACGACTCGGCACCTCCCTGACGGACGTCCACGCCCGGGTTGCGGTCACGACAGGCGGCGACGAACGGCTCGCTCGGGTCGACGGCCACGACGTGGTCGGCCCCCAGCCGCTCGACCAGGACCGCGGTGAGTGCGCCCGGTCCGCAGCCGACGTCGACGGCGCGCTGCCCGGGCGCGACCTCGAGCCAGTCGACCAGCGTGCGGGCGAGCGGCTGGGAGTAGCGACCCATGAACCGGTCGTACGCCTCACCCGCCACATCGAAGCTCACGTCGATCGACGCTACTCGCCTCGTAGGCTCACGTCATGCCCCGATTGCTGGTGGTCCACCACTCCCCGACCCCGTCGGTCACCGCCCTGACCGACGCGGTGGTCGCGGGTGCCTCGGACGACGCGATCGAGGGCGTCGAGGTCGTCGTCCGCGCCGCCCTCGAGGCCGACGCCGACGACGTGCTGACCGCTGACGGCTACGTGCTCGGCACACCGGCGAACTTCGGCTACATGAGCGGCGCGCTCAAGCACTTCTTCGACTCGATCTTCCTCCAGGCCGGCGGCGCGCTCGCCGACGACGGCTCGGCAGGGGCGGTCAAGGGAGGCCGCAAGCCCTTCGGGCTCTACGTCCACGGCCGCTACGACGCCACGGGCGCGGTGCGCTCGGTGCAGTCGATCGTCGGTGCACTCGGCTGGCGCCAGGCGGCGCCGGTCCTGGAGGTGCTGGGCGAGGTCGCCGACGCGGACCGGGAGTCGGCGTACGACCTGGGCGGGACGCTGGCCGCCCTGGTGATGGCATGAGGACCCTCGTCGCGCTCGCGGCGCTCGTGCTGGCCCTGTCGGGTTGCACGTCGTCCCCGACGAAGCCCGTGAGCGACACCCCCTCGCCCTCGGCGTCGACCACCCCCACCGAGACCACCCCGCCGCCCGATCCCGGCCCGACGCCGAAGGTCGGCGAGTGCCACCTGCTGTCCTTCGGCCAGGCCGTCAACGTGGTGGGCCGCACCGAGCCGGTGAAGTGCAAGCGCAAGCACACGGCGGAGACCTACTTCGTCGGCCGGCTGAAGCTGGCGACCAAGGCCGGTCATGTTCGTCGCGTCGACTCGCAGGCCGCGCAGAAGCAGGCCCGCACGACCTGTGCGGCGCGGCTCCCGAAGCACCTGGGGCGTACGCCACGGGAGCTGCGGCTGACCCTGGCCCGATCGGTCTACTTCACACCTCCGCCCCAGCGCGCGGAGGCCGGCGCGGACTGGTTCCGCTGCGACGTGGTCGTCGTCGCCGGGCCGCGCCGGTTGCTGACGCTGCCGCGCGCCACGAAGGGGTTCGGCGCCGCTCCGGCCGTGGCGATGTGCGCCACCGCAGCGCCCGGCACCACGGCGTTCAAGCGGGTCGGGTGCGCCGCGAAGCACGCGTGGAGGGCGGTCTCGACCGTCGACCTCCCGGGCAAGCGGCTGCCGTCGAAGGGTGCCGTCGCCGACCTGATGGACGGTCCGTGCGGTGACGCCGCACGAGAAAGCGCCGCCGACCCGCTCGACTTCACCTGGTCGCAGGAGAGTCCGACGCAGGAGCAGTGGGACGCCGGGCAGCGCTACGGGATCTGCTGGGTCCCGGCATGATCTGCCCATGACCCCTCGCGAGCGCACCGACGTGCGCCGGCTGCCCGAGAAGCAGGTGCGCGACGTCGCGACGCTCCACGCGATCCTCGACGAGGCGCTCCAGGCAGCGGTCGGCTTCCAGGTCGACGGCCAACCGTTCGTGCTGCCGATGGCGTGCGCCCGCGACGGCGGGAGCCTGCTCCTGCACGGGTCCACCGGCAGCCGGCTGATGCGCGTGCTCGCGACCGGCGCTCCGGTCTGCGTCAGCGTCACGCACCTCGACGGCCTCGTCTACGCGCGGTCCGCCTTCGAGTCGAGCATGCGCTACCGCAGCGCGACCGTGCTCGGCACCGCCACCCTCGTCGCAGACGAGGAGAAGCTGCACGCGCTCGAGGTGCTCACCGAGCACCTGCTGCCCGGCCGCTGGGCCGAGCTGCGGGCACCGCGCGCCAGGGAGCTGGCGGCCACCACCGTGCTGCGGGTCCCGCTCGACGAGTGGTCGGTCAAGGTCGGCGACGGCTTCCCCGACGACCCCGACGAGGACCTCGACGAGCCGGTCTGGGCCGGCGTCGTGCCGATGCGCGTGGCGTACGACGACCCGGTCGACGCGCCCGACCTCGGGCCCGACCGCCCCGTGCCGCCGCACGTGCTGGCGGTCACCTCCGGCGACGGGAGCTGACCCCACCTGGGTGGCGGCACACGACACCCGGCCCCCGTTGGGTGGCGGCACACGACACTCCGAGGCGCCGATCCGGTGTCGTGTGCCGCCACTCAAGTCCTCGCGCGATGTCGTGTGCCGCCACCCACGGGGCACACAGCGGTCAGATCCGGCGACCGAGGATGACCTGTTTCTCGCTGAGGCCCGGACCGACGAGGTCCCAGCCGCGTGAGGCGTAGGGGTGCCGCGCCGGGTATGCAGGATCTGCGGTCGTCATGAGCAGCCAGCGGTCGTGCGGCAGGTCCGCGGTCACTGCGTCCAGGAGCACGCCGCCTGCGCCGAGGCCGCGAGCGGCGGGACGTACGCCGAGCGACACGAGCTCGAAGTGCCCGTCGAGCCACTCGTCGGCGAGGCCGGAGGGCCAGACCGCCGTCACCCGGTCGGTCCACCACTGACCGTTCTCGCCCGTGAGGCCGTAGGCGAAACCCATCAGCTCCCCGCCGCGACGGACCCGCGCGAGCCGGAAGCCCGCACGCGCGACGTGGCGGTCCCACGTGTCGGCACGCCACGAGGCGAGATCACGGGTCTCCTCGAAGACCTCCGCGTAGACGGGCCACAGCTCCTCGGCGTCCGCGTCGGTCGCGGCCGTGACGAGGTCGACCTCCACGCCTAGAAGCCGAGCTTGCGCAGCTGGCGCGGGTCGCGCTGCCAGTCCTTGGCGATCTTGACCTGGAGGTCGAGGTAGACGGGAGTGCCGAGCAGCGCCTCGATCTGCTTGCGCGCGGCCGTGCCGACCGAGCGCAGGCGGGCGCCCTTGTGGCCGATCATGATCCCCTTCTGCGAGTCGCGCTCGACGTAGAGGTTGGCCACGATGTCGAGCAGCGGCTTGTCGTCGGGCCGGCCCTCGCGCAGGCCCATCTCCTCGACGACGACGGCGATCGAGTGCGGCAGCTCGTCGCGCACGCCCTCCAGCGCGGCCTCGCGGATCAGGTCGGCAGCCAGCGCCTCCTCGGGCGCGTCGGTGAGGTCGCCGTCGGGGTAGAGCGGCGGCCCCTCGGGCAGCAGCCCGACCAGCAGGTCGGACAGCAGCTCGACCTGGTCGCCCTTGACGGCCGAGACCGGCACGATCTCGGCCCACTCGGTCGACGTCTCGGCGCCCAGCGAGGCGATGTCGAGGAGGTGCTGGCCCAGCTGCTCGGGCGTGACGAGGTCGGTCTTGGTGGCGACGGCGATGCGGGTCGTACGGCGCACCTTGGCGAGCTCGGTCACGAGGAACCGGTCGCCGGGGCCGATCTTCTCGTTGGCCGGGAAGCACACCGCGACGACGTCGACCTCGGCCCACGTCGTGCGGACGAGGTCGTTGAGCCGCTCGCCGAGCAACGTGCGCGGCCGGTGCAGGCCGGGGGTGTCGACGAGGATCAGCTGCGCGTCGTCGCGGTGGACGATGCCGCGCACGACGTTGCGGGTGGTCTGCGGCTTGGACGACGTGATGACGATCTTCTGACCGACGAGTGCGTTGGTCAGCGTCGACTTGCCCGCGTTGGGGCGACCGACGAAGGACGCGAAGCCGCTGCGGTATCCCTCCGGCGCCTGGTAGAACGCACCGGCCGGCGCGACCCCGGAGAGGTCGAACTCGTCGTCCAGCTCGTCATCGAGCTCGTCGTCCACCTCATCCTCCAGCTCGTCCTCGTCGAGCTCGACGGTGGTGTCGTCCTGCTCGTCAGCCATCAGTTGCCTCTCGCGCCGCGTCGTAGTCCGCCCAGATCTGCTCGTCACTCTTCCCTGCCGCCTTGCCCGCGCGCCAGACGGGGCCGGGGTCGACCGCACGCGGCTGCCGGCCGAGCGTCGCGCGCCAGTAGCCCATCACGTCGTAGTGGCTGGTCGGGAGGCCGATCTCGCGCATCAGGTGCTTGCGGATCGCGCGCATCTGCGCCGACTCCCCCGCCATCCAGAAGTAGCCGTCGCCCTCGGGCCAGTCGATGCCCTCGACGACCTGCGCCAGCGCGCTCTGACCGGGTGCGGGCGGCTCGAGCCACGTCACCTCGGCGTGCATGGGGAGGTAACCGGCGAGGTCGTCCGGGACCTCCGCGAGGACGTAGGACGGCAGGTCCGGGTGGCTCTCGAGGATGCGGGCCATCGCCGGCATGGCCGTCAGGTCGCCGGCGAGCAGCAGCCAGGCGGCGTCGGCGGGTGGCGCGAAGGAGGCCTTGGGCTCGGTGATCGTGACCGTGTCGCCGACGCAGTCGCGCGTCGCCCACTCGGTCACCAGCCCGACGTCGTGGACCACGATGTCGAGGACCAGCTCGCGTCCGTCCCACGACCGCACGGTGTAGTAGCGGCTCTGGAACTGACCGGGCACCACGAGGCCGACCCACTCGTCGGGTACACCGGTGCTGGCGAAGCCGTCGAGGCCGTCGAGGACGAGCCGGACGAGGTGGTCCGTCAGCGGCTCACGGCTCACCACCCGTGCGCTGAACTGGGCTGCCCGCGTGCTCATCCGCCGAGGTTATCGCCGCGTCACCAGTCGGGACGCATCGGGAAGCCGGACCGTCCGTCGTCGTGGTTGCGGGTCGCGAGCACTTGGTGGAGCTCGACCTCGTCGCGCTCGAAACCGACTCGCGAGCCGGCGAGGTAGAGGCCCCAGACCCGGGCAGTGCCCTCGCCGACCTCGGCCACGCACTCGTCCCAGTGCTCGACGAGGTTGCGGTTCCAGTCGCGGAGCGTGGAGGCGTAGTGGAGGCGGAGGTTCTCCGAGTGGTGCACCTCGAGGCCCTGGTCCTGCGCGGCCGCGATGATCGTGCCCGAGCCGATGAGCTCGCCGTCGGGGAAGACGTAGCGATCGATGAACGCGCCGGTCTGCTGCCTCCCGTTGTGCGGGCGGGTGATGCAGTGGTTGAGCAGGCGGCCGCCGGGCTTGAGCCGATCCCGCAGGTGGTCGAAGTAGGCGGGGTAGTTGCGCACACCGATGTGCTCCATGAGCCCGATCGAGCTGACCGCGTCGAACCCGGTCTCGGTCACCGCGCGGTAGTCGAGGTGGCGCACCTCGGCGAGGTCGGCGAGCCCCTCGCGCTCGATGGCTGCCTGCGCCCACTGAGCCTGCTCGGCCGAGAGCGTCACCCCGAGGGCGCGTACGCCGTACTCGCGGGCGGCGTGGCGCACCATCGTCCCCCAGCCGCAGCCGACGTCGAGCAGCCGCTGCCCGGGCTGGAGGGCGAGCTTGCGGGCGACGAGGTCGAACTTCGCGGCCTGTGCATCCTCGAGCGTCGCGGTCGGCGGGTCGTAGAGGGCGCAGGTGTAGGCCATCGAGGGGCCGAGCACCATCTCGTAGAAGCGGTTGGAGACGTCGTAGTGGTGGGAGATGACCTCGGCGTCGCGGGTGAGCGAGTGACGCACACCTTCCACGGCGCGCCGCCAGCGAGGCAGGTGCTCCTGCGGCGGCGGGGCCGGCGGGCGCAGGTGGGAGAGCCCGAGGCTGCGCACGATGGCCACGACCTCGGCCGGGCTCGGCACCCGGAAGTGGGTGTGCTCCTTGAGCAGGACCAGGGCGTCGTAGGGGTCGCCCGGGTGCACGCCGACGAGGTCGAGGTCGCCGGCGGTGTAGGCCCGCGCGAGGCCGAGGTCGCCGGGCGCGGTCATCAGGTAGGACAGGCCGCGCTCGGTGCGCAGGTGCATGCCGATCTCCGCGTCGCGCGGTCCGGCCGTGCTGCCGTCGTAGGCGGTGAAGCGCAGGGGAAGACCGCCTCGGAAGAGGCCGCCGATGGCCTCGCCGATGGACAACCGTCCGTCGGTCACCCGGCCGGAACCGGAGTCGAGCTTGTAGCTCATCGTTGTCGTACCACCTTGTCGTAGAGGGACGTGAGTCGCTCGTCGGGGTCGTGGACCCCCTTGACCCGGGCGAGGTGCTCGCCGCCGTAGAGGCGGTCGAACTCGTCCGGGGCGTAAAACGCCTCGGAGTAGAGGCTCTTGTGGCCGCCGAGCTCGGAGACCTTCGCCTCGATCGCGCGGTTGCGCGGCGAGTGCGGGGCGTCGGGGCCGACGTTGACCACGCCCCAGAAGCCGACGTTGACGTAGGTCGTGCCGCCTGTCAGCGGGTAGCCCGGCCACTCGCGCTCGCGCAGCCGCAGGGGACACAGCCACACCGGCCGCATGCCGACCTCGCGGTCGAACCACGCGAGGAACTCGGTCAGCCGCTCCACCGGGACCTCGACGTCCTGCACCACACGCTCGCCCTGGGGCCGGCCGGCGCGCCGGTCGAGCCGGTCGCCGATGGCGAAGCGGCGGTCGAGGGCGACGAGCTTCCAGTAGACGTCGGAGCGACGCAGCCGTCGCGGCCACAGTCGTCGTACGACCGGGTGCTGGGCGCCGAAGGCACGTGAGCACCAGAACCAGTCGGTGTCCCAGCGCCAGAGGTAGTCGAGCATCGTGAGGCGGTCGGTCGACCGCTGCTGGATCGAGCGGTAGAAGACCTGCTGGCCGGCGTAGTCGCTGGTCGGGCCGGGCTCGTCGGTCCATCGCGCGAGCGTCAGGTAGAGCTCGTCGGGCGCGAAGGCCACGCCGTCGAGGCCGTCGACGCGCTCGCCATCCCACTCGCGCGTCGCGACGATGCGCTCCACGGCCTCGGCGAGCGCGTGGGCGTCGTCGAAGCGGACGTGGCGAAGGGCAACGAAGGCCTGGACCGGCTCGAGCTCGATCCGCAGCCGGGTGGCGTAGCCGAGCGAGCCGTAGGAGTTGGGGAACGCGTCGAACAGCTCGTCGCCTGGCTTGCAGGTCACGACCTCGCCACTGCCGGTGAGCACGTCCATCTCGAGGACGGACTCGTGCGGCAGCCCGCTGCGGAAGCTCGTCGACTCGATGCCGAGGCCGGTGACCGCCCCGCCGAGCGTGATCGTGCGCAGCTGGGGCACGACCAGCGGGATCCGGCCGTGCGGGAGGGTCGCCTCGACGAGGTGCTCGTAGGTGCACATGCCCTGCACCTCGGCGACGTCGCCGTCGACCTCGATCACGCCGTCGAGGCCGGAGACGTCGAGGCCGGCGGTCAGCGCCGTCCGTCCCCGGAAGAGGTTGCTCGTGCGCTTCGCGAGCCGCACCGGCGCGTCGGACGGCAGGGAGGCGTAGGACTCCTCGAGCCGCGCCACTCCTGCAGCGTGCTCGTCCCAGCCGATCGGGGTACGCACAGCAGCACGCTAGCGACCGGCGCGGACACTCGCGAGCGACTATCGACTACGTCACAGATGGTTGCGCTGCACAACCATCTACGTCACACTCCGGGCGTCGCCAACCAGGTGTGGACCACACCGCGTGGGTCACCGACGAGGACCGGGACGTCGGGTCCCGCGAAGTCGATGGCGGCGGCGAGGTCGGGGGCGTCGCCGTCGGTCAGCACCACCGCGGCCTCGAGCCCGGTCGAGCCCGACGACAACGCCATCGCGACGCAGACCTCGAGCGCGGAAAGGCGCAGGTGCTCGAGACGGACGCTCGCAGCGGCGTACGTCCGGCCGTCGAGGTCGCGTACCGCGGCACCCTCGGTGGAGCGGGCACGCGCGCGCGTCGCCCGGGCCAGCGTCACCAGCTTGGCGTCCTCGGCGCTGAGGTCGGGCTGATCGCTCATGCGGTCAAGCCTAGTGAGCGGCCTCCGGCACGGACGACACCGCCGCCGGTCGAGGGACCGCCGCGAAGGGCGAGAGCAGGAACCAGCCCGGCAGCGCGCTGGCGACGTCACCGGTGGCGTGCACCCGCATCGACGCGTCGCCCACCGCGCTCGCCCAGGTGCGGTCGCCGCGCCAGACCTCGGTGAGGGTCCGCAGGGAGGTCTCCAGCCGCGCCGCGGGCTCGTCGCCGGGGTCGTCGTCGCAGACGTCGACGTCGTCGGGTGAGATCACCAGCCACCACCGGGCGACGCCCGGCGCGACGTCGCGGAACTCGAACGCCACGACGGTCCGCCGGGGTGGCAGCGCGTCGTGGTCGACGTTTCGGTGCATGTCCCACAGCAGCAGCTTGGGGTCGAGGTCGGGATCCGCGAGGTCGGGGATCCAGCGGGTGCCCCAGACGCCGAGTGCCTCGACGACCGGGCGCAGCTCGAGACCCGCGTCGGTGAGCAGGTAGCGCACCTCTCCCCCGGTCTCCTCGCGGCACACGATGCCTGCTCGGGTGAGCTGCTGGAGCCGTCGGGACAGCAGCGTCGGCGACATCCGCGGCAGCCCGCGGCGCAGCTGGTTGAAGTGCTGGCTGCCGAGGATCAGCTCACGGACCACGAGCAGCGTCCAGCGCTCGTCGAGCAGCTCCATGGCCTTGCTGACGGGGCAGAACTGGCGATAGCTCGCGCCCATGGTGGGCACGGTACGCCGCCCGATCGGGGTAGTACAGATCGTGCACTCGTCGGTCTGGTCCGACCGCTCCTAGCGTCGTCACCACCACGGACCCACGGGAGGAGCACCACCATGACCACGCCGACCACGGCACCCTCGGACACCGCACTCAAGGACCGGCACCGCGCAATGTGGGCCTCCGGCCACTACGACCGGGTGGCCCGCGAGATCATCCCGGTCCTCGGCGAGCGGCTCGTCGCCTCGCTCGGGATCACTTCCGGTGAGCGGGTCCTCGACATCGCCGCCGGGACCGGCAACGCGGCCGTCCCGGCGGCCCGCACCGGCGCGTCGGTGGTCGCCTCCGACCTCACGCCCGAGCTGCTCGACATCGGCCGGGCCGAGCACCCGGACGCCGGCATCGACTGGCAGGTCGCCGACGCCGAGGCACTGCCCTGGCCCGAGGCGTCGTACGACGTCGTGATGAGCACGGTCGGCGTGATGTTCGCGCCGCACCACCAGGCAGCGGCCGACGAGGTCGTGCGGGTGCTGCGGCCGGGTGGCCGGTTCGGCCTGCTGAGCTGGACGCCGGAGGGCTTCATCGGACGCCTGTTCGCCACGATGCGCGACTTCGTGCCGCCGCCGCCGGCGGGCGTGCAGCCGCCGCCGCTGTGGGGCAGCGAGGCGCACGTGCGCGACCTGCTCGGCGACCGGGTCGAGGACCTGGCCTTCGAGCGCGACCACGTCGACGTCGACCTGTTCAACGGACCGACGGACTTCCGGACCTACTTCCGCGACAACTACGGCCCGACGCTGATGGCCTACCGCGGGCTGGCCGACCAGCCCGACCGGATCACTGAGCTCGACGCGGCGCTGGACGCACTGGCTGCAAGCGCCGACGAGGGCTCGGGCCGGATGCGGTGGGAGTACGTCGTGGTCAGCGGCCGCCGGAGGTGACCTGGGTGGGGGCGTCGGCAGCGGCGTCCTCACCGTCCTCGGACAGCACCGTGACCAGCACGGTCTCGATCTTGTTGCGCCGACCGGTCGCGCGCTCCGCCTCGAGCCGGAGGCCGTGGCACTCCACGACCGACCCGGGGATCGGGACCTTGCCGAGGTGCTTGGCCATCAGGCCGCCCACGCTGTCGACGTCCTCGTCCTCGACGTCGAAGCCGACGATCTCGTCGAGGTCGTCGACCGGGTAGCGCGAGGAGACCCGGATGGCGCCGCCCTCGAGGCGTTCGACCTCGACCTCGTCGACGTCGTACTCGTCGGTGATCTCGCCGACGATCTCCTCGAGCACGTCCTCGATGGTGATCAGCCCGGCCGTGCCGCCGTACTCGTCGACGACCACGGCGATGTGCTGCCGGCGCGCCTGGAGCTCGGTGAGCAGCGCGTCGACCGGCTTGGACTCCGGCACGTAGTGGACCGGGCGCATCACCTCGTCGACCCGCTGGGTGAACTCCACGTCGGGTGCCTCGAAGTCACGGCGGACGAGGTCCTTGAGGTAGGCCATGCCGACGATGTCGTCGAGGTTCTCCTCGATCACCGGGATCCGGGAGTAGCCGCTGCGCAGGAAGAGCGAGAGCGTCTGGCGGATGTTCTTGTGCCGCTCGACGTAGACGACGTCGGGACGCGGCACCATCACCTCCCGGGTGGTGGTGTCGCCGAGCTCGAAGACGGAGTGGATCATCCGGCGCTCGCCCGACTCGATCACGGCGGACGCCTCGGCCAGGTCGACCAGCTCGCGCAGCTCGGTCTCGGTCGAGAACGGTCCCTCGCTGAAGCCGCGGCCCGGGGTGATCGCGTTGCCGAGCAGGATCAGCAGCGCGGGGATCGGGCCCAGGATCGTGGTCACGAGCGACAGGGGGCCGGCGGAGAGCAGCGCGACCCGGGCATCGTGCTGGCGGCCGAGCGTGCGCGGCGCGACCCCGATCACGACGAAGGAGACGACCAGCATGACGCCGACGGTCGTGAGCACGCTCGGCACGAGCGCGTCCTGGTAGGCGTCGCGCGACCAGGCCCCGACGAGGACGATCGCGCTGATCTCGCACAGCAGGCGCATCAGCAGCGCGGTGTTGAGGTAGCGCGGCGGGTCGTCGAGGATCTGCACGAGGCGACGGGCACCGGCGACGCCGTCGGACCGGAGCTCCTCCGCGCGGGCGCGGGAGAACCCGTTGAGCGCGGCGTCGGCGGCGGAGAAGAGCCCGGCGAGGAGGACCAGCAGGGTGGCGGAGCCGAGCTGCCAGAGGTCGGCGGTCACGTCGGTCACCTCAGTCGGCGTCGGGTGCGGCGCGCCACTTGTCCAGCAGCTCGCCCTGGAGGCCGAACATCTCGGCGTGCTCCTCGGGCTCGGCGTGGTCGTAGCCGAGGAGGTGGAGGATGCCGTGGACCGTCAGCAGGTCGATCTCGGCCTCGCGGCCGTGGCCCGCCTCCTCGCCCTGCCGCTCGGCGACGGCCGGCGCGAGGACCAGGTCGCCGAGCACGCCCTCCTCGGGCTCTTCGTTGACCCGGCCGGGGCGCAGCTCGTCCATCGGGAAGGCCAGCACGTCGGTCGGGCCCTCCTTGTCCATCCACTGCCCGTTGAGCGCGGCGATGGTGTCCTCGTCGACGGCCTTGATGCACAGCTCGGCCTGCGGGTGGACCCGCATCTGGTCCATCACGAAGCGTGCGAGCCGGGACAGCCGGCGTACGTCGAACTCGTGGCCCGACTCGTTGAGGACCTCGATGCTCATGCCTGGCTCCTCGGTCCGCGCTCGGCCTTCTTCGGGCCGGTGCGCTCGCTGTCGGCGTCGAAGACCTCGTAGGCCTCGACGATGCGCCCGACGAGCCGGTGGCGTACGACGTCGGTGCCGGTGAGCCGGCAGAACGTGATGTCCTCCACGCCCTCGAGGATGCCCTCGACGACCCTCAGTCCGGACTTGGTGCCGGAGGGGAGGTCGACCTGGCTGGTGTCGCCGGTGACGACGATGCGCGAGCCGAAGCCGAGTCGGGTGAGGAACATCTTCATCTGCTCGGGCGTCGTGTTCTGCGCCTCGTCGAGGATGATGAAGGAGTCGTTGAGCGAGCGGCCGCGCAGGAAGGCCAGCGGCGCGACCTCGATGGTGCCGGCGGCGAGCAGCTTGGGGATCGTGTCGGGGTCGACCATGTCGTGCAGCGCGTCGTAGAGCGGACGCAGGTAGGGGTCGATCTTCTCGCTCAGCGTGCCGGGGAGGAAGCCGAGCCGCTCCCCCGCCTCGACGGCCGGGCGGCTCAGGATGATCCGGTTGACCTCCTTGGCCTGCAGCGCCTGCACGGCCTTCGCCATCGCGAGGTAGGTCTTGCCAGTGCCGGCGGGGCCGATGCCGAAGGTGATCGTGCTGGTGTCGATCGACTCGACGTAGCGCTTCTGGTTGAGCGTCTTCGGACGGATCGTGCGGCCGCGGTTGGAGAGGATGTTGAGGCTCAGCACGTCGGCCGGGCGCTCCTGCGTCTCCGTGCGGAGCATCTGGATGATCCGCTCGACGGTCTCGCCGGTGACGCCCTGGCCGGTGCGCACGAGCGTCACGATCTCGTCGAGCAGCCGCTCGGCCGACGCGACCTCCGCGGAGTCGCCGGCGAGCGTGATCCGGTTGCCGCGGACGTGGACGGTCGCGTCGAAGGCCCGCTCGATCAGCCGGAGGTGCTCGTCGCCCGGACCCAGGACGGAGACCATGTCGATGCTGTTGGGGACCACGACGGTGTGCGTCGGCTTGTCCTGCTGCGTGCTGCGGGTCGTGTCAGTCATGGATGCCCGTGACGGGCGGCCTTCCGGGTCGGTGGCGGAGCCCTTCCATGCTACCGAGCGGTCGGCGTACGGCACACCTGAGTAAGGGTGGTGCTGCTCCGGCTCAGGGCCGGGTGACCTGCAGCATGCCGAGGCACATCTCGTCGGTGGTGCCCTCACCCCACACGACGTAGCGGTCGGGCTGGCCCTCGAAGGCCGGCAGCTTGTCGCGCAGCCACTGGACGTGGGTGCAGGTGACCTCGACCTGCTCGCCCGGCTGCAGGGTGATGGGCTCGATCGACCTGCTCCCCTGGTCGTCGAAGTCCCAGACCGGGATGTCGAGGATGGTCTGCGCCTCGGGCGTCCCGGGGCGGACCTCGATCCTGATCGAGCGGCCGAGCAGGTGCATGTGTCCGGCGACGCCGTGGATGGTGATCGGCTCGGAGAGGGTGCGCAGACAGGACTGGGTCTCACCGGGCTTCGGCTCGCCCCCGCACAAGACGTGGAGCAGGTCGGCCGTGTTGCCCTCGGCACCGAAGCGTTCCTTGACGCTGGCCACGGCGTCCGCGCGGTCGCAGCGGTCGATGTCGTCGTGCTCCGGGCGGCAGGGCAGCTCGACGGGCGCGGGCAGGAGCATGGTGCTGAGGGACTGGTAGTCGCGCTTCGCGGGAGCGAGCCGCAACTGCGTTGCCGAGGTGTCGGGCTCCTGCCCGGCGAGCAGGTTGTAGTGCACCTGCATCACGATGCGGCTGCCGCTCGCGAGTCGGATGCCGAAGCCGGGCTTGATCACCGACTCCTCGCCACCTGGAGCCCACGCGCCGATCCACGACGACCGGTCGACGTTCTGGAACCGGTCGAGGCCGGTGCCGCCGAAGCAGGTCCACCCCTCGCCCTCCTCCGCGGCGTCCTTGGCTTCGGCCGCTGCGACCTGCTCGGGCGGAACCTGGAAGAGGATGACGTGGTGCACGACATCGGGGTTGCCCGGGAGGATCTGGGTCCCGGTGAGCCACGCCGGCCGGTCCAGCTCGGGGTCGAGCAGGAAGCACCGGTAGTCGTCGGTGCCGGTGCCGTAGGGCGCGGACGGCGTGTAGCTGCCGGGCATCGCGATCGTCGTACGCGTCTCTCCCGCACGCAGCGGGCGTGCCTTGGCCGGCTTCACCTGGTGGCCGTCGTGGCCCACGGTGACCTCACCGTCCGGGCTGCTCGACGCGCCCTGCGTGACGTCGGGCGGCTGGGTGGCGCTGTCGCCATCGGCCCCACCGCCACCGCACGCGGACAGCGTCAGCAGGCCGGTGGCGAGGAGGGCGGCCCATGCGCGACGGCGCGGCATCAGACCAGTGCCTCGGTCATGCCGCTTGCCCCGGCGAGCACGTGGACGTGGGTGTGGAAGACGGTCTGGCCGGCGCCGGCACCGGTGTTGACGATCATCCGGTAGTCGGCGTTCCCGGCCTCCTTGGCCACCTGGTCGGCGAGCGCCACAGCGCGGCCCAGGCTCGCCGGGTCGGCGGCCGCGGACTCGGCAGCGTTCTCGTGGTGGTCCAACGGCACGACGAGCACGTGGAACGGCGCCTGCGGGTTCAGGTCGCGGAAGGCGATCGCGTCGTCGCTGCGGCCGAGCACCTCGGCCGGGATCTCGCCCGCCACGATCTTGCAGAAGACGCAGTCGGCAACGGTGCTCACCGGACCAGACTAGGCGGCGTGGGACCGATCGGGGGACGGCTACGTCCAACTACCGTGAAGAACATGACCTTCCCCGCCCGCCGCCTGTCCGTACGACGACCTGCGCGCGCGTCCGCCGCCGTTGCCCTGCTCTGCACCCTCGGCCTCGCCGCGTGCGGCAGCGATGACCCAGTGCCGACCTCGGGCGACACGAACGAGCCGGCGAAGCGGGGCACCGACAAGCCGAAGCCGACCGAGGCGAGCGAGACCCCCACCTCCTCGCCCACCTCCTCGCCCACCGATGACGACGGCACCGCCGTGCCGATCTACTGGGTCGGAGACGGCCCGGGTGGCGAGCCGCGGCTGTTCCGCGAGTTCCACAGGGTGCAGGGCGACCCGCTCACCGAGGCCGCGCGCCTCGTGATGGGTGGCGGCCAGCCCGACGACCCCGACTACCGCACGCTGTGGCCCGAGATCGACGTCACGCTGGTCGAGGCGACCGACGGGGTGCTCTACGTGGAGGTCCCCACCGACGGCTTCTCGGAGCGCCCGGACGGGATGACGAAGCGTGACGCACGGCTGGCGGTGCAGCAGCTCGTCTACACGCTCCAGGGGGTGCAGCAGGAGCGGATCCCGGTGACGATCGGGCGTCCCGACACCGAGCCGCAGATCTTCGGCCTCCCCACGACCAAGCCGTTCGAGCAGGCCAGCGCGCTCGAGACCCTCAACCTCGTCAACATCACCTCCCCCGAGGAGGGCGCCACCGTCACCGACGACGTCCTGACGGTGACCGGCGTGGCCAACTCCTTCGAGGCGTCCGGACCGTGCCGACTCTCGGCCGACGGGGTCGAGATGCTGCTCCAGCCCTACCAGGCGGAGGGCTGGATGGAGGACCGGCTGTTCCCATTCGAGGTGGACTTCACCCTCGAGGGCATCAGCGGCGAGGTCGTCGTCCAGTGCGAGACCGACGACCCGTCGGGCGGCGCCGAGGGCGACGGGCCGTCGATCGACACGAAGACGATCACCGTCGGGTAGGCGTCAACCGGTCCGCGTGCTGGGGCGTCCCACTGCGTGACCATCCAGACCGACTGGCCCGGACCGCGTCGAGGGAGGGTGGGCGTGGCAGAGGACCTCGATCTCCGGGGCGCCGACGCGGACTCGGCGGTCGAACAGCTGTACGCCGCCCACTGGCGACGGCTGGTCCGGCTCGCGGTGCTGCTGCTGCACGACCAGACCGCCGCGGAGGACGTGGTGCAGGACGCGTTCATCGCGCTGCATCGTCGGTGGTCGCGGCTGCGTGATGCCGATCGGGCGATGGCCTACCTCACCCAGGCGGTCGTGAACGGATCGCGCTCGGCACTGCGTCACCGGGTGGTGGTCGAGAGGCACGCACGGACCGCACCCCGGGCCGAGGTGGTGGTCGAGACGCCGGTCGACGCCGCCGGCCGCCGCGACGCCGTGCGCGACGCACTGCGGCACCTGTCGGACCGCCAGCGCGAGGTGCTCGTGCTCCGGCACTACCTCGACTGGTCGGAGGCGCAGATCGCGGACGCGCTCGGGATCTCGCCCGGTGCGGTCAAGACGCACGCGCACCGGGGTGGTCAGGCCCTGCGTGAGCTCCTCGGTGACTGGTGGGACCGGGAATGACGAGCGACGACACCCGCATGGCGCGCCTCTTCAGCCAGGTGGCGCAGGGCGTGGACCCCGGAGATCGCCTCGAGGAGCTCCTGGCCGAGGCCCGGGACAGGAGCGGGCGGTCGTCGCGGCGACGCCTGGCGGCCGTCGGAGTCGTCCTGGTCGTTGCCTCGGTGCTGGCGGCGTTCGCCGTCGCCCGGGGGGACTCGACGCGTACGTCGCCGCAACCAGCCGCACCCGCGCTGCCGGTGCCCTCGACCGCCTCGGACCCCGACGCGACCGGGCCGGGAACCGCGGTGACCGTCTACTACCTCAGCGACACCCCCGACGGGCCCCGCCTCTTCCGCGAGGTCCGCGTCGTCGACGGCAGTCCGCTCGACGGCGCGGTCCGGGCGGCCGCGGGCCGCGACGAGCGCGGGCGCAAGCAGTACCCGGTGGACACCGACTACCGCTCCGTCTGGCCGCCCCTGACCACGGCCTCGGCGCGCCTCGCGGCGGACGGAGTGATCGAGGTGAGCCTCGGAGGTGACCCGCAGCGCGACCTCCGCAGCCGGGGCTACCTGCCCGCGCAGGAGGCCGGGCTCGCGGTGGAGGCACTCGTCCGGACCGCGCAGGACGCGGCGGGCCAGCGGCTCCCGGTGCGGCTGCTGCTGTTCGACCGGCCCACCGACCAGATCCTCGGCGTGTCGACGGCCGAGCCCCTCGACGCCGCCCCCGATCGCGGCGTGCTGGCCGACGTGTCGCTGACCGACCCCGCGGAGAACCTCCTCGTCGACCAGGACGAGGCCCTTGTCGTCCGTGGACTCGGCCGGACGGCCGGCGGCGCCGTCACAGTGGGGCTCGTGCCCGTCACCGGCGACGAACCCGTGGTCGAGCGAACCGCCAGGTCCGAAGAAGGCGGCGACGGCCTTCGTCCCTTCGTGGTCACCTTCGACCTCACCGGCATCGCTCCGGGCGATTACGACGTCGTCGCCCGCGCCCCGGACCCGTCCGGCAGCGGACTGCCCCACACCGACACCCGCACGATCACCGTCGTCGACTGAGGGATCAGGCCCAGCGGTCGGTGCGCGACAGCAGGGCCGCGACGGCGACCACGCCGGCGGTCGAGGTGCGCAGCACCTCGGCACCCAGCCGTACGGCCTGCGCCCCCGCGGCGGCGAGGGCGTCGAGCTCCTCGGGCGAGATCCCGCCCTCCGGACCGACGACGACCACGATCCGCCCCGTGGTGGGGACGACGACGGCGCTGAGCGGGTCGGTCCCGTCCTCATGGAGCACGACGGCAAGGTCGGCCTCGGCGACGATGGCTGCGAGGTCGGCGGTCGACGCCAGAGGCATGACGGTCGGCAGCCACGAGCGGCGCGACTGCTTGGCGGCCTCGCGGGCGGTGGCCTGCCACTTGGCGTGGGACTTCGCGGCGCGCTCGCCCTTCCAGACCGCGACGGAGCGCGAGGCGGCCCACGGCACGACGCGGTCGACGCCGACCTCGGTCAGCACCTCGACGGCGAGCTCGCCGCGGTCGCCCTTGGGCAGCGCCTGGACGACGGTGATCGCAGGCTCGGGGCGGTCGTCGTGAGTCACCGACCCGACCGAGACGGCGAACACCCGCTTGCCGGTCGACGCGACCGACCCCGTGACCGAGGTGCCCCGGCCGTCGGTCAGGACGACCTGCTCGCCCTCACGCAGGCGGCGTACGGCGACCGCGTGGTGCGCCTCGTCGCCCGTGACCTCCACGAGCGAGCCGGGCGTCGCGCCGGCCAGTGACTCGACGAGGTGGACCGGCAGGGACACGCGTCAGCCCTGGAAGGCGTCGCGGAGCCGACCGAACATGCCGCGGGTCGGCGCCTCGTTCTGGCCGTCCGGCGACTCCTCGCCGCGGATCGCGGCCAGCTCGCGCAGCAGCTCCTCCTGGCGCGGGTCGAGCCGCGTCGGGGTGTCGACCTTGATGCTGACCACCAGGTCGCCGCGACCACCACGCAGGCTCGGCACGCCGAAGCCGCGGATCACCTGCTCGCTGCCCGACTGGGTGCCGGGGCGGACGTCGAGGTCGTACGTCGTGACCGGCTTCTCGTCGTCCTTGCCGTCGGACTCGGACGGCTTCAGGTCCGCCTCGAGGAGCGGCAGCGTGAGGTGGGTGCCGAGAGCGGCGGCCGTCATCGGCAGGGAGACCGTCGTGTGGAGGTCGTTGCCGTGGCGGGTGAAGGTCGGGTGCGGCTCGACGTGGATCTCGACGTAGAGGTCACCGGCGGGGCCGCCGCCCGGGCCGACCTCACCCTGGCCGGACAGCTGCACGCGGGTGCCGTGGTCGACGCCCGCGGGGATCTTCACGGTCAGGGTGCGGCGCGAGCGGACGCGGCCGTCGCCCGAGCACTCGCGGCAGGGGTCGGGGATGATCGAGCCGTAGCCGCGGCAGGCCGCGCACGGGCGCAGCGTGCGGATCTCGCCGAGGAACGAGCGCTGCACGACGGCGACCTCGCCTTGTCCGTGGCAGGTCTCGCAGGCGATCGGCGACGTCCCGGGGGCCGTGCCCTCGCCGTGGCAGGCCTCGCAGGTCAGCGCGGTGTCGACCTTGAGGTCGCGGGTGACCCCGAAGGCCGCGTCGGCCAGCGCCACGTCGAGGCGGATGAGGGCGTCCTGGCCGCGCCGGGCCCGCGAGCGAGGACCGCGGGAGCCGGTGCCGGCAGCAGCGCCGCCGCCGAAGAACGCGTCCATGATGTCGGTGAACGAGAAGCCCTGGCCGGCGCCGCCGAAGCCCTGGCTGAAGGCGTCGCCGCCCCGGTCGTAGGCCGCCCGCTTCTGCGGGTCGCTGAGCACCTCGTAGGCGCGCGAGACGTCCTTGAAGCGCTCCTGCGTCTCGGGATCCGGGTTGACGTCGGGGTGCAGCTGGCGGGCCAGCTTGCGGTAGGCCTTCTTGACGTCGTCGGCGCTCGCGTCGCGGGAGACGCCGAGGATCTCGTAGGGGTCCTGGGTCACTGGTTTCCTTCATCGAGGATCCGGGACACGTAGCGCGCGACGGCACGCACGGCGGCCATGGATCCGGGGTAGTCCATGCGGGTCGGTCCGACCACGCCGAGGGAGCCGAGGTGGGCGTCCATCGGTCCGTAGCCGGTGGCCACGACGCTGGTCGCGGCGAGCTCGGAGTAGGGGCCTTCGTGGCCGATGCGGACGGTGACGGCGTCGGCGCCCGACTCCCCCAGCAGCTTGAGCAGCACGACGTGCTCCTCCAAGGCCTCGAGGAGCGGGCGGACGGCGGTGTCGAAGTCGCCGTAGCGGGCGAGGTTGGCGGTGCCGCTCACGGCGACGCGCTCATCGCTGCGGTGGTCGGACATCGCCTCGGCCAGCACGGTCACGATCGAGCGGGTGCTGTCGGCCTGCTCGGGGCGTACGGCGTCGGGCAGGTCGCCCAGCGCAGCCGCGGCCGCCGCGATCTGCACCCCGGCCGTGGCGCGGTTGACCGCGACCCGGAGCTCGGCGAGCTCGGCGTCGGCAAGCGCCGTCTCCAGCTCGACGAGGCGCTGCTCGACCCGGCCGGTGCTGAGGATCAGGATCAGCATCAGCCGCGTCGGCGTGAGCGCGACGAGCTCCACGTGGCGGACGGTCGAGCGGGAGAGCGTGGGGTACTGCACGATCGCGACCTGGCGCGTCAGCTGGCTCAGCAGCCGCACCGACTTCTGCACGACGTCGTCGAGGTCGACGGCACCGTCGAGGAGCGTGGAGATCGCACGACGCTCGGCCGTGCTCATCGGCTTGAGGGTGGCGAGCTTGTCGACGAAGAGCCGGTAGCCCTTGTCGGTCGGCACCCGGCCGGCGCTGGTGTGGGGCTGGTGGATGTAGCCCTCCTCCTCCAGCGCCGCCATGTCGTTGCGGACCGTCGCCGGCGAGACGCCGAGGCCGTGCCGCTCGACGAGGGCCTTGGAGCCGACCGGCTCCTCGGTCGCGACGTAGTCCTCGACGATCGCGCGCAGCACGTCGAGCTTGCGGTCGTCGACCACGGGACCTCCTCGCCGGCACTCGTGTCTGGCACTCGTCTGATGGGAGTGCCAACTCTACTAGCAGCCCGTAGGGTCCGACGCATGCCCGACACCACGTCCTGGTTCACCGAGGTCGCGCCACGGGTCTGGGTGGCGCACTACGACTGGATGCACGTCAACATCACCCTGGTCGGCGGCTCCGACGGGCTGCTGATGGTCGACACGCACGGCTCGGCGGAGGCCGCGCGGGTCGTCGCCGACGACGTGCGCCGCCTGGGCGCGGGCCCGCTCACCGGGATCGTCAACACCCACGAGCACTGGGACCACCACTTCGGCAACGCGACCATGGTCGAGCAGTTCGGCGAGATGCCGATCCACGCCACCGAGTGGGCGCGCGACCACATCGAGGTGTCGGCCGGCCACACGTTCGCGCACTACGAGCAGGCCACCGACCACCCGCGCCGCGAGGAGGTCCTCGCGACCACCCTGCACCTGCCGACCCACACCTTCTCCTCCGCCGTCCAGCTCGACCTCGGCGACCGCGCGGTCGAGCTGATCCACCCCGGGCGCGGCCACACCGCGGGCGACCTCGTCGTCCGGGTGCCCGACGCCGACGTCCTGCTCGGCGGCGACCTCATCGAGGAGTCCGACCCGCCGTTCATCGGCGACGACTCCTGGCCACTGGAGTGGCCGACGACCCTGGACCTCGTGATCAGCCTGATGTCGGACGCGACGGTCGTGGTGCCGGGTCACGGCACGGTCGTCGACAAGGACTTCGTGCAGGACCAGCGGGCCGAGATGGGCGTGATCGCCGAGACCATCCGCGACCTCGCCTCCCGCGGCGTACCGCAGTCGCAGGCACTCGCCGAGGGCGAGTGGCCGTGGGACCCCGCCCTGCTGGAGAGCGCTGTGCGGCTGGGCTACGAGCACCTCCCCCGCAGCCAGAAGCGGCTCCCGCTGGTCTGACCCCCACCCCTCCGGGGCTGGCCCGCCTGCTGGGCGCCCGGTAGGACTGGTTCATGAGCGAGAACGCCCCGGATTCCGACAACGACCAGTCGACCGACACCCCGAAGTCCTCGAGCGGCACCAGCGAGGCAGACGCCGACCACACCGGCGGTACGGCCTCGCCCGACGGGGCCACGCTCGGCGGGATCTCCGACGACCAGCTCCCCGACGACCTCCAGCCCGGCGAGGACAATCCGCTGGCGGAGCCGCTCGATCCCGACGCGGAGGAGACCAAGGACCGCGACGAGCTCGAGATGGACGCCACCCAGGAGGACCTGGGGAACCCGCCGGTCGAGTCGTCGAGCGATTCGGACTCGGACTCGGACCCGGACCCGGGTGAGGAAGTGGACGACGAGTCCGACCAGTCCGACGGCCCCGCCGCGGGCTGAGTCACCGAGCACTGGCCCGTGAGTCTCCCAGGGACTCACGGGCCAGAACGGCCGTCCCGGGCCGGCGACACGCCCGGGATGCACCGTGAGTCTCCCCGCGACTCAGGGGCCAGTGCGCAGCACTGGCGCAGGTCAGCGGGCTAGCGCGTCAGCGCGAGGAACGCGATGAACACCGCGTAGCCACCGACGAAGACGAGTGCGATGCCGATGGCGATCACCAGCTCGTAGGACGGGAGCAGGCGGCCGAAGCGGAACCGGTTGTCGTCGGCGTACTCCTCGTAGTGGTTGTGCGAGTCCCGCCAGTTGAGCCAGGCGGCGCTGCGCTCCCACCGGCTCATCTGCTCGCCCGGCTGGTCCCGGCTGGTGAGCTCCTCGGAGACGAAGCCGCTGCGACCGCCGAACGACCTGGCGATCGCGGACTGCTGCGTGGGCCGGTTGCGCGCCATCAGCGGCCCTGGGTCCGGGCGAGCCACACGATGAAGCCGACGAAGCTGGCGGCCACGACCAGGATGATCGCGGCCGAGATGCCGAGGTCGATCCACATCGGCAGCCGCACCGGGCGGAAGACGCCGTCCTCCTCGCCCTGCTCCCGCGTCAGGAGGGCCCGGACCCGCCCCCAGCGGGTCGGGCGCCGCGCGGGTCGGACCGCGGTGACGTGCTGGATGTGCTGGACGTGCTGGTGTGACGTGGTCGCGCGCGTGGTCACGGCGTGGCCTCCCCCGAGATCGTGTGTGGGTGCCTACCGTAGTGCGGTGCCTCTCGATCGCTACGGAACCGACGTCCTTTCGGGTGATTGGAAAGCCCCGCGCAAAGGTCGCGCCGTGGAGGTGCCGACGGAGATCGGCATGGTCGTCGAGGAGGTCACCACCGACTGGTGCGGCGAGGTCGTCGCCGTCGACCGCGACATCGACACGCTCACGCTCGAGGACCGCCGCGGCAAGCGGCGTACGTTCCCGCTCGGCCCCGGCTTCCTGATCGAGGGCAAGCCGGTCATCCTCACCCGCCCGGTCCGGTCGGGCGCGCCCGCGGCCCCCACGCGTACGGCGTCCGGGTCGGTCGCCGTGCAGGGCGCCAAGGCCCGGGTCGCCCGGGCCAGCCGGATCTTCGTCGAGGGCCGTCACGACGCCGAGCTGGTCGAGAAGGTGTGGGGCGACGACCTGCGGATCGAGGGCGTCGTCGTGGAGTACCTCGGCGGTGTCGACGACCTCGCCGACCACCTGCGCGACTTCCGTCCCGGCCCCGACCGCCGTGTCGGCGTCCTCGTCGATCACCTCGTCCCGGGGTCGAAGGAGGCGCGGATCGCGCAGGGCATCGCCCGCTCCCCCGTCGGCAAGCACGTGCTGGTCGTCGGTCACCCGTTCATCGACGTCTGGCAGGCCGTGAAGCCCGACCGGCTCGGCATCGCGACGTGGCCCTCGGTCCCGCGCGGCATCGACTGGAAGACCGGCACCTGCCAGCAGCTCGGCTGGCCGCACCGCGACCAGGCCGACATCGCCCGCGCCTGGAAGCACATCCTCGGCCGCGTCACGTCCTACGCCGACCTCGAGCCCGCCCTCCTCGGCCGGGTGGAAGAGCTCATCGACTTCACGACCCAGCCGTAGCACCAGCAGCTGTCGGCGCATCCCCGGCCGCGGGCAGGATCACCGTCATCGTCGTCCCGGAGTCGAGCTCGCTCTCCACCTCGAGGCGGCCACCGCAGCGGCTGAGGATGCGCCGGACGATGGCCAGGCCCAGGCCCGTGCCGGCACGCCGGACCGCGTCCGGGTTGGTCGAGCGGAAGAACTCCTCGCTCAGGCGCAGCTGGTCCTCGGCGGAGATCCCAATGCCGTCGTCGGCGCAGGAGAAGACCACGTGACCGTCGTGCGCCGCCAGTGACACTCGCACGGTTCCTCCGGCCCGGGCGTACTTCACCGCGTTGCTGATCAGGTTCGCCATCAGGCGACGCAGCTCCTCCCGGTCACCGGCAACCGTCATCCCGCTCCCCCGCGTGGTGCGGTGGAGCGTGACCCCGCCGAGCGCGGCGAGCGCGGCCTCGTCGAGCATGACCTCGTCGAGCAGGCCGCCGAGCTCGACCACCTCGTCGACCGGCGGTGTGTCCGCGCTCTCCAGGCGGCTGAGCATGAGCAGGTTGTCCACGAGCGAGACGAGGCGCGAGGTGCTGCGGTCGAGCACGTCGAGGGACGTGTTCGCGTCGGGACCGAGCGTGCCGTCGTCGTGCAGCAGGTCCACGTGCCCGAGGATGGCGGCCAAGGGCGTCTTCAGCTCGTGCGAGATCGTCGCCACCAGCTGGCGACGGTGGTCGTCGACGCGCCGCAGCTGCTCGACCAGCTGCACCTCGCGCTCGTACGCGCGGGCGCTGAGCAGCGCCCGGCCCAGGTCGTGACCCACGGCGACGGCCCCGTGGCCCTCGCCGATGGTCCAGCGGTCCGCCGCCGAGTCACGGACCACGACCAGGACGCCGATCGGCTCGCCTCCCGATCCCACGGGCACCAGCAACAGCTCGTGCGCCGCGTGGTCCACGAGGTGACCGGCCAGGTCTCGATGATGGGCCCGGTCCAGCTCGTCGTCCCCCCAGACCCGGTCCCGGTCCACGACGACCAACGTCTCCCGGTCCCACGCTCGTCGGCTGGCCTCCTCCACGGCGGTACGCACCTCGTCGGCCCACTCGGCGACGATCCCCGGCCCCGGCGCGAACACGTCGCCGTCGAGAAGGAGGACCTCGACGGACAGGGCGCGGAACCCGACCACCAGGTCGGGATGGACCAGGGTGATCAGGTCGGTGCTGCCCGCGTGTCCGGACGAGGCACGCACCACGGCGCGGGAGAGCTCGTCGAGCCGGGAGCGCCTCGTGAGCTCCTCGCGGTCGACGATCGCGAGGATGGCCAGCAACGACACCTCCAGGCTCTCGGCGATCTCCTGCAGCTCCCCGGCCGGGGGCCGTCGACCGGTGACCGGATCGTCGAGGTGCAGGAGCGCACGCGTGCTGCCCGTCTGATCGACCACGTGCCCCACCAGCATGTCCAGCGGACGCCAGGCATCGGGGTCGGACGACTCGGGTATCTCCGGCACGTAGCCGTAGCCACCCACCGCCACCTGGAGGTCGGGGTCCATGTCCTCCTCCGGCAGGAACACGAACCTGCCGTAGCGGGTCCCGAGCTCCAGGACCTGCTCCACGTGGACGCGCGAGAAGCTGGTGCCCGTACCGACGGCCTCGTAGTCCGACCGGCCGGTGAAGGCGACGAGCTCGAGGAGTCCGTCACCCCGCAGCACCTCGACCCCAGCGACCCGGAACCCGTGGCGACGCCGCGCGTCCACGGCGATGCGGCGCAGCAGGTTCCACGCCTCAGCGCCGCCCCAGCTGCTCGGACGTCCGTGCTCGTCCGGCGTCGTCATGCCGTCGTCACTGACCATGCTGCTCCCCGTTGTTGCCCGGGGAAAGCGTGCCATCCGCTTCGCAGATTGGCACGGCTTCACCCAGATCCCGTGGAGCCTCTCGGGAACCTGGGGGCGGCGACCGCGACCGCTCAGTCGACGAGGTCGCGCACGATCGCGTCGGCGAGCAGCCGGCCGCGCAGCGTGAGGACCAGTCGCTCGGCGACGAGGTCGACGAGCCCGTCGGCGACCAGGCGCGCGATCTGCGAGCGGCCGTGGGCGTCGAGCGCGGTGACCGGCAGCCCCTCGACGAGCCGGATCTCGAGCAGGATCCGCTCGACCTTCTGGTCGCGGTAGCCGAGGACCTCGCGGGCCAGCGCGGGTGAGACGCCGCGCGCCAGCCTCTCGGCGTACGCCGCCGGGTGCTTGACGTTCCACCACCGCGTCCCGCCGACGTGCGAGTGGGCGCCGGGCCCGACGCCCCACCAGTGGCCACCGGTCCAGTAGAGCTGGTTGTGCCGGCACCAGTGGTCGGGCGAGCTCGCCCAGTTGGAGACCTCGTACCACCCGAGGCCCGCGGCCGAGAACCGCTCGTCGGCCAGCAGGTACTTGTCGGCGAGGTCGTCCTCGTCGGGCATCGGCAGCTCGCCGCGCGCGACCTGGCGCCCCATCGCGGTGCCCTCCTCGACGATGAGGGAGTACGCCGAGACGTGGTCGGGCTCGCAGGCCAGCGCCGTGTCCACCGACGTCTCCCAGTCGGCGATCGACTCGCCGGGCGTGCCGTAGATGAGGTCGAGGCTGACGTCGTCGAAGCCGGCCTGCCGCGCCCAGTCGACGACCGCTGGCACGCGCATCGGGTCGTGGGTGCGGTCGAGCGTGCGCAGCACGTGGTCGACGGCCGACTGCATGCCGAAGCTGATCCGGTTGAAGCCGGCCGTGCGCAGCTCCTCGAGGTCCCACGCGGCGACGCTGTCGGGGTTGGCCTCGGTGGTGATCTCGACGTCGTCGGCCAGTCCGAACTCGGCCGCCGCGCTGGCCAGGACCGCCCCGAGGTCGGCCGGCTTCAGCAGGGTCGGCGTCCCTCCGCCGAAGAAGATCGTGTCGATGGTGACGTCGCGGTGGCCCAGCACGTGGCGGGCGAAGCGGATCTCACCGATCGCCGCCTCTGCGTACGACGACCGGCTGGCGCCGACCTCGTCGCCGAGCTCGTGAGCGGTGTAGGTGTTGAAGTCGCAGTAGCCGCAGCGCACGCTGCAGAACGGCACGTGCACGTAGAGGCCGAACGGCTTGCGGCCGAACTCCGCCCACGACTCGTCGGGGAGCAGGCCGTCCTCGGGCGCGACGTCGCCGTCGGGTTGAGCGGGGGGCACGGTCGTCATCCAACCACGCAGACGCGCCGCGGGGGCCAGTGGTCACCCACCGGCCCCCGCGCGTGTCCTACGTGGTGCGTCAGGCGTACATCTCGTCGATCAGCGCCTTGTGGTTCTCCTCCACGACGTTGCGCTTGACCTTCATCGAGGGGGTGAGCTCACCGGACTCGATGGTGAGGTCGTGGTCGAGGAGCTTCCACTTCTTGATGGTCTCCCAGCGGTTGAGCTTGGCGTTGAGCTCGTCGACGTAGTTGCTGACCATCGTGTGCACCGCGTCGCTCTGGACGACCTCGGTGTAGGACTTGCCCTCCATGCCGTTCTCGGCGGCCCAGCCGGCCATCGCGTCGGGGTCGAGGGTGATCAGCGCGACGACGTAGTTGCGCTCGTTGCCGAAGACCATGAACTGGCCGGCGTAGGGGCAGATCGCCTTGAACTTCGACTCGATCGCCGGCGGGGCGATGTACTTGCCGCCGGAGGTCTTGAAGAGCTCCTTGATGCGACCGGTGATGGTCAGGTAGCCGTCGGCGTCGAGCGAGCCCTTGTCGCCGGTGTGCAGCCAGCCGTCGGAGGTCAGCGTCTTGGCCGTCTCCTCCGGGAGGTTGTGGTAGCCCTCCATGACGTGCGGGCCGCGCAGCATGACCTCGTCGCCCTCACCGATCTTGACCTCGCTGCCGGGCAGCGCGGGGCCGACGGTGCCGATGCGGTTGCGGTCGGGGTGGTTGACCGTGCCGCCGGCGGAGTTCTCCGTCATGCCGTAGCCCTCGAGGATCACGATGCCGGCGGCGTTGAACCACTCGGCGATCTCCCGGTTGAGGGCGGCGGAGCCGGAGATGAAGAAGCGCACGCGTCCGCCGAAGCGCTCGCGCACCTTGCTGAAGACGAGCTTGTCGAAGAGGCCGTGCTGGACCTTGAGCGGCAGCGGGACCGACTTGCCCTCGCGCTTGAGCCGGTCGACCTCGAGGCCGACCGCGAACGCCTTGTGGAAGATCTTCTCCTTGGCGCCGCCCTCGGCCGCCTGCATCGTCTGGATCCGGCCGTAGGCCTTCTCGAAGATGCGCGGTGCGGCGCCCATGAACGTCGGCTTCACCGCGGCGCAGTTGTCGACGATCTTCTCCACGCGACCGTCGACCGCGGACGCGAAGCCGCAGGCGAGCTGGGTGGAGAGGAGCACCTTGCCGAACGAGTGGGCCATCGGCAGCCAGAGGAACTGGAGGTCGGACTCGTCGAGGATCTTCTGCGCCTTGATGGCCTCGCCCTCGTAGACCCAGGACTTGTGGCGCAGGCGGACGCCCTTGGGGCGGCCGGTCGTGCCGGAGGTGTAGATCAGGGTCGCGAGCTGGTCGGGGCTGACCGCCTCGGACGCCGTCTTGACGACCTCGGGGTCGTCCGCGAGCTTGGCGGCACCCAGCTCGGCGAGGTCGTCGAGCGTGATGACCCAGTCGCCGTCGGCCTTGCCGTCGAAGGTGACGACCTTGGTGATGTGCGGGAGCTCGGCGCGGTGGTCGGTGAGCTTCTTGATCTGGTCGTCGTCCTCGGCGAAGACCACACGGCTCTCCGAGTCGCCGAGGATGTAGGCCACGTCCTCCGCGTTGGTGCTCGGGTAGACGGTGGTGGTGGCGCCGGCGGCGCACATCACCGCGAGGTCGGCCAGGATCCACTCGTAGCGGGTGCCGGAGGCGATGCCGACGCGCTGCTCGGGCTCGATGCCCAGCGCGATCAGGCCGGCGGCGAGGGCCTCGACCTTGTCGCCGACCTGCTTCCAGGTGACGGACTCCCAGGCCTCCCCACGCGGGAACCGGAAGGCCTCGGCGTCCGGCGTCTTGGCGACGCGGCCGAAGAACTGGACGGCCACGTTGGCCGGCATGGTGTCGAGGAAGGCCGTGTCGATGGTGGTCGGCATCTGTTACCTACTCATTCGTCGGAGCGTGGCGCGACAGCGCCACACAGCGGGGGGATGCGGCTGACTTGGGCTGTAACCTAGATCACTTGCGTTACCGGGTGGTAGCAATCTCGGCGTTTTGTCCCGAATCCGCCCGCAGGATGCGACTTTCGGAGCAACGGGGCGGCCGGTTCAGTCCTGCACGGCCTTCACGATCGCGATGCAGCGGGTGATCCAGTCCCGCTCGTCGGCGTCGAGGTCCCGACCGGCGCGCCGGGCGTCCTGCACCGACCAGCCGGCATTCACCACCATGCGTACGACGACCCAGTCCCGCGCCCGGTCCTCGTCGAGCCCGGCCGTGTCGACGAGCGCGTGGAACCTCCGCCGCAGGCCGTCGCGCACCGACCCGACCGCGCCCGGACCGCTGAGCTCGTCCATCCGGTTCCACAGCATCGGCGCAGGCTCGTAGTGCGCGTCGCCCGCCATCGGCTTGGGGTCGATGGCCACCCACTCCCCTGCGGCGTCGGCCATCACGTTGGCGTAGTGCAGGTCGCCGTGGACCACCACCATCGGGCGCTCGTCGGCGAGCAGGTCGGGCCCGAGGCTCAGCGCCTGCTCGACGTAGCGCCGCGGGACCGGGATGTCGCGGCCGAGCTCGTCGAGCTCGCGGAGCGATCGCTCCACGTACGACGACACGGAGGCGAGCTGCGGGAGTGCGGGGATGTGGAGGCGACCGTAGAGACCGCCCACGACCTCGCAGGCCTCGACGTCCCAGATGTCGGCGAGGTCGGGGCCGGGCAGCCAGTCGAGGAGCATCGCGCGGCGGCGCGGGTCGGCGCGGCGCAGCCTGACGGCGCCACGAGCCGACCAGTGCTGGAGCGCCAGCGCCTCGTGCAGCGACTCGTCGTCGCCGTCGAAGGTCACCTTCAGGGCACCGGGTACGCCGTCGGCGTCGACGACCGGGACGACGAGCGAGCAGTAGCCGTGGAGCGAGGGTCCCGTCTGCTGGAGGTGCCACTCGTCGACGAGGTCGGCACTCTTGCGCGGCAGCCGATCGAGCCAGGCCGCCCAGTCGGCGCCCAGGTCGGCCCGGGACAGGAGTCCCTTAGGGATGGTGACAGGCACTCCTTGACCCTAGGGTGAGGGTCGTGAGCGAGCGGCAGCAGTCGTGGATCCCGGAGCCGGTGCAGCGGGGGCGGGTGGTGGTCCTCAGTGACAACCCCATCGCCCGGTGCATCGCGGCGATCGC
This sequence comes from Nocardioides baculatus, assembly GCF_016735675.1. Taxonomy (GTDB): domain Bacteria; phylum Actinomycetota; class Actinomycetes; order Propionibacteriales; family Nocardioidaceae; genus Nocardioides; species Nocardioides baculatus. The sequence goes on along the minus strand of NZ_JAERSG010000006.1, from coordinate 157,357 downwards.
GTCGACGGTCGGGCGCACCGTGCTGGTCGAGTCCGCGGACGACGGCGGACCGGGGCTCCACCTGCAGCCGGGCGACGCGGTGGTGCTGTGCGACCACGACGCCCCGGACGCTCCGGCGGTGCTGCGGGCCGCCCTCGCGTCGGAGGCGGCCTACGTCGCGATGATGGCGAGCCGGAGCCGGGCTGCCGGGCTCGTCGAGGAGCTGGTCGCGGAGGGCGTCGACGTCAGCAAGCTGCACGTCCCCGCCGGTCACGACCTCGGGGGCAAGGCGCCCGGCGAGATCGCGTTGTCAGTGGTCGCCGAGATCGTCGCCGAGTCCTACGGCCGCTCGGGCGGAGCGATGCGCGGCTGAGTCACCGCGCCAGCAGTGCCTGCTCGACCTCTTCCAGCGCCTGGCGTGCGTAGCCCTGCCACATCCGCCCGAACGCGGGCATGACCAGCGCGCCCACGCGCGTCGGCGTGACGATCCACTGCCACGACACCTCGACGCCGTTGCCCGCCGGGGCGAAGGACCACGTGCCCTGCGCGCTGCCCACGAGCGGCTTCAGCGGCCCGGAGCCCGGTGCGATGTCGTAGCCGAAGCCGACACCCGGCGTGAGGCTGGTGAGCGTCTCGCGCATCGTGCCGCCGTCGGCCAGGACGATCGTGCGGGTCTGGCCCACCGTCCCCCACGCGCCGTCCTGGTCGCGGACCTCCTTGATCGGCGGGAGGGCGAGGTAGCGGCGGCTGAAGATCCGGGGCAGCGGCATCGGGAGCACGGCGGCGTACGCCACGTCGACGGCGACCGGGATGCTGCGGCTCGCGCGCAGGGTGAGGGGCATGCCTCCAGTCAACCCCGGTCAGGGGTGTCCCGGCCATCCCGGTGGCACTAGCGTGCAGAGGGTGGCGCTCTCGTGGGACGACCTGGCCGGTCTGGCGCTGGCGAGGCAGTTCCCGTCCGCGGCCCTCGACGTGCCGTCCGCCGTCGCCGCGATCGGTGCGATGCAGACCCAGACCGCGCGCTCGGCGTTCCTCGGCCTCGCCTCCCGATTCCCCGGCACCACCCGCGACGAGGTCACTGCCGCCTACGAGACCGGAGCCATCGTGCGCGGCAGCACGATCCGCGGGACCGTGCACACGACCACGCCCCGCTCGTTCGCCGACCTCGGCTCCGCCACGGCCGTCGGCCAACGGACGCTCTGGGACCGGATGCTGCGCCTCGAGAGGTCGAGCGTCGACGACCTGTGGTCGGCGACCGAGGCGTACGCCTCGACGTGGCGCACGACCGACGAGCTCCAGGACCACCTCCAGCGGTGGCTCGTGGAGCACGAGGGCGCGGACGAGGTCACCGGACGGCTGGGGCAGGCCGGTCGCTACCTCGCCTTCGGCCACGGCGGCCTGGTGCGGCGTCCGGTCAACGGGGACTGGGCGGGACAGGGCGCGCCGGAGTACGCCCACCTGCCCGGGGTGGGCACGATCGAGGCCGCGATCGAGCTGCACCTGCGCTGCCACGGACCGGCGTCCCGTCACGACCTGGCGTGGTGGTCGGGGATGGGCTTGCGCGTCGTCGACGAGGTGCTCGCGGCGATCGACACCCGGGTCGGGCTCATGACAGCCGACGGACCGGACGACCGGACCTACGTCGACCTGCCGGACGCGGCCGCCCCTCGTGCCATCGACGGTGTGCGGCTACTGCCCGAGTTCGACGCGCTGATGTGCGCCTACGACCCGGCGGGGCGGCTGCGCTTCGCCGAGGCGGCCCACCTCGTGCGGCTCTGGAGCGGGGCCAACGGCCTCGTGCTGCCGCCCCTGCTGGTGGACGGCCGGATCACCGGCTACTGGCGGGCCGCCGGCAGCTCACGCCGGCGGCCGCTCGAGGTCACCTGGTTCGCCCGCACCCGACGGCCCCGCAAGGACGAGCTCGACGAGCCGGTCGCCGCGCTCGAGGCCGGGCTGGGGATCACCGTCTCGTCGGTGACGATCACGCGCGAGCTGGTGTAGCTGCCCGGATCTCGTCGGCGACCATCGCCATCGTCGTCCGCGCGCGCACCGGGTCCTCGGTGAGGAAGTAGTGATCGACGCCCGGCGTGACGTCGTGGACCACACGCACGCCGGCGGCACGCAAGCGGTCGGCGTACGCATCTCCTTCCCCCCGGAGCACGTCGCGCTCCGCCGTGAGGACGACCGCCGGCGGCAGTCCGGCGAGGTCCGGCGCGAGCAGCGGCGAGGCGTAGGGCTCGAGGCGGGTCGCCGGATCGGGGAGGTAGACGCGCCGCACGAGGCGGCGCAGCGCCGGCGAGATCATGCCGGGGTCACCGTCACGCGGCTCTGCCGACAGGTCGAGGGCCGGGATGCCGAGCACCTGGAGCGTCGGCGTGAACGACCCGGAGTCGCGCGCCTGCAGCGCCACGGAGGCGGCCAGCCCGCCGCCGGAGCTGAACCCACCGACCGAGACCGGAGTCCCGTCGGCGGCGAGCGCAGCGGCGACGTCGTGCGCCTGGTGCTGGGCGACCGGGTAGGTCACCCGAGGCGCGACCTCGAAGTCGACGTTGGCCACGACCACCCCGGCGGTCGCCGCGACGTAGCGGCACCACCAGTCGTCCATCGCGGGGTACCTCATCAGGAACGCGCCGCCGTGGAGATGGACGTGGACGGGGAGCGGGCCCGGCGCGGGGCGGTAGAGGTGGACTGCCACCCTGCCGTGCCGCGTCGGCATCCGGACCCGCTCCGGCCTCGGCAGGTCGCCACCCGCGAACCTGAGGTCGTCGCCGTACGACACCGTGAAGCGCGCCGTGGCGCGCATCAGCTCCACCCGCAGGCGGTCGTCGAGTCGCATACCGGTGCTTCGCCGCGAGGGCGCAGCCGGATGGGTCAGGCGCGCTCGAGCGTGATGACCGTGACCGTGCCGCGACCGGCGACCTCGCCGGGGCCGAGGACCAGCGAGCCCGACTGCTCGCCCTTCAGGACGTAGGCCGCCTGGTCGGCGGCGAGCGGGAGGGCCGAGCCGCGGCCGAGCTCGAGGACCGTGACGAACGGCTGCACGACGGCCGGGTCGACGATCACGTTGATGGCCGTCACCGGCCCCTCGGGGACCGATGCGACGACGGGCGCATCACCGGAGAAGGCGAAGGGTCGCTGCGGCTCGACGACGTGGGGCCGGCCGTCGACGTCGAGGTCGAGGACCGGTCCGTCGACCACGGTGAGCAGCCGGTGCTGGCCGGCGAAGGTCGAGAACGGCCCGTCGCGGTCGATCTCGGCCAGGCTGATCCGCCAGGACCCGTCGTCGGCGCGCGCCAGCTCCCGCGTCGTACCGCCGCCGTTGGCCCAGGGCTCGGCCCTGACCGCGTCGCTGCGGACGACGCGGCTCACTTCTTGCCGGACTTCTCCGTCGGCTGCGTGGTCGCGAGCGCGGCGACGAACGCCTCCGGCGGGACCTCGACCGAGCCGATGTTCTTCATCCGCTTCTTGCCGGCCTTCTGCTTCTCGAGCAGCTTGCGCTTGCGGCTGATGTCACCGCCGTAGCACTTGGCGAGGACGTCCTTGCGGATCGCGCGGATCGTCTCGCGGGCGATCACCCGCGCGCCGATGGCCGCCTGGATCGGCACCTCGAACTGCTGGCGCGGGATGAGGTCCTTGAGCTTGCCGGCCATCATCACGCCGTAGGAGTAGGCCGCGTCCTTGTGCACGATCGCGCTGAACGCGTCGACCGGCTCGCCCTGGAGCAGGATGTCGACCTTGACGAGGTCGGCCGCCTGCTCGCCCGAGCGCTCGTAGTCGAGCGAGGCGTAGCCCTTGGTGCGCGACTTGAGCTGGTCGAAGAAGTCGAAGACGATCTCGCCCATCGGCAGCGTGTAGCGCATCTCGACGCGGTCCTCGGAGAGGTAGTCCATCCCCTGCAGGTTGCCGCGCTTGAGCTGGCAGAGCTCCATGATCGTGCCGATGTAGTCGGCCGGCGCGAGGATCGTCGCCTTCACGACGGGCTCCCGCACCTCGGCGACCTTGCCGTCGGGGTACTCGCTCGGGTTGGTCACCACGTGCTCGGTGCCGTCGTCCATGACGACGCCGTAGACCACGTTGGGCGCGGTCGAGATCAGGTCGAGGTCGAACTCGCGCTCGAGGCGGTCGCGGGTGATCTCCATGTGGAGCAGGCCGAGGAAGCCGCAGCGGAAGCCGAAGCCCAGCGCGCCGGAGGTCTCGGGCTCGTAGGTCAGCGCGGCGTCGTTGAGCTGGAGCTTCTCCAGCGCGTCACGCAGCGTCGGGTAGTCGTCGCCGTCGATCGGGTAGAGGCCCGCGTAGACCATCGGGTTGGGGTGCTTGTAGCCGCCGAGCGACTCGGTCGCGCCGTGGTGCTGGGAGGTGACGGTGTCACCGACGCGCGACTGGCGGACGTCCTTCACGCCCGTGATCAGGTAGCCCACCTCGCCCACGCCGAGGTCCGCGGCCTTGACCGGCTCGGGGCTGATGACGCCGACCTCGAGCATCTCGTGCACGGCGTTGGTCGACATCATCTTGATCCGGTCGCGGTGGCTGAGCTTGCCGTCGACGACGCGGACGTAGGTCACCACGCCGCGGTAGGTGTCGTAGACCGAGTCGAAGATCAGCGCGCGGGCCGGGGCGTCGGCGTCGCCCACGGGCGCCGGGGTCTGCTTGACGATCTCGTTGAGCAGGGTCTCCACGCCGACGCCGGTCTTGGCGCTGGTGAGCAGCACCTCCTCGGGCTCGCAGCCGACCAGGCCGGCGAGCTCGGCGGCGTACTTCTCCACGTTGGCGCTCGGCAGGTCGATCTTGTTGAGCACCGGGATGATGTGGAGGTCGGCGCCCATCGCGAGGTAGAGGTTCGCGAGCGTCTGCGCCTCGATCCCCTGCGCGGCGTCGACCAGCAGCACGGCGGCCTCGCACGCCTCGAGGCTGCGCGACACCTCGTAGGTGAAGTCGACGTGGCCGGGGGTGTCGATCATGTTGAGGACGTACTGCCCGGGCTCGGCGCCCTCGGCGTTGTCGGCCGGCACCGTCCACGGCATCCGCACGGCCTGGCTCTTGATCGTGATCCCGCGCTCGCGCTCGATGTCCATCCGGTCGAGGTACTGCGCGCGCGACGACCGCTCGTCCACGACGCCGGTGAGCTGGAGCATGCGGTCGGCGAGGGTCGACTTGCCGTGGTCGATGTGCGCGATGATGCAGAAGTTGCGGATGATCGACGGGTCGGTCGAGCCAGGCTTCGGCGCGTTCTTGAGGCTCACGGACTGCTTTCAGCTGTACGGCGGCGGGGTGGGGTCATTCTTCCACGCGGGCTGGGCCTCACCGAACCGGCGACGGCGCAGGCGGAGCCTGACGCTAGCGTGCAGCGGTGGCCCCTCGGACCGGAACGACCCTTCCCCTGGTCCCGGCGGCAGCCTTCGTCCTCGTGTGGTCCTCGGGCTACATCTCGGGACCGGCCGCCGTCCGTGCGGCCGCCCCGTTCTCGGTGCTGGGCTGGCGCTTCGTGATCGCGGCGGTGCTCGCCGCCGGACTGGCCCTCGCGCTGCGCCGGCCGACGCGGATGGACCGCGCGACGCTCGGCCGGGTCGCGGCCGTCGGCCTGGTCATGAACGCGCTGCAGTTCGGCTTGATGTACGTCGCGTTCGACCTCGGCCTCGGCGCGACCCTCGCCTCGCTGTTCCACGCGCTCAGCCCGGTGCTCACCGCGCTGCTCGCGGCCGCGCTGCTCGGCGAGCGGGTGTCGCTGCTGCAGGTCGGCGGCTTCGTGGTCGGCGTCGCCGGCGTGCTGATCGTCCTCGGCTCCGACCTCGGCCACGCGGGCGGCCCGTGGGCGGTGCTCATCGGCGTGCTGAGCATGCTCACCCTCAGCCTCGGCACGCTCGGCCAGCGCTGGATCGGTGCAACGCCCGACCTGCTGTGGTCGGCGGCCGTCCAGTTCGCGGTCTCCGCTCCCCCGCTGCTGGTCCTCGGATGGACGACGGAGGGGGCGTGGCCGGTGACCGACACCGGCCGGGCGGTCGTCTCGGTGCTCTTCCTGGCGATCCTCAACTCGATCGTCGGGCTCGTCCTGCTGGCGCTCCTGGTCCTGCGCGGCGGCTCGGGAGCCGCGGCGAGCCTGTTCTTCCTGAGCCCGCCCGTCACGGCCGTGCTCGCCTGGCTCGTGCTCGACGAGACGCTCAGCGTGACCCAGCTGGTCGGTCTCGTGGTCGCGGTGGTCGGCGTCGGTGCGGCGACCCGCACCCGTCGTACGCCCGTGCCTCAGGAACCGGTCGGGACCCAGTAGCGGCGCTTGATCCCGCGGACGTCCTCGAGCGACCCACCGCAGGCCTCGATCACCCGGATCGAGCCGGCGTTGTCGTCGTCACAGGTGACGAGGGCGGGGTCGATCCCGAGGTCGTGCGCCCACGGCAGCGCGGCCCGCAGCATCGCCGTGGCGTGGCCCTCGCGCCGCCGCGTGGGGCGTACGTCGTACCCGATGTGGCCACCGACGTCGAGGAGGAAGTCGTTGAGGGTGTGGCGGATCGCGATCCGGCCGAGGTAGTCGTCGCCGTCGACCCACCACAGCGTCGTGCACGGCACGTGCCAGTCGGGGCGCGGGTTGTCGGGCTGCGCGTCGGCCTTCACGGCCTCGACGAAGGTCCCGAACGCGGCCGGGTCCTCCCACCCGGGGGCGTTGGTCACGATCCACGCGGCGGTCTGGCTGTTGTCCGCACCCTCGGCGACGAACTCGTCCATCGCCTCCAGGAAGGACTCGTGGACGGACGTGGTCGGCAGGACGAGCTCGGGCATGGGCGAATCCTGCCAACCGTCGGAGGCCGTCCTCAATCGAGATACCCGAGGACGCCATGCACGTGATCCGGCAGGGATCCCGTTCACCACGTCCTCAGATATCGGCTCGTGACCAGCACGAGGCGTGGTGGAGGATGCCGCCATGTCACCGAGCTCGCGCCTCGCGCCCTACCCCGCCCCGCACGGGAAGACCGCGCGACGGCTCGAGTGGACCTTCCTCCCGCCGCACCTGCGGGCATGGATCGAGCGCCGGTGCGGCTCCCCCGTGGTGTCCGCGATCTCGCAGAACAGCGGATTCACGCCCGGCTTCGCGTCCGTGCTGGTGTGCGAGGACGGCTCGCGCCACTTCGTGAAGGCTGCCTCCGTGAAGGCGCAGCGGTTGTTCGCCGACTCCTACCGCGAGGAGGCCCGCAAGCTCGCCGCCCTCCCGCCGTCCGTGCCCGCGCCGCGCCTGAAGTGGCACCTCGACGACGACTGGGTGGTCCTCGGGATCGAGTACGTCGCCGCCCACACGCCGCAGCGGCCGTGGCGGGCCGACGAGCTGGACGGCCTCCTCGACGCACTGGAGCAGGTGGCCGACGCCGTCACTCCCCCGCCCGCTGGACTGGCGCTGGACACGGCCGAGGCCGACTTCGCGCCGCTGCTCGACGGGTGGCCGACGATCCGCGAACGGCGTACGGACCTCGACGCCGGCCACCTCGCCGAGGCCGAGGCCCTGGCCGGCCGCTTCGCCGACGTCGTCGGCGGCGACACGCTCGTCCACACCGACATCCGCTCCGACAACGTGCTCATCGACTCCGACGGCCGTGCCCTGATCTGCGACTGGAACTGGCCGGTGCGCGGCGCGGCGTGGTTCGACTCCTTCGCGGCCCTGCTGGCCCCGCGCGCCGAGGGCATCGACGTCGACGCGGTGATCGCGTCCCGACGACTGCTCAAGGACGTCGACCCCGAGGCGTTCGACGTCAACCTCGCGCTCTACGTCGGCTACTTCCTCACCCAGTGCGAGCTGCCCGCACCGGCGACCTCGCCGCACATCCGCGACCACCAGCGCTGGCAGGGCGAGGTGTGCTGGGACTGGCTGGCCGAGCGACGGGGCTGGTCGTGACCGCTCCCCGAGCCGTCGGCGTCCGGATCGGGTACGACGCCGTCCCGGCGGCCGTGCGCGACTGGGTCGACGAGACGCTGGGCTCGCCCGTCGTCGCGACCGCCGAGCAGGTGGGCGGAATGTCACCGGGCTGCGCCACGCGGCTGACCTGCGCCGACGGCACCCGCGCCTTCGTCAAGGCCGTCGGCGCCGAGCTCAACGCGGAGACCATGCGCCTCTTCCGGCGCGAGGTCGCGGTCCTCGACCACCTCGGCGAGCACGAGCTGTGGGCCAGCCTGCTGGCGTCGTACGACGACGGGGCGTGGGTGGCGCTCCTGATCGAGGACGTGGAGGGGCGCCACCCCGACTTCACCGACGAGGCGGAGCTCGAGTCGGTGCTCACGGGGGTCGACGGTCTCTCGACGGTGCTGCGCGAGCGTGGCGTGCCGGCCTCGGTCGACCTGATCGACGTGTCGGACGTCTTCGGCAAGTGGGCCACCTCGCTCGACGCGCTCGTCGACGCCGCGCCCGGGACGCCCGTCCCCGACTGGCTGCGCGGCGATCCCCACGGCTGGGCCGACGTGCTGCGCGAGCATGCCGTACGACCGATGCCGGACCCGGTCCACTGGGACATCCGCATCGACAACCTGCTGCGACGCCCGGGCGGGGAGATCGTCTTCCTCGACTGGGGCACCGCGGCGCGCGGGCCCGCCTGGGTCGACGCGCTGCTCGCGCGCCTCGAGCGGGTCGACGAGCCGTGGTTCGACATCGCTGTCAGGTCCTGCCCGGCGTTGGCGGAGGCAGGCGACGAGGTGGTCACCGCCTTCCTCGCCGGCTTCGGGGCCCACATGGCGGTGCGCTCCGTCATCGCCGTCGACGTCAACCTGCCCACGCTCAACGATTTCCGGATCAGCGAGTCGCGGCGCATCCTTGCAGGAGTGACCCGTCGCGCCGATCGATGAGCAGGTGTGCGATTTGGGCGGTCACGCCGCCTGCCGGTAGTGTTTCTCCCTGCGTGTCCGGCACCCGACCCTCTTCCATCACGTTGGGGGGTTGCCAGGCAGCCGACAGCACCAGACTTCCTTTTCCAGACCAGTTCGAGCATCCGAGGATCCACACGTGGCGAACATCAAGTCCCAGATCAAGCGCAACAAGCAGAACGAGAAGGCGCGTCAGCGCAACGCGTCGGTCAAGTCGCGCCTGAAGACGGCCGTCCGCAAGTTCCGCGAGGCCGCTGAGGCCGGCGACAAGGACACCGCCGTGACCGCTGGTCGCGACGCGATGAAGGCGCTCGACAAGGCCGCCTCGAAGGGCGTCATCCACGCCAACCAGGCCGCCAACCGCAAGTCGTCGATCGCCAAGAAGGCCGCGTCGCTCTGACCCGGATCCTTCCCGCTGACACCCGCCCATCGTGGCGGGTGTCTCGCATTTCAGGGGTCGCTCAGCGGCTCTCGCGCAGTCCGGCCACGGTGAGCACGAGCCGCTCGAGCGTGTAGGACGCGTCGTGCGCCTGGCCCTTGATGTCGGCGTCCGCGTGGGCGACGGCCCGCACGGCCGCGGCGATGCCGTCGGGGCTCCACGAGCGTGACTGGTCGCGCACGGTGCGCACCTTCCAGGGAGGTACGCCGAGGTCGCGGGCGAGGTCGGAGTCGCGCGCACCACGCGGCGACCCGAGGTAGCGGGCCAGGCTGCGGGCCGAGGCCGCCATCGCCGAGGTCACCAGCACCGGGGACGTACCGGCGTCGAGTGCCCAGCGGAGCTCCTCCAGGGCGACGGCGCGCTTGCCGGCGAAGGCGGCGTCGGCGACGGTGAACGACTTGGCCTCGGCGCGGCCTCCGAAGTAGCGCTGGACTTTGTCGACGGTGAGCTGCTCGCCGTGGAAGTCGTTGGTGAGCTGGTCGGCGGCCGCCGCGAGCGAGCGGAGGTCGTTGCCGACCGCCTGCACGAGGAAGACCGCGGCATCGGAGTCGATCCGGGCGCCGTGCGAAGCGACCTCGGAGCTGACGAACCCGGCCATCTCGCTGGCCCGCACCTCCTCGGACTTCACCTCGGTGACGGCGGGGAGCTTGCGCAGCTTGGTCAGCACCCCGCTCCCCTTCTGTCCCCCGCCGTGCACCAGGACGAGGGCGACGTCGTCGGCCGGGGCGCCGCAGTAGGCAAGGAGCCCGTCGACCGACTCGTCGGGCAGGTCCTCCAGCCCGCGCACGACCACGCACCGGATCGAGGAGAACAGCGACGGCGCGGACATCTCGCCGAGCGAGGCGAGGGTGAGGTCTCCCGCCGCCGACTCGGCCATCTCGGCCTCCGCGTCGTGCGCTCGTACGGCGTCGCGCACCGACGAGACCGTGCGCGCGGACAGGAACTCCTCCTTGCCCGTCACGAGGACGACGTGGCCGAGGACCTGAGCGGCGGAGGGGGTGCGTGCCATGGTGCGGCAACACTATCCGTGAAGGACGACAGCGGACGGTCCGCGTTGGCTACGGTCTACCCGTGAGGTATGTCCAGGTCGCACTGCTGTGGGGGGTCGCGGCGGCGACCACCCTGCTCTCGCTGTTCGCCGCCTGGCTGGGCCGGGCCGACTGGGGCGACGGAGGCGCGTCGCAGATGCCGGTGGCGGAGGCAGTCGCGTTGGTGGTGCTGGCCGCGGTCGCGCCCGTCGCCGCGTGGTGGCTCGCCCGGAAGGTCCTGTGCTGAGCATCAGTCGCGGGTGACGACACCCAGCCCGCCCTCTCGCGCCACCACGACCACGTCGCCCGAGGTGTCGGTGCGCCACGTACGCAGGCCGGCCGCGTCGAGGGCGGCGAGCAGGTCGGGCGCCGGGTGGCCGTAGTCGTTGTCGGCGCCCACCGACACCAGCGCGACCCGCGCGCCGAGGGACGTCAACCAGTCGAGGTCCTGGTGGCGGCTGCCGTGGTGGGGCACCTTGAGCACGTCGACCCGGAGGCCCGGGAGGTCGCGCGCGAGCGCGGCCTGCGCGGACGGTTCGACGTCGCCGGTCAGGAGGATCCGTACGCCGTCCACCTCGGCGACGAGGACCACGCTCGCGTCGTTGGGCGCGCTCTCCCCCGGGTCGGCGCGCACACCGGGGCGCGGCCAGACGACCTGGAGCGTCACGTCACCCACGGTCCGCGTGCTGCCGTACGACGCCGGGCCGGGGTCGCGGCCGAGCGCGGCCCCGACGTCCCGCACGCCGTCGGCCGGCTCCAGGAGCCCGGTGGCCTCGACCTCTCCCACCTCGCGTCCCGCGAGCACGCCGGCCACACCGTCGACGTGGTCGGCGTGGAAGTGGGTGAGCACCAGCAGCGGCACCTCAGCGATCTCGAGCCGGTCGAGACAGGCGTCCATCGCGGCCGGGTCGGGCCCGGCATCGACGATCACCGCCGCGTGCGGGCCGGCGCGCAGCACCAGCCCGTCCCCCTGTCCGACGTCGCACGCCACGAGCACCCACCCCTCGGGCGGCCAGCCGGGCGACGGTGGCCGCACGAGCATCACCACGACCAGCAACCCCGTGCAGGCGAGCGCCGAGCCGGGATGGCGCAGCACCCGTGGTGCCAGCGGCACGGAGGCGAGGCACCCCAGGGTCAGCAGGACCAGCGCGAGCGGCCCGGTCCCCCACGCCACGGCAGCGCCCGGCACGTCGGCGCCCCACCGGGCGACCGCGATGATCCACTGTGCCGACCACGCCGCGGGCGCGGCGACCACGACTCCGATCGGCGTCCAGGCGAGGCCGAGCAGCCCGCCGCCGAGGCCCAGCACTGTTGCGGGCGCGACCGCCGGCGCGGTCAGCAGGTTGGCGGCGACAGCCACCAGGCTCACCTGTCCCGAGAGGGCGGCGACGACCGGGGTGCACGCCACCTGCGCCGCCAGCGGGATCGACACCGCCTCGGCCACCCATCGCGGCGTCCACCGCATCAGGGCGTCGCGCCAGACGGGCGCGAGGAGCAGGATGCCGGCCGTTGCCAGCACGGACAGCGCGAACCCCGCCGTCACCGCAAGTCGCGGCCACACGAGCAGGAGGGCGAGCACGGCCACGCCGAGCCCGCGGGTGCCGCGCGAGCGACCGTTGCTGCCCATCCCGAGCAGCGCGACGGTGCCCATCGCCGCGGCTCGGACGACGCTGGGCTCGGCGCGCGCGGTGACGACGAACCCCACGATCCCCGCCGCGGCCAGCACCCGCAGCCAGCGACCCCGGACGCCGGCCCACCGGCCGAGGACCAGCACGGCGCCGACCACGAGGGTCAGGTTGGTTCCGCTCACGGCGAGGAGGTGGGTGAGCCCGGTGGTCCGGAAGTCGTCCGAGAGGGCGGGATCCAGTCCGCCGTCGTCACCCACCACGAGCGCCGGCACGAGCTCGCGCGCATCGGCGTCGCGGCCGGCGACGACGGCTCGCACCGAACGGCGTACGGCAGCGGCGGCGTCCCACCACACGCCCGGCTCCGCGACCACCCGCGGCTCGCCGGTCGGTCGGACCAGGGCGGCGACCTCGTCGTCGCCGGGCACCAGCCGGGCCGTCGTCTCGACCGTCGTGCCGAGCGGGACGCGTGGCCAGTCGGCGTCCGCCATCAGCACGACGGGGGCGTCGAGCGACCACGCGCTCCCCCGTCCCTCCAGCCGCGACACGTCGGCCTGCGCCACCTGGAGGTCGCCGTACTGCCCCGCGACGGTGCGTACGTCGCTGGTGACCTCGAGCCGCAGGTCGACGACCGCGCCGTCCTCCGCCAGCGCGGCGAGCGGAGAGGTCGCGACCAGCGTCTGCTGGAGGGCGGCCACGCCCGCCACCGCGACGAGGGCGGCGAGCGGACCCAGCCATCCCGGGGCCACATGCCGGCGCACGACCAGGGCAGTGCCGGCGGCGGCGACCAGCAGCACGAGCCCCAGCGCAGCCCGGCCCGGCAGCAGGAGCACGACGAGCGCGCCGACCCACGCGCCGGCACCGAGGGCGAGCGCGCGCAGGTCCGGCACGGTCAGAGGGTGACGAGCGGCGCGAGGTCCTCGAGCGTCGCCTCGCCGATGCCGTCCACCTCCAACAGCTCGTCGACGGAGGTGAAGCCGCCGTTGTCGGTGCGCCACGCGAGGATCGCCCCGGCGGTCACCGGACCCACTCCGGGGAGCGTCTCCAGGGTGCCCTGGTCCGCGGTGTTGAGGTTGACCAGCGACGTCCCCTCGGGCGGCGAGGTGCCGAGGCCGCCCGCGACGCCCGGGGCAGGAGCGATGCCGACCAGGATCTGCTCGCCGTCCACCACGAGCCGCGCGAGGTTGAGCCCGGTCAGGTCGGTCCCGTTGCGGGCTCCCCCGGCCGCCTCGAGCGCGTCGACCACCCGCGAGCCCGCCGGGAGCACGGCGATGCCGGGACGGCGTACCTTCCCTGCGACGTCGACGACGAGGTCACCGCCCGCGTCAGCGCCGGGTGATGCCTCGGTCGGCACCGGCGCGAGTGGCTCTGCGGCTCGTTCGGGGCTGACCGAGCTGATGGGGGTGGCCGGCACGAGCTCGGCCTGGTCGCGGACCGTCCACCACGCCGCCAGCCCGACCGCGGCAGCCGCGACGACCGCGACCACGGCCAGGTGCACCGGACCGAGCCGCAGCCCGCCGACCGTCAGCCGTCGCGACGCGTGCCGGCCCGGCACGGGCAGCACCACGGGCGCAGGCACGTCGTCGGGGCGGACGCGGACCCGCGTGTGCGTCGACACGCCCGCCTCGTCGTCCTCGGGCTCACCGCGTACGGCCGCCAGCTCCGCGCTCAGCGTCGCCAGCCGGCGCGACACCGCCTCCGCGTGCTCGGACGAGGACTGGGATCGGCGCATCCCTCCACGCTAGGAACGCGCGACCGCCTCCCGACAGGGGTCAGCGGCGATCTGTGGACAGCCGCGGGGACACGCAGACCGCGACCATGCCGGGCCCGACGTGGGCACCGAGCACCGCGCCGAGCTCGCCGCACATGACCTCGCGGCCCTCGAGCCCGTCGGCGAGCCGCTCGGTCAGGGCTGCGGCGAGCTCCTCGGCCCGGGCCGCGTTGGTGAGGTGGGAGACGCAGACGTCGACCGGCTGGTCGCCGGCGGCCTCGACGGCGAGGTCCGCGAGCCGGGCGAGGGCACGCGAGGCCGTACGGACGCGCTCGCGGGGCTGGACGCGGCCGTCGACGATCTCGAGCAGCGGCTTGACCGACAGCGCGCTGCCGAGGATCTTCGCGGCGGCGCCGATGCGGCCGCCGCGGCGGAGGTACTCGAGCGTGTCGACGTAGAACAGCGAGGTCGCGGCCTCGCCCCGCGCGACTGCGGCCTCGGCGGCCTCCTCGGCCGTCCCGCCCGTGTCGAGCACGTCGCAGGCGGTCAGCGCGGCGTAGCCCGTCGCGATGCCGACCTGGCCGGAGTCGACGACGTGCACCGGCATCTCGAGCTCGAGCGCGGCGAGCTGGGCGGACTCGAAGGTGCCGCTCATCTCGCCGGACAGGTGCACCGAGACGATCTCCTCGACGCCCTCGGCCTCGAGCGAGCGGTAGAGCTCGGCGAACAGCGCGGGCGCCGGCCGCGACGTGCTGACCGGTACGAAGTCGCGCAGCGCCTCGGCGACCACCTCGGGCGTCGCGCCGCCGGGACCCTCGTCCAGCACCCGGGCGCCGATCACCACCTGGAGCGGCACGACCCGGATGCCGCGAGCCTGCGCCACCTCGGCGGGCAGGCTCGCGGTCGAGTCCGTGACGACGACCACGCGCGGCATGCGGTGACCCTAGACGACGATGTTCACGAGCTTGGGGGCGCGGACGATCACCTTGCGCACGGGCGCTCCGTCGATCGCCCGCTGCACGCCCTCGTCGGCCAGCGCGGCGGCCTCCAGGTCGACGTCGGACACGTCCGGCGAGACCTCCAGGCGCGCGCGGACCTTGCCCTTGACCTGCACCACGGCGGTGACGGTCTCCTCGACCAGCAGCGCCTCGTCGACCTCTGGCCAGCCGACGCGGGACACGGTGGGCTCGTGGCCCAGTCGCTCCCACATCTCCTCGGCCGTGTAGGGCGCGACCAGCGACAGCAGGATCGTGACGGCCTCGGCCGCCTCGCGCACCGCCGGGTCGGCCGGGCCGACGCCCGAGTCGATGGCCTTGCGGGTCGCGTTGACCAGCTCCATCACCTTGGCGACCATCACGTTGAAGCGGTAGACCTCGACCAGCTCGGCGGCGTCGTGCACCGTGCGCGCAGTCGTACGCCGCAGCGCCTCGTCGCCCGTCGTCACGTCGACCCCCGGGGCGGAGGTGACGTCGCCCGACAGCCGCCAGGCCCGCTGCAGGAAGCGCAGCGACCCCTCGGGCGACATGTTGGCCCAGTCGATGTCGTCCTCCGGAGGACCGGCGAAGACCAGGGTCAGCCGCACGGCGTCCACGCCGAAGGCGGACAGCTGCTCGCCCAGGTTGACGCCGTTGCCCAGGGACTTGCTCATCTTCTTGCCCTGGTTGATCACGAAGCCCTGGTTGAGCTGGGCGGACCACGGCTCGCGGAAGTCGACCAGGCCCATGTCGTTGAGCACCTTGGTGAAGAACCGGCCGTAGAGCAGGTGCAGCACGGCGTGCTCGACGCCACCGACGTAGAGCTGCGACGGCATCCACGCGTTGACCAGGTCGGAGTCGAACGGCCGGTCGGTCTCGTGCGGCGAGCAGTAGCGGAACATGTACCAGGACGAGTCGACGAAGGTGTCCATCGTGTCGGTGTCGCGCGTCGCCGGGCCGCCGCACGTCGGGCAGGCCACCTCGACCCACTCGGTCGCGCCGCCCAGGGGCGAGGTGCCCTTGGGCTTCAGGTCGGTCCCCCGCAGCATCGGCAGCGTGACCGGCAGCTGGTCCTCGGGGACCGGCACCTCGCCGTCGACCGGGCAGTGGATGATCGGGATCGGCGCGCCCCAGTAGCGCTGGCGGCTCAACAGCCAGTCGCGCAGGCGGTAGTTGACCGTGCCGCGGCCCAGTCCCTGGCCCTCCAGGAACGCGATCGTCGTCGACTTGGCCTCGGCGACGCCCATCCCCGACAGGTCGATCTCGTCGTTGGCGGAGTTGATCGCCGGGCCGTCGCCGGTGAAGGCGTCGCCGTCGAAGTCCGCCGGCGGCTGCACCGTACGGATCACCGGCAGGTCGAAGACCTGGGCGAAGTCCCAGTCGCGCTGGTCCTGCCCGGGCACGGCCATGATCGCGCCGGTGCCGTAGTCGGCCAGCACGTAGTCGGCGGCGTAGACCGGGATCTGCGTGCCGGTCAGCGGGTTGGTGGCGTGCACGCCCAGGAAGACGCCCGTCTTGGGCCGGTCCGTGGCCTGCCGCTCGATCTCGCTGCTGCGGCGCACCTCCTCGCGGTAGGCCTCGAACGCCTCCCGCTGCTCGTCGACGACCAGCTCGTCGGCCAGCGCCGCGTCCGCCGCCACCACCATGAACGTCGCACCGAACAGCGTGTCCGGCCGGGTCGTGTAGACGGTCAGCGGCTCCTCACGGCCCTCGATGACGAAGTCGACGTGGGCGCCCTCGGAGCGTCCGATCCAGTTGCGCTGCGCGGTGACGACGCGGTCCGGCCACGTGCTCTCCAGCTCGTCCAGGCCGTCCAGCAGCTCCTGCGCGTAGTCGGTGATCTTGAAGTACCACTGCGTCAGGTTCTTCTTGGTCACCTCCGCCCCGCACCGCTCGCAGGCACCGTTGACGACCTGCTCGTTGGCCAGCACCGTCTGGTCCTGGGGGCACCAGTTGACCGGGCTGTTCTTGCGGTAGGCCAGGCCCCGCTCGTAGAACTTCAGGAACAGCCACTGCGTCCACCGGTAGTACTCCGGGTCGCTGGTGTTGAACGTGCGCGACCAGTCGAACGAGGCGGCGTACTTCCGGCACGACTCGATCGACTTGGCGATGTTGGCCCGGGTGTAGGTGTCGGGGTGCTCATCGTTGCGGATCGCCGCGTTCTCCGCGGGCAGGCCGAACGAGTCGAAGCCCATCGGGTTCAGCACCTCGTAGCCGCGCTGCCACCAGTAGCGCGCCACCACGTCGTGCAGCGCGAACACCTCGGCGTGCCCCATGTGCAGGTCACCGCTCGGGTAGGGGAACATCGTCAGCGCGTAGCGCTTCTCGCGCGGGCTCGCGTCGTCGGCGCGGAACTGGTCGAGCTCCTCCCAGACCCGCTGCCACTTGGTCTCGGTGGCCGCGATGTCGTACGTCGCGCGCTCTCCGTCGTGGGCTGCCTGGTCTCGCGTCTCTGGGCTGCTCATGATCTGTCCTCAGTGCTGGGTGTGCGGGTGCGGGCATGAAAAAACCCCTCGCATGGAGGGGTGGCCGCGTGTCGGTCCTCGTGGGTGGAGGACTCGATCAGCGCGGCTGACGAAGAAGGAGCTGCTTCTGCACGAGACCAGCATACCGCCATCCGTCGATACTGCTCTGCATGGCCGCTGACCTGAGCAGGTACGACGACGTCCTCGCCTTCCTCACCGCGCTCCCCCAGCGGGTGCCGTCGTTGCAGGTGGTGGTGGTGAACGGGTCCGCGGTCACCGGCGGGTGGGACGACCACTCCGACCTCGACGTCGAGGCCTGGTGCAGCGGCGACGCCGTGACGACGTACGACGCCGTGCTCGCGCTGGTCCGCGAAGAGCTCCCGGTCGACCACGTGTGGGAGCTGCCGGCCGCGACCTGGCCCGACGGGCGGCAGTGCTTCATCCACCTCCAGCCCGACGCCGCCGACCTCAGCCGGCCGACGCGGCTGCTCGACATCGTCATCCTGACGACGCCGGAGCGCCTGACGATGGACACCCGTCGGCACGGCACGCCGATCGTGCTGCACGACCCCGAGGGCGTGATGGTGATCGAGGACGACGACGAGGCCGAGATGGAGGCCGGGCGCCGGCTGGCGGTCGAGCAGACCGCCGCCCGTCGGCAGACCGCGGCCTGGCTGGTGGAGCGCGCGATCGAGCGCGACGACCTCGCCGAGGCGACCGCGCTCCACCTGCGCTTCGCGGTCGAGCCGCTCGTCAGGCTGCTGCGGATCCAGCACTGCCCGGCCCGCTGGGACTTCGGCCTGCGCTACCTGCGCACCGACCTGCCCGACGGGTTCGCCGAGCAGGTGGAAGCAGTGCTGCCCGGGCCGGACCTCGCGGTCCGGTCCCGGGCAGCGTTCGCGTGGCAGGACGAGGTGCTGGCTCAGCTCACGTCGCGCTGGGTCACTTCACGAAGCGAGGCGTGAACGGCGGGTTCCACCACTCGCCGTTGTAGGCCTTGACGGCGCCGACGACGTGCAGGATGCCCGCGACGACGAACGCGGCGACCAGCGCCGGCACCATCACGACCAGGCCGAGACCGAAGGTCAGCAGCGCGACGGGGATGGTCAGGATGCCGAGCACGACGAGCCAGATGAACATCGTGATCTGGATGTTGAGCGAGTTGGCCGCGTGGGAGCGGACGAACGGCCCGCGGTCCTTGTGGATCACGTAGACCGCCACCGAGGCGAGGAAGCCCAGGAAGCCGGCCGAGAAGATCATCGCGACCACGGCTCCCGCATGGCTGAGCGCACCCCAGGTGCGCTCGTCCTCGGGCGACATCGTGGACGGACGACCCTGGTGGGCGGGCTGCGGCTGGCCGTGGGCCTGCTGGTCGTAGGACGGGTAGGCCTGCGTCGGGTGCGCCTGCGTCGGGTCCTGCGGGTACTGGTCGGACATCTCACTCACTCCTCGTGGGCCGGGTGCCCTCTTGATGACACCCAGCAAAGCAGTCCCGAATGCCCTTTTCATCCCGTTCCGGGGTCGAGTCAGGGTCGGCTCAGGGGTCGTTCCGGGCGGCCACCTCCACGCCCGCACCCGGGTAGTTCAGGACGAGATGGCTGCCGTGACGACAGCTCGACGACCGTCCCACCCTGAACTACCGGGACCACGACTACCCAAGAAGTGTTTGACAGTACGTCCTCACTCGCTGGATGCTTGACTCCCCAACGATCCTTGGAGGGTCCCGAGTGGCCGACCACCTCACCGACCCCAGCGCTGTCTCCGCGCTGCGCTCGGTCGCGCACCCCGTCCGGCTCAGGATCCTGTCGCTGCTCACCGCCGAGGCGATGAGTGCGGCCGAAGTGGCGCGCTCGCTCGAGCTCACCCACGCCAACGCGTCGTACCACCTGCGGGTGCTGCACGACGCCGGGGAGCTGCTGGTGGAGAGCGAGGAGAAGATCCGCGGCGGGATGGCGAAGCGCTACCGCTACCGCGTCGGCGGCGATCCGGACCGTCCCCACTCCCCCGGTTCCTCGGTCGACGACCGGATCGCGTGGCAGTCGGCGACGCACAGCGAGATCGTCCGCCGCCTGGCCAGTGCAACCAGCGGCCCCGGCACCTCCTCGGACATCGAGACCTGGGTCGACGCGGAGACCTGGCGCGCGGCGATGGACGCCGTCGTCGGCGCGATGAACCTGCTCCACGACAACGCCCGCCCGCCCCGGACGGAGGGGACGATCCACGTCAGCGCCTCCAGCCAGGGGTTCGTGATGGAGGACGACGCCCGATGAGCCGCAGCGCCTCCCTCGCCCCGCTCGGCGAGCGCAACTTCGCGTGGTACTTCTCCTCGCGCCTGGTCAACACCCTCGGCGCGATGATGGCCAACATCGCCCTGACCTTCGCCGTGCTCGACATCGACGGGCGCGCGGTGGCGATCGGCTACGTGCTCGCCGCACACACGATCCCGATGATCCTGCTGCTGCTCTGGGGCGGCGTGCTCGCCGACCGCTTCCCGCGCGCCGTGGTGCTCCAGGTCTCCAACGTCCTGTCCGCGATCTCCCAGGGCGTCATCGCCTATCTCGTGCTCTCCGGGCGCGCCGAGCTCTGGATGATCATCGTGCTCACCGCGTTCCACGGCGCCGTCTCGGCGATGTCGATGCCCGCGATGTTCGGGATGGTCCCCCAGCTCGTGCCGCGCGAGTCGCTCCAGCAGGCGAACGCACTGCTGTCGCTGACCCGCAACGGCCTCACCGTCCTCGGCCCCTCCCTCGGCGCCTTCCTCGTCGTCACGGTCGGACCCGGCTGGGCGCTCGCCGTCGACGCCCTCACCTGGGCTCTCGCCGCTCTCCTCCTGCTGCCGATGCAGATCCCACCGCGCGCGCCCCGCGCGGAGGCGACCTCGACCATGCAGGACCTCCGCGAGGGCTGGACCTTCTTCCGCAGCGTCACGTGGCTGTGGGCCGTCGTGCTCGGCTTCGGCGCCCTCAACATGATCCACAACGGCGCGCTCTTCACCCTCGGACCCGTGGTCGCGGAGGACACGATCGGCCGCCAGGCGTGGGGGTTCGTGCTCTCGGCCGAGGCCGCGGGCCTGCTGGTGATGGCGGTGATCCTGCTGCGGTTCCGACTCGAGCGCCCGCTGCTGTGGGGCATGCTCGCCATCACCCTCAACGGGCTGCCGATGATCATGCTGGGCGTCGATCCCGTCGTCGTCGCGCTCGTCGTCGCCGCCTTCATCGGTGGAATGGGCATCGAGGTCTTCTCGATGGGCTGGAACCTCGCCATGCAGGAGAACATCGACGACGACATGCTCAGCCGTGCGTCGTCCTACGACATGCTCGGCTCGTTCATCGCGATGCCCATCGGCCAGCTCGCCTGGGGGCCGCTCGGCGTGGCCTTCGGCAACGAGCGCGTGCTGGTGGCGTCCGGAGTGGCGTACGCCGTCATCTGCGGGCTCGTGCTCTGCTCCCGGTCCGTGCGCACGCTCCCCCGCACGCCGGTGGTGCCGGCCGCGGTCAGCGCACCGACCCACTGACGGTCGCGGTGCCCTTCGCCCCGTCCGCCGGTCGGAGCGTGGTCTCCGCCCTCAACGTCGCCCCGGGCTCGACACCGTAGATCCGGAACGGGGCCTTCCAGGACGGGCGCAAGGTGAGGCCCGGCATCTCCACCCCGTCGGCGGAGATGGTCGACAATCGCAGGGACACGTCCGTGCCGCGCGAGCGCAGCCGATCGACCGGCGTGGTGCGGATGCAGAAGTCGACCCCGCCCTCCGACGCGGCGGCGTACATCCGGGCCGTGCCGAGCCTGACGCCGGCCCGGGTGCGGATGGCCGAGCGGTCGACGAGCGGCATCGTCGAGCACCGCGACGCGGGTGCCCGCGGGGCCACGTCCTCGTCGGGCGCAGCAGCGGCGGCGGGCACCGTGCCCAGCGGGGCGGCGAGGGCGATGAGCAGGGCCGGGACTCCGAGACGACGCAGCATGGCTGCACTCTAGGCTCAGGGCATGGCTCTCCTGGACCTCTTCCGACTGGACGACAAGGTCGTCATCGTCACCGGCGCCTCGAGCGGGCTGGGCGTGGCCTTCGCGCACGCCTTCGCGGAGGCAGGCGCCGACGTGGTGCTCGGCGCACGCCGGGTCGAGAAGCTGGAGTCGGTCGCCGAGTCGGTCCGCGTCATCGGCCGCCGGGTGCACACCGTCGCCACCGACGTGGCCGACCCCGAGCAGTGCCAGCGGCTCGTCGACGAGGCGATGGCGACCTTCGGTCGCGTCGACGTGCTCGTCAACAACGCCGGCGTCGGCACCGCCGTGCCGGCCACCCGCGAGACGCCCGAGCAGTTCCGCTCGGTCATCGACGTCAACCTCAACGGCTGCTACTGGATGGCGCAGGCGTGCGGCCGGGTGATGGAGCCCGGCTCGAGCATCGTCAACATCTCCTCGATCCTCGGCATCACCACCGGCGGCCTGCCGCAGGCGGCGTACAGCGCCTCCAAGGCAGGACTGGGCGGCCTGACCCGCGACCTCGCCCAGCAGTGGACGGGCCGCAAGGGCATCCGCGTCAACGCGCTCGCGCCGGGGTTCTTCGAGTCGGAGATGACCGACTCCTACCCCGACGGCTACCTCGACCTCGCGATGATGCGCGTCCCCGCCGGCCGCAAGGGCGACCCGCGCGAGCTCGCCGCGACCGCCGTGTGGCTGGCCTCGGACGCCGGCGGCTACGTCACCGGGCAGATGATCCCGGTGGACGGCGGCCTCACGATCGCCTGAGCGCTCAGGCGCCGGCGAGGATCTCCGTGACCGCGGTGACCAGCCCGGCGATGTCCTCGTCGCTGGCGACCAGCGGCGGGGCGAAGCGGACGGTGGAGCCGTGGGTGTCCTTGGCGAGGATGCCGCGGGCCATCAGCGCCTCGGACATCTGCCGGCCGGACATCAGGCTCGGGTCGATGTCGATGCCGGCCCAGGCGCCGCGGACGCGTACGTCGGAGAGGCCCTGGCCGATGAGCGGCGAGAACCCCGCCTCGAGCTGACGGCCGATCTCGGCCGAGCGGGCCTGGAAGGTGCCCTCCTCGAGCATCGCGACGACCTCGGTGCCGATGGCCGCGGCGAGCGGGTTGCCGCCGAAGGTCGAGCCGTGCGAGCCGGGCGTGATGACGTCCATGATCTCGTGGTTCGCCGCGATCGCGGAGACGGGGTAGATGCCGCCGCCGAGCGCCTTGCCCATGATGTAGATGTCGGGGACGACGTCCTCGTGGTCGCAGGCGAACGTCTTGCCGGACCGCGCGAGGCCGGACTGGATCTCGTCGGCCACCATCAGCACGTTGCGCTCGGTGCAGAGCCGGCGCAGGTCCGTGAGGAAGCCCTCGGGCGGCATGACCACGCCGCCCTCGCCCTGGATCGGCTCGAAGAGCACCGCGACGGTCGTCTCGTCGATGGCCGAGGCGATGGCTTCGATGTCGCCGTACTTGGCGCTCCTGAAGCCAGTCGTGAACGGCGCGTAGCCCGAGGTCGCGACGTCGTCGTCGGAGAAGCTGACGATGGTGGTGGTGCGGCCGTGGAAGTTGCCCTCCATGGTGATGATCGTGGCCTGGCCGGCCGGCACGCCCTTGACCTCGTAGCCCCACTTGCGGCTGACCTTGATCGCGGTCTCGACGGCCTCGGCGCCGGAGTTCATCGGCAGGATCATGTCCTTGCCGGTGAGCCGCGTGAGGGCCTGCGCGAAGCCGCTGAGCTGGTCGTTGAAGAACGCCCGGCTGGTCAGCGTGAGCCTGCCGAGCTGCTCGCGCGCGACCGCGACGAGGCGCTCGTTGGTGTGGCCGAAGTTGAGCGCCGAGTAGCCCGCGAGGCAGTCGAGGTAGCGCTTGCCGTCGACGTCGATGACCCAGGCGCCCTCGCCGCGCGCGAGCACCACCGGGAGCGGGTGGTAGTTGTGCGCGGCGTACTTCTCGGTGGCCTCGATGTGGGCCTCGGTGCCCTCGAGGACGGTACGGGGGGTGCTGTCGATCGCGGTCATGAGCACATGGTGCCACCGGCCCTCACCGAACGCCGATTCGCCCGTCGTGGGTGCTCTGGACCGGAGATCCTGCGGTGTCCGCACCCGCCGGTCGGGACACGTGTCCGAGAAATGGCCCTCGGCGCGGGCGGCCAGGGGCGACATCTCGGACACGTGTACGCAGCGGGGCCGCGCTCATCCGAAATGGCAGAAGGCCCGCGTCTCCGCGGGCCTTCTCGTTGGTGGAGGTGAGGGGACTCGAACCCCTGACCCTCTGCATGCCATTGCCCAGAATTGGCAGAGCCGCTACCAGCTGCGCCCGGCGCTCACCCGCAATGGCAGAAGGCCCGCGTCTCCGCGGGCCTTCTCGTTGGTGGAGGTGAGGGGACTCGAACCCCTGACCCTCTGCATGCCATGCAGATGCGCTACCAGCTGCGCCACACCCCCAACAGCCGAGAACAATATCGGACCGGGTCGCGCAGGTGAAATCGGGGTCAGGCGATGCGGTTCCAGGCAGTGAGTCGCCACTGCTCGACGCCGCCGGTCCAGGTCGAGGCGGAGTGCTCGAGCACGACCCAGCCGCAGTTGGCGAGCACGCCGAAGGACTCGCCGGGGTCGCCCTCCCAGCCGAGGAAGGCGGGTACGGCGACGCGCAGCGCGGCGCCGTGGGCGACGACCAGGCCGGTCTCGCCGTCGGCCAGCGTGTCGACGTACGACGTCAGGGCGGGGACGAAGCGGTCCAGCACCTCGTCGCGGGTCTCGCGGCCGGGGATGCCGGCGATGTCGCCGGCGAGGAGGGCGGCGTACTCCTCGGGGAACTGCTCGGCGTACTCGTCCGAGGTCAGCCCCGTGCGGTTCGGACCGATGTCGAATTCGCGCAGCCGCGGGTCGGTCACCGGGTCGAGGCCGCACTCGGCAGCGACCGCGTCGGCGGTCTGCGCGGCCCGGGCGAGGTCGGACGTCCAGATGGCCACCGGCTCCAGCGCGGCCATGAGAGGCCCGACCTCCTTGGCCTGGGCCAGCCCGACGTCGTCGAGCGGCACGTCGGCGTGGCCCTGGGCCCGTCCGGTGTCGTTCCAGGCGGTGCGCCCGTGGCGCAGGAGGACCAGGCGCCTCACGTGAGAGTGAGCGGGATGACCGGGCAGTCGCTCCAGAGCCGCTCGAGGGCGTAGAACATCCGCTCCTCCTCGTGCTGGACGTGCACGACGATCTCGCCGTAGTCGAGCAGCACCCAGCGACCCTCCTTGTGCCCCTCGCGGCGGATGGGCTTGGCGCCGGCCTCGCGGAGCTTGTCCTCGATCTCGTCGACGATGGCGCCGACGGCACGCTCGTTGCTGGCGCTGGCGAGCACGAACGCGTCGGTGATGGCGATCTGCTCGCTGACGTCGAAGGCCAGCACCTGGTCGGCCTTCTTGTCGTGGGCGGCCTGGGCCGCGACCTCGACGAGCTCGATGGCGTGGTCGGTGGCTGTCATTCAGTGTCCTTGTCGGTGCCGGTGGCGGGTGATGCGTAGAGGTCGTGCTTGGCGATGTACTGCACGACGCCGTCGGGCACGAGGTACCAGACGGGCTCGCCGCGACGCTTGCGGTCGCGGCAGTCGGTCGAGGAGATCGCGAGGGCCGGGATCTCGATCATGGTGACCCGGTCGGACGGGATCTTCGCGAGCGCCTCCGGGTCCATGGTGTAGCCGGGGCGCGTGCAGCCGACGAAGTTGGCGAGGTCGAAGAGCTCGTCGACGTCGCGCCACGTGAAGATGTCGGCGAGGGCGTCGGCACCGGTGATGAAGAAGAGCTCGGCGTCGGGCATCACGGCCTTGAGGTCGCGCAGCGTGTCGATGGTGTACGTCCTGCCCTCACGGTCGATGTCGACGCGGGAGACGTTGAAGCGCGGGTTGGCCGCGGTCGCCACCACGGTCATCAGGTAGCGGTGCTCGGCCTCGGTGACGTCGCGTTCGCTCTTCTGCCACGGGTCGCCGGTGGGGACGAAGACGACCTCGTCGAGGTCGAACCACGCCTGGACCTCGGAGGCGGCCACCAGGTGGCCGTGGTGGATGGGGTCGAACGTGCCGCCCATCACACCGACGCGACGCACCACGAGATCAGCTGTGCTCGCGTCCGCCACCGAAGGAGACGACTGCCGCCAGCACGACGAGCAGGAGGCCGAGCGCGATGACGCCGATCCAGTAGGGGTGGATGGCGGGCTCGCCGTGCTCGGAGGTCTCGGCGGCCAGCGTGATGGCAGTGCTCAGCATGTCGGCGATCCTATCGCCTGCGAGCGGCCGGGCTCACCGCACGTGCCCGTCACCGACCACGACGTACTTGCTCGACGTCATCTCCGGCAGGCCCATGGGGCCGCGGGCGTGCAGCTTCTGCGTCGAGATGCCGATCTCGGCACCGAAGCCGAACTCGCCACCGTCGGTGAACCGCGTCGAGGCGTTGACCACCACCGCGGCCGAGTCGACGGCTGCGACGAAGCGCCTGATGGTGGCCTGGTCGCGGGCGAGGATCGCCTCGGTGTGGCCCGACGAGAAGCGCCGGATGTGCTCGATCGCGCCCTCCACGTCGTCCACGACCGCCGCCGAGATCTCCATCGCGAGGAACTCGGCCGCGTGGTCCTCGTCGGTCACCGGCACCACGTCGTCGTACTCGGCGAACGCGGGGTCGCCGTGGACGACCACCCCGGCCGCCTGCAGCGCCTCGACCACCGTCGGCAGGAACTCGTCGGCGACGTCGCGGTGCACGAGCAGCGACTCCGCGGCGTTGCACACGCTCGTGCGCTGGGTCTTGGCGTTGAGCACGATCGCGAGCGCCTGCTCGAGGTCGGCGGAGGCGTCGACGTAGACGTGGCAGTTGCCCACGCCCGTCTCGATCACGGGGACCGTGGACTCCTCGACGACGCTGCGGATCAGTCCGGCACCACCGCGCGGGATGAGCACGTCGACCAGTCCGCGGGCCCGCATCAGCGCCTTGACGCTGTCGTGGGTGTCCCCCGGCACGAGCTGTACGACGTCCGCGGGCAGGCCGCTGCCGTCGAGGGCGCCCCGCATGGCCTCGACGATCGCGGTGTTGCTCGAGCGCGCGCTCGACGAGCCGCGCAGAAGCACCGCGTTGCCCGCCTTGAGGCAGATGCCGGCGGCGTCGGCGGTGACGTTGGGGCGGGCCTCGTAGATCATCCCGACCACGCCGAACGGCACCCGCACCTGCCGCAGCTCGAGGCCGTTGGCGAGCGTGCTGCCCCGGAGCACCTCCCCCACCGGGTCGGGCAGGCCGGCGACGTCGCGCAGTCCCTGCGCCATCGACGCGAGCCGGTCGTCGTCGAGACGCAGCCGGTCGACGATGTTGGCGGGCGTGCCGGCCGCCTCGGCCCGCGCGACGTCGTCGGCGTTCTCGGCCAGGATCGCCTCGGAGGAGGCGAGCAGGGCGTCGGCCATCGCGTGCAGCGCCGCGTCCTTGGTCGCGCGGGTCGCCGTGGCCAGCACGTGGCTGGCGGTCCGCGCTCGACCGGCCACCTCGCGCACGGACTCCTCGCTGCTCATGCGGCCAGCGTAGGACCGGTTGGCCCTATCCTCGGCCCATGTCTCGCATCACGGGGGTGATCGTCGCGCTCGCGACGGCAGCAGCGGTCCTGACGGGCCCGACGGTGGGCGCCCAGACCGCGCCGGCGGGGCAACCGTCCACGGAGCTGCCGCGCGAGATCGTCGGCGGCGTCGAGCTCGCGCTCGCGAACGGCGACCTGCTGCGGGTGTGGGCCACCGACGACTACCGCGCCGTCGTGTCGCGGCGACGTGACGCGGCGACCGGCACGTGGGGTCCGCGCCTCGACGTGCTGCGGCGCAAGAACCTCTTCTGCGGCGAGGTCGACGCCCGCACGGCCAACGGCGCCGTCGCCGTCCTCGCCCAGTGCGACCGCTACGGCTACTCCGAGGACCAGGCGCCGGTCGCGTCACGGGCGCTGTGGTCGCCCGACGGCGTGACGTGGTCGTCGTACACGCTCCCGGGCGAGGGCCACGAGGAGCCCGGCATCTCCCCCGACGGGGTCAACGCCGTGTGGCCGCTGCACCAGGCCTACGTCACCCGCACGGCCGCCGGATTCGCGACCCACGAGATCGCGAGCGAGGGCCAGGAGTACACCGTGACCGCCACCATCACGGACTCCGAGCAGGTGTCCTTCCTCTACGGCGGCAGCCTCGACGGCGAGCAGTGCGGGATCGTGGCGCTGACGCGCACCGGCGACGCGACCCCGACCCGGCAGCAGCTCGCGCTCGACGACGCCTGCCGGGACAGCTTCTTCGCCAACGCCGATGCCGACACCACGCTCTTCGGGTGGACCGGCGACCCGGGACAGGTGGCCGTGATCTCACGTCCCGACCCCACCTCGCCCTGGGCCGTCAGCAGGCGAACGCCACAGTCCGCTCCCGGGCTGGTGATCCCCGACCGGGGAGGCCTCGACGTGCAGTTCTTCACCGCGCCCGGTGCGCCCCTCGTGGCGCTCGGCTCACGGACCGGGCGGCGGGTGCAGGTGCAGGTCTACGACCCGGTCGCCCAGATGTGGGGACCGGCGACGACGGTGTTCACGTCGCCCACCAGGTGCCACTGGGGCGGCTCGTACGGCGAGACCCTCGGCGTGCTCGTGGCCGTGCTCGACTGCAAGGGCGGCAACGTGGCGCTCACGACCCGCGACGGCCACGACTGGCAGGCGCTCCGGATGGGCGATCGACCCCTGGGCCCGTCCCCGGACGGCCAGTACGTCGCCGTGCCCGGGCCGACCAGCACGCACGTCATCTCCCGCGAGCTCGGCGTCGTCACGTTGCCGACCGGCTCGACGGGTCGCTGCGACGTCGCACTCCCGGACGGCCCGCAGGCAGCCGTGCGTCTCGTCGCAGCGCCGGGCTCGCGGAGGTGGCCGACGCTGCTCCGCCGCATCACCGCCGACGGCACCACCGGGCTCGGCCGGTTCCGGACGCCGGCGCGGGGCCGGTGCTCCGCAGCCGAGGGGGAACGGCTCTACGACAAGCCGTTCTGGTTCAGCATGCGCAGCACCCGGATCGACATGGGTCAGATCGTGCGCCTCGTGCACCGCAGCGACGGGTGGCACGTGTGGGTCAAGGCCATCTGAGCGACCGACGCGTGCGAACGCCCCCGGCTGGTGCAGCCGGGGGCGTTCGTCGTGCGGTCGTCGGGGCTCAGCCCTTGCGCTCCTTGACCTTCTCGGTCGCGGCGGGCAGGACCGTGTGGAGGTCGCCCACCACACCGAAGTCGACGAGCTCGAAGATCGGCGCCTCGGGGTCCTTGTTGACCGCGACGATCGTCTTCGACGTCTGCATGCCGGCGCGGTGCTGGATCGCACCGGAGATGCCGTTGGCGACGTAGAGCTGCGGCGAGACGGTCTTGCCGGTCTGGCCGACCTGGAACGCGTGCGGCATCCAGCCCGAGTCGACCGCGGCACGCGAGGCGCCCACGGCAGCACCGAGGGAGTCGGCGAAGCCCTCGACGGGCTCGAAGTTGCCGCCGGTGCCGCGACCGCCGGAGACCACGATCGCGGCCTCGGTCAGCTCGGGACGACCGGTCGACTGGCGCGGCTGGGTGGCCACGATCTGCGCGCCCTTGGCGGCATCCGAGATCGTCGCGGCGAACGCCTCGACGGTCCCGGCACCCTCGGACTCCTCGGGAGCGGCCGAGTTGGGCTTGACGGTGATGATCGGCGTGCCGGTGGTGACCTTGGCCTGCACCGTGTAGTTGCCGGCGAACACGCTCTGCGTGGTCACACCCGCGTCGCTCACGTCGACCGCGTCCGTGATCAGGCCGGAGCCGATCTTGATCGCCAGTCGGGCGGCGACCTCCTTGTTCTCGAAGGTCGACGGCAGGAGGATCGCTGCGGGGCCGGCCTGCTCCGCCAGCTGCTGCAGCGCCTCGGCCTTCGGCGCGACGAGGAAGCCCTTGATCTGGGCGTCGTCGACGACGTAGACCTTCGCAGCGCCGTACTTCTTGACCTTCTCGGCCACCGCGTCACCCTGCTCGGGCGAGCCGAAGAACACCGCGGACGGCTCGCCGAGCCGCTTGGCGATCGTCAGCAGCTCGTAGGTGGGCTTCTTGACCTCGCCGTCGGCGTGGTCGACGACTACCAGGACTTCAGACATGTCTACGCAGCTCCTCAGATGAACTTCTTGGACGCGAGGAACTCGACCAGCGCGCCGGCGCCCGATCCGTCCTCGTCGGTGACGACCTCGCCGGCCGTGCGCGGCGGGCGGGCCTCGGTGTCCTCCACCTGCGTGTAGGCCACCGACAGGCCGACCTGCTCGGCGTCGAGGCCGAGGTCGGTGAGCGACCACGTCTCCAGCGGCTTCTTCTTCGCCGCCATGATGCCCTTGAACGACGGGTAGCGGGCCTCGCCCGACTGGTCGGTCACGCTCAGCACGATCGGCAGCGTCGCACCGATGACCTCGGTCGAGCCCTCGTTGTCGCGCTTGATGCGGACCTGGTCGCCCTGCGACTCCACCACGGAGGCCAGCGTGACCTGCGGCAGACCCAGGCGCTCGGCCAGCATCGCCGGCACGACCGAGCCCGAGGCATCCGTCGAGGCCATGCCGCACATGACGAGGTCGGCACCGGCGTCGGCCTTGATCTTCTCCACGGCCTTGGCCAGCACGAGGGACGTGCCGAGGTAGTCGGAGCCGGCGATCGCGTCGTCGACGACGTGGACGCCGGAGTCGGCGCCCATCTGGAGCGCCTTGCGCACCGCGTCGACGGCCTTCTCGGGGCCGACGGTCAGGGCGGTGACGGTGATCTCCTCACCCTCACGCTTCTCGCGGAACTGCAACGCCTGCTCGACGGCGTACTCGTCCAGCTCGGACAACAGGCCGTCGACACCGACGCGGTCGACGGTGTTGTCGTCCTCGAACTTGCGGTCGGCCGTGGCGTCCGGCACGTACTTCACACAGACAACAATGTTCATGGTGGTGTGGCCTCGCGGCCCCTCCTGTGGACTCGGATGTGCGCTCGAGGTTACTAGTGAGTCACCCCGGACCGGAATGCCGATCCGGGTGGAGTGGCTCACAGGCCGCACCCGGGCTCAGCGCTGGCGGACGGTGAACTTCTCGGTGTATCGGGCGAGGAGGTGCTGGGCGTCGCCGGCGTACGTCACCCGCAGCCGGTAGCGGCCGGTCCTGAGGATGCCGAGGCGGGCTGTGGCCGCCCCCGCCTGGTCGAGCGTCCGCTGGCGCCGGGTGACCTTGCCGGTGCCGAGGTGGCGCACGCTCACGCTCACCGCTCCCGTGGGCCGGGTGCCGAAGTCGCCGACCGCCCCGATCACGACGGCCGTCGGGGTGTGGGCGCCGCGGCCGGTGACGCGGACCTGCACGAACGTGCGCGCCTGGGCCACGACCCACGTCGCGGGTGCGGAGTCGCTCCCCTGCTGCTGGTCGGGGAACTGGACGAAGCGCGCGACCACCGAGTGGGTGCCGACGACGGCGCGCGGGAGGGTGATGCTCGCGGTGCCGTCGCCGCGGAGGTTGGCCTTGATGGGCGTGCCGTCGACGATGAAGAGCACGTCCCCGTCGGGCGTGCCGCCGGGCAGCGCGACCTGCGCCGAGGCGGTCACCGTCTGCCCGTAGGCGGATGTGGGGCTGCTCAGCGTGAGCGTCGTCGTCGACGGGGGCGCGCCGTGCGCGGGCGCCGCCCAGCCCCCGCCCGCGAGGGCGACGAGTGCGGCGGCCGTGGCAACGCAGGTGCGGTTCACGCCCTCACGATAGTTGAGCGACGTGGCTACCGCGGCTGCTTCTAGGGCTTGATGATGCGATCCAGCAGGCGACCGACGACGAGGTACGCGATCGCGCCGAGGCCCCAGTTGAAGAGGGCGTTCTTGACCTGGGCCCCGTCACCCTCGAACTGCTTGATGCCGTCCTTGCGCGAGAAGACGTCGAGGTCGATGAAGTCGGCCGCACGCAGGACGAAGTCCACCAGCGAGTTGCTCCGGTTGGCGTCCAGCGCGATCAGCAGGGCGCCGATGGCCAGGACGAGGGCTGCCAGCGCCGCCAGCAGCCAGACGAGCTGCGCCAGTCGTGCCCGGATCTTCGTCACCACGGTGGGTCTCCTAGTCGTTCGTCGCGTCGTTCGTCGAGGTCGTCGCCGGTCAGGCGGGGATCAACGTCCCACGAATGTTGCCTTGCCCGGTCCGTTCTCAACGAACGAGGACATGCCGCGGGTACGGTCCTCGGTCGCGAAGATCGCGGCGAACTGCTGCCGCTCGATCTGGAGGCCGGTCTCGAGGTCGGTCTCCGAGCCCAGGTCGATGCACTCCTTGGCCGCACGGATCGCGAGCGCAGCGGCGCCGCTGAACTGGGCGGCGTACGACACCGCCTCGTCGAGCACCTGCTCGGCGGCCACGACGCGGTCGACGAGGCCGATCCGCAGCGCCTCGTCGGCCTTGACGAAGCGACCGGTGAAGATCAGGTCCTTCGCGGTCGACGTACCGACCAGTCGGGACAGGCGCTGCGTGCCGCCGGCGCCGGGGATGATCCCGAGCAGCACCTCGGGCTGGCCGAAGACCGCGTCCTCCGCGGCGAAGCGCAGGTCCGCGGCGAGCGCGAGCTCGCAGCCCCCGCCCAGGGCGTAGCCGTTGACGGCCGCGATGACGGGCTTGGGGATCCGGGCAATCGCGGTGGTGGCGGAGCTCGCGGAGTCGGCGATCCGCACCATCTCGGCGTAGGAGACCTCCGCCATCTCCTTGACGTCGTTGCCGGCGGCGAAGACCCGCTCGCCGCCCCACACCACCACGGCGCGTACGTCGTCGCGCTCGGTCAGCTCGGCGGCGGCCTCGCGGAGGTCGGCCTGCACCTGCACGCTGATGGCGTTCATCTTGGGCCGGTCAAGCCGGAGCACGGCGACCCCGTCGGTCACGTCGATCGAGACGAACTCCATGGCTGCTCCTGAGAGTGGGTGGGAGATGCGTGATGCGATGCGGACGTCGCAGTGAGACGTCGCATTGTGCCGTGCAGTGGCGAGTCCACCACAATGACCCGGGTGACACCGCCCCCTGACATCGCATCGGTCTGGAACCACGACGGCGAGACGAGAGACGTCTGGCCCGGCCGTCACTTCCCGCTGGGCGCCACCTGGTCGCGCGAGTCGACGAACTTCGCGGTCTACGCACCCGCCGCCCGCCGCGTGTGGGTGTGCCTGTTCGACGACGACGGGGCCGAGGAGCGGCACCTGCTCACCGAGTCGACGCTCGGCGTCTGGCACGGCGCCATCCCGGGTGTCGCCCCCGGACGCTGCTACGGCTACCGCGCGGACGGTCCGTGGGACCTCGCGACCGGCATGCGGTTCAACGCGGCCAAGCTGCTGCTCGACCCCTACGGCAAGGCGGTCTCGGGCGACCTGGTCGTCGACGACGCCATCTTCGACCACGACCGCGACGACCCGACGGTGCGCAACGACGTCGACTCGGCGGACTACGTGCCGCGCAGCGTCGTCGTCCACGACGAGTTCCAGTGGGGCGCTGACACCCCGCCGCGTCGGCGCTGGCGCGACACCGTGATCTACGAGATGCACGTCAAGGGCATGACGGCACTGCACGACCGCGTGCCCGAGCACCTGCGGGGGACGTACGCCGGACTCGCCACGCCCGCGGTCACCGACTACCTCCGCGACCTCGGCGTCACCGCCGTCGAGCTCCTGCCGGTCCACCAGTTCTTCTCCGAGACCGCGCTGCTGGCCAACGGGATGACCAACTACTGGGGCTACAACTCGGTGGGGTTCTTCGCGCCCCACAACGCCTACAGCTCGTCCGGGGACCGCGGCCAGCAGGTCACCGAGTTCAAGGACATGGTGAAGGCCTTCCACAGGGCGGGGCTCGAGGTCATCCTCGACGTGGTCTACAACCACACCGCCGAGGCCGGTCCGCTCGGCCCGACCCTGAGCTTCCGCGGACTCGACGACCTCGGCTACTACCAGCGCGTCGTGCCGCCGCCCGGCGACGGGGACGACGACGCCGAGCCGATGGCCGACACCTACTGGGACGTGACGGGCTGCGGCAACACCGTCGACGCGACCCACACCCAGAGCCTGCGGCTGATCCTCGACTCGCTGCGCTACTGGGTCAACGAGATGCACGTCGACGGCTTCCGCTTCGACCTGATGAGCGCCCTGACGCGCACCAACCAGGTGGTCGACATGGGCAGCCACCTGATCACCGCCATCGGCCAGGACCCGGTGCTGCGGCACGTCAAGCTCGTCGCCGAGCCGTGGGACGCCTCGATGGACGGCTACCGGGTGGGTGAGTTCCCGCCGCCGTGGATCGAGTGGAACGACCAGTTCCGCGACACGATGCGCGACTTCTGGCGCGGGCACGCGGCCGGCGTACGCACGGTGGCGACGCGGCTCGCCGGGTCGAGCGACCTCTATGCCGACGACGGCCGCTCGCCCTACGCCTCGGTCAACTTCATCACCGCCCACGACGGCTTCACCCTGCGCGACCTGGTGTCCTACAACCACAAGCACAACGGCGCCAACGGCGAGGACAACCGCGACGGGACCGACAACAACCGGTCGTGGAACCACGGAGCCGAGGGCGAGACCGACGACGAGTCGATCGTCGCGCTGCGCCGTCGCCAGGCCGCCAACCTGATGGCGACGCTCTGCTTCTCCAGCGGCGTCCCGATGCTGACGGCGGGCGACGAGCGCGGCCGCACCCAGGGCGGCAACAACAACGCCTACGTCCAGGACAACGAGACCTCGTGGATCGACTGGCGTCCCGACGACGCGTGGCTCGACGTCTACGAGATCACCAAGACCGCGCTGCGGCTCCGGCGCGAGCACCCGGCCCTGCGCCAGCGGCACTGGTTCGAGGGCCGGCCGACCATCAAGGGCGGCATCAAGGACCTCGTCTGGGTGCACCCCGACGGCCGCGAGATGTCCACCGACGACTGGAACGACGACTCGTGCCGCACCGTCGGGATGTTCCTCAACGGCGCTCCCCTGCGCTACCCCGGGCCCCGCGGCGAGCAGGTGCGCGACAAGTCCTTCATGATCTGGCTCAACGCCGGTCACGACGACGTGAAGCTCACCCTGCCGGACAACCAGTGGGTGCACCACGGCGAGGTGGTGCTCTCGACCAACGCCGAGATCGCCGTGGGCACCCCCATCCTGGCCGGCAGCTCGCTGGAGCTGCAGGCGCAGTCGGTGCTGGTGCTGCGCCAGACCTGAGCTAGGCGGGCTGCGCCACCCAGTGCGCCGGGTCGCCCGCGTCGAGGTCGGTGATGCCGAGCGTCTCGTACGCACCCAGCACGACGAGTCGGCGCACGGCAGCGAACGTCAGGACGTGGGCGATCATCCCGCCGTAGGTGAACACCGTCGGCGGGTCGCAGGTGACGTCGACGAAGGTGTCGTCGAGCCGGCCCTCCTCGACCGTCGTGCGTACCTGCTCGAGGAACGCCGGGCCCTCCTCGGCCAGCTCGCGACGCAGGGTGCTGACGGACTTGCCCCGCTCCTGGTCCCAGTCGTAGGACCGCTGCGTGGCCGCGGCGTTCCACTGGGCGAGCTGGCCCACGAGCCGGCCCAGCACCGAGCGGAGGGACATGTCGTCGTCGATCGTGCCGATGGGCACCTCGATCGGGGCGTCGAGCTGCTCGTCGGTGAGGCGGGCAGCCCGCTCGAGGAGCTCACCGGTCAGCCAGACGTGGTGCTCGATCATGCGCGTCATCAGGTCCATCGGGGTCACCTTTCGGGTGGTCGGCAGCCGCAGGCTGCCGGGCGGGTGGAAGTGCACGCCGCTCGGACCGTCGATCTGGGTCCGGGTGGGGTGCTGACGCCAGTGGCTGGGGGCACTCCCGTACTCCCGCGCGAACGCCCGGGTGAACGCCTCGTGCGAGCCGTAGCCCGCCTCGAACGCGACGTCGACCACCGGGTGCTCGCTGGTCACGAGGCGGTACGCCGCCCGCTCCAGCAGGAGCCGTCGGCGCATCCGCTCCGGTGGCTCCCCGCCCGTCGCCGAGACCACCCGGTCGAGGTGGAAGCGGGACAGGTGGAGCCGCCGCGCCCGCTCGTCGGCACCGAGGTCGAGGGTCTCGCCCAGGGTGTCGAGGAACGCAGCGAAGGTGTCGGCCGCTGTCGTCATGTCCACCACCCTGGAGCGGCGCGGACCTCCCGGCTTGATCGCACTTGCGCAGTCTGCACCGAATCGACGTACGCAGGCGCGACTGGGAGGATGGGCGCATGGCCAGCAGCGTCCCCGCACGTCGTCAGGAGAAGGGCCGCGGCCACCTGCTCGACATGAACGCGCCGCGCCAGGTCATCAAGGACCCCGAGAAGGACGCCCGCGACCTCGCCCGCGTGCAGCGCTGGGTCATGTCGGTGCTCGCCGTGACGACGATCATCCACCTCGTGGTCGGCATCCTCGTCGCCTCCGTGATGCTCGACGGCCCGACCAGCTCACGCGTCGGCCTGGCCGTCATCTCCGGCATCTTCGGCGCGGGTGCCGTGGCTGCCGGGCTGGCCATCCACGGCAAGCGCGTGGCCTCCCCCTGGCTCCTGCTCGGGGTCGTCCCCACCGCGATCGGTCTCTGGCTGATCCTCGCCTGAGGCCACACTGAAGAGGCGCCGGATCAGGCGGGCTCGGCCACCAGCCCGAGCTCGGCGACCGAGGCGAGGGCGTCGTTGCGCGGGACCACGCGGACCGTGTAGCCGAAGGGTCCGGACGTCGCGAGCGGCACCGCGGCGTCGAAGCGGTGGCGGTTGCCGTCGTAGGACTCCCCCACCGACATCGGCGTGACCGTGGTGGCGGTCAGCACGTCGTCGGAGCCGATGCGGCCGTGGACGACCTGGACGTCGACGTCGTCGGCCGAGAGCGCGCCGAGGGCGACCCAGGCGCGCACGGAGAGCGTCGCGCCGACCTCGGCCTGGTCACCGACGCCCTCGGAGTCGATGTGCTCGACCCGGACGCCGGGCCACGCGGCGCGGACCTCCTGCTTCCACGCCGAGAGCTGGTGCGCGCCGGCGTAGTCGCTGTTGAGCGAGCGCGCGGTCTGCGCGGCCGGGGCATAGAGCTCGCGGACGTAGTCGCGGACCTGGCGGGTGGCGAGCACCTTCGGGCCGAGCGACTTCAGCGTGTGGCGCACCATCTCGAGCCAGCGCGGGGGCACGCCCTCGTCGTTGAGCTCGTAGAAGCGCGGCACGACGTCGTTCTCGATGAGGTCGTAGAGCGCGTTGGCCTCGAGGTCGTCGCGACGGTCGGGGTCGTCGATGCCGTCGGCCGACGGGATCGCCCAGCCGTTGTTGCCGTCGTACCACTCGTCCCACCAGCCGTCGAGGATCGACAGGTTGAGGCCGCCGTTGAGCGCGGCCTTCATGCCGGACGTGCCGCAGGCCTCGTAGGGGCGCAGCGGGTTGTTGAGCCACACGTCGCAGCCGGGGTAGAGCGGCTGCGCCATGGCGATGTCGTAGTTGGGCAGGAACGCGATGCGGTGCCGGACCTCGGGGTCGTCGGCGAAGCGCACCATCTCCTGGATCAGCCGCTTGCCGGTCTCGTCGGCCGGGTGCGCCTTGCCGGCGATCACCAGCTGCACCGGGCGCTCGGGGTCGAGCAGCAGCTTCTTGAGGCGGGCCGGGTCGCGCAGCATCAGCGTGAGCCGCTTGTACGTCGGCACGCGACGCGCGAAGCCGATGGTCAGCACGTCGGGATCGAGGGCGGTGTCCACCCAGGTGGTCTCGGCGGGAGCGAAGCCGCGCTTGGCCGCCGACCTCTTCATCCGGTCGCGGGCGTCCTCGATGAAGCGGGTGCGCAGGGTGCGCTTGAGGTCCCAGATCTCCTTGTCGCCGAACTGGTCGACCATCGGCCACAGGGCGTCGGTGTCGTCGCCGTCGATGTCGGCGCCGCGGCTCGCGGCGAGCTCGATGACCTCGCGGGCGATCCAGGTCGGGCCGTGGACGCCGTTGGTGATCGAGCTGATCGGCACCTCGGCCTCGTCGAAGGCCGGCCAGAGGCCGTTGAACATCCCGCGCGACACGTGGCCGTGGAGCTGCGAGACGCCGTTGGCGCGCTGGGCGAGGCGGAAACCCATCACCGCCATGTTGAACACGCCGGCGTCGCCGCCGTCGTAGTCCTCGGCGCCGAGGGCGAGGATCCGGTCGACCGGCACTCCGGGCGTCGGCGAGTTGCCGCCGAAGTACTGCGAGACGAGCTCGCGGGGGAACCGGTCGATGCCGGCGGGGACGGGCGTGTGGGTGGTGAAGACCGTGCCGGCACGCGAGACCTCGAGCGCGGTGTCGAAGTCGAGGCGCGGACCGCCGTCGTCGACGGTGAGCTCGCGGATCCGCTCGATGCCGAGGAAGCCGGCGTGGCCCTCGTTGGCGTGGAAGACCTCGGGGGCCGGGGCACCCGTGATGCGCGACCACACCCGCAGCGCGCGTACGCCGCCCACACCGAGGAGCAGCTCCTGGCGCAGCCGGTGCTCGGAGTTGCCGCCGTAGAGGCGGTCGGTGACGTCGCGGTAGTGGGCGCTGTTCTCCTCGATGTCGGTGTCGAGCAGCAGCAGCGGCACGCGGCCGACGTGGGCGACGAGGATGCGGGCCACCAGGTCGGGGCCGTCGGGCAGGGCCAGCGACACGGTCGCCCGGGAGCCGTCGGCCTCGCGGAGCACGCTCAGCGGCAGCTCGTCGGGGTCGAGGACGGGGTAGCTCTCCTGCTGCCAGCCGTCGCGGTCGAGCGCCTGCTTGAAGTAGCCGTGACGGTAGAACAGGCCGATGCCGACGAGCGGGATGCCGAGGTCGGACGACGCCTTGAGGTGGTCGCCGGCCAGGATGCCGAGGCCACCGGAGTACTGCGGCAGCACCGAGGTGATGCCGTACTCGGAGGAGAAGTACGCAACGGCGCGGGGCGCGTCCGCGCCGGCCTTGCGGGCGTACCAGCGGTCCTCGGTGAGGTAGCGCTGGAGGTCGTCGTGGGCCGCGTCGAGGCGGGCCCGGAAGTCGCCGTCGTCGACCAGCTCGTCGAGCCGCTCGCGACCGACCGCGCCGAGGAACCGGACGGGGTCACGCTTGACCTCGCGCCACAGCTCGGCGTCGATCGCCTCGAAGACGTCCTGCGTCGGCGGGTGCCACGACCAGCGGAGGTTGCCCGCAAGGACGGAGAGGGCACCGAGGGGCTCGGGCAGGACAGGACGGACGGTGAATCGTCGGAACGCGCGCACGATCGAGCACGCTAGGGCATTTCTTGGAACGATCCAAGCGATCGACCAACACCGACCAGTAACCTCCGCCACGTTCTGGCAGTTGTCGCGGTCATGACCTCTCGCCGCCGAATCGGCCGCACCTCCCTCGCGGTCGCGTCGCTCCTCGCGATCTCCAGCCTCACCACGATCGCCTCGCCGGCCACCGCCGAGCAGAGCGCGATCACGCCCGGTCCCGCCCCGAAGGACGTCCGCACGCCCGGCGACCCCGTGGCCGGCCCGCAGGACATCGACACCCGTGGAACGGCGCTCCCGACGCCGGCCCAGCGGCAGGCGGTCGCCGCCCTCGGCGACGTCACCGCGCGGTGGGGATCGCTGGGCACCCCCGCATCGATCCTCCCGGCCGACGGCAGCCTCGGCGCGGCAGCCGGCGACCCCGCGACTGCCGCGAGGAGCTGGCTGCGCGACCACGCCGCCGCCTTCGGCATGTCGGCGGGGCAGGTCGACGGCCTCGCCCTCGTCAGCTCGCAGAAGCTGGCCCAGTCGCCCGCCCGTGCGGTGCTGTTCCGCCAGGACTTCGACGGCATCGCCCCCGCCCTCGGGGGCCTGGTGACGGTCGGTGTGGCCGACGGCCAGATCGCCTACGTCTCGTCCTCGCTGGCCCGGACAGACGGCGCCGCGACGAACGCGATGCCGAAGCCGACGCTGACGCCCCTGCAGGGCTGGCTGGAGGCAGCGGACAACCTCTCCGTCGGGGTCGCCTCGTCGAGGCTCGCCGACATCACGAAGACCGTCAGCGGTGGCTGGACGCGGCTGACCGTGCCCGGCTTCGCCCAGGAGCAGCAGGTCCGCCTGCGCGCCCTGCCGATGGCCGACGGCACCGTCCGGCCGGTCCTCGAGGCCAACGTCGTCAACGTGACCGGCGGCGCCTCGCTCGCCTTCACGAGCCTCGTCGACGGCGTCACCGGGGAGGTCCTCGCGCGGCACAACAAGACCGAGAACTTCGCCTACAACAACCTGTTCCAGGGCGCGGTCGACCCGGCGACGGGCTGCGGACCGCAGCACCCGTTCGACCTCACCGACGACCTCACGCGGAGCATCATTGCGATCGCGACCGGTGCCCCGGTCGACGACTTCGTCCTCAAGCTCTTCCGGGGCTCGACCCTCGTCACCTCGACCGACACCGCCACCAACCCCGAGGCGCTGGCGTACACCGCGGCGAGCATCCCGGGCGGCACCTGGTCGGTGCAGGTCTGCGAGTTCGAGCCCGGTGCCGTGATCGTGGGCCAGTACGCCATCGCGGTCAGCACGAGCGACACCGCGGCCCCCGGCACCGGTGACCTCACCGGCAACCCGCGGTGGCGCTACTTCACGGCCAACCCGACGCTCGACTCCCCCGACCAGGTCCCCACCAACTCGGTCGTCGGGTGCTGGCGCCTGACCGACCCGTCGTGCACCACTCCCCCCGGCGAGCTGCGCAACGTCGCCGCCTTCGGCCCGTGGGACACGATCGGCCCGCTGTCGACCTTCACGACCGTCGGCAACAACGCCAACACGCACGAGGCGTGGCTGAGCCCGCTCACCCCGGGCGGCCTCGCCCAGGCGCCGGTCTCGCCGACCCGTGAGTACACCGAGGAGTTCACCGACGCCTGGAACAACAGCCGCTGCGACGCCACCCAGCTGGTGCCCGGCGGCAACGACATCAACGCCTCGGTCGGCAACCTGTTCGTCGCGCACAACCGGATGCACGACTTCTCCTACTACCTCGGATTCACCGAGGAGAACTACAACCTCCAGCTCGACAACGGCAGCCGCGGCGGCGTCGGCGGCGACCAGGAGGTCGGCAACGCGCAGGCCGGTGCGATCACCGGCGGCAGCCCGAGCTTCCTGGGTCGCGACAACGCCAACCAGATCGCGCTGCAGGACGGCATCCCCGGCATCACCAACCAGTACCTGTTCGAGCCGATCGCCGGCGCGTTCTACGCCCCCTGCACCGACGGCGGCCTCGACATGGGCATCGTCGGTCACGAGTACACCCACGCCATCAGCAACCGCATGGTCGCCGGTCCCGACGAGGGCCTGACGTCCGAGCAGGGTGGCGCGATGGGCGAGTCGTGGGGCGACCTGGTCGCCGGCGAGTACCAGTTCGCGCACGGCTACAGCAACGGCGGCAACGTCTGGGCGGTCGGCGCCTACGCCACCGGCAACACCGAGACCGCGATCCGCGACTACTCGATCGACCAGAACCCGCTCAACTACTCCGACTACGGCTTCGACACCACCGGGACCGAGGTCCACGCCGACGGCGAGATCTGGAACGGCACGATGTGGGAGGTCCGCCAGGCCCTCGTCGAGAAGTACGACGCCCAGTTCCCGTACGCCGACAAGGCACTGCAGCTCGCCTGCGCGGATGCGACCGCGACCACCACGCCGCGCCCGGCCGACCAGTGCCCGGGCAACCGGCGCTGGGTGCAGCTGATGTTCGACGCCTTCCTGCTCCAGCAGGGCGCGACGTCGATGCTCGACGCCCGCGACGCGATGATCGCGGCGGACCAGATGCGCTTCGGCGGGGCGGACACCGACGTCATGTGGGCGGCCTTCGCCCGCCGCGGCATGGGCGTGGACGCGACTGTCGCGGACGCCGACGACGACGAGCCCACCCCGAGCTTCGCGACCCCGACGGGCGCGAGCTCGACCATCACCTTCGCCACCACGGGCGAGGCGAAGATCTACGTCGGTGACTACGAGGCTCGGGTCACCCCGGTCGCGGACACCGACCCGGACACCGACCTGGGCGCGAGCGCGCGGTTCACCCCGGGCACCTACGACATCGTCGCCGTGTCGCCCGACCGGGGCTTCACCCGCTACTCGATGACCGTCCTCCCGGGCGGCCAGGCCCGTACGGAGACCCTGGGTGACGTGGTCAACCTCGCGTCGGCCGCCGCCGGCGGCTCGGTCATCGGGTCCACCGAGGGCTCGCTCAACCCCGAGGCGCTGATCGACGGCACCGAGGCGACCAACTGGGGCGGCGTGACCGAGACCCAGGTCGACGAGTCGAACCCCTCGGTCGCGGTGGACCTGGCGGGCGAGGTGAGCACGGTGCGCCGGGTGCAGGTGAGTGCCTACCTCACGCCGGCACCGGCCTCGCCGACCGACGTCCCGCTCGCGCAGGACGACCCGGACTCCGGCTCCCGCTTCACCGCGCTGCGCCAGTTCGCGCTCGAGGCCTGCACCGCGGCCTGCGGGTCGCCCGA
The DNA here is from genome assembly GCF_016735675.1 of Nocardioides baculatus. Classification (GTDB taxonomy): domain Bacteria; phylum Actinomycetota; class Actinomycetes; order Propionibacteriales; family Nocardioidaceae; genus Nocardioides; species Nocardioides baculatus. Next base: position 115,925 of record NZ_JAERSG010000006.1, on the reverse strand, counting down.
CGCCACGTGGACGCGGTTCTACACCTCGCCTGCCGACGCGTTCCCGAGCACGCTCCCCCGCCCGGTCGCGCCGACGCTGAACATGCGTGAGTTCGACGTGCCCGACACGCAGGCCGCCGCCGTACGCCTGGTGACGCTGGAGAACCAGTGCACCGGTCAGGCGGCCTACGCCGGCCAGCAGACGGCCAGCACCACCGTGCTGACCGACTGCAAGGAGGGCTCCGACCGCGGCACGATCGTGCACGCCGCCGAGCTCCAGGTGTTCGGCGAGGACGCGACGACGCCGACGCAGCCGACCACCGGCGGCGGCAGCGGCGCGGGCACCGGGGCCGGAAGCGGCACGGGCGCGGGCAGCGGCACCGGGAGCGGCGCGGGCACTGGCACCGGCACCGCGGCGGCCAGGACCAGGATCCGGATGATCGTCAAGCGCGCCTTCCAGACGCGGAAGAAGCCCGCTCCGGTGCTGTTCCTCACCCTCCGCTCCGCGGTGGAGAAGGAGGCCGGGCGCTTCGTCGTGCGGATCAACAAGTCGACGTACAAGGTCGTGACGACCGCCGACGGCACGGCGCGCATCAAGGTGAGGAAGTCCCGGCTGCGCCCGGGCCGCAACACCGTCCGGGTGCGGTTCGTCCCGGCGGACCCGGCGGCCCTCACCGCCTCGAAGACGCGGCTGCGCCGCATCACCGTCGAGAAGCGCGGCTGACCGGGAGGCACCGCACGCTCGACACCGTCCGACCGACCGCGGCCGGGGCCGTCCCAAGGGGTGGCACCGGGCGCGGTCGGCTTGCGTAGGGACACCGGGTTCGCAAGTGTGGGGTCATGGTCGGACGCATACCCGTGATGGATGTTTCACCAGTCGTCGACCTCGGTCGACTGTCGGCGAAGGCCACCGTGGGAGAACCCATGCCGGTGCGCGCCACGGTCTTCCGGGAGGGCCACGACCAGCTCGCGGCCGAAGTGGTGGCGATCGACCCGAAGGGCGTACGACGCGACCCGGTGCGCATGGTGGCCGACGGCGACCAGCCCAACCGCTACATCGCCCACGTGACGCCCGACGTCGAGGGCGAGTGGACCTTCGAGATCCACTCCTGGTCCGACCCGATCGCCACCTGGCAGCACGACGGCGGCATCAAGATCCCCGCCGGCGTCGACGTCGAGCTGATGTTCACCGAGGCCCGGCTCCTGCTGGAGCGGGTGGCCGCGGGAGAGCCGCCGCTCGACAAGGCATCCGCCGCCCTCGTCCAGGGCGGCATCGCCGCCGCGTCCGACACCGAGCGCCCCGCCGCCGCGCGGCTGGCGGCGCTCCAGGACCCCGAGCTCGGTGCGGTCCTGCTCGCCCACCCGCTGCGCGAGCTCACCTCGATCAGCGGACCCCACCGCTTCCGCGCCGACCGCACGCGTGCGCTCTTCGGCAGCTGGTACGAGTTCTTCCCGCGCTCCGAGGGCGCGGCCCGCGACGAGAAGACCGGCAAGATCACCTCGGGCACCTTCCTCACCGCGATGGAGCGGCTGGACCGGGTCGCGGAGATGGGCTTCGACGTCCTCTACCTGCCGCCGATCCACCCGATCGGCGAGCTCAACCGGAAGGGCCCCAACAACACGCTCACGCCCGGACCGGACGACACCGGCTCCCCGTGGGCGATCGGCAGCAAGGACGGCGGCCACGACGCGATCCATCCCGACCTCGGGACCTTCGACGACTTCGACGCGTTCGTCGCGCGGGCGAAGGAGCTCGGCCTCGAGGTCGCCCTCGACCTCGCCCTCCAGGCCGCACCCGACCACCCCTGGGTGACCACGCACCCGCAGTTCTTCACCACGCGCGCCGACGGCACCATCGCGTACGCCGAGAACCCGCCGAAGAAGTACCAGGACATCTACCCGATGAACTTCGACAACGACCCCGCGGGCGTGTGCCGCGAGGTGCTGCGGGTCGTGAAGCTCTGGATGTCCCACGGCGTGCGGATCTTCCGCGTCGACAACCCCCACACCAAGCCCCTCGCCTTCTGGGAGTGGCTGCTGGCGGAGGTACGCCGTACGGACCCCGACGTGCTCTTCCTCTCCGAGGCCTTCACCAAGCCCGCGATGATGCACGGGCTCGGCGCGATCGGCTACCACCAGAGCTACACCTACTTCACGTGGCGCACCGGCAAGCGCGAGATCGAGGACTACCTCCGCGAGGTGTCGAGCGAGTCCGACCACCTGATGCGGCCCAACTTCTTCGTCAACACCCCCGACATCCTCCACGCCTACCTGCAGTACGGCGGTCCGGCGGCGTTCAAGGTCCGCGCCGCCCTGGCGGCCACCGGGTCGCCCAGCTGGGGCGTGTACGCCGGCTACGAGCTGTTCGAGCACGTCGCGGTGAAGCCGGGCTCGGAGGAGTACCTCGACTCCGAGAAGTACCAGATCCGGATCCGCGACTGGAAGAAGCACGACGCCGAGGGCACCACGCTGGCGCCCTACATCACGCGACTCAACGAGATCCGCCGCCAGCACCCGGCCCTCCAGCTGCTGCGCAACATCACGATCCACTGGTCCGACGACGAGCAGGTCCTGGTCTTCAGCAAGAAGCACGAGGACGACGTCGTCATCACCATCATCAACCTCGACCCGCACGGTGCGCGCGAGACGATGATCCACCTCGACATGCCCGCGCTCGGCCTGAGCTGGCACGACTCGTTCGTCGCGCACGACGAGATCACCGGCGAGGACTGGAGCTGGCACCAGCACAACTACGTCCGCCTCGACCCCGGCCACGAGCCTGCCCACATCATCAGTGTCAGGAGCCACCGTTGACCGAGACCACCCCCGCCCATCCCACGTCCGCCGACATGCCGGCCGATGCCGGAGCAGCGACCGCGGTGCTCAACGCCGAACCCGACTGGTTCCGCACGGCGGTGTTCTACGAGGTCCTGGTCCGGTCGTTCCGCGACTCCAACGGTGACGGCACCGGCGACTTCAAGGGCCTCATCGAGAAGCTCGACTACCTCGAGTGGCTGGGCGTCGACTGCCTGTGGGTGCCGCCGTTCTTCACCTCGCCGCTGCGCGACGGCGGCTACGACGTCGCCGACTACAACAACATCCTCCCCGAGTGCGGGAGCGTCGAGGACTTCCACGAGTTCATCGACGCCTGCCACCAGCGCGGCATCCGGGTGATCATCGACTTCGTCATGAACCACACGAGTGACGCCCACGAGTGGTTCCAGCAGAGCCGCAGCGACCCCGAGGGGCCCTACGGCGACTTCTACGTCTGGTCCGACACCGACGAGCTCTACCAGGACGCCCGGGTGATCTTCGTCGACACGGAGCCGTCCAACTGGACGTGGGACCCCGTGCGCCAGCAGTACTTCTGGCACCGGTTCTTCCACCACCAGCCGGACCTCAACTTCGACAACCCCAAGGTCCACGACGCGATGCTCGAGTCGATGGCGTTCTGGCTCGACATGGGCCTCGACGGCTTCCGCCTCGACGCCGTGCCGTACCTCTACGAGCGGCCCGGCACCAACGGCGAGAACCTCAAGGAGACGCACGACTTCCTGAAGAAATGCAGGAAGTTCGTCGACGACAACTACCCCGGTCGCGTGCTGCTCTGCGAGGCCAACCAGTGGCCCGCCGACGTGGTCGAGTACTTCGGGCCCGAGGAGACCGAGGACGGTCGCTGGATCGGCACGGAGTGCCACATGGCGTTCCACTTCCCGGTCATGCCACGCATCTTCATGGCCGTGCGTCGCGAGTCGCGCTTCCCGATCTCGGAGATCCTCGAGCAGACTCCGGCCATCCCGGACGGTTGCCAGTGGGGCATCTTCCTGCGCAACCACGACGAGCTCACCCTCGAGATGGTCACCGACGAGGACCGCGACTACATGTGGTCCGAGTACGCGCACGACCCGCGGATGAAGGCCAACATCGGCATCCGCCGGCGTCTCGCACCCCTGCTCGACAACGACGTCAACCGGATGGAGCTCTTCACCGCGCTCCTGCTGTCGCTGCCCGGCTCGCCCGTCCTCTACTACGGCGACGAGATCGGGATGGGCGACAACATCTGGCTCGGCGACCGCGACGGTGTGCGTACGCCGATGCAGTGGACGCCCGACCGCAACGCGGGCTTCTCCGCCGCCACCCCCGGCAAGCTCCACCTGCCGGCGATCCAGGACCCGGTCTACGGCTACCAGTCCGTCAACGTCGAGGCCCAGCTGGAGAACAGCTCCTCGCTGCTGCACTGGACCCGGCGACTCGTCCACGCGCGGCGCCGGCACCCGGCCTTCGGCCTCGGCGACTTCGTCGACCTGGGCGGGTCCAACCCGAGCGTGCTGTCCTACATCCGCGAGCACTCGCCCGAGGGCGAGGAGCGCGACGTGATCCTCTGCGTCAACAACCTCTCGCGCTTCCCGCAGCCGGTCGAGCTGGACCTCCGCCACTGGGAGGGCATGGTCCCCGTCGAGCTGCTCGGCGGCGTGCCGTTCCCGGCGATCGGCGAGCTGCCCTACCTGCTCACGCTCGGGGGCTACGGCTTCCTCTGGCTCCGACTGACGGACCCCCACAACCAGCACAGCAACCAGGGAGTGGACGGATGACCATCCCCCATGACCAGCTCCGCGGGCTGATCGACCATGCACGGTGGTTCGGCGGCAAGGGTCGCGAGTGGACCCTGGCCGGCGTACGGCGCGTGGGCGAGCTCCCCGACGCTCCCGACGGCCTCCACGTGGCCATCGACCTCGCCGAGATCGCGTACGCCGACGGGACGACGGACTACTACCAGCTCCCGCTCGCCCTCTACGCCGAGCCGCAGGACCGCCTCTCGCACGCGCACGTCGGTGAGTGGGACGACGAGGACCACGGCCACTGCCACGTCTACGACGCGCTCCACGACCGGCAGTCGATGGCGCTCTGGCTGGCGGCCTTCGCTTCCCACGGGATCGATGCCACCGGTGTCGACGCGCCGAGGCCGGCCGACAAGCGGGGCGAGCTGATGTTCCACCGGCTCCCCGGCCACGATCTCGACCTCGAGTCGCACTCGACGCTCTTCTCGGGTGAGCAGTCCAACTCGTCGGTCGCCTTCGGCGAGGACGCGCTGATGAAGGTGTTCCGCAAGGTCACGCCTGGCGTCAACCCCGACATCGCGATCCACCAGGTGCTGACCGAGGCCGGCTCGACCCACGTCGCCGCGCTCTACGGCTGGCTCGACCTCGTCGACGACGACGCCGACGGCACCGACTCGACGATCCAGCTGGCGATGCTCCAGCAGTTCCTCCGCACCGCGAGCGACGGCTGGGACCTCGCGCTCGCCAGCGTGCGCAACCTGTTCGCCGAGGCCGACCTGCACGCCGACGAGGTCGGCGGCGACTTCGCCGGCGAGGCCGCCCGGCTCGGTACGGCGCTCGCCGAGGTGCACGCCGACCTCGCTGCGCACTTCCCGGTCGAGGAGCGCGACGCCGACGCGGCCGCCGCCCTGGCGTCCGCGATGGAGGGCCGGCTCGACGCCGCCCTCGACGTCGTACCCGACCTGGCGCCCTACGCGGACTCGTTGCGCGCCACCTTCGGTCGGCTCCGCGACCTCGACAGGATCGCCGTCCAGCAGGTCCACGGCGACCTGCACCTCGGTCAGACACTGCGCACGGTCAGGGGCTGGAAGATCGTCGACTTCGAGGGCGAGCCGGCCAAGCCGCTCGCCGAACGGCTGCTGCCCGACTCGGTGTGGCGCGACGTCGCCGGGATGATCCGCTCCTTCGACTACGCCCCGCGGGTGGTCGCGATGGCGAGCGGCGCCGGCTTCGAGGGTGAGGCCGAGCAGCGCGCCTACCGGGCCGCGGAGTGGGCGGCGCGCAACCGGGCCGCGTTCCTCGAGGCCTACACCGCCCAGCGGGGTACTGCCGGTCCGGAGGGTCAGGACGACGCGGCAGGCACCCTGCTCGACGCCTACCTCGCCGACAAGGTCGTCTACGAGACGGTCTACGAAGCCCGCAACCGCCCCGGCTGGCTGTCCATCCCGCTGGCCGCACTGGAGGAGAGCAGCTCATGACAGAGACGTATGCACCCGGAGAGCTCGACCTGCACCTGATCGGCGAGGGCCGGCACGAGGAGCTCTGGACCGTCCTCGGCGCCCAGGTCACCGACACCGGCACGTCCTTCCGCGTCTGGGCACCCAACGCGCTCGAGGTCCAGGTCGCCGGCGAATGGGCCGGCTGGGACGGGGCGCAGCACCCGATGAGCCGCCTCGACGGCTCGGGCGTCTGGCACGTCCACGTCGAGAGCGCGGGCGTCGGAGCCCAGTACAAGTACCGCCTCCGCGGCGCCGACGGCCAGTGGGGCGACCGCGCCGACCCGATGGCCCAGTACGCCGAGAAGGCGCCGAGCTCCGCCTCGCGGGTCTGGAGGTCCGAGCACCAGTGGGGCGACGCCGCGTGGCTGGAGAAGCGACGTACGAGCCAGCCGGTGGACGAGGCGATGTCGACCTACGAGGTCCACCTGGCCTCGTGGAGGAAGCACTACTCCGGCGAGCTCTACTCGTGGGACGAGATCGCCGACGCGCTCGTGCCCTACGTCTCCGACCTCGGTTTCACGCACGTGGAGCTGATGCCGGTGATGCAGCACCCGTTCGGCGGCTCGTGGGGCTACCACGTCACCTCCTACTTCGCCGCGGACGCGCGCTTCGGCGATCCCGACGGCCTCAAGCGGCTCATCGACCGGCTGCACCAGGCCGGCGTCGGCGTGATCCTCGACTGGGTGCCCGGCCACTTCGCGACCGACGAGTGGGCGCTGGCCAACTTCGACGGCACCCCGCTCTACGAGGACCCCAACCCGCAGCGCGGGTGGCACAAGGAGTGGGGCTCCCACATCTTCAACTTCGGGCGCAACGAGGTGCGCAACTTCCTCTACGCCAACGCGGTCTTCTGGCTCGAGGAGTACCACGCCGACGGCCTGCGGGTCGACGGCGTCGCGTCGATGCTCTACCTCGACTACGCCCGCGAGCACGGCGAGTGGTCGCCCAACAAGGACGGCGGCCGGGAGAACCTCGAGGCCGTGCAGTTCCTCCAGGAGATGAACGCCACCGTCTACAAGCGCGTCCCCGGGATCGTCACGATCGCCGAGGAGTCGACCGCGTGGCCGGGCGTCACCGGTCCGACCAGCGAGGGCGGCCTGGGCTTCGGCTTCAAGTGGAACATGGGCTGGATGCACGACTCGCTCAACTACGTTGCGAAGGACCCGCTCTACCGCAGCCACCACCACGGCCAGATGACGTTCTCCCTCGTCTACGCCTTCGCGGAGAACTACGTCCTGCCGATCAGCCACGACGAGGTCGTGCACGGCAAGGGTTCGCTGCTGCGCAAGATGCCGGGCGACCGGTGGCAGCAGCTGGCCAACCTGCGCGCCTACCTCGCCTTCATGTGGGCCCACCCGGGCAAGCAGCTGCTCTTCATGGGCTGCGAGTTCGGCCAGGAGTCCGAGTGGGCCGAGAGCCGCGAGCTCGACTGGTGGCTGCTCGAGCACCCCGAGCACTCCGGCGTGCACGCGATGGTCCGCGACATGAACGCCGCCTACCGGGGTTCCGGAGCCCTGTGGGGCCGCGACAACGACCCGGCGGGGTTCCAGTGGATCGACGCCAACGACGCGGGTCGCAACACCTTCTCGTTCGTACGCCGTGCGCCGGGGCAGCCCGACGTGGTGTGCGTCGCCAACTTCGCCGGCACTCCTCACGAGGGCTACCGGCTCGGCCTGCCGTCCGAGGGGACCTGGACCGAGGTGCTCAACACCGACGCCCAGACCTACTCCGGCTCGGGCGTCGGCAACCTCGGGGCGATCACGGCCACCAGGGGCGACCACCACGGGCAGCCGGCGTACGCCGACATCGTGGTGCCGCCCCTGGCGACGGTGTGGTTCCGCAAGGAGTGACCGCTAGGTCAGGTGGATCATCTCCAGCATCCCCATCAGGGCGTGCGGCATGCCGCCCATCTCGGGATCGGGGAAGAAGCACATGACGACGTACTGCCCCGCGGGCAGGTCGTAGTTCACGGTCATGCTCTTGCCGGGGCTGATCGAGCCCGTCTCCATGCCCCCCGGCAGGCCCCACGGGGGCGCACCCTCGTCCCCGCTCTGGAGGAACTCGAGGACCTGGTCGGTGGTTGTGCCCTCGACGACCTGCGACAGGACGATGAAGTGCGGGATGCCCGTGCTGGCCTTGTTCTTGAAGAGCAGGCGGCCCTTCGCCGGGAGGGTCGATGACCCGCCCCACGACAGGCCCGGCTTCGCGATGATCCGGCCGTCCGTGCTCGGCGTCGAGGACGCACGCTTGGCGCCACGGACCACGATCGGGTCACCGAGGAGGACGCCGCGCTGGCCGAGCGAGAACGGGAGGTACGACCCGGCGCTCGGGAGCACGACCGTCCCCGACCCCCCGCCCTGGAACCCGCCCAGGATCTGGGCGTTGGCGAGAGCGTGCTTGAGCGCCTTGATGTCGTTCTTCGCGCCGAAGGAGTTGAGGTCGGCGACGAACTCCTCCGGGCTGTAGCCCTTTGCGAGCCTGGCGATCTCGGCGCTGCCCTTGCCGGCGACGGTGAGCCGGACCCGGCCGGGCCGCAGCCGGCCGGGAGCGTCGACCTTGATCGACTTGCCGGTGACGGTGAGCGTGAGCTGCGGCGTCGCAGCTCGTGACGACACGGAGGTGGGCCTGGCGCTGGCCGTGCCCGGTGCGAGCAGGAGGGGCGAGCACACGAGTGCTGCCGCACCCACGATTGCGACGCTCCTGCGCAGTCTGTTGACCATCTGCATGGTGGACCGAACCTTTCTGGACTGCTGCCCGAAGCCCCGGGCAACACTTCAGTAAGGCACTACCGGCGGGCGACGTCATCCGTAGTTCTGTCGATGTCCAGACCACCGGGAAAAGGGTGTGGACGTCGCGGCGAGGAGGAGCACACTCGGACGGATGTGGGGACAGTCGGCCCGCGGGGGGCCGGGACGGATCTGGGTCGGAGCCGCCGTCGTGGCGCTCGCGACGGCGACCTTCGTGGCGTACGACGTCGGCGGTGCGCCGCAGTCACCCCGCTCGGTCGCGTTCGCCGAGCCGGCCCGCAACGCCACCGTGGTGATCGAGGAGGGTGGCGCACGCACCGGCTTCTCGACCCCCGAGGTCACGGTGTCCGGCGGCGGCACCGTCACGGTGGTCAACCTCGACTCGATGGACCACACCTTCACCTCGGTGGACAAGGGTCCCGACGGCCTGCCGCTCTTCGACGTACGCGTGACTGCCGGCACCACCGCGACCGTTCCCGGCATCGAGTCGCTCGCTGCCGGCACCTTCGCCTTCTACTGCAAGTTCCACCCCGGCATGCGCGGGGTGCTGACCGTCGCCGGAACGGGCGGCGGCGTCGAGCCCGAGCGGCCGACCTTCGACCAGCCGCTGGTGGTGCCGCCGACCGAGCGCGGCGCGGACATCCGCCTGGTGATGAAGCGGGCACGGGTGCGGTCGCTGCCCGAGGGCCCGCGGACGTCGATGTGGACCTTCGACGGCACCTACCCCGGACCGACCATCCGGCGCCGCGGCGGCCCAGGCACCCACGTCACCATCGTCAACCACCTCCCGAAAGGCGCCGGCGCGACGTCGACGCACCTCCACGGCGACCACCACGCGGCGAAGGACGACGGCCAGCCGACCACGCAGCTGGTCCGTCACGGCGAGAGCCGCACCTACGACTACCCGCTGACGGTCGACGGGAAGGCCACCCCGGGCTCGTTCTTCTGGTACCACGACCACAGGATGGACCGCACCGCGCGCAACAACTGGCGGGGCCTCCAGGGCATGTTCATCGTCACCGACCCGCCGATGGCCGGCCTGCGTCTGCCGACGGGCTCGCGAGACGTACCGCTGATGATCTCGGAGCGGTCGTTCACCGCTGGCAACCAGCTGACCGACCCGTTCGCCGCCGGGCCGGAGATGGTCCACGGGTCGGACGGCCATGGCAGCATGACGTGGACCGGCGACCACGCCCCGCCCAACGACGCCACGGTGGGCGACACGGTCCTGGTCAACGGCCGCGCGGCGCCGTACCTCGGCGTCTCCGCCACCCGCTACCGGCTCCGGCTGCTCAACTCCTCGCCGTTCTCCAGCTACAACCTGACCCTCTCCGACGGTCGACCGATCCTCCAGATCGGCACGGGCAGCGGCCTGCTCCCCCGCGCCGTCGTCCGCTCGTCGGTCCTCCTCGGCCCGGCCCAGCGCGCGGACGTGATCGTCGACTTCAGCGGCTCGACCGGCCGGCGGATCGTGCTCGAGTCGGTGCCGGCGGCGATCGGCACCACCGGCGCGGACGCCCGCCAGACCGCGGTGATGGAGTTCCGCGTCGGGGCCGCCGCGAGCGACCCCTCACGCCTCCCCTCGCGCCTCCCCTCCCCCGCACTCGTCTCCCCCGTCCCGAAGCAGGTGTCGAAGACCTGGACCTTCGGCCTCCACGACGGCACCCACTCGTCGGGTCATGGCGGCAGCGCGTGGACCATCGACGGCAAGTCCTTCGACCCCGACCGTGTCGACCACCGCGCCCGGCTCGGCACCGTCGAGCGCTGGCGCTTCCGCAACACCAGCGACGTCACCCACTACGTCCACATCCACGCCGAGCAGTGGCGCACCGTCCTCAGGGACGGCCGTACGCCCCCACCCTGGGAGCAGGGCCTCGAGGACACCTGGCGCCTCGAGCCCGGCGAGGTCGTCGAGGTGGCCGCCCGCTTCACCGACTACACCGGCCCGTTCATGATCCACTGCCACATGCTCGACCACGAGGACCACGGGATGATGGCGCGCTTCGACGTGGTGCGCTGACTCAACGCCTCCTCGTTAGGGTGGCCGGGTGCCCAGTCCCATCACCCTCACCTCCGACGGCGAGGTGGCGCGACTGGAGTGGTCGGGCGAGGTCAGCACCGACGAGCTGCGACGCGAGGTCGCGGAGGCGCTGGTCGAGCACACCCGGGTCGAGGCCTGGGTCGGGAGCAGCGACGGCACCGGCCAGCGCGCCGCGACGTGGGCGGGCATGCACCGCGAGGGCGTACGCCGGGGGCTGGGCGCCGACGGCGAGCCCGATGACCTGATCGTCTACGCGCGACTCGTGACGGATGCGCCGGTCAACGAGCCGGGCGGCTTCCGCTCGCTGCTCAACTCGTTCCTCCCGCGCAAGCGGGCGATCTCGCAGATGCTGATCCGCGACGCCGACGGCCGGGTGCTGCTGTGCCAGCTGACCTACAAGCGCGACTGGGACCTGCCCGGCGGCGTCGTCGAGGTCGGCGAGTCACCGCGCGTCGCTGTGCAGCGCGAGGTCGAGGAGGAGCTCGGCCTCGAGGTCGAGCCGGCCGGCCTCCTGCTCACGGACTGGCTGCCGCCGTGGGGCGGCTGGGACGACGCGGTGTGCCTCGTCTTCGACGGTGGCACGCTCTCCGCCGACGTGCTCGACGACGTGGTCAAGCAGGAGCGCGAGATCCGCGACGTGCGCTTCTGCACCCTCGAAGAGGTGGACGAGCTCGCGGCCGACTTCACTGCCCGCCGCGTACGAGCCGCAGTGGGCGGCACGCAGCCGTATACGGAGTCCGGCCGCTGAGGCAGGATGCCTCCATGGCGTGGGTCTACGAATTCTCAGAAGGCAACAAGGACCAGAAGGACCTCCTCGGCGGCAAGGGGGCGAACCTCGCCGAGATGACGACACTGGGCCTCCCGGTGCCACCCGGGTTCACCATCTCGACCGAGACGTGTCGGGCCTACCTGGCCGAGGGCGGGGAGCCGGAGGGCCTCGCCGAGGAGGTCACCGAGCACCTCGCGACCCTCGAGGAGGCGATGGACAAGCGGCTCGGCGACGCCGAGGACCCGCTGCTCGTCTCCGTGCGCTCCGGGGCGAAGTTCTCGATGCCCGGCATGATGGAGACCGTCCTCAACGTCGGCCTCAACGACACCTCGGTCGGCGGCCTCGCCGCCCGCAGCGAGGACGAGCGCTTCGCGCTGGACTCCTACCGCCGGCTGCTCCAGATGTTCGGCGGCACCGTGCTGCACGTCGAGTCCGAGCTGTTCGCCGACGCGCTCGACGAGGTGAAGAAGGCCAAGGGCACCGACAACGACCTCGACCTCGACGCCGACGACCTCCGCGGCGTCGTCGAGACCTTCAAGCAGATCATCAAGGACCAGACGGGCCGCGACTTCCCGCAGGACCCGCGCGAGCAGATGGACCTCGCGATCCGCGCCGTGTTCGACTCGTGGAACACCGACCGTGCCCGGCTCTACCGCCGCCAGGAGCGCATCCCGGAGGACCTCGGCACGGCCGTCAACGTGCAGGCGATGGTCTTCGGCAACTTCGGCATGGACTCCGGCTCGGGCGTCGCCTTCACCCGCGACCCCGCCAGCGGGACCCAGGGCGAGTACGGCGACTACCTCCAGAACGCGCAGGGCGAGGACGTGGTCGCCGGCATCCGCAACACCGTGTCGCTGGCCGACATGGCCGAGATCGACCGGAAGTCCCACGACGACCTGATGACGATCATGGCCCGGCTCGAGCGGCACTACCGCGACATGTGCGACATCGAGTTCACCGTCGAGCGCGGCAAGCTCTGGATGCTCCAGACGCGCGTGGGCAAGCGCACCCCCGAGGCGGCGTTCCGGATCGCGGTCCACATGGTCGACGAGGGCCTGATCGAGATGGACGAGGCGGTCCTCCGCGTCACCGGCGACCAGCTCGCCCAGCTGATGTTCCCCCGCTTCGACGAGAAGGCCGAGCGCACGCTGCTCGCCATGGGCATGAACGCCTCACCGGGCGCGGCCGTCGGCAAGGCGGTCTTCGACTCCGACACCGCCGTGGAGTGGGCCGAGCGCGGCGAGGACGTGATCCTGGTCCGCAAGGAGACCAACCCCGACGACCTGCGCGGGATGGTCGCCGCGCGCGGCATCCTCACCAGCCGCGGCGGCAAGACCTCCCACGCGGCAGTCGTCGCCCGCGGCATGGGCCGCACCTGCGTGTGCGGCGCCGAGTCGCTCGACGTCGACACCAAGGCCCGCGAGTTCCGCGTGCGCGACGGCGAGACCGTCACCGAGGGCGACGTGATCTCGATCGACGGCACCACGGGTGAGGTGTTCAAGGGCGCGGTGCCGGTCGCGGACTCCGTCGTCGTACGCCACTTCGAGGGCGAGAAGCTCGACGACGACCTCGCCCACGCGGTGTCGCGAATCATGGCGCACGCCGACGGTGCCCGCCGGCTGCGCGTGCGCACCAACGCCGACACCCCTGAGGACGCCGCCCGCGCCCGCCGGTTCGGCGCGCAGGGCATCGGCCTGTGCCGCACCGAGCACATGTTCCTCGGCGAGCGTCGCGAGCTCGTGGAGAAGCTCATCGTCGCCGAGGACGAGACCGGCGTGGAGGCCGCGCTCGCGGCCCTGCTCCCCCTCCAGCGCCAGGACTTCACCGAGATCCTCGAGGCGATGGACGGCCTGCCGGTCACGATCCGGCTGCTCGACCCGCCGCTCCACGAGTTCCTGCCCGACCTCACCGAGCTCAGCGTCGAGGTCGCCCTCGCCGAGGAGCGCGGCCAGGTCGACGAGCACGACGCGACGCTGCTCACGCACGTACGCCGTCTGCACGAGCAGAACCCCATGCTCGGCCTGCGCGGAGTGCGCCTGGGCATCCAGATCCCGGGCCTGTTCAAGATGCAGGCACGCGCGATCGCGGAGGCGGCCGCGGACCGGATGGAGGCGCACGGGACTCCACGCCCGGAGATCATGGTCCCGCTGGTCGCCAGCGTCCGCGAGCTCGAGATCGTCCGCCACACCCTCGAGGAGCAGATCGCCGAGGTCGAGGACCAGCGCGGGGTCAGCCTCGACATCGCGATCGGCACGATGATCGAGCTGCCCCGGGCGGCGTTCCTCGCCGACCGCATCGCGATGGAGGCCGACTTCTTCTCGTTCGGCACCAACGACCTGACCCAGATGGGATGGGGGTTCTCGCGCGACGACGTCGAGTCCTCGTTCTTCAGCCGCTACTTCGAGCACGGCATCTTCGACGTCTCGCCCTTCGAGTCCCTCGACCAGCTCGGCGTCGGCGGCATGGTCGAGATGGGCACGACGAAGGGGCGCGCCACCAAGCCCGACCTGAAGGTCGGCGTCTGCGGCGAGCACGGCGGCGACCCGCGGTCGGTGCACTTCTTCGACGACATCGGGCTCAACTACGTGTCGTGCTCGCCCTTCCGGGTCCCCGTCGCCCGGCTCGAGGCCGGCCGCTCGGTCCTCGACAAGAGGTAGGGCTCAGAAGAGCGCCGAGGCCAGGTTGCGACGACCCGCCAGCACGCGCGGGTCGTCGTTGCCGACGGCGGCGAACAGGCCGAGCAGGTGGTCGCGCGCCTTCGTGCGGTCGGCGTCCGACGTACGGGCGACGAGGTTGACCAGGCGGGTGAAGGCATCGTCGACGTGGCCGCCGAGCATGTCGAGGTCGGCGACCATCGTCTGCGCGTCGACGTCGTCGGGACGCTCGGCCGCGGCGGCGCGCGCCTCGTTGAGGTCCACGCCCTGCGTGCGCTGCATGACCTTGGCCATCGCGAGCCCGCCGGCGGCCTCGACGTCGGCGGGGTTGGCGTCCAGCAGCTTCTGGTACTCCCGCACGGCGCCGTCGATGTCTCCGGCGACGAGTGCGTCCTGGGCCGGGGCGTAGCGCGGGTCGACCGTCTCCTCCTCGCCCTCCGCGGCGGGCGCGGCGCTCCGCGGCTGGTGACGTCCGGCGATGCCCTGGGCGGTGAGCTGCTGGCCCACCTGGTGGAGCGCGGTGCGCAGCTCGTCGATCGGCAGCACGTCCTGCATGAGCGGCATGGGCCGGCCGTCGACGACGGCGACGACCAGCGGGATCGACGGGATCTGCATCGCCTGGGCGATCTGCGGCGCGGCGTCGATGTCGACCAGGCCGAGCAGGAAGCGACCCTCGTGCTCGTCCACCACCGTCACCAGGTCGTCGGCGAGCTGTCCGCTCTCCGGCATCCGGGTGCGGGAGTAGAACACCAGCAGCACCGGGGCGGTCATCGACTGCTCGAGCAGGCCCTGGAAGCTCTGCTCGTCCACCTGGACGCTGTACGACGACCCGGCGGGCGCCGGCGTGCTGCCGGGGGCGCCGGCCGGGGCACCGGCACGCGGAGCGGGTTGTCCGAGACCGGAGAGGTCGATGGCACCGGGACGGCTGAAGGGCTGCTGCGTCATGGGGACAATCCTAGGGAGAGTGCCCACGCGCGATCGCCTGGGTGGGTAGCCTCGGGCACATGGCATCGCGGGGCAGCGCCCTCTACGTGCGCCACCGGCGGAATCTCGCGCTGCTGGCGCGCTTCGGCGTGGTCGGGGGCTCGGGCGTGCTCGTCAACCTGCTCACGCTGGTCGTGCTGCGCCGGATCGGTCCGCACTTCGACGACGCGGTCATCGGCCTGGGGAGCACCGACTTCAACCTCCGCTGGTACCACGTCTTCTCCACGATCGCCTTCCTCGTGGCCAACCTGTCCAACTTCCAGCTCAACCGCTCCTGGACCTTCCGCAGCAGCCGGGTCTCGGGCTGGTGGCACGAGTACTGGCCGTTCCTGGCGGTCGGGTTCGGCGGCCAGGTCGTGGGCCTGGCGCTGCTCACCCTCCTCATGCACCCGCACTCCCCGATCAGCCTCCCGACGAGCGTCTTCGACGACTCCAGCGGTCTGCGCAACCGCCTCTACTGGTCGCAGCTGATCGTCATCGCGCTCGTGATGCCCGTGTCGTTCGTCTTCAACAAGCTGTGGACCTTCGCCGCCGTCCGGACCGGTCGTCCCGACCTCGCGGACCCCCTCTTCGAGGAGGAAGTGTTGAGTGAAGTGATGCGTGAGGAGGATGTGGTCTGAGGGTCCCGGCGGCGCTCGATCCCGAGTGTGACCCCACCCCTAGGGCGTGGTAGAAAACCAGATCGGGGCGGGCCACGTCGACGGGAGGCGAAGCCATGACATCGGGGTCATACGACTTCGCCGGCTACCAGGTGCTGGTGGTGGGCGGCACTCGCGGTGAGGGACACACCATCGCGACCGCCTTCGCCGAGTTCGGCGCCTCGGTGACGGTCACCGGCACCATGATGCTGCGGGCCCTCTACGACACCGACCTGTCAGCGTTCGACTACGAGTCGGTCAACCTGGCCCGGCAGCAGTCGATCGACCACCTCGTCGGGATGGTCGACCACCTCGACGTGCTCGTGCTCGCCGCCTCGGCCAACCTCCCCTACGGCTTGCCGCCCGACGAGCAGGCCTTCGTCGCGCAGGCCGCCCGCTCCGGCCTGCTCGGACCCACCTTCCTCACCACCCGCCTGCGCCTCAAGCTCAGCCAGAGCCCGATCCTGGGCGGCGGCTGCGTGGTCAACACCGGCGCCGTACGCACGTGGCTGGAGCTGTCGTCCACCGCCGACGAGGCTCAGGCGCAGGTCATCGAGTCCACCGCCCGGGCCGGCGAGAAGTGGGCCGGGCTCGGTGTGCGGGTCAACGCCGTGCTCCAGACGACGCGGCCGGTGCTCCCCCGCCAGTACGCCCCACGCGCCGGTAGCCGGGTCGCCGGGACCACGCTGACGCGCGAGCAGGGCACCCGGGCCGGAGAGGCGGTGGCCGACGCCGCGCTCTTCCTCGCGAGCAGCGCTGCCTCCCGCATCACCGGCCAGACGCTGCGGCTCAGCTGACGCCGGCGAGCACGGCCCGGGTCGAGGTGCGTCCCACGGCAATGTGCGTCGCAATGTGCGTCCAATCTGCGTGAGAAGCGAGCGCGGCTCCCGCACAAGGTCTACAATCTCCACAAGACAGCAACAAAACGGTAACGGCGACGTTCAGTCGGAACCCCACAGCCGACCTCGCCGATCGACGTCCCGCTCCCGAGCCGCCCGCCCCACGCATGCGGCTCGCGAGCGGGACGAGCTGTTTCCGGGGACGCCGGCAGGCGAGTACTAGCCCAGACGGGTGGTTCTGCGGAGAACCCACGAAAGGTGCACGGCGACACCGTCCGACGTGGTTACGCTTCTCCCACAAAAGCAACGTGCTCGACACAACCGGGCGCCTCGGGGCGGTTGCTCGTACTTGTGGGGGAAGGACGTACTCGTGACGACTCATCAGGTCGCAGCGCGGAGCCGGACGTCGGCGACCGCCTGGCGGGGCCGGGCATCCGACCATCGCCGTGAGCAGGTGCGGGCCCTCGGGGCCGTGGCGGTCCACGACGGGCCGACAGGTCCCGTGGAACCGGGTGAACGGGACGCGCGGGGGACGACCGACGCGCTGTCGTCCGTCGAGGCACTGTGGCGCTCCGTCGTCGATGTCCTCGACGCAGTGGAGGGCCCGTCGTCCGCCTTGTTGTGCACGGCCTCGGGGTTCCCGCTCAAGTCCTACGGCTACGAGCACACCGAGCTGGTGCCGGCCGCTCGCGTGGCGCGCAGCTCCTTCGCTCGGCGGCGGAACAGCACGGCGTCCAGCGTGCCCGTCGTGGACGTGGTGACCGTGGAGCTGGTCGCCGGCCCGACGCAGACGGTGATGACGGCGATCCCCTCCGCCCAGGGAGAGCACCTGCTGGCCATCACGGCTGACGACGTCAGCATGCCGGTGCTGCGGGCGTGGACCGCCCACGTCGCGTCCCAGATGAGGCGCGTGCTCGCTCAGGCCTGAGCCAGGACCTCGTCCGCGGCTGCGTAGGGATCGACGTCGCCCCTGGCGACGCGCCCCGCTAGCGCGTCGAGGTCGGCTCCGCCGGCCCGCTCCCAGCGCTCGCGCACCACGGCGAGCGCGATCGCCTCGACCTCGCTCCGCGCCCGGGCCGTACGCCGTCGGGCGAGCTCGCCCGACTCCGCGAGCCACGCGGCGTGACGATCGACCTCGGACAGCAGCCCGTCGATCCCCTCCCCCGTGCTGGCCACCGTCCGCACGACCGGCGGTCGCCACGCGCCCTCGGGCCGCTCGGCCATCGAGAGCATCGTGCGCAGCTCGCGGCGGGTGCGCTCGGCGCCCTCGCGGTCGGCCTTGTTGACGGCGTACACGTCACCGATCTCGAGGATCCCCGCCTTGGCGGCCTGGATCCCGTCGCCCATGCCCGGCGCGAGCAGGACCAGGGTGGTGTCGGCGAGGCCGGCGATCTCGACCTCGCTCTGGCCGACTCCCACGGTCTCGACGACGACGACGTCGCAGCCTGCCGCGTCCAGCACCCGCACCGCCTGCGGCGTCGAGCGGGCGAGCCCGCCGAGGTGGCCACGGGCGCCCATCGAGCGGATGTAGACCTCGGGGTCGAGCGCGTGGTCGCCCATCCGCACCCGGTCGCCGAGCAGCGCTCCGCCGGAGAAGGGTGACGACGGGTCGATCGCCAGCACTCCCACGCGACGACCGTCCGCACGCAGCGCCGCGACGAGGGCGTTGGTCGACGTCGACTTGCCGACGCCCGGGGCGCCGGTGATGCCCAGCACGTGGGCGCGGCCGGTGTGCTCGCGCAGCGCCGCCATCACCTCGCGCAGCACCGGTGAGTCGGTCTCGACGAGGGTGATCAGGCGGGCGACCGCCGCGGCCTCGCCCTCGCGCGCCCGCGCGACCAGGTCAGGGACGGCAGCACCCCGCCTCATGCCTGCCTCAGGAGGCGGGCACGCGGACGATCAGGGCGTCGCCCTGGCCACCGCCGCCGCAGAGCGCGGCCGCACCGACGCCACCGCCGCGGCGCTGGAGCTCGAGGGCCAGGTGGAGCACGATCCGGGCGCCGGACATCCCGACCGGGTGGCCCAGCGCGATCGCGCCGCCGTTGACGTTGACCTTGTCCTGGTCGACGCCCAGCTGGCGCGCCGACTCGATGCCGACGGCGGCGAACGCCTCGTTGAGCTCGAACAGGTCGATGTCGGAGACGGCGATGCCCTCCTTCTCCGCGGCCTTCGCGATCGCGTTGGCCGGCTGGAGCTGGAGGGAGGAGTCGGGCCCGGCGACCTGCCCGGAGGCGCCGATCTCGGCGAGCCAGGTCAGGCCGAGCTCCTCGGCCTTGGCCTTGCTCATCACGACGACGGCGCAGGCGCCGTCGGAGATCTGCGAGGCGGAGCCGGCGGTGATGGTGCCGTCCTTGGCCACGGGGCGCAGTCCCGAGAGCGACTCGACGGTCGTGTCACCACGGATGCCCTCGTCCTCGGCGACGGTGACGTCGCCCTTGCGGGTCGGGATCGTGACCGGGACGACCTCGTCGTCGAAGACGCCGTTCTTCCAGGCGACCGCCGCGCGCTGGTGCGACTGCGCGGCGAAGGCGTCCTGCTCCTCGCGGGTCAGGTGGGCGCCGACCGCGTTGCAGCCGTCGGTGAGGCTGATCATCGCCTGGTGGGTGAACTGGTCGTAGAGCGCGTCGTAGGCCATCGAGTCGACGAGGGCGGTGTCGCCGTACTTGAAGCCCTCACGGCTCTTCGGCAGCAGGTGCGGCGCCTGGGTCATCGACTCCATGCCGCCGGCGACGACGATCTCGTGCTCGCCGGCGCGGATCAGCTGGTCGGCCATCGCGATCGCGTTGAGGCCCGACAGGCACACCTTGTTGATCGTGATCGACGGGACGTTCATGGGGATGCCGCCCTTGACCGCGGCCTGACGGGCGGTGATCTGCCCGGCACCGGCCTGGATGACCTGGCCCATGATCACGTAGTCAACCTGCTCGCCAGTCACGCCGGCCTTCTCGAGCGCGCCCTTGATGGCGACGCCACCGAGGTCGGCAGCCGACTGGTCCTTGAGGCCGCCCAGCAGGCGGCCGATCGGGGTGCGGGCTCCGGCAACGATCACTGATCCAGTCATGCTGCCGACGATACCCATCGGCGTACGCCCGGCGGCAGGTGCTGTGACACGTCCGGCGTGAGGCACACGTCACACCCCCTCGCGCCCGGGCACGCGGTCCGTCAGCATGTCGCCATGAGCCTGCCGTCCGACGTCCAGCACCTCTTCACCGCCATCGACCACGTCGGCATCGCCGTGCCCGACCTCGACGAGGCGATGGCGTTCTACCGCGATGCCTACGGGATGACGGTCCTCCACGAGGAGGTCAACGAGGAGCAGGGCGTGCGCGAGGCGATGGTCGGCGTCGGCGACAGTGACTCGAATCCGGGAGGGTCGTGCATCCAGCTGCTCGCGCCGCTCACGCCCGAGTCCACCATCGCGAAGTTCCTCGACCGCAACGGCCAGGGCATCCAGCAGCTCGCCTTCCGCGTGGACGACGTCGAGCACGTCGCCGACGTGCTGCGCGAGCGCGGCCTCCGGCTGCTGTACGACGCCCCGCGCCGCGGCACGTCGGACAGCCGCGTCAACTTCATCCACCCCAAGGACGCCGGCGGGGTGCTCGTCGAGCTCGTCGAGCCGGCCCGCTAGCGACGTACCTCACACTCTGCACCACCGCAGGTTACCCACGGGTATCTTGACGCCCGATCCACCGATGCCTCACCGCCACTGCCTCACAGCCAGCAGGAGACACCCGTGCAGAAGATCCTCGACGCCATCCAGTCCGACAGCGCGACCCCGGAGGACTTCGCCTCCCTCGAGCTGCCGGAGTCCTACCGCGCCGCCTTCGTGAAGAAGGAGGAGGTGGACATGTTCGAGGGGCTCACCGCCAAGGAGAAGGACCCGCGCAAGTCCCTCCACGTCGAGGACGTGCCCCTCCCCGAGCTCGGCCCCGGCGAGGCCTTCGTGGCCGTGATGGCGAGCGCCATCAACTACAACACGGTGTGGACCTCGATCTTCGAGCCCGTCTCCACCTTCGGCTTCCTCGAGCGCTACGGCCGCAACAGCGAGCTCACCAAGCGCCACGACCTGCCCTACCACGTGGTCGGCTCCGACCTCGCCGGCGTCGTGCTGAAGACCGGTCCGGGCGTGACGAAGTGGAAGCCGGGCGACCGCGTGGTGGCCCACTGCCTCTCCGTCGAGCTCGAGGGCCCCGACGGCCACAACGACACGATGCTCGACACCGAGCAGCGGATCTGGGGCTTCGAGACCAACTTCGGCGGCCTCGCCGACGTCGCCATGGTCAAGGCCAACCAGCTGATGCCGAAGCCCGAGCACCTCACCTGGGAGGAGGCCGCCTCCCCCGGCCTCGTGAACTGCACGGCGTACCGCCAGCTGGTCAGCAAGAACGGCGGCGACATGAAGCAGGGCGACAACGTGCTGATCTGGGGCGCCTCCGGCGGCCTCGGCGGCTTCGCGACGCAGTACGCCCTCAACGGCGGCGCCACCCCGGTGTGCGTGGTCTCCAACGAGGAGAAGGCCGCCATCGCCCGCAGCATGGGCGCCGAGCTGATCATCAACCGCTCGGAGGAGGGCTACCGGTTCTGGAACGACGAGGGCACCCAGCAGGACCCGAAGGAGTGGAAGCGCTTCGGCGCCCGCATCCGCGAGCTCACCGGCGGGGAGGACATCGACATCGTCTTCGAGCACCCGGGCCGCGAGACCTTCGGCGCCTCGGTCTACGTCACCCGCAAGGGCGGCACGATCACCACCTGCGCGTCGACGTCGGGCTACATGCACGAGTACGACAACCGCTACCTCTGGATGAACCTCAAGCGGATCATCTCCAGCCACTTCGCCAACTACCGCGAGTCGTGGGAGGCCAACCGCCTGATCGCCAAGGGCAAGATCCACCCGACCCTGTCGCGGACCTACACCCTCGACGAGGTCGGCCAGGCCTCGCTCGACGTCCACCAGAACGCCCACCAGGGCAAGGTCGGCGTGCTCTGCCTGTCCCCCGAGGAGGGCCTCGGCGTGCGCGACCACGAGATGCGCGCGCAGCACGAGACCGCGATCAACCGCTTCCGCGGGGTGTGACCTCACCCCTCCGGAGGCACGTCTGAGATTCGTCACACCCCGGCTCGCGCATTGCCCGCGAGCCGGGGTGTCCTCATGTCCGGGCATCGGCAACACTGGACCTCGTTCCAGAACGCAGTCCGTACGACGTGAGAGTGGGTGTCGCTGCATGAGCTCCGACCAGGGCCTGTCCATCTTCGACGACGAGCCGGAGTCCGGCGACGACGCGGGTGAGGAGACCCAGGTCATGCCGGTGACGCCGAAGGAGCAACCCGCGGCGAAGAAGGCCGCGCCCGCGCCGGCCCCCGCGCGCGCGGAGAAGGTGGAGCCCGAGCCCGCAGCGACGGAGGAGCCGGAGCCGGCGAAGACCGAGCAACCCGGGTCAGCACCCGTCGCCACCTCTCCGGTCGCCGCCGCGCCCGCGAGGCCCGCGGTCGACGACGAGCGCACCGTCCGCGCCCCCGTGGTCCCGCCCCGGGCGGCTGCCCCTGCCGCGGCGCGACCGATGGCGCCCGCCGCCGCCCCGCTGCCCGTCGTACGCCGCGGTGGCTACGACAAGGCGGCCGTGGACCAGCGGGTCGGCCAGCTCCAGACCGAGAAGTCGGGCCTCGCCACCAGCCTCGCCAGCAGCGAGGAGCGGGTGATCGAGCTCGAGCGCGAGCTCGACCGGCTGCGCTCGGAGCTCGAGGAGAACACCAACCCGACCTACGCCGGCCTCGGTGGCCGAGCCACGTCGATGCTCAAGCTGGCCGAGGACGAGGCCGGTGACGTGCGCGACGCCGCACGACGCGACGCCGACGACATCCGGACCCAGGCTGAGCGCGACGCCCAGAGCATCCGGGCCGACGCCGCCCGCGAGGCCGACGACATGCGCCTGGTGCAGCTCAAGGAGCTCGACGAGATGCGCGCGCGGATCACGGCCGACTCCGAGACTGAGCGCAGCCTCGCCAAGGCCGAGGCCGAGGACCTGGTGGCGGCGGCCCGTCGCGAGTCCGACCAGCTGCGACTGGCCGCCCAGCAGGAGACCAACGAGCTACGCGTGACCGCGACCCGCGAGGCCGAGCAGGCGCGCGCCGCCGCGGACCGCGAGGTCCAGGAGGCACGCCGCACGCTCGCGGTGGAGAAGGAGCGGCTCACGCGCGAGGCTGCCGAGCACCACAGCAACGCCACCGCCGAGACCCAGCGGCTCGTCGCCGAGGCCGAGGAGCGGGCCACGGCGGCCGAGCAGCGGGCCCGCGAGGCGACCGCCCAGGCCAACACCCACCGTCAGCAGGCTCAGAGCGAGGCCGAGGGCCTGCTCTCGCGTGCCCGGCGGGAGGCCGAGCAGGTCGTCGCCTCCGCCCGCACGCAGGCCGACTCGATCGGCGCGACCCGGGCCGCGGAGGCCGAGCGCGAGCTGGCCAACATCCAGGCCGAGGTCGACCGGATCACCAAGCGCCGCGACGCGATCACCGCCCAGCTCGGCGCCCTGCGCGACGTGGTCGCCGGTTTCGCCGAGGACAAGCCCTGAGCTGGCGCGACCGGCTCCGGGAGGTGACCACCTCCCGCGACGCCGCGTCCGACACCGTCACCGACACCCCGACCGACACCCCGGTCGACATCCCGGAGGACCTCACGCTGGCCGAGGCTCCCGAGGTGCTCGAGGCGGTCGTCGAGCAGGTCAGCGAGGACGCCGACCGCGCCGAGGCCGCGGCCGAGTCCGCCGAGGAGTCGGCCAGGTCGGCCGCCGAGATCGCCGAGAAGATCGACGACGCGACTGACCTCGTGGTCGACGAGTCCTCACCCGCGCCCTACGTCGCGGCGCAACCGGCGGAGCCGACCCCGCTCCTGCTGCGGCACTCCCCGTTCAAGATCGGGTTCTTCGGTGCCCTCGGCGCCGTCATCGCCATCTTCCTCACCCAGCAGGTCCTCAGCATCTCCTCGGTGCTGATCCTGCTCGTGATGTCGATGTTCCTCGCGATCGGGCTCAACCCGGTCGTGGAGTTCTTCATGCGCCGCGGCATCCGTCGCGGACTGTCGGTGCTGGTCGTGCTGGTCGCGGTCATCGGGGTGCTGACCCTCTTCGTCTTCGCCGTCGCGCCCGTGATCAGCGACCAGATCACGCAGATCACCCGCAACGCACCCGGCTGGCTCGACGACCTGCAGGCCAACAGCCAGGTCCAGAAGCTCGACGACCAGTTCGACATCATCGCCAAGGCGCAGGAGTACATCCAGAACGGCGACTTCGGCCAGAAGGTCTTCGGCGGCGCGCTCGGCGTCGGCCTGCGGGTGCTGTCGGCGCTGACCAACAGCCTCATCGTGATCGTCCTGATGATCTACTTCCTCGCCTCGCTGCCCAGCATCAAGCACGCGGGGTACTCCCTCGCGCCGGCCTCCAAGCGCCCGCGAGTGAGCGAGCTCGGCGACCGGATCATCCGCGCGACGGGCGCCTACGTCGCCGGCGCCTTCCTCGTCGCGCTCTGCGCGGGGCTGAGCACGTTGATCTTCTCGTTCGTCATCGGCCTGGGTGACTACGCCTTCGCGCTGGCCTTCGTGGTCGGGCTCTTCTCACTGATCCCGGTCGTCGGTGCGGTCGTCTCCGGGGTGATCATGACGCTGCTGGCCCTCACGATCTCGCCGACCGTCGCGCTCATCGCGCTGGTCTACTACCTCGCCTACCAGCAGTTCGAGTCCTATGTGATCTACCCGCGGATCATGAAGAAGTCGGTCGACCTGCCGGGCTCGGTCACCGTGGTGGCCGCCCTGGTCGGCGGGTCGCTGATGGGCGTCATCGGCGCGCTGCTCGCAGTGCCCGTCGCCGCCGCGCTCCTGCTGCTGCACCGCGAGGTCTTCCTCAAGCGGCAGGACGCTCGCTGACGGACTCCGGGTCGGGCAGCGGCTCCACGAGGAGCGGCGCCCGCCCCTCCCCGAGCTTGACCACCACCACGCCGACGAGCACCAGCACTCCCCCGGCGAGCTGGATGCCGCGCGGGAGCTCGTCGAGCAGCAGCCATGCCCACACCACCGCAGCCAGGACCTCGCCGAGGGCCACGAACGAGGCCAACCGGCTGCCGAGCCTGCGGCCGGCCGCGATGCCCGTGACGTAGGAGAACGCGGCGGTGACCAGGCCCAGGGCCACGACGGGGATCCACCACGCCACGGCACGCCCGTCGTACACCGCGTCGGCGGTCGAGGCGTGGAACGGCAGCACCCCGGAGGCTCCGGCCACGAGCAGCACGAGGCCGCCGACCAGCAGGCCGCCCGCAGCCAGCGTGATGCCGGGCAGGCCGTTGTCCTCGTCGGCGGAGATGATGAAGTAGGTCGCCGCGCCGACCATCGCGCCCAGCGCCCAGAGCACCCCGACCGCGCTCAGCTCCGCGCCCGAGACCACGTCGAGCACCAGCACGAGCCCAGCGGCGGCGATGGCCGCACCGAGCAGGGTCACGCCCGAGGGGCGGTGCCCATGACGCAGCCACAGCCAGACGACCACGGCGACGGGAGCGGTGTACTCCAGCAGCAGGGCGACGCTCACCTGCATGTAGGAGACGGCGTAGAAGTAGCAGAGCTGCGCGCCGGCCACGGCCGCGATGCCGTAGACGGTGATCACTCCCGCGTTGGTCCGGACGAGGTGCCAGCGACCGCGCAGGGCGAGGGCCCCGGGGACGACGAGCACGACGGCCGCGATCGCGATGCGCAGGGCGACGGTCGCACCGGCGCTCCAGCCGGTGTCGAGCAGCCCACGTGCGAGCACCCCGGAGAGGCCGAACGACGTGGCCGACGCGACGGCGAGCACGAGGCCCGTCGTCGTCCGGGACGTCTCCCTGTCATGCGTCAAAACCGTCACGGTCATGACACTAGGAGCGGCTGATGTAATGTGTCAACATGCTCTTCACGGATGACACGGACGCCGCGCTCCAGGCCGCGGTCGCCCTCGTGAACTCGTCCGACGAGCCCGGCGACCCGCTCGGCTCGGTCGACGACCTCTCCGCCTTCCTGGCCTCCTGGCCCTACACCGGCCGGCTCGACGCGACCCAGGCCGAGCTCGACGCCGTACGCCGGCTCCGACCAGCCCTCCGGGCCCTCCTCCTCGCCGAGCGTGACGAGGCCGCGGAGATCGTCAACGGGATGCTCGCGAAGGCGAAGGCACTCCCCCAGCTCCAGCGCCACGACCACTGGGACTGGCACGTCCACGCCGTCGACCCCGACCGTCCGCTCGAGGAGCGCGTGGTCGTCGAGACCGCGATGGCGATGGTCGACGTGATCCGGGCCGACGAGATGTCGCGGCTCGACCGGTGCGCCGCCGACGACTGCGACGACGTCGTGCTCGACCTGTCGCGCAACCGCTCGCGTCGCTACTGCTCGACGACGTGCGGCAACCGGGAGGCCGTCGCGGCCTACCGCGCCCGCCAGCGGGCCTAGGAGCCGGACGCCTCGGCGGGCAGGAAGCGCCGCAGCACCTCGAGGAAGATCGCGGGCTGCTCGGAGTGCACCCAGTGCCCGGCCCCCTTGATCAGCACGCGCCGGTTGCGCGGGAACCGGCGGTCCATCTCGGGTGCGTGCGCGTCGTCGATGTAGTCGGAGTCGGCACCGCCGATCCACAGCACCGGACCGTCGTACGACGCCTCCCCCAGCTCGTCGGCCGGCCAGCCGGTCAGTCCGTCCATCGACGCGCCGAGCAGGTCGAGGTTGACCTGCCAGCGCCAGCCGGCCCCATCCGGACCGTCGGTGCGGCGGAGGTTCTGGAGGAGGAAGCTCCGCACCACCGGGTTGGGCACGGGCTCACGCAGGGCCTCGTCCGCCTGGTCGCGGCGCTCGAGCGCCGACAGGTCGAGCGCGCGCATGGTCTCGATGTAGCCGACGAACTCGCGCCCGCTCGGGTAGGCGACCGGAGCGACGTCGACCACGACGAGCCGCTCGACGAGCTCCGGGTGCCGCAGCGCCATGCACATCGCGACCTTGCCGCCCATCGAGTGCCCGACCAGCGCCACCGGCTCCCGAGCTGACCACTGGCCGAGCTCGGCGGCCACCAGGTCGGCCATCTCGACGTAGTCGAACCGCTCGGTCCACGCCGACCGGCCGTGGTTGGGCATGTCGAGCAGCAGCACGCGGTGCTCGGAGCTCAGCGCCTTGGCGGCCTGCGTCCAGTTCTTCCCCTGCCCGAAGAGGCCGTGGCAGAAGACGACGCGCGACCCGGTCGTGCCGAGCTCGGTGCGGTGCAGGCTCACGGGACCATCCTCGCGCACCCGGCGCGGCGGTCCGACGTCAGGTCGCGGCGACCCTGCCGTCGTCGGTGGTGTGGACCAGGCCGTCGCTGGCCGCGAGTGCGAGCGCGCGCTCGAACCTGTTCTCCTCCCACCAGCGTCCGCCGACGACCTCGCGCAGCTCCTCGGGCGTGATCGGTCCGTGCGCCTCGAGCGCGCGGACGATCTGGCCCATCTCGTGGAAGACCTGCCGGTCTCGACGTCCTTCGGTGGACGGCTTGGGCGGCGGCATCGGGCTCATGGCTCGGCTCCTCTCGACGTGGGGCAGGGGTCAGGCGTGGGCGGGCTCGTCCTCGGCGGTCAGCGGCTGCGCGATGTCCTCGAGCGACTGCCCCTCGGCCTTGACCCCGAGGAGGATCTCGGCGATGCCACCGGCGATCATCAGCGCCGCGCCGATGAAGTAGCCGATCGCGATGCCGGTGATGTCCTCGGACTCGCTGGCGTTGTCGATGAGCCGGCCGAACAGCAGCGGGCCGGAGATGCCGCCGACGGCGGTGCCGATCGCGTAGAAGAACGCGATGCACAGCGCCCGCGTCTCCATCGGGAAGATCTCCGAGGCGGTGAGGTACGCCGCGCTCGCGCCGGCGGAGGCGAAGAAGAAGATGATGGCGCCGAAGATCGTCAGCGTCACCGCGGTCAGGCTGTCGAGCATCGTGCCGGCGATCGCGAGCAGGACCCCGGACAGGATGTAGGTGCCGGCGATCATCTTGACCCGGCCCAGCGTGTCGAAGAGCCCGCTCAGCAGCAGCGCCCCCGCGAAGTTGCTCGCCGCGAAGATGGCGAGGAACCAGCCGGTCTGCTTCACGTCGAGGAACGTGGTGAGGGTGTCGCCGTAGGTGAAGAAGAAGGCGTTGTAGAGGAAGGCCTGCCCGACGAAGAGCGCGAAGCAGAGGGCGGCCCGTCGCGGGTAGAGCGTGAAGACGGTCCTGGCGATCAGCGGCAGGCTGATGGTCTTGCGCTGGCGGATCGTGATCGTCTGGTCGACCCCGTGCAGGGTCTTGCCCGTCTCCTCCTCCACCGTGTGCTCGATGTCCTTGACGATCTTCTCGGCCTCGTCCTCCCGCTCGTGGATGAAGAGCCAGCGTGGGCTCTCCGGCACGTGGCGGCGCACGACCAGGATGCCGACCGCGAGGATCGCGCCGAGCCCGAAGGCGGCCCGCCAGCCCCAGCTCGGGTCGACGATGTTGGGGTCGAGCAGCGGGATGGTCAGCAGGGAGCCGAGGGCCGCGCCGACCCAGAACGAGCCGTTGATGGCGACGTCGACCCGGCCGCGGTACTTCGCCGGGATGAGCTCGTCGATCGCGGAGTTGATGGCGGCGTACTCGCCGCCGATGCCGGTGCCGGTGAGGAAGCGGCAGGCGAAGTACCACGCGGGGTTCATCGAGAACGCGGTGAGCACGGTCGCCACCGTGTAGACGCCGAGCGTGACCAGGAACAGCTTTTTGCGGCCGAACCGGTCGGTCAGCTGGCCGAAGAACAGCGCGCCGATGCACGCGCCCGCGACGTACATCGCACCGGCCAGGCCGACGTCGGAGCTCGAGAGGCCCAGGCCCGTGTCCTCGGGCTTGAGGGCCGCCGACATCGAACCGACGATGGTGACCTCGAGCCCGTCGAGGATCCAGACGGTGCCGAGCCCGATGACCACCAGCCAGTGCCACCTGGCCCACGGCAGACGGTCCATCCGGGCGGGGATGTCAGTGGTGATCGTGCCTGTCTCGACTCCGGCCATGGGTCGGGACGCTAGACCCGTCGATCAGGGCCCATCACACCCTTGTGGGGGGAAGGTCCCCCGCAGGGGTGAAGGTCAGAAGTCGAAGCCGTCGAAGAGGCCGCCGATGCCGTCGCCGATACCGCCGAACATGTCGCCCAGGCCCTCGCCGATCGCTCCGATGCCCTCACCGATGCCGTCGAACCCGCCACCGAAGAGCATGCCCATGAACATCCAGTCCATCGGGCCGAAGCCGCCGAAGTAGCCCTGCGCGTAGGGCTGGTAGGCGCGGCCGCCCTGCCAGTAGGGCACGCGCCGCGAGCCGACCATCACCTTGCGGATGTCGGGCTGGGCGCCGGCCCGCACCCGTTCGACGTCGAGCGCGCACGCCGGCACGTCGCGCGAGGCGCCACCCGGCGGGGTCCACGGCACGTCGGCGACCGACAGGCCGTGGCGCGGGTCGAAGAAGCACGGTGGGCGGCGCTGCGGGAGCGGCTCGCCGGCGACGCGGGCGCGGACGCACGCCATCGCGTAGCGACCGTCCTCGAGGATCTCCGTCACGTGGCGTACGTCGTCGGGGCGGGTGAGGGCCGCGGCGGCCGTCTTGGCGGACTCGTAGGCGTCGAGCGCGCGCTGGTAGTCGGCGTTGGCGCCCGGGTCGAGCTCCTGGCCGGCGAGGTCGATGTCGAGGTCCTGGAGCTCGACGCCGAGGGCCGTGACGTCCTCCTCGGCGAGCCGCTTGACCGGCTCGACCTCGGCCTCGGCGCGGGCCAGCTCACGCCTCTTGCCCGTCCTGCCCGCAGCCACCGCGACCGCGGTGAGACCGCCGAGGACGACCAGCACGAGCACGAGTTCCATGACGACAGCGTACGCAGCGGCGGCAAGACCGAGCGGCAGGACGGGATGGCCACGCGGCCTCTTCCGGCACACACGAACAGGCCGCGCATCGACCCCCGACGATGCACGGCCTGCTCGGAGAAACGGCCGGTGATCGCGAGACCCTCCCCTGTGCGGTCCCGCCACCCCTCGGCGTGGGACAACCCTCCCCCGAACGGGTGGGACCGGGCATCCGTAGTCCTACTTAACTCATTCCTCTGTCCGACCGCCCATCAGCGATAGGTTCGTCCCGTGCTCTCCCCGTGCCTCGGTCGTGACGACGTCCAGCGCGCGCTGGGCGAGGCGCTCGACGAGTCGCGGTGGGTGACGGTCGTGGGCCCTCCCGGCAGCGGCAAGACCCTGATCGTGCGTCACGTCGCCGCCGCACGCCAGACGTCGTGGGTCGACGCCCGCAACCTGCGTACGCTCGACGACCTGCTCGTCGCGGCGCTCGAGAGCCTCGACTCCGAGACAGCTCCCGGCGACTCGCTGACCGGCGCGCTCGGCCGCGCGGTCGACGGCCGTGACTGCCTGCTGGTGCTCGACGGCCTCGACCTCGACGCGACCGAGGCCGGTCCGGTGCTCCAGACGATGCTCGACACGACAACCGACGCGCGCGTCGTGGTGACCGCGCTGACCATGGCCGACCAGCCCCACGAGTCGGTCGTCCGGGTCGGCCCGCTCCCCGTCCCCTCGCACCGCGCGCCGCTCGAGGGTCCTGCCGTCGACCTGTTCCTGCGCCGGATCCGGGCGGCGGGCGGGCACCCCGTCGACCTCGACCAGCAGGACCACGAGGTACGCCGCCTGCTGGGGGCCACCGGCGGTCTCCCCCTGCTCATCGAGCAGGTCGCGGTGCAGTCGGCGCTGGTCGGGCTGGGCAACGCGATGGCGACGGTCAGCCTCGACGAGGCCGTCGACTCCGCCCACGACCTCCTCGACGACGACAGCGCGACCGCGCTGCGACGCATCGGCCTGCTCGGCTTCCCCATCGGGCTCGGCGTGCTCGCACGCGTGCTCGACCAGCCCGCGCCGCGGGCCGCCGAGGTCGCCGGCAACCTCGTGCGCCGCAGCCTGGTCGAGGTCGCCGCCGACGGCCGCTTCGACATGCTCTCCCCGATCCGGGGGCGTGCCCGCGCGCTCGCGCGGCCCGAGGACGTGGTCGCGGTCGAGTCCGGCCTGCTCGCCTGGGCCGACGACCACGCGCCGGCCCACGACAACTACGGGGCCGCCGACGCCGACTGGCTCAAGGACCTCCCAGCGATGCGCCACGCCGTGCTCACCGCCTGCGCGAAGCCGGAGACCCGCGCCGACGGCTACTCGGTGGCCAACCGCATCTTCTCCTCGCTCTACACCTCGATGCGCGCCCGCGACGCCGTCGAGATCCTCGAGGCCGCCCTCTCGAGCGGTGACGGGCCGCCTGCCATCGGGGCGCAGATCGCCCGCCGCGCCGGGATCGCCGCCTCGGAGGTGCGCGGCACCTACGAGGGGCTCTGGCTGCTGGAGCGCGCCGACGAGCACGCGTCGTCGGCACCGAGCCCCGACGAGCAGCTGGCCAAGACCGCCTCGATCCGCGCCGAGATGCACCTCGACGCCGGCGAGATGGAGCTCGCCGAGCGCGAGGCGCGGCGCGCGCTCGACCTCGACCCCGAGGGCTCGATCCGTCGACAGGCCACCCGCACGCTCGCCGACGTCTTCACCTCCCAGGGCCGCTTCGCCGAGGCCGCGCAGGCGGCCGGCGACGCCCTGCCGGCGCGGATGAGCCGCGACGAGCGGTGGATCGGCCTGTCCGTGCGCACCCTCCTGGCGCGCATCGCGCTGGAGCAGGGCCGCATCGCCGAGGCGGTCGCCGGCACCCGCGCGGTGGTGGTCGAGGCCCGCGAGCTCGCCGAGGACCGTGTCTGCCTGCTGGCCGAGACCCTCCTGCGCGGGCTCGACCCGGCGTGGGAGGCCTCCGACGTGGACCGCCAGAGCCTGCCGTGGGCCGTACGCCTCCCGGTGCTCACGCAGGACGGGCGCGACCTGCTGCACCGCGGCGACCTGCGCCAGGCGGCCGGCCTCGCGGCCGACGTCGTGGCGCTCGCCGACTCCGCCCGCCTCGGCCGCGACAGCGTCGAGGCGCGACTGCTGCTGGGTCGGGCGCTGGTCGGCCTCGGTGACCTCGACCAGGCCACGACGACCTACCTCACCGCCCTCGAGAACTGCCGCACGATGCGCCTGCCGCTCCGCGCCGCCGACGCCCTCGACGGGTTGGCCGGGGTGGCCCGCGAGCGCGACCTCCCCGAGGCACGGGCGCTGGCCGCCACGGCGTTCGCGCTGCGCACGCCACGGCTGGCCGTGCGCTGGGGCTACTCGGCCGACTACGACGTCGTGCCGGCGAGCAGGGCACCGGCCGCGTGGATCGACGGTGACGACCTGTCCGCCGACTCCGTCACCCTCATCACCGGCGTCTTCAACCGGACCGCGTCCGCGCCACCCTCGGTCCTCGACCAGCTGACGGCCGCCGAGCGCCAGGTCGCCGAGCGGGTCGCCCACGGCCTGACCAGCCGCGCGATCGCCGAGGAGCTCTTCGTCTCGCCCCGCACGGTCGACGCCCACCTGACCCACATCTACCGCAAGCTCGACATCAACACCCGGGCCCGGCTCGCCGGGCTGGTGACCGAGCACTCCCACCGCACCAACGCCTGACGCCTGTACGACGACCGAGACCCGCTGTCGGTGGGTCGCGGCAGGATGGCCGGCATGAGCCGGACGATCCAGGTCACCTTCGACGCCCACGACCCCGAGACGCTGTCGCGTTTCTGGGCAGCAGCGCTGGGCTACGTCAACCCGCCCCCGCCGGGCCGCGAGGTCGCGCCCGGGCAGGATCCCTTCGAGGTGTGGCACGAGTTCCTGCGCGAGGTGGGTGTGCCCGAGTCGCAGTGGAACACCCGCTCCGCCGCGGACGACCCCGACGGCGACGGTCCACGCTTGTTCTTCCAGCAGGTCCCCGAGGGCAGGACCGCGGCGAAGAACCGCGTCCACCTCGACCTCCGCGCCGCCCCCGGCCTCCAGAGCGACGAGCGGATGGCCGCGCTCGAGGCCGAGTGCGAGCGGCTGGTCGGCCTCGGCGCCACCCGCGTCGAGCGCCACGAGCCGGCCCCTCCGATGGCCGGCGGTCACATCGTGATGACCGACCCCGAGGGCAACGAGTTCTGCCTCGATTGACCAGCGCGGACCGAGGAACGAGGTCCGCGCGTGTGGTCCATCGGGTTGAGCAAGTGCAGCGGCCGAGCTTGCGAGGGCGCGAAGCGCGACGAAACCTGTGTGTCAGCGAGCGCTGTAGTCGCGGAACCCGCGTCCGGCCTTGCGACCGAGGTAGCCCGCCGTCACGAGGTGCTCCAGCAGCGGCGCCGGGGAGAAGCCGGGCTCGCGGAACTCGAGGTAGAGCTCCTTCTGGATCGCGAGTGACACGTCGTTGCCGACGACGTCGAGCAGCTCGAAGGGACCCATCGGCAGCGCGCAGCCCAGCTTCATCGCGAGGTCGATGTCGTCGGCGGTCGCGTAGTGCGCCTCGAGCATCTTGACCGCGTCGTTGAGGTAGGGGAAGAGCAGCGCGTTGACGATGAAGCCGGAGCGGTCGCCGCAGCGCACCGCCACCTTGCCGACCTTCTCGCACAGCGCGAGCACGGTCTCGGTGACCTTCTCGTCGGTCGCGACCGTCGAGACCACCTCGACGAGCTTCATGATCGCCGCCGGGTTGAAGAAGTGCATGCCGATGACGTCGTGGGGACGCTTGGTCACCCGGGCCATCGCGATGATCGGCAGCGACGACGTGGTGGTCGCGAGGATCGCGCCGGGCTTGCAGATCTCGTCGAGGTTCTCGAAGAGCGTGGTCTTGATCGCGAGGTCCTCGGCGATCGCCTCGACGACGAGGTCGACGTCGCGCAGGTCGTCGAGCGACGTCGTGCCGCGCACACGGCCGAGCACCTCGACCTTCGCCTCCTCGGTCGCCTTGCCGCGCTGAATCTGCTTGTCGAAGTTCCTGGTGATGGTCGCGACGACGCCGTCGACCTTGTCCTGGCCGCGGCCGGTGAACAGCACGTCATAGCCGGCCTTGGCGAAGACCTCGACGATCCCGGCGGCCATGGTGCCGGTGCCGACCACGCCCACCTGCCGGATGTCGTGGTGCAGCGTGGGCTTGTCGTCCTCGCTCGGCGTGTGCGCGTCGGCGACGACGACCGGGCTGTCGGGGGCCTCGTAGGTGTAGAAGCCGCGGCCCGACTTGCGTCCGAGCAGGCCGGCGGTGACGTACTGCTTGAGGATCGGCGCGGGCGCGTGCAGGCGGTCGCGACCCTGCTTGTACATCGTGTCGAGGATCTCGTAGGCCGTGTCGAGGCCGATCAGGTCGAGCAGGGCGAGCGGGCCCATCGGGTAGCCGCAGCCGAAGCGCATGGCGGCGTCGATGTCTTCACGCGAGGCGTACTTGCCCTCGTACATCGACACCGCGTGGTTGAGGTAGCCGAAGAGCAGGGTGTTGGCGATGAAGCCGGCCTTGTCGCCGCAGACGACGGGGTTCTTGCCGAGGTCGCGCAGGACGCCCTGCACGGCGTCGAGGACCGCGGGCTCGGTGACGACGGTGCGGATGATCTCGACGAGGTTCTGCACCGGGGCCGGGTTGAAGAAGTGGACGCCGATCACCCGGCCCGGCCGGGAGTTGGCCGTCGAGATCTCGGTGACGCTCAGCGAGGAGGTGTTGGTCGCGAGGATCGCGTCGTCGCGGACGATGCCGTCGAGCGTGGCGAAGATCGACTTCTTGATCGCCAGCGACTCGACCACGGCCTCGACGACGAGGTCGGCGGCGGACAGGGCGCCCATGTCGGTCGTGAGGGTGATGCGGCCGAGCAGCTCGGCCTGCTGCTCCTCGGTCATCTTCTCGCGCTTCACCGCGCGGCCGGTGGAGTGCTCAAGGTGCTGGCGACCCCGCTCGACGCCACCGTCGTTGAGCTCGACCCCGATCACCGTGTAACCGTTGCGGGCGAAGACCTCGGCGATGCCGGCGCCCATCGTGCCGAGGCCGATCACGCCGACGGTGGAGAACGAAGCTGGAGCCGTGTCAGTCATGGGAGGCATGCTCCCACGCCCTCACGCCCGCGTGGGTGTGGGAACCGTCACTCCCCCACGTGGCTCGCAGCAGGGGCGGGAGGGCGTACGACGACCACCTCGTCGCCCGGGCGGACCGTCCCCGGCCGCACCACCTTGGCGCACAGGCCACGCAGCCGGCGGGGCTTGCCCTCGGGCCCGTTGACGAAGGTCATCGCGTCCTTGCCGAACCGCGCGATGAACTTCCCGCAGCCGTTGTGCGGCACCTCGGTCACCACGATGACCGCGCCGTCGGGTCCGCCGATGTGCAGCTCGCTCCACGCCGGGAGGTTGGCGTGCGACAGGTCGAGGTCGACGTGCAGCTGGTCGCCGGCGAGCTGCTCGCGCTCGGGGTCCTGGGCGAGGAACTGCAC
The DNA here is from genome assembly GCF_016735675.1 of Nocardioides baculatus. Lineage (GTDB taxonomy): Bacteria > Actinomycetota > Actinomycetes > Propionibacteriales > Nocardioidaceae > Nocardioides > Nocardioides baculatus. The sequence continues at coordinate 80,847 of NZ_JAERSG010000006.1, read as the reverse complement.
GAGTCCGTGGTGCATGACGTTGAGCTGCATGTCCGGGTCGGGGCGGCCCTCCGGCATGTGCCGCGTCGCGCGGGTCGACCAGCTGTCGCCGACCAGGCCCGCGGTGACGTCGAGGTGCCCGACCTCGAGGACCTCGCGCTGCCCGGGCACCGGCCGGCGGACCACGGCCCGGAGCGTGCCGACGTCGCGCGGGGAGTCGAGGGTCGCCACCCAGGCGTCGAGCTCGGCAGCCGTACGGTGCGCGCGCAGCACCCGCCGCATCCAGATCCGGCGGCCGTGCTTCTCCAGCCCGAGCTCCTCCTCGGTCGCGGAGATGGCGAGCTGGCTGGCCGTGCGCGGCTCGTCGGCGGCGACCTCGACGAAACCGTTGCGGGCGTAGAACGGCGCGTTCCACGGCAGGTCGGCGTACGTCGTCAGGGTGAGCGAGCCGTGACCCTTGAGCGCAGCGCGCTCGGCGGCCGCCTCGACCAGCGCGGTCCCGATCCCCTGCCGCATGTGCTCCGGCCGCACCGACAGCTGGTCGAGGTGGGCATGGGCGTCGAGGAAGCGCACGTGCGCGAACCCGACCGCGGGGTCGCCCGCGACGAGGACGAACCCCGGCTCGGCCGCCCGCTCGCGGCCGTCGACCGCGGGAGAGGCCAGCGCGTCCCCGGTCAGGTCGCCGAGCACGGCCTCGAACATCGGCAGCCCGGAGTCCTCGATCGCGGCGAGGTCGGACAGGTCGCGCGCCCGCGCGGGGCGTACTGCGTGGTCGGTCACGGGGTCACTGTAGATTCGCCCGTCGTGAGGATCGTGGTGGCGCGTTGCCAGGTGGACTATGCCGGGCGGCTGACCGCCCACCTCCCGCTCGCGACGCGCGTGCTGATGCTCAAGTCCGACGGGTCGGTGCTGATCCACTCCGACGGCGGCTCCTACAAGCCGCTCAACTGGATGTCGCCGCCCTGCACGGTCAAGGAGGGCGTGGCCGAGGACGGCCGTCCTGAGTGGGTCGTGACCGCCGGCAAGACCGACGACACCCTGCGCATCCTCATCGACGAGGTCCTGCACGACACGTCCCACGACCTCGGTGTCGACCCCGGCCTGCAGAAGGACGGCGTCGAGAAGCACCTCCAGGAGCTGCTCGCCGAACACCCGGCGACGCTCTCCGAGGGCCTCACGCTGGTGCGCCGCGAGTACATGACCGCCATCGGGCCGGTCGACCTGATGTGCCGCGACGCCGACGGCCTGTCCGTCGCGGTCGAGATCAAGCGCCGCGGCGAGATCGACGGCGTCGAGCAGCTCACCCGCTACCTGGACCTCCTCAACCGCGACCCGGCCCTGACCCGCAAGGGCGCCGTGCGCGGCATCTTCGCCGCCCAGGAGATCAAGCCCCAGGCCCGCGTCCTCGCCACCGACCGCGGCATCGCCTGCGCGCTGGTCGACTACGACGCCCTGCGCGGGATGGACGACGGCGCGGAGCACCGGCTGTTCTAGAGACGTCGTGCGTCTCGAAGGCAGCAATGGTTCGGTCGTCGAGCTCACGGTCACCGGTTATCAGTTTCCGACTGGACTCGACCTCCCGTCCGGCCGACACATCGAACCCGACTGGCTCACAGTGGAAGGCCGCGTAGCAAAGGACGGCCGCCGACGCCCTTCAATCCGCCGGGTGGCGGCATACGACACGCGTTGGCCGCACCCTGGCGGCGTACAACATGCGATCGATCGATCCGGATGTCGTGTGCCGCCACCCACCCTCGGGCGGATGTCGCGTGCCGCCACCCACGCTCGGGTCAGGCGCGAGCCTGCCGCATGACCTCGACGAGGAGGTTCGCGTAGCCGCGGGCGTCGTCGATGGCGCGGTGGGTGTGCTCGACCTCGCCGAACCACGCCTTCGGAAGGTCGTGGACCGAGAACGTCGCCCAGTCGCCGCCGGTGACCCCGCAGGCGAGGCTCTTGAGGCAGAGGCCGGGACCGTGGAAGAGGGGGTCCTCGTCGTAGAGCGCCGGGCACACGGAGTACGTCGTGAAGCGGCGCAGGTAGTAGTCGACGTAGGTGCCGTCGAAGCCGAGCGGCGAGGCGACGAGCTCGCGCTCCTCCCCGAGCCCGCGCACCCACGCGACGAAGTCGGCCATCACCTGCGGCACCGGCTGCGGGTCCTCCGTCGCGGCGGCGAGCACCTCCGGCGGCTGGGACTGCCACCACGCCCACGTGTCCGGGTGCGGCTGCGCGCCCGGCAGCGGCTCCAGCACCGCCTCGAACTCCCCGACCTGCTCCCCCGACGCCGTGACCGCGACCGAGCCGAAGGACAGCATGGAGTTCGCCCCCGGCGTGAAGCCGTCGACCTCGATGTCGGTCACGACGTAGATGCGCCCAGGGTCCGTCGACTCAGTCATGTCGTTACCCTCACACGGTGACCGAGCCGGCCCCCCACCGCATCTTCCACATCGCGACCGCGGCCGACTGGCGACGCACGCTGGAGACCGGGACCTACACCACCTCGACGGTCGGTCGGACGCTCGAGCAGGAGGGCTTCATCCACGCGAGCCGCCGCGACCAGGTGCAGGGCGTCTTCGACCGCTACTACCGCTCGCTCGGCGAGGACCTCGTGCTCCTGACGATCGACCCGGCACGGCTGGCGGATGCCCAGGTGCGGGTCGAGGCGGTCGGCGACGACACGTACCCGCACGTCTACGGCCCGATCAACCGATCGGCCGTGCTCGACGTCGTACCGCTCAGCAGGACCGGCGGCACCGAGACGCTGCTGTCGCTGTGGCTCAAGGGGATGGCCGTACGCATGGGGATCGCGCTCGCGGTGATGGTCGCGATCGCCGTGGTGGTGCTCGTCGTGCAGAACGCCTGAGGTCAGGGCAGCGGGGTGTCCGCCCAGCTCCGGCAGACCCAGCCGTCCGCGTCGGCCTCCATCGCGACCACGCCGCAGTTGGGCATCGGCTTCTCGTGGCCGTGGGTCAGCGGCAGGTTCGTGGCCAGGGCGGGCAGCGTCAGGCAGGTGACCCCGCCGTGGCTGATCACGAGCACGGACTCGCCGCGGTGCTCGTCGGCGACCTCGTCGAGGACGGCGGCGTAGCGCGCGATGACCTCGTCACCGCTCTCGCCGCCCGGGATCCGTGCGGTGAGGTCGCCGGCCAGCCAGGACGCGAAGGTCGCGGCGAAGGGATCGGGCACACCCGTCGTACCGGCAGCGTCGCCGACCCCGAACTCGCGGATCCCCTTCCGGACGACCACGTCGACCCCGAGGATGCCGGCGACGATCTCGGCGGTCTGCACGGCGCGGGCCATGTCACTGGCCCAGACGCGGGTGATCCGCTCGGGCGCGAGGGTGGCCGCGAGGTCCGTGGCCTGCTGCCGCCCCAGCGGGCTCAGCCAGCCGCCGGCGTCGCTCAGCAGCTCGCTCTCGTAGAGGGCTTCGCCGTGCCGGGCCACGAACACCCGCGCGGCGCACTGGAGGTCAGTCACCGGCCAACCCCACCACGTCGGCGGCGCAACCCCACGAGAGGGTCACCCCGGCACCGCCGTGGCCGTAGCAGTGGATCACCTCGCCGACCCGCTCCAGCCGCACCTCGGGGCGAGCGGGCCGCAGGCCGACCTTGTGCCGGACCACGCGCGCACCCTCGAGCTCGGGTACGAGCGCGCGGGCGCGGTGCAGCACCTGCTCGGCGACCTCGGGGTCCGGCGTACGGCTCCACTCCCCCTCGACGTCGGTGCCGCCCAGCACGATCTCGGCAGCCCTCGGTACGACGTAGGTCAGGCCGCTGCCGTCGAGGGTCCAGCGGTCCAGGCCCACCTGCTCGACGACCACGACCTGCCCGCGCACCGGCACCACGGACGGGTCGGCACCGAAGTGCCGCGCGCCCAGACCGGTCGCGTTGACGACGAGGCTGCCGTCGTCGGGGAGCGCCGACAGGTTCATCCGGGTGAGCGTGCCGCCGAGCTCCTCGACCCGGCCGGTCAGCCACCGCAGGTGCACCGGCATGTCGATCACGGGTGCGACGAAGGTCCACCCGTCGGCATAGCCCGGCGGCGGCGCGGTCTCCCGGTCCAGCGACGGGACCGCCGCGCGCCACCACGGGTCGGGCTGCGGCGTTCGCAGGACCTCGGTGCCGGTGAGCATCCGGACGCCCGTGCGCTCGTCGGCCGCCAGCGCGGCGAGGACGGCGTACGACGTCGCGGACCAGGCGGTCACCCGGTCCTGCGGGAGTGCGCGGTAGGGGTACCAGAGCGCCGCAGCCACTGCCGAGGTCGTCTCCAGGGGCAGGTCGCGCGCGACCACGTCTACCCGGTGCCCGGCCTCGAGCAGCCGGACGGCGCAGGACAGCCCGACCACCCCGGCCCCGACCACGATCACCCGTCGCATGACGGGGAGTCTGCCAGCCCGGGCAGGTCAGTCGAGGTCGTTGGCCCTGCGGATGACGTCGACGAAGCCGTCCATGATCTCGGTCAGCCCGAAGTCCTTGGGCGTGTAGACCGCGGCGACGCCGCGCTCGACGAGGGCCTTGGCGTCGGAGCTCGGGATGATGCCGCCGACGATCACGGGCAGGTCGCCCAGCCCGGCGGCCGCGAGGCCGTCGAGCACGTCGGGCACCAGCTCCATGTGCGAGCCGGAGAGGATCGACAGGCCCACGAGGTGGACGTCCTCGGCGACGGCCGCCGCGACGATCTGGTCGGGCGTCAACCGGATGCCCTGGTAGATCACCTCGAAGCCGGCGTCGCGGGCGCGCACGGCGACCTGCTCGGCGCCGTTGGAGTGCCCGTCGAGACCGGGCTTGCCGACCAGCACGCGCAGCCGGCCGCCCAACTCGTCACCGGTGGCCCTCACCCGCTCGCGTACGGCGCTGAGCTCGGCTCCTGCCTCCGCCACGCCGACGGCCCCGGTGACGCCGGTCGGCGCGCGGAACTCGCCGAAGACCTCGCGCAGCGTGCCGGCCCACTCCCCCGTCGTCGCGCCGGCACGGGCCGCGACGAGCGTCGGGCCCATCAGGTTGGTGTCCGTCTTCGCGGCCTCGGCGAGCGCAGTCAGTGCCGCGGTGACCTCGGCCTCGTCGCGCTCCGCCTTCCACGCCGCGACCGAGTCGAGTGCCGACTGCTCGGCCGCCGGGTCGGCCGCCATGATCGCGGCGTCGAGGTCAGCGGTGAGCGGCGACGGCTCGGTGGTCTCGTAGGAGTTCACCCCGACGATGAGCTCGTCGCCCGACTCGATCCGCGCGCGTCGCGCGGCGTGGGCCGAGACGAGGTTCTCCTTCATGTAGCCGGACTCGACGGCGGCGATCGCGCCGCCCATCTCCTGCACCCGGTCGATCTCGGCCTTGGCGCCCGCGACGAGCTCGGCGACCTTGGCCTCGATCACGTGGCTGCCCTCGAAGATGTCGTCGTACTCCAGCAGGTCGGACTCGAAGGCCAGCACCTGCTGCAGGCGCAGCGACCACTGCTGGTCCCACGGCCGCGGCAGGCCGAGCGCCTCGTTCCACGCCGGCAGCTGCACGGCGCGCGCCCGGGCGTCCTTGGACAGGGTGACGCCGAGCATCTCGAGCACGATGCGCTGGACGTTGTTCTCCGGCTGCGCCTCGGTGAGGCCGAGCGAGTTGACCTGGACGCCGTAGCGGAAGCGGCGCATCTTCTCGTCCGTCACGCCGTAGCGCTCGCGGGTGATCTCGTCCCACAGCTGCACGAAGGCCCGCATCTTGCAGGTCTCCTCGATGAAGCGCACGCCCGCGTTGACGAAGAACGAGATCCGTCCGACGACCTTCTCGAAGTCGTCCTCCGACACCTGCCCGGACCCCCTCACCTCGTCGAGCACGGCGATCGCGGTGCAGAGGGCGTACGCCAGCTCCTGCACCGGCGTCGCGCCGGCCTCCTGGAGGTGGTAGCTGCAGATGTTGATCGGGTTCCACTTCGGGATCTCGTGGACCGTGTAGGCGATCATGTCGCTGATCAGGCGGAGCGAGTGCTGCGGCCCGAAGACGTAGGTCCCGCGCGACAGGTACTCCTTGATGATGTCGTTCTGCGTCGTGCCGGCGAGCAGGTGCGCGACCTCGCTCGGCTCGAGGTCGGGGTTCTGCTCCTCGGCCACGACCTGGTACATCGCGAGCAGCCACATGGCCGTCGCGTTGATCGTCATCGAGGTGTTCATCTCGGTGAGCGGGATGTCGGTGAACAGCTTGCGCATCTCACCCAGGTGCGGGACGGGTACGCCGACCTTGCCGACCTCGCCGCGGCTGAGCGGGCTGTCGGGGTCGTAGCCGGTCTGCGTCGGCAGGTCGAACGCGACGCTGAGGCCGGTCTGGCCCTTGGCCAGGTTGGTCCGGTAGAGCGCGTTGGACGCCTCGGCCGTGGAGTGGCCGGCGTAGGTGCGCATCACCCAGGGACGGTCCTTGGCAGGCCTCGCGTCGGTGTCGCTCATGGCGACAGGGTAGGGCGGCGGTTACCCGCGAGTCACCGGTGTGGACGTGTGACAGATGCCTCAGGCTCCGGCCGGGTCAGGCGGTCGCCGCGGCCCGCTCGACCTCGAGGGCGTGGGCCAGCCGGGCGAGGTGCGCCATCCGGCGCACGGCGGGGCCGGGGTTGCGGATGGTGAGGTGGTGGCCGTTGAGCCACGCGTGGCGGGTGGCGACCGCGAGCAGGCGCAGCGCCGTGACGTCGATCGTGGTCACGTGGGTCATGTCGATGACGACCTCGTCGTCGGGACCGGCGAGCTGCTCGTAGATCGCGACCCGCACCTCCCACGTGCTGCGGACGTCGAAGGCACCGTGCAGGACCAGCGTGGGTCCGTCCGAGATGATCTCCATCGGGTGCTCCTCCCGACGTCCCCCGGACGTCGCTGCGTGACCTGTGTCACTCCTATGACGTCGTTGTACCCCGTCCGGTTGCATCCATGCCGGATCTCGTCGGCGAGTTGACCCCACCAGTCCCACGAGTCCCACGTCGTGGCGGGCCACTAGGCTCCGCCACATGGTCAACCTGACGCGCATCTACACCCGCACCGGCGACGCCGGTCGCACCCGGCTCGGCGACATGAGCGAGACGTCCAAGAACGACCTGCGGCTCGAGGCGTACGCCAACGTCGACGAGGCCAACGCCCACATCGGGGTCGCCCTGGCGCACGGAGGGCTGTCCGACGACGTCGTCGAGGTGCTCACCCACGTGCAGAACGACCTCTTCGACGTCGGCGCCGACTTCTGCACCCCGGTGGTGCCCGACCCGGAGTACCCGCCGCTGCGCATCGAGCAGGACTACGTCGACCGGCTCGAGGCCTGGTGCGACCACTACAACGAGGAGCTGCCCGCGCTGCGCTCCTTCATCCTCAACGGCGGGACGGTCGGTGCCGCCCACCTCCACGTCGCGCGCACCGTCGTACGCCGTGCGGAGCGGGCCGGCTGGGCGGCCTGGGCCGAGCACGAGCAGTCGATGAACCTGCTGGCCATCACCTACCTCAACCGGCTCTCCGACCTGCTCTTCATCCTCGCCCGCCATGCGAACCAGGAGAACGGCGACGTGCTGTGGGTGCCGGGGGGCGAGCGCGGCTGATCAGGCCGCCTCGCGGGTGCCGCGCCATGCGAGCCACGCGGTGCCCGCCGCGATGAGTGCCATCCCGGCCACCCCGGTCGGGGCGAAGATGTGCCCGACGTGCACCAGCAGCGCACCGGGGACCAGCGCCAGACCCGGCACGGCAGGAGCGCCGAGCCGTCGCAGGGCGTCGAGCGCCACGACCACGGCGCACGCGACGAGGGCGTAGGACCCGATCTCACCGATCCGCCCACCGATCGCGAACAGGAACCGCACCTCGTCGGGACGGGCGGCGCCCTCCCCCAGCCGCCAGGTCACGTAGCCCGCGCCGATGCCGCTGATGACGTCGAGCGCGGAGTACGCCGTCGCGTAGACGTAGGCGGTGAGGCGGACGAGCCAGGCCACCGGGTCGATTCGCCGGCCGACGAGCGCGGCGAGCGCCACGCCGACGAGCGGGAAGACGAACAGCCCGGCGACGTGCAGGACCGTCCACCGCGCCGAGGTGGCGTGGGTCAGTGAGTGGGGGTGGAACAGCCCGGCGACCGCGAGGACCAGCGCGGGCAGGGCGACCAGGACGACTCTGCTGCGGGTGCTCACGCCCGCGAGGCTAGCCGTCGGCGCGCACGGGGACGCGCTGCTCGCGCGCCGACGGCACGACGAGGGCGGCCGGCATCAGCAGGACCGCGACCACGAGCAGCGCCTTGAGCGTGCCGACCTCGTCGCCGACGAAGCCGAGGAACGGCGGACCGGCGAGGAAGGCGGCGTAGCCGATCGTCGAGACCACGCTGACGCGCGAGGCCGCGCGCCGCGGGTCGTCGGCGGCGGCGCTCATCCCGACCGGGAAGCCCAGCGACGCGCCCACGCCCCACAGCACGATGCCGACCACGACCACCACGGGGTGGTCGGCGAAGACGATCAGCAGCACCCCGACCCCGGCCAGCACCATGGTCCCCCAGAGCACGACGACCCGGCCGAAGCGGTCGATGAGGCCGGTGCCGGCGAACCGGCCGACGGTCATCGCCAGCACGAAGACCGCGAAGCCGGCGACGCCGGTCGCGTGGGAGACGTCATGGCCGTCGACGAGCGCGACGGCGAGCCAGTCGTTGGCGGTGCCCTCGGTCATCGCCAGGGCCAGGACCATCACACCGATCAGCAGCGTGCGGGGCTCCAGCCACGCCCGCGCGGCCGACGTACGCTCCTCGTCCTCGTGGCGCTCGGGCACCGGCAGGAACGCCGGCGAGGTACGGAAGATCAGCACGATCGCCAGCACCACGATGCCGACGAGGTGGACGACGGCAGGGACGCCGAGCTCGATCAGCACCACCCCGAGCAGCGCACCGACCACGGTGCCGCCGCTGAAGCCGGCGTGGAACCGCGGCATGATCGTGCGGTTGAGCCCGCGCTCGACCTCGGCACCCTCGACGTTCATCGCGACGTCCCACACGCCGATGCCGAGGCCGTAGACGAAGAGCCCGACGACGGTGACGGCGAGGACGTGGCCCAGTCCCAGTGCGGCGGCGAGCATCCCGACTGTCGCGGCCACGGCGCCGAGGCGGACGATCCGCACGGTGCCGAGGGCGTTGATCGCCGCGCCGGAGGTCGGCAGCGCCAGCACCGAGCCCAGCGCGATCGCCAGCAGCACGAGGCCGAGCTGGCCATTGGTGAGCTCGAAGCTCGACCTCACCTCGGGGATCCGCGAGACCCAGCTGGCGAAGACCAGCCCGTTGAGGAAGAACGTCAGCCCGACGGCGTTGCGGGCGGCGGTGAGGGTGGGCACGGCACTCCTGGAGACGGTCCCGCTACCGGTCAGCGAAACGTTTCGATCGAATCGTTTCGATGCTAGCCTCTCCCCCGTGCCCGGTCCAGTCGAGAACCCCGTCGACCGAGCCCCCACGATGGCCGACGTCGCCGTGCTCGCGGGGGTGTCGCTGTCGACCACCTCGCTCGCCTTCTCCGGCAACAAGCCCGTCTCCGACGCCACCCGTGAGCGCGTCCTCGCCGCCGCCGCCTCCCTGGGCTACGCCGGGCCCAACCCCCTGGCCAGCAACCTGCGCCGCGGACGCAGCGGCGTGGTCGGCATCGCCGTCGGCCGGCTGAGCACTGCGTTCCGTGACCCGGCCGCACTGCCGATGGTCGACGCGGTCTCGGAGGTCCTCGACGCCGCCGGCTTCGGCCTCCTGCTGATGGGCGACGACGCCGCGCACGCCCGTCTCCCCCTCGACGCCGTCATCTACGACATCTGCGGTCGCGAGACCTGGACGTCGTACGACGACCTCGTGGCCCGCGACGTGCCGATGGTCGTCGTCGAGGGCCCCGCCTGGCCGGGCACCACGTTCATCGACATCGACCACCGTGGCGGCGCGCGGGCGCTGGCCCGGCACCTCCACGACCTGGGCCACCGCCGGGTGGCCACCCTGACGCTCGAGCCGTCCCACCCCCAGCGCGGGCGCGAGGCCGGGCTGCGTGACGTCTTCCCCCAGGCCGAGGTCATCGGGGCGTGCGCGAGCGACCACGACGCGGCCCAGGCCCTGGTCTCCGACTACCTGGCGACCGAGCCCGACGTGACGGCGATCGTGTGCCAGAGCGACGTGCAGGCGGCCGCCGTCGTGCTGGAGGCCCGGCGACGCGGGCTCGACGTCCCGGGCGACCTCAGCGTCGGCGGGTTCGACGGCGTCGCGACCCCGTGGCTCGACCTCGAGCTCACCACCGTCGTCCAGCCGCTGGCCGACAAGGGCCGGGCCACCGCGGAGGCGGTGCTGGCCCGCATCGCCGGCGAGCGCGTCGACGACGTCGAGCTGCCCGTCGCGCTGCGCGTGGGCGCCTCGACCGGTCCGGTCTAGCGCCGGTTCCAGTCGGTGCCGGGGGGACCCGACTCCAGCCAGGACTGGAAGCCGGTGAGCGAGGCCTCGCTCATCGCGATCTCGAGCGGCTCGCTGCCGTAGTGGCACGAGGCGACGACGTGGCCGTCGTAGAGCGACATCTCCTCGGTGCCGGCGGGTGCGCGGCGCCCGGAGTACTCGAGCAGCTCGCGCGCCCAGACCCGCTTGGGCCGCGGCGAGAGGGAGAAGATCCGGAACCACTCGAGCGACTGACCGGAGTAGCGGCCGATGCCGAGCAGCCAGCCGCGGCCGGGGTGCTCGGACCGCACCCGATAGCTGAGCTCGAAGGTGCCACCGTGACGGGCGAGGAACCGACGCCGGACGATGAGCGAGATGCCGTAGAGCAGCGCAAGGAGGAGGAAGGCCCCGACGATGTCGAGAGCCCATTCCCAGGCCGGCATCCAGCCTCCTCGACCCCACGACAACAGATGAGCGCACGAACCAGACGGTTCGTGCGCTCACCCTAGCGCTCGTGCGGAGACGCTCGTCAGGAAGCCCGCTCCGCGGCACGCACGCGTGCCTCGAGGCGACGGACCTTCTCCTGCGCCTCGTCGTCGTTCTCGCCTGCCTGCTTGCAGCGCTCGAGCTCGGCGCGCGCGTGCTCGAGGTCGATCTCGTGCGACATCTCCGCCCGCTCCGAGAGGATCGAGACGCGGTTGTCGGCGACCGACAGGAAGCCGGCGTCGACGGCCGCGACCCAGGTCTCGCCCTCCACCGTCTGCACGTCCACGACGCCCTCGATGATCGAGGACAGCAGCGGAGCGTGGTTGGGCAGGATGCCGACGTCGCCCTCGGTCGTGCGGGCGATGACCATGGTGGCCTGGCCCGACCAGACGAGCCGGTCGGCAGCGACCAGCTCGACCTGGAGGACCTTGTCGGTCTGCTCGGCCATCAGAGGCTCTTCTGGATCTCGGCCCACTTCTGCTCGACGTCGTCCAGACCGCCGCACATGAAGAAGGCCTGCTCGGCCACGTGGTCGTACTCGCCGTCAGCGATCTTGTTGAACGCCTCGATGGTGTCGGCCACCGGGACGGTCGAACCCTCGATGCCGGTGAACTGCTTGGCGACGTAGGTGTTCTGCGACAGGAAGCGCTGGATGCGGCGGGCGCGCGACACGATGACGCGGTCCTCCTCGGAGAGCTCGTCGACACCGAGGATCGCGATGATGTCCTGGAGCTCCTTGTTGCGCTGGAGGATCTGCTTGACCCGCACCGCGCAGCGGTAGTGGTCGTCGCCGATGTACTGCGGGTCGAGGATGCGCGAGGTCGACGTCAGCGGGTCCACGGCCGGGTAGATGCCGAGCGAGGCGATCTCGCGCGACAGCTCGGTCGTGGCGTCCAGGTGCGCGAACGTCGTGGCCGGGGCCGGGTCGGTGTAGTCGTCGGCGGGGACGTAGATCGCCTGGAGCGACGTGATCGAGTGACCACGCGTCGAGGTGATGCGCTCCTGCAGCTGACCCATCTCGTCGGCCAGGTTGGGCTGGTAGCCCACCGCGGACGGCATGCGGCCGAGCAGCGTGGAGACCTCGGAGCCGGCCTGGGTGAAGCGGAAGATGTTGTCGATGAAGAGCAGCACGTCCTGCTTCTGCACGTCGCGGAAGTACTCCGCCATCGTCAGGGCCGACAGGGCGACGCGCAGGCGCGTGCCCGGCGGCTCGTCCATCTGGCCGAAGACGAGGGCGGTCTGGCCGAGGACGCCGGCCTCCTCCATCTCGACGATGAGGTCGTTGCCCTCACGGGTGCGCTCGCCGACACCGGCGAACACCGACACACCACCGTGGTCCTTCGCGACTCGCGCGATCATCTCCTGGATGAGCACGGTCTTGCCGACGCCGGCACCACCGAACAGGCCGATCTTGCCGCCCTGGACGTAGGGGGTGAGCAGGTCGATGACCTTGATGCCGGTCTCGAACATCTGGGTCTTGGACTCCAGCTGGTCGAACGCCGGAGCCTTGCGGTGGATGCCCCAGCGCTCGGCGGGCTCGAAGGTCTCGCCCTCGGCGAGGTTGAGCACGTCGCCGGTGGTGTTGAACACCTTGCCCAGCGTGGCGTCGCCGACGGGGACGGTGATCGACTCACCGGTGTCGACGACCTGGCCGCCGCGCACGAGGCCGTCGGTCGGCTTCATGGAGATGGCGCGGACCATGCCGTCACCGATGTGCTGGGCGACCTCGAGGATGATCGAGTGGGTCTCGCCGCTCAGCTCGAAGTCGCACGTGAGCGCGTTGTAGAGCGGGGGCATGGCGTCGGACGGGAACTCGATGTCCACGACCGGGCCGATGACGCGGGCGATGCGGCCCACGCCGCCGGCCGTGGTGGTCTCGGCGGACTCGTTGATGGTGGCAGTCATGTCTCATTCACTCCCGGCTTGTGCGTCGGCCAGCGCGTTGACGCCACCGACGATCTCGCTGATTTCCTGTGTGATGCCAGCCTGGCGGGCCTGGTTGGCGATGCGCTTGTACTTCTTGATGAGCTCGTCCGCGTTGTCCGTGGCCGACTTCATCGCCTTCTGGCGGGCGGCGAGCTCGGAGGCGGCCGCCTGCAGCAGGGCGAAGAAGATCCGGCTCTGGACGTAGCGCGGCAGCAGCGAGTCGAGCACGTCGCTGGGCGACGGCTCGAACTCGTAGAGCGGCAGCAGGTCGTCCTTCTCCGGCGCCTCGGTGCCCTCGACGACCTCCAGCGGAAGGAGGCGTACGGCGGTGGGCTCCTGGCTCAGCATGGACCGGAAGCGCGTGTAGACCACGTGCACCTCGTCCACGCCGTCCTCGTCGAGGAACGTCTCGATGAGGGTGGCGCCGATCTCCGCAGCCACGTCGTAGGTCGGCTGGTCGGAGAATCCCGTCCATGCCTGGGCGATCGCGCGCTGGCGGAACTTGAAGTAGGCCTCGCCCTTGCGCCCCGAGATGTAGATGTCGACGTCCTTGCCCTCGCCCTTGAGCTTCTCGATGAGACGCTCGGCCTCCTTGAGCACGCTCGAGGAGTAGGCACCGGCCAGACCGCGGTCGGAGGTGACGATGAGGATCGCCGCCCGCTTGGGGTCCTCCGGCTCGAGGGTCAGCGCGTGGTCGACGTTGGAGAACGTCGCCACGGCCGACACCGCGCGGGTGAGCTCACGGGCGTACGGCGCTGCGGCCTGGGCCCGCTGCTGCGCCTTGATGATCCTGGACGCAGCGATGAGCTCCATGGCACGCGTGATCTTCTTCATCGACTCCGTCGACCTGATCCGCGCGCGGTACTCGCGTACCGAGAGAGCCATGGGTCAGCCCCGCTTCTGCTTGACGATCTGCTCCTGCTCGACGTCCTCGTCCTCGAGGGCGACGTGCTCTTCCTTGCCGGCCTTGATGCTCTGGCCGTCGGAGGTCTCGAACTGGTCGAGGAAGGAGTCGTAGGCCTGCGCGAGCTGGTCCTCGGTGGAGTCCTCGAACTTCTGCGTCTCGCGGATGCCGGCGAGGATGCCCTCGTGGCTGCGGCGCAGGTAGTCCAGGAACTCGTTCTCGAAGCGCAGCACGTCGTCGGTCGGGACCTTGTCCAGACGGCCGGAGGTGCCGGTCCACAGGGAGACGGTCATCTCCTCCACGGGGTAGGGCGAGTACTGCGGCTGCTTGAGCAGGGCCATCAGGCGCTGGCCGCGGTCGAGCTGCTGGCGCGAGGCGGCGTCGAGGTCCGAGGCGAACATCGCGAAGGCCTCCATGGCGCGGAACTGCGCCAGGTCGACCTTGAGCGAGCCGGTGACGGCCTTCATGGCCTTCGTCATGGCCGAACCACCCACGCGCGAGACCGAGACACCCACGTCGATGGCGGGGCGCTGGTTGGCCGCGAACAGGTCCGACTGCAGGAAGATCTGGCCGTCGGTGATCGAGATGACGTTGGTCGGGATGAACGCCGAGACGTCGTTGGCCTTGGTCTCGATGATCGGCAGGCCCGTCATCGAGCCCTTGCCCATCTCGTCGGACAGCTTCGCGCAGCGCTCGAGGAGCCGGCTGTGCAGGTAGAACACGTCACCCGGGTAGGCCTCGCGGCCCGGCGGACGACGCAGCAGCAGCGACACGGCGCGGTAGGCCTCGGCCTGCTTGGTCAGGTCGTCGAACACGATGAGGACGTGCTTGCCGGCGTACATCCAGTGCTGGCCGATGGCCGAGCCGGTGTAGGGGGCGAGGTACTTGAAGCCCGCGGAGTCGGACGCCGGGGAGGCGACGATGGTGGTGTACTCCAGCGCGCCGGCCTCCTCGAGGGCGCCACGCACGGAGGCGATGGTCGAGCCCTTCTGGCCGATGGCGACGTAGATGCAGCGCACCTGCTTGTCCGGGTCGCCGGACTCCCAGTTGGCCTTCTGGTTGATGATCGTGTCGATCGCGATCGTCGTCTTGCCGGTCGCACGGTCACCGATGATGAGCTGGCGCTGGCCGCGGCCGATCGGCGTCAGGGCGTCGATGGCCTTGATGCCGGTGGCGAGGGGCTCGTGCACCGACTTGCGCACCATGACGCCGGGAGCCTGGAGCTCCAGCGCACGACGCTCGTCGGAGGCGATCTCGCCGAGGCCGTCGATCGGCTGGCCCAGCGGGTCGACCACGCGGCCGAGGTAGTTCTCGCCCACGGGGACCGAGAGGATCTCGCCCGTGCGACGCACGGTCTGGCCCTCCTCGATCTTGTCGAAGTCGCCGAGGACCACGACACCGACCTCGCGGGTGTCGAGGTTCAGCGCGATGCCGAGCGTGCCGTCCTCGAACTCGAGCAGCTCGTTGGCCATTACCGAGGGGAGGCCGCTCACGCGGGCGATGCCGTCGGCAGCCTCCACGACCGTGCCGACCTCTTCCTTGGCCGTCGAGTCGGGCTTGTAGTCCGACACGAAGCGCTGAAGCGCGTCCCGGATCTCGTCCGGACGGATGGACAGCTCCGTCATTTCATTCACCTGTTCTCTGGGTCTGCTGCTCGAAAAGTTCTGGGATGTTCGGTGGTGGCGTCAGCCGGCGAGGCGGCGGCCGGCGTCGTCGAGGCGGCTCGACACCGTGCCGTCGATGACGTCGTCGCCGATCTCGACGCGGATGCCACCGAGGACGTCCGGGTCGACGACCACGTTGAGGTGCACGTCACGACCATAGGTACGCGCGAGCGCGGTGGCGAGACGATCACGGTCCGCATCGGCGAGCGGGCGGGCGACGCGGACCGTCGCCACTCCCTCGCCGCGGACCTCCGCCGCGATCTTCTGGTAGTCGGCGAGCGCCACGGCCACCGTGCGGTGGCTCCCGGACAGCGACTGCTGCACGAGCGCCACGGTGGCGGGGAGGACCTTGTCGCCGAGGAGGCCGTCGACCAGCGCCGCCTTGTCGGCACGGCTCCGGGCC
Organism: Nocardioides baculatus; assembly: GCF_016735675.1. Lineage (GTDB taxonomy): Bacteria > Actinomycetota > Actinomycetes > Propionibacteriales > Nocardioidaceae > Nocardioides > Nocardioides baculatus. The sequence goes on along the minus strand of NZ_JAERSG010000006.1, from coordinate 65,130 downwards.
GGGTCGGAGAGCGCGTCGCGCAGCTCCGGGTTGGCCTGGACGAGCCGGCCCACCGCGAAGACCTCGTCCTCGAGACGGCTGGCGTCGCTGCCGGTGGAGCGCACCGTGGCGACCACGCCGAGCTGCTCGAGGGCGTCGCTCAGGTCGCGGCCCGAGGTCCACCGCTGGGCGACCGCCGTGGCGACGACGTCCAGGGCCTCGGAGGAGACCTTGTCGCCGAGCACGCCGCGGAGCAGGTCGGCCTTGGCCTCGCCGCGCAGCGACACGTCGGTGGCGACACGGCGCAGGCCCGGCTCGGAGCGGAGCAGGTCCGCCGTCCCGAACAGGTCCCGGCCCACCCGGCCCAGGTCACCGGTGCCCGGAAGCACGGCGGCGGCTGCGGCGTAGGCGTCCGCGGACGCACCTCGCATCATCAGTTGACGCTCCCCGACGTGGTGCCGTTGGACGCCTCGAGGTCGGCGAGGAAGCGCTCGACGACGCGGCTCTGACGAGCCTCGTCCTCCAGGCTCTCCCCGACGATGCGTCCGGCCAGGCCGGTCGCGAGGGCGCCGACCTCGGCACGGAGCGAGGTGACCGCCTGCTGGCGCTCGGCCTCGATCTGGGCCTTGCCGTGCTCGACGATGCGGGCGGACTCGGCCTGGGCCGTCTCCCGCATCTCCGCCACGATCTGGGCTCCCTGCTCACGCGCCTCTTCGCGGATGCGTGCTGCCTCGTGCCGGGCGTCACCGAGCTGCTTCTCCAGCTCGGCGAGCTTGGCGTCGGCCTCGGCCTGCTTGGTCTCGGCCGCGGCGATGCCACCCTCGATCGCCTGGGTGCGCTCGGCGAAGGTCTGCTCGAAGCGAGGAGCCACGAACTTCCAGATGAGGAACAGCAGGATGCCGAAGGTGACGAGCGACAGGGCGAACTCGACGGGCACGAAGCCGAGCGGGTTCTCCGGGGCGTGACCGCCCTCGGTGGGCTCGGTTCCTTCCGCGAGGAAGATCAGATTCTGCATGAAGGAGTCCTAGGTCAGTGGAGGGCCAGCGTCAGTTCAGGACGAACGCGAGAGCGATACCGATGATCGCGAGCGCCTCGGCGAGCGCGAAGCCCAGGATGGCGATCGACTGCAGGCGGCTCTGGGCCTCCGGCTGACGGGCGACACCGGAGATGTAGGCCGCGAAGATCAGGCCGATACCGATACCGGGGCCGATGGCCGCCAGACCGTAGCCGATCATGTTGAGCGAGCCGTTGAGTTCACCGTTCACGGTGAGTTCCTTTCGTTCGGTACTACTTCAGGTGTTGGTGGTGCAGACAAGGGGTCGAGCGGTCGTACGGGGTGGATCAGTGCTCGTCGGCGAGTGCACCGGAGATGTACATCGCGTTGAGCAGGGTGAAGACGTAGGCCTGGAGGAACTGGACCAGGAGCTCGAGGAACGAGATCGCGATCGCGAGCACCCAAGCGAGCGGGCCGGCGACGTAGCCGATGCCGCCGTACTCGAGCAGGAACAGGCCGCCGGTCGAGAAAAGGATGAGCAGCAGGTGCCCGGCGAACATGTTGGCGAAGAGTCGCAGCGCCAGCGTCGCGGGGCGGACCAGGATGTTGGAGAAGAACTCCAGGGGCACCAGGAGCGGGTACATCGCCGGGCTCACGCCCGACGGGACGCTCTGCAGCTTGAGGTAGCCGATCAGGCCGTGCTTGTGGATGCCGACGCCGTTGTAGATGACCCAGCTCAGACCGGCGAGCGCGTAGGCCATGGAGGCCCGCGAGAACGTCGGGAACTGGATCGCCGGGATCGAGGCGAACGCGTTGTTGATCAGCAGGAAGAAGAAGATCGTCACCAGGTAGGGGACGAACCTGGCGAAGTCCTTGCTGCCGATGATGTCGCGGCCGATCGAGTTGCGGACCATGCCGTAGGCGGCCTCGCCGGCGAACTGGAGGCGACCGGGCACCAGGGTGGCGCGGCGGGCGGCGGCGTAGAAGAACACGAACACGATGAGGGCACCGAGCAGCAGCTGGACCATGGGCTTGGTGACCGCAAGGCCGCCGAGGTGGAACAGCGGGACCTCGGAGAAGTCGAAGCTGTTGGGTCCGGGGGCCTCGAACGTGCCGCCGGACTCAGCCATCGTGATGCCGAACATCGAGTCAGTCTCCTACTGGCTTGCCTTGTTGAACCGTGCATATGTCATGTAGATCCCGAAGCCGGCGCCGATCAGGATGCCGATCGCCACGAGGAAGGTCGTTCCCAGCCAACGGTCGAGCGCCCAGCCAGCGAGACCGTAGACACCCACACCCGAGACGATGTAGCCGAAGGCGTGCCAGGGGTCGCCCTTGGGAGAGTCGTCGGATGAGGCCGTCGGGGGAAGCTGTCGAGCCATCGCGCCCCGCACACTAGCAGCGGAATCGGTCATCGCTCACCCCCGGGTCCAGCCCCCGACGGGAGGTCGTAGACCGGGATCCGCTGCCGGGTGGCGGCGACCGCCTGGCCCGCCAGCCACGTCAGCGTGACCACGATGACGGCAGCGGCGAACCAGCCGCGCGACAGGGTCTCGGCGCCCACGCCGGCGCCGTCGATGGCGACCACGACGAGCGCGAGCACGAACAGCTGGAGCAGGTAGGTCATCAGCGCGACGAGCATCGAGGCACTCGGCAGGAGGCGCGCGACGAAACCGACGGCGACGAGGCCGAACGAGAAGACCACGAGGGTCAGCACTCCCCCGATCGCTGCGCCGACGACGCCCGGTCGACCGTCGACGAGACCGGCGACGACGAGGAGGACGAGGACCGCGACGGTCCCGGCGCCCAGAGCCCCGAGGACCGGCGACACCCCGGTGCGGGGGCCTGTCTTCGACTCGGTCGTCATGGGCGGCGGCCTGTCTCTCAGTGGTCTGGGTGACTGCTCGTGAAAACTATCACAAAGTCCACCCGCACCTCCATTCGGGCCTCAGCGACCGGTCGCCGGGTCCTCCATCGGCTCGAGGAGAGGGTCCTCGGCGTCGTCGACCCGGCCCTCGACCTCGGCGTTCTCGGGCAGCCCGGTGTTGCCCAGGCCGGTCTTGCGCGGTCGCTGCACGCGCGGCAGCACGAACGTCAGCGCGATCGTCAGGGCAAGCATCGAGCCGAGGGTCCACCACACCAGCGACCCGGTCGTCAGGCTCACGATCACGGCACCGGCCGCGACGGTGGCGGCCCACATCCACATGATCACGACGGCACGGCGCTGGGAGTGGCCGATCTCGAGGAGGCGGTGGTGCAGGTGCTGCTTGTCGGCGCTCATCGGCGACCGGCCGGCGCGGGTGCGGCGCACGATCGCCAGGACCATGTCGACGACCGGCACCATCAGCAGTGAGATCGGCAGCAGCACCGGCAGCACGGTCACGAAGAGGCTGTTGCCCGCCGAGGTCGGCATCCCGGTGAACTGCCCGGTCAGCGTCAGCGCGCTGGCCGAGAGCACGAGGCCGATGAGCATCGACCCGGAGTCGCCCATGAACAGCCGGGCGGGATGGAAGTTGTGCGGCAGGAAGCCGGCGCAGGCCCCCGCCAGGGCGGCGCTGAGCAGCGCGCCGGTGGTGGCCAGCGTGAGGTTGTTGACGTCGGAGAGCCGGTAGCAGTAGACGAAGAAGGCGACCGCGCCGATGCCGACCACGCCGGCGGCCAGCCCGTCGAGCCCGTCGACGAAGTTGACCGCGTTCATGGTGCCGATGACCACCACGAACGTGAGGAGCGCACCCTGGGCGTCGCTGATCGAGATCTGGTTGCCGTCCGGAGCGGGGAAGAAGTAGAAGCGCACGCCCAGGGCGACCAGCAGGGACGCCGCGAGCACCTGGCCGCCGAGCTTGGTCAGCGCGTCGAGCTCGAAGATGTCGTCGAGCACCCCCACGGCGCAGACGAGGGCACCGGCGAGCAGCACGACGCCGGCGTCGCGGAAGACGAAGGTCTCGCTGGTGGACAGGAACGGCAGCTCACGGGCGACGCCGTACGCCGCCACGAGGCCCCCGAGCATCGCCAGCCCGCCGAGGTAGGGGATCGGCACGGCGTGCACGTCGCGGTCGCGCACGGCGGCGACGGCTCCGGTGCGCAGGGCGATCTCACGGGCCACGACCGTGAGGAGGTAGGTCACCGACAGGGAGACCAGGAAGACGAGGAGGTACTCCCGCACCGTCAGGCCTCGTCCGTGAGCACGACCCCGTGCTCCTCGATCGCCGCGTTGAGCTGGTCGAGCGAGAGGGCGCCGAGGCGCAGCACCCGTCCCTCCGGGACGGTGACGTCGATGATCGTGGAGGCCTCGCCGCCCGGCGAGGTGCCGCCGTCCACGATGACCGCGACGGAGTCGCCGAGCATCTCCTCGGCCGCATCGGCGTCGGTGGCGGCCGGGCGGCCGGTGATGTTGGCCGAGGAGACCGCGAGCGGACCGGTGCGCTCGAGGACCGCGAGGGCGACCTCGTCGTCCGGCATGCGTACGGCGACGGTGCCGCGCGTCTCGCCCAGGTCCCACACGAGGGACGCCTGCTGGTGGCAGACGAGCGTCAGCGGACCGGGCCAGAACTCCTCGACCAGGGTGCGCGCCCACGGCGGGACGCTCTCGGCGAGCGCGTCGAGCGTGGTCGCCGCGGAGACGAGGACGGGCGGCGGCATGTCGCGACCACGGCCCTTGGCGTCCAGCAACCGCTGGACGGCCTCGTGGGAGAACGCGTCGGCGGCGATGCCGTAGACGGTGTCGGTGGGGATGACGACCAGCTCGCCGCGTCGTACGGCGCCGGCGGCGGCGGTCACCGCAGCCTCGCGCTCCTCGTCGGTCGAGGTTCCGTGCCTGTCCACGCTGCTCATCGTGCCAGTCGCGCGGTCAGGTAGCGCGGTCGACCCGCGAGGTCGCGGTGGTCGGCGACGTCGGCCCAGCAGCCCGTGGCGACGAACACGCCCGGCGCGGACTCCCCCTGGACGTCGGCGTGCTCGGCGCCGACCACTCCCCCGGGCCGCAGCAGCTCGGCTGCCCGGCGCTCGAGCACCCGGATCGCGTCGAGGCCGTCCTGGCCGGAGAAGAGGGCGAGGTGGGGATCGTGGTCGCGCGCCTCGGCGGCGACGGACTCCCAGGCCTCCAGCGGGATGTAGGGCGGGTTGCACACGACCACGTCGACCGTGCCGAGCAGGTCGTCGAAGGCGCTGGCGAGGTCGCCGTGGCGCAGGTCGACGCCCGTGCCGGCGAGGTTGCGCTCGGCCCAGGCCAGCGCCCCCTCGTCGAGCTCGACGGCGTGGACGTCGGCGTCGGGGACCTCGTCGGCGATCGCCCGCGCGATGGCGCCGGAGCCGGTGCAGAGGTCGACGACGACCGGTGCTCGCCCGACGAGGTGGGCCTGCTCGATCGCCCAGCCGGCCAGCAGCTCGGTCTCCGGGCGCGGCACGAAGACCCCGGGCCCGACGGCCAGCTCGACGTGGCGGAACGCCGCGGAGCCGGTCAGGTGCTGGAGGGGCTCGCGGTCGGCACGACGCGCCACCAGCGCGTCGTACTGCTCCTGCTCGGCGGCACCGAGGTCCTCGACGAGGGGCAGTCGGCCGAGGCCGACGTCGAGCACGTGGGCCAGCAGCAGGTCGGCGTCCCGCTCGGGCGAGGCGACCCCGGCCTCGCGCAGCCGGGCGGCGGCGTCGCGGCGTGCGGTGCTCGCCCGCACTCAGGACTCCAGCTCGGCGAGGCGGGTGGCCATGTCGGCCTCGACGCACGAGTCGAGGACCGGCTGGAGGTCGCCGTCGAGGACCTGGTCGAGGTTGTAGGACTTGTAGCCGGTGCGGTGGTCCGAGATCCGGTTCTCCGGGAAGTTGTAGGTGCGGATCCGCTCCGAGCGGTCCACCGTGCGCACCTGCGAGCGCCGCGCGTCGCTGGCCTCGGCGTCGGCGGCGTCCTGGGCGGCCTGCAGCAGCCGCGAGCGCAGGATCCGCATCGCGGACTCCTTGTTCTGCAGCTGGCTCTTCTCGTTCTGGCAGCTCGCCACGATGCCGGTCGGCACGTGGGTGATCCGCACGGCCGAGTCGGTGGTGTTGACGCTCTGCCCGCCGGGTCCGCTGGAGCGGTAGACGTCGATGCGCAGGTCGTTGTCGTTGATCTCGACGTCGACCGGCTCGGCCTCCGGGGACACCAGGACGCCGGCCGCGGAGGTGTGCACGCGGCCCTGCGACTCGGTGACCGGCACCCGCTGGACCCGGTGCACCCCGCCCTCGAACTTCAGCAGGGCGTACGGCGCCTGGCCGGGCTCGACGGTCCCCCGGGCCTTGACCGCGGCGGTGACCGACTTGTAGCCGCCGAGGTCGGACTCGGTGGCGTCGAGGACCTCCACGCCCCAGCCGCGGGCCTCGGCGTAGCGGGAGTACATCCGCAGCAGGTCGCCGGCGAACAGCGCCGACTCCTCGCCGCCCTCACCGGACTTGATCTCGAGCAGTGCGTCCTTGCCGTCGGCGGCGTCGCGGGGCACCAGCAGCCGTCGCAGCCGCTCGCTGGCCACCTCGCGACGGGCCGCGAGGTCCTCGGCCTCCTGCGCGAAGGCGGGATCCTCCGAGGCGAGCTCGCGCGCGGCCTCGATGTCGTCGCCCAGCTGGAGCCAGTCCTGCCAGGTGGTCACGACCGCGGTCAGCTCGGCGTAGCGCTGGTTGAGCTGCTTGGCGAGCCGCTGGTCGGCGTGCGTCTCGGGGAGGGCGAGGCGTGCCTCGATGTCCGCGTGCTCCTGGCGCATGCCCTCGACGGCCTCGAACACTTCGCGCTCCTGCTGGCTGGTGGGTGGACAGACGACAAGGCGCCGGCCACCCGCGATGAGCGGGCGACCGGCGCCTGACGTGGACTACTTGCTCTCGGCAGCAGCCTTCTTGCCGTAGCGCGACTCGAACCGGGCGACGCGGCCGCCGGTGTCGAGGATCTTCTGCTTGCCGGTGTAGAACGGGTGGCACTGCGAGCAGACATCGGCGTGGATCGAGCCGGAGGTCGCGGTGCTGCGGGTGGTGAACGACGCGCCGCAGGTGCAGGTGACGGCGGTCTCGACGTAGTCGGGGTGAGTGTCCTTCTTCATGGTGTCCTCTCAGTTGTTCCGGGTCGTCCGCGTGGATCGCAAGTGACGTGAACCGGAACCGACGCACAAGTGTGCCACCGGCCTCAACAGCGGCGCCAATCCGGGCATTCCCACCTCAGCGGTGGCCGATGACCTTGCCGACGGCAGCCGGGGTCTCGGCGGCGGCGAGCTGCTTGCGCAGGTCGCCGACGACCGCTCCCTCGGCCGGCGCGAGGAGCTTCTCCTCGTGCCGGGTGCCCGACGCCGCGACGTCGACGGCGGGCACGATGCCCTTCGCCGCACGGTCCGCGCTGAGCACCAGCTCGAGGTTGGCGGTGCCCGCCAGCTCCTCGAGGAAGAACTCGTCGGTCGCCGACCCGGTCCCGACGCTCACGGTCGCGAGGATCGTCAGCGAGCCGGCGTCCTCGATCTTGCGGGCCGCGCCGAAGAACTCCTTGGTCGGGTGCACTGCGGAGGCGTCGACCAGGCCACCCAGCACGCGGCCGTTGGCCGGTGCCGCGAGGTTGTAGGCCCGGCCCAGGCGGGTCAGCGAGTCGAGCAGCACGACCACGTCGTGGCCGAGCTCGACGAGCCGCTTGGCACGCTCGATGGCCAGCTCGGCGACCAGGGTGTGGTCGGCGGGCTGCCGGTCGAACGTCGACGCGACGACCTCGCCCTTCACGGCGCGCTGGTAGTCGGTGACCTCCTCCGGACGCGTGTCGACCAGCACCACCATCACGTGGCACTCCGGGTTGTTGGTCGTCACCGACTGCGCGATCGAGCGCAGCAGGGTCGTGGTGCCCGTACGCGGCGGGGTGAGCACGAGACCGCGCTGACCCTTGCCGATGGGCGCGGCGATGTCGACGACCTTGCCGATCACGTTGGCGTCGTCGGTGGCCAGGCGCAGGCGCTGGTGCGGGTGCACCGGGACCGAGTCGGCGAACTCCGGACGCTCCTTGGCGCCCTCCGCCTCGGTGCCGTTGATGCTGTCGATGCGGACCATCGGGTTGAACTTCTCCCGACGCTCCCCCTCACGCGGCTGGCGTACCTGCCCGACGACCGCGTCCCCGCGTCGCAGGTGGTACTTCCGCACCATCGACAGCGACAGGTAGACGTCCTCGGGACCCGGGAGGTAGCCCGAGGTGCGCACGAACGCGCAGTTGTCCAGCACGTCGAGGATGCCGGCGGCCGGCACCAGGACGTCGTCCTCGAGGATCGTGGTGTCGGGCTCGTTGCGACCACCCGCACGCACCGTGGTGCGGTCACGACCGCGGCGACGACGGTTGCGACGGCTGCCGCCCTCGCCGTCCTCGTCGTCGTCCTGCTGCTGGTTCTGGGCCTGCTGGTTCTGCTGCTGGGCGTGCTGCGCCTGCTGCTGGGCCTGCTGGTTCTGCTGCTTGCCCTGGCCCTGCTGCTTCTGGCCCTGCTTCGGCTCGTTCTGCCGGTCCTGCTTGTCCTGGCGGTCCTGCTTGTCCTGGCGGTCCTGCTTGTCCTGCTGCTTGTCCTGCCGGTCCTGCTTGTCCGGGCGGTCCTGCTTGTCGGACCTCGCCTGCTGGTCCTGCTGGGTGTCGGCCTTCTGGTCGGCCTGCTTCTCGGCCTGGTCGGCCTGGCGCTGCTTGCGGGTACGGGTGCGCACGGTCGTCTGCGCGGCCGGGGCCTCGTCCGCCTTCGGTGCCTCCGTCGGTGCCTCCGTCGGCGCTTCCTTCGAGGCTTCCTTCGGCGCATCCGCGGGCTTCTCGGCCCGCGGCGCGCCCGCGCCCGACTGCGCGGCCTTGATCGCGTCGACCAGCTGCGCCTTCTTCATCGAGCCGGCGCCGGCGACGCCGAGGCCGGCGGCCATCGACTTGAGGTCGGCCAGCAGCATCGAGTTCAGGCCACCCGACTTCTTGGCCGGCTTCTTCGCGGCAGCGCTCTCGGCAGGGGTCTCGGCGGTCTCGACAGAGGGAGTCTCGGTCACGTGGGTCCTTCGCACGTTGCGTCGCCGCGAACGGAACCGATCGAGCGGTGCCGTGGTGCGGCGGATGGTGGTCGCCCGTGCACGCGGTCAGAGGGACCGGGTGGGGCGGGTGCGCCGAACGGCGCGCACTCAGGCTAGCAGCCGAGCCCCGTCGGAGGAGACCGACAGGTCGTGACACACCCAGCCGTCCGGGCAGCGCCCGGTCAGCGCGGACGTGTCGGTCGTCCCGAATGCCAGCACCGTCGGCCCCGCACCCGACACCACCGCCGGTACGCCGTCCGCGCGGAGGCGGTGGACCAGCGCCAGCGTCTCGGGCATCGCGGGCTCGCGCTGCTCCTGGTGCAGCCAGTCGCGGGTCGCGGCGAGCAGGTGCTCGGGCTGCCCACCGAGGGCGGCGACCAGCAGCGCGGTGCGCCCGGAGTTGGCCGCGGCGTCGGCGTGCGGGACGGTCGCGGGCAGCAGCCCGCGGGCGACGGTGGTCTCGACGCCGGTCGGCGGGACGTAGACGACCGCGGTGACCCGCGGGTCGACGCCGGCGCGGACGGCGTACCACTGCTCGTCCTCGCGCCCCGAGATCACGAAGCCTCCGTAGAAGGCGGGCGCCACGTTGTCGGGGTGGCCCTCGAGGTCGGCGGCGAGGTCGAACAGCGCCTCGTCGGAGGCCAGCAGCTGGCCGCCCGCCACGAGCGCACGGGCGAGCACGACCCCGGCGACGATCGCCGCCGACGACGACCCGAGGCCGCGCGCGTGCGGGATGACGTTGTGGCAGGACAGCCGCAGGCCGGGGGGTTGCTCCCCCATCAGCTCGAACGCCGCCCGCATCGAGCGGACGACGAGGTGCGACTCGTCGCGGGGCACGCCGTCCGCGCCGGCGCCCTCGACCTCGACGACCAGGCCCTCGGGCAGCACCTCCGCCTCGAGCTCGTCGCGCAGGGAGAGCGCGAGGCCGAGCGAGTCGAAGCCGGGGCCGAGGTTGGCCGAGGTCGCCGGGACGGTGACCCGCACCGGCCCGTCGACGAACGGGGGCATCAGGCGAGCCCGGCGGCGGCCGCGGCCGCCTCGACGTCGGCGTCCACGACGTTGTCGACGATGTCGCCGAAGGACTCCAGCGCGGTGGCGGTGTCCTTGAGGCCGTGGCCGGTGACCGTGATGACGACGGTCTTCCCGGCGTAGGACTGCCCCGCTGCCAGCTCGGCGAGCATCCCGGCGACGCCGGCGGCGGACGCCGGCTCGACGAAGACGCCGTCGCGCCGGGCGAGCTCGACCTGCGCGGCGAGGATCTGGGCGTCGGACACCGCGGCGAACCGGCCCTCGGACTCCTTCGCCGCCATCTCCGCGAGGTGCCACGAGGCAGGGTTGCCGACCCGGATGGCAGTCGCCTTGGTCTCGGGGTCGGGGAACGGTTCGCCCGTCACGAGCGGCGCTGCACCCTCGGCCTGGAAGCCCCGCATCACCGGCTTCCTCGAGGCCCGACCGAGCTCGGCGTACTGCTGGTAGCCGAGCCAGTAGGCCGCGATGTTGCCGGCGTTGCCCACCGGGAGCAGGTGGTAGTCAGGTGCGTCGCCGAGGAAGTCGACGATCTCGAAGGACGCGGTCTTCTGGCCCTGCAGCCGCACGGGGTTGACCGAGTTGACCAGCGCCACCGGGTAGTCGCGGGCGAGGCCGCGCGCCAGGTCGAGGCAGTGGTCGAAGTTGCCGCGCACCATGATGATCTGCGCCCCGTGGACAACGGCCTGGGCCATCTTGCCGGCGGCGATCTTGCCCTCGGGGATCAGCACGAGCGGCTTGAGCCCGGCCTTGGCGGCGTAGGCCGCCATCGAGGCCGACGTGTTGCCGGTCGAGGCGCAGACCACGGCCTGGGCACCCTCGTGCCTGGCCACCGAGATGGCCGCCGTCATGCCGCGGTCCTTGAACGAGCCGGTCGGGTTGTTGGCCTCGACCTTCAGCCACACCTGGCCGCCGGTCAGCCCGGTGAGCCACTCGGAGTGGACCAGGGGCGTGCCGCCCTCGCGCAGGGTGACGGCCTCGAGGCCCGCGGGCAGCTCGAGCAGGTCGCGGTACTCCTCGATGACGCCCAGCCACTGACGGCGTGGCCACGGACCGCTGGTCATTCGTCGCCTCCCTCGACGCGCATCACCGAGGTGACCTCGCGCACGATGTCCATGTTGCGCAGCTGCTCGACGGTCGCTGCCAGCGCGGCGTCGGGAGCGGCGTGCGAGACCACGACGAGCTGGGCGTCGGCGCCCCGACCCTCCTGGCGGACGGTCTGGATGGACACGTCGTGGTCGGCGAACGCGTTGGCGACCGCGGCGAGCACGCCCGCACGGTCGTCGACGTCGATGGCGACGTGGTAGCGCGTGCGGGTCTCCCCCATCGGCTGCACCGCGCGGTCGGCGTACGCCGACTCGCCGACCCCGCGCGTCCCGGCGAGGCGGTTGCGGGCGACGGTGACGAGGTCGCCGAGCACAGCGCTCGCGGTCGGCGCGCCACCGGCGCCAGGACCGTAGAACATCAGCTGGCCGGCGGCCTCGGACTCGACGAAGACCGCGTTGAAGGCCTCCCGCACGCTCGCGAGCGGGTGCGAGCGCGGGATCATCGCCGGGTGCACGCGGGCGGCTACCTGGTCGCCGTGCGGGCCGGGCCGCAGCTCGCAGATCGCGAGCAGCTTGACGACCGCGCCCATGTCGCGGGCACTGGCGACGTCGGCCGCGGTGACGTCGGAGATGCCCTCGCGGTAGACGTCGGCCGCGGTCACGCGGGAGTGGAAGGCCAGGCTGGCGAGGATCGCCGCCTTGGCGGCGGCGTCGAAGCCCTCGACGTCCGCGGTCGGGTCGGCCTCGGCGTAGCCAAGCTCCTGGGCCTCCTCGAGCGCCTCGGAGAAGCCGGCGCCCGACGTGTCCATCTTGTCGAGGATGAAATTGGTGGTGCCGTTGACGATGCCGAGCACCCGGGTCACCTTGTCGCCGGCGAGCGACTCGCGCAGCGGTCGCAGGATCGGGATGGCCCCGGCGACGGCCGCCTCGTAGTAGAGGTCGCGCTCGGCCTTCTCGGCCGCCTCGAAGAGCGTGGGGCCGTCCTCCGCGAGCAGCGCCTTGTTGGCCGTCACCACGCTGGCGCCGTTGTCGAGGGCCGCGAGGATCAGCGACCGGGCGGGCTCGATGCCGCCGATCACCTCGACGACGAGGTCGACGTCGTCGCGGGCGACCAGCCCGAGGACGTCGGTCGTCAGCAGTCCGTCGGGCACCTCGACGTCACGAGGCGCGTCGAGACGGCGTACGCCGACCCCGACCAGCTCGACCGGCGCGCCGACCCGCGCCGCGAGGTCGTCGCTCTGCTCGGTCAGCAGCCGGACCACCTGGGACCCGACCGCACCGCAGCCGAGCACCGCCACCCTCAGCGACTTCGCACGCTCGTTCATGAAGTAACACCCACATCGGTCGCCAACAGGTCGGCCTCAGTCTCTCGTCGCAGCACGGTGAAAGTCTTCCCGTCCCGAACTCCGATCACCGGAGGACGCAGGGCGTGGTTGTAGTTGGAGGCCATGGATCTGCAGTAGGCGCCCGTGCCGGGCACCGCGACGAGGTCGCCGGGGCGTACGTCGCCGGGCAGGAACTCGTCCTTGACGACGATGTCGCCGGCCTCGCAGTGCTTGCCGACCACGCGGGCGAGCGTGGCGGGTGAGCCGGACGTCCGCGAGGCGAGCGTGGCGGAGTAGTCGGCGTCGTAGAGGGCGGTGCGGATGTTGTCGCTCATCCCGCCGTCGACCGAGACGTAGGAGCGTCGCGCGCCGCCGTCGAGGGCGACCTCCTTGACCGTGCCGACCTCGTAGACGGTGCACATCGACGGGCCGACGATCGCGCGACCGGGCTCGATCGAGAGCCGCGGCCGCTCGATGCCGAGCGCCCGGCACTCGTGCGCGACGATCTCGGACATCCCCCGCGCGAGCGTGTCGGGATCGGACGGGTCGTCCTGGGTCGTGTAGGCGATGCCGAAGCCGCCGCCGAGGTCCATCTCGGGCATGACGACGTCGAGCTCGGTCGCGATCCGCGCATGCAGCGCGAGCACCCGGCGGGCCGCGACCTCGAAGCCGGAGGTGTCGAAGATCTGGCTGCCGATGTGGGAGTGGAGGCCGAGCAGCCGGAGGCCCGGCGCGGCCAGCACGCGGCGTACGGCCTCGAACGCGTCGCCGCTGGCGATCGAGAACCCGAACTTCTGGTCCTCGTGGGCGGTGGCGATGTACTCGTGGGTGTGCGCCTCGACGCCGGCGGTGACGCGGACGAGCACGCCGGTGGTCCGGCCGAGCTCCGTCGTCGCCGCTGCCAGCCGCTCGATCTCGTCGAACGAGTCGACGATGACCCGGCCGACCCCGAGCTCGACGGCCCGTTCGAGCTCGCCGAGCGTCTTGTTGTTGCCGTGGAAACCGACCCGCTCCATCGGGAAGCCGGCCCGCTCGGCGACCGCGAGCTCGCCACCGGAGCAGACGTCGAGCGACAGCCCGTCCTCGGCCAGCCAGCGGGCGACGGTCGTGCAGAGGAACGCCTTGCCGGCGTAGTAGACGTCGTAGTCGCTGAACGCGTCCCGGAAGGCGCGGGCGCGAGCGCGGAAGTCGTCCTCGTCCAGCACGTAGGCCGGCGAGCCGTGCTCGCGGACGAGCTCGGGCAGCGGCACTCCCCCGACGCTCAGCACGCCGTCGGTCTTGGTTGCCGTCCGCGACCAGAGGTGGTCGACCAGCGCGTTGGCGTCGGCCGGCTCACGCAGCCAGTGCGGGCCGCGCAGCGCGCCGTCGGCGTGCGCCCAGCCGGACGGGTGTGCGGTGGGCACGCCCGCTCACATCCGCTCGGGAGCCGAGACGCCCAGGAGGTCGAGGCCGTTGGCGAGCACGACCCGGGTCGCGTCGACCAGCATCAGCCGCGCCCGGTGCAGGGGCTGCGTCTCCTCGTCGCCGCGCGGGAGCACCCGGCAGGCGTCGTAGAAGCGGTGGTAGGTGCCGGCAAGCTCCTCGAGGTAGCGCGCCACCCGGTGCGGCTCGCGCAGCTCGGCGGCCGCCTTGACCACCCGCGGGAACTCGGCGAGCGCCCGCAGCAGCTCGCCCTCCTTCTCGTGGGTGAGCAGCTCGGGGTGCGACTCGGCGACGACACCCAGGTCGGCCGCGTTGCGCATCAGGCTGGCGACCCGGGCGTGGGCGTACTGCACGGTGAAGACCGGGTTGTCGTTGGTGGCCCTCGCCCAGAGGTCGAGGTCGATGTCGATCGGACTGTCCGAGTGGTAGCGGGAGAGCGCGTAGCGGCTCGCGTCGACCCCGATCGCGTCGACGAGGTCGTCGATCGAGACGATCGTGCCGTTGCGCTTCGACATCCGCACCGGCTGGCCGTCCTTGAGCAGGTTGACCATCTGCCCGATGAGGATCTCGAGGTTCTTGCCCGGCTCGTCGCCGAACGCGCTGCACATCGCGTTCATCCGGCCGACGTAGCCGTGGTGGTCGGCGCCGAGCATGATGAAGCAGCGGTCGAAGCCCCGCTCGCGCTTGTCGAGGTAGTAGCCGAGGTCGCCGGAGATGTAGGCCGGGGTGCCGTTGGACCGGATGATCACGCGGTCCTTGTCGTCGCCGTACTTCTCGGTGCGCAGCCAAAGCGCACCGTCGGCCTCGTAGGTGTTGCCCATCTCGGTGAGACGCTCGATGGCGCGCTCGACGGCGCCGGAGTCGTGCAGCGACTTCTCGTGGAAGTAGACGTCGAAGTCGACGCCGAAGTCGTGCAGCTTGGTCTTGATCTCGGCGAACATCATGTCCACGCCGATCTCGCGGAAGACCTCCTGCGCGGCGTCGTCGTCGAGCTCCTTGACGTCGGGACGCTGCTCGATGATCGCGGAGGCGATGTCGTGGATGTACTGCCCGCCGTAGCCGTCCTCGGGTGCCGGGCGGCCCTGGGCGCTCGCCATCAGCGAGGAGCTGAAGCGGTCGATCTGCGCGCCGTGGTCGTTGAAGTAGTACTCGCGGGTGACGTCGGCACCGGTCTTCTCGAAGATCCGGCCCAGCGCGTCGCCGACCGCGGCCCACCGCACGCCACCGAGGTGGAGCGGGCCGGTCGGGTTGGCGGAGACGAACTCGAGGTTGATCTTCTCGCCCGCGAAGGCGTCGGAGGAGCCGTACGCCTCGCCGGCCGCGACGATGTCGGCCGCGACCTGGCCCTGGGCGCCGGCCTCGACGGTGATGTTGAGGAAGCCCGGGCCGGCGACCTCGACCTCGGAGATGCCGTCGGAGGCGCGCAGCCGCTCGGCCACGAGGTCGGCGAAGGCGCGCGGGTTGGTGCCGGCCTTCTTGGAGAGCTGGAGCGCGACGTTGGTGGCGTAGTCGCCGTGACCCTTCTGCCGGGGTCGCTCCACCGTGACCTGGGTCGGCACGCCGTCAGGAAGCGTGATCGCGCCGTCGGCCACGAGGGCCGCCAGCGCATCGACGATGGTCGCGGAGAGCTGCTCTGGGTTCACCCACCAAGCCTATCGGCGGGTCACCCGTGCGACCGAACCGATATCACTGCCCGACCACTAAGGTTCTCCGCTGTGACGACGCACCCCAGCTACGACCAGCTCATCGACCTCCCTGCCTACGTGGAGCAGCCGGTGCCGATGCCCTTCGAGGACATCAACGGCCACCTCAACGTGCGCCACTACATCGGCATTGCGAGCGAGGGCCTCGACGAGTCGCTGGTCGAGGTCGGGATCCCGCAGATGTGGCCGCTGACCCACGGCCAGGCGTGCTTCTCCGCCGAGCACCACGTGACCTACCTCAACGAGCTGCGCACCGGCGACACGATGTCGGCCCGCGTGCGCCTGCTCGGTCGCTCCGAGCGCGCCGGGCACGCGCTGGTCTACGTGCTCGACCACACCCACCAGGAGGTGGCGTGCGTGGTCGAGGAGATCTTCCTGCACATCGACCTCGAGACCCGGCGTACGGCACCGTGGCCGCAGGAGATCGCGGACGCGATGGACGCCCGGATCGCCGAGCACGCGGCGCTCCCCTTCGAGTCCCCCACGTCGGGCTCGCTCGCCCTGCGCTGAGCGCACCGGTTTCTCGACCGCGTCGGGCGACCGGTAGTCTTCGGCGCGCACCGACCCCGGCTCGTCCGGAGCGGCGCATGCCTCCGTAGCTCAGGGGATAGAGCACTGGTTTCCGGTACCAGGTGCCGCAGGTTCGAATCCTGCCGGAGGCGCAGCGGACCTACGTGGACGTAGGTCCGTTCGTCATTTCCGGACCGCCGCGGCTCAGCAGTGCTTCAGCGCCGCGTCGGGCCGGGCCTCGCGCCCGAGGCGCCGGGCCTGGGCGACGTCGGGGAACACCACGCTGGCGGCGCCGACGAAGCCGATCCGGCCCTGGACGACGCAGGTCGTGATCCTGCGGGGGTCGACCTGGGCGACCGCCTGCGCGAGCTCGTAGAGCTCGGCGGGCGAGGCGTTGGTGGCCATGTGCTCCATCACCGTCATCACCCCGCGCTCGATGAAGCCCGGCTTGGCGGCCTGGGACCGGATGCGCGCGTGGATCCCGCGTAGGGTCCGCTGCTGGTTGGCCGAGCGGTCGAAGTCGCCGCCCGCGAGTCCCTTGCGGATCCGGGAGAAGGCCATCGCGTTGTAGCCGTCGAGGTGGATCCGACCCCGTTTGAAGCCTTCCTTCTTGAGGTAGGGGTCGTAGAAGCGGCGCGGGTTGGTGACCGTGATGCCGCCGATGTCGTCGACCATGTCCTCGAAGAACGGGAAGCGCGTGACCATGACGTAGTCGGGCTCGATGCCGGTGAGGTTGCGCATCGCGCCCGCCATGCCCTGCGGGCCGGCGAAGTAGAGCGCCGAGTTGATCTTCTCCCGGCCGTGACCGGGGATGCTGACCCACGAGTCGCGGGGCACGCCGATCGCCGTCGCCGAGCCGGTGCGGGTGTTGATGCCGACCAGCTGGAGCGCGTCACCGCGGGCGTGCCGCATGTCCTGTCCGGGCCGGGCGTCCGACCCGACGGCGAGGATCCAGACCACGTCGGCTCCCCCGACCGCCACGCCCTCGGCGTGCCGGATCTTCACGAGGCTGACGTCGGTCGGCTGCACCGCCGACTGGGGTACGACAACCGCGGTGACGGCCAGCACGGCCGCCAGGGCGATCGCCTTGGTGGCACGGCGTGCGCGGTGGACGAGGCCGGTCATCACTTCGATCCCTTCGCGACGGCGTACCCGAAGACCCGCCAGGCACCCCGCTTGCGGGTGAGGAACAGGCGACCGCGGACGGTCGTGGTGCCGGCCTTGTCGCCGCTGCTGTCGAACTTCAGGACGAAGTGTGCGGTCACGGCGCGGGCCTGCTTGCCGGTGGCGAGGATGTCGATGGCCACCGTGCGGTGCGTGGCGGTGACCGAGTCGACGTGGGGGCCGCGGGTCTGGTTGGTCAGCAGCGCCTTGTCGGACCTGGCCCGCCGGACGGCGGCCCGGGTGAAGCCGGGGAACGCGTCCGGGAAGCTGCTGCGCGGGTACGTACCGCCGAGGTAGGCGGCGTCCCACCAGCGGTCGACGACCTTCCCGACCTGGACGCGGACGGCCTTGCGGCGCGCGTCGGGCAGCCGGCCGTGGACCCGGTGGATCTTGGTCGTGGTCGCCAGGGGGTGGGAGGCCAGGCTCGCCTGCGCGTCGTTGCGACTGAGCCGCTCGGGCGAGGCCGACGGGACGGACTGCGAGGTGCAGGCGGTGCCGGTGAGGGCGAGGACGAGAGCGAGCACGAGGCCTGCGCGACGAGGTGGCATGGGGGGCTCCAGGACCAAACACGACAATGACTACTGGTGTGGTCGACACCATGCCCCACGAGGTGGGCCCGGCCCTGCATTTGCGTGCGTGTGCGACTAGCCTTGTCGACGAGTTGTCCCACACTCGCGCGAAGAGAATCGGAAGAGGCGAAAGAAGCGTGGCGCAGTCCCCGAACGGGCAGTCCGGCAGCCAGTCCTCGGTTGCACCGTCATCTGACCTGGGAGCCAACGAGTGGCTCGTGGAGGAGATGAAGGAGCAGTACGACAAGGACCCCGCGAGCGTGGGTCCGGAGTGGGCGTCGTACTTCGGCAACGGGAGTGCTCCGGCCCCCGCGACGACTGCGACGAAGGCGCCCGAGAAGGCGCCCGCGCAGGTCGCTGCCGCCGCGCCGGCGAAGCCGGCCGCCCAGGCTTCCGAGAAGCCCGCCGATAAGCCCGCCGAAAAGCCGGCCGAGAAGCCCGCCGAGCAGGCCGCCCCGAAGTCGACCGCGAAGTCCACCCCGCGGCCCGCCGCCGCGGCCGAGGAGCCCGCCCGCGGCACCAGCACCCCGGTCGCCAAGGACCCCAAGCCCGCCGCTCCCACCCAGACGAGCGACGCCCCGACCTACACCGTCCTGCGCGGCGCCCCCGCCCGCACCGCGGCCAACATGGACGCCTCCCTGACGGTCCCGACCGCGACCTCGGTGCGCTCGGTGCCAGTCAAGCTGCTGTGGGACAACCGCACGGTCATCAACAACCACCTCGCCCGCGCCCGCGGCGGCAAGGTGTCGTTCACGCACCTCATCGGCTACGCGCTGGTCAAGGCGCTGCGCTCGATGCCGGAGATGAACGTCGGCTTCGAGGTCGTCGACGGCAAGCCCAACCTGATCACGCCGGCGCACATCAACCTCGGTCTCGCGATCGACATGAAGAAGCCTGACGGCACCCGCCAGCTGCTGGTGCCGAGCATCAAGGGCGCCGAGGCGATGGACTTCGCCGCGTTCTGGACGGCCTACGAGGACGTGGTCCGCAAGGCGCGCGACAACAAGCTCACCGTCGCCGACTTCCAGGGCACGACGATCTCGCTGACCAACCCGGGCGGCATCGGCACCGTCCACTCCGTGCCGCGGCTGATGTCGGGCCAGGGCGCCATCATCGGCGTCGGCGCGATGGAGTACCCGCCGGAGTGGCAGGGCGCCTCCGACGACGCGATCAACCGCAACGCCATCAGCAAGGCGATGACGCTGACCTCGACCTACGACCACCGCGTCATCCAGGGTGCGCAGTCGGGCGAGTTCCTCAAGCGCGTGCACGGCCTGCTGCTCGGCGAGAACGAGTTCTACGACGAGATCTTCCGCTCGCTGCGGATCCCCTACGAGCCGATCCGCTGGTCGCGCGACGTGGTGGCCAGCCACGACGACGACATCGTCAAGCAGGCGCGCATCCTCGAGCTGATCCACGCCTACCGGGTCCGTGGCCACCTGATGGCCGACACCGACCCGCTGGAGTACCGCCAGCGCAGCCACCCCGACCTCGAGGTGGAGTCGCACGGACTGACCCTGTGGGACCTCGACCGCGAGTTCGCGACCGGGTCGTTCGGCGGCGAGGGCCGGCGCTTCATGAAGCTGCGCAACATCCTCGGCATCCTGCGCGACTCCTACTGCCGCACCACCGGCATCGAGTACATGCACATCATGGATCCCGAGCAGCGCAAGTGGATCCAGGAGCGGGTCGAGCAGCCGCACGTGAAGCCGCCCCGCGAGGAGCAGCTCCGCATCCTGCTCAAGCTCAACCAGGCCGAGGCCTTCGAGACGTTCCTCCAGACGAAGTTCGTCGGGCAGAAGCGCTTCAGCCTCGAGGGTGGCGAGACCACCATCCCGCTCATCGACGAGATCTGCGAGGCGGCGGCCGAGACCGGCCTCGACGAGGTCACGATCGGCATGGCCCACCGCGGCCGGCTCAACGTGCTCGCCAACATCGTCGGCAAGAAGTACAGCCAGATCTTCCGCGAGTTCGAGGGCAACATCGACCCCCGTACGGTGCAGGGCTCGGGCGACGTGAAGTACCACCTCGGAGCCGAGGGCGAGTTCCTCGCCGGTTCGGGCGACAAGATCAAGGTGTCGGTCGCCGCGAACCCCTCCCACCTCGAGGCGGTCAACCCGGTGCTCGAGGGCATCGCGCGCGCCAAGCAGGACATCCTCAACAAGGGCGCCGACTACCCCGTCCTCCCGCTGCTCGTGCACGGCGACGCGGCCTTCGCGGGCCAGGGCGTCGTGGCCGAGACCCTCAACCTGTCGCAGCTGCGGGGCTACCGCACCGGCGGCACCGTGCACGTGGTCATCAACAACCAGGTCGGGTTCACCACCTCGCCCGGCTCGTCGCGCTCCTCGCTCTACGCCACCGACGTGGCGCGGATGGTGCAGGCGCCGATCTTCCACGTCAACGGCGACGACCCCGAGGCCTGCATCCGCGTGGCCCGGCTGGCCTTCGACTACCGCCAGGCCTTCAACAAGGACGTCGTCATCGACCTCGTCTGCTACCGCCGCCGCGGCCACAACGAGGGCGACGACCCGTCCTACACCCAGCCGCTGATGTACGACCTGATCGAGCAGAAGCGCTCGGTGCGCAAGCTCTACACCGAGTCGCTCATCGGTCGCGGCGACATCACGATCGAGGAGGCCGAGCAGGTCCTCCGCGACTACCAGCAGCAGCTGGAGCGGGTCTTCACCGAGGTCCGCGAGGCGAGCGCCGAGGCGCCGACCGAGTGGACGACCGTGCCGGACTACCCGGACAAGCCGGCCGGCGACTTCTCGACGGCCGTCACCCCGGAGGTCCTCAAGCGGATCGCCGACAGCTACGTCACGCCGCCCGAGGACTTCACGGTCCACCCGAAGGTGATGCCGCAGCTGCAGCGCCGCTCGGCCGCGATCACCGACGGACCCATCGACTGGGGCACCGGCGAGATCCTCGCCTTCGGCTCGCTGCTGATGGACGGCCGCCCGGTGCGCCTGGCCGGCCAGGACTCGCGCCGCGGCACCTTCGTGTCACGGTTCGCCACGATCATCGACCGGGTCAACGCCGACGAGTGGACGCCGCTGACCAACCTCACCGAGGACCAGGCGAAGTTCCACGTCTACGACTCGCTGCTCTCCGAGTACGCCGCCCTCGGGTTCGAGTACGGCTACTCCGTCGCCCGTCCCGAGGCCCTCGTCCTCTGGGAGGCGCAGTTCGGTGACTTCGTCAACGGCGCCCAGACCGTCATCGACGAGTTCATCTCCGCGGGCGAGACCAAGTGGCGCCAGCAGTCCGGCGTCGTCCTCCTCCTCCCCCACGGCTACGAGGGCCAGGGACCCGACCACAGCTCGGCGCGCATCGAGCGGTTCCTGACGATGTCAGCCGAGGACGCGATGGTCGTCGCCCAGCCGTCGACGCCGGCGTCCTACTTCCACCTGCTGCGTCGTCACTCGCTCGGCGAGGAGCACCGTCCCCTCATCGTCTTCACGCCGAAGTCGATGCTCAAGCGCAAGGAGGCGGCCTCGCAGCCGGCCGACTTCGTCGGGGACACCACGTTCCGGCCGTTCATCGGCGACGCCGACGCCGACGCGTCGCAGGTCGAGACGCTCATCCTGTGCTCGGGTCGCGTGACCTGGGACCTGATGACCGAGCGCACCAAGCGCGAGGACGGCGCGAAGTTCGCCATCGGTCGGGTCGAGCGGCTCTACCCGAACCCGGTCGACGAGATCAAGGCCGAGGTCGCGAAGTACCCGAACCTCAAGGCGATCCGCTGGGTGCAGGACGAGCCGCGCAACATGGGCCCGTGGCCGCACTTCCAGCTCAACGTGTGGCCCCAGCTCGACCTCACGGTCGAGCCGGTCACCCGGATCGCGTCCGCGGCACCGTCGGTCGGCACGGTGAAGCGCCACGTGGAGGAGCAGAAGGCGCTCCTCGACGCGGCCTTCGAGTCGCCGCGCGGTCGCGGCGACGACTACTGAGCCGGGGGTCCGCAGGTGTACTTCACCGACCGGGGCATCGAGGAGCTCGAGCGGCGCCGGGGTGACGAGGAGGTCACCCTGGCGTGGCTCGCCGAGCAGCTCCAGGCGTTCGTCGACGCGCACCCCGACTTCGAGGTGCCCGTCGAACGGCTCGCGACCTGGCTCGCCCGCCTCGACGACCCCGAGGACTAGCGCGACCTACGCAGCGACCGGCTCGTGCACCGCGGGCGCCGGCTCCGGCGTCGTACGCCGGTCGGGCAGGGCGAGGCGGCAGATCTTCTTCGCGACGCTCGCCAGCTGCTTGCGCAGCGGGCCGGTCGTGTAGGCGATCCCGTAGCGCTCGCAGATCTCCTGCACCTCGGCCGCGATCATCGGGTAGCGCCGCGCCGGCAGGTCCGGGAACAGGTGGTGCTCGATCTGGTGGCTCAGGTTGCCGGACAGCACGTGGAAGAGCGGTCCACCGGAGATGTTGGCGGAGCCGAGCACCTGGCGGTAGTACCAGTGGCCGCGGGTCTCCTCGCCGTCAGGCCCGTCGGCGCACTCCTCCTGGCTGAAGGTCTCCGCACCGGCCGGGAAGTGGCCGCAGAAGATGATGTTGAACGCCCACACGTTGCGGATCAGGTTGGCGGCCGCGTTGCCGGCGAAGGTCAGCGGGAAGAAGGGGCCGGTGAGCGCCGGGAACAGGACGTAGTCCTTGAGCGCCTGGCGGCGCACCTTGCGCATGATGCCGGCGTGGAGGGCCTTGTTCTCCTCCATCTTCCGGGTGCCCTTGACGATGTTCTCGACCTCGAGGTCGTGCATCGCCACGCCCCACTCGAAGAAGACCATCAGCAGGAGGGCGTAGACCGGGTTGCCGAGGTAGTAGGGGTGCCACTTCTGGTCCTCGTCCATCCGGAGAATCCCGTAGCCGATGTCGCGGTCCTTGCCGAGGATGTTGGTGAACGTGTGGTGGATGTAGTTGTGGGAGTACTTCCACTGCTCGCCCGGGCACACGTTGTCCCAGTCGTAGATGCGCGAGTTGAGGTGCGGGTCGCCCATCCAGTCGTACTGGCCGTGCATCACGTTGTGGCCGATCTCCATGTTCTCGATGATCTTGGAGAGCGAGAGGGCGGCGACGGCGAGCGGCCAGGCCGGCGGCAGGTAGAACAGCGCGCGGCCGAGCACCTCGAGCTGCTGCTGACGCTTGACGACGTCGCGGATGTAGGTGGCGTCGGCCTCGCCGAGGTCGGCGAGGACCCGCTGGCGCAGGTCGTCCATCTCGCGGCCGAACGCCTCGAGCTGGTCGGGAGTGGGCGTCTGGTTCGTCATGGGGGTCCTTCCTCAGAGGTCGACGACGCAGTCGCCGACGGGGGCGGAGACACAGATCTGGATGTCCTCGTCGGGGAGCGAGGACTCGGTGCCCGTGAGCACGTTGCGCACGGTGCCCTCGGACTTGCGGGCCGTGCAGGAGAAGCAGATGCCCATCCGGCAGCCGAAGACCGGCGTGAGGCCGGCCTCCTCGGCCTGCTCGAGGATCGAGGCACCGGAGTTGGCCACCCGCTGGTCAGCGCCGGCGAAGGTCAGGTCACCCTCGGCCGCACCGCTGGAGGTGGTCGGCGGCTTGAAGAGCTCGAGCCTCAGCCGCGGGTTGTCGGCGTACGCCGCCCGCACGAGCTCGATCATCCCGGCCGGGCCGCAGGCCCAGGTGTCGGTGTCGCGCCAGGCGGGTACCAGGCGACGGAGCTCGAGCTCGTTGAAGACGGCGTCGCCGTGGCGCAGGTGGACGGTCACGCCGTTGTCGTCGGCGGCGATCCGCTCCAGCTCGTCGGCGAAGATCTGGTCCTCGGGCGACCGGGCGTAGTGGAGGAACGTGACGGGGCGCCCGGCGCGGCCGTCGTACCCGTCGCGCAGCAGGGTGCGCAGCATCGACATGGCGGGCGTGATGCCCGAGCCGCCGGTGATGAAGAGGAGCGGGTCGATGCCCGGCGTCGCCGGGCTCACGGGGAGCGTGAAGTCCCCCTGCGCCTGCGAGAGGTGCAGCAGCTGGCCCGGCTCGGCGTCCACGAGGTACTTGCTGACCTGGCCGTCGGCGTGCGAGCGGATCGTCAGGGTGAACTCCTCCCCCACGCCGGACGCGGCTGAGGAGATGGAGAAGCAGCGGGTCATCCGGCGCGCCGAGCCCGGCAGGTCGAGGCCGACCTGGACGTACTGGCCCGCGCGGTGGCCGCGCCAGGTGGCGGTGGGCTGGACGGTGATCGTGGCGACCGGCGCACCGGCCGTCTCGGTCTCGCGGTGCACGGCGACGACGCGACCGCGCACGTCGTGCGCCGCCCACATCGGGTTCACCCGCGAGAGGTAGTGGTCGACACCGTGGGGCGAGGTGAGCGCCGCGACGGTGCGTGAGCGGGCGATCGTCGAGAGGACGGTCATGCCGACTCCTTTCAGTGAACGTCTGTTCACTCAATACTCGCGGAGCCCGTCGGCGTCGTCAACGCAGGTGCCGGGTGATCCCGCCCACTCGACCCCACTACGATCACGCACATGGCGGAGGGCCTGGCAGACGCGAGCGAGTCCCGCGCGGAGCGCAAGGAGCGCACGCGTCGGGCCATCCTCGACGCGGCGCTGGCGCTCGCCGCCGACTCCAACCTCGCGGCCATCTCGCTGCGTCAGGTCGCCAAGCAGGTCGGTGTCGTGCCGACCGCGTTCTACCGCCACTTCGGCTCGCTCGAGCTGCTCGGCCTGGCGCTGGTCGACGAGAGCTTCCGGTCACTGCGGCTGATGCTGCTCGACGTGTGGCGGCACGCTCCGGAGTACCGCGACTTCATCGACGGGTCGCTCCCGATCGTGGCGCAGCACGTGCGGGAGAACCGGTCCCACTACGCCTTCATCGCGCGCGAGCGGACGGCCGGTCCGCCGCGGGTGCGCGAGGCGATCCACCACGAGATCGCCCTCATCACCCGCGAGCTGGCGACCGACGTCGCCCGCACCGGCGCGGCGGAGCAGTACTCCAGCGAGGACATCGCCCTGCTCGCGGACCTGATCGTGTCCTTCGTGGTGACGATGGCCGAGCGGCTCGTGGAGCACCCCGACTCGGAGGCGCAGACCCTCGCCGAGGCGCGCACCCAGCTCCGGATGCTCCTCGTCGGCGCGCTCAACTGGCAGTCGCGCGAGGCGTGATCAGCGGCATGGGCCTGGCGACCGACCTCGGCTACACCCACCACTCGGCCAACCCGCTGCACAAGCTCGTGCGCTGGGGCGCCGGCACCCGCCCGGGCGGCTGGCTCTTCGCCCACTCGCTGCGCCACCTCGACGACGTCGTCGGTCGGCTGACCCGCGGACGGCACAGCGCACCCAGCCTGCTCGCCGGGCTGGCGGTCCTCGACGTGACGACGACCGGGCGCAAGTCCGGCCAGCGACGCACGAGCCACCTGATCGCGACGCCGTACGCCGGCACGCTCGCGCTGCTCGGCACCAACTTCGGCCAGCCCTCGACCCCCGCGTGGGTGCTCAACCTGGAGGCCGACCCACGGGCGACGGTGACCTACCGCGGCACGGTGCGCGAGGTGACGGCGCGGGCGGCGACGCCCGCCGAGACCGACGAGGTGTTCGCGCTGGCAGGCGAGTTCTACCCCGGCTACCTCAACTACCGCGAGCGGGTCGCCGGGACCCGGCGGATCCGCGCCTTCGTGCTCGAACCCGCCTAGTCCCCCGGCCCCGGGCGGACGGTGACGTCCGGGACGGTGGCGTCGACGGGCAGATCGAGGACGTGCAGGATCATCCCGGCGACGGTCTCCGCGCTGATCCACTCGGACGCGTCGTAGTCCTTGCCCTCCTGCTCGTGCACCTTCTGCTGCATCGGCGTGGCCGTGCGACCGGGGTAGACGCTGGTGACGCGTACGCCGTGGTCGGACTCCTCGGCCCGCAGCGCGTCGGCGAGGCCACGGAGCCCGAACTTGGACGCGGCATAGCCCGACCACTCGGCGTGGGCGGTGAGGCCGGCGCCGGAGTTGACGAAGACCACCGTGCCCCGGGCCTGCCGCAGCTGGGGCAGCAGCTCGCGGGTCAGCACGGCCGGCGCGACGAGGTTGACGGCGAGCTGCTCCTCCCAGTCGGCGAGCCGCAGCCGCGCGACCGGACCGAGCTCGACCACGCCGGCGGCGTGGACCAGCGCGTCGACCGGGCCGTCCACCTGTCGACCGAGACCGTTGAGGGTCCCGGGGTCGGCGAGGTCGGCGACCACGACCTGCGCCCCGGCGTGCGCGCGCTCGAGCTCGGCGGCTCGTCCGCTGCTGCGGGCGACGAGCACCAGCTCGTCGCCGCGGTCGGTGAGGCGGCGCGCCAGCACGTCGCCGATGCCGGACCCCGCGCCGGTCAGGACCAGCCTCACCGGGTGAAGACGATCTTGCCGAAGACGTCACCCTCGGACATCGCGGCGAAGCCGTCGGCCGCCTGCTCCATCGGGATCGCCCGGTCGACGAGCGGCCGGGCGCCGGTGGCGTCGAGGAACTTCACGAGGGCGTCGAGCTCGCCGCGGGTGCCCATCGTGGAGCCGATGATCGAGAGCTGCTTGAAGAACACGTGGGTCAGGCCGGCGTCGTCGACGTCGGGGCCGGACGTCGTACCGCTGATGACGATGCGGCCGCCCGGTCGCAGCGAGCGGATCGAGTGGGTCCAGGTCGCCTTGCCGACGGTCTCCATCACGGCGTCGACCCTGACCGGCAGCCGGGCGCCGGACTCGAAGACGTCGTGGGCGCCGAGCTCACGGGCACGCTCGCGCTTGGCCTCGTCACGGCTGGTGGCGAGCACCGTGAGGCCGGCAGCGCGGCCCAGCGTGATGAGCGCGGTCGCGACACCGCCGCCGGCACCCTGCACGAGGATCGTCTCTCCGGGCTTGCAGGCGCCCTGGACGAAGAGCATCCGGTAGGCCGTGAGCCAGGCGGTCGGCAGGCAGGCCGCCTCCTCGAAGGACAGCGAGGCCGGCTTGGGCACGAGGTTGCGGCGCGGCACGACGACCTGGTCGGCGAAGGTGCCCTGGTGGCGCTCGGAGAGCAGCGACCGACCGGGGTCGTCGGCCTCGTCGCCGGTCCAGCCCGGGTCGCCGATGACGCCGTGGACGACGACCTCGTTGCCGTCCTCGTCGAGGCCCGCGGCGTCACAGCCGAGGATCATCGGCAGCGACTCCTCGCGCAGCCCGACCCCGCGCAGCGACCAGAGGTCGTGGTGGTTGAGGCTGGCCGCCTTGACGGTCACGGTGGCCCACCCGTCGGGCGCTTCAGGAGCGGGTCGCTCCCCCACCACCAGGCCGCTCAGCGGGTCGTCGAAGGAGAAGGTCTCGGCGTAGACGGCGAACATGCTTCGACCCTAGCGAGTGCCCGTTCTCAGCCGGACAGCCAGCCGGCGAGGCTCATCAGGATCACGGCCGCGCCACACGCGGTGACGACGACGAAGATCGCCAGCTCCCCCGCCAGGGGCGTCACCACCTCGCTCCTCGCGGGCTCGTCGGGGTCGTAGCGGATCCGCAGCTTGCTCTTGCGCTTCGGCTTGCCGAACCACGGCGAGTCGACTCCCATGTGCTGCTGCCCGTGCGCGTCGGTAAAACCCCGTTGCCATCGCTCGAGGTCAGCTGTTGGGTTGCGGCGTGAGCATCGACGTACGTCACTCGGAGGACGCCGACAAGTACCTCGCGACCGACCAGCTCGTGTGGTTCGGGGAGGTCACCGATGCCGACGCGGACCACCTGCGCCTCGGCCTGCCCGAGGACCAGCGGTTCGTGGTCGACCTGCCCGACGGGCCGGAGGACCACCACGCCGGCATCTACGGCGTACGCCCGATGGAGATGTCGCTGCCCGGCGGGGCGGTGGTCCCGATCGCCGGCCTCACCTGGGTGGGCGTGCACCCCGACGCCCGTCGACGCGGCGTGCTGCGCGCGATGATGACCGACCACCTCGGGCGCACCCGCGCGGCCGGCACGGCGATCTCGGCGCTGCACGCCAGCGAGGCCGCCATCTACGGCCGCTACGGCTACGGCGTCGCCGTGATCACCCACCAGGTGACAGTCGGCCGCGGCACCGAGCTCACCGCCCCGCACCTCGAGGACGAGGTCGCGGGCATCACGACCCACCTCGTCACGATGTCGGACCCCGGCGTCGCCGAGCGGATGCGCGCCTGCCAGGTGGCCAACGCGCCCGACTTCCCCGGCACGATCATCGGCTCGCCCGACTTCTTCTCGCTCCTGACGCTCGAGATCCCGGAGAACCTGCGCGACAAGGAGCGCCGCCGGGTCCTGTTCGCCCGCCGCGACGGCGAGGACATCGGGTTCATCGGGCTGCGCCGCGAGCACAAGTGGGACCAGGCCCGTCCCTCCGGCACGGTCACCGCCGGCACCTTCTGCGGCGGACCGGCCGCCCGGCTGGCGATCGCGCGCCGCATCGTCGACCTCGACCTGATGGGCACCACCAAGCTCGAGAACATCGGCGTCGACGACCCGCTCCTCGGCTGGGTCGGCGGACCGCGCGGCACCGGGTCGCTGGCGACGTGGGACAGCACCTGGATCCGGCTCGTCGACCTCGAGGCGGCCTGGCCGCTCCGGTCGTACGACACCGACTGCGACGTCGTGGTGGAGGTGGAGGACCGCTACGCACCGTGGAACGCCGGCCGCTGGCGGCTCACCGCGTCCTCCGGATCCGGCGCGGCCGAGCGCACCGACGCGGACGCCGACATCACCCTCGACGTGGCCGTCCTGGGCGCCGGTTACCTCGGCCACTCGATCGGTGGCCTGCTCCGCGCGGGCCTCGTCCGCGAGCGCCGCGCGGGGGCGTACGCCGAGCTGGCCCGGGCCATGCGCACGGCCGTCGAGCCGGAGCCGTCGATCGGCTTCTGAGCAGGCCCGTTGACGACGGGGATGGCGCTGGACAGGCTGGCCCCCATGACCTGGACCAACTGGGTGGGCAACCAGAGCTTCTCGCCCGCCACGACCGCCACTCCCCGCGACGAGGACGAGGTCGTCGCCCTCGTCCGGGAGGCTGCCGGTCGGGGCCGGCAGGTCCGGGTCGCGGGCGCCGGGCACTCGTTCACGCCGGTCGTCCAGACCGACGGCCAGCTGCTCGACGTCTCCGCGATGCGGGGCGTCGTGGCCACCGATGCGGCCGCCCGGCGGGCGACCGCGCTCCCCGGGACGCTGATCCGCGACTTCTACGAGCCACTCTGGGCGGCCGGCCTCGCGCTGCGCAACCAGGGCGACATCGACACCCAGCAGATCGCCGGCGCGGTCGCGACCGGGACGCACGGCTCGGGCACGCGCTACACCAGCCTGTCCGGGGTCGTGCGCGGCATGAGGGTGGTGACCGGCACCGGCGAGGTGCGCGAGATCGGCGAGGACGAGCCCGACCTGCTCCGCGCCGCCCAGGTCTCGGTCGGGATGCTCGGGGTCGTCACCCAGCTCGAGCTCGAGGTCACCGACGCCTACCGGCTCCGCGAGCACGTCAGCCTTCGCTCGTGGGACGACGTGATGGACAGCTGGGACACACTGGTCGCGGAGCACCGGCACTTCGGGATGTTCTGGCTGCCCACCGAGGAGTCCGGCGCGCTCTACAACCTCGACGGCCACGGCGAGCGGCTCGAGGACCAGTGCTACGTCAAGGTCTATGACGAGGTCGGCCCGGACGTCGCCGACGACGACACCGTGGGGCGCCGCGTCGACCGCTGCTACCGGATCTTCCCGATGGTCTACGACCCCAACTTCCATGAGCTGGAGTACTTCGTCGCGCTCGACCGGGCACCCGAGGCGCTGACGGCGATGCGCGAGCTGATGCTCCGCAGCCTCCCGGACTCGATCTACCCGCTCGAGGTGCGCACCGTCGGACCCGACGAGGCCTTCCTGTCCTCGCAGTACCAGACCCCGACCGTCGTCATCTCGGTCTCCGGCACCCCCGGCACGGACTACTGGGCCTACCTGCGCTCGGTCGACACGCTTCTCGCCGGCTTCGACGCCCGCGTCCACTGGGGCAAGCTCCACTTCCTCACGCCCGAGCGCCTCCACGCGCACTACCCGCGCGCCGACGACTTCATCGCGATCCGCCGTGAGCTCGACCCGCACGGCATGTTCCTCAACGACCACCTGCGCCCGCTCTTCGAGTAGGCGCATACTCGGGCCATGCGCAGGTGGCAGGCGGCACTCGTGGTGGGTCTGCTCGTCGTGCTCGCGGCCTTCGCCTACGGTGTCGAGAGCTCGAGGTCCACGACCGTCGCCGGCCAGCAGGTCACCTGCGGGGCAGCGATCTCCTCCGACTGGCTCGTCCCGCAGGGCACCTTGAGCACCGAGGTGGCGACCAGTGCCGACCAGCGGCGGCGGTCGGCCGCCTGCGACACCGTGGTCCAGCGGGCCCGGATCGGCGTGCTGTCCACGATGGCCGCCGGCGCCCTGCTCGCCCTCGTCGGCTGGACAGCCATGCGCGAGCCGCGCGTCGTCCGACGCGCCGGTCAGCGGGCGAGCTCGAGCACGCCGTAGCCGAACCCCTCGACGCGCACGCCGAGACCGGTCACCACGACGCCACGTCCCAGGAGCAGCCGGGCGCCTTCGAGCCCGGGCACGTCAGCCGTTGCCGCCTCGCTGCGCGGGTTGACCACCACGACGTGGGAGTCGCCGCGGCGCCAGGTGAACGGGTAGCCCTCGTGCAGGACGGTGGTCGGCGCGCGACCGCCGAGTGCCGGCGTCGAGCGGCGCAGCGCGACCAGCCGCCTCACCAGGTGCAGCGTCGAGCCGGGATCCTCCTCCTGGGCCTTCACGGTCGGCCGGTCGGGCGACGGGTCGATCGGCAGGTAGAGGTCACTCGCCGCGGCGGTCGAGAAGCCGGCGTTGGGCGAGTCGTCCCACTGCATCGGCGTACGGCAGCCGGAGCGGTTGTAGCCGGGGTTGCAGATCGAGCCCTCCTTGTCGGGCAGTCCCGGCAGGTAGCGCATGCCGATCTCGTCGCCGTAGTAGAGCGACGGCACGGTGCCCCAGGTGAAGAGGAAGGTCAGCGCCGCGCCCAGCTCCTCCGGCGTGCGCGGGTCGGTGCGCAGGCGGCTGAAGTCGTGGTCCGCGGTGCCCAGCAGCACCGGGCGCGTGGGGTCGTCCGCCGTGGCCGCGGCCCAGCCGTCCAGGAACGTCCGGGTCGAGCCGAGGCCGTCGGCGTGGAAGAACGGGTCGCCCGGCGGCTGGAACGGGAGCACGCCCGCACCGCCGTTGTCGAACAGGCTCGCGTGCTCGGCGTGGATGACGAGCATGAAGTCGGCGTCGAAGCCCAGTGCCGCACCCGTCCGCGGCTCCTTGCCCTCCGGGATGAGGACGGCGTCGGGGTGGGCCGTGGCGAGCCACGCCTGGAGGTCGCGCCACACCTGGGTCGCGGCGACCGCACCGGCGTTCTTGCCCTGGTCGTCCTTGACCAGGGAGAACGCCATGTCGACGCGGAAGCCCGCCACCCCCCGGCTGAGCCAGAAGTCGAGCACCTTGCGCAGCATCTGCTTGTTGCGCCGCGGCCCCGGGTCGTCGACCCCGTCGCGCCAGGGCTCGTCGGCCGGCAGGTCGGTCCAGCCGAAGTTGAGGGCCGGCTGGGCAGCGTAGAAGTTCTTGAGGTACCACCCCGGACGCGGCCCCGGCGAGGCGACCCACGCCGGCGTGCCCGGGATGTCGGAGTCCCACGCCCACGCGGGGAGGTCCTCGCACCAGACGTAGCGGTCGCCCTCCGGTGACGGTTCGTCGGCGTGCAGCTCGGCCTGGAACCACGGGTGCTCGATCGACGTGTGGCCGGCCACCAGGTCGAGGAGCACCCGGATGCCGCGTTCGCGCGCCGCCTCGACCAGCTCGACGAGGTCCGCGTTGGTCCCGTAGCGCGGTGCGACCTGCAGGTAGTCCGAGACGTCGTAGCCCGCGTCCACGAAAGGCGAGGCGAAGCACGGGTTGAACCACAGGGTGTCGACCCCGAGCGACTCGATGTGGTCCAGTCGCTCGATCACCCCGCGGAGGTCGCCGATCCCGTCGCCGTTCGAGTCCGCGAAGGACTGCGGGTAGATCTCGTAGACGACCGCATCGGCCAGCCAGTCACCAGCCATCAGCGTCGAGCGACCCCGTCGGCCCGGGCAGCAGCAGCAACAGCCTCGCGGACCGCACCGGGCACGCGGGGGTCGAACGGTGACGGGATGACGAGGTCCTCGCGGAGGTCGTCACCGACGAGCTCGGCGAGGGCGGTCGCCGCGGCGACCTTCATCCCCTCCGTGATCGCGGTCGCGTGGACGTCGAACGCGCCCCGGAAGATGCCGGGGAAGGCCAGCACGTTGTTGATCTGGTTGGGGTAGTCGGAGCGGCCGGTGGCGACCACACGGGCGTACTTGTGCGCCAGGTCGGGGTGCACCTCGGGCGTGGGGTTGGCCAGGCCGAAGATGATCGCCTCCGGTGCCATCGACGCGACGATCTCCTCGGGCACCTGCCCGCCGGAGACGCCGATGTAGACGTCGGCACCGGCCATCACGTCGGCCAGGCTGCCGCTGCGGCCGACGACGTCGGCGGTGTCGCGCGCCAGGGCCGCCTTCACCGGGGTCAGGTCCGAGCGCGTCGAGCTCAGCACGCCCTGGCGGTCGAGGACGGCGATGTCGCGCACGCCCGCCTCGAGCAGGATCCGGGCCACGGCGACACCTGCGGCGCCGGCGCCCTGCACCACCACGCGTACGGTCGCCGCGTCGCGGCCGGTCAGGCGCAGCGCGTTGGTGAGCGCGGCGAGGGCGACGACAGCGGTGCCGTGCTGGTCGTCGTGGAAGACGGGGATGTCGAGCCGCTCCTTGAGCCGGGCCTCGATCTCGAAGCAGCGCGGCGCCGAGATGTCCTCCAGGTTGATCCCGCCGAAGCTCGGAGCCAGCCGGACGACGGTCTCGATGATCTCCTCGACGTCGGTCGTGTCGAGGCACAGCGGCACGGCATCGACGCCGCCGAACTGCTTGAAGAGCACCGCCTTGCCCTCCATCACCGGCATCGCGGCGGCCGGGCCGATGTCGCCGAGCCCGAGGACGGCGGTGCCGTCGGTGACGATCGCGACCGTGTTGGGCACCCACGTGTAGTGCTGGGTCATCGACGGGTCGGCGGCGATCGCCTCGCAGACCCGCGCGACGCCGGGCGTGTAGGCCAGCGACAGCTCGTCGGGGCCGGTCAGCGCCACCGTCGACACCGTCTCCATCTTGCCGCCCACGTGGAGGTCGAAGACGGGGTCGCCGGCGTGCGGGTGCGGTGTGACTCGGCCCTGTTCCATGGCCGCGATACTGGCACAGCTCAGGGGCGCGAGAGCCTGCGTCCCACGCGTGGCGAAGGCCACACCCTTAGCCGTACGACGCCCACCACGTGCTCCTCGGCGACCGGTCCGCGGTGCCGCGAGTCGACGCCCTCGTCCGGGTTGTCGCTGAGCAGCCACCACGCCGCCTCGCCGGTGCGCGTACGCCGCTCGTCGACGGCCCGCTTGACCGTCAGGGTGCCGTCGGGGAACCGCGCCACCACGAGCTCGCCCGGCCGGACCCGGGCGCCGTGGCGGACCAGCAGCAGGTCGCCCTCTCGCAACGTCGGCAGCATCGACCGACCGCGGACGACGGCCGTGACGAAGGGTGGTCGCGCAGACCCACCCCATGGGGCGAGACCCCGCTGCCGACCTCGTTTCACGCGGAGTAGTGTCGCAGCAGATGCACCATTCCACGATCGAGAGGAACCCGATGCTTCGCCACCTGCTTGCCCCGACCGTCGAGGTCTCGGCCCACTGCGACCTCCCCTGCGGCGTGTACGACCCCGCCCAGGCGCGCATCGAGGCCGAGTCGATCAAGGCGATCATCGCCAAGGTCGCCGACAACGACGACGCCGACTTCCGCACCCGCGCGATCCTCATCAAGGAGCAGCGCTCGGAGCTCGTCAAGCACCACCTGTGGGTGCTGTGGACCGACTACTTCAAGCCCCCGCACTTCGAGAAGTACCCCCAGCTCCACACCCTCGTCAACGAGGCCACCAAGCTCGCCGGTGCCTCGGGCACCAAGGGCGAGCTCGACGCCGCCAAGGCCGACGAGCTGCTCGCCAAGATCGACGAGATCGCGGAGATCTTCTGGGAGACGAAGAAGGCCTGAGCCCAGACCTTCACCTCGGACCCGGTTGCCTCCGTGGCAGCCGGGTCCGTCCCATTTCACGACCACACGACCGGAGCCCCATGACCCGCATCACCACCCCCTTCGACGCGACCAGCACCGCCGCCGAGGTGGTCGCGGGCCTCGACCTGTCCGGTCGGCGGGCCGTGGTCACGGGCGGTGCCGCCGGCATCGGCCTCGAGACGGCCCGCGCGCTGGCGGGTGCCGGAGCACAGGTGACGCTGGCGGTCCGCAACCCGGCCGCTGGACGCGCAGCCGCGCGCGACATCGCGACCAGCACGGGCAACGACGACGTGCAGGTCCGCGAGCTCGACCTCGCCGATCTCCGGTCGGTGGCTGCGCTCGTCGACGCGTGGGACGGGCCGCTCCACGTCCTGGTCAACAACGCCGGGATCATGGCCAGCCCCGAGGCGTACACCCCGGACGGCTGGGAGCTGCAGCTCGCCACCAACCACCTCGGCCACTTCGCGCTGGCCGTGGGGCTGCGCGCCGCGCTGGCCGCCGCGGAGGACGCGCGCGTGGTCTCGGTGAGCTCGAGCGGGCACGGCAACGCCCCGGTCGACCTCGACGACCTCTTCTTCGACCGTCGGCCCTACGACGCCGGCACGGCCTACGGCCAGTCGAAGACCGCCAATGTGCTCTTCGCCGTGGAGGCCCACCGCCGCTGGGCGGACGACGGCATCACCGTCAACGCCCTCATGCCCGGCGGCGTGTGGACCGGGCTCCAGCAGCACTGGGACCCCGCGACGCTCGAGGCCACCAAGGCCCAGGTACCTGCCACCGACGCCGACGGGATGGGCGTGAAGACCCCGCAGCAGGGCGCCGCGACCTCGGTGCTCCTGGCGACCTGGCCCGGCCTGCGCGGCCTCGGTGGTCGCTACTTCGAGGACTGCCACGAGGCGGAGGTCGTCGACCGGGTGCGCGACGGACTGCACGGCGTGTGCGCCTACGCCCTCGACCCGGTCACGGCCGAGCGCCTCTGGGCCGTGTCCACGGCGCTGGTGTCCGAGCACGGTTAGGGTGTGCCGAGCACATCAGCCTCGAGGACGGGACGCAGACGCAGATGTCAGACAACACCGGGGACCATCGCGCCGACGTCGAGCTCCGCCTGCCCGCCGAGGGCGCCTACGCGACCGTCGTACGCACCACGGCTGCGGGGCTGGCCGCGCGCCTCGACTTCACGATCGACGACATCGAGGACCTGCGCATCGCGATCGGCGAGGCCACTGCCCTGGCGATCCCGGCCGCGGACCCCGGCACGGACCTCGTGGCCCAGTTCTTCTTCGGTCGCGGCTCGATGACGGTGGCGCTGGAGGTGGAGGCGATGGACGACCCGCCGCTCGACACCGAGAGCTTCGCCTGGCAGGTGCTCGACACCATGGCGCAGGACGCGTCGGCCGCCCCGGACGCAGGCCGGTTCAGGGTGAGGTTCACGGTGTCCTCGCAGGTCGCGGAGGGAACGGGTGCCGGGCGCTGACATGAGCGCACACACGGGGGAAGAGGCGGCGGGGGCCGCCGATCACGAGACGATCGACGAGGTCGCGACGGGCGGTCTCGAGCTGCTGCGCGCCCGCAGTGCCGAGCTGTTCACGGTCCTGAGGGACGACGACACGAGCGCCGCCGAGCGGTCGGTGGCCCGCGACGACCTAGTGCACCTGCACCTGTCGCTCGTCGAGCACTGCGCGCGCCGCTTCCGCAACCGCGGCGAGCCGTTCGAGGACCTGGTCCAGGTCGGCACGATCGGGCTGATCAAGGCCGTCGACCGCTTCGAGACCGACCGCGGCGTCGAGTTCTCGACCTACGCCACGCCGACCGTGATCGGTGAGATCAAGCGCCACTTCCGCGACAAGGGCTGGGCGATCCGGGTGCCGCGGCGGCTCCAGGAGCTGCGGATGCAGATCGGCGGCGCGACCGGCGAGCTGACGCAGAAGCTCGGCCGCTCCCCCACGCCCCGCGAGCTCGCCGAGGTCATCGGCTGCACGGTGGAGGAGATCATGGAGGGCATCGAGTCCTCCCACGCCTACGCCACGCTGTCGCTCGACGCCTCCGACGACTCCGACGACGGCCCGCCCGCGATGCTGGCCACGCTCGGCGTCGAGGACCACAACATCGAGCACGTCGAGATCCGCGAGTCGATCAAGCCGCTCCTCGAGGGCCTCGGCGAGCGCGAGAAGCGCATCCTGCTGCTCCGGTTCTTCAAGAACATGACGCAGTCGCAGATCGCCGAGGAGATCGGCGTCTCGCAGATGCACGTGTCCCGGCTGCTGACCCGCACGCTCGCCCAGCTGCGTACGTCGCTGGAGTCGGACTAGCGCTCGTCGGCCTCGAGCGCGCGCGTGCTCGCCGGGTGCAGCAGGCCGGCGATGACGACGAGCCCGACCACCGCGAGGCCGGCCGACAGGGGCTTGGTGGATCCCGCCCACAGGTTCCACGCGAGCCCGAGCAGGATCAGCTGGGCCATCACGACGGGGCCGCGCGCCCAGCGGCGTACGCCCCTCAGGGCCCAGGCGCACCAGCCGAGCGCGGCGGCCGCTCCGAGGAAGAACGCGGCCGTGGTGACGCCCATCGTGAGCCGGCCCGAGGTCAGGTTGGCCGTCTCGAGGGCGCCCAGGCCGGCCAGCACGAGCGCCTCGACCCCGGTCAGCGCGGCGGCCACCACGAGGGGCGGAGGGGTAACAGGCACTCGCCAACCCTAGTTGTGACGGACGCGACCTGCGTGGGGGGTTGTGTGAACGTTCAAGTCTTGCGAGTCTTGTCGCTGCGCTCCTCGCCTTACCGAGGCGCGCCCGGGCCCCCGCTGATCGTCCGACAACAGCACCCTGCCCTGTGACAGAAAGAGGGACTTCCCCACTCATGGATTGGCGCAGCCGCTCCGCATGCCTCGACGAGGACCCTGAGCTGTTCTTCCCGATCGGCAACACCGGTCCCGCGATCCTCCAGATCGAGGAGGCCAAGCAGGTGTGCCGACGCTGTGAGGTGCGCGAACAGTGCCTGGCCTGGGCCCTCGAGGCCGGCCAGGACCATGGAGTGTGGGGTGGCCTCAGCGAGGACGAGCGTCGCGCGCTGAAGCGTCGCAACGCACGCGCCCGCATCCGTACGGCCTGAGCGGGCGGTCAGTCGACCGGCAGGTCCGCCTGCACCCGCGTCCCCCGCGTGCCGGGGCCGATCTCGAGCACGCCGCCGAGCTCTGACTCCACGAGCGTGCGGACGATCGACAGCCCGAGCTGGGTCGAGGCGTCGAGGTCGAAGTCCTCGGGCAGCCCGCGTCCGTCGTCCTCGACGACGACGTGCAGGCGACCGACGATCCGGCGGGCGGTGATCACGACGCGACCGCCGGTGCGGTCGGTCAGCCCGGAGTAGCCGTGCTCGACGGCGTTCTGGAGGACCTCGGTGAGCACCATCGCCAGGGGCGTCGCCGCCTCGGACGGCAGCTTGCCGAAGGAGCCCTCGCGCACGACGCGGACCGGCACCTCGACCCCGCTGACGTCGACCACCATCGCTCCGAGCCGGTCGGCGATGTCGTCGAAGTCGACGGTCTCCTCGACCGCGTGGCTCAGCGTCTCGTGCACGATCGCGATGGAGCCCACCCGGCGTACGGCCTCCTCGAGGGCGGCCTTGGCGTCGTCGGCCTGCGTACGCCGTGCCTGCAGGCGCAGCAGCGCGGCGACCGTCTGGAGGTTGTTCTTCACCCGGTGGTGGATCTCGCGGATGGTGACGTCCTTGGTGACCAGCTCCCGGTCGCGGCTGCGCAGCTCGGTCACGTCGCGCACCAGCAGGAGCGCTCCGCTGGGGTCGCCCTGCGGCCGCAGCGGGATGCTGCGCACGATCAGGGTCACCTCGTCGGTGCCGACCTCGGTGGCGCGGCCGTCGCGTCCGCCCAGGACGGCGCTCAGGGTCTCCTCGTCGGGTCGTCTCCGCGCGGGCACCAGCTCGCGGGTCAGCTCGGTCAGCACCAGCCCCGCGAGGTCGCCCTGGAGCCCGAGCCGGCGGTAGGCCGACAGGCCGTTGGGGCTGGCGTAGACGACGCGGCCGGCCGGGTCGAGGCGGACGAACCCGTCCCCCACCCGCGGTGAGTCCGCGTGGTCGCTGCGCTGGCCCGGCAGCGGGAAGTGGCCGGACGCGATCATCTGGGTCAGCTCGGCGGCGGTCTGGAGATAGCTCAGCTCGAGCCGGCTGGGGGTGCGTACGCCGAGCAGGTTGGTGTTGCGCGCGATCATCGCGATCACCCGGCCCGCGCGGCGTACGGGGATGACCTCGACCCGCACCGGCACGTCGTCGCGCCACTCGGGGTCGCCCTCACGCACCAGCCGCCCGGTCCCGAAGGCCTCGTCGAGCATCCGCCGCCGTCCGGTGGGGATGAAGGTGCCCAGCACGTCGTCGACGAGCGCGGTCGGCCCGGTCGTCGGGCGCATCTGCCCCCCGGCCCAGTAGCCCCTGCCCTCGCGGTCGGGCAGCCACAGCACGAGGTCGGCGAAGGACAGGTCGGCCAGGATCTGCCAGTCCGCCATGAGCAGCTGGAGCCACGCCACGTCGTCCTCGACGAGCTCGGTGTGGGCTCGCACGAGCTCGTGGAGGGAGGGCACCCGGTCAGCCTAGGGCGTGTTCCGGGAGGTGGCCGGACCGCTCCACGGGCAGCCGCACGACCCGCGGACGACCAGCCGGGTGGGCAGCACCTGGGGGTGCACGTCGTGGGTACGGCCCTCGATCCGCTCGTGCAGCCGGATGGCCGCCCAGCGCCCGACGGAGTAGGTCGGCTGGAGCACGGTCGTGAGCCCGGGCGCCACGTAGCGCGACGTCATGATGTCGTCGAACCCCACGACCGCGAGGTCCTCCGGGATGCGTACGCCGCGCGCGATGAGGAGCGACATCAGGGCGACCGCCAGCTCGTCGTTGGCGCAGACCACGGCGTCGGCGGGCTCGGCCATGTCGAGCAGCGCGTCGACGACCGCGGGCGCGCTCTGCTCGACCAGGGGAACGAGCAGGGGCAGCGAGGCCTCGGTGGCAGCCTTCGACCGCGCCAGCGCCGACCGGAAGCCGGTGTAGCGCTCGGTCACGTCGTGGGAGCCGGCCGGGTCGCCGACGAACACCAGTCGGCGGCGGCCGTGCTTGAGCAGGTGGTCGGTGAGCTCGCGGGCCGCCTCGACGTTCTCCACGAGCACCGTGTCGCAGCCGTCGACCGGCTCGCGCGCCAGCAGCACCGTCGGCGTGGACCTGCAGACCTGCCGGACGAACGCGTCGGAGACCGTGTCGTTGGCCAGCACCAGCCCGTCGACGCGGGGCAGGATCTGGCGTACGGAGTCCTCGAGGTCGACCGAGGGGTGGGCGAGCCGCAGGACGACCGACTGGCCGTAGCGGGCGGCCGCCGCCTCGAAGCCGATGAGCAGCTCGGAGTAGTAGGGCCCGACCACGCCGGGCAGCACGAGGCCGTGGGTCTGGTGCCGCGGCACCTCGACCTGGCGGGCCGCACGCAGCGGGATGTAGTCGAGCTCCTGGACCGCCTGGAGCACCTTGCGACGCGTGACGGGCGACGTCGGCGCGGTGCCCCGCAGCACCCGGGAGACGGTCGCGATCGAGACCCCGGCGCGGTCCGCCACGGTGTAGATGGTGACCGGGCGGTCCGCGGGGTCGGTGCTCACGGGGCACAGCCTCGCAGAGCCACCCAGACTGGGGCCTAGAACGGGTTGGGCACCGCGTCCAGCAACGTCCGGGTGTAGTCGTCCTGCGGGTCGCGGATGACCTGCAGCGCGGGGCCCTGCTCCACCACCCGTCCCTCGTTGAGCACGATCACGTCGTCGGCGAGCATCCGGGCACTCAGCAGGTCGTGCGTGATGTAGAGGATGCCGACGTCGTGGGTCTGCACGAGGTCGTTGAGCAGCTCGAGGATCTCGGCGCGGATCGACACGTCGAGGCTCGAGATCGGCTCGTCGGCCACGATCACCTCGGGCAGCACCGCCAGCGCGCGGGCGATCACGACACGCTGCCGCTGCCCACCGGAGAGCTCGTAGGCGTAGCGGTTCACGAAGCGGTCGGACGGTGTCAGGGCCACCGTCTCGAGCAGCTCCTCCACCCGCCTCCTGCGCTCCTCGCCCTTCAGGCCGTGGAAGTTGACCAGCGGCCGCTCGAGGATCTGCCCGATCCGCTTGGTGGGGTTGAGCGCGGAGTAGGGGTCCTGGAAGACCATCTGGACGTGGCTGCGGTAGTCGCGCAGCGCGCGGCCGCGGAACGAGGAGACCTGCTGGTCCCCGTCGGGACCGTGGAAGACGATCCGGCCCTCGGTCGGGCTGTCGATGCCGGTGATCATCCGCGCCAGGGTCGACTTGCCGCTGCCGCTCTGGCCGACGAGGGCGGTGAC
This sequence comes from Nocardioides baculatus, assembly GCF_016735675.1. Lineage (GTDB taxonomy): Bacteria > Actinomycetota > Actinomycetes > Propionibacteriales > Nocardioidaceae > Nocardioides > Nocardioides baculatus. Next base: position 24,954 of record NZ_JAERSG010000006.1, on the reverse strand, counting down.
GCCGCCCTTGTGCAGCACGAAGCTGGCGTCGGTGACCGCCTCGGTGCGCTCGACCTTGAGGCCGCGGCGCTTCTCGAAGACCTTGGTGACGTTGTCCACCGTCAGCACGACCTCGCGCTCGCGCGCCCTCTCCGAGTCGTCGGCCGACTTCACGAACTCGGGACCGTCGAAGTGGCGGGTGCCGCCGGACTGCTGGGCGACGTGGCAGGCGACGTCGCCCGCGCTGCGCGGCAGGAGCTCGGGGTAGTCGGTCAGGCAGCGCTCGATCTTCTCCGGGCACCGCGCGGCGAACGCGCAGCCCTGGTGCTCGAGACTGAGGTCCGGTGGACGGCCGGGGATGTAGGTGATGCGTACGGTCTCCGCGCGCGGATCGCCGTAGGACCCGAGAAGCCCCTTCGTGTAGGGGTGCATCGGCTCGCGGAGCAGCTCGCCGGCCGGCTGCGACTCGACGATGCGGCCGGCGTACATCACCAGGATCCGGTCGGACAGGTCGAGCACGGTGCCGATGTCGTGGCTGATGAAGAGGACCGCGAAGCCCTTCTCCTCCTGGAGCTTGCGCACGTTCTCCAGGATCGAGTGCTGGACGACGACGTCGAGGCCGGTGGTCGGCTCGTCGAGCAGCACCAGCTTGGGGTCGAGCGCCAGCGCGAGCGCGAGGTTGACGCGCTGCTTCATGCCGCCGGACAGCTCGTGCGGGAACGAGGTGATGAAGCGGTGGTCGATGAACACCATGTCGAACAGCTCGCGGACCCGCTCCGACACCGCCTCGCCGCGCAGGTCGGAGTGCGCCTCGATCGCGTCGCGGAACTGCGGCTCGATCCGGATCACGGGGTTGAGCGAGTTCATGCTGCTCTGGAAGACCGTCGAGAGGTCGCGCCAGCGCAGGTCACGCAGCTCGTCCTGGTCGAGGTGCGTGATGTCGGTGCCGTCGAAGGTGATCGAGCCGGCGCTGATCCGGCCGGGCTTCTCCAGCAGTCGCAGCAGCGCGGTGGCGAGGGTGGTCTTGCCCGAGCCGGACTCGCCGATCAGGCCGACGAACTCACCGGGGGCGATGTCGAACGACACGTCCTGCACCGCCGTCATCGACCGCGCCCGCTTGGGCTCGTAGCGCACCTCGAGGTTCTTCACCTCCAGGAGTGGGCTGCCTGTCATGTCAGTCCTCCCTCAGGTGGGGGTTGCTGAGCAGGTCGACGCCGAAGTTGATGAACGACATCGCGGTGATGAGGAGGGCCAGGGCGAGGCCCGGCGCGAAGATCCACGTGAGGAGGCCCTGCTGGATCGCTCCCTGGGCGTCGGCCTGGTAGAGCATCGTCCCCCACGAGACCGAGCGGGTGTCGCCGAGGCCGAGGACCGCGAGGCCCGCCTCCGCACCCACGGCACCGGTGGCGGCGCCGACGAAGCCCGCCACCACCAGCGAGTTCATGTTGGGCATGATCTCGCTGAAGATGATCCGGGCGCCGCTCTCGCCGGAGAACTTCGCCGAGGTGACGAAGTCGCGGTTGCGGAGCGTGATGATCTGCGCACGCTTGCCGCGTGCGGCACCCGCCCACGAGGTGATCGCGATGATGCCGACGATCAGCCAGACGCCGCGGGTGTCGGAGTACGCCACGAGCGTGATGATCAGCGGCAGCGCGGGGATCACCAGCGCGACGTTGGTGACGAAGCTGAGGACGTCGTCGACGATCGTGCCCTCGGTGTAGCCGGACACCAGCCCGACGACGAGGGCGATCGCGGTGGCCAGGGCACCGCCGAACAGGCCGACGAGGAGCGAGACCCGGCTGCCGAAGATCAGCTGCGAGGCGATGTCGCGCCCGTTGGTGTTGGTGCCGAGCCAGTGCTCGCCGGAGGGCTGCTGCAACGGCGTGAAGCTGCCGTCGAGCGGGTCGTGCGGTGCGATCAGCGGCGCGAAGACCGCCATCAGGACGTAGATCCCGAGGATCACGAGCCCGACGCGGGCCTTCTTGCTCGACCAGATCACCTGCCACCAGCGGTCGGGCGTGGTGGCGCTGCCGACCTGCTCGACGGCCAATCCCTCGACGGACCGTGACTGGTCGGGCTCGCCTTCAGCCATGAAGTCGTTCGGAGTGGTGCTCATCCCTCGGCCCTCCGTGCTCGCGGGTCCAGGACGCCGTAGAGGAGGTCGGCGATCAGGTTGGCCACCAGCACCCCCGTCGTCGTCAGCAGCATGAGCGTCTGCAGGAGCGGGTAGTCCTTGTTCTGCACGGCCTCCCCCATCAGGCGCCCGAGTCCCGGGTAGTCGAAGACCGTCTCGACCAGGATCGTGCCGCCGAGCACGCCACCGAGCGCGAGCGCGAAGCCGGTGACGCTCGGCAGCAGCGCGTTGCGGGCGGCGTACCGCAGCGCGACCGTGCGGTCGGACAGCCCCTTCGCCTTGGCGAGCCGGATGTAGTCCTCACCGAGGTTCATGATCATCGTGTTGCGCATGCCCAGGATCCAGCCGATCGGGGTGACGATCAGCAGGGTCAGGGCCGGCAACGTGGAGTAGGAGATGACCTCCTCGATGAAGGCGGCGTTCCACCCCGGCGTCGACGCGGAGTAGCCGCCGGAGGTCGGGAACCACCCCAGCGAGTAGCCGAAGACGTAGACCAGGACGAGCGCGATCCAGAACGGCTGCAGGGTGCCGACGAACGTCGAGCCGATGGTGATCGTCGCGTCCAGCTTGGTGTTGCGGCGCCATGCGGCGTACGCCCCGAGCACCATGCCGATCGCGAAGGAGATGATCTGCGTGACGACGACCAGGCCGACCGTCCACCAGATGGCCTGGCCGATCACCTCGCTGACCTTGAACGGGTAGTACGTGTACGACACCCCGAAGTTCCCGTGCAGCAGGTCGCCCAGGTAGTCCCAGTACTGCGACCACAGCGAGCCGTCGGGCGTGCCCAGCATCGAGCGCATCGCCCGGACCTGGGCCGCGTCGAGCTGGCTGTCCTTGCCCTGCAGGCGTCGCACCATCAGCTCGGCGGGGTCGCCGGGCTGGATGCGCGGGATGAGGAAGTTCAGCGTCACGACGGCCCAGAGCGTGCCGACGAAGAAGCCGAGCTTTCGGAGGAAGTACCGCACGGGCGCCGCCTCAGCTCGGGGGAACCAGGTGCGTCATCACCAGGAGTCGGTCGTCGGCACCACTGGCGTAGGGGTTGTCCTCGGTGGGCCAGCCCTCGGCGTGGTCGGTGCGGTAGATCGTGCGCGAGGGCGCGTAGATCAGCGAGGTGACCGGGTACTCGGTCATCATCACGTCGACCAGCTCGCCGAGGTACGGCTTCTGCTCCTCGCGGGACGTCGCCCCGGACAGCTGGGCGATCGCGTCGTCCGTGGCCGGGTCGGAGTAGCGCCCGACGTTGGGGAAGATGTCCTGCTCGGTCGGGAACTGCTTGCTGTTGAGCTTGGACCCGAGGTTGCGGGCCAGCTCGCATCCGCCGTGGAGGTACTCCAGGACCGCGTTGAAGTCGCCGGTCTTCTTCTGCTCGTCGACCGACTCGGGAGCCGACGCGGTGACCTTGGTGTCCACACCGAGGTCGTTGAGGTCGTCGGCGACGACCTCGGCGATCGCCTCGTAGTCGATGAAGCCGGCCTGCACGGAGAAGTCCACCGACAGCGGGCTCCCGTCGGGCATCGTCCGCTTGCCGTCGGCGCCCTCCTCGTAGCCGGCCGCGTCGAGCATCTCGGCGGCCTTGTCGGGGTCGTAGGGCAGCACCGTGTCGGCGCCGGCGTACTCCTCGGGGAGCAGGTCCTCCATCGCGGGGAGCTTGAGGCCGGTCTGGCTGGCGGGCTCCATGATCCCGTAGATGCCCTTCTCCGACATCGACTCCTTGTCCATGCCGTAGGAGATCGCCTCACGGAACTTCGGGTCGCTCCACGGCTCCTCGGTGAGGTTGCCGGTGAGCACCGTGGTGCCGGCCGGGGCGTAGAAGAAGCCGGTGTTGTCGGGGTCCTTGTCGACCACGGTCCTCTGCGGGTTCGGGATGTCGCCGTAGTAGGCGTCGATCTCGCCGGTCTCCAGCTTGAGCGCGGCCTGCGAGGAGTCGAAGATGCCCTCCTGGACGATCTTCTCGACCTTGATCTTGTCGGCCTGCCAGTAGTCGTCGCGGCGAGCCAGGGTGAGCCGGCGACCGTTGTAGCTCTCGACCTCGAACGGGCCCGTGCCGACCGGCTCCTTGTCGACGTACGTCGTCGGGTCGTCGACGTCGGCGTAGACGTGCTCGGGAAGGATCTTGGTGGAGATGATCCCGTCGTACTTCGCGGCGGCGTTGCCCTCGAACTCGATGACGACCTGGTTGCCGTCGGCGGTGACGGACTTCGCGGGCGCACCGAAGGTGTCGTTCCAGAGCCCGGACTTGTCCATGCCGGGGAACTCCTTCTGGAGGTTCAGCGTGAAGGCGACGTCGTCGGCGGTGAAGTCCTCGCCGTCGCTCCACTTCACGCCCTCGCGGATGTCGAGCGTCAGCTTGTCGCCGCCGTCCCACGTCGCGTCGGTCGCCAGCCACGGCGTCTCCTCGCACGTGAGGTTGTTGCGCACGATCAGCGGCTCGTAGAGCCAGACCGCGGTGAGCGGGGTCGGCGAGTACGGGTTGTAGTTGCCGAGCCCGCCGACGGTCGCGTCGACCTCGGCGGGGAACGTCAGCTGGGCGATCATGCCGTCCGCGGCCTGGTCCTCCTGGTCCTTGGCGCTGCCGGCACAACCGGTCGCGACGAGGCTGAGGGCGAGTCCGCCGACGAGCAGCGAGGTGGTCTGGGAAGTACGCCGAGAGATGCGCAAGGGAGGGCCTCCTGAAGGCGAGGTAGGAAGCCAACGTGACTGTGGCCACACGGGCCCGTCAACGGTCCGGAGGCATGTAAGTACTTACATGACAGCCGCCACGCTCAACCGTTTTCTTACATCTACTTTCAGCGCTCCGCGGGCCTGACTCGGCCTCTCACGGCTGGTAGGCATGATCCCCATGCGCACCATCCAGCGGCCCGGCACCCGCCCTCGCCACCGGCTCGAGACCCCCTCGGGGATGCACGTCGAGGCCAATGCCGACGGCGCCCTCACCCGCTTCGAGGCGGGCGACCTCAGCCTCCTCCTCAACCCCGCCACGAGCATCGAGGCGGGCGCCGCCAACGTGCACCTGCGCGTGCTCGACGAGCGCGGCGACGTCGTACGACGCACTCCCCTGCTCGGCCAGGACGCGCCCAGCCGCGTCGGTGTCGTCGACGACGCCCTGGTGGCCGCGGGCTCGTGGGGCGGGCTCGACTACGCCCTCACCCTGACGCTCGGGCGGGACGACCTGGCCTGGTCGTGGGACCTCGAGGTCGGCAACCGCGGCAGCGAGACCGTGCGCGTCGACGCCGTGCTCACCCACGACCCCGCGCTCGCCCCGGCCGGCGCGGTGGCCAACAACCAGTACTACGTCAGCCAGTACCTCGACGTGACCCCCGTCGAGACCGCCGACCACGGTGTCGCCCTGGCTGTCCGGCAGAACATGCCCGGCGAGCGGGTGCCGTGGGTCGTCGTCGCGTCGTCCGGCTGCGGCGTGGGCTGGGCGACCGACGCGCACCAGCTCGTGTCGCGCACCGTCACCGGCACGGAGTGGTCCGGCCTCGACGCGCCGCTCCCCTCGACCCGGCTCCAGCACGAGCACACCCTCGTCGCGATCCAGGATGCGGCGGCCGACCTCGCGCCCGGCGGGCGGCACCGCACCGGGTTCGTCGGCCGCGTGGTGCCGGACCACCCCGGGGCGACGGGCCCCGAGGACGCGCGGCACGTCGACTCCGCCCTGGCCCACGTCCGTACGAGCACGCCCGACGTCGACCTGGCCGATGTCGTCGACGAGTCCTCCCCCGACGGACCGGCGTCGGTGCTGGCGTCCGCGCCCGTGCTCGCCTGCGTGCCCCTGACCGACGACGACCTCGCGCTGCTCGAGCTGACCGCCGAGCCGGGCTCGACGGAGCACGACGCCGACGGGACGCCGACGACGTGGCGCACCGCGCACGGCGAGGTCGTGACCGCCGCCCGCGAGCTGTCGGTCCTCCGCCCCCACGGGCAGGTCCTGCGCACCGGCGACACCCTCGTCCCCGACGCGGGCAGCCTCACCACGACCGTCTGGATGGGCGGCACCTTCCACTCGCAGGTCACGGCCGGCCACGTCGGCCGCGACACGTTGGTCACCGGGCGCCGCAGCTATCTCGGGCTGTTCCGCGGGCAGGGCGTGCGGGTGCTCGTCCGCACCGTCGACGGCGACGGGACAGGGTGGGAGCTGCTCGACCTCCCGAGCGCCTGGTCCAACGGCCTCGACGCGTGTCACTGGTGGTACGCCACCGGCGACGGCCGACTGATCGAGGTGGTCTCCCGGGCGCCGGCCGCGACGCACGAGCTCGGGCTCGAGGTCCGGGTCGTCCGCGGTCCGGCGACGCGCCTGCTCGTCACGCTCGACACCGGTGGCGAGGACGACCTCGGCCTCGACCTCGCCTGGTCCGGCGAGGTCTCCACCGAGCGCGACGAGCACTGGCTCGTCCTCGACGTCGACGCGACCGACACGTGGCGGCTGGCCCTGCGAGCATCCGACGCGGCCCCCGCCCCCACCAGCGCCGGCGTCGGCGAGGAGTTCTGGCCCGAGGTCACCGGCTCGCTGCGGCTCGACCTCGCGGGCCACACCCCCGAGGCCGGGGAGGTCGCGGCGATCACCGACTCCGTGCCGTGGTTCGCGCACGACGCCCTCATCCACTACCTCGCCCCCCGCGGGCTGGAGCAGTACTCCGGTGGCGGCTGGGGCACCCGCGACGTCTGCCAGGGCCCGGTCGGCCTGCTGACCGCGCTCGACCGGCACGACGAGGTCCACGACGTGCTGCTCCGCGTGATGCGCGCGCAGAACGCCCGCGGCGACTGGCCGCAGGCGTTCGAGTTCATGCCACCCACCGCCGAGCACGGCCAGCAGGACTCGCACGGTGACGTCGTGTTCTGGCCGGTCCTCGCGGCGGGCGAGCACCTGCTCGCCACCGGCGACGCGGCGATCCTCCGCGACGAGGTGCCGTTCGTCGGCGACGACGGAGCGACCGCGCCTGCCTCGGTGGAGGAGCACCTGCGCCGCGCCGTCGGCCGGATCGAGGAGATGGCGGTGCCCGGCACCCCGCTCCCGGCCTACGGCCACGGCGACTGGAACGACTCCCTCCAGCCCGCCGACCCCGACCTCGCGCGCCGCATGGCGTCCACGTGGACGGCCGTCCTCCAGGTCCAGGCGCTCGACGCGCTCGTCGCCGGCCTCCGGGCCGTCGGCGCGGCGACCGACCTCGCCGACCACGCCGAGGCGCTGGTCGAGCGGACCCGTCGGTCGATCGCCACCGACATGGTGGTCGACGGCGTGATGCCGGGCTACCTGCTCTACGACCGCGCCGAGGCCGGCAGTGCCGCCGTCCCCCTGGTCCACCCCAGCGACACCCGCACCGGACTGACGTACGGCGTCCTCCCCTGGATCCACGCGATCACGTCCGACGTGCTCGACCCCGAGGCGTCGCAGGCCCACCTGCGGCTGATCGAGGAGCACCTGCTCGGGCCCGACGGCGCCCGCCTCTTCGACCGACCCGTCGCCTACAGCGGCGGCCCGATGTCGACGTTCCAGCGCGCCGAGGCGAGCACGTTCTGGGGCCGCGAGATCGGCCTGATGTACATGCACGCACACCTCCGGTACGCCGAGGCGCTCTCCCGCGTGGGTGACGGCGCCGGGCTGCTGCGCGCGCTGTCGCTGGCCAGCCCGTGGGGCCTGAGCGACCGGGTGCCGCAGGCGCGGCCCCGGCAGCGCAGCTGCTACTACTCGTCGTCCGACGGCGCCTTCACCGACCGCGTCGATGCGTCCGAGCGCTACGCCGACCTGATGGCCGGCGAGGTCCCGCTCGAGGGCGGCTGGCGCGTCTACTCGTCCGGCCCCGGCCTGGCCCTGCGGCTCGTGGTCGAGCGGCTGCTCGGCCTGCGCCGCCGCGGCGACCACGTCGAGGTCGACCCGGTGCTCCCGACCGGCGCGGACGGCCTGACCGCGACCGTACGCCTCGCGGGACGCACCGCCCGGGTGACCTACGCCGTGGGCCCGGAGGGGGTCGGCGTGCGCCGGGTCACCGGCGCCACCGGCGGCCTCGCCCTCACCGACCTCGCCAACCCGCACCGCCGCCCGGGTGCGTCCGTGCGCACCGACGACCTGCGCACGGCGCTCGACGCCGACCCCCAGATCACCGTGGAGACCAACTGATGACGACCACACACCAGCCCGACACCCGCACCTGGCTCGACCCCGCGCTCGACACCGAGTCGCGGGTCGACGCCCTGCTGGCCGAGATGACGCTGGACGACAAGGTCGGCCAGCTGCACCAGGTGGCCAACATCAACCCCGGCGAGGACGCCGACGCGCTGCGCGCCGGCCGCATCGGGTCGAGCCTCTACGCGTCCGGAGCGACGGCAGGCAACGAGCGCGACGACGGCGTCCTGGTGGGCGTCATCGACGAGATCCAGGAGCTCGCGGTCGGCGGCAGCCGGCTCGGCATCCCGGTGCTCTTCGGGCGCGACGTGATCCACGGCCACCGCTCGGTCGCGCCGATCCCGCTCGGCCTGGCGGCGTCGTTCGACCCAGAGCTGGTGCGCCAGGCGGCCGAGACCGCCGCGCGCGAGGCGATCGTCGACGGCATCGCGTGGACCTTCTCCCCCATGCTCGACATCTCCGAGGAGCCCCGCTGGGGCCGGGTGGCGGAGTCGTTCGGCGAGGCGCCCGTGCTGGCGTCCCGCCTCGCGGCCGCCGCGACCCAGGGCTTCCAGGGCGACGACCCGTCCCAGCCCGACCGGCTCGGTGCCTGCGCCAAGCACTTCGTCGGCTACGGCCTGTCAGCAGGCGGGCGCGACTACGACACCGTGTCGGTCGGCGAGAACACCCTGCGCAACCTGCACCTGCGCCCGTTCCGCGCGGCCGTCGAGTCCGGCGTGATGAGCGTGATGGCCGCCTTCAACGACGTCGACGGCATCCCGATGCACGCCCACCGGCACCTCCTGCGCGACGTGCTCAAGGGCGAGTGGGGCTTCGACGGCGTGGTCGTCGCCGACTGGAACGGCATCGGCCAGATCGTCTTCGCCGGCGTCGCCGAGGACGACCGCGAGGCCGCCCGCCTGGCGATCAAGGCCGGCGTCGACCTCGACATGGTCAGCGGCGCCTACCTCGCCCACCTCGCCGACCTGGTCCGCGACGGCGAGGTCGACGAGGCGCTCGTCGACGACGCCTGCCGCCGGGTGCTGCGGATGAAGTTCCGCCTCGGCCTCTTCGACGGGTCCGCCGCACCGGGCAACCGCCCCGAGGGCAACGCCCCCACCGCGGAGAGCCGCGCCCTGGCCCGACGTGCCGGCGTCGCGTCCCACGTGCTCGTGAAGAACGACGGTGTGCTGCCGCTTGCGGACGACGCGTCGGTGCTCCTCACCGGCGGCTTCGTGCACGAGGGCGACGTCCTGCTCGGCACGTGGGTGCTCGACGGGCGGGCCGAGGAGGTCGTCACCCCGGCCGCCGGCCTGGCCGAGCGACTCGGCGACCGCGTGACCGTCGACGACGGCCGCTTCCCCGACCGCACCGTCCAGCTCGCCCGCACCGCCGACGTCACCGTCGCGCTCGTCGGCGAGCACCCCAACCGGTCGGGCGAGGCCAACTCCGTCTCCGACCTCCGCCTCCCGCCGGGCCAGCTCGACCAGGTCCGCACCCTCGCCGGCCTCCGCAAGCCCCTCGTCGTGGTCGTCTACACGGGTCGTCCGCTCGACCTCACCGAGGTGCTCGACCTCGCCGACACCGTGATCGTGGCGTGGCACCCGGGCATCGAGGCCGGCAACGCCCTCGCCGACGTGCTGAGCGGCGACGTGGCCCCGCACGGCCGGCTGCCGATGACCTTCCCGCTGTCGACCGGCCACATCCCGACCAGCACCCACCAGCGGCCGACCGGACGTCTCATCCGCGCCGACGTCGACCACCGGGAGGGTCGCTACGTCGACGCCCTGACCTACCCCCGCCTGCCGTTCGGTCACGGCCTCACCTACTCCACCGTCGCGTACGGCGCCCCGCGGGTGTCGGACGACGAGCTCGGGCTGGAGTCGGCCACCACGCTGACGGTCACCGTCACCAACACCGGCGACCGTCCCTGCACGGAGGTCGTGCAGGCCTACTTCCGCGACCCGGTCGCGCAGGTGACGAGACCCCTCGTCGAGCTGCTCGACTGGAGGTCGGTCGACCTCGAGCCCGGCGAGAGCGCGGACGTGACCTTCGAGGTCAGCCCCACCGCGTTCTCCTACTTCGGGACCTCCCTGACCGAGCGCGTCGACGAGGGTGAGGTGCTGCTGCTGACCGGCCCCGACGCAGCGTCCCTCCAGCAGGTCTCGCTGCGCGTGACCGCCGCGGAGGTGCGCCCGTGATCGAGGTCCGCGACAAGCAGATCGTCATCGACGGCGAGCCGCGCCTGCTGATGGCCGGCGAGGTGCACTACTTCCGCGTCGCCCGCGCGGAGTGGGAGCAGCGCCTCGACCTGGTCGTCGAGGCCGGGTGCACGGCCGTGGCGTCGTACATCCCCTGGCTCTTCCACGAGCTGCCCGACGGCACCGTCGACGTCACCGGCGCCACCCGCCCCGAGCGCGACGTCGCGGCCTTCATCGACCTGTGCGCCGAGAAGGGGCTGCTCTTCATCGCCCGCCCCGGCCCGTTCGTGATGGCCGAGCTCAAGAACGAGGGCATCCCCTACCGCGTCTACGACGAGCACCCCGAGGTCGTGCCGGTCGGCTGGGACGGGCGGCCGACGCCGTCGCGGACCGTCGACTACCTGGCTCCGGCGTTCCTGGCCGAGACCGCGCGCTGGTACGACGCGATCATGCCGGTGCTCGCGCGCCGGCTGCAGCCGCAGGGCGGCAACGTCATCGGCGTCCAGCTCGACAACGAGGTGGGCATGCTCGCGTGGGTCACCAACAGCCCCGACCTCACGGACGGGCTGCTCGACGACTTCGGCCGCTGGGTGGACGAGCACCGCGGCAGCGACCGCTACCCGGTCAGCCGCACCCCCGACGAGTCGGTCGCCGGCCGGCTGCGCGTCGACCTCGGGCTCTTCATGCGCGAGCGCTTCGCGGCGTACGTCGTCGCGCTGCGCAAGCTGTGCGAGGAGCGCGGTGTGCGCGACGTGCCCTTCCTCATCAACATCCACGGCACCGAGGCCGGCAGCGGCGGACCGTTCCCGATCGGGATCAGCCAGCTGGTGGGCACCTACTCCGGGATCCCGGGCATGGTGTCGGGCTCCGACCACTACCTCGGCGCCGCCACCTCGGACACGCTCACCGACCTCTACGTGATGAACGCCTTCATGGACGCCGTCCACGACGAGCACCAGCCGCTCACGTCGCTGGAGTTCGAGGCCGGGACGGGCGACTACAGCGGCGGCATCGAGAGCCAGCACGACCCGTCCACGGTCGACCTCAAGACGCGCCTGTGCATCGCCCAGGGCAACCGGCTGATCAACTACTACCTGCTCGCCGGCGGCATCAACCCGCCGCTCGACGAGGTCGTGGGCGACGGCAACGACCGGCTCAGCTTCACCGGCGAGCGGCACGGCACGGCCGCGCCGATCGGGCCGGAGGGCCAGCGCGGGTTCGCGTACGACGCCACGGCCCGCACGGCCCGCGCGATGACCGCCCAGCAGGAGTGGCTGTCGCGGATGAGCGAGGAGCACGACGACGTGGCGCTCGGCCTCGTCCTCGACGCCTACGCCACCGAGTACCACCACCCGGACTCGACGATCATGTCCGGGGTCGTCGACGACCTGGCCGCCCACCGCGGCGGAGGCCAGCGCCGGTTCCTCCCGCGCTCGCTGATGCTCGCGGGCTTCCGGTTCGGAGCCGTGCACCTCGAGGAGCGCGACCCCGCGCCCGGATCGGTGCTGGCGCTCGCGTCCGGCCGGTTCGTGTCCGCCGAGGTGCAGCAGCGGGTCCTCGACCACGTGCGCGCGGGCGGCGGCCTGCTCCACCTCGGCCGGCTGCCCGAGCGCGACCTGGCGGGTGATCCCTGCACGGTCCTCGCCGACGGCCTCGGCATCCGCCCCGGCGGGTTCGTCCACGACAACGAGCACTTCTTCCCCTCGGTCGTCCGCCACGGCTGGGCGGCGCCCGGCCCGGAGGTCCGCGTCGGCTGGCGACAGGAGATCGACGCCCCCGACGGCGAGGTCGTGCTGACCGACGTGGACGGCGCCGTGTGCGGCGTCTCGGTGAGCGCCGGGTCCGGCCGCGCCGTCGTCCTGACCGCGGGGCTGCCGTCCGACCCGACGCTGGTCGAGCGTGCGATGGCCCACCTGGGCACGCGCGCCGCCGTCCGGGTCGACGCTCCGTGGCCGGGTGTGCTCACGACCACCACGGCCGCCGACGACGGCCAGCGCGCGGTCCACCTGATCAACCACTCGGCCGTCGCCATGGACGTCACCCTCACGATCGAGGGCGTCGACCTGCCCGACGGGGGCGCCCTGCACGTGCCCGGTCGCAGCGGGCACGTCCTGCCGCTCGGGCTCGACGTCGCCGGGCGTCGCGTCGCGTGGGCGAGCGCCGAGGTCACGGGCCACTCCCCCGACCGCCTCGACCTCGCGCCGGGGCTCGACCGGGACGGCCGCACCACCGTGCTGCTCGCCCCGGGGACGCCGGTCGTCGAGGACCCGTCCTACGTCGTCGACGAGGGCCCGGGCGGCGTCGTACGCGTGACCGGCGGGCCGGGACCGCTGTCGCTCAGGTTCGGTTAGGGGCACCCTCCGGAGGGTGGCAGGATGGCCGACATGTCGACGGGGTACTGGGACCAGGTGCAGGCCGCCGACTTCGAGGTCCCGGCGGACCGCCCCCTCGACGACCTGACGGCCGAGCTCACCACGATGCTGGGGTCCACGCGGCCGGAGGTGCGTGACGGCACCGCGTTCCCCGCGCTGGCGACCTGGATCGACCGGGGCGTCTACGACGACCTGCTCGTCGGCCTCGGCGACGGCATGGTCGCCGGCCTGTCGGTCGGACTGGGCGAGACCGGCACCGACAGCGTCTTCCGGCGCAGCTTCAGCGCCCTGATCGTCGCGTGCTGCATCGAGCGGGACAACGAGGAGCACCTGCTGCCGGTCGGCAAGATCCTCGACTGGGGCGACCGGATCGCGGTCTGGTTCCTCACCGAGACCGACACCCGCGGGTGGGTCCCCGACAAGGGGTGGGCGCACGCCATCGCGCACGGCGCGGACGCGATCGGCGCCCTCGGGGAGTCACCGCACCTCGGCGCGGCCGAGCACGAGGCGCTCCTCGACGTGCTCGCCGAGCGGCTCCTCCTCCAGCCCGCCGACGTGCCCCTCGCCGCCGGCGAGCCGGACCGGATGGCCGCGGCCGCCATGCAGATCCTGCGCCGCGACACGCTCGGCACCGACGTCCTCGAGCCGTGGGTGCACCGCATCGGCGCGGCCGGCAACCCGTTCTCGGGTCCGGTCGACCACGATCCCTACGCCCGCACCGCGGCCCCCCAGGCCTTCCTGCGCGCGCTGTTCGTCCAGCTCTCGCTGGCCCCCGCGCCACCGGAGGTCCGGTCCGACCTGCTGCTGGTCGTCATCGAGGCGCTCCGCCTGAGCAACGCCCCCTTCCTTCGGGCGCGTACTGGCGAGTAGCCGACCGCTAGTGTCCTCTGCATGAGCGAGCAGAGCGAGATCTCGGGCCACAGCGGCGAGCTGGCCGTCCACGTCGCCCGCGCCCACGGCGTGGAGACGATGTTCACGCTGTCCGGTGCGCACGTCTTCCCGATGTACGACGGCGCGGTCAAGCTCCAGGACGGCGACGGGCCGCAGATGCGGCTCCTCGACGTACGCCACGAGCAGACCGCCGCGTTCGCCGCCGAAGCGACCGGCAAGCTCACCCGCGTCCCCGGCCTCGCGGTCCTGACCGCCGGCCCCGGCGTCACCAACGGCATCAGCGCGATCGCGCAGGCCCAGTTCGCCGGCTCCCCGATGGTCGTCGTCGGCGGTCGCGCCCCGCAGAACCGCTGGGGCACCGGCTCGCTGCAGGAGCTCGACCAGCCGCCGATCATCGCCTCGGTCGCCAAGGCCGCGAAGACCCTGATGACCGCAGGCGACGTGGCCGGCGGCATCGACGAGGCCTTCACGCTCGCCCGCTCCAGCCACCGCGGCCCCGTCTTCGTCGACGTGCCGATGGACGCGTTCTTCGACTCCTCGACCGGTGCGGTCGGCTCCGGCGAGGGCACCCGCATCGAGCCCGATGGCGACGCGATCCAGGCCGTCGCCCGACTGCTCGCGCAGGCGAGGCGGCCCGTGCTGATCCTGGGCACCGACGTGTGGGCCGACCACGCCGAGGCCGCCGCGCTCCGCTTCGTCGAGGACCTCGGCATCCCGACCCTGACCAACGGCATGGGCCGCGGCCTGATCCCCGGCGGCCACCCCTCGCTCGTCACGAAGGCGCGCGGCACCGCGCTCTCGGGCGCCGACCTCGTCGTGGTCGTCGGCACCCCGCTCGACTTCCGCCTGGGCTACGGCGCGTTCGGCGGGCCGGACAAGAACCCGGACGGCGTCTTCGCGAAGGTCGTCCACATCGCCGACTCCCCCGGCCAGGTCTCGGGGCACGCCGAGCTCGCGGGCTCCGTCGCCGGCGACCTGACGACGGTCCTCGACGGCCTCCAGGCAGCGATCGAGCGCGGCGACAAGCCCGACTGGACCGACTGGGCCGCCGGCCTGCGCGACCAGGTCACGGCCGCCGCCGAGCGCGACGCCCAGCTGCTGACGGCCGAGGCCGACCCGATCCACCCGGCCCGGATCTACGGCGAGCTCGTCCCGCGCCTCGAGGACGACTCCGTCGTGATCGGCGACGGCGGTGACTTCGTGTCGTTCGCCGGCAAGTACGTCGAGCCCAAGCGGCCCGGCGGCTGGCTCGACCCCGGGCCCTACGGCTGCCTCGGAGCGGGCCTCGGTGCCGCGATCGCCGCCCGCATCGCCCGCCCGTCCGCGCAGGTCACGCTGCTGCTCGGCGACGGCGCCGCCGGCTTCTCGCTGATGGACGTCGACACCCTCGTCCGCCACGACCTGCCGGTCGTCATGGTGATGGGCAACAACTCCGCCTGGGGCCTCGAGAAGGGCCCGATGCAGATGCTCTACGGCTACGACGTCGTCGCCGACCTCGCCCAGCGCACGCCGTACGACGAGGTGGTCAAGGCGCTCGGCGGTGCCGGCGAGACCGTGACCGACCCGAAGCAGATCGGGCCCGCGCTCGACCGGGCGTACGCCTCGGGGGTGCCCTACCTCGTCAACGTGATCACCGACGTCGAGGCCGCCTACCCGCGCAACACCTTCGGCATCTGAGGCCCCGTGTGACGAGCGAGGTCAGCGTCCGCCGGATCCGGCCCGGCGAGCACGCCGCCGCGGGCGACGTGTGCGTGGCGGCGTACGACCCGCTGCTGACCGGTGCCGAGGACGACTACCGCGAGCGGCTGCGTGACGTCACCACCCGCGACGCCCAGGCGGAGGTGTGGGTCGCGGTGGTGGACGACGAGGTCGTCGGGGTCGTGACCTACTGCCCGCCCGGCTCCCCCTGGCGCGAGATCGGGCGCGACCACGAGGGCGAGTTCCGGATGCTCGCGGTCGACCCCACGGTCCAGCGATCGGGCGCCGGCACCGCCCTCGCCCGGCTGTGCGAGGACCGTGCCCGCGAGGACGGCGCGACCGGGATGGCGCTCTCGTCGCTGGCGACCATGACCGCGGCCCACCGGATCTACGGACGCCTCGGCTACGAGCGCGAGCCCGGCCGCGACTGGTCGCCCGTGGCGGGCGTCGACCTGCTGGCCTTCAGCAAGCTGCTCTAGTCAGCAGGCGGTGATCGCCGTCGGGTCGTCGACGTCGTCGATGCACACGGTCGCCCACGGCAGCGCGGCGATCTCCGTCCGGGAGACCATCACCCACTGCCACAGCTCCCAGGCGCCGTCGTCGGCCGGCAGGGCGGAGAGGACGGCCCCGTTGTCGGTGAGCCAGGTCTGCTGACCGTCGTCGGCGGCCAGGTCGATCTCACCCACTGGGTCCATCAGCACCATCCGGTCGTCGTTCTGCGTGAACACCTGGACCACGGACGGGTCCGTCGCCGAGGTGATCACGAGAGAGGCGCCGTCGAAGAAGATCGAGGTCGGCTGGACCGTGCCGAGCATCGGCTGGGGCACCTCCAGCGGCTGCCGGATCGAGGCCCCGAAGCCGTTGACGACCAGGCTAGGGTCCGCATCCGCCTCGATGCGCGCGGTGAAGCCGTAGCCGGCCTCGTCGGTCAGGTCGACGGTCTCGCCGAGGCCGACGTAGGACGCCCGCTCGGGCGGGAGGTAGGTGAACGTGTCCGTGGGGTCGAGGCCGCACTCCCGCGTGCTGTCGTAGGACTGCACGAGGCACTCGGTCTCGCCGTGGCGCAGAGCCCCGTTGTCGTCGAGGGTCCACGTCCACGCGTCCACGACGTAGGCCTTCGGCGAGAACCTCATCTCCGCGCCGCGCGCGTAGGACGCGACGGACCGGCTCGAGTGGAGGGTGCCGTCCTCGATCCAGAAGTCCCCGACGCGGACCTTGTCGTAGTACTCGGTCGCGCTCCCCTCCTCGACGAGCTCACCGCGGATCAAGAGCCCGGGCTCGTCGGGGACCGCCTCGACGAGCAGGCCGTCGCGCAGGTCGAACACGATCGGGAAGCCGCCCGTGACGGGACCGGAGTAGGCCTCGTCGCGCAGCAGCACGAGCTCCTGGTCACCGTCGCCGTCAGCGTCGATCGGCGGCAGCGCGCTCGTGCCGATGGTCGTGCCCAGCTCAGCGATCCCGAACGCCTCCTGCCCGGTGCTGCTGAGTGTCGTCTGCAGCCGGGTCCGCCCGTCGAAGTTCTTGGTGGGCTCGCCCAGGAAGACGACCTTCTCCTTGGTCCCGTCGCCGTCGAGGTCGAGTCGGGCAGGGGTCGAGATGTCGTCGGCCTTCCAGTCCCGTCCGACGTCGGTCGGCAACTGGAGCTCGATCTTCTCGTCCGGCTCCGGCGCGAGCCGGTCGGAGCGCTCGCGACCACCGACACCCTGGAAGACGATGCCGAGCACGAGGAGCACCACGGCGGCGGTGGCGAGCAGCACCCAGGGCGACTGCCGGCTGAGACGGGGGCGCAGCTCGACGACCGGCGCCAGCGGCTCCAGGTCCTCGGGGCGTACGAGGTCGGCGCGGGCGGCGAGCGCGTCGCGGAGGCGTGCCTCGATGTCGGTGCTCATCGCTGCTCCTTCCCGTCGGTCCCCGAGCTCATGTGGGTGGTCATGGCCTTCTCCAGTGCCACCAGCGCGCGGCTGGCGGTGGACTTCACCGTCCCCTGGCTGATCTGCAGTGCTGCGGCGATCTCCGCCTCGCTGAGGTTCGACCAGTAGCGCAGCACCAGCACCTCGCGCTGCCGCGGTGCGAGGGTGTGCAGCGCCACGATGACCTGACGGTGCTCCTCGGCCAGCACCGCGGTGTCCTCCGGCGTGGGTGGCGCGGTGTCGTGCGGTGGTGAGTACGCCCTCGCCGTACGCCGGCGGCGCAGGGCCGAGCGGGACGCGTTGACGACCGAGACGCGGAGGTAGGCCAACGCCTTGGACGGGTCCTTGATCGCCCCCGGCCGCCTGGTCAGCGCCGCGAAGGCGTCCTGCACGACGTCCTCCGCCGAGGCGAGGTCGTCGACCAGCAGGATCGCGAGTCGCACCAGCGACAAGCGGTGTGCGGCGTAGAGCTCAGTGATGTCCACTGCCTCTGCCATCGCGGTCCCCGTGCTCATGTCTGGTAGACGTGCCTCCGTCCCTCAGGTTGCCTCAGCGGCCCGCACTTCTTCGACAACCGGTGCGGCACGCTCGAGAGCGGCATCGAGCATCTCGGGACGACGCGCGTACCACTCGCGGTGGGTGGCCGCGACCTCCTCGGACGTCACCGTCCGGCCGTCGATCGTCCAGTCGTGGGTGGGAGCAGCGTCGAGCCCGTGCGCGGCCACCACCTCCGGGAGCAGCGGCGCGTGGATCGACGCCAGCAGTGGCCGGTCGACGCCGGGCGGCCGGGGTTCGAGTCCGAGGGCGGTGCGCAGCCGGGCTGTCGCGGGTACCAGGACGGCGTTGCCGGGGTGGTTGATGGTCCGCATCGCGTCGGCCGTCGGGCGCTCGAAGAGGTCGCTCACGACGACGGTGCCGTGCAGCTCCTCGCGCCGGGCGAGCTCGGCGACCGACGCCGCCGCGACCGCGCGGACGGCCTCGGTGGTGAGCCGGACCGGCTCGCGGGCGGTCCGTCCCCGCCGCTCGTCGGCGGCCAGCACGGTGCGGACGTCGTGGTAGGGCACCAGCGGCGGGTCGGGGCGGTCGAGGCCCGGTGGATGAACCAGCAGGTGGAACGGGTGCAGGCCGGAGTAGCGCAGGCTCGGCACCAGCGCCGTACGCGCGCCGGGAGGCAGGACCGCGTGCAGCTGGCGGGTGCCGACCGGGAGGCCGCGGTAGTCGTCGACCGTCGGCTGGCTGACGAGCAGGTCGGTGCGCGCGAGCAGCTCGAGGAGCGGTGGGACGTCAGCGGGTGTCAGCTCGTGGAGCGCCGGGATCCGCTGGGTGCGGACGTCGCCGGCGTCGAGCAGGAGGCGGTACGACTCGGCCTGGCAGTTGCCCACCACGACGAGCAGCGGCCGGTCGTCACCCACCGTGCCACCCGCCCAGCCACGCCTCGAGGGTGACGTCGTCGGTCATCCGCAGCCTCGTCTCGAGCGGTGCGCCCGTGGGCGCCAGGTCGGAACGGTCCCAGCGGGCCGCGCGGCGCAGCAGCCGCAGGTCCTCCAGCGCCGCTCGGCCGTCAGCGACCTCGCGGGCGCCGACCTCGCCGTCGAGGGCGGTGACGAGGTCCGTCCACGCCCGCTGGTCGCCGTACATTCCCCGGCGGAGGGTGAGGTGGGTCCGCGCCGTGCTGGGGATCGGGTCCTCGGCGCAGGTGATCCGGGGGTCGGTGCCGGCGAGCGCGCGGTGCTCCGCACTGAGCCGGACGACCGCGCGCGGCAGCGCCGCGAGCAGGGAGTCGAGGGTCACCAGCACCTCGGTCGGCGCCAACGTGGGCGCGAGCGTGACGACGAGGTCGGCCGGTCCGCGCTGCAGCCCTCGCCAGGTCGTCCCTCGGGCTGAGGTCCGGTCGGCGATCGCGACGGTCTCGTGCAGCCGGGCGGCGGGGTCGCGGTCCCGCCCGCCGGCGTCCGGCCCGTCGTGCCACGCGACGGCGTCCGGGCAGTGGGCGAGCAGCCCGCCCGCGGTCCAGGAGCGGTGGGCCAATTCCCAGTCCTCGCCGCCGTAGGCGCGGAACGTCTCGTCGAAGCCGCCGATCTCGTCGTACCACCACCGGCTGCATGCGACGACCGCCCCGATGAGGAACCGGTGACCGGTGGCGTCGGCGTCGAGGAGGTCGCGGGTCTCGGCGTACGCCGTGCGCAGCCACTCCGGCTCGGGCAGCTCCTCCCCCGTCCCGGCGAGGTCGGCGTGGCGCCGGCGGCCGACGACGAGTGCCTCCGGCAGCGCCTCGGGCAGTGCGACGATCCGCTCGACGAGCTCGGGCTCCGGGGTGGTGTCGGCGTCGAGGAGCACGAGGACGTCCCCGGTGCTGGCCGCGACGCCGAGGTTGCGCACGGCCGCGAGCCGGAAGCCCTCGTCGTCCTGGCGCACGAGGCGTACGCCGTCCGGGACGACGGGCTCCTTGCGCGATCCGTCGTCGGCGACGACGACCTCGTCGGGCACGCGGGTCTGCCGCTGCAGTGCCGCGAGCGTCCGGTCGAGCTGTGCCTGCTGCTCGTAGTGGGCGACGACGACGGACACGGTCCGCCGCGGCGTCCCGGCCGGCGCAAGGTCCCAGCGGTTGCCGGGGACGCTGGTGCCGAAGGGCGGCGCCGTCATCCGGCCACCGACGCCCACCACGAGCGGTAGGCGGCGGCGGTGTCCTCGAGCCGCGGACCGAGGTCGGTGCCGGGCTCGATCCACGTCGATGCCGGCTGGCGGAGCGCGTCCTCGAGACGCGGCACCAGCGTGGAGTCGTCGAAGAGGGTGAGGGTCCCGGGCCGCAGCGCCGCCATCTCCCGGGCGTACGCGCTGTCCCGGACCAGCGGACGGCGGCCCGCCGCGATCCACGAGTTCACGCTGCCGGACGCGGAGACGTTGCGGTGGGCGGCGACCGGCACGCCGACCCGGCGCAGGGCGTCACGCACCTCGGCCTCGGGGACGCGTCCGGTGACCTCGACGGGCACCCCGCGGGCGTGGCTGCTCCGCTGCAGCTCGTCGATCTCGTCCTCGTGGTGCCTGGCCGCGCCGCCGAGCACCCGCACGGTTACCGGGTGCCCCGAGCGGCGCAGCGCCGCCGCGGCGCGCGCCACCTGGCGGTGGCCCTTGCCCGGGTAGATGAACCCGAAGACGCCGAGGACGTGGGCGTCCACGTCCCTCCGTCCCGCCTCCGGGCTGGCGCCCTGGATGGGCAGCGGGATCACGGTGCCGTCGGCGTCCGCGACGCACCAGCGGTTGACCAGCGCGTGCTCGTGCCACGAGTTGGTCGCCCAGGCCGTGCTGGCGCGCACGATGCGCCCGTAGGCCGCCGTCCGCTCGCGGAAGCGCGGACCGTCGGTCGGCTGCGGGACGTCGTGCAGCGTCACCGTCAGCCGCACCCTCCGGGCCAGCGTCTCCACCAGCTCGGCCGCGGCCGTGGGGTCGGGCGAGACCAGCCGGTCGGTGACGTGCAGGTGCGCCGGGGCACCCTCGGGCAGGAGTCGCGCGTCCCGGACGACCAGCGCCCCGGCGGCTCCGGCCACCTCGCCGGCGTAGCGCGTCACCCCGTGCGTGTCGGGCCCGAGGAGCAGGTGGTGCGGCACGACGGCTGTCGTGCGGCGTGCTGAGATCGTCACCCCGCCATCCTCACCGGCCGGGGTCCCGTCGAGGCTCCCCCCAAGGCGTACTACGTCTGTGACAGGCTCCACGCCATGGAGCGTCCCGAGCCCGCCACCCTGACCTTCCACGTCACCGAGGACGACACCGCCCTCGCCGTCGGCAGCGGCTCACTGCCCGTGCTCGGCACGCCGCGGTTGTTGGCGTGGCTCGAGGCCGCGACGTGTGCCTGCCTCGCCCCGGTCATCCCCGAGGGCTCGACCTCTGTCGGCACCCGGGTCCAGGTCGAGCACCTCGCCGCTTCGCCGGTCGGGGCCTCGGTCGAGGTCTCGGCGTCCAGTGCGTACGTCGACGGGCGGCTGCACCGCCTCATGGTCGGTGCGCGGGATGCGTCGTCCGGGAAGGTGCTGGCGGCCGGGGAGATCACCCGGGTGGTCGTGGATGCCGAGAGGTTCATGTCGCGTCTCTGACAACGACAGGTCCGACGACCTACTGCACCCCGCCCAGAATGATGCGGCACCCGGTGCGCGCAGTACCTCGGAGCGGCTAGGGCAAGTGGTCCTACCGAGCGCGACCCTTCGGCTGCGCCGTCAGCGCCCTCCGAATTTTGGCGTGTAACGCCTTGAGTTTTTCGTGGGCACCTTCAGCGAGTATCAATGCATCTTGGTCGTCGATGAGCAGCGCAGCGACGACTGTCTTGCCCGGCGGTGAAACGCCTTGACTCTCGCACCATAGTTCGACCGCCTTCCCGATGGATACGGTGTGATCGAGCTCGCCAAGGGTCAGGGTGGAAGTGTGCCCACTGAGACGCAGAAGGTCGTTCACTACGCCTAGATAGCGATCTGGATGTACATAGTCCTCTACGGCGGTCGGAGGATCGAACTGGAGGATCCGTTCTGCCGGTACCCCCATACCAAGCAGTCGGGCTGCGTGATCGTCGCCGCCGCCGTCGCCGTCGACAAGGTAGACGACTCGTGCCGCGACCTCTTCCAGTTCCAATCCCGAGCCGTGATAATTCGCGATGCCGGGCGCGACTTGGAAGTCGAGATCTTCTTTATCCATCGCCTTTCTCAAGAGGCTCGGCAAGAGGATCATGTCGCCTGCGCCTTCGGTCAACACCGCCTTGCGGAACGCCGAGAAGGCAGCGGCGCCTGCACCCATGGCGAAGAGCAACGGAGTGAAACCCGGGTGGTCGCTTGTCCAGAAGTCGTTACGAAGGCGGCTCTCATCGGCCGTGCCCGGAACGGGAGCCACAAGTCGGATCCCGGTGCCGAGGTCTCTTGGGAGACAACCTGGCGAGTGCGTTGTGTAGAAGACCTGGGTTGCCTGAACGTCCTTGGTCAGAACCTCGACGAGGTCTGCTTGGGCGTCGTAATGCAGATGAGTTTCGGCCTCATCGACAAGCAGCACGGGTGGGGTGGCGAAGTCGTGCCTCGCCAAAAACGCTACCAGCGCGATGAAGGTTCGCAACCCGTCGCTGCGCTCGTCAACTGGAGTTACCGCTCCGTCCTCCACATCTTCAAAAATTTGAACCTGCAGTTCGGTTCCGTTGACGTTGAACACCACGTCGAGGTCTCTCTGGCTCCATCGAGTGCTCAGACGGCGATCGAGCCGTTCGTTGGCCCGGCGCTCGGTTGTGCCGATCTTGCGCTGATCGCCTGCGTCGATCGCCTCCCAGAGACTCTGGAGGTCGAGGTCAGCTACCCACGCAAGGTTGGCAAGTGCACTCGGCGGGTCATCTCTAAGGGCTTCATCTGACAGGTCGTAAGAGGAGCGAATCGCTCGGTCTTCTTCAGCGAACAGGGCGAAGCCGGGTATCCGCTTTCGAAGCCGGGTTCGAGCGGCCTCATCTGGGTGAGTTGCGGTAAGAACCTCTCGCACAGTCGCGAGAGCTGTCAGCGTCTCTTCGTCGCCAACGCCGTCCAGTCGCTCGAGGGCCGCCTCGAAGGACTCATCCCATTCGTCGCTCCACTGGGCGTCAGGATCGCCCAGCAACTCAAAAAGCACTGCTTCGTGCAGCCTTAGGTTCGGTTCCGACTCCTCGGGATCGATCTCCGGCTCGGCCGCGAGGGCCGCTGTGAGCCGTTCGCGCGCTTCATCGAACGGCCCCGGCTCGCGCTCGCCTGACTTTGGCTCGAGCGCGCTGTAGAAGGTCCCATTTGCGCGGCGTCCGCGACGATAGAAACGCGGCTTCTCGGCCAGCCCGAGGTCAGAGATGACCGCGAGGTCGTCCTTATTTAACCAGTACGTAACTTCGACGACCGACTCTTCTGGCGACGGGGGCCTGGTGGACGAGTGGAACTTTGAGGGCAGTGCGCCGTCCGCATTGCTGTACCAGTCGAGCGCACGAAGCACCGTCGTTTTGCCGGCCTCATTCGGCCCGAGGAAGGCGATCATCTTTCCAGCCGTGCTGCAGGACGTATCTACCAGTCGCTGGTAGCCGCGGAACCTTATCTTCGTGACTCGCATCGCTCTTCCCGTTTCGTCCTGAAGTGGTGCGCTACGAATGTTGCCTTATCGGAGCAACACCGAGCGGACACATGCTCTGTTTTCGCGCGGAGTCTCAGAACGCGTCGCCTCCAGTTACGCCTTAGCTAGCCCAAGCGGGTGGGACCCGCTGGTTAGTCCCCGTCGTAGTTGCTCATACGCCACACGAGCCTGGCGTCATTCCGCCGCCTGTCGGGCTCACCCGCTTCCGCTTACCGCGAGTCGGCTGGCATCGCTTACGTGGCGACAAACGAACCTTCTGTCACGATGACAACATGGACCGACTCCCGACGTCGCTGTGCGGCATTGCTGCTCTAGGTCTGAGGATGAGGAGCTTATGAGTGCCGCGTGGATCTCGACGATGCTTGATCAGGAGCGTATTGAGGTCGTAACGCCGATCGCGTCCCGGCTATCGTCGGTAGAAGCAATGCCAGACCGGGCCGGGATAGACGTCGCCTTCGACCTCGGCGACCGATACTTGGTGAGATACTTGGTGGCTTCGCAACTCACGGAGTTCCTCGGTGGAAGTTCCCGTCCGCATTGGGTGACGCCCACTCCCTTGAGTCCTGTCGACGTGATCTCGTGGCTGGCCTTGTTCGCGCCGACTAAGCCGAGACACCATCTTCTGCTCATCGACCCAGCGAAAGTCGAAGCTATCCGGGGACCAGCTTGGGTCCGGTTGGGACAAGGCATCGAGTACTACCTCCCAGATGGTTTCCCCCAGGAAGCGATCGTTGACGTCGGCGTGCTTCAGGTGAGTTGAGGATGGCCGCAGAATCGTTCAAGGAGCAGCAGCAACTGCTGGCTGCCTGGGGAGACGACCTTCCAGGGCAGGTACGCAACAGTCTTGGCCAACTCAACCCTAGGACCATCTCGGGCGAGCGACATGGGAGCTGGTTCCTGCGGTTGGAGTGGTCAACATCTGGGCTCACCCGTCTGGTCGAAGTCGCCCTGACCAATCCCGAGCTGACGCCAGATAGCGCGACCACCTCCGCGGTGGTTAGTGTCCGAGCGGCAGCGACAACCGACGAGCGCTTCGTGAGTGAAACTCTCTTCGAAAGCCGACGGAGCCTGGCACGGCTGCAACCCGATGCGCTAGCTGATCAGTTGGCTGCGGCCATTCAGCGATCGCGCAGTTACACCAACACCAACCTGGTCTCGACTTATGTAACTGGAACCGATCAGTTCCTGAACGGCTGACTTATCGGCGCAGCGCGCGACATCGCAGGTCTCTTGCGTCTTACCGCCGCCTTTGCCCTAAGTCGAATGAACGTCAGTCCAGGTAAATGTCGACTCCGAGTGGTGCGTCGATGATGATCCGGGCTTTCTCGGGGTGGATGGGGTGGGTGCCGGTGTGGTCCATGAGGAAGGCCATGCCGTGGGGGCTGAGTAGGACGTAGCGTCCTTCGCCGCACTGACGTGCGGTGTAGCCCGCGATGCTTCTATGTCCTGTCAAGCCGCTGCGGCCGCGTCATTGAGGTGTCGGTAGAGCTGTCGAGCGACGGCTCGTTTGAGGCATCGCTTGATCTCTCGTGGTGTCTTTCCTTCTGCTTTGCGG
>NZ_JAERSG010000005.1 GCF_016735675.1 Nocardioides baculatus | reverse complement strand
CGCTCTCGCACCGGCTCGACCGCGCCGCCGACGACATCGGCCACCAGCGCGCCCGCGCCCAGGCGCTGTCGCCGCTCGCCACGCTCCAGCGGGGGTACGCCGTCCTGCAGGACGCCGACGGCCGGATCCACGCCACGACGGACCGCATCGAAGAAGCACCCCTGGTCGAGGAGGACCCCCATGCCTGACGCCCCCACCCAGCAGCAGCCCAGCTACGAAGAGGCCCGCGAGGAGCTCATCGAGGTGGTCCGCACCCTCGAGGCCGGCGGCACGACCCTCGAGGAGTCGCTCGCGCTGTGGGAGCGCGGCGAGGCGCTGGCCAAGGTCTGCCAGGAGTGGCTCGACGGTGCCCGCAAGCGCCTCGACGAGGCGATCGGCCCCGACGCCGACTGACCGCCACGCACCGCTCCCCGGACGGATCAGCGCGTGAGCAGCCCGAGGTAGGCCTCGATCTCCTCCACCGGCGCGGACCCGTAGACCAGCACGGCCTCGTCGCCGACCTCGGTCGAGTACCCGTGGTCGCCACCAGCGTCAGACCAGGTCTGCCAGGTGTCGGTGATCTCGGAGTCGACGCTCGCGTCGTCGCCGGCCTCGGCCTTCTCGTCGACGTACTGCTCGACCAGCGCGTCCACCGAGGTGTCCTGCTGACGGATGCCGACGAAGTCGCCCTCGGCGGTGAGCACACCGAGCCCCCAGCGCGGGTCGTCGCCGGCGCGCAGGTCGACGCTCGTCGCGACCCATCCGGCCGGGAGCTCGCGCGGCCGGACGACCTGGAGCCCCGCCTGGTCGGCGAGCTCGACGCTCGCCTGCCAGTCGACGGGGACCGGGGAGTCGTCGGTGTCGGTGCGGAAGAGCCCGCGCCACGTCACGAAGGCGATCACGAAGAGCACCGTGACGATGAGGGCGCCGGTCATGCCGCCGAACGAGCGGTTGTACCTGCTCGGTCGTCCGGTCTCGCTCACGCCGCCCATCCTCCCAGCCGCCGCCAGCCGCTGTAACGCCGGGTGCGGGGGACCACCCCACGAGCTGCAACCCAGGAGAAGTCGAGCCAACCCGGCGTGACAGCGCCATCGTGGGACGGGGCCAAGAACCGCAACGGCGGCACATCAGCGCGACATCAGCCGCAGGTGCGGCATACTACCCTCGTGATCACGTACCGAATCGCGGAAGCAGCCGAGATCCTGGCGGTGAGCGACGACACCGTACGGCGGTGGGTCGACACCGGCCGGATCCCGTCCCAGCGCACCGAGGGCCGGGCGACCGTCTCCGGCACGGACCTCGCGGAGTTCGCCGAGCACCTCGTCGAGTCGGGCGAGGTCGCCGAGCGCGACCGCACCCGCGCCAGCACGGTCAGCGCGCGCAACCGGATGAGCGGGATCGTCACCCGGGTCAAGCGCGACCACGTGATGGCCCAGGTCGAGATGATCTGCGGCCCCTACCGCGTGGTGTCGCTGATGAGCAGCGACGCAGCGGACGAGCTCGGCCTCGAGCCGGGCGTCCGCGCGATCGCCAGCGTCAAGTCCACCAACGTCGTCGTGGAGGTCCCGAAGTGAAACGCCACCTGGCAGCCCTCGTCCTCGTCCTGCCCCTCGCCGCCTGCGGTGGAGGCGACGACGGGAAGGGCGCGGACAGCACCGACAGGGCCGAGCTCACGGTGCTCGCCGCCGCGTCGCTGACCGACGTCTTCGGCGACCTGGCGACCGACTTCGAGAAGGAGCACGACGCCGACGTGACGTTCTCCTTCGGCTCGAGCACCGACCTCGCCGAGCAGGTCGCCGACGGCGCCCCGGGGGACGTCCTGGCCACCGCCGACGAGACCTCGATGGGCCTCGCGGAGGATGCCGGCGTCACCGGTGAGGTCGAGACCTTTGCGACCAACGTCCTCACGATCGTGGTGCCGAAGGGCAACCCGGCCGGCATCGAGTCCCTCGACGACCTCGAGGGCTCGACGTGGGTGCGCTGCGCCGACGAGGTCCCGTGCGGCAAGGTCGCGGTGGCCGTGCTCGACGCCAACGGCATCACCGCCGAGCCGGCGAGCCTCGAGGAGGACGTCCGCGCCACCCTCGACAAGGTCGTCTCGGGCGAGGCCGACGCGGGTCTGGTCTACGCGACCGACGCGGTCGCTGCGGGTGACGAGGTCGAGGCCATCGAGATCCCGGGTGCCGAGGACGAGCTCACCTCCTACTACGCCACGACCCTGGCGCAGTCCGAGGACGCCGACCTTGCAGCAGACTGGGTCGCGTGGGTGACGTCGGAGGAGGGCCGGGCGATCCTGCAGGACGCCGGCTTCGGCAGCCCGTGAGGGACAGGCTGGGCAGGCCGCCCGCGCTCCTGATGGTGCCCGCGGCCCTCGCCGCGCTGCTCCTCCTCGTGCCGCTGGTGGCGATGGTCGCCAGCACCAGCTGGACGGACCTCCCCGGACACCTCACCTCGCAGGTCGCGCTCGACGCCCTGCGGCTCTCCCTCGTCACGTCGACGGTCGCCATCGTCTTCTGCCTGCTGCTCGGCCTGCCGCTGGCGTGGCTGCTCGCGCGGGTCGACTTCCGCGGCCGCGGAGCTCTTCGCGCGCTGGTCACGGTGCCGCTCGTGCTCCCGCCGGTGGTCGCGGGCATCGCGCTGCGCAGCGCCTTCGGCCGCACCGGCCTCCTCGGTGAGCCGCTGCTCGACTGGACGGGCTTCGCCTTCCCCTTCACGACGTACGGCGTGGTGCTGGCGCACGTCTTCGTCTCGATGCCCTTCGTGGTGATCGCCATCGAGGGCGCGCTGCGCTCGGCCGACCCGAGGTACGACGACGCCGCCGCGACGCTCGGCGCCACCCGCTGGACGACGTTCCGCCGGGTCACCGTGCCGCTCGCGCTGCCCGGTGTCGTCGCCGGGACCGTGCTGGGGTGGGCGCGCTCGCTCGGCGAGTTCGGCGCGACGATCACCTTCAACGGCAACTACCCCGGCACGACGCAGACGATGCCGACGCTGATCTACGTCACCCGGCAGGCCGACCAGGACGCCGCGCTGTCGCTGAGCCTGGTGATGCTGGTCGTCTCGATCGGCGTGCTCATCGCGCTGCGCGACCACTGGCTCGGTACGCCGTGAGCGCGCAGCTGGTGGCTGACCTGCGGGTCGCCGACCGGGTGCAGGCCGCCTTCACTGCCGAGCCGGGTGAGGTCCTGGCGATCATCGGGCCCAACGGCGCCGGCAAGAGCAGCCTGCTCCACGCGATCGCCGGGCTCGTCGACGTCGAGGGCTCGGCCCACCTCGGTGGCACCGACCTGCTCGCCACTCCGGTCCGCGAGCGGCGCGTGGGTCTGGTCTTCCAGGGCCAGCTCCTCTTCCCCCACCTCACCGCACTCGACAACGTCGCCTTCGGGCGTCGGGCGCGCGGCGAGGACCGCCGGTCTGCCGAGTCGGTCGGCCGCGAGTGGCTGGAGCGGTTCGGGATCGCCGAGCTCGCCGACCGCCGGCCGCGTGAGCTGTCCGGTGGGCAGGCGCAGCGGGTGGCGATCGCCCGCGCCCTCGCGACCGACCCGGACGTGCTGCTCCTCGACGAGCCGTTCACCGGTCTCGACGTCTCCGTGCAGATGGCGCTGCGGATCGAGCTCGGCCAGCACCTGCGCGACTTCGCGGGCATCACGCTGCTCGTCACCCACGACGCGATCGACGCGCTCACCCTCGCCGACCGGGTGCTGGTCCTCGACCACGGCCAGGTCGCCCAGGTGGGCCGGCCGGCCGAGGTCGCCGCCGAGCCGCGCACGCCCCACGTCGCCCGGCTCGTCGGGCTCAACCTCGTGCCCGACGGCGACGACCTGATGGCCTTCACCCCGGACGCGGTGACCGTGTCGCTGGCCGAGCCCGAGGGTTCGTCACGGCTGCGCTGGAAGGGGCAGATCGCGACGCTGGCGCCGCACGGCGACGCCGTACGCCTGTTGGTGCACGCCTCCCCCGACCTGCTCGCCGACGTCACCCCGGCAGCCGCCACCGAGCTCCAGCTGGTGCCCGGCTGCGAGGTCTGGCTGTCGGCCAAGGCGACGGCCGTCAGCCGGTACGGAGCGCGCGAAGCCGGCCGATAACCTGTGCGCCATGACCGCCAGTGCGCCGCAGCCCGAACGCAACCTCGCCCTCGAGCTGGTGCGGGTCACCGAGGCGGCCGCCATGGCAGCCGGTCGCTGGGTGGGCCGCGGCGACAAGAACGACGCGGACGGCGTCGCGGTCGAGGCGATGCGCTACATGATCGCCACCGTCGAGATGCGCGGCACCGTCGTGATCGGCGAGGGCGAGAAGGACAACGCCCCGATGCTCTTCAACGGCGAGGAGGTCGGTGACGGCACCGGACCCGAGTGCGACGTCGCCGTGGACCCGATCGACGGCACGACGCTGACCGCCAAGGGCATGAGCAACGCGATCTCGGTGCTCGCTGTGTCGCCGCGCGGGTCGATGTACGACCCCAGCGCGGTCTTCTACATGGACAAGCTCGCGACCGGGCCCGAGGCCGCCGACCACGTCGACATCCGGCTGCCGGTGAAGGAGAACATCGCCCGCGTGGCGAAGGCCAAGGGGCTCTCGATCCACGACGTCACCGTCGTCGTCCTCGACCGGCCGCGCCACGCCAGGCTCGTGGAGGAGATCCGCGAGACCGGGGCGCGGATCAAGTACATCACCGACGGCGACGTCGCCGGCGCGATCATGGCGGCCCGCCCCGACACGGGCGTCGACCTGATGCTCGGCGTCGGCGGCACGCCCGAGGGCATCATCACGGCCTGCGCGATGAAGTGCATCGGCGGCAAGATCCAGGGCCAGCTGTGGCCGCAGGACGACGACGAGCGCCAGCGCGCGCTCGACGCCGGCCACAACCTCGACCGGGACTTCGTGCTGGGCACCGACGACCTGGTGACCGGCGACGACGCGTTCTTCGTGGCCACCGGCATCACCGACGGCGAGCTGATGCGGGGCGTGCGCTACCGCGGCGACCACGTCGTCACGGACTCGCTGGTGATGCGCTCGCGCAGCGGCACGGTCCGCTCGATCACGGCCGAGCACCAGCTCTCGAAGCTACGCAATCTCTCCACGATCGACTTCGACAACTGACGCGGCCACCGGGCGGAGCGCTGCCGACACGACCGCGATGACGGCGGGGTCGAACGCCATGCCCACGTGGGACGAGCGCACCTCGACCGCACGGGCAGCCGGGTCGATGCACGCACGCCAGTCGACGATCCCGTCGCGACGGGAGTAGATCGCGGTGAAGTCCACGTCGCCCGGCAGCGTGGCGCGGGCCTGCGTGAAGCTCTCGAGCGCACAGTTGCCCGCCACGCAGTCCTCAGCCATCACGTTGCGTACGCCGGCCCGGTTGAGGCGCACCAGCAGGTCGACGCTGCGCGCGAGGGACGAGTGGTGGGCACCGGGGGCCAGCATCGGGCTGCCCATCGTGACGATGCCGGCGACGAGGTCGGGGCGGCGCGCCGCGACACCGCGAGCAAGCATCCCGCCGAGGCTGTGCCCGACGATCCGCACCCGCGAGCCGCGCCGCTGGGTGATCTCCTCGAGCCGCTGCTCCAGCTGGGTCGCAGCGGCGAGCGTGCAGCCGACGTTGGCACGGATGTCGGCGCGGTAGGTGCGGAAGCCCTGGTGCCGCAGCGACCTGCTCATCGGGCCGAGCGAGGAGTCGCCGGCCAGGAAGCCGGGCACGAGCAGCACCGGCTCGGCGACCCGGACCGGCAGCGAGCCATAGGGCGTACGACGTCGCGCACCACGCGCGCCGAGGGCCTGGACGGCGTAGCGACCGGCCTCGGTGAGGACCGATCCCTCGCGCAGGACAGCCCCGACGGAGGGCTGCGAAAAGCCCTCCGGCGTCAGGAATGCCGCCATTGTGCGCTGGGTCACAGTCATCGAACCTAGCCCAGACCCCTTGTGGAATGGGGGACATCCCCCACATCCCGTTTTCCCCGAGGCCCTTGTCGTGTTCACTGGAGGCATGCCAACCCGTCGAGACACCACCGCGGCGCCCGTCGTCTCCGACGAGCTCGTCGCGCCCGTCGGCAACGAGGTCGAGCTCTGCTACCAGACCTTCGGCGACCCGGCGGACCAGCCGTTGCTGCTCGTGATGGGCCTCGGCGGACCGATGAACTGGTGGGACACCGAGCTCTGCCTGATGCTCGCCGACGCGGGCTTCTACGTCGTGCGCTACGACAACCGCGACACCGGGCGCTCGACCCGGATCCGGGCACGGGTCAAGCGCAGCCACCTGGTGCGGGCGTTCGGCGGCCGCAGGGTCAAGGCGCCCTACTCGATGTCGGACCTCGCCGGCGACGCCGTCGCGCTGATGGACCACCTCGGCCTGGAGTCCGCCCACGTGGCCGGAATCTCGATGGGCGGCATGATCGCGCAGACCGTGGCCGTCGAGCACCCGAAGCGCGTGCGGTCGCTGACCAGCATCATGTCGACCACCGGCAAGCGCTCGGTGGGCTGGCAGGACCCGCGCCTGATCCCCTCGCTCATCGCCCCGCGCAAGCCCGGCCGCGAGTCGTACGTCACCACGAGCGTCGCCTTCTGGGACGTCATCGGCTCCCCCGGCTACCCCGCCGACCGCGACCGGCTGACCGTCCGCGCCGGCGAGACCTTCGACCGCGGCTACAGCGCCAGCGGCGTGATGCGCCAGATGATGGCGATCCTCCAGCAGCCCGACCGCACCCAGCGGCTCCGCCGCCTCCGCGTCCCGGCCCTGGTCGTGCACGGGATGGCCGACAAGATGGTGCACGTGAGCGGCGGCAGGTCCACCGCGGCCGCGATCCCCGGCGCCGAGCTCGTGCTGATCGACGGGATGGGCCACGACCTGCCCCCCGCCCTCTTCGAGACCCTCGTCGAGGCGATCTCGCGGACCGCCGACCGGGCTTCCTGACCTCGGCTGACTGGCGTTGTCTGAGTCCCCGCACATGCGGGGACTCAGACACCTGTAGGCGGTTGCAACGGCCTACAAGTGTCGGACTCGCCCTCCCGGTCGACCTTGAGTCGCTCAGAGACTCACCGGCTAGACCCGGCGGGCGCCGGCTTCCGCGGTCGCGGTGAAGAGGGACGGCTCGCCGAACCCGGCGTCGGCGAACGCACGGCGTACGGCGTCGCCCGCCCCCTCGACGTCACCCTCGGGCAGCAGCCCGATGACGCAGCCGCCGAACCCGCCGCCCGTCATCCGCGCACCGAGCGCACCGGCCGACAGCAGCGCGTCGACCGCGGTGTCGACCTCCGGCACGGTGATCCGGAAGTCGTCGCGCATCGAGGCGTGCGAGGCGGTGAGTGCCTGGCCGATGTCGGGGAGGCGGCCCTCGTCGAGCAGACGGGCAACCGCGAGGACCCGCTCGTCCTCGGTCACCACGTGCCGGACGTAGCGGCGCAGCTCGTCCTCCT
This sequence comes from Nocardioides baculatus, assembly GCF_016735675.1. Taxonomy (GTDB): domain Bacteria; phylum Actinomycetota; class Actinomycetes; order Propionibacteriales; family Nocardioidaceae; genus Nocardioides; species Nocardioides baculatus. Next base: position 444,038 of record NZ_JAERSG010000005.1, on the reverse strand, counting down.
CGAGCAGCCCGAGTGCGTCGGCCAGGTCAGCGCCGGACACGTCACGGAGGGCCGGGACGCCCAGGATCCGCGCGGCCTCCTCGCAGCCGCGCCGCCGGGCGCCGTACTCCCCGTCGGAGTGCTTGTGCGGCGCCCTGGTGTCGGCGACCAGCACGGCGAGACCGCGGCCGGCGAGGTCGAGCGGGACGGGGCGCGTGTCGTGGCTCCGCATGTCGCACAGCAGGACGTGACCGGCCTCGCCGCGAAGGCTGACCAGCTGGTCCATGCCGCCGGTCGGCGCACCGACCGCGTCGTTCTCGACGTCGCGGGTCAGGGCGAAGACCGCGTCGTCGTCGAGGCCGAGGCCGAGGTGGTCGTCGACCGCCCGGACGACCGAGCAGACCAGGGCCGCCGACGACGAGAGTCCCGCCCCGGTGGGGACGTCGGAGTCGACTGTGATCTCCATCGGCGGTACGTCGACGCCGCGGTCGGTGAGCAGCCAGAGGGTGCCGAGCACGTAGCGCGTCCACTCCGGCACGTCTCCCGCGTCGGCCAGCCCCGACCGGCGTACGACGACCGGGTCGGGCTCCTGCGCGGAGCGGACCGACCAGTCGGAGGGCGCCTCGGCGACCGTCGCCGTGCACCCGACCGCGAGGGCGAAGGGCAGCACGAAACCGTCGTTGTAGTCGGTGTGCTCGCCGATCAGGTTGATGCGGCCGGGCGCGAACCAGCTCGTCACGGCAAGCCCGTCCCTTCGGAAGTCATGGGGGTGAGACGCGGTTGCCAAACCCTAGCGGCACGCACTAGACCAGTGGTTCAGGTCACAGAGGAGGAGAGCGCATGGCATCCCGATCATCGACCGGACCTCGGCACTCCCGACCCCGTCGAGCGGCAGGATCGGTGGCTGCGCTCGCGCTCGCCAGCAGCCTCCTCGCCGCATGCGGTGGGGACGGCGGCAAGCCCGAGCTCGTCTGGTACATCAACCCCGACAGCGGTGGGCAGGACGCCGTCGCCGAGAAGTGCTCGACGGACGAGTACACGATCTCGACGCAGGTCCTGCCCCAGGACGCCGGCCAGCAGCGCATCCAGCTCGCGCGCCGGCTCGCGGCCAAGGACCCCTCGATCGACCTGATGTCGATCGACCCGCCGTTCACCGCCGAGTTCGCCGACGCCGGCTTCCTCGCGGAGGTCCCGCAGGACGCGAAGGCCAAGCTGGAGGAGCAGGGCACCTTCAAGGGTGCGATGGACGCGGCGACGTGGAAGGACGATCTGGTCGTCTTCCCGTTCTGGTCCAACACCCAGGTCCTCTGGTACCGGAAGTCCTTCGTCGAGAAGGCGGGCATCGACATGTCGCAGCCCGTGACGTGGGACCAGATCATCGACGCGGCCAGCGAGAACGACGCGAAGATCGGCGTGCAGGCCAACAAGTACGAGGGCTACGTCGTGTGGATCAACGCCCTCGTCGAGGGCGCCGGCGGACACATCCTCGAGGACGCGGGCGAGGGCGTGGACGCGAAGATCACGCTCGCCGGCGAGGCGGGCCAGGACGCCGCGAGCGTCATCGAGAAGCTTGCGACCTCGGAGGCCGCGCCCGCCGACCTGAGCGTGTCCAACGAGGGCACGGCCGGATCCACGTTCGGCTCGGACCAGGGGTCGTTCCTGGTCAACTGGACCTACATCTGGCACAACTACGACGACACCGCGCCCGACGTCGCCAAGGACATCGGCTACACCCGCTACCCGCAGACGGTGGAGGGCGAGGAGTCGCGGCCGCCCTACGGCGGCATCGGCATCGGGGTGAGCGCCTACTCCGACGAGAAGGACTTCGCCCTCGAGGCGGCCCAGTGCCTGGTGAGCCCCGAGAGCCAGGGCATCAACGCCGAGATCACCGGCAACATGCCGGCCAGCACCCAGGGCTACGACTACCCGAAGCTCAAGGAGCAGTACCCCGCCGACCTCCTCGAGCTCTTCCAGACGAGCGTCGACGCCGCTGCTCCCCGCACGGTGACGCCCTACTGGAGCGACGTGTCGGGATCCATCCAGAACATCTGGCACCCGCCGCGGGCCGTCGACGAGGACACCCCCGAGCGGGCGACCGTCTTCATCGAGGACGTGCTGAAGGGCGGTGACCTGCTGTGACGGCGACCGTGGCACCCGAGAAGGACGCGACCAGGCCGGGCAGGTCGGGCAGGTCGGAGAAGAAGCCGGCCAGCGACCGCAGCACCGCGGAGAACCGCCTCGGTCTCAAGCTCGTCGCGCCGGCAGTGGTCCTGATGCTCCTGGTCACGGCGTGGCCGATGATCCAGGCGCTCTACCTCTCGCTCTTCCGCTACCGGCTCACCGCGCCGGACGACCGGGCGTTCGTGGGGGTCGACAACTACCTGACGATCCTCAGCGACGACCAGTTCTGGAAGAGCACGCTCACGACGTTGCTGATCATGGTCGTGACGGTGGCGGTCGAGCTGGTCATCGGGTTCGCGTTCGCGATGGTGATGCACCGCATCGTCTTCGCCCGCGGCCTGATGCGCACCTCGATCCTCATCCCCTACGGCATCATCACCGTGGTCTCCGCCTTCGCCTGGCAGTTCGCGTTCTCCCTCAACAACGGGTTCGTGAACTCCTGGTTCAACTGGCTGCCGTTCATCGCCGACGACACCAACTGGTTCGGCGACTACCCGCACGCGATGTTCGCCATCATGGTCTCGGAGATCTGGAAGACCACGCCGTTCATGGCGCTGCTCCTGCTGGCGGGCCTGGCCCAGGTCAGCGAGGACATGCTCGAGGCCGCCAAGGTCGACGGCGCCACGTGGACCCAGCGGCTGACGAAGGTGATCCTGCCCAACATGCGGGCCGCGATCATGGTGGCCGTGCTCTTCCGCGCACTCGACGCCTACCGGATCTTCGACAACATCTTCGTGATGACCAAGGGTGCGGAGGGGACGCAGTCGATCTCGTTCCTGACCTACCGGCAGGTGATCGAGCAGATGCAGCTCGGACTCGGCTCCGCGATGTCGGTGCTGCTGTTCCTGTCCGTGCTGCTGCTGGCGTGGCTGATCGTGAAGCTGTTCCGCGTCGACCTGGCGCAGGCGAGGGGTGAGGGCTGATGGCACAGCAGACCGGCAAGACCCAGGTCGGCACCTGGATCGGGTTCGTCCTGATCATGCTCTGGTGCCTGTTCCCGGTGGCGTGGATCATCTCGCTGTCGTTCAAGTCCGAGGGCGAGACGGGCGCAGGCAGCGCCCAGTTCCTGCCCAAGGAGCCGACGTTCGACAACTACAAGGCGATCATCGACAACCCCGACTTCACGCGGGCGCTGATCAACTCGTTCGGCATCTCGCTGATCGCGACGGTGCTGTCGGTGATCTTCGCGACGCTGGCGGCCTACGCCATCGCCCGGCTGGAGTTCACGGGCAAGCGGCTCGTGCTCTCGCTGGCGCTCGCGATCGCGATGTTCCCCGTCGTGGCGCTCGTCGGGCCGCTCTTCGACATGTGGACGACGTTCGGGCTGTTCAACACCTGGCCCGGCCTGATCATCCCCTACATGTCCTTCACGCTGCCGCTGGCGATCTGGACGCTCTCCGCCTTCTTCCGGGAGATCCCGTGGGAGATGGAGCAGGCCGCCCAGGTCGACGGCGCCACGTCGTGGCAGGCCTTCCGCAAGGTCATCGTCCCGCTCGCCGCACCCGGCGTGTTCACCGCGGCGATCCTGACCTTCTTCTTCGCGTGGAACGAGTTCGTGCTCGCGATCTCCCTGACCTCCACGACGTCCTCGCGGACGGTGCCGGCGCAGATGTCGTTCTTCGTCGGACCCGACCCGTTCAACCCGCCGTACGCGCAGCTCGCGACGGCGTCGGTCATCGTCACGTTGCCGGTGATCGTCATCGTCCTGCTGTTCCAGCGCAAGATCGTCGCCGGTCTCACCTCCGGCGCAGTGAAGGGGTGATCAGCTCATGGCTGCCATCGAGATGAAGAACATCGTCAAGCAGTACGGCGACGGCTTCCCCGCCGTCAACGACGTGAGCATCGACGTGGAGGACGGCGAGTTCCTGATCCTCGTCGGCCCGTCCGGGTGCGGGAAGTCGACGCTCCTGCGGATGATCGTGGGGCTCGAGGACATCACCGACGGCGACATGGTCATCGGGGGCAAGAAGGTCAACGACCTGGCCCCGCGCGACCGCAACCTGTCGATGGTGTTCCAGAACTACGCGCTCTACCCCCACCTCACCGTCTACGAGAACATCGCGTTCCCGCTGCGTCTGGCCAACAAGCCGGACTCCGAGGTCGACGAGAAGGTGCGCGAGGCGTCGAAGACGCTGGAGCTCGACGAGCACCTCGAGCGCAAGCCCGGGAACCTGTCGGGAGGCCAGCGCCAGCGCGTGGCGATGGGGCGCGCGATCGTCCGCGACGCGGAGGCGTTCCTCTTCGACGAGCCGCTGTCCAACCTCGATGCCAAGCTCCGCGGCCAGATGCGCACGGAGATCTCGCGGCTGCAGAAGCGCCTCGGCATCACCACCGTCTACGTCACGCACGACCAGACCGAGGCGATGACGCTGGGCGACCGCGTGGCCGTGCTGAAGCGTGGGGTGCTCCAGCAGCACGCGACGCCCCGCGAGCTCTACGAGAACCCCGCCAACCTGTTCGTGGCGGGCTTCATCGGCTCCCCGCCGATGAACTTCCTGCCCGCCAAGGTCGACGGCACCAAGGTCGAGCTCCCGTTCGGCACGCTGACCATCCCCGAGGACAAGGCCGCCAAGGCCCAGGGCAAGGGCCTGCTCATCGCCGGCATCCGGCCCGACCACTTCGAGGACGCCAGCGTCATGGACGCCGACAAGGTCTCGGACGAGGCGACCTTCAACGCCACGGTCGACGTCGTGGAGTGGCTCGGCAACGAGGCCTACGCCTACATCCCGTTCGAGGCCCCGCCGGAGGTGCGCGAGCAGCTCACCCAGCTCGAGAAGGACCTCGACGGGGAGTCGATGCGCACCCAGCTGGTGATCTCGCTCGACGGCGCGAGCCGGATCAAGGAGGGCGACGAAGCCACGATCTGGGTCGACGCCCGCAAGCTCCACCTCTTCGACCCGTCGACCGGCGAGAACCTCACGATGGACGCCGACAACGCCGGGATCGTCCCCGGCGCCGAGGCGCTCGCCAAGGCCGAGGAGGTCGGCAAGGAGCAGGACGCGGTCGACCCCCACGCGGCGACCACCTGAACGACTCCTAGCCGCCGTCGTACACCCACGCAGCGGCGTAGGGCTCCAGCGGGATCGCACCCTCGTGCAGCGAGGGGGCGGTCCCGCTGATCGCGTCACGGAGGCCGTCGGTGTGCAGGCCGAGCCAGTGCAGCACGTCGGCGTCGACCCACGCCTGCTCCCCCGTCATGTTGTGGGCCGCGAGAAGCGGACCGGACGGGTGCCGCCGCACGACGAGCAGCACGCCCGGGTCACGCGGGTCCCAGACCTCGGTGGGCGTCGCCGCGTGCAGCTGCGGCAGCGAACGGCGTACGTCGAGCAGGTGCCGCAGGCCGGACGTGAGCCCGAGCGGGTCCCGGCCCTCGTCGACGACCGCCCACGGCATCCGGGGCCGGTGCACCCAGCGGTTGTCGCCGGCGTGGGCGGGGTCGTCGGCCCAGCCGGGGTCGTTGAGGAGCCCGAGCTCGTCGCCCATCCAGATCAGCGGGAGCCCGCCGAAGGACAGGATCACGGCGTGCGCCAGCAGGATCCGGGCTGTCGATTGCCTGTCGCCGGCCCCGAGCCCGGCGAGCGAGGCCAGCGAGCCGGAGATGCGCCGGTCACCGGTCTGCTCGTTCTGCTGGAAGACCAGGCCGCGCGCCCACGACCCGGGGAAGGAGCCGGAGTACCAGTCCGAGAGGAACCTGCGGTGCGCCGCCGGGTCGGTGCCCACCGCCCACGCATCCTCGTCCGCAATGGCCCAGCCGATGTCGTCGTGGCACCGGACGTACGTCGTCCACGCGGTGGTCGACGGTGGCTGGGGCACCTGCTGGAGCGCGTGGGACGCGAGCCGGACGTCGCCGGAGGCGAGCATCGACCAGATCTGCACCATCAGCCCGTTGTGGTAGGCGAGGTCGCTCACCTTGCCGGCGTGCTCGCCGACGCCGAGGTAGGCCGGCAGGTCGGCCGGTCCGACGATCGCCTCGGCCTTGAACAGCACCGCCGGTGCGGCGATGCGGGCGACCGTGCGCAGCGCGCGGGTCAGCTCGTGGACCTCCGGCTCGTTCTGGCTGGCGGTGCCGAGGCGCTTCCAGATGAAGGCGATGGCGTCGAGCCGGAAGACCTCGACGCCGAGGTTCGCCAGCTCCAGGATGATGTCGGCGTACTCGCAGAGGACGGCGGGGTTCGACCAGTTGACGTCCCACTGGTAGTCGTTGAACGTCGTCCAGACCCAGCCCGCGAGCTCGTCGTCCCACGTGAAGTTGCCGGGCGCGAAGTCGGGGAAGACCTCGGGCAGGCTCGCCTCGTAGGCGTCGGGCATCTCGCGGTCGTCGAAGACGTGGAAGCAGGCCCGGCGCTCGGGATCACCCGCGCGGGCGGCGACCGCCCACTCGTGCTCGCGCGCCACGTGGTTGAGCACGAGGTCGAGGCACAGGCTGATGCCCTCGCCGCGCAGCGTCGTCGCGAGCGCCCGGAGGTCGTCGATGTCGCCGAGGTCGGGGCGCACGGAGCGGTAGTCCGCGACCGCGTAGCCGCCGTCGTTGGGCGCCGGACGCGGCGTCAGCAGCGGCATCAGGTGGAGGTAGCCGACACCGAGGTCGCGCAGGTAGGGCACGCGCTCCTCGACCCCGCGCAGGGTGCCGGCGAAGCGGTCGGCGTACGCCGCGTAGCCGAGCATGCCGGGCCGCTGGAACCAGTCGGGCTCGGCCAGCCGGCGCTCGTCGAGCGCACGCAGGTCGTCGGGCCTGGCCGCGTGCGCCGCATGCGCGATCGCCACCAGTCGGTCGGCGACCTCGGGAGCGGCATCGGCGCCGTAGACCCGCTCGAGGGTGCGGAGGAGATCGGGACCGAGCTCGTCGAGGCGGGCCTCGAAGGCGGTCCGGGACGAGTCGTGTGCCGTCACGGGAATCGGTGTCCGGGCGCTGGGTCGGGGCGTACGGGCACCGGGTGCCCGTACGCCTCGACCGTGGCGCTCAGTCGGACAGGCGCTCGCCCGACTCGGTGTCGAACACGTGGACGTGCTGGGGGTCGGTCGTGACGTGGAGCGTCTCGCCCTTGGCCGGGTGGTGGCGACCGGAGATCCGCACGATGACGTTGGACGGGGTGCCCTCCACGTCGCAGGTGCCGTAGACGAAGCTGTCGGCGCCGAGCTCCTCGACGACCGTGACCGTGACCGGCAGGCCGCCGTCCTCCGCGTTGACCATCCGCCAGTTCTCGGGACGGACACCGACGGTGACCTTGCCCGACATCTTCTTCTCGGCGGTCGGGTCCACCGGCACGGCGTAACCGCCCACCTTGACCGTCCCGTCCTCGGCCGCGATGCCCTCGAGGAGGTTCATCTGCGGGGAGCCGATGAAGCCGGCGACGAACAGGTTGGCGGGCTTGTCGTAGAGCTTGAGCGGGGTGTCGACCTGCTGGAGGACGCCCAGCTTCATGACGGCCACGCGGTCGCCCATCGTCATCGCCTCGACCTGGTCGTGGGTGACGTAGACCGTCGTGACGCCCAGGTCCTGCTGGAGCCGGGCGATGTCCGTGCGGGTGGCGACGCGCATCTTGGCGTCGAGGTTGGACAGCGGCTCGTCCATGCAGAAGACCTGCGGGTTGCGGACGATGGCGCGACCCATCGCGACGCGCTGGCGCTGACCACCGGAGAGCGCCTTCGGCTTGCGCTGGAGGTACTCGGTGAGCTGGAGGATCTCGGCCGCCTTGGCGACCCGCTCCTTGCGCTCCGCCGCCGGCACCTTGGCCATCTTGAGCGAGAACGCCATGTTCTCCTCGACCGACATGTGCGGGTAGAGCGCGTAGTTCTGGAAGACCATCGCGATGTCGCGGTCCTTCGGCGGGACGTTGGTGACGTCGCGGTCACCGATGTAGATCTTCCCGTCGTTGACCTCCTCGAGCCCTGCGAGCATCCGCAGGGTCGTGGACTTGCCGCAGCCCGAGGGCCCGACGAGGACCATGAACTCGCCGTCCTCGATCTCGAGGCTGATGCCGGGAACTGCTGGTTCGTCGGCCCCGGGATACCACCGCTGGGCCTTCTCGAACGTCACTGATGCCATGACTCATCTCTCCTTCACCGGCAGGAACGTGCCGGACGATCCGTAGTGGAAGGTGCGTGCGACGACCGTGAGCGGCGTCACACCCGGCCGACTGTACCTCCACCGTGGCCTGTGGCGCTGTTACGGAACCGTGACCTAGACCAGCGTTGACGAAACGGCATTGCAAACGTTTTCATCGTGACGTGACGCCGGTCACTCGGACCCCGGCCCAGCACCCATCGATCGTGGAAGCGGGGCACTCGCCCTCGCCATGGCCGCACCCAACGAGAGGTAACACGTCGAATGAAGAACCAACGGACCCGCAAGGGACTGGCCGCCGTCGCGGTGGTCGCCGTCTCGAGCCTCGGCCTGGCCGCCTGCGCCAGCGACGACGGCGGGAGCAGCAACGAGGTCAGCGGCGACGCGCCCGGCAAGGGCAAGCCCGAGTGCGCCCAGCTCGAGCAGTTCGGTGACCTGACCGGCAAGACCGTCTCGGTCTACACGTCCATCCTCCCGCCCGAGCAGGAGGCGCACGAGAACTCCTACAAGGTGTTCACCGAGTGCACCGGTGCCGAGGTCGACTACGAGGGGTCCGACCAGTTCGAGACCCAGCTGGTCGTGCGCGTGAAGGCGGGCAACGCCCCCGACATCGCCTACATCCCCCAGCCCGGCCTGCTCAAGACCGTGGTCAGCTCGGGCAGCGTGGTCGAGGCCCCGCAGCCGGTGTCCGACAACGTCGACGAGTTCTTCGGCGAGGACTGGAAGTCCTACGGCACGGTCGACGGCAAGTTCTACGCCGCCCCGCTCGGAGCGAGCGTGAAGTCCTTCGTCTGGTACTCCCCCAAGATGTTCGCCGACAACGGCTGGGAGGTGCCGCAGACCTGGGACGACATGCTCGCCCTCTCCGACGACATGGCCGCTGCGGGCACCAAGCCCTGGTGTGCCGGCATCGAGTCCGGCGAGGCCACCGGCTGGGTCGCCACCGACTGGCTCGAGGACGCCGTCCTGCGTGACGCCGGCGCGGACGTCTACGACCAGTGGGTCAACCACGAGATCGCCTTCGACGACCCCGCCGTCGCCGAGGCCCTCGACCGGGTCGGCGGCATCCTCAAGAACGACAAGTACGTCAACGGTGGCTTCGGCGACGTGAAGTCGATCGCCACCACCGCCTTCCAGGACGGCGGCCTGCCGATCCTCAAGGGCGAGTGCGGCCTGCACCGCCAGGCGTCGTTCTACGCCGCGCAGTGGCCCGAGGGCACGGACGTCAGCGAGGACGGCGACGTGTTCGCCTTCTACCTGCCCACGACCAACGAGGACAACGGCAAGCCCGTCCTCGGCGGTGGTGAGTTCGTGGCCGCGTTCGACGACCGGCCGGAGGTCCAGGCCTTCCAGACCTACCTGTCGTCCGACATCTGGGCCAACGAGAAGGCCAAGGCCACCCCGGGCGGCGGCTGGGTCAGCGCCAACACCGGGCTCGACCTCAACAACCTGACCAGCCCGATCGACAAGCTGTCGGCCGAGACGTTCCAGGACCCGGAGGCCGTCTTCCGGTTCGACGGCTCCGACCAGATGCCCAGCGCCGTCGGCGCGGGGTCGTTCTGGAAGGAAATGACCGCCTGGATCACCGGCGAGTCGACCTCCGACGCCCTCGGCAACATCGAGGAGTCCTGGCCCGCGTCGTGACGTGAGGAGGGTGGTCGGGCCGGGGACACCCGGCCCGGCCGCCCTCGCCGTCCTGCCCGTCCGGCCCCGACCCGACCCCGATCCGACCCGAAGGAGTGAGCACCACGTGACCACCTCCGACAAGTTCGTGCACATGGCCATCGCCGTGCTGCTCTTCTACGGCGTCATGGCCGGCATCCTGCTCCTCACCCAGCGGTTGCGCTCCCGGAGGGGCGAGCGGGTGCAGGCGGCGGCGTTCCTCGGCCCGTCGCTGCTGCTGATCGGCGTGGGCCTGCTCTACCCGGCCGGCGTGACGATTTACCAGTCGCTCTTCGGCGCGGCGACCTTCGACCCGCCGTTCGTCGGGCTCGACAACTACGCCGACCTGTTCACCAACTCCCAGCAGCTCACGGTGCTGCGCAACACCCTCCTGTGGGTGCTGCTCACCCCGACGATCTCGACCGTGATCGGACTCGTCTACGCCGTCCTGGTCGACCGGGCCGCGTTCGAGAAGTTCGCCAAGGCCCTGCTCTTCCTGCCCATGGCGATCTCGATGGTGGGCGCGTCGATCATCTGGAAGTTCGTCTACGACTACAAGTCGGGCGACAGCACGCAGATCGGCCTGCTCAACCAGATCCTCACCTGGCTGGGGATCGACACCTACAACTTCCTGCTCGAGCCGCCGTGGAACACCCTGTTCCTCATCGTCATCCTGATCTGGGTGCAGGCCGGGTTCGCGATGACGATCCTGTCGGCGTCCATCAAGGGGATCCCCGAGGAGATGACCGAGGCCGCCCGTCTCGACGGCGTCGGCGCCTGGCAGATGTTCCGCCACATCACCGTGCCCAGCATCCGTCCGTCGCTGATCGTGGTGCTGACCACGATCACCATCGCCACGCTGAAGGTCTTCGACATCGTCCAGACCGCCACCGGCGGCAACTTCGACACCAGTGTGCTGGCCTACGAGTTCTACCGGCAGAACTTCGTGGCGGGCAACCAGGGCCTGTCCGCGACCATCGCGGTGGTCATCTTCATCCTGGTGATCCCGATCGTCGTCTACAACATCCGTCAGATGCGCAAGCTGGAGGCACGATGAGCACGAGCACGCCGACCGCTGCACAGGTCCCTGTCGGCACCGCACCCGCGGTCCCCGCCTCCACCGCCGCGAAGAAGGGCCTCACCAACCGGTGGGCGTCCGCGGTCGCGCTGATAGTCGCGGTCGTGTGGACGATCCCCACCTTCGGCCTGCTGATCTCCTCGTTCCGCCCGGAGGCGGACGTGAAGTCCAACGGCTGGTGGAACTTCTTCACCGACCCCTCGCTCACCCTGCAGAACTACCGCGACGTGCTGAGCGGCGGTTCCACCGGCGAGTCCCTGACCACCAACCTCATCAACACGATCGTCATCACGGTGCCGGCGGTGCTGATCCCGATCAGCCTCGCCACCCTGGCGGCCTACGCCTTTGCGTGGATCGACTTCAAGGGCCGCGACACCCTCTTCGTCGCGGTGTTCGCGCTGCAGATCGTGCCGATCCAGGTGACGCTGGTACCGCTGCTCCAGCTCTACGTCGACCCGCCGTTCAACCTGATGCCGCTGGCCGGCCGGGACGCCCCGGCCGGAGGGCTCTACGAGCTGTGGCTCTCGCACACGATCTTCGCGCTGCCGCTGGCGATCTTCCTGCTGCACAACTTCATGCGCGAGATCCCGGGCGAGCTCATCGAGTCCGCGCGCGTCGACGGAGCCGGCCACGTGGCGATCTTCACCCGCATCATGCTGCCGCTGATGATGCCGGCGATCGCCGCCTTCGGCATCTTCCAGTTCCTGTGGGTCTGGAACGACCTGCTGGTCGCCCTCGTCTTCAGCAGCCCGCAGGTCTCGCCGATGACGGTCAAGCTGGTGAGCCTCGTGGGCCAGCGCGGCGAGGACTGGCAGCTGCTCGCCTCGGGTGCGTTCGTGTCGCTGGCGATCCCGCTGATCGTGTTCCTCGCGCTCCAGCGCTACTTCGTGCGCGGGCTCCTGGCCGGCAGCGTCAAGGGCTGACCACGGGGGAGGTCATGGCCTCAGCAGGCCAGCAGCCCGGCCGCGACCCCGCTCCGGGGTCACTCGGTCGGCGAACCACGTGTAGGAGGCCTTGGGAGTCCTCGTGAGCATCTGGGAGGAGCGGTCGACGTGCACCAGACCGAAGGTCTTCGCGTAGCCCTCGGCCCACTCGAAGTTGTCCATGAGGGTCCAGGCGAAGTAGCCCCGCACGTCCGCCCCCGCCGCCCGGGCGCGCTCCACCGCGGCGAGGTGGCCGTCGAGGTAGTCGATGCGGTCCCGGTCGTCCACGACGCCGTCGACCACGTCCGCGTCGGCCATCGCGGCACCGTTCTCGGTGATCACCAGCGGCACCCCGGTGCGGAGGTGGGTGTCGACGAGCAGCTCCTCCAGCCCACGCGGCTCGATCTCCCAGCCGATGTCGGTCCGCGGCTCGCGGACGACCAGGTCGAGCTCGGGCGCTCCCGGGTAGGCACCCTGCTCGGGATGCGGCTCGCCCCGCCCGTCGGGGACCGCCGGGCGGATCGGCGTGTAGTAGTTGATGCCCAGCCAGTCGATCGAGCCCCGCATCGACTCGAGGTCGCCGGGCCGCACCAGCTCGGGGTCCGCCAGGACGGGTGCGACCCGCAGCAGCCCGTCGTCGTAGGCCCCGTCGACGATCGGGTCGAGCCACACGCGGTTGCGGATGGCGTCGACGCCGTCCGCGATGTCCGCGGCGTCCCGCGACTCCGCCCACACCGGCGCGAGGTTGAGCACGATGCCGAGGTGGGCGTCGGGAAGCGCCTGACGGACCAGGGCGTGCCCCAGGAGCAGGTGGTGGGCCGCGCGGTGACCCGCCTCGCCCTCGCGTCGACCGGGGGCGTGCACCCCGGCGGCGTACCCGAGGTAGGCCGCGCACCACGGCTCGTTGTGGGTCGCCCACGACGTGACGCGGTCGCCGAGGCGGTCGTGCACCACTGCGGCGTAGTCGGCGAAGGCCTCCGCCGTCGCACGCACCGGCCAGCCCCCGGCGTCCTCGAGCGGCTGGGGAAGGTCCCAGTGGTAGAGCGTCGCGACCGGCTCGAGGTCGGCCTCGAGCAGTGCGTCCACCAGGCGTTCGTAGTAGTCGAGCCCGCGCGGCTCGACACGCCCGCGGCCCTCCGGGACCACGCGCGGCCACGCGATCGAGAACCGGTACGCGTCGACGCCGAGGCCGCGCACGAGCGCGACGTCGTCGTCGAGCCGGTGGTAGGAGTCGCACGCGAGCGTGCCGTCGTCTCCACCGCGGACCCGGCCGGGCTCGGCGCTGAACGTGTCCCAGATGGAGACACCACGGCCGTCCTCGGCCACGGCTCCCTCGATCTGGTACGACGCGCTCGCGACGCCGTAGGCGAGTGGAGGCAGGGAGGACGGGTCTGCGGGGGTGCTCACCCGCTCATCGTAGTGACGCCCACGCGCGGAGCGCCGCGATGACCATCAGCGACGGACAGTCGGGACAGGTCAACATGGCCGACGTGGCGCAGCGCGCGGGGGTCTCGATCGCCACGGTGTCGCGGGCGCTGCGTGGCCTGCCGGGAGTGAACCCGGTGACGCGGAGCAAGGTGCTGTCCGCGGTGGCCGAGCTCGACTACGTCGTCTCCCCCGCCGCGGCCTCGCTGCGTGGTGCGACGCGCAGCGTCGCGGTCGTGCTCCCGCGGCTGGACAGCTGGTTCTCCTCCACCATGCTCGCCACCATCGAGACCTCCCTGCGGGAGTCCGACCTCGACGTGCTGGTCTACCAGGTCGGCACGCAGGAGCAGCGCGCCCACTTCTTCCGCGACCTGCCCACCCGTCGCAAGGTCGATGCGGTCGTCCTGATCACGCTCCCCATCGGCCACGAGGAGGAGGAGCGGCTCGACCTCATGGGCGTCGAGGTCGTGGTGGCGGGCTCGCGCCTGCGCGACTTCCCATCGGTCAGCGTCGACGACGTCGCCATCGGCACCACCGCCGTGGACCACCTGGTCGGACTCGGGCACACCCGCATCGCGATGATCCGCACGAGCGACACGGACGGGGCCAAGTGGGCCAGCGACCTCCACCGCCGCACCGGCTACGTCGAGGGACTCCTGCGTCACGGGCTGGAGCACGACCCGGAGCTGGTGGTGACCACGCCGTACGGCGTCAACGCGGGCGCCGTGGGCATCGAGAAGCTGCTCGCACTGGACGACCCGCCGACCGCGGTCTTCTGCTACAGCGACGACATCGCCGTCGCGGCGATCGTGGCGCTGACCCGCCACGGGCTCAGCGTCCCGGACGACGTGTCGATCGTGGGCGTCGACGGCCACGACCTGGGCGAGCTGTTCGACATCACGACCATCGACCAGCACGTGGAGGACCAGGCGCGAGCAGCGAGCCTGATGGTGGTCGACCTGCTCGCCGGCCGTCCGCTCGGGGTGACCCGGTTGACCCTGCCGACCCACCTGCGCGTGCGAGGGTCCACCGGACCGCCCCACGACCGTCCGCGTGCTCGTCGCGGACGGTAGGCGCTGGACGTCTGCCAGCCGCCACCGCGATGCTGGCCACCGTGCCCACCCACGTCCTCCGAAGGCCGACGATGCTCTTCCCTCCCCGCAGCCTCGACGGCTCGCCCCAGCTGACCCTCGAGCTCGACGAACGGGGTGACCTCCTCCCGCGGATCCTCTGGGCGGGCGTCGCGACCCCTGCGGCCGCGGCTCCCGGCGGCTACCCGTCGCTGTTCCGCGGTCCCGGCGTGCCACTGCTCGGCGAGCACGCCCACGAGCTCTTCACCCGGCCGCACCTGGTCGGGCACCGTGTCGGCGCCCCCGGCTCGGACGCCGCGTGGTCGACCCGCTTCGTGGTGTCCGGGACCGACGCCACGGACGATCGGTTGGTCGTGCGCGCGAGCGACGCGGCGGCCGGGCTCGACCTGGTCGCCGAGATCGAGGCCCTGCCCGGCGGCCTGCTGCGTGCGCGGCACACGGTCACCAGCACGGGTGACGGCAGCTACCACCTGACGGCGCTGGACGTCGTGCTGCCCGCGGCTGACGACCACGTCGAGGTCCTCGACCTCACCGGGCGCCACGAGGGCGAGCGCACGCCCCAGCGGCACGTCGTCACCGACGGGCTGTGGCTGCGCGAGGGCCGTGAGGGCAGGCCCGGACTGAGCGCCGCGACGCTCGCGGTGATCGGCACGGCCGGCTTCGGCACCCGCACCGGCACCGTCCTCGGTGCCCACGTGGCCTGGAGCGGCAACGGCGTGCTCCGGGTCGAGCGCTCGCCCGACCTCGGCCCCACGATCGGCGGCGGCGAGCTGCTCCAGCCCGGCGAGGTGGTGCTGGAGCAGGGCGAGCAGTACGCCAGCCCGTGGGTGGTCTTCGGCGCGTCCACCGACGGCCTGGACGGACTGGCCGCCGCCTTCCACACCTACCAGCGCTCGTGGCCGGCGCACCCCGCGCACCAGCCGGTCGTGCTCAACGTCTGGGAGGCCGTCTGGTTCGACCACGACCTCACCCGGCTCAAGGAGATCGCCGACCGCGCGGCCCGCGTCGGCATCGAGCGGTTCGTGCTCGACGACGGCTGGTTCCACGCGCGGCGCGACGACACCGCCGGGCTCGGCGACTGGTGGGTCGACCCCGACGTGTGGCCCGAGGGGCTGACGCCGCTCGCCGAGCACGTGCGCTCGCTCGGCATGCAGTTCGGCCTGTGGTTCGAGCCGGAGATGGTCAACCCCGACTCCGACCTCTACCGCGACCACCCCGACTGGATCCTCGCGACCGGCGCGCGCGTGCCGCAGCTGCACCGCAGCCAGCTGGTCCTCGACCTGTCGCGCCCCGAGGTGTGGCAGCACGTCCACGACCACGTGCACCAGGTGCTGTCCTCCGCGCCGATCGACTACGTCAAGTGGGACCACAACCGCGAGCTGCTCGAGGCCGGATCGGCCGCGCGCGGCGGAGCGCCAGCGATCCACGCCCAGACCGAGGCGTTCAACCGCCTGCTCGACTCGCTCCGCGAGCTGCACCCCGACATCGACTGGGAGTCGTGTGCCTCCGGCGGTGGGCGCATCGACCTCGGTGTCCTCGAGCGCACCCAGCGCGTGTGGACCTCGGACAACACCGACGCACTGGCCCGCCAGCACATCCAGCGGTGGACCGGTCAGCTCGTGGCACCCGAGTACCTCGGCGCCCACGTCAGCTCGCCCACCAACCACTCCACCGGCCGGACGCTGCCGCTCGACTTCCGCGCGGCCACTGCGATGTTCGGCGCGTTCGGCGTCGAGTGGGACCTCAGCACCGCCTCGGACGACGAGCTCGACGTCCTCGCGGAGTGGGTCGCGCTCCACCAGCAGCACCGCCCGCTCCTCCACTCCGGACGGCTGGTCCGTCCACAGTCGTCGGACCGTGCCGTGCTTCTCCACGGGGTCGTGTCGGCCGCCGGCGACGAGGCCCTGCTGGCGCACGTCCAGCTCGACGAGTCGGCGAGCAACCGCGGCACGGTGGTCCGGGTTCCCGGCCTCGTGGACGAGGCGACGTACGCCCTCCGGTGGGTGGGTCCGGTCGACCGCAGGGCGGTGAGCCGATCGGTCGAGCTGCCCGAGGGCGGTCCGACCGAGGGGGTCGAGGTGCCGGGTGCGGTGCTCGCCACCCGCGGCTACTGGATCCCGCGCCGGCGTCCGGAGACGGTGACCCTCGTGCATCTTGGGAGGATCACCTGATGGCCATCACGAGCACCGACGAGGACTGGTGGCGCACCGCCGTCGTCTACCAGGTCTACCCCCGCAGCTTCGCCGACTCCGACGGCGACGGCATCGGTGACCTGCGTGGCCTGATCGACCGGCTCGACCACCTCGCCCTGCTGGGCGTCGACGTGGTGTGGCTGTCGCCGGTCTACCGATCGCCGCAGGACGACAACGGTTACGACATCAGCGACTACCAGGACATCGACCCGACGTTCGGCACGCTGGCCGACATCGACGACCTGGTCGCGGCGCTGCACGAGCGCGGGATGCGGCTGATGATGGACCTCGTCGTCAACCACACCAGCGACGAGCACCCGTGGTTCGTGGAGTCGCGGTCCTCGACCGACAACCCGAAGCGCGACTGGTACTGGTGGCGCGCGCCCCGCGAGGGGATGGCCGGCGGCATGCCGGGCGCGGAGCCCACCAACTGGGAGAGCTTCTTCTCCGGTCCCGCATGGGAGTACGACGAGGCGAGCGGCGAGTACTTCCTCCACCTCTTCTCGCGCAAGCAGCCCGACCTCAACTGGGAGAACCCCGAGGTCCGCCAGGCCGTGCACGCGATGATGCGATGGTGGCTCGACCGCGGGGTCGACGGCTTCCGGATGGACGTCATCAACCTGATCTCCAAGGCCCCCGGGCTGCCCGACGGGGTCGTGCAGGCCAGCGGGCTCGGGGACGGCACGCCCCACTTCATGAACGGACCGCGCATCCACGAGTTCCTCGCCGAGATGAACCGCGAGGTCTTCCAGGGACGAGACAGCAAGGTCCTCACCGTCGGCGAGATGCCGGGCGCCACGATCGACGACGCCGTTCTCTACACCGACCCCGAACGCGCCGAGGTGGACATGGTCTTCACCTTCGAGCACATGGACGTCGACCACGCGCAGACCAAGTGGGACCTCGTCCCGCTCCGGCTCCCCGCCCTCAAGGCCGTCCTCGGGCGGTGGCAGGCGGGGCTGGCCGACGTCGGCTGGAACTCGCTCTACTGGAACAACCACGACCAGGCCCGTGCCGTGTCGCGGTTCGGCGACGACGGTGCCTGGCGGGTGCGCTCCGCCACGCTGCTCGGCACGGTGCTGCACCTCCACCGCGGGACGCCGTACGTCTACCAGGGCGAGGAGCTCGGGATGACGAACCACCCCTTCGGCGGCATCGACACGTTCCGCGACATCGAGTCGCTCAACCACCACGCCCAGGCCGTCGGGCTCGGCGCCGACCCCGAGCACGTGCTGACGTCGCTGCGCTCACGCGGCCGTGACAACGCCAGGACGCCGGTGCAGTGGGACGACTCGCCGCACGCCGGCTTCACGACCGGCGAGCCGTGGCTCCCGGTGAACCCGAACCACAATGAGGTCAACGCCGCTGCGGCGATCGCCGACGAGCACTCGGTGTTCCACCACTACCGCCGGTTGATCGAGCTCCGCCACACCGTGCCGGTCGTGGCGCACGGCGACTTCACCATGCTGCTGCCCGACGACGAGGTGGTCTACGCCTTCACCCGCTCGCTCGACGACGTCGAGCTCCTGGTGCTCGCCAACTTCTCGGGCCGTGCGGTGCAGCCCGACCTCGACGTCACCGGGTGGACCGACGCGGAGGTGCTGCTCGACAACGTCGCGCCGGGCAGCGCAGCGTTCACCGGGCGTCTCGAGCCGTGGCAGGCGCTGGTGCTGCGTCGGTCTCAGTAGGTCCCGAGGAACTTCTTCGGCGTGCCGGGCTCGGGCAGCCGCTGCACGTTGACCGAGCCCATGAGCGCCATCCCCCGGACGCGGACCGTGGGCGAGTCGGGCCCGACCTCGGCGGGCACCTTGTCCTTGCCCTGCGTGTAGTCGCCCATGATCGGCGTCCCGTCGACGACGACGTGCATGTGGGCCGGGACGATGATCTTGACCTCGCCCATGATCGAGCTGGCGTTGATGTGCGTCTCGCGGGCCGACAGCTGGGCCTGGCGCAGGTCGATGACAACCGAGCCCATCAGCGCGAAGGCGCTGTGGTGCTCGGGGACGGCCCACACGCCCTGGCGCTTGGTCTCACCCATGATCGCGGTCGACGAGTTGTGGCCGACGGCAGGCACCCCGGCAGGCGTACGACGCACGGGCGACGCGGCCGGCGGGGTGACCGGTCCCGTGGCCTGGAGGTCGAGGGTGATCGGCACGAGCTCGCCGTAGGTCTTCGCCGCGAAGGTCAGCTCGAGGCGCTCCTCGAGCTCGTCGAGGTCGAGGCGCCCCTCGCCGGCGGCATCGCGCAGCACGTCGGCGACGCGCTGGCGGTCCGCGTCGGAGATGCGCATCTGCGACGGGTCGTGCGGGCGGTTCTCGATCTCCCCCATGGCCGTCAGGATAGCGATCCGGCGCAGTGCGCGCCCGTGACGGGCGTCAGGCACCTAGGCGAGCAGACGCTCGAGGACCAGCGCGACGCCGTCGTCCTCGTTGCCGGCGGTGACCTCGTCGGCGACCTCGCGCGCCTCGGGCACCGCGTTCGCGACGGCGACCCCGTGCCCCGCCCAGGCGAGCAGCTCGACGTCGTTGGGTGCGTCGCCGAAGGCGACGACCTCGTCGCGGTCGATGCCCAGCCGCTCGCACAGCCGTGCGACGCCCCACGCCTTGTCGACACCGGCGGCCATCACCTCGAGGAACGGCGCGCCGGAGTGGGTCACGGCGACGTCGTCGTGGCCGAGGGCCCGGGCCGCCTCGAGCAGCTCGGGGACGCCGATCTCGGGGTGCCGCACGACGAGCTTGAGGCTGGGCTCGGCCAGGACCTCGGCCAGCGCGACGCCGCCCATCGTCGACACGTCCCGCTTGTGGTCCTCGAAGCTGGCGAGGGCGGCGTACCCCTCCTGGGCGACGAAGCCCTCCCCGCCGTCGCGGACGCTCACGTGCAGCAGACCCGGCACCCGCTCCGCGAGGGCCGCGACCAGGCGCTGCTGCGCGCCGACGGCGATCGGCTCCTCGAAGAGCACCTCGCCGGTCGTCAGGTGGATGCCGAGCGACCCGTTGGAGCAGATCGCCCACTCGTCGAAGCCCGCGTCCTCGGCGATGTGACGCACCCCGATCGGCTGGCGGGCCGTCACCGGTACGACGAGCACGCCGGCCCGGCGGGCGGCGTCGAGCGCCGCCCGGGTGCGCGGACTGGTGGTGAGGTCGCCGCGCAGCAGCGTGCCGTCGAGGTCGGTGGCCACCAGGCGCAGCGTCATGGGCGTCAGGCTACGGCCGCCGCCGCGAGGTGGCGGGAGACCGCCAGCGCGGCCTGGCGCCCGGCCCGCGAGGCGCCGATCGTGCTGGCCGAAGGGCCGTAGCCGACGAGCTGGACGCGCGGGTCGACCACCGACGTCGTCGCACCCTGCACGTTGCCCCGCACCGGCACGAGCGCGATGCCGCCCTCGGGGGTGCGCAGGCCGAGCGGGGCGAGGTGGTCGACGGCGGGCCGGAAGCCCGTCGCCCAGAGGATCGCGCCGACCTTCTCGACCCGACCGTCCGCCCAGACCACGCCGTCACGCTCGATCCGCTCGAACATCGGCAACCGCTCGTAGGCGCCGAGCCGGGCGGCCTCCTGCTCCTGCGGTCGCAGCCCCAGTCCGGTGACGCTGACGACGCTCGCGGGCGGCAGACCACGGCGTACGCGCTCCTCGACGGCGGTCACCGCTGCGAGCCCGGCGGCCGCGTCGAAGTCGTCACGCCAGACCGGCGGCGTCCGGGTCACCCAGAGGGTGTCGGTGACGGGGGCGAGCTCGCCGAGGAACTGCACCGCCGACGCCCCTCCCCCGACGACCAGCACGCGCGTTCCGCGGAAGTGCTCGGCGCCCGGGTAGTGCGCGGTGTGCACCTGCTCGCCCGCGAAGGACGCGACGCCCGGGTAGTAGGGCACGAACGGGCGCGTCCAGGTGCCGGTGGCGTTGACGAGTGTCCGCGTCCGCCAGCTGTGCTCACCGGCGTGGACCACGAGGAGGTCGCCCTCGCTCTCCACCCGACCGACCCGCACCGGGCGCAGCACCGGGAGGCCCTGGTCGCGCTCGTAGTCGCCGAAGTAGTCCGGCACGACGAGGTTGGCCGCGCGTCGTGAGTGGCTCGGCGCCGCCGAGCCCGGCAGGTCCGCGACGCCGTGGACGTCGTCCATGCTGAGCGACGACCAGCGGTGCTGCCACGCCCCGCCCGGTTCGGGGTTGGCGTCGAGGACGACGTGGTCGATGCGTCGCTGCCGCAGGAAGTACGACGCCGCGAGGCCGGCCTGACCGGCACCGATCACGACGGAATCGAGCACGGGGTGGGGAGCGTTCACGTCGGGTGGAACGCCACAGGGGTCGCGGCTATGCCCATCCGCGTGGCAGCCTCGGGTGCATGGACAACGCCGCCACCGCCAAGGCCACACGACTCCTCGAGCTCCACCACACCGGCACGACGCTGGTCCTCCCCAACGTCTGGGACGCCTGGTCCGCCCGCGCCGTCGCCGAGGCCGGCTTCGGCGCCCTGAGCATCGGCAGCCACCCGCTCGCCGACTCGCGCGGGCAGGGCGACAACGAGGACATGTCGATCGACGACGCCCTCGACGGCGTACGACGCATCTGCTCCGCCGTTCCCGACGTGCCGGTGACCGCCGACATGGAGGCCGGCTACGGCGCCACGCCCGCCGAGCTGATCGAGCGGCTGCTCGAGGCCGGAGCCGTCGGTCTCAACATCGAGGACACCGTGCACTCCGAGGGCGGCCGGATGCGATCGGTCGCCGAGCACGCCGACTACATCGGCGGACTCCGGCAGGCCGCCGACGCCGCGGGTGTCGACGTCGTGATCAACGCACGCACCGACGCCTTCATCAAGAAGGACCAGTTCGAGGACCCGGCCGCGGAGGCGATCACCCGCCTGCTCGCGTGCGAGAAAGCGGGTGCCCGCTGCGTCTACCCGGTCGGCGCCCCGGACGCCGACACCCTCCAGCGCCTGCTCGACGCGCTGGCCGGTCCGGTCAACGTGATCGCCAACCCCCGCAAGGGTTCGGCCGCCGGTTCGCTGGAGGACCTGCAGGCCATGGGCGTGCACCGCGTGACGTTCGGCCCGCTGCTCCAGAAGGAGCTCGCGCCGGACCTCGCTGCGCTCGTGGCTCCCTGGCGCTGAGCCGTCAGCCGGCGACGACCAGCACGGGCGACGGCTCCACCTCGAGGCGTACGGCGTCGCCGGGCGTGAGCCGCAGCGCGTCCGAGCTGGCGAGCTGGGCGACGACGTCGCTGCCGTCGGCGAGCGTGCAGGTGACCCTCGACAGCGGGCCGAGGAACTGCACGGTCGTGACGGTGGCCGGTCCGGCCGCGTCGGCGACCACGGACAGCGCCTCGGGCCGCACGAGCGCGACGCCGGAGCCGCTCGTCGATCCGTCGAGGGCCGGGACGTCGCGGCCGAGCACCGACGCCGTACCGCCCTGCACGGTGGCCGGGAGCCGGTTGCTGAGGCCGACGAACTCTCCGACGAACTGCGTCGCGGGCGCGGAGTAGAGCTCGGCCGGGGGTGCGAGCTGCTCGAGCCGGCCGGCGTTCATCACGCCCACCCGGTCGGCGACCGCGAGGGCCTCCTCCTGGTCGTGGGTCACGAACAGCGTCGTGGTGCCGACCTCGAGCTGGACGCGGCGGATCTCGTCGCGCAGCTGCACGCGGACCTTGGCGTCGAGCGCGGACAGCGGCTCGTCGAGCAGGAGGACCGATGGCTCGATCGCGAGCGCGCGGGCGAGGGCGACGCGCTGCTGCTGGCCGCCGGAGAGCTGGTGGGCGTAGCGGTCCGCGTGCTGTCCCAACCCGACGAGGTCGAGCATGTCGCCGGCGCGCGTGCGCCGCGACGACCCGTCGCTCCCGCGCAGCTTGAGGCCGAAGGCGACGTTGTCGATGACGGTCATGTGCGGGAAGAGGCTGTAGGCCTGGAAGACCATCCCCATGTCGCGCTTGTTGGCCGGCACCTTCGTCAGGTCCTTGCCGCCCACCGACACCGAGCCGGACGTGGGTTGGTCGAGCCCGGCCAGGATCCGCAGCGCTGTGGTCTTGCCGCAGCCCGACGGCCCGAGCAGGGCGACGAGCTCGCCCGGCGCGAGGTGGAGGGTGAGGCCGTCGAGCGCCTTGACCGCGCCGTAGACCCGGGTGAGGTCGGACAGCTCGACGGCGAGACCACGCTCCGTGCCGGAACGGGTGGAGACGTCAGTCATGAGGAGGCTCCTTGCTTGTGCCGGTCGCGGCTGAGGAAGGTGAGGCCGACGAGCAGCACGGCCACCAGGATCATCGAGGCGAGTGCGGCCGCCATGGCGGCGGGGCCGTTGCTCTTGTAGAGCGCGGCCATCGCCACTGGCAGGGTGTCGAAGTGCAGCAGGGAGGCGAAGACGTACTCGCCGAGAACGAGGGCCACCGCGATGAAGGCCGCACCGAGGATGCCGCCGGTGATGTTGGGCATGATGATCCGAACGATCACGGTGAACCATCCGGCGCCCAGCGAACGCGCCGCCTCGGAGAGGGTCGCCGCATCGATCCCCGACAGGGAGGCGTCGATGGCGCGGTAGGAGTAGGGCAGGACGAGCACGACGTAGGCGAAGGTCAGCACCAATGCGCTGTCGCCCAGCAGGTAGGTCACCCACGAGTAGACGTTGGTGATGCCGACCACGATCACCAGCGCTGGGATGGTGAGCGGCAGCAGGCACAGGAACTCGATGAGCGCTCTGGCCCGTGGCACGCGCAGTCGTACCCAGACCATCGTCGGGACGAGCAGCACCACCATCAGCACGACGGTGAAGACCGCCAGGAGCAGCGAGGCGACGATGGACGAGCGAAGGTCCTCGTCGGTGACCATGAAGGCCCAGTTGTCCCACGTGCGCCCCTCGGCGCTGCCGCGGACCTGGGTCGAGAAGTCGAACATCGCCAGCAGGGGGATGAAGAAGTAGGCCGCGAAGACGAGCAGGCCGATCGCACGGAAGGCCCGGAACCCGGAGGAGTGCCTCATCGCATCCACCTCGCGGTCCGTCGCAGCAGGACGTTGTAGGCGACCATCACGAGGGTCACCACGACGATCATCTCGAGGGCCAGCGCGAAGCCGACGTTGGCCTGGCCGAGCAGCACCTCGCTGGTGATCGCCTGGCGGATCATCAGCGGGACGATCGGCTGGCCCTGGCTGACCAGGACCGCCGCGGTGGCGTACGCCGCGAAAGCGTTGGCGAAGAGCAGCAGGAGCGCGCCGAGGAAGGCCGGTAGGAGCAGCGGCAACGCGACGTGGCGCCAGTAGTCCCACGTACTCGCGCCCAGGTTGACCGCAGCCTCGCGCCACTGCGGACGAAGGCCCTCGAAGGCCGGCGCGAAGACGATCACCATCAGCGGGATCTGGAAGTAGCAGTAGACGACGACCAGTCCGGGCAGGCCGAAGAGCCAGCCGGAGCCGTAGATGTTGGCGCCGACCAGGTCGTCCATCGCCTTGGTCAGCACGCCGACCGGGCCGATGGTGGCGATCCAAGCGAAGGCGAGCACGACGCCACCGAACTGGGCGAGCACGCCACTGACGGCCAGCGTCGATCGGCGCATGAGGCTCTGGGGCGGCATCGAGACGATCAGGTAGGCCAGCAGCGCCCCGAGGAGCGCGCCGATGATCGCGGTGGAGGCCGAGAGGATCAGGGATCCCTTCAGCGCGGTCAGCGCCGCCTCGCTCGTGAGCGCGTCGAGGTTGCCGAGCGTCAGGGCGCCGTTCTCGTCCTGGAACGCGCCCACCACGACCGTGAGGGTCGGAGCGACGAGGAAGACCAGGACGAAGACGAGGAAGGGAAGGAGAGGGAGGGCCGGGCCGACGGCGAACCGCCGGCCCGAGCCCTCACTCGCGGTGGTCGTGCTCAGCGGATGGCCTTGGACCAGTTCGCCGCGAGGTACTCGCCGGCCGTCACCGTCTGGTCGTCGGTCGGGATGACCGGGTCCCCGCTGACCTCGGGCAGCGCGCCCCACAGGTCGGCGTCGATCGTGCCGGCCTCGGCCATCGCGTCGCCACGGACCGGGCGGGCGCCACCCTTGAGCCAGAGGTTCTGACCCTCGTCGCTGTAGAGGAACTCCTGCCAGAGCCGGGCGGCCGCGGGGTGCGGAGCATCGGCGTTGATGGCCTGGAAGTAGTAGCCGGCCACGACGGCCTCCTCCGGGACGACCGTCTTCCACGTGTCGACGTTGGCCGCGGCCGCGGAGCCGAGGTAGTCCCAGTCGATGACGACCGGGGTCGTGCCCTGCTCGATGGTGGTCGAGTCGGGGTCGACGGTGAGGAAGTTGCCGGCCTTCTTGAGGTCGGCGAAGAAGTCGACGCCCGGGGCGATGTCGTCGGCGGAGCCGCCGTTGGCGATCGCCGCCATCATCACGCCACTGAACGCGGCGCCGGCCTGCGTCGGGTCGCCGTTGAGCGCGACCTTGCCCTTGAACTCCGGCTTCATCAGGTCGGCCACCGAGGTGACGTCCGGCACCACGGAGGAGTCGTAACCGATGGACATGTAGCCGCCGTAGTCGTTGACCCAGGTGCCGTCGGCGTCCTTGAACTCGTCAGGGATGTCGTCCCAGGTCTCGACCTGGTAGGGCGCGAACATGTCGGTGTTGGCGAGAGCCACTGACTGGCCGAGGTCGAAGACGTCGGGCGCCCGGTCGGTGCCGGCGAGGTCGTTGGCGGCGTTGATCTCGTCCTGCGAGGCCGCGTCGGGCTGGTCGGAGTTGACCTTGATGTCGTACTTGTCCTCGAACGTGGAGATCATCTCGCCGTAGTTGGCCCAGTCGGGCGGCAGCGCGATCACGTTGAGCTCGCCCTCGTCCTGCGCGGCCTTGATCAGGTCGTCCATGGTGCCGAAGTCGTCGACGGACGTGGCCGTGGCGGCGTCCACACCGCTCTCGGTGGTGGTGTCGGCCTCCTTCTCGGGAGCAGCACAGCCGGCTGCCGCCGCGAGGGTCGCCAGCACGGCGAGCGATGCGAATGTCTTGCGGGTCTTCACAGGGATCCTCCAAGGAGCTCGACCGAGATCAGGACGTGGTGCAAGGCGGAGCCTCTCGGGTCCCGTCGGATCGGAGGCTACTCCCGAATGACGCGTGTGCGGCGTAACGATGAACCAACGGTTTGGGCAAGAAATCCCGCTGCGTAAACTCGACGGTCGTGACGACCGCTGCCGCTGGCCCCGAGTTCCACTACTCCGACATCCTCCCGACCGCCGGTTCCAACGGTGAGGTGGAGACGCCCTACCGGTTGATCACCACCGAGGGCGTGTCCACCGTGGAGGTCGAGGGACGCACCTTCCTGAAGGTCGAACCCGAGGCCATCCGGCGGCTCACCGAGGAGGCGATGCACGACATCAGCCACTACCTCCGGCCCGGCCACCTCGCGCAGCTGCGCAAGATCATCGACGACCCCGAGGCGTCCGGCAACGACCGCTTCGTCGCGCTCGACCTGCTCAAGAACGTCAACATCTCCGCCGGCGGCGTGCTCCCGATGTGCCAGGACACGGGCACGGCCATCGTGATGGGCAAGAAGTCCGAGGGCGTGCTCACCGGCTCCGACGACGGCGAGGCGATCAGCAAGGGCGTGTACGACGCGTACACCCGGCTCAACCTCCGCTACTCCCAGCTCGCGCCGCTGACGACGTTCGAGGAGAAGAACACCGGCACCAACCTGCCTGCCCAGATCGAGCTCTACTCCACCCCCGCCCAGGACAAGCCGGAGTACAAGTTCCTCTTCATGGCCAAGGGCGGCGGCTCGGCCAACAAGTCGTTCCTCTTCCAGGAGACCAAGGCCGTCCTCAACCCGACGCGGCTGATGGAGTTCCTCGACGAGAAGATCCGCTCGCTCGGCACCGCCGCGTGCCCGCCGTACCACCTCGCCGTCGTCATCGGCGGCACCAGCGCGGAGTACGCGCTGAAGACCGCCAAGTACGCCTCCGCGCACTACCTCGACGACCTCCCGACCGAGGGTTCGATGGCCGCTCACGGCATCCGCGACACCGAGCTGGAGGAGAAGGTCTTCGAGCTCACGCAGTCGTTCGGGATCGGCGCGCAGTTCGGCGGGAAGTACTTCTGCCACGACGTCCGCGTCGTCCGGCTCCCCCGCCACGGCGCCTCGTGCCCGGTGGCGATCGCGGTGTCGTGCTCGGCCGACCGCCAGGCGCTCGGCAAGATCACGCCCGAGGGGGTCTTCCTCGAGCAGCTCGAGACCGACCCGGCCCACTACATGCCGACCGACGGCGTCTCCGACGACATCTCGGGTGGCGAGGTCGTCCCGATCGACCTCAACCAGCCGATGGCCGACATCCTCGCCGAGCTCTCGAAGCACCCGGTGAAGACCCGGCTCTCGCTGACCGGTCCGCTCGTCGTGGCGCGCGACATCGCGCACGCCAAGATCAAGGAGCGCCTCGACGCCGGCGAGGAGATGCCGTCGTACATGAAGGACCACCCGGTCTACTACGCCGGTCCGGCGAAGACGCCCACGGGGATGGCCTCCGGATCCTTCGGTCCCACCACGGCGGGACGGATGGACTCCTACGTCGAGCAGTTCCAGGCGGCCGGCGGCTCGATGGTTATGCTCGCCAAGGGCAACCGGTCCAAGCAGGTCACCGAGGCGTGCGACACCCACGGCGGCTTCTACCTCGGCTCGATCGGCGGCCCCGCCGCCCGCCTCGCGCAGGACTGCATCAAGGAGGTGTCGGTCCTCGAGTACGAGGAGCTCGGCATGGAGGCGGTCTGGAAGATCGAGGTCGAGGACTTCCCCGCCTTCATCGTGGTCGACGACAAGGGCAACGACTTCTTCACCGACCCGTCCGGTGCCGTCACGGTGCCGCTGAGCTCGTTGACGGGGGCCGGGATCCGGGTCCGCTCCGCCGAGTAGCCGCTCCGGACGTCATACGGACGGGGCAGGCGGATGCCCCTTCCGTATGACGTCACGCGGCTCGGCACCAGCCACCGGCGACCAGGCCCTCCTCGATCTGCTCGAAGAAGGCGTCCGGCTCCAACCGCAGACCGAGCAAGGGCAGACGAAGGACCCGATCGCCGTCGATGACGAGCGAGTTCTGCCGCAGCGCATCGCCCACGACGTTCGTCGCCCAGGCGTGGTGGATGCCGTCGACCTCGACCACGAGCCGGTAGTCCTCCCAGTAGAGGTCGAGGTAGTAGCGATTGGCCTTGTCGCGCCGCAGGACCTGTCTGGTCGGAGACGGCAAGCCCCGCTTGCGGAGCTCGCGCACGACGTCGAGCTCCCCCAGCGATCGAGCACCATCGAGCAGGTCGAGGATCGTGTCGTGCACGAGGCGCCGACGGCGGTCACGCTTGATGCGCAGCGCCTGCTGACCCAGCAGCTCAGCCGTGGTGAGGCCTTGCTGCACCACGAGGGTCAGGGCGTAGACCGCCTGCCGATCCGATGCAGCCCACAACGCCGTGCGTACGCCGGCGACGTCCGGCCGCGAACGCGGGATGCCCGAGGCGGCTAGGTCCTCAGCCGACCACCGGCGCGTCTGCCGGATGTCGTACAGCCGCGACCGGCGCACGCGTGCTCCGCGGGGGACGGAAACCCGCTGTCGGTCGACGGTGAAGTGCTCGAGCCCACCCGCGATCAGTGCGGACGCGCCGTCGAGGTGGGCGCGCGGGCCACCCTGGAAGACGGCCGCCCACTGGTGGCCGAGATCGGAGATCTCGCCGTTGTGCAGGCACACGGACTGGTCCCCCACGAGCTGCCAGCGGTGCGCCCGCACCTGACCGCGCACCTCCGAGCGTGTGATGCCCAGGGCGTACAGCTGCGGCCGGGACAGGACGCCGCCCTGCTGCGCCGCGTCCCGCCGCGCGCGGACGAGTCGTGGGTCGTCATGTGATGTCTGCTTCGGCACACGCCCGAGGGTGCGTCCGCCGCCGCGACACGTCGCCCCGCCACCGGCGTACGTGAGGACAACCCGGCCAGCGGACCTGCTGTGGACGCTTGGTGGCCCACCTCCGGTCCCCGGGACGTCATACGGACGGGGCAGGCGGATGCCCCTTCCGTATGACGTTCGGAAGAGGACCGGGTCACGCGCTGCGGGTGAGCCGGTGCGCCAACGCAGCGGCCGCCTCGCCGGCCCGGTGTCCGAGCGGCTCGGCTCCCTCGACCCGGTGCTGGTGCGCCCCGCCGAGGAGGACCGGTGCCATCGCGGAGATCGACTGCACCGCCTCGCGCACGGCCGGCAGGTCCTCGATCGTGGGGACGCCGAGCACGACCGCGTCCGGTCGCACGGCGCGAGCAGTGTCGATCCACGCCTCGATCGGCAGGTCGGCCCCGAGGTAGGTGACCGCGACGCCTCGGCTGCGCAGCACCATCGCGAAGGCCATCACGCCGAGCTCGTGGCGTGAGCCGCGGGCCAGGCCGACCATCACCATCGGGGCGCCGGCACCGGGGTGCGGGAGCTGGTGGAACTCCTGGGAGAGCCGGCGCAGGACGGCGGCGCTGACGAAGTGCTCGCCCGCGATGCTGATGTCACCGCGCTGCCAGGCCTCGCCCAACCGCACGAGCGACGGGAGCAGCCAGTCGTCCACCACGACCGGCAGCTCGGCCTGGGCGAACGCCTTGTCGACGAGGCTCTCGAGGCGCACGACGTCGAAGTCCAGCGCGCACGAGATCAGCTCGTCGAGGTGGGACAGCGGCGAGCCCTCCTCCGCCGGCGGCAGCGCCGAGGCCGAGCCGGTCGGCTCCTCGAGCACCTTGCGGGCCGCGATGCGCGGCGCCCACCCGGCGTCGACGAGGTCGCGCATCACCGACAGGCGACGCACCGCCTCGTCGTCGTAGAGGCGGTAGTTGCCCTCGCTGCGCACCGGGGCCACGACGCCGTAGCGGATCTCCCACTTGCGGAGCGTCTCGCGCGGGACGCCGGTGAGCTGCGCAGTGCGGCCGGCGGTGTACACGCCCCAAAGGGTAGCAGCAGGGTGGACAAACTATGGACAAGTTGTCTACGTTCCTCTCGTCCACAACGGTGGACAGACTGTGGACAAACCCGTGGGAGGGACCGTGGAGCAGGTGTACGACATGGACGAGACCGGTCCCGGCTCGTGGCGGCAGGCAGTGGGGATCTCCGCCCTCGTCGCGGCGGCCCTGGGCACCGTCCTCTTCACGACCCCCACGATGCCCGAGCCCCCGTCGACCGACAGCTCGTGCCGGCTCGACCTGGTCCGCCAGGAGTGGACCGGCAGCTCGTGCGACGACGTCGAGGTCGAGTCCGCCGGCACCCGCTGAGCAGCCCCGTCGCGGTCAGTCCTCCGACAGGTCGCGCACCGTGGTGAGCACGTCGGGCCAGTGCGCGACGAGGGTGGCGAGGTGCGTGCTGCGAGGGCGTACGACGACCTCGACGGCGTCGAAGCCGGCGAGCAGCTCGGCAGCCGCATCCGTCGTGGAGCGCTCGTCGAGCTCGCCGAACCAGGCCAGCACCGGGCAGCGCACCTCGACCGGCGCGTGTCCCCACGGCCGGTGGAGCAGGGCGGCGTCGCGGAGGTAGCCGTCCGGCTCGGCCAGCGCCTCCCGCACCGATGCCGCGATCTCGGCCGGTCCGAGCGCACGGACGAGCTCGGCGTCCCCCGGCGGCAGCATCGTGAGCCAGCGGGCGGCGAGTGCGTCGTCGGACGGGTCGCCCGGATCGACCGTCTCGCGCCAGGCGAGGAACTCGGGCGCGAGCTCCTCGACCAGCTCCTCGACCGACTCCGTCCGCACGCCCGGCGCCTGGGTCGCCACCAGTCCCAGGGCGGTGACGCGGTCGGGGTGCCGCGCCGCGGTCGCGACGGCGTACCCGCCTCCGACGGACATGCCGACGACCGCGAACCGGGCGTGGCCGAGCTCGGTCGCCACACCGGCGAGGTCGTCGGCGACGCTGCCGTGGCTGCTGTCGTGGGCGGCGGACCGGCCGTAGCCGGGTCGGTTCACCCCCAGGAGCCGTACGCCGACCGCACGGGCCGCCGCGTCGCCGGTCATCGCGACGTGGCGGGTGTCCGGGCAGCCGTGGAGCACCGCGACGAGCGGACCGTCGGGGTCGCCACCGACCCAGCCCTCGAGGACCCGGCCGTCGGCAGCGTGCCAGAGCACCTCAGCCGGCCGCCGCGAGCCGGTCGGCCAGGGCGGACGCGGCCGCGCCGGCCAGGTGACCGAGGCGCTCCGGGCCGTCCACCTGGTCCTGGTGCGCGCCGCCGAGCAGGACGGTCGTCATCGGCGTCAGCGCCTCCACCGCCTCCCGGACGGCCGGGAGGTCCTCGATGGTCGGTGCGGCGAGGACGACGGCGGCGGGTGCGAGCAGCCGGACCGTGCCGACCCAGGCCTCCAGCGGCAGGTCGCCACCGAGGTAGGTGACCGCGACCCCGCGCGAGCGCAGCACGAGGGAGAACGCCAGGACGCCGAGCTCGTGGCGCGCGCCGCGCGTCAGCCCGGTCACGACCCGCGGTCCGCCCGGGGTCACCACGGGCACGGACTGGAAGGCCTGCGCGAGCCGGCGGTGCACGGTGGCGGACACGAAGTGCTCGCCGGCCACGGACACCTCGCCGCGCTGCCAGGCCTTGCCGAGCTCGACCATCGACGGGAGCAGCCACTCGTCGACGGTGGTCGCGTGGTCACCGTCGGCGAACGCGTCCGCGAGCAACCGCTCCAGGGCGGGCACGTCGAAGTCGACCGCGCACCGCACCAGCTCCCGGGCCCGCGTGTCGGGGCAGGGCAGCTCGGGCCGGGCGACCTCGGCCTCGGCGGCCGCCACGTCGTGCACGACGTGCTGCGCCGCCTCGTGGGCGGACCAGCCCGCGTCGACCAGGGTGCGCATCACGCTGAGCCGGCGGACGGCCTCGTCGTCGTAGAGGCGGTAGTTGCCGGCGGAGCGCTGCGGGACGACCACGCTGTAGCGCTGCTCCCACTTGCGCAGCGTCGTGCTCGGCACGCCTGTGAGCTCGGCTGCCCGACCGACGGTGTACATCTGTTCAAGGTAGGCCGTCGAGGCCGGTCAGGGCAGCCCTTTCGGCCACTCTCCCCACCTGCGGGTGGTCGACCCGGACGAGGGTCGGACCACGCGCGGTGGGGCAGGATGGACGTGTGACCACCGACAGCATCGCGGAGATCGCCCGCGCGGAGACCGAGCGGGGCGAGCTCGTGCTCCGTCGCCGCGCGTCCGAGACCGCGGCCGACGTCCTCGAGCTGCGGGTCAACGGCGTCTTCGTGATGGACACCCTCGAGACCACGAGCGAGATCGAGCTCGCCGCGCAGGCCCTCGCCCTGGTCGACGAGCCGACCGCCGTGCTGATCGGCGGGCTGGGACTGGGCTTCACCCTCCAGCGCGTCCTCGCCGACGTACGCGTCGAGCGGGCGGTCGTGGTCGAGATCGAGGAGCCGCTCATCGAGTGGATGCGCAACGGCACCGTCCCGCACGGTCCCGGGATCCTGGCCGACGCGCGGGCGACGGTCGTCAACGCCGACATCGCGATGGCCATCGCCGAGGCGCGGTCGGCCTACGACCTGGTGCTCCTCGACGTCGACAACGGACCCGGCTACCTCGTCCACGAGGGCAACGAACAGGTCTACCAGGCCGAGTTCCTCGGCCGCTGCCACGACCTGCTGAGCCCGGGCGGGGTCCTCGTCGTCTGGTCGGCCAACGCCGCGCCCGACCTGCTGGCCGCCATGCGGGAGGTCTTCGGCGCCGCCGAGGAGCAGGCGCACGACGTGCTGCTCCAGGACCGGCCGGAGGAGTACTTCCTCTACCTCGCGCGCCGGTCCTAGCGAGCACGACTCAGCGCAGGAACGCCTCCAGCACCGGTCCCGCGGTCTGCGACCCGGAGACGCCCGTCTCCACGAAGACCGCCACGGCCAGGTCGCCACGGGTGGCGATCATCCAGGCATGGGTCTCCAGCTCGCCGGACGCGTCGGGCTCGCCGTACTCGGCCGTCCCGGTCTTGGCACCGGTGACGCCGGGTACGTCGAGCAGGAACCGCCCCGACCCGGTGTCCACCACGCCCCGCATCAGGCCGCGCAGGGTGGTCGCCTCCGCCTGGGTCAGCGGCTGCTCGGGCGGCACCTGCTCGACCTGGTGGTCCGGGAGCAGCACGGGCAGCACGGCCCGACCGGCCTGCACCGACGCGGCGACGGTCGCCATCGCGAACGGGCTGGCGAGCACGGTGCCCTGGCCGATCAGGTCGGCGGCGGCACCGGTCTCGGTCTCGGGCGGCGGCACCTGGCCGAAGTAGACCGGGAACCCGAGGTCGTGGTCGGTGCCGAGCCCGAGCGCCTGCGCGGCCTTCGTGGCGTCGCCCGGGGCGAGCCGGTCGGCGTTGCCGACGAAGGCGGTGTTGCACGACTGGGCGACCGCCTGCGCGAGGGTGATCTCGCCGATCGAGGACGACGGGTAGTCGTCGTAGTTCTTGAAGGTGCGGCCGTCGACCACCGTGGTCGCCGGGCACGCCACGCGGTCGGACGGGCCGAGCCCGCTGCGCAGCAGCGCGAGCGAGGAGACGACCTTGAAGGTCGAGCCGGGGGCGTACTGGCCGGTGTCGGCGAGGTCGGCGCCGTCGGCTCCCGCGCCGTTGGCCGTGGCGAGGATCGCGCCGTCCGACGGCCGGATCGCGACCAGGGCGCTGGCGGGTGCGCCGTCGCCCAGCGTGGCGAGCGCCGCCTCGGCGCGCTCCTGGAGCCCGACGTCGAGGGTGGTCGCCAGCGGCGCTCCGTCCACGGCCGGGACCTCGAAGGCCGTCCGGAGCTGGTCCTGCGCGTCGCGGATGACGACCGACCGGCCGGCCGTGCCGCGGAGCTGGTCGTCGTAGCGCGCCTGGAGGCCGGACAGGCCGACCTCGTCGCCGGCGACGACGGCGCCGTCGGACTCCTCGACGACCTCCTCGGTGGCGGCGCCGACCCGACCCAGCAGGGCGGCCGCGAACTCGCGGCTCGGCGCCAGCGGGAGGGTGTCGTTGACGGCCAACGCGCCCGGCACCTTCCGGAAGGCGGGCAGCACCTCGCGTGCGTCCTCCTCGCGCAGCACCACCGCCTCGACGAAGGCCTCCGCCCCCATCGCCTCCGCGCGGTCGACGTAGGGCCCGGGGTCGAGGTCGAGGATCCGCGCGATCCTCCGGGCGCTGCGGGCCACCTGCGCACCCTCGACCTTGGTCTTGTCGAGCCCGTAGCGCAGGACCGGGCGCTCGGTGACGAGCACCGTCCCGTCGGCGCCGGTGATGTCGCCGCGGTCCGGGGTGATGGTGCGCAGGCCGAGCGTCTCGCCCTCGGCCAGGTCAGGGGCGAGGTCGTCGGGTGCCCAGGCGACCGCCCAGCTGCTCCCGTCGCCACCCCGGGTAAGCGCCACCGTGGTCTCGTACGTCCAGAGGTCCGGGCCGCCGAGGTCCCACTGCCACGCGAGGGTCGCGTCAGCGCGCCCCTCCTCCTCGACCGTCACGACGTCGACGACGTCGACGGCGACGGGCACCTCGTCGAGCGGCGCGACGAGCTCGGCGAGGGCGTCGCGGGCCGCCTCGTCGACGAGCGGCACGTCGCCGAGCGAGTGCCCGGACAGCGCGGCCGCGAGGTCGTCCGCCAGGTCGGCCGCCGGATCGGAGTCGTCGTCACTGCCGGCGAAGGAGCAGGCGGAGCCCACCCCCATGAGCACGACAGCGATCCCGAGAGGAAGTGATCGCATGCGCTCCATCGTCCCCAACCCGGTGGGGCAGATCCACCCGACCCTCCGGTCGAGGCCGACCGGTCAGGCGAAGTGCTCGCGGTACCAGGCCGACCCACCGGCGTAGGACTCCCAGTCCACCGCGGCCACGTCGTCCCCGGAGAGGTGGGCCGTCAGCCGGTCGAGGTAGTAGTCCCAGCCCGGGCCGACGCTCGCGACCATGGCGCGTCCCGTGTCACCCGGCGCGAGCACCCGGGTGAACCTCAGCAGGGTGGTGCCGTCGGCCTCGGTGAGCTCGACCCCCATCTCCCAGTGCACCTTCTCCCCCGAACCGTCCTCGGTGAAGGACTCGGGCTGGCGACCCCGGACGACGAAGCGGCGCGGCGGCTCGCAGGCGAGGACGTCCATCTCCTCCGGCTTCGCGTCCTCGCCCTCGGCCGTCATCCGGAAGGTGATCGTCCCGGAGTCGGGGTCCCCGCTCCACGTGCCGACCCACCGCTCCATCCGGCCGGGCTCGGTGCACGCCGCCCAGACGTCCTCCAGCGGTGCGCGGTAGGAGCGCTCGATCACGAGCAGGGTGCGACCGTCGGTGGTCTCGCGGCGGCCGGTCATGAGGTCGGTGGGGCTGGTCATGCGGTGTCCTCCTGGGATGGGTGGGCGGCGCGGGCGTCGGGCGCCGTACGCCGGTCGCGGCCCGTGCGCCGGACCTCGAGGTCGAGACCGTCGAGCACGGACTCGTCGAAGCGGGGACGCTGCTCGAGCGTCGCCAGCCAGTCCGTGACGACCGCCAGGCCGTCCCGCTCGAGCCGGTAGTGCCGCTCGCGCCCGCGGTCCTCCGCGGTCACCAGCCCCGCCTCGGACAGCACGCGCAGGTGCCGGCTGACCGCCGGGCGGCTGATGGACTGCTCGGCCGTGAGGTCGACGACCCGTGCCGAGCCGCGCGCGAGCCGCACGAGGAGTCCGCGACGCACCGGGTCTGCCAGCGCGACGAACGGATCCATGCCCTATTGGTAACCTCTCGGTTACCTGTTCGTCAAGGACTACGGTCGGATCCATGAGCGACGACGGCGCACCCACCCGCACCGAGCACGACTCCATGGGAGACGTCGAGGTGCCTCGCGACGCCCTCTGGCGGGCCCAGACCCAGCGGGCCGTCGAGAACTTCCCGATCAGCGGTCTCCGGCTCCAGCCGCGGCACGTCCAGGCGCTCGCGCACGTCAAGGCCGCGGCCGCGACCGCCAACGGTGCCCTCGGCGTGATCACCCACGAGCAGGCGCAGGCCGTGGTCGCGGCCGCCGACGCGATCGTGGCCGGCGAGCACGACGGCGAGTTCCCGATCGACGTCTTCCAGACCGGCTCGGGCACCAGCTCCAACATGAACGCCAACGAGGTGATCGCCAGCCTCGCCGACCGGGCCGGCGTCACCGTCCACCCCAACGACCACGTCAACGCCTCGCAGAGCAGCAACGACACCTTCCCCACCAGCATCCACGTCGCCGCGACGCTCGCCGTCGTCGACGACCTGCTGCCCGCCCTCGACCGCCTGGCGACGTCGTTCGAGGCCAAGGCCGTCGAGTTCGCCGACACGGTCAAGGCCGGCCGCACCCACCTGATGGACGCCACCCCGGTCACGCTGGGCCAGGAGATCGGGGCGTACGCCGCCACGTTGCGGCTGGCGGCCGAGCGACTCGACGCGGTGCTCCCCCGCGTGCGGGAGCTGCCGCTCGGTGGCACGGCCGTCGGCACGGGCATCAACACGCCGGCCGCCTTCGCCGGACGAGCGATCGCAGCACTCGTCGAGCGCACCGGCCAGCCCTTCACCGAGGCCCGCGACCACTTCGAGGCGCAGGGCACCCGCGACTCCCTCGTCGAGCTCTCCGGCGTGCTGCGGACCATCGCGGTCGGGCTGACCAAGATCTGCAACGACCTCCGCTGGATGTCGTCCGGCCCGACCACCGGCCTCGCCGAGATCCACCTTCCCGACCTGCAGCCCGGGTCGAGCATCATGCCCGGCAAGGTCAACCCGGTGCTGCCCGAGGCGACGCTGATGGTGTGCGCGCGGGTCGTCGGCAACGACGCGACGATCGCCTGGGCCGGCGCCGCCGGCAGCTTCGAGCTCAACGTGATGATGCCGGTGATGGCCCACGCGCTCCTCGAGTCGGTGCACGTCCTCTCCACCTCGACCGTGCTGCTCGCCGAGCGGTGCGTCGACGGGATCACCGCCGACGCCGAGCGGATGCGGCGCTACGCCGAGTCCTCCCCGTCCGTCGTGACGCCGCTCAACGCCCACCTCGGCTACGAGGAGGCGGCGAAGGTCGCCAAGAAGGCGCTGGCCGAGGGCGCCACGATCCGCGAGACGGTGATCGCGATGGGCTACGTCGAGCGGGGCGACCTCACCGAGGAGCAGCTCGACGCCGCGCTCGACGTCGACTCGATGACGGGACGGTGAGGGCCGGTGACCGACGCGCTGCGTGAGGCCTTCAAGGCGATCGACCGCGCCATGACCGGGGACTCGCGCGTCCTCGAGGTGGGCTGCGGCTCCGGTGAGATGGCGGAGCGGATCGACGCCCTCCCCGGCGTCACCCTCGTCGCCACCGACTACTCCGACGACCTCGTCGAGCTCGCTGCGGCGCGCGGCGTGGACGCGCGCCAGGCGGACATCTGCTACCTCCCGTTCGACCCCGAGGGCTTCGACGTGGTCTACGCAGGGTGGGTGCTCGACCACGTCCGCGACATCGACCGCGCGCTGGCCGAGGTCCGCCGCGTGCTGCGACCGGGCGGCACGCTCGTCGCCGTGACCGGCGGCGACGGAGCGACCGAGCGACCGCGCCACCGCTTCTCGGGCGAGACCGGCCAGCGGATGCTGTCGCGTCGCTTCAGCGACGTGCGTCGCCTGGACCTCGAGACCGACACCGGCGACGTGACCGTCTTCGAGGCGCGCTGAGGATGCGGCAGCCGCTCGTCCGGAACTCGGCCTAGCGTGGGCGCATGACCACGACGATCACGACGGGCACCGGGACGGCGTACGAGATCCGGGCGCTGACGCCCGAGACCTGGGACCTGTTCGTCGGCCTCAACGAGCGGATGGGTGGCCTCTTCGGCGGCTGCTGGTGCGTCGCGTTCCACGCCGACCGTGACGACCGCCAGCCCGGCCCGGAGGGCAACAAGGCGTTCAAGAAGGCGATGGTCGACGAGGGCGTCGCGCACGCTGCGCTGGTGATCGACGGCGACCTCGCCGTGGCGTGGGCGGAGTACGGCTCGCCGGCCGAGCTGCCCGACATCCACCACCGCAAGCAGTACGACGCGGAGAAGGACGCCGACCCGGACTACCGGATCACGTGCATCCGCGTCGACAAGGGGCGACGCCGCGAGGGCCTCGCCGAGGTGGCCCTGCGCGGCGCCCTCGAGCTGATCGCCGCGGAGGGCGGCGGCACCGTGGAGGGCTACCCCCACGACCTCACCGAGGTCATCAAGAAGACCTCGTCGTCATGGCTCTACAACGGCACCCGGAGCATGTACGAACGCGTCGGGTTCGCCTACGACCGCCCCAAGGGGATGAAGAACTGCGTGATGTCGCTCGAGGTGGCCGCGCGCTGATCTGGCGCCACACACAACGAGGCGCGGCTCGCTCGCCCCCGTGGAACGTGCGTGCCGCGCCTCTCCCGACCCCCCTGGTCGTGTAGGTGTGAGGCGCACCCCCCGGGTGCACCTCACAACGGCAGGATGGCGCGTCGGGAGGACCGGCGTGAGCCGATCCGGCCTTGACTAGGCCGATCGGTTGGACCAGTGGTCCAGCCCGTGCGGGCGGGTCGCTCAGTACCAGCCGTGGCTGGACTTGAAGCTCCACGCGCTGCACGGCGAGCCGTAGGTGTCCTGGATGTACTCCAGCCCCCACCGGATCTGCGACTCGGCCGAGGTCATGTAGTCGGCCGGGAGGTCGTGCAGTTGCGTCAGCGCCTGCGGGATGCCGTACGCCGACGAGCTCGGGTTGTCCGCGTCGATCCGCCACCCGGACTCGCTCATGTAGAGGGAGTCGAGGCAGGAGAACTGGTCGGACGAGAAGCCGTAGAGCGGCAGGAGGGCCTGGGCGATCTCGCGGGGGTCGCCCTGGGAGAGGGACTGCGACTTCGTGACGACGGGGCCGGCCGACATCGTCAGGGCCGTCGCCTTGGTGGCGTCGCGGCGCGAGGAGCGGGAGGTGACCTGGCGCTGCGAGCGCTGGGCGAGCGCCTCGGACTCGGCGGCCGCGGTCTCGCCGGACTCGACCGGCGCGGAGGCGGTGGTCGGCGCGACGTCGGCGGCGGCCGGCGTCAGGCCGGTGTCGCTCGTGAACATCCCGCCGGTGACGCTGACCCCGGTCACGGCGGCGGCCAGCCCGGTCAGCGCGACCCCGGTGCGGAGCGCTCGGCGCGGGCCGCGCACGGCCTTGTGCTTGCCGGGGGCGCGGTGCGTGGGGACGTATCTGTCAGGACGGGGCACGGAGGAGTCTCACGGGGGTGGGGTACGGGGGACGTGCGGCTCGAGAGGCACCACGGGATCGTCACGCAGCACGGTCGGGACGCGGGTTCTCGGGGGGTGTCCCTGGCCTGATCTCCCACCGGCATCTGGTGGTTGATCACGAAACGATCACGACCACCATGCATGAGGTCGTGGAGGCGTGCAAACCGAACGCCCGAATTGACTAGAGCCCTTGTGCCACACGGGTTTTGTTGCGTCTCGTGAGTCACACGAGCCCCAGAAACCCCTCACTCCCCTTGACCCCCGGCCGTCCCCGTGCTCCCGCTGCAACGCCGGGTTGGGGTGACGATCCACTGGGTTGCCACACAGTGGGTGGTGCTCGTGACCCGGCGTCACAGCGGACGGGGCGGGCGGGTCAGAGGGTGACGTCCTCCAGCATCTCGGTCACGAGGGCCGCGATGGGCGAGCGCTCGGAGCGGGTGAGGGTGACGTGGGCGAAGAGCGGGTGGCCCTTCAGCTTCTCCACCACCGCGACGATGCCGTCGTGGCGCCCGACGCGCAGGTTGTCGCGCTGCGCGACGTCGTGGGTCAGGACGACCTTGGAGTTGGCGCCGATCCGGGAGAGGACCGTCAGCAGCACGTTGCGCTCGAGCGACTGGGCCTCGTCGACGATGACGAACGCGTCGTGGAGCGAGCGGCCGCGGATGTGGGTCAGCGGGAGCACCTCGAGCATCCCGCGGTCCATCACCTCGTCGATGACGTGGTTGCCGGTGAGCGAACCGAGGGTGTCGAAGACCGCCTGCGCCCAGGGCGACATCTTCTCGTTCTCCGAGCCGGGCAGGTAGCCGAGCTCCTGGCCGCCGACGGCGAAGAGCGGACGGAAGACGACGACCTTCTTGTGCTGGCGCCGCTCCATCACGGCCTCCAGGCCGGCGCACAGCGCCATCGCCGACTTGCCGGTGCCGGCACGACCACCGAGCGAGACGATGCCGACCTCGGGGTCGAGCAGCATCTCGAGCGCGACGCGCTGCTCGGCGGAGCGGCCGTGGATGCCGAAGGCGTCGCGGTCGCCGCGGACGAGGTGCACCCGCTTGTCCGCACCGACGCGACCCAGCGCCGTACCCCTCCCGGACAGCAGGACGAGGCCGTTGTGGCACGGCAGGTCGCGCGCCTCCGCGAGGTCGAGGGTGCCGTCCTCGTAGAGCTCGTCGAGGTCGGTGGCCGCCACCTCGAGCTCGGTCATGCCGGTGTAGCCGGAGTCGCTGATCGCCTCGGCGCGGTACTCCTGGGCGTCGAGCCCGACGGCGGAGGCCTTGATCCGCAGCGGCAGGTCCTTGGAGACCAGCGTGACGCGGTGGCCCTCGTCGGCGAGGTTGCGCGCGACCGCGAGGATCCGGGTGTCGTTGTCGCCGAGCCGGAAGCCGGACGGCAGCGCCTGCGGGTCGGTGTGGTTGAGCTCCACGCGGAGCGTGCCGCCCTCGGTGCCGATGGCGACCGGCTGGTCGAGGCGTCCGTGGACGACCCGCAGGTCGTCGAGCGAGCGCAGTGCGGAGCGGGCGAAGAACCCGAGCTCCGGGTGGTGCCGCTTGCCCTCGAGCTCGGTGATCACGACCACGGGGAGCACGACCTCGTGCTCGGCGAACCGTGTCAGCGCGCCCGGATCGGCGAGGAGGACGCTGGTGTCGAGGACGTACGTCCGGAGGCTGGGCGATGCAGATGAGGTCTTGCTGCTGGCCACGACTAACCCCTAGCTGCGGGCCGGCGCGCACACTCCTCGCCCGGCCCGATGTCATTCAACGGACCGGAGAGCTCCCATTCGAGTGCTCAAGACAACCTCCCGGTTCAGCAGGCTTCCCCACCTGCCGATGTCGCGAAAGTACGCCCGCGATCACGCCGATCCGCGACGACACGCCCGAACGTGGGGTGACGGGAAGATGACGATTGGTCACCCGCCGAAGCGGCGCTCGCGGGCGGCGTACGCGCGGATCGCCCGCAGGAAGTCGACGCGGCGGAAGTCGGGCCACAGCGCCTCGCAGAAGTAGAACTCCGAGTTGGCCGACTGCCAGAGCAGGAAGCCACCGAGCCGCTGCTCGCCGGAGGTGCGGATCACCAGGTCCGGGTCGGGCTGGCCCTTGGTGTAGAGGTGCTCGGCGATGTGCTCGACGTCGATGAGGTCGGCCAGCTCCTCCAGCGAGGTGCCCCTGGCGGCGTGGTCGGCGAGCAGGGCGCGTACGGCGTCGGCGATCTCGCGTCGCCCGCCGTAGCCGACGGCCACGTTGACCAGGATCCCGTCGAGGTGACGGGTGGACTCCTCGGCCGCCTTGAGCCGCTCGGCGGTCTCCGGCGGCAGCAGGTCGAGCGCGCCCACCGGGTGGATCCGCCAGCGTTGCGCCTCGGCGAGGGACTCCACCGCGCCCTCGATGATCGTCAGCAGGCCGGTGAGCTGCTCGGGCGGCCGGTTCGTGAGGTTGTCGCTGGAGAGCAGCCACAGCGTGACGACCCCGACGCCGACCTCCTCGCACCAGCCGAGCAGCGGCCGGATGTTGTCGGCGCCGGCCTGGTAGCCCTCGGCGGTGTTGAGGCCGACCGCCTTCGCCCATCGCCGGTTGCCGTCGAGCATGACGCCGACGTGCTGGGGGATGCGGTCCTGCGGGAGGAACTTCACCACCCGGGACTCGTACGCCGGGTAGAGCACCCGTCGCACAGCGTCCTTCACCTTGACCACCGACCGATCGTAACGCCGCGTGTGACCGAGTCCTCGCCTTCGTTCGTGTGCGCGCGCCATGGCGCGCCCGCTACTTTGGTAGGTATGGAGCCCTGCCGATGACCCCGCGCGACCGCGTCGACCAGGCGGTCGACCGCGTGGAGCAGGCCGTCGAGCTCATGACGGACAAGATGGCCGAGGTCAAGCCCAAGCTCCGCGGCTGGCTGCACGCCGGTACGGCACCGCTGGCCCTCGCCGCCGGCATCGTCCTGGTCGCCCTGTCGCCGACCGCGTCGACCCGCATCGGGTCCACCGCGTTCGCCCTGTCGGCGCTGCTCGTCTTCACCGTGTCGGCGATCTACCACCGCGGCACCTGGTCGCCGCGCACGTGGGCGTTCCTGCGTCGCTTCGACCACGCCAACATCTTCGTGCTCATCGCCGGCACCTACACGCCCTACGCCCTGCTCTTCCTCGACGGCACCGCACGTACGACCCTCCTCCTGGTCGTGTGGGGGGCTGCGATCGCGGGCGTGGTGTTCCGGGTCTTCTGGACCGACGCGCCCCGCTGGCTCTACACGCCGATGTACCTCGCCCTCGGCTGGGCGGCGGTCTTCTTCATCCCGCAGTTCCTCGAGGGCGCCGACAAGTTCAGCACCGAGATCGCGATCGCCACGCTCGTGCTGGTCGCGGTCGGTGGCGTCCTCTACACGGTCGGCGGGGTCGTCTACGGGCTCAAGCGGCCCGACCCATCGCCCCGGTGGTTCGGGTTCCACGAGGTCTTCCACTCGTTCACGGTGCTGGCCTTCGCGGCGCACTACGTCGGCGTCTCGCTGGCGACGTACTCGCTGCGCTGACGGCCCACCGCCGCCGGTGAGCCTGGTCACGTCGGGAAACGATCGGCGACCCGCGGTCGTCCTACTGGGGACGCCCTGTCCCCGATCCCCCTCGCGAGATGTCTGACAACCCGCAGAACACACCACAGCCCGACCGCCAGCCCTTCCTCGACCTCAGCCTCCCCCAGCTCGTCGCCGGCGCCACCGCCGCGGCGACGTCGGCGATCCTGATCAGCCGCCTCGACCTCCTCGGCACCGTGATCGGTGCCGCCGTCGCCAGCATCGTCTCCGCGATCGTCACCGCCGGCCTGGTCGGCGGCTGGCACCGCGTCCGCACCGTGCCGAGCCGCTTCCCACGCAACGTCAACGGGATGCTCGTGACGGCCGTCGCCGTCGGCCTCGTCGTGCTCGCCGCCCGCACCGGGATCGACCTGGTCAGCCAGGACGTCCCGGACACGGGCTTCACCGGTCGCTGGCTCGCGCAGGTGGGCCGGGCCTAGAGGGTGAACAACGCGAAGGTGACCAGCGCGGCCACGACGACCGCGGCCGCGAGCGTCCACGCCAGCACGGCCGAGCGACGCGCGAGCCGCTCCAGCGCGAGGTAGGTCGTGCCGATCGCGGCCAGCCCGACCGTGACGTGGAGCAGGACCGCGAGCAGCACCCCGGCGATCGCGCCGGCCATCCGGAGCCGGCCCCAGAGCAGGCTCAGCGCGAGCGGCAGCACGATCGCTCCCGACAGGCCGCCCGCGACCTCGGCCCACCACGACCGGTCGCCCATCCAGGGCACGTCGACCGCCCCGACCC
This sequence comes from Nocardioides baculatus, assembly GCF_016735675.1. Classification (GTDB taxonomy): domain Bacteria; phylum Actinomycetota; class Actinomycetes; order Propionibacteriales; family Nocardioidaceae; genus Nocardioides; species Nocardioides baculatus. The sequence continues at coordinate 401,058 of NZ_JAERSG010000005.1, read as the reverse complement.
ACGACCGGTCGAACAGGTCGCTCGTCGAGGAGTAGCCGAGCCAGAGGATCGTCACGATCGTGACGGCGGCCGCGACCCGGTAGGACCAGTGCCGGGCGGGTGTCCACGGGACCGCGCGGCCCACGAAGACCGTCGCCACCGTCACCGCCGTCCAGACGATCCAGCGGCGGATCACCCCGGTGCCGGTGTCGGCCATCGCGTCGCGGAAGATCCGGTCGGCCTCGACCCGGTCGACCTCGTGCCCGTCCGTGGAGACGTACGACGTCCGGTCGTCGCGACCGGCCACGAGCGCGTCATGGAGCAGCGCCGCCGGCAGGTGGGCGCCGGTCTTGGGGACCAGCCAGGTGAAGAGCGCCGGCACCGAGGTCAGGTCGGTGCGGAACCCGGCGTCGGCGGGGACGAGCAGCTCGCCGAGGTGCCGGTCGAGGTAGGCCAGGCGGCGCTCGAGCGCGAAGGTCTCGACGCCCTCCTCGGTGTGCCGCTCGAGGACGATCCGCGGGTCGGCGCCCGGGTCGGGCGGCTCGCCCGGGACGCCGTCGCGCGCGAGCGTGCCGCCGTCGTAGAACCGGCGTGGCTCCTGCGCCACCTGCCGCGTCATCCCCGCCAAGCGTTCCCGAGCCTGCATGCCTCCAGTGTGGCGCTCCGGACCGACACCTAGGGTCGAGCCATGCGGATCCTCTGCACGTTCGTCGGTGGGCTGGGCCACCTCACGCCGCTGCTCCCGCTGGCACGTGCGGCACAGGCGGCGGGCCACGAGGTGTCGGTCGCCGGGTCGGGCGGCCTGGTCCCGGCGATCGAGGCGGCCGGCTTCCCGGCGTTCGCGACCAGTCCGCGGCCCCACCACTCCGGTGCGCCGGCGGAGCGCGACCGCACCCCGCTCGAGGTCACCGACGCGCGGGCCGCCGAGGTCGAGTTCGCCGCGAACTTCGCCTCGCGCGGAGCCCGCCGGATGGCCGCCGCCGTCGCCGACCTGCTCGAGGAGCAGCGCCCCGACCTCGTGCTCCGCGACGAGACCGACCTCGGCAGCACGATCGCCGCCGAGCTCCACGGCGTCCCCGTCGCCACCCACCTCGTGCTCGCGTCCGGGCTCCTCGTCAGGCCCGAGCTGGTCGCACCCGAGCTGGACGCCGTACGGGCCGAGCACGGACTGGCCCCCGACCCCTCCCTGGCACGACTGACCACGGGGCTGGTGCTGTCGGACTTCCCGCCGGGCTTCCGCAGCCCGGACGCGCCGCTGACCGTGCACCCGCTCCACTATCGGTCGGCGGAGCGGGTGCGCGGACGTCGTACGACGACGAGGCCGACGGTCTACGCCACCCTCGGGACGATCTTCAACAAGACCTCCGGCGACCTGTTCGAGCGGCTGGTCGACGGGCTGGGCGGTCTCGACGCCGACGTCGTCGTCACGATCGGGCGCGAGCTCGACCCGGCCGACCTCGGCCCGCGACCCGCGCACGTCCGGATCGAGCGGTTCGTCCCCCAGGACGAGCTCCTCGCCGGCGCCGACCTGGTCGTGAGCCACGGCGGATCCGGCAGCCTGATGGCCGCGTTGGCGCACGGACTCCCGTCGGTGCTCCTGCCCCTCGGGGCCGACCAGCCGCACAACGCACGGCGCGCCGGGGAGCTCGGCCTCGCGTCGACCCTCGACGCCGCGACCGCCACGCCGGACGAGATCCGGGATGCCGCACAGGCGGCCCTCGCCGATGACGCGATGGCGCGCAGGTGCCGGCAGGTGGCCGCCGAGCTCGCGTCGCTCCCGTCCGTCGGCACGGCCGTTGCCGCGCTCGAGGAAGCCGCCTCCGGGACACGCCCTTAGGGTGCGGCCATGACGACCGCGCGCACCGTCCCCGTGACGACCGAGATGGACGGTGACGAGCTCGACGCGCTCGACGCGTGGCACCTCGCCCGGCGGCACGGTCTGAGGAAGATCGCGGTCGAGTCGTTCGTGCGGTTCCGCTACGGCGACGGCTTCACCAACTCGCGCGCGCTCGCGCTGCAGGCCTGCCTCGCCGTCGTACCGTTCCTCCTCGCCCTCACCGGGCTCGCGGCCGACCTCGACGAGGAGCGCCCGGCTGCCGTCGTCGCCCAGGTCGTCGACTCGCTCTCCCCCGGCTCCGGCGACGGCGACGCCCTGGCGTCGGCGGTCAAGGACCCCGACGAGTCGGAGAAGGCCGGTGAGGTCGCCCTCGTGCTCGGCCTCGGCTTCGCGCTCCTGTCCATGACCACCGCGATGGCGCAGGTCGAGCGCGGCGCCAACCGCATCTACGGCATCCGGCGCGACCGCAAGGCGCTCGCGAAGTACGGTCGCGCGGCCGTCCTGACGGCCGTGCTGGCGGTGCCCGTCGGCATCGGCTTCGTGATGATCGTCGGCGGCGGCGCACTCGGCGAGGCCATGGTCGACAACTACGGCTGGTCCGACACCACCGAGGACTGGTGGAACGCCCTGCGCTGGCCGATCGGGCTGGGCCTGCTCGTCCTCACGATCGCGGTCCTCCTCGACCACGCACCGCGTCGGCGGCAGCCCGCACTGTCGTGGCTCGCCCTGGGGTCGGGGATCGCGGTCGTGCTCAGCGCGGTCGCGACGCTCGGGCTGGCGGCGTACGTCTCCTTCAGCGGCTCCTTCGGCAGCGTGTACGGACCGCTGGCGGGCGTCTTCGCGCTGCTGCTGTGGGCGCTGCTGTCGTCCATCGCCTTCTTCTACGGCACCGCGGTCTGCGCCCAGCTCGAGGCACTGCGGGCGAGCGAGCCCTCGCCGGCGCTCGACGACCCGGGTCGACCCCACGCCCGCACCGTCGGTGACCGACCGGCCGAGGACGGGTAGTCACTACGGGTGGTCCGGGGCCGTTTCGACTGCGTCGGGGGTGAGGCGTCCCTAGCGTTCCCCTGACCGCCGAGGAGCTTCCATGCGTCGTCTGGCCGTGCGTGCCGCCCTGCCTGCCCTGTCCGTCCTGCTCGGGGTCGGAGCCGGCCTCCCGGCCACCGCCCAGACCGGCGGCGACCGGTCCACGACCGACGTCCGGCTCGACCACCCCGCCCGGGGCGCCCGGGCCGTACGCCTGCTCGGCAGCGATCTCGACGAGGCCGCCGCGCGCAACGAGATGTCCGCGGCAGCGCTGACCGACCTGCTGACGTCCGACCCGTCGGCCTGGGTCGACAACACGGGCACGGTCTTCTTCACCGACACCACCACTCCGGCGCCGGCCGACGAGCCCGTCGTCGCCGAGGCGCCGCTGGACCAGACCTTCGAACTGCACAGCAAGCCCGGCTCGACGAAGACGATCTACCTGGACTTCGACGGCGGCTCCGCCAGCGCCACCGGGTGGCACGCCAGCTACCCGACGACGCCGATCACGCAACCCGCGTGGGACCCCGCCGGCAACGGAGCGCCCTTCACCAGCGCCGAGCTCGCCGCGGTCCAGACGGTCTGGGAGTACGTCGCCGAGGACTACGCGCCGTTCGACGTGGACGTGACAACGGCCGACCCCGGCCCGGCCGGCATCCACCGCTCGGGCGTCCTCGACGCGGCGTACGGCTCCCACGTCCTCATCACCCCGAGCGTCGGCGCGCAGGAGGCGATCTGCCCGACCGGCTGCGGCGGCGTCGCCTACATCGGCGTCTTCGGCACGACCAGTGGAGGCGCGGGCGGCGACGGCTACGGCTACCGGCAGCCCGCCTGGGTGTTCCCGCAGAAGCTCGGCAACTCGCCCAAGAACATCGCCGAGGCGGCCACCCACGAGGTCGGGCACAACCTCGGCCTGAGGCACGACGGCAACTCCATGCAGTCCTACGACCGCGGCCACGGGGCGTGGGCGCCGATCATGGGCGTCGGCTACGACCACCCGATCACCCAGTGGAGCAAGGGCGACTACGCCGGCGCCACCACCACCGAGGACGACGTCGCGATCATCCGCTCGGTCGTCGGCGAGCGGGTCGACGAGGCCCCGTCCGGGATCCTCGGGGCGCCGTCCTTGCCGGCGTCGACGTCGTACGTCTCGAGCCGCACGGACGTCGACACCTTCCTCCTCGGCACCTGCAGCGGCAGCGTCACGGTTGCGGCCGACCCCCTGCCGGCACAGGCCAACCTCGACATCGAGCTGACCCTCATCGATGCCCTCGGGCAGGTCGTCGCCACCGCAGACCCCACGTCGACGCAGACCTCCCTGACCACGGCGTCAGGGATGGGGGCGTCCCTCACCCGCACCGTCGACCCCGGCCTCTACTACGTCTCGGTCGACGGCGTCGGCAACGGACCGTGGAGCACGGGGTACGACGACTACGGCTCCCTCGGCGCCTACACGATGGCCCTGTCCGGCTGCCTGCCGACGCCCACGCCGACGCCGACGCTGACCGGGCTCGACCTCGCGGCCAGCGGCCGGTCCGTCACGCTGACCGCCACGCCCACCACGACGCTGGGATCACTGGTCGGTGACGTCGTCTTCACGGAGGGCGCCACCGAGGTCGGCCGCGCGACCCTGGGCGTGCTCCCGCCCGCCGTGACCCTGACGTCCGTGGAGCCCGGCATGCACACCTACACCGCGACGTTCGTGCCGCTGGGCACCACCCACGTCGGCTCGGTGTCGCCTGCGCGGTCGGTCACGGTCCAGGTCTGGTCCACCACCGGGCTGACCGCGACGGCCTCCGGCCGGGACGTGACGCTCGACGTCCGGGTCGCCACCGACGGCGGCGCGCCCGCCGGGACCGTCGAGCTCCGGGACGGAGGTGCGCTGGTCGGCACCCGCGACATCGTCGCCGGAGCGGCCTCGATGACGCTGGCCTCGGTGACCCCGGGTGAGCACGCCTACCGGGCGACGTTCGTGCCCAGCGAGCCCGCGTCCTACGTCGGCTCGACGTCCCCGGTGCGCGAGCTGACCATCGCCGCCGACCCGGTGCCGACCACCACCGCTCCGGTCGCGCCGGTGCCCCCGCCGGCAACCCCGACGGCAACCCCGACAGCAGCCCCGACAGCAGCCCCGACGGCAGGGATGCTCTCGACGAGCACCACGACGATCAGGGCGCCGAGGAAGGCCGGGGTCGGATCGCGGCCGAGGATCACCGTGAGCGTCGTGCGCGGCGCGGCACCCGCCCGCGGGACCGTGGTCGTCAAGGTCGGCAGGCGGAGGACGACGCTGACCCTGGTTTCCGGAACCGCCAGGCTCCGGCTGCCCAGGCTGGAGGGGACGAAGGTGAAGCTCGTCGCCCGCTACCGCGGCGACGCGACCACGTCGGCCTCGTCGGCGACGCGGTCGATCAGGGTCGTCGCGGACTGACGGTCGGGACCAGCCGACGCAGGTCGTCTGCGACGGCGGCTGCCGGATCGCCCCCCAGCCGCTCACTGACGGGTCCACCCACGGCGGTCCGGCGGACGTCACGATCGCCAGCGGCACCGCCGACGAACGCGCTCATGCGCGGTTCTTCTCGTCGAACTCGGTGGACGTGACCTTCTCGAGGCCGCGGGGGTTGTCGGGGTCGAGGCCCATGCGCAGGGCCATCTGCTCGATCATCACCTGCGCGGGCACGATCGAGGCGATGGGCTCCACGGTCTCGGGCAGGTCCGGGCCGGCGAGGTGGAGGTCGCAGCGCTCGGCGAACGCCGCCGTGCCCCCGATGCCCAGCACCCGCGCGCCGCGGCCCCTGAGGTCGCCGACGAGGTCGGCCATCGGCTCGGCCAGTGGGCCGTGGGCAGCTCCGACCAGCACGGCGACCAGGCCGTCGGACACGACGGAGATCGGGCCGTGGCGCAGGTCGGCGTATGAGTAGCCGCGCACCGGTCGCAGGCACGTCTCCTCCATCTTGAGCGCCGTCTCGAGGGCGGTGCCGAGGAGCAGCCCGCGCCCCGAGACGACGACGCGGTCCGCCCCCGCGAGCACCTCGGCGGCGTCGGACACGTCCGTGGTGAGCAGGCCCTCGACCGCGTCGGGAACACGCTCCAGGTTGGCGGCGAGGCCTCCGTCCGACAGGGCGTCGGCCAGGACCGCGAGGGCGACCTGCTGGGTGAGGTAGGTCTTCGTGGCCGGTACGGCGACCTCCGGACCGGCTTGCGTCACCAGCGCGACGTCGGCCGCCGACGCGAGCGGGGAGCCCTCGACGTTGGTGACCCCGACGGTCACGGCACCGCAGTCGCGCGCCCACGCCTGGGTCTCGACGATCTCCGTGGTCGAACCGGACTGCGAGACCGAGACGACGACAGTGTCGGCGAGGTCGAGGCGGGCGCGGTAGTGGGTCGCGACGCTCGGCGCCGCGAGCGCGGCGGAGACGCCGGCGACGACCTCGAGGAGGTAGCGGCCGTAGATCGCGGCGTTGTCGCTCGACCCGCGGGCCACCAGCAGCACCCGCCGCCGGCCGTCGGCGACCTCGCGCAACCGGTCGCGCTCGGGCAGCAGGTGGTCGAGGGTCCGTCGGGCGGCCGCGGGCTGCTCGGCGATCTCGGCGGCCATCCGGGTGCTGGCGGCGGTGCTGTTCATCGTGGTCCCTTGACAACGTCGCGGCGGCAGAGCCATGCTCTCCAACTGGTACGTACCAGACCATACCTGTGGATCGCTCGGACGTCGAGAGGACGACATGGCCACCAAGCTCGAGGCGGGGCCCCGCCCCAAGCACGTCCAGCTGAGCGACGTGCTGGCCGAGCTGGCGACGCGCGACCTCGGCCCGGGCGCCGCGATCCCGTCGGAGCGCGAGCTGATGGCGACCTACGACGTCTCACGCGCGACCGTCCGCAAGTCCATCGACAGCCTCGTGGCCGGTGGGCTGCTGGAGAAGATCCACGGCAAGGGCACGTTCGTCGCCCGACCGCGCGTCGAGACCCACCTCCACCTCGCCTCGTTCTCCGACGACATGCGGCGGCGCGGGCTCGTGCCGTCGACCCGGCTGATGCGGGTCGACGAGGAGCGCCCGCCGCCGGAGGTCGTGAAGTCCCTCCGGCTCGGCGCCCGCGGCACGGCGTGGCGGATCGACCGCGTGCGCCTCGCGGACGGTCAGCCGATGGCGATCGAGCAGGGGTGGTACCCGCGCTCGCTCCTGCCCGACCTCGACACCGAGGACCTCACCGGCTCGCTGTACACGCTCTTCGCCGAGCGCTACGACCTGCTCATCGACGGTGCCGAGCAGACGCTCTGGGGCGAGTCCGCCGAGGGTGCGACCGCGCGTCGCCTCGAGGCGTCGGCCCACACCCCCCTCCTCGTCTTCCGCCGCGTCTCGAGTGCCGCCGGCCGACCGGTCGAGCACGTCGTCTCGCGCTACCGCGGAGACCGCTACCAGGTCCACATGACCCTCAGTGCAGGCTCGCCGTGATCGTGACCGCCTCCCACGTGGTCACCCCGGCGCGGATCCTCGCGCCGGGGTGGCTGCTCCTCGACGGCGACCGCATCGCCGGGGTCGGTGAGGGCGCGCCACCGCGCACCCTCGATGTCGAGCCCACCCTCGACCTGGGTGACGTCACCGTCGTCCCCGGGTTCGTCGACCTCCACGTGCACGGCGGGGGTGGCGCGTCCTTCGACAGCGGTACGGCCGACGCGGCCGCCGTGGTCGCCGCCACCCACCTCGCCCACGGCACCACGTCGATGGCGGCGAGCCTGGTCACCGACACCCGCGACCGGATGGTCGCCGCCGTCCGTGAGCTCGCGCTCCTCGTCCAGGACGGCCGGATCGCCGGCGTCCACCTCGAGGGCCCGTGGCTGAGCCCGCGGCGCTCCGGCGCCCACCAGCCCGGTTCGCTCACGACCCCGGACCCGGCGTCCGTCGAGGCCCTGCTCGCAGCCGGCGACGGAGCAGTGCGGATGGTGACGCTCGCCCCGGAGCTGCCCGGCGGCATCGACGCCGTACGCCGTCTCGTGGACGCGGGCGTGCTCGCCGCGATCGGCCACACCGACGCGACCTACGACGAGGCGCGCGCCGCCCTCGACGCCGGCGCCCGGCTCGGCACCCACCTCTTCAACGCGATGCGCCCGCTCCACCACCGCGACCCCGGGCCGGTCGGGGCGCTGCTCGACTCCCCCGTCGACGTCGAGCTGATCGCCGACGGCGTGCACCTGCACCCGGCCCTGCTGCGCACCGTCTTCGCGGCCAAGCCCGGCCGCTGCATCCTCGTCACCGACGCCATGGCGGCTGCGGGTGCGCCCGACGGCGACTACGCGCTCGGCCAGATGGCCGTCGAGGTGCGTGACGGCGTCGCGCGCCTCGCCGATCCGACGGGCGAGGGCGCGATCGCCGGGTCGACCCTCACCATGGACGCGGCGGTCCGGTTCGCCGTACGCACGGCGGGGCTGCCGCTGCTCGACGTCGTCCACGCCGCCAGCACCGCGCCGGCGCGCGCCTTCGGCCTCGCCGACGTCGGCGCGCTCGAGGCCGGCCGGCGGGCCGACCTGGTCGTGCTCGACGGCGACCTGACCGTCGACAGGGTGATGCGCGCCGGGGCGTGGGTGCGCTAGTCGCAGCCGAGCTGGTCGACGAGCCGCTTCTCGTAGTCCGTCAACGTCCGCTCCTCACCCTCCTGCTGCAACTGGTCGCCCGAGTAGAAGCTGCAGTAGATGAGCTCGGTGTTGGCGCGGTCCTGGTGCGTCTCCCACGCGGTGATCCCCGTGAACACCGCGGCCGCGACGGCACAGGCGGTGATGGTCCACAGGAGCGGGTTCACGCTGCGCGCGCCGTCGACCTCCTCGGGCGAGCGGCCGGACGTGCCCGGCCGGGGAGGCTTGGGCGGCTTGGCCGACTCCATGATGTCGCGAGAAGCATCCATGCCCGCACCCTAGGTCCGCGGCCCTAGCCCTTGGTGGACCCGAGCGTCAGCCCGGACACGAACTGCTTCTGCAGGGCGAAGAAGACCACCAGCACCGGGAGCGCCACGATGATCGACCCCGCTGCGACGAGGTTGGTGTCGGTGAAGAACTGGCCCCGCAGGTTGTTGAGCGCCGACGTCACCGGGAGCTTGTCGCCCTGCTGGATCAGGACCGTCGCCCAGAAGAACTCGTTGTAGACCCACGTGACCTGCAGCGTCGCCAGCGCGGCGAGGGCAGGTCGGACCAGGGGCATGGTCAGCTGCCAGTACTGCCGCCACACGCTCGCCCCGTCGAGCTCGGCCGACTCGTAGATCTCGTAGGGCAGGGTCTTCATGTAGTTGCTCAGCACGAAGGTGCAGAAGCCCATCTGGAAGGCCGTGTTGACCAAGATCAGCGCCCAGAAGCTGTTGAGCATCGACCCGGAGTCGCTCATGAAGTAGGGCAGCGGGATCTCGCGGAACATCCGGAACACCGGGATCAGCAGCGCCTGCGGCGGCAGCAGGTTGGCGGCGAGGAAGACACCGAGCAGCGCGAGGTTGAAGCGATAGCTGAAGCGCGCGAGCACGAAGGCCACCATCGAGGACAGCCACAGCGTGAGCAGCACCGCCGGGATGGTGATGAGCAGCGAGTTCTTCATGTGCAGGCCGAAGTTGCCCTGCGACCACGCCTGCTCGTAGTTGCTCGTGGTCCAGCCGCCGAAGGAGAGGTAGCCGTTGACCTGGGTGTACTCGTACTCGCGGAAGGAGTTGATCAGTGCCCACACCAGCGGGAAGAGCCAGAGCAGGGCGAGCACGGCCATGATCACCGTGGCGACGGCACCGCGCCGCTTGCTCAGGACGCCACCCTCCTTGCGGGTCGGCGGCGTCACCGCACGCGCTGCCGCGGGCGCCGTCGCGACGGGAGTCTCGTACGTCATCGCTGGCGCTCCTCACGGAAGACGGTCCGCAGGTAGATGGTGATGAAGATCGACGAGATCAGCATCATGATGACCGCGAGCGCCGACCCGAAGCCGTAGCGCGTGGCCTCGCCGATCACGTTCTGCGCGACGAGGGCGCCGATCACCTCGAGGCCGTTGCGGCCCTTGTTGATGACCCACACCAGGTCGAACGCGCGCAGCGACTCGATGACCACGATGACGATGACGACCATGTTGATCGGGCGCATCACCGGGAAGATCACCTGGAAGAAGGTCTTCACCTCGTTGGCCCCGTCGACGGCCGCCGCCTCGCGCAGGCTGGCGTCGACGCCCTTCAGGCCGGCCAGGTAGATCAGCATGATGTAGCCCGTGTGGCGCCAGGCCGTGGCGACGAGCACCGCCCACAGGTTGATGTCGGGGTCGCCGTACCAGTCCACCTCGCTGTGGAAGACCTGGTTGATCAGCCCCTGGTCGCGCGAGTAGAAGAGCTGCCAGATGAACCCGATCAGCGCCAGCGACAGCACGACCGGCATGTAGAACGCGGTCTGGTAGAACCGGCTGCCGCGCATCTCGCGGTCGAGGACCACGGCCAGCAGCATGCCCAGCACGGTCGGGAGCAGGAACAGGAAGCCCAGCCAGATCAGGTTGTGCTGCACGGCCGGCCAGAAGGCCGGGTAGATGGTGAAGATGTCCTGGTAGTTCTGGAAGCCGACCCACTCGATCGTGTCGAGGTCGCCGAAGCCGTTCCACTTGCCGAACGACAGGGCCACCGACAGCAGCGCCGGCACCCACACCAGCAGGACCACCAGCACGAGCGGGACCGCCACCATCACGATGACGGTGAGCCGGTCGCGGCCCGGCAGCTTCTTCTCCCGGCCCTGGGCAGGCGCCACGGCCTTCTCGGTCTTCTCCGACCGCGGCGCCTCGTCGAGATGTGTCATCGCTCAGCCGAAGATCGAGTTGGCCTGCTCCTGGATGCTGGCCGTCACCCCGTCGATGTCGTCCGGGTTCTTCAGGAACTCCTGGATGGACGGGATCATCACCGTGTTGGCGAAGTCGGCGTTGGTGTCGCGGTCCATGAACTGGGCGATGTTGGCAGCGGCGCCGACCACCTCGGCCGACTTCTTCTGCAGGTCGCTGTAGGTGGACGTGCTGGCACCGGAGTTGGCCGCGATGAACGGTGCGTCTGCGGCGTTGTTGCCCGCGTCGGCGGCAGCCGCGCTGCCGAGCCACTTCGCCATCGCCTTGCCGGCGTCCTGGTTCTTGCCGGCGGACGCCACGCAGAAGCCGTCGATGGGAGCGTCGAGGGCGTCCGAACCGATCGAGGAGTCGAGCTCGGGGAAGGTGAAGAAGTCGAGGTCCTCGCCGTTCTCGCCCAGCGCGTCGACGACGAAGGTGCCGAGGAGGTACATCCCGCACTCGCCCTTGCCCATCGAGGTCGCCGCCTCCTGCCAGGTGCGGCCCAGCGGGTCGGCCTGGTGGTAGGGCAGCAGCTTGCGCCAGGTGTCGAAGACGCCCTTCACCTCGTCGCCGTCCCACGCCTCGTCGCCGGCCATCAGGCTCATGTGGAAGTCGAAGCCGTTGAGCCGCATGTTGAGGATGTCGAAGGTGCCCATCGCGGGCCAGCCGTCCTTGTCGCCGAAGGCGAACGGGGTGACGCCCTTGCCCTGCATGTCGTCCATGAGCGCCATGAACTCGTCGTTGGACGACGGCGGTGCCCACCCGTTCTTCTCGAAGACCGACTTCCGGTAGAAGACCGCCCACGGGTAGTAGCTGATCGGCACGAAGTACTGCTTGCCGTCGGAGGCCGTGGAGGCCTGCTTGAACGAGTCGTTGAGGCCGTCGATCGGCCACTGGTCGCTCAGGTCGGTGATCAGCCCGTTCTCCGCGAACTGCGACATGCGGAACCCGGCGAACCAGGTGAAGACGTCGTCGGGAGTGCCCTGGAGGTAGGTGTTGATGCTCTCCTGGAAGGTGTTGTGGTCGACCGCGTTGAGGTCGACCTTGGTGCCGGACTCCTTGGCGTAGGCCTGCGCGATCGCCGCCAGGCGGTCGTGCGCGGCTCCGGCGCCCTCGGCCTCGTTGATGCCGAACTTGACCGTGGCGCCCGACCCGGTCGCCGGGCCCCCGCTGTCGCCGCCGCACGCGGCCAGGAGGCTGGCCCCGCCGACGGCGAGCCCGCTGAGGCCGATGCCCCGCAGGACCGAGCGGCGCGTGGCAGCAGAGGTGACCATCGTCGAGCGAGGGATGGCGGTGGAAGGGGGACGTGACACGGGGGACCTCCTGAGACAAAACCAAACAGGGATCCACAGCATGTGACGGTTGGCACACCCTCGTCAAGGTCTTCCCCGCCTCAATTCGAACCAGATCAAACATTTTCCCACGCTTTCTGCAGTTGAATCGTTGACTTCCACACATATCGGTGGTCACAGTTGACGCCATGCCGACTCCCCTGCCACCCCTTGCCTTCGGCGGCGACTACAACCCGGAGCAGTGGCCGGCGCCCGCCCACCGCGAGGATCGCCGGCTGATGGCCGAGGCCGGGGTCGACCTCGTCACCCTGGCCGTCTTCTCGTGGGCGTGGATCCAGCCCCGACCGGGGGCATGGGAGTTCGGCTGGCTCGACGAGCAGATGGACGAGCTCGATGCCGCGGGCATCCGGGTCGACCTCGCCACCGCGACCGCCTCGCCTCCGCCGTGGCTGACGCACCGCCATCCCGAGATGCTCCCGGTCACCCAGGACGGCCGGACGCTCTGGCAGGGCGGTCGGCAGTCCTTCTGCCCGAGCTCACCGGTCTACCGCGAGCACGCCCTCGAGCTCTGCTCGGCCATGGCCGAGCGCTACCGCGACCACCCGGCGCTGGCGCTCTGGCACGTCTCCAACGAGCTCGGCTGCCACGTGGCCCGGTGCTACTGCGACGTGAGTGCCGCGGCGTTCCGCGCCTGGCTGCGCGCGCGGTACGACGACGTGGCCAGCCTCAACGACGCCTGGGGCACGGCCTTCTGGTCGCAGCGCTACGACGACTTCGAGCAGGTGCTGCCGCCGCGGGCCGCGCCGACGCACGCCAACCCCACCCAGCAGCTGGACTTCGCGCGCTTCTCCTCCGACCAGCTGCTCGACAACTTCATCGTCGAGCGCGACGTGCTGCACCGCACCTCACCCGGCGTCCCGGTCACGACCAACTTCATGGTCATGCGCCAGACGGTCGGCATGGACTACCTGCGGTGGGGCCGAGAGCTCGACGTGGTCTCCAACGACCACTACCTGATGGGCACCGGCGCGGACGGGCACCAGGAGCTCGCCTTCAGCGCCGACCTCACCCGCGGGACCGCCGACGGCAAGCCGTGGCTGCTGATGGAGCATGCGGCGAGCGCCGTGAACTGGCAGCCCCGCAACCCGGCCAAGCGCCCCGGCGAGATGATCCGCAACAGCCTCTCGCACGTCGCCCGCGGTGCCGACGCGGTGCTCTTCTTCCAGTGGCGCGCCTCACGGGCCGGGGCCGAGAAGTTCCACTCGGGCCTGCTCCCCCACGCCGGCACCGACACCCGGCAGTGGCGTGAGGTCGTCGAGCTCTCCGGCATCCTCGACTCGATCGAGGAGGTCGTGGGCAGCCGGTCACGCAACCAGGCCGCGATCCTGTTCGACTTCGAGGCCTCCTGGGCCTGCGAGCTCGACTCCCACCCCAGCTCGGACATCCGCTACCGCGACCGCGCCGAGGACCTCCACCGTGCGCTCACCGCGCAGGGGATCGGCGTCGACGTGGTCCACCCGAGCACCGACCTCTCGTCCTACGATCTCGTCGTGGTGCCGACCCTCTACCTCGTCTCCGACGAGGCCGCAGCGGCCGTGAACGCGGCCGCGGAGGCCGGGGCCACCGTCGTCGTGACCTACTTCAGCGGCATCGTCGACGAGTCCGACCACATCCGCCTCGGCGGCTACCCGGGTGCGTTCCGCGAGCTGCTCGGCGTGCGCTCGACCGAGTTCCTGCCTCTGATGCCGGGTGACTCGGTGCGCGTCGAGGGGCTCGGCGACGGCGTCGTCACCGCCGACACCTGGGCCGAGGACCTCGAGCTCGCCGGGGCGGAGGCCGTGGCGACGTACGTCGACGGGCCGGCGGCCGGGATCCCGGCGGTCACCCGGCGCGAGGTCGGCGAGGGGGAGGCGTGGTACGTCGCGACGCGCCTCGATCCCGCCGGCACCGACCGGCTCGTCGGGCGGCTGGTCACCGACGCCGGGCTCGAACGGCTCCCCGGCGCGTCCGACCTGGTCGAGGTCAGCCGCCGCGTGGGCGACGACGCGAGCTGGCTGTTCGTGCTCAACCACGGCACCGCCCCCGCCCCGGTGCCCACCAGCGGCGTCGACCTGGTGTCCGGAGTCGACGTCTCCGACGGGTTCGAGGTCCCCGCAGGGGGCGTGGCCGTGATCCGCCAGACCCTCGGGAGCGCGTGATGCTCGCGGCGCAGCGGCGGAGCATGATCCTCGGCGCGCTCAGCCGCGACGGCACGGTCCGCGTCACCGACCTGGTCGAGCTGCTCGGCGTCTCCGACATGACCGTGCGACGGGACCTGGTCTCGCTCCACCGCGAGGGCCTGCTCGAGAAGGTCCACGGAGGAGCGATGGCGGTGGCCGAGCCGTCGTCCTCCGAGCCCGGCTTCGCCGCCAAGTCCGTACGTCGTCAGCTGGAGAAGGAGGCGATCGCCGCAGCCGCCGCCCAGCTGGTGCACGAGGGCATGGCGATCGCGGTCTCCGCGGGCACGACCACCCACGCGCTCACCCGCCACCTCGCGCGCGTCCCGAACCTCACCGTGGTGACGAACTCCGTGTGGGTGGCCGACGAGCTCCACCGCACGGGCGAGTCGACCACCTCGGTGCTGCTGACCGGCGGCCTGCGTACGCCGTCGGACGCGCTGGTCGGCCCGGTGGCGGTGTCCTCGCTGCGCAGCCTGCACGTCGACGCGTTCTTCATGGGCGTGCACGGCATGGACGTCCGTGCGGGCTTCAGCACGCCCAACCTGCTCGAGTCCGAGACCAACCGCGCGATGATCGAGCGCTCGCGCCGCCTCATCGTGTGCGCCGACTCGACGAAGTGGGGGGTGGTGGGCCTCAGCAGCATCGCGTCGCTCTCCCAGGCCGCGGTGCTCATCACCGACTCGGGCCTCTCGGCGCAGGCCAGCGGCGCACTGTCCGACCACGTCGACGAGCTCGTCATGGTCGACCCGGCGGACGTCCACGACGAGGGCGACGCCGACGCGTGAGCCCGGCCTAGGCTGACCCCATGGACGCGCAGGCATGGGACCAGCGGTACGCCGCGAGCGAGCTCGTCTGGTCACAGGAGCCCAACCAGTTCGTGGCCGCCGAGCTCGCAGACCTCTCCCCGGGCACGGCCGTCGACCTCGGCGCCGGCGAGGGACGCAACGCGATCTGGCTCGCGTCGCGTGGCTGGTCGGCAACGGCGGTCGACTTCTCGCACGTGGCGCTCGACAAGGGCGCGCGGCTGGCGGGTGACCTCAGCCTCGAGGGGCGCCTCACGTGGACCTGCGCCGACGCGACCCGGTGGGCACCCGAGGAGCCGGTCGACCTCGTGGTGGTCGCCTACCTCCAGCTCCCGGCCGATGACCGACGCCGGGCGGTGCGCGGGGCGTTCGCGATGCTGCGGACGGGCGGCACGTTGCTGCTCGTCGGCCACGACTCGACCAACCTCGCCGAGGGCACCGGTGGGCCGCAGGACCCGTCGGTCCTGATGACGGCGGAGGACGTGCTCGCCGACCTCGACGGCCTCGAGGTCCGGGTGGTGCGCGCGGAGCGGGTGGCCCGGGAGGTCAGGTCAGCCGACGAGCACGGCGGCGAGGAACGGCGTACGGCCTGGGACTGCCTGGTGCGGGTCGTGCGGGCGGCCTAGGACTTCTTCTCGGAGGTGTCCTCGTCGCGGACCACCGGCTCGTCGCCGAAGACGCCGGCGTCCTTGGCGGCCTGCGCCTTGCGCAGCTGCTTGACGAGGCTGAAGCCGATGACGACGACCGCGAGGATCATGAACATCCACACCGCGAAGCCGAGCGGGCCGGCCTTGACCTCGGTCGGGTCGGGGGTCTCGTCCATGAGCACGGACAGCGAGACGATCAGCAGGGACATGACCCCAGTGTCCCACTTCCCAATCAGGGAGCGGGCGTGGGGATGCCGGCGAACAGGTCGTCCTCCGGCAGCACGCTCTCGACGGTCGACGAGACCAGCTCGTAGTCCTCGGTGGGCCACGTCTTCTGCTGGATCTCGCGCGGGATCGCGAACCACATCCCGTCGGGGTCGATCTGCGTCGCGTGGGCCAGCAGCGCCTGGTCGCGGACCCCGAAGTAGTCCCCGCACGGGACCTTGGTGGTGATCCGGTCGTCCCAGTCGGGCTCGCGCTCCCACTTCTCGAGCCGCTCCGCGTAGGGCGACTCCAGACCGTGGTCGAGCATCGCCTGGTGCAGGGCGTTGGTCTTCGCCCAGCTCCAGCCGTGGTGGTAGTAGAGCTTCATCGGCTGCCACGGCTCGCCGGCGTCCGGGTACTTCTCCGGGTCGCCGGCCGCCTCGAACGCAGCGACGGAGACCTCGTGGCAGCGGATGTGGTCGGGGTGCGGGTAGCCCCCGCGCTCGTCGTACGTCGTCACCACGTGCGGGCGGAACTCGCGGATCAGCCGCACGAGGCGCTCGGCCGACTCCTCGAGCGGGACCAGCGCGAAGCAGCCCTCGGGCAGCGGCGGCTTGGGGTCGCCCTCCGGCCAGCCGGAGTCGACGAAGCCGAGCCAGTCCTGCCGGATGCCGAGGATGTCGCGGGCGCGGTGCATCTCCTCGCGGCGGATCTCCGAGATGTTCTCCCAGACCTCGGGGCGGTCCATCTTGGGGTTGAGGACCGAGCCGCGCTCGCCACCGGTGCAGGTGGCGACGTGCACGTCGACGCCCTCGGCGACGTACTTCGCGGTGGAGGCGGCGCCCTTGCTCGACTCATCGTCGGGGTGGGCGTGGACGTGCATGAGTCGGAGACCGGTGCGCGACTGGTCTGCGGGGGGTCGGGCCATGGTCTCCATCCTAGGAGCCCTCTCTTACGCTCTGACCGTGACCACCGACCTCGCCGACCGCTACGGCACACCCTCACGCTGGCGGCGCCCGGCCGCGGTGTCGCTGGCCGCCGTGCTCGCCGTGGTCGGGCTCGGCTGGCTGGGCTGGACGGTGTGGTTCCACACCACCCCCGCGGTCACCTCCGAGCTCGTCTCCTTCCAGGTCACGAGCGACCACGAGACGCAGGCACGCCTGGACGTACGCCTGGGCGACGACGTCGAGGCGAGCTGCCGGCTGCGCGCCTTCGCCGAGGACCACACGCCGGTCGGCGAGCTGGCATTCACCCCCGTCGGAGGCAGCAACCAGGTCGTGATCCGCACCGAGCGCCGTGCCACCACCGTGGAGAAGCTGGGCTGCACCGCCGACGGGCAGCCGCGACCGCGCTGACCGGTCCAGACGGCGTACGACCTGCGTTTTGGCGCGGGTGTTGCTAATCTGGACGTTCTGCCCGTCCCGGGTGCGCTGGTCCATGCCACATCAAGGTCCGCGACCGCGCCGACCCCGATCGGACGGACGACCGGCACCATCGACCCGCTCCGGGTGCGCTGGAGCACATCCAGACCTACCCGACAACGCGAAGCAGGAGCAACGACATGACCGACCAGGGCACCATCTGGCTGACCCAGGAGGCCTACGACAAGCTGCAGGCCGAGCTCGACGACCTCAGGGGCCCCAAGCGCCAGGAGATCATCGAGAAGATCGCCGCTGCGCGCGACGAGGGCGACCTCAAGGAGAACAGCGGCTACCACGCGGCCAAGGACGACCAGGGCAAGCAGGAGGCCCGGATCCGCCAGCTCGAGGACATGATGCGACGCGCGGAGGTCGGCGAGACGCCTCCCGACGACGGCGTCGTCGAGCCCGGCATGGTCGTGACCGTCGACTTCGGCGACGGCGACCACGAGAAGTTCCTCCTCGGTGCCCGCGAGAACCTCGGCGAGGGCGACACGCTCGACGTGTACTCCCCCGAGTCGGCCATGGGCGCCGCGATCAACGGCAAGACCAAGGGCGACGAGGTGTCCTACACCGCGCCCAACGGCAAGGAGATCAGCGTCACGATCGTCGACGCCGAGCCCTACCGCGCCTGACCTGCCTTCACCCGATCACCGTCCTGGGCGGTGGTCCATCCCCCTTCCGATCATTCGGACGGTGGCTGGACCACCGCCCGGCGTGTTCGGGGGTCGTGTCGGTTTCCCCGGTTACCCGGGGAAACTGGAGGTTCCAGTGCGAAGTTTCGCAGGGGAGGCTCCAGTTTCACCGGTTACCCGGGGATCGCGACACGAGGCAGGTCAGTCGGAGACGCGGTAGCCCCGCTGGCGCAGCCGCTCCATCAGGTGCTCGGCGTGCGCCTCGCCGCGGGTCTCGAGCTGGATGCGCACCTCGACCTCGTTGAGGGTCAGCGACGGGGAGATCCGCTCGTGGGCGACCTCGAGCACGTTGGCGCCCTCGTCGCCGATCTCGGCCAGCAGCGACGACAGCCCGCCGGGGACGTCGGGGATGCAGACCCGGAGGTAGAGGTAGCGACCCGCGGCGGCGAGCCCGTGGCGGATCACCTTGCTGAGGAGCAGCGGGTCGATGTTGCCGCCCGACAGCACGGCGACCGCGGGGGTCTCGAAGCCGCCGGGGTTGTCGAGCAGCGCAGCGACGGCGGCGGCACCGGCGGGCTCCACGACCTGCTTGGCCCGCTCGACCAGGGAGAGCAGCGCCTGCGAGAGCGACTCCTCGCTGACCGTGATGATGTCGTCGACGTGGTCACGGACCGCGGCGAACGTGATGTCGCCGGGCCGGCCGACCGCGATCCCGTCAGCCATCGTGCTCATCGATCCCAGCGGCACTGGCTCGCCCGCAGCGAGCGAACCCGGGAACGCGGCGGCACCCTCGGCCTGCACCCCCACCACGCGGACGTCCGGGCGCATCGCCTTGATCGCGACCGCCACCCCGGCGAGCAGCCCGCCACCGCCGGTCGGCACCAGCACCGTGCGTACGTCCGGCGCCTGCTCGAGCACCTCGAGCCCGAGCGTGCCCTGCCCGGCGACGATGTCCACGTGGTCGAACGGGTGGATCAGGACGGCACCGGTCTCGTCGGCGAAGGCCCGCGCCGCAGCCAGCGAGTCCTCGAGGTAGCGCCCGTGGAAGACCACGTCGGCGCCGTAGCCGCGGGTCGCCTTCTCCTTGGGGATCGGCGCCCCCTCGGGCATGAAGACGGTCGAGCGGATGCCGAGCGTGGTCGCGGCGAGCGCGACGCCCTGGGCGTGGTTGCCGGCCGAGGCCGCGACGACGCCGTGCGCGCGCTCCTCCTCGGAGAGCCGGGAGATCCGGACGAACGCGCCGCGTGACTTGAACGAGCCCGTGCGCTGGAGGTTCTCGCACTTGAGCAGCACCGGCCCGCCGACCAGCGACGAGAGCCAGCGCGACTCCTCCATCGGCGTCGTCACGGTGACGCCCTCGAGGACCTCGCGCGCGGCGACGATGTCGGCCAGGGCCACCTGCTCGGTCATCGGGGTGCCTCCTCGTCGTCGTCCTCCGGGGCCGACGGCCCGGTCAGCGGGCCGTCGTCCGGTGGGGTGCTGGACGGTGGCGACCCGTCCGGTGCGAGGTCGTCGTCGAGCGCGTCGTCCGGTTCGTCCTCACCGATGTCGGTGTAGGTCGCCAGGTGCTGCGCGACGGCGTTGCCGGCCGCGGCGAGGGGTACGGCGATCAGCGCGCCGGCGACACCCGCCACGAGGACGCCGCACCCGATGGCGACGATCACGCCGAGCGGGTGGAGCGAGACGAAGCGACCCATCAGGAAGGGCTGGAGGACGTGGCCCTCGATCTGCTGGACGACGATCACGCCGATCAGCATCAGGACCGCGGTCCACGGCCCCTGGTCGACGAGCGCGACCAGGATCGCGACCGACCCGGCGATCGTGGCGCCGATCATCGGGACGAAGGCGCCGAGGAAGACCAGCACACCGATCGCGACGACGAACGGCACGTCGAGGAACCAGGCGACCAGCATGATCCCGATCGCGTCGGCTAGGGCGACCAGCACGGTCGCGCGGACGAACTGGGTCAGCGACACCCAGGCGACGCGACCCGAGGCGTCGACGCGCTCCCGGGCGGCCCGCGGCGCGATCCGCACGAGCCAGGCCCAGATGCGGTCGCCGTCGGCGAGGAAGAAGTAGGTGGAGAACAGCACGATGAAGAAGCCCGCGACGACGTGCCCGACCGCGGTGCCGACCTCGGTGACGCGGGTGACGACGCCGTCGGTGCCGGTGCTGTCGGTGACGGCCGACTGCACGCCCTTGAGGTAGTCGTCGAGCTGCGAGTCCGAGACGTGCAGCGGACCGGTGCGCAGCCACTCGCGCACCTGCTCCAGGCCCTGCACCACCGAGTCGGCGAGGTCGCTCGCGCCGGCCGCCACCTGCTGGCCGACGAAGGTCAGCAGCAGCGCCACGGTGCCGATGCCGAGCACCATGACGATGCCGGTCGACGGCCCGCGGGGCATCCCGCTCCGCCGCAGGAGGTTGACCAGCGGCACCGCGAGGGCCGCGATCAGCAGCGAGACGGCCAGCGGCAGCGTGATCACCGCGAAGTAGCGCAGTGTCCAGAGCAGCCCGAGCGCCGCGACGATGATGACGATGAGCCGCCACGCCCAGGCCGCGGCGAGGTCGAGGCCCCACGGCACCTGGGCGCGACTGAAGTTGGACGGGCCGGTGGTGAAGGCGGGCTCGACGCGGCGCTCGGCGCGCGCCTGCGCCCACTGGCTGACGATCCGCTCGCTCAGCCGGTCGTCGTCCTCGCTGCGGGCCAGTGCGGCGAAGAGCCTGCGACGGCCCGACTCCTCGTCCGTCTCGTCCCGCTCGTCGTTCACGTCGGCCACGCTACCGATCCCCCGCCGACCGCAGTCGCTCGACCAGCCGGTGCGCCGCCAGGGGGTGCTCGGCCGCGAGCAGGCCCGCCGCCGCGAGCACGTAGTCGTGGTCCACGACCACGGCCGGGTCGCGCGGGAGCTGCCACCCGCCCTCGAAGGCATCGCCCGTCGCGGGCTCCAGCACCCGGCGTACGGCGTCGGGGCCGCCGTGGCGCAGCACGCCACCCGACCCCACCAGCAGGTCGACCTCGCGGAGGTCCTTGCCGCTGCGCTCGACGACGCGGCCCTCCGGGCTGACGATCACCTTCGACCGGCCGGCGTGGCGCTCGAGCGCGATCCGCACCGCGGCGGCCGCGATCTCGAGGTCGGCGTCCTGCTCCTCGTCGGTGTCGGGCAGGAAGTCCGGCTGCTCGCGACGTCGTACGCCCGCCGCGCGCAGGTCGTCGCGACCGGCCGCCTCGACGGTGGACATCGCCGACCACCGCATGCCGAGGTCGCCCTCGACGGTGCGGGTGACGGGGGTCGTCGCGACGACCTCGCGGGCCAGCCCACTGTCCTCGGGGTCGAGCTCGACCACGCTGTGCACGTCGGTCGTCGCGCCGCCGACGTCGACGACGACCACGTCGCCGGCTCCGGGGTGCTGGTCGTCGAGGCCCCGCGCGAGCAGCTCGACGCCGGTGAGCACGACGTCCGGGGTCGCGCCACGCACCAGGTCGGTGAAGCTGCGGCCGCGGGCGTCGGTGCGGCTGCTGAGGTGCTTGCCGCCGATCACGTGGGACAGGAACATCTCGCGGATCGCGGCCCGGGCGCTGTCGGGGGCGAGCACCCCGATCTTCGGCACGACGTTGTCGGCGAGGACGTGGGGCGTCCCGGCGAGCGTCCGGGACACCTCGTCACGCGCGTCGGCGTTGCACGCCACGACGACCGGACGGTCCCAGCCGAGGGCGGCCAGTGCGGTCGCGGCGCCCACCGCGGCCTCGGTGTTGCCGCCGTCGGTGCCGCCGGTCAGCAGGACGATGTCGGCCTCGGCCGCACGGAGCGCGTCACCGTCGAGCCCGCCGTCCGACATCGGCAGGACCGCGACGACCTTGCCTCCGCTGGACAGCGCGACGCGCCGCCCCGCCTCCGCGGTGACGAGCTCCTCGTTGCCGACCACTGCGACCCGCAGGCCGCCGCCCGCGCTGGAGCAGGCGAGCACGTCGGCGTCGGTCGCGGCGGGGTCCTGCTCGGCGAGCACGCGCATGCAGGCGTCGTACCCGTCGAGCACGTCGCCATCCCCCGACTCGTCCGGGAGGGTGGTCGGGTGGCTCGCCGTGGCGAGGAGGTCACCGGTGTCGAGGTCGACCAGTGCCGCCTTGGTGAAGGTGGAGCCGAAGTCGACGCAGACGGTGAGGTCGCCGCTCACACGACCACCGAGATCCCGGCGACGACGATCACCACGACCACGGCGGCCGCGAGCAGGTGCACGGTCGGTCCGGCGGCGAGGTCCTCGCCGTTGCGGATCGCCCGGTCGGCCTGGCGGTAGCGCAGCCACCCGCCTCCGGCGGCGAGCAGGGCCGAGGCCACCAGCAGGACGCCGAGCAGCCGCTGCGCCCACGACGGGTCGAGCAGGTGGAAGACGGCGAGGGCAGCGGCGACCAGCCCGACCGCGGTGCGCTCGTAGGCGAGGAAGGTGCGCTCGTTGGCGAGCGAGAACCGGACGTCGGGCTGGTCGGTCACGTCAGCCGAGGGCCCGGTCGAGGTCGGCGACCAGGTCGTCGACGCTCTCGATGCCGACGCTGAGCCGGATCAGGTCGGCGGGGACCTCGAGGTCGGTGCCGGCGACGCTCGCGTGCGTCATCCGTCCCGGGTGCTCGATGAGCGACTCGACGCCGCCGAGCGACTCACCGAGGGTGAACACGTCGGCGCGCTCGCAGACCGCGAGGGCCTGCTGCTCGCCACCCGCGACGCGGAACGAGATCATCCCGCCGAACCGCTTCATCTGCCGGGCGGCGACCTCGTGGCCGGGGTGCGCGGCGAGACCGGGGTAGATCACCTCGGTGACCCGCGGGTCGCCGTCGAGGAACTCGACGACCCTCTCGGCGTTGTCGCAGTGGCGGTCCATGCGTACGCCGAGCGTCTTGAGGCCGCGGTGCGTGAGGAACGCGTCGAACGGTCCGGCGACCGCGCCCATGGCGTTCTGGTGGAAGCCGATCTTCTCGGCGAGGTCGAGGTCGCGGACGACCACCGCTCCCCCGACGACGTCGCTGTGTCCGCCGACGTACTTCGTGGTCGAGTGCACCACCACGTCCGCGCCGAGGGTCAGCGGCTGCTGGAGGTAGGGCGAGGCGAAGGTGTTGTCGACCACGAGCAGGGCGCCGGCGTCGTGGGCGACGGTTGCGAGCGCCTCGATGTCGCCGATGGTCAGCATCGGGTTGGTCGGCGTCTCGACCCAGACCAGCTTGGTGCGACCGGGCTCGATCGCCGCCGCGACGGCCTCGGTGTCGGCGACCGGCGCGGGGCTGTGGGCGGTGCCCCAGAGCTTGGCGACCTTGTCGAACAGGCGGAACGTGCCGCCGTAGGCGTCGTCGGGGATGACGACGTGGTCGCCGGGCGCGGTCAGCGCGCGGATGATCGCGTCCTCGGCGGCCAGGCCGGAGGCGAAGGCGAACCCCTTCTCGCCGTCCTCGACGGCCGCGAGCGCGCCCTCGAGCGCCGTACGCGTGGGGTTGCCGGAGCGGCTGTACTCGTAGCCGCCGCGCAGGCCGCCGACGCCGTCCTGCTTGTAGGTGCTGCTGGCGTAGATGGGCGGGTTCACCGCTCCGGTCATCGCGTCGGGCTCGTAGCCGGCGTGGATCGCACGCGTCTCGAATCCGGTCTTGTTGGCACGTTCCTGGGTCACCGGTCGAGCGTAGACCCAGCCGTCAGCAGCCCGGACAGCGGAACGGCCGCCGCACCCACGCCGGCGGCGGCCGTTCCCTGCAGCTGTGTCGCGATCGGTCGTCAGGGAACCAGCACGGTGAACGCCACCGTGTTGCTGAAGTCGGCAGGCGCGTAGGCGTCGGCGATGCGGTCGGTGACGACGCCGACCTCGTCGGCGTTGCAGTTCGCGTCCGCGTCCCACATGGCGGCCGTGTTGCCCTCGGGTCCCGTGGTGTTCCGGTAGTCCACGGCCGTCAGCACGGGGAGCGGCCCCTGGTCGATCCCGGGCAGCAGGAGGCAGTAGTAGCCCGTCGTCGTGCGGCGCACCGAGGTGAAGCCCTTGGCCCGGGTGAGGGTCGGGCCGACCGGCGAGACGTAGGCGTACGCGCGGGCGGTCCCGGCGGCACCGGCAGGACCGGCCGCGCCCGCAGGACCAGCCGGTCCGGCCGGACCCTGCGCCCCCGCCGGGAGCTCGCCGGCCTTGAAGTCGGCCGCCTTGAGGGCGCCGTTCTTGACGTCGGCGCTCTTGATGGACGAGTTGATGATCTGCGACGAACCGACCGAGTTCTTGGCGACGGCCACGGCGGCGTAGCTGGTGCCCCCGAGGGCGACGACGAGTGCCAGGGTCGACGCGACGTTGGCGTAGGTGCTTGAGCGGAACAGCATGAAGTGGTGGCCTTTCGATCAGGATCCGAGACGGATCGGTTGGCAGCACCCTGCGCGTCGGCACCGGCGAGCACATCGGTGGCAGCACGACGTCTAGACCACGTAGTTCCACGTAGACCACCCCCTCCGCCCTTGTCCGACGGGGGAGAATGGAGGCATGTTCGGATTCGGCAAGCCCTCCACCCTCCCCACGCCCGACCAGGCCCTCCCCGGCCGTGAGCAGCAGATGTGGAGCCTCGGCGAGCACGTCGTCCTCCACACCCCCGTCGTCACCGACGAGGTCCCGGCCGGCCACGAGGTCGCCGTCCTCGGCCTGGGCTGCTTCTGGGGCGCGGAGGAGATCTACTGGCAGCTGCCCGGCGTCTGGTCGACGTCCGTCGGCTACGCCGGCGGCAGCACCCCGAACCCGACCTACGAAGAGGTCTGCAGCGGCCGGACCGGGCACACCGAGGCGATCCGCGTCGTCTTCGACCCGGCCGTGGTCTCCTACGCCGACCTGCTCAAGAAGTTTTTCGAGATCCACGACCCGACCCAGGGCATGCGCCAGGGCAACGACGTCGGCACCCAGTACCGCTCCGCGATCTACTTCACAAGCCCCGAGCAGGAGCAGACCGCGCGCGAGCTGACCCAGG
Source organism: Nocardioides baculatus (assembly GCF_016735675.1). Taxonomy (GTDB): domain Bacteria; phylum Actinomycetota; class Actinomycetes; order Propionibacteriales; family Nocardioidaceae; genus Nocardioides; species Nocardioides baculatus. The sequence goes on along the minus strand of NZ_JAERSG010000005.1, from coordinate 376,226 downwards.
TCTACGGCGACGAGCTCGCCCGCCGCGGCCTCGGCGAGATCACCACCGAGATCCGCCCCGCCAGCGAGACGCCGTACTTCTACGCCGAGGACGCCCACCAGCAGTATTTGGCGCGCAACCCGTTTGGGTACAGGTGTCACGCGAACACTGGTGTGAAGTTTCCTGACACCGTCTAACTGTGACGTCGAAGGGCGATGCCGCAAGTCAGTGCGGCATCGCCCTACGACCGACCGCTCAGGGCGGTCCTGAGGTACTCTTACCCCTGCGAATGAAGAGAAGTCCCGCCTGGCAGCGAAGTACCTTCTCGTTCACCCGGGGGCGGTCGTCGACCCTGACTGGTCTACTCATGGACGACCGCCCATCAGCATGATGGGCACATCAACCTCCGTCGGTTCGGAGTCCTGAACTCGCCGACATGGTCGGCGAGTGGCTCACGGTGAATGCCAGGCTGCTGACGAACGCCGAGATTCGTGCTGCATCAGCCTCGTTGAGGTCGACCGGCAGGCTGATGCTGATCATCAGATCAGGCCGCAGCGGCACTTGGTACGTGACCAGTCGCGGAGCCGTCTCGTGCGCGGGCTGCTTGGGCGTGCTCACGGCAGCGTGCGTCGTCGACTTCTCGGTCGCCCCACTGGCGGGCGTAGCCGCGCCAGACCCGTTGCCGGAGTCCGACTTCTTCCGGGACAGCCGCTTGGCAGGCTTCCAAGGCTCGTTCGCGAGCCAAGCCAAGTAGGCGGTAACAGCGGCCCTGAACCGGGACTGGTAGGTCTTCATGCTGGACGACGTGAACTTGGTTCGGTTCAGGTTCTCGAACCGGCTGAGGAGCGTGTCAACGTCCACCTGTCGCAAGTCGACGTTCTCCGGGTCGTCCTCAAGAGCAAGCACGCGTCGGCACGCGACGGCCCATGCTTCCGCCGTCGTCGGGTTCATCTCGCCCGTCCGCCCGGCCCAGGCCAGAAAGTCCTGCAGACCCGCGCCGGTGCCTTCTGCTGCTGATTCGCTCATGATGCCTCCTTCCGTCGTCAGTTGATGTCACCATCATACACTAGATGGCCGTCTCCGTCTAGACGGAGATGTTATACGAAACTTGGACGCTTAGATGTAAGACATAACCGGGCGGCGGCGCGTCTTCTTAGGAGGGACGCGACGAAGGGTCCGACCTCTACGAGGTCGGACCCTGTGTCAGAGACGTTGCGGGCGTCGCACCGGAGCCGGAGGCCTCAAGAGACCAGTCGGCGATGATCCACCTACTGCGTCGTAGGCAAGATTGCTCCCACCAGCAGTACCTCGCCAAGAACCCCTTCGGCTACCGGTGCCACGCCAACACCGGCGTGAAGTTCCCCGAGTCGGCCTGAGGTCCCCCGGTCCGTCCCCGACGGACGACCGGTCAGCCCATGAAGGGCTCGAAGATGTCCCGGACGAGTGCCGAGGCGCGCTCCGGGTCACCCGCCGCGATCGCCTCGACGAGGTCGCGGTGGTGACGGTGAGCGGTCTCGTCGTCCCCTGACTCCTCGTCGCGCATGTGCGCCGCGAAGACGTCGGTCATGCCCGCGTAGAGCCGGACGTAGAGCGGGTTGTGCGTCGCCTCCACCACCGCCTGGTGCAGGGCGAGGTCGGCGTGCGCCCTGAGATCGCCGTCGGCCGTGGCCCAGGCCCTCTCGCGCTCGTCACGCAGCTCGCGGAGCCGCTCGACGTCCGCGCCGGTCCGACGCAGGGCGGCCAGCGAGGCCGCGGTGCTGTCGAGCGCGAGGCGCAGCTCGAGGTAGTGGTGACGGCTGCCGCCGGACAGCTCGCGGACGAGCGAGCCGGGGAGCTCGGTGCTGGCGATCACGAAGGTGCCGCGACCCTGCTCCCGGCTCAGCAGGCCGGCGCGCACGAGCGACTGCAGCGCCTCGCGCACCGTGTTGCGCCCCACTCCGAACGCCTCGGCGAGCTCGGCCTCGATGGGGATCTGGGCACCCACGGGCCACCGCCCCGACGTGATCTCGTCGTGGAAGCGGCCGGCGACCTGGTCGATCAGTCCCACTCGACGCACCGACCTCGCCGTGCCAGACTCTCCGTCATTCATCCCATGATCCCATCATTGACCGACCCGTGGAGTCCAGCATGACGTCGTTGCTGCCGTCGCACACCCTCCAGGGTCGTGGACGCCTCGCCACCTTCGCCGCGCTCGCCGTCGCACTGACGGCGCTCGACCTGCGCACCGCGGTGACCGGGTTGCCACCCCTGCTGGAGACGATCGGGGCCGACCTGGGCTTCGGGCTCGCCCTCGCGGGGCTGCTGGGCACCGTTCCGGCAGCGACGTTCGCCGTCTTCGGCTTCCTCGCCCCCGTCCTCACGCGGCGGTACGGGCTCGAACGGACCGCCGCGGCCGCGCTCGGCCTGTCCGCGACGGCCCTGGTCCTGCGAGCGATCGCCCCGACCCCGCTGACGCTCGTCGCGTCGACCGTCCTCGCGCTGGCAGGCATCGGGGCGGCCAACGTCGTGATCGTTCCCCTCATCAAGGCGTGGTTCGCCGAACGGGTCGCAGCCTGGACCTCGGGCTACCTGCTCCTGCTGCAGACGGGCCAGTTCGTCGCTCCCCTGCTGGCGGTGCCCGTCGCCCAGGCGACGTCGTGGCGCCTGTCGCTGGGGATCTGGGCAGTCCCCGCCGCCGTTGCGGCGGTCATCTGGCTGACGCTCGCCCTCCGGCTCCCGGCCGACCACCGCGCCGTCGCCTCGGGACCCGGCGCCCAGCGTCGACCGGTGCGCTCGTCGACCGCCTGGGGGCTGGTGGGACTGTTCGCTGCCGTCTCGGTCGCCAACTACAGCATCATCACGTGGGTGCCGTCCGTGCTCACCGACGCCGGGGCGAGCGCGACCCGGGGCGGCTCCATGCTCGCGCTCTACTCGGCCTGGGGCGTGCTCGCCGCCCTCGTCGTCCCCCAGCTCGCCACCCGGATGCGCAACCCGTTCCCGGTCGTCGTCATCTGCTCGGCGCTCCTGGTCCTGGGCTACACGGGCCTCGCCCTCTCCCCGGTGGACGGCACGGTGCTCTGGATGTGCGCGCTCGGGATCGGGGTCAGCACCTTCCCGCTCTGCCTGACGCTCGTCAACCTCCGCACCCGGACCCCGCAGTCCGCCTCGACGGTCTCCGGGTTCGTGCAGGGCATCGGCTACGGACTGGCCTGCCTGGGTCCGATCGGCCTCGGACTGGTGCGCGAGGCGACGGGCTCGTGGACGGCACCGCTCGTCGTGCTGTCCACGAGCGCCGTCGTCGGCGTACTCGCCGGCTGGTTCGCCTGCCGGCCGGTCCTGGTCGAGGACACCGGCTCCGCTTCCCCCTGACGCCTGCCGCCGCCCCGGGTCTGGAGGAAGTGTCCACACGTGTCCGAGATGTGGCCCTCGAACGACTCACGGCGGGGCCACGTCGCGGACACGTGTCGCTCGCGGCACGACCTTCCGCGCCACTACCTGTCGATTCCGGGCCGGTCCGTCCGTCAGAGTGTCGGAGGGCCGCACGGGGCGGCCCGCAGCCGAGGAGTGACATGACCGAGCCGAAGACCAGGTACGCGATCTACTTCATGCAGCAGTGGGTCGGGGACCACCCCGCGGAGTGGTACCAGACCCGCGTCGAGCCCTCCAGGAAGGTCGTCGCCGACATGGAGGCCGCCGGCGTCCTGGTCTTCGCCGGCGGCCTCGTCGAGGAGATGGAGCTGGCCTTCAGCGCCGACGGCACCAGCGGCGAGATGCTGGTGACCGACGGCCCCTACACCGAGGTGACGGAGTACCTCGGTGGCATCACCATCATCGAGGTGGAGACGATCGAGGAGGCCCGGGAGTGGGCCGCCAGGGTCGCCGAGGGCTGCGGCTGGCCGCAGGAGGTCCGCGAGATCAAGTAGCCCGGGCTACTGCGCGACCCAGTCGGTGAAGGTGCGGGGCGCGACGAGCCAGTCCTTCCTGGTGTCCTTGCCGTTGGGTCGCGTGCCGGCGACGCGTACGGCGACCCGGACCTCGTCCGGCGAGCCGATCGCGTCGCGGGAGATCCGCATCCGGACCTGCTCGGCGTCGTAGTCGACCTTCATCCGGTAGGAGCCCTCGACGGGGTCGCCCCACGCGGAGGTCGCGAAGCCGTCGGTGTGGAGCAGGGTGTAGTCGGTGCCGACGAAGTAGCCGCCGGCGAAGACGTACTCCGGGCCGGGGTCGCTCGGGTCGGTGTCGAGGAAGACCGCGCCGGACGAGCCGGACCGGTACGACTCCACCAGGTCGGTGTGGGTCGTGGTCACGACCACGTTGCGAGCGCCGTGCTGCACCTCCACCGAGAGGAGGTCGACGCCGTGGGCGAGGTCCTCCTGGTCCGCGAGGCCGAGTCCGTCGGCGTGAGCCGGGAGCTGGGTCAGGGCGAGGGCGGCGATCGTCAGGGTCGCGGCGCTCAGGATGGTCGTACGCATGGTGCTCTTTCCGTTCGTCGTGTCGTGCTCCCGGTCGTCCGGGGCACCTTGAGGACGCGGAAGCCGCCGTCGGGGTTGCATGGAGGTTGCGTGTCCTGCGACCCCGTCTGACATGATCCACCTCTCGACTCACCCAACCGACGACCGAGGAGGGGACGTGGCCTCCCCCCGGAGCACCCTCCCGACGATCGCCTCCTGGCTCGTGCACGCCTACACCGCCTCCGGGCTCGTGCTGGCCTTCCTCGCGGTCGTCGCGGTCATGGAGGGCGACACCACGCAGTGCCTCTGGCTGTTCCTGGCCACCATGGTCGTCGACGGCACCGACGGGATGCTCGCGCGCTGGGTGCAGGTCAAGCGCCACGTGCCGTGGTTCGACGGGGCGCTGCTGGACAACATCGTCGACTACATCACCTACGCGTTCCTGCCGATGGTGCTGCTGTGGAGCGGCGGCCTGCTCGGCGACGGCGCCTCGGCGAAGGTGCTCGCGGTCGTCCCCCTGCTGGCGTCGGCCTACCAGTTCTGCCGCGTCGACGCGAAGACCGACGACCACCTGTTCCTCGGCTTCCCGAGCTACTGGAACATCGCCGCGTTCTACATCATCGTGCTCGAGCTGTCCCCCGGTGCGGCCGCCGCCGTGCTGCTGGTCTGCGCGGTGCTGGTGTTCGTGCCGATCGGCTACGTCTACCCCTCGCGCACGACCACCCTCCAGGTGCCCACGCTCGCCCTGACCTGCCTGTGGCTCGTCAGCTATGCAGTGCTGCTGGTGCAGGCACCCGACCCGAGCGTCGTCTGGTTGGCGATCTCGGTGGCCTACATCGCCTACTACGTCGCGCTGAGCCTCTACCTGACCGCTCGTCGCGGCCGCGCCGAGCCCGCAGCGGCCTAACGCCCCACCTGGAGGCGTACGTCGACCACGTCGCCGAGGCCGATTCCCTCGGCCCGGCGCACGGCGACCTTCACGGGCAGGAACCACGTCTCCTCGCGCGGGAACATCGCGGTGGTGAACTCGGTGTCGCAGATCCGGGCGCGCACCGGCACCACGCCCCAGTAGACGACCTCCGCCTTCACCTCGTTGACGAGGTCGGCGGCGTCGAGCGGCAGCGGGACGAAGCAGTAGGGCGCAGGCCCGCGCCACTCCACGACCTCACCGCTGAACTCGAGCTCCATGCACCCCATCCAACCAATGACGACAGGAGAGCGGGCGGGAGCTCTCGCTCCCGCCCGCTCTTTCCACTGCGCCCCTGTTGCGCGGTGGCTCCCCCCTGGAGGGTCTGTGTGTCGCCCGGTCTGCTCGGTGGTCAGCCCAGCGCGGCGACTGCTGCGACGACGTCGACGAGGCCGTAGCCCTTGTCGTACGACGTGGTGCCGAGCGGGCCGGACGTGTAGCCCGCCCCGTCGGAGTACTTGTAGGCGGAGACCTTCAGCGCCCGCTCGATGTCGGCGGGGGTCGCAGACGGCTTGGCCTGGAACAGCTGGGCGACGATGCCCGCGATGTGCGGGGCAGCCATCGAGGTGCCGCTGATCGTGTTGAAGGTGCCGATGTCCAGCGGACCGGGCCCGTTCTGCGGGTCGAGGCCGGTCGCGCAGATCGCCAGGTAGAGGCGGCAGGACGAGGTGATGTTCTCACCGGGCGCGGAGATGTCCGGCCAGGTCGAGGCGTCCGAGGAGAGCCCGCGCGAGCTGTAGTCCGACACGGTGCCGTCGCGGGTGCCGGTGTCCTGGTCGTAGAAGGACGCCACCGAGAGGATGCCGCCGGTCGGGTCCTGGCCGGGCGGGTTGGTCAGGCTCGTCGAGCCGTCGCCGCCGTCGTTGCCGGCCGCCCAGACGGTCACCACGCCCTCGGCCGCGAGGGCCCGCTGGAGCTTGACGGTGGCCGACTCTGGGTCGAACTCGCCGCCGCCCGTCGGACCGTAGGAGTTGTTGGTGACCTTGATCGGCGGGCAGGTCGAGGCCGGGACGCCCGCGCCGCACGGGGCGGCGTGGTTCTCGAGGACCCAGTTGAGCGCCGAGTCGGCACCGAGGATCACGATGCCCGCACCGGTGGAGATCGAGACCAGCTTGGCGCCGGGAGCCGCACCCTGGAGCTTGCCGCCGTCGGACAGCGTGGTCGGACGACCGGCCACGATGCCGTTGACGTGGGTGCCGTGGCCGCCGAGCGACAGGGTGTCGGTGTCGACGAAGCTGGGCACCTTCTGGACCGAGCAGGTCTCGGTCAGCGGCTCGCAGAGAGCCTTCAGGTTGGCGACGACGGCGGACGAGCCGTCGGCCTCCTTGAAGTAGGGGTGGGTCGGGTCGACACCGGAGTCGATGACCGCGACGCTGACGCCCTTGCCGGTCAGCGGGCTGCCGTCGGCGCCGGTCAGCGTCGAGGCCGCCTCCGCGCCGCGGGTCGCGGTGTTGGACGTCTCCTGGAAGAACTCGATGGGCTGCGCGCCGCCCTCGACGTACGTCACTCCGCTCTGCGTGCGGACGGCCGCGATCTGCGACTTGGTGGCGTTGGCGATGACGACGCCGATGCCCTTGTACTCGCCCTTCTTGGTCATCCCGGTCGCGGCGACGGCCTGGCGGGCGGCGGCGAGGTCGGTCCCGTGCACCAGCACGGTGGTCCGTCCGGTCAGGCCCGAGAGCTGGCCGGCGAGGAAGTCGGACACGTTGGCCTGAGCGAGCCGCGGTGCGCCGGACACGGCTGCCGTGGCGGTGCCGCCGGAGACGAAGGCCGCCGAGGCGGCGAGGATGCTCGCGGTGCAGGCGAGCGCTGGCTTGAGTCGCACGTGGATCCTCCCGAGGGACGTGGGGTCTTGCCCTCCACAACGACGCGGAGTGCGGCAGGTCACGCCCCAGAGCACCATCACTTCGGAGCCGGACCGGGCCCGGATTGGAGCCGGGGGGATGATGGGTGCATGACCGAGCTCCCACGCAAGGCCGCGGCCCGCACGGCACGACTCGCGGCGTTGCCCCTGGGCTACGCCGGTCGCTCCGCGATCGGGTTCGGCAAGCGCCTCGGCGGGCGCAACGCCGACGCCGTGCTGAGCGAGGTCCAGCAGCGCACGGCCGAACAGCTGTTCCGCACGCTGGGTGAGCTCAAGGGCGGCGCGATGAAGTTCGGCCAGGTCCTGAGCGTGATGGAGTCGGCGCTGCCCGAGGAGCTGGCCGCGCCCTACCGCGAGCACCTCACCGCGCTCCAGGACTCCGCTCCCCCGATGCCGACCGCGACCGTCCGCCAGCAGCTCACCACGCACTTGGGGGCGGACTGGAAGGAGCGGCTGGTCTGGCTCGACGGCGCGCCCACCGCCGCCGCCTCGATCGGCCAGGTACACCGCGGCCGGTGGGTCGACCACGCGACCGACGACGGCGCCGAGCGCGACGTCGCGGTCAAGGTCCAGTACCCCGGCGCCGGCGAGGCGCTGATGTCCGACCTGCGCCAGATCGCTCGCCTCGCCCGCGGCGTCGCGCCGGTCTTCCCCGGGCTCGACATCAAGCCGCTCGTGGCCGAGCTCCAGGCCCGCGCGGCCGACGAGCTCGACTACCACCTCGAGGCGGAGGCGCAGGCGGCGTACGCCGAGGCGTTCGCGGACCACCCCGACATCGTGGTCCCGGCCGTGGTGTCGGTCGGCGAGCAGGTGCTGGTCACCGAGTGGCTCGACTCGCCCCACTCCCTGGCGCACGTCATCCGCGAGGGCACGCAGGAGGAGCGCGACCACTACGGCGAGCTCTTCGTGCGCTTCCTCTTCGAGGGCCCGCGGATGACCGGCATGCTCCACGCCGACCCGCACCCCGGGAACTTCCGCATCCTGCCGGCGGCCGACGGCGGCCTGGGCCGGATGGGTGTCCTCGACTTCGGTGCCGTCGCGCGTCTCGAGGGCGGCACCATGCCGCCGGCGACGGGTCGCCTGCTGCGGATCGCGCTCGAGGCCGACCCGGACTCGCTGGTGGCGGGACTGCGCGAGGAGGGCTTCATCCGCGACAAGATCGAGGTCGACCCGGAGATGGTGCTGTCCTACCTCGCACCGTTCGTCGAGCCGGCCGCGGTCGAGCGCTTCACCTTCACCCGCGAGTGGATGCGCGCCCAGTTCGAGCGGGTCAACGACCCGCGCTCGGAGGAGTTCGCCCTCGCCCTCAAGCTCAACCTGCCGACGTCGTACCTCCTCATCCACCGCACCTGGGTCGGCGCGATCGGCATGCTCAGCCAGCTCAACGCGACCGCGCCCTTCCGGGAGATCCTCGAGCAGTCGCTGCCGGGCTTCGCCGACGACTGACCGTCCTCACTGCCCGGGTAGTCCACCGGGTTCTGGCTGCCCGGCCCGGGTGGTCCACCGGTTTCTGGCTGCCGTGACAGCCCGCGGACGACCGTTTCCCGGTGGACTACCCCGACACGCGGCGGGCCAGCAGCACGAACGCCGCAGCGGCGAGCGCGAGCCCGCCCATCAGCGGCCAGAGCAGGGCGGGGGCGGCGGCATAGACCGCCGTGCCGATCGGGGCCGAGATCAGCGTCCCGCTGGTCGCGGCGCCGGTGTAGAGGCCCTGGTACTGGCCGACGAGGTGGTCGGGGGCCTGGTCGAGCACGTGCGCCGTCGCGGTCGTCTTGTAGAGGATCTCGCCCGCCGTGAGCACGACCATCGCCAGCAGCACGGACGCGACCGTCACCGGGAGCGCGAACATGGCGGTCCCGACGCCCACGAGCGCGTAGCCGAGGGCGATGACGCCGTACGCCCCTCGCCCCTGGAGCCACTGGGTCACCGGGATCTCCAGCACGAGGATCAGCGCGGAGCCGACGGCGATCACGGTGGCGTAGAGCCAGACCGGCTGCCCCGAGTCGCGCAGGTGGAGCGGCAGGGTCGAGTAGAGCTGGCGGTAGACCAGGTCGACCAGCACGACCCCCACGAGCAGCACGACGAGCGGCCGGTCGGCCCGCAGGGTCCGCAGCAGCCCGTTGCCGGGCGTCCGGTCGTCTGCGACGTCGGGCGCGTCGCGCGGCAGCACCCGGCTCAGCGCGAACCGGATGACGATCACGGCCAGGCCGTCCACGACGAACATCGCCTCGTAGCTCCACGTGACGAGCAGCGCGCCGAGCGGCGGCCCGAGCACGAAGCCGGCGTTGGAGGCGGCCCGCCCGACCGCGACCGACGTACGCCGCTGCCCGCGCGGCACCGCGAGCGCCGACAGCGCCCCCGACGACACCGACCCCGTCGCCATCAGGTAGGCCTGCACGGGCAGCAGCGCGACGAGCGCCCAGAGCGGCAGGAGGGGCACGGCGACGAGCAGCAGGCCGCCGGTCGAGCTCGCGGCCAGCAGCACCCGCCGGTGGCCGAAGCGGTCGCCCCAGCGGCCGCCGGTGAAGTTGCCCACCAGGAACCCGACGCCGACCGTCCCGGCCAGCAGACCGGCGGTCGCGGTCGACATCTCCCGCGGCCCGGTGAGGTAGAGCGTGAGGAACAGCATCGTGAACGACGCGGCCGACGAGACGAACCGTGCCGCCGCCAGCGCCCAGACGACGCGCGGCAGGTCCCGGAGCTCCACGGAGCAGACCCTGCCAGACCGTCGCGGCTGGCACGATGACGACATGGACCCCGCACGCGCCCTCGCCCGCTGGCACGCCGTCGTCGAGAGCCGCGACCCCGCCGGGCTACCGGACCTGATCGCCGCGGACGCGGTCTTCCGCAGCCCGGCCGTGCACACGCCGCAGGTCGGTCGCGACACGGTGGTGGGCTACCTGACGGCCGCGTTCACCGTGCTCGGCCCGCAGCTGACGTACGAGCGCGAGTGGCTCGGTGACGACTCGGCCGTCCTCCAGTTCCGTACGGAGGTCGGCGGCCTCGACGTCTCCGGGATCGACATGATCACGTGGGACGACGACGGCCAGATCGTCGACTTCACCGTGATGGTGCGCCCCGCCAAGGCCCTCCACGCCGTCATCGAGCACATGGGAGCCGAGCTGATGCGGATGCTGGAGGCTGCGGGTCACTGACCGCGGCGGCGCACCACGCGGTCGAGGATGCCGAGTGTGGCCCGCAGGGCGGACTGGTCGATCACCGGGAAGATCGGCCGCCAGTCGTCGGAGACGTGCGACCAGTCGTAGACCGACGTCACCCAGGTGCCGCTGCGGCCGTCGACCTCGGCGGCCTCGAGGACGTAGCCGTAGGTGTGGGCGATCGGCGGCTTGACCGTGCCGTCGATCCACCAGGCGATCTCGCGGTCGGGCTCGTAGCGGTCGATCACCACGTCGACGTCGTAGCGGCCCATCGGCAGGTCGCCGAGCGCCTCACGGTCCATGTGAACGGTGAACCGGTCACCCACCGCGCCGACGAGGCCTCCGTCGGCGGCCTGGAGCATCCCCGACGCGTCGATGTCGACGTGGCCGTCCGGGTCGCGGAGGACGGCGAAGACGGCCGCGGGCTCGGCCTCGAGGAAGCGACGGGCAGTCAGCTGGTCGGTCACCCGACCACCCAAGCACGCCGGCATCCGACGACCGCGCCCGGCCTGCTCAGACCCAGAACCCCCGGCCACCGCCGTAGACGTCGCCGAAGTGCTCGCGGTACGACGTCCCCGGACCGCGCGAGCCGAGGTAGGACCCGACCACCGCGGCACCGAGGTCGTCGAGCTCGGGGCTCACCATCCGGCCGTCGACCCGGCGGGCCATCGAGTCGATGAAACGGGCCAGGCCGGGGTCCTCGCCGAGCCGGAAGAACGTCACCTGCGCTCCCACCCGGGCGGCCGCGTCGAGCTCGCGGACCGAGTGGGCGATCGTCAGCGGGTGCGGCGGGTAGGAGAACCAGACGTCGCCGTCGGGCTCGAGGTGCGCCGTCGGCTCGCCGTCGGTGACCACGAGCAGCACCGGCTGCGCGTTGGGGTGCTTGCGGAAGAACCGGTTGGCGAGCAGGAGGCCGTGGTGGAGGTTGGTGCCCTTGTCCCACCGGGCGTCCAGCCCGGTGAGCTGCTCGATCTCCATCACCTGCGCGTGCCGGCCGAACGCGATGAGCTGGAGGTCGTCGCCGCGGAAGCGGGAGCGGACGAGCTGGTGGAGGGCGAGCGCGGTGCGCTTCATCGGCACCCAGCGGCCGTCCATCGCCATCGAGAACGACGTGTCGACCAGCAGCGCGACGGCCGCCTGGGTGCGGGCCTCGGTCTCGATGACCTCGATGTCGTCGACGCGGATGCGGACCGGTGAGGCGCCGCCGTCGCGCAGCACCGCGTTGGTGATGGTGCGTGGCACGTCCCACGGCTCGGTGTCGCCGAACTCCCACCGCCGGGTGGCGCCGGACGGTTCCCCCGCCAGTCCCGTCGTACGGGTCTCGCGCTGGCCGCTGCGACCGCTCATCCGGTCCGCCACGTCGCGCAGCAGCGCCTTGCCGAGCTGACGCATCGCCTTGGGCGAGAGCCGGAGCTCACCGTCGGACCCCCGCTTGAGGTAGCCGCTGTCGCGCAGTGCCTGCTCGAGCTCCTGGAGGGTCTTCGCGGCGACGGCGGCCTCCGGGCCGAGCTGACCGGCGAGGGCGTCGAGGTCCACGTCGTCGAGCCGGGCGCCCTGGTAGGACTGGGCGAGCTGGTCGGACAGCTGGTCGAGCTGGGCGAGGTCCTGCAGTGCACCCGTGCCGTCGCCGAGGCCCATGCCCTGCTCGCCCTCGAACGACTCCGACCCCGACCAGTCCTCGCCGGGCCGGAGCGCCTGGAGGTTGGCGTCCATCCGGGCCAGCTGCTCCATCAGCTGCGGCGAGCCGAACGCCTGCTGCGAGAGCTCCATGAGCTCCTGGCGCTGCTCCTCGGTCATCGAGTTGAGCATCCGCTGTGCGGCGGCGGCTCGCTGGGCGAGCGAGTCGAGGAGCTCGTCCATGTCCTTCGGACGCTCGGGGAAGAAATCCCCGTGCTTGTCCATGAACTCCTCGAACTCCTCGTCGCTCACCCCACCGGCCGCATGCTTCTCGAGCAGGTCGTTGAGGTCGGACAGCATCTCCGCGACGGCCGCGCGGTCCTCGTCGGTCGCCCCCTCGAGCGCCTGCTTCATCCCGGCGAAGCGCTGGTCGAGCAGCTCGCGGCCGAGCAGGTCCTTGATCTGCTCGTAGGCCTCGCGCGCCTCGGAGGACTGCCAGTCGTAGGACGACAGCTCGCTCACCGCCGCGGCCGTGGACGAGGGCAGGTTGTCGAGCACCAGCTCGCGGAAGTCGCGGTCCTCGTCCGACATGGTGATGTCGCGCGCGAGCTGGCCGCGCTCGGCGAGCACGGCCTGGTCGAGGAGCTCGCGCACCTCCTGCATCGTGCCGTCGAGGTTGTTGCGCTGGAGGATGTCGCGGCGCCGCTGGGCGACCTGGCGCTGGAGCTCGTCGAGCCCGGCCTGGTCCTGGCTGCCGCGCCGGAGGTACTCCCGCATCGCGTGCTCAGGCGAGTACCCGGCCATCACGTCCTGACCGATCGCGTCGAGCGCGTCGGCGAGGTCGACGGGCGGGGCGAGCGGGTCGCCGCCGGCGTACTTCTGGAAGCGGCTCACCGCAGCACCTTCATCATCCACACGTCGTCGGGCCACTCGCCGTCCGTGACCCGCTCCTGCTCGGCGAAGCCGTGCGAGCGGTAGAACCCGAAGGCCTGCTCGTTGCCGTCGACGACCTCGAGCCACAGCTCGTCGCCCTCGACCTGCGACTCGACCTCGGCCAGCATCCGGCTGCCGATCCCGCGGCCGTGGTGGTCGGGGTGGACGTAGAGCTTCCACATGACCTCTCGGTCGCCGCTTCCGTGGGGATCGGTGACATGGGAAAAGGCGCGGTAGGACCGCGAGAGCCGACCGAACGACGACACCGCGAGGACCTCGCCCCCGGCCTCGACGACCCGGTGCGAGTTGGTCCGCATCGACCGCGCGAAGACCTCGGGCGTCCACCACTCGTCGATCATCCGCTGGGCGTACGCCGCGTCGATCGGGCCGTAGGTCGGTGGCACGACCGCACGCCCGAGCGCAACGAGCGCGGGGATGTCGTCGTGCGTGGCGGCGCGGAGGGTGAGGACCGGGCCCTCCTGATCGGGGCTAGCCATAGACGGTCTCCCCGGCGTCGGTGTCCTTGCCGATCTTGCGGGCGAGGTAGAGGCCCTCGAGCGCGAGCTCGATGGCTGCGGCGCGCTCGCCGTCGTTGGTCGCGCCGAGGCGGTCGCACACGGCGTCGTAGAGGTCCGACTCCCCCAGCACCGGAAGGCCGGACAGGAAGTCGCGGGCGCCGACGCGGGCACCCGTGCTGACCATCGCGCCCTCCTCGATCGCCTCGACCAGCAGGCGGAGGTCGATGCCGGCGAGGTGCGCGCGGACGGTCTCGGCGATCGCGGTGCGGAGCAGGTGGGTGAGCACCTCGGTCTCACGGCCCTCCTCGCCGGTCTCGAACTCGATCTTGCCGCCGAGCACGTCGACCGCGGTCTCGAGGTCGACGACCCGGGCGACGGCCTCGTCCTCGCCCTGCGTGGTCGCGCGGTGCAGCGCCGCGGCCGCGATCGTCTCGGCACCGGCGATCGCGAAGCGGGCGCTGACGCCCGAGCGCTGGTCGACGGCCTGCGAGTCGCGGAGGTTGCGGGTGAAGCGGGCGAGCACCTCGAGGAGGTAGGCCGGCACGTCGGCGACGAGGTCGGCCTCCTGCACGATGACGGCCATCTCCTCCTCGACCTCGCGCGGGTAGTGGGTGCGGATCTCCGCGCCGAAGCGGTCCTTGAGCGGGGTGATGATCCGGCCGCGGTTGGTGTAGTCCTCGGGGTTGGCGCTGGCGACGACGAGCACGTCGAGCGGCAGCCGGAGGATGTAGCCGCGGATCTGGATGTCGCGCTCCTCCATCACGTTGAGCATCGCGACCTGGATCCGCTCGGCGAGGTCGGGCAGCTCGTTGATGGCGACGATGCCGCGGTGGCTGCGCGGGATCAGGCCGAAGTGGATGGTCTCCGGGTCACCGAGGTGACGGCCCTCCGCCACCTTCATCGGGTCGACGTCGCCGATCAGGTCGGCGACCGACGTGTCGGGCGTCGCCAGCTTCTCGGCGTACCTCTCGTCGCGGTGCCGCCACGAGATGCGCAGGTCGTCGCCGTACGTCGCCGCCGCCTGCTGCGACGTCACCGTGATCGGCTCGTAGGGGTGCTCGCCCAGCTCGGAGCCGGAGATGACCGGTGACCACTCGTCGAGGAGGCCGACCAGCGAGCGGAGCAGCCGGGTCTTGCCCTGGCCGCGCTCGCCGAGCAGCACGATGTCGTGACCGGCCAGCAGCGCGCGCTCGACCTGCGGCACGACGGTCTCGGAGAAGCCGTGCAGACCGGGCCACGGGTCCTCGCCGGCGCGCAGCCGCGCGAGCAGGTTGTCGCGAAGCTCCTGGCGGAGGGTCTTCAGCTCGTGGCCACTGGCGCGGAGCTGGCCGAGGGTGCTGGCCTCGGGGTGCGGGGTCTGCGGGTCGTCCTGGAGCTGGGTCACGTCTTCCACGCTAGACCCGGGGGTCAACGTCGAGTGCGCTCGAAGCCCGGGGTGGTCCACCGGCGTTCGGTCGTCGCGAGGCTGCCCGGACGACCGTTTCCCGGTGGACTACCCGGAAAAAGGGCGATTGAGCCCTCCCGGACAGGGCAGGATGCGCTCATGATGGGTCCGCTGCTTCCCCTGCTCATGATCGTCCTGATCGGCGCGGCCTTCTGGGCCGGGCGGATGTCCGTCGGCGGATCGACGCCGACCGTGGCCGCGGCCGCCGCTCCCCGCGAGCTGGCCGAGCGCGACGCGTTCATCGAGCAGCTGCGCGAGCTCGCCTGGCAGCACCGCGACGTCTCCCCCGAGCTCTCCACGATCATCCTCGACGAGATCACCACCCACCACCGCCGGCTGTCCGGCCCCGACGCCTGAGGACCACGATGTCGACCACTGCGAACAAGATCGCCGGCCGCGCCGGAGCGCTGAAGAAGGCGTCGGGCGGCTTCCTCCTGCTGCTGGTCCTGGCGATCGGGGTGCTGATCTTCGTGCGGCCGACGACCGTGTCGACCGGCCCCGACCAGGTGGCCCTGCACTACAGCGACGGCGCCTTCACGCCGCGGCGCTTCAAGGACTGCGTGTCGAGCTCGACGCGTGCCTGGGACGGTCCGGGCGACAAGCACTACTCGTACCCCAAGAGCCAGCGCAACTACGTCTTCGGCGAGGGCGGTGACCGGCCGATGGTGACGTTCGTGAGCAAGGACGGCATCGAGATGTCGGTCGACGGGGTCGCGGCCTTCCTCCTCAACACCGACTGCAAGACGCTCCAGAAGTTCCACGACCTCATCGGCAACCGCTACGCCGCCTACATGGACTCCACCGACGGCAACGGCTCGGCGGGGTGGCTGCAGATGCTGAGCGTCTACATCAGCCGACCGCTGGAGACCGCGATCGACCGCGCCAGCCAGAACTACACCTACACCGAGCTCTACACCGACCCGGCCGTCAAGGCGCAGTGGGAGCAGGAAGTGCTCGAGCAGATGCCCGAGCTGGTGGGGCGCCAGATCGACGGCGACGAGGAGTTCTTCACCGACTTCGCGATCACCCTCCAGAAGCCCGTGCCGCCGGAGTCGGTCAAGGCCGCGCTCGTCGCGCAGCAGGAGGCGGTGGCGCGCGCCAAGGCCAAGGAGGCCGAGGCCGCCGCCCAGGTGAAGGCCGCGCAGGCGCAGGTCGAGGTCGAGAAGGCCGAGGCGGCGAAGATCGCCGAGCGGATCAAGGTGCTGGGCCAGGAGGGCTACCTCAAGCAGTACGCCATCGACCACGGGCTCAACCCCTACCAGCCGACGACCGGCGGGCTGATCACCAACCAGGGGCCGTAGGGGCTCGAGCCCGCGGGACCTTCGGCCCTGCCCGCGGGCGCACCCTGCGGGGAGGCTGGGAGTCCCACCGGCAGGAGGACCCCATGCCCATGTCCCACGACCTCTCCCGCGACGACTGCTCGCGCCTGCTGAGGGCCGGCGTCGCCGGGCGGGTGGCGCTCGCCACCCCCGACGGACCGCACATCGTCCCGGTCAACTACGCCCTGGACATCGACGACATGGACGGCGGCCAGGAGTCGGTGCTCGTCCGCACGACGGCGTACAGCCTGATCGGGACCTACGGTCGCGACGCGCAGCTGTGCTTCGAGGTCGACCAGTTCGACCACGAGCTCAAGCGCGGCTGGAGCGTCGTCGTGCGCGGACGCGCATCGTTCGTCGACGACCACGAGGACCTCGCGCGGATCGCCCGGTCGTGGCAGCCGCGTCCGTGGGCCGAGGGCCAGCGCAACCTGGTCGTCCGCATCCCGTGCACCGAGGTCACCGGCCGCCAGCTCGGTGGCGGGTGGGACCCGTGGGAGCACCTGCCCGTACGCCGCTTCGCCTAGGCCGCGCGGTGACGTCACCCGGCGGCGACGTCACCCGGCGCGGACCTGGCATGCAGGAAAGCCCGACGCCGTGGGGCGTCGGGCTTCCGGGGCCTGCTGGTCACCGCAGCACGGGGTGGTCCTCCACCACGCGCTGGCGGTTCCACCAGTGACCCAGCCCCCACGTGGTGCCGGCCGCGCCCAGGGCGAGGACCGCCATCACGATCACGCCGACGAGGTGGTCGTCGACGACCGGGTTGTTCTCCAGCGGGAGGGACGCTGCGTACATGAACGCGTACATCAGCGCGCCGGCCGCGGTGCCGATCCTCATGCCCACCCCGAGGAGCAGCGTCACGCCGATCCCGAGCAGGCCGAGCATGAAGAGCCACTCGATGAACACCGAGTCGGCCATGCCGGTGAAGAAGCCCTTGAAGGGGTTGTTCTCGGGGACACCGAAGGAGAGGAAGCCCTCGGTGGGGCTGCCGCCGTTGACCCAGGCCGCGGGACCGAACCGGTCCAGCACGCCGTTCTGGTCGTAGCCGGTGTGGAAGCCCAGCGCGAAGAGCTTGTCGAGGAACGCCCACAGGAACGTGATTCCGAAGGCGATCCGCAGGGTGGCCAGGGCCCGGTCGAACCAGGGTCCGTGGTCGTGGTGGGTCGGAGCGTGGACTGCATCGGTCTCGTCGTGGTGACGGTGGATGACGGACATCGCCATCCCCTCCTTCGGTGGTGTGTGTGCTTGCTGGGTCACCACCAGAGTCGCGCGGACGTCGCGCGGTGGGCAGGGTCGCCGGTCCCGCGCGCAGAGGACCTAGGTCCCCCGTTGTCCCGGGGAGTCCCGGAGGAGCTTGGAGGCCAGCACGGCCGCCTGTGTCCGCCGTTCGAGCCCGAGCTTGGCCAGGATGCTGGACACGTAGTTCTTGACCGTCTTCTCGGCGAGGAACATCTGCTCGGCGATCTGGCGGTTGGTGAGGCCCTCGGCGATGTGACCGAGCAGGATCCGCTCCTGGTCGGTGAGGGACGCCAGCTCGTCGGGGGTGCCCGGTCCGTTGCGGATCCGGTCCAGGACGGTGGCCGTCAGCGCCGGGTCGATGAGCGAGTTGCCGGCGGCCACGTGGCGCACCGCGGTGACCAGGTCCGAGCTGCGGATCTCCTTGAGCACGTAGCCCGACGCGCCGGCCATGATCGCCGCGAACAACGCGTCGTCGTCGTCGTACGACGTCAGGATGAGGGCGTTGATGGACGGGTCCACGGCCCGCACCGAGCGGCACACCTCGATGCCCGAGCCGTCGGGCAGGCGGGCGTCGAGGACGGCGACGTCGGGGCGCAGGGCCGGGATCCGCGCCGTCGCCTCGACCGCGCTGCCCGACTCGCCGACCACCTCGATGTCGTCCTGCTGCTCGAGGAGGAAGCGCAGCCCCTGCCGTACGACGTCGTGGTCGTCGAGCAGGTAGACGCGGATCGGGTCGGGCATGGAGCCATTCCACCAGAGTCGAGGCTCAGACGTCGGTGGCGCCGTCGATCGACTGGCGGATGAGGTCGGCGTGCCCGGCGTGGCGGGCGTACTCCTCGACCATGTGCACCAGCGCCCAGCGGATGGTGGCGGTGTCGCCCTTGGCTGGGTCGCGCGGCCGCGCGACGTGGCGACCGAGGTCGGGGTCGGCCGCGAGGGCTGCATCGAGGCACGCGTCGGAGCGGACGATGGCCTCGGCGAGCAGTGCGTCGAGCTCGGCGTGGGGCGTCCCGGCGGCGCTGTGCCAGTCCCAGTCGGGATCCTCGTCCCAGGGAGCGGTGTCCCACGGCGGTGACGGCTCGTGGGCGGCGAGGTTGTAGGAGAGCCAGTAGTCCTCGACGAAGGCGAGGTGCTTGAGCATCCCGCCGAGCGTGAGGTCGCTGGGCGGCAGCGTCTGCTCGAGCTGCTCGTCGGTGAGGCCGCTCGCCTGGAGCCTGATGGTGCCGCGGTAGTGGTCGATGAAGCTGCGGAGCATGCCGACCTCGTCGTTGCTGAAGCCGGGCTCGGGTCGCTCGATCGTCATGACGGGCAACCTAGTCGGAGACGCACCGGCATGGCACCGGACATGCATCGGCCGCCGCGCTCGGGTGAGCGCGGCGGCCGGAGCAATGCCTGCGTGTCTCCGCGGGCGGGGATGCGAGGGTCAGAGGGCAGGGCCCTCGCCGCGCAGCTTGTCGACCTCGGCCATCGCGTCGCGCAGCTGGGCGAGCCACTCGTCGGCGTGCTCGCCGACGAGGCGGACCGACCAGGCGAGCGCGTCCGAGCGCGACCGGGCGACGCCGGCGTCGACGAGTGTGTCGAGCACCTGTCGCTCGGGCTGACGCAGCCGGGTCATCACCGGAGCGGCGACGTGGGTGAACAGCGCCTCGGTGTCACCGAGCCGCACCCCCCACGACACCGTGCGCTGGTAGCGCGCCTGGGCCTCGAGCGCGATCTCGATGCGCTCGGCCTTGGTCTCCGAGCGGAAGCGGCCGATCCGGCCCTCCGCCGCGGCCCCGTCGGCGCCGTCGGCCTGCGCGTCGCTCAGCGTTCCCATCACCGTGATCTCCTCACGGTCGGTGCGCACGTCGATCTCGCTGAACCAGCCCTCGGGCAGGCGCCCGCGGAACCAGTCGGCGGCATCGCCGGCGGGCGGGAGGTCGGCGACCTGCCAGCCTCCCCGGCGGCCGCGGCCCTCGGGGCCACCCCGCTCGCCACGTCGTCCGCGGCCTCGTCCTTCACCGCGTCCGCGGCTCTCGTCGTTGTCGTCTCGGGTCGTCATGTGTCTGTCTCCTTCTTGCAGTGCTTACATGATTACACCCTTGCAACGATCGCACCAGCGGATGTGTTCCCACCTAGGCTGGGGGCATGGACCGACCGCCCTGCCCGTGCGGCACCGGAGCGTCGTACGACGCCTGCTGCGAGCCGCTCCTCGCCCACCGCGAGCAGGCCGGAACACCGGAGCAGCTGATGCGCTCGCGCTACACGGCCTACGTCCGCGGGGACGCCGACCACCTGTTCCGGACGTGGCACCCGCGCACCCGCCCGGACGACGTACGCCCCGACCCGGCCACGCGGTGGACCGGCCTGCGGATCGTCGCCACCGAGGGCGACACGGTGCAGTTCGTCGCGTCGTGGGAGGGCGGGGAGATGCACGAGGTGAGCCGCTTCGAGCGGCGGGCGGGGCGCTGGGTCTACGTCGACGGCGAGGTCGAGGTCGAGGTGGACTGAGCGTCGCTCGGGGGACCGTCGAGCTCGTTCTCCTCGGCCGCCTTGAGCTCGACCGGGCCCGGCTCCCACACGACCTGGACCTTCTCGAAGCCCTTGTGGCGCTGCATCCGGGCATAGAGCGCGTAGGCCTCGCGGTCCGCGTCGGTGAGGTCGACGTTGTCGGTGAACGGCGTCAGCAGGGCGCGGGGCCACAGCTTCCGCGCCGCCACGACGTTGATCTCCATCGCCAGCACGGCCATCACGGCGCCGATCCAGAGGAAGCCGATCAGACCGAGGACCAGGCCGAAGGTCTTGGTCATCGACGAGGTGTCGACCAGCACGTTGTTGACGTAGGCCGCTCCCGCGATCTGCAGCAGCTGCCACATGACGGCGAGGGTGTAGCCACCGGGCGCCGCACGCCGGAAGGAACGCTGCCCGGTGGCGGCGTAGCGGAAGAGGTGCGTGAGGAAGGTGCCGACCACGAGGATCGTCAGCACCGGCAGGAAGTACTGGCGGCCAGGCCCGAGCACCTCGGTGAAGACGTCGGTGGTGCTGGCGACGGTCGCCACGATCGACACGGCCAGCAGGGAGAAACCGGCGGTGACGAGCAGGACGAGCGTCTTGAGCCGGGCGTAGAACGGGTTGGGCCGGCTGTTGCGCGGCACCGACCACGCGACGTGCTGGGTGTTCTGGAGGGCCTGGCCGAGCCCCATCGCGCCGTAGAGGGCGGCGAGGGCACCGACCGCGACACCGGTGAACGAGCCCGAGAGCCCCTCGGGCCGGCCGAGCTCGTCGCCGATGATGGGGAACTGGGCGAGCGCGGAGTCGAGGATCGACTGCTGCCAGTTGGGCTCGCCGCGCAGGATGATCCCGAGGATCGAGGTGCCCAGCAGCATGAGCGGGAAGATCGCGACGAACGCGTAGTAGGTCAGCGCCGAGGCGAGGTAGGGGCCTTGGTCGTCGAAGTACTTGTAGATCACCGCGAGCGGGAAGCCGAGGACCGGATGACGGCGCTGGAACGCATCGACTGACGAGACCGCTCCCACGTGGGGAGGGTACCGGTCACCACCAGCCGAGCACGTCACCGCCGAGTCGTACGACGAAGCCGGAGACCACGACCAGGAAGAACGCGCGGACGAACCGGGCGCCCTTCGCCATCGCCAGTCGCGCGCCGAGGTAGCCGCCGACGATGTTGGCGGCGGCCATCGGCAGCGCGAGCTGCCAGATGACCGCACCCTGCGGGACGAAGACCACGAGCGCGGCGAGGTTGGTCGCCCAGTTCGCGAGCTTGGCCTTGGCGGAGGCCTCGAGGAAGTTGTAGCCGAACAGCCCGACGAGCGCGAAGACCAGGAACGACCCGGTGCCGGGCCCGATCGCGCCGTCGTAGAAGCCGATCGTCAGGCCGGTCAGCAGCACGGCCGCGAGGTGCTGGCCGCCCTGGAAGCGCAGGCTGGTCAGCTCCCCGACGCTCGGCTTGAACCAGACGTAGCCGCCGACGAGCACCAGCACGACCAGGATGATCGGGTCGAAGGCGCTCCGCGGGAGCAGCGACGCCACGAGCGCGCCGCCGGTCGACCCGGCGAAGGCGGCGAGCATCAGCGGCAGGAACGTGCGCGGATCGGGGCGGATGCGACGGACGTACGTCGTCGCGCTGATCGACGTGCCGCAGAAGGACGCGAGCTTGTTGGTGGCCGCGATCTGCACGACCGAGGCGCCCGGCAGGCCGACCAGCAGGGCGGGCAGCTGCACGAGCCCACCGCCGCCGACCACCGCGTCGACGAAGCCCGCGACCAGGGCCGCGAGGACCAGGAAGAGGACGACCTCGAGCGTCAGGTCCCCCACGTCAGCGGGTGAACTCCTGCACCACGACCGCGTCGTAGTCCTCGGGCATGGTGGCGTTGAGACCGGGGCAGATGAACTCCTGCGACTGGTCCTCGACCATCTTCGCCGCCGAGCAGTTGACCGTCGCGACGGGGTCGCCGTCGGTGGAGAAGACCATCTGGAAGATCGCGGCGCGCTCCTCGGAGAGCGTGTTCTTGATCGTGCCCTTCACCTCCGGGGTGGTCACCTCCTCGGCGCCGGTGGAGCGCTCGATCCCGGTGACCTCCCAGCCGTCCTCGACGACGAAGCCGTTCCAGCTGAAGGTCTTGCCGACCTCCACCTCCACCGGGTCGGTGCCGGTGTCGACGTCGTCGTCACCGCCGCTGCACCCGGAGAGCGTGGCCACGCAGGCCAGGACGAGGCCCGCGCCGAGCAGACGGGCGGCGCTCACGAGGCGGCCACGAAAGTGAGGAGGTCCTGGCGGGTCAGCACGCCGATCGGCTTGCCGTCCTCGTGCACGAGCACGGCGTCGGCCTTCTCGAGCAGGGTGACGGCGTCGCTCGCCGCCTCGGAAGCGCCGATCGTCGGCAGGGCCGCGGACATGTGGTCGTCGACGCGGTCGGTCATCTTCGCCGCGCCGGTGAACAGGGCGTCGAGCAGCGTGCGCTCGGACACCGAGCCCGCGACCTCGGCCGCGACGATCGGCGGCTCGGCCATGACGACGGGCATCTGGCTGACGCCGTACTCCTGCAGGATGTGGACGGCCTCGGCGATCGTCTCGCCGGGGTGGGTGTGCACCAGGTCGGGTAGCCGGCCGGACTTGCCGCGCAGCACCTCCCCGACGGTGCGGTGGTCGGCCTCCGCGCCCGAGGCGAAGCCGTACTGAGCGAGCCACTCGTCGTTGAAGATCTTGCTGAGGTAGCCGCGCCCGGAGTCGGGCAGCAGCACGACGACGACGGCGTCGGTACGGCCCTCGGCGGCGAGCTCCTGCGCGACCTGCCGCGCGGCCCAGGCGGCCATGCCGCACGACCCGCCGACGAGGAGCGCCTCCTCGCGCGCGAGGCGGCGGGTGAAGGCGAACGAGTCGGCGTCGGAGACCTCGATGACGCGGTCCGCGACGGTCCGGTCGTAGGTCTCGGGCCAGAAGTCCTCACCCACGCCCTCGACGAGGTAGGGGCGGCCGGTGCCGCCGGAGTAGACCGAGCCGGCCGGGTCGGCGCCGATGACCTGGACCTCACGACCCTCCTTGGCGGCCTGCTCCTTGAGGTAGCGCCCGACGCCGCTGATGGTGCCGCCGGTGCCCATGCCGCACACGAAGTGCGTGATCCGGCCCTCCGTCTGCTCCCAGATCTCCGGGCCGGTGGTCTCGTAGTGGGAGCGCGGGTTGTGCGGGTTGGCGTACTGGTTGGGCTTCCACGCGCCCGGCTCGGAGGCGAGCCGGTCACTCACGTTGTAGTAGGAGTCGGGGTGCTCCGGCGCGACGGCGGTCGGGCAGACCACGACCTCGGCGCCGTAGGCCCGGAGCACGTTGCGCTTGTCGACGCTCACCTTGTCGGGGCACACGAAGACGCACTTGTAGCCCTTCTGCTGGGCCACCATCGCCAGCCCGACACCGGTGTTGCCGGACGTCGGCTCGACGATCGTGCCCCCGGGCTGGAGCTCGCCGGACGCCTCCGCCGCCTCGATCATGCGGGTGGCGATACGGTCCTTCACGGACCCGCCGGGGTTCAGGTACTCCACCTTGGCGAGGACCAGCGGGCCGCCCTCGGCGCCCCCCTCGAGGTCCAGGGTCCGGCCGAGCCGGACGAGCGGAGTGTTGCCGATGAGGTCGAGGACGGAGTTCGCGTACTGCACCCGGTCAATGTAACGACCTACTGACTCGTAACATGAAACCGTGGGGGCAACCGGAGCAGCACGCAAACTGGCATCGGCCGCGGCCCTGGGCGGCGGCGGACTCTCCGTGCTCGGGGGAGGGCTCTACGGCGTCCTGGTGCTCGAGGCGAAGTTCGCCCGGAGGATCATCGGCAACGCGACCGAGTCGGCGCTCGACTCGACCGGGTGGTACGGCCGCGGCCGCCCCGGCCCCGCGATCCGGATCGCGCTGCTGGGCGACTCCAGCGCCGCCGGCTACGGCGTCGAGCGGGTCGAGGACACCACCGGTGCGCACCTCGCGACGGGCGTCGCCGCGCAGGCCGACCGCCGCGTGCACCTGCGGTCCTTCGCCAAGGTCGGCGCGCAGTCCAGCGCGCTCGCCGACCAGGCCGACGCCGCGATCGGCACCCACCCCGACCTCGCCGTCGTGCTCATCGGGGCCAACGACGTCACCCACACCGTGCTGCCCTCCGCGTCCGTGCGCCACCTGGCCGAGGGCGTACGCCGCCTGCGCGAGGCCGGCATCCAAGTGGTCGTCGGCACGTGCCCCGACCTCGGCACGATCCGGCCGATCCCGCCGCCGCTCAAGCAGGTGGCGCGCGAGTGGTCGCGCCGGCTCGCGGCCGCGCAGACCATCACCGTCGTCGAGAACGGCGGCCGCTCGGTGTCGCTCGGCGACATCCTCGGCCCCGAGTTCGACGCCGCCCCGGCCGTGCTGTTCGGGCCCGACCGGTTCCACCCGTCGGCCGACGGCTACCGCCAGCTGGCCTCCGTCCTCATCCCGTCATGCCTCGCAGCCCTCGACCTGCTGCCGGACGACGAGGCCCTGCCCGAGCCCCGGCGACGCGAGGGGATCCTCCCGGTCGCGGCCGCGGCGGTGCGCGCGGCGCGTACGCCCGGCACGGAGGTCGACGGAACCGAGGTCGGTGGCAACCAGCGCGGCCTCCGCGGGCGCTGGGTCGAGCTGCGGCACCGCCGCCGGCGCCCCGCCACCGACGCCGAGTCGCCGGGCGAGCACGAGGACCACGAGACCGCGGCCGGTCCCGCACCGTCGAGCGGTGAGTGAGGGACTCGGGAACCCCGGGATCCCCCTCACGCACCGCTCCGGTGCGGGTCCAGAAATGACGCCGGCCCGCCCGAGGCGTGCTCGAGCGGGCCGGCGGAGCTCAGATCAGCTGATCTGCGGGGTGGTCAGTCGCCCCGGATGATCGCGAGGATGCGGAGCAGGTTGGTGTAGATCCAGACCAGGCTGACGGTGAGGCCGAAGGCCGCACGCCAGGACTCGCGCTCCGGGAGACCGGCCGCGACGCCCTGCTCGACGAAGTCGAAGTCGAGGATCAGCATGAAGATGCCGAGCACCAGGCCGGCGAGGGCGAAGACGAAGCCGAGGCCGCCGTTGCCGTAGAGGCCGGTGCTGATGCCGAAGAAGCTCAGCACGAGGGACAGCAGTCCGAGGCCCACCATCGCGAACATGCCGGCGACGACGCCGCGGCGGAACTTGTCGCCCACCTTGATGTTGAGGAACTTGTAGGCAGCGAGCGTGCCGACGAACGCGGCGAAGGTGCCGAGCACGGCCTGGGTCACGACGCCCGGGTAGAGGGTGTCGAAGAACTTGCTGACCGCACCGAGCGCCACACCCTCCGCAGCGGCGAAGGCCAGCACGAGCGCCGGGCTGATGACGCGCTTGAAGGAGTTCACCAGCGACAGCAGGAACGCGCCACCGGCGCCGACCACGGCCAGCATCTGGGCGCGGCCCGCGGCGTCCTGGTCGATCACGTTGCCGTCGACGACGTCGCCGATCCACCACCAGGTGGCGAAGGCGGTCGCGAAGACCAGCGCGATCGAGATGGCCGTCTTCTGCACGACGGAGTCGATGGTCATCCGGCCCTGGTCGACCTGGCCGGGCGTGCCGGTGCCCCACTGGGACGGGTCGGTTCCGGTGTCGCCGTAGCCGGGATAGGTCTGGCCGCCGCCGGCGTAGGTCTGGTTGCCGTAGGCGTTCGACGAGGCGCGGTTGAACTCCTCGGAACGGTTGAACACGGGATTGTTGCTTCTCATGGTCTCTCCTTGGAGGCCGCCTCCGGAGGTTCCGGAGGTGCGACGCCGTCGCGGTGACGGCGCCTGTCGTCACTCCACTCTAGCCGGGGCGACATCTGTTCAAACGTGCACGGAAGCGGCGCTGTTCCCCTCACAGCAACTTCTCAGGCTGGGTGCTACCAAAGTCGGATCTCGCAGCCCGTCAGGTCCTCGCCGCGGCACCGGTCGTCGCCGCGACCTCCGACGACGCGATCACGCCCGGGACCGCCGAGCAGCACGTCGTCGTCGTACGACCCGATGAGGACGTCGTCGCCACCGCGACCCCTGGCGGTGTACGACGCCGCGCCGGTGACGCGGTCGTCCCCCGGGGTGCCGAGGTAGGTCCAGGTGCCGGGGTTGACGGGCATCACGACGCGCTCGACGTCGAGGATCGCGGCGCGCACCGGCCGGCGGTGCGAGAGGCGGACCACGAACCGCTCGCGGGCGTGGTCCATCACCCCGCGCGCCCGGGCGCCGCTCCGGAGGACGTCCAGGGACACCTCGTCGCGACCGGGTCCGCCGACGAGTCGGTGGCGGCCCGAGCCCAGGTAGACCTCGAGCTCGTCACGACCGGCGCCGCCGTCCAGCCTGCCCCTGCCACCCTCCTGGCGGACGTGGTCCGCGCCGTCACCGCCGAGCAGCAGGTCGGTGCCGCCGGTCGAGTCGAGGAGGTCGTCGCCGGCGCCCCCGTCGAAGACGTCGTCGTAGGACTCGCCGCGCACACCGTCGTACTCGTAGGCGTCCCACGCGTTCATCAGGAGGTCGTCGCCCCCGCTGCCCTCGATCCGGTCACCGCCGCCGTTGCCGACGAGCTGGTCGGGGCCCTCGGTGCCGAGCAGGCGGTCGGGGTGGCCGGAGCCGAGGAGCTCGACCACCGCGCCGCTCACGGGAGGGGGCTGTGCGACGACCACGGTGTCGGCGCCCTCCCCGGTCGCGACTCCCGACACGAGGTCGACGGCGACGCCGGTCGCCGAGGCGGAGTAGTCGATCGTGTCGGGGCTGTTGTAGCCGTCGTCGCGGATCACGGTGTTGACGCCGACGTCGACGAGGTCGTCGCCGGGGCCGGGCACGAGCGTGTCCCCGGACGGCTCCGGCTCGCTCTCGAAGAGCGGCACGAGGCCGTTGTCGCCTCCGTAGAGGCGGTCGTCGCCCGGTCCCCCGTGCAGCAGGTCGGCGCCCGCGTCGCCGCAGACGAGGTCGTTGCCGGACCCGCCGTCGATCTCGTCGTTGCCGTCCAGAGCCGCGATCACGTCGTCACCCGGCGTGCCGGTCAGCACGTCGTCGCCGGTGGTGCCGACGATCGTGGCGGTCACTCCGGCGCAGGTCGCGGGCGCCGAGCGCGCCGGTGCGGCGTACCCGCTCGCGGCGAGGGCGAGCAGGCCGACGAGGGTCGACGCTGTCACCCGGGATCTCATCGGCCGATCATGCCATCGCTTGATGTCCGGACGTCCCCAGCGCGAGAGTCGGCACATGAGCGACGAGCTGCCCCGTCCCGTCCGGGTCTACACGCCCGCCGACCTGGAGTCGGCCGACCCGACGCTCGGCATGCAGCGAGCCCTCGCGTTCGAGCTGCCCCTCCTGTGGGCCGGCCAGGTCGTGACCGAGCCCGGCGCCGTGTCGGGCTGGCACCACCACGAGCGCAACGAGTCGAGCCTCTACGTCGTGCGCGGCGTGCTGCGCCTGGAGTTCGAGGGTCACGACGGCCACCTCGACGCCGTCGTGGGTGACTTCGTCCACGTCCCCGCGTGGACCGTCCACCGGGAGTCGAACCCCGGTGGTGAGCCTTCGCTGGCAGTCATCGCGCGAGTGGGCGGTGGCATCCCGACCGTCAACGTCGACGGACCCCGGGCCGTGGACGGATAACCCGTTGCCGCGGCGCCCGCCCCTGCCTACCGTGCAGGGAGCCGGGCAGTCCGGCCGACGTCCCACGGAGAGGCACCGAGATGCGAGCTACGCACGCTCCCGTCCGCATCCACCTCCTCGAAGGGACCTCGCGTGCACCCGCGCCCATCCAGCTCCGCCCCGAGCCGTTCGCTGAACCTGGGCATCCTCGCCCACGTCGACGCCGGTAAGACCACCCTCACCGAACGGCTGCTCCACCTGGCCGGGGTGATCGACGAGCCCGGCTCCGTCGACTCCGGCACCACGCAGACCGACAGCCTCGCGCTCGAGCGCCGGCGCGGCATCACCATCAAGTCCGCCGTCGTCGCGTTCACCCTCGACGACCTCGTCGTCAACGTCATCGACACCCCCGGACACCCCGACTTCATCGCCGAGGTCGAGCGCGTCCTCGGCGTGCTCGACGGCTGCGTCCTCGTGCTGTCTGCGGTGGAGGGCGTCCAGCCGCAGACCCGGATCCTCATGCGGGCGCTCCAGCGGCTCGGGGTCCCGACGCTGCTGTTCGTCAACAAGATCGACCGGGTCGGCGCCGACGTCGACGCCGTGCTCGAGGCCGTCCGGACGCGGCTGACGCCGGCGATCCTGCCGATGGGCACCGCGGCGGGGCTCGGCGCGCGGTCCGCCGCCTTCACGGCGTACGCCGACCACGACCGTGCGTTCCGCGAACGGGAGACGGTCGCGCTGGCCGAGCACGACGACGCGCTGCTCGAGGCGTGGCTCGACGGCGAGGACCGTACGCCGGACCAGCTGATGTCGCTGGTCGCCGAGCAGACCCGGGCCGGGGACCTGCACCCGGTCTTCGCCGGGTCGGCGGCCACCGGTGCCGGCGTGCCCGAGCTGGTCGCCGGGATCGCGCGCCTGCTCCCCGGGCCCCACGACGAGTGCGTGGGAGGCGAGCCCTCCGGGCGCGTCTTCAAGGTCGACCGGGGCGCGGCGGGCGAGAAGGTCGCCTACGTGCGGATGTTCGCGGGCACGCTCCGGGCCCGGCAGCGCGTCGAGCTCACCGGCGGCCGGTCCGGGAAGGTCTCGGGGGTCGAGGTCTTCCGCGACGGCCGGTGGACGCGCGCCGCGGAGGCGCACGCAGGCCAGGTCGCCCGGCTGCTCGGTCTCGCGGCGGTCCGCGTGGGCGACGGGTTCGGCACGTCGGCGCGCGCCGAGGACCACCACTTCCCGCCGCCGACCCTGGAGGCGTCGGTCGAGGCGTGCGACCCGGCGCAGCGTCCCGCCCTCCGGGTCGCCCTGGCCCAGCTCGCCGACCAGGACCCGCTGATCGCGGCCCGCACCGACGAGAACGGCCGCCCGACGGTGTCGCTCTACGGTCGGGTCCAGCAGGAGGTCATCGCCTCGACGCTCGCCGACGAGCACGGCATCGAGGTGGAGTTCAGCGAGGCGAGCGTGCTGCACGTCGAGCGGCTGCGCCGGGTCGGCACGTCGATCGAGCGCTTCAACACCCCGACCAACCCCTACTGGGCGACCATCGGTCTCCGGCTCGCCCCGGCCGCCCCCGGCAGCGGTGTCGTGTTCGACCTCGACGTCCCGCTCCGCGACCTGCCGCTCTTCCTCTTCACGTCGGTCGAGCACTTCACCGCCGTGATGGAGCGGCACGTCGCGCGCGCCCTGTCGCGCGGGCCGTCCGGGTGGGAGGTCACGGACTGCCGCGTGACCCTCACCGAGACGGCGTACGCCTCGTGGGACGGCCCGCCGTCGCAGCGCGGGCCGCTGCCGACCGCCCTCGACTTCCGCAAGCTGGTGCCGGTGGTCGTACGCCAGGCGGTGGCCGACGCGACGACCCAGGTGTGCGAGCCGGTGCTGATGGTGAGCCTCGAGGTGCCGACCCGCGACGCCCCGCAGCTGCTCACGCTGCTCGGCCGCTGGGGCACGGAGCTCACCGGCCAGACGTCCAGCGGCGACCTCACCCGGATCGACGCCCGCCTCCTGGCGGCCCACCTGCACGACCTCCAGCACCAGCTGCCCGACCTCACCGGCGGCGAGGGTGTCCTGGAGTCGAGGTTCGACGGCTACCAGCCGGTGCGGGGACGGGGGCCGACCCGACGGCGATGAAGCGTGCCCCGGCTGGGGTTCGAACCCAGACTGTGCGGTTTTTAAGACCGCTTCCTCTACCGGTTGGGATACCGGGGCGTGCCGCGTGGCGGACGGGGTCAGTCTGTCAGCGCGCGGGCGCGCTCGAAGACGGCGTCGGTCATCTCACGGGTCAGCCGTCCGGTGTAGGTGTTGTGCGGCGACGGGTGGTAGCAGCCGATCAGGGTGACGTCGCCGAGCACGAGCTCGGAGCCGTGGCCGAACTTCGGCCGCCTGGCCGGCGCCTCCGCTCCAGCGGCCACGAGCGAACGGACCGCTCCGTCCCAGCCGAAGGAGCCGAGGGCGACGACGGCGCGGACGGTCGGCAGCAGCGCGAGCTCGGCGGCGATCCACGGTGCGCAGGTGTCGCGCTCGGCGGGGGTCGGCTTGTTGTCCGGCGGCGCGCAGCGCACGGTCGCGACCATCCGGGCGTCGATCAGCCGCTGGCCGTCACCGGCGTGCTCGCTCGTCGGCTGGGCGGCCCACCCGGTGCGGTGCAGGCTCGCGAAGAGCCAGTCCGCGCTCGGGTCGCCGGTGAAGATCCGCCCGGTCCGGTTGCCGCCGTTGGCGGCCGGAGCGAGCCCGACGATGAGCAGCGACGGCTCGGGGTCGCCCCAGCCGTTGATCGGCCGGCCCCAGTAGGGCTCACCGGCGAACGACGCCCGCTTCTCGACCGCGACGTCCTCGCGCCAGGTCACCAGCCGCGGGCATGCCGAGCACACGCTCACGCGGGCGTCGAGCTCGGCGAGGGTCTCGGCGGTGGCGAGACGGCGTACGTCGTCGGGGTCGCGGGCCACGGGCGTGCCCTGGGAGGCCGGGTCGTCCGGCCACCCGGTGCCGGGCGCGACCGGGCTGGTGAAGGACCCACCGACCACCGGGTGCGGCAGGAGGGTCATGACACCGTCCCCATCAGATCGCGGCGGCGATGCCGTGGAGGATGTCGGCCTCGGAGACGAGGTGGTCGGGCACCGGCACGCGGGCCAGGATCCCGCTCCAGATCAGGGCTCCGGCGCCGATCACGTCGGCGCGGCCGGGGTGCATGTAGGGCAGCGCGCGTCGGTCCTCGACCGTCATCGCGACCAACCGGTCCACGAAGTCGGAGGTGTCCGCGTTGGAGAGGGTGGCGCCGTCGAAGGCGTCGCGGTCGTAGGTGCCGAGCCCGAGGACGCCGCAGGCCAGTGTCTTGATCGTGCCGGAGGTGCCGATGGCCGTCCGCGCCCGGTCGAGCGGCACGCCGCAGGCGTCGAGGTGCTGGTCGATGTCGGCGACGCAGGCCGCGACCTCGGCGGCCGTCGGCGGGTCGCTGTGCAGGTGCCGTTCGTGGAGCCGGACGGAGCCGATGTCCATCGACACGGCCCGACGGTCCTCCCCCTCGCCGAGCACCAGCTCCGTCGAGCCTCCGCCGATGTCGACGACCAGGACCGGCTCGGGCGGCATCGGCGACTGGGCGGCGATGGCCCCGGCGAAGACGAGCGCCGCCTCCTCGTCGCCGGACAGCACCTCGGGCTCCACGCCGAGGCGACGACGTACGCCCTCGGCGAAGACCGCCGCGTTGCTGGCGTCGCGGGTGGCGGAGGTGGCGCAGAAGCGCAGGCGGGCGGGGTCGACGTCGTGCGCGCGGATCGTGGCGCCGAGCTCGTCGATCGCGGCGAAGGTCCGCTCCAGCGCCTCGTCGGCGAGCCGCCCCGTCCGGTCGACGTCCTGGCCGAGCCGGACGACCCTTGACTCGCGGAGCACGACGTCGAGGGTGCCGTCGTCGCGGCGGCTGCCGATGAGCACCTTGATCGAGTTGGTGCCGCAGTCGATCGCGGCGACGAGGGTGCTCATGCCCTCATTCTGCCGACCGGGCACTTCCTCGCGCCGAGAGGTGCCGACCGGGCACTTCCTCGCGCTGGGAACCGCACGCCAGCGCGAGGAATCGCCCGGTCGGGGTGTTCCAGCGCGAGGGATCGCCCGGTCAGCGGTCGACGGCCACGCAGGGGCCGGACTCCCACCACGCCCCGAGGGCGTCGAGCACCTCGTCGCCGAGCGGGTTGACCCCGCGGCCCATCGCGAGCGACTGGGCGGCGAGGACGTGCAGGCACTTCACGCGGTCGGGCATCCCGCCGGCGGAGATGCCGTCGATCTCGGGCACCTCGAGCCCGGCCCGCTCCCCCACCTCGGCACGGAAGGCGAGGTAGCGCTCGTGCGCGGCACGGTAGGCGGCGGCGAGCTCCTCGTCGGTCCCGAGGCGCGCCTCCATCTCCTTCATCACGTGCGAGCCCTCGAGCGTGCCGATGCGCGAGGCCGCGCGCGGGCAGGTGAGGTAGAAGGTCGTCGGGAACGGCGAGCCGTCGGGCAGCCGCGGCTCCGTCGTGACCACGTCGGGGTTGCCGCACGGGCAGCGGTGGCCGATGGAGTCGATGCCCCGCGGCTTGCGCTCGAGCTGCGCGCGGATCGCCTCGACGTCGGCGGGATCGATGTCGCTCACTGCTTGCTGCCGTCGATCAGGTCGGCCGGCTCCTCGCCGGGCGGCGGCGGGTTGCCGGCCAGCTCCATCGACTCCCAGGCGGCGGTCCACCACGCCTTGGGCACGGTCTTGATCACGTCGGACGGGTCGTTGAGCGTGGCCTGCGCCTCGAGAGGCTTGCCGTCGGTGCCGATGACCTCGAAGCCGGACTCACCGGGCATCAGGTACCCGAAGCGGGCACGCGCCTGCGCCTTGACGTACGCCGGGTCGTCCCACCGCTGCTTCTCGCGCTCGAGGTCGTCGATGCTGGACTCGCGCGTCGCGATCTGCGACTTGAGCTCGCCGATGTGGGCACGCTGCTGGAGGTAGGCGCGCAGCGACGACGCGTAGGACACCGTCAGCACGGCGAGCACCAGCACCAGCACGGCCGCACGGCCGGTGAAACGGGGTCGGCGCACGCTCCGCTGCGCGGCGGGTCGCACCGCGCGCTGGCTCCCGGTGTCCGCGACCGTCGCGACCGGCGTACGCGCCGCCGTGGTGCGCGGCCTCGTCGAACGGTCGCCGGGGCGCGTGGTGCTGCCCTGCCCCGGTCCGCGTGATCCGTTGCCGCTGGGCCCACCGCGTGACGTACGACGCTGGGAAGGCATGGCGGACAGTCTGCCCCGTTCAGCCGCCGAATCGCGGGAAGGCACCCCGACCGGCGTAGCGAGCCGCGTCACCCAGCTCGTCCTCGATGCGGAGGAGCTGGTTGTACTTGGCGACGCGGTCCGACCGGGCCGGCGCACCGGTCTTGATCTGGCCGCAGTTGGTGGCCACGGCGAGGTCGGCGATGGTGGTGTCCTCGGTCTCGCCGGAGCGGTGGCTCATCATGTTGCGGAAGCCGGCGCGGTGGGCGAGCTCGACGGCGTCGAGGGTCTCGGTCAGCGAGCCGATCTGGTTGACCTTCACCAGCATGGCGTTGGCCGTGCTCGAGTCGATGCCGCGCTGGAGCCGCTCGACGTTGGTCACGAAGAGGTCGTCGCCGACGAGCTGGGTCCGGTCGCCGAGCGCGTCGGTCATCGTCTTCCAGCCGGCCCAGTCCTCCTCGTCGAGCGGGTCCTCGATGGAGACGATCGGGTAGGAGTCGACGAGGTCGGAGTAGTAGGCGACCATCTCGTCGGTCGACTTCTTCGCGCCCTCGAAGACGTACTTCTTCTTGTCGAAGAACTCGCTCGCCGCGACGTCCATCGCGAGCGCGATGTCCTTGCCCAGCGCGAAGCCGGCGGACTTGACCGCCTCCGCGATCAGGTCGAGGGCGGCGCGGTTGCTGTCGAGGTTGGGGGCGAAGCCGCCCTCGTCGCCGAGGCCGGTCGAGAGGCCCTTCTTCTTCAGCACCGACTTGAGGGCGTGGTAGACCTCCGCGCCGTGCTGGAGCGCCTCGCGGAAGGTGGCGGCGCCGATCGGCGCGATCATGAACTCCTGGACGTCGACGTTGGAGTCGGCGTGGGACCCGCCGTTGACGATGTTCATCATCGGCACGGGCAGCAGGTGGGCGTTGGGGCCGCCGACGTAGCGAAACAGCGGCAGGCCCGACGACTCGGCCGCGGCCTTCGCGGTGGCGAGCGAGACGCCGAGGATCGCGTTGGCGCCGAGCTTGGCCTTGTTGGCGGTGCCGTCGAGGTCGAGCATCGCCTGGTCGACGAGGCGCTGGTCGTCGGCGTCGAGGCCGATGACGACGCCGGAGATCTCGTCGACCACACCGGACACGGCCTTCTGCACGCCCTTGCCGAGGTAGCGCTTGCCGCCGTCGCGGAGCTCGACCGCCTCGAAGGCGCCGGTGGACGCGCCACTGGGCACGGCCGCGCGACCGAACGCGCCGTCCTCGAGGAGGACCTCCACCTCGACGGTGGGGTTGCCGCGCGAGTCGAGGATCTCGCGGGCGCCGACTGCGGCGATGATCGACATGAGGGTGCTCCTGGAGGTGACGAATGGTCAGACTGAGGGGACGGCGGCCAGCCTAGCCACGTCGACGCCGTACGTCGCCGGGGTGTCCGCGGGGCTGGCTAGCGTGGGCGCCGTGCCCACCGCCGCCGACCACCTCGACGCGTTCCTCGACGCGTTCCTCCACCGGCCGGACGACGACGAGGTGGGCGCCCGGATCCGTCGGGCGATGGCGGGTGAGTCCGCGTCACGGTTCCGCGACCGGCTCCTCCTCGAGCGCGCGGCGTGGCTGGCCCACGAGACCGACCTCAGGCTCCAGGACATCTCGACCGACTGCGGCTTCCGCGGCTACGACGTCTTCGTCCGCGCCTTCCGCCGTGAGCTCGGGGCCTCGCCGTCCGAGTGGCGCGCCGACCCGACGACGTGGGAGGTCGCCGCGCCCGGCGACGTCCACTTCCACCCGCCCGACGGGATCTCCCTGCCCGCCTGGACCTCCTACGACGAGCGCCCCTCGGTCGCGGCGGCCCACGTCAGCGCGTTCGCGCCGGACCCGCAGGTGGTGCCTCTCGACCCGTAGCCTTCTCGGCCGCCTTGGCCGCGTTGTAGAGCGCCATCACCTCGTCGACGGTGGTGGCGACGGCGTCGCCGAAGACGTGGGGGTTGCGACGCTCCATCTTGGCGCGTACGCCCCGCGCGACGTCGTCGAGCGTGAACTCGCCGGCCTCCTCGGCGATCACCGCATGGATCACCACCTGGAGGAGCAGGTCGCCGAGCTCGTCGCACAGCGCTGCAGGGTCGCCCGACTCGATCGCCTCGACGACCTCCTCGGCCTCCTCGCGCAAGTAGGGGATCAGCGAGGTGTGGGTCTGCTCGCGCTTCCACGCGCACTCGCGCTGGAGCACCCGCATCTGGTCGGCGAACGCCTCCAGCTCCGAGCCGCCCGACGAGGCCGTCATCGGCAGGTCAGCCGCAACGGTGGGTCGTCGGCAGGGTCTTCGCGAACTCCGGGTCCGGCGTGTCGGCGAGGCCGGACTTGGCGGTGTCGCCGACGGCCACGGAGGTGTTGGTGTCGACCGGCTTGAGCACGCCGTCGACGTTGGTCAGGCCGTAGCGCGGGTCGATGTCGATGCCGTTGGCGTCGGGCCACTGGTTGAAGACGTCGAGCCCGGCCTGCGTGACCTGGTCGGTGGTCGGGTCGGCGATGCCCTGGTCGTCGAGCACGATCGCGCCGACCTGGTCGACGATGTCCTGCGCGTAGGCGGGCGTCGAGGTCAGCGTGATGTAGTCCTCGCGCACCTCCTCGGGCATCGTGCCGGCGGTGCCCTGCCGCTGCGCGACGTCGTTCTCGTAGGTCGAGCCCGCCGTCACGCCGTAGTCCTCGGCGACCTGGTCGGCCTGCGAGCGCAGGGTGAGGAGCTGGACGACGTACTGCCGCACGAAGCTCATCGGGACCGGCGACTCGAGCTGGTCACCCACGGACGTGCAGTAGTGCGAGGTGGCGGTGTCGATGTCCCTGACGGTGAGCGTCTCGTCGCCGATCTTCGCCGCGATCCCCGGGGCGGCGCTGCCGCACCCGGTCAGCAGCAGCCCGGCGACACTGATCGTCGCGGCCGTCATCAGGCGGGTTGTGCTCACGAGTCGCTCCTCGGTCCATCTGCTGTCGTTGGCGCTGCTGGGGGTGTCGGCGCGGCGATCACGTCGTCGACCACACGGCGAGCCCATTCAAGCAGGGCGATGCCGGCCACCGGACGCACGGGGAACCCGGTTCCCTGCGGCCTCGGCACGAGGATCGTACGCACCGGTGCCTTGACCACGGACTTCGGATGCAGCCGCTGGAGGCGTACGACGCGGGAGTCGGGGAGGTCGACCGGCGCGAACCGGACGTACTTGCCGGCCAGCGTCACCTCGCCCACGCCGACCTGGCGGCACCGGGCCCGGAAGAGCGCCACGAAGAGCAGCGACTGCACGACCTCGGGCGGCTCGCCGTAGCGGTCGACCAGCTCGGCGCGCACCTCCTCGACGTCGGCGTCGGAGCGCACCTCGGCGAGGCGCTTGTAGATCTCGAGGCGCAGCCGCTCGCTCGGGATGTAGTCGTGCGGGAGGTGCGCGTCGACGGGCAGCTCGATGCGGACCTCGGCGAGCTCCTCCTCGTTGCCGCCCTTGAACTCCGCGACCGCCTCGCCCACCAGCCGGACGTAGAGGTCGAAGCCGACGTCGGCGATGTGGCCGGACTGCTCACCGCCGAGCAGGTTGCCGGCGCCGCGGATCTCGAGGTCCTTCATCGCGATCGCCATGCCGCCGCCGAGGTCGGAGTGCTGGGCCAGGGTGGCGAGCCGCTCGTGGGCGGTCTCGGTGAGCGGCTTCTCCGCCGGGTAGAGGAAGTAGGCGTAGGCCCGCTCGCGCGAGCGGCCGACGCGCCCGCGCAGCTGGTGGAGCTGCGAGAGGCCGAGGGTGTCGGAGCGCTCGATGATCATGGTGTTGGCGTTGGAGACGTCGAGGCCGCTCTCGACGATGGTCGTGCAGACCAGCACGTCGAAGCGCTTCTCCCAGAAGTCGAGCATGACCTGCTCGAGCGCGTGCTCGCCCATCTGGCCGTGCGCGGTGGCGACGCGCGCCTCCGGCACGAGCTCGCGGATCCGGGCGGCCGCCTTCTCGATCGACTGCACCCGGTTGTGGATGTAGAAGACCTGGCCCTCGCGCAGCAGCTCACGGCGCACGGCCGCGACGACCTGGCGGTCCTCGTAGGCGCCGACGTAGGTCAGCACCGGGTGCCGCTCCTCGGGCGGGGTGGTGATCGTCGACATCTCGCGGATGCCGGTGACCGCCATCTCGAGCGTGCGCGGGATCGGCGTCGCACTCATCGACAGCACGTCGACGGAGGTGCGCATCCGCTTCATCTGCTCCTTGTGCTCGACGCCGAAGCGCTGCTCCTCGTCGACGATGATCAGGCCGAGGTCCTTGACCTTGATGTCGGGGTTGAGCAGGCGGTGGGTGCCGACCACGATGTCGACCGAGCCGTCCTCGAGACCGGTGATGACCTCCTTGGCCTCCTTGTCGGTCTGGAACCGCGAGAGCCCCTTGATGACCACCGGGAAGCCGGTCATCCGCTCGGAGAACGTCGACATGTGCTGGGTGACGAGCAGCGTCGTCGGCACCAGCACGGCGACCTGCTTACCGTCCTGCACGGCCTTGAAGGCGGCCCGCACCGCGATCTCGGTCTTGCCGTATCCGACGTCACCGCACACGAGCCGGTCCATCGGGACCACCTGGCGCATGTCGGCCTTGACCTCGTCGACCGTGGTGAGCTGGTCGACCGTCTCGGTGAACGGGAAGGCGTCCTCGAGCTCGCGCTGCCACGGGGTGTCCGGACCGTAGGCGAAGCCCTTCGTCGCCTGGCGCGCGGCGTAGAGCTTGATCAGCTCCGCGGCGATCTCGCGGACCGCCCGGCGCGCCTTGTTCTTGCGCTTGGTCCAGTCGCCGCCGCCGAGCCGGTCGAGGCTCGGGTTCTCGCCACCCACGTAGCGGGTGACCTGGTCGAGGGTGTCGGCCGGGACGTAGAGCATGTCGTTGGGTCCGCCGCGCTTGCTGGCGCCGTACTCCAGCACGAGGTACTCGCGCACCGCCCCGCCGATCTCGCGCTGCTTCATCTCGACGAAGCGGCCGACGCCGTGCTGCTCGTGGACGACGTAGTCGCCGGCCTTGAGCTCGAGCGGGTCGATCTGCTTCTTGCGGCGCGTGGGCATCCGGCGCATGTCGCGCGTCGACGCCTTCTGGCCCGACAGGTCGTCGCCGGTGAGGATCGCGACCTTGGCCTGGTCGTCGACGAGGCCGTTGACGACGCTGCCGCAGGTGACGGTGACGACGCCCGGACCGGCGGTGCCGCCCTCCTCGACCAGCCTGGCCGCGACGTCGTGCTCGCCGAGGAGCTCGACGAAGCGCTGCGCGGGACCGTGGCCGGCGTGGACGACCACGACGTCGAGGCCGCGGTCGAGCCAGTCGCGGATGTCGGTGACGGCCTGCTCGAGGTCACCGCGGTAGGACTCGGCCGGGTGCACCTCGAGGGTGAGCGACTCGTCCTCCACCTCGTCGAGGCCGAACGGGCTCACCGCCCACCAGGCGTGCCCGAGCCCGAGCGCGTGCAGCCGGACGTCGGCGATCTCGCGGTAGGACGCGGCGCCGAGGTCGATCGGCGCGGTGCCACCGCCGGCGGCCGCGGCCCACGACGCGCCGAGGAACTCCTCGCTCGTGGCGACGAGGTCGTGCGCGCGGCTGCGGGCACGCTCGGGGTCGAGCACCAGCACGGTCGTGTCGGCCGGCATCAGGTCGACGAGCAGCTCCATCTCGTCGACGAGCACCGGCGCGAGCGACTCCATCCCCTCGACGGCGATGCCCGCGGCCATCTTGTCGGTGAGCTCGAGCAGCTGCGGGTGCGCCTGGCCCAGCTCCGCCGCGCGACGGCGTACGTCGTCGGTGAGCAGCAGCTCGCGGCACGGCGGCGCCCAGAGGCGCTGCACCGTCTCCAGCGTGCGCTGGTCGGCCACGGAGAAGGCGCGGATCTCCTCCACGTCGTCGCCCCAGAACTCCACCCGCAGCGGGTGCTCCTCGGTGGGCGGGAAGACGTCGACGATGCCGCCGCGCACGGCGAACTCGCCGCGCCGCTCGACCATGTCGACGCGGGAGTACGCCGCCTCGGCGAGGCCGCGGACGACGTCCTCGAGCGGGCTCGTGTCGCCGGGCGCCAGCTCGACGGGCTCGATGTCGGCGAGCCCCGGGACCTGCGGCTGCAGCAGGCTGCGGATCGGCGCGACGACCACTTGGAGCGGGCCGTTGGCCGCGTCCGTGCCGGGGTGACGCAGCCGGCGCAGCACCGCGAGCCGGCGACCGACGGTGTCGCTGCGTGGGCTGAGCCGCTCGTGCGGCAGCGTCTCCCAGCTCGGGTAGTAGGCGACGGTGTCGGGATCGACGAGGTCGGCGAGCTCCTCGACCAGGTCCTCGGCCTCGCGCGAGGTCGCGGTGACCGCGAGGACGGTGCGTCCGCGGGCCACGAGGCCGTGCACGACGAACGGTCGCAGGGCTCCCGGACCGGTCAGGTCGAGCGCGTTGCGGACCGCGGCGTCGGCCAGCGCCCCGGCGAGCGTGGGGGCGGCGACGACGCGCTCGGCGACGGCGAGGAGCGGCGTGGACGACACGAGGATCCCTTCGGGACAGGGCGGGACAGGCCGGGGCATGCGAGAAGGCCCCCGTCCGAGTCGGATGGGGGGAAGTGATAAGTCTACGGGGGTAGGGGTTTGCCCCACGCGTCACGGGGTAGCACCCAGATCACACCGGACTTCACCTGAATCTGACGTCTTCTCGAGAGGAACAACGGGGACATGCGCATCAACCGAATCGTGGCCTATGCGGTCACGGCAGGACTTGCCGGACTGACGCCGATCGCGATCGCCGCGCCCAGCCAGGCCACCGACAACCTGACCACGTCCATCATCCTGGAGCTGAGCTACGGCGAGCCGCGGGTGACCTACGGCGACGAGGTCTCCTTCACCTCCGAGATCGACGCCTCCGACGGCGGGTCGCCCTACAACGACGCGGACACCGCCACGCTGTGGGCGATGCCCGCCGGCTCGACCACGTGGACCGCGATCGAGACCCAGCCCGCCAGCGGCTACATCGCGTGGACCGACTTCAAGCCGGAGCAGAACACCGCCTACAAGGCCACCTACAGCGGTGGGACCGCCGCCAACACCTTCGCCGACAACTACGCCGCGAGCGAGTCGGCGCCGCTCGGCATCGAGGTGGCCCGCAAGATCACCTACCCGAGCTCGGGCTTCGTGCTCAAGGGCAAGGTGACGCCCAGCTACGGCAAGAAGAAGGTCGTCATCAAGGTCTCGCGCAAGCAGAAGACCGGCTACAAGAAGTTCAAGACCATCAAGACCAACGCGAAGGGCAAGTACAAGATCACCCTGCCCCGCCGCGGCGGCACCTGGTACTGGAGCTTCGTCGTCAAGGGCGACTCCAAGTACCTCGCCAACGGCTTCGTCTGGAAGACCTTCGTCGGCTGACCTGACGCAACGCGCACGACGACCCCCGGCAGACCTGGTCTGCCGGGGGTCGCTGCGTTCGGTCGCCTCAGCCGACCGGCGGCGGCCCCGCGTCCACCTCGGCCTGCGAGCGCAGGACGCAGAACTGGTTGCCCTCGGGGTCGGCGAAGACCACCCATCCGGTCCCCGGGCCGTACTGCCCGCGGTGGTCGGCGACCTCGGTCGCCCCGAGGCCGCGCACCCGCTCGATCTCCTCGTCGCGGGTGCCCGCGCGGGGGCGTACGTCGAAGTGGATCCGCTTCGCCGGCAGCTCGGCGTCGGTGACCTCGAGGAAGAGGATGGTGTGACCGGTCTCGGGGTCGTGGATCTCGCACTCCTCGTGCCCCGGCTCGTTGGGGTCGCCCTCGCGATCGACGTAGCCCAGCAGGGACTTCCACCACTCGGAGAGCTCGTAGGCATCGTGGCAGTCGACGGTCGTGTGCGAGACGAAGGAGGTCATGCGCGCCACGCTAGTTCAGGTTAGACGGTCGTCCGCGGGGTTTCCCGGCCACCATCTCGTCCTGAACTACCCGGGGTCAGTCGGTGCCGTGCTGGCGTACGAACTCGATGATCTGCTCGGCCAGCTCGGGGCGGCACACGATGAGGTCGGGCAGCGACGTGTCGTCCTCGTTGTAGACGATCGGCGAGCCGTCGACCCGGCTGCAGTGGAGGCCGGCGGCCCGGGCGACGGCGACGGGCGCGGCGTTGTCCCACTGGTACTGCCCACCGGCGTGGACGTAGGCGTCCGCGACGTCGCGGACCACGCTCATCACCTTGACGCCGGCGCTGCCCATCGGGACCAGCTCGGCGCCGAGCTCGGCGGCGAGCGCCTCGACGAAGGCGGGCGGACGGCTGCGGGAGACCGCGATGCGGGGCCGGTCGGACGTCCGGGGCGGCACGACCAGCGGACGGCCCGTGCTGAACGTCTCGCCCAGGGCGGGCTGCGCGACGGCACCCGCCACGAGCTCGCCGTCCTCCCAGAGCGCGACGTGGACGGCCCAGTCGTCGCGCGGGGGCTCGGAGAACTCGCGGGTGCCGTCGAGCGGGTCGATGATCCACACGCGCTTCGCGGTCAGGCGCGACTTGTCGTCCGCGGCCTCCTCCGACAGCACGGAGTCGCCGGGGCGGTGCGCGGTCAGCACCCGGTCGAGCTCGGCCTGGGCGGCGGCGTCGCCGGCATCCTTGAGGGCCTTGCCCTCGAGGCCGTCGGCCTCCGCACCGGCGCGTACGTCGAGCAGGACCGTACCGGCTCGTTCGGCCGCCCAGACGGCGAAGGCGTGGTCGTCGAGCGTGGTGGGATCGATCATGACGGCCAGCCTATTGAGCATCAGGAGTTGAAGCGCTGCTGGGTCTTCTCGAGGCCGTCGGTGATCAGCGACTCGACCGCGTCGGCGGCGTCGCCGACCTGGAACGGCAGCTCCTTGCGCTCGACCGTGGAGTAGTTGGACAGCACGAAGTCGGCGACGTCCTGGCGCCCCGGCGGCCGGCCGATGCCCGCGCGGACGCGGTAGAAGTCACCGGTGCCCAGGGAGGAGCGCATCGACTTGAGGCCGTTGTGGCCGTTGTCGCCGCCACCGAGCTTGATCCGGAGCGTGCCGAAGGCGATGTCGAGCTCGTCGTGGATCGCGACGATGTGGTCGGGAGCCACCTTGTAGAACGTGGCGAGCGCCTTGACCGGCCCGCCCGACTCGTTCATGTAGCCCCGGCCGCGCGCGAGCACCACACGGGGACCGCCGATCGAGAGCCGGCCCTCGACGACGTCCGCGCGACCGGTCTTGTGCGACCTGAACGGCGAGCCCATCCGGCTCGCCAGCTCGTCGTTGACCAGGTAGCCGATGTTGTGGCGGTGCCCGGCGTAGCCCGGTCCGGGGTTGCCGAGGCCGACCACCAGCCAGACGTCCGAGGTGGGTACGTCGCTCACGCCGTCCATCCTTCCAGTCCTCGGTGGTGGTGCTTCACCATGGTGCGTAGGCGAATGGGCACTTCCCTCGGTCGATCGACCGTGGGAAGTGCCCATTCATCGACATCCCGTGGTGAAGCATCACCACGGGACGCCGGAGGTCACTCGGAGTCGGAGTCGCCCTCGGAGCCGGACTCCTGTGCAGCGTCCTCGGCCTTAGCCTCGGTCTGCGCCTCGGCGATCTCCTCGTCGGACGGGTCGTGCTCGATGCCGAGGTCGGCCTCGGCCTCCTCCAGCTCGGCCTCGAGGGCCTCGGCGGACATCTGCTCGGTCACGTTGACGATGAGGAGCTCTTCGTCGGCGAGCAGCGTGGTGCCCGACGGGAGGTCGAGCTCCTTGGCCAGGATCTGGGTGCCGGCGGGCAGGCCCTCGACCGAGACCTCGAAGAACTCGGGGATGTGGGTGGCCTCGGCCTCGACCGAGACGACGGTGTTCTCGTTGACGACCAGCGTGTCGGGGCCGGCCTCGCCCACGACGTGGATCGGGACGTCGACGGTGACCTTCTCGCCGCGGATGACGGCGACGAAGTCGAGGTGCTCGATGACGCGGCGGATCGGGTCGACCTGGACGTCCTTGGTCAGCGCGAGCTGCTCGGAACCGTCGATCTCGAGCGACAGGAGCGCGTTGGCGCCACCGTGCTTGAGGGCCATCATCGTCTGGTGACCCGGGAGGATCACGTGGACGGGCTCGTTGCCGTGGCCGTAGATGACGGCGGGGATCTTGTTGTCGCGACGGATGCGGCGGGCGGCACCCTTGCCGAACTCGGTGCGGGCCTCGGCGGCGATCTTCTCGGGGGCAGACATGGTTTCTCCAGACGGGTCGGGGTTCGGGGGGCCTCGGGGCCGGAGACGACGAACGCCGCGCTCCGGATCGTGAGCGCGGCGCAGTGGAACTGACCGGCCCAGTCGATCACGGAGTCCCGTCTCGTTCGTGCGGGCTCCCTCGCCGAGGCAACCCCGGAACTCTACGCCGCACCGGACGGCCCGGTCGAATCCCCGGTGCCTGCCCCGAGGTCGTCCCCCTAGGGTGGCCGGGTGCCCCTGATGCTCCCCGAGGCGCGCGAGCGCGCCGTCCTGCTGACCGACGTCCACACCGTGGTCCACCTCGACCTCACCTCCACCGAGGACTTCGGGGTCGAGGCGACCATCTCGTTCCGCTGCACGCAGCCGGGGGCCTCGTCGTTCCTCGAGCTCCACGGCGGGACCGACGTGACGCTCGACGGCGAGCCGGCGCCGTACGCCGACGGGCGGATCGCGCTGACCGACCTGGCCGAGACCAACGAGGTCCGCATCACCGCGCGGATGCCCTACGTCCACGACGGCGACGGGATGACCGAGACGATCGACCCCGCGGACGGTGAGCGCTACGTCTGCGCACACACGTCGATGGACATCACGCAGAAGGTGATCCCCTGCTTCGACCAGCCCGACATCAAGTCGACGTTCGCGCTCTCGGTCACCGCGCCCTCGCACTGGACCGTGGTGGCCAACGGCGCGCTGGAGAGCCGGGAGGGTGACACCTGGACGTTCACGACGACGCCGCCGTTCTCGTCGTACCTCTTCACCCTCGTCGGCGGCCCGTGGGTCTCGGTGACGTGGGACGAGCCCTACGCCCCCGCGCCGGGCGGCACGCTGCCCTTCGGCTGGCACGCCCGCGCGTCGCAGGAGCGCGAGCTGCGCCGCGACGCCGACGAGCTCAAGCGGATCACCAGCACGTGCTTCCAGCACTACACGTCGATCTTCGAGCCGGAGTACCCCTACGCCGACTTCCAGCAGGTCTTCGCGCCCGGGCTCAACTGGGGCGCGATGGAGTTCCCCGGCTGCGTGGTCTACCGCGACGAGGCGCTCAAGCAGGGCACGCCCACGGAGCTCGAGCGCGAGTGGGTCGCCTCGACGATCGCCCACGAGATGGCGCACATGTGGTTCGGCGACCTGGTGACGATGAAGTGGTGGAACGACATCTGGCTCAACGAGTCGTTCGCCGACTTCATGGGCTACGACGTCGCGGGCGTGGCCGCCGGCTACACGGATGCCTGGACCTCGGCCGCCATCACCCGCAAGC
This sequence comes from Nocardioides baculatus, assembly GCF_016735675.1. GTDB lineage: Bacteria > Actinomycetota > Actinomycetes > Propionibacteriales > Nocardioidaceae > Nocardioides > Nocardioides baculatus. The sequence goes on along the minus strand of NZ_JAERSG010000005.1, from coordinate 332,075 downwards.
CGACCGGCTATCGCGCGGACCGACGCCGTTCCTCGCACCCCATCGCCGAGGACGAGGACAACGTCCTCGATGCGGATGCGGCCTTCGCCAACGCGGACATGATCACCTACGCCAAGGGCAACGCCTCGCTCTCCCAGCTCGGCCACTGGCTCGGCGAGGAGGACTTCCTCGCCGGGGTCAACAAGCACCTCACGACCCACGCCTTCGGCAACGCCGACCTCGCCGACTTCCTCGACTCGCTCGACTCCGAGAGCGAGCACGACGTACGCGCGTGGGCCAAGGCCTGGCTGCGCACGACGGGCTTCGACACGCTCGTCGTCACGCGCGACGGCGACGTCCCGGTCCTCACCCGTGAGGGCTCGCGGCCCCACCGCCTCACCGTGTCGGCGTACGACGACGCGATGCAGCTGGTCGACTCCCGCGACGTGCAGCTCGGCGACGAGCCGGTGCGGCTCGAGGAGTTCGCCGGGCGGGTCGTGGTGCCCAACTCCGGCGACGAGACCTTCGCGGTGATCCGCCCCGACGAGCAGTCGTGGAGCGCCATCACCGCCGGCCTGTCGTCGGTCGAGTCCCAGCTCACCCGCGCGGTGCTGTGGTGGACGGCCGTCGACCTCACCGAGTCGAAGGTCATCGGCGTCGGCGAGCTGATCGCGCTGGCCGACCGGCACCTGCGCCCGGAGACGCACCCGCTGGTCTTCGAGGGCGTGATGCGCAACCTCCAGACGATCACCCGTCGCTACGCCGCGCCGGACGAGGTCGCGGGCCACTTGGCCGTGATCGCCGACATCGCTCGCGAGGCCACCGACGGCGGCGACCCGGCGCTCGCGCCCGGTGCGTCGCGGGTCTTCGCCCGGCTCAGCTCGGACCGGGAGCGCCTCGTCGACTGGCTCGGCCAGGACGACGTCGACCCGGGCGTGCGCTGGGCCGCCGTCCAGCGGCTCGCCGAGCTGGGCGAGCCGTCGTACATCGACGCGGAGGCCGAGCGCGACAAGTCGGTCTCCGGCCACCACGCGGCCCTGACGGCGCGGGCGCTGGTCCCGACCGAGGCCGCCAAGGCCGAGACATGGGGGCGGCTGATGAGCGGCGAGCTGGGCAACCACGAGCTCGACGCCGTCGGCGCCGGCTTCTGGGGCTGGGAGCAGGCCGACCTGCTCCGCCCCTACCTGACCCGCTACGTCTCCGAGGGCCTTGCCCTGGCGCAGCGCTCCGGCCAGGCGATGGGCGACCTCATCGGCGACGCCTTCCCACGACTGCCCCTCACCGAGGACGTACGCCGCGAGCTGCGCGCCGCGGTCGCCTCCGCCCTCGAGACCGGTGACGTGCCGACGGTGCTGGCCCGCTCGTGGAACGACGCCCTGGACGACCTCGACCGGACCCTGACGACCCCGTCCTGATGGCCCAGGACGGGACCACCTTCGGCGGACATCGAGGCCCACTGGTCTGCGGCGCGCTCGGCCGCTACGACCGTGAGCGCGTCCGGCGGATGGCGACGGCCCTCGGCGGCGACGACGTCCGGCTCCGCCACGAGGACCGGACCTCGGCGCTGGCCATGGACCGCGAGCCGCTGCGGTGGGGATACCGCGGGCAGCAGGGGCTCGGCTGGATCGAGGGCGTGCCGTGGCGGCCCGGGGCGACGACCTGGGAGGAGGCGTCGACCGCCGGGGCGTGCGGCCTGGTGCTCGACGGCCGGCACCGCCGGCTGCACTCCTCCATCAACGGCATCGGTGCCGTCTACTGGATGGTCGACGGGGACGCGCTCTACTTCGCCTCGCGCATCGATCCCCTCGTGCAGACCTCGCCGCGCCTGCTCTCCATCGACTGGGACGCCTGGGCCTCGATCATCGCGGTCCGCTTCCCCGCCGCGGACCGTACGCCGTTCGCCGAGGTCCGCCGCCTGGAGCCGTACGCGACCCTGGCCGTGCGCCGCGGCCGGACCCTCGTCGAGTCACCACCGTGGCCGTGGGCCCACGTCGAGCAGCACCTCGACCGCCGCGAGGCCGGCGCCGCCCTGGCCCAGAGCCTCCGCGAGACCGTCGAGGCGGTGGGCCGTCCCGTGCTCGTGCCGCTCAGCGGCGGCCGGGACTCGCGGATGCTGGCCTGCGCGTTCGCCGAGGCGGGTCTCGCTGCCCGGGCGGTCAGCGTCGCCGACGACGAGGGGGACACGCACGAGGAGGACCTGGCCCGACCGGTCGCCGAGGCGCTCGGGCTCGAGCAGGGGCGCCTCGCCGCCGACCCCGACGACTACCCGGCCAGCTGGCAGGCACGCGCCCGATTGGTGGAGCACCAGTTCGTCGACCACGCCTGGCTGGTGCCCCTGTCCCGCTACGTCGCGCGCCAGGACCTGCCGATCTCCGACGGGCTCGCCATGGACACGATGCTCGGGCAGGGCACGCGCTTCTTCCTCCCGGAGACCCTCGAACGGGCCGACCCGGCCCGGGCCAGCCTGGCGCTCTTCGACAGCATGCGCCGCTACGGCCGTGGCCACCTGGCACTGGCCGACCACCTGCACGGGCCGGTCGAGGACCGGGCCCGGACTCTCTTCCTCAGCGTCGCCGAGCAGTTCCACGGAGCCCAGGAGCAGACCCGCCTGACCTTCTACCGCACCCGCACGGTCCGGGGCGTGGCGTCGTACGCCACCGGGCTCCTCGGCCAGCGCGCCTCGGTGGTGGCGCCGGCGATCAGCAACGACTTCGCGGTGGCCTCGCTCGCCGCGACCTCCGAAGCTCGCGAGCTCGACCACCTCTACGTTGCGACGTTCGACGTCCTGGCCCCGCACATCGGCCGGATGCCCTCCACCGCCACCGCGGAGCGGCAGGCGCCGCACCTGCCGCGGGTGTGGCGTTCCGACCCGGCCGTCGAGGCCCACCGCAGGCGGATCGCCCGCGGCCCGTTGCGGGGCCTGGTCTCGCCTGACCTCCGCGACTGGCTGCGCTCACCCACGCGGGGCGAGCTCTCCCCCGACCTGCGGCTCGGCATGGAGGCCATCAGCCTGCTCCACTCGTGGTGGTGGCGCTACCGCGACCGGCTGCACGAGGTGGACGTCAAGGACCTCGTCGGCTGACGCGGCCCGCCCTCATCGGTCACGCGAATCTCGACGCGCCCGTCGCGGGTTCGCAGGCTCACCCGCGGGGCTTGCTCGATCTCCCGCGTCGCGGCACCGCAGCTCGTTCCTCGCAGGGTGCCTACGCGTGACCGTCGAACATGGAGGTGACGGAGCCGTCCTCGAAGACCTCGCGGATCGCCCGGCTCAGCAGCGGGGCGATCGAGAGGGTCGTGAGCTTGTCGAACTGCTTGTCCGCCGGGATCGGGAGCGTGTTGGTGACCACGACCTCCATGGCCGTGGAGTTCTTCAGCCGGTCGACCGCGGGGTCGGAGAGGATCGGGTGGGTCGCGGCGATGATCACGCCGGCCGCGCCGTCGGCCATGCAGGCCTCCGCGGCCTTCACGATCGTGCCGCCGGTGTCGATCATGTCGTCGGTGAGGATGCAGATCTTGCCCTCCACCTCACCCACGACCCGGTTGGCGACGACCTCGTTGGCGACGTCGATGCGACGGGACTTGTGGATGAATGCGAGGGGCACGCCGCCGAGGCGGGCCGACCAGCGCTCGGCGACCTTGATCCGGCCGGCGTCCGGGGAGACGACGGCCAGCTCCTGGTCGCCGTACTTCTCCTTGACGTAGTCGGTGAGGATCGGCAGTGCCATCAGGTGGTCGACGGGGCCGTCGAAGAATCCCTGGATCTGGTCGGCGTGCAGGTCGACCGTGATCAGCCGGTCGGCGCCGGCGGTCTTGAAGAGGTCGGCCATCAGCCGCGCCGAGATCGGCTCACGGCCGCGGTGCTTCTTGTCCTGGCGGGCGTAGCCGTAGAACGGCATGACGACCGTGATCCGCTTGGCCGAGGCCCGCTTGAGGGCGTCGACCATGATCAGGTGCTCCATGATCCACTCGTTGATCGGAGCGGTGTGGCTCTGGATCACGAAGGCGTCGCACCCCCGCACGGACTCCTCGTAGCGGACGTAGAGCTCGCCGTTGGCGAAGGCTCGCGCGTCCTGCGGCACGAGCCCGCACTCGAGGAGGTCGGCGACCTCCTCGGCGAGCTCGGGATAGGCCCGTCCGCTGAAGACCATCAGGTTCTTCTCGGTGGTCTTCTTCATTCCGGTCACGACGACGCGACTCCTCGTTCTGGTGCCTGGGGGTGGACGGCTCGTTCGGAGGTGCTGGTCCTGATTCTCACCCACCAGCCGGTCGGGCGAAACCCCGGGTCAGCCCTCGGTCGTCTCCTGCTGTTCACGCGCCTGACGCGCGGCGTCGGCCTGCGCCGTGCCGGCCCGCTTCGACTCGGTCCAGCCCTCGAGGTTGCGCTGCGGCGCACTGCTCACGGCGAGCGCGCCCGGCGGCACGTTGCGGCGTACGACGGTGCCGCCGGCGGTGCCCGCACCGTCCCCGATCGAGACCGGCGCGACGAAGGTGTTGTGGGAGCCCGTCTTGGCGTGGCGACCGATGGTCGTGCGGTGCTTGGCCACGCCGTCGTAGTTGGCGAAGATCGTGCCGGCGCCGATGTTGGTGCCCTCGCCGATCTCCGCGTCACCGACGTACGACAGGTGCGGGACCTTGGCGCCGTCGCCGATCTGCGCGTTCTTGGTCTCCACGAAGGAGCCGATCTTGCCGCCGACCCCGAGCTGCGTGCCGGGGCGGAGGTAGGCGAACGGGCCGACGGTGGCCCGGTCGCCGATGACGGCGAGCTCCCCGTGCGTGCGTACGACGCGGGCGCCGGCGCCGATCTCGCAGTCCTTGAGCGTGGTGTCGGGGCCGACCACCGCGTCCTCGCGCACGACGGTCGCGCCGAGGAGCTGGGTGCCGGGCAGGATCGTGGCGTCCGGCTCGATCACCACGTCGGCCTCGATCCACGTCGTGGCCGGGTCCATCACGGTGACGCCGTCCTTCATCCAGCGCGTGACGATGCGGCGGTTGAGCTCCTTGCCGAGCTCGGCGAGCTGGGCGCGGTCGTTGGCGCCCTCGGTCTGCGCGACGTCGTCGATGAGGTGCGCGCCGACGGTCAGGCCGTCCTGTCGAGCCAGGCCGACGGCGTCGGTGAGGTAGTACTCGCCCTTGGCGTTGTCGTTGGTGATCCGCGGCAGCGCCGAGACGAGGAACTCGGCGTCGAATGCGAGGATCCCCGAGTTGATCTCGTCGATCGCCTGCTGCTCGGGGGTCGCCTCCTTCTCCTCGACGATCGCCTCGACGTCGCCCTCGGCGTTGCGGATGATCCGGCCGTAGCCGAAGGGGTTCGGCACCCGGCCGCTCAGGATGCTCACGGCCCGCTGCGCAGCCTCGTGCTCGGTGGCGAACGCCAGCAGCGACTCCCCCTCCAGCAGCGGGGTGTCGCCGGCGGCCACGATGACCGTCCCGGTGGTCGCGCCCGCGGCCTCCATCGCGATGCGTACGGCGTGGCCGGTGCCCTCCTGCTTCTCCTGGACCGCCAGCACCGCCGTCGGCAGCAGCTCGGTGATGTGCGGCCCGACCTGCTCACGCTGGTGGCCGACGACCGCCACGACGCGGGTCGGATCGACCGCCTCCACGGCCCGGAGCACGTGGCCGATCATGGAGCGGCCGGCGATGGGGTGCAGCACCTTCATGGTCTTCGACTTCATGCGGGTGCCGCCGCCTGCGGCGAGGACGATGACGGTGAGGTTGTCCATGGCCCGCAGTCTGTCACCGACGGGTGGCGCGCCGGCCCTGTGGTCGAATGACCGGGTGAGTGGGCGGACCTACGGCGGCGAGTCGGCGACCGACCGGCTGGCGCGCCGCCGCCGCCAGCTGCTCGACGCGGGCCTCGAGCTCTTCGGCACCGCCGGCTACCGCGCCACCACCGTGCGCCAGCTGTGCCGCGAGGCCAGGGTCAGCGACCGCTACTTCTACGAGCAGTTCGACTCCACCGAGGACCTGCTGCTCGCGGTGTACGACGAGTGCACGGGCCGCCTCGAGCAGGAGGCCTTTGGGGCCCTCGGCGACCGTGGCGACGAGGTCGGCGACCTCGCGGGCCGCGGCATCGACGCCTTCCTCGCCGTGGTCGAGTCCGACCCGCGGCTGGCGCGTGTGGTGTGGTTCGAGGTGCTGGGCGTCTCCACCCGCGTCGAGGCGACCTACCTCGCGCGGATGCAGGCCTTCGGTCACCTGATGCTCGACGTGCTGGCCGAGCGCGACGGCGCGGCCCCGCTCGCCGGACCCACCCGCGACCTGCTCGCCAGCGCGGCGGTCGGCGCGGTCAGCCAGGCGGTGGTGACGTGGGCGAGCGCGGGGTTCGTCCCGGAGCGCGCGATCGTCGCCGAGGCGCTCGCGGCGTTCCTCGCCGGGTCGGCGACCGCACTGGTCGCGCCCCAGCCGTGACCTCGGTCACCTCCTGATGCGGAATCAGCCGTCGTCACTTTAATCTGATGACGACAGATTCCCGATCGGAGGTCGTCGTGCAGCCACCCCTCACCGTGCTCGTCATCGGCACCGGCTTCGGCGGACAGCTCACCGCCCTCCACCTGCTGCGCCGCGGCATCACGGACTTCCGCATCCTCGAGCGCCGCGACTTCGCCGGCGGGACGTGGTGCCAGAACTCCTACCCCGGCGCTGCCGTCGACGTCCCCTCGCCGCTCTACTCGCTCTCTTCGGAGCCCTACCCCTGGTCGCGGATGTACGCCGAGCAGGCCGAGCTGCGCGACTACACCGAGCACGTCCTCGACCGGCACCGGCTCCACGAGCACATCGTCCTCGGCGCCGAGGTCATCGGCGCGGAGTGGGACGGCGAGGCGTGGTGCGTCACCACGGACGACGGCACGGTGCACCGCGCCCGGTTCCTGGTGAACGCCTCCGGCCCGCTGAGCACGCCGGTCGTGCCGGCGTTCGCCGGCCTCGACGACTTCACAGGCACGTCCTTCCACACCAACGGCTGGGACCACGACGTCGACCTCGAGGGTCGCCGGGTCGCGGTCATCGGGTCGGGCGCCAGCGCTGCCCAGGTCATCCCGGCGATCCAGCCGGAGGTCGCGGACCTCCACGTCTTCCAGCGCAGCCCGCACTGGGTGCTCCCCCGCCACGACCGCACCTTCAGCCCGCTCCAGCGCCGCCTGCTGCGGCTGCGACCGCTGCAACGCCTGCTGAGGGCGTCGATCTACTGGCGCCTCGAGACCCGCGTGATCGGCTTCAAGCACAGCCGCCGGCTGCTGCGGCTGGTCGCCCAGCGCGACGCCCTGCGCCACCTCGAGGAGCAGGTGCCCGACGAGACGCTGCGCGCGCAGCTCACGCCCGACTACACGATCGGGTGCAAGCGGATCATCCTGTCCAACACGCTCTTCCCCGCGCTCTCGGCCGCCAACACGACGCTCCACGACCGCCACGACGGCATCGACCACTTCGACGCCACCGGCATCGTCACCGCGAGCGGCGAGCACCTCGACCTCGACGTCGTGGTCTTCTCGACCGGCTACGACGCCACCGACGGCGTGATCCCCTACGAGGTGCGGGGGCGCGACGGCGTACGGCTCGCGGAGGTGTGGCACGACTTCCCCCGCGCCTACCTCGGCACGACCGTGCCCGGCTTCCCCAACTTCTTCGTCGTCACCGGTCCCAACACCGGCATCGGCCACACGAGCGCGATCTTCGTCATCGAGGCGCAGATGGAGTACGTCATGCGTGCCCTCGACGTCGTGCTGGCCGAGGGCGCCGCGAGCATCGAGCCCACCGCCGTGGCCGAGGACGACTACACCGCGATGATCCACCGCGAGATGGAGAAGACGGTGTGGCACGACGGGGGCTGCACCTCGTGGTACCAGTCGCGGTCCGGCCGCGTGGTCGCCATGTTCCCCGGCTTCTCCTTCACCTTCCGCCGGCTGGCCCGGCGCTTCCGCCCCGAGCACCACGTCATCGAGCGGGTGGCCCCGGCCCCCGTCGCCAGCACGACCGAGAGGATCACCGCATGAAGCACCTCGACGACAAGGTCGCCGCCGTCACCGGCGCCGGCTCCGGCATCGGCCGGGCGCTCGCCCTCGACCTCGCCGGGCGCGGCTGCCGGCTCGCGCTCTCCGACGTCTCCGCCGACGGGCTGGCCGAGACCGAGCGGCTCCTCGCCGGCCGGGCCCGCGCCGTCACCACCGCCGTGGTCGACGTCGCCGACGAGGCCGCCGTGCTCGGCTGGGCCGACCAGGTGGTGGCCCACCACGGCCGCGCCAACCTCGTCATCAACAACGCCGGCGTCGCCCTGTCGGGGACGGTCGCGTCGATCTCCACCGACGACTACCGCTGGATCATGGGCATCAACTTCTGGGGCGTCGTCCACGGCACCAAGGCCTTCCTCCCCCACCTCGAGGCGTCGGGCGAGGGCCACGTCGTCAACATCTCCAGCGTCTTCGGACTCACTGCGCAGCCGCTGATGAGCGGCTACAACGCCAGCAAGTACGCCGTACGCGGGTTCACCGAGTCGCTGCGCCAGGACCTCGAGCTCACCGGGTCGTGCGTCAGCGCGACGTGCGTGCACCCCGGCGGCATCAAGACCAACATCGCGCGCTCGGCCCGCCTGGACCCCAGCGTCGCCACCGCGACCGGCAAGCCGGCGGAGAAGGCGAACCGCGAGTTCGAGAAGTCCTTCATCACCTCGCCCGAGAAGGCCGCGGCGGTGATCGTCGGTGCTGTGCAGAAGAACAAGAGGCGTGCGCTCATCGGGCCGGACGCCCGGGTGTTCGACGCGATGGTGCGCGTGGCCCCCACCGGCTACCAGCGACTCATCACGGGCGTCGTGCGGTCCCGGAGCAAGAAGTGAGCCGGCACCACCCCACGACGTTCTCCTCCCCCGCTTCGCTCCTCCGCACAACGCCGCGGGGACCCCGGAGAAGCTTGCGTACGGCGCTCGGCGCGCGCGTGCTGGCCGGGGCGACGCGGGCCGAGGCGAGGGCGTACGGCCTGCGCGAGAGCCACGTGGACGCCGGTGACACCACGCTGGCCGTCCTCGAGGGTGGCCCGGCGGACGCACCCGCGGTGGTGCTGCTGCACGGCTTCACCGCCGACCGCGTGGTGTGGATGCGCTTCGCGAAGCACCTCGTGCGCGACCACCGCGTCGTCATCCCCGAGCTCGCCGGTCACGGCGCGTCCGGCTTCGCCAGCGGCACCGGCTTCTCCGCACCCGCCCAGGCCGACCGCGTCGCCGCAGTGATGGACCACCTCGGGATCGACCGCGCGCACGTCGCCGGCAACTCGATGGGCGGCTTCGTCGCCGCGACCCTCGCGGTGGACCACCCCGAGCGCGTCCGCTCCCTGCTGCTCAGCGACGCGATCGGCGTCGCGTCCCCCGAGCCGAGCGAGGCCGAGCTCCAGATCCGGGCCGGGCGCAACCCGTTCTTCCTCGACGACGTGGCCGACTTCCCGGCGTTCTACGCGATGACGATGGCCCGGCCGCCGTTCGCCCCCGGCTTCGTGCGCGCCGCCATCGCGGCCGACTACGTGGCGCGGCGCTGCGACTACGAGGAGATCTTCGGCGACGTGTTCGACGTCGCGATGCTCGACGACCGGCTCGGCGAGATCGACGTCCCGACCCTGGTGATGTGGGGCGAGCAGGACCGGCTCGTGCACCCCAGCACGGCCCGCACGTGGGCCGACGGCATCGCCGGCGCGCGTACGGTCACCTATCCCGAGGCGGGCCACATGCCGATGCTCGAGCTGCCTGGCCGCACGGCCGCGGACTACCGGGCGTTCCTCGCGCGGATCAGCGCGCGGCCCTGAGGACGAGGTCGGCGCGGTCGGCCGGCCGCTCCGTCCGCTCGTGGTCGTGGCCCTCGGGGATCCACTTGGTGTCCCACAGCGCGAGCTCGGCCTCGTCGTCGCCCTGGAGCACGTTGCGCGCCTTCGCGCGGGCCCCCGCCTCGTCGGGGTCCATGTCCAGCCACACCGCCAGGTCGAACCACCCCGACGTCCGGTCGCTGAACAGCCGGATCCCCTCGACGACCAGCACCGACGGCATCGGGTGGTCCTCGACGCCGGTCTCCCCCGACCACCAGCGGTAGACGTAGCGGAGCCGCTCGCGTCCCTCGCGCGCGGACCGCACGACCCGCTCCAGCGCGTCCCAGTCGCACTGCTCCCACATCCCCGCGTCCGGCCCGCAGGTCGTCGCGTGGAACGCGTCGGTCGCCAGCACCTGGTCCTCGGTGAGCCCGAGGTCCGCGGCGAGCCGAAGCGCCAGGGTCGACTTGCCCGCCCCGCCGTGCCCGCTGATCCCGACCACGGGCACGCCCTCGGTCGCCTCGATCAGCCCGCGTGTCCGCGCCAGGAGGTCGTCGTACGCCGCCGTGGTGCCCATGGCGCGCCATGCTCGCGGTCGCCGGGCCCGGACGCCAGCGGATATCGGCTCCCCGGGATGGAGTCGAACCATCGTCGCTAGTCCTGATTCAAAGTCAGGCGGGCCCTGCCGGCAGACCAACCGGGGAATGTGGGGACAAGCCTAGGGCTTCCTCGGGACGTCATACGGACGGGGCAAGTGGTGGCCCCGTCCGTATGACGTCCCGGATGCACCGGGCACACGCGCTCGATCTTCACCAGACCTCCACACCGCATCGGGGCGATCCCTGATGACCGGGGTCGTACGGGGCCGCTAGCGTGGCGGGCGTGACGGGGGAACAGCACGGGCCAGGGCCGGTCATCACGACCGCGGGCCTCACCAAGCACTACGGCGCGGTCCACGCGCTGACGGACCTGACGGTCCAGGTCGGATCCGGCGTGACCGGACTGGTCGGCGCCAACGGCGCGGGCAAGTCGACGCTGATCAAGATCCTCCTCGGGCTGCTCGAGCCGACCGGCGGGCAGGCGTCCGTGCTCGGGCACGACATCGAGCACGCGGGCCAGGAGATCCGTCGCGTCGTCGGCTACATGCCCGAGCACGACTGCCTGCCGCCCGACGTCAGCGCGAGCGACTTCACGGTCCACATGGCCCGGATGTCCGGACTGGGTGCCTCGGCGGCCCGCGAGCGGGCAGCCGACGTGCTGCGCCACGTCGGGCTCGACGAGGAGCGCTACCGGCCGATGGGCGGCTACTCCACCGGCATGAAGCAGCGCGCCAAGCTCGCGCAGGCCCTCGCCCACGACCCGCAGCTGGTCTTCCTCGACGAGCCGACCAACGGCCTCGACCCGGCGGCGCGCAACGACATGCTCCGCCTGGTGCAGCGCATCGGGAGCGAGTTCGGCATCGCGGTGCTGGTCACGTCCCACCTGCTCGGCGAGCTCGAGCAGGTCAGCGACCACGTCATCGTCCTCGACGGCGGCCACCTGCTGCGCTCGAGCGCCACCGGAGACTTCCTCCAGCAGACCGGGAGCCTGCTCGTCGAGGTCGTCGGCACCGAGACCGAGCGCGACCGGCTCGGCGAGGCCCTCGCCCGTCTCGGGCTGACCTGCCGCCCGCGCGGTGCGATGGTCGCCATCGACCCACCACCTCCCGAGCTGGCCGCCGAGGGCGTCGCCCACGACCTGATCCGCGACGTCGCCGCCGAGCTCGGGCTCGGCCTGATGCGGCTCCAGCCGGACCGGCGTCACCTCGAGGACGTCTTCCTGGACGGAGGAGCCCGTGTCTGAGGTCTCGCAGCCGGGGGGCCGTCCCGGCGTCATCCACGACCTCGGCTACCGCCACTACGACGGCGTACGCGAGGGCACGGCGACCATCGCCCGCACCCTCTTCGTCACCGGCCTGCGCCACGCCTACGGTCTGGGCCGCTCGGGCAAGTCCAAGGTGATGCCCTTCCTGCTGCTCGGCATGTCGGTGCTCCCGGCACTCATCGTGGTCGGCGTCGTCGTGCTGACCGGGCTCAGCTCGCTTCCGGTCGCCTACGCCGACTACACCAACCAGACCCAGCTGCTGGTGAGCCTCTTCGCCGCGGCGCAGGCGCCGGTCCTGTTCTCCCGCGACCTGCGGCACCGCTCGATCGTGCTCTACCTCGCGCGGCCGCTCGCCGCGCCGGTCTTCGCGCTCGTGCGGTGGCTCTCGCTCACCGTCGCCGTGTGGCTCTTCATGTCGGTCCCGACGCTGCTGCTCTACGTCGGCGCGATGCTGGCCGGCCTCGACAAGAGCGACCAGACGACCTCGCTGCTCAAGGCGGTCGTCCTCCAGGTCCTGCTGGCGATGCTGATCGCCGGCATCACCGGGCTGATCTCGTCGGTCTCCCTTCGGCGCGGCTTCGCCGTCGTCGGCTCGGTGATGGCGCTGATCGTCCTCACCGGCGTCATCACTGCGGTGCAGGCGATCTCGGCCGACCAGGACGCCGACGCGGCCTCCACGACCGTCGGACTCTTGTCGCCGTGGTCGCTCTACAGCGGCCTCGCCAACGCGTGGGACGCCGGGATCGACACGTTCGTGCCGGTCGACGGCGCGTGGCCGCTGGCGTACGCCCTCGTCGCGGTGCTGCTCGTCGCCACCTGTCTCCTGGGCCTGGTCGCCCGCTTCCGGAAGGTGGGCTCGCGATGAGCAACCTGGTCCTCGACTCCGCCTCGCGCTGGTTCGGCAACGTGGTCGCGGTCAACGACGTCTCGCTCAACATCGGTCCCGGCGTCACCGGCCTGCTCGGCCCCAACGGCGCCGGCAAGACGACGCTGATGGCGATGATGGCGGGCTTCCTCGCGCCGTCCGCCGGGCACGTGACGCTCGACGGCATGCCGGTGTGGCGCAACACCGAGATCTACCGCCAGATCGGTCTCGTGCCCGAGCGTGAGCTGAGCTTCGGCTACCTCACCGGCCGCCAGTTCGTCCGGGCCAACGCCGACCTGCACCGGCTGCCCGACGCGGCCGAGGCCACCGAGCGGATCCTCGCCGAGGTCGACATGGTCGAGCCCGCCGCGCGCCGCCTCGACACCTACTCCAAGGGCATGCGGCAGCGGGTGAAGATCGCCGCCGCGCTCGTGCACCAACCGTCCGTGCTGCTGCTCGACGAGCCGTTCAACGGCGTCGACCCGCGCCAGCGCATGCACCTGATGGACCTGCTCCGCCGTCTCGGCGACGACGGCCGCACGGTGCTCTTCAGCTCCCACATCCTCGAGGAGGTCGAGCGGCTCGCCCGCCACATCGAGGTCGTGGTCTCCGGACGGCACGCCGCCTCCGGCGACTTCGGCGCCATCCGCCGGCTGATGACCGACCGACCCGTGCAGTACGCCGTCCAGTCGAGCGACAACCGCGCCCTCGGCGCCGTGCTGATGGCCCGGGCCTCGGTGCGGGCGGTCAGCCTGCGCGGCGACCACCTCGACGTCCAGGTCGACGACCTCGGCAGCTTCGCCGTCGAGCTCCCCGGCCTGGCCAGGCAGCACGACGTGACCCTCTTCGAGCTCTCCCCCAGCGACGAGTCGCTGGAGAGCGTGTTCGCCTACCTGGTGGCCCGATGATCAACACGACCATTGCCAAGCTCGCCCTCCAGGCCCTCCTCGGCCGACGGCGCTTCTACCTCCTGCTCGCCTTCCCGGTGCTGCTGATCGGCCTCGTCGGGCTGGTCACCGCGCTGACGGACGGCGAGGCCGCATGGGAGATCGTCCCCGGTCTCGGCTACACGCTCGTGCTGCCACTGGTCGCGATCCTCGCCGCCTCGTCGGTGCTCGGCCCGGAGGTCGACGACGGGTCGATCGTCTACCTGCTCTCCAAGCCGGTCAGCCGCTACGGCATCGCGATCAGCAAGTGGCTGGTGGCGCTCGCCGCGACGCTGGTGGCCGGCTCCCTGCCGATCTTCGTCGCCGCGCTCATCACCGGCGACACCACCCGGGCGGTCGCGCTCTTCGTGGGTGCTGTCGTGGCCGGTACGACGTACTCCGCACTGTTCCTCGCGATCTCCGCGGTCACCCGGCACGCGGTCATCGCGTCGCTGATGTTCGTGCTGATCTGGGAGAGCCTGCTCGGCAACCTCTTCACCGGCGTCGCCTGGCTGAGCATCAGCCAGTGGGGCGTGCGCATCGCCCACGCGCTCTCCGACGAGCTGCCCGACCCGGCCAACCTGCCGTGGGCGATCGGCGCCAGCCTCGTCGTGACGGTGGTCGGCGTGTGGTTCGCCGGCGACCGGCTGCGGTCGTTCTCGCTGCGCGGCGAGGACTGACCCCGGCGCCCGACGCCGTCAGCGCGGCGCGCTCTCGTGGTGGAAGCCGTCGGGGGTCGCGCCCCGGCGCACGATGCGCGGACGCACCGGCGCGAGCAGGTGGTCGTCGGCTGACGCGGTCGCATGGGCGATCAGCTCCTCGATCGTGGACTCCACGCCGTGCCACTGGACGCGCACGTTGTCGATGACCTGGTTGATCGAGTCGCTGAGGCTGTGGAACACCTCGTCGGCAGTGCTGGCGGTGAGCTCGCGAGTGTCACCGGTCGGCACCTGTGTCGCGGCGTAGGTCAGCAGCTGGTTGGTCGCCGCTGCCGCGCTCGAGAGCGCAGCAGCCGTCCCCGCGACGGACGCGCCCCCGGTCGGGATCGCGGCCAGGAGGCCGAACACGAGCGCGCCGAGGACCAGCACCTCGAACGCCGAGTTCTCCGGCGGCAGGCCCAGGCTGTCGTGGCGGCGCCGGAGCTGCTCGTCCAGGAGTGCATGGACACCGTCGACGACGTTCTTCAGGCTCTGCTGGCCGAGGTCCACCACCGCCTTGCTGGCTGCGATCCCGCTGCAGACGGTCTCGGCGACGTAGGTCTGCCGCCGTGCGATGTGCTCGACCTGCCCGTACCAGTCGCCGAAGGCATCAGCGGCGTCCCCGTTCCACGCGGCCAGGTTGTTGTCGATGCGGGCGAAGTCGTCTCCCACACCCGTGCGCAGCCGGTCGACCACGCCCGTCCGGATGGCACCGACGGCGTCGTCGAAGGTCGCCGACTCGGTGCGGACGATGTCCCACGTCAGGGAACGGACGGACTCGGCCACCTGGGCACCCCAGTTGCGTCCCGAGGTGAGCAGCGGCCACCACGACCCCTCGGGGGCCTCGAACTCGAACGGGTACTTCTCGCCGACCTCGATCCGCGGGTACCACCCGTTGTTGGGCTGCGCGGCACCACCGCCCTCGGGGTTGGCCTCCACCCAGCGCACGAGCTCGTCGATGGCCCACACCTCCCCGAGCATCTCGCCGATCTCGGTCACCTTGGTCGCGAAGTCGTCGCGATCGAAGCTCGATCCGGTCATCGTCATCGTCCTCCGTTCCATCCGTCGCGCTCGAACCGCTCGCGCCGCTCCTCGGGTGTCTCGATCAGGTCGTCGAGGTGGAGCTCGTTCTCCCCGTCGTCCAGCTCGCTGCCGGGCTCGGGAGCGAAGGGTCCGGACGGGAAGACCGGCTCGGGCTCCGGTTCGGGCTGCGGGTCGGGCAGCTGCTCGAGCAGGTCGGGGTGGAGGAAGGGGAACTGTTGCTCGGGCGTCGGCCTGTGCTCCTGCAACGGCTCCTCGGGCACGACGTCGTCGAGCTCGGGACCGTCGCCGGTGCCCAGCCACGGTGGTCCGTCCGGCAGGATCGGCAGCGGCGCGTCATCGGGGCGGTCAGGGGCGTCGTACGGCGTCTCGTAGGGCGCGTCGAGCCCCGGCGGTGACGGGACGTAGGGCACCACGATGTCGCTGCGTCCGGCCAGCACACGGAAGCGGTCGTTCGCGGTCTGGTCCGTCGTGGCGTAGTCGTCGGCGATCTCGACGAGCGCCTCGCCGGTCTCCGACATGGCCAGTGACGTGCTGCGCAGCTCGACCTGGAGCAGCTCACGGAGCTTGCCGACCAGCGTCAGGGCGTACTCGCCGCCCGTGGAGTCCTGGAGGTGGCTGATCCGCTGGGCAGCGTCGTGCGTCGCGGACGTGACCTCCGAGTAGAAGGCGGCGAGCTCGGGGAAGTGCAGTCGCCCCGCCTCGTAGAGCGCCCACAGGTCGGCGGCGAAGTCCTTGCCGGTCCCCACGTCACGACGGTCGGACGGATCGTAGGGCGACGGCTGGTAGTGATCGACGGAATCGCGTGGCATGAGGTGCTCCCTCGGTTGGTTGGGCTCCTCGTTCCCGCCCCGCGACGTCGGAAACCCGCGGAGCGGCGGCGTAAGACCTTGGAAATATCTGACCCGCGGATGTCACCGGGATTCCTTCGCCCTCAATCGGACTAGGCTCGATTTCGTGGACCTCCCCGTGATGCCGCCCGTGCAGCCGATGCTCGCC
Organism: Nocardioides baculatus; assembly: GCF_016735675.1. Classification (GTDB taxonomy): domain Bacteria; phylum Actinomycetota; class Actinomycetes; order Propionibacteriales; family Nocardioidaceae; genus Nocardioides; species Nocardioides baculatus. The sequence goes on along the minus strand of NZ_JAERSG010000005.1, from coordinate 315,927 downwards.
AAGAGCGTCAGCGGGGTGCCGGACCCGGCGAAGCACGGCGGCCTGAGCTTCGAGCCGAAGTGGGACGGATTCCGCTGCCTGGTCTTCAAGGACGGCGACGAGGTCGAGCTGGCCAGCCGCAACACCAAGCCGCTGACCCGCTACTTCCCCGAGGTCGTCGAGGCCTGCCGCGAGCAGCTGCCCGACCGGATCGTGCTCGACGGCGAGATCTTCGTCGGCCTGCAGGGTCCGGACGGCTGGCGCCTGGAGTTCGAGACCCTGCAGGAGCGGATCCACCCGGCGGCCAGCCGCGTCGACAAGCTGGCTGTCGAGACACCCGCCGGCTTCGTGGCCTTCGACCTGCTGGCGCTGGGCGACGAGTCCTTCATGGACCGCCCCCTCTCGGAGCGGCGGGCCGCCCTCGTCGAGGCCCTCGGTCACCTCGACGGCACTGGACCGTGCTTCCTCACCCGCACCACCGAGGACGCGGCCGAGGCCGAGCGGTGGTTCGAGGAGTTCGAGGGAGCCGGGCTCGACGGTGTCGTCGCCAAGCCGCTCGGGTCGGCCTACGAGCCCAACAAGCGCACCATGCTCAAGATCAAGCACGAGCGCACCGCCGACGTCGTGCTCGCCGGCTACCGCGAGCACAAGACGTCCACGCCCGAGGAGCCGCTGATCGGCTCGCTGCTCCTCGGCCTGTACGACGACGACGGCGAGCTCCAGCACATCGGGGTCTCGGCCAGCTTCACCGCCGCGAAGCGAGCGTCGCTGTGGCAGGAGCTGCAGCCGCTGGTCTGCGACATCGCGGACCACCCCTGGGGTCGGTGGAACGAGTTCCTCACCGCCAACCCCGACCGCGTCCCCGGCACCCAGAGCCGGTGGAGCGCGGGCAAGGACCTCGGGTTCACCGCACTGCGCCCGGAGCGGGTGCTCGAGGTGAAGTACGACCACATGGAGGGCCGGCGGTTCCGCCACACCGCGCACTTCAAGAGGTGGCGCACCGACCGGGACCCCGAGAGCTGCGGATACGGTCAGCTCGACGAGCCGGCCGGCTACGACCTCACCCGAATCCTGAGCACCGACCCCGGAGGCGCATCATGAGCGACACCGACAACCTCGCCGACAGCAACGACCACGACACGATCCACGACGGGCAGGGCACCTACGACGTCGTCCTGCTCGTCGAGCAGGCCCTCTCTCCCGCCGACGCGGCCCAGGTCCGCTCGCTCCACTCGGAGATCGAGGACCAGGTCGTCTACCACGTGCTCCTCCCCCTCGAGGACGCTGCGGCCCGCATCGAGGCCTCGATGGGCACCCTCGGCGCCGGCGACCTGATGGCGGCGCCCGCCCTCGCGATGAACGACGTCGACATCGAGGCGCTGCGCAAGGAGTGCGAGGACACCTCCAACGCCGAGCTGGAGCAGACGCTCGCCGCGATCTCGGCCGCCGGCGGGAAGGCGACCGGCACGGTCACCTCCGAGCCCCCGGTCGACGCCCTCGCGGCCCTCGTGTCCACGGTCGACGCGCGCGAGGCGATCATCCTCACCCGTCCCCACGTCGTCGCGGAGTTCTTCCACGTCGACTGGACCTCGCGCGCCCGGCGCAAGCTCGGCGTACCCGTCCTCCACCTCATCGAGCACGAGAACTTCGACGAGCAGGCCTCCGGCCAGGGTGAGGGCGTCAGCGGCCTCTAGCCGAGTCGGCGCATCTGTACGCGCCAGCAGTGCCGAGTCGGCGCGACTGTCGAGCCGACTCGGCGCGATCGTGGCGAACAGATGCGCCCACTCGCCCCGTCGTCAGCGGCGGGTGAGGCGGCGTACGACAGCGCGGCGCAGGATCGCGGCCGCCTCGCGGCCACCGACCGACGGTGCCCCCGACGGATCGGCTGCCCCGTGGCGCCGCGCCTCCGCGAGGTCGCGGCGCAGCTGCTGGACGGTGCCGCGCTGGGCGTCGCGGGCCTCGCGCCCGGCGAGGGTCGACTCGGCGCGGGTGTGGTCGAAGGTGAGCGCCACAGCGTCGGCGTACCGCGCGGTGTAGTCGGCGTGGATCTGGTCGAGGCGCGCGAGCGTGGCGTCGTCGTGCGGCGTCGTGGTGAGCACGCCGAGCAGCTGCCAGACCTCCTCGGCCATGTCCTTGAGCCAGCCGGGGGTGGCGACGTCGTCCCAGGTGAGCTGGGACTTGCGCATGGACGGCTCGATGAAGTCGTCGACCGCGTGGTGCTCGCGCGAGGAGAGGTCGGTGGCGAAGTCGAGATCGAGCTGTTCCTGGACGGGCGCGAGAGCCGTACGCCAGTCGGCGAGGAGGTCGGTGTAGCGCACGAACGCACGCTTCCCGCCGCGACCGGCCAGCTCGGTGAGGAGCGCGGCGTGGACCCAGCCGGCGACGTTGGAGGTCTCCTTGGTGAGGCGGAGCTCCTCGGACTGGCTGGAGAGGTAGGCGATGTCGCGGGACCCGACGACCTCGGCGGGGTGCCGCAGCGCGGTGAGCCAGCGCAGGTCGACGTCGAGGTCGGCGCTGACCGTCTCCCACGCCCGGGCGAACCAGAAGGCGTGCGGGTCCTTGACGACGATCTGCGCATCCCCTCGTTCGGGCGTCTGCAGCTGGCCCGACAGCCACTCGCGGAGCTCGGCCTGCGGCTCGCCCGACGCGAGGTAGGCGGCCACCAGGTCGACCGCGGCGGGCCGGCTGTCGATGTTGAAGAGCGCGAGCTCCTTGAGGTGGCGCTTGTGGAAGTCGATGACCCACTGCGGCTCGTAGAACCCGCGCGGGTTGGTCTCCGACGCCTCCACCTCGGGCTGCGGCACGTGCAGGCCGAGCCGCTTGAGGGTGCCCGCCAAGGAGCTGGTGCCGCTGCGACCGGAACCGGAGACGAGGACCAGCGGGGTGCGGGACTGCGGCATGCGGGTCACCCTATCGGCCACGGCGCGGGCCCCTAGGATCGTGGCGACGACCCCTCGAGACAGGACTGAGGCGCACGTGGCACTGGGCGACAAGCTGGGCGGGAAGGTGCGGTCGGTGGTGCGGCGCGCGCGCCGCGACGGCCCCCTCGACATCGTCTTCGTGCTCTTCAACGCCGACGGCATGGGTGGCACCGCGCGCTCGGGCATCGAGCAGGCCAACGCCCTCCTCGCGCTCGGCGAGGGCCACCGGGTCCGCATCCTCAGCGTCTGGCGGAGCGGCGCGACGACCCACTACCCGCTGTCCGACGGCCTCGAGGTCACCTACCTCGTCGACGTACGACGTGAGCGCGCCACCGCGGTCGCCGGCCGCCACCCCGACGGCGTCGCCCAAGAACTGGCACAGCGCGAGTCCGTGATCGTGCCGCGCAGCTGGGACGCGCTCTACAACGGCCTGACCGACGCCACGATGCGCGAGGCGCTCGGCTCGATCGAGGCCGACGTGCTGGTCACCACGACCCCCGAGCTGCTGGCGGTCGTCGCCCAGCTCGCGCCCGCCGACGTGGCGCTCGTGCACCAGGAGCACCGCGCCTCCTCGGCCCGGGTCAACGACCTGGGGGCGCTGCTCGAGTTCGCCCCGCGCGCCGACATCGTGGTGTCGCTGACCGAGTCGATGTCTCGCTGGCTCGCCGGCCGCCTCGGCGGCGCGGCGCCCGAGCTGGTGGTCATCCCCAACCCGCTGCCCGGCACGCCGCAGCCCCGCTCGCCCCTGGACCAGAAGTCGTTCGTGACCGCCGGCCGGCTGGCCCCGGAGAAGCAGTTCGAGCACCTCGTCGACGCGTTCTGGCGCATCCACGAGGAGGTCCCCGGCTGGACGCTGACCATCTGGGGCGACGGCCCGCGCGCCGACAACCTCGCCGCCCAGGTCCGCAAGCTCGGCCTCGAGGACCGTGTCCTGCTCCCGGGCTCGACGACCGACCTCGCCGCCGAGTGGGCGAAGGCCAGCGTCGCCGTGCTCGCCTCGCGCGGCGAGGGCTACCCGCTCGTGCTGCAGGAGGCGATGTCGGCGGGCGTGCCGCCGGTGTCGTACGACTGCCCGTCGGGACCGCGCGAGATGATCACCCACGACGTCGACGGGCTGCTCGTGCCGCCGGCGTCCAAGGCCGCGATGGCCGCCGCGATGCTGCGCATCGCGACCGACGACGACCTGCGGACGCGCCTCGGTGCCGCCGCGCTCGCCCGGTCGGAGCGCTGGGACGGCCAGGCGCTGGGCCGCCAGTGGGTCGGCGTGTTCCGCACGGCCGTCGAGCGTCGTGCCGACCCCCTCGCTCCCCGCCGGGTGCTGCACGGCCTGCGTCCCGGTCCGCTGGGCGACCTCCCCGAGACGAGCTCGGCAGCGGGCATCACCCCCGCCGAGGCGCGTACGACGGCCCTGCGGGTGCTCACCTCCGCCGCTGCGGCAGCCGGGGACGGCTGGTTCGTGATGCCCGCGCGCGGCCTCGACCCGCACCCGGTGGTCGTCGTGCCGTCGTCGCGCCGCGGCGACTTCCTGTCCGCGCTCGCGGCCGCCGGCGTGCCGGACTGGCTGTCGGTCCGCGATCCCGCCGAGCGAGGCTGGCACGAGCGCCGCGGGACCGTCGCGGCGATGACCGACGAGCTCTCCCGCACCCGCACCGCCTCCCTCTTCCTGGAGCCGTGGCCGATGCGCGGTGGGCACGACGGCGTGCTCGGCGAGGGCGTCGAGGTCGGCGTGCAGTTCTGGGAGGAGTCGCCCGAGGGCGACCTGTTCGCGCCCGGCCTCAACCGCTACGGCGACCGCGTCCCGGCCGGCACCCCGCGCACCACGATCCCGGTCGAGGGCATCGACGTGCCCACCCTGGAGCTGATGGCGCTGCCGACGGTCGACGACGTCCGCTTCGACGTCGACGTCGTCTACACCTGGGTCGACGGCGACGACGAGGAATGGCTCGACGCGCGCGACCGCCGGATCGTCGAGACCGGCGGCACCCCGAGCGAGCGCGCGGGCGGCGCGCAGCGCTACAAGTCCCGCGACGAGCTGCGCTACTCCATGCGCAGCCTCCACCTCTTCGCGCCATGGGTGCGCCGGATCCACCTCGTCACCGCCGGCCAGGTGCCGACCTGGCTGGACACCTCGCACGACCGGATCCGGGTCGTCGACCACCGCGACATCCTCCCCGCATCGGCGCTGCCCACCTTCAGCTCGCACGCCATCGAGACGCGACTGCACGCCGTCCCCGACCTGGCCGACCACTTCGTCTACGTCAACGACGACGTGTTCCTCGGCCGGCCGAGACGGCCCGAGCACTTCTTCACCCCCGGCGGGCACTACGCCGCGTTCGTCGCCGACCACCGCGCCGTCGGCCTCCCCGGCACGGACGACCGCCCCTACCTGACTGCCGGGCTCAACAACCGTCGCGTGCTCACCGACGCGTTCGGTGTCGCTCTGACGCAGACGATGATGCACAGCCCGCACCCGCAACGGCGTACGACCCTCGAGGAGATCGCGGCCCGCTTCCCGTCCGAGGTGGACGCGACGACCCAGGCGCCGTTCCGTTCCGCGACCGACCTCTCGCTGCTGTCGTCCTTCGCCCAGAACTACGGCCTGATCACCGGCCAAGCCTTCCGCGCGAGCGCCCACCACGGCTACGTCGACCTCGGCCACCAGCAGCTGCCCGCCCAGCTCAAGCAGATGCTCAAGCGCGACCGCGACTTCTTCTGCGTCGCCGACAACATGCTCTCGGCGTTCGACGACGAGCGGGCCGACGGCCTGCTCCACGAGTTCCTCGAGCAGTACTTCCCGATCCCGGCCCCCTGGGAGCTCGGCTAGCCGCCGGTCGAGGAGGTCGCGCAGCGACCGTCACGAGACCAGGGCCGCCTGACACGTGCGGTCTCGTGACAGGCGCCAGGACGCCTTCCTCGACCACCGGTGGTCAGGCTCAGCCCTCGATCCTGTTGCCGTCCTCGTCCCAGTGGGACTCGACCTTCTTCGACGGCTGGACCCGCGGGGGCTCACCGGGCATCTTCGGGTGGTCGGGCGGGAAGTTGAGCTCGACGGGGTGCTCGTCCCAGAGGTCGAGGAGCGGCTGGAGCGAGTGGTGGACGTCGTCGATCGTCGCCCAGGGGTCGCCGTCGGAGGCGAGCCGCTCGGGGACCGTGAACAGGTTCAGCCCCGTGGGCGAGTCGAGCGTCGCCAGCTCGTCCCACGACAGCGGCGTCGAGACGGGCGCCCCGGCGATCGGGCGCAGGGAGTACGCCGACGCGATCGTGCGGTCGCGGGTGTTCTGGTTGAAGTCGACGAAGATCCTCGTCCCCCGCTCCTCCTTCCACCACGCCGTGGTCACGCCGTCGTCGCGCTTCTCGAGCTCGCGCCCGAAGGCGATCGCCGCGTGCCGTACGGCCGCGAAGTCCCACTGCGGCTCGATCCGCACGTAGACGTGGATGCCCCGGTTGCCCGACGTCTTGGCGAAGCCCGTCATCCCGAGGTCCGCCAGCAGCTCGCGCGCCACGCCCGCGACCCGTACGGCGTCGGCGAAGCCCGTGCCCGGCTGCGGGTCGAGGTCGATCCGCAGCTCGTCGGGATGGTCGACGTCCGCGCGCCGGACCGGCCACGGGTGGAACGTCAGCGTGCCCATGTGGGCGCACCAGACCGGCACGGCGATCTCGGTCGGGCAGATCTCGTCGGCCGTGCGGCCGGACGGGAACGTGATGGTGGCGGTCTCGAGGTAGTCCGGAGCCCCCTTGGGGACACGCTTCTGGTAGAACGCGTCGGCGTTGCGGTCCTGCGGCCCGGTGGCGAGCTTCATCCCCGGGCGCACGCCGGACGTCCACCGCTCCAGCGCCGTCGGGCGGTCCCGCAGGGCGCGCATCAGGCCGTCCTCGACGCTCGCGAAGTACTCCGCGACCATCAGCTTGGTGACCTCGCCGGTCGTCTCCGTGGCCTCGTAGATGACGCGGTCGGGCGAGGAGACGCGGACCTCTCGCTCGCCGGCCCGGACCATCACCGGCTTCGCAGCTGCCATGTCCCGACCCTAGCCGGGGCCGACGCAGTCGGACACGGCGTGGGTCGGGAGGTTGAGCAAGCCCGCGACTGAGCTTGCGAAGTCGCGTCAGGCGCGTCGAAACCAGGCTCCTCCGGGCCGCACGCTGGCCCGCGTCCGTAAACTGGAGCCATGGCCTACGACGTGCAGAAGACCGACGAGCAGTGGCGTGAAGAGCTCAGCGCGGAGGAGTACGCCGTCCTGCGGCAGGCGGGCACCGAGCGCGCGTTCACCGGTGAGTACACCGACACCGAGACCGAGGGCACCTACTCCTGCAAGGCGTGCGGCTCGGAGCTGTTCACCAGCGACACGAAGTTCCACTCCGGCTGCGGCTGGCCGAGCTTCTACCAGCCGATGACCGACACCGTGGAGTACATCGAGGACAACACCCACGGCATGAAGAGGGTCGAGGTGCGCTGCGCGAAGTGCGGCTCCCACCTCGGCCACGTCTTCCCCGACGGCTTCGGCACGCCCACCGGCGACCGCTACTGCATCAACTCCATCAGCATCACGCTCAACGAGAAGAAGTAGCTCAGGAGACGGGCTCGAGTGCGGAGCTGATCCGCACCAGCCCGTCGCCGTACGTCGTGTCGGCCCAGTCCTGGATCGACCCGTCGTCGAAGACCACCGTCGCGTCGAGCGAGTCGGGCGAGGTCGAGCCGCTGGTGAGCAGCTGCTCGCCGAGCGCCGCCTGGAGCTCCTGGTTGACCTCGTTGAGGTCCGCGTCCGTCTTCTCGACGGTGGTCACGCACAGCAGCCCGCCCCACGTCTTGCGGAGCTCGGCCTCGGCACCCTCGGGGTCCTCGGTGACGGCGACGCTGATCGTGCCGTTGCTCAGCCACGCGGTGGCGTACGACGGCAGCGCGGCGGCCGCGGCCAGGGTGGCGTCCATGTCCTCGGGGCTCGCCATGTCGGCATCGGTCGTGGTCGCGTCGTCGCAGGCCGGCTCGAGCCCGCCCGTCTCCGGCTCGGCCATCGCGTCGTACAGCGCGGCGGGGATGCTGTCGGTGACCGTGAAGGTCGTGCCGTCGTAGGTGCCGGTCACGTTGTACTGCCCCCATGTCACGCCCGAGGCCTTCTCCGCGCCGACGTCGCCGAACTCGAAGTCCACGAGCGCGGGGCCGCCGCACTGGGGCGGGTAGGACTCGGCGATCGCGCCGAGGCAGAGCTCGGGGCCCTCGCCGGCGTCGAGGACGGTGACCAGCCCGCGGGTGCGGACCTGCCCTTCGGGGACGGGGGTCGGCGCAGCCGTCGACGACGGCTCACCGGAGGCCGCGGGGTCGACGGCGTTCGTGTCGCCCTCGTTGCCGCAGGCGGCGAGGGCGGTGACGGACAGGACGAGGGCGAGGGCTGGGGCCAGGCGTGAGTACGTCATGGTGGTCCGACGTTACTGCGGCAGCTCTCGTTCCGCGTCAGGAGGCGCGGCCCGGGCACGCCGTCGGCAGGTACGCCTCGCGCCACGCCTTGAACCCGCCGACGACGTCGGTCGCGTCGAGCCCGAGGCTGCGCAGCGCGTCCGCGGCGAGGCTGGAGGTGTAGCCCTCCTGGCACAGCACCACGATCCGGGCGTCGTACGACGCCTCCGGCAGGCACGCCTCGGACCGCGGGTCGAAGCGCCACTCGAGCACGTTGCGCTCGACGACCAGCGGCCGCAGCGCCGGGCTCACCTCGCCCTCCGCAGCACGCTGCGCGGCGGGCCGGATGTCGACGAGGAGGGCGCCGTCGAGCGTCTCGCGGTAGGCCGCCTCGACGTCGATCCGGTCCAGGCGCGAGCGCGCGTCGGCCAGGAGGGCGTCGACCCCGTCGTGGTGCGGCGGGCTCGCGACGGCGGTCACCAGGTCTCCCGCTGCTCAACGCCGGTCACCTGGAGCCGGCCGCGCACCAGCTCGTACCGCGTCATCGCGGCGAGCGAGGGGGCGTAGGCGTGCAGCGACACCGCCGTACGGACGCCGTGGTTGATCACGTCGTGGATGTGGCTGCCGTCGAACTCGCGGACGCCGGGCGACTGCAGCGTCGTGGCGGTGGCCACGCCGGTCCAGACGTACTCCGTGAGCTGCCCCTCCAGCACGACGAACGCGCCGCTGGCCGAGCCGTGGTCGTGCCAGCCGGTGCTCGACCCGGCCGGCCAGGTGATCAGCCAGATGTCGGCGTCCTCGCCGTGCGCGACCCGCACCCACGTGCGCTCGGGGACGGAGAGGTCCACGGCGCTGAGCGGGTCGTGCGTGGCGAGGTACTGGGCGAGTGCCGCGCGGGCGGTCCCGGAGGTCGGGCGGCGGCGGACCGGGCTGGACGAGGGGCTGGATGAAAGGCTGATCGAGGGGCTGGAGGTGGGGAAGATGGCGGTCATGCTCGCTCCTTTGAACAATGTCGAGTGACTTACTCTACATTGCTCACGACAGCCGATCCTGCCATTGGGCGCCACGTGTTGCCGAGCGCCGGTGACAGGTCAGGGCAGGCGCGCGATGAGGTCCGCGGCGGTGACGCGGGCGCCGGTGTAGAACGGCACCTCCTCGCGCACGTGCATCCGGGCGTCCGACGCGCGCAGGTCGCGCATGAGGTCGACGATGCGGTGCAGCTCGTCGCACTCGAAGGCGAGGATCCACTCGTAGTCGCCGAGCGCGAAGGACGCGACGGTGTTGGCCCGTACGTCGGCGTAGCCGCGCGCCTGCTGCCCGTGCTGGGCCAGCATCCGACGGCGCTCGGAGTCCTCGAGGAGGTACCACTCGTAGGACCGGACGAACGGGTAGACGCAGATGTGCGCCCGCGGCTCCTCGTCGGCGAGGAACGCCGGGATGTGCGACTTGTTGAACTCGGCCGGCCGGTGCAGCGCCATCTGTGACCAGACGGGCTCGAGGCGGTTGCCGAAGGTGGTGCGACGGAAGGCGTTGTAGGCGCCCTGGAGCGCCTCGGAGTCCGCGGCGTGCCACCAGACCATCAGGTCCGCGTCGGCGCGCAGGCCGCTGACGTCGTAGAGCCCGCGGACCACCACGCCCTGCTCGGCGAGGGAGGAGAAGAGCGCCTCGACCTCGAGCGCGTCGGCGTCGCGGTCGGCCTCCCCGATGAGGTCGCGGAGCTTGAAGACCGACCACATCGTGTAGCGGATGGTGTCGTTGAGCTCGCGGGTGCGCGCCGCGTTCGTCTTGTCGCTACTCATGCGTTCATTCTGCCTGCGTGAGCGAGGCCACAGCGCGGCGGGCGGACCCGATCACCGCCGGGACGCCGACGCCGTCGTACGTCGCCCCGCACAGGGCGAGCCCGGGCAGGTCGGCGACGGCTGCGCGGATGCGGGCGACGCGGTCGAGGTGGCCGACGGCGTACTGCGGCAGGGCGCCGCCCCACCGCTGCACGTGGGTGTCGACGGGACGTGCCGTGATGCCGGCCAGTGAGGCGAGGTCGGCGAGCGAGACCCGCACCAGGCCCTCGTCGGTGGCCTGCAGCGTCGCCTCCTCGCGGTGCCGGCCGAGCGAGGTGCGCAGCACCACGACGTCCGGGTCGAGGTCGCGCACCCAGCCCCACTTCGCGAAGGAGAACGTGGCCGCCTTGATCGCGCGCCGCTCGACCGGCGGCACCAGGAAGCCGGAGCGCTCGAAGAGCGCGTCCGGCAGGTCCTGCGCCCGGAAGGCGAGCGTCACGACGGCGACGCTCGCGGACTCGACGCTCGCGAGCTCGGCGGCAGCGGCCGGCGTCACGTCGGCGAGCAGCCTGGCCGTCGGGGTGGCCGGGGTGGCCAGCACGACGGCGCCCGCCTCGACGGTCTCGGGGTGCGTGGTCGGACCGACGGTGAGCGCCCAGCCGTCCGCCGTACGCCGCAGGGCGCGGACCGTCGCCGAGGTCCGGGCCTCGAAGCCACCGCCGGCGACGACGAGGCCGGGCAGGCGGCCCATCCCCCCGGGAAGGGTGGCGAAGACCGGAGCGGCGGAGACGGGGACGGACGCGGCCTGGTCGAGGAGCGAGCCACGGCGGGCCATCGCCAGCAGCTGCGGCACAGCGGCGGCGGCCGAGATGCGGCGGGCGTGGCCGGCGTACACGCCGCCGAGGAGCGGCTCGACCAGCCGCTCGACCACCTCGACGCCGAGTCGCGAGGCGACGAGGTCGCCGACCGACACGTCGTCGGCGACGTCGGTCGGGGTCTCGGCGGAGACGCGCGCCAGTCCCTCGGGGCTGAGCACCCCGCTCCCGGCGAGCTGGTCCAGGTCGAGCGGGACGCCCATCAGCGACCGCGGGAGCGGACGGAGGGCTCCGCGCGACCAGACGCCGGAGGTCGCGGCCGTCGGGTGCAGGACCTCGGTGCCGAGCTCGTCCGCCAGGTCGAGACCCTCCGGCCGGCGGGCCAGCATCGCCTCGGCGCCGACGTCGACGGTGAGCCCGGCGACCTCGGCGCTGCGCAGCTTGCCGCCGACCTGCGGCGAGGCCTCGAGCAGCAGGACGTCGCGTCCGGTCGCGGCGAGCCCGCGGGCCGCGACGAGCCCGGCGACTCCCCCGCCGACGACCACCACGTCCCATGCCACGCCGTCAGCCTAGGGTGAGCGGTGTGGAAGCCAACGTGAGCACCGACCGGATCGCCGTGATGATCGACGCCGACAACACCCGGCCGTCGTACGCCAACGAGGTGCTGAGCGAGGTCGCGAAGTACGGCAACCCGACGATCCGGCGCGTCTACGGCGACTGGACCAACCCGCACCTCACCCAGTGGGCCCGCAAGCTCAACAGCCTCGGGCTGCGCGCGATGCACCAGAACGCCTTCACGCACGGCAAGAACTCGACCGACCTCGCCCTCGTCATCGACGCGATGGACCTGCTCTACGACGGCAACGTGGAGGCCTTCGCGCTGGTGACCAGCGACAGCGACTTCACCAGCCTCGCGCACCGGCTGCGCGAGTCCGGGAAGACCGTCTACGTGCTGGGCGAGAACAAGGCTCCCGAGTCGCTGCGCAACGCCTGCGACAAGTTCATCGACCTCGCGGTCGTCGCCGAGACCCCCGACGCCGCCGAGGACCCCGAGGACCCGCAGGACGACTCGCAGGAGCCGGCCTCCGCCGAGATCAACCTCGAGAGCGCGCTCACCCGCGCGATCAACGCGGTCTCCGACGACGAGGGCTGGGTCCCGCTGCCGACGCTCGGCAACCAGCTGATCCGCACCCACCCGTCGTTCGACGCACGGACCTTCGCCGGTCCCGGCGCCCGGCTCAGCACGCTGGTCGCGGAGCAGCCCTACCTCGAGACGACGGGCACCGGCAACGCGATGCGCGTACGCCGCAAGGGCGGGGCACCCGCGAAGAAGGCCGCCGGCAGGTCGGCTCCGAAGTCGGCCCCGAAGTCGGCTCCGAAGGAGACCAGGGACGCGGCCAAGGACGTGACCAAGGAGCCGCGGGCACCGCGGGCGAAGAAGGCCAAGGCAGCCACGAACGCCGAGACGACGCAGCCGGCCGAGACCCCGGCCCAGGCCCCGGCCCCGGTCCCGACCGTCACCACCACGACGCGCGCCGCGAGGAAGAGCAGCAAGGCCGCGGCCAAGAAGTCCTGACACGTCACAGTTGCGTCACGGCCGGAACCGGCCTCGGCGCGACCGGCGTCGGACGGGCATGAGCACTCGTACCCGCGCCACCGGTCTCCTCGCAGCGATCACCATGACGGCCGCACTGGCCGCCTGCTCGGCCTCGGACAGCGGAGGCGGCTCGTCCGCGGACGCGGACACCTCCTCGTCGTTCGGCGGCGAGTCCGGCCGTACGTCCGGCACTGACGGGATGGCCGGGTCGCCGGGCGGCGCGAGCCGCGAGCCCGGGGACCTCGGGAACGAGGACGACACCACCTCGTCGCCGTCGGCCGGAGGGCCGGACGCCCCGCAGATGGAGCGGGCCGTCGTCTCCAGCGGCTCGGTGTCCCTGGCCAGCACGGACGTCGCGGAGACCCGCCAGGAGGTGCAGCGGATCGTCGACGTCCAGGGCGGTGACATCACCGAGGAGGACACCACGACCGACGAGGAGGGCTCGTCGTCGCACTCGCGTTTCGTGATCCGGGTGCCCAGCCACCGGTTCGGCGCCGCGATGTCGGCGCTCTCGCAGCTCGACGGCCTCGTCTCCGCGAGTCGCGGGTCCGACGACGTGACCACCCAGGTCATCGACACCGCCGCCCGGGTGCGGGCGCAGGAGGCGAGCCTCAAGCGCGTCGAGCTGCTGCTCGCGGAGTCCGAGTCGCTCAAGGACCTGGTCTGGATCGAGTCGCAGCTCACCACCCGGCAGGCCGAGCTGGACTCGTTGAAGTCGCAGCAGTCGTGGCTGACCGACCAGACCTCGCTGTCGACGATCAGCGTCGACATCTCCGAGAAGAAGAAGGCGGCGGTCGAGCAGGAGGAGGAGAAGGCCGCCGAGCCGCCCGCCGGGTTCCTCGACGGGCTGCGCGGAGGCCTCAAGGCCCTCGACGGCACCTTCGGCGCGGTCGGCCTGGTCCTCGGCGCGCTGCTGCCCTTCGGCGTCGTGGCCCTCGTGGTGGGGCTGCCGATCTGGCTCGTCGTACGCCGTCGCCGGTCGGCCGAGCCCGCCGCCGTCCCGACCGAGACGCCGACCGCGTAGGTGCCGCCAGGGTGGCGGCAGACGACATCCACACCGCCCCACCGCATGTCATGTGCCGCCACCCCTCGGGACCCGGCGCCACCAGGGTGGCGGCACACGACATCCACACCGCCCCACCGCATGTCATGTGCCGCCACCCTCGGGACCCCGGTGCCACCAGGGTGGCGGCACACGACATCCACACCGCCCTGCCACATGTCATGTGCCGCCACCCTCGGCGGACGGACCCCTCAGACGGTGACGGGCTCGCGCCTCTCGAGCTCCGGATCGAGGTCCTCACGGTCGAGCCCGCGCCCGCGGGTCTCGGGGAGGAAGCGCGCACAGATGAGCGAGATGGCCGCGACGAGCACGTTGTAGCCCGCGACCCACCAGAGCGTGCCCTCCCCCTTGGTCACCAGCCACGCCGCGATGAGCGGGGTGAGGCCGGAGGCGAGGATGCCGGAGACCTGGTAGAGCGTGCTGAGCGCGGTGTAGCGGTAGCGGGTGTCGAAGAGCTCGGACCAGAAGGCGGCGAGCGGGCCGTAGACGATGCCGTAGATCGCACCGAGGCCGACGATGAACACCGCCGAGATCGCCCAGCGGTTCTCGGTCTGGACGAGGTGGGCCGCGGGGAACGCGAACAGCAGTCCGAGCCAGGCGCCGACGCGGTAGACGGGCTTGCGGCCGACCCTGTCGGACAGCGCGCCGGCGACCGGCACGAGCACCACGCCGATCGCGGCGCCGACGATGATCGCGTCGAGCGCCCAGGCACGCGGCAGCTCGAGGTTGGTCGCGACGTAGGCGAGCAGGTAGACGGAGAACAGGTTGAACGTGAAGCCCTCGATGAAGCGCGTGCCCATGCCCAGCAGGAGTGGCCGCGGCTGCTCGGCGACGAGGTCCTTCAGCGGGATGCGCGAGATCTCCTTGCGCTCCTGCACCTTGGCGAACTCCGGGGTCTCCATCACCGACAGCCGGATGTAGGCGCCGATGCCGAGCAGCACGATGCTGACCAGGAAGCACGCGCGCCAGCCCCAGGCGAGGAAGTCCTCCCCGGGGAGCAGGCCGGCGAGCGAGAAGGCGCCGGCCGCGAGGACGAGGCCGCCGGGTACGCCGATGTGGGCGAAGCTGCCGTAGAAGCCGCGGCGCTCCGCCGGGGCGTACTCGACCGCGAGCAGCACGGCACCGCCGTACTCACCGCCGACCCCGATGCCCTGCAGCACGCGCAGCACGACGAGGGCGATGGGCGCCCAGACGCCGATGGAGTCGTAGGTCGGCAGCAGGCCGATGAGGGCCGTGCCGATGCCCATGATGACCAGCGTCAGCAGGAGCATCTGCTTGCGACCGATCCGGTCGCCGAAGTGCCCGAAGACCAGGCCGCCGATCGGCCGGGCGAAGAAGCCGACGGCGAAGGTCGCGAAGGCGGCGAACTGCGCGGCCGGGCCGTTGAGGCCGTTGAAGTAGAGCTTGTCGAAGACGACGGCGGCAGCCGTGCCGTAGAGGAAGAAGTCGTACCACTCGATGGTGGCGCCGACGGCCGACGCGAGGGCCACGCGGCGCGGGCTGGGCGGCAGGTCGGTGCTCTTGTGGGTGCTCACGCGGCGTCCTCCTTCGACTCGTGCTCGCCGGAGTCGGCGGACTCGCGACCGCGGTCGACCTCGGCGCCGTTGATCCGGCCGTCGAGGCGGGCGGGGTCGAGGTCGTCGCGGTGGAGCTTGGCGAAGCCCGAGCGGTGGAAGACGAGCGGGTGCTCGCCGTCGCCGCCGCCGACCTCGTGCACCTCGAGCAGGACGATCAGGTGGTCGCCGGCGACGACCTCCTGGTGCACCGAGCAGTCGTAGGTCGCGACGGCCTCGTCGAGCAGGACCGAGCCGTTCCCGGTGACCCGGAAGGGCAGCCCGGCGAAGCGCTCCTCGCGCGGCCCGGCGAGCTGGCGGCACACCGCGTCGTGGTGGTCGGCGAGCACGCTGATGCCGAGGTGGTCGGCCTCGCGCAGCAGCGGCCACGTCGAGCTGGTCGTCGAGATCGAGAACGACACCAGCGGCGGGTCGATGCTCACCGAGGTGAACGACGACGCCGCGATGCCGGTGAGCTGGCCCTTGACGGAGGCCGCCACGGCGACGACGCCGGACGGGAAGGCACCGAACGCGTCGCGCAGGGTGCGCGGGTCGAGCGCGGGCGTGGAGGTGAGGGACTGGGTCATGCGGACACCGCCTGACTGGTGGGGGTGGTTGCGGGAGTGGTGGGGAGGAGGTGCCGGGCCGAGGAGAACCAGCGGTCGTACGGCGCCGCGTCGGCGTGCTCGGAGTCGAGGACGAACAGGCCACGGGTCGGCACCGACGCGCCGAGCTCGACGAGCAGCGGGCGCAGGCCGTGCTCGACCGACAGCGCGTGGGTGTCGGCCGCGCCTAGCATCAGCGGGATCGCGGTGACGCCGCTGAGCCCCTGGTGCGGGAAACGGTCGAGGAAGACCTTGAGGAGACCGGTGTAGGTCGCCTTGTAGGTCGGGCTCGCCACGATCACCACGTCGCTGGCGGCGACCTCCGCGACGAGCTCGTCGACGGTCGCGGACGACCAGTCGAAGAGCTCGCCGGTGTGGTCGGCCAGGTCGACCACGAGGTCGGCCCCACCGAGGCGCTCGGCCAGGGCCAGGGCGGCCTCGTAGGTGCGGGAGACGGGCTTGGGATTGCCGACGACGACGGCGACGCGGTTGGTCATGACGCGGCCCGCTGCCCGCCGAAGGGCACCGAGGACCGGTTGCTGACGGGCGCCGGGTTGGTCCAGACCCCGCGCTTCTCCAGCAGGGGAAGCACGCCCTCGCCGAAGTGGTAGGCGCCCTCGAGGTGGGGGTAGGCCGAGAGGACGAACTCGTCGATGCCCACGGCGGCGTACTGCTCGATGAGGTCGGCGACCTCCTCGTGGCTGCCCACGAGCGCGGTGCCGGCACCGCCGCGGACCAGGCCGACGCCGGCCCAGAGGTTGGGGTGGATCTCGAGGCCGTCCTTGCTGCCCTCGTTGAGGGCGAGCATGTTCTTCTGACCGACGGACTCCGAGCGCTTGAGGCCGTCCTGCACGCGCTTGATGTCGTCGTCGGAGATGCCCTCGAGCAGGCGGTCGGCCTCGGCCCACGCCTCCTCGGAGGTGTCGCGAGAGATCGTGTGCACGCGGAGCCCGTAGGTCAGCTCGCGGCCCTTCTTCTCCGCGAGCTCACGGATCCACTGGACCTTCTTCTCGACCGCGGCCGGCGGCTCGCCCCACGTCAGGTAGACGTCGGCGTGCTCGGCGGCGACCTCGCCGGCGGCGGGCGACGAGCCGCCGAAGTAGATCCCCGGGACCGGGTCGGGCAGCTGCTGCAGCTTGGCACCCTCGACGCGCAGGTGCCTGCCGGCGTACGTCACCTCCTCCCCCGTCCAGAGCCGGCGGACGATCGACAGGAACTCGCCGCAGCGCTCGTAGCGGCCGTCCTTGTCGAGTAAGTCGCCGTAGGCACGCTGCTCGTGGGACTCGCCGCCGGTGACGACGTTGAGCAGGAGGCGGCCCTCGGTGAGGTTCTGGAAGGTGGCAGCCATCTGGGCGGCCAGCGTCGGCGAGGTGAGGCCGGGCCGGAACGCGACGAGGAACTTGAGCCGCTCCGACAGCGGGGCGAGCATCGCGGTGGTGAGCCAGGCGTCCTCGCACCACGCGCCGGTCGGGGTCAGCGCGGCCTCGAAGCCGAGCTGCTCGGCGCTCCGGGCGATCTGGCCCAGGTAGGGCACGCTCGCGGGGCGGCCGGCGTTGCCGTGCTCGACGCCGTGGCCGCCGCTGACGACCTGGCGGCCGTCGCCGCCGTTGGTGGGCAGGAACCAGTGGAACTTCATGTCTCTCTCTTTCGGTGGGTGAGGTGCGAGCGCAGCGAGCCTCGAAACCCTCAGAGCTGACCGTGGTTGGGCGGCGGGGTGCCGTCGACCACGTGCCGGCCGAGATGCTGGACCTTCCATGCGGCCGGGTCGTGCAGGGTGTGGGTGCGCGCGTTGCGCCAGTGCCGGTTGAGGTTGAGCGAGTCGAGGGCCGAGCGGGTGCCGGCGACCTCGAAGAGCCGGCTGGACACCTCGACCGAGGTCGACGCGGAGTGCGCGCGGGCGGCCGCGACGGCCAGGCTGGCGTCGGCGGCGGACTCGGACGTCAGGTCTGCATCGGCGGCGTCGACCGCACGCGCGGCCTCGCGCAGCAGCGCCTCCGAGGCGCGTACGTCGACCTCCATCTGACCCAGCGCCTGGACGACGAGCGGGTCGTCGGCCGCGCGCTCGACCTCGGCGTCGGGGTAGGGGCGCGACGACGTCCGCACGAAGTCGGCCGCGTCGCGCAGCGCGGAGCGGGCGATGCCGACGTCGAGGGCGGCGTGCAGGACCTGCGCGAAGGCGCCGTAGGTCTGCGGACCCTCGAAGGTCAGGTGGTAGGGCGTGATCCGGTCGTCGTGGACCTCCACGTCGACGAGGTCGACGGTGCCGCTGGCGGTGGTGCGCTGCCCCATGCCGTTCCAGTCGTCGGTGACCGTGACGCCCGGGGCGTGGCGCTCGACCCACGCGACGTGCAGCGGGCCGGTGCCCGGTGCGGCGAGCGTGTCCTTGCGGGCCAGCACCGGGATCCAGTCAGCGAAGAGCGCGCCGGTGCTGTAGCCCTTGGTGCCGCTCAGGGTCCACCGACCCTGGCCGACAAGGGTGAGCGCGGTGCGGATGTCGCGGACGCGCCGGGTGCCGGTCTCGGACTGCGCGTTGCCGAAGCGCTTGCCCGCCAGCACCTCGCCGAATAAGAAGCGTTGCTGCTCGGGCGTGCCCTGGTGGCGCATCGCGTTGACGTAGACGAAGTGGCTGTGGGGCACCTGCGCGACGCTCGGGTCGCCGGCGGCGAGGACCCGGAAGACCTCGACCAGCGTCTCGACGGACAGCCCGGCACCTCCGTACGACGCCGGTACGGTCGCCGCGAGCAGGCCGGACTCCGAGAGTCGCGCGAGCTCGTGCGCGGGCAGCACCCGGTCGCGGTCGCGCGCGGCCGAACCGGCCGAGAGGTCGGCCGCGATCTCGCCGGCGACGGCGATCGCCTCGTCGGTGGAGAGCACCGGGACGCGGGTGCGCGCAGGAGCGAGCATCACGCGACCTTCTCGGCCTCGGCGGCCTCGAGCTCGCGCACGATCGGGAGCACGTGCTGGCCGAAGTGCTCGACCTCCTCCTGGAAGTGGAGGAAGCCGAGGAGGAAGAGGTCGACGCCGCGGCGCTTGAACTCCATCATCCGGTGCGCGACCTGCTCGGGAGTGCCGACCAGTCCGGTGCGGAAGCCGTCGTTGTACTGGACGAGGTCGCGGAAGTCGGAGTCCTGCCACATCCCCTTCTTGTCACCGGTGGACTGGCCGGCCTGCTTCACCGCGTCGCCGAAGCCCTGGACGGCCTCGGGGTTGGCCTTCGCGATGATCTCCTCGAGGGTGGCGTGCGCCTCCGCCTCGGTCTCGCGGGCGACCATGAAGCCGTTGACGCCGACCTTGACCGTGCGGCCGGCTGCCCGCGCGGAGGCGCCGACGCCGGCGATCTGCTCGGCGATGCCGTCGGGGGTGTTGCCGTTGGCGAAGTACCAGTCGGCCTGCCGACCCGCGACGCCCTGCGCGACGGTCGAGTTGCCACCCAGGAAGACCTGAGGAGTAGGCCTGCCGGGCAGGTCCAGCGGCTTGGGCTTCATGTCGAAGTCGGTGAGCTGGAAGAAGTCGCCCCGGAAGCTGGCGTGGTCGTCGGTCCAGATCGCGCGCATGTAGGCGATGAACTCCTCGGTCATGCGGTAGCGCTCGCCGTGCTCGAGCCACCGCACGCCCATGCTCGTGGCCTCGTCCTTGAACCAGCCCGACACGACGTTGATGCAGGCCCGACCGTTGCTGAGGTGGTCGGCGGTCGCGATGAACTTCGCCAGCACGCCCGGGTGCCACATGTAGGGGTGCACGGCCGACATCACCTGGAGCCGCTCAGTTGCGAGCAGGAGCGCCAGGCTCAGCGAGGTCGCCTCGTGCTGGTAGGCGGCGCCGTAGGACGCGGTGTAGCGCACCTGCGTGAGGGCGTAGTCGAAGCCATTGTTCTCCGCGGTCTGCGCGAGGCGCTTGTTGTAGTCGTAGTCCCAGCCGGTGCGCTGCTCGATGTCGGAGATGACGAGGCCACCGGAGACGTTGGGCACCCAGTAGGCGAACTGCAGCGGCTCGGCGGTGCGAGCGGGGGACGTGCTCATCGGGCTCTCCTCGGGATGCAGCGGACGGTGCCGGTTCCTACTTAATCTCTATCGATCTTGTAGACAAACGTAGCAGCGGTCTCCCCCGGTCCGTCGAATTGCCGGACAGCGGGGATGTCGAGGGGGTGACAGGCGCTGCCTTGCAGGCAATACCCGCCACCCCCTCCGGAGCCGGTGCGTGACCGGTCAGCCCTGCGGGGCCTTCTCCGTCCAGTCCTGGCGCCGGCGGGTGCCGCCGATCGACCAGGCGTACGGCGGCGGGGTCCCGTTGACGACGTGCGCGCCGACGACGCGGGCCTTCAGGATGCGCGGGTTGTGCGAGGCGACGGTGCGGGCGTTGCGCCAGTGCCGGTCGAGGGCGAGGGGCCGCGCGGTCGCCGAGGCACCGAGCGCGTCGAAGACGTCGGACGTCGCGCGCAGGACGAGCTCGGAGACGACGACCTGCGCGGTGGAGGACTCGATCTCGCTCGCCTCGACCAGCGCGCCGACCTCGTCGTCGCCGACCAGCACCGCATCGGCCACGGCCTGGACACTGGCCGCCACGCGGAGCGTCGCGGCCTCGGCGGCGTACACCGCAGCAGCGATCTCGCCGATCCGGGCGAGCACCTGGGCGTCGTCGCGCACGCGCGGAGCGTTGGCGTGGGAGAAGTTGCGGGTGCGCTTCTGGACGGCGTCGACGACGTCGGCCAGGGCGGACTTCGCGATGCCCGTCAGGGTCGCGAGGAGGTTCAGCTGGTAGAACGCGGTCTGGTAGGGAAAGCGCTCCTCGAAGGGCAGCACGTGGTCGGCCGGCACGCCGACGTTGTCGAAGGTCGTGGTGCCGCTGCCGGTGCCCTTCTGGCCGAAGCCGTTCCAGTCGTCGGTGACGCTGACACCCGGGTCGCGCGTGTCGACCAGCGCGATCGCGGTCGGGTCCTCGACCTCGTCGGGGTGGCCGGGGCGCGCGACGCGCACGTGGACGTCGGCCCACTCCGCGAAGATCGTGCCGGTCGTGTAGTACTTCGTGCCGTCCAGCCGCCAGGACCCGTCGGCGCGCGGGCGGATCACCGTGCGCGGCAGGTCGATGTCGGAGCCGACCTCGGACCAGGCGTTGCCGGCCATCTCGCCGGCGACGAAGCGGTCGAACCACACGCGCTGGTCGCTCGAGCGGGCGTGGTGCCACAGCCGGTCCTCGACGAGGGCGAAGTGGCCGCGGAATGCCTGCGGGAGGTTGGCGTCCACGGCTGCGAGCTCGATCCAGAGCCGGGCGAGGTCGACGAGGCCGACCCCGCCGCCGCCGAACGCCGTCGGCACCCGGAGCGCGCCGAAGCCCTCGGCCTTGAGGAGGCGCACCGCCTCGACGGGCAGCTCACCGTCGAGCTCGCGCTGGAGCGCACCCTCGCCGACGGTCGAGAAGATCTCGGCCCAGTCGACGGAGGCCGCGGTAGGCGGGGTGGGACTGACGGACGAGCTGTTCCGGCTGAGGGCGGGCCGGACACGCAGGGTGGTCATGGGTGGGTTCCTCCCGTTTTGTATAGTTACTTAGTAGACTTTAGGGAGCCGGGGTCCGGAAGCGTGACTTCCGGGCGCAAGGTTTTCCCGACCACCACGTCAGAGCAGGAGCATCGGGTGCGGATCGAACAACTGGAGTACCTCGCGGCGGTGACCGAGCACGGCTCGCTCCGCCGGGCGAGCGAGGCCATGCACATCTCCCAGCCCGCGCTGAGCGAGGCGGTGACCAAGCTCGAGAAGGAGCTCGGCGCCACCCTCCTCGACCGTCGCCGGACCGGCTCGCGGATCAGCCGCCAGGGACTGGACCTCCTCCAGAACATGACCGACGTCCTCGAGGCCGTCGACCGGCTGCGGCAGGCCGCCGGCCAGCAGTCCGTACGTCGTCGCGACCTGCGGATCGGCACCGTCAACGCCGCCTCCTCCACCCTGCTCGCGCCCGCGCTGCGCGACCTGCACGCCCAGCACGGGTCGGGCGGCGTCGAGGTGGTCAACGCTCGCCAGGCCGACATCCAGCAGGGTCTCGCCGAGGGGTCGCTCGACCTGGGGCTGGTCAACGTGCTCCCGGGCGACGAGATCCCGGCCTCGATCGTCGCCGACAAGCTCATCGAGGGCACCCCGGTCGCGTGCATGCGCGCCGACCACCCCCTCGCCTCGCAGCCCCACGTGAGCGTCGAGGACCTGCGCGCCGAGCCGCACGTCCTGATGCGTCCGGGCTTCGTGATGCACCGCTACGCCCACCGGCTCTTCGCCGGGTCGCTGCCGGGGACGACGTACGCCACCGACGGGGCCGAGATGGGCAAGGCGATGGTCGCCGCCGGGCTGGGGATCTCGATCCTGCCCGACTTCTCCATCACCGGTGACCCGCTGGTGCGCGCCGGGATCCTGACGACGCGGCCGATCCTGGCCGGTCAGGGGGCGACGACGGTCACCCTGCTGATGCTGCGCCGCCGCGCCGAGCGCGTGCCCGAGCCGGTCCGCGACCTGCAGACCGCGCTCGTGCGCCAGGCGCGGGACTACCTCGCGTCGCTCGAGGCGGACCCGGCGGTCGTGACGCCGATCAGTAGCCGTGCACGAAGTCGGTCAGCGCAGTGAGCTGATCGGGGTTCGTCGACGGGATGACCCCGTGGCCGAGGTTGAAGATGTGTCCCTTGGCCGCGCGTCCGGCCTCGATGATCTCGGCCGCTCGCGCGGTCATCACCTCGGTCGGCGCGAAGACGAGCGTCGGGTCGAGGTTGCCCTGCACGACGCGGTCGCCGACGAGCGGGATCGCCTGCTCCAGCGGCGTACGCCAGTCGACGCCGACCACGTCGGCACCGGCCTCGCCCATGAGGCCGAGCAGGTTGGTGGTGCCCACGCCGAAGTGGATGCGCGGCACGCCGAGCTCGCCCGCCGCCGCGAGGACGCGCTCGGAGTGGGGCATGACGGAGGCGCGGTAGTCGGCCGGGGTGAGGGCGCCCGCCCACGAGTCGAACAGCTGCACCGCGGAGGCGCCGGCCTCGACCTGGATGCGGAGGTAGGCCGCCGCGATGCCGGCGATCTTGCGCATCAGCGCGTCCCAGACGTCGGGGGCGCCGAACATCATCGCCTTGGTCTTCGCGTGCTCCTTCGACGGACCGCCCTCGACGAGGTAGGACGCGACGGTGAAGGGTGCCCCGGCGAAACCGATGAGCGGGGTCGCACCGAGCTCGGCGACGAGCTGGCGCACGGCCTGGGAGATGAAGGGGACGTGCTCGTCGGTGAGGTCGGGGATCGCCTCGACGTCGGCGAGCGTGCGGACCGGTGAGGCGACGACGGGGCCGACGCCGGGCTTGATGTCGAGGTCGACGCCCACCGCCTTCAGCGGCAGCACGATGTCGGAGAAGAAGATCGCGGCGTCGACGCCGTAGCGGCGGACGGGCTGCAGGGTGATCTCGGTGACCAGGTCGGCGTCCATGCAGGACTCCAGCATCCCGATGCCCTCGCGGACCTTGAGGTACTCCGGGAGCGAGCGACCGGCCTGGCGCATGAACCAGACGGGAGTGTGCGACGGCTTCCCGCCGCGCGCGGCCACCAGGAACGGGCTCTCGGACAGTCCGGGGTGGGGCGTGGCGGAGGCGTCGGTCACGGCCGAATCTTCGCAGGTCAGGCGGCGTGGCGGCACATCGGCGAAGCGCACGGCTGGCCTAGTCTGGCCGAATGGTGGCCCGTCACGAGACCCACCCGGGCAGCGGTGCCGGGGCTGGGCCTGCGGAGTTCCGTGCGGCTGTGGAGTCGATGCGGCAGGCCTCGCTGCGCCCGGAGGTCTTCTGCGAGGAGATGCCCGCGCCGCAGCGCATCGCGCCGTGGTCGTCGGCCCTCAGCGGCGACGTCACCGTCGACGACGAGGACCTCGGCACCGGCCGCCTGATCCTGCTGCACGACCCGGCGGGCAATGACGCCTGGGACGGCACCTACCGCTGCGTGGCCTACGCCCGCGCCGACATCGACCCCGAGCTCGGAGCCGACCCGATGCTGGCCGCGGTCGGCTGGTCGTGGCTCACCGAGGCGCTCGAGGCGCACGGCGCCGCGTTCCACGCCGCCTCCGGGACGGTCACCTGCGTCACCACCGAGAGCTTCGGCGGGATGGCCGACGAGCCCGGCACCGCGCAGGTCGAGATCCGCGCGTCGTGGACGCCGACCGTCGGCGACGACGGCCTCGACATGACCGCGCACGTCGAGGCGTGGGGCGAGCTGATGTGCACCGCCGTCGGGCTGCCGCCGGTGCCCGAGGGCGTCACGGCGATCCCGAGCCGGCGCGGTCAGCGCGGCACGTGAGCATGGCCGACCGCGAGCCGGCCGAGACCGAGCCCACGACTGAGCCCTCACCCGACCGCGACGCGGTTGAGGCGGCGCCGGCTCCGCTGCTGGTGCTGCGCGACGGCCTGCCCGAGGTGGTCGACACCGACGAGGGGCTGGCCGAGGCGAGTGCCGCCCTGGCCGCCGGCACCGGTCCGGTCGCGATCGACGCCGAGCGCGCGTCGGGCTACCGCTACTCCAACCGGGCCTACCTGATCCAGCTGCGCCGCGAGGGTGCCGGCACGTGGCTGGTCGACCCGATCGAGATGACCACGCTGGCGCCGCTCCAGGAGGCGCTGGCCGGGTCCGAGTGGATCCTCCACGCGGCCACCCAGGACCTGCCCTGCCTGCGCGAGGTCGGCCTCACGCCGACGAGCCTCTTCGACACCGAGCTCGCCGGGCGGCTGCTCGGCTACCCCCGCGTCGGTCTGGCCACGCTCGTCGAGACGGTGCTCGGCCAGCGGATGCGCAAGGAGCACTCCGCCGCCGACTGGTCGACGCGCCCCCTGCCCACGCCGTGGCTGGAGTACGCCGCGCTCGACGTCGAGGTCCTCATCGAGCTGCGCGACCACATCGCCGCCGAGCTCGAGGAGACCGGCAAGGCCGAGTGGGCGCGCCAGGAGTTCGACCACCTGCTCGACTTCGAGCCGGCCGTGCGCGTCGACGCGTGGCGGCGTACGTCGGGCGTGCACCGGCTGCGCGGTCGCCGGGCGCTCGGTGCCGCTCGCGCCCTCTGGGAGGCGCGCGACGCCATCGCGGCCGAGCGCGACGTGACGCCCGGCCGGATCCTGCCCGACTCCGCGATCGTCGTCGCCGCCACGGCGATGCCGACCGATCGCCGGGCGCTGCTCGCGACGCCGGGCTTCCACGGCCGGGGCGCCGGCCGCTACTCCGCCACCTGGGTCGAGGCGCTCCAGCGGGTCCGGGAGATGAGCGAGGACGAGCTGCCCGCGCGGGCGCCGCGCGGCGACGGTCCCCCGCACCCGCGCACCTGGGGCGACCGCGAGCCGGTGGCCGACCGACGCTTCAAGGCGGCCCGCGAGTCGATGCTCAACCTCGCCGAGGTGCACCACCTGCCGGTCGAGAACCTGCTGACCCCCGACTACCTCCGCCGCCTGATGTGGGCGCCGCCGGCCACCCGCGACCCCGCCGACCTCGCCCTCGCGGTCCGCGAGCAGCTCGCTGCCTTCGGCGCCCGGCCGTGGCAGGCCGAGCTCGTCACCGGGGCCCTGGTCGGCGCGATCCTCCTCGCCGACATCGAGCCGGACGAGCCCGCCCCGGAGTAGCCACCCTTTCCGCGCGCGGGAGTGTGGGTGGACCATCGCTCGGGGCGGTGCCCCGCGGCTACTCGGTCGGGGACTCCGTCGGTTCCTCGGTGGGTGACTCCGTCGGCGACTCGGTCTCCTCGGGCGACAGGATCGTGCGCGACGCCTGGTCGATCTCCTCGGTGGTGAGCTCGAGGTCGAGCACGCCCGGCGCCGTGACGAGCCGCTCGAGGAGCGGGGTCACCGCCTCGACGAGGGCGACGCGCTGGTCGATGAACGGCGGCACCACCATGTAGCGGATGCTCGCGTTGAAGACCGCCGAGTTGGCCGGCTCGTCGTCGGGCGCAAGGAAGTCGTCGGACGCGGCGACCTGGGTGTTGGCCGGCACGATGTAGCCGGTCGCTGCGACCGTCGCGATCGCGGCGTCCGAGACGGCGTACGCGATGAAGTCGGCCGCGTCGTTGGTGACCTCGGAGTCGGCGGAGATGCAGAGGCCGTTGATGTCGCCGACGGTCGCGCGCGAGTCGATGATCGGCATCGGGAGCACGTCGAAGTCGAGGTCCTCGGCGTCGCGCAGCTCGGGGACGAGGTTGCGGAACCCCGCGATCATCGCGAGCTCGCCCCGCTTGAACAGCTGGGTCGGGGTGGCCCGCGCGAGCTGGGCGTTGGTCGGCGTGATCGTCGAGTCACGCAGGACCCGCAGCGTCTGGTCGAGCGCCTCGCGGGTGTTGTCGTCGCTGAAGTCGAGCGACGTGGGCTCGCGGTCGTCGTCGAAGACCTGGCCGCCGCCGGAGTAGATGAAGGGGGCGAGGCCCTGGAGCGTCGGGTCGATCCAGACCCCGCGCGTGTCGCCGCGGCGCGAGGCGAAGCGCGCGGCAGCCTCGAACTCCGCCAGCGTCCACCGGTCGCGTACGCCCTCGTCGTCGGCCGTCGGCACGTCGAGCTCGCGGCGCTCCATCTTGTCGAAGTCGACGAGGTCGGTGTTGTAGTAGATGACCATCGGGGACACCGAGTACGCCATGCACTGGAGCTCGTCGTCCATCGCGAACGCGTCGACGGCGTCGCGCGAGAAGCGGTCGCCGAAGTCGACGCCGCGCTCGTCGAGCAGCAGGCTCACCGGCTGGAGCGCCTCGGCGTCGACGAGCTGGCCGAGGTCGATGCGCGAGGTGAGGAAGGCGTCGGGCGCGTTGCCGGCGAGCACGTCCGCGAGCGCCGACTCGTGGTCGGGCCACGACTTCAGCGTGACCTGCCGGGTGGTCGAGCTGGCGTTGAAGGAGTCGACGACGCTCTGGAAGGCGGCCACCTCCTCCTCGGAGCCGTAGGCGCCGAAGGTGATCTTGCGCGGCTTGTCCGTCGGCTTCGAGGTCTTCGTCGGCGAGGGGCCCGGGCCCGGCTCGGCGTCGTCGGTGCACGCCGCCAGGGACAGCGCGAGCGCCAGTGCGCAGGCGACGAGGCCGCTGCTGCGCAGGGACCGGCGCGGGGAGGAAGGGCGGGCGAGCACGGAGGGAACCCTAACGGGAGAGGCCACGCCATGCCTCGGCCACGTCACGGAAGGTCGTCTCGTCCAGCGCGGCTCCCTCGCGGCGGATGGCGTCGCGCTCGAGGTGGATGAGGCGGTCGAGCCGGACCTCGCTGGGGCGCCGCTGGCTGTCCCAGGCTCCCGTGCCGACGTCCATCCAGTGGCGACCGTGGCGTGCCTCGTCCTCGGCGTCCCGGTCGTGGTCCTGGCTGCTCAGCATCAGACCGACCCATCCGTCGCCCTCGCCCGGGCCGGCGGTGTCGAGCAGCAGGACCGGTCGGTCCTTGCCCTGCGTCGGGTCGTCCTCGTAGGGCACCCACGCCCAGACGACCTCGCCCGGGTCGGGCTCGCCGTCGGCCTCGGGCGCGTAGCGGGCGCCGTCGGAGGTCGAGCCGCCCGAGCTGCCCGAGCTGCTCGAGCCGGAGGAGCCGAAGAAGGCGCGGACGCGCTTGCCGATCGTCATCCCACGAGCCTAGAGCGCAGGTCACCGGGGATGGGCCAGACGTGTATGAGTGCGCCGGACCGGGAGCGCCTCACGGCGCGTGGCCGCTCGTAGCGGCTAATTTCGGGACCCGGGGCTGCCACAGCCCGACGCACTCAGGATCCATTTTAGCGACTCACCCCAGCGAGTGCGCTATTTCCACCTGACCCGCGGCCTCGAGCTGCTCGGAGAGCACGAGCATCCGGCTGATCTCCTCGTGCGTCGCCGCGCCGAGGCTCGCCCGGCCCGCGGCGACGATGCGGGCGAAGGCGGCGGCTCGGAAGAGCGTCACGGCGAAGTCGCCCCGGGCGATGCCACGAAGGACGTCGTCGACCATGTGGCGCAGCTCGTCGGGCCCGGGCGGGTCGGCCACGCCGGCGACCACCCGCGCGACGTCGACGCGACGGTGGCCGGCGTCGTACTCGCTCGCGACCTGCTCCGGGGCGGCGTACACCCAGGAGCGGAGGAGGAACAGTCGCCACAGGCTGCCCGCGAGGGTGTCGGACGGCGCACCCGACCAGACCTCGGCGAGGGTCTCGAGGCCCTCGCTCTCGGCGAGGTGGACGATGCGCTCCGCGAGCTCGGGGTCGTCGGAGTCGCGGGCGCCGCGCACCAGGATCGTCGCGGCCAGGTCGCCGGCCTCGCGCACCTGCGCGGGGTCGGCGCCGCCGATGATCTCGTCGAAGAAGCCGTCGCCCGGCGTCATCGGGCGGTGGTGGATGCGGCCGGTCACCGACCCAGCCTAGGACTGGTGCTGGAGGGAGGTGCCCATCACCTTGCGGATCCGCTGGTCGCTGACCTTCTCCCGGGTCCCGAGCTGCTGCGCGAAGAGCGAGACGCGGTACTCCTCCAGCAGCCAGCGCGAGTCGCGCAGGTGCTGCGGGACAGGCTGGCCCTCGGGCAGCGCGGCGACGGCGTGGAGCCAGGCGTCCTGAAGGCCGGAGAGCTGGTCCTGGAGCTGGCGGTCGCGGGCCACCTGGCCGTCGAGCCGTTCGCGGCGATGGGTCACCGCGGCGAGGTAGCGCGGGTAGTCGCGCAGCCGGCTGATGCCTGCCATGCCGACGAACCCCGGCTCCATCAGCCGGGCGACCTGCGCGCGCATGTCGGTCATCGCGGGCAACGTCATCAGGTCGGCGCGCCCGGAGATCGCGCGGTCGGTGGCGCGCCACGACTCGAGCACGCGCATCACCTCGTGCACGGCCGGGCTCATCCCCTCGGCGACCGCGGTGCGGGCGGCGGCCACCACCACGTCGTACGCCGCCTCGTCGCGGACGGTCGGTCGTGCGTCGACCACCTCGCCGACGATCGCGGCGCGCACGTCGTCGAGCAGGTCGCCGACGCTGGCGTAGGGCGACCCGACGAGGGCGAGCTTGGCCCTCTGGTCGAGGCCGGCAGCGGCGAGCACCTCGTCGACGGGATCGGCCGGTCCGAGCGCGAGCAGCACGAGCCGGCGTACGCCGAGGCGGTGGTGCGCCGCGGCGACGTCGGGCGTGGCGAGCACCTGGAGCCCGACGGTGGTGCCCTCGTCGACGAGGGCCGGGAAGCCGCGCACCTCGTGCCCCGCCCTGCGCTGGACGAAGGACTCGTCGATCGTGCCGAAGGTCCACGCCGTCTGGCCGGTCGCGGTGATGCCGGAGTCGGACGCGACGTCGGCCATCGCCTGCTCGAAGGTCGAGCGCAGCGGCTCCTTGAGCGCGTCGAGGTCCTTGCCGCGGCCGGCCTCGCCGCCCTCCTCGGTCACCACGCGGTAGGTCGGCTGGAGGTGGGTCGGCACCTTCGACCAGTCCCACGCCTCGCGGTCGATGACCAGGCTGCGGGTGCTGCGGGCGAACCGCTCGAGGGCGTCGAGCAGCGGCTCGGAGCCGGGCGGCGTGGCGGCGAGGAACTCGCGGGCGGTGTTGGGCGCGGGCACCATCGCGACCCGGAGGTTCTTGGGCAGCGAGCGGATCAGCTCAGTGACCAGCTCCTCGCGCAGTCCGGGCACCAGCCAGGAGAAGTCGTCGGCCTCGATGCGGTTCAGCGTCGCGACGGGGACGTCGATGGTGAGGCCGTCGTCGGCCGCGCCGGGCTCGAAGTGGTAGCTGATCGGGAAGGTCAGCCCGGCCTCGTCGCTGTCGTGCCACTGCGTCGGGAAGTCGAGGGCGCGCACCTCTGCCGCGGTGTCGTGGGTGAGCATCTCCGGGTCGAAGGTGAGCAGGTCGGGACGCTTCTGCCGGGCCCGCTTCCACCACTGGTCGAAGTGCTGGCCGCTGATGACGTCGGCGCCGACGCGGCCGTCGTAGAACTCGAAGAGCGTCTCCTCGTCGACCACGATGTCGCGGCGGCGGGCGCGGTGCTCGAGCTCCTCGGCCTCCTCGAGCAGCCGCGCGTTCTCGGCGAGGAAGCGGTGCCGCGAGTCCCACTCGCGCTGCACGAGGGCATGACGGATGAAGAGCTCGCGGGCGAGCGGCGCGTCGATCCGGCCGTACTGCACGAGGCGGTCGGCGACCAGCGGCACGCCGTACAGCGTGACGCGCTCGCGCGCCATCACGGCCGCGCGCTTGCGCGACCAGTGGGGCTCGGAGTACGTCCGCTTGACCAGGTGGGAGCCGAGCCGCTCGGCCCACTCGGGGTTGATCGCGGCGTTCTGGCGGGCCCACAGCCGCGACGTCTCGACGAGCTCGGCGCTCATCAGGAAGCCCGGGTTGCGGCCCTTGAGGACGCTGCCGGGGAAGATCGCGAAGCGGGCGTTGCGGGCGCCGAGGTACTCCCGCATCGGGCGCCGCTCCCCCGGCTTGCCCTGCTCGCGCTCCTCGAGCGCGCCGATGTGGCTGAGCAGGCCGGACAGCAGGGCCTGGTGGATGCCGTCCGCGTCGGGGAGGTCGGACGGGTGCCCCACCTCGAGCTTCATCTCCTTGGCGACCTGGCGCAGCTGGGACTCGTAGTCCTGCCACTCGCGGATCCGCATGTAGTTGAGGAACTCGCGCTTGCACATCCGGCGGAAGGCGCTCGACGAGAGCTCCTTCTGCTGCTGCTTGATGTGGCGCCACAGGTTGAGCCAGGTCAGGAAGTCGCTGGACTCGTGCTTGAAGCGGGCGTGCAGCTGGTCGGCCTGCGGACGCTGCTCCTCCGGCCGCTCGCGCGGGTCCTGGATCGAGAGGGCGGCCGCGATGACGAGCACGTCGCGGACGCACCCGAGGCGCTCGGCCTCGAGGATCATCCGACCCAGGCGCGGGTCGATCGGGAGGCGGGCGAGGCGCTTGCCGACGTTGGTCAGGCGCAGCCCCGGCTGGGACGTCATACGGTCGGGGCGAGCGGATGCCCCCTCCGTATGACGTTGCGGGGCGGGCGAGGTCTGCACGGCGCCGAGCTCCTCGAGCAGGTCGGTGCCGGCCTTGATGTTGCGGCGGTCGGGCGGCTCGACGAACGGGAAGCGGGCGATGTCGCCGAGGCGCAGCGAGGCCATCTGGAGGATGACGCTGGCCAGGTTGGTCCGCAGGATCTCGGGGTCGGTGAACTCCGGGCGCCCCTCGAAGTCCTCCTCGGAGTAGAGCCGGATGGCGATGCCGTCGGACACGCGTCCGCAGCGGCCGGAGCGCTGGTTGGCGGAGGCCTGGCTGATCGGCTCGATGGGCAGCCGCTGCACCTTGGTGCGTACGGAGTAGCGGCTGATCCGTGCGACGCCCGTGTCGACGACGTACGCGATCCCGGGGACGGTGAGCGACGTCTCGGCGACGTTGGTGGCCAGCACGACACGGCGCACCGTCGACGGGTGGCTGGAGAAGACCTTGTGCTGGTCGGCAGCGCTGAGCCGCGAGTAGAGCGGCACGATCTCGAGGCGGTCGCTCTTGAGTGCGTCGAACGCGTCGGCGGTGTCACGGATCTCGCGCTCTCCGGGCAGGAAGACCAGCACGTCACCGGGGCCCTCGGCCGAGAGCTCGCGCACGGCGTCGACGATCGCCTCGGTCTGGTCGCGCTGGACCGGCTCGCCGTCCTCGTCGTCCTCCGGCAGCTCCAGCAGCGGGCGGTAGCGGACCTCGACCGGGTACGTACGACCCGAGACCTCGACGACGGGTGCGTCGAAGTGCTTCGCGAAGCGGTCCACGTCGATCGTCGCGCTCGTGATGATGAGCTTGAGGTCGGGGCGGCGCGGCAGCAGGCGCTTGAGGTAGCCGAGGAGGAAGTCGATGTTGAGGCTGCGCTCGTGGGCCTCGTCGATGATGATCGTGTCGTACTTGCGGAGGTCGCGGTCGCGCTGGAGCTCGGCCAGCAGGATGCCGTCGGTCATCAGCTTCACCCGGCTGGCCTTCGACGTGCGATCGGTGAAGCGGACCTGGTAGCCGACGACGTCGCCGAGCTCGGTGCCGAGCTCCTCGGCGATGCGCTCGGCCACCGAGCGGGCCGCGATCCGGCGCGGCTGGGTGTGGCCGATGAGCTTGCCGCCACCCCTGCCGCCCCCCTTGCCGCCCTCGGGGGACCCCTGGCCCCGGCCGAGCTCCAGGCAGATCTTCGGCAGCTGGGTGGTCTTCCCCGAGCCGGTCTCGCCGGCCACGATCACGACCTGGTGGTCGCGGATGGCCGCAGCGATGTCGTCGCGGCGTGCGGAGACCGGGAGCTCGGCGGGGTAGGAGATCTTCACAACGGGCGCCATTCTCGCCCACGGCGGCAACCGGGTTTCCAGCGATCCCCGGTCAGCCGGGGATCATGTCAGGAGCTGGAGCCCTCGTCCTCCTCGGGGGGCGTGGTCGGCTGGACCTGGCCGGGCATCACGGGAGGACCACCGTGCATGCCGTCGCGTCCGCCGAACCCGCGGTCGAACCCGGGACCTCCCCTGTCGTCGCGGCGCTCCGCCCACCCACCACGGTCGCCCGGCCCGTCGTGGGTGATCGCGTGCACCACGGTCAGGCCCAGGCCGCCGACGATGACGCCGGCGAGCGCCGAGGCGATGAGGGCGGCCAGTCCGTAGGTGCGGTCCCGGCCGTCGGAGCGGCGCAGGCTGCTGAAGCGCTCACGGAAGCCACGGCGACCGACGGGCTCTGGTGCTGCCGCGGTGGCGGCCGGCGCGACCGGTGCCGGGTCGGGGGCGGGTGGCAGCCCTCCGTCGCGGCGTACGGGCTGGGTCTCGTCGTCGGGCCGGGGCGTGCCCTGCTGGTCGTCGCTCATGCGCTGAGCGTGGGCCTGCTTCCTGTGCCCGACCTGTGCCCGGGCTCGCAGCCCGCCGTGGATCTCAGCCGATCGGGACGCTCTGCGAGGGGGGCAGGTCCTGCCAGAACGGGTGGCTGAGGAAGGACGCGACCCGCTCGAGCGGGATGGGCCACGCCACTCCCTCCGCCCTGCTGGGCTCCATCAGCACCCGGGAGCGCACGACCGGTCCGTCGTGCTCGATCCACGCCCAGCCGTCGTGCTCACCGCCCCGGATGAACCGGAACGTGAGCGGGGTCCCGTCGATGACGCGGTCCTGGCACTCGAACCCGGGCCGGCAGCCGTCGGGAGCGGTGGACAGGAGCTCGGCCTGCCACCACACCTCGCCCTCGACGGTGCCGCGGAACGCCGCCTGCGCCTTGACGGTCGGACCCGTGTGGGCGCTCGCGTCGCCGGTGATGATCGAGTACGGCGAGTCGGTGAAGTACTGGAGGCCGACGTCGAGCATCCGGTCGTTCCACGCGGCGGCCTCGTCCACGGAGTCCGGCAGGACTGCGTCGCGCAGCACGGCGTCGACCTGGTCCTGCTGGATGCCGAGGATGTTCGCAGGATTCGGGAGCAGGACGACGACGACGGTGCCGTCGGCCCGATCGGTCGCCCACCCCCACTGGTCGGCGTACCTCCCGACCTCGACCGCGCGACCACCGAGCTCGTAGGTCGCGCAGCCGGGGTAGCACGAGAAGTCGCGCCACTCCGTGGCCTCCCACGTGCGCGCGATCCGTGCCGACACCTCGCGGAGCTCACCCGTCGCGTCGTCCTGGACGACCACCGAGGGGGCGAGCATCTGGATGCGGTCGTCCGCGTCGTAGCTCGGGATGAGGCTCAGGCGATAGGGGGCGGCCGGCTCGAGGCCGAGCCGGTCGACGAGGAGGTCGTAGGCCCGCCGGTCGGCATCCATCGCTGCGAGCTCGCTCTGCCGGGCGTCGAGGTCGCGGCGCAGGTCTTCCTCCACCTGCGCGGGCGGCACGGTCCGATCGGCCGGACCGACCTTCTCCGACGACGGGCCGCCGACCGCGCCCCAGACCGCCACGACGACCGCGGCGCTGGCGAGCGCTGTTCCGCCCGTCGTCGCCCACTGGCGACGCCGACGCCGGCGTCGCCCCCGGAGCAGGTCGTCGTGTGGCGACACGGGGGGCACGTCGACGGCATCGGCCAGCGCGTGCAGCCGGTCCTCGAGGTCGATCATGGACGTTCTCCCGTCATGGCAGCCGGGTCGAGGACCCGCCTGAGCTCGTGGACGGCCAGCGAGGTCTGGCTCTTGACCGTTCCGGTGCTGATCCCGAGGTCGCGGGCCGTCTCCTCGACGGAGAGGCCCCAGTAGTGGCGCAGGACGACGACCCGACGCTGACCCTCCGGCAGCCCCCGCAGGGCGGTCCAGAGGGCGTCGGTCTCCTCGACCCCGAGCGGCGCGGGGACCGGGACGTCGAGCTGCTCCCGGTCGCGCAGCCGCTCG
This sequence comes from Nocardioides baculatus, assembly GCF_016735675.1. Taxonomy (GTDB): domain Bacteria; phylum Actinomycetota; class Actinomycetes; order Propionibacteriales; family Nocardioidaceae; genus Nocardioides; species Nocardioides baculatus. Next base: position 282,004 of record NZ_JAERSG010000005.1, on the reverse strand, counting down.
CGGCGCCACGGACGGCGCGTCTCGTCGAGGTGGCTGTTGACCACGATCCGGCGGACGTAGGCGTCGATCCCCTCGAGCCGCGACGCTCTGTCCCAGGCCCCGTAGAGCTTGGCGAGCGCCACCTGGACGATGTCCTCGGCGCGGTGCGCGTCGCCGCACAGGAGGTAGGCCAGGCGGTAGAGCTGCGGGCGCCGCTGCACGACGTACGTCGTGAAGTCCCCGTCGCGATCCGGCATCGTGCCCCCTGTGTCTGGCCAGTCTCACCCGATAGACGGAGGCGGGCGGCGATCGGTTGGGAGAAATCCGTGGATCCATGTCGAGAACTGCTCGGCGGCTCCGTCCCCGGGATGGACGCGGCCACAATGGGCCGCACCTGAGAAGGAGAACGAGATGCCGAAGTACCTCATCCTCAAGCACTACCGCGGCGTTCCGGCGGGCACCGTCAACGACCACCCGATGGAGGAGTGGGCGCCCGACGAGGTCGACGCGCACATGCAGTTCATGGACGACTTCGGCAAGCGGCTGGAGGCCAGCGGCGAGTTCGTCGACGCGCAGGCGCTCTCCCCCGAGGGTGCGTTCGTGCGGGCCAACGACGAGGGCACCGGCCCCGTGACCGACGGGCCGTTCGCCGAGACCAAGGACCTCATCGCGGGGTGGTACGTCGTCGACGTCGACGGCTGGGACCGCGCGGTCGAGCTCGCCGGCGAGCTCTCGCTGGCACCGGGCAAGGGCGGCAGGCCGATCCACGAGTGGCTCGAGGTGCGCCCGTTCTACGGCGCTCCGTCCGGCACCGAGGACTGACCCTGCCGGTGGACGTCTTCGACGCGGCGGTCCTGCGGCCGCTCGTGCCCGCGGTCATCGGCGTCCTCGTCCGCCGCGGAGCGGACTTCGCGGCGGCCGAGGACGCCGTGCAGGACGCGCTCGTCGAGGCCGTCCGGTCGTGGCCGGACGACCCGCCGCGCGACCCGAAGGGCTGGCTGGTCACCGTCGCGTGGCGACGGTTCCTGGACGGCGTACGGTCCGGGGCGGCGCGACAGCGGCGCGAGGAGACCGTCGAGGCGGAGCCGGAGACCGGTCCGGTCGAGACGACCGACGACACGCTGCGCGTCTTCTTCCTCTGCGCCCACCCCGCCCTGACGCCCGCGTCCGCGGTGGCGCTGACGTTGCGAGCCGTCGCGGGCCTGACCACGCGTCAGGTGGCCGAGGCCTACCTCGTGCCCGAGGCCACCATGGCGCAGCGGATCAGCCGCGCGAAGCGGACGGTGTCGGGCGAGTCGTTCGACCGGCCCGGCGACCTCGCGACGGTGCGGCGGGTGCTCTACCTCGTCTTCAACGAGGGCTACTCCGGCGACGTCGACCTCGCCGCCGAGGCCATCCGGCTGACCCGCGAGCTGGCGGTGCTGGCCAGCCATCATGGACCGGACCCGGAGACCGACGGACTGCTCGCGCTGATGCTGCTGCACCACGCGCGGCGGCCTGCCCGGCGGCGCGCGGACGGCACGCTCGTACCGCTCGCCGACCAGGACCGCAGCCTGTGGGACACGGCGCTGGTCGAGGAGGGCGTGGCCGTCCTGCAGGCCGCGCTCGCCCGCGAGCAGCGTGGCGAGTACCAGCTCCAGGCCGCGATCGCCGCCCTTCACGCCGACGCCCCGACCGCCGCGGAGACCGACTGGGTGCAGGTCGTGCAGTGGTACGACGAGCTGCTGGCGCTGACCGGCAGCCCGGTCGTCCGGCTCAACCGGGCGGTGGCCGTGGGCGAGGCCGACGGCGCCCGGGCGGGTCTCGCCGCACTCGCCGAGGTCGACCCCGCCCTGCCGCGCCACCGGGCCGTGTCGGCGTACCTCCACGAGAAGGACGGCGACCTCGCAGCCGCGGCGCGGCTCTACGCCGAGGCGGCGGCGCTTGCGACGAGTGCGGCCGAGCGGACCCACCTGACGAAGCAGGCCGCACGCCTCCACCACTGATCGAGGCCCGACAGGTGTCGCACAGGAACTCCACAGGAATCGGCGGCAGGATGCTGCCATGGTCCTCACCCGCCCCGACGGCTCACCCGTGCGCGTGCTCGTGGTCGACGACGAGGTCAACATCGCCGAGCTGCTGGCGATGGCGTTGCGCTACGAGGGCTGGGACCTCGCGATGGCCCACACCGGCACGGACGCCGTCTCGACCGCCCGCGACTTCCGCCCCGACGCCGTGGTGCTCGACATCATGCTGCCCGACTTCGACGGCCTCGAGGTGCTGCGCCGGATGCGCGCCGACGGCAACGACGTCCCCGTCCTCTTCCTCACCGCCAAGGACGCCGTCGAGGACCGGATCGCCGGCCTGACCGCGGGCGGCGACGACTACGTCACCAAGCCGTTCTCGCTCGAGGAGGTCGTGGCGCGGCTGCGCGGGCTGATCCGGCGGGGCGGCAGCGCGGCCCAGGCCGAGGCCGGCAACGTGCTCGTCGTCGGCGACCTGACGCTCGACGAGGACAGCCACGAGGTGCACCGCGCGGGCACCGAGATCGGTCTCACGGCGACGGAGTTCGAGCTGCTGCGGTTCCTGATGCGCAACCCGCGACGCGTGCTGAGCAAGGCGCAGATCCTCGACCGGGTGTGGCAGTACGACTTCGGCGGGCAGGCCAACGTCGTCGAGCTCTACATCTCCTACCTCCGCAAGAAGATCGACGCCGGCCGCGAGCCGATGATCCACACCATGCGCGGCGCGGGCTACGTCCTGAAGCCGGCGGGATGACCCGCCGTCCGCTGACCCTGACCGCCCGCCTGGTCGCCGTGGCGGTGCTGCTCGTCGCGGTCACCGCCCTCCTCATCGGTACGGCGACCACGCTGGCGATGCGGTCCCAGCTGAGCAGCCAGCTCGACGACGAGCTCCGCGCGAGCGTCGGGCGCGGTTTCGGGCCGGGCCCCGGGGACGGCGGTCCCCCGGTCATCCGTGACGACGACGGTGACCGCGACGACTACATCGGTCAGCGCTACGGCTCGGTCTTCGCCCGCCTGACGACGAACGGCACCGGCTACGGACAGGTGATCCGCGGCGGCGACTCCGGCACCCCCGCGCTGACCTCCGAGCAGCTCGCGGCCATCGCCGGCGTGGTCGGCTCGAAGAGTCCCCAGGACGTCCGGATCCCCGGCCTGGGCAGCTACCGGGTGCTCGTCCGAGGTCCCTTCGACGGGACCTACGAGCTCCTCGGGCTGCCCACGTCGGGCATCGACCAGACGCTCGAGGAGCTGGTGCGCCTCGAGCTGCTCGCCACCATCCTCGGCGTCGTCGCTGCGGCCGGCGTCGGGACCTGGGTCGTACGCCGCCAGGTGGCGCCGCTGCGCGAGGTCGCGGCCACCGCGCACCGCGTGTCCGAGCTCCCGCTCGCGTCGGGCGAGATCGAGATGACCGAGCGGGTTCCCGACCGGCTCGCCGACGAGCGCACCGAGGTCGGCCAGGTCGGTGCTGCGCTCAACACGATGCTCGACCACGTCGAGGCGTCCCTCGACCAGCGGCACCGCAGCGAGCAGCAGGTGCGCCAGTTCGTCGCGGACGCCTCCCACGAGCTGCGTACGCCGCTGGCCACCATCGCCGGCTACACCGAGCTGGCCCGCCGGCGCCCGGAGACGACCGGCACCGCGCTCGACAAGGTGGAGACCGAGTCGGCCCGGATGACCGCCCTGGTCGAGGACCTGCTCCTGCTCGCCCGGCTCGACGCCGGTCGACCGCTCGAGCGCACCCCCGTCGACCTGTCCCGCCTGCTGCTCGAGGCGGTCAACGACGCACGAGTGGTCGACCCCGACCACCAGTGGCGGCTGTCCCTGCCCGACGCGCCGCTCACCGTCCCCGGCGACGAGGCGCGGCTGCACCAGGTCGTCACCAACCTGCTGACCAACGCCCGCAAGTACACCCCTGCCGGCAGCACCGTCACGGTCACCGGGACGGCGTACGGCTTCACGGTCCACGACGACGGACCGGGCTTCCCGCCCGAGCTCGCCCCCCGCGCCTTCGAGCGCTTCGTCCGCGGCGACGTCGCCCGCACCCGCGCCGGCGGCGCCGGCCTCGGCCTCTCCCTCGTCGAGGCCATCGTCGCCGCCCACGGCGGCTCGGTCTCCCTCGACACCGCCCCGGGCGACACCACCCTCACCGTCCACCTCCCCCACTGACCGGGCGTACACCCCGCCGAGTCGGCGCATGTGTACGCCCAAGACCGGTCGAGTCGGCGCATCTGTTTGTCCGCGCCGTGCAGATGCGCCGACTCGGCACCTTTCTCGCGCACACACGCGCCGACTCGGCACCTCTTCTGCGAACACATGGGCCCACTCGGCAGCTCTGCCGCGAACACATGCGTCCCACTCACCTAGGGTCGGGGCATGGAGCCCGGGACCCCGATCCGTTGTGAGATGACGAAGTGGGGCGACCGGCCGCACTGGGAGTTCGACGGCATCCACCTCGGGTCCGACGAGCACGGCGAGTGGCTGGGGTTCCCCGAGGGCACGGTCAACACGCGCCCGGGGCTCGAGCTGGTCTCGAAGGCCGCCTGCGTGACGCTCGTGACGCCCGACGGGTGGTGGGCAGCGACCTTCCACGCACCCGGCATCTGGTGCGACCTCTACGTGGACATCGCCACCCCCGGCCGCTGGGACGGAGCCGTGCTGCGCGCGGTCGACCTCGACCTCGACGTGATCCGGATGGCCGACCCGCTCCCGACCGTGGTCTACCAGGCGGCGGCAGACGCGGGGCGCGTCGCCGGCGAGATCTTCGTCGACGACGAGGACGAGTTCGCCGAGCACCAGGTCGCCTACGGCTATCCCGCCGACGTCATCGAGCGGGCGCAGGCCAGTTGCGACGAGGTGCTCGCGGACGTCCGCGCCGGGCGGGCGCCGTACGACGGCACCGCGCAGCGGTGGCTCGACGACCTCAGTCGTCGGACGACGTCCGCCTGAGCGCCCGCCGCTCGCTGCGCGTCATCGCCCGGAACGGGCCGACGAGGCGCGGCCCGGAGAGCCGGCTCTCCAGCTTGCGGGCCTCGCGCTTCAGCGGCTGGGCGACGTACTCCCCCAGGATCACGCCGGACGCCAGCGCGATCGCGACGGAGATCGCGGTCATCAGCGCGAGGATGCCCTGCGACACGTCGTCGCCCCCGTTGGCGAGGAACGTCAGGCCGCGATAGATCGAGAGACCGGGCAGGAATGGCACGATCGCCGGCACCGCGACGACGAGCGGCGGCACCCGCACGCGACCCGCCACGGCGTAGGCCACGAGGCCGATGAAGAACGCGGCCGCACCTGCGCCGGCCGCCCGGCCGAAGCCGACGTACTCCACGCCCTGCGAGATCGTCGCCGCGACCGCGGTGATGAGGCCGACGGGCAGCACCGCACGCCGGGGTGCGTACGACGCCACGCTGAAGGCGGCCGCCGACACCGCCGCGCCGACGAGGATCGTGGGGAGCTCCGAGATGCTGCCCAGCTTGCCGGGGACGAGCTGGCCGAGCCGGAGGCCGATGCCGTCGGCGATCGAGATGCCGAGCGCGACGCCGGCGATGATGCCCGCCGTCGCCATCATCGCCTCGATGAGGCGTGCGCTCGCGGTCAGGTAGAAGCCGGTGAGCGCGTCCTGCACGGCTCCCATCAGCCCGATGCCGGCGAGCAGCAGGATGATGTTGGCGGTCACCGCGAGGGACGGGTCCACGTCGACGGGCGTCGCGGCGACACCGGCGGCCAGCAGCGTCGCGATCGCGCCGCCGGCGACCTGGAGGTAGAAGAACGGCAGCCGCCGCCGGGCCATCAGGATCTGCACCCGGTCGATCAGCGCGGCTGCGATCGCGGCCACGACGGAGACGACCGCACCACCACCGAGGAAGACGCCGACCGCGGCGGCCATCACCGCCCACGCGACGGTCACCGCCCAGCGTGGGAACGCGTGGCCGAGCGAGACGATCGTCGCCATCCGCGACCGCGCGAGGTAGAGGTCGCACTGGTCGGTGAGGAGGTCACGGACGAGGTGGTCGACCGCGGTCAGGTCCTCGTAGTCGATGTCGCGCTGCTGGACGTGGCGCATGAGCAGCACCGGTACGTCGTCGGCGGAGCGCTGGTAGTTCATCGAGAGGGCCGTGAAGGTCACGTCGATCTCGGCCTGGCGCAGCCCGAGGTGATCGGCGACGGACCGCATCGTCGCCGTCACGTCGGCGGCACCGGCGCCCGAGGACAGCAGCATCTCGCCGATCCGCAGGCAGAGATCCATGGTCAGGTGGACCTCGCGGGCGCGCTCGGCAGCTTCCTCGGCTGCCTCTTCGGCCGCCTGCTCGTCGTCCGGGGTGAGGGCGTCGCGCTGGTCCACGCAGGCCATGCTCGCACCGCTGGCGGTCCGCCCGTCAGAGGGGTGATCCGGCCCCGCTGCGCGCTCCCTAGAGTTGGGTCATGCGCATCGACTTCCACGCGTCGCCCGAGCCCACGCTCGGCGTGGAGTGGGAGCTGATGCTCGTCGACCGGGTGAGCCGCGACCTCGTCAGCAGCGGCTCCGAGCTGCACGAGCTCGCCGGCGGACGCCTCGACGACCCCGGCCGCCTGCACAAGGAGCTGCTGCGCAACACCGTCGAGATCGTCACCGGGATCTGCGACACCGTCGGCGAGGCGGTGACCGACCTGCGGGAGACCCTCGCGGTGGTCGCGCCCGCGGCCCGTGAGCTCGGCGTCGACCTGCTCGGCGCCGGGTCGCACCCCTTCGCGGACTGGTCGCACCAGCAGCTGACCGATGGCCACCGCTACGCAGAGCTGATCAACCGGACCCAGTGGTGGGGCCGACAGATGCTGATCTGGGGCGTCCACGTGCACGTCGGGATGCCCGAGCGCGACCGGGTGATGCCGGTCCTGGCGTCGATGCTGACGACGTACCCCCACCTCCTCGCCCTCTCGGCCAGCTCGCCGATCTGGGCCGGCCAGGACACCGGCTACGCCTCCAACCGGGCGCTGATGTTCCAGCAGCTCCCGACCGCGGGGCTGCCGTTCACGTTCGACACGTGGGCCGAGTTCGAGAAGTGCATCGACGACCAGACGACGACCGGGATCATCGACTCGATGGCCGACGTGCGCTGGGACATCCGCCCCGCACCGCACCTCGGCACGCTCGAGCACCGGGTGTGCGACGGCATGTCCGACCTCGGCGAGATCGCCGCGCTCACCGCGCTGGTGCACTGCCTCGTGGTCGACCTCGACACCCGGCTCGCCGACGGTGAGGCGCTGCCGACGATGCCGCCGTGGCAGGTGCAGGAGAACAAGTGGCGCGCCGCGCGCTACGGCCTCGAGGCGATCGTCATCCTCGACGACCGCAACCGCGAGCGGCTGGTGACCGACGACCTCGACGACCTGCTCGAGCGGCTCACGCCGGTGGCCCGCCGGCTCGGCTGCGAGGCCGAGCTGCGCACCGTCGCCGACATCCCGACCCGTGGCGCCTCCTACCAGCGCCAGCGCGCGGTCGCCCGCGAGTCCGGCGGCGACCTGGTCGCCGTGGTCGACGCGCTGGTCGCGGAGCTCGACCACTCGCTGCATCCCTGAGACGACCGCCACCCTCCCTTGTGGCGGTCGTCACCGGGCGAGAGGATGCCCGGACGCTCCCGACCCGGGGAATTTGAGGAGTACGCCGTGGTGAACCCGATCGACCCGACCGCAACCGGGTTCCTGCTCGCCGAGAACCGCAACATGCCGATGCACGTCGGCGGACTCCAGCTGTTCGAGAAGCCCGAGGGCGCGGGGCGCAACTACGTCCGTGAGATGTACGAGCAGATGCGCGACGTCGAGCAGATCGCGCCGCTCTTCCTCAAGCACCCGCACCGCTCCGCGCGTACGGCGGGCCAGCTGGTGTGGCAGCCCGACGACCAGTTCGACATCGAGCACCACGTCCGCCACAGCGCACTGCCCAGGCCCGGCCGGATCCGCGAGCTCCTCGAGCTCTGCTCGCGCCTGCACAGCACCCGGCTCGCGTGGGAGCGGCCGCTGTGGGAGGCCACCGTCATCGAGGGCCTGCGCGACGGCCGCGTCGCGATGTACACCAAGACCCACCACGCCCTCGTCGACGGCGTCTCGGCGATGCGGCTGCTCGCGAGCGTTCTGTCGACCGACCCCGACGAGCGCAACATGCCCGCGCCGTGGGCGATGCGACCGCGGGCGCCTCGTGAGGAGGCGCCCGGCCGGGACGACGGCGGCGCCTCGCTGTCCGACGTCTCGGCCACCACGGTGCGTACGGCCCTCGCGCTGGCGACCGAGGCCGCCGGGATGCCCGGTGCGCTGATCCGCACCCTCAACAAGTCCGTGCGCAACGAGACCTCGGCGCTCTCGCTCTACGCACCGCGCACGATCCTCAACCAGAACATCACCGGCTCGCGCCGCTTCGCCGCCCAGGACTGGCCGGTCGAGCGGTTGCGCGGCGTCGGCAAGGCCACCGGCACCACGATCAACGACGTGGTGCTGGCGATGGTCAGCGGTGCGATGCGCACCTACCTCGCCGACCTCGACGCGCTGCCCGACACGACCCTCGTCTCGATGGTCCCGGTCGGCCTCAACGCCAAGCAGTCCGGGCTCGCCTCCGCCGAGGGCGGCAACGCCGTCGGCTCGGTGATGGTGCAGCTCGGCACCCACCTCCCGGATCCGGCCCAGCGGCTGTCGGCGATCCACACCTCGATGAAGGACGGCAAGGAGGTGCTCTCGTCGATGACCCCCGCGCAGATCCTCGCGATGAGCGCGCTCGGTCAGGCGCCCGCCATCCTCGGCCCCGCCCTCCGGATGTCGGGCGTCGTGCGGCCGCCGTACAACCTCATCGTCAGCAACGTCCCCGGCCCGCGCACGACTCACTACTGGAACGGCGCGAAGCTCACCGGCACCTATCCCCTCTCGATCCCGATCAACGGGATGGCGCTCAACATCACCTGCACGTCCTACGACGGCAAGATGTGCTTCGGCCTCACGGGCTGCCGCCGCACCGTCCCCCACCTCCAGGTGCTGCTCCAGTACCTCGACGACGAGCTGAAGGCCCTCGAGAGGGCCGCCGGCATCTGAGTCCGGGCCGTCCGCAAGTCCCCGGATATCCGGGGACCTGCCCGCTTACAGGTACGGATCTCTACCTGTAAGCGGCTAGGTCACCGGATATCCGGGGACTTGCCCACGACCTCGAGCCCGCCGCCGACGGTCTCCGCGACCGCAGCGAGGCGGGCGCGGGTGATGTCGGCGACGGTCGCGAGGCCGGCGAGCTGGGCGTTGGAACCCGTACGGGTGGGCTCGGTCGAGTTGATGCTGATGCAGCGGCGGGTGCCGCCGTCGGCGACGTTGGCCAGGGCGACCGCGTGGCCGGTGGTCCCGCTGCCGGCGAAGGGGTCGAGCACGACCGCGTCGGCGGGCACGGTGGACAGGATCCGGCGGACGAGCCCGGTCGGCTTGGGCGACTCGAAGACGTGGCCGACGAGGGCCTTGAGCTCGGCCACGGCGGTGTCGGTCGACCCGATCTCCTCGGCCAGCCAGATGGTGCGCAGCTTCTTGCGGCGCCCGCCCTCCCGCTCGAGCCAGTCGCGCTGGAAGACGTCGGCCCGCTCGCCCGTCCGGCCACGGATCACGCGGCACTCCAGGTCGTCCGGGCGCTCGTCGACCTTGCGTCGCGACCACCGCCAGACCGCCGGCCGGCCGTCGCCGAAGACCGGTGTCAGCGCGCGGCTCCCGTCGAACGAGGTGGTGGCGACGCGTCCGGTCACCGGGTCGCCGTACAGCTCGAAGTGCAGCGTCGGCGCGGTGACCGGGTTGAACTTCTTGTTGGTGTTGCGCAGCGGCAGGTAGCGGAAGCGGCGCCCGTCCGGCGAGGTCAGCGGGAAGTCGCCCTCGTCGACGGCCTCGGTCGAGCTCCCCTCGACGACGCAGGACGGGAGGTGGCGGGCGTACGCCAGGACGTACTCGTGGCTCGTCGCGAACCCCCGGCCGAGCTGGCGCCCCTTGGGGTTGAGGTTGACGACGATCTGCGCGAGGAAGTTCGCCTCGCCCAAGACCTCGTCCATCAGCAGTCGCAGGTGCGCGACCTCGTTGTCGTCGATGCTGACGAAGATCGCCCCGTGCTCGGCGAGCGCCTCGCGCATGACCGCGAGCCGCGGGCGCATCATCGCCGTCCACGCCGCGTGGTCGCGGAAGCGGTCGGCGTACGCGAAGTCGTTGCCGGTGTTGTAGGGCGGGTCGGTGTAGACGACGTCGACCGAGCCCGGCGGGAGCATCGGCAGGACGTCGAGGTTGTCGCCGGCGTGGAAGGTGTTCCAGGGCTCGGCGGGCACGTCGGCAGCCTACGGCCGGTGCGCCGGGCGACACCGGCTGTCGCAAGGTGTCGGGGGGACGCGCTGATCCCAATTTTCCCTCCAGTCCCACCCCGTCCTTTACTCTGGAACGCGTGCCTCTCCTTCCTCGCCGCCCAGCCCTGACGTTCGCGACCGCCGGCGTCCTCGTCGCAGGCCTCGCCATCGGCTCCGGTACGAGCCCGTCGGTCGCGAGCGACCGCGAGGGTGCGTCGGCCCGGCAGGGCCTCCCGACGTCCGGAGCCGCCAACGGCTACCGCGGGCGCAACCAGACCTCGGACGGCAAGCCGGGCATCGTCGTCGGGCCGCCGGTGGCTCGGCGCGGACGGGCGGTCACCGTCGCCAACGAGACGGCGTTCGAGATCGCACCCGGCGTCACCCTGCGCGAGTGGGACCAGATCGACGGTCGCCAGCCGGTCGGCCAGGTCAAGATCAACCTGGTGACCGTCAACCTCGACGCACCCAACATCAGCTTCGGTGCACTGACGCCCAGCTTCGTCACCAGCCGCCGCACCGTCAGCCAGCTCGGCCGGTGGGGCGGCGCACTGACCGCCGTCAACGGCGACTTCTTCGACATCGGCCGCACCGACGCGCCGATGGGCGTGACGATCAAGGACAACGGGGTGCTCACTGGATCCCGGGACGGCTGGATCCCCGGGGTGAACTCGACCCTGTGGTTCGACTCGTCCGGCCCGCACGTCAGCCCGCTGAGCGTGCAGTACGCGCTCCGCCAGCACCGTGACTGGACGGTGAGCGGCTTCAACCACCCGCGCGTCCCCCGCCGCCAGATCGGCGTCTTCACCCATGACTTCAACCGCACCAAGGGCTACCTCGTCACCGACGGCAAGAAGAACGCGCGCGAGGTGTGGCTGCGCAAGAACCGGGTGATCTCCAACAGGGCGACGCTGTCGCTGGGGAAGAAGATCCGGAAGAAGGACCGCGTGCTGATCGGCGTGGGATCTGCTGCCAAGCAGCTCAAGACCCTCAAGCCGAAGGAGCGGGTCACCCTCGCCAAGCGGATCGAGGGCGGGCGCCCCACGGCCGCGATCAGCGGCGACCGGCCGCTGCTCGTCAACAGCGTCCGGACCGTCATCAACAACACGATCGCCCACCCGCGCACCGCGGTCGGCATCGACGCCGACGGTCGCAAGCTCTACATCCTCGTCGTCGACGGCCGCTCGGCGACCAGCCGCGGCTACACGATGGTCGAGCTCGCCGACTTCATGACCGCGCTGGGCGCCGAGAACGCCATCAACCTCGACGGTGGCGGCTCGTCGGCGATGTACACCCGCAACTTCACCGGCGGCATGGCGGTGGTCAACGAGCCGTCGGACGGCGGCGAGCGCAAGGTGGCCAACGGCTTCGGACTGATCTACGGGGGCGAGCTGCCGCCGGTGGTGAACCTGATCCCGACGCCGACCCCCACCCCGACGCCGACGCCCACGCCGACGCCGCCTCCGACCACCACCCCGCCGACGACACCGCCGCCGACCTGATCGGTCAGGCGTCGGGGACGGTGAAGACGACCACGTAGGTCATCGGCGCGAGGCACTGCACGGTGTTCTTGGGCAGCTTGGGGACGACCTCGAAGCCCGCCTCGCCGGCGTCGATCGCGACCGACCGCGGAGCGTCGCAGCCCACCGCCACGGTGGCGGCGTACGGCGTCGCGTCGGGGGCCAGCCCGGACTCGGCGCCGATCGCCGCGCCGAGCGGACCCTCGAAGGACGGGTCGAACTGGCCGGTGAAGTCGGTGACCGCCTGGTCGGTGTCGAGGGCGAACGCGAGCGTCGAGGCGGAGCCGCCGACCTCGGTCGCGTGCACCATCGTGGCCTGGGTGACCCCGGCCGAGCCGATCACGTCGACCGTCTCCGCCGTCCCCGGGTCGGGCTCCGGCTCGCTCGGGGTGGGGGTCTCCTCCGTCGGCGAGTCGGTCGGCGAGGGGGTGCTGCTCGAGGCGTCCGGGTCGGTCGCGGTGTCGCCGCCCTCGTCGCCGGTGCAGGCGGCGAGGCCGACGGAGAGCGTGACGGCGAGCGCGAAGGAGGCGGTGGTCCGCGAGGTCATCCGAGTAGTCATGGTCCTCCGACGATAGCCACGCCCGGCCCGCTCCACGGTCAGGCACGTCGTCGGCGTCCCCGCGGTCTGGCAGGCTGCGTGCATGAGCGAGCTGCGGGAGGACACGGAGCCGGTGCGCGAGGCCGTACGCGCCTACGCCGCGCGACAGCCCCAGCTGGTCGCCGCCACCCAGGCCTACGTCGCACTCATCCAGGTGCTGCTCGACGACGCCGGCATCGACTACCTCAGCGTCACCGGCCGTACGAAGAGCGTCGCCTCGTTCGCCGCGAAGGCCAACCGCACCGAGGACGGCCGCCCGCTCTATCCCGACCCGCTGACGCAGATCACCGACCAGGTCGGCGTGCGCGTCATCACCTACGTGCACAGTGACGTCGCGGCCGTGGCGGAGGTGCTCGACGACGAGCTCGCGATGCTCGACGACCGCGACCTCGGCGAGGAGACGGCTCGCGCCGGCCGGTTCGGCTACGCCAGCCGCCACCTGCTCGTGGAGACCCTGCCCGGCGCCGAGCTGCCGGTGCTGGAGGGCCACCGCGCGAGCGTCCAGGTCCGTACGGTCCTCCAGCACGCGTGGGCGGAGTTCGAGCACGACATCCGCTACAAGGGCAACGTCCCGGAGGACGCGGCGGCCGACCTCGACCGGCGCTTCACCCTCGCGGCCGGCCTGATCGAGCTCGCCGACCGCGAGTTCGCCACGATCCGCGAGCGGATCCAGGCGGCCGCTCCCGGCAGCGCGACCGACGCCGAGGACGGCCACATCGCCGGCCAGGACCTCGCGACCTTCCTCGCCGGCCACTACAGCGACGCCGGCTGGTCGCACACCGACCACTACGACTGGATCGCCGGCCTCCTGACCGAGCTGGGCATCGACACGATCGACGACCTCGCCGACCTGCTCACGTCGGTCGACGCCGACGCGGTCATCCGCCGGATGGGCTACCGCTACCCCGCCGGTGCCGTACGCCGCCTCGACGACGCGCTCCTCGCGATCTTCGGCGAGCAGTACGTCACGCTCGAGGGCAACAGCCACCGGGCCCCGCTCCTGCGGGCACGGCTGGAGAAGCTCACCACCCCGGAGAGCTGAGAAGCAGCCTGGCCATCGATCGACGCCGTCGCGAGCGACATCAGGCGGGTGTGATGGCAAGGCGGAGGGCCGAAGGCGGGCCGCAGGCCCGTCGAGTGCTCGACAACGCAGCCAGCGCGCCCGCATGGTGGCGCGCAGCAGGCGAGAGATCGATGGATCAGGCTGGGTTCAGGAACGACCCCTAGGGTTGAGCGTGTGAGCAGGCCATCGTGGACGACCGTCGCCCCCCTCCTGGCCATCGCGGCGCTCGTGCCCGCGTGGTTCGCACATCCTGAGGGTCCCGTCGTGCTGGGCGGACTGGCGATCCTGCTGATCGCCGCCGTGCTCGCGGCCGTCCACCACGCCGAGGTCGTCGCGCACCGCGTCGGTGAGCCCTACGGCTCGCTCGTGCTCGCCGTCGCCGTGACGATCATCGAGGTCGGCCTCATCGTCACCCTCATGGTGACCGCGGACAAGGACGCGTCCGGGCTGGCCCGCGACACGGTCTTCGCCGCCGTGATGATCACCGTCAACGGCATCGTCGGCATCTCGCTGCTGGTCGGCGCGCTCAAGCACCACCTGGCCGTCTTCAACCCGGAGGGCACCGGCGCCGCGCTGGGCACCGTCATCACGCTGGCGGTGCTGTGCCTCGTGGTGCCGTCGGTGACCACCTCGGAGCCCGGACCGGAGTTCACCGGCGCCCAGCTCGCGTTCGCCGCCACAGCGTCCCTGGCGCTCTACGGGATGTTCGTCTTCACCCAGACCATCCGGCACCGCGACTTCTTCCTCCCGGTGTCGGGCGACCAGCACTCCCCGCTGGTGGCCTCGTCCGGCTACGACTCCTTCGAGCACGCGCAGGTCGACCTCGACGAGGACGGCCACGCCGATCCGCCGACCGACCGCGCGGCCTACGCCAGCCTCGGCCTGCTCGTCGTGTCGCTGGTGGCGGTGGTCGGACTGGCCAAGATCGAGTCCCCCGCCATCGAGTCCGGAGTGGCGGCGCTGGGGTTCCCCGCAGCCGTCGTCGGTGTCGTGATCGCGCTGCTCGTCCTCGCGCCCGAGACGATCGCGGCCGTCCGCGCCGCCTCCCGCAACCGCGTGCAGGTCAGCCTCAACCTCGCGCTGGGTTCGGCGATGGCCTCTATCGGCCTCACCATCCCGGCGATCGCCATCGCCAGCATCTGGCTCGACGGGCCGCTGGAGCTCGGGCTCAACCAGCTGCAGACCGTGCTGCTGCTCCTCACCGCCGCGGTGGCGATCCTGACCGTCGTCCCCGGGCGGGCCAAGCCCCTGCAGGGCGGCGTACACCTCGTCCTGCTGGCGGCGTTCCTCTTCCTGACGATCGCCCCGTAGCTCCGGACGCCGCTGGTCTTGGGTGGCGGCACACGACATCAGAGGCCCGGTGGGTGGCGGCACACGACATCAGAGGCCGGGTGGGTGGCGGCACACGACATCAGAGGCCGGGTGGGTGGCGGCACACGACATCAGAGGCCGGATGGGTGGCGGCACACGACATCAGAGGCCGGGTGGGTGGCGGCACACGACATTCCCCAGGCGCCGTTCGATGTCGGGCGCCGCCACCCAAGGCAGAGGCCGATGTCGGATGCCGCCACCCAAGGCAGAGGCCGATGTCGGATGCCGCCACCCAGCGCGGGAGCCGACGACGGGCGGGAAATCGCGGAGCGGCCCGGCGGACAGTGTCCACCGGGCCGCAGGGACCGCGATCAGCCGAAGTACTTGTCGTAGATCTTGTCGTAGGTGCCGTCCTCGCGGAGGCCGGCCAGGACGCTGTTGATCTGGCGCAGGAGCGGGATGTTGCCGTCCTTCTTGACCGCCATGCCGTACTGCTCACCGGTGTCGAACTCGCGCGCGAGCTTGAGCTTGCCGTTGGAGGCCACGAACTCGCCGGAGACGGTGTTGTCGAGCATCGCGGCGTCGATCTCGCCCGCGTCGAGGGCGGCCTGGAGACCCGCCGCGTCGTCGTACGCCGTCACCTGGGCGGTGGCCGGGGCGAAGTCGCTCATGAACGTCTCGCCCGTGGTGTCCTTCTGGACACCGACCCGCGCACCGGCCAGCTCGGTGAGCTGGTCGAGGCCCGAGCCGCGCGGCGTGATGAGCGCCTGCTTGGCGTCGAAGTAGGGGCTGGAGAAGTCGAGCACGCGAGCACGCTCGCCGGTGATCGTCATCGCCGAGACCGCCACGTCGCAGACGTCGGTGTTGAGCGAGGTGCCGGAGGTGATGTCGTCGAAGGCCACGTCGATCACGTCGAGGTCGACCTTGAGCTTGTCGGCGACCTGCTTGGCCAGGTCGACGTCGAAGCCGATGAGCTTGCCCTTCTCCTCGTAGACGAACGGCGCGTAGGGGCTGTCCGTGCACACGGTGAGGGCACCCTTGAAGACCAGCGAGACCTCGGAGAGGCTCTCGGCGGAGCTGCCGCTGGCGGCACCACCGCAGGCGCTGAGCGTGAGCATCAGGCCCGCGGAGGACAGCGCTGCAGCGGCAGCGCGGACGGAGGTGGGACGTCGGTTCATGGTGTCAGTTCGCATTCGCGGTGAGCGACTCGCGCAGTCGCGTGAGGGCGTATTCGGTGATCTTCACGAGCGCACCCTTGGCCTGCTCGCGGTCGCGGGCGTCGAGGCTGATGATCGGCACCTCGGCCGGAAGGGCCAGCGCGGCCGCGATCTCCTCGGCGGGGTAGCGGGGCACGCCGTCGAACTCGTTGACGGCGACGATGAACGGGATCCCCTTGGACTCGAAGTAGTCCAGCGGCGAGAAGGACTCGTCGAGGCGGGCCACGTCGACCAGCACGATGGCGCCGATGGCGCCGCGGCACAGGTCGTCCCACATGAACCAGAAGCGGCGCTGCCCGGGCGTGCCGAAGAGGTAGAGGACCAGGTCCTCGGCCAGGGTGAGGCGACCGAAGTCCATGGCGACCGTGGTGGTGGCCTTGGTGGGCACGGCGGCGAGATCGTCGACGCCCTCGGACTCGTTGGTGACGAGTGCCTCGGTGCGCAGCGGGTCGATCTCCGAGACGGCGCCGACGAGCGTCGACTTGCCGACGCCGAAGCCGCCGGCAATGACGATCTTCGTCGACGCAGCCGCGCGCTGTGCCTTAGTAGTTTCGAAGTCCACGGAGGGTCCTTTCGATGAGCTCGAGACGCTCATCTGTCGACGTGTTGTCGGTGATGGTGGCCTGGATGCGGACCAGGCCTTGCTCGATCAGGTCACCCAGCAGCACCCGGGTGACGCCGATCGGCATCTTGGTCAGTGCCGACACCTCGGCGACGGAACGCCGATCGCAGACCTCGAGAACCTGCGCGGCGGGATAGCTGAGGACGGGCGCCTCGACACCAGGCTGGAGACGAAGGGTCGCCTCCATGGCCAGCTCGACCTTGGTGGCCGTGCGACCTGCGGTGATGGTGTAGGAGCGGATGAGGCGGGGTCGGTAGACCTCGTCCTCGGGCTCGTGTGGCGGCGTCATGTCACGGGTCCGGCTCAGCCGCCCGTACCGACGCGGGCCTGGGCCTCGACGGTACGTCCCACACGGTCCACCAGCAGGGCCATCTCGTAGCCCACCTGGCCGATGTCGGCCTCCTCCGTCGTGAGCACGGTGAGGTTCGACCCGTCACCGACGCTCATCAGCATGAGGAAACCCATCTCCATCTCGACGATGGTCTGCATCACCGAGCCGCCCTCGAAGAGGCGAGCCGCGCCGACGGCGAGGCTGGCCAGACCGGAGGAGACGGCGGCGACCTGCTCGGCCCGCTCACCAGGGATGCTGGTGCTCGAGGCCATCAGGAGGCCGTCGGCCGAGACCAGGATGGCGTGCGCTGCGTCGGGTACGTCGTCGACGAAGCGCGACATCACCCAGTCGAGGTCGCCGGTCGGGCTGTCGGCGGTTGCCTGTGCGGCGGATTCGTGCGTCATGCGGGGCCTGCTTCCGTGTGCTGTGAGGAACTTTGGGCTGCCTGTCGACCGCGGGACACTCCCGCGGTGTGGGCCTGGAGACGGCGGCGGATCGCCTCGGGGTCACGTGTGCGGGCCGCCGTGGGCGCGGTCACGCTACCGGGCACGAGACGCTCCCCCGGTGCGCGACGCGGCAGTCCGGTGACCGTTGACGCCGCCGCTGCCGGCTCGGCGAGCGGAGGCGTGTCGACGACCGCGTTGGCCGCGATCTCCCACCCCCGGTCGACCTCGGTCTCGTGGATCTCGTCGGCATTCCCCGTGAGGAATCCCGAGCGCATCGACTTGAAGATCGGCGAGTCACCACCGGTGCGCGCCGGCGCGTGACCGTTGGACCCGTGGCCGTTGAGCGAGTGGCCGTTGAGCGAGTCGTCCGCGAGGGCGACCGGCTCGAGGACCGGCTCGGGCTCCGCGGCCGGCTCCACGGGAGCCTCCTCGGCGACGGGCTCGGCAACGGGCTCCTCGACGTGTGCGACCTGCTCGTACTGGTCGTCGCGGTCGTCGCGGTGCGTGCCCAGACCCAGCGGGTCGTCGGCGTCGACGCGTACGTCGTCCGGGTGCTCGTCGTGGTGCTCGTCGATCGCGACCGGCTCCTCGGCGCTCTCGTGGACGAGCTCCTCCTCGGGCTCGGCCTCGGCGACCTGCTCGTGCTCCTCGACCTGGTCCTCGACGTGCTCCTCGACCTGCTCCTCGACGTGCTCCTCGGGCCGGGCCTCGTCGAAGGCGTCCGCGGGCAACGGGTCGGACAGCGGGTCGTGCGCGCGGACGGGCTCGACGACCGGCTCGGCCTCGACCGGCTCCTCGGCAACGGTCTCCTCTGTGGGCTCCTCGGCGGGCTCGTCGTCGGGCTCGTCGGCCACCACCTCGTCCGCGACGTCCGCCTCGGCGACCGTGTCGTGGGCGATGGTGTCACCGGCGACGGCGTCGTCCGACGCGGCGGCCGGCTCCTCGACGACATCGGTCTCCGGATCCTGGGCCTGCACCTCGGCGCGGGCCTGCTCGGCCTGGGCGCGCTGGCGGGAGGCCAGGGCGGTGATCGGAACGACGGACGCGACCTTCTGCGTACGGCTGGCGGCGGAGTCGTCCGAGCCGGCGTCGCCTCCGACGGTCGGCTCCTCGCGCTTGCCGAAGAGCGGTCCGGTGGCACCGGACGTCTCGGGCGGCAGGAAGGCCTCCGCGCCGGTGCGGGGCATGTTGGCGCCGGGCTCACGGCGCGGCAGCAGGCTGTCGAGCGACGGGCGCTCGGTCGCGGCGGGCGCAGTCTCGACCGACGTCTCGACGGCGGGCTTCTCCGGCGCGACCGGAGCAGCTTCGACCTCGGGCTCGACGACCGGCGTGGCGACGGCAGCCGGCTCCACGGGAGCGTCCGCGGCCTTCGCAGCCTTCGCGGCCTTCCGGGCCTCTGCCTTCTCGACCCGGGCCCGGTTGCGGGCCTCGCGGCGCGACTCCTGCGGAGCGCCGGCCTCGACGGTCTCGACCGTGGTGGCGGCACCGACCGTGGCGGGCTCGGTGCTGCGCGCGGCCGCACCGGCAGCCGGCGCGGTGGCCTGCGGCAGGTCGGGCAGGATCGACGTCGGCAGGACGACCGATGCCGTCATGCCGCCGCCCGGGTTGCGGGCGAGCGAGGCGTCGATGTCGTGGCGGTCGGCGAGGCGCGAGACCACGAACAGACCCATCCGGCGGGCCGTGTCGGGCGTCGCCTCGGCGCCGTGGGCGAGGTCGCGGTTGAGCACCTCGAGCTCGGCCGGCGGGACGCCCAGGCCGGAGTCGGTGATCGTGATGACCACGCCCTCGTCGGTCTGCTTGGCGGCCAGGCGTACGGGCTCGCCGGGAGGCGAGTAGGTGAGCGCGTTGTCGACGAGCTCGGTGAGCAGGTGGACGACGTCGGCCGCGGCCTCGTCACCGACGCGGGTGTTGAGGTGCGACAGGATCTGCACGCGCTGGTAGTCCTGCACCGCGGAGGTCGCAGCCTGGAGGGCCTCGCCCACCGTGAGGCTGAACTGGCCGGCGGCGCGGTTCGGGGCGTCGGCCAGGATCAGCAGCGAGTCGGCCGTACGACGCATGCGCGAGGCGAGGTGGTCGAGGCGGAACAGCGACTCGAGGCGCTTGGGGTCTTCCTCGTCGTGCTCGAGGCGCTCGATCTGGGCCAGCTGCTGGTTGACCAGCGAGGTGGACCGGCGCGACAGGGTCACGAACATCGCGTTGACCGTCTGGCGGAGCTGGGCCTCACCGGACGCGAGGTGGATGGCCTGGCGGTGGAGGTCGTCGACCGCGCGGGCGACCTGGCCGATCTCCTCGTTGGTGGTGACATCGATCGTGGTGATCTCCTCCGGCTCCTGGCCGGCGCGGATCCGGGCGACGGCGTCGGGCAGGCGGTGGCGGGCCACCGCGAGCGCACCCTCGCGCACCTTGTTGATCGGGTCGAGCAGGCTGCGGGCGATGTAGAAGGCGATCGCGATGGCCAGGCCGAGGGCGATGAGCGTCAGCGCGGCGCCGATGATTGCGTTGCGCTGGGCGTCCGAGGCGGCCTCGTCGAGCGACGAGGTCACGCCCTGGGTGAGGGTCTGGGTGATCTCGTCGTAGGGCGTGTAGGCGTCGCGACCGTCGAGGTTCGTGGCGGAGTCGTCGCGGACCTGGCTGGCGTGCTTGGTGTTCTGAAGACGCAGGAGGGCGGTCTGGTCCTCGGCGCCGGCGACGGAGCCGGCGAGACGGTCGATGGCCGCCGCCTCGACGCCGATCTCGGAGAAGAGCTCCTGCGAGGTCGACTGCTTGAGGGTGACCGCGAGCAGGCCCTGCTGGAGGGCGAGGGACAGGCGACCGCTCATCAGCTGGGAGAGCTGCTCGAGACGGGGCTCGGGGGTCTCCTGCGCGGCATTCACGCTGGTGATGAGCTGCGAGACGCTGGACTCGAGCTGGCGGACGAGGGCCACCCAGGTGGCGGGGCCGAGGGTCTCGGCACCGGTGCCGCGCATGGCCTGGCTGAGGTCGAGCAGCGCATCGACGTGCTCGGCCTGGAGGTCGTTGAGGTCGGCGGCGTCCTTGGCCTGGGCCAGCGCCTCGCCGTTGGTGATGATGTCGTCGATCGCGTCGATCAGGTCGCCCTGGCTCGCCGCACTGTCGGTCTGCGCGGCCACCATCGCGGCCTCGGATGACGTCAGGTAGTCGATCGCGGGCTGGATGATCGTGACCTGCTTGGCGCTCGTGGCGGCCTGGCGGGAGTCGCCCAGGTCACCGGAGACGCGCAGGCCACCGAGGATGGCGGCGAGCAGCAGCGGGATCGTGAGCGCCATGGCCATCTTGCGGCCCAACGGCCAGCCGGCGACCGAACTGCCCGCGCCCTTCCGGGGCTGGGCTGCATCCTGAGTCATGTGTGCCTCACGTTGTCTGAGCGACTTCGACGACGAAACGTGCCCCGGGACCCCGGAGCAGACTCAACTTAAAGAGTCCCGCGACATTCCGTGGCGTTTTCGCAGAACTGGGTATGAAGCGGTGTAAAGGGATGTACGACGACTCGATTGAGCGTGACGTCGGCACCACGATCACCACACGTCACAGCAGGTACGGGTCACGAGGGCGTGGAGTGACGGGTGGGAATCCCCCGAATGAACTCCACTGGTCCAGCCCGGTCGACCCCGCCCTGCCTCTTCCACCGGACGCGAAGTTCGGGCAGGCTCACCCGCCATGACCCTTCATCTCGGGAAGGTCCGGCCGCTCGCGCCCGCCCTTGTCACCTCCCTCGTCCTGTCCCTCGTGCTCGCGCTCGCCGCGCTCGTGTCCCCGTCGGGCACGGCGCCGGCACGCGCTGCCACGCCCCTGACCGTCAGCCAGGCCATCGGCCAGCAGAACGGTTCGTCGCAGACGGTCCGCGGCTACGTCGTCGGGCAGCCGACCGCCACGAGCACCGTCGTACGCTCCGGCTTCCCCAACGACTACGCCCTGGCGATCGCCGACTCGGCCTCGCAGACCAGCACCTCGTCGATGCTCTACGTGCAGATCCCCTCGGCCTTCCGGTCGCAGTGGGGCCTGCGGTCCAACCCGTCGCTGATGGGCAAGCAGATCGACGTGACCGGCGCGCTGTCGGCGTACTTCTCCCACCCGGGCATGACGAGCACGTCGGCGTTCGCGCTCGCCGGTGGCGGTACGCCGACCGACCCACCGCCCACCGGCGGCACGAGCCCGTGGGACTCCACCTACTACGCACCCGCGGTCGGCAAGACCGGCTCGGCCCTGCGCACCTCGCTCCACGACATCATCGACAACAACACCAAGCTGTCGTACGACGCGGTGTGGACCGCGCTGAAGGACACCGACCAGGACCCCAACAACACCAACAACGTCATCGAGCTCTACACCGGTCGCTCCATCCCCAAGAGCAGCAACGGCGGCAACGCCGGCCAGTGGAACCGTGAGCACGTCTTCGCCCAGTCGCGCGGCGGCTTCACGACCAGCGCCGGACCGGGCACCGACCTGCACCACCTGCGCGCCGAGGACGTCACGGTCAACGGCACCCGCGGCAACAAGGACTTCGACAACGGCGGCACCGCCGTGTCGGGCTGCACCGACTGCTGGACCGACTCCGACTCCTTCGAGCCGCGCGACTCGGTCAAGGGCGACGTGGCGCGGATGCTCTTCTACATGGCGATCCGCTACGAGGGCGACGACGCCTTCGCCAACCTCGAGCTGAGCAACGTCTCCGGCAGCGCCGTCCCGCGGATCGGCGACCTCGACATCCTCCTCGCCTGGAACTCCGCCGACCCGGTCGACTCCTTCGAGATGCGCCGCAACGACCGGATCCACTCCCAGTGGCAGGGCAACCGCAACCCGTTCATCGACCACCC
Organism: Nocardioides baculatus; assembly: GCF_016735675.1. Classification (GTDB taxonomy): domain Bacteria; phylum Actinomycetota; class Actinomycetes; order Propionibacteriales; family Nocardioidaceae; genus Nocardioides; species Nocardioides baculatus. Next base: position 259,770 of record NZ_JAERSG010000005.1, on the reverse strand, counting down.
CGAGTGGGCGGCCGCGATCTGGAACTGAGCGCACCACAGCAGGCAGTTCGCCCGGCGAAGGGTCCGGTCCACGCGTGGACGGGCACGTCGACCGGGCGAACTGCTTCCGTTGGTGCCGGGGCGCACCCCTGTTCAGCAGGGGTCGCGCGGGTGTAGGCAGGAGCACATGACCGCACTCGAGACCGAACAGCTGCTGACCGAGCTCGAGCCGGTGGTCGAGGAGAACCTCAACCGGCACCTCGCGACGGCCGACGAGTGGATGCCGCACGAGTACGTCCCGTGGAGCCTCGGGCGCGACTTCGCCGACCTCGGCGGTGATCCGTGGGAGGTCGCCCAGTCGCAGCTCTCGCCCATCGCGCGTACGGCGCTCGAGGTCAACCTGCTGACCGAGGACAACCTGCCGAGCTACCACCGCGAGATCGACCGGGCGTTCGGTCGGGACAGCGCGTGGGGCACGTGGGTCAACCGGTGGACCGCGGAGGAGGGTCGGCACGCCTTCTGCATCCGCGACTACCTCCTGGTCACCCGAGGCGTCGATCCCGTCGAGCTCGAGCGGGCCCGGATGGAGACGATGGAGACCGGCTACGAGGCGCTCGACAAGTCACTGCTCAACGTCTGCGCCTACGTCTCCTTCCAGGAGCTCGCGACCCGCATCTCGCACCGCAACACCGGCCGCTACACCGAGGAGCCGATCGCGGAGAAGCTGCTGAGCCGCGTCGCCAAGGACGAGAACCTCCACATGCTGTTCTACCGCAACATCGTGACGGCCGCCCTCCAGCTCACCCCCAGCCAGACGATGCGGGCGATCACGGAGGAGGTCGTCGACTTCCAGATGCCCGGCAGCGTGATCCCCGGCTTCTCCCGCAAGGCCGTGCAGATGGCCAAGGCGGGCATCTACGACCTGCGGATCCACCACGACGACATCGTCACGCCACTGCTCCGCCAGTGGGGTGTCTGGGAGCTCGAGGGTCTCGACGAGGACGGCGAGAAGGCGCGCGACGAGCTCGCTGCCGCAGTCGCTGCGCTCGACGCTGAGGCGACCCGCTTCGTCGAGCGTCGCGCCGAGGCCGAGGCCAAGAAGGCGGCCCGCCAGGCCTGAGGTCCGTCGGTCGTCACGCGGGTCGCGCGCGGCGTACGTAGCCGAACCGCACGGCGAGGGCCGCGACGAGCACCACGGCCAGGACCGACGCCGTCGCCCACCCGCCCACGGCGAGGTCGAGGCCGAGCACCGCGACCGGCAGCGCCGCGAGCGCGAGGGCGGCGTACGACGCCACGCCAGAGGTCACGAGCGCCGGACCGGTCGCCGCGCCACCACCCTCGGCCGGGCCGCGACGGCGCAGGCCGGTCACGATCAGCACGGCCGGCATGACGGCCGACAGCACGACGAAGGACGTCACGACGACGCCGACGAGCTGGACGAGCAGGGTGACGGCGGTGAGCCAGACGGCGTCGGCAGGGCCGACCACCGCGAGCACTTCGACCAACGTGGCCAGGGTGACCGCGACGATCGCCTGGGACGCCGGCAGGCAGCCGGTCGCCGGATCCGGCACGGGCGGTACGCCCGAGCGCCGCGGCGGCGGCACCCAGCGGTTGCCGCCGGGCTCGATCCGTACGCAGCAGGCCAGCCACAGCAGGGTCGTGCCGGCAGCGACGAGGACGCACGCGAGCAGCCAGTGCTCGAGCGCGCGGTCACCGGCGTTACCGGACCGATCGGTCGCCGGGAGCAGCGTCGCGTGCACGACCGCTGTCGCGACCAGGTGGAGCACCCCCACCGGGAGGCCTCGCCGCCAGCCGCGGCGCACGACAGGGCGGGGAGAGTCGACGACCAGCCGCCGGCCCGCCGGCGCGGGTGGGTGTCCGAGAGCTGCCACGGGGCAGGACCCTAGGCCACACCGCGACCGGTCTCAGGCCTTCTCGACCTCGCTCTGCAGCTTGAGGACGGTGGTGCCGTCCTCCTGCTCGATGACGTACGCCGGGTCGTCGTCGCTGCCGTGCCGGGTGATCTTCTCGCCCTTGGTCGTGCGGGAGACGTCGTCGTGGTGCACCTCGGTGACCTTGCCCTCGGCCCACGACGAGCCCCACTTCCACTTCACGTTGGTGCCGGTGCGGATCGTCATGCCACCACCGTGCCACCCGCCGGCGCCACGCAGGTCACCCCTCAGGACCGGACGTGCATCCGCTCGCCCTGGGGCCCGAAGATCGCCAGCACCTCGGCCGGGACGGGCCCGGGGTTGCCGACCCAGTGGGGCGTACGGGTGTCGAACTCGACCACTTCTCCGGGCTCGAGGGTGAGGTCGCGGCTGCCGAGCAGCAGTCGGACCTTGCCGCTGAGGACGTAGAGCCACTCGTAGCCCTCGTGGGTCTGCAGCGTGGGCGGTGGCGTGTTGTCGACGGGCAGCAGCATCTTGAACGACTGGAGTCCCCCCGGCCGGCGGGTCAGGGAGATGAACGTCCGCCCGTGCCGCACGACCGGCTTCGAACGGATCCGCGGATCGCCGGTCTCGGGTGCGTCGACGAGCTCGTCGAGCGCGACACGGTGGGCCCGCGCAAGGGGCAGCAGCAGCTCGAGGGTCGGCTTGCGCTGGCCCGACTCGAGCCGCGACAGGGTGCTGACGGAGATGCCGGTCTCCTCGGCGAGGTCGGTCAACGTCGCCTCGCGCTCGAGCCGGAGCTGGCGCAGCCGGGGGCCGACCCCGCGGAGCACTGAGACGTCGTCCATGCCGCCCAGTTTGTCATTTCAGCAAGAATGTTTGTCAATAGCGCGAACGACCCGCACGATGGATCCATGAGCGATGAGATGACGTACGACGTGGTGGTGGTCGGCGGCGGCGCGGCCGGCCTGAGCGGAGCGATGGCGCTCGGCCGGTCGAAGAGGTCGGTGCTGGTCATCGACGCCGGCGAGCCGCGCAACGCGCCCGCTGACCATGCCCACAACTACCTCGGGCGCGAGGGCGTCAACCCGCTCGAGCTGCTCGAGATCGGCCGCGCCGAGGTGGCGGCGTACGGCGTCGAGGTGCTGGCCGACCGCGTGGTCGGGCTGTCCGGCGAGGTCGACGACTTCCTCGTCACCACCGCCGGGGGCCGGCGCGTGCGCGCCCGGCGGATCCTCGTCACCGCTGGCGTCGTCGACGAGCTGCCCGACGTGCCCGGCCTGGCCGAGCGGTGGGGCATCGACGTCCTGCACTGCCCCTACTGCCACGGGTGGGAGGTGCGCGACCGCGCGATCGCCGTGCTGGCGACGACCCCGATGGCCGGCCACCAGGGACTGCTCTTCCGCCAGCTCTCCGAGGACGTGGTGGTGGTCGTCCACGACGGCGTCGAGCTCCCGGAGGAGGAGACGGAGAAGCTCGGGGCGATCGGTGTCCGGTTCGCGTACGGCACGCCGCAGGAGGTCGTCGCGACAGACCACGGCGACGCGCTCGTCGGGCTGCGGCTGGTCGACGGCACGGTCCTCGAGCGCGACGCGATCGTGGTGGCCTCGCAGCCGCACGTGCGCGCCGACTTCCTCGGCCCGATGGGCATCGAGCCGAAGCCCTTCGAGATGAACGGCACCGCCTTCGGCTCGGTGATCGAGGTCGAGCCGAACACGGGCGCGACCTCGGTGCCCGGCATCTTCGCCGCCGGCAACGCGACCGACATCGCGATGATCCTCGTCGCCTCGGCCGCCCACGGTGTCCGCGTCGGCGCGTGGATCAACGCCGAGCTGGCGTCCGCCGACGCGGTGCGCGCGGTGCAGGCCCGTCGCGACGGCTTCTTCGAGCGCCCGGCCTGGGAGGAGCGCTACTCCGGCGACAAGGTGTGGAGCGGCAAGGTCAACGTCCAGCTCGCCGCCGAGGCGCCCGCGCTCGCTCCCGGTCGCGCGCTCGACATCGGCTGCGGCGAGGGCGGCGACGCGATCTGGCTGGCGCAGCAGGGCTGGCAGGTGACGGCGGTCGACTTCGCCGACGCCGCCCTCGCGCGGACGACGACGCACGCCGAGCAGGCCGGGGTCGGCGACCGCGTCGAGACCCGCCGGGTCGACGTACGCACCTTCGAGCCGGCAGGCGAGACCTGGGACCTCGTCACGTCGCACTTCTTCCACCTGCCCGACGGCGGGATGCCGGACGTCGTACGACGTCTCGCGTCCGCGGTCGCGCCGGGTGGCACGCTGCTGGTGGTCGGGCACCACCCCGACGACCTGGCGACCGGGCTGCGGCACGGGCACACCTCGTTCATGTTCACGGCCGAGGACCTGCTGCCCGCCGTGCCTGAGGACTTCGTGGTCGAGGTGTGCGAGGCCCGCCCACGCACCCAGCTGCACCCGCACACGGGCGAGGAGATCGCGATCGCGGACGCGGTGCTGAAGGTCCGGCGCGCGGGCTGATCGCGTGGGTCGGGGCGGCATGATGGCTCCATGAGCTCTCGGGATGCCTCCGTCGTGCCGCCCGCCCGCACCTGGGTGACCCTCGTGCCGTTCCTCCTCGCGGTGGCGGTCGCCGCCGGGGTCGGTGGGCTGGCCGCGGCGGGGTCGCAGGCGACGTACCGTGCCCTCGAGCTCCCGCCCTACGCGCCGCCGTCGTGGCTGTTCGGGCCCGTCTGGACGGTGCTCTACGTGATGATCGGCATCGCGGGCTGGCTGCTCTGGCGGGCCGGCGGGTGGGACCGCGTGATGTGGCTGTGGACGGCACAGCTCGTGCTCAACCTGCTGTGGACGCCGCTGTTCTTCGCGGCCGACCTCTACGTGTTCGCGCTGGTCGAGATCGTCGTGCTGGCCGCCTCGATCGCGCTGCTCGTCGCGTGGTCGTGGCACCGCTCGCGGGTGGCGGCGTGGCTGCTCGTGCCCTACCTGGCGTGGGTCTGCTTCGCGACGGCCCTCAACGCGGGGATCGTCGTCCTCAACTGAGGCCTCACCCCAGCCCCAGGCGCGCGAGCACCTCCGCGACGATCCGGTCGACGGGCAGGGCGATGTCGACGTCCATCCCCTCCTCGTCGGGCTGGAGCGGCTCGAGGGTGTCGAGCTGCGACTCCAGCAGGCTGGGGGGCATGAAGTGCTCGCGCGCGTTCATCCGGTCGAGGATCATGTGCTTGTCGCCGGTGCAGTGCACGAAGAACGTCGCCTCACCGCCACGGCGCAGCACGTCGCGATAGGTGCGGCGCAGGGCGCTGCAGGTGATGATCGTCGGCGTGCCGCTGGCGTCCCGCTCACCCGTCCAGTCGGCGAGCGACTCCAGCCAGCCCCACCGGTCGGCGTCGGTGAGCGGCGTGCCCTCGCTCATCTTCGCGACGTTCTCCGGCGGGTGGAAGTCGTCACCCTCGGCCAGCTCCCAGCCGAGCTTGTCCTGAACCGCGCGGGCGACCGTGGACTTGCCCGAGCCGGAGACGCCCATGAAGACGAGGTGCATCGTCATCCGACCGCCCAGACCCCGAGCGCCAGGACGAAGATCGAGAGACCGAGCGTCGTCTCGAGCACCGTCCACGTGCGCAGCGTGGTCTTCACGTCCATCCCGAAGAACCGGCCGACCAGCCAGAAGCCGGAGTCGTTCACGTGCGACAGCACGGTGGCACCGGCGGCGATCGCGAGCACGAGTGCGACGAGCTGGAGGGACGACGGATCGGCGTCGGCGACGCCGGCCGAGATCAGCCCGGCCGTGGTCGTGAGCGCGACGGTCGCGGATCCCTGGGCGACCCGCAGGATCGTGGCGATCACGAAGGCGGACACGATCAGCGGCAGCCCGAGGTCGGACAGCGAGTCGGACAGCGCAGCCCCGATCCCGCTGTAGCGCAGCACCCCGCCGAACATCCCGCCCGCGCCGGTGATCAGGATGATCGCGCAGATCGGGCCGAGCGCGTCGTTGAGCATCGACTCGATCTCACCGCGGGGGTAGCGCTTGATCGCCAGGGTGTACGTCGCCACGAGCAGGGCGATGAGCAGCGCGACCGGCGTCTGGCCGACGAAGATGACGGCGTCGACGAGCCCACCCTCGGCGGAGATCGACTCGTTGGTGCGCAGCGTGGTGAGGACGGTGTTGGCCCCGATCAGCACGAGCGGCAGCAGCAGGATCCCGAGCACGTGCCCGAAGCTCGGCGGGTTGTCGTGCTCCGCGTCGCGACCGCCCGTGAGGACCGAGTCGTCGACCGGGACGTGCACCTTGCCGAGCCACGCGGTGGTGACGACGTACACACCGACGAACCAGGCGACCACCGCGACGACCACCCCGACGAGCAGGGTGAGGCCGATGCTGGCGCCGATCTCGGTCGCGGCGGTGACCGGGCCGGGGTGCGGCGGCACGATCGCGTGCATCGCGGCGAACGCGCCCGCGGCGGGCAGGGCGTACATCAGGACGGACCCGCCGAAGCGCTTGGCGACGGCGAAGATGATCGGCAGGAAGACCACGAGCCCGGCGTCGAAGAAGATCGGGAGGCCGAAGAGCAGCGCCGCGACGCCGAGCGCCAACGGGGCGCGCTTCTCGCCGAAGCGGCTCACGAGGGTGTCGGCGAGCACTTGTGCTCCTCCGGTCACCTCCAGCAGCCGCCCGATCATCACGCCGAGCCCGACCAGCAGCGCGACCGTGCCGAGCGTGCTGCCGAAGGCGGCGATGGAGATCGCCGGCACGTCCGCGAGGGGTACGCCGGCGGCGATGGCCGTGCCGAAGCTGACGAGCACCAGCGCCACGAAGGCGTGCATGCGCAGGGCGATGATGAGGACGAGCAGGACGGCGACGGCGATCGCTGCGATGAGCAGCAGCGTGCCGGAGCCGTAGACCGGGTCCATGGTGTCCACGGGTGGTGCCTCCGAGCTGGCAGGGGGTGATCGGTCCACCCTAGGCGCTCACGCCGACGCCGCTCGTGCAGGTTCTCCACAGATCGCGTCCGGCGCCTGTTGCTCGGGCGCCTCGCCGAGCAGGATCGACGCATGATCCTCTCGGGCACGATCACCCTCTCCCCCGCCGAGCACGCGGCGACCACGGCCGAGCTGCGGGCGCGGCTCGAGGACCTCGACCTGCGCCGTCGCCGGGCCGACCGCTCCATCGAGGCCGTCCTCGCCACGTGGCGCGGCGCCGCGGCCGACGCCTTCCGCGCGCGGTGGGAGGAGTGGAGCGCCGCGACGGCCGGCGTCGTCGACGACCTGGCCGTTGCGGCACAGGCCCTCGACCTGGCGCGGGCCGACGCGGTGGCCGCCGACGCCTCCTCCGAGCAGCGCACGCGGCGGCTCGCGTGACGTCCTACGACGTCGACCTCGACGAGCTCCGGGCGACCCTCGCCGACCTCGCCGCCTGCCAGCGCGACCTCGTCGGCATCGCCGCCGAGATCCACCAGGCACAGTCACGCCTCCAGGGCGGGTGGTCCGGCCGCGCTGCCGACGCCGAGGTGCTGGCGTACGACGCGTGGCGCGACGGCTGCGCCGACATGGTCACCGCGCTCGCCGGGCTGCGGGCGATCGTCACCACCGCCGACGAGTCCTACGCGCGGGCCGCGTCCGCCAACCTCCGGCTCTGGGAGCAGGTCAGCGCGTGACGCTCACCCGTCCCGGCCTCGTGACGGTGGCGTAGACGCCGAACATCGGCTCGCCGGCCCTGTTGGTGGGCCGCTGCCGCACGAGCGCCTTCAGGAGCTGGGCGTCCTTCTCGCCCGTCTCCGGGTGGTGGTCGATGACCGCGCATCGTGGGATCGGTCCGCCGATCCTGAGGGTCGCCTCGCCCACCGTGATCTCCGTGCCGAGCCAGGTGTCCTCGGCCCAGGGCTCCTCGGTGTCGAGGACGAGCGTCGCCCGGAACCGGGCAGCCTCGGCCTCGATCTCGGCCAGGGACGCGGTCGTCACGACGGTGATCGGATCGGCGAAGACGACGCCGCCGCGCGGCGCCCGCGCGAGCCGGACGTCCCGTCCGAGGTGAACGGAGATGAGCCCACCGTGCGGGCCGTCGGTCAGCGCGAGGTCGACCGATCGACCCCAGTAGTCGCAGGTGATCGTCTCCCCGCTGACGGTGACCGGTCCCTCGACGTGTTCCCCGGTCGGCAGCGTCAGCGCCAGCCCGTCGTCGTACGCCTGCGCGACGATGCCCATCAGGGACGGGTGCTGCACCGTCCGCAGCACGCGCCGCTGCGCGGTGTCGACGAGGCAGAAGGCCCGGTCGCCGACGGCTCCGAGCTCGTCGAGGTCGACGTGGTCGAGGGCGAGGTGGCGCATCCCCTTGACGGGCGAGAACCCGACACCGCGCACCACTCCCTCCATGGGTCGCATGCTGTCACGCGCGTCGCGGGCGGAACTCGATGACGTTCGTCGCCCGCGTCCGGCTGGACGCAGCGCGCGGCCTCGGCACGTGTACGACGCAGTGCTCGGGCACCGCGCGTCCGTGCACGACGTTGTCGGCGACGGTCACGAAGTGCGTCGTCCGGTCGCCCGGGCCACGGCCCATCACCGCACCGCTGAGCACGTGGTCGAAGCCGAACCCGTCGAACCTCGCGCGCCCCTGGGCCCTCGCGCCGTCGCGCAGCAGGTGGTCGATGACGAACCGCAGCGTCTCGACCATCCACTTCGCGTCCTCGGCCGTGGTGTCCCACTCGAGGCAGCAGCCGTCGCGGCAGACCTCCCAGCCGAGTCGCGCGAACGGCACGTCGGCGTCGCCCCGCCCGGTCGGCGTACCGCGCAGCGTCCGGTCGGAGTCGAGCAGCTCGAGGAAGTAGCCGCGCTCGACCTCGTTGAGCGGGGGCCGGACCTGGATGCAGCCGATGAAGTGCGTCATGCCGCTCTCGTGCCCGCCCCGGCGTTCGGCGGAAACGCGGCTCGCGCGATCTGTGGACAACTCCAGGTGAGCACGGACTCACGGCTAGCGAGCGCACTCCCATGCACGACGCCGTCGGGGTGGGTCGGGAATCAACATCGAAACCTGCCCGGAGTGTGGTCAGTCCTCGTCAGCAACCCAATAGATCGCGGAGCCTGCTTCGCCGATGACTGCGATCCCGGCATCGAAGGTGTAGTCCGACGCCGGGGTGAATCTGTAGGCAGACCCGTGCAGCTTGTCGGCGCTGTTGGTGGCGTACCGGGCACCAGATGGTCCAGCGGCGAGAAGGAACTCAGCGGCAAGCCACTCCGCTTGCTGTGTCGGTGCCAGCTCACTCCTGTAGGCCACCACCGGAGGATGTCGGCCAAGACCTGTCGGGCGCGCATCTCGTCGAGCTCAACCCAAGCCCCGCCAAGGGGACGGAGGCCAGCCAGGCGGGAGAGGTCGTCGAAGTTCTCCACACCATCGGTGGCCGCCAGCGCCAGCCACACCTCGGCTGCGGGTCGCTCCTGCATCATCCGCAGGACCTCCGGCCGCACCTCCACAGCACCACTGTGCAGCACCCCGAGCCTCTGCCAACGACCACGCGGCACCCTTGTCCACAGATCGACCCGCAGTCTCGCGAGCGTCGGTGGGCGTCGGCGAGGGTGGTCGGTGTGCGGATCACGGTGGAGTGCGGCGGGTTCACCCGGGCGGCGGACGCCTGCCTGACGGCGAACCAGACCTCGGCCCTGCTCGTCACGTCCCTCGTCGAGCGGCTCGCGGCCACGTCGGGGATGGCAGGCGACGACGCGACGAGCGCAGACTTCGCGACGGCGTACGACGCCGGGGCCCGCGAGGCCGTCGCCGCCCTCGCCGACCTGACCCACGCCTTCATCGGCGCCGGAAGGCTGCTTGCGGCGACCGGCGCCAACCACGAGTCCGCGGAGTCCTCGGCCGGTGCGCTCGCCGTCCTCGGCTACTCCGGCGACGGGCTGCACGAGTCGGAGTACGTCCGGGTGCGGCCGGACGCTCCCCCGCCGAGCCTCGGTGATCGAGAGCTCTCGCTCAGTGGTGTCGACGCCTGGATCCTCGACCAGGTCGAGGGATTCGTCTGGCCCGGCGCGGACGTCGACCGGCTGCGCGCGGCAGGGACCGCGTGGCGCCGGGCGGCGGCCTCGACCGCCGGCCTGGCCGACGAGGTCGACGTCGCCATCACCCTGGTCGAAGCACAGCACTCTCCCGAGGTGCCGCTCGCCGTCGACGCACTGCGCGACCTCGCCACCCTCGTCGGCGACACCGCGTGGCAGCTCGGCGGACTGGCCGACGCCTGCGAGGACTACGCCGACGGAGTCGAGGCCACCCGCGACCGCACGCGGGCGCTGCTGGAGGAGGTCGCCCAGATGATCGTCGAGGGCGCCGCCATCTCGGTGATCGTCACCGGTCTGACCGGTGGTCTCGGCGGCGCGGCGTCGGTGGCCGCTGCGGCCGCCAAGGTCCGCTCGCACGCCCCGCGGTTCTACGCCCTGCTCACCGCCCTGCGTGCTGGCGTCGCCGCCACCGCCGCCCGCCTCGAACGAGTCCGCACCGAGCTCAACGCCGTACGCGGGCGAGTCGAGAAGTTCGTCCGGGTGCCAGCCCGCAACGAGGTCGGTGCGCTCGGGCCGGGCACTCGGGCCGGCGGCCTTGGGCGAGGCGTGCGGAGCCGGCCCGACGTCGAGAACCAGAAGCTCAAGAACTACGTCGACCAGCTGTTCAAGGGCGTCGACAACCCGCGTCGCACAGGCGACGGCACCACCATGGACGCCATCCGGCACGAATTGCGGACGGGTGAGACGGTGCACGACCGACGCCACGTGATCAAGGGTCAGGAGACCCTCCGCGGTCTCGAGAACTGGCTACGCAACAATCTGGACGCATCCACTTCCGACCGCGACCTGGCTCGGAAGCTCGCAGCCGAGATCCGGGAGGCACTGGACTCATGACGTCGTCACAACAGCTCGTCCTCCGCCTGGTCGACGACTTCCCGCTTCTCGCGCCCCTCATGGCAGACCACCTCGCGGACCAGGGCGGAGAGCTCCTGCCCTACCTCTTCCTGCCCGACGTGGCGCGGTGGGCTCAGGACTTGCTCACGGACGACCCCGTCACCGTAGGGGCCGTCACGGACTGGCTGGAGCGTGAGTTCGTGCACGCCGAAGCTCCCGAGAAGGACCTGATCGGCCTTGGGTTTGTCGAGGCCATCCCCTACCCGCCCGAAGGCGCGGCTCTGTTGCTGCGACTGGGGCCAGAGCTGACTCAGGTAGCCGGGGAGCTCGGACTCCTTCCCACCGAGCTCGACAGTGGAGCCGACGACCCGACCTAGGGGTCGAGCGCTCCACTGTTGCCGCGGAGTGACCGCAGGCCGGCGCAAACCGCTGACGCACGCCCACCCGCACCCGACAATCGTCAGGTGCCCCGTCGGACCTGGATGACCGTGATCGCCACGGTCGCGGTGATGGTCGCGATCCTGGCGTTCCACCCGTCCGACCAGTTCGCGACGGTCCGCCGGGCGATCGGGCTCGGGGCGCAGCGACCGCTGCCCGCGCCCACCGTCGTACGGGCGGGCGGGACGTTCAGCTATGCGATGACCCAGCCTGGCGACGACAGCGAGCCGGTCGGCTGGGACCCGTGCGAGGAGATCCGCTACCGGGTGAATCCGTCCGGAGAGCCGCAGGGCGGCCGCGCGCTGATCGACCGGGCGATCGCGAGGATCAGCGACGCGACCGGGCTGGCGTTCGAGGACGAGGGCGACACCGACAAGCGTCCGTTTCCGGGCGGCGTGAAGCTGTTCGGCCGAGCGGATCCCGTCATCATCGGGTGGGCCGAAGCGGCGGAGTACCCCGATCTCGCGGACCAGGTCGCCGGCGTCGGCGGCGCGATCGCCGAGCGCGGCGGAGGTGGGAGCCTGCACTTCGTGAGCGGCGGCATCGTCCTCGACGTCGAGGCGTTCACCGATGCCGCGGTCGCGCAGCAGCCGCGCGTGATGGAGGCGATCGTGCTCCACGAGCTGGCGCACGTCGTCGGGCTCGCGCACGTCAATGAGCCGATGGAGCTGATGTTCGCCGACAACTCCGGCCAGGTCGGGTTCGGTCCCGGCGACCTCGAAGGCCTGGCGCGGCTCGGCTCGCTGCCCTGCGGCTAGTGCGCGCTACGGAGCCCGGTTGCCGCGCGCGTCCTCCTGCTCGATGAGTCCGTCGAGGTCCTTGAGCCGGTCGAGGCCGTTGACCGCGCGTGACATCCGGTGGTTGCCGGCGAAGGTCTCACGGTGCCGGTCGAGGAACCACCAGTAGCCGGCCGTGAACGGGCACGCGTCCTCGCCCACCCGCACCTTCGGGTCGAAGCGGCACGACCCGCAGTGGTCGCTCATCGTGTTGATGTAGGCGCCGCCCGACGTGTAGGGCTTCGTCATCATCACGCCGCCGTCGGCGTGCTGCGACATCCCCACGATGTTGGGCACCATCACCCAGTCGTAGCCGTCGACGAAGGCCCGGTGGAACCAGTCGGTGACCTGCGTCGGCGCCCACCCGCGCTGCAGGGCGTACGACCCCAGCACCATCAGCCGCGGGATGTGGTGCACCCAGCCGTGGTCGGCGACCTGGCCGAGGGTGTGCGAGAGGCAGCGCGCGTCGGTGGCGTCGGCGTCGAGCTCGGCGAACCACTGCGGCATCCGTTGGGTCGCGCGGAGCGCGTTCTCCCGGCGGTAGCCGTCGCCCTGGTGCCAGTAGGTGTGCCAGACGTAGTCGCGCCACCCGATCACCTGTCGGACGAACCCTTCGACGCCGGCGATGGGCGCGGCACCACTGCGGTACGCCGCCTCGGCGCGCTCGACGACCTCGAGCGGGTCGAGCAGCCCGAGGTTCATCGGCGCGCTGACCAGGCTGTGCGCCATCCACGGGTCGCCCTCGAGGATCGCGTCCTCGTGGGCGCCGAACTCCGGCAGCCGGTGCTCGACGAAGTGGTCGAGCGCCGCGAGCGCCTCGCGACGGGTCGCCGCGAACAGCCGCGGTCCGTCGTTGCCGATGAGCTCGACGCCTTCGTTCTCCCACCGGTCGAGGTCGTCGCGCACCTCCGCGTCGATGTCGTCCTCGGTCGGCCACCACGGCTCGGTGACGCCGAGCGTCGTCGCCCCCTTCGGCGGCGGCTGGCGGTTGTCGTGGTCGAAGTTCCACTGCCCGCCGGTCGGCTCACCGTCGTCGAGCAGGACGCCGTGCGCGAGCCGCGCGCGGCGGTAGAAGTCCTCCATCAGGAGCCGCTTGCCGCGTCGTCCTTCGGCCCACCGCTCGAAGTCCTCGCGCGGCGTCGCGAACCCGCGCGGCGGCAGGACGGTGCACCCGAGCCGTTCGACCAGCCCCAGGGCGGCGTACGACGTCGGGTGCACGACCTCGATCTCGTCGTCGACCGCGCGCGCGGCGTCGGCGTACGTCTCTGCCTGCACGTAGGTCAGCCGGTCGCCGAGCTGCGCGGCCCGGTGCCGCATCGCGCTGAGCACGAGGTGCGCCTTGGCCCGGTGGAAGCGGCGACGCCGGAACACCGCCTTCGACTCGACCATCAGCAGCGGACCGCGATGGTCGTCGGTGAAGTGCGGGCCGAGCTGGTCGCCGAAGAGCCACCGGGTCGTCATGCCTCGACCCTAGGCCGACCTCCCCGAGGTGGCTTCACCCCTCGAGACCGTCGGGGAGGACGGCAATCTTCGATGCGCGAGCCAGCCGCGCATCGATCGTCAACACTGACGTGCCCAGCTGGTGCGCCAGCTCGACGTAGAAGGCGTCGGCAACCCTGAGGGCGGAGGTTCGCTTCCACGCCCCGGACACCAGGGGTGGGAGGTCGTGTCGCTCGAGGGGTGTCCTGGCGAAGGCGGCAAGGGCACGACCCGCTGCGGGGTGCGACACGACGCCGGCACGCTGGAGCCGGGCCAGCGCAGAAGTGACTTCGACGTCGACATGCGCGGGCGCGTGCAGGCGACCACCGACCAACGCCGCCGCGCTCGCGGCCGAGGAAGCGCCGCCGATGACCAGGTCGATCAGGACCGACGCATCGACGACCCACGCGTCAGCCACGAGCCCCGAGCTCGTCCCTGGCGGCGTCGAGAGCGTCGAGCACGACCTCTGCAGCCAGCGAGCTCGCACCCGGTCTCGGAAGCGAGCTCAGCCACGCGTCCGTCTGCGTGCTCGCCAGCGCGCCGGCGAGTGCCTGCTGGGTCAGGGACGACACGTTGAGCCCCGCCTCACGTGCTCGGGCCGCGAGATCGTCCGGGACGTAGACGTTGAGGCGTGCCATACACACATGCTACACACACGTCAGGCGGCTGCTTGCTCGCTCAGCTCAGCGAGCTCGAGGCAGCGTTCGCGGACAGGCGATGGCGTGCCGGCTGCAAGCACCCGCCACAGCGGCCCACGGCCGGGCTCGACGCCGTGGTGCCGCAGTGCGTCGTGGACCCGTGGATCGATCATCGACGCGGTGACGTGGGACGCGATGGCTCCCACGTCGCCGCTCACCTCGGCGACGATGAGCCCGACCTCCACGACCGTGACGCAGTTGGCGACGTACTCGGACAGTCCGGCGTTCATGAGGTCACGCATGCGCGGGGAAGGTTCGCCGGTCGATCGACCACGATCGGGTATGACGTCCGTGGACCAGAGCGTGGTGTTTCGGCAGGTGGCACCCGACGGGAGCCTGCCGTCCCCGTGCGCCTCGGCCAGAGCCCAGAACCACCCAAAGTCGCCCTCGCTCGACATCCGCTCCCCCACGGCGCGAGCCGTCTCGACATCGACCGGCAGAGGCCGTGACTCGAACATGGCGAAGGGCCACGCGGATGTCGGAACCACGCGTCCGACGACGTAGGCGCCGGGGCCGATGTCCGTCGTCGCGCCCAGGTTGAGGAGCTCTTCGGTCACGTCGTCGGAGAGTCGCCGGACCTCGATCACGTCGTCGCGTACCCCGACCAGCTCGTAGGAGCTGATGGCCGAGCGCTCCCACTCGTCGATGTGGTCCAGTCGCTCGAGAAGTCCGCCCTCTGCGCGCACGTCGAGGAAGTCTCGGAGCCCGCCGTACTCGTACGCGGCGAGCTGCTGGTAGACCCAGTCCGTGGCCGCCACCAAGGTGCCGTACTCCTTCAGCGCCAACAGGTCGTCCAGCAGGCGCTCGAGCTGGTCGTCGTGCAGTCCGGCAAGCACCAGTCGCACGATCTCGTCGCACCTAGGGTCTTCGCAGACCAGCATCCACCTCAGGGACTGGTCGACCGCCCAGCGCGAGCACATCCATGCGGGCGCGTCATCGCCCAGGACGGCGAGCTCTCGCAGGCTGTGATGGGTGAGCGACTCCTCGACGATCAGCCCCGACATGTGGTGCTGCCATGCGCCGGTGGCGTCGCCCCTGACCTCGGCATCCAGCGCCTTCTGCAAGATCTCGACGTCTTCGGGCGTGATCAGGTGTTCGAGCGATTCCCCTGGGCGAAGCGTCGCGACGACTCGTCGTCCGGCATTCGCGCGCTGCTGCCGCGCCCGACGACGTTGACGAATCGAACGATTGCGAGGGGTGCGCTTCCGAGACCTAGGCATCTGCCCAGTCAACGCCGCTGGCGACGTCACCCGCGAGACCGTCCGAGCAATCTGTGGACAGTGACTCAGCCCTGCCGCAGACCCTTGACGTAAGCCGCCTGGCCCAGGTGCTGGAGGCAGTCGCCGATGATGCTGACGAGCCGTTGGCCGGCCGTGACCGGCGGGTCCCAGTTCTGGTCGACCTCGCGCTCGAGCTCGTGGTCATCCACCGTCTCGAGATAGCGGGCGGTCGCGAGGGTGACCTCGTGGTGATAGGCCACGAGCAGGTCGAGGTCGGTGATCCGGATGGCGTCGACCTGCTCGCTGCTGTGCCCATAGCCGATGTCGTCGGTGCCGTTGGGCAGGCCGAACCGCTCCTGCCACTCCTCCCACACCTGCGGGGCGTCGGCGAGGTGGGCGATGTGGTCGTCCTGCACGCGCGCGAGGTGCCACAGCAGCCAGGCGACCGGGTTGCCGGTGCCGCCCGGTCGGTGGTGGAGGGTCTCGTCGTCGAGCCCCTCGGACACGCCGTCGTACAGCTCGGTGATCCGGCCGAAGGCCTCGGTCAGCACGCCACGGGAGTCCATCGGCTCAGGCCACCGGCGTGGCGGAACGGACCTGCGGGGTGCTCGACTCCTCGTCCTTCAGGCCGTCGATCTCGGCCAGGATGCGCGTGCGCTCGTCGTCGCTCAGGGACACCCGCGCCTCGGCGAGACCCTTGTCGAGCTCCGCGGCCATGTCGGCGTCCTCGGCGCTGTACTGGTACGAGCTCACCTGGTCGACCACGCGCTGGGCCGCCTCGATCGCTGCCTGCTTCTCCTCGTCAGTCATGCGTTCCAACGTAGCGACGGCGCGGACGAGCGCAATGCCCATCGGGGTGGCCTCAGTCGCTCCCGGGCCCGACCGGGCCGGCGTCCGTCGCCCCTCTGTCGCTGCCCCTCGCACCTCACGTGGTCCACGGCGTCCACGCGAACGTGTCCACCCAACCCCGGTCCCCGTCGAGGAACCCCAGGAAGGCTGCGACCAGCTGGTCGACGTCCGTGACCTCGGCCCGCACATGCTCGTCGACGTGCTCGCCCGCCGTCTCCAGCACGTAGCTGCCCTCCGGCAGGTCGACCGACGGCCCCCACGCAGCCTGGACGAAGCCGCCGGCGGTCTCGCGCAGGACCACGAACTCGATGCGGGGACTCAGGGTGCGGACGGCGTCGCTCACCGTTCCGGGCGACGGCGCTTCCACCTGGGCGCCGTCGACGAGCTCCAATCGCTTCACGGCAGCCCTGCGCTCGCCCGCCAGAACGCCTGCATCATCTCCACCGCCGGGTCCGCCAGCCCGACCTGCGTCAGCAGCACCGCGACCGTGCCGTCCGGATGGACGTACGCCGACGTGCCGGTGCCGCCGACCCAGCCGTAGCGGCCGACCACGTTCCACGGGTCGATCAGCTCGGTGTCGACCCCGCCGCCAAACCCCCAGCCCTGGCCGTCGAGGAAGAAGCCGCCCATCTCGCGGTGCTTCGCGGTGATCTGGTCGGTCGTCATCAGACGCACCGAGTCCTCGTGCATGATCCGCCAGTCCGCACCCATGCCGCCGTTGACCAGCATCCGGCCGAACGCCAGCCAGTCGTCGACCGTCGTGACGAGCCCGCCCGACCCCGACGCGAAGGCAGGCTCGGTGGTGAACACGCCATCCACCTCGTCGCTGACCTGGAGCACCCCGTGGTCGTCGCGGGACCACAGCGTCGTGAACCGGTCGAGCTTCTCCGCCGGCACATGGAAACCCGTGTCCACCATCCCGAGCGGCTCGAGGAGCCGGTCGGCCATCAGGTCGGCGAAGAACTCCCCGGTCGCGCGGGAGAGCAGCACGGCGAGGACGTCGTACGACGCGTTGTAGGTCCAGCCCTCCCCCGGCTGGTGCATCAGCGGGATCTCGCCGAGCCGCCGCATCCACTCGTCGGGCTCCGGCACGTCGTGGATGTCGTCGGCGGCCTGGCCGAGCCGCTCCATCAGCAGCCCGATGACCGGCGACTCCCACGTCGCGAAGCCGTGCCCGGCCGTGCCGGTCAGCAGGTGGCGCGCGGTGATCGGACGCTCGGCCGCCACCGTGTCGTCGAGCCCGCTGTCGAGCGTCCGCAGCACGCGCGGCGCGGCGAGCTCCGGGAGGACCTCGTCGACCGGGTCGTCGAGGTCGAAGAACCCTTCCTCGATCACCGTGATCGCCAGCGCGGCGGTCAGCGGCTTCGTGATGGACGCGCCGCGGAAGATCGAGTCGCGCCGCATCGGCGCCCCGCTCGTGCCCTGCACGCCGAGCGCGACCACCTCCACGTCGTCCCCGCGAGCGACCAGGGCCACCAGGCCCGGGACCGCGCCCGAGTCGACGTACGGTCGCAGCGCGTCCCGGAGGTCACTCACGGTAGGACGCCACCGCTCGGGCACCGACGGTGCGGTGCGTCAGCCACCCGGCGAGCAGACCCAGCACGATCGCCCAGGTGGCCACCTGGCTCATCCCGAGCAGGATCGGGTGGTCGACGTCGACACCGTCGCGAACGACGCCGAGGAGCGGCAGGACGTCGCGGCGGTAGGGGCTTTCGTAGGCGAGCGGTCCGACCAGGACCAGAGGCAGTGCGAGCAGGGAGGCCGTTCCGACGAAGGGTCCGACGAACCATGCACGAGGCACGTCCTCGCCCTCGACCTCCCCGGTCGCGAGCGGTCGACCGAAGCCGACGACCCCGGCGAGGACCAGGCGGAAGAGCTGGACGAAGAGGAAGACGAGCAGGCCGCAGAGCCAGCCGATGAGCACGGCGAACGGCTGCACGGCCGCAAGGACGTGCGGGTCCTCGGCACCGCGGGCGTAGGGGGCGACCACCATCGCGACTGGTACGGGCACGGCGTACGCCAGCACCATCGGCCAGCGCCAGGGCGGAGCGAGCTCCCGCGGCGGGGTCTCACCCCTTGCCCGGCGGGACCGCGGGTGCGGAGTGCCGCGCGGTCGCTCCTCCCGCGTGACCTCGCCGGCCGTCACCGCCCACGTCGTGCCGGCCGCACCGAACCCGATCCCGACGGCACACGGCGCCCAGAACGCGGCCTCGCCGATCGTCCCCGTGGTCGCCCACGCCGCGATCACGGCACCGACGGCGCTGACCGCCCAGATGACGTGATGTCCGACCACCCGCCGCCGGTTCGCGCGGCGGGCCTCCGCGCGCTCGTCAGCCATCGACCTGGATCACGGGTTCGGTCGTCGAGAGGCCCTCAGGCCTAGAGGTGCTGGAGCTTGGCGTAGGGCGGCTTGATCCGCACCGACTGCTCGCCAAAGTTCACCGTGACGGCATGGGTGTCGAGTGCCGTGACGGTCCCGAGACCGTAGAGGTCGTGGCAGACCCGGTCGCCGACCTCGAAGACCTCCACCACCGCCTCGGTGGCGGGTGCGAACGGACTGCTGCTGAGGTGCCTCGGCCGTGAGCCGTGCGAACTGGTCATCGTCTGACCAGTATGCGCCCCTACGGGTGGGAACGCGACCCGGCGGGCTTCCCCCGCGGCCGCACTACGCTCGCGTCATGACCTCCCCCGCCACCTCGCCCATCGCCCTGGTCACCGGTGGATCGTCCGGCATCGGCGAGTCCACGGCCCGCGCGTTACGCGCCCGGGGCTTCACGGTGTACGCCGTCGCGCGCCGCGTCGACAAGATGGCCGGCCTCGCCGCGGACGGCGTGCACACCTTCGCCATGGACGTCACCGACGACGCCTCGATGACGGCCGGGATCGCCCGGATCATCGACGAGGAGGGGCGGATCGACGTCCTGGTCAACAACGCCGGCTACGGGTCGTACGGCGCCGTCGAGGACGTGCCGATCGACGAGGCGCGGCGCCAGTTCGAGGTCAACGTCTTCGGCCTCGCCCGGCTGGTGCAGCTCGTCACGCCGCACATGCGCGCGCAGAAGTCCGGCCGGATCATCAACATCTCCTCGATCGGCGGGAAGTTCTACGAGCCGTTCGGTGCGTGGTACCACGCGACCAAGTTCGCCGTGGAGGGCTTCAGCGACAGCCTGCGGATGGAGCTGCGGCCCTTCGGCATCAAGGTCGTCCTCATCGAGCCCGGCCCGATCCGCACCGAGTGGAACGAGATCGCCCGTGACTCGCTGCTCGAGCGCTCCGGCGACGGGGCGTACGCCGAGCACGCCCGCCGCGCGCACGCGGTGCTCACCCGCTTCGACGAGCCGTCCCGCGCCTCGACGCCGGAGGAGGTGGCGGACAAGATCGTCAAGGCCGCCACCGTCTCTCGCCCCGCCGCCCGCTATCCCGTCGGTCGCGGTGCGCGGACGATCACCACGTCACGCGACCTGCTTCCGGACCGGGTGTTCGACGAGGTCGTCAGCCGGACCTACGGGACGCGATGACGGGCCGCATCGGTGGTTGAGGTGCGAGCGCAGCGAGCCTCGAAACCTCCCCTCGACGAGCTCGTCTCGCGTGCGCTCGGCCTTGTCCCTACCCACGGCCGCGCCATCCTCGGCATCACCGGCCCTCCGGGCGCCGGCAAGTCGACGCTGACCTCGGCCCTGCTGGCAGAGCTCGGCCTCGAGGTGGCGCACCTGCCGATGGACGGCTTCCACCTCGCCGACGTCCAGCTCGACCGGCTCGGCCTCCGCGAGCGCAAGGGAGCGCCCGAGACCTTCGACGTCGACGGCTACGTGACCGCGCTCCGACGACTCCACGACGAACCCCGCCGCACGCTCTACGTCCCAGGTTTCGAGCGCGACCTCGAGCAACCCATCGCCGCCGAACTCGCGATCCCGCCGTCGGCGAGGCTGGTGATCACCGAGGGCAACTACCTCCTGTTGGACGACAACGGCTGGGAGCACGTACGCCCGCTGCTGGCCGAGTGCTGGTACGTCGACCTCGACGACGCCGTACGCCGCTCGCGCCTCGTCGCGCGTCATCAGCAGTTCGGGAAGACGCCTGACGCGGCACGCGAGTGGGTCGACCAGGTCGACGAGGCCAACTCCCGGCTGGTCGGTGCCACCCGCAGCGCTGCCGACCTTCTCGTCACGTCCTGACCGACCCTCAGCCGTCCCGAGGGTCGAGGTCGGCCACACGCTCAGACGGTGCGTCCGGCTCACCCAGCCTGGTTCAGCCGCGCACCGACGTCGAGCGCCGCCAAGTCCGCAGCTGCAAGACCAGCGATCCATCCGCCGCTGTTGCTCACACTCGCGGCGCGGCCGATCGAGTGCGGGACCAGGCGCTCGAACTCCTCGGCGACCTTGACCTCCTGCGACCGGAGCACCGGGAGCAGGGCGGCACCGGCGGCGCGCGCGGCCACGGCGTTGGCCTCGGACAGCCGCTCTCCGATGCGGGTGGCGTACGCCGTGAGGAACGACTGGCGGAACGACTTGGTCCGCGTCGATCCGGACGCACTCGTACGACGTCCGTGGCGCAGCATCGCAGCGTCGGCCTGCACGAGGAGCGAGGTCAGGAGGAGCTCCACGGCATCGAGGTCCGCGGCTGCACCGACCACGATGCTGAAGCCCAGGCGGTCCGCCCCCGCGGCCCGGCACCGGTTGGCCGAGGCGACCGCCGACACGAGGAGGGTCTTGGGTCGGACGTAGGGAGGGTCCAGCCAGAGCCGCCGCACCTCGACATCGGTGTGGTCGTGAGTGGGACCCTGAGCCAGCAGTCGGTCGAGCGCGTAGCGGGAGATGAGCTCCTGCGCCTTGGCCGTGAGAGCTTCTGCCTCCTCGTCGAACTCGGTCGACTCCGCCTTGGCCAGGAGGGCGCGCACCTTGGCCAGCTTCGGGTGCTCGGGGCCGGATGATGCCGCCGTGGCGGCGATCGAATCGGTCAGCACCGGTGTGGCGCGCAGCAGCGCCGCCAACCCCAGCAGTGGGGCGACCGCAGCGGAGTGCGCGACCCGCGGCAGGGGCTGGTCATCCATGCGCTCGATGGCGTCACGCCACTCCTGTCCGCGAGGCCGTACGCGCTCGTCCTCACGCAGTGCCCCTGCCAACAGCGGAAGGCGGGTCGGTCCGACGTTGCGCGTCACGAGCTGAGCCAGGTCCTCTGGCGACCACCCGCCTGCGACGACCGCGTACACCGCATCGTGCAGGACGATCTCGACCACGAACGCCGGGTAGGGGGCCGCCCACCTCAGCAGCAGGTCAGCGAAGAGCGTCACCTCGCTCTCGGTCGGCTTCTTCCTCCCGAGCGCCCGGAGTGCCCGGTGCACGTGTCGCTCGACCTCCGCGGCCGCTGACTCCGCATCCCAGCCCTCCGCAGGCCGTTCCGGCTCGTCACCCTCCTCCCGGATCCGCTGCTGCTGATACCTCTGCTGCTTGCGTTGCTTCGCTGCCCTGCGCTTCCTGTTGTTGACGCCCATGCGTCCCCCTTTCGTCGTTGTACGAAGCTAGGAGCGGTCACCGACAACGGGCAGCCCGTCATCCACAGGCGACGTCACGAGAGCCGGTAGGCCCCGACGACGACGCCGCGGCGCGCGACGGCACGCGGGCCCTCTCCCGCATCGACGCCACCGGTGAGCAGGCCGGCGGCGGGAGGCATCGACGCTGACGACCCTCGGCGGTCCCACAGTGGTGCAGGTGGATCTGTGAACAGCGGCTCCGCTACACCTCGACGATCACCAGGCTCGGATCCAGCCTCGCGATGTCGCGGGGGTCCGAGGTCAGCACTGCCAGTCCCCGGCGGCGTGCGTGCAGTGCGACGTGCCCGTCCACCACGTCCGAGACACCGACGTGCCCGCACATCACGCCGATGGCCCGCGCGGCGTCGGCATCCAGGTCGACCATCACGACCCCGCGGGCGCGGAGGAATCGCGCGAGCCGGGCTTGTCGCGCACCGTCGCGCCATACCTGGGCGACGACTGCGGCCGGGACCTCGAGCGACCCGCCTGCGTCGAGCGTGCCTGCCAACAGGCCCACGATCGCCCGTTGACCTCGATCGAGTGCGATCAGCGCGCCCGCGTCGAGGCAGAAGCCACCGCTCACGACTCCAGGCCGGACCGCGCGAGCGCCGCCGCCACCCATGCACTTTCATCGCCGCTGAGCGGGCCAGCCTCGGCGAGCCACTCAGCCAGGACGTCGGCAACGGACTCCCGTTCCGTCTTCTCCCGCAGCGCGGAGGCAACGTAGGCGGAGACCGATGCCGCCTCACCGGCAGCCACGGCGGCGGTGGCAGCCGCAACCAGCTCGTCAGGAAGACTCACCGTGATGCGGACGCTCATACTTTGATCATACTTAGCGCCGAGCAAGCGGGACCACCTTCGCCGACTCCGTGGTCGCCTGAGCCTTTGGTGGGACGGCATGCTCGTCCCATGACCGAGCGCAACGTCCTGGGCGGGGACCTCGAACCCTGCGGCACCGATCCCGTCACCGGGTTCTACCGCGACGGCACCTGCACCGTCGGCCCGCAGGACGTCGGCCTCCACGCGATCTGCGCCGTCATGACCGAGGAGTTCCTCGCCCACCAGCGCTCGGTCGGCAACGACCTCTCGACGCCCCGCCCCGAGTGGCACTTCCCCGGCCTCGTCCCCGGCGACCGCTGGTGCGTGGTCGCGGCTCGCTGGCTCCAGGCGTACGACGCCGGCGTGGCCGCACCGGTCGTCCTCGCCGCCACCTCGTCGCTGGCACTGGAGGTGGTGCCGCTCGAGATGCTGCGCGAGCACTCCGTCGACGTACCGCCCGACCTCAGTTGGATCGAATAGGTCGCGAACGCAAGGTTCAGCCGGGCACAAGTTAAACGGATGCCTGCCCCTTCTCGAAAGTTCAGCGGGCGGCGCAGAAGGCTTTCCCAAAAGGCACACCGTCGTCAAACTCGTGCCGAACGTAGTCGCCAGCGCCACAAATGCCTAATGTGCAGTCATGGTTTGGGAAGCGATCGGAGCTAGTGCCGGAGCTGTAGGCGCAGGGACGGCTGCGTGGCAGTTGTGGAGGCTGCGCGCGGATGCGCTTGACGTCAGGGTGGCCGAGATTAGGAGCGTGTCCGTTGCCACCCTCGTCGCATCCAGACCCACGAAATCCGAAGTCGTCGAGGGACGCGCGGATTGGGTGTACGAGTACACGGTTCACAATCCTGGACGCCTGCCCGTATACGACGTCAATGTGACAATCACCTTTCCCTGTGAAGTTCGACGACGGCATCACGATGGTTCACTCGATGCTCCTACCCATAACCTCCATCTCCAGGTCGCACAGGTACCGCCTCACTCTGGCCACCCCAGTCGACGGCGCCGTCTTTCGATCGCTCAATCGGAATGGACCCATCTCCCCCGGACGACGATCACGGTCAGCTTCAAAACGCCGGACGCAGGGCAGCAGGTCAACCGGTGGCCGATGGAGTCCAGTCAGTATTCGGGCTCAATCGCTCGCCGGTTGCGCGCAAACTAATCCGGCGAGCTGTGAGGGAGCCCGCGGGCCTTGCGTTGATACTCGGACGGCGAACAGCGCGGCACTGTCGGGTGCTTGGTCTTACTTATAGGCGCGATACACGGCCATACGCTCTTCGGCCAGCGTGACCAGGTCCTCCGAAAACAGCCCGCGGTAACTCGCGTCGAGAACAAGATTCTCGAATGCGAGGTCAAGGCGCCCTAGGTCCATCAACGCCATGAAACCCGAAGACGGTTGGGGCTGCCCGACAATCTGTCGGGCGGTTTCGACTCCGCCTTGTTCGTTCAGCATTACGAGAAGTTGGCTCGGGCGATAGGCCGTCTCGGCCAAGATCCTGCGGCTGAGCTCGACGGCCTCACGGTGGAACTCGAGGACAAGGTCGCCGGCGGTTGTCGTGCGCGGCGCTGGGGTCGCAGTGTCGTGCGCACCCTCGCTCGGAGCACCCGACGCATCGTCAATTGCCGGCCATTGCTCTCCGTTGGCAGCGGCCGTGACGAGCGCACTGAGTTGATGATCCGTGAGCGAATCTAGGAGTAGTGGTCCTGTCAGGTGAGTTATCCTTTTATAGAGCTGTCGTGCGAAATCGCTACGCGAGCTCGTCTCACTGCTAAGGACTTCGCGCGCAACCGCCCGCACGAGCCGTCTGTTTCGTGCCAGCGCCGAGCGTTCAAACAGCCCCACCAACTCGTCCTCACCGAGGGGATTCCTTGGTTCGGAGTGAAGATCACCAAGAACGTGCTGCCTCATCCACGTCCGTCGCAGCGCATTCCTTGGGCCTCCGAGCACTCGACTTTCATGCAGATCCGGAAAACGGGCCCAGGCCAGATCCGGGAAAACAACAAGAGTCAGGAAGGTCCACGTGCCCGAGTGGGCAGCATCGGCCGGCAAGATGTTCAAGACGGAATGAAGTCGAACTCCAAGCCGCCGATCGAGTTCTGACCGGCGACCGTGAGCGACCTCGTCTCCTGGGCTCCACAAGTCAGCCAGTCCGTCTACGACCTGGATCCTGACGTTCTCGAGCCGTGCCCTCGTCGCAACACTTGCCCCGGTGGCAACCGGTGCAGCCGCTGGATGATCGAACCCGATCAATCTCTCTGCTGATCCGCCTTTAGCGACTGTGTCCTGCAAGCGCGCCCGAAGTTCGAGGCCCAGCGCGTCGCCAATGCGGGGGTACACAAGCGGCATCAGGAAACACCTCGCAAGAAGTCGAATCCCACCTGCAACTTACGCTCGAGGAGCAACGGATCGCGTCGGGCCATTGTCACTACGGAAGCGAGATCCATCGATAGAGCGACCTGTGCGAGTGTGTCGAGCGTGTGACCAACAGACCCGTCCGACCAGCCTGACGGATCGAGCTCGAACTCGCCGTGTGCGACCGAAGAGAACATCTGGCGAGACACGTCGACAGTGAGCACGCTGTGCAACGCACTGGTGACAGGACCGTCAGAAGCGAGCAGTAACGCTGCTGCAGGGTGCTCCGTGTTGAGCAGCAGGCGCACATGTCCCAAGAACGAATCCGCTAGGTCGTCTGGCGTGAACTGGAGCGTCCACGCCGCCGGATCTAGGCCGAGAACACTGAAGGCCACGCCCTCAGTCGGGAAGCGGGTGCCGTCGCCTTCCAGCCGCAGACGAGTGACGCTCGAGCTGGCCAGTCTGGAGCTCGGGCGCCACGCACGGCCATCCGGGTTTGGCTCGCTCACGCCGGTGAAGACCAAGTGGGCGCTCAGCTCGATGGCGTCCGCCAGTGAGCCGGCGGGGGGTTCGACAACTAAAAGGTTCGGCAACCCCATCTCGACATCCGACAGCGCAATCTTCACCGCGAATCGCTCGCCAGTTGCCCTACAGTCAAGCAGTCCGAGTAGCGCGACGTCAGAGGAGTCGGCAATCCCTGCGGAGCGCAGCGCTGAGGCGACGTCGACCGTGGGCTGGATCTCGAAACGGGCACGACTGGAGTAGTCCCAGCCCTTGAGGCGGTCGGAAACCAGTTCTCTCCTCCCATCCAGCTCAACCCACCAAGCGCCCCACTGCACGGCGTCGCCGCGCACGCTCATGTGCGGCAGAAGCCTGCTGTTCACTTCTCGTCCTCCGCAAGTCGTACGTTCACGTCAACCGCGAGCGCGGGGTCGAATTCAAAGACCAGCCACGACTCCTGGCCTGGCTTGAGGGATCGTTCCGGCCCCCGAACCTCCAAACCGTGCATCGGATCGTTCGTCCATCCGACGATGTTGGTCAGAAGCTCGTCTGCGTCGCTTCCACCCTCAACTCCGACGGCTATAGATGCCCGGAGACGAACGGGATCCGCACCTTTGCCTGTGCACGCCACCCGTGCGTAGCCGCGTCGCCGACCTTCGGCCATATCGCCGAGCAAGCTTTCGAGCACCCGCGCCGTCGGGCGGCCGGAGGCCGGCTTCCTCTCGCCACCCTTGCTCGGCCGCCTGCTCGCGGCGTTTCCTTCCAGACCGCCGATCAACCCAGCCAGAGCGTCCGCAACTGCGGCTACGGGTGTGCTCTTCGAAAGCGTGTCCTCATTCGAGGCAAGTGGCCGCAGGAACTCAGTCACTTGCTCCCTGATGCGCCGTAGCGCCACGTTGACGTCCCTCTTCTGCGCCCTGTCCGACATGGATGCTGGGATCCAGTCATCGTGCGCCGGCGGCTCTGCGAGAGCGAAGGAGTCGTCGACATCAGCAACCGGCTTGAACACTCCCGACCATTGGAATGTGGGGTGATCGAGTGGCTGGAACGTCTCGTACTTGACCACGAGCTCGGCGTCATGCCGCATGAGCGCAATGCTCGCCGATGGTTCGCGTACGGGTGCTAGATCCGCCACCCCGGTGAGGGGCTCGCTGATCGGATAACGCGTCAGTGCCAGGTGGCCAAGCAGCTTGCGAGGCTTTTCGCACCAGATCTCGTGGGTGGTCGTGTTGTACACAGGCGTGAACGCAACTCCCTGCTGTGCAGATCGCACCGCCGACAGTGAGTCAACGTGTCCAGCCAGAATTGGATGCTTCGGAAGGTCTGGGATTTGGACAGGCGACCCGTTTAACCACACCTCGAGCTCCATCGGAACGCGCTCGCCTTGGCCGCGGACCATCTTGGGCCAGAGGTGCCACACGCAAGCCTCGGCGAGTCGAGTCACGTCCTCTCTTGGAGAATCGCCTCCCAAGTCGGGATCGATGAGCAGAAGGGAAGTACCGGTCTGAGACTCGGTAAAGCCTGTCCGGAAGATGGCCGAGCCCAAAGTTCGCGCCTCAGCGCCGACCACTGGTTCGATCCGCTCGTCAACCCGGCGTCCCCACCAATGACGCCCCGTGTGCCGAAGTCCGACAGAGCTGAAGCTGGACCCGATTGCAGACCCGATCAGGCGATCCTCGAGCTGACCTTGCACATCGTGGGTGCGCGTCCAGAACACCACCGATCCGGGACGACTGGCTCGGTACGCAATGGTCTTGCCGAATCCGTAAGTGCCTCCACCAAGGTGTACGTCTCGTGGGGCTCCTACATTGAAGATGAGATCGATGAAGTTCGTACTCGCACCAGCCGGTGGTTCCAAGTCGTTGCGGATCGGACCACCAAGCCCCTTGGTGCCCCGATCCGTGATTTCGAGTAGCCAGAGGTCCTCTTTTGCCAAACTCTCGGTGAGCTCTAGTCCGTCGCACGCACCAGTGAAGACCTTGTGACGAAGGATGGAGCGCTCCTCTGCGGTGGCTTGACGCAGGTGAAGGCGAAACACCACATGCGCGTGTCCGACGCGAGCATCCCAGCTATTCTGGGCGGTTTCGCGCACGAGGACTGAGACAGTCGGGATGTTGGGAGTGCCCAGCAGACGCTTCGCGCCTTCTCCATCGATGTCTCCGGGACCGAACACTTTCGGGAACCAGTCGAGCGGAGCAGCGGCCGCAATGTCCTTCGACGAGACCGGCTCATGTTCGGCGAGGTCCGTGTCGATGAAATCGACGCCGGATTCGACTGCTGCCGGGCTGATGGACACCGTCTCAGCAAGTGTTGGGTGCGTGGCCGGCGAAAACGAGGCAGCTAGGGAGGCGTGCTCATCGGATGATGCAGCGCGGCTCGGCTCAGTCGTCTGGCCCGCCATTGCTCGGGCCGCGGCGTCGGCGAACGAGCTCCCATCGACTAAAGCCTGCTTGGCGACCGTCCACGGCGCCCCTACGGGCTTGCCCCCGAGCGCTCGGATATGTGCTGCCAGAACGGTGTTGGGTGTGATCTCTGTCGCCCTGAAGTGGCCGGCCACCGGAGTGAGAGCCTGTTCGAGGTCCTCCATCAAGGAATCCACCGTTCGATGTCTGTCCTGGCGTCGCCGTCCACGGAGACCGGGCGATCTGCGACGTCGAGATCCACGTAGTAGCTGACACGCGAGACCCCTCGCGTCGCGGCCTCAGGCAACCGAGCGCGCGTCAGGCCTGGAAAGTTGTTCGATACGTGCCAGAGTCTGATACCTCGGCTCGTGAAGCGAGCCGCGTCCACATCCGACTCAAAGGTGTAGCCGTACTGGCTGACCTTCCGGATGAGAGCCTGCTTGTCGACGCCCGCCGCGAACAGCTCGCGCATCCGATCATCCAAAGTTTTTCCTGCTGCTTCCTCTCGGAAGTGAACGACAACCAAGTGCAATCGGTCGACCAACGACGAATCGAGCTGGTCGAGGTTGCTGATCCGGATGAAGCTGGGATCGACAGCAGCGGTGGACTTCACCTCGAGGGCATGTCGGCCGTGGACGAAGTCGTGTGGCTCTTGGGCAGGTCCACGCCACGCATTCAGCGCTTCCGCAGGTGCTGATTTGGCGAGCAAAGTCAGAACCTCGAGCTCCGCAGCAAGCCCCATCGCAGTCTCCCGGTCGAGGCGATCCAGACTCGCAACCTGCAAGAGCTGGCGCCACTCCCCCAAGACCGTTGCGAGGATTGCTTCTGGGTGCTCGGAGGAGGCCGCCAACCGCTGCAGGGCATCGTCCGCCAGATGCTCGAACACCAAAGTGAGTTTGGCATCCAGGCAAGCAAGATCTGCGAACACAATTTCTTGTCCGTTGAGCACCAGAGTGCGCGCGGAGAGAGTAACGCCTCTCGATCCTGCATCTCGCGCAATGTCGACGTCGGAATCAAGCGGTACGAGAACGTGAGGGAGTCCGCTGTCATCGAGCGCAACCCGGACCGGCCCGTGTGTGAGCGTCACGCTGGTGACCCGCGACTGAAACTGGCCGCCCCAAGGAGCGACTGGCGCAGTCCGAAGCAGCACGAACTCCTCCGAAACGTCAGTCACACTGCCCCACCGATCTCGGCGCCATCCACGTTGTGGCTTCCTTCGCGATCGACAGGAAGGTCGTCAGCGTCGACATCGGTTTCAGGAGTCCAATCGGGACGTACAGCGAAGTAGTCGGCGTCGGTGGACCTGAGTGAGTCAGCTCCCTCCGGGAACACGAGACCGAGGGCTACCTGCGCGATCGTGGCCTCGGACTTGCGGCGGCTCTGTTCTCGCCCCGGTAGTGGTGCCCTCAATGGGACCGAGTGTTCAGACACTGCGTACACGACGATCAGACCTTGATCGCTGAGCCCGAGATCATCTCGAACTTCTGCGTACTTGAGTCCGCTGCCGTAGGACTCTCGCACCAGGTCGGGATCGGCATCCAAGACCCAGTCCGGCTGGGACAGCAACGCCTTGATGTTGCCCGCGTCCTTTACGTCACGCAGGGGGGCACGATTGACTTTCGGCAGGACGATCCCCGAGCCAAGATCGAGAGACCCGAGCTCGACGACATCGCCGTCAGGAGTACGGGCCCGTTTGGACGACCCCGTAAATACGACATTCCAAGTTTGCTCGGCCGCGCACTGCTCGATCCACCCAGCGATGTGATCCGAGTTCAAACCAGGCTGACCGGCGTGGAAGGCGTAGCTGCGCAGGAAGTCCAAGATGTCAGCAACCGGGACGCCGTGGAACTGCCGACGTTCGGCGTTCTGGATACCCGGCCCTCCACGCTCGACGCAGGCTGCAGCGAGGTCTCGGGCGGCGGCGATGTTCTCTTCGAGCACCGCAGTCTCACGCTCGTGAAGGATGAACGTTTGATGCCTCTGCCCGGCATAGCTCACGCGAACCAACTCAGCGTGACGCATCTTGGCTTTGGCCGTTATCGCAAGCCGTCCCGGATGCGCTCGAACCCGGACACCGAACTCGCGCGGGGTAACCCCTCGCGATTCCAGCCGCCGCATGTCAATGCGGATCTCCTCTTCGACAAGTGCCAGGAACTGGAAGTCGTCACGAAGGTCCTCCGTCATCCATACACGCGGGAGGTCCTCATATCCCGGCCGGTAGCCGAACCAGCGACCCATTTGCAGCAGGGTGTCGTAGGTGTTGCTGCTTCGAAGGAAGTAGCTCACCACTAAGCCTTCAAGCGTCAGTCCACGTGACAGCGTGCCACCGCCTACTGCGATGACGGTCTCCACGACCGGGGTCCCCTCCGCGTCCGTTCGACCGTAATCGAGACGGTCGTCTGAGTAGCCGTTGTCGACAACGACTCGGACGGCTTCAAGGACTCGTGGGACTTGACCGCTGACAGCCGTCCAGCTAGGCATGTCGGCGCTTCGCACTTCCGCGGCTCTACCTTCTTCGGCCATGAAGGTCTTGTGCAAATGTTTGAACCTGTCCTGCGAAACGTCCTTGGCCAAATCCGCGAGGCGCGCGACGAGCCGATCGCGCGTGACGAAGTGCGGCGCCACGAATGCAGTGGTGTGGACGAGCATCGAGCTGTGGTCGGTCTCTTGACCCCGAGCCCACCTGATGGCGGTCGCCAGGATGAACCAGTCCACGGCATCCTTGAGCGACTGCGGAAGTTCGGGGTCGAATCCTTCTCGGGCGGCCCTCCCCGCCGGCGGCTTGAGCGAGGATGCGTCATCGTCCGAAACGATGCGCACCATGTCGAGAGGCTCGTCGGGGTCCTCCGCATCGGGAAGATCGGATCGGCCGAAGAGACGCTCCGCACCGAAGTACGCCATTGGCCGCGGTAGGTCGATGATGAAGTTCGAGGGGTAGAGGTCCTCGTCGTCGTTCGGGTTGATGAACACGTTGGCGAACGGCGTCGCCGTGTATCCCACGTAGGAGCCGGTCGGCACCTCCGCCCAGATCTCCTTGAGGAGTTCGTTAATCCGGGTGACCGCACCTTGTGCGGAGGCGCTATTAGGCGTTGCTTGATCGGCCTCGTCATCTAGGATGAGGATCGGGCACCGTGCTCTGGTTCCTTCGTCGATGTCACGCAGCCAGTCGCGAAGCCTCTGCAACCGAGCAGCGTTCTTCTTCACGACAGCGACTGCAGGGCGCTCGCTGGTTAGTAGCGCCGCGCCATTCACCACCTTGCCGAAGTCGCTGTCTGCGTCCGTCAGCTCACCCCAGTCGTAGGTGTCGAGATCGCGCGAAATCCGCACCTGCGTCTGTCGGCGGAGATTGTTGTGCATACCCGACAGGACGATGAAAAGCTTGAACCCAGCGTCGGCAGCCTTGGCTATGACAGCGGTGTAGTTGGCCGTCTTTCCGGACTGCACGTATCCGACAACCAAGCCCTTCTTCTTCAGCCCCTTGATGCCGGGGTCTCCAAAGTGACTAACTACCTTTGTCGACGCGACATCGATGTCGGCGACCACGTCTGCCAGACCTGAGGCTTCGAGGCGCTCACGGAGCTTCGGCCAGTGCTCGTCTCCGTCCTCGGGGCCGGTGTACCACAACTGCTCGTTCGCCGACTCCGCGTTGGCACGGTACTCAGAGCTGCGAACGCCCCCGGGGACGTCCAAGAACTGGAAGGCAGCGGCCTCCGTTCGAATCTCCTCCACAACAGCGTCAATCACCGATGTGTCAGTCAGACCCATGCCTCGGATGAAGTCGGCAGCTGCTTCAGCCAGCGACAGCTTGCGCCTCCGTTGGGCGTCGATGATTGCGCGGCGGACGTACTCCGGATCCACTCTCTCCGATTCCCCCTCGGAAGACGCGAGACGCGACCTACAGGGCCGGTCCGAACTGCCCGACCTTAACTTGCTCGTTCGCGCAGAGGGCTCGAATCTTCAGGAAACCACCCCTCAGGAGGCAGGCGACAGCTTGCCTAAAGGCGCTGGCTCTCCGTCGATGAGCGCATGGACGATCTCGCCAATCTTTCGCGCCAAGAGCGGAGGCACTGCATTTCCGACCTGGTGATACTGCTGTGTTCGGTTGCCAACGAACAGGTAGTTGTCTGGGAACGTCTGCAAGCGCGCGGCCTCTCGGACGGTCAAGCTGCGCATCTGCAGCGGATCTGGGTGGATGTAGTAGTGACCGTCCTTGGCGATGTGTGACACGACGGTGGTGCTCGGAGAGTCCCAAGGCTGAACTCGGAATCGGTCCGCGAACGGCGCATCCGCACGCGACGCGTTCCTGTGGTTTGGAGCGAGATGGCTAGGTAGGTCCATCACCTTCGGGAAGCTTCCTTGGCCCGCCATGTAAGACAAATACGCGTATCGCTCCAAGTCACCACGCATGTGACGCCGCGCCTCATGGAGCGAGACACCGTCCAACGAACGGTCAACCAGCCACTCCCCCAGCTCCCCATCAAGCCGTGGTCGGTAGTCGAGCCACCTAGCGCCTTGGAACCGGGGTATCGATGTCGCATGAGGGCTCTGAGCCTCCGCTAGAGCCGCGGCCACAAGCCTCGCCTCATGCCATGCTGACGGCGAGTCGGACGAAAGCGGGCTGAGTCGAGATCGCACAGCCGGTAGGTCCCCGATGGCGGATCGCAGACTGACAGGTGACTGCTTCTGCAGAACTGCGCTCTGCCTCGCTGCGAGGTCCTCACGAATCCCAAGAAGGATCACACGGTGCCGGCGCTGCGGGATCCCATGTTCCTCTGCACGGATGACGAAGTCAGACGGCGTCAGATCGGCGGCGGCCCGAGGCACGACAAGCGATCGCAGTTCGTAGCGCAAACCAACCCGGGGCGCCTCGAGGTCCTCTTTTATGCGCCCGAAGATGGGCCCGCCCTCGTGCTGCGACGAGAGCATCCCCTTGACGTTCTCCATCACGAAGACTGCAGGCTCAAACTTGGCAATGATATTGAGGTATTCGCGGTACAGGATGTGCTTGTGGTCGTCCTTGAACGACGGATCTCCTGCTCTCCGTGAACGTCCGGCAAGGGAGTACGCCTGGCACGGTGGTCCGCCGATGAGTACCCAATTTTGCAGCTCTCCAGCCAGCCGCTGACGAATTACATCGTCAGACTGCTTCCGCGTCGCCTCTCCGAGTTCCAACTGCTGAACCTCCGCAAAGGCCTCCTTTGCGTGAATCTCAACTTCGTCGCGCGCAAAAAACTCGGGAAGCGAAATCCGGCCCATCAAGAGATCGACATACGCGCGAGGCATCCCGTCCGCCGCAGCCCGCAGCGACCGGAACGTCGCCCGCAGCCGAAGGGTCTCACATGCCCAAGGGTCCATCTCGAATGACGCGACCGTGCTGAAGCGCTGCAGTCCCGCATCGTCCGCGATCGAAGAGAAGCCTTCGTTCAAGCCGCCGGGCCCAGCAAAAACGTCGATGACGGGAATGGTCACGCCCTCACCTGTCTCCTGTTCATCTACGACCAAGCGTTAGCGCTTGAGTTTGCGCCAAGTGTCCCCGATGGGTCCGACAACACGTGGCGCGACACAGGCTGAGCGCAACCCGACGCCTCGGCCTCTCCGTCAGCCAAGCGTGACAGACGCGCGCCCAATGGCTCACCTACGCCATCGCAAGCTCGTGCGCGAGTGCTGTACTGGGTCAGTGAGCAAGAACGAGCCGGCCCGCATCCGCCCGGACGAGGAGTTGTCTCGGCGCATGTCGCGTCGGGCGCGAAAAGACACGGCGCCTGAGCTCGCGCTGCGCCACGAGCTCCACCGACGCGGCTTGAGGTACCGCGTGCAGGTCAAGGTCCCAGGGAACAATCGCCGGACGATCGACGTCGCGTTCACTCGCGCAAAGGTAGCCGTTTTTGTGGATGGATGTTTTTGGCATGGGTGCCCCAACCATCATGTGCAGCCTCTAGCGAATAGTGAATGGTGGCAATGGAAAGTGGAGTCAAATCGTGCGAGAGATAGGGACACTGATCGGCTCCTGCGGGATGCCGGTTGGTCAGTCGTCCGCGCTTGGGAGCACCAAGACCCGTCGGTTGTCGCCGGTCAGGTCGAAACACTGGTCCATAGCAAGATCGCGGCGCCTACAGAGCCAACCGACAAGAGGACCGCAACTCAGCGGATAACTTCGCGGAAGGTGACGGAGCATAAGCAACTGTCTTCCGGCGACTCGCTCCCTAGCGGCGAATAAGTGTCAGTCGTAAGACCTACTCCGTAAAAGTGTAGTTAAGTATCTTCTCCAAGATACCTGTGGCATTCTCGTCCTCCCAACCAATCTCTTCGCCAAGTTCCGTTGCCCTCTTGGCTTGACGAAGAATGCGAAACCTGTCAAGCAGCCAAGATCGATGGATTAACGTCGGATCATGCCAATCGCCCGCAACATCCCGAAAGCACAGCGGAATAAGACACGTCGCTACCGCTGGCGACCTAACTTGGACTATCTGGTCCCACGCCGCGCTCGTCACCGAATGTTGCTTGACATGCCACTCCCGACCTGTCGCTGCCTGCGCGAAGATGACAAGCCGACTTGACAAGTCGTCCCCTGGGTTCACGGACGCGACCACGTCTAGCCCCCGATCACCATTTTCTGACCTAGCGATCTTCTCAGCATCCGGCTGCATCACCTCGCCCAAGTAAGAGGCGAGTGAACGCGCCCGAGCCACAAAGTTTCCAGAGAACAATGAGTTGTTACCTTGGGCGGTTCCGAAGACATGAACGGACGCCCCCGGAACACTCAATTCGAGCACCCGCGCGCATAGGCGCTCGAAAGACTTGGCAAGCAATCCATGCTGTGAAACGTACCTTCCGGAGGCACATGACAGAAGAAAGATGTAGGTGCGTTGCACTTGATCCAAGCTGCCTAGGCGACGGATCTCCTCCCCGCTGACGTCAAACGGGTACGTGTCGGCGTAGAGTAAATAACGAGTCTCAATCAGGTCAAAAACCTCGTTCGCGAGCCGGTGCCTGTTGTCGACTGCCCGCGCGGCTGCTGAATTGTTGTCGTCGCCGGCGCCCCCTACGTGACCGACCTGATCAGCGTCCGACTGCTGCGCTACGTCCTCGTCCGGGCCCTCGCTTTCTGGGCTGTCCTCAGGATCGAGCCGCAAGATTCCGACCAAGTCCCCCCGCGTTAGTGCTCGGTCCGGCGCCACTAGGCACCGCAACTCGACGTAATCAGCCCAGAGATGTACTTCCTTCAATGCATCACTGGGCGGCGAGCCAACCACCTTAAGCGGGGATGAGCTTTCACCACCAAGTTTTGGCCGGGAGCGGGATCGAACGCGGCTCACAACGCACGCTCGATCATCCCGCGTCGAAGCGACTCGCACTCCATTCGCACCTCGTCCACCGACGATAACTCGACTTGGGTAACCTCAACTGCGTCCGCTTCGACCAATCTTCGTGCAGAGAGCAAGTCTGCCAGGACCTCGACCAGTGTGGCATTCAGCGAAAACTCCTCTCGCCCCACCAGCCGATGCGCCATATCCAAGCTGGTCCCGCGAACCCTTAGCGCACTCAATGCGTCTGGATGCTCAAGGACTTCCACGAGTTTGGTCATGTTGCGAGACTCCTGCAGGACGGTCGCCCTGCCCTGAATCTTCTCATATAGCCAGCGGGTCAACTGCTCCAGTTCCGAGATTTCCAGCCCGTCTAGCGAAAAGTCCTGACCATCCTCGAGTCCGACGAAGTGAGCCACTGCCGGTCGATTCATGCATAACACCAGCAAAGAGAATGACAGTGTAGTCTCGTCGAGATCCTCTATGCCGAAGAATTCACTCTCTTCGATTGCGTTATACAGACCCAGTGAAGTTAGCAACCGCGCCACGTAGTCAGACCTGCTGCCAATACTTTTCGCAATGTACTTGAGCCGGTCGAAGTATTCGTCAGGACCCGCGTCGCTGTCCCACAGGCGCTGAAGATAGCGCGCTTTTGCTAACGGCCCCCACTCCTGAATGCCAGTGATGTGACGGTAGCCCAGCATGTTAAGGACTTCATCTTCGTCGTCGAAGATCAGCGCCGGAATTGTGCTGGGAGTAAAATCGGCTTCCGCGGCAGCCGTGGCAACGGCGCGCTTCTTTGTGGTTGCAAGGTCGGGATTGGCGAGCAATAGACACGCTCCAAAACGCCTGTTTCCCTCTAGGACCTTATATGTGTCGTCGCCGCTGGGGGTCACGAGGATCGGCTCCCCGGGGAAGTAGCCCTGCTGTCCGATTGAACGCATTAATTCGAGCAGATTCGCCGAGTCGAGCAACCACTCGATTGCTACCTCTCGGGTGGTGCCGTGGTGATGAGTCGGAAGTCTGGGGTTTTCTGGATCGAATTCGAGTTCTCCGAGCCGTAAGTACTTAAGCTGTCGATCGGCATGCGGGTCGTCGGTCAACGTTCCTCCCGGGAGCGCGAGTGGTTGCAGAGGGAGGCTGGACTCGCTTCACCTCCAAGTTGGCGCAATCATGACATCCGGCTCCGACGCCGGTGGCAACAACGGAGCCAACTGACGCGTTTAGACCTTCGCGGGCGCCTACCAAAACGACCAGTCCGTCCCTATCCGTCTCCACTTGAGTGCGCTTGGTTAGCAGAGCGCCAAGACCGGTCCGGGTTCGGGTTCGGCACGGGCGAGCACGTTGCTTTCTAGGCGGCAGGTAGACTCAGATGCCTCAGGCGCACCAGAAGACTCCAACTGGACGTGCATCTCCCGTCTTTCATTCGATCGCACCTGCGCCCTTGGGGCAAGCGGGCTGGCGCATACTCGTCTATCAAACGCAGAGAAGCAGCGACGGGATGGCCTGCAGTCGCTACTGTTTACTCGATGGCTAAGACCTACGGACACGAGTTTCCCGAGCGACCACTGATGGCTGTGATTTCCGATCTTCTGGGCATTGCGCACTTCACAACCAGCCGAGGATCCACAGTCAGAGCTGACTTTTTGGCGGCGACACTGACTGCCCTTGATGGCGACGCCACCGGCCTGAACAAGGACGAACTGCTCGCAGCATGTGTGGCCGTTGCCACCGGCGCAGAATTCGACCGATCGCTCTTGTCACCTGGAGGCACAGTCACCAACGCAGCCCTTCAGGTGATCGTGGATGGCATCACCGAAAAGGGGGTCCGTGGTCGACTTGCGGGACGGCCTCTGGCCGAGGCCGCCCCGTTCGAGCTGACCGACTTCGATCCCGACGACGTCAGAGATGAACGAAATCGCCAACTGGCCGAACGAGCCGCGCGAGAAGGTCAGAATCGTTTTCGGACCAATGTGTTGAACGCCTACGGGGGTCGTTGCGCGCTGTCTAGAAGCGACGCGGTTCCGGCACTTGAGGCAGCCCACATCACCCCTTACCTCGGCGCGCGAACCGACGTGATCAGCAACGGGATCTGCTTGCGCGCCGATCTGCACCGGCTTTGGGACCGCGGTCAGATCGCCCTGCAGGAGGACACCAAGCAGATCCTCATCTCTGGCGCGATGCGCGCAACGACCTACGCCGACCTTGCTGGCCAGCGAGCATCCCTTCCGAGCGGGGAGAACAGCCCCTCCTGGGCCGCGCTAAGAGCTCACCGGATGTGGTGTGGACTCTGACGTAGTTCGCTCAGCGCATCGTCGGGGTTTGAGGGTGAGGCTGACACGCTGAGCACGATGTTCGCGGGGATCTGGTCAAGGTGTCTCAGGACGTACTCGCGGAACACGTAGTACGCGGCGCCGACGTTCACGCCGTTGCCCATCTGCTTGTAGGAGGCGGGGTCCTTCTGGGCGATCGGTTCATCGATCCCCAGGATCCCAGGCTCACTCCTGAGGAACTCGAAGGAGTCCGGGAGGCCTTGGAGCCGCGCCGTCTCCCGCGGCGTGAGACGGCGGCGGTCGCCCAAGATCGAGGTCTGGGTGATGGCAACCAGCGCGGGCACATAGTCCGGCCGCTTGGCTCGGATGCCCGAGGGGCGGAAGTGCATGATCGTCTCGGCGAGAGGCCGGTGCGGACCCGCCTGCCACTCGAACTTCCGCCGAGACGGCGGGAACGCATCGAGCTGCATGCGGAACTTGTCGAGGACCTCGCTGTGCCTGTCGTAGAACTCCGCGTTCTTGAGCAGGAAGTTCTTCTTCCATGCCGGGAACGGCGTGCCCTTCACGGCAGCGACGTCGATCATGTCGCTCGCCGCCTCGAGCGAGCGCCACTCGTCCGCCCAGATCGGGAAACCGGGAAGCCGCTCGTCCGGACCTAGCCTGTCAGCCACAAGGGTCAGGATCCGGTCCCAGGTCTGGATCATCTTGACCTCGGCACCATCGAGCTCGTACTTCTTGTCGACCTCTGCGGCCGCCTGGAGCGGAAGGTCGCGCTCGAGGTTCCATTGGTCCTTGCGCCAGTCGAGGTCGAGCGACTTGGGCGAGACGATCGGGTCGTCGAAGTTCGCGGGGTCCTGAGCAGCCTCGACCCCGACGTAGTGAGCGAGGATGAAGACGCGCTCACGGACCTGCGGTCGACCGCCGAGGTGCCGCGGTAGGAGGTGCGGGGAGAACACCGCCGGCTCGCTCGCAGTGCGGTAGCCGAGCTCGCGCAGCGTGCGTACGATGGTCCTGAACGTCGTGTCGCGGTGGCGCGGACCGGCAAGGTTCCGGACGTTCTCAAGAAGCACCACGGACGGGCGTCGCTCCGGGTCCTCGAGGATCTTGGCGATGTTCCAGAAGAGCGTGCCGCGAGTCTCGTCCATTCCACGCTGGAAGCCGCTCTTGGAGAATGGCTGACACGGGAAGCCGGCCGCCAGGACGTCGGCGTGTGGGACGCGTACCTCGGGATCGGTGAGCGCCACGATGTCCCCGCTCACGCCGAACGACTTCACGCCGGGAGGCAGGGGCGCGCTCGCCTCACGGAGCGGGCGGAGCCAGTTGTGGTCGTAGACCGCAGCGGCGTCGGGGTCGATCTCGCTCGCGAACGCCCACGTGCCACCTGCGGCGTGCAGCGCAGCGTGAAAGCCGCCGATGCCGGCGAACAGGTCGCTGAAGGTGAAGCTGGGCGTCGAGCTCATGTTCGAAGCGTATGCCTCTCGGGCGGCCATATGACAGACGTGTTCCGCGTGTTGTGGACGAGGGCGGACCGCGTAGTGCGGCCCGCCCTCGACGTGTCGTTCAGGTCAGCTGCAGCCGCTCGTGCTCCCGCAGCCCTCGCACACGTAGCAGGACCCAGCAGGCCGCATCTTCGTGCCGCAGGTCATGCAGAGCGGGGAGTCGACCGCGGTGCCGGTGAGCTTCTCGAAGAGCTCGGCGGTGGTCTTGGCCTCCGCCGGGGCCGGCTTGACCGACGCCTCGACGATGTCGACCGGAGCGACCTCCTCGGCGACGACCTGGGCCGGTGCCTCGACGAGCTCGGCAGCCGAGCCGGTCTCCTCGACGAGCGGCTCGTAGGAGCCGGTCTCGAGGTGGCGCTGGCGCTCCGCGGCGGAGTAGATGCCGAGCATCGAGCGCTCCTCGAAGGACAGGTAGTCCAGGGCGAGGCGGCGGAAGATGTAGTCCATGATCGACTGCGACATCCGCACGTCCGGGTCGTCGGTGAGGCCTGCGGGCTCGAAGCGCAGGTTGGTGAACTTCGAGACGTAGGTCTCCAGCGGGACGCCGTACTGCAGGCCGATCGACACCGCGATCGAGAAGGCGTCCATCACGCCGGCCAGGGTCGAGCCCTGCTTGCCGAGCTTGAGGAAGACCTCGCCGAGCTGGCCGTCGTCGTGGGCGCCCGAGGTCATGTAGCCCTCGGCACCGCCGACGGTGAACGACGTCGTACGGGAGACGCGCGACTTCGGAAGGCGCTTGCGGACCGGGGCGTAGACGACCTTCTCGACGACCTTGGTCTCGACGGCCGAGTCGGCGGCAGCCTTGTCGGCAGCGTCCTTCTTGGCCTTGCCGCCACCGTCGGAGAGGGGCTGGCCGACCTTGCAGTTGTCGCGGTAGATCGCGGTGGCCTTGAGGCCGAGCTTCCAGGACTGCAGGTAGACGTCCTCGATCTCCTCGACCGTGGCGTTCTCCGGCAGGTTGACCGTCTTGGAGATCGCGCCGGACAGGAACGGCTGCGCGGCAGCCATCATCCGCACGTGGCCCATCGGCTTGAGCGAGCGGGCGCCCATCGCGGTGTCGAAGATCTCGTAGTGCTCGGTCTTGAGGCCGGGCGCGTCGACCACGTGGCCGTGCTCGGAGATGTAGGCGACGATCGCCTCGATCTGCTCCTCCTGGTAGCCCAGCTTCTTCAGGGCCCGCGGGATCGTCTGGTTGACGATCTGCATCGAGCCGCCACCGACGAGCTTCTTGAACTTCACCAGCGAGAAGTCGGGCTCGATGCCCGTCGTGTCGCAGTCCATCATGAAGCCGATGGTGCCGGTCGGCGCGAGGACCGAGGCCTGCGCGTTGCGGAAGCCGTTCTTCTCACCGGTCTTGATGACGTCGGCCCAGGCCTGCGTCGCGAGCTTGTGCACGCGGCCGTCCTCGGTGTGCAGGACGCGGACGACGTCGTTGGCCGCCTGGTGCTTGCGCATCACGCGCTTGTGGGCGTCAGCGTTGCGGGCGTAGCCGGCGTAGGGGCCGACGATGCCGGCGAGCTCGGCGCTGCGCTTGTAGGACGTACCGGTCATGAGCGACGTGATCGCGGCAGCCATCGAGCGGCCGCCCTCGGAGTCGTACCCGAGGCCCATCGCCATCAGCAGCGCGCCGAGGTTGGCGTAGCCGATGCCGAGCTGGCGGTAGTCGACGGTGGTCTTGCCGATCGGCTCGGTCGGGAAGTCGGCGAAGCAGATCGAGATGTCCATCGCGGTGATGATGAACTCGACGGCCTTCGCGAAGAGGGCGGCGTCGAAGGTGTCGTCGTCCTTGAGGAACTTCAGCAGGTTGAGGCTGGCGAGGTTGCAGGACGAGTTGTCGAGCGACATGTACTCCGAGCACGGGTTGGACGCGGTGATGCGGCCGGTCTCGGGGTTGGTGTGCCAGTCGTTGATCGTGTCGTCGTACTGCAGGCCCGGGTCGGCGCACTCCCACGCGGCCTGGCTGATCTTGCGGAACAGGTCGCGGGCGTCGACGGTCTCGATGACCCGGCCGTCCTCGCGGGCCTTGAGGCCGAACGACGTGCCGTCCTCGACCGCACGCATGAACTCGTCGGTCACGCGGACCGAGTTGTTGGCGTTCTGGTACTGGACCGAGGTGATGTCGGCGCCGCCGAGGTCCATGTCGAAGCCGGCGTCGCGCAGCGCGCGGATCTTGTCCTCCTCGCGCGCCTTGGTCATCACGAACTCCTCGATGTCCGGGTGGTCGACGTCGAGGACGACCATCTTGGCCGCGCGACGCGTGGCGCCGCCCGACTTGATGGTGCCCGCGGAGGCGTCGGCGCCGCGCATGAAGGAGACAGGACCCGACGCCGTACCGCCGCTGGAGAGCAGCTCCTTGGACGAGCGGATGCGGGAGAGGTTGAGGCCGGCACCGGAGCCGCCCTTGAAGATGAAGCCCTCCTCCTTGTACCAGTTGAGGATGCTGTCCATGGAGTCGTCGACGCTCAGGATGAAGCAGGCCGAGACCTGCTGCGGCGAGGCGGTTCCGACGTTGAACCAGACGGGGCTGTTGAAGGAGAAGTACTGGTTGACGAGCAGCCAGGTCAGCTCGTGCTCGAACGTCTCGGCGTCGGCGTCGCCGGCGAAGTAGCCGTGGTCGATGCCGGCCTGGGTGTACGTCTTCACGACCCGGTCGATGAGCTGCTTGAGGCTCCACTCGCGGGCGTCGGTGCCGACGGCGCCGCGGAAGTACTTGGTGGTGACGATGGTGGAGGCGTTGACCGACCAGAAGTCGGGGAACTCCACGCCGCGCTGCTCGAAGACGGTCTCGCCGGTCTTCCAGTTCTGCTGGACGACGTCGCGACGCTCCCAGGTGATGGCGTCGTAGGGGTGCGTGCCCTTCGTGCTGAAGACACGCTCGAGCTTGAGGCCCTTGCCCTTCGCCTTCGAAGCGCCGGTGCTCACCGTCTCGGTCATGGAGTTCCTCTATCCCTGGTTGTCTCTACTGCTGCGAGGGGTCGTCTCGCGTGATGTTTGGTAGGCCCGGCAGACCGCTTCCCCACGATCTGCCGGGCCGTTCTGGGGTCAGCCCGTCGTGGCGGGCTGATCGTGGGTCGCGCGTTCGAGTCGCAGCATGGCGATCTCGGCCGTGAAGTCGTCGGCCGACTCGAAGGCGCGGTAGACGCTCGCGAAGCGGAGGTAGGCCACCTCGTCGAGCGCGCGGAGCGGGGCGAGGATGGCGAGGCCGACCTCGTTGGCGTCGAACTCGGCCTGGCCGCTGAGGCGCAGCGCGTCCTCGACGTCCTGGCCGAGGCAGGCGAGCTGCGCATCGGTGACCGGGCGGCCCTTGCAGGCCTTCCGGACGCCGGCGATCGCCTTGTCGCGGTTGAAGGGCTCGGTCGCGCCGGAGCGCTTGAGCACGGTGAGCTGCATCTTCTCGACCGTCGTGAACCGGCGGTCGCACTCCGAGCACGTACGGCGCCGGCGGATCGAGCCGCCGTCGTCGGCGACGCGGGAGTCGAGGACCTTGGTGTCCTCGTTCTTGCAGTACGGACAGTGCATGGCAGCCTCTCCTCTCGGGTCGTCGTGCGGGCGCGCTTCGTAGGCCCTGCAAGGGGTGTGAATGAACTGTGGATAACCGGCTCGTGGGTGTGGGCGAAGCCCGGTCCCTCTGTGAGTGAGCTGGGGATAACTACAGCGGTGTAAGTACTAGATGTAGTGGTAACCGTACGTCCCGACCACAACACTTGGCAAGAGAACGCCGGACATCGCGTGGGCTTTTTGTGCTCGTAGGTAAAACCGCAGGTCAGCCGCCGTTATGCCCGGTCTGGACCCGCGATCGTTGGCGTGTCGGCCTCAACCGTTGGGCCGATCAGGTGTCCCACTCAGGCCACATCCGTCACAATGATCCCGTGTCTACGGGGAAGCGGGCTGGGTCGCGTCGCGGGCCCTCCGCGCCACGGACGCTGAACAGGGCGGCACTCGTCATCGGGGCCGCGATCACCCTGTGCGTCGTGGCCTGGGGCTACCTCGTCTACGCCGCCATCGACTTCGGTACGGCCGCGCGTGGAGGCAACTCGTCCGCGTGGTCCTTCATGGCGCTGGCGTGCCTCGGCGCGATGGCCTGCCTGTTCGTCGGCCTGCTGCTGGTGGCGCGGTTGCTGAGGGCGCTGGGGATCACCTCGCCTCCTGAGTCACCCTCATCCCCCACCGGGCCTCGGCCGGTCGGTGGCAAGCGCGCCGCTCGCTGACCTGATCGTGGAAGTTCCGGGTCAGCATGCGGCTCGGAAGTTCCACAATCCCGTCGGAGTCCTCGCTCGAGCGGGGACTCCGAC
This sequence comes from Nocardioides baculatus, assembly GCF_016735675.1. Classification (GTDB taxonomy): domain Bacteria; phylum Actinomycetota; class Actinomycetes; order Propionibacteriales; family Nocardioidaceae; genus Nocardioides; species Nocardioides baculatus. Next base: position 216,614 of record NZ_JAERSG010000005.1, on the reverse strand, counting down.
CACTGCGCGGTGTCGGTGACGCGGATGCCGCACCACAAGCACCGCACAAGCTCTGCGGTCAGCGGAGGACGAGCTGGGGCAAGGCCTCGACGACCTGGAGGTCCTGGTCTTCGCCGTCGATCCAGATGGTCGACGGGATCTGCTGGGGCTGGCCCCCGTTGACAGTGAAGCTCGCGTCGCCGTACTGGGTGTCGACGCTCACGACCACCTTGTCGGTCGTCTCGTAGACGTGCGCGACGTCGAGGTCCGGGTACGGCGCTCCCGGGCTCGTCGTGGTCGTCGAGGTCCCGTCGCCTAAGTGCCACTCGTACGCGATGGGGCGGGCGGTGACGACGACGTCCGACCGGACGAGGGTCACCGGGATGTTCGTCGCGTCGGTGTTGTCCGTGTAGAAGTTCGTGTCCAGGTTGACCAGGGTCTTGCCGCCCGGCGGCTGGACCGCGAGCTCGGACGCCGGCCAGTCGAGGTTCTCGAACGCCTTGAGGACCAGGACACGAATCGGTGGCGGGTCGCCAACCTTCTGTTCTTCACCTGCCGTCAAGCATGCGGTGCCGACTGCCACGCCATCTTTGTAGAGCGTGAAGCGCGTTCCCGGAACGCCCGCCGCCGTCGTGCACTCCTGAGGGTTGAAACAAGCGCCTTCAGGCGTCCGCCCGTCGTCCTTGCACAGTTGACGGACGGCCCAGGTGGAGTTCGGATACTTGGCCTTCTCTTCTTCGATCTCCCCCGCCGATTTATCGGCGCATTCCTGACTTGCGAAGACTAGGTCTGCCTCAACGTCATCGCACCCGGCTGAGGCAGGCCCGCTTGGCACGATCACCAGAAGCGCGGCACAAACCGACGCGACCACCCACGCAATCAGCAGTCTCATCCGGGCAACTCCTTGCTTTCAAGAACCTGCCAACTCGATTTAACTGGCTCAAGCACGATCAGTTGCACGCCGCGGCCGCCCTCGAGCCGCTGCCACGGTCCATTCGCCGTCTCTCGATATCGCGTAGGCGCGGATCGCACGACATAGCGGAAAGCGTTGGCGCTAGCCGCTCCACGAGGAGCTAGATCCAGGATTGTCCACCCGTCCCATTCGACGGCCCCGCCTCCGTCGTAAATGTCGGACACCGTCTGAGCGATCTTCTTGCAGTCATCACAGTTCGGACCAAGGCTGAGGAACTCTCTGGTGTCCCCAGTTACGAACATCCGTTGGTTGACCTCTACCCACCGGCGGATGAAGTCCTCGGCGCTCTCCTGCTCCGGTGTCTCGGACTCCGTGGGCGAAGGCGTCGTGGGCGTCGGCGAGATGGTCGGCGGATCAGGGATGCTCGGCTCGGGGTCACTGCAGCCCGCGAGCAGGAGAGGTCCTGCGAGGGCGATCGCGAGGATGCGGCGTACGTGCATTGGTGTGCCTTCCCGAGACAACGTCAGCACGCTGAAACTACCCATCAGGACGCCGGTCGAACCAGCCCCACGGCAAAGCCTGTGGAGAACCTCCGCGAAGGTGGCGGCGCACGACACTCCGAACGGGCGATTCGATGTCGTGTGCCGCCACCCTCGCTGCAACCGATGTCGTGTGCCGCCACCCTCCGCGACAACACGGGCCTCCAGGCACGAAATGCGCGAGGGGCGGGCCCGCCCGGGCCCGCCCCTCGTCTTCCCCTTGGTTCCACCAGCCGGGGTCGAAGCGGCTGATGGAGGCCTCTGCGTCAGTCGGTGAGAACCGGGACGCGGAGCTTCTGGCCGGCCGCGAGGCCGGTGGACTCGAGGGCGTTGAGCCGCTCGATATCGTTCATCACGCCGCGGACGTCGCCATCGGTGGCGATCTCGCTGGCGATCCTCCACAGCGTGTCGCCGGGCGCGACCTGGACGATCTCGGTGGGCTCGGGCTGACCGGCCTCACCCGTACCGACGGCGCCGCCGGCGAGCACGAAGGCCGCGGTCATGACCACGAACAGCGAGGTCAGGAAGACCACGAGCCGACCGCGCCGGGTGAGGCGCACCGTCGAACGACGGACGGTGGTCGGGACGAACGCGGGTGCAAGGCTGAGGGTGCTCATGGTGGCCTCCTGGGGAAGATCAGCCGGTCTGGGTTTCTGTTGATCCATGTCTAGAGGGAGCCACCGACAGTGGGTCTGGAGCGTCGGGGTCGATCAGACGTTCGATCGAACAGGTGTACGACGTTAGAGCACGTGTTCGAACGACGCAAGCATCCGGTCGAACAATTGTTCGGCATGTCGAACGGCGTCGATCGCGACACGCAGGTTCGAACAGGTGTTTGATCCCGGGCCGGGTCGAGGACTACGGTGAGCGGACTTGCTTCCCGCGTCGAGAGGTTCCCAGTCATGGCCAGGTCGGACGACAAGACAGTCATCGAGATGCCGGACGGTCCCCCGGACGCCACGGGGCTGACCCCGCGCCAGCAGCGCGTGCTCGCCACGATCAAGGACTCCATCGAGTCCAAGGGCTACCCGCCCAGCATGCGCGAGATCGGCCAGGCCGTCGGCCTCACGTCGTCCTCCAGCGTGGCCCACCAACTGCGCGTGCTCGAGGGCAAGGGCTTCCTCAAGCGCGACCCCAACCGGCCCCGCGCACTCGAGGTCTTCCTGCCCGAGGTGATGGCGGCCCGCCGCTCCATCTCCAGCGGCGAGGAGTCGAGCGTCGACGAGACCGGGATCGGCGACGTCTCCCCCACCGCGATCAACATCCCGCTCGTCGGCCGCATCGCCGCGGGTGGCCCGATCCTCGCTGAGCAGGACGTCACGGATGTCTTCCCGTTGCCCAAGCAGCTGGTCGGCGACGGCACGCTCTTCCTCCTCGAGGTCTCCGGGGACTCGATGGTCGACGCGGCCATCTGCAACGGCGACTACGTCGTGATCCGCCAGGAGCAGACCGCGGACAACGGTCAGATCGTCGCCGCGATGATCGACGGCGAGGCCACCGTGAAGACGTTCCAGCGCAAGGACGGCCACGTCTGGCTGCTGCCGCACAACGAGGCGTACGACCCGATCCCCGGCGACAACGCCACGATCCTCGGTGTCGTGACGGCGGTGCTGCGGAGCCTCTGACGGGTCTCGCGACAGTCGCTGCGCGACCTCCTCGGCCAACGAAGGGGTGGTCGCGCATTGAAGGGTGACCGCGCGCGGGACACGATGGCGGCATGAGCGACGCCGAGAAGACCTACGACTACGTCATCGTCGGAGCGGGGGTCGCCGCGGCCAGTGCCGTGAAGGGCATCCGGTCCGGCGACTCCAGCGGATCGATCGGGGTGTTCGGCTCCGAACCCGACAAGCCGGTCTACCGGCCGGCCCTCTCCAAGGACCTGTGGCTCAAGGACGACGAGACCCTCGAGGGCAGCTCGCTCGCCGGCGACCTCGAGGACGACGACCACGTCGACCTGGTCACCGACACCACGGTGACCGCGATCGACCCCGACGCGCACGTCGTACGCCTCGCCGACGGCAGCAGCGTCGGCTACGGCTCGCTGCTGCTGGCGACCGGCGCGGAGCCGCGCACGCTCGCGGTCGACCCCGGACCGCGGGTCATCTACTACCGGACTGCAGCTGACTACGAGCGCCTGCGCGCAGTGGCCGACAAGGGCAGCCACGTCGCCGTCGTGGGCGGCGGCTACATCGGCTCGGAGATCACCTCGGCCCTCGTGCAGAACGACGTCCAGGTCACGCTCGTCCTCGACCTCGAGGACGTGCAGGAGACGATGTTCCCGCGCGCGCTCGCGGCGACCCTCACCAAGGCCTTCGCAGACCGCGGCGTCACCGTCGTGCACGGCTCGGTCGCGGGCGGCGAGGAGTCCGACGGCGGCGTCCGCATCCGGCTCGAGGACGGCACCGACATCGCCGCCGACGCCGCGGTCATCGGCGTCGGCGTCCTCCCCCGCACCGGTCTCGCCGAGGCGGCCGGCCTCGACGTCGACAACGGCATCGTCGTCGACGACCACCTGCGCACCAGCGCGACCGACGTGTACGCCGCGGGCGACGTCGCGTCCTACCCCGACGCGCTCCTCGGGCGCCGTCGCGTCGAGCACGTCGACCACGCCGAGAAGTCCGGCGAGCACGCCGGCAAGGTGATGGCCGGGGCCGACGAGGCCTACGACTACACGCCCTTCTTCTGGTCCGACATCCTCGACGCCGGCTACGAGGCGGTCGGCGAGACCAGCAGCCAGCTCGACATGGTCGAGGACTGGAAGGACGGCCAGGTCGGCACCGGCGTCGTCTACTACCTGAAGTCGGGGTCGGTCCGCGGCGTGCTGCTCTGGAACGTCTGGGACAGCGTCGACAAGGCGCGCGACATCATCGCGGAGACGGGCAAGGCGCCGGTGAGCGACGTGGCGTCGCTGCGGGGTCGGATCCCGTTCGGCTGACCGGGTCTCGTGACGCGACTCCGTCGCTCCTCGGCCAACCGGGGTAGTAGCCTCGCGGCGATGTCCGAGCCCGCCGTACCCGCGCCCGAGCTGTTCCGCACGCGCGAGGCCAACCGGCGGCGGCTGACGCCGGCCGGGCAGGCGGAGATCGACCGGCTCGCCGTGGCGGGTGAGGCGTCCGGCTGGCTCAGCCCGCTGGCGTACAACCTGACGATCAGCCACAGCCACCGGTTCGTCTGGTACCGCGTGGCCAAGGTCGCGACCCGCACGATCCGGCACCACTGCGAGGCGCACGGCGTGAGCCTCGACGTCGACCACGCGATGCGGGTCCGCTACCCCCTGGCGACGTACGCCGACTACTTCACGTTCGCGTTCGTGCGCGACCCGCTCGACCGGTTCGTGTCGGCGTGGCACGACAAGGTGGTCGACCACAACTACTACGACTTCGACCCGGCGACCCACGAGCGGATGCAGACGGTGGAGGAGTTCGCGCGCTGGACGGCCACCCAGGACCTGTCGGCGGTGCCGGGCACCGACCAGCACCTGACGCTGCAGAGCAGGATGATCGACCTCAACCGGGTCGACTTCGTCGGCCGGCTGGAGTCGTTCGACCGCGACTTCGCCGAGGTGTGCGAGCGGATCGGCGCACCCGCGGTGCCGACCGCGCCGAAGAACCAGACCGCGCCCGGCGGCCGGGACCGGCAGGTGTCGGACGAGCTGCGCGAGCTGGTCGCACGGATGTACCGCCGGGACTACCAGGTGTTCGGCTACGAGGGGGAACGATGATCGATCGTCCGAGGTTCAGCACCACCCGCATGCGCGAGGGCTACGAGGTCGCCGACGTCGACGCGACCGTCGACCGCGTGATGGCCTCGTTCGAGAGTGACGGGACACCCGGGATCACGCCCGCCGAGATCGAGCAGCTGAGGTTCACGCCGGTCAGGCTCGGTGCCGGGTACGACATGGGCGAGGTGGACGCCTGGCTCGACACGGTGACGGCCGAGCTGGACCGCCGCGGGTCCGGAGCCGCGCGGACGACCACACCGAGCCCGCCGATGGCTGAGCCGAAACCGACGGCTGGTGCGCCGGCACCGAGCAGCCCCGCCGCCGTGCAGGAGGTCGGCGGCCGGATCGATCTCAAGGTCACCGCACTCGCCATGATCGGCGTGGTCGCCCTGGTCCTGGTCCTCGCCTACGTGCTCTGACCCAGCCGCGCCAGCGCCTGGCGTACGAGAGCCGGGTCGGTCGTCGACCACATGGGCGGCAGCGACGCCTTGAGGAACCGGCCGTATCGGGCGGTCTCGAGCCGCGGGTCGAGGACGGCGACGATGCCGCGGTCGGTCGTCGTACGGATCAGGCGACCCGCGCCCTGGGCGAGCAGCAGCGCCGCGTGGGTCGCGGAGACCTCCATGAAGCCGTTGCCACCGGAGGCGTCGGCGGCCTTGGCGCGCGCCGACATCAGCGGGTCGTCGGGCCGCGGGAACGGGATCCGGTCGATGATCACCAGCTGGCAGGTCTCGCCGGGCACGTCGAGGCCCTGCCAGAGCGAGAGGGTGCCGAACAGGCAGGTGTGCGGGTCCTCGACGAACTGCTTGGCCAGCTCGGGCAGCTGCGCGTCGCCCTGCGCGAGCGTGGTCAGGTGCGGCAGCCGCGCGCGTACGGCCTCGGCGGCGGTCTCGGCGGCGCGGCGGCTCGAGAAGAGCCCGAGCGTGCGCCCGTCGAGCTTGTCGACGAGGTCGCAGATCTCGTCGAGCTGCGCCTGCCCGAGGCCGTCGCGGCCGGGCTGGGGCAGGTGGCGGGCGACGTAGAGGATGGACTGCTGGCCGTAGTCGAACGGCGAGCCGACGTCGAGGCCCTTCCACGGCAGGGCGGTGTCGTCGTCGGCCGGCGCCACGATCGAGCCCTCGCGCTCGGTCGGCTTGAGGCCGAGCGAGGTCGCGACCGCGCTGAAGTCGCCGCCGAGCATGAGCGTGGCGCTGGTGAAGACGACGGTCTTGTCGGTGAGGAGCTTGTCGCGCATCGGGCCCCACACCTGGAGCGGCGCGACGTGCAGCCGGGCGGGGAACCGGTCGCGCGCCTCCCCCAGCCACAGCACGTCGCGGTCGGAGCCGGCCGCCATCCGCTCGGCGTTGACGAAGACCTCCTGCACCATGCCCTTGGCCTGCGTACGGCCCGCGTCGCCCTCGCCGTCGCTGCCGGGCGACTCGCGCGGGAACGCCGACAGGCAGGCGCGCGCCGCGTCGCGCACGAGCACCAGCGCGTCGGCCAGCTGCGTCGACACCTGGTCGATCCGTCCCGGCGGGGTCGCCTCGATCGCCTCGGCCAGCGCGCCGGCGGCGTCCTCGAGGTCACCGGCAGGATCGCCGGCGGCGTCCGCGGTGAAGCGGGACGAACGGCGGGCGGCACGCTCGATGTCGCCCGCGCCGAGCTCGTCGGTGGACGCCTGGGTGACGCGGGCGGTGAGCTCGTGGGCCTCGTCGATCACGACCGTGTCGTAGTCGGGGATCATCGGCACGTCCTCGATCGCGTCGATCGCGAGGAGGGAGTGGTTGGTGACGATCAGGTGGCTGCGCTGCGCCTTCTCGCGGGCGAGCTCGGCGAAGCATTCCGCGCCGAAGGGGCACTTCGAGGCACCGAGGCACTCGCGGTGGTTGACCGCGACCTGGCGCCACTCGCGGTCGGTGTGGCGCGGCGCGTTGTCGCGCTCGCCGGACCCGCCCTGCTCCGACTCCTCCTCCGCCCACGCCCGGAGCTCGAGGACCTTCTCGGCCATCGACCCGGTCGGTACGTCGACGAGGGTGCCCTGGTCGTCGGGGACACCGGCCCGGATGCGGTGCAAGCAGGCGTAGTTGGACCGCCCCTTGAGGACGGCGTAGGACGTGTCGAGGCCGGGCACGCCCTTGACCGCCTCGACCAGGCGCGGGAGGTCGCGCTCGACGAGCTGGTGCTGGAGGGCGAGGGTCGCGGTCGCGACGACGACGCGCTTGTCGTGGAGCATCGCGGGGACCAGGTAGCCCAGCGACTTGCCGGTGCCGGTGCCGGCCTGGACGAGGAGGTGGCGCCCCTCCTCCATGGCCTCCGCGACCTCGCTGGCCATCTGCACCTGGCCGTCGCGCTGCTGCCCGCCGAGGGCGCTGACCGCCTTGGCGAGCACGTCACGGACGGGCGTGCCGGTGGAGGGAGTCGCGGCGGTCTCGGGCACCAGAGAACCCTACGGGGCGGCGCCGACAGGACGGCGTACGCCATCCACAACCCGCCGCCGGGTCTGCCTAGTAGTTCTTCTTGCGGCCGATCTGGCGCTCGATGCGGCGCTCGGGCTGGCCGAGGAGCCTCGCAAGGAGCTTGACCCGGTAGCGGTAGGCGACGACGCCCAGGACGACGATCAGCAGGAGCCACAACATGGCTCGAGCGTACGACCTCCCGTGAACTGGGAGGGCGAGTCGGACACCTGGAGGGGGTTGCAACGGCCTCCAGGTGTCAGAGTCCCCGCACGAGCGGGGACTCCGACAAGGACGAGCGAGCAAGCGTCAGACGACGGCGCCCGAGTCCTCCGGCGCGCGCTCGACCTTCTCCTTCTTGACCCGCGACATCGGGTACTTGGCCTGCATGTAAGTCAGGAGCGGGGTCGCGACGAAGACGGAGGAGAAGGTGCCGACGACGAGGCCGACGAGCAGGGCGATGGCGAAGTCCTGGAGCGAGTCACCACCGAGGACGGCGAGTGCGGCCAGGATGAACATCGCACCCAGGCCGGTGTTGACCGTGCGCGGGATGGTCTCGACGGCCGCCCTGTTGGCGATCTCGTTGAAGTCGTCCTCGGGCTTCGAGCCCCACCAGCGCTCGCGGATGCGGTCGAACACCACGACGGTGTCGTTGACCGACAGGCCGACGATGGTCATGGCCGCTGCGAGGAAGATGCCGTCGATCGGCTTGTGGAGCCAGGCGAACAGGCCGACGACGAGGACGACGTCGTGGACCATCGCGAGCACGGAGGCGACACCGAAGGTCCACTTGAAGCGGACTGCGAGGTAGAGCAGCTGGGCGAGGAAGGCGACGCCGAAGGCGATGAGCGCGTTGTTGCGCAGCTCCTTGCCGAGCGAGGCGCCGATCGTCTGGTCGTCGACCTTGGATACGTCGCCGCCGACCTTGGCCAGCTCGGCCTCGATCCGCTGCTCCTCGTCGTTGCTGATCGTGCCGGTGCGGACGGTGAAGTTGGCGGTGTCGGCGGTCTGCACGACGGCCTCCGGGAAGCCGGCCGCAGCGACCGCCTCACGGGCCTGGTCGACCGTCATGTCCTTGGAGACCGAGTAGTCGAGCTGGCGCCCACCGGTGAACTCCACGCCGAGCTGCAGGCCCTGCGTGAAGATGCCGACGATCGCGATGATGAGGGCGGCGGCGGAGATGCCGAGCCAGGTGTTGCGGCGCTTGACCAGCTGCGGGTTCTTCTTGTCGAGCCAGAGCCGGACCTTGCCGTGGTGGCTGAGGCCGCTGACAGCAGGCCGACGGGAGACCGGCTTGTTGGCGACGGCGAGGTCGCACAGCACGCGAGCGATGATCAGCGCGGAGACCATCGAGGCGACGACACCGATCGTCAGCGTGACACCGAAGCCCTTGATCGGACCGGAGCCGAGGAAGAACAGCAGGCCGGCCGCGAGCAGGGTGGTGACGTTGGAGTCGATGATCGCGCTCCACGCCTTGTTGAAGCCGACCGCCAGCGCCCGCCTCAGCCCGGCGGAGGGGTAGGCGACGTACTCCTCCCTCGCTCTCTCGAAGACGAGCACGTTGGCATCGATGGCCATGCCGATCGCGAGCACGAAGCCGGCGAGGCCCGGCAGGGTGAGCGTCGAGCCGAGCCCGACGAGCATCGCGTAGGCCAGCAGGGCGTACGACGCCAGCGCGATGGTCGCGGCGAACCCGACGAGCCGGTAGACGAAGATGATGAACAGGCCGGTCAGGACGATGCCGATGATGCCGGCCTCGATGGAGGCGTCGATCGCCGCGGCACCCAGCGAGGGGCCGACGAGGCGGTCGGAGATGGCCTTCAGCTCGAGCGGCAGCGAGCCGCCCTCGATCAGCGCCGCGAGCTCCTTGGAGTCGTTCGCGCTGAAGTTGCCGGTGATGTCGGTGGACCCGCCGCGGATGCCGACGTCGCAGCCGACGCCGGTGTTGACCTCGGGCGAGGAGATGATCTCGCCGTCCAGCACGATCGCGATGCGGCGCTTGGGATCGCCGGACGGGTTGCAGGCGGCCTTGCCGGTGATGTCGGCCCAGGTGTCGCCACCCTTGCCGCTGAAGTCGATGGCCACGACCCACTCGACGCTCTGGTCGCGCTGGACGGCCTGCGCCCCGGTGATCTCGTCACCCTGGATGACCGTCGGGCCGATCTCGAGCGAGTCGCCCTGGTCGGACGGCAGGATCTCGTTGCCCTTCTTGCTGGGCTCGGCGTCGGCCTGCGCGGTCGCGACGACCTCGTGGATGGTCAGCTTGGCCGTGGTGCCGATGCGCTCCTCGGCGTTCTGCGCCTCGGCGTCACTGGTGACACCGGGGAGCTCGACGAGGATCCGGTTCTCGCCCTGGCGCACGAGGGTCGACTCGGCGACACCGAGGGCGTCCACGCGGCCGCGGAGCACCTGCAGCGTCTTGTCGACGTTCTCCGCGGTGGCCGGCGTCTGCTCCGTGCCCTCCGCCTGGAAGACGAACTGCGCGCCGCCCTTGAGGTCGAGACCCAGGTTGGGCTTGACGTTGATCGCCAGCGCCAGGCACCCGACCAGCAGGCCGAGCACGAGGAAGAACCGGACCCAGACACCACGTGACATGCGCGACATCCTCCAACACGAGACAGATTTCGCCCGAATCCGGGCCCGGACACGTCAACGGGTGACAGGACCGGGAGGTTCCGCCGAATCGGGACGCAAAACGCAGGTGACTGTACGCCCCTCGCACCCGAAAGGGTCAGCGGGCGTACGCCGTCAGCTCGCTCGCGAGGTCGGCGTTGGCCCGTCCGGCGACGAGGGTGCCGTCGCCGGTGTGCTCGAGCGAGCCGATCTCGGCCTCCTGGTGGATCCGGTTGACCAGGTCGCCGCGCTCGTAGGGCAGCAGCACGTCGAACTCGACCTGCGGACGCGGCAGCTCGGACTCGATCGTCCTCAGCGCCTCCTCGATCCCGTCGCCGGTCTTCGCGCTGACCACCACGCTGTGCGGCTCGCGGGCCAGCAGCCGGCTGATCACGATCGGGTCGGCGGCATCGGCCTTGTTGATCACGATGATCTCGGGGACCTTGGTCGCGTTGATCTCGGCGAGGACCTCGCGGACCGCGGCGATCTGGCCCTCCGGGTCGGGGTGCGAGCCGTCGACGACGTGGAGCAGCAGGTCGCTGTCGGCGACCTCCTCCAGCGTCGAGCGGAACGCCTCGACCAGGCCGTGGGGCAGGTGGCGGACGAAGCCCACGGTGTCGGACATCGTGTAGATGCGGCCGTCGGAGGTCGTCGTACGACGCGTGGTGGGGTCGAGCGTCGCGAAGAGCGAGTCCTCGACCAGCACCCCGGCGTCGGTCAGCCGGTTGAGCAGCGAGGACTTGCCGGCGTTGGTGTAGCCGGCGATGGCGACGCTGGGGATGTGGTTGCGGCGGCGCGACTGGCGCTTGACCTCGCGGGTGCCGCGCATCTCCTTGAGCTCACGACGGAGCTTGGCGATCTTGGTGTTGATCCGGCGCCGGTCGGTCTCGATCTTGGTCTCACCGGGGCCGCGGCCACCGATGCCGTCACCGCCGGCGGCGCGGCCACCGGCCTGGCGGGAGAGGTTGCCACCCCAGCCGCGGAGGCGCTGCTTCATGTACTGCAGCTGGGCCAGCTCGACCTGCGCCTGGCCCTCCTTGCTCTTCGCGTGCTGGGCGAAGATGTCGAGGATCAGGGCGGTGCGGTCGACGACCTTGACCTTGATCCTGTCCTCGAGGTTGCGCAGCTGGCTGGGCGCGAGCTCGCCGTCGCAGATCACGGTGTCGGCGCCGGTGGCCTGGACGATCTCGCGGATCGCCTCGACCTTGCCGCGACCGATGAAGGTCGCCGGGTCGGGCGAGTGGCGGCGCTGGAAGACCGCCTCGAGCACCTCGGAGCCTGCGGTCTCGGCGAGCGCGGCGAGCTCGGCCATCGAGTTCTCGGCGTCGGTGACGGTGCCGCCGGTCCACACGCCGACGAGCACGACCTTCTCGAGGCGGAGCTGGCGGTACTCGACCTCGGTGATGTCCTCGAGCTCGGTGCGCAGGGCAGCGACCCGTCGGAGCGCGTGGCGCTCGGCGAGCTCCTGCGCACCGACCGTCAGCTCCTCGGGGTCGGCGTCGTCGTAGCCGGACTCGCCGTCCCAGTCGGCGTCGGTGTCGTCCCCGTCGGAGTCCTCGAGCAGGTCGTCGTCGAGCTCGATCGAGTCGTCGTCCCAGCCACGGGTCGCGTCGAGGGCGTCGCGCAGGTTGAAGTCAGGTGCGTTCGTCATATGCCGACAAGCGTAGGTCGGCGAGGTCGGGGAGCGCGAACGCTTTCGCCACAGGCGTACGCCGTCAGGTGCGCTTGATCCGCACCGTCGGGGAGGTCACCGGCGCGCAGAGCGGCTGCTCGGGCGAGGTGACGGTGACGTAGTAGCGGCCGGCGCGGGCGGGGCGACCAGTGCGGAAGGAGCCGGTCTGCTTGCTCGTGAGCACCACCAGCCGGCGGTCCGTGCCCTTCTTCTTGCGCCACACCGTGACCGTCGCGTCCGCTCGGCACCCCTGGGCGACCGAGTCGACGGCTCCCTTGAGCTTGGTGGCGGTCACCCGGAGGGCGACCTGCCGCTCGTAGGTGCACGAGCTCTGGCACCCCGGCAGTCCGGTCGGCACCCCGGTCGGGGTCGCGGTCGGCGAGGGCGCCACGGGAGGCTGCGTCGTCGGCGGCGGGGTGGTCGGCGGCTGCGTCGTGGGCGGCTGCGTGGTGGGCGGGGCGGTCGTGGTCGGGGGCGAGGTGGGCGTGGGGGTCGGGTCGCAGACGTCGCCGATGCCGTCGGCGTCGGCGTCCTCCTGACCGGGGTTGTAGACGGCGGGGCAGTTGTCCTCGAAGTCCAGCCAGCCGTCGCCGTCGCGGTCACGCTCCGTCGGCTCGCACGGCAGCTGGGAGTCCGTGCCGGCGGAGCCCGACGGCCTGGGGCACGCCGTCGGGTAGTCAGGTGAGATCGCCCCGTCAGCGACCTGCGTGGTGGAGCCCCACCCGGGCGACTCGGCGGAGGCACCGGGCTGCGTGATCCCGAGTGCCGCCACGACGCCCAGCACCACCCCGACGAAGACCCGGCTCCCGCGCTGCTGTCCCATGCGCGGGACCTTCCCCGCGGACGGAGTCCTGAAACCTGCCGGCGGCCCCGAACGTCAGCGGCGGACCCGGACGGCGGCGGACCGGCTGCTGCCGCACTCGGCGACGCCGACGGCGTACCGCTTGCGGACGACGACGTAGTAGCGACCGGCCGCCTTCGGGAGCCGCGTACGGAAGCGGCCGTCGGGCTTCGTCATGACGACGACCAGCTTGGGGTCGCGGCCGGGCTTCTTCCTCTTCACGGTGGCCCGGACCTGGTCGACGCACGCCCCGCGGTCGGAGCGCACGCGACCGACGAGGCGCGACTTCTCCTTGCGGAGCCGGACCTTCGTCGCCACGGCCGGGCACCCGGACGAGGTGGCTGCCCCGACCAGCGGGCACCCGTCGCTCACGTCGGCACGACTGTCGTCATCGTCGTCGGCGTCGCACGCGTCGCCGAGCGCGTCGGCGTCGCTGTTGACCTGGGTCGCGTTGGAGACCTGCGGGCAGTTGTCCGCCTGGGAGCCGACGCCGTCACCGTCGGGGTCTCCGTCGCACGCGTCGCCGATCCCGTCGCGGTCGATGTCGGACTGGTCGGGGTTGGCCACCGGGTCGCAGTTGTCGACGTGGTCCTCGACGCCGTCGTCGTCCCCGTCGCAGGCGGTGTAGCTGATCGTGATGCTCCACGAGACCACGCGTCCGGCGGCTGCCCCCCAGTTGTCGACCAGCAGCCGCCACGCACCACCCGAGGCCGCTCCGTCGTGGGCGCTGAGTGGCTGGTCGGGTCGGTAGGTGCCGGGCGTCGACGTCGGCCCGTAGACCGCGGCCGCCTCGTCGTCCCACGTGAGCGGCCGCACCTGCGGGCCGCTGTCGGCGAACCGTCGCTGGAGGATGGAGGTGGTGCCGGCGTGCGAGAGGCGTACGCGCACCTGGTAGGCGTCGGGATGGTCGAGCGAGACCGAGACGTCGACGTCCTCGACGAGCCCGGGGGCCACCGGTGCCTGGAGGTCGATCGCCGTCGAGGTGAACGGCGGATCGCCAGCCGCGTCCGGCGCGACGTTGGCCGCCGCACCGTTGATCGTGCGTACGCACGGCACGGGCGCGGCACCGGCCGGAGCGGCCGGGCCGACCATCGACACGAATCCAGCCACCAGTGCGATCAGGGCGAGCCGGGTCGGGAGCAGGCGCATCGGCACAGGGTAGGTGTGGCCGGCTCGCCCGGCCACACCCCGGGAAAGGGCGGTGGGGTGAACGGCTACCAGCCCGCGGCGGAGGTCCGACGTCCCGACGGTCAGCGTCGCCGGATCCGTACGACGCGCGAGCTGGCGTCGCCGCACAGCGCCTGGTCCCTGGACGTGACCGTGGCGTAGTAGCGGCCCGCCCTGCGCGGCGCCTTCGTGCGGAAGGATCCCGATGCCCGCGTGGTCAGGACCACCAGCTTGCGGTCGGCCCCCGACCGCTTGCGCCACAGGGTGACGGGGACGCTGCTCTCGCACCCGACCGCGGGTGAGGTGACCGTCCCGAGCAGTCGGTGTCGCGCAGCCTGGTGGCGCAGGTCCACCGTCCGGGTGTAGGCGCAGCCAGCCGTGCAGGACGGCGAGATCGGCGCGACCGGCGGGGTCGTCGACGGCGCGGTGGTGGGAGACGCGGCCGTCGGGGACGGCGTCGGCGGTGGCGTGCCGGGCGTGCCGTCGCAGGCGTTGCCCCGCTGGTCGCCGTCCCAGTCGAGCTGGTCAGCGTTGGGAACGGTCGGACAGTTGTCGACGTTCTCCGCGACGCCGTCCCCGTCGGAGTCGCAGCCCGAGGTCGTGATGGTCACCTCGAAGCTCGAGATCACGAGCGGCCCGAAGTTGAAGGGCGCGCTGGCGGCCAGGCCCCACTGTCCGGCGGCGCTCGACGCGTCGAAGGCAGCGAGGTCGCCCGACGGCCGGTGCCGTCCCGTGGTGGCTGCGGCGGTCCATGCGGCAGGCGCCTCGTCGTCGAAGGTCACGTCGTAGGCCCGGTAGTCGAGCCCGAGCGAGGAGAGGAGCGGCTGTGTCGCACCGGCGTGCACCGCGCTGATGGTGGCGGCGCGCGCGTTCTCCCAGACCACCCGGACATCGACGTCGGTCACCGTCGCGCCCGGGAGGAACGCGTCGTCCGGCACGGTCAGGGTGAAAGGGCGGCCCTGCCCGTCCGGAACGAAACCGCCGGCGCCCTGGAAGCTCTGGGTGCACGCCACCGGCGCGGCCGACGCCGGAGCGAGCAGGACCGGAAGTCCGGCGATGGCCGCAATGGTCACGAGCGTCGCGCGAGCGAGAATCCCCCGATTCATGGGCGCGACCCTACGACGTCCTCACTTCGGTGGCATCCGGATGCCGCCGTCGACGCGGATCGTCTCGCCGTTCATGTAGGAGTTGGTGAGGCACTCGACGACCATGCTGGCGAGCTCCTCGGCGCGGCCGAGGCGCTTGGGGAAGAGCACGTTCTGGCCGAGGTTGGCCTTGAACTCGTCGGGATCGGGGAACGCGTCGTAGATCGGGGTGTCGATGAGGCCGGGCGCCACCGTGTTGAGCCGGATGCCGGCGGCCGACAGGTCGCGGGCGACCGGGAGGGTCATCCCGACGACGCCGCCCTTGGAGGCGGAGTAGGACGCCTGGCCGATCTGGCCGTCGAAGGCGGCGACCGACGCGAGGTTGACGATCGCGCCGCGCTGGCCGTCCTCGTCGGGCTCGTTGCGGCTCATCACGGTCGCGGCCTGGCGGGTCATGTCGAAGGTGCCGATGAGGTTGATCTCGACGACCTTGCGGAAGGCGTCGAGGTCGTGCGCCTGCTCGAGCAGCCCGTCTCGGCCGATCGTGCGCTGCGCCCAGCCGATGCCGGCGGAGTTGACGCACGCACGCAGCGGAGCGATCTCGGCAGCGGCCTCGACGGCGGCGGCGACCTGCTCGGTCTTCGTCACGTCGACGGAGGCGAAGACGCCGTTGATCTCGGCGGCCAGCGCCTCGCCCTTCTCGGCGTTGAGGTCGGCGACGACCACGACCGCGCCCCTGGCGGCGAGGGCGCGCGCGACGGCGGCACCGATGCCGCTCGCGCCGCCGGTGACGATGGCGGAAGATCCGGTGATGTCCATGGCCCGGATCCTAGAAGGGTCGAGTGCGCGGCCGTGCGGCGGACGGTGCCGCGAGGGCACTCGACCTCAGAGGTCGGTCAGGCCCTCGGCGACGAGGACGGCCGGCCCGGTGAGCAGGACGCGGTCGTCCTCGGTCCACACGACGGTGAGCGTGCCGCCGGGGACGTCGATGCGGTACGGCGTACCGCGGGGTGCCTCGTCGACGAGCGAGGTCGCGACCGCGACCGCGCACGCGCCGGTGCCGCAGGACCGCGTCTCGCCCGAGCCGCGCTCGTGGACCCGCATCGCGACATGGTGCTCGCCGCGACGTACGACGAACTCGACGTTGACGCCGTCGGGGTAGACCGAGTCGTCGTGCTCGGGCTCCTCGTCGAGGGAGCCGGCCTCGGCCAGGTTGTCGACGAAGACGACGGCGTGGGGGTTGCCCATGGAGACGTGTGCGGCCGGGTAGCTGCGACCCGTCACGGTCACCTCGGTCGCGGCGAAGACCTCGGGGGCGCCCATGTCGGCGGTGAAGTCGTCACCCGTGCGGTCGAGGACCTTGATCCCGTCGCGGGTGTGGATCTTCATCGGGAACGGCTCGCCCTCGCGCTCGTGGAGGTAGCGCGCGAACACCCGGATGCCGTTGCCGCACATCTCGCTGACCGACCCGTCGGAGTTGCGGTAGTCCATGAACCAGCCGCCGTCCCGGCGTACGGCGCGCAGCACGCCGTCACCGCCGATGCCGGCGCGGCGGTCGCAGAGCGCGCGCACCCGGTCCTCGGACAGCTCGCCGTGCACGTTGCCGTCAGCGTCGGGCAGCACCACGAAGTCGTTCTCCGTGCCGTGGCCCTTGAGGAAGGGGTAGCTCACGGTCCAAGTGTGGCACCCCCTCGGTGGTCGAGGTGCGAGCGGAGCGAGCCTCGAAACCCCAGGGGTTTCGAGGCTCGGGCGCCCTCGCACCTCAACCGGCGAAGGGCCTACTCCGGTGAGACCACCTTGGCCGAGCCCTTGCCGCGGCGGAACGGCTCCGCGACCGCAGTGAGCTTCTTGCCCGGGCCGAACTCGATCGCCGTCGCGGCGCCGATCTCGGCCGCACTGGTGAAGGCGTCGCCCGCCGGCGCGAGGGTGTGGCCGAGCGCGGTGAGGGCGGCACCGTAGGCGTCGATGAATGCTGGCTCCGCGGTGACGCTCGCGGTGTTGCGCTGGCTGGCGCGCGGCGCCGCGATCGCCTGCTCGATGGTCATCCCGAGGTCGATCCGGTTGACCAGCATCTGCAGCACCGTGGTGATGATCGTCGAGCCGCCGGGCGAGCCGAGCGCGAGGAACGGCTTGCCGTCCTTGAGCACGATCGTCGGCGACATGGAGCTGCGCGGCCGCTTGCCCGGCTGGATCCGGTTGGGGTCGGCGGCGTCGTACACGGTCGAGAAGTCGGTCAGCTCGTTGTTGAGCAGGAAGCCGTGGCCGGGGACGGTGATGCCCGAGCCGCCGGTCTGCTCGATGGTGAGGGTGTACTCCACGACGTTGCCCCACTTGTCGGCGACGGTGAGGTTGGTGGTGGAGATGTTCTCGGTGTCTGCGTCGGTCGTGCCCTTCGCGGTCGCCGGGCCGCACACCCCGTCGTACGACGTCACGTCGCCGGCGGCGACCGGCTTGGTGGCCGCCTTGCTCGGGTCGAGCGAGCAGGCGCGCTCGGCGGCGTACTCGTCGTCCAGCAGCCGCTTGACCGGGACGTCGACGAAGGCCGGGTCGCCGACGTACTTCCCGCGGTCGGCGAAGGCGAGCGCGCTCGCCTCGAGGTAGTGGTGGAGGGCCGCCTCGGGCGTCATCGCCGGCAGGTCGTAGCGCTCCAGGATGTTGAGCGCCTCGCCGACAGTGGTGCCGCCGGACGACGACGGCGCCATGCCGTAGACGTCGTGGCCGCGGTAGCTCACCTTCGTCGCGCGCTGCGAGCGGACCTTGTAGTCGCGCAGGTCGCGCGGCGTGAGGTAGCCCTTCGGGGTCGGCAGCTCGGTGTTCTTGCTCGTCCGCGGCTTGCGCACGACGTCGGAGATCAGGCGCGCGAGCGGGCCGCGGTAGAACGCGGACGTGCCCTTCGCGGCGATCGTCCGGTAGGTCGCGGCCAGATCGGGGTTGCGGAAGATGGAGCCGACCTCGGGGGCGTCGCCGCCGGGCAGGAACAGCTTCTTCGTGTCCTTGAAGGCGCGGAACCGCTCCTCGTTGTCGAGGGTCTGCTGGCGGAAGGTCTCGTCGACCTTGAAGCCACGGTCGGCGACCTTGGTGGCCGGGGCGAGCGCCTCGCCGAGCGTCCAGGTCCCCCAGTTGGCGAGGGCCTTGTCCCAGGTCGCGAGGGTCCCGGGCGTGCCGACGCTGACGCCGCTGGTCACCAGGTCGGGCGTGAACGGGTAGGGCTTGCCGGTCGCCGGGTCGATGAACGCGTCCTGCGGCATCCTGCTGGGCGCGGTCTCGCGGCCGTCGAGCGTGCGGACCTTGCCGGTCTTGGCGTTGTAGTAGACGAAGTAGCCGCCACCGCCGATGCCGGCGCTGTAGGGCTCGGTGACGCCGAGGGTCGCGGCCGCGGCGACCGCCGCGTCGACCGCGTTGCCGCCGGCCTTCAGCACCTTGAGGCCGGCCGCGCTGGCCTCGGGGTCGACCGTCGTGACGGCACCGCCCTTGCCGATCGCGGTCGGGATCTTGGCGGTCGGCCGGGCGTCGGCGCCGCCCGGCGGCTGGGCGCCGGTCGCGCCCGTCGGGTTCGCGAGCACGAGCCCGGAGACGAGGCCGGCCGCGGTGACGGCGGCGAGGGACGTACGCAGGTGCATGGGGGGTTCCTCCCGAGAGATGGTCCGTCCACCCTGCCCCCACGCCGCGCGGGCTGTCCACGCCCGCCGGAGGGTGTCTCAGCGCACCACCGTGTAGCGACCGCACATGAAGTCACGGTTGCGCGCGGTCTCCTCGAGTCTGAGCTCGACGTGCCGCGGGAGCACCGGCGCGCCGCTGCCGATCGCCACCGGGGCGTACTGGAGCCACACCTCGTCGAGCAGTCCCGCGTCGTGGAACTGCCCGACCAGCTCTCCCCCGCCGACGATCCAGAGGTCCTTGCCATCGGCGGCCTCGGTCATGTCGGCGTGGACGCGGCGTACGTCGTCGCGGTCGAACCGCACGCTGGGCGGAGCCTCCGGGAAGGTGCGGTGGGTCAGCACCCAGGTCGGCAGCGGACCCCACGGGTCGTCGTCGTGGTCGAGGATCCACTGCCAGGTCGTCGCACCCATCGCGCACGCGCCGAGCCGCTCGCGGAACGCCGGGTAGGCCATCGGGCCGTCCTGGTCGATGTCGCGCGAGGTCAGCCAGTCGAGCGAGTGGTCGTCGGTCGCGATGAAGCCGTCGAGGGTGCAGCCGGTGTAGTAGATGGTCGCCATCGAGCCACCCTCACACCGGCCACCGACAGCGCGCTTGATCGACGTTGCGCTCTACCCGACGAGGGCGTCGATCGCCCCGACCGCCTTCGCCACGCGGTCGGGGTCGTCGTGCGCGACCCACACGATGCGCGGGTCCTTGCGGAACCAGCCGTCCTGGCGCCGGGCGAAGCGCCGCGTCGCGGTCTTGGTCTGCTCGATCGCCTCGGCCCTCGACCGGTCGCCCGCGAGGTAGCCGACGACCTCGCGGTAGCCGATGGCGCGGTTGGCCGTACGCCCGTCCGCGAGGCCGGAGGCCAGCAGGGCCTCGACCTCCTCGACGAAGCCGCCGGCGAACATCTCGTCCACCCGGCGGGCGATGCGCTCGTCGAGCGTCGGCCGGTCGATGTCGACGCCGATCTGCACGGTCAGCGGGTCGGCGTACTCCAGTCGCGGGAGGCTGGCGCCGTAGGGCCGCCCGGTGAGGGCGATGACCTCGAGGGCGCGGACCACGCGCCGGCCGTTGTCGGGCTGGATCTGCGCGGCGGCGTCGGGGTCGACGTGCGCGAGCCGCTCGTGGAGTGCCTGGCCGCCGACCCGCTCGAGCTCGGCCTCGAGCTCGCGGCGCAACGACTCGTCGGTGCCGGGGAACTCGAAGCGGTCGACGATCGCGCGGGTGTAGAGCGCCGAGCCGCCGACGAGGACGGGGGTCGCTCCTCGCTCGCGGATGCCGGCGACGACCTCGCGCGCCCACCCCTGGAAGAGGGCGACGGTCGCCGGCTCGGTGACGTCGAGCAGGTCGAGCAGGTGGTGCGGGATGCCGCGGCGCTCGTCGACCGGGAGCTTCGCCGTGCCGATGTCCATGCCGCGGTAGACCTGCATCGCGTCGGTGTTGACCACCTCGCCGCCGAGGCGCTCGGCGAGGTCGAGGCTCAGCCCGGTCTTGCCGGAGGCCGTCGCACCGACGAGGGCGACGATGGGACGAGGCATGTCCGGATTGTCGCAGTCTGGCTATCGTCGTCACTGCTGGAGTCCTCACCCGTCCGGGTGGGCCGGCGCTCCTCAAGGAGGACCTGATGAGTTTCCTGGACAAGGCGAAGGCCAAGCTCACCGAGGCGGTCGACCAGCACGGCGACAAGATCGCCGACGGCATCGACAAGGCCGGCAAGTTCGCCAACGAGAAGACCGGTGGCAAGCACGCCGACAAGATCGACCAGGCGACCGGCAAGGCGCGCGACGCCCTCGACAACCTCGACGGCAAGAACGACGACATCCCGCCCGCCACGCCTGCCCCCTGACTGCCTAGGGTCGGCGGCGTGACCGACCGCTTCGCACTCGTCCCCGCGTCCTACGTCTACCTCCTCCGCGAGGGCGACGCAGGCACCGAGGTGCTGCTCCAGCTGCGGCAGGGCACCCCCTACATGGACGGGCACTGGGCAGCCGCCGCGGCCGGGCACGTCGAGCGGGGCGAGACGGCGTACGACGCCGCGCGACGCGAGGCGGTCGAGGAGCTGGGCGTCACCGACGTCTCGCTGACGCTGGAGTTCACCATGCAGCGCACGCAGCACGCCGACGCGATCGACGAGCGGGTCGACTGGTTCTTCACGTCCCGCTCGTGGAGCGGGACGCCGCGCGTGGTCGAGCCCGAGAAGGCGGCCGAGATCGGCTGGTTCCCGCTCTCGGCGCTGCCCGAGCCGATGGTGCCGCACGAGGCGTACGCGCTCGCGCAGCTGTCGTCCGGTGCTGTCTACCTGACCTTCGGCTTCTGAGGTTTCGGCGCCCGCCCCGCCCCTCGGGGGTGGTCGGCCCGGGACCGGCGAGGCACCATCTGAGCGATCACCCATGGGAGGGAACCCGATGAGCAACGACGAGCTGAGCCCGATGCCGACCCCGGTGACGGAGGACCCGGAGCTCTACCCGGGCGGCGTGGACGCGATCGCCGACGACCCGGACGACAACGGCCTGGGCCGCGACCTGAACCCGGACGACAACCCCGCCGTCGACGACGTGCTCCCCGACGGCGTCTCCGAGCCCGACGACAAGCCCCAGGCGCCCGAGGGCGAGGCGGACGACGCCGAGGCCGGTACGACGGCCTCCCCCGACGCCGGCCAGGAGGCCGAGGACGGGTCGCCGGAACCTCCCGCCTGAGCCGTCCAGCTCCTCAGAAGTCCCCGGATATCCGGGGACTCCGACAGTTGTGCGGTGATCCTGGTGCGCATCCCGCGTCAGGATCACCGCACAGTGCTTCTCCACAGGCGCGGCACGGCCTCTGGCGGGCGCCCCGGAGCGCCGCCGAGCATGAGGGATGGACCTCAAGGCGTACGCCGACCTCATCTCGCTCCAGTCCGGCGTCATCTCCCGTCGCCAGCTCAACGGCGACGCGCAGATGGCGCCGTACGACCTCCAGCGCCTGATCCGACGGCGCGACCTGGTTCGCGTCCACGACGGGGTGTACGTCAACCACACCGGGGAGCTCACCTGGCTGCAGCGGGCGTGGGTCGGCGTACACCTGGTGTGGCCGGCGGCGCTGACCCGTGAGAGCGCACTCCGCGCCGCGGACGGACCCGGCCGCGCTGCGTCCGACGACTCGGTCATCCACCTCGCGGTGGATCGCGATCGCCATGCGCGGGTGCCTACCGCCGGGTACCGCCTGCACCGGACCAGCGGGTTCCACGAGCGGGTCATGTGGAACACCAGCCCGCCACGCGTACGGATCGAGGAGGCGCTGATCGACGTCGCCGCTCGCGAGCCCGACGACTTCGGCGCCATCTCGGTCCTCGCGGACGCGATCCAGGCCCGGCGCACGCAGGCAGCGCGCATCAGCGCAGCACTGGATGCGCGGGCCCGGGTCCCCCGGCGCGAGTTCCTCACCGGCGTGGTGGCCGACCTGCAGCACGGAACGTGCTCGGTCCTCGAGCACGGCTACCTCACCCTCGTCGAACGGCCGCACGGCCTGCCGACCGGCCGCCGGCAGGCCCTCGGGTCGAGCCGGGGGCCGGTCTACCGCGACGTGGCCTACGACGCGTACGACCAGCTGGTCGAGCTCGATGGACGGATGTGGCACGACCGCGCTGCTCAGCGCGACGCCGACCTCGACCGCGATCGACGCCGCGGTGGAGCGGCTCGGGACCGTGCGCCTGGGCTGGGGGCAGGTGTTCGGCCGTCCGTGCACGACGGCAACCAGGGTCGGGCGGCTCCTCGAGGTACGCGGGTGGCACGGCGTGCTCACCCTCTGTCCGCAGTGCCCGGAGACGGACCGCCTCGCCGGCTGAACGTCGCTTGTGCGGTCACTGTGGTGCGGCTGCCGCACCAGGATCACCGCACTGTGGTCGGAGTCCCCGCACAGGCGGGGACTCCGACAAAGGGAAAAGGTCAGCCGCAGGCAGGGGCAGCCGGCGGCAGGGGCGCGGGGACCCCGACCGTCGGCATGCCGAGACCCACGCCGTTGGGCGCGGACGGGGCGGACGTTCGGCGCTCCCAGGCATCGCCCGCACGGGTGCGGCGGACGGCGAGGACGGGGCCGTCGGCGACGAGGTGGTGGGGGGCGGCGTAGGTGACCTCGACGGTGACCATGTCGCCCGGCCGGACGGAGGAGTCGGACAGGCCGGAGAAGTCGGCCGAGAAGTGCACGAGCCGGTTGTCCGGCGCACGGCCGGAGAGCCGCTTGGTCTCGAGATCCTTGCGGCCCTCGCCCTCCGACACCATCAGCTCGAGCGTGCGACCGACGAGCGCCTTGTTCTCCTCCCACGCGATCTCGTCGACGACGGCGGCGAGGCGGAGGTAGCGGTCCTTGACCACGTCGGGCGCGATCTGGTCCTCGAGGACGGCGGCGGGCGTGCCGGGGCGCTTGGAGTACTGGAAGGTGAAGGCCGACGAGAAGCGCGCGGCGCGGACGACGTCGAGGGTGGCCTGGAAGTCCTCCTCGGTCTCGCCGGGGAAGCCGACGATGATGTCGGTCGTGATCGCGGCGTCGGGGATCGCGGCGCGCACCCGGTCGATGATCCCGAGGAACTTCGACTGCCGGTAGGAGCGCTTCATCGCGCGCAGGACCGCATCCGAGCCCGACTGCAGCGGCATGTGCAGCGACGGCATCACGTTGGGCGTCTCCGCCATCGCCTCGATCACGTCGTCGGTGAACTCGGCCGGGTGCGGCGAGGTGAAGCGCACCCGCTCCAGGCCCTCGATCGACCCGCAGGCGCGCAAGAGCTGGGAGAACGCCTGCCGGTCGCCGAACTCCACGCCGTAGGCGTTGACGTTCTGGCCCAGCAAGGTGATCTCGGTGACGCCCTCGGCGACGAGCGCCTCGATCTCGGCGAGGATCTCGCCGGGCCGGCGGTCCTTCTCCTTGCCGCGCAGCGCCGGGACGATGCAGAACGTGCAGGTGTTGTTGCACCCGACCGACACCGACACCCAGGCGGCGTACGCCGACTCGCGCCGCGTCGGCAGCGTCGAGGGGAAGACCGACAGGGACTCGAGGATCTCGACCTGCGCCTCCTCGGCGATCCGCGCCCGCTCCAGCAGCACCGGCAGCGAACCGATGTTGTGGGTGCCGAAGACGACGTCGACCCAGGGCGCGCGTGAGGTGATCGTCTCGCGGTCCTTCTGCGCCAGGCAGCCGCCGACGGCGATCTGCATCCCGGGGGTCGCGGCCTTCACGGACGCGAGCTGGCCGAGGTTGCCGTAGAGCTTGTTGTCCGCGTTCTCCCGGACCGCGCACGTGTTGAGCACGACGACGTCGGCCTGGCTGCCGCTCGCCCGGACGTAGCCCGCGTCCTCCAGCAGCCCCGCGAGGCGCTCGGAGTCGTGGACGTTCATCTGGCACCCGTGGGTCTTGACCTCGTAGGTGCGCACAGCGGCGTCGGCGGGGCTGTCGGAAACGGTGCTCATGGCGGGATCCAGCGTACGGCGGTCGCCGGGCGCCGACGGAATCCGCACTCGACGCGCCCGCGAGGTCGACGAGGCGCCCGAAGGGTGAGGACTAGTCCCGCGATCCATGGCCCGCGTGGCCCTTTCTGACCACGCCGCCATGGGCCGATGGGGCCATGGGCCCTGACCTGTTCACACCAGTTGTCAACGGTTTACCTATTTCTGCCATTTTTTCCCGCAAGGTCTCCCTCAGATCAACAGACCGGTAACACTCAGGCGGCATTCAGCCTCCTGGGTCCCCCCAGACGGTAACGGGAGACGCGACATGCGCAGCTCAAGGACCCACGGTGCGACGGATACGTGTGTCGAGAGGGCTGCTCACCCTACTTTCCGCGCGGTGATCCTCTCTGTTGTTACCGTGCTGTTGCTCGCCGGGACGAGCGCGAGCGCCGACGCGGCCCAGAAGCACCGTCCGGGCGCGCGGAAGGCGGACGTCCGCGGCACCCTCGTCTCCCTGCCCCCGATCGTGCAGCCGGGAACCGCACCTGCGGCCCCCTCGGACGCCGGCACCCTGGTCGCCACCTTCACCCCCGCCGCGCCCGGGAGCATCGTCACGCTCGAGCGGCAGACGCGGCGCGGCTGGAAGCCGGTCTCGACCGCGCTCGAGGACGGCTGGGGGTCCGCCTCCTTCGCGCCGGCGCCCGGGACCTACCGCGCCCGCACGGCCAGCAGCGGCCGCACCTGGGTGACCGGCGCGGTGGCGACGAAGCGGTGGCGGGCGTCGTTCGAGGACACCTTCTCCGGCACCACCCTCGACGCCACGGTGTGGAACGACCAGAAGCGCGAGCACGAGAGCGTCTACGCCCCGCGGACCTGCGCGCGCACCGACCCCAGCGCCCGACGGGTCAGCGGCGGCGTGCTGCACCTCGGCGTCGCCCTCGACCCCGCTCTCGCGGGGACCCCGTGCGCCTACACCTCCACGCGAGCGGCCGGTACCACCTCGGGCACCAGCCCGTACCTCCTCAACAGCCAGGTGGCCACCGAGCACACGCGGCTCTTCCAGCACGGCATCGTCGCTGCCCGCATCAAGCCGCAGCGCGCCAAGGGGATGCACTCGGGCTTCTGGATGCTTCCCGCCGGCACGGTGTACGCCGACGGCGACCCCGCCGCGGGGGCCGAGATCGACGTGATGGAGTTCTTCGGCGACAACGGCCGGGGCACCGAGACCATCAGCTCGAGCATCCACTACTACCAGGCCGGCTGGAACAAGGTCAGCCTCGGCGACCCCGTTCCCGCCGCCCGACGCATCCTCGCCAAGCGGAACGACTGGTGGGACGAGTTCCACGTGTTCTCGGTCGAGTGGACCCCCCGGGAGTACGTCTTCCGCGTCGACGGTCGTGAGTACTACCGCGAGCAGACCGCGGTCTCCCAGGCCCAGCAGTACCTGGTGCTGTCGAACCTCACCTCGGACTACGAGCTCGCCGAGCTGACGTCGGACGAGCTGGGCGACACCGCCCAGGTCGACTGGGTGCGGGTCTTCGACGCCGCGTCGGCATCGGCCTCACGCACCTCGAGCGGGCGTCGCACGGTCCGCTGACCGAACCGCTGCGACGGCGTGCTCCCAGCGGGCCCGTAACTTCTCCACAAGAGCAACGTTTGACCAACGAGAGAGTAACAACGACGGGCATCCGGGGGGATCTCGTGACGACACCACTGTGGGGGACCACCTTCGGGCGACGGGTCGCGCGATGAGCGCCACCGCGCACGTCTACTCGGTCGAGTGGACCGCGTGGGAGCGGGTCTTCGGCGTCGACGGCGAGGAGCACCACCGCGAGCGGAGGGGCGTGGAGCTGCCCCGGCAGCGCATCGTGCGCTCGGTGCTCACCTGCGACTACGAGGTGGTCGAGGACGTCGAGCACCTCCTGGTCGTGCCGGACCTAGGCTCACCCCATGCCCCGACTGCACGCGATCGAGCTGCTGCCGGACGATGCCGGGAGTGACGTCGTACGCCGAGACTGGCAGGCGCTGCACGACGCCGGGCTCCCGTCCCAGCTGGACCACCGCGGTGCCACCAACAGCCCGCACGTCACGGTGGTCGCCGCCCCGGCGCTGGCCGCCGAGGACGAGCAGCAGGCCCGTGACCTCGTCGCCCCACTGCTGCCCACCGAGGCCCGGATCGGAGGGATCGGGCTGCTCGGCGGGGCCAAAGTGTCGATCGTCCGCCTGCTCGACGTGCCCGACGCGCTGGTCCGCGCAGTGCTCGACCTGCGCTCCGGACTGACGGACGTGCAGCACGCCGGCTGGCTGCCGCACGTCACCCTGGCCCGCCGCGTCAGGCGGGTCGACGTACCCGCTGCGCTGGAGGTGCTCGGGCACGCGGACGTGACGCTCACCCTGGCCACGCTGCGGCGCTGGGACCCCGAGGCGGGAATCGTCACGCATCTGTGATGGTCCGTTCGGGCCATGCGACATGGCCCGGACGGGCCACCTGCCGATAGGTTGCGCCTATGACCGCGCAGGAATCGGGATCCGTCACGGCCACCCGGGGCGAGCCCCTCGTCGTGCTGAGCGACGTGCAGAAGCACTTCGGCCAGCTCCACGCCCTCAAGGACATCGACCTCACCGTCAAGCGCGGCGAGGTCGTCGTGGTCATCGGCCCGTCCGGCTCGGGCAAGTCGACGCTGTGCCGCACGATCAACCGACTCGAGACGATCGACGAGGGCACGATCACCCTCGACGGCCAGCCGCTGCCGCAGGAGGGCAAGGCCCTCGCCGCGCTGCGCGCCGAGGTCGGGATGGTCTTCCAGAGCTTCAACCTCTTCGCCCACAAGACGATCCTCGAGAACGTCACGCTCGGCCCGATCAAGGTCCGCGGGGAGAAGAAGGAGGCGGCGGAGAAGAAGGCGCGCGAGCTGCTCGACCGGGTCGGCGTCGGCCACCAGGCCGAGAAGTACCCCGCCCAGCTCTCCGGCGGCCAGCAGCAGCGGGTCGCGATCGCCCGTGCACTGGCGATGGAGCCGAAGGTGATGCTCTTCGACGAGCCGACCTCCGCGCTCGACCCGGAGATGATCAAGGAGGTCCTCGACGTGATGATCGACCTCGCCGAGCAGGGCATGACGATGATCGTCGTCACCCACGAGATGGGCTTCGCCCGCACCGCCGCGCACCGCGTCGTGTTCATGGCCGACGGCGCGATCGTCGAGGAGAACACCCCCGAGGAGTTCTTCACGAACCCGACCTCGGACCGGGCCAAGGACTTCCTCGGCAAGATCCTCAAGCACTGACCCCGTACGCCCCGCCAGCACGACCCACACAGACTCGGGAACACAGCACCACTCCATCCCCAGACACCCCCAGACGGCCTCGGGCCGCCAACAGAAGGAGAGCAAGGATGAGATTCACCAGGACCAAGGCGATCATCGCCACGGCGGGGTTGGCCCTGTCGCTCGCTGCCTGCGGCGACGCGGGCGAGGAGACCGACGGCCCGGACGTCGAGGTCGCCGACGACGCGGCCTCGAGCTTCGACGACGGCACGCGCATGAAGGAGCTCGCCGACGCCGGCACGATCAATGTGGGCGTCAAGTACGACCAGCCCGGCCTGGGCTTCAAGGACGCTGCCTCCGACATCCCGACCGGGTTCGACGTCGAGATGGCGAAGGTGCTCGTCGCCAGCCTCGGCATCGACCCCAACGACACCTCGAAGGTGAAGTACGTCGAGACGATCTCCGACAACCGCGAGCCGTTCCTCGAGGACGGCACCGTCGACCTCGTGCTGGCGTCGTACTCCATCACCGACGAGCGGCGCCAGGTCGTCGGCCAGGCCGGCCCCTACCTCGTGACCGGTCAGCAGCTGCTGGTCGCGGCCGACTCCGACATCGAGTCCGTGGCAGACGTCGAGGGCGAGGAGGTCTGCTCGGTGACCGGCTCGACCTCACTCGACAACGTCGAGGCCGAGGGCGCGAAGCCGGTCGGCTTCGACACCTACTCCGAGTGCGTGGAGAAGGTGCTCGACGGGACAGTGTCGGCCATGTCGACCGACGGCACGATCCTCGCCGGCTACGCCGCGCAGAACGAGGGCGACCTGAAGGTCGTGGGCGACGAGTTCTCCGAGGAGCGCATCGGCGTCGGCTACTCGCAGGACTACCCGGAGATGTGCCAGTGGATCGTCGACACGATCACGGAGGCCTACGACGACGGCACCTACGAGGAGGCCTTCAACGCCACGCTCGGCCCCTCGGGCGTCGACGTGCCCGAGCTCCCCGAGATGGACGCCTGCGAGTCCTGATCACCTGATCGATCCCTCCCGGACCGGGCCCGGCGCTGATGCCGGCCCGGTTCGGGAATCCCCCTGAGAGGAGTGGCGTGAGCGCCGTCCTGGACAACCTCGACCTGTACTTCAAGGCCTTCGGCTACACGGTCTTCCTGTTCCTCGTGTCGGCCGTGCTCGCGCTGGTGCTCGGCACCGTGCTGGCAGCGATGCGGGTCGGTCCCGTCTCGGTGCTGCGCACCTTCGGCACGGCCTACGTCACCCTCGTCCGCAACACCCCGCTCGTCATGATCTTCCTGTTCTTCCAGCTCGGCGCGCCCAAGATCTTCGACACCCTCCGCTTCACCTGGGTCGACATCCACATCGGCCCCTACGACTTCACGTCGTTCTTCAGCGCCGCCGTCGCCGCGCTCAGCCTCTACACCGCGGCCTTCATCTGCGAGGCGATCCGCGCCGGCGTCAACGCCGTGCCGCTCGGGCAGGCCGAGGCCGCGCGAGCCATCGGCCTCCCCTTCGGCGGCGTCATGTCGCAGGTCGTGCTCCCGCAGGCGTTCCGGGCCTCGGTCCCGCCGCTGGCCAGCACCCTCATCGCACTGCTGAAGAACACCTCGATCGCGGGGGTCTTCGGTGTCATCGAGGCCGTGGGCCGGATGAAGGGGTTCACCAACGACTACGCCGACGAGCGGGTGGGCATCTTCGTCGCCTTCGCGCTCGGCTACGTCGTCCTCGTCGAGATCGTCTCGTTGCTCTCGACCCTGCTCGAGCGCCGATGGAAGGTGGCCTGACATGAGCGCCGGTGTCCTGTTCGACGCACCCGGTCCGGCAACGGTCGCGCGGCACCGCACCTACAGCATCGTCGCCGGGATCGCCCTCGTGGCCGGCGTCGCCTTCGTGCTGTGGCGCCTCTACGCCACCGGCCAGCTCGAGTACGACAAGTGGGAGCCCTTCCTCACGCCTCGCTACATCGAGGCCATCCTGGTCGACGGCCTGATGGTCACCCTGCAGATGGCGTTCAGCGCCGTCATCCTCGCCGTCGTCTTCGGCGTGCTGTTCGGCGTCGGCAAGCTCTCGGACCACGCGTGGGTCCGCTGGCCGTGCTGGCTCGTGGTCGAGTTCTTCCGGGCCGTGCCGGTCATCATGCTGATGATCTTCTGCTTCTACACCGTCTTCGGCGACTTCGACCCCCTGAGCCGCCGCACGTACTGGTCCGTGGTCCTCGCCCTCACGCTCTACAACGGCGCCGTGCTCGCGGAGGTCTTCCGCGCCGGCATCAACGCCGTGCCGCGCGGCCAGGCCGAGGCGGCGTACGCCATCGGGATGCGCAAGACGCAGGTCATGACGATCGTGCTGCTTCCGCAGGCGGTCAAGATCATGATCCCGGCGATCATCAGCCAGATGGTCGTCGCGCTGAAGGACACCAGCCTGGGCTACGCCGTGGCCGGCCTGGGGCTGACCCGCATCGCCAAGCCCATCTACCAGCAGTTCGCCAACCACGTGCCGACGATCATCGTGATCACGGCGATCTACGTCATCGTCAACCTGCTGCTGACGGCGATCGCGATGTGGCTGCAGCGCCGGCTGGTCGGCGAGAAGAAGGTGCTCGAGGTCGGGATGGTCGGCGAGCAGGTCCCCGGGCGGCCCTAGCTCCGTCGGGCGGTCACGTCCTCGCGAGCTCGGACGTGCTTGAGACGTCGACGCCCTTCGCTCCGCTCAGGACCTCTCGGTCACCCAGAGCCGGATCTCGCCCTCGACCACCACGGTTCCGTCGGCCCGTACGCCGCGCACGCGGACCGGCAGGTCGTACCCCTCCCCGATCTCCTGCGTCCACTGCTCCGGGTCGGTCTCCGCGATGCAGGTGACGTCGGAGTCGGCCTTGGCGGTGTAGGCGACCTCCATGCCCTTAGGGATCCAGCGCCGGTCGCGCGGGATCGTCGCCTCGGCGAGCGCGCCCATCGCGGCCTCGAGGCCGTTGCACAGCGCGATCGCGTGGACGGTGCCGATGTGGTTGTGCACCCGGCGCCGCTTGGTGATCACCAGCTCGGCGCGGTCGGGCTCGAGCACGGTGAACCGGGGCCGGATGGTGGCGAAGTAGGGCGCCTTCTGGCTGAAGGCGAGCGAGAAGATCCGGTCGCCCAGCGGCAGCGCGGTGGTCTTCTTCCAGAGGTCCAGGACGGCAGGCATGCCGCGTACGTTACCCGCCGGTAACGAGCCACGCGAGGACGCGGTCCGCCGTCTCGTCGGCCGAGAGGTCGGTGTTGTCGATCGCCAGGTGCGGCCAGCGGGCGAGCAACCGCTCCCCCGGCGCGTCCCGTCCGGGTTCGGCGGTCATGCGGTAGTCGGCCTCGAGCTCGCGCACGTTGTCGTCCGACCAGTCGACGTCGCGCTTGGACTTCTTCTCCGCCAGCCGGTGCTCGGTGCGGTTGCGCACCAGCCGGGTGTCGAGGCCCGCGACGAGCTCGACCACCGCGACCCGCTCGCCGTACGGCGCCACGAGGCGCTCGAGGTAGTCGGCCTCGGCCTGCTCGTCCATGCCCATCACGAAGGTGAAGACGAGGTCCGTGCCCGCGGTCGCGGCCTCCTCGATGAGTCGCCGGCGGAACTCGGTGTTGAGGGTCCGGAACGGCGGGGTGCCGTAGTCGAAGACGTCGAGGAGCAGCTCGATCGTGTGGTGGTTGTGGAAGAGCTTGTACGACGACCGCTCGGCGACCGCGCGCCCGACCGTCATCTTCCCGACGGCCGGCGGTCCGAGGATCAGCAGGAGGTGCATGCGCCGATGCTAGGGAGTGGCCGCGAGGACCTCGACCCGGTTTCCGTGGCCGTCGAAGGTGTGGAACCGGACGTGGCCGGGGAACGTGTCGCGCTGGCTCTCGTCGACGTCGAAGCCGAGGTGCCGCAGTCGTCCGGCCACCGCGTCGAGGTCGTCGACCACGAAGGCCGGATGGGCCTTGCGGGCCGGCGCGAACGGGTCCTCGACACCGACGTGCAGCTCTGCGCCGACCGTGGTGCGTCCTTCGCCGTCGTACGCCCGGAACCAGCAGCCGCCACGTGCCACGAGGTCGGCCGGCTTGTCGACCTCGGACATCCCGAGCCCGTCGGCGTAGAACCGGCGTGCGACGTCCTCCCCGCCGGGCGGGCAGGCGACCTGGACGTGGTGGAGCCGCATCAGACCCGGACGCCGTCGGGCTTGCGGGCGACCACGAAGATCCGGCGGAAGGGCAGGACCACGCGTCCGGAGGAGTCGGCCGGGTAGGCCTCGCGCAGCAGCGCCCGGAACTCCTCCTCGAACAGCGGTCGCAGGTCGTCGGGCAGCGACTGGAGCGTGGGGCGCGCGCCGGTGCCGGAGACCCAGTCGAAGACGGGGTCGGGGCCGGTGAGCACGTGGAGGTAGGTCGTCTCCCACGCGTCGACCTCGCAGCCGAGGTCGAGCAGGACGCGCGCGTAGACGTCGGGGTCGTGGCTCGTCGGCACCCGGGCATCGCGGGTGTGCGCGGCGTAGGGCTCGCGCGCGGCCAGCTCGGTGCGTGCGGTGTGGCTCGGCTCGTCGAAGTTGCCGGGGACCTGGAACGCGAGCCAGCCGCCCGGCGCGACCCGGTCGAGCAGGCCGGGCAGGAGCTCGAGGTGCCCGGGCACCCACTGGAGGGTGGCGTTGGAGACGAGCACGTCGACGGGCGCGCGCAGTGCGAGCGGGTCGGGGCGCGCCCAGTCGCGCAGGTCGGCGACCTCCCAGCTCACGCCCTCGATGTCCCGGGCGGCCGCGATCATCTCCGGGCTGCTGTCGATGCCGACGACCTCCGCGCCCTGCCACCGGTCGGCGAGCAGGGACGTCAGGTTGCCCGGGCCGCAGCCGAGGTCCACCACGACCTTGGGCGCCTCGGCGGGCACCCGGGCGAGCAGGTCGACGAACGGCCGCCCGCGCTCGTCGGCGTACGCCAGGTAGCGGTCGGGGTCCCAGGTGTGGCTCATGTGGTCGCTCCTCCGTCCGCGTAGTTCAGGGAGAGATGGTGGTCGTCAGGACTCTCCCATGACCAGATCACCCTGAACTACCCGGGAATATGTCTTGATGTCGAGACATCTCCCACCCTCCGCCACATCTCTCTCGATGTCAAGATTCTCGACCGAACCCGACATCTGGCAGGATGGCCCGCATGCGGGACGAGGTGGACGACCTGGTCGAGGCCTGGGGGCGCGAGCGCGGCGACCTCGACCTCGCACCTGTCGAGGTGTTCTCACGCATCAGCCGACTGGCCCGCCACCTCGACCTCGCCCGCCGCGACGCGTTCACCGCGCACGGCATCGAGTCGTGGGAGTTCGACGTGCTGGCCGCGCTGCGCCGGGCCGGGTCGCCGTACGAGCTCTCCCCCGGTCGCCTGCTCCGCGAGACCCTCGTGACCAGCGGCACCATGACCAACCGGGTCGACCGGCTCACCGCCCGCGGACTCGTCGAGCGCCTCCCCGACCCGAAGGACCGCCGCGGCGTCCTGGTCCGGCTGACGGTCGACGGCAAGGCCACCGTCGACGGCGCCTTCGAGGCACTCCTCGCGGCCGAGGCCGACCTGCTCGCCGACCTGCCGGACAAGCAGCGTACGCAGCTGGCCGGCCTGTTGCGCTCGCTGCTCGCGCCCTTCAGCTGAGCTCGTCTCCACCGGACTGGGAGGGCGAGTCGGACACCTGGAGGGGGTTGCAACCGCCTCGGAGTGTCGGAGTCCCCGCACATGCGGGGACTCCGACAGCACGAGAGGCGCCTACTCGACGGCCTCGGAGGCCTCGAGCCACTCCATCTCGAGCTCGTCCTTCTCCGCGGCCAGCTCGCCGAGCTGGTTGCCGACGCGCGCGAGCAGGTCGTAGTCGCTGAGGTTGGCCTCCATCTCGGCGTGCAGCTCCGCCTCGCGTACGGCGATGCGCTCGAGCTGCTTCTCCACCCGGGCCAGCACCTTGCGGGCCGCTCGGTCCTCGGCCGAGCCGGGGCGCGCCTTGGCGGCGGCCGGGCCGGGGACGTCGCTGGTCGTCGGAGCGACCGCCTGCGGTGACGTGGCCGCGGCAGCCGCCTGCTCGCTCGACCGACGCTCGAGGTACTCGTCGACCCCGCGGGGCAGCATCGAGACCTGCCCGTCACCGAGCAGCGCCCAGACGGAGTCGGTGACCCGCTCGAGGAAGTAGCGGTCGTGCGAGACGACGATCAGGGTGCCGGGCCAGCTGTCGAGGAAGTCCTCGAGCACGTTGAGCGTGTCGATGTCGAGGTCGTTGGTCGGCTCGTCGAGCAGCAGCACGTTGGGCTCGGTCAGCAGCAGCTTGAGCAGCTGGAAGCGCCGTCGCTCGCCACCGGAGAGGTCGCCGAGGCGCGCGGTCAGCCGGTCGCCGGTGAAGCCGAAACGCTCGAGCATCGACGTCGCGGTGATCTCCTGCCCGTCGAGGGTCTTCGTGACGCGTCGGATCGACTCGACCGTCGGCAGCACGCGACCCTCCGGGTCGACGTCGTCGAGCGCCTGCGTGAGGTGCTGCATCGCGATCGTCCGGCCGTGCCTGACCCGCCCGACGTCGGGCGGCAGGGTGCCGGCGATCAGCGACAGCAGCGAGGTCTTGCCGGCGCCGTTGACCCCGACGATGCCGATGCGGTCACCCGGCCCGATCCGCCAGGTGGCGTGGTCGAGCAGCACCTTGTCGCCGCGCGCGAGGTCGACGTCCTCGATGTCGACGACGTCCTTGCCGAGCCGCTGGCTGGCGAAGCGCTGGAGCTCCATCCGGTCGCGCGGCGGCGGTACGTCGTCGATGAGGGCGTTGGCCGCGTCGATGCGGAACTTCGGCTTCGACGTACGCGCCGGCGGGCCGCGCCGCAGCCAGGCGAGCTCCTTGCGGGCGAGGTTCATCCGTCGCGTCTCGGAGGCGGCGGCCTGCCGGGACCGCTCGGCCTTGGCCAGGACGTACGACGCGTAGCCGCCCTCGTAGGAGTCGACCGCCCCGTCGTGGACCTCCCACGTCGTCTGGCAGACCTCGTCGAGGAACCATCGGTCGTGGGTCACCACGATCAGCGCGCTGGGCAGCGAGACGAGGTGCGCGGCGAGCCACGCGACGGCCTCGACATCGAGGTGGTTGGTCGGCTCGTCGAGCACGATCAGGTCGTGGCGCGAGAGCAGCAGCGCGGCCAGGGCACAGCGACGGCGCTCGCCACCCGACAGCCCGACCACGGCCCGGTCGAGCGTGACTCCGGCGAGCAGCTCCTCGACCACCTGCCGGGTCGTCGCGTCGGCCGCCCACTCGTGGTCCTCGCGGCCGCCGAGCACGGCCTCGCGGACGCTGTGGCTGTCGACGAGCTCGTCGCCCTGGTGGAGGTATCCGATCTCGACGCCGCGGGTGCGCGAGACCCGGCCGGCGTCGGGCTGCTCGATCCCGGTCATCACCTCGAGCAGCGTCGTCTTGCCGTCGCCGTTGCGGCCGACGATGCCGACCCGCTCCCCCACGGAGATGCCGAGGGAGACGTCGTCGAGCAACGGCCGTACGCCGTAGGACTTCGAGACGCGCTCGAGGTTGATGAGGTTCGCCATGTCGGGGGCGATCCTCTCAGGCGCACCCCCGCGGACGCGGATCGGCGTCGGTCGACGCCCCGGAGCGGTGGATCAGCGCGTGGGCTCGTCGTCCTCCGCGGCCGGAGCCGGCGCGGCGACCGCGGCGGGCGAGGAGGAGGTGCCGGCGTACTTCTGGATCAGCGACTCGATGTCGAGGCCGGTGGTCGTCTTCAGCAGCTCCATCGTCTGGACGAGGTTGTTCGTGACCTGCCGCGGGAGCTCGCCGGCGCCGTCGGCCGAGATCACGGTGAGCTTGTCGATGCCGGCCATCGGCCGCGCGAGCTCGGCGGCCACCTTCGGCAGCACCTCGATCAGCATCTGCAGGACGGCGGCCTCGTTGTAGCCCGCGAACGCCGCGGCCTTCTTGTCCATCGCCTCGGCCTCGGCCTGGCCGGCCGCCAGGATCGCGGCACCCTGCGCCTCACCCTCGGCACGTACGGCGTCCGCCTCCGCGACGCGGCGGGCCTTCTCCGCCTCACCGCGCTTGGCACCCTCGATGGCCTCGGCCTCGGCGAGCGCCGAACGGCGGGACTTCTCGCCCTCACCGGTGAGCCGGGCCTTCTCGGCGTCCGCCTCGGCCGCCGCGATGGAGGCGGCCTTCTTGGCCTCGGCCTCGAGGATCTGGGAGTTGCGGCGACCCTGCGCCTCGGTCTCGACGCGGTAGCGCTCGGCGTCGGCGGGCTTGCGGACCTCGGTGTCGAGCTCGCGCTCCTTGAGCGCGGCCTGACGGACAGCCACCTTCTCCTGCTCGAGGAGGATCGCCTGGTCGCGGTCGGCCTGCGCGAGGGGGCCGGCGGCGGAGGCCTGCGCGTTGGCGGCGTCGGTCTCGGCCTTGATCTCGGCGCTCTTGAGCGCGAGCGCGCGCTGGGTGATCGCGATCTCCTGCTCCGCGGCGATCCGCGCCTGCTCGGCCGCCTGGCGCGCGTTGGCCTCGGCGATCGAGGCGAGCTGGTTGAGCTTGGCGGCCTCGGGACGGCCGAGGTCGGCGAGGTAGGAGCCGTCGTCGGTGATGTCCTGGATCTGGAAGGTGTCGAGCACGAGACCCTGGCCGGTCAGCGAGGACTCGGACTCCTCGGCGACCCGCTGTGCGAAGGCGGCGCGGTCGCGGATGATCTGCTCCACCGACATCGAGCCGACGATCGAGCGGAGCGCACCCGCGAGGACCTCCTGGGTGAAGGTCTCGATCTCGGCCTGCTGGCTGAGGAAGCGCTGGCCGGCCGCGCGGATCGAGTCCTCGTTGCCGCCGACCTTGACCAGCGCGACGCCGTCGAGGTTGAGCTTGATGCCCTGCCCCGACACCGCGCCGCGGATCTGCACGGAGATGCGACGCGAGGACAGGTCGAGGGTGGCGAGGCGCTGCACGAACGGGATGACGAACACGCCGCCGCCCATGACGACCTTCTGGCCGGACAGGTCGGTGGAGATCTCGCCCGTCTCCGGGTTGCGTACCTCGCCCTTGCCCTTGCGCCCGGTGATGATGAACGACTCGTTGGGCCCGGCGACCTTGTAGCGGGTGACCACCAGCAGCGCGAGGAGCACCAGGAGGACGACGAGGCCGATCACGGCGGTGACGACGGCGGACAGACCGAACATGGATGGGGCTCCTAGCGAAGTGCGTACGACGGACGGGTCAGGGCAGGAAGAGGGGCTCGACGTGGACGGCCGTGGGCGAGATGACGGAGGTGACGCTCACCTGGGTGCCGGCCTCGACGGGGACGCTCGAGCGGGCGTTGAGCCGGGTGATGTGGCCGCCGACGCTGATCGACACCACGCCGAAGCCGTCGGCGGGGATCGCACTGACCACCGAGCCGATCTTCTCGACCATGTCGGAGGTGCGCACGGTGTCGGTCTCGCCGGTGCCGTGCAGGAACGACGAGGCCTTCGCCGCCAGGGCGCCCAGCAGCACGCCGAGCACCAGGCCGATGATGACGGCGAGCGAGGTGGAGCCGGTGGCGGACAACGCGATCGCGCCGCCGAAGCCGAGGGCGCCCAGGAAGCCCGCTAGCGCCTCGGTCGAGAAGAAGCCGGCGCTGAGTCCCTCGAACGCACCGTCGAGCACGTCGCCGAGGACGAGCGCGACCACCAGCAGCAGCACTCCGAGCGCGCCGACCAGCAGGAACACGGTCACGATGCCTCCCCCGGTAAGCGCGACATGCCGCGCACACCCTAGCGCCCGGCCGAGGGGTCCGGGGAGATGTCCCTAGGCCAGCAGGTGGGCGCCCGCGACCGGCCCCGTGGCGGTGAGGACGACGTCGTGCCCGGCACCCGCGAGGCCGGCGGCCGTCTCGCGCGCGCCGTCGGCGGAGTCGCACAGGAAGACCACGGTCGGTCCCGACCCGCTGACGATCCCGCGGAGCGCACCCTCGGCCTCGCCCAGCGTGATCAGGTCCCCGAGCTCGGGACGCAGGTCGATCGCCGGCTCCTGGAGGTCGTTGTGCAGCGCCCGCGCGAGTCGTACGGGCTCGCCGGACGCCAGCGCGGCGAGCAGGGCGTCGGCCGAGGCCGGGACCTCGGGGGCGTCGGGGCGCATCGTGTCGAAGTGGCGGTAGACCGCGGGCGTCGAGAGGCCCTCCGCGGCGGGGACGGCGACCCACCACCACGCGCCGCGGTCGTCGACCGGCGTCACCAGCTCGCCGCGGCCCACGCCCCGCGCCGTACCGCCGACGAGGGAGAACGGGATGTCGCTGCCCAGCTCGGCGGCCAGCGCGAGCAGGTCGTCGTCGGAGGTCCCCAGGCCCCAGAGCCGGTCGCAGGCCACGAGCGCGGCGGCGGCGTCGGCCGACCCGCCGGCCATGCCGCCCGCGACCGGGATGTCCTTGCGGACCTCGAACGCGCCCGTGGCCGGGCGACCGGCGTGCGATGCCAGCAGTCGAGCGGCGCGCAGGACGATGTTGTCGGGTCCGTCGGGTACGTCGGCGGGGTCGATGTGGTCGGCGACACGGGTCGCCAGGGTGAGGTCGTCGGCGGCGGCCAGTGACAGGTCGTCGTGGATCCCGATCGCCTGGTAGACGGTGTCGAGCGGGTGGAAGCCGTCCTCGCGGACCCGGCCGACGCCGAGGTGGAGGTTGATCTTGGCGGCGGCGCGGACGGTGGTGTTCACTGCACCCGCGCCCGCGTCAGGCCCTCGGCGATCCGGGAGAAGTCCTCGACGGTGAGCACCTCGCCGCGCGCGGTCGGGTCGACGCCGGCCGACTCGAGGGCGGCGGTCGCGACCTCGGCCGAGCCGGCCAGCCCGCGGAGGGCCGCGCGGACCTGCTTGCGACGCTGGGCGAACGCGGCGTCGACGACGGCGAAGACCTCCTGGCGCGTGGCGGTGGTGTCCGGCGGATCGCGCCGGGTCCAGGCGACCAGACCGGAGTCGACGTTGGGCGCCGGCCAGAAGACGTTGCGTCCGATCGCACCGGCACGTCGTACGTCGGCGAACCAGGCGGCCTTCACGCTGGGCACGCCGTAGGTCTTCGACCCCGGACCGGCGGCCAGCCGGTCGGCGACCTCGGCCTGCACCATCACGAGCCCGCGCTCGAGCGACGGCAGCAGCGTGAGCAGGTGGATCAGCACCGGGACCGAGACGTTGTAGGGGAGGTTGGCGACCAGCGCGGTCGGCGGCGGGCCGGGCACCTCCTCGACGCGCATCGCGTCGGCGAGCACGACCTCGAAGGCGTCGACCTGGCCCGGGGCGTACGCCGCGATCGTGGCCGGCAGCCGCTCGGCGAGGAGCGGGTCGACCTCGATCGCGATGACGCGCTTCGCGACCTCGAGCAGGGCGAGGGTCAGCGAGCCGAGGCCGGGCCCGACCTCGACGACCACGTCGTCGCCGGTGATGCCGGACTCGCGCACGATCCGGCGCACGGTGTTGGCGTCGATGACGAAGTTCTGCCCGCGCTGCTTGGTCGGCCGTAGGTCGAGCTCGGCCGCGAGCGCACGCACCTCGGCCGGCCCGAGGAGCCTCGGGCCGGCCGATTCGGTGGTCATGTGGGCAACCCTATCGGCCGCTGTAACGCCGGGTTAGGCGCTGTACCCACCCCCTTGCAAGGCAGTGGGTACACCTCGTAACCCGGCGTTGCAGCGGGACGGCGATCAGCGGGGCAGGCCGAGCTTGGCCGCGCAGCCGGGCCAGGCGCCGTAGCCGCCGGAGGCGTCGCGGAGCTTGGTCGCGATGGCGATCTGGGTCTCGCGGGAGGCCTGACTCGGGAGGCCGGTGCCGCCGTAGGCCTGCCAGGTGCCGAGGTTGAACTGGAGGCCGCCGTAGTAGCCGTTGCCGGTGTTGATGGCCCAGTTGCCGCCGGACTCGCACTGCGCCAGGGAGTCCCAGACGGTGCTGCCGCCGGCGAAGTTGGAGGTGACGACCTCCTTGGTGCCGACGCGGACGATCGTGGGGACGGCCTTGCGCTTCACCGAGGCGGAGACGACCTTGCGGGCCACCATCTCGCCGTTGACGAAGCGCAGGCGGTAGGTCACGTTGCGGACGCCGTCGGAGCCGGCCTGCACGACCTCTTCCTCGCCCTCGGGCATGCTCGCGTCCTCGCGCTCGATGACAGGGGCGTCGACGACCTCGCGAGCGACCTTCTTCGTCGCGATGCGGATGTCCTTGACCACGACCTTGTCGCCCGCGGCGATCTCGGTGGTGAGCGACGGGGTGATCTTGTCGTGCCGGTCGACCTCGAAGCCCATCGAGTCGAGCACGTCGGCGACGGTCAGTGCCGCCACCTTCTTCGTGCGCAGGTCCTTCGCGCCGATCTTGATGCGGACGACCTTGGGGGTCACGACCTGCAGGGACAGGCCCTTGCGGCCGATCGAGGAGCTGCGGCTCGTGGAGAGGTCGGCGCCGTCGAAGCGGCGGCCGATCTCGCTGAGCGCGCTCGCGACGTCGGTGGAGTTCACCCAGTACGTCGTCGCCTCGCCGTCGACGGACAGCTCGAGCGGGCGACCGAACTGCACGGCGATGGCCGAGCCGTCGGTGACCGACTCGTCGACCGAGGGGGCGACCAGGTCCTTGTCCGTGACGTCGATGCCCTCGGCGGCGAGCACGTCGCCGACGGTGTCGCCGATGGCGCTGACCTGGCGGGTCTGGCCGTCGAGGGTGAGGGTCACGTCCTTGCTGAGGGCGGCGTAGCCGACCGTCGTGCCTGCGACGGCTGCCACGACCACCGCGACGAGGGTCGCCAGCACCGACCTGGACCTGCTGAGCTGCGCAAGACGAGAGCGCACGATTCTCCGAACGTCGTACTCCCCGGGCCTCGGGCGGCAGCACCCCTCCACGAGCAGTGCGCAGCACCCACAGGGGGCGTACGACGTGCGAGCGGGGGTCTCGCAGGACCGGCCCGATCCGGTCCTCGTGCTGCCGAAATCGCTCCCGATCCCGGCCAACAATCACAAGACGATAACGACGACGGGCGCCTCCGCAAACTCGAACGCCGTAAATCGGGCGAGATCCGGCTCACGTCGACCGGCTACCAGGACCCTCCGAAGGCGGTCGCGGTGTTGGCGTCGATGGCCCGGCAGAGCTCCTCGAGGTCGGCGTCGAGCACCTCGGCCATGGCCCGCACGGTGAGCGGGACGAGGTAGGAGGCGTTGGGCCGACCGCGGTAGGGCGTGGGCGTGAGATAGGGGGCGTCGGTCTCGACCAGGACCCGGTCGAGCGGCGTGATCGCGAGCGCGTCGCGCAGCGTCTGGGCGTTCTTGAAGGTGACGGTGCCGGCGAAGCTCAGGTGCGCACCCCGGTCGAGGCACCGACGCGCGAACTCCGGATCGCCGGAGAAGCAGTGCATCACCCAGCGCTCGGGCGCACCCTCCTCGTCGACGATCCGCAGCAGGTCTTCGTGGGCGTCACGGTCGTGGATGACCAGCGTCTTGTCGAGCCGCTTGGCGAGGTCGATGTGGCGGCGGAAGCTCTCCTCCTGCACGGCCCGGCCGTCCTCACCGGTCCGGAAGGTGTCGAGCCCGGTCTCGCCGACCGCGCGCACCTTGTCGTGCGCTGCCGCGAGCCGCTCGATCTCCTCCAGCGCCGACTCGAGGTCGCCGGCGGCCGCGAGCCGCGGCGCCTCGTTGGGGTGCAGTGCGACGCCGGCGACGAGCGCATCGTGCTCGGCGGCCGCGGCGACGGCCCACCGGGCGCCCTCGAGGTCGCAGCCGATCTGCACGATCCGCGGCACGCCGACCGCCGCGGCCGCGGCGATGGCGTCCGCCGTCGCGGTCCAGTCGCCGTCGGCGATGTCGAGGTGGCAGTGGTTGTCGACGACCGGGTGCGGCAGCGGCTCCGGCGCCGGCGGGCGCTCGCGGTCGCGGCGGGCGCCGGACTTCTCCTCCGTGGCTGCACGCGAACGCGTGGGCCCCTCCCCTGTCTCAGCGGTGGACAACGTCGTACACCTCCCGCTTGGGCAGCCCGGCGCGCTTCGCGACCTCGGCGATCGCCTCCTTGCGGGTCGACCCGGACTCCTCCAGCGCTGCGACGGCCGCCCGCAGCGAGCCGGGGTCGGTGTCGACCGCGGGCGCCCCGCTCGAGCCCTCGACCACGATCGTCACCTCACCGCGCACGCCGTCCGCGGCCCACGCGACGAGGTCGGCCAGCGGACCGCGGCGCACCTCCTCGTGGGTCTTGGTCAGCTCACGGCAGACGGCGGCGGGACGGTCGTCGCCGAGCGCGTCGGCCATGGCAGCGAGGGCAGCCTCGGTGCGGTGCGGTGCCTCGAAGAACACCATCGTGCGCTCCTCGGTCGCCAGCGCCGCGAGCCGGCGGCCGCGCTCGCCGGCCTTGCGCGGCAGGAACCCCTCGAAGCAGAACCGGTCCACCGGCAGTCCGCTGACGGCCAGGGCGGTGAGGACCGCGCTCGGCCCGGGGACCGCCGTGACGCGGATGTCGTGCGCGACCGCGGCGGCCACCAACCGGTAGCCCGGGTCGGAGACGCTCGGCATCCCGGCGTCGGTCACCAGGACCACGCGGTCGCCGGCCAGCAGCGCCTCCAGCAGCACCGGCGTACGCGCCTGCTCGTTGCCCTCGAAGTAGGAGACGACCCGGCCCGACAACGTGATGCCGACGTCGGCGCAGAGCCGCTTCAGCCGGCGGGTGTCCTCGGCGGCGACCACGTCGGCGCCCGACAGCTCCGCCGCGAGCCGCGGCGGTGCGTCGCCGGCCTGCCCGATCGGGGTGCCCGCGAGGACGAGGACGCCAGCCATGCCCCGATCATCGCAGGCGGACGACGAACCTCCACGTCCTGGCCGACCGGTTGCCGGCGGCGTCGGTGACCACCAGCCGTACGACGTGCCGGCCGGTCGCCAGCGCCCTCGCGGGGCGCCAGCGGACGGTCCCGCGCGCCCGGTCGTACGACAGCTTCGTCGCGCGCCGTCCGTCCACTCGCAGCACGATCGCCTTCTTCCGTACGCCCTGTCCGCCGTCACGCACGCGAGCCGTGACCACCGGTCGCGCGAACCGGACGGTGCGGAGAGGTCCGACGCGGGAGATCCGGGGCGGGGTGGCGTCGAGGGCAGGAGTCGGCGTCGGGGACGAGGTCGGCGCGGGGGTCGGCGTCGGGGACGGCGCCGTCGTCGGCACGGCTCCCACGACGACCTGCACGGCGTCACTGACGGACGCGTGCCCGGCGTGCTCGCCGGACGCGTGGGCGACGGTGACCGTCGCGGTGTAGGTGCCGGGCGTGGCGTAGGTGTGGTCGGGGTCGGCACCGGTGCCGGTCGTGCCGTCACCGAAGGCCCAGGAGTAGGTGAGGTCCGCGGTGCCCGGCGCGAGGTCGGCGCAGCCGATCCGGCGTGCGGCGTTGTCGGGGTCGTGCACGACGAGCGAGACCGCCTTCGGCCCGGCTCGCACCGGCTTGGTGACCTCGACGGCCCCGCTCGCGCCGGTGGCGTCGGAGGTGAAGAGCGGCCAGATCTCGTTGGGCTCGGCGAACGGCTGCGTGGTGTCGAAGCGGAAGTGCGCGCCGCCGAGGTCGTCGTCGCACGCCTGCTCGTGCACGTGGACGGCGCCGTGCGGCGCGGACGGCTTCGTCCCGGTGACGCTGAGGGCGGTGCGGGTGCGACCGCGGCTGCGCACCAGCACGGCCTCGCCGGTGATGGCCGGGTAGTCCTCGAGGCCGGCGGAGTAGGCGTGGAGCGTCCCGCGCGTGGTGACCTGCGTCGAGAAGGCCACCGTGAGGGGCGCCGTGCCACTGGCCGGCGAGGCCAGGGCGTCGATGTCCGGGAGCGCGTCGTCGGTCGGCGGGTCGGGGTCGGGCGGGCCCTCGCCGGTGACGACGACGGTGAACTCCTCGACGTGGAGGCCGCCCCGCCCGTCGCTGACGCGGAGCCGGACGACGTACGTGCCCGGCGTCGTGTACTCGACCATCGCGTGGTCGGTGTACGACGGCGCACCGCCGGCCCCGAACTCCCACGCGACGGCAACGACGTCACCGCTGTCGGGGTCGGACGCGTTGGCCGTGGCGTGCACGACGTGCGGGGCCGGCCCGGTCAGCGGCTCGACGACGGGGGCCGCAGTGGGCGACTGGTTGGTGCTGTCGGCCGGGACGACGACGATCGTGCCGGTCATCATCGGCCCGTGCAGGGAGCACTCGTAGCGGTAGGTGCCGGGCTGGTCGAAGGTGTAGGTCACCGACGGACCGCCGGCGTCGCGGTACTCCTGCAGGGCCGTCGGCCAGATCGACTCCCACGGCTGCGACGGCGCGAGCGAGACGAGGTCGTGGCCCTGGGTGGCGCGGTCGAACTGCCACTCGACGGTGTCGCCTGCCCGGATCGTGACGGTCGTGGTGCCGGTGTCGACGGACTCCCAGCGGTTGCTGGCGGTGTCGTCGACCGCGTCGACCACCCAGGTGCGCGGCGGCTCGGCGGCGGTGGAGGTCGCCGCGACCGCGCCGACCGTCAGGCCTGCGGCGAGGAGCACCAGCGCCAGCGCCGTACGCAGGCGGGTCCCGGGAGCGGACGGGCGGGGCATGGCAACCTCTCGGTGGACGGCAGGTCGAACACGGTTCTCATATTTGAACTGCGCACGAGTCTAGGTGTGACTGCCGCCACGTCAAGGTGTCCGTGTCCACGCGCTGGTTAGAGTTCCGGCGTGACCCCCACTGCCGCGGAGCGCAACACCCCGCGCTGGAGGTCCGAGGACAAGCTGGCCGGCTGGGTCGGCGCCATCTGCCTGGCGAGCCTCGCGTTCTTCCTGCGGCGGTGGAACCTCGGCACGCCGCACGCCTTCTCGTTCGACGAGACCTACTACGCCAAGGACGCGTGGTCGCTGCTCAACAACGGCTACGTCCGCACCTACGTCGAGGACGCCGACAAGACGATCCTCAACGGCCAGGTCACCGGCCTCTGGCAGGACACCCCCTCGATGATCGTCCACCCCGAGGTCGGCAAGTGGCTGATCGCAGCAGGGATCAAGGTCTTCGGGATGGACCCGACCGGCTGGCGGATGGCCTCGGCGGTCATCGGTGCGCTGATGGTCCTGCTGATGTGCCGCTTCGTGCGACGGGTCACCGGCTCCACCGTGCTCGGCCTGGTCGCGGGCCTGCTGCTCTCGATCGACGGCCTCCAGCTCGTGCTGTCCCGGCTCGCCCTCCTCGACATCTTCCTCGCGTTCTTCACCCTCCTCGGCGTGCACTGCGTCGTCGCCGA
The DNA here is from genome assembly GCF_016735675.1 of Nocardioides baculatus. Lineage (GTDB taxonomy): Bacteria > Actinomycetota > Actinomycetes > Propionibacteriales > Nocardioidaceae > Nocardioides > Nocardioides baculatus. The sequence continues at coordinate 172,151 of NZ_JAERSG010000005.1, read as the reverse complement.
CCGGCAGTGGCTGCGCGACCGGCTGGCGGCCGGACGGCGTACGGCGGCCCTCGGGATCTGGCGACCGTGGCTGCTCCTCGGCGGCGTCGCCTTCGGGCTGGCGTGCGGCACCAAGTGGTCGGCGATCTACACGCTCGCGGTCTTCGGGCTCCTGGCGTGGCTGTGGAGCGCCGGCGCCCGGCGGGCCTTCGGGCAGCGACGCCCGCTGCTGCGCTCGGTGTTCCTCGACGGCGTGCCCGCGTTCCTCGCCCTCGTCGGCGTCGGCCTGGTCACCTACCTCGCCACCTGGACCGGCTGGCTGATGCACGCCGACGCCTACGAGAGCAGTCCGACGCTCACCAACAGCCAGTACACGTCGTACGGCGGTGACGATCCGTGGCCCACCGCGTCCGAGCCGGACGCACACGGGTTGGGCGAGGTCACCCAGTCGCTGCGCTCGCTGTGGTCGTACCACCAGGACGTCTACACGTTCCACACCCACTTCCTCAACGACTCGACCCACATCTACGCCAGCAAGCCCTCGACGTGGCTGGTGATGGGCCGACCGGTCGGGGTGGACGCGCAGACCGACATCCAGCCGGGCGCCCAGGGGTGCGACGCACCCAGCGGCTCGACGTGCATCCGGCAGATCCTGCTCATCGGCAACCCGGTGATCTGGTGGGGCGGCTGCCTGGCGATGGTCGCCTCGCTGCTGCTGTGGATCGGCGCGCGCGACTGGCGCCACGGCGTCGCCGTGGTCGGGCTGGCCAGCACCTGGCTGCCCTGGTTCCTCTACGACGACCGACCGATCTTCTTCTTCTACGCGATCACCAGCCTGCCCTTCCTGGTGCTGTCGGTGGCCCTCGCGATGGGCCACCTCATCGGGACGTCCGACGTCCCGACACCACGCCGTACGTTCGGGGTCGTCGTCGCCGGCAGCTACACCGTGCTGGCGCTGGTCGCCTTCGCGTGGTTCTGGCCGATCTGGACCGACGTGCTCCTCACCAAGTCCGAGTGGGACGCCCGGATCTGGTTCCAGCGCTGGATCTGAGCCCCACCTCGACTGGGCCAGACCGGGGCTATCGAAAACTGGGAAAACGGCAGAGAATCCATCAAGAAGTCCTGCATTTCGGTCAACCTCATGGTGGCCCCGACGGCAGCGACGGACGATGGGGACGCGCCGGCGAACCGGGGCTGTCGCCAGGGAGGGTGCGTCATGGAATCCACGTTCATTCACGTCTGTCTGAAGACCGACGGAGCCCCCACCGAGGACGGCCACGAGGTGGGTGAGCGCTGGGTGTGCTCGTGCGGTGACCACTTCGTCTACCGCGAGGGCTTCAACCGCGGCGGCTACCCCGAGGTCGCCTGGTGGCCCGCGCCGGCCATCCCGCAGCCGCGCAGCTCGGGCATCCGGCTCTTCGGCCCCCGCAAGGGCTGAGCACCCCGCCGGCCCGTCCGGCACCACGAACGACGACGACCCCGCCCTATCCAGCCCGGGCGGGGTCGTCGTCGTTCAGTCCTGCCAGGCCCCGCTGCGCGCCAGGTCGAGGAGCCGCAGGGCCGGAGGCGCGAGGGGCCGGTCCGTGCGCCACGTCAGGCCGATCGTCCGGGTCGCACCGGGTGAGGCGAGCGACAGGCCGACCGAGCCGGAGAGCCCGGCGAACGCCTCCGGCACCACCGCGACGCCCAGGCCCGCCGCCACGAGCCCCTCGATCGTCGCCAGGTCGGCGCTCTCGAAGGACGTCCGGGGCGTGACCCCGGCCTCGGCGAGCAGGTTCTGGACCAGGGCGCTGTGGCCGAAGCCGGCGGGGGTGGTCACGAGCTCGTCGTCCGCCAGCTCGGCGAGGTCGACCCGCTTGCGACGGGCGAGCCGGTGCGTCGGCGGGACGACGACCACGAGCCGCTCGCGCTGGACGGGGAACCAGGCGTGCCCCGGTGCGTGCTCCATGGTGAGACCGAGCTCCACCGCCCCGCGATCGAGGTCGCGGCGGATCTCGTGGGCCGGCTCCTGGCTGAGCACGACCTTCACGCCCGGCGCGTGCTCGTGGAAGGCCCGCAGCAGCCGCGGCACCAGGGTCGTCGCCATCGAGTCCAGGAACGCCAGGCGCACCAGACCCGTCTCGGGGTCGAGCCGGTTGGCCAGGGTCGCGCGGAGGAGGTCGTGGCGGCCGACCAGCTCGCGCGCCGCGTCGAGGACGACCTCGCCGTCGGGCGTGAGCACGACGCCCGTCGGCACCCGCTCGAAGATCCGCACACCCAGGTCGTCCTCGAGCCGCGCCAGCGCCCGCGAGAGGGTCGGCTGGTTGGTCTCGAGCGCGGCGGCCGCGTCGGTCACGTGCCCGTGCTCGGCGAGCGTCACCAGCCAGTCGAGGTCGCGGAGCAGCATCGCCCGATCATACGCATGACGTATGTCGATCGACCGATCTCGACATTGGACGTATGTGACGGCGAGGCGCACCATCGTCCGGTGACCACGCTGCAGCTGCCGTCCCTCCGGGCAGGCGCCATCTCCGACACCGCGCCCTACCGTGCGGGCACGGACGGGTACCGCCGCGTGATGATCGCGATCTTCGCCGCCGGGATGTCGACCTTCGTCCTGCTCTACGACGTCCAGGCGCTGCTGCCCGAGCTCCGCACGACGTACGACGTCTCGGCGACGCACGCCACCCTCGCCCTCTCGCTGACGACCGCCGCGCTGGCCGTCACGCTGCTCGTCGCCGGCCCGCTGTCGGAGGTCGTCGGCCGGACCCGGCTCATCCACGTCGCGCTGTGGTCCTCCGCCGCCGTCGCCCTCGCCACGGCCGTCGCGCCGACGTGGGAGGTGCTGCTGGGCCTGCGGGTGCTGCAGGGCGTCACCGTCGCCGGGCTGCCGGCCGTCGCCACGGCGTACCTCCGCGAGGAGCTGCACCCGTCGGCGCAGGGCCGCGCGTTCGGCCTCTACATCGGGGGCACGGCGCTGGGCGGGATGGCCGGCCGGCTGGTGACCGCGCCGGTCGCCGACGCCGTGGGCTGGCGCTGGGGCCTCGCCGCCGCGGCCGGGGTCGCCCTCGTCGCCGCAGCCCTGGTCGCGTGGCTGCTGCCCGCCTCGCGCGGGTTCGTGCCGCGCGCCCGCGGTGCCGGCAGCGTCCTCGGCGGCGCCCGGGCAGCCGTCGGCGATCGCGGGCTGGTCGCGCTCTACGTCCTCGGCGCCTGCGGGATCGGCGCCCACGTCGCCGTGCTGAACGCCCTCGGCTTCCGGCTCAGCGCGGCGCCGTACGGCCTGTCGGTGGGCGCCATCAGCCTCGTCTACCTCGTGTACGCGCTGGGCACGGTGAGCTCGACGGTGTCGGGCCGCGTCGCCGATCGCATCGGGCGGCGCGCGACCATCCCGGCGGGCTGCGCGCTCGCGCTCGGCGGGGTGCTGCTCACCCTGGCCGGCTCGCTCCCGCTGCTGGTCGCGGGTGTCGCGGTCATGACAGTGGGGTTCTTCTGCATCCACGGGCTGGCGAGCGGGTGGGTCACCGCCCGCGCGCACCTCGCCGGCGTCAGCACGGGCCAGGCCGCCGCGTTCTACTCCTTCTCCTACTACGTGGGCTCGTCGGTGTTCGGCAACCTCGGCAGCGCCGCGTGGAGCCACCGGGGGTGGGGCGCCGTGGTGGTCCTCGCCTCGACCCTGCTGCTCACGGCCTGCGCGATGGTGGCGGTGCTCCGTCGTACGCCCGCGCTGGACGCCCGCGTGGCCTGAGCCTTCACCCCCAGGAACGGTTCCGGCGGCGCAGCACGCGGGTCTAGCGTGCGAGGACCTGGCCGCACCAGGTGCCGGAGGCGTCGGGCCCACCGGCTCACGGGGGACGAGAGGTGCCATCCATGTCCAGCCACACGACCAGATCGACCTGGTCCGTCATCGCGACGGCCATCGCCCTGCTGCTCTCCGCGCCGTCGATCCTGCCGGCCAACGCCGCGCCGGCCGACGACCCGTTGGCGGGCGCAGCTGCCGTCGGCGAGTGCCGCGCCTACACCATCAAGGACTTCGAGTCTGCTCACGAGAGCTCGGCCGCCGTCGACTGCGCCGGGCCCCACACGGCCCTCGTGGTCGCGGTCAAGATCGTCCCGAAGAGGGTCAAGCTGTCCGGCGCTCCCAGCGCCGGCCTCCAGCGGTTCGTCACCAAGGCGTGCAACGACGCGTGGGGCAACGCCATCGGCGCCGGCCACAAGCAGGGCCACCTCGTCGTCTACACACGCTCGTGGTTCACCCCGACGAAGTCGCAGCTGGCCGCCGGCGCGCGCTGGGTCCGGTGTGACGTCAACGCGTACGACGACAAGCAGCTCGGCAACCTCCCGCCGGTCACGCCGTTCGTCGACGGCGGCATCGACGCAGGCGATCGCCGGTGCCTGACGGGCAAGCTCAACGTGGTCCCCTGCACGGCAAGCCACCAGTGGATCTCACGCGGGATCGTGAAGATGCCGGACGGCCGCTACTCGGTCGCGCGCCAGGACGCCTTCGCCAAGCGGCGCTGCCCCAGCGCGATCCAGAAGCGCGTGGACAAGCGGTTCCTCTGGTGGCGCGTGAGCGAGTCCTCGTGGAGGAGCGGCGAGCGCCACATCACCTGCTACGGCAACGGGGGCTGACCCTCCGGTCGCCTCGTGCGTGGCGGCACACGACACGGGGCCGCGGGTGGGTGGCGGCACACGACACGGGGGCCGCGGTGGGTGGCGGCACACGACACGGGGGCCGCGGTGGGTGGCGGCACACGACACGCGGGGCCGCGTGGGTGGCGGCACACCACATCGATTCGCCACGGATCCATGTCGTCTGCCGCCACCCAACGACGGCGGAACGTCGTCTGCCGGCACCCAACGACGGCGGAACGTCGTCTGCCGCCACCCACCGACGGCGTCACCAGGAGCCGGGGAAGCGTGACGACCCGGCGATCGACAGCAAGGAGACGCCGATACCGACGGCGACCGCGATGAGGAGCGCCTCGCCGAGGTGTCGAAGTCGCGGCACGAGAAGCAGCACCAGGCCCGTCACCGCGACGAGGAGCGGCAGCACCCAGAACGGGACGGCGTTGGCCGCCAGGACGGAGACGAAGGCGAGCACGCCGCCTCCGAGCGCGGCCTGGAGGAGCGGCACGGGGCGGGCGCCACGGGGCAGGCCGACCTCCGTGACGGCACCGGACATCGGCAGCTGGTCGGGTGCGAGCGCCCGCAGGAGCAGCGTCACCGTGGCCGGGTCGGTGACCACCACGACGTCGCGGAACCGGTCGGCCACGGCGTGGGCACGCACCAGCTGGTCGAGTCGGTGGCCGCGGTCGACGTCGGGGAACCGGACCGGCGCCAGCAGCACGTCCGGCACCGGCTCGACCCCGAGACCGCCGACGACCTGCTTCGCCTCGGCGGTCGGGGCAGTGAGGACGACGACGCTCCGCCCGAGTGACGACCTCAGGCGCGCGACCTCGTCGGCCCCCGCCTGGGAGCCCACCACGAAGATGCGCTGGTAGTCCTTCACCTGCCCGACGCTATCTGTGCCCTACTGTCCGTGGGCATGACCACCCGTGCTGGAGCCGTCGTCACCGGAGCGGGCCGCGGGCTCGGCCGGCTCATCGCCGGCCTCCTCGTCGACCGCGGCCACGAGGTCCTGGTGACCGACCTCGACGGCGAGGCCGCCGCGGCGGTGGCCGCGGAGCTCGGTCCGCGCGCCAGCGCCCGTGCGCTCGACGTACGCGACGAGGTGGCGGTCGCCGCGGCGTGCGACGAGATCGTCGAGCGCGCCGGTCGGCTCGCCGTCTGGGTCAACAACGCCGGCGTCCTCGTCACCGGCCCGGCCTGGGAGCAGGATGCGCAGGCCCGCCGGCTGATGCTCGAGGTCAACGCGCTCGGCACGGTCAACGGCACGGTCGCGGCCATCGAGGCGATGCGCGAGCGCGGCGGTCACGTGGTCAACATCGTCTCGCTCGCCGGCCTTGCGCCGGTGCCCGGCGAGGCGGTGTACGCCGCCTCGAAGCACGCCGCGATCGGGTTCTCGCTGAGCACGATCGCCGACCTGCGGCTCGCGAAGATCCGCAACATCGACATCTCGTGCATCTGCCCCGACGGGATCTGGACCCCGATGCTCCACGACAAGCTGGACGACCCGGCCGCCGCGCTGTCGTTCTCCGGCAAGCTCCTCCGACCCGAGGAGGTCGTCGAGGCGGTCGGCCGCGTGCTCGACCGGCCCCGACCGGTCACCACGCTCCCGCGCTCGCGCGGCATCCAGGCGCGGCTCGCGGCACTGTCACCTCGGGCAGCGGTCGCCGCCGCTCCCCTCGTCGTGGCGCGCGGGCGTCGTACGCAGCAGAGGATGCTGCGGGACCGCTGAGGCGGTCAGTCCTCGCGCGACTGCACGAAGCGGGTCACGAGCTGAGACAGCCCGATCACGGCGATGACCGCTCCCCCGAACGCCAGCACCTCGGCGACCGTCTGGGTCGCGGCCTCGCTCGAGTGCCGGAGGACGAGTCCACCCGCCAGGATCACCAGCCCCACCAGCACAGCCACCAGCGCCCGAGTCACGGACACCACGGTACGTCGGACTGGGTGAACCGGTGTGCACCCAGACGAGATCTTGACCGGTCCCTGACGCAAGACGGTCCCGGGCACCCATAGGGGTGTCGACGCGTATCAAAACGCCGCGCGAGAGGTACTGGCGCGGCTACGCTCGCACGACAGGTTCTCAAGCAATGGGGCTTCGACCGCGAGTAGTCACTCGACGGAGCAATGCCATGCACCCTGCCGCACGGAGAGCCAACCCGGCTCGTCACCGCCTCGAGGACCCGGTCACGCTGCGACTACGAGACGCAGGAGCCGGGGACCACGACGCGTTCGCCGAGCTGTACGACCTCATGGCCAGCCGGGTGCACGGCCTGGTCCTGCGCGTCGTGCGCGACCACCACCACGCCGAGGAGGTCACCCAGGAGGTGTTCGTCGAGATCTGGCGCAACGCTGCCCGCTTCGATCCCCTCCGCGGATCGGCCCAAGGCTGGATGCTCGCGATGGCTCACCACCGGGCGGTGGACAGGGTCCGGTCGCTCAGCTCCGCACAGCGCCGGGACGCCACCTGGCACGACGAGCAGGACAGCGCCACAGCCCTCGACGCGACGGCCGACCTCGCCACCGCGCGTCTGAACGCGTCGATGCTGGGCGAGGCGCTGGCGCTGCTTCCGGCGCCGCAGCGGCGGGCCCTGGAGCTGGCCTACCTGGACGGGCACACGTACACGACCGTGGCGCACCTGATGCAGGCGCCGGTGGGGACGACGAAGACCCGGATCAGGACAGCGCTGCACAGCCTGCGGGACCGGCTCCAGAACCCGGACCTCGTCACCGCGTGAGCCACCGGTGACGTCGAGGACCCGGCGTCAGACGGACACGGGACCGGTGGCGGCGTCCTCGCCTGCTCGGGCCAGCCACTCCAGGATCCCGGTCGTCCCGTCGGCGGCGCTCCTGCCGGGGGACTCGACCAGCATCTGGGCGATGTCGGCGACCTTGCGGTTCGCGAGCTGCGAGCACAGCCGCAGCCGCTCGAACGCCTCGTCGGCCGTGCAGCCCCCTGCCAGCATGAGCATGCCCTTGGCCTGCTCGATGACCGGGCCGGCCGCGGCCTTCCTGGCGAGGGCGACCTCCACGTCGGCCTGGGTCTCGTCGCGCCGCGCCTGCGTCAGGTCGATGTAGTAGCCCTGGATCTCGACCGTCCGGCCGTCCGGGTCGAGGAGCGACGTCCCCACGCTCACCACGGAGAGCACCTTCTTGTTGCGACGCACGATGCGGTGGTAGCAGCTGTAGGTCCCGCCGTCGCGGACCACGGCAGAGAAGACCCCTGCCGCGCGATCCCTGTCGTCGGGGTGCTTGTGGTGCATCAGGGCGCTGGTCGTGGGCGGGATCTCGCGCGGCACGTAGCCGTGGAGCTCGTAGAGCGCGTCCGACCAGTGCCACCGGTCGTTCACCACGTCGTACCTGAACGGGGCGACGATGCCGGGGGAACGTTCGCCGGGGAAGGAGTGGATGTCCACGGGCAGTCCGCGTCTCTCTCGTGGTGACCATCAGCCCGGTCCCGCGACGAGGGCTGGCTCGAGGATACAAGCGAGAGGTCCCGCCTGTCCCCGTGTCTCGAGGTCGCCGGCCGAGGACCCGGACGCAGAACCGCCCGCCGCCTGCTCTCGCAGGTGGCGGGCGGTTTCTTTCTGGTGGAGCTGAGGGGATTCGAACCCCTGACCTTCTCATTGCGAACGAGACGCGCTACCAACTGCGCCACAGCCCCAGGCGCCTCACGGCGCGACGCCAAGATACACGAGCGATTCAGGGCCGACCGAATCGGCCCTCCCCCTGATCGGTGCCGCGTCAGGCGCCGCTGGCCCGGCGGTCGTCGGCGTCGCGAGCGGTCTTGGCGGACTGCTCGGCGGAGCGGGCGAGGGCGGAGTCCTCGTCGTTGCGGCCGCTCGACCAGACGCCGGTGGAGTCGAGGTCGATCGTGGAGACCGTACGGCGCTGGGCGGCGGGCTTGCCCACGTAGGTCGGGAGCGTCGTGGGAACCATGTCCCAGCCGCCCGGGACCGGCGCAGCGGGCGGCGTGGCGACCACCGCGGGGGCCTCGACGGGCGCCTCCTCGCTGGGCTCGACCGGCGCGGCGGGGATGCGGGGCTGGGGCGGTGTCACCGGCAGCTCGCCGGTCAGGTCGCGGTCGTCGTCGACGAGCGGCGGGTAGCCGATCTCGATGGCGCCACGGGCGTCGCGCTGGCGGCGCTCGGCGCGCACGGAGACGCGGCACGCGACCAGCCACGCGACAAGGACACCGGCCGGGACGGCGACCCACGGCCAGGTGATGACCGAGGCGACGGCGAGGCCGACCACGACGGCGTTGGCGAGGGCGATGAGCGCGAGCACGTTGCGGCGGCGCTTGGCGGCACGGCGGGCGGAGGCGCGCTCGGTCGCGGGAGCCGTACGACGGGCGCTGACGGACGTCGTCACCTCGCGGCGTACGGCAGTGGTGACCGTGGCCACGGGCTCGACCGGCGCGTGCGCCTTGGTCTCGACGGGCGGCCGGAGGCGGGCGCGGATGGGCGCGACGACCAGGCGGGCGTTGCGGCGGTCGACCGGCTCTCGACGCGCGAGGATGCGCATCGTGTGCGAGAACTTCTCGACCGACCGGCTGCGGACCACCTCGTCGTGGTGCTTGAGGGCCTTGGGGATCAGGTAGACGGCCCACGCCACGGCAAGGGCGACGAAGATGAGAGCGCTCAGGTCCACGCTCGCAGCGTAGGAGCGCCGAGCACGAGCGGGGCGGATGTCAAGTGGTGTGTCGCAGAACTACTGGTGTGACTGGTGTGTTTACAGTCTCGCGGCGATCCCCTCGGGGCACTCCTCGACGGTGACCGCGAAGACCCGGTGGTCGCGCCACGCGCCGTCGATGTGGAGGAAGCGCGGCGCGTAGCCGACCTGCTCGAGGCCGAGCTTCTCCACGACGCGCAGCGAGTTGGTGTTCTCCGGGCGCACGCATATCTCGACGCGGTGCAGCCCCACCGGACCGAAGCAGTGGTCGATCACCATCGCGACGGCACGCGGCGCGACACCGCGCCCGGCGACGTCCATGGACAGCCAGTAGCCGATCGACGCCCACTGGGCCGACCCGCGCGACACGTTGCTGACCGTCACCTGCCCGACGAACCTGCCGTCGACCTCCACGACGAAAGGCAGGCACTGCCCCTGCCGGGCCTGGTGGAGCAGGGAGCGGGTGACCATCTTGTACGACGACGGGCGCGGGCTGGCGCCGGGCGGGACCGTCGCGTCCCACGGACGCAGCCAGTCGTGGTTGCGGGCACGCACCGCCTGCCACTCGTCGGCGTCCGACCGTCGAAGCGACCGGACCACGACGCCGTGCGACTCGAGTCGGGCCGGCCAGCCGGGCGCGGTCCCGCTCAGCGTGCTCAGTGGTCGCTCCCGACGACCTGCTCGACCGCGTGGCGCAGCACCGGCTCGAGGACACCCAGCCCGTCCTTCACGCCACCGCGCGAGCCGGGGAGGTTGATGACCAGGCAGTCGCCGGAGATGCCGGCGATCCCCCGCGAGAGCATCGCGGTCGGGACGCCCTTCGCGACGCCGGCGGCGCGGATCGCCTCGGCGATGCCCGGCACCTCGCGATCGAGGAGCGGCGCGGTCGCCTCGGGCGTCCGGTCGGTCGGCGTGAGGCCGGTGCCGCCGGTGGTGAGCACGACGCGGGCGCGGTCCGCGACGGCCGCCGCGACGGCCTCGCGCACCGGGTCGCCGTCGGGGACGACGGCCGGCTCGTCGCAGTCGAACCCCTGGCCGCGCAGCCAGTCGACGATGAGCGGCCCGGTCTCGTCGGCGTAGACCCCCGACGCGGCGCGGTTGGACGCGACGACCACGGCTGCCCGGAGGCTCATCGCGTCCAGTCCCCCGAGCGTCCGCCGCTCTTGGTCTCGACCCGGATGTCGGTGATCACCGCGGCCTTGTCGACGGCCTTGACCATGTCGACGACGGTGAGCGCAGCGACCGAGACGGCGGTCAGGGCCTCCATCTCGACACCGGTGCGGTCCGTCGTACGGACGGTGGCGGTGATGTCGACGGACTCGTCGGACACGGTGAGGTCGACGGTCACGCCGGAGATCGAGAGCGGGTGGCACAGCGGGATCAGCGCCGGCGTCTGCTTGGCGCCCATGATCCCGGCGATCCGCGCGACGGCGAGCGCGTCGCCCTTGGGCACGCCCTGGCCGCGGAGCAGCTCGATGACGGCGGGGCTGACGAGGACGCGGCCGGTGGCGGACGCCGTACGCGCCGTGACCGGCTTGTCGCCGACGTCGACCATGCGGGCGGCACCGGTCTCGTCGACGTGGGTGAGGCGGTCCATCAGAACTCCTCGTCCAGCTTGCGGACCCCGACCATCTCGCCCGCGGCGATGGAGGTCACGTCGGCCGGCACCTCGATGAGGCAGTTCGACGTGGCGAGGTCACCGAGGAGGTGGGAGCCGTGGCCGCCCACCGGCGAGACGAAGCTGCCGCCGCGGTCGGTGTCGAACAGCCCGCGCACCAGCTGCACCTTGCCCGCGGGCGAGGACAGGCCGTGCGTGAGCCGTGCCCGGCCGAGTGGGCGGGAGTAGGGCAGCTTGCCCATCATCCGGCGGATGGCGGGCAGCACGAACATCTCGAAGGAGACGTAGGACGACACCGGGTTTCCGGGCAGCGTGAAGACCGGGGTGTCGTCCTCGCCGATCGTGCCGAAGCCCTGGGGCTTGCCGGGCTGCATGCCGACGCCGCCGAACCACATCGTGCCGTGCTGGGACAGCGACTCCTTGACGACGTCGAAGTCGCCCTCGCTCACGCCACCGCTCGTGACGACGATGTCGGCACGCACGAGCTGGTCGCTCAGCGCCTCGGTGAAGGCGTGCGACTCGTCAGGGACGATCCCGACGCGGTAGGCGATGGCACCGGCGGCGCGGGCGGCCGCGGCCAGCAGGTAGGAGTTGCCGTCGTAGATCGAGTCGTGGCCCAGCGGCGTACCGGGGTCACGGAGCTCGGATCCGGTGGAGATCACCACGACCCGCGGTCGCGGACGGGTGCGTACGGTCGCGCGGCCCACCGCGGCCAGCATGCCGAGGTGGCGCGGCCCCAGGACGGTGCCCTCCTCCAGGAGCATGTCGCCCTCGGCGATGTCGTCGCCGGTCGGCCGGATGTGCTGGCCGACCGTCGCCGGCCGGTCGATGCGCACCTGCGCGACGCCGCGGTCGGTCCACTCGTAGGGGACGACCGTGGTCGCACCTGCCGGGACCGGCGCACCGGTCATGATCTTGACCGCGGTGCCCGGGGACATCGCGAGGATCGAGGACTGGCCGGCCCCGATCTCGCCGACGACCGGAAGCACGACGGGGGCGTCCTGGGTGGCGCCGGCGACGTCGTCGGCGACCACGGCGTACCCGTCCATCGCGGAGTTGTCGAAGCTCGGCAGCGAGATCGGCGCGACGACGTCCTCGGCCAGGGCGAGGCCGAGCGCCTCCATCAGCGGCTGCGGGAACGCCGGGAGCGGCGAGATCGTGGCGAGGATGCGCTCGACGTAGTCCTCCACCGGGAGGAGGCCGGGGTGCGGGTCAGGCATGCTGCTCCTGCTCGTCGAGGACGGTGCCGCCCTCGACCCGCTGCGCCGAGGAGGAGGCGAGCGACACGTCGCCGACGACCTTCACGTCACGACCGAAGGTCCAGTCACCCTCGACGCGGAACGCGTCGGCCTCGCGCAGCGAGGGTGCACCCTCGGGGAACCGCTTGTCGAAGTCGCCCACGAGCTTGTAGAAGTCGCCGTCGAGCGAGACGTAGGGCACCTCGTCACCGGTCCGGTCGAGCACGAAGTCCTTGCCGAGGTCGTAGACGTCGGAGCGGAGCACGAGCAGGTCGTCGGTGGTCTTCACCGGCACGAACCGCTCACGGCCGACCTCGATCGTGAGGGCGCCCTCGAAGACCTCGATCGCCGCACCCATCGCGGTCTCCACCTGGATCACCTCGGGGGTCGACCTGTCGGCCGGGTCGAGGTGCTTGACGTTCTTGATGAGAGGCAGGCCGAGGATGCCGCCGCGCGCGTCGAGGGTGTCGACCATCGCGTCGATGTCGAACCAGAGGTTGTTGGTCGAGCAGTACTTGTGGCGGTCGAGGTCGGCGAGCGCGTCCCGGTCGGCGTCGAGGGTCTGCGCGGTCTCGCGCAGCACGATGCGGCCGTCGCTCTTGCGGCGGGCGAAGTGGCCGCCCTTGCGGTCGGAGGGCGTACGGCGCACGGCCTCGATCGCGAACGGCGCACCGCTCTGGGCGAACCAGCCCGCGACACGCGCGTCGGGGACGGCGCCGAGGTTGTCGGAGTTGGAGACGAAAACGTAGCGGTAGCCGGCGTCCTTGAGCCGCGCGAGCAGCCCGGTGCCGCGCAGCGCGGTGTAGATGTCGCCGTGGCCGGGCGGGCACCACTCGAGGTCGGGCGCCTTGGGGTAGGCCGCCGGCATCAGGTTGGCGGCGAGGAGCTTGGGCTCCTTGTTCTGGAGGAACTCCAGCGGCAGGCCGTCGACGGGCAGGCCCTCGTAGCGCTCGAGCGCGGCCATGGTGTCGGCCGAGGTGCGGAAGGAGTTCATGAACAGCAGCGGCAGGGTGGCGTCGTACTGCGTGCGGAGGTGCAGCACCTGACGGGCGATGATGTCGAGGAAGCTCAGCCCGCGACGTACGCACAGCAGCGACTTCGCGCGCTCCATGCCCATCGACGTGCCGAGGCCGCCGTTGAGCTTCACGACAGCGGTCTTGCCGATCGCCTCGGCCGCGACGTCGTCGGGGACGTCGACGTCGGCCAGCGCCTCCATGTCGAGCGGCTCGATCGTGTCCTCGGCGATCATGCCGGTCTCGCCGTGCTCCAGTAGCCGGTAGTAGTGCGCGAACGTGTCGATCGCGACCGCGTCGACCCCGGCCCCGCGCATCTTCTCCCGTGCCAGGTCGAGGCCACGGGCGTTGCCCTTGCTTGCCATGCTTCGATCGTAGGCTGCTCAGGTGGACTCACCACAGTCGGCCGACAGCAGGTTCGCCAAGAGCGCACTCCGCGACCAGGTGATGGCCGGGCGCAAGCGGCGCCCCCTGGATGCCGCGGCCCGCTTCTCCTCGGCGGTCGCGGAGGTCGCGCTGGCCTGGGCGCCCGTGCGCGACGCCGCCACCGTGGCGGTCTACGTGTCCGTCGGCAGCGAGCCCGGCACCGGCCTCCTCATCGACGCGCTCGCCGCCGCCGGCAAGCGCGTGCTGCTGCCGGTCGTGGTCGCGGGCCTCGACCTCGACTGGGCGGTCTACGCCGGCCGGTCAGGGCTGGCGCCGGCTGTGCGGGGGTTGCTCGAGCCGACCGGACCGCGCCTGGGCAGGGACGCGATCGCGCAGGCCGACGTCGTGCTCGTGCCGGGGACCGCCGTCTCCTCGACCGGTGCCCGGCTCGGCCAGGGCGGCGGCTGCTACGACCGCGCCCTGCCCCGGATCACCTCCGGCACCCCGGTCGCCGTGGTGCTGTACGACGACGAGGTCGGCCTCGACGTGCCCAGCGATCCCCACGACGTACGGGTCGGCTTCGCGCTCACGTCGTCGGGGGTCGTGGCCCTGAAGTCCCCGGATATCCGGTGACTTGCCCGCTTACAGGTAGAGATCTCTACCTGTCAGCGGCTAGGTCCCCGGATATCCGGGGACTTGCATCACGGGGCCGGCGTCAGCACCAGCCGGTCGTCGGTCGCCTCCTCGACGGCGCCGCGCGAGAAGGCCCAGGGCAGGGTCTCGCCGGCGACGTAGAGCTCGGTCTGGTCGGAGTAGTGCGAGGACGCGGGGTGGCCGGAGACGCCGGTGAGGTTGATCCAGCGGGAGTCGTCGAAGTCGGCGAGCGACACGACCATCCGCATCGACGGCGCGGCCGTGACGTCGTACCCGTCGACGGCGTTCCACGACGTGGCGTCGACGATCGAGGAGCCGCCGCCGACCTCCCAGCCGTCGCGGTTGAACAGCCGCTCGACGAGCCCGACACCGGACTCGCCGAGGGTCGCGTTGTGGAGGTTCATCCGGTGGAGGTGGCCCCACGTCCAGCGGCGCGGGTCGCGCGCCTGGGCGCGGGTCAGCTCGTCGCGCGCCTGGAGCAGGGCCTGTCGCAGGATGTCGTCGCGGGTCTCGACCACGTCATCGGTCGTCACGTCGTCCCACCACGGACCGGCGGGGTCGGACAGCATCCGCCCGACCACGAGGAACCACCGGTCGCCGCCGTCGGGCCACGACCGCTCGCGCAGGTCGTCGTGGAAGGTGAGCTCGAGCAGGTTGCGCCACACCACGTTGAAGTACGCCGCCGGCGCGCTGTCGGCCGGTGAGGAGAAGTCCCAGTCGCGCAGCAGGTCCTGGGCGTTGCGGTAGTAGCGGTTGGGCAGGTCCTCGATGTCGAGCAGGTAGGGCACCAGCGTCTCGGCCATCGGGTTGGTCGAGTCGAGCTGGAGGCGCGCCATCTCCTGCACCGACAGCTCGCCCTCCTCGACCAGCGCCTCCCGGATGCGGGTCGAGCGGTAGCCGTAGTCCCAGTCCTTCGTCAGCAGGTAGGGGTAGTCCTCGCCGATGACCGCCTGGTTGGCGGTGGCGATGAAGCCCTCGTCCGGGTCGAGCACGCTGGGCAGGCCGTCGAAGGGGACGTAGTCACCCGACCAGTCGTTGGCGCTGATCCAGCCCTCGACGGGCATCGTGCCGTCGTTGCCCGAGCGCCGGATCGGGATCCGCCCCGGCGACTGGTAGCCGATGTGGCCCTCGCGGTCGGCGTAGACGAGGTTCTGCGCCGGCACCGCGAACTCGGAGGCGGCCTCGCGGAACTCGTCCCAGTCGGAGGCACGGTTGAGCCCGAGGATCGCGTCGGCCGTGGGCGCCGGGTCGAGCGCCGTCCACGCCAGCGCGACGGCGTACCCGCTGCCGCGCTCGCCGGGCTCGTCGGTCGGCGCGTTGGCACCCACCGTCGCGAACTCCGACGACACGTCGCTGATCAGTGGACCGTGGACGGTCTCGCGCACGCGCAGCTCCACGTCGTCCTCGCCCGCGACCTTGATCGTCTCGGTGCGGACCTGCATCGCGACGGTGTCGCCGTCGCGGACGTAGCGGTCGTCGCCCTCGGTCTGCTCGAGGAAGAGGTCGGTGACGTCGGGGCCGAGGTTGGTGAAGCCCCAGGCGATGTCGGCGTTGTGGCCGATGATCACGCCCGGCACGCCGGAGAAGGTGAAGCCGGAGGAGTCGAGCGTGCACTCGGGGGCGATCTCGCGGCAGTGCAGGCCCATCTGCATCCAGATGCCGGGCTGGCTGATGCCGAGGTGCGGGTCGTTGGCCAGCAGCGGCATCCCGGTCGCGCTGTGCTCGCCGTCGACCACCCACGAGTTGCTGCCGATGCCGCGACCGGAGCCGAGCATGTCGGGCATCGCGGCCACCGTGTCCTGCACCCGCTCGAGCGCATCGACGACACCGGGCGGGTACGCCGGCCGGCGGGGGTTGCGGGTGCCGTTGCCGGTCGCGTTCTGCTCGAAGACGCCGTCGACCACGCCGCCGCCGGAGACGATCGGCGGGTGCTCGTCGTAGGGGTACTCGGGCCAGAGCGAGGCGATCTGGTCGGGCGTGTGGTCGACCGACAGCTGCACCCGGTCGACCTCCGCGTCCATGTTGCCGCGCAGGTCCCACGCCATCGCCTTGAGCCAGGCGAGAGAGTCGACGGGCTCCCACTCCTCGGGCGTGTAGTCGAGCCCGGTGAGGCCGAGCACGGCGTACTCCGTCGCCAGCTCCGACCCCGAGCGCTCGTCGAGGTAGGCGTTGACCCCCTCGGCGTACGCCGTCAGCGCGTCACGGGTGGCGGGCTGGAGGAGCGCCCACTCCTGCTCGGCGACGCCGCGCCAGTCCATCGTGCGGATGAACTTGTCGGTCTCGAGGGTGTCGGGGCCGAAGATCTCCGACAGCCGGCCGGCCGTCACGTGGCGCCGGAAGTCCATCTCGAAGAACCGCTCCTGCGCGTGCACGTAGCCCTGCGCGCGCATCAGGTCGGCGTCGTTGTCGGCGTAGAGCTGGGGGATGTCGTGGTCGTCGCGCAGCACCTCGACCGACGCCGTCAGCCCGGGCAGCGTCGCCTCACCGTCGGTCTGCGGCAGCGGACGACGTACGACGCCCACCACGGCAACTGCAAGGACGAGCAGCACCAGCACGAGGCCCACCGCGGTCCACGCGCTCCACCGCACTGCGCGCGGCAGCGCCCGGAAGGCCTGCCACCGGCTGCGCCGCGGGGCGTCGGCGGGATCGGCGGCGGGGTCGGCGCCTGCGCTGGAAGAGGTGCTGGGTGACTGGTCGCTCATCGCGCGACCCATTGTGCCGTACCATTGGCAGTCGAAAGGCCCGAGTGCCAGCGCGTCCCGCCGGCCCGGCCGATCCGTCGTCAGCACCACCCTTGTCCGGAGGATCCCGCGATGCCCACCTACCAGTACGCCTGCACCGAGTGCGGCCACGCCTTCGAGCAGTTCCAGAGCTTCAGCGACGACGCACTGACCGTCTGCCCGGTCTGCGACGGCAAGCTCCGCAAGCTCTTCAACGCGGTCGGCGTGGTCTTCAAGGGCTCGGGCTTCTACCGCAACGACAGCCGCTCCACGACGTCCTCCTCGGAGCCGGCCTCGACCTCGAGCTCATCTGGGTCCGCGGCGAAGTCCTCGGACTCCTCGTCGTCGTCGAGCTCCACGTCCTCCACCACGACGACGTCCA
Source organism: Nocardioides baculatus (assembly GCF_016735675.1). GTDB lineage: Bacteria > Actinomycetota > Actinomycetes > Propionibacteriales > Nocardioidaceae > Nocardioides > Nocardioides baculatus. Next base: position 154,905 of record NZ_JAERSG010000005.1, on the reverse strand, counting down.
CGTCGACCTCGTCGAGCTCGTCGAGCTCGAGCTCCTCCGACTGACGTCCACCGCGGCCTGTGGAGAGGCCGAGCGGCACATGGTCGTCCCGGCCTAGCGTCGGAGGATGTTCCCGGGCCTCCCGCCGGCGCGCCGCCGGATCCGCGCCGTACGCCACCAGCTCCGGCGTCGTCGTCGGCTGATCGCGGCGCTGCTGGCCGCCGGAGCGGTCCTCGCCGGCCTGCGCGCGGTCGCGCCACCGCCGCCCGACACCGTCGCGGTCCTGGTCGCGGCCCGCGACCTCCCGTCCGGGACCGTGCTCGACGACCGCGACCTGGTCGCGCGTGACGTCCCGGCCGGGCTCGCGCCCGCCGACGCGGCGGGCGCCGCCGCCGGTCGGGTGCTGGCGGCTCCGGTGGGCCGGGGCGAGGTGCTCACCGACGTACGCCTCGTCGGGCCCGAGCTCGCCGATGCGGTGCCCGGCGAGACCGTGCTGCCGGTCCGGCTACCCGATGCGGGCATGGCGGCACTGCTCCGTGCGGGCGACGAGGTCGACCTCGTCGCGACCGACCCGGGCACCGGCGACACGACCGTCGTGGCTCGCGGTGTCACGGTCCTGGCGACCCCGACCGGCGTGCCCGACGGTCCGACGGGCGTCGCCGGCGGAGCGCTCGTGGTCGTCAGCGCCTCGGCGACCGAGGCGATCGCCATCGCCGGCGCGGCGCTGGGAGAGTTCCTGACGGTGTCGTGGACGCGCTAGCGTGCTGTGCACCAACGGCCTCTCGGGGCCAGTCACGAGGGAGACATCATGAGTGGTTTCAAGAACTTCATCCTCAGGGGCAACCTGATCGAGATCGCCACCGGTCTGATCATGGCCCTCGCGTTCGCATCGGTCGTGACCACGTTCACCGAATGGCTCACCGGACTGATCCCGGGGACCGACGACTTCTTCTCCGGCGGAGTGGGCAGCTTCGGCGCCTTCCTCAACGCCCTGGTCGCATTCCTCGTGATCGGCGCCGTCGTCTACTTCTTCATCGTCATGCCCTACACCAAGGCCAAGGACCGCTTCTTCCCTGCCGAGGAAGCCGGCACCCCCGCCGACGTCGCCCTCCTCGAGGAGATCCGCGACCTGCTCAGGACGCGCGGCGGCGCGGTCTGACCCGACGTAGCGACTGACGAACGGCTCGCCCTCCGGGGCGGGCCGTTCGCGCGTTGCGGCTCAACCGTGGTGCGGCGGCACCTGCTCGCGGTACCAGTCGTCGCCCTTGCCGGCGCGGTCCTCGCGGGCGTCGGTGTCGTCGCTGGTCTGCTCCGGTACGCCGTCACCGAACGCCGCGGCGAGGCGTCGGCGACGCTTCCACTCGGGCTCGTCCGGTTCCGGGGTGTCGTGCGGCATGGCTACGCGCAGACTCCGGGGACCGGGTCCTCCTCCGGCGCCGTCGTCTCCGACGGGGTCGTGGGCGTGGGGGTCTCGGAGGCCGTCTCGGAGGGCGTCTCGCTCGGGGTCTCGCTCGGGGTCTCCGACGGCGTTCCCGTCTCGCTCTCGCCGGCGGTCGGGGTCTCGGACGATCCGGGAGGTCCTTCCGCGCTCACCGAGGTGCCACCGATCAGCTTGGCCGGGAGCTCCTTGTCCTGCGCGAGGAGCTTCCAGATCTCGGTGGCCTGCTCGGTCCAGAAGAGCTTGCCGCTGAAGTTGGGGTCGTCCACCGGGAAGTAGTCGGTCGGCAGGGTCACGAACTTGACCTTGTCGAGGCCGATGTTCTGCAGCTGCAGGGCGACCCGGGCGATCTTGGTGACGTCGGCGAACTCCTCGTCGGTCTGGAGCGCGTTGGTCGCCGCGTTGAGGAACTTCACGACGCGGTCGGGCCGCGTCAGGGTGCCGGCCGACTTCACCTGGCGGACGAGGGCTCCGATGAACTCCTGCTGGCGGCGGATGCGGGAGATGTCGTTCTGCTGGAGCTGGTCGCCGATGTAGCGGGCGCGGACGTAGTCGAGCGCCTGGTCGCCGGTCAGGTTGGACGGGTCGCCGGCCGGCACGAAGATGCCGTGCTTGCGGTCGACGATGTCCTCCGGAACGCAGACATTGACCCCGTCGACGGCGTCGACCATCTTGCCGAAGCTGCCGAAGTCGACGACCACGAAGTGCTCGACGTGGATGCCCGTGGTCTGCTCGAGCTGCGACAGGGTGCAGATCGGACCGCCGCTGTCGAAGGCGGCGTTCCACAGCACGTCCGTGTCACCGCTGGTGCAGCCGGCCTCGGGACGGTCCACGACCGAGTCGCGCGGGATCGAGACGGCGTACGCCCGGGACCGGTCGGCGGAGATGTGCACGAGGATGGTGGTGTCGGATCCACCGCCACCCTCCTGGTCGATGTCGCAGCCCTCGCAGTCGCGGGAGTCCGAGCCCATCACGAGGATGTCGAGCGGCTCGCCGTTGCCCTTGTAGACCTCCTCCACGCGGTCGGCGTCGTCGAGGGAGTCGCTGATGGAGATGCCCTCGATGTTGCCGTTGAGGTGGCGCACGAAGTAGACGACGCTCAGCCCGGTGATGAGGGCGAGCACGACGGCGCTGATCATGATGACGCGGCCGACGGTGTGCTTGCGGGTGACCTTGCCCTTGCGCTTCGGCCCGTCCGTGGGGGCGCTCGCGGGGGTGTCCGCCGGAGGGTCCGAGGGCGCGTCCGACGGCGCCTGCGGGCGCGACTCATCCGACACGGGGCTCACCTTCGACAGGGGCGGACAGGGCTGACGGCCCTGAACTTACTTCACGAGTGCAAGATTTCACCCTCCGCGAGACGCGTTTCCGCTGGTCAGCGGATTCCCGATCGCGCGAAGCCGGCGACGAAGTAGCGCTGGAGCACGACGAAGACCACGAGCAGCGGGACGCAGGACACGAGCGCCATCGCCATCAGGCCGCCGTAGTCGGCGTCGAACTGTCCTTGCAGGTAGCTCATCGCGACGGGCAGCGTGTAGAGGTCGGGATCACGCAGGGTGATGAGCGGCCAGAGGAAGTCGTTCCACTGCGTCATGAAGGCGAGCAACGACATGACGGCCACGAGCGGCTTCGCCAGCGGGAGCACGACCCGCAGGAACGCGGTCCAGTGGTTGCAGCCGTCGATCCGGGCCGCCTCGACCAGCTCGACCGGGATGGACAGGAAGAACTGGCGCGCGAGGAAGACGCCCAGGGCGGTGGAGGCCGAGGGGAGGATGACCGCCCAGAAGAAGCCGATCAGGCCCATCCGGGCGACCAGCTCGAACTGCGGCATCATGATCGCCTGCGTCGGGACCATCAGCGTGCTCAGCACGACGATGAAGACCAGCCCGCGACCGCGGAACCGGAGCTTGGCCAGTGCGTAGCCGGCCGCGAGGTTGACCGCCACCGCCAGCAGGGTCGTGAGCGTCGCGATGACCAGTGCGTTGCCGAACCAGCGCCAGACCGGGAACGTCTCGGCCAGACCGGTGAAGTTGGCCGTGGTCCACCGGTCCGGCCAGAGCCCGGCGCCGCCGTCGAAGATCAGCTCGCGCGGCGTGAACGCGACGACCAGCATCGCCACCAGCGGGAAGACGAAGACGGCGCACACCAGCACGCACACCACGAACCTCATCGGACGTGACATCAGGACTCCTCCACCTTCCGGTTGAGCCACACCTGCACCAGCGTCACCGCGAGCGTCAGGACGAACAGGACCAGGCCGACCGTCGCGCCGTAGCCGAAGTTGCGGGCCGCGCCGAACCCCTCGTCGTACGCATAGGTGACGAGCATCGTCGTGTCGTAGCCCGGCCCCCCGTTGGTCATCACGTAGACCACGTCGAAGACCTGGAAGGACCAGATCAGGTTGATGACGACCAGGAAGAACGTCGTCGGGCGCAGCCACGGGACGACGATGTGGCGCACCCGGGCCAGCGGTCCGGCACCGTCGACCTCGGCCGCCTCCATCACCTCGCCGTCGACGTCCTGCAGGGCGGCGAGGTAGACGAGCATCCCGAAGCCGACGCGGGTCCACAGCGTCATCAGCACCACCGTCACCATCGCCAGCCGGCCGTCGGTCTGCCACGACACCGGCCCGATCCCGGCATCGCGGAGCAGGCCGTTGACGATGCCGACCGTCTCGTCGAAGAGCAGCAGGCCCACCAGCGACGTCACCAGCGTGCTGACCGCGATCGGGAGGTAGACGATCGTGCGGAAGACCCCTCGACCCGGTAGTGCGCGGTCCATCAGCAACGCGAGCGCGAGGCCCAGGCCGACGCTCAGCGGGACCGTCGCCACCGTGAAGATCCCGGTGTTGAGCAGCGCGCGCCAGAACACGTCGTCGCCGACGAGGCGGGTCAGGTTGTCGAGACCGGTCCACCTCCCGGGCCCGAAGGACCGCTTCGCCTGGAACGACATCACCAGCGCCCACACCAGCGGCACGAGCAGGAAGACGACGATCAGCAGGAGGTTGGGCGCCACCATGGCGTACGCCGTCAGCGACCCGCCGCGGCTCGGCGCGGGTGCGCGGCCGCGAACCTCGCTCGACACGTCCCGGTCGGCCGGACGCTCGACGGTCGGGGCGCTCATCGGGCACCGTCCTCGACGTTGAGGGCGGCCGACTCGGACACCTGTTCGTCCAGCGCGGCGAGGGTGTCCTCGACGGAACGACCGCCGAGGAAGCACTGCTCGAGCTCGTTGGCCAGGGCGAGGTTGACCTCGGCGAAGGTCGCCGTGGTGACGTCGGCGACGTCGCGGTCCTCGATCGTGGTCACCTGGTCGGCGAAGACCGGCATGAGGTCCGCGGCCACGGCGAAGTCGAGCTGCTGGTCCAGCAGGGACGTGCGCGTCGGCAGCAGCACCGCCGCCTCGCAGAAGGCCTGCATCTGGTCGGCCTCCCCCATGAATGCGAGGAACTCGGCGGCGAGGTCGGGGTTCGTCGCCGTCCGGCTGGCGACGAGCGCGTTGCCGCCGAGCTCGCTCGCGCGTCTCCGGTCACGCGGCAGGTACGTGACGGCGTACTCGAAGCGGTCCTTGATCGTCTCTGCGAACGCCGGCAGCAGGAAGTTGCCGGCGTAGAGCATGGCGAGGGTGCCGGAGGTGAAGAGCGCGTCCGGGTAGGTCGCGGCCTTCGTGGACGTCGAGCCGGGCACCCAGCCGCGCTCGAAGAACGACGCGGTGAACTCCAGCGCGCGCCGGCCCTCCGGGCTGTCGAGGTCGGCACGCGTGAGGTCGTCGGAGTAGACGTGGCCGCCGGCCTGGAAGAGGAAGTTGAGCCAGCGGAAGGCGCCGAGCGCCTGCCAGTTGACGCCGAAGGCGGACGACCCGTCGGGGGCGGCGTCGGTGAGCCTGTCCGCGACGTCCGCGAGCTCGTCCCAGCTCCACGCGTCCTCCGGACGGTCCGGCACCGCGGTGATCCCGGCGTCGCGCAGCACGTCGGGCCGGTAGACGAGTGCGCTCGTGTCGACGTGCTGCGGCATGCCGTAGACCCGGTCGTCGTGGCTGACCGCGCCGAGGAACGCCTCCGAGAGGTCACCCGACAGGTCGTCGAGCGCGTCGCCGACGTCGAGCAGCTGGTCGGCACTGGCGTAGACCCCCATGGTCGGGTAGTCCACGCGGAACACGTCCGGGGCGGTGCCCGACGCGAGTCCGGTGTCGATGCCGACCGAGGCCTCGGAGAACGGCACCGAGACGAGGTCGACGGTCACCCCGCGCCTGGTCTGCTCGAAGCGGCGCGCGAGCTCGTCGTAGATCTTCGCCTCCACGTCGGTGCCGTAGACCTGGACGCTCAGCAGGTCGCGTCGCCCGGCGGTGGTCGCCGACACGCGCTGCGTGAGGCCGGCGCAGCCGCTCAGCGCGGGCGCCGCGGCGACGAGGCCGCCACCGGCCAGGAGCGAGCGGCGGTTGAGGAATGGCATGCAGGAGTCCCGATCTGTCGTGAGCACAAGACCGGTGGAGGGTGCTCCACCGTGCGTCTGGGGCCGCGGGTCGGAGCGGGGCTGGTCGCGACGCTAGGGGCGCCGGACAGACGTGGGACACACCCCGACGGGCGTGGCTGCCCGTGCGCCACCGTTGCGCGACGACGTACGCGGTCGTGGCAGGATGCTGCCCGCCACGCCCCAGTAGCTCAGTGGATAGAGCAGCCGCCTCCTAAGCGAAAGGTCGCAAGTTCGACTCTTGCCTGGGGCACCACACCTGGTCCTAGCGACCCCGCAGCAACGCCAGCACGGCACGCGCCGCCGCGTCCTCGGCACCGACGTCGACGTGCTCCTGCTCGGCGTCCCGCACCCGGATGCGTACGACGTGCCCGCCGGACCGCGCGGCCAGGCTGACGAAGTCCGGACCGAGCAGCTCGAGGAGCTGGTCGAGTCGGGGCAGCCAGACCGCCTCGCGCTCGTCCACGTCGTCGAGCGCCCACTCGGTCGTCCCGTTGAAGGCGAGCGTGCGGCCGTGGGGCAGGTCGCGCACCTCGACCACCATGTCGCTCACCGTGAACACCGTGTCGTCGAGCTCGCGGTCGGGCACCCAGAAGGTGTCGCCGTTGCGCGGCGACCACGTCACGCCGGCGTCGCGCAGGCGGCGGGCGAGGTCGTGGGAGATCACCGTGCCAGTGTGCCCGGCCCGGGAAACGCCTACGGAACCGTCAGCGTCGAGCGGGCGACGTCCGGCAGGACGAGGTCGGTGCCGGAGTAGCGCACGACCAGCGGCTTGGTGCCGGGCTTCAGCTTCCGCAGGACCACGTGTGCCGTGCCCTCGACGACCGGGGCCTCGACGGTGCGCCCACCGAGGGTGACGGTGATCGCCCCGGCCGGCTTCGCCGCTCCGGGCGCCTTGACCTTGACGTCGATCGTCACCTTCCTGCGTCCGACGTCGGTGCCGACCCGGACGTCGGAGACCGCCTTGACGGCCGGCGCAGCGACGGTCTCCACGGTGTCGCGGAAGTAGCGCTTGGTCCAGGTGACCTCGACCGACAGGCCGTGCCCGACGTCGCCGCGGCGGACGGTGTAGGTGTTGCGCGTGGTCCCGGCGATCCGCTTGCCGTCGCGGAGCCACCGGTACGACGGCGTGGCGTTGGTGGGCCGGGCAGCGCCGACCTTGGCGACCAGCTTGCTCCCGACCTTGGCCTTGCCCTGCACGACGGTCGGTGCGGTGACCGTGACGGGCTTGGCGAGCACGGGTGTGGTCGCCGGTGCGGCCGAGCGCGACTTCTTGAAGCCGCCGGCGCTGGCGATCGAGCGTGCGGTGATGGTCTTGTCGATCATGCTCCGCGTCAGGACGAGGCTCGACCCGGTCGCGCCGTCGAGCGCCTGGCCGTTGGCGTACCACTGGGTCTTGACCTTGGCGGGCTGCGGCGACCACGAGGACGGGGTGAGCATCAGCGTCTGGCCGACCTGGGGGGTCCCCTCGATCGCCGGCACTGCGGTGCGCGTGAACGTGCCGGGTGCGACCGGGGCCGTGGCCAGCGACGCGTTGCCGGGCTGGTAGCCGTCGAGCTGGGCGGTGACCTCGGCGGTGAGGGTCTTGCCCTTCACGTCGGGCGTGGGGACGTACGTCGCCGCGGTGGCGCCGGGGATCTCGGCACCGTCGGCGAGCCAGCGCACGGCGACGGCGGTGGGGGTCGGCGTCCAGGCGCCGGTCTCGACGACGAGCGGCGCTCCGACTGCGGGGGTCCCGGAGATGACGGGCGGGGTCGTGGGCTCCACGACCTTGTCGTTGAAGTGGATGAAGCCGCTGGGCCAGCCGCCACCGGTCTTGGTGACGCGGCGCCAGTGGAAGTCGCCGCCCCAGTAGTCCTCCGAGACGACGATCTCGGTCTCGGAGATGACCTGCTCGACGTAGGCGACGTGGCCGTTGGAGCCCGCCGGCGACACGTTGGACTGGTACCACGCGACCGCGCCGACCCGCGGCGACTGGTCGGTGATGCTCGCCATCGCCGCGCCCCAGTTGGAGGCGTTGCCGTTGCCCTCCCAGGGCCGGGTCGTCGACATGCCCGACTGGATGAGGCGGTACGCCACGTAGTTGGTGCAGTTGTGCCCGGCGTACATCTTCCAGAACATCGCCGACGACGCCTGCCGGTAGCCGTAGTTGCCGTAGCCGGCGGCCTGGCACCCGGCGTACCCGGTGCAGAGGTAGGTCGAGGTGGTGAGGTCGATCCGGCTCGCAGTGGTCGGCGTGACGAGCAGGACGAGCGCGAGGGCGCCGACCGCCAGCCGGGTCGTCCGACCCACCCACGTCACGACAGCGCGCAGCGCTCCGCGAGCCGCGTGGGGCTGTTGTGACGAATGTGAAAGATGAGGCGGGAGGGACACAAAGAGAGATCGTAGGAGCGATCTGTCAAGGCCGCCACGCCGATGAGAGAAGAACAATTGTGTAATTCGTTCGGCCACGCTCACACGCGGCGCGCGGGGCGTCCGGTGCCCGTCCGGAGAGGGTCAGGTGCGGGTCAGGACACCGTCTCGAAGCGGATGCCCGCGGCCTGGAGCCGGGCGAGCAGCGCGTCACCCATCGCAACGACGGGGGTGACCTGGCCCGAGGTCTCCGGGTTGTCGTCGAAGGCCAGGCAGAGCGCCGCCTCCGACAACATCTTCGCCGTCTCGGTGTAGCCGGGGTCACCGCCCGACACCTTGGTGCGCACCGTCCGGCCGCCGCCCTCGCCGACGAAGTCCACGGTGAACCACGACTTGTCGCGCTTGGCCTCGTCGGGCCCGGACCCCTGCGGCACCTTGCCCTTGAGGAAGTCGCGCACCGGGGGCACCTGGGCGGCGACGGTCAGCACGCCGACACCGACCGCACCGCCGAGGGCGTAGCGCAGCGTCTTGGTGCCGGCCCAGTGGGAGTAGCGGAACTTCGGGCCGTACGCCGGCAGCGCGGCGCCGCTGCGCGCGACGATGATCGGGTCGATCGTCGGCAGCGGGAGCAGCCAGTAGCCGAGCACCGGGTCGCGGTGCGGCTTGCCACCGACCGAGCGCGACGACCGGCCGTCGGCGGGCTTGCCCTCCGCGCGGCGGCGGGCGGCGTAGGTCTTCCTCATGTCCTTGGCGCGGGCGAACTGGTTGAGCGCCGAGTGGAACGTGCCGCCGGAGAAGGTGCCCGCGGACCGGACCACGCCGCGCAGCGTGATCGGCGCGTCCGACGGCAGCTGCTGGACGGTGAAGTAGGCACCCAGGTCGTGCGGGATCGAGTCGAAGCCGCAGGCATGCACGAGCCGGGCGCCGGTCCGGACGGCCGTCTGGTGGTGGGCGAGGAAGGTCTGGTCGACGAACTCGGGCTCACCCGTCAGGTCGACGTAGTCGGTGCCGGCCTCGGCGCAGGCGGCGACCAGTGGCGCGCCGTGCTCGAGGTAGGGGCCGATCGTCGTGATCACGACGCGGGTGCGGCGCGCGATGTCGGACAGCGCGGCCGGGTCGGTCGAGTCGGCCACCAGCACCTCGACGTCCGCCCCGAGCCGGGCGCGTACGGCCTCGAGCTTGTCGGCGTTGCGCCCCGCGATCGCCCAGCGCAGACCCGACGGAGCGTGCTCGGCGAGGTAGTCGGCGGTGAGGCCGCCGGTGAAGCCGGTGGCCCCGAACAGCACGATGTCCAGGTCCCGGTGGCTGTCCCGCTCCGTGTCGCTCATCGCGCCATCGTGCCACGCGGAACCGGGGCCCCGACCGGCCCGTCCCACGGCCATGAGCCTCCGCCGTTTCACCACCACCGTCGCAGCCACGACGACCCTCGCTGCGGCCGTCGGCGTGGGCTACCTGCTGGGCGACGACAGCGGTCGCACCACGCCGCCCGCCTCGGCGCCGATCGCGCTGGCCAACGCCGACCTCGCCGTCGCCGCCAGCTGCGACGACCTCCTCGACTCCTACATCGATCGCGGCCTCGAGCAGGTCGGCCCCTACGGCTGGGGCTCGGGAATCGTCATGTTCGACGCCGCCGGCGGTGACGCCGAGATGAGCTCGCCGACGGCCTCGGGCGTCCAGCGCGCGGCCGGTTCGACGGTGAAGACCTCGCGGTCCACGAGCAACGAGTCCGGCACCAACGTGCAGGAGCTCGGCGTCGACGAGTCCGACGTGGTCAAGGTCGCCGGCCCCCTCCTCCTGCGGATGCGCGACGGCGAGCTGCTGGCGTACGACGTGTCCGGGGACGAGCCGTCGCTGCTGTCCACCACCCGCATCGAGGACTCCCGCGGCCACGGCCTCCTTGGCGACCTGGGCGGCGAGCTCCTCCTGGTCGGCGGTCGCGCGGTGGTGCTCGGCACCTCGCCGGACGGCCTCGACACCACCATCACGACGGTCGACCTGGCCGACCCGACCTCGCCGAGCATCGTCGACGCCACCACGGTCCGCGGTCGCGCGTCCGCCGTGCGGCTGCACGGCGACGTCGTACGCGTCGTGCTGCAGACCGGGCTGCCGGAGCTCGACTTCTCCTACCCGGACGGGACGTTCGGGCAGGTTCGTGCGCGCCTGCGCAACCGCGCGCTGGTCCGCGACACCACGCTCGCCGACTGGCTGCCGAGCATCGGCGGCGAGCCGGCGGTCGACTGCTCCGACGTCGCCGTCCCCGACGACGAGACGGTCGCGCTCGGCACCACCACCGTCATCGCCTTCGACCCCGCCGAGCCCACGGAGCGGTCCACGACCGCGGTCGCGACGGACAGCGACACGGCGTACTTCTCGACCGACCGGTTCTACCTCGCCGCCGGCGGCCCGCAGTGGGGCATGTGGGGCGACTGCATGGACTGCCGCATCGGCCCGGGCACGACGTCCGGCACGACGCCGCTCTACGCCTTCGCCCTCGACGGGGTCGAGACGACGTACGTTGCGTCCGGCGAGGTCGAGGGCACGATCGCCGACCGCTGGTCGATGGACGCCGTCGGCGGCTCGCTCCGGGTCGCGGTCGGGCCGAGCAGCGAGACCGGCAACTTCAACTCGGTGATCACCCTGCGCGAGGACGGCTCCTCGCTGGTGGAGGACGGCAGGGTCGACGACCTCGGCGTCGACGAGCAGATCAAGTCGGTGCGGTGGTTCGACGACCTTGCGATCGTGGTGACGTTCCGCCAGACCGACCCGCTCTACGCGATCGACCTGAGCGACCCGGCCGCCCCGCGGCTGCTCGGCGAGCTCAAGATCCCCGGCTTCTCGGAGTACCTCCACCCGCTCGGTGAGCACCGGCTCATCGGGATGGGCCAGGACGCGACGCTCGACGGGATGACCCGCGGTGCGCAGGCGGCGCTGTTCGACGTGACCGACCTGACCGACCCGCGGCAGATCGACGTCGTGCGCTACGACAGGGAGACCTGGGCCGGCGCGGCCAGCGATCCCCGCCAGTTCACCTGGCTGCCCGAGCAGCGGGTCGCGCTGACCGTCGTCTCGCAGGGTTGGAGCGGCACCACCGGCTGGGTCTCGGTGCTCTCGCTCGACGACGGCTCGATGACGAACCGGATGGTCGAGGTCGAGCACGGCAGCGACGTCGCCCAGGTGCGGCTGGTGCCGCTCTCCTCCGGCAAGGTCGCGCTGGTGACGGGCGAGGACGTCTCCTTCTTCTCCGTGTGACCGCTCTCCCGTTGGTCGAGGAGGGCGCGCTGGCGCCCGTCACGAGACCCGCCAGCCCGGGCACCCAGGTCTCGTGACGGGACTTCGTCCCTCCTCGACCAGCGGGAGGGCGTCGTACGCTCACAGCATGTGCCGCAACATCCGCCCGCTGAACAACTTCGAGCCGCCCGCGTCGCGTGACGAGGTGACGGCCGCCGCCCTGCAGTACGTCCGCAAGGTGGCCGGGACGACCAAGCCGTCGCAGGCCAACGAGGCCGCGTTCTACGCAGCGGTGAAGGAGATCGCCCACATCACCGAGCACCTGCTCGACGACCTGGTGACCACCGCGCCGCCGAAGAACCGTGAGGTCGAGGCGGAGAAGGCGCGCGCCAGGGCCCGGGTCCGGTACGGCACGTGACCCTGAGCCGCTCGGCTTACACCTCTCCCGCGGAGCACCCGGCTGCGCCCGCCGAGGCGGACCCGGCCGTGGTGGAGGCGGCACTCGACCTGCTCGCCGGCAGGCCGCTGGTCGTGCTGACCGGCGCGGGCCTGTCGACCGACTCGGGCATCCCGGACTATCGCGGCCCGGGCGCGCCGGTGCGCGCCCCGATGACCTACCAGGAGTTCGTCGCGACGCCGGAGGCGCAGCGCCGCTACTGGGCGCGCAGCCACGTGGGTTGGCAGCGGATGGGCCGCGCCGAGCCCAACGACGGACACCGCGCGCTGGCCGCGCTCGACCCGCTCCTGCTCATCACGCAGAACGTCGACGGCCTGCACGAGGCCGCCGGCTCGCAGCGACTGATCGCCCTGCACGGCCGGGTCGCCGACGTCATCTGCCTGTCCTGCCGTAGGACCTCGTCGCGGGCGGCGCTGGAGCGGGTGCTCGACGAGCTCAACCCCGGCTGGATCGAGCGGCACGGCGCGGCGCTCACCAAGCCCGACGGCGACGTCGAGCTCGACGAGACCGACGACTTCGTGGTGCCGACGTGCGACTGCGGTGGGCCGCTCAAGCCCGACGTGGTCTTCTTCGGGGAGAACGTCCCTGCCGACCGGGTGGCCCGCTGCTACGCCGCGGTCGAGGCCCTCGGCACCGGCGGCGCGATGCTGGTCGCCGGGTCGTCCCTGACGGTCATGAGCGGGCTGCGGTTCGTGAAGCGCGCGGCCGCGGGAGGGACGCCGATCGTCATCGTGAACCGTGGTGTGACCCGCGGTGATGCGCTGGCGTCGTACAAGCTCGAGGTGGGGTGCAGCGAGTTCCTGGGTGAACTCGGAGGGCGAGTCGGACACTTGTAGGCGGTTGCAACGGCCTCCAGGTGTCGGAGTCCCCGCACGTGCGGGGACTCCGACAACAGCGAACCTGCCTAGCGGCGCACGAAGATGTGCTCGGCGGCCTCGACCACGAGCTCGGCGGTCTCGCCGCCGGAGCCGATGAGGATCCCCTCGTCGGTACGGGCGATGGTGACCGTCTTGCCGGGGAGGGCACCGACGCGGCGGAGCAGGGCCATCAGCTCCTCGTCCTTCTGCATCTCCTCGGAGATCCGTCGGACGTGCACCAGCTGGTCCTCGTCGATCGCGGCGTCCGAGAGCGGCTCGACGTCGGTCATGAAGTCCTCACCCGTGGCGTCCCCGAGCTCCTCGAGCCCGGGGATCGGGTTGCCGTAGGGCGACTCGGTGGGGTGGTCGAGCAGCTCGAGCAACCGGCGCTCGACCGTCTCGGACATCACGTGCTCCCAGCGGCAGGCCTCGGCGTGCACGAGCTCCCAGTCGAGGCCGATCACGTCGGTGAGCAGGCGCTCGGCGAGCCGGTGCTTGCGCATCACGCGGGTGGCCAGCAGCTGGCCCTCCTCGGTGAGCTCGAGGTGGCGGTCGCCCTGGACCGTGAGCAGCCCGTCGCGCTCCATCCGCGCCACCGTCTGCGAAACCGTCGGCCCCGACTGGTGCAGCCGCTCCGCGATCCGCGCGCGCAGCGGGACGATGTCCTCCTCGACGAGCTCGTAGATCGTGCGGAGGTACATCTCGGTGGTGTCGATCAGGTCACTCACGCGGGCCATTGTGTCCCATCGCCGGAGTGCCGCGCTCCGCCCACCCGTGGCACAGTGAGGCCGGTGAGCGAACTCATCGTCCCGCAGCGGTTCTGCGGTCCGCCCGACTCCGGCAACGGCGGCTGGACCGCCGGCGCACTGGCCGCCCTGGACGACGCCGACGCTCCCGACGACCGGTCCGACGGGTGGCCTGCGATCGAGGTCTCGCTGCGCCAGCCGCCGCCCCTCGACGCCCCGATGCAGGTCGAGGAGGAAGCCGGCGTCCTCACCGCGTCGTTCGGCGGGACCGTGATCGCGACCGCCCACCGGGTCGACCGCGACCTGCTCGCGGTGGAGCCGGTGTCCCCGGAGGTCGCGACGGCCGCCGAGGCGTCGTACCCCGGACACGACTTCCACCCCTTCGCGACCTGCTTCGCCTGCGGTACGGCGCGCAGCGAGGGCGACGGCCTGCGGATCTTCCCCGGGCAGACCGGCGACGGACCCGACGGCGCACTCGTCGCCGCGTCCTGGACGCCGCACCCGAGCCTCCACGAGGACTGGCACACCTACGTCGACGAGACCCCGCGCGCGTCGGTCGCCACGACGTGGGCGGCGCTCGACTGCATCGGCGGCTGGGCCGGCGACCTCACCGAGCGGCTGATGGTGCTCGGCCGGATGACCGCCCGGATCGACGACCTCCCCGTCATCGGCGAGCCCCACGTCGTCGTCGGCGAGGGTCGCGGGCAGGACGGACGCAAGACCTTCACCGCCTCGACGCTGTACGACGTCGACGGCCGCGTGGTCGCGACGGCCGAGCACACCTGGATCGCGGTCGACGCGGAGCTGTTCGGCGGGCGGATGCCGGCTCGCTGAGGGTGTCCGACCGCCGACACGGGTTTGACCACCCCTCCCCCGCGGTTGAGAGGATCGACCCATGGCTGATGTGAACGATCCAAGCACCGCGTGGTGGCGCAACTCCGTCGTCTACCAGATCTACGTCCGCAGCTTCGCGGACAGTGACGGTGACGGCATCGGCGACCTGCCGGGCATCACCGCCCGCCTGCCGCACCTCGCCGAGCTCGGCGTCGACGCCCTGTGGCTCACGCCGTTCTACACCTCGCCCCAGCACGACCACGGCTACGACGTCGCCGACTACCGCGACGTCGACCCGCTCTTCGGCCGGCTGTCCGACGCCGACGACCTCGTCGCCCGTGCCCACGAGCTCGGCCTGAAGGTGATCGTCGACCTCGTGCCCAACCACTCCTCCGACGAGCACGAGTGGTTCAAGGCGGCGCTCGCCGCCGGGCCGGGCAGCCCCGAGCGCGCCCGATACCTCTTCCGCGACGGCACGGACAAGGACGGCAACCCGCCCAACAACTGGAAGTCCGTCTTCGGCGGACCGGCCTGGACCCAGGTCGAGGACGGGCAGTGGTACCTCCACCTCTTCGACTCCACCCAGCCCGACTTCGACTGGCGCAACCCCGAGGTCGCCGAGATGTTCGAGGACGTGCTGCGGTTCTGGCTCGAGCGCGGTGTCGACGGCTTCCGCGTGGACGTGGCGCACGGGCTCTACAAGGAGGCCTCGCTCCGCGACCAGGTGATCGAGGAGGACGGTGAGCCGGCGAGCGGCGCCGCCGAGATGGTGGAGCGCAAGGTCACCGACGAGCCGATGTGGGACCAGCCCGAGGTGCACGACGTCTACCGGCGCTGGCACGAGATCCTCGACGAGGCCGGCCCGGACCGGATGGCCGTCGCCGAGGCCTGGACCTCGACGGTCGAGTCGATGGCGGCCTACATCCGGCCCGACGAGCTCGACCAGACCTTCAACTTCGCGTGGCTGCTCGCCGAGTGGTCGGCCGAGACGTTCGGCGAGGTCATCACCGACACGCTCGCCTCGGTCGCGCCGACCGACGCGTCCCCGACGTGGGTCCTCAGCAACCACGACGTGACGCGCCACGTCACCCGCTACGGCGGCGGCGTCCAGGGCCTGGCCCGCGCCCGCGCTGCCACCATGACGATGCTCGCGCTCCCGGGCTCGAGCTACCTCTACCAGGGCGAGGAGCTCGGCCTCGAGCAGGTCGACGTCGCCCCGGAGTTCCGCCAGGACCCGTCCTACCTCCGCACCGGCGAGCCCGGCCGCGACGGCTGCCGGGTGCCGATCCCGTGGAGCGGCACCGAGGCGCCGTACGGCTTCGGGCCGGGTACCGACCAGCCGTGGATCCCGCAGCCGACCGACTGGGCCGCGATGTCCGTCGAGGCGCAGACCGGCGACCCGACCTCGACGCTGGAGTTCTACCGCGACGCGCTGCGCGTGCGCCGTGAGTTCGCCTGGACTGCCGGCGACGCGGTCGAGATCGTCGGGACGCACGACGACGTCCTCACCTTCCGCCGCGGCCCGATCACCGTCGTGCTCAACTGCGGCGACGCCCCGGTCGAGCTGCCCGACGGCGAGCTGCTGCTCGCGAGCGGCCCGGTCGAGGGCGGCAAGCTCGCGCCCGACACGGCCGCCTGGCTCCGCTGAGGTAGTTCAGGGCGAGGCGGTCGTCAGGAACCTGTACCCCCGACCGTCTCGCCCTGAACTATCCGGTCAGTCGTCGGAGAGGGCGGTGTTGTAGGCCGCCAGCTGGTCCGCGAAGCCGGCCAGCTCGGCGTCGCTCCAGCCCGAGAGCCGCTGGTCGAAGCGGTCGCTGCGGTGCCGGCTCATCTCCTCGAGGCGCGTGCGGCCCTCCGTCGTCGCGTCGAGCAGGATCGCGCGACGGTCCTCCGGGTCGGGCTGTCGCTGGACGAGGCCGAGGTCGACGAGCGACTGCACCTGCCGGCTGACGCCGCCCTTGTCCATGCCGAAGGCGTCGGACAGGTCCGCCCCGCGCATCGGGCCGTTGGCGGCGAGGTGGGTGAGGATGAAGTACGTCATCGGGTGCAGCTCGGGGTGCACCTCGCGGGCGCGCTCCCCGATGACCCGCTTGACGCGCCGGATCAGGCTCCCGACCTCAGCCTCGATGCGACGCAGGTCGTCGTGACGCGTCGTCATCGTGGCCTCTCGGGTGGTGGTCATGCCTGCGGGGAGGTCGGGGCGATCTCGGCCATGAGCTCATCATCGCGCTTCACCGAGGTCCGCAGCGGGACCTCCTTGATGAAGAGCACCGCGATGAGCGCACCGACCGCGAAGGGCAGCGCCACCAGGAAGATGTGACCGGTCGCGTCACCGAACGCGCTTTCGAAGATCGCGCGGATCGGCTCCGGCATCGTGGAGACGTCGGGGATGCCGCCGGTGTCGTGGCCGACCGCGTCGGCGTACTCCGGGTTCGTCCGCAGCAGTGCGGCGAGGCCCGTCTGCACCGCGTCGGCGACCTGGTGGGCCAGCACGGCGCCCAGCGCGGCGATGCCGACCGAGCCGCCGAGCGAACGGAAGAACGCGACGACGGACGAGCCGGCGCCCATGTCGGCGAGCGCGATGGTGTTCTGCACGGCGAGCACGAGGTTCTGCATGGTGGCGCCGAGGCCGAGACCGAGGACCGCCATGTAGATGCCGGTCTGCCACAGCGGCGTACCTGCATCGATCGTGGACAGCAGGCCGAGGCCGGCGATGACGGCGACCATGCCGCCGACGAGCCAGCGCTTCCAGACACCGGTGGCGGAGATGATGCGGCCGCTGATGATGCTGGAGACGAGGAGGCCGCCGACCATGCAGATCGACATCAGGCCGGCCTCGGTCGGGCTCATGTCCTTGGCGCGCTGGAAGTAGAGGCTGAGGTAGACCGTCGAGCCGAACATCGCGACACCGATCAGCACCGAGGCGATGGTGGCGAGGGTGAGGGTGCGGTCCTTGAAGAGGTGCAGCGGGATGACCGGGTCCTTGGCCACGTTGGCCTCGACGTGGATCGCGGCCGCGATGACCGCGATGGCGCCGACGACGAGCAGGCCGCTGGTCCACGAGATCCAGTCGAAGTTCTGGCCGCCGAGCGAGACCCAGATCAGCAGGATGGAGACACCACCGACGAGCAGGAACGCACCGAGGTAGTCGATCGACACGTCGCGCTTCACGACGGGGAGGCGCAGCGTCTTCTGGAGCACGACGAAGGCGAGGAGCGCGACCGGGAGGCCGGCGAAGAAGCACCAGCGCCAGCCGACGGTGTCCACCAGGACGCCACCGACGAGCGGTCCGCTGACCGTGGCGAGCGCGAAGACCGCGCCGATGTAGCCGCTGTAGCGACCGCGCTCCCGCGGCGAGACCATCGTGGCGATGACGACCTGGACGAGCGCCGTCAGGCCGCCGACGCCGAGGCCCTGCACGACGCGGGCTCCGATCAGCACCTCCATCGACGGCGCGAAGCCGGCGATGAGCGAGCCGATGGAGAAGATCACGAGGGCCGTCTGCACGAGCAGCTTCTTGTCGAAGAGGTCGGCGAACTTGCCCCAGATCGGGGTGGTGGCGGTCATCGCGAGCATGGTCGCGACGACGACCCAGGTGTAGCCGGTCTGGCTGCCCTGGAGGTCGTCGACGATCGTCGGCAACGCGTTGCTGACGATCGTGCTGGAGAGCATCGCGACGAACATCGCGAGGAGGAGCCCGCTGAGGGCCTCGAGCACCTGCCGGTGCGTCATCTCGCCGCTCTGCTCAGCGGCGGGGACGGTGGGAGCCTGGGTCACTGCGTGCCTTCGATTCTTGGTTGCGGATCGCAATAGTTGCTGAGCACAACCATACTCGCGTGCCCCGACGACCTCCACCCGAGGGCGACGAGACCTGCGCCACACCGGCGTACGACCCGGATTGCCTCGGCTTCCATAGCGAAACTGGAGCCTTGCCCGCGAAGTTTCGGGGCGGAGGCTCCAGTTTCCCCGGGTACCCGGGGATCGCAACGGCGCAGATGACACACCCCCGGACATGCAGCGACCCGCAGGCCTGCTGCTCCTCGGAGAGGAGCCCCGGCGGATGACACCGGGGGCCTGCGGGTCGGGTGGCTGCGATGGATTCGCCGGCAGCTGTCGGCGGACCGGGCTGCCTAGCGGGCAGCCACCTCACTCATCCGAAAAGAACTCATTCTTCGGATCACCTCCCTTCTGTGTACGACCAACGTACGTCGCCACCCGGAGGCACTCAACGGGATATCTGAGGACGTGGTGGACGAGTCCTGGACCGGTCGACGACCACCACGTCCTCAGGTATTTCAGACCGCGGCCTCCTCGGGCGCCGACTCGAACTGCGAGCGGTAGAGGCGGGCGTAGGCCCCACCCTCCGACAACAGCTCGTCGTGCGAGCCCTGCTCGACGATCGAGCCGTCCTCCATGACGAGGATCAGGTCGGCGTCGCGGATCGTCGAGAGACGGTGTGCGATCACGAACGACGTACGGTCCGAGCGCAGCGCCGCCATCGCCTGCTGGAGCAGCAGCTCGGTGCGGGTGTCGACCGAGGACGTCGCCTCGTCCAGGATCAGCAGCGCCGGGTCGGACAGGAACGCGCGGGCGATCGTGACGAGCTGGCGCTCGCCGGCCGACAGGTTCGAGCCGTCCTCGTCGATCACCGTGTCGTAGCCGTCGGGCAGCGAGTGCACGAAGCGGTCGACGAAGGTCGCGCGCGCCGCCTCGAGGATCTGTTCCTCCGTGGCGCCCGGCCGGCCGTAGGCGATGTTGTCGCGGATCGAGCCGGCGAAGAGCCAGGTGTCCTGGAGCACCATCCCGATCCGGCTGCGCAGCACGCCGCGCGGGATCGAGGCGATGTCGACGCCGTCGATGAGGATCCGGCCGGACTGCGGGTCGTAGAACCGCATCACCAGGTTGACCATCGTGGTCTTGCCGGCGCCGGTCGGGCCGACGATCGCGACCGTGCTGCCGGGCTGGGCGACGAGCGAGAGCCCGGAGATGAGCGGACGCTCGGGGTCGTAGGAGAACGACACGTCCTCGAAGCGCACCTCGCCGTGCGCGTCGGCCTCGGCTGCGGGTCGCCCGTCAGCCTCCTCCGTCTCCTCCGGCGCGTCGAGCAGCTCGAAGACCCGCTCCGCCGACGCGACGCCCGACTGGAGCAGGTTGATCATCGAGGCGACCTGCGTGAGCGGCTGCGTGAACTGGCGGGAGTACTGGATGAACGCCTGCACGTCACCGAGCGACATGGTGCCGCTGGCGACCCGGAGGCCGCCGAGCACCGCGATGACGACGTAGTTGAGGTTCCCGACGAACATCATGATCGGCATGATCAGCCCGCTGACGAACTGGGCACCGTAGGACGCCTCGTAGAGCTCGTCGTTCTGCTGGGCGAAGACCCGCTCGGCCTCGGCCTGGCGGCCGAAGACCTTGACGATCGAGTGCCCGGAGAAGGTCTCCTCGATGTGGGCGTTGAGCGTGCCCGTGCGGCGCCACTGCTGGATGAACATGCCCTGCGAGCGCTTCATCACCGCTCCCGTGACGAACATCGAGATCGGCACGGAGACCAGCGCGACCATCGCGAGCACCGGCGAGATGTAGAACATCATCACCAGCACGGCGACGACCGTGAGCAGCGAGGTGAGCAGCTGGCTCAGCGTCTGCTGGAGCGTCTGGCTGACGTTGTCGATGTCGTTGGTGACGCGGCTCAGCAGCTCGCCGCGCGGCTGCTTGTCGAAGTAGCCGAGCGGCAGCCGGTGGACCTTGTCCTCGACCTCGGAGCGCATCCGCAGGACCGTGCCCTGGACGACGTCGTTGAGCAGGTAGCCGCCGAGCCACGCGAGCAGCGAGGCCGCGACGTAGATCGCGAGCACGAGGAGCAGCACGTCGGCGACGGCCGAGAAGTCGACGCCGTCGGTGAGCTTCATCGACTCGAGCATGTCGGCCTGGCGCGTCTCGCCCTGCGCGCGCAGGGCCTCGATCGCCTGCTCCTGGGTCGCGCCGGAGCCGAGCACGTCACGGCCGATCAGGCCGGCGAAGATCAGGTCTGTCGCGCGGCCGAGGATCTTCGGGCCGATCGCGGTGGCGACGACGCTGACGATCGTCAGGACCAGGACGGCGTACGTCTTGTGCCGCTCCGGCCGGAGCCGGGCGAAGAGCCGCTTGAGCGAGGGCCAGAAGGTGTCGGCCTTCTGGCCGATCATCCCGCCCCCCATCGGGCCGCGCCCGGGGCCGGGGCCGGACTGGATGCGCTCGGTCTCCTTGAGGGTGCCGGGCTCGGCCGGGGCGTTCGTGTCGGTGCTCATGTTCTCGGGGTCCCCGCGGCGTTGTTCGGGGGAGCGCAGCGGAGGAGAAGAACGTCGTGGGGTGTTCATGCCACCTCCTCCGCAGTGAGCTGGGACTGGACGATCTCCTGGTAGGTCTCGCACGTGGCGAGCAGCTCGTCGTGGGTGCCGGTGCCGACGACGGCACCGTCCTCCATCACGACGATGCGGTCGGCGTGGCGGATGGTCGCCACGCGTTGCGCGACGATCACCACCGTCGCGTCGCGGGTCACCGGTCTGAGCGCGGCCCGCAGCCGGGCGTCGGTCGTGAGGTCGAGCGCCGAGAACGAGTCGTCGAACAGGTAGAGGTCAGGACGGCGGATCACGGCTCGTGCGATCGCCATCCGCTGGCGCTGGCCGCCGCTGAGGTTCGAGCCGCCCTGGGCGACGTCGGCCTCGAGACCGTCGGGCATCGCCTCGACGAAGTCCTTCGCCTGGGCGATCTCGAGGGCCTCCCACATCTCGTCCTCGGTGGCCTCCGGCCTGCCGTAGCGCAGGTTGTCGGCGATGGTCCCCCGGAAGAGGAACGCCTTCTGCGGCACCAGCCCGAGCCGCGACCACAGCACCTCGGGCTCGATGTCGCGCACGTCGACGCCGCCGAGCCGGACGCTGCCGGCGGTGGCGTCGAAGAGCCGGGGCACGAGGTTGACGAGCGTCGACTTGCCGGCGCCGGTCGACCCGACGACGGCGACGGTCTCCCCCGGCCGGGCCGTGAGCGACACCGAGCGCAGCACGGGCTCGTCGGCACCGGGGTAGGCGAAGGTGACCGCGTCGAGCTCGAGGTCCACCCGCTCCGGGAGCGACGTCACCGGGTCGGCCGGCGGCACGACGGACGAGTCGGTGTCGAGCACCTCGGTGATCCGGTCGGCGCAGACCGACGCGCGCGGCACCATCATCAGCATGAACATCGCCATCATCACGGACATGACGATCTGCATCAGGTAGGAGATGTAGGCCGTCAGGGCACCGACCTCCATGTGGCCGTTCTCCACCCGGTGCCCGCCGAACCACAGCACGCCGACGGTCGCGACGTTGGCCACGATCATCACCGTCGGGAACATCGCGGCCTGCCAGCGTCCGGCGCGGACGGCGACCTCGGTCAGCTGGGCGTTGGCGTCGGCGAAGCGGGTGGTCTCGTGCCCCTCGCGGACGAACGCCCGCACCACGCGTACGCCGGTGATCTGCTCGCGCAGCAGCCGGTTGACCTCGTCGATGCGCTCCTGCATGAGGCGGAAGTTGGGCACCATCTTGCGCACGAGCAGGCCGATGGAGACGCCGAGGACGGGGACGACGGCGAGCACCAGCCAGGACAGCCCGACGTCCTCGCGGGCGGCCATGATGATGCCGCCGACCATCATGATCGGGGCGGCGACGAGCAGGGTGCCGGCCATCAGCACGAGCATCTGCACCTGCTGGACGTCGTTGGTCTCGCGGGTGATCAGCGAGGGCGCACCGAACTGCTGCACCTCGCGGGCACTGAAGGTGCCGACCCGGTGGAAGATCGCGGCCCGGAGGTCGCGGCCGAAGCCCATCGCGTTGCGCGCGGAGAACCAGACGGCGATCACCGAGCAGATGATCTGGACGAGCGAGACGGCCAGCATCAGCCCGCCGTGGCGGACGATGTAGCCGGTGTCGCCGGTGACGACGCCCTTGTCGATGATGTCGGCGTTGAGGCTCGGCAGGTAGAGCGCGGCCATGGTGCCGACGAACTGGAGCGCGACGACGGCGGCCAGCGGGGCGGCGTAGGGCCGGAGGTAGGTGCGGACGAGGCGGAGCAGCATCTAGGAGTCCTGTTTCTTGAGTACGCCGTTGAGGACGGTGTCGACGATCTCGGCGGCACTGAGCGGGTGGCCGTCGGAGATGTGGGGGTGGGTCCCGGAGAAGGTCAGCAGCCGGACCATGTGCATCAGCTGGTCCGGCGGCACCCGCAGCGAGTCGCGGTGGCGCTCGGCCAGGCCCGTGAGGATCACGGCGACCCGCTCGCGCTCGGCCTCCATGTGGCGGCGCGCCTTCGGCGGGCCGACCATGCCCATCCGCGTCATCAGCGCGAAGACGCGGGAGAAGCGCTGCTGGAAGAGCTCGACGACCTCGAGCAGCATCGCGCCGAGCTCCTGGTCGGGCTCGACGTGCTGGAGCTGTGCGATGAAGGGGTCGAGGTCGAGCGCGTGCTCGAGCGAGGCCTGCACCAGGTCGTCCTTGGAGTCGAAGACCCGGAAGATCGTTCCCTCCGCGACGCCGGCGGCATCGGCGATCTGCTTGGTCGTCACGGTGCGCCCGTGCTCGAGGAGCAGCGGGACGGTGGCATCGACGAGGGCGGCTCGACGGTCGTCGGGGGCGAGTGGCTTGGCGCGAGGTGGCACCACGCCAGCGTAAGTGAGTGAGCACTCACTCACAAGTGGTTTTCGTTAGAGTCCGCTGGTGCGCACGCGACGGGGGCTCCAGGTCGTCGTCACGCTGCTCGTCCTGGCGGGGCTCGGCCTCGGGATCGCCGCCGGCATCTCCAGCGCCCTCGGCATCCGGGTGGAGCCCAAGGAGGTCCCGGTCGAGGAGCTGGTGGCCGCACCTGCGCGCGACGACGTACCTCCCCCGCGGATCACCCGGATCGACGCGCCCGCCACCGAGCGGGTGCGGCTCGCGCTGGACGAGCTCGAGGCGGCCACGGCCGACGCGTCCGACGACACCGCGACCCTGACCGTCACCTCCGGCGACGGCGACGAGGACGACGACTCCTACCGCCTCTCCGGCACCGCCGGCCGGCTCCGGATCACCGCCGCCAGCGAGACCGGGGCGGTGCGCGGGGTCTACGACCTCGCGCAGGCGGCGTGGGCCCACCGGCCGCTCACCGAGGGCGTCGGCGAGGTGACCTCTCGGTTGCCCTTCCGGATGGTCGACCTCGGCGCAGCCGGCGTGGACCCCGACCCCGAGCAGTGGCGTGGCGGCACCGACTACTCCCACTACTCCCGTGCCTTCGAGGACGTCTTCCTCGACGAGCCGCCGTACGTCAACCGGGCAGCCCTCGCCGACGCCCGCGCGAGCGTCCTCGCGTACGCCCACCACGTGCTGGCGCAGGGCTACACCGCGGTCGCCGTGCCGGGTTTCCTCGACTACGTCACCTTCGCTGCGATCCCGGAGATCTACGAGGACGATCCGGCGTACGTCGCCCGCGCGACCGCGGTGCGCGAGGCGTTCGGGCCGATCTGGGCCGAGCTCGACGACCTCGGCCTGGACGTCTACCTGCGCACCGACATGCTCAGCCTGAGCACGCCGCTCGAGCGCTACCTCACCGACGAGTACGACCTCGACACCACCGACCCGGAGCTGTGGGACGTCTACGAGGCCGCGCTCGACGAGGTCTGGTCGGAGCTCCCCCAGCTGTCCGGGATCGTGCTGCGCATCGGCGAGGGCGGCTCGATCTACAACACCCCGGGCCTGAGCTACTACTCGGAGATCTCGGTGACGACCGCACCGGCCGTGCGCGCGATGCTCGACGCGTTCACCGACGCGGCCGAGCGCTCGGACACCGACGTCGTCTTCCGCACGTGGAGCGTCGGCGTCGGCGCGGTCGGCGACATGCACACCGACCCGGAGTCGTACGACGAGGTGCTGGCAGGCGTCGACTCGCCGCGGCTTGTGGTGTCGACGAAGTACAGCCTCGGCGACTTCTACTCCTGGCTGCCGCTCAACGACACCCTCGAGCGGGGCGACCAGCGGCGGATCATCGAGATGCAGAGCCGGCGCGAGTTCGAGTCGTTCGGCGCGGTGCCCAACGACCTCGGCGTCCTGCACCAGCTGGCGCTGCAGCGGTTCGTCGCCGCCAACCCGCACGTCGAGGGCATCTGGACGTGGACCCAGGACGGCGGCCCGTGGCGGGCCGGACCGATGTCGCTGCTGCTGACCACGGGCTTCTGGCAGCTCTACGACCTCAACTCCGACGTCGCCGCGCGGCTCGCCCGCGACCCCGACGCCGACCCGGCCGGGCTGACGGCCGACTGGGTCCGGCGCTGGCTGTCGACGGATCCCGACACCGTCGCCAAGGTCACCCAGGCGATGTCGTACTCCCGCGAGGTGGTCACCCACGGGCAGTACGTCCCCCAGTTCGCCGAGGTGCGTGCCTTCGCGCTGGGCCTCGAGCCGCCGCCGCAGATGCTGCTCTTCGAGTGGGACATCCTCACCGGGGACAGCGCGGTGCTCGACGTGCTCAACGCGATCGCCCGCGACCACGGCGGCACCTCGACCCTGGACGGCGTCACCGCCGCGATCGACGACGGCCAGCACGCGATCGACCTCGCGACGACGATGCGTGACCTGGTGGAGCAGACGGACGCCTCCACCTATCGTGACCCGGCGATGCGCGAGCGGCTGCTCGCCTCGCTCGACTACCAGGTCGACCTCCTCGCGCTGCTCGGTTCCTACCGCGAGATGACGCTGCGGCACGCCCTCTGGCTCGACCGGGGTGGCGACCGCCAGGCGTGGGAAGGCGCCCGCCAGGGCTTCGACGCCGCGGCCGCGCGACACCAGAGGACGTACGGCGACGACCTGGCGCTCCCGGCCTACAACCTGACCGCGGCGCGCATCGGCGAGGTCCGGGCAGCCCGCGACCTGCCGATGGCGTGGCTGGCCCGCGGCGGTCTGCTGGTCCTGCTGCTCGCCCTCGGGGTGACCCGGACCGGCCGCACGCTCGTCCGGACGGCGGCGAGGCCGTGGACCGACCCCGGCCGCGTCCCACGCTTCCTCGTCGTCGCGATCCCGGTGGCGGCCGTCGTGTGGAGCCGGCTGGTGCTCACCTGGTTCCTCGCACCGAGCCACCTGCTCGCCGTCGGCCTGGGCTGGGGCGTGCTCGCCGTGGTGGTCGCGGCCGCGACCCGCTGGACGCGCTCGTGGCACGTCGCGACCGCGGTCGGTGGAGCCGTGGTCCTCCGCTCGCTGCTCCTGCTGGCGGTCCTCGCGTGGCGCGGACCCGGCGGCTACTGGTTCTCCTTCTGGGCCGAGCCGCGCGTCCGGACGGCGTACGTCGTCGTGGCTTTGGTGCTCGCCGGCTGGGTCCTGGCCGCCCTGCTCTGGTCGCTGGCGGCGCAGGTCGGGCGACGCCGGGCCACGGCCCTGGTGATCGGCACGGTCGGTGCGGTGCTGCTCGCGCTCGGCGGCCTGCTCGCCACCGTCGGCCTCGAGGACGCCCTCACCGTCTGGAACGACCAGCTCGCCCTCCTGCCCTGGGGGATGGCACGGATCCTCGGCATCACGACGTTCCTCGGGATCCCGACGGCCCTGCCGACCTGGATCCTCCTGACAGGCGGTGCGCTGCTGCTCTCAGCCTCCGCGCTCGGCCTGCCGGGGCCTCGCACCACGAAGGCAGTCCGAGCAGGCCGACCTCACGGCCACGCTCAGCCCGGCTGACTCCCGGCCGAGCTGCCTTCATGGTGCGTGGAGGTCTGCGGCCAGGCCGGCCACGGCACGGGCGCGGCCTCGTGCGTCGTCTGCGCCAGCACCTCGTGGGTCATCCAGGCGCGCAGCGTCCGCAGCTCCGGTGGCGAGGCGAGGGTCAGCAGCCGGCCGTCCTCGCAGAGCACGTCGGCGCGCGTCACCGCCTCCTGCAGCCGGACGACCAGGCCTCCGAACTCGCGGGGCATCGCCATCTCGATGTCGACCGAGTCCCGGCCCTCCGCACGCGCCCGCTCGGCGGCCCGGCGGCCCGTGAGGCGGGCGTGCGTCGGGGACACCAGGAGGCCGTGGATCTCCTCGGCCAGGGCCGCGGAGTCGTCGTTGCCGTCGTCGAGGGACAGCAGCTGCAGCTCCCGGACCAGCTCGTCGAGGTGGCTGTCCTGGTGGAGGCTCAGCTCGACCGGGCAGTCGAGCAGCCGCACGAGCGCCCAGCCCGGCGGGAGGGTGCTCGGCACGGCGTCGGTGTCGGTGTCGGTGCCGGCCACACCCTCGGGCTCCACCGGCTCGTGCCCGTCGTCGTGGTCGACGAGGTCCGCCCACACGCGCTTGCCACCAGCGGTCTCGTCGACGCCCCACCGACCGGCGACCATCGCCACGATGACCAGCCCGCGACCGGTGGCGCCCAGGTCCGGCCAGTCGGGGTCGTCGTCGAGGCGCACCCGCGGGCGCACCGCGGCGACCGGCACCGGGCCGTCGTCCTCGACGGACACCCGGACGCTGCCGGGACGCACGAGCCGCTCGAGCGTGACGTGCATGAACTCGGCCGCGGCGTGCAGGGCCGCGTTGCTCGACAGCTCGCTGGCCACCAGCTCGGCGGCCTCGACCAGGTCGACCTCACCCCACGCGGTCAGCCCGTCGACGACGAACCGGCGTACGGCGGGCACGCTGGCGGCATCAGCGGCCAGCCGCACGTGCAACCGCTCCGGCGCCTTGTGCATGGGTGGGAGGCTATCGACTCCACGGTCCCAGCGCGCCCGGGAAATCGTGGACGTCCCTCGCAGCTACGGCGCGAGCCGCTCCACGGACCAACCCGCTCCGGACCGGCGGTAGACGAGCCGGTCGTGCATCCGGCTGGGCCGGCCCTGCCAGAGCTCGACGACCTCGGGCCGCACCCGGTAGCCGCCCCACTCCGGCGGCACGGGCACCTCTCCGTCGGAGTCCTCGGTCCCGAAGCGCTCCTGCACGGCGGCGTACGTCTCGGCGAGCTCCGCGCGCGAGGCGACGGGGCGGGACTGGTGCGAGGACCAGGCACCGAGCTGAGCACCGCGCGGGCGCGAGTGGAAGTAGGCCGCGACCTCGCCGTCGCCGAGCACCGACGCGACGCCCTCGACGCGCACCTGCCGCTCGAGCGGGTGCCACGGGAAGAGCAGCGCGCAGTGCGGGTTGGCACCGAGCTCGTCGCCCTTGCGCGAGGCCTGGTTGGTGAAGAACACGAACCCGTCCGGGCCGACGCCCTTGAGCAGCACCATCCGGCTCGACGGACGGCCGTCCGGGGTCGCGGTCGCCAGCACCATCGCGTTGGGCTCGTGGACGCCGGCGTCGACGGCCTGCTGCAACCACCGCTCGAACATCTCGATCGGGTCGTCGACCAGGTCCGGGAGGTCGAGCCCGCCGCGGCCGTACTCCTCGCGCAGTCCGGCCAGGTCCGTCGTGAGGTCCATGTCGCGAGACTAACGACGCGGTGCACAATGAGCCGTTCCGTATCGACAGGGGAGTCGCATGACCGAGATCCACCACGGCCTCGAGGGTGTCGTCGCGTTCGAGACGCAGATCGCCGAGCCCGACAAGGAGGGATCCGCGCTCCGCTACCGCGGGGTCGACATCGAGGACCTCGTCGGGCGGGTGCCGTTCGAGAACGTCTGGGGCCTCCTGGTCGACGGCTCCTACACCCCCGGCCTCCCGCCGGCCGAGCCCTACAACATCTCGATCCACACCGGCGACGTCCGTGCCGACGTCCAGGCCGCCGTCGCGATGCTCGCGCCGATGCTGGGGATGGGTCAGACCTACGACATCTCCGACGAGCAGGCGCGCCTCGACCTGTCGCGCGTCGCCGTCATGGTGCTGTCGTACGCCGCCCAGTCAGCGCGCGGCCTCGGCAAGCCCGTCGTGTCGCAGGCCGACGTCGACCAGGGCAAGACGCTCGCGGAGCGGTTCCTGATCCGCTGGCGCGGCGAGGCGGACCCGAAGCACGCGCACGCCATCGACGCCTACTGGTCCTCGGCCGCCGAGCACGGCATGAACGCCTCCACCTTCACTGCGCGCGTCATCACCTCGACCGGTGCCGACGTGGCCGCCGCCTTCTCCGGCGCGATCGGCGCGATGTCCGGACCGCTGCACGGCGGCGCCCCGTCGCGCGTGCTCGGGATGATCGAGGAGGTCGAGAAGCGCGACGGCGACGCGACGACGTACGTCAAGGAGCTGCTCGACAGCGGCGAGCGGCTGATGGGATTCGGGCACCGCGTCTACCGCGCCGAGGACCCCCGCGCGCGGGTGCTGCGCCGGACCGCGAAGGAGCTCGACGCCCCGCGCTACGAGGTCGCCGAGGCGCTCGAGAAGGCGGCCCTCGCCGAGCTCCGCGAGCGCCGGCCCGACCGCGTGCTCGAGACCAACGTGGAGTTCTGGGCGGCGATCGTCCTCGACTTCGCCGAGGTGCCGGCCCACATGTTCACGTCGATGTTCACCTGCGCCCGTACGGGCGGGTGGTCGGCGCACATCCTCGAGCAGAAGACCACCGGTCGCCTGATCCGGCCGTCGGCGGTCTACGCCGGCCCGAGCACCCGCCCCGCCTCCGAGGTCGAGGGCTGGGACTCCGCCTGGGGCTAGCGTTCGCCCGGCTGCGGCAGTGCGCAGGCAGCGGTCCCGCCGGGCAGGCGCGACCGGTTGGCCGCCACCCAGTGGTAGGCCCGGCGTGCGACGGGGTCGATGGGCCGGGTGGTCATGAGCCGACCGACCACGCGCCACGGCAGCGGGCCGGTGCGCAGGATTGCGGCGAACGCGCGGTGGCCGTAGTCGACCCGACCGTCCGGGTGGACGTACGGCATCTCGACCTGCGCGCGCTCCGCGTCGACGCCGAGCGCGTCGAGGTCGACGGCCTGGATCGTGGAGGCATCGATGTCCACGCCGAGGCGCGGCACGAGCGCGGCCGTACGCATACAGAAGCCGCAGTCGGCGTCGTTGAGCATCAGGCCACGAGTCACGCGGCCAGCCTACGGAGTGACCGGTACCTGCGCGGCGTACCAGGACGTCAGGCCCTTGGCGCCCTGTCGGGTCAGCGAGATGTGCAGGTGGTCGCGGTGGCGCAGCGTCGGCGAGCAGGTGCGTCGGTTGCGGCAACCCGAGCTGAGGTAGCGCTTGGCGACGAACTCGTCGTAGGACGCATACATCGTGTCGTCCCAGATGACGTACATGATTCCCATCCGGCGCGCGAGCGCGGTGGGCTCACCGGTGTCGTCGGGGGCGAAGAGCTCGGCGAGCAGGGCCGCGGCCAGCGCCTGGTCGGTCTCGCTCGTCGCGTCGAGCACCCAGTCGAAGGCGCGCGACTCCTTGTGCTCGCTCGTGCTCGACCCGGCGCACTCGCGGAAGATCGCCCCGTAGCCACCGCCGCGGGCGACGAGCCAGTCGGCGAGCATCAGCACGCCCGGCTTGGCCTTGCGACGGCACTTCGTCTGCGGCTGGTAGCCGGCGTACGGCTCCACGGGCATGAGGTACGGCGCTGAGCTGGTGACGGTGGTGCTGGCGAGCGTGTCCTTGAAGGACGGCGCCCCCTCCTCCGCCGACGCGGAGGTCGCACCGGCCAGCAGGGTCGCCAGCAGCGCAAGGGGCGTCACGACCCTTGCGGCGACCCACGACGATGCGCGCACCCGGCGACCGTAGGTCGGTGCGCGACGTCCCGCCCGGGGTTCTCGCGAACATCAACCGTGTAGTTCGAGACGCCGCCCGAAGGTGCGACTCAGGTCCGAGCCACAGTAGTAGCCGAAGCCGGGGACCGGCTCGTAGCCGCAGGCGAGGTAGAGCGCGATCGCCTCGGGCTGCTTCAGCCCGGTCTCCAGCACCAGGGCCTCGATCCCGGCCGCGGCAGCCGTCGTCTCGAGGTGGGCAAGCATCCGCCGGGCATGCCCCTGCCGCTGGGCTGCCGGGACGACGTACATCCGCTTGATCTCGGCGGTGCGGCTCGTGCCGAACGCCTCCACGGTGCTGCGGCGCCACGCGCCCGTCGCGACCGGCACCCCGTCGAGGTAGCCGACGAAGAACCGTCCGCGGGGGTCCTCGAAGTCGCTCGCGTCGATGGGCGACTCGTCCCGCCCGCCGTAGCGCAGGACGTACTCCTCCTGCACGGCCTCGACCAGCAGCATCGCGTCGGGATGCGTGATCGGGAGCCGCTCGATGCGGAGGTCGGTGTCCATCGTGTGAGTCCCCCTTCGAGACGTCCCGGCGGCGGATGAAAGGATAGGGACTCATCTGACAGCGTCGTCAGGGCCCGCCGTTCATCGCACGTGAGGTTCCTCCATGACCG
This sequence comes from Nocardioides baculatus, assembly GCF_016735675.1. GTDB lineage: Bacteria > Actinomycetota > Actinomycetes > Propionibacteriales > Nocardioidaceae > Nocardioides > Nocardioides baculatus. Next base: position 124,288 of record NZ_JAERSG010000005.1, on the reverse strand, counting down.
ACGCCCTCAAGATCCCCGCCGAGCTCCTGCCCGCCGACGGCCGCTTCGGAGCAGGCCCGTCGAAGATCCAGACCAGCCACCTCGACGCCCTCGCCGCGACCGGCGACACGCTGATGGGCACGTCCCACCGGCAGGCGCCGGTGAAGCAGACCGTGGGCCGGGTCCGCGAGGGCCTCGCCGCGCTCTTCGACCTGCCCGACGGCTACGAGGTCGTCCTCGGCAACGGTGGCGCGACCGCCTTCTGGGACATCGCCTGCTTCGGGCTCATCCGCGAGAAGAGCCAGCACCTGGCCTTCGGCGAGTTCTCCTCCAAGTTCGCCACGTCGGCGAAGAAGGCGCCCTGGCTGGCCGACCCGACCGTCATCTCGAGCGACCCGGGCTCGCGGCCCGAGGCCGTCGCCGAGGAGGGCGTCGACAGCTACGCCTGGGCGCACAACGAGACCTCGACCGCGGTCATGGCGCCCGTACGCCGTCCGGCGGGCGTGGCCGACGACGCGATCGTCCTGGTCGACGCGACCTCCGGCGCCGGCGGCTTGCCGGTCGACCTGTACGAGGTGGACACCTACTACTTCGCGCCGCAGAAGTGTTTCGCCTCCGACGGCGGCCTGTGGGTCGCCCTCATGTCGCCGCGCGCCCTCGCGCGGGCCGAGGAGATCGCTGCGACCGACCGCTACATCCCACCGTTCTTCGACCTGCCGACGGCGATCGACAACTCCTCGAAGAACCAGACCTACAACACCCCGTCGGTCGCGACGCTCTTCCTGATGGCCGAGCAGCTCGACTGGATGAACGGCCAGGGCGGCCTCAAGGGGATGGTCGAGCGGACCACGGCGTCGTCGGACGCCCTGTACGGCTGGGCCGAGCGGACCGCGTACACGACCCCCTACGTCACCGAGGCCGCCGACCGCTCGCTCGTGATCGGCACGATCGACTTCGATGACGAGATCGACGCGGCGAAGATCGCTGCGGTGCTGCGGGCCAACGGCGTCGTCGACACCGAGCCCTACCGCAAGCTCGGCCGCAACCAGCTGCGGATCGCGATGTACCCGGCGATCGACCCGGCCGACGTGGAGAAGCTCACCGGCGCGATCGACTTCGTCGTCGAGAACCTCTGACCTCCTCGCGGGCCGTGCTCACGCAGCGAGCAGCTTGAGCACGGCACGCTCGAGGGCGGCCTGGCGCGCGTCGTCGGTGTCGTACGTCCCGCGCACCTTGATGGTGCGCCCGCGCTCGTAGGCCTCCACGACCCGCGGGTCGACGTAGGCCGTCCGCGCCAGGGTCGGGGTGTTGCCGAGGAACTCCGAGACCTCCTTCATCGCCCCCGAGACCGCACGCTTGCGCGAGGCCTTGGTCTCGCCGCTCTCGTCGGTGTCGGCGAGCACGGCCGCGGCGATGACCGTGGCGTGCCACGTGCGGAAGTCCTTGGCGGTCGCCTCGATGCCGAAGCACGTGCGGATGTAGTCGTTGACGTCGCTGGCGCCGAGGTCGCGCCAGGTCTTGCCGTCCTTCCACGCGAGGAGCTCGTCACCACCGCCGCGCCGCTTGCGCATCACCTGGAGCGCCTCAATGGCGGACTTGTCGTCGATGTCGATGGTGTGCTCGACGCCGGACTTGCCGACGAAGCAGAACCGCAACGAGTCGCCGTGCTTGGAGACGTGGTCCTTGCGCATCGTGGTCAGGCCGAAGGAGCCGTTGGTGTCGGTGTAGACGTCGTTGCCGATGCGGAAGTAGCCGAGGTCGAGCAGGCGTACGGCGACCGCGCACGCACGCTCGAGCGACATGGTCTCCGCGCCGATGTCGGTCAGCACCCGCTCCCGCGCCTTCGACAGCGCCTTGCCGAAGCCGAGGATCCGGTCGAACTTCGCGGCGTCGCGGCTGGCCCGCCACTGCGGGTGGTAGAGGTACTGCTTGCGACCGGCGTCGTCGGTGCCGACGGCCTGGAGGTGCCCATTGGCGTGGGGCGTGATCCACACGTCGCGCCAGGCGGGCGGGATGACGAGGTCCTTGCACCGCTGCACCTGCTCGGCGTCGAGGCGGCCCCCCTGCTCGTCGAGGTAGGTGAAGCCCTTGCCCGACCTGCGTCGGGTCCAGCCCGGCTGGTCGGGGAACGTTCGCCGCAGTCGGGGCATGCGGTCGAACCTACTGGCCGACCGGACACCCTTGGTCACCCGCAAGGAGGTCGATGCGCCACGACGCACGGACGGCCCGTCGCGCCGAAGCGCAACGGGCCGTACCGAGGAGAGCTCGGACGTCGGTCAGTCCGTCGTCTCGACCACGCCGAACGGCTCGAAGTCGTACGTCGTGGAGTTGATCTGCAGGGCGTCGATCGCGCCGGAGAAGGCGTAGTCGCGGCCCTTGCCGACCTGCACGGTGTAGAGCGTGGCGTCGGGCATGGCTGCCTTGACCTGCTCGAGGGTGCAGTAGGTGGTCTGGTTGCAGCCGCTGCCGGTGCCGGCGGCACCGGTGAGGTACCAGCTGGCGTCGCCGGTCTCGACCTTGGTCCACGCGTTGGCAGGCAGGTTGCGGACGACGTAGTTGAGCGTGCTGTAGCCCGAGCCGTACTTGTTCGGGTTGATCTCCATCGAGACGCTCGCGGCGTTGTCGACGTACTTGGCGCGGTTCTCGCCGGTCGTGAACTCCCAGAAGCTCACCGTCGAGATCGAGGCGAGCGCGTCACCCGCGAAGTCGACCTGGTTGCCGAAGGACGCCTTGTCCTCGGGCGAACCCGTGCGCAGCCCGAGGGAACCGATGCCCATGGGCGGCTTGATGTCGGCGCCGACGGACGGGCCCGAGCGGAGGTAGGAGTCGCCGTTGCCGATGACGTTGCGGTCGATGATGCTCCAGTCGGCGCCGGAGTAGGTCACCGAGCCGGCGTCACCCTTGGGACCCTGAGGACCGCGCGGCCCCTCCGGACCCTTGGGACCCGGGGCGCCGTCGGCACCCGCCGCGCCCACCTCGGCCTTGAGGCCGGAGCTGAGGTCCTTGAGCGTGATCGAGCCGTTCTCCACCTTGCTCGCGGTCACGGCACCGGGCGCGAGGTCCTGGGCCTCGATGGACCGGTTCTTGATGTCCTTGCCGGTGATCATGGACCCGGCGACGGCACCGGAGCCGGCACCGACGGCGAGGACGGCCGCAGCGGCCAGGACGATGACACCGCGCGAGTGCGTCGAGTTGAAAATGGGCATGCTGATAGAACCCCTGTCGGATGTCGAGCGGGCACCGTGCCCGTCTCGCGTGTGCCGCGCTGGACCACTCCCTGGTCAGATGACCACCCACAGGACCCGCGCGGCCAGCGAACAGTAACTCCGATTCACAGTTTGTCAAAGTGACCTTGACAGAGTGTTGCGAGCCGAGCGCGAGCCTTTCACCCGAGGGGGTGGAGAGGGCTCACGCCGGCGCCGTGCCGACGTCGATCACGCGCCGCGCCAGCTCGGCCTGGCCGGGAGTCAGCCGCTGCTCCGGGACCCGGACGGGCTCGCCGTCGTCGACGGTGAACGTATAGACGTACATGTCGGGCCGCGGCGGCTCGTCGGTCCCGGCCGTCGACAGGGCCGCCTGCTCGACCAGCCCGCGCAGGTCGTCGTCGAGGTCGACCTCGGCCGTCTCGGTGCGGCCGATGAAGCCGCCGCTGCGCTCGACCCGGAGCCGGCCGGGCCCGGTCGACACCGGTGACCCCGTGGCGGGCTCGACGCCCACCTGCGCCCACGCCTCGCTTACGGCCCCGGCGTGCTGCCCGGCGGCCGCGACCGTGGCGGCGGCGAAGGCTGCGAAGTCGGCGTCCTCGGCCACGTCGCCGCCGACGAGCGCGTCGTACCAGATCCGGCCGGCACCCTCGACCGCCGTGCCGCCGACCGCGACGGCGGCGAGCTGGAAGGCCTTGTTGGGGATGCCGGAGTTGAGGTGGACGCCCCCGTTGTCGTCGGTGGTGTCGATGTAGTCGTCCATGTGGCCGACCTGCGGGTCCGTGCCGAGCTCGGGGTCGTCGTAGGCGGTGCCGGGAGCGGCCATGTCGCGCAGCCCCCGCGCCGCGACCTTCGGCGTGAAGATGCCCTCCCCGATCAGCCAGTCGCCCTCGGCGGCGGCCTGGCCGAGCAGCCGCTGCTTGAGGCAGGAGGCGAAGACGTCGGCCACCGACTCGTTGAGCGCGCCGGACTGGCCCTGGTAGACCAGCCCCGCGGTGTGCTCGACGACCGCGTGGGAGAACTCGTGGGCCAGCACGTCGACCGGCTTGGTGAAGCGCTCGAAGACCTGGCCGTCGCCGTCGCCGAAGACCAGCTGGGTGCCGTCCCAGAAGGCGTTGTTGTAGCGCGAGCCGTAGTGGACGGTCAGGCTCACCGGCGCCCCGGCGTCGTCGTGGGAGTCGCGCGAGAGCACCTCGGCGAACATCGCAAGGGTCTCCTCGATCCCGACGGCGGCCTCGTCGACCGCGACGTCGCCGGACTCGGGGTCACCGGCACTGCGAACCGCCTCGCCGGGCAGCGACGTCGTCGAGCCGGCGTCGTGGACCGTCCAGGCCGGACCACCCGGCACGACGGTCCGGCGCGCGGACCGTGCCTCCACGCCGCGGCGGGTGCGCAGCGCGTCGTCGAGCGCGGCCCGCTCGGCGCCGTCGACCCGCTCGGCGAGCCAGGGCGGGATGAAGGTGCAGTGCGTGGAGTCCCGAGACGTCATGGCACAGGTCTACCCCGCGGCTCCGACACCGGGAAGGGGTCGGATCAGCAGGGCCTGTAGTCGAAGGTCATGTCGCTGACGAAGATCCGCTGATTCGTGTCGATGTTCTGGTCGTAGGCAGTCTGCCGGTTCCAGTACGTGATGGAGAAGGTCGAGATCGGTCCGGCGAACTTGATGCGCAGGTTGCCGCCGCTTCCAGCCGTGTCGTCCTGCGGCAAGTTGGCGTCGGCTCCCTGGAACCAGTTGACGGGCTGGTTGTTGTTGTTCGTGATCGCCGTGATCCCGGGCGCCTGGCTCTCCACGACGTAGCCCCCGCTGATGATGAGGGCGTCGCGGAAGTCGTCGGTCGAGGAGTCGATGTCGGTGATGGTGAACACGAGGTTGGACACGGCTCGCGAGAAGGTGAAGGTGTAGGTGCCGCGATCACCGTAACCACGGGTTGTCCCGGCAGGGGTGTTGGGCGCGCTCGAGGTGGTGGCCTGCATCAGGCCCAGCCCCGACACGTTCAGACCGCCCACCGCGGCCTGGCGCGTCATCGTCTGGCTGGTGTCTCCGCCCTCCGTGCCCGCGACCATATTTCCCACGTAGGACGCCTTGACGTCGAGACGGAGGCCGGGGATCGGGCCCGCAGCGTCCGGGTCGAGGACCGCGTACGCCTCCGTCGCGCTCGTCTTGGTGTACGCGACCGCGGAGCCGTCCCAGTCCAGGACCTGTCCCACGCGCAGGTTGCACGGCGACGCGGCGTAGGCCGGTGCGGTCGTCGCCGCCGCGATCACCGGCACGGTCCAGACGGCGGTGCGAGTGACCACCCGTCGTGTCGGTCGCACCGGGCTGAGGGTGGCGCTGTCCTGCGTCATGTCTGGCGTCCTATGTCTGAGCATGGACCCCCCCCGGATCCAGTTGATGGATCAACCGTATGAATGCACGGGTTACGCATGAGTAACACCAAGTTACGCCCCATATATCGTTCCGAAACTTCCCGTTATTGCCCGATTCCGTGGGAAGCGCGCATGTTGCGCCTGGACTGCATGTCGGCATCCGGGCGCGCCGACCCGTGGTTTCGCGGAATCAGCGTTTCGCGCGCGTCGCACTAGACTTTGACGCTGCGGCCGTGTTGGTCGCCCGGCCTTCGTGGCCACTCGTCTGTCACCGCCCGGAAGGCCCCTGCATGCCCACCCAGTCCCGCTCCGACCTGCGCAACGTCGCGATCGTCGCGCACGTCGACCACGGCAAGACCACGCTGGTCGACGCGATGCTCCGCCAGGCCGGTGCCTTCACCGCCCACCAGGCCGAGAGCGTCGCCGACCGCGTCATGGACTCGGGCGACCTCGAGCGCGAGAAGGGCATCACGATCCTCGCGAAGAACACCGCGGTCCACTACGCCGGGCCCGCCGGCGGTGGCCAGCCGATGGTCATCAACATCATCGACACCCCGGGCCACGCCGACTTCGGTGGCGAGGTCGAGCGCGGCCTGTCGATGGTGGACGGCATCGTGCTGCTCGTCGACGCCTCCGAGGGCCCGCTCCCCCAGACCCGGTTCGTGCTCCGCAAGGCGCTCAACGCCGACATGCCGGTGATCCTCGTCGTCAACAAGACCGACCGCAGCGACGCCCGCATCAGCGAGGTCGTCGACGAGTCCTACGAGCTGTTCATGGACCTCCTCGACGAGTCGCACAGCCAGGACGCCCTCGACTTCCCGGTGGTCTACGCCTCGGGCAAGGCCGGCATCGCCTCGCTGGAAAAGCCCGAGGACGGCACCATGCCCGAGGGCTCCGACCTCGAGCCGCTCTTCAAGACGATCCTCGAGACGATCCCCGCCCCGCAGTACGACGAGGGCGCGCCGCTGCAGGCCCACGTGACCAACCTCGACTCGTCGCCCTTCCTCGGCCGGCTGGCGCTCCTGCGCATCCACCAGGGCACGCTGAAGAAGGGCCAGACCGTGGCCTGGATGAAGCGGGACGGGACCGTGAAGAACGTCCGCATCACCGAGCTCCTCATCACCGAGGGCCTCGAGCGCGTCCCCGGCGAGTCCGCCGGTCCCGGCGACATCGTCGCGATCGCGGGCATCCCCGAGATCACCATCGGCGAGACCCTCGCTGACGCCGACAACCCGATCGCACTGCCGCTGATCCACGTCGACGAGCCGGCCATCTCGATGACGATCGGCACCAACACCTCGCCGCTGGTCGGCAAGGTCAAGGGCGCCAAGGTCACCGCGCGCCTGGTCAAGGACCGTCTCGACTCCGAGCTCATCGGCAACGTGTCCCTCAAGATCCTCCCGACCGAGCGCCCCGACGCCTGGGAGGTCCAGGGCCGTGGCGAGCTCGCGCTGGCGATCCTCGTGGAGCAGATGCGTCGCGAGGGCTTCGAGCTCACCGTCGGCAAGCCGCAGGTCGTCACCCGCGAGGTCAACGGCAAGGTCCACGAGCCGTTCGAGCGCCTCACGATCGACGCCCCGGAGGAGTACCTCGGCACCATCACCGAGCTCCTCGCCGTCCGCAAGGGCCGCATGGAGGGCATGACCAACCACGGCACCGGCTGGGTCCGGATGGACTTCGTCGTCCCCGCGCGTGGCCTGATCGGCTTCCGCACCGACTTCCTCACCGAGACCCGCGGCACCGGCATCGCCCACCACATCTCCGAGGGCTACCACCCCTGGGCCGGCGAGATCCGCTCGCGCAACTCCGGCTCGCTGGTGGCCGACCGCAGCGGTGCGGCGACGGCGTACGCCATGACGTCGCTGCAGGAGCGTGGCGTGCTCTTCGTCGAGCCGACCACCGAGGTCTACGAGGGCATGATCGTCGGCGAGAACTCGCGCGCCGACGACATGGACGTCAACATCACCAAGGAGAAGCAGCAGACCAACATCCGGTCCGCCACCTCCGACAACTTCGAGAAGCTGATCCCGCCGAAGAAGCTCTCCCTCGAGCAGTGCCTGGAGTTCTGCCGCGAGGACGAGTGCGTCGAGGTGACCCGCGAGACCGTACGGATCCGCAAGGTCGTGCTCGACGCCAACGCCCGTGCCAAGACGGCGTCGCAGGCGCGCAAGGCCAACAAGGGCTGACGCAGCACCTCAGACACGGGAACAGCCCGGCTCCGCGATGCGGAGCCGGGCTGTTGCCTGTGCGGTGACGATCAGGCCGGGTGGGTGTGCTGCTTTCCGGCATCCCAGGTGATGGGACCGACCGTCTGCGAGACGAACGTCGTCGAGCCGACGTACTTGATCTGTGCCGTCGCCTGGACCGTTCCGGCGGCGTTGTCACCACCGGCGAAGTCGGTGTGGAGCCGGTAGGTCGAGTTGGCCGCGATGTCGGGCAGGTGCGTCGCCGTGAGCGTCGAGGTCGGCGTCGAGATCGCCGGATAGGTCCACGACGTGTCGCGGGCACCGGAGGTCGCCGCGTAGCCGTAGATCTCGAACGACGTGAACGGCCCCGTGCTGGTCGGGTTGTAGGTGAAGGTGATCCGGATCTCGTCGATGGCGACCGGGCCATTGGTGAGCTGCAGGTCCCACGACACGTGCTTCTCGTTGCCGTTGCTCCACTTCTCCGCCGTGCCGGCCACGCCGGTGAAATCGGTCGATGCGGTCGACGCGGCGAACGCGGGCGCCGTGGCCGCGAGGGCGACGACAGGCACGCTCCAGGCAGCTCCGCGCACCAAGGTGCGCCGTGTCGGTCGGGCAGCAAACATGGTTGTACTCATCGGTTCTCCCCTTGATCTCCCCCACAGGAGAATTGGTTAAGTCTTCGACGAGACTAGGGAGTAACAAGACCCCCGCTTGCCACCGAATTGCCACTAGACGGTGACACCTGCTAGTGGTCTAGAGCAGCGCGAAACCGCTCGTCGGCAGGGTCCCGTACAGTCGATTCCCGTGCCCGAGTCCCGCGATGCCCCCGCTTCTCCTGCCTCCCGCACTCTCGGCAGCGAGCTGGCGGAATGGCTGGAGGGCCTCGGCCTGGCCGACCACCTGGCCACGGCCGGCCTGCCGACGTACGACCGCGGCCCCGAGGGCGTGACGTGGCGCGACCCCGCAACCGGCGACCCCGTGTCCGACGAGCGGCTTGCCGAGCTCGACGCCCTGCTCCGCTCGGTCGGTGACGACCCGACCCACGCCGTACCGGTGGAGCTGGTCCGGCTGCGTCGGGAGAGCCGGGCGCGGTCAGCGCTCCTCGACGGTGGCTGGGTCGACTACGCCGAGGTCGGGCGTCGGCGTGGGGTCTCGGAGAACGCCGCCCGGTTCGCGCTGCACAAGGCGGCGGAGCGGCGGGCCTGCCTGCTGGTGCCCCACGACGGCGCCACGCTCGTCCCGACCTTCCAGCTCGACACCGAGGGCCAGGTGCGCGACGAGCTCCTGGTCGTCCTCGAGACACTGCTGGCATCCGGGGCCGACCCGTGGCGGACCTGGATCTGGCTCACCTCGCCCGCTGCCCTTCTCGGTGGGGCTGTGCCGCACGAGGCCGCGCGCGACCCCGAGGAGCTGCCGGTCGTCGAGCGCGCGGCGGTCGCGCTCGCCGAGCGGACGCGGACCTGACCCTCAGCTCGGGTCGCGGCGCAGCGTCGGCCTGAGCACGACGAGGCCGAGCAGCGGCAGCACGGCGAGCACCAGCAGCGCGGCAGGCATGCCGAGGGGGCCGCTGATGCCGGCCACGACGGCGGAGCCGATGCTCCCGCCGATGAGGAACAGCAGCGTCGACACCCCGAGCGCCACCCCACGCACCTCAGGCTGCACCGCATCGCCGACGACCGCGCTCAACGCCGGCTGACCGAGGCCGAAGGCGAAGGTGACGAGGACGATGCCGACCACCAGCACCGGTGCGCTCGTGGCCCACGCGCCGACCGTCGCCACGACGAGCGCGACCGACGCGACCACGCCGGCGATGGCCAGGGCGCGCGCCGACCCCACGCGGTTGAGCAGCGGGCCGGTGAGCTGCGGGACTGCGAGCGCGACGACGGCGCTCGGCACCATCGCCAGGCCGACCTGCCACGCCTCCCAGCCGTCGGACAGCAGCACGGCGGGGAGGGCGATGAGCATGGCGAACCACGACGCCGGCACGGCCGAGGCAGCGACGGCGCTCCGCACCACGGTCGCGTTGCGGATCACCTCCACCGGCAGGAACCCGTCGGGGCGTCGGCGTACGGTCGCGCGGACGGCGGGGACGCCGAGGACGAGCAGCGTGGCGCCGACTGCGGCGACGACCAGGCCGCCCGAGGGCGACTGCACGAGCAGCACTATCCCGGCAGCGGTCAGTGCGACGAGCACGGCGCCGACGATGTCGAGTCGTGCGCCCGTGCCGTCGGTGGACAGCGCGCGCCAGAGGAACGGGATGACGAGCGCGCCGAGGATGGGGAGAGCCATCACCGCGCGCCAGCCGAAGGATGCCTCGACCAGGCCACCGATGAGGGGACCGAGACAGCTCACCGCCGCCGCGACTCCCGCCAGGCGGCCGAACGCCACCCCCCGGACCTCGCCGGTGTAGCGCGCCGACAGGATGGCGACGCCCAGGGTAGGGACTGCCGCAGCGCCCGCACCCTGGAGCACCCGGGCGCCGAGCAGGACCCCGAAGGTCGGCGCGAGAGCCGCGACGAGCGCGCCCACCGACATGAGCACGAGCCCGGCCAGCAGCGGCGCCCGGACTCCCACGAGGTCGGAGATCCGCCCGTAGAGCGCCGTGGTCACGGCGAGCATCAGCACGTAGAGGCTGATCGTCCACGCGGCGATCCCGGCGCTCACGCCGAGGTCCGGGCCGAGCAGCGGCAGCGTCACGGCAGCACTCGAGGACCCCATCCCCGCCAGGCCGAACAGCAGGCCCAGCAGCATCGAGATGCGTCGGGAGTCGTCGGGCGCGTCGGCGGCGGCCGGGATGTCAGGGCGGGTTTCGGCTGGGGAGGTCATCGAAGGACGACAACCCCGTCGGCACGCGCTCCATTCCGCGCGAGCGTCGGACGATAAGGGGGTGCGGCGCCGGCGGGCTGTCAGGCGCAGGTGCGGAACGACATCTGCCTCAGTCGCAGGAGGTGTATTGCCGACGTCGCGGTCTGGGTGGTCGACCAGAACTTGAGTCGCACCTGGGTGACGCCGACGGCGCCGTTCGCGTACGTCACGGCGACGGACTGCGACGCAAGGTTGTCACCCCCCGTGGTCACTGTGGTGCGCCAGGGACTCGTATCGGTCCCGGCGCCCGTGATCGTCGTCGGGTTGCCGTAGCCGGCCGACGGCGTCTGGCTCGGAGTGGCGGTCAGGCTCACGTAGTCCCAGTAGCCCGTACCCCGGTCGATGTCGTCGATCGAGAACGTCAGTCCGTAGACGGGCTGCAGGAAGGTGAACGTCACCGTCTGGAAGTTGGTCGCCGGGTCGCCGAGGAGGGTCGCCGGCGAGTTGTTGACGATGGCGAAGGAGTCGCGGGTGCTGGCTGCGGTCTGCGCGCTGAGGTTGTTCGTCCCCAAGGAGCCCGGAGCGGCACCCGCCTGCGTGTAGGCAGCACTGACGGTGACCGTCGCTCCGGTGGTCGTGGTCCCGCTCTGGCTGGTCGTGGTCGAGGTCGCCGACCACGTCACCGGGAGCAGGGCGGTCCTGTTCGGACAGGCGGAAGCCGCGAAGGCGGGAGCGGCCGTGGCTGCCGCCACCACCGGGAGGGTCCAGGCTGCGCCTCGCACGACCGTGCGACGGGTGGCTGCGCGCTCCGAGATACCGACGTCGTTCACTCTCCACATCCCGAGATCGAAGAATTATCCAAGGTTCATCGAAGTCAAGAGTAAAGGATCTTGATGCAGCGTGTGAGTACGTTCGTTCACTCACCGATGCGACGTGGGTCACGGTGCAGCCGCGGCAGGCCGAAGAGCCAGGTCCAGCCCAGCCGCTCGGCCACGCTCGCCACGGCCAGCGGTACGACCAGGCCGAGGACGGTCCCAACCAGCAGGTGCACCCAGAGATCGGTCACCTCGAGCCTCACCAGTGCGACGCGCGTGCCTGCCGTGACCACGATGTGAGCCAGGAAGATCTCGAGCGACCGGCGGCCGACGAGGGCCAGCAGCCCCGCGGCCGGTGACCTGCTGAGCAGCGCCGCGCAGGCCAGCACCGCCACGGTGCCCGCCGTGCAACCGACGACCCCCAGGGCCACGGTCGCGGTCGTCCGCACGTCCCCGCCCGTCGTGGGCGTCGTGGCCACGGTCGTCAGACCGATCCACAGCCAGACCGCGGTGCCCACGACTGCCGCTCCGGCGACGAGCGGCAGGTGTCGGGCCAGAGCCGCGTGTCGTGACTGCGTCACGACGCACCCGATCAGGAAGGGAAGGAGGAGGGCCCAGCCACGGGTGAAGACGTACAACGGCTCGAAACCCCACACGGCGACGGCCAGCACGGCCGCCACCGTCAGGACGACAGCACCGCGCAGGACGCTTCGCCATGGCTGGGCAACTGCTGCGATGCCGGTCACCGCGATCAGCCACGGGAGGAACCAGAGCTGTCCTTCGGGCACCCAGAGCTCGAACACGTCGCTCACCGTGATCGCTGTGTTGGATGCCGACGACGCCGCGACGCGGGTGAAGCCCTGGATCAGCGACCAGAGCAGGTAGAGCCACACCAGCAGTGTGGTGCGGCGCACCATCAGGAGCCGCGGACCGTCGCGCACGACGGACCGCCGGACGAAGAGTCCCGACAGGTAGGCGAACGTCGAGAGGTGGACGAGGTAGACGACACGATCCAACGTGACGGCCGTGTCGGACGGCATGAGGAGTGCCGCACTCAGACCCCGCTCGACGTGCCCGACGACGATCGCGACCATCGCCAGTGCGCGGGCGACGTCGACGCTGCGGTCACGCGCTGTGGTCCCCTCGGTCCTCACGGGGCACCACTATGGCCGACGAGCCGTACGATTCCTGCCATGTCGTCGGCACCCGTCGCTGTGCTCGTCCTCCTGCTCACGCTGTCCGCCGTGCTGCTGACGAGCGGAGCAGCAAAGCTGCGCGACGCGCGGGCGACACAGGATGCCTTCGTCGCGCTGCGCGTGCCGAGCGTGGTTCCGGTCGGCCCGAGCGCAGCTGCCCTCCCGTGGGCGGAGATCGTGCTCGCCGTGCTGTTGCTGGTGTCACCGGCCGCCGTCGCCTGGCTACCCGCGGCGCTCGTCCTGCTGCTGATGCTGGCCTACACCGCCCTGATCGCCCGGGCCCTGCGGTTCGACGAGTCGGTGTCGTGCTCGTGCTTCGGCAGCATCGGCAGTCACGAGGTGGGGCCGCGGACACTGGGTCGCAACATCCTGCTGTCGGTCATCGCCGCCATCGTGCTCTGGTACGCCCTCCAGGGCGGCTCGGCCGTCGACGCGTTCGGCGAACTGGGTGCCGCCGGTTGGTGGGCGCTGCTGGCGACGGCCGCAGCCGTTGCGGTTGCACTCCTGGTGGCCGCGGCATCGTCGTCTGCCCATTCCGCCGAGCGCGACGTCCTCCAGGATGCGGAGATCGCGGACTACGAGCGGCAGCCGATCCCCTACGGGGTCGTCCACCGCCTCGATGGACACCCGCTCACGCTGGTCGAGGCCGCCACGTCCCAGGCGCGCCTGGTCATCGCGCTCAACGCCAACTGCGGCCCGTGCGTCCGGACCGGGGAGAAGATCGACGAGTGGGCGCGGCGCCTCCACCCGGTGATCGGCGTCATCGTGGTCTACCCCGACGAGCACGCGGCGAGGGGACAGACCGGACACTCCCCGGAGCTCTCGACCTACGAGCCGGACTGGAACGTGCGCAGGGTCTTCGGTCTCCTTCCGCCCTCGGCCGTCCTCCTCGGTGCCGACGGCTTCCTGGCAGGCGGACCGGTGTCCGGCGAGGACGAGGTGCGCGATCTCGTCGAAGCCGTCTTCATCGAGCTGGGGGCACCTCCGCCAGAGCAACCCGTCAGCTGAGGCGGTCTCGATCCAAGGACAGCTCGGACGCACGGAATGCAGTCGTCCAGGTCGTAGGCATGGCGCGCGGAGACGGTTGACCCACAGCGTGGCCGCCAACAGCGCCGCCAAACATCCGTTCGGCACGCCAGGTCGTCGGCCGGAATCCAGTCCACGGGCCCTCCACTCAGCTCGGCCCACGAGGTCTTCACATGAGGGCCTGCCCTGAGCACGGCTTGTGAAACCACACCTGTACGTCAACCTCATGGTGGACACTCGTGCGGAATCGACAGAAAAGGAACGCCGACACATGACGCAACAGCACGATCACCACGGGCACGAGAGGGCGTCGACCCTGTCGACCGGGGTGAAGTGGTCGCATCTCGCTCTCTTGGGCACAGTGCTGCTCACGTATGGTTTCGAGCTGTTCAACTTCAATGTCTCGGTCGACGAGCCGCTCTACTGGAACATGTCTCGCGTCGAGATGCTGGAGGTCTGGAGCAACCAAGGGCGGTGGGGCATGGGTCTTGCGGCCCTGCTGCTCCCGTCGACCAACGTCCCGCTCGTTCCCCTCGCGCTCGGACTCGCCCTCAGCGTCGCGGCGTTCTGGTGGACGGCTCGCCGTGTGTTCGACCTGACCGAATGGGAGTCGGCACTCGCGGTCTCCCTCGCGATGAGCCTGCCAGCGCTCGTCTTCCACTTCAGCTTCATGATCAACGCCTTGGGCGTGGGCATCGCGTACGCCGCCTGCGCGGGTTGCGCGGCTGTACTGATGACAAGACACACACCGCTCTCGACGGTGGCCGCGACAGCGCTCGGAGCCGTCGCGATCGGCGTCTACGAAAGCTTCGCATTCGTGCTCGGGGTGACCTTGTTGGCCCTCATCTGGCGAAGCCCCAAGCTGTCAACCGTCCTGCGCTGCGCCGCCGTCGCGGTAGGGGCGACCGTGACGTGGTTCCTCGTGAGGTACGTCTTCATTCTCGCCCTCCCGCGCGAGGGCGGTAACTACGTGACCAGCATGGTGGACGTGAACGGTGCCGTCGCAGATCCGGTCACGCGGGTCGTCGATGCCGCGAGCCGAACGTTCGGCATCATTGTCGAGCGCTGGCTCTATCTCGGCTACTCGAACCCGCTGCCAGCCATCTTCGTCGGCATCGTCTTCATCGCCGGCGTACGTGTGGCGTGGTCGCGAACTGCAACTGCGCGGCTGTGGAGCATGCTCGTGCTGATCGCGTTGCCGATCATCCCGTTCGTGGCGGCTGTCATGACGCGCGTGATCTTCCAGAGGTCGATGGTCTACCTGCCCCTGATCGTGGTGATGGTGCTGGGCGTGGGGCTGCCGGCCATGCGCGATCGGTACCGGTCGTGGGCCGGTCACGCGATGGTGGTGCTCGCCATACTGGCCGTTGCGGGCAACGCCTCGCTCGGCAACGGCATCTTCTACTCCGGCACGATGGTGTACGAGGAGGATCTCGCTGTCGCAGCGAACGTGGCAACGACCTATCGATCACTGCCGGGCGACTTCACCGCACCGCTACCGGCAGTCATCGCTCCCCGGTCGGACGAGTACTCCAGACCGCCCGCCTGGTCCGGACGAAGCACCTTCGAGGCTGGAGTGATGGGAACGGATGGCGAGGCACTTCGCTTCCTGCAGATGCGCGGCATGAATGTCGTCGATCCCAGCTCCGATGAGCTGGAGCGAGGACATGAGCTGCTCCAGTCCATGCCTGCCTACCCCGAGCCGGGATACATGCAGGTCTCCGAAGGACTGCTGCTCATCAACCTTGAGACAGTTGCCGAACGGTGATGGCCACCCGGACGGTGGCCCCGCGCCACATCAACGCACTCCGCCCACCTTTCTAGGATCACCACGTGCCTGACGTCGCCATCTCCGTCGTCGTACCCACCCGGGGAGGGGTGTCCCGACTGCCTGGGCTGCTCGAGGCGCTCGCTCGGCAGGACCTGGCGGACCCATGGGAGGTGATCGTGGTCCTCGACGGCGAGGTGGACGGCAGTCGGGCACTGCTCGAGGAGTACGCCGACCGCTTGCCGCTGCGCGTGATCACACGCGAGGGCTCGAACGGCGTCGCTGCCGCCCTAGCAGCAGGCTATGCCGAAGCCGGCGGAGAGATCGTCCTGCGCTGCGACGACGACCTGTCACTTCCACGTGGACTTCTCGCGGGCCATCTTGCCTGGCACCGCGATCGGTCCCACGACGCGGCACCTCTCGGCGTCATCTCGTTGACGCGGGACGTCTTCGAGGACTCGCCTTACGCGGAGTCCTACGGCCGTCCAGCCAACGCGCGACTTCTGTCCGAGGCCTATTCACGCCCTGCGGACGAGAGGTGGAGGCACTGGGCTGCCTGCAACTCCGTGCCCAAGGCCGCATACGACGCAGCCGGAGGCTTCGACCTCACGATGGGCTATCGCGAGGACTCCGAGCTGGGGTTCCGGCTCGCGCGCTCGGGCGTAGAAATCGTGATCGACCCGGCCCTCGAGGTGGAGCACCGTGGACCTGCTCCCGACACGGCCGCCCGGGCCGCGCGTGCCTTCACCTCGGGGGCCTCTGCGCTCGACCTCGAGGCACGCCACCCCGGCACCCGTCCGACGACGACCAAGGCGGGCGGCCCGTGGAGCAGGGCCGTCGCTGCGGCCGCGGACCGGATCGACTCTCGGACCTCGGCCGCCGCACTCGGGGCCCGCGTGGACGCCGCGCTGCCCCGGATGCCACGGCGGGTGCGTGGAAAGGCAGTTGCATGGGTTGTCGAGGCGGCCGCGGTCGCTGGCGGACGAGTCGGCGACTCCGAGTGGGTCAGGCACGCGCCCTCGGCAATTGACTCCGTGAGCGTGGTGGTGCCCCACCACGGTGACCCGACTCCCACCCTCGCCCTCCTTGACCAGCTGGCAGTCCAGACGCATCCGGTGCAGGTGATCGTCGCCGACGACGCGTCACCCCAACCCTTTCCGGACCGTCCCGGGATCCAGGTGGTCCGGAGGCGATCCAACGGGGGCTTCGGCGCCAACGTGAACTCAGGAGCTGATGCAGCCACCGGCGATGCCGTGCTGGTGCTCAACAGCGACCTCACCATCGAGCCCACCTTCGTGGCCGAGATGGTCGCCGCTGCTCGGATGCACCCCAGTGCCGTGCTGGCACCACGGATGGTCGACGAGCACGGCCAGGAGGCGTGGGTCGGCCGCGACTTCCCGCGTGTCCGCCACCAGGTCGCTGCGTGGCTGACTCCACTCGCTCGCTTCCGCGGTACCTCCGCCTGGCACCGAGCGGTCGGCCATGACGTACGCGCACACGGAGCCGAGGCCGAGGTGGACTGGGTCGTGGGTGCCGCGATGTGGATCCCAACGGCAGAGTTCCGTGCCGTCGGCGGCTTCGACGAGCGGTTCTTCATGAACTCCGAGGAGGTCGACCTCCAGCTGCGCCTCCGCGGGCGCGGCGTCAAGGCCGTGGCCCTCCGGACACCCACGGTCGTCCATGAGGGTGGGGGCTCGTCACCCTCGGAGTCGCGGCGACGCTGGCTGGTCCAGGGGCAGATGCTGTACGCCGCCAAGTGGGGATCGCGGCGTCGACTGCAGGCGGCGCTCACGGCCGCGACCGCTGCCAACTTCGTCGTCAACTCGATGCGTCAGGCCGCGGGGCGGCAGATCGATGCTGCCGAGACCGCCCGCATCGAACTGTCTCTGATCCGAGGCAGACGTTGACGCGGGCGCTGGTCCTGTCCGAGCACGACCTGGACGCTTGGAGCGAGCGGTTCCAGCGAGCGGAAGTTCCGGCTGGTCTTCCCTACGGCGTCGACGCACTACGCGATGCAGGATGGACGCTCGAGTGGGTTCCGCGGTCGCCCCGTCCCGCGTGGAGCAAGGTGCGCGACGTCATCGAGCACCGCGCCGGTTTTCCTGTCGAGCGGGCCCTCCGCGGTACGGCTGCCGCGGCCCGCAGCGACGTGGTGCTGGCGCTTCTCGAGCAGCAGGGGGCCGCTGTGTCGACGGCACGCCGGTGGCGCCTGCCTCCCTACGCCTCGAAGCCGCTCGTTCTCTTCTCGGTGTGGCTCGCCGAAGACATCCGTTCGGCGGCGCCCGAGGCACGGCGGCAGCTGGCCAAGCGATACTCCGGCGCCGACCTCATCACCCACATGTCGGTGCACGAGACCGAGATCCTCGAAGACGCTGGGATCAGCCGTGACCGGACCTTGCCGGTGACTTTTGGAGTGAACGACGACTACTACACACCGGGTACCGGTCCCCGCGACATCGAGCTCCTCGCCGTGGGCCAGGACAGGGGCCGCGACTACCGGACGCTGTTCGACGCTGTTCGCGGGACCGATCTCGTGCTGACCCTCGTGTGCGCCCCGGCCAACGTGGCCGGACTCGATGTCCCGGACAACGTCCGGATGATGGGTCTCGTACCCCTGGCCGACTACCGCGAGCTGCTCAGACGAGCACGCGTGGTGGTCGTTCCTACCCACGAGCTCGCCTACCCCACCGGACAGAGCGTGGCACTCGAAGCTGCCTCGACAGGAGCGTGCGTTGCAGTGACCGGGACGCAGGCGATGCGGGAGTACTTCGAGGACGGCACAACTGCTCGCCTCGTCGACGTCGGTGACGCCGAGGGTTGGCGACAGCTGTTGCTCGAGCTCCGCGACGACCCGGCTCAACGAGCAGCGCTCGGTGCCTCAGCTCGTGTCGCTGCGCAGACCAGGTTCAGCGCGCGAGGCATGTGGGCGGAGATCGCCGCGTCCTGCGTGGAGCGAGGGCTGGTCTGAGGACGGTCCGTGACCGGCCCTCAACCGATCCACGTCGAGCGGACGATGTCCCGGAATCGTTCGCGCCCGTACACGCCTTGCGCCCACGTCTGCACCCGGTCCGAACGGAGCTGGGCCACGCCGGGATCGTCGAGCACGGACACCAGCGAGGCGGCCAGGGCCTCCGGCGCGTCGGCCAACCCTGCGTACAGGTCCTCCCCCTCGATGCCTTCGGCTCCGACGCTGGTGGTCACCACCGGCACCCCGTGGCACATGGCCTCGACAGTCTTGAACTTCACCCCCGCGCCCTGGAGCACCGGGACCAGCGCGGCAGACGCTTCGGCGTACTCCGCGAACAGGTCGTCGACGAAGCCCGCCAGCACGACGCCACCGTCAGGACCCAGATCTGCCACCCGGGTCCGCAGCTCGTCGGAGGCGCCACCACCGACGAACCGGAGCACCGCGTCGGGACGCCGAGCACGCACGAGCGGCCAGATGTGGTCGATCGCCCAGAGTGCGGCCTTGTTGTTCTCGTCGCGAGCGAGGTAGGACACGACGATCACCACCGGCTCGTCTGCTCGCTCGTGCCGGGGCTCGGCGCCATCGGACAGGGGCGGGTGCACGACAGTGTGCAACGGGTTGCCGAGCAGGTCGGCGTCCTTCTGGCTGAAGACCAGGACCTCGTCGAGCTGCTCCACCATCCGCGCCTCGCGCGCACGCGAGCGCCTGGCCACTCCTTGCCAGTAGCGCCGCTCGTCCTCCGTGGTCTGCGGCTCACGCGAGAATGACTGGCTCATCACGTCGTGGAAGGTGCCGGTGATCCGGGCGCTGGGATTGATGCGCCGAAGAAGGCGAACCAGGCGGATCGACTCGGAGTACTGCAGGTCGATGATGTCAGCCGCCTGCACTGCGGCTCGCGCCTCCTTCGAGCGCAGCAGGCCAAGCACGAACGCCGCCGACGGCATGCCCGGATCTCGCTTGTGCCGCCACGTCGTGTCGGCGAGGTGGGCGAGACGGTTGAGCACACGTCGGACGGGCCCACGTCCGGCCTCGTGCCCGAGCAGGAGCATCCGCCCCGGAATGCCTGGACGCGTTGCGGCCTCGTGATTGAGCTGGTTGCCGACGGTGAGCATGGTGAGGTCGGTCTCCGCGTCCAGAAGGCGCTGCAGCTCGAGGAGGTAGCGACCTCCCGCGTGCGGCACGCCCTCGTGTCCGACGTACATGCTGATCAGCACCACGCGGGGTCGGGTCACGCCTGCGATCCTTCCAGACCTGACGCACCTAGACTTCCGAGCGTCCCGACGAAGGAGCGCAGATGTTGCGGCTGATCCTGGCCCCCCACATGGACGACGAGGCCATGGGGTGCGGCGGCCTGATGGCCAAGCACCCGGACGAGTGCGTGGTCGTCGTGATGACGGAGAGTGGCGAGACCCGCGCCCGCGAGCACGTCGAGGCGATGAAGATCCTCGGTGTCGCCGAGTCGCGCCGCCTCGGCTTCCCCGACGGACAGACCCCGCAGCACATGACCGAGATGGTCGGTGCGATCGACGAGATCATGGCCGAGGTCAAGCCCGACGAGCTGTACCTCCCCTATCCCTCGCTCCATCAGGACCACATCGCGGTCTACGAGGCCGGCATGCGGTCGTGCCGGGTGTCGATGTCGCTCGACCACTGGTTCCCGCCGAGCGTCTACGTCTACGACATTGCGGTCTACGACGTGAACCTCTACCCCACCGACCTCCGGTGGAACGTCTTCGAGGCGCTGACGGAGGAGCAGATCACCGCCAAGGAGGCGGCCTGCCAGGCCTACCAGTCGGAGATCCCGACCGAGGTGCACCCGATCAACAGCGTCCGACAGATCGCCGGTGCGCTCGGACAGGTGCGGCTCGTGCCGTATGCCGAGCAGTTCGCGCTCGTCCGGACGGTCCGCCGGTGAAGGTCGCGATCCACCAGCCCGACCTCCTGCCGTGGCCGGGGTTCTGGTTCAAGATGGTCAACTGCGACCTCTTCGTCCTGGCCGTGCACGACCAGCTCCAGAAGCACTGGGTGCAGCGCCGCGTGATGATGCGCGAGACGTGGGTGACGCTCCCGTTGGAGACCAAGCCCCACCTGATCCCGATCAACCAGACGACGGTGAAGCCCGGCTGGCAGGACCACCTCGAGTCGTCGATCACCGGTCGTTACCGCAACGCCCGCCACTGGAAGGACCGCAGCGACGATGTGCTCGCGATGGTCCACGCTGTCGACTCGCACAACCTTGCCGACATCAATCACCAGCTGATCCTGTCGATGCGCGACTACCTCGGGATCACGACCGAGGTCGTGGTGACAGACCCACCGCAGGAGAAGGCGGCCGACCGTGTGCTCGAGCAGCTCCAGATGGTCGGTGCGACGTCGTACCTCTCCGGCACCGGCGCGAAGGACTACCTCGGCGACGAGGCGCAGGCCAAGTTCCGAGAGCTCAAGATCGGCCTCGAGTTCTCCGACCACCACAAGACCACCGGGGACTCGATCGTCACGGTCCTGATGGACTACGACGATCCGATGGACATCGTGGCGAGGGCGGCAGCGCCTCACTGAGGATCAGGGAGCCGCCACTGAGTGGGGATGTCCTCGACAACACTCCAGCGTGGATCGAGCTGCCATGCGGCACCGCCAAGATCGGTCCGGATGTGGAACCACGGAGCGACGACCTGCTCCGGCCGGCCGGACCGCCACGCGCTCAGGTAGCCGCCCCAGTAGGAGAACGTCGAGTTGGTCAGCACGAGCCTCGACGCGTGGGACAGGACCGCAAGATGCACCTCCGGCGGCCGACCGGTGTCCTCGAAGTCCAGCACCTCGCACCGGCGCGACAACCACCCCAGCTCCGCCTTGCACCACTCGATGCCGTCGGAGACGACGAGTATCCGCCGGATCGGCCCACCGACCGCAACGCTTCGGTCGAGCGCGACACGCAGGTAGTCGTGGACGTCGAAGCCGTAGTTGCGCCAGTTCGACTCGTTCGTGACGTAGTCCCCTCGCCTGACGTTGACCACGACGCCATCGTTGCCCAGCCTGAGGCCTGCGGGCACGCGGTCAGCGTCGAGGAGGCCGCTCGGTTCGAGGAAGCCTTCGATGAAACGACCGAGGGTGCTCTCGTCGAAGTGGGGACCGAACTCGTTGTGCAGCCCGCGCTCACGACGATCCGTCAGACGTACGTCTTCCCGATCGACGACCAGCTCGCGCGCCGGGTCACCGAACAGGGGCATCCACCGCTCCATCGCTGACGTACGCAAGCAGACCATGTCAGCACCCTGCCGGCGCTGGTCCCACGCGTGCATCCAGTCGTAGAGGAAGTTGCCGAGGTGCGCCGTCGGCTGGGTCCACAGGACGGTGCGCGGACCGCGACGGACCCACCGGTCCTGCGCCCGGTCGGCCGCCTTCCGAACTCGCCAGTGCATCAGCCGCTCACGTCTCGCCGGACCTGACGCCCTCGCCGGCCAGCACCCACTCCGGCTGCCAGCCGCCGGGGAGCTCATCGACGAAGCTCCACTGCTGGTCGTACTCGTAGCACCGTCCCGGGCCGTAGCGGGCCTGGAAGAACGCAGGCGCCCAGACGCTCGTGCGGCCCAGCGCCGTGGCGGCCACTGCTGCGCCCCAGATCGAGAAGGTGGAGTTGGAGATGACCAGTCGCCGAGACGACGAGACGTCCCTGAAGTTGTCGATCGGACCCTCGTCAGGGCCCGGGTAGGTGACCTCGTCCGCGACACCGGACAACCACGGGAGGCGCTGCCGGCACCAGGCCTGGTCGTCGGAAACGACGTGCACCCGTCGGACCGGCCCGTCTGTCTCGACGGCGGACGTGACCGCAAGGTGCAGGTAGGCGGACAGGTCAATGGCGAACTCCGGGCGGTGGACAGGGTTGCTGTAGTAGTCCCCACGCCGGACGTTGAGGGTCAGGACATCGTCCTGTGCGAGCTCGGAGTCCGCGAGGCAGGACAGGGCGGGCGACGTGAGCAGCCAGTCCCGGATGAACGCTGCCCGGCTCTCATCGGTGTAGCCCCGCGGATCACCCGAGTGCTCGAGCGGCTGGGCCCAGTGGTGGGCCCGCTGGTCGAGCGCCTTCACCTCCCCCGGCTCGAGCAACCACGGCTGGACGTCCGGGAAGTAGGAGATCCAGTAGCGCATCTTGTCGATCACGAGCACGCGCGGTGATGGCTTCTCGTCGCGGTGCGCATGGGCCCACGCCCAGAGGTAGAGCTGGTTGCCGAACCCCATGAAGTCCGGGGTCCAGTTCACCACGCGACGACCGAGGCCACGGCGCGCCGCGCTCAGGCCCGGGGCCGCGATCTTCCGTGCGACGTCCTTCGGTCCGCTCATCCGCGCAGGCCCTCGATCCGGTCCAGCACCCGCCGACCCGCACCGCGTACGACGACGCGCGCGCGGTTGTAGGGGTCGGTGGCCGGAGCGTGGGCCTGGTAGTGCTCCAACGTCACGGCCTCAGGCAGCAAGGACGGTGACCCGGGTGCGGTGATCGCGGCGAAGGCTGTGCTCAGGCGCTCCCGAACCAGCTCGCCGCTGTGGCGGGAGCGGACCCAGTCGTGGCCGCGACGCGCTCGGTCATCGATGACCGCCCGGTCGTGCTCGAACCAGTCCATCGCCTCGAGCGTGCGGTCGCACATTCCGACCACGTCGGAGTCGGCGATGACGGACGCGTGCTCGGCGAGCATGTACTCCTTCGCTCCGTCACCGGTGAAGCCGACGACGTAGCAGCCCGAGGCCATCGCCTCGGCGCCCGGAAGACCGACGCCCTCGCGCTCGGCCCCGAAGAGGAAGATCGCGGCGCGGCCGAGCTCGTCGGCCACCTGCTGCTGGGTCATGCCGTCGATGAGCACGATCTCCCAGTCACCGAGACGTCCCGAGCGACGTACGAGCTGGACGGCACCGAGCAGGTCCTCGCGCCGGCGGCGAGGCATCAGCGCGATGCGCTTCTCCTTCGCGCCGGGCTGGAACCAGTCCTCGATCTGCACTGGCACGTTGTGCAGCGGGAAGCCGTCGTGACAGGCGCGGTCGAGGAAGGTGTGGATCGCGTCCGACACGGTGATCGCGGCGGTCGCGTGCGGCCAGCCCGGGTAGTCGCCCGGCTCGTCGGTGAGGAAGTCGGAGTTGGCGAAGACGAAGTCCATGCCCTGGCAGAGCATCACGACCGGCTGACCCTCCGACAGGAAGCTCCACTTCGAGCCGCCCGTCTCAGGCATGACCAGGACGTCACCGGCCGCGAAGTCGAGCTCCACCCCGGTGTCGACCGGAGCCGTCGAACCCCACGACTCGTACGCGAACCCGGAAGCGCCGTGCCAGACACGAGCGTCGTACCCGAGGGCGCAGAGGTGCTCGACGTAGCGGTAGATCACCTTGATCCCCCCGCTGGGTGTCGGGAGGTCAGGCACCATGAAACGGATCGTCAAGAGCTCCACCTGCCGGGAATGTCCTCCACGACGGCACCCTAACTCTCGAGGCGCCCACGCGAGGTCGATGCGGCAAGGCAGACTGTGCGCGTGCGCAGCCTCACCGGTCCATCACTCCGACGTCTGGCCGGCGTCCTCGGCTTCCCGCCCGGGACCGGCGCACTGATCGACCACCCGACTCGCAAGCGGCTCGTCGTCTCCATCGGCCTGTCGGCGTTCCTGGCGGTGCTGGACATGGTCGGCGTGCTCGCCATGCTGCCGATGATGCAGTACGTGACAGGGCAATCGCTCGACTCTGGCGCCGTCGGGAAGGTGGGCGATGCGCTGGGCGACCCGGAGCCACGCGTCCTCGTGCTCTCCCTCGCGCTGATCATCTTCGGCGCGTTCGTTGCGAAGGACGTTGCGGCCCTGCTCGTCAAGCGATGGCAGCTGCGCTTCATGGCCATCCAGAACATCAACATCTCTACGCAGATGCTGCGGGGATACCTCACGGCTCCCTACTGGTGGCATCTCAGTCAGACCACCGGTGACAAGCTCTGGACCGTCCAGGGCGCGGTGGCGATGGGCTACGCGGGTGGGCTGGCGTCCGCGATGGGCGCTCTGACCGAGGTCTTCACCATCACCTTCATCTTCGTTTCGCTTCTCGTGATCTCGCCCACCATCGCACTCGCCGCCGGCCTCTACTTCGGCATCGCCGCCTTCGTGGTCCAGCGGATGATCCGCCCACGCATCCAGGCCGCCGGCGAGCGCACCCGGATCGCATCCCAGGCTGTGTCCAAGTCCAGCCTGCAGTCCCTGACCGCGGTGAAGGAGATCAGGCTGCGCCGGGCTCACCAGCCGTTCGTCGACGAGTTCCGGGAGAAGAGCACCGACGGCGCCGAGGCCGAGGTCCGGGCACAGATCCTGACCTCGCTGCCGTCCTACTTCCTGGAGATCACGTTCGTGCTGGGCATCGGCGTGCTGGCTGCGGTTGCCACCACAGGGGAGAGCGGCCAGAACGGGCTGGTCCTGCTGGGCCTCTTCGTCGCGGCGGGCACGCGGGTGCTGCCCAGCTCCGTCCGCCTCATCAGCGCGCTGTCCGGCGTCCGCTACGCCAGGGCACCCCTGGAGCATCTGGTGGCCGTCCACGATGAGATGCAGGTGAGTGCCAAGGAGGAGGAGCAGCGGGTCGTCACGGACGAGGTCCCGACCGGCGACCTGACTCTCGCCGGAGTTCACTACGCCTATCCCGGACGCCCCGAGGTCGACGTGCTGGACGGAGTGGACCTCGAGATCCCCTCCGGCACCTCGCTCGCCGTCGTTGGCATGAGCGGGGCCGGCAAGAGCACCCTGGTCGACGTCATCCTGGGTCTCCAGCACCCGCAGCGGGGCGAGATCCGGGCGGGCACCGTCTCCGTCTTCGACAACCTGCCCGCATGGCAGCGACAGCTCGCGGTCGTGCCCCAAGAGGTGACGCTCCTCGACGTCAGCATCAGCGAGAACATCGCCTTCAACGAGCCGCTCGACCCGACGCGACTCGCCCACACCATCGAACGCGCACAGCTCCAGGACCTCATCGACGACCTGCCTGACGGTCTCGAGACCCTCGCTGGCGAGCGCGGCATGCGCCTGTCGGGTGGACAGCGTCAGCGCGTCGGCATCGCGCGCGCGCTCTACCGGAACCCTTCTCTGCTGGTGCTGGACGAAGCCACGTCAGCGCTCGACAACCAGACCGAGCGCAGGATCACCGACACGATGGAGAGCCTGCGCGGGACAGTGACCGTCATCGTCGTCGCTCACCGGCTCTCCACCGTCCGCCACTGCGACCGTTTGGTGTTCATGGAGAGCGGCAAGGTCGCGAGCGCTGGAACATTCGAGGACGTGCGCTCGGAGAACTCGACCTTCGCCCGTCTGGTGGAGCTCGGCTCTCTCGACGCACCCGCATCCTCGGCCGAGTCACCGCTGCGGGCCGGTCGGGGCAGATGACCCGGGTGCCGGCCGACACACCCCGCGTCTCCGCGATCATTCCGCACTACGGCGATCCGGCGCTCGCGCAGCAGGTCGTCGCCGACCTCCACGACCAGACAAGCGGCCATCTGCTGGAGGTGATCGTCGTGGACGACTGTTCGCCGACTGAGTTCCCCGACCAGTCGGAGGTCGTCGTCGTACGCCGTCAAGACAACGGTGGCTTCGGTGCCGCCGTCAACAGCGGCGCCGCTGTGGCCCGAGGCGAGCTCCTGATGGTCCTCAACAGCGACGTCAGGCTCTCGCACGACCTCGTGGCGCGCCTCGTGGAACAGGCCACGCCGCTGATGCCGGCGGTGGTGGGGCCCCGCACCACGACCCCGGCGGGCGCCGAGGAACCGACCGGCCGTCGATTTCCGACCACCCACCACTGGGTGATCGAGCGTCTGGTGGCGCTCCAGAAGTTCTCGGAACAAGGCTGGTACCAGCGCGCCACTGGGCGTGTGCGCCCTCGCGATCCCCACCCGCGGAAGGTGGACTGGCTGCAGGGATCGCTGCTCCTGCTCCCGGCGAATGCCTTCCGGGCCGTCGATGGTTTCGACGAGCGTTTCTACCTCTACTCGGAGGAGGTCGACCTGCAGAGGCGATTGTCCGACGTCGGAGTGAGTGCCTGGTTGTTGCCCACGGTGTCCGTCGAGCACGAGGGCGGCTCGTCGACAGACTTCGACCGGTCGAACGAGTGGCTGGTGCGCTCCCGCATCACCTATGCGGACAAATGGGGAGGCCTGAGGTCCCTGCGGCACGCCATGCGCGCCGTCGCTGTGGTCAACTTCGCCACCCGATCCGTCCAACGGGTGGCGGGCCGACCGACCGCTCCGCGCGTGGCATGGAGGCGGGAGATGCGTGCTGCGAGCACGCCGCCATGGCCGTCGCCCCCGGACGTCGAGGAGACATGACCGAGCCTGTCAGCGACCGCCTCCCGGCATGAACCAAGATCCCCGCAGGCGGTTCTTCAGACCGGGCGCGCGGATGTTCTCGTGCGCGTAGTACCCATCGGTCCAGGTGGCTCGCAGCCTCGAGTGGTTGCGCATCCAGGAGTCGACGCGCTTCTCGAAGAGCTCCCCGCCATAGTCGGGATAGCGGTCGGACGCGGGGTGCGACTCCCCGTAGATCTGTGCGGAGAAGTCTGACGTCCGCACCAGGTACATCTGGTCGGAGAACCCGTACCCCAGGAGGAAGTCGCCGTCGCGATCCTCGGACTCGGCCTCGACGGCCGTGATGTCCGACGTCCAGCTGAGGTTGACCACGGCGACATCCGGACGCCGACGGAGGAGGTCAAGAGCGTCTGGCAGCCAGTTGTACTCCTGGCTGAGGATCGTGTCGCCCGCGAAGTGCAGTACATGGTCCGTCGTCGCCAGGTAGATGCTGACCAGCTCGCTGATCGAGTAGACGTACCCGCGGCCCAGGTCGGTCACGGTGAGACCGAAGTGGTCGAGGGCGGAGGCGGCGTGGTCCTCGACGAACACGACGTCGTCGACGAGTCCTGCGGCGACCACCGAACGCGCGCGACGCTCGACGGCCCGCCGGTTGTCGACGTTGTTGACATGGACCACGCGCCTGGCGAACTCGAAGCAGTTGCGGTCGAGCGCCGCGGACAGGCGCTCCTCCGTCAGGACGACGCGGTAGTCGCCCTCCCACACCTTCGTCTCGAAGGTGACGCTGGGCGCTGCGTCGCCGGTCTCAGTGCCGTCGCCCATGGCGGATCCTTCCCAGGGCCGCCCGGGCCCGCAGCACGAGGAGTCGGCGCGCCGACGGGCTGCGTACGGTGCCCCAGGCACCCAGGTCGGCGAGCTTGGACGCGTCGTGTGAGCTCATCGCCTCGTCGAGCGCGGCCGCGCTCATCGCGCGCCACACGTGAACGGCCTTGGGGCGGGACCCGAACCACTCAGGACGCCGACTCCGTAGCCAGCCATGGAGCTCGGACTCGTCGGGCGGTGCCACGTAGGTCAGCACTCCCCCGCCGCGTGCTCGCGACCGTCCGAAATGGTCGAGTGCCATGTCGTCGGACACCCCGAGCACCCGCTCTGCCGCCGAGGCCGCGAACTGGTACTCGGTGTGGCTGAAGGCGAGGAGCTTGGCCGCGAGAGCCGCCGCGTCGAACCCCATGAACGACAGGTGCGCTCCCCGCTCGCCGGTCACTTCCGGAAGCTCCTCGTCCAGCCGCAGAGCGTGCAGGTCACCTGGAAGGTCGCGAACGGGCATTGCCTTTGTCTTGAGGAACGGGGTGTCGAGCTCAAGACGCCAGTTCGCTCGACGGTAGAACGTGTCCAGCGGGACCACGACAGGCCCGTCGACGGTCTGAAGCGCTTGCGCCTGAGAGGAGCTGGGGAACTCGTCGACATCACCCAGCAGGACAACGCTGTCTTCCTCGAGCTGCTGCAGTCGCTGCAGCAGCGTCGTTCGGGCGAGACGTTCGCGATCCCACGCGCTGTCATCCCGACCCGGTGCGTAGATGACGATCTCCATGCGGTCCGCGTACTGCGCGAACCGGTCAAGATTCTGAGTGACGTGGAGCGGCTTGGGCTCGCCGGTGAAGGTCTGCGCCGACTCCGCGATCACGAAGCGGTCGACATATGGCGACAGGTGCTCGAGCCTGAGCTCGAGCAGGTCCAGCTCGTCATTGACCGGCACCGAGTCCACCACCACTCGTCTGCCCGGCATGGGATGAAGACTAGCGATCACTACCGGACGAGATGGTGTGCAAAACTGCCTGGTCATGCGCCTCATCGACATCGCACGTGAGGTCAAGCACGCGCAGCTCGTCGCACGCCGGAGACTGGCTCCCCGCCTCGATCCCGCCCGCGACCGCGTGCATCGCCTCGTCGACACCGTCCGGCCTTTCACCTACTCGGACGGGTTGTTTCCCGAATCGTTCATCGCCGAGACACCGAAGGTCGCCGTTCACGAGAGCGGGCCGGCTCCGGTGCGTGTCTTCGCGTTGTGGACCGGCGACAACCAGATGTCCGTCAACCGCGCCGCGGCCTTCGCGGACCTGGAGTCTCGGCTCCCGATCACGCTGATCACCCCGGCCAACCTCGAGGAGTGGGTAGTGCCTGACGCCCCGCTCCATCCGGCGTACGACCACCTGTCCTTCGTGCACCGCTCCGACTACCTGCGCGCGTACTTGATGCATCACCACGGTGGCGCCTACCTCGACATCAAGCGGGAGTACGGCGACGTCCTCGCGGCGGTCAACTCGCTCAACGCCTCGCCCCAGCACTGGATGATGAGCTTCCGCGAGCTCGGCCCCCACACGGTGGCTCCCGAGCAGGGTGAGGTCGGCGCAGCCCTCCGGCGCCACTATCGACTCCTCCTCGCGATGTGTGCCTTCGCCGCCAAGCCCGGGTCACCCCTCACGCACGAATGGCTGGCGGAGGTGCATCGACGACTGGACCACTACAGCCCCGCACTGCGGGCCAGCCCCGGCAATGCGCTGGGGGACAACGACGGCTACCCCATCCCGTGGACCGCGATCCTCGGTGGCGTCCTGCACCCGCTCTGCTTGAAGTACCCCGAACGCCTGATGATGGATGACGCGTTCCGTCCGTCGTTCCGCGACTACCGGTAGGGATGGCTCCGCAGCTCGTCGTACATGGGGTCTGTCGCTCCGGCCTGGCCGATCATGACGTTGCCGGTGTCATGGAGCAGCTTCGATCGCGCGCTGCATCTCGACCTCGAGGTCATCCGCCAGGAAGAGCGACCCGTAGGCATTGAGGTGCTCGGGGTCGCGGTACAGCGTCGTCCGGCCGTCGACCGCCGAGCACGTCACGGCACCACAGAAACGGTCGAACGGCGACCACAACGAGACGTTCTCGAGCCGTTCGGCCACGTCCGCATCGACGCCGAGGCCAGGACCTTGCACATCGAGCACCTGCTCTCGGCTCACCGTGCACGACGGATTGATGATCCCGTACCTGCAGGGCGACCCGTTGGCACCGACATACGGAACATCGCCAATGAGGAGCACCGGCACGCCGGCCGTGTCCAGCTGCTCCAGTACCTCGACGTTGCCGGAGACCCAGGCGTCGGGGTCTGACGCGCGATCGAGGGCGGACTGCGCGGTCACGACGAGATCGACCTTGTTCTCCGTCGCGAACTCGGTGCGCCACGCGGTCAGCTCGGGGCAGTTCGACACAAGGCCCGCAGTAGGCACGGCTGGCCCGACGTAAGGGCACGCTGCACCCGTGGCCATGACGACGTCGTACCCGAGATCGTTGCCCGCCTCGACCACGCCGTCCGACAGGCCATCGGCGTGCGAGTCGCCGACCAACATGATCGTGCCGGCGGACGCTCGGCCCTCGACCGGAAAAGTGCAACGGTCGAAGACGCCTGGGTCGGCCTCACCATCGACGAAGCACCCGGACCGCACTCCGAGAGTAGGGGCTGCGACGGAGTCTCGCTGGCCCTTGATGCGGTCGCTCCCCCAGCCGGTCGACACACCGCCCAGGACCGCCGCGGCGACGATCGCGGGAAGCGCCGTCGCGACGACGGCGACGCGCCAGGTCGAAACCGTCCCGAGCCTGATCGGATTCTCCACGTAGCGGTAGGCAACCATCGCCGGCACGACCGAGAGGAGTGCGCCCAGCAAGGGCAAGATGGGGAGGTCGAGGGGCACGATCGTCGAGAAGACGATGAATGGCCAGTGCCACAAGTAGAGGCTGTAGGAGCGATCCCCGATTGCCGACATCACGGGGGTGGACAACAGGCGGGTGGGAAGCGAGGACGACAAGGAGGTGCCGGCGGCGATGAGCATCGCCGTCGATGCGACCGGCACGAGTGCGATCGCGCCGGGGAAGGGGAAACGCCCCTCGCTGAGCAGGCCGGCGGACACCACGAGCCCGGCTGCGCCGACGGCAGCAGCAACACGCGTAGGTATGGCGCCCAGGCCGCGGAGCCGGGAAGCGGCGAGAGCGACGAGGGCGCCCGCTGCGAACTCCCACGCCCTCGTCAGGGGCACGTAGAAGGCGAATGCTGCGGGCACAGTGATCCCCGGCGGCGTGACCAGTTCGTACGACAGCACCACGCTGGCGAGCAACGACAGCGCGGCAACCACAGCCACCACTGCCGTCAGCACCGATCGCGACCCACCGACGCGACGGCGCGCGGCGAGAAGCACGATGAAGGGAAAGACGAGGTAGAACTGCTCCTCCACCGAGAGCGACCAGGTGTGCAGCAGCGGGTTGTCGGCGGCACGCTCCGCGAAGTAGCCAAAGACAGGGACCCTGTAGAGCACGGCGTTGGCGCTGAAGAACGACGCTCCGAGCGCCGTCTGCGCCGTCAGCTCCTGTCCTCCTGCCCGGGTGAGTGGCGACTGCAAGAACACGGAGAGGACCAGGACCGTCGTCAGCATCAGCGCCAGAGCTGGGGCCAGCCGCCGAAGGCGCCGTCCGTAGAACCGCCGCAGGTTGATCGTTCCCGACCTACCGTGCTCGCGCAGCAACAGCCCAGTGATGACGAACCCCGAGATCACGAAGAACACGTCGACCCCGATGTAGCCGCCCGGCACTGGCAGTCCGGCGTGGAATGCAATCACCATCAGGACCGCAATCGCTCGAAGGCCCTGAACGTCCGGCCGACGCGAGTGCTTCATCTGGGCTTGCACAGTGGACCGCGCTTCAGGCAGGTCGACTCGTGACATGAATGGAGATCCTGCCTCCTTCGAACCGACGGCGCGGGAGTTCCCGCAGACTCATCCACCGGCCCGGTCACTTGGTGCTCCAAGTGTTCTCCTCCAGCGGTGGTGCACCGCCCCGAATGACACAGGAGGCCACCTATAGTCCAGCGGTATGGCGGATTCCGAGCTGACGCACCTGTGGCAGGCACACCTTCGACTACAGGCGGACCTCTTCCGAGCGCCGGCCAGGCGTTATCAGGACCGAGCGCGAGCGCGTTCCACGGGGATCTTGAATGACCTGTTCTTCGCGCTCGTGGACGCCGCCCGGCCCGATCTCTTCGTCGAGGCCGGGGCTTTCGAGGCTGAGACGTCGCTGCACATCGCACGCACCCACTCCGACTGTTCGGTGATCGCTTTCGAGGCAAACCCCGACAATCACGCCCACTTCGCGAGGTTGCGAGAGTTCGACCGGAATGGGGTGCAGTACCTCAATTTCGCACTCACTGACGCGCCGGGCCCTGTCACATTTCATCGGCAGACCGTGAACGGGTCCACCATCGTCGGCCACAGCTCGTTGCTCGAGCGGAGCGCGAACCATGACGGACCGGTGCAGCCCGTCACGGTCCAAGGAGTGCGGCTCGACGATCACACTCCTGACGCCGCCCGTGTCGCCATGTGGGTGGATGTCGAGGGAGCGTCCGGACAAGTCCTTCGCGGCGCCGCTCGGCGTCTCGCTGCGTGTGACGTCCTGAAGATCGAGGTCGAGGAGGAACCGTTCTGGGAGGGACAGTCGCTCGCCACGGACGTCATTAGTCAACTGGGGGACTCAGGGCTGATTCCCGTAGCTCGCGACATCGAGCAGCCGAGCCAGTACAACATCGTTTTCGCCAGCACGCGTTTGCTGCGTCAACGACCTGCCATCGAGGCCATCGAGCTGTTCATCGCCCGAGCACAGGACCATGCGTCATGGCCCGTCGTCGAAGCCGTAAGGGCACACCCGTTCTACGGCAGGGCGTCATTCGCCATCCGCAAGAGGATGGGCGACATCTGACGATCCGTCGCTCAGAATGGGGCGGGGCTCGGCCGCTGCCTGACCGCACATCCGCACCGAGCAACCCTGTGGAATGATCAAGCGCATGTCTCGGGGCAGCCGGCACCTGCCTTCTCTGACGAGCCTTCGGTTCTTCGCCGCAATGCTCGTCGTCGCGTACCACGCTGCCCATCAGTCGACGCCGGCTGACGGCCACGCGTTTGCCAGCTTGCGGTTCGGCTACTTGGGCGTCACCTTCTTCTTCGTCCTCTCAGGGTTCGTCATGGTGTGGTCGGCACGCGATGGAAGTGCGGCTGCGTCCTACTACCGTCGGCGATTTGCTCGGGTATGGCCGGTTCATGCATTGACACTGGTCGCAGCCGCGACGTTGGTCGCGGCCGGAGTACTGGAGAGCCGCACCGGACTGGGCACGACCACGGCGAACGCGCTGCTGTTGCAGGCATGGACCATGGAGCTGAGCGTCGCGTACTCCTACAACAGCGTCGCGTGGTCGTTGTCGGCCGAAGCGTTCTTTTACGCGGTATTCCCTCTGCTCTACCTCGTCTTCCGACGGCAGGCGCCCACCTTGGCCATTGCCGTAGGGGTCGGTTGGCTGGTGCTGGGCGGCTTACTGGCCGAGGCACTGGCTACGCCAACAGCGACCTACGCGCTCACCTACACCTTCTCCGCATACCGAGTGGGCGAGTTCCTGATCGGCATGGGCATTGCGCTCCTCGTCCGCACAAACGACTCATCGGGTATCCGTCCGTTCCTCGCGGTCGCCTTCGCGGCTGTTTCTTACGCTGGCCTGATCGTCGTAGACCGGCTTTCCGCGGGCACACTTGGCGACCACCTGTGGGTCGTCTCCCTCATGTTCATCCCTGCTGTCGCGCTCATGCTCGTGGTCTTTGCTCGCCGCGACCTGAACGGCGACGAGGGATGGCTGAGTAGTCCTGCTCTCGTCCGACTCGGACGCTGGTCGTTCGCGCTCTACATGGTGCATGAGCTCGTCCTGCGAGTTGCTCGCCCGTTCATGCTCGGTCGGCCGTGGACGGCGGTGATCTTCGTGGCCTGCGCGATCGCACTGTCGGGTGCGGTGTACCGATTGGTTGAACAGCCCATCGAGAGGCGGATGCGCGGTTCACGGAAGCCCGCCGCTCAGCTCGACAACATCCCCGCATGACAAGCCCGGCTGCGGATTGGACTCTGAGGTGAGTTGGCCCGCAGATCGCCACTGCCCACAGATGCACGCATTACGGTTAGGCAGATGACCAGCGTCTCGATCGTCATCCCTTGCTACAACGGTGGCGACATGGTGCTCGCGGCGGTCGCGTCAGCCCTTGGTCAGACCCACGACGAGACGCAGGTGGTGGTCGTCGATGACGGGTCTTCCGACGAGGCCACGCTGCGTGCGCTGGACGAGCTGCGAGATGACGGTCGCGCGCTCGTGCTGAGCCAACCGAACGGCGGGCCGAGCGCAGCACGAAACCTCGGGATCGAAATGGCGTCAGGCGAGTACATCCTTCCCTTGGATCATGACGACGAGATCCACGCCGACTACGTAGCAAGGGCAGCATCGGTCCTGGACTCGGAGCCTGCGACTGGCATCGTCTACGCGCGGGCCGAGCGATTCGGTGCATCCGAGGGCGAGTGGGACCTTCCGGAATTCAGCCTGAAGGCGATGTTCGCGCGCAACGTCATCCACGCCTGCTCGATGTACCGCCGAACGGACTGGTCTCTGGTCGGCGGCTACTCGACCGAGCTACGCAGCGGCGACGAGGACTACGACTTCTGGCTGAAGATCCTTGCGCTGGGGCGCGGCGTCGTCCGACTGGACGAGATCCTGTTCCGCTACCGAGACGTGGGGTCATCGCGCGCACACGTCATGACACACGCCGACCGTGTCGAGGCGCTGGCCCGGATCTTCGCGGCAAACTCCGATCTCTACGTAGAGCACGCGGACGCGATGGCAGAGATGCTCATCGAGCACCAGCGGCAGTGGGACATGTTGGCGCACTTCAAGAAGCGCTACGGGCGGATCGAGGATGCGATCTCCCGGGCGGGCGGCTTCCGAGCTCGTCTGACCGGTCGAGGTCGCACTGCTCACTAGACTGGGCGGGTGACCCTGACCCAGCGGCTGACCGAGGCACGGCCGGCCCTCCGGTGGCGCGCAGGCCAGTTGGCGACACGGCTCGTCTACGCGCGGGCGTTCGGCGGCATCGGCGATGGGACTGTCATTGTCCGCCCTCACAAGTTGCAGGGGGTTGAGCGGATCCACCTCGGCACCGGCTGCTCGGTCTTCGAGGGCGCCTGGCTGGCGAGCGAGCCGGACGGCGGTGACCTGCGGATCGGAGACAACACCTACCTCGGCCACGACGTCCACCTCCACGCCTACGACGCCGTCACGATCGGGTCGGGCTGCGTGATCGCCGACGGCGTGTTCGTCGGCTCGTCCGACCACGATCGTGACGACCGGCACCTCGTGCATGGCACCGGCGCGATCACCATCGGTGACCGTGTCTTCCTGGGCCAGAGGTGCGTCGTGCTCGGTGGGGTCACGATCGGCGACGGCGCGACGATCGGCGCGCACGCCGTGGTCACCAAGGACGTCGCGCCGGGCCAGACGGTCGTCGGGATCCCCGCTCGTCCCGTCGGGGCGTGAGCCGATGAAGGTACTGGTGGTCAGCCCCGGCTTCCACGGCTACCACTCCGCCATCTCGGCTGCGCTGTCCGCTCGCGGGCACGACGTGACGACCCACGTGTACGACGACCACGGCGGTCTGGCGGGTCGAGCGTGGCACCAGCTGCGTCACCAGCTCCCGCACCGCGTCGGCGCCGGTTCGCTCCGACGACTGGCCCGGGAGGAGACGGTGCGGTCCGCGGCCGCGGTCGACCAGACCCGCCCTCAAGCCGTGCTCGTGGTGAAGGGCGACCGGCTGGGAGAGCAGTTCTGGACCGCGATCCGCGGGTTGCCGCGCATCATCTGGCTCTACGACGAGCTCCGACGCACGCAGTGGAGCGCCGAGCGACTGCAGCCGCTCGGTCCCGTGGCGACCTACTCCGCCCTCGACACGGCCGACCTCGATGCCGCAGGCCTCGACGTGCGTCACGTCCCGCTGGCGTTCGACCACCGACTCGTGCCACACCCCACCAGGCGCCGCGACCAACCGGTCACCTTCGTCGGGGCGCGCTACCCGTCGCGCGAGCACGTGCTGGCCGCGCTGGTCGCTGAGGGCGTGCCCGTCAGGGCCTACGGTCGCGACTGGTCGGGGCACCCCGTGGACCGCCTCCGCACCTGGCGCGTGGGTGCCCCGTCGATCCCAGCAGGACGGGACAGGTCGCGCGCCGACGCCTACGACCTGATGACCGCCTCGGTCGCGACGCTCAACCTGCACGGCGACCAGGACGGCTTCACGATGCGCACCTTCGAGGCCGCCGGCACAGGGACCGTCGAGCTGATCGACCGCGCCGATGTGGAGGGCCTCTACGAGCCCGGCGTCGAGGTGCTGCCCTGGAGCACGCTCGAGGAGCTCGTCGAGCTGTGCCGCCGCAGCATCGTCGATCGGACCTGGACCGACGCCGTCCGCACCGCTGCGCGGGCGAGAACCCTTGCCGAGCACACCTTCGACCACCGCGTCGCGGTCCTGGAGGACGCATGGGACACGGCCTGAGGCATCCCGGTGACCTCGTCGCGTGGCGCCGCTGGCACGAGTCGCGCCACCCGCTGCGTCACGCCGTTCGCACCGCGCGCTCGCGCATCCGCAAGCCGGCCTCGGCCCTGGTCGACGTGTTGGAGCCCGAGGGCGAGCCCGACGTCCTGGTGGCGGTGGAAGCGACCCATGCCAGCGTCCGCCATGCAGTCGCCGCTCCCCTCGACCACCTCGACCCCGGCCGGACGATCGTCGTCGCACCCACCGGCTGGCAGGCACCACCGGGCTTCGCCGGACACCGACGCCGGGCGACCGACCTCGCCGGGCTGACCACGTCGGCGCCACCGCGCGCGGTGCTGGCAGCAGGCCACTACACGGAGATCGGCAGTGCTGCCTACGACCTCGCCGAGCGGCACGGAGCGACCTTCTTCGTCGCGCAGCACGGAGCCCTGACGCCGTTCGCTCCGCCGCTCCCACGTGCTGCTCGCCTTCTCGCCTGGAGCGAGAGCGACGGTGACTTCTGGACGGAGGGTCGGCAGGACGTGCAGGTGTCCGCGACCGGGAGTCAGCTGCTCTGGACCGCGGGTCTCGTGACGGGCGCCAGCGCGCCCTCCTCGACCAGCAGTGGAAGCGCCAACGCGCCTTCCTCGACCAGCAGTGACAGCGAACGCCTCGTCTACCTGGGCCAGGGGCACGCGGCCGAGATCTCGCGCGCCCGTCTGGCCCACGCCGCGCTGGTCACCTGTCGCGAGCACGGCGCCGCCTACCGGCCGCACCCGTCGGAGCGCGACGTGACCTCGCGTGCGGTGCTCGGGGCGTACGCCCGCGCCGGCATCACGATCGACACGAGCGGCGTTCCCCTGGTCGACCTCGACGCGCCGATCGTCAGCGTGTTCTCCACCGGCGTGCTGGAAGCCGCCGCACGCGGGCGCCGGGCGTGGGTCGACTTCCCGCGACCTCCCGCATGGCTGGGTGAGTTCTGGGAGCGTTACGGCATGCACCGCCTCGGCACCGCGCCCACGCCCGCGCCAGACCAGCCGAGCGTCGAGCCCGCCCGCCGGATCGCCGAGATCGTGACCGAGGCCGCGCGATGACGCTCTGCGTGATCCCCGCCCGGGGCGGCTCGAAGGGCGTGCCGCGCAAGAACCTCCTCGACGTGGCCGGCAAGCCGCTGATCGTCTGGACGATCGAGCAGGCGTTGGCCGTCCCGGGCCTCGACGTCCTGGTGTCCACCGATGACGAGGAGATCGCCGAGGTCGCGCGCGCGGCCGGCGCCCGGGTGCCGTGGTTGCGACCAGCCGACCTGGCCCAGGACACCACGCCGACCGAGCCGGTCGTCCGCCACGCCATCGAGCAGGTGAGTGCCGACCGCGGTCGCCCGGAGGCGGTGATGCTGCTCCAGGCCACCTCGCCCGTGCGCCACGCCGACACGCTCGCGCGAGCGTTGACGGAGTTCACGGCCACCGGCGTGGACTCGATGGTCGGCGTGGTCGAGCAACCGCCGTTCATCTGGCAGGCGGGAGACCCGCCCTCGGCGGCGTACGACGTCACAGCGCGTCCACGCCGGCAGGACCTGACGGAGTCCACGCGGCGCTATCGGGAGACCGGTTCGCTCTACGTCACCCGCACCGAGGTCTACGAGGAGCAGGACAACCGGCTCGGCGGACGGATCGGTCTCTTCGTGATGGCGGAGGACGAGGGCATCGACATCGACACCGAGCTGGACGTCGCCCTTGCGGCGCGCTTGTTGACGGCGCGTTGACCAGACTGACCGCGCGATGTCGCTCGTCCCTTTACGGTTGAGGCGCACCACCACCCACGGAAGGCCTCTGCGTTGATCATCGAGCGTGACCTCACGCCCTACGTCGTCTACTCCGGCGACCCGGTCCTGCGCGCGCTGGAGAAGATCACCGCCAACCAGGCGCGAGTGATCTTCCTCGTCGACTCGCACGGCCACCTCGACGGTGTGCTGTCCGACGGCGACTTCCGCCGCTGGGTGAGCGGCGCCGCCAGCCTCACCGTCGACGTGCCGGCCATCGAGGCCGCCAACACCTCGCCGCGCAGCCTGCCCATCGGCAGCAGCCCCGCCGAGATCTCCCACGCCTTCGGCTCCGGCATCGACCACGTCGCCCTCGTCGACGAGCGCGGCCACCTCGTCGCGATCGCGATCAACCGCGCCGACGAGCTGCGGATCGGCCGCCACGTCGTCGCCGCCGACGCGCCCACGGTGCTGATCTCCGAGATCGGCATCAACCACCAGGGCGACGTCTCGCTGGCCAAGCAGCTCGTGGACCTGTCCGTCGAGGCCGGCGCCGACATCGTCAAGTTCCAGCTCCGCGACATGGAGTCGGTCTACCGCCAGGGCTCGTCGGGCTCGGGCGGGGAGGACCTGGGTCCGCAGTACACCCTCGACCTCCTCGCGAAGTACAACCTCGAGGCCGACCAGCTCTTCGAGGTCTTCGACCACTGCCGCGACGCCGGCATCGAGGTCATGTGCACCGCGTGGGACCCGGTCAGCGTCGACCGGCTGGTCGACTACGGTGTCCCGTCGCTCAAGGTCGCCTCCGCCGACATGACCAACCACGCGCTCCTGCGCCACATGGCCGCGAGCGGGACGCCGATGGTCATCTCGACCGGCATGTCCACTGAGGGCGAGATCCGCGAGACCGTCGAGGTGGTCCGCAGCACCGGCGTCGCGCACGCCTTCCTGCACTGCCAGTCGACCTACCCGGCGCCCTTCAAGGACATCAACCTCGCCTACCTCACGCGACTCGCCGAGCTGACCCAGGCACCGGTGGGCTATTCCGGGCACGAGCGCGGCTTCCACGTCCCGGTCGCGGCAGTCGCCCTCGGCGCGCGGATCATCGAGAAGCACTTCACCATCGACCGCGGCCTCGAGGGCAACGACCACAAGGTCAGCCTGCTGCCGGGCGAGTTCAAGGAGATGGTGCAGCGCGTCCGCGAGATCGAGGAGGCACTCGGCACCGCGGCGCCGCGCGCGGTCTCCACCGGCGAGATGATGAACCGCGTCAACCTCGCCAAGTCGCTCGTCGCCGCCCGCCGGATCGAGGTCGGCGAGACGCTCACCGACGCCGACATCGACATCAAGAGCCCCGGCCGCGGCCTCCAGCCCAATGCGTACGACAAGCTCGTGGGTCGCACGACGACGCGAGCCCTCGAGGCCGGTGACTTCTTCTACGCCACCGACCTCGGCGATGCGGCGCCACACGGCCGCGCCTACGACTTCCGCCGCCCCTGGGGGCTGGCCGTCCGCTACCACGACGTCGACGCGATGACGAAGGACACCACCCCCGACTTCCTGGAGTTCCACTTCTCCTACAAGGACCTCGACCTGCCGGTCGCGGAGGTCTTCGCGAAGTACCCCGGCGGCCTGCCGATGGGCTTCACCACCCACTCCCCCGACCTCTTCGCCGGCGACTTCCTGCTCAACCTCGCCTCCACCGACGACGACCACTGGGAGCGCTCGATCCGCGAGCTCCAGCGCGTCGTCGACACGACGCGCGAGATGCAGCAGCACTTCACGCGGAGCGCCGACGCGAAGGGCGAGACCGAGGGACCGGTGATCGTGGCCAGCCTGGGCGGGTTCACGACCGACGCCTTCGTGACCCCGGCCGAGAGGGAAGCGATGTACGACCGGGTGGCCGCCGGGCTCGCCCGCGTCGACGACTCCGGCGTACGCCTCTGCGCGCAGACGCTGCCGCCCTACCCCTGGTACATGGGCGGCCAGCTCTACTGCAACCTCTTCGTCGACCCGCGCGACACCGCGGCCTTCGCCGAGAAGCACGCCCGGCGGCTGTGCTTCGACGTCTCTCACTCCAAGCTCTCGGCCAACTACCTCGGGATGTCGTTCGCCGAGGCCACGGACCTCCTCGCGCCGCACAGCGAGCACCTCCACCTCGTCGACGCGACCGGCGTCGACGGCGAGGGCGTGCAGGTCGGCGACGGCGAGATCGACTGGGCCGTCCTCGCGCAGCAGCTCGACACGATGTCGCCGGGCGTCAGCTTCATCCCCGAGATCTGGCAGGGCCACGTCAACGACGGCGAGGGCTTCTGGATCGCCCTGGAGCGGCTGGAGCAATGGTTCTGACGCAGCCGACCGCCCTCTGGGCGATCCCGGTGAGCGACCTGGCCGGGGTGGCGCGCCACGTCCTCGACGTGGCACGCAACGGCATCCCTGGCTGGCGGCTGGTGTTCCTGACCCCGCCCGGCGACCTGCCGCGCGAGCTGCGCGCGGTCGGCGCCGAGGTGGTCGAGGGCGACTTCGGACCGGCGCACGGGCTGCGGTCGTCCGCGCGGACGCTGCGCAAGGTCGTACGCCGTGAGCGTCCGGCGGTCGTGCACACGCACCTGGCCTACGCCGACATCGTCTCGGCCCTCGTCGTGCGCGGGCCGCGGCTCGTGACGACCGAGCACGGCATCGCCCGCGACGACGTGGTCTACCACCGCTCGACGGCCAAGGGCCGCGTGATGGCGCTCGCGCACACCGCCCGGATGCGGCGCTTCGACGCGGCGATCGCCGTCAGCCGTGCGACCGCCGACGCGATGGTGCAGAAGTGGCACCCGAAGGTGCCGATCACCGTCATCCCCAACGGCGTCGACGTGGTTTCGAGGCTCGCTCCGCTCGCACCTCAACCATCAAGGGAACCCGGACTGCGGGTGCTGTCGCTCGCACGACTGTCGCCGGAGAAGCGGCTCCCGGCACTGGTCGACGGCTTCGCCGCGCTGCACCGGACGCACCCGGAGGCGCGACTCACGTTGGCCGGGACCGGGCCGGAGGATGCCGCGCTGCGCGCGCAGGTCGCGCGGTTGGCGCTCACCGACGCCGTGGCCATGCCGGGGTTCGTCGACCCCGACGTCGCCATGGCTGAGCACGACGTGCTCGCGATGCTGTCGGTCTGGGAGAACTGCTCGTACGCACTGCTCGACGCCGCCGCGCGCGGCATGGGCGTGGTGGCGAGCCCCGTCGGGGGCAACCCGGAGATCCTGCCCGCGAGCTCGCTCGTCGATGCCGCCGACTCCGGAGCCGTCGCCACCGCCCTGGCCGCCCAGGGCCTCGAGCCCGAAGTGCGTCCGGGCCTGGTCGACTGGCCGTCCGTCGCCGAGATGTGCGCGCGGGTGGCGTCGACGTACGCCGACGCCGGAGCACGGGCGTGAGCACCAAGAACACGCCGTGGGCACTTCCGGACAAGACGGTCGCGCGCGCCGACGAGGCCGACCGCGAGATCCGGATGAGCGACTTCGCCCTCCTCGCGCTGCTGCCCGTGCGCTCGATCGCGGTCGCGGGCTTCCCGCTCAACGAGCTGGCGATCGTCGCCCTCATCGGCCTGTGCCTCTTCCGGTCCCCGCGTGGCGGGGCCCGGTTGCCTGTTCAGGTCGTGCTGACCATCGGCGGCCTGCTCGCCGTGCTCACCTACTCCGGGCTCGCGAACGTCGGCTCCAACGAGGCTGACTGGACGCGTCGCGTCGGGCACGTCGTCATCATGGCGGGCCTCATCTGGGCCGGAGGAACCGGGCGACTCTCGCTGAGGTCGGCTGGCGCCGGGATGGCGACAGGGTTTGCCGTGGTGATCGGGCTCGCGATCGTCAAGGTGGGTGGCGACTACTACCCCGGACGGCTGACCGGCTACCTGGCGGACCCCAACGCTGCGGCGTACTTCATCGCCGTGGTGGGGATCATCGCCATCTTCTTCTGCGACGAGCGCACGAAAGTGCGGATCGCCGTCGCCGTCCCGATCGTGGTCGGACTCGTCCTCGTCTACTCCCGCACCGGCCTCCTCGCCGGCGTGTTCGCGGCCGTGTGGCTGCTGCTCGGACGCCGGCTGGGTCAGGTGGCGGGCGCCGTGCTCGCCCTCGTGATGGTCTGGGCCGTCAACAACATCCCCGAGAGCCTGACCACAGTCGGCCCCTTCTCGGACCGCTCCGGCAGCGACAAGCTGCGCCTGCGGATCATCGCGCAGGAGCAGGTCGAGCTCGCGGGAGCGCCGTGGTACGGCAACGGGCCGGGCTCGGCCACGGTGGAGATCCGCAACCTCACCTTCTACTTCCACAACAGCTACCTGGCGACCCGCCAGGAAGGCGGCTGGGTGGCTCTGGTTCTCGTCCTGCTGCTGCTGGCCTATTGCTTCGTCAGGCTGTCTGCCCAGTCCCGGAACGGTGACCTCCAGGCCGCGGCCTGCCAGGCCGCCATCATCAGCACCGGCGTCATGGCCATCACCCTCGGTGAGGTCCTGCTCGACACGCCGGTGAGCGTCGTCGTCGCGTTCGCCCTCGGCCACGCGCTGCGTCGCCCTGCCGAGGACCCACCCGATGGCTGAGCGGATCCACCTCGCCGCCAACAACGCCGACCTGGGCGGTGGCGAGCAGATGCTCGTCCGCGCCGCTGCCGCACTGCTCGACCTGGGCCACGACGTGGCCGTGGTCGCCCCCGACTCCCCGACCGAGGTGCTCGACGCTGCTGCGGGACTGGGCGCCGTGCCCGTGGCGATCCGGGCCGACGGCCGGAAGCAGTACATGCGGCGCCTGCGGTCGTGGGACCGGACGCAGAGGCGCGGACTGCTCTGGTGCCACGGCCTGGTCCCCGCGCTCGCCACCGCCGGCCATCGGCGTCGCATCGTGCACCTCCACCAGCTGCCGCGCTCCCGGGCACAGACGGGTGCGCTGGTGGCCGCGGGCATCGGGAGCGAGCGGCTGCTCGTGCCGTCGCAGTTCCTCGCCCGCCAGCTCGGCGGAGCCCAGCCGTTCGCCAACTGGACGGACGACGCGCCACGCCGCTCCGGGCACGACCGGGCGAGGCGCGTCGGCTTCCTGGGTCGGCTCTCGACGATCAAGGGGTTGGACGTGCTGGCAGAAGCACTGGCCCAACGAGGCCTCGACGACGTCGACCTCGTGGTGGCCGGCGACGAGCGCTGGGTGCCCGACACCGATGCCCGGCCCGTCCGCGAGGCGCTCGCAGCGCTGGGAGATCGGGTGAGCCTGCTGGGCCGCGTCGACTCCCCGGACGCGTTCTTCGACCAGGTGGACCTCGCCGTCATCCCGA
Source organism: Nocardioides baculatus (assembly GCF_016735675.1). Taxonomy (GTDB): domain Bacteria; phylum Actinomycetota; class Actinomycetes; order Propionibacteriales; family Nocardioidaceae; genus Nocardioides; species Nocardioides baculatus. Next base: position 81,197 of record NZ_JAERSG010000005.1, on the reverse strand, counting down.
GCCGCATCGCCGAGTCCTTCGGGCTCGTGGTGGCCGAAGCGATGGCGGCCGGGGTCCCCTTCGTGGTGTCCGACGCCGGAGCCCTCCCCGAGGTGGCCGGTCCGGCCCACCCGTGGGTCGCACGAAGCGGCGATCCGCACGACCTGGCGCGGACGCTGCGGGACGCCCTGTCGGCCGACACGGAGCAGGTGAGGACCGTGACCGACGCCGCCCGAAAGCGTTGGGAGGACGAGTACTCCCCAGCGGCTGGCCGCGAGCGCGTACGACGTCTCCTCGAGGAGCTGGGGGTGTGATGGCACAGCCGACCGTGGCGATCGCCCACGACTACCTCACCCAGCGCGGTGGCGCCGAGCGCGTCGTGCTCAGCCTGATGCGGGCCTTCCCGGACGCGCCGGTCCACACCACGCTCTACGATCCCGCGGGCACCTACCCGGAGTTCGCCGACGCCGACATCCGCACCTCGCCGCTCAACCGGCTCGGCGCGCTCCGGCGCGACCACCGCCTCGCGCTGCCCCTGCTCGCTCCCGCAGCGTCGCGCATGCGCATCGATGCAGACGTCGTGGTGGCATCGAGCAGCGGCTGGGCCCACGGCTTCCGCACCGCGGGTCGCACCGTCGTCTACTGCCACAACCCAGCGCGCTGGCTCTACCAGACCGACGAGTATCTCGGCGGTCCCGCGTGGCGCTCCCCCCTTGGACCGCCCGTCCTCGCCCTCCGCCCGATGCTGCGTCGCTGGGACCGCCGGGCAGCCGACGGCGTCGACGTCTACCTCGCCAACAGCCGCGTGGTGCAGCAGCGGATCGCGACGACGTACGGTCGCGAGGCGGAGCTGCTGCCGCCGCCGCACGGCATGGACGCCGCGGCCGACCAGGACCCCGTGACCGAGCTGACGGGCTGGGACCCGGGCTACGCGCTCGTCGTGTCCCGCCTGCTCCCCTACAAGAACGTCGACGCCGTCATCGAGGCCGTCCGCGGCACCGGCCGACGCCTCGTGGTCGTCGGCCACGGGCCCGAGGAGGCGCGCCTGCGGGCCACGCTCCCCGACCACGTGCGCCTGCTCGGCGGGCTGAGCGATGCCCAGCTGCGCTGGGTGTACGCCCGCGCGGGCGTGCTGGTCGCAGCGAGCCACGAGGACTTCGGGCTGGCGCCGCTCGAGGCGGCCGCCTTCGGCGTGCCGGCCGCAGCCCTGCGGGGAGGTGGCTTCCTGGAGACCGTCGTCGAGGGCAGCACCGGGCTGTTCTTCGATCGTCCCGATCCCGACGCCATCGCCGCGACCCTCGCGCTAACGGATCGCCACGACTGGGACGCTGACACAATGAGGGCGAGGGCCGAGCAGTTCGGGGAGGCACGGTTCATCGACAGGATCCGAGCCATCGCGCTCGGCGAGACCGACGGCCCAGGGAGGGGTGGACCGCATGCGCCCTGAGGGCATCAAGCTGCTCCCGTGGCTGGTCGGCACCATGGACCTCGCGATGATCGCCATAGCGACTGTCCTGGCGATCCGCTTCCGGGTCTCGCTGTCGATCTTCGACACGGCCGGCGACGTCCTCGAGAACTCAGCACTCGCCAGCGTCTTCTTCGTCGGCACCTGGCTGGTGATGCTGGTCTTCTTCGGAACCTACGAGCTGGACGTCTTCGGCGCCGGGACCGAGGAGTTCAAGCTCGTCGTCAACGCGTCGTTCTTCACGGCGGCGCTGGTGGCCACCATGGCCTTCCTCATGCAGTACCCGCTCTCCCGCGGGTTCTTCGTCCTGCTCTTCCCGATCGGCGTGCTCCTGCTCGTCCTCGGCCGGCTGCTGACCCGACGGCTGATCCAGAGGTTCCGGGCCGCGGGACACTTCAACGAGAAGGTGCTGCTGGTCGGCACGCCCGGCTACATCGGCGAGATCCACACGGTGCTGGCCCGCGAGAAGTGGCTCGGCTACCAGGTGATGGGGTGCCTCGTCCCGAGCGACTACGCGGGGCTGGAGACGACGTCGACCGGGATCCCGGTGCTGGGGCACAGCGAGGAGGTGCGGGCGGTCGTCGACGAGCTGAACCCCGACATCGTCTTCTTCACCGCGGGCGCGGTGAGCTCCTCGACGGCTCTGCGCCGCCTCGCGTGGGACCTCGAGGACCACGCCCACGTGCAGATCATCGTGGCACCCAACGTGACCGACGTGTCGAGCGAGCGGGTGCGCATCCGCCCGGTCGCTGGGCTGCCCCTCATGCACCTGGGCCGCTCGCGCTCGCAGCTGGCCACGAACGACGCCAAGCGTGCCTTCGACGTCGTCGGCGCGCTGGCGATCCTCGCCGTGCTGTGGCCGTTGCTCCTCGGCCTGATGCTGTGGATCAAGAGGCACGACGGCGGACCGGCGCTCTTCCGGCAGACCCGGGTCGGGCGGGAGGGGGCGGAGTTCACCTGCCTCAAGCTGCGCTCGATGTCGGTGGACGCCGAGCAACGACTGACGGAGGTCGAGGCGCGCGACCACGTGCTCTTCAAGAGCACCGAAGATCCCCGGGTGACCAAGCCCGGACGCTTCATCCGCCGGTTCTCGCTCGACGAGCTGCCGCAGCTCATGAACGTCCTCCGTGGCGAGATGAGCCTCGTCGGTCCTCGACCGCCGCTGCCGTCCGAGGTCCAGCAGTACGAGGACGACATGCTGCGCCGGCTCAACGTGCTGCCCGGCATGACGGGTCTCTGGCAGGTCTCCGGTCGCTCCGACCTGTCCTGGGAGGACACCGTCCGGCTCGACCTCTACTACGTCGACAACTGGTCGATGGTGCAGGACCTGCTCATCCTGGCGCGCACCGTCAGCGCTGTCGTCAGCAGCCGCGGAGCCTACTGACGCGCGGCCGCCGGGCTCACGCCTTGGTCGCCTTCTCCGCCTTGCTCGTGCGAGCGGCCTTGTCGACCTTGCCGGTCTTGTCGGTCTTTGCAGCCGACTTACGCCGACGGCCCTTGCCGGCCGTGGAGTAGGCGTCGAGTGCCTTGTACTCGGACTTGTACCCGCCGCCGTAGCCGCCGTAGCCGCCGTAACCGCCGCCGTAGACGATCGCGTTGGCGCCCTTCACGGGGGCCTTGTTGAGCACGACTCCCAGCAGCCGGCTGCCGACCTGGTCGAGGATCCGGCGGCAGTGCTGGCTCTGCTCGATCTGCGTCTTGCCCGACGCCTGCACGAGGAGGGCTCCGTCGCAGAAGGCGGACAGGAGGCCGGCGTCGGTGACGGGCAGCAGCGGAGGGGCGTCGAGGATGACGAGGTAGTCGACCGCGAGGTCGTCGATCATCTGCTTCATCTTCAGCGACCCGAGCAGCTCGCTGGGGTTGGGCGGGATCCGACCGGCGGGGAGGAGGCTGAGGTTGGCCATCCCGGACTCGACGATCACGTCCGTCACGTCGATGTCGCCGGCGAGGGCCTGAGTGAGGCCGACGGCCCCGTCGACCTCGAACGTGGTGGCGATCATCGGCCGACGCAGGTCGGCGTCGATCAGCAGCACCTTGGTGCCGGCCTGCGCGACCAGGCGCGCGATGTTGGACGACACGGTCGACTTCCCCTCGCCGGGCAGGGCCGAGGTCACCACGATCTTGCGCGGCTCGTTGTCGATGTCGACGAAGCGGAGGTTGGTGCGCAGCTGGCGGAACGCCTCGGCCGCCTTCCCGAGGTCGCCCCGCACCCCGCGGTTGCTGCGACCGAGGACCTCCTCCTTGGGGATCACGCCGAGCACGGCCGCCCCTGTCGCTTCCTCGACATGCTTGGCAGACCGCACCTTCCGGTCGATCAGGCGACGCGCGATCAGGAAGGCGTAGGCGATGGCCAGGCCACCAGCCGCTCCCTTCATCGCCGCCCTCTCGTAGTCGGGCGTGAACGGCGCGCCCGGCAGCTCGGCCGGCTCGAGCGGGATGATCTTGGTGAGGCCGGTGTCGCCGTCGACCTCCTTCGCCACGACGACCACCGCCTCGACCACAGCATTGGCGAGGTCGCGCGCCTCCTCGGGAGTCGTCCCGATCGCCGTGATGGTGAGTGCGTTGACGTCCGCGTCGACCGACGGCGTGAAACGACCGGCGATGGCGGCCGGCGGGACGTCGAGGTCGAGCTCGTCGATCACCTCCTGGGCCACCGGGGTCTTGGTGGCGAGGTAGGCGTAGAGGTTGGCCTTGTCCTCCGCGAGCTGGCTGTTGCCCTGCTCCGTGCCCGCGTCGGTGGCGTTGCCGACCCGTACGAGGCCCGACGAGGTCGCCGCGTAGAGCACCGGCTCCCGGGTCGTCTTGGCGATCATCAGGAGGGCGCCCAGGATCGTGCAGCCGATGAGCACCCACACGTAGGCGCGGCTCAGCCGGACGAAATCGGCAAACGTCATGCTCGCGAGTCTAGGCCGTGACACGCTGCCGTCCGGTCATAACGACGGACACCGCCGGGCGCGCTGCTGGCACGATGGCCCCCATGACCCAGGAGGCGAGCGCGGCGACGGGCCAGATGCCGATCGCGGCGCGTGTCCACCTCGCCCACGCCGTGGTGCAGAAGCTGGCCGACGACCGCGGGATCGACCTGCTCCACCTCAAAGGTCCGGCCGTCCTCCCCGGACTGCGGGCGGACGGCCGCCAGTCGAGCGACGTCGACGTGCTCGTGCGGCCCTCCCACCTCCACGTGCTGGTCGCGTCCCTGGAGTCGGTGGGCTTCGAGCAGCGCACCGACTTCGCCACCGGGTCGGTCTTCGCGCACGCCGCCAACTGGTGGCACGACCACTGGGGCTGGGTGGACGTCCACGTGTCGTGGCCCGGAGTCACGATCGACTCCGAGCGCGCGTTCGAGGTGCTGTCCCGCGACAGCGTCCGGCACCCGATCGCGCACCGCGCGTGCCCCGTCCCCGGCCGCACGGCGCAGCGTCTCGTACTCGTCCTCCACGCCGCCCGCTCGGGCGGAGGTCCCGATGTCGAGGGCGCGTGGGACGCCGCCGACCCCGCCGAGCAGGCCGAGGTGCGTGCGCTGACGGCCGAGCTGGGCGCCGAGGTCGCCCTCGCCGCAGGCATCGGGGAGCTCGAGCTGCACCGGGGGGCGCCGACGTACGCGCTGTGGCACCAGTTCGTGCACGGCGGCACCCGGCTGGACGAGTGGCGCGCTCGGCTCGCTGCAGCGCCCGGCGCCCGGGCCAAGGCCGATCTCCTGACCTCCGCCCTCCGCGTCAACCGCGACCACCTGCGGATGGAGCTCGGTCACGCGCCGACGCGGCAGGAGGTCCGCTCGCGCCAGCTGCGACGGCTGCGTCGCGCGGCCGACGAGCTCGCGCGGCGGGTCACGCGCCGATGACGACCTACCGGATAGCCGACGACGTGGCCTGGGTGAGCCACGAGGAGCTGGACGCCGAGGGGATGCCCTGCGCCTACGTGACGCGGCTGCCCCAGGGTCCACCGACCACCCTGAACGGCCCGGCCTGCGTCGTGTGGCTGGCGCTCTCCGAGAACGGTTCGCACGACGACATCGTCGCGGCGGCCGCGCTCCTGTGGGGCATCGATCCCGACGAGATCAGGGGCGACGTGCTGGCCCTGCTCGACGAGCTGGTCGCGCTCGGGCTCGCAACGGCAGGCTGACGGCCACGGCCCCCAGCAGCGCGCCGACGGTGTTGGCCGCGACGTCGCCCCAGCTGCCGTCCCGCTCCAGCCAGCGCCACTGCGCCTGCTCGATCAGGGCGGACACCACGAAGGCGGCAGCGGTCGTCACCCACCACCAGGGCCGACGGAGCGCCAGGGTCAGCAGCACGCCGAAGGGCACGAACAGCAGGACGTTGAGCAGCACGCCGTAGTCCTCCGGCGAGACGCGGCCCGGGGCGATGGGGACGTCGTGCCGGAAGAACACCCACAGTCGCACCGTCAGCCGGTTCAGCTCCCAGCCCCACGGCTGCGTCACGAGGATGGCGAGACCCACCCCGTAGGTCGTCAGCAACGCGAAGACGTACCTGCGATCGCCGACCCACCCCACGCCGCCCACCCTAGAGTGACCGGCGTGAGCAGCGAGGAGGTCTCTCCCGAGGTGGTGGTGGAGGCCCTCGGCGTGCCCGTGGGCATCCCCGTCACCGGCGAGGCCGCTGCCCGGCTCCGGCACCAGTGGAGCCGCTCGCTGACCGACCGCGACCCGGCGACCGTGGTGCAGCTCGACCACCTCGAGATCGAGCACGAGATCGCCCACGACTACGCCGTCACCTCCCTGGTCACGATGGCGGCGCTCGACGCGACCGCGGGGCTCCGGATCAACCTCCACGCCGGCGCGGTCGCGGACGAGCGGGGCCGCGTGCTCGCCGTGATCGGGCCGTCCGGCTCCGGCAAGACGACCGCGATCGGACTGCTCGCCACCCGGCTCGGCTACCTCTCCGACGAGACCGTCTCCCTCGACGAGTCGCTGCTCGTGCACGGCCACCCCAAGCCGCTGTCGGTCATCACCGACCCCGACGAGCCCCACCTCAAGAAGTCGCTGTCGCCCGATGATGCCGGGCTCCTCAGCCCTCCCGCCGAGTCCCACCTCCACCGCATCGTGCTGCTCCACCGCGGCGACGACGACGCCGGGCTCGTGCCTGTTGATCCGGCGTACGCCATCGCGGAGGTGGTCGCGCAGACGTCCTCCCTGCTCCGCCTCGAGGACCCAATCCTGCGGCTCGCCGAGACGATCGACGCCTGCGGGGGCGTCTGGAGCCTCCGCTACCGCGAGATCGGGGCGCGGCTCGACGACCTCGTCGGGCTGCTCGACCGAGAGCCACGCCCCAGCCCGGCCCGCCGGCACCACCCCGGCGGACCGGCGACCGAGCCCGTCGCGGGTGCGTGGCGCCGCGCGGCGTGGGTCGACGCCGTCGAGTACGACGAGGAGGTCGTGCTGATGGTCGATGCCGAGGTCCGCGTGCTCGCGGGGCTCGGCCTCCTGCTGTGGGTCGCACTGGAGGTCCCCCAGGCTCTCGACGAGCTCGTCGCGTCGACCACCGCGGTGCTGGGAGAGCATCCCGAGGCGGGGGCGCTGGTGGCCGACGCGCTCGCCCTGCTGGCCGGCGACGGGCTGCTGCTTCCACCCGGCTGACCTATTGCCTTGTGCACAAGGCATGGGCAAAATGCTCTCGTGAACGATCAGTACGACGATCTGCAGCGGCAGATCGACCAGCTCGTCGCCCAGGTGAAGAGCAATCGCGACGACATCCAGGGATTGACCGAGCGCGCCGACGCGGCCGACCTGCGCGCCGATGCCGCCCGTGACCGGGCGGACGACCTGGAGGCGCGATCCGTCATCGACCGCGAGCTCATCGCCGAGCTCCACACCGACGGGGTGGTCCGGCAGGAACACGTCGCGGAGCTGGAGGCGGCGCTCGCATCGTCGCGCACGATCGGGGCCGCTCTCGGGATCCTGATGGCCAGCCGCAACATCGGGCAGGCGGAGGCGCTCACCGTCCTCAAGGAGACCAGCCAGCGCACCAACACCAAGCTCCGCGACCTGGCCGCCACCCTCGTCAACGGCACCGAGGTCTCGGCCTAGCCGCTTCGTCCGACGGCGTGGGCCGCCGGTAGCGTGCAGAACATGACCGCTCGCCGCCAGCTGCCCACGGAGGAGTCGCGCGACCTCCTCGCGCTCACCCGCGAGATCGCGACCAAGGAGCTCGCGCCGCGCTCGGCGGAGGCCGAGGCGACCGAGACCTTCCCGCGTGACGTCTTCGCGATGCTCGGTCAGGCCGGCCTGCTCTCGCTGCCCTACCCCGAGGAGATGGGTGGCGGCGACCAGCCCTACGAGGTCTACCTCCAGGTGCTCGAGGAGATCGGCGCGGTGTGGGCGTCGGTCGGCGTCGGCGTCTCCGTGCACGCGCTCTCCTGCTTCGGGCTGGCCTACTTCGGCACCGACGAGCAGCGTGCCGAGTGGCTGCCCGACATGCTCAGCGGCGACCTCCTCGGCGCCTACTGCCTCTCCGAGCCGCACGCCGGCTCCGACCCGGCCGCGATGCGTACGACCGCGCGCCGCGACGGCGACTCCTACGTCCTCAACGGCGCGAAGGCGTGGACCACCCACGGCGGCCACGCCGACTTCTACAAGGTGATGGCGCGGACGTCCGACGACCGCAACGGCATCTCCTGCTTCCTCGTGCCCGCCACCGCCGAGGGCCTCTCGGCCGACCCGCCGGAGCGCAAGATGGGGCTCACCGGCTCGGCCACCGCGACGATGCGCTTCGACAACGTCCGCGTCTCCTCCGATCGCCGGCTCGGGGAGGAGGGCGAGGGGCTCAAGATCGCGCTCGCCGGCCTCGACTCCGGCCGGCTCGGGATCGCCGCCGTCGCGGTCGGGCTCGCCCAGGGGGCCCTCGACTCCGCGGTGGCGTACGCTCGCGAGCGGGAGACCTTCGGCACCCGGATCATCGACCACCAGGGCCTCGCCTTCGTGCTCGCCGACATGGAGGCCGCGATCGTCTCGGCCCGCGCGACGATGCTCCACGCCGCGCGCCTGCGCGACGCCGGCCTGCCGTTCTCCCGCGAGGCATCGGTCGCCAAGCTCGTCGCCACCGACAACGCCATGAAGGTCACCACCGACGCCGTCCAGGTCCTCGGCGGCTACGGCTACACCCGCGACTTCCCCGTCGAGCGCTACATGCGCGAGGCGAAGGTGATGCAGATCTTCGAGGGGACCAACCAGATCCAGCGGATGGTCATCTCCCGCTCGCTCGCCAAGGACAACGCGGGCGGGATCTCCTAGACGTCGGTGACCCGCACCCCGGCGTGGGCCTTGTAGCGCCGGTTGATGGAGATCAGGTTGGCGGTCAGCGCCTCGACCTGGTGGGCGTTGCGGAGCCGGCCGCCGTACATCCCGCGCATGCCGGGCACGACGTCGGCCAGGGCCTGCACGAGGTCGGTGGCCTCCCGGTCGTCGCCGAGGACGAGGACGTCGGTGTCGACGGACTCGACCGACGGGTCCTCGAGCAGCACGGCGCTGACGTTGTGGAAGGCGCCCACGACGCGCGACCGGGTGAGGATCGCGGCAGCCTGCTGGGTCGCAGAGCCCTCCTCGACCGGGAGGGCGTAGGCGCCCTGCTTGTCGAAGCCGAGCGGGTTCACGCAGTCGACGACGACCTTGCCGGCCAGCTCATCGCGGAGCGACTCGAGCAGCTCGGCGTGGCCGTCCCACGGGACGACCACGAGCACGATGTCGCCGGCGACTGCGGCCTCGGCGTTGGACGCCCCGCGCACGCGACCGACGGCGGCGAGGTCGTCCGCGGCGGAGGCGGCCCGGGCGGCGTCGCGCGAGCCCAGCACCACGTCGAGCCCGGCAGCGGCGAAGCGACGCGCCAGCCCGCGGCCCTGCGGTCCGGTGCCCCCGAGCACGGCGATGGTCAGGGCAGCGAGGTCGACGTCCATGCGGTCGACGCTAGCGAACGTCGTACGACGCCCACCCCGAGGGCTGTTGTCGGCCCGCGGCGGTCGAGCAAACGTGGGGACATGTCCAAGCGCATCGCATTCCTGACCGCAGCCGAGGGCGTCGAGGAGGTCGAGCTGACCCAGCCGTGGAAGGCCGCCGTCGACGCCGGCCACACCGCCGAGCTCCTGTCCCTCGACGAGGGCGAGGTCCAGCTCTTCCAGCACCTCGACAAGTCCTCCACCCAGCGGATCGACCGTCGCGTCAGCGACGTCGCCGTCGCCGACTACGACGCACTCGTCCTCCCCGGCGGCGTGGCCAACCCCGACGCCCTGCGGGCCGACGAGACCGCGGTGTCGTTCATCCGCGACTTCGTCGACTCCGGCAAGCCCGTCGCGGCGATCTGCCACGCACCGTGGACCCTCGTCGAGGCCGACCGGGTGCGAGGCAAGCGCCTCGCCAGCTGGCCGAGCCTGCAGACCGACATCCGCAACGGCGGCGGCGAGTGGGTCGACGAGGAGGTCGTCGTCGACGGCAACCTCATCACCAGCCGCAACCCCGACGACATCCCGGCGTTCAACAAGGCCCTGCTCGACGCTCTCGGCTGACCCTCCCCCAGACGGGGGTGTGGCGCTCATCACGCTCATGCGGCATGCTGAGTGGAAGCGCTTCCACCCCCGTCTCGGAAGGTCCTCCATGCCCCGCTCCCGCCTCGGACGCCGTACGCCCGGCGTCCTGACCGCGCTCCTCCTGACCGCCGCGAGCCTCGCGGCCACCTCCGTGCTGCCGGCGCAGGCCGCAGCCCCGCCGCCGGCCGTGGCCGCTCCCGACCTCGGTGACCGGGTCGTCGTGTTCGACCCCTCGATGCCGGTCGCGCAGATCCGTGCGCGAGCGGACGCGATCTGGCAGCAGCAGGTCGACGCCGAGATGTCGTCGGAGCGCTGGAGCATGCTGTTCCTCCCAGGCACCTACGGCACCGCCACCGACCCGTTGCAGATCAAGGTCGGCTACTACACCGAGGTCGCCGGGCTCGGCGCGTCGCCGGGCGACACCGTCATCAACGGCAAGGTCGAGGTCTACAACCGCTGCCTCACCGACGGCCCCACCGAGACCTACTGCGTCGCGCTCAACAACTTCTGGCGCTCGCTGTCCAACCTCACCATCGACGTCAACGGCACCGGGCAGGACGGCTGCCGGCAGTCGGCCAACTTCTGGGCGACCTCCCAGGCCGCCTCGCTGCGCCGCGTCGACATCCGCGGCGGCAACCTGTCGCTGATGGACTACTGCACCGCCGGTCCGCAGTTCGCCAGCGGCGGCTACCTCGCCGACTCGCGCGCCGGGACGGTCATCAACGGCTCGCAGCAGCAGTGGCTCACCCGCAACAGCGAGGTCGGGTCGTGGTCCAACGGCGTCTGGAACCAGGTCTTCGCCGGCACCATCGGCGCCCCCTCCGAGGCGACCTTCCCCAACCCGCCCTACACGACCCTCGACCGGACGCCGCTGAGTCGCGAGAAGCCGTTCCTCCACGTCGCCGACGGCCGCTGGATGGTCCGCGTGCCCGACGCCCGCCGCGACTCGCTCGGCACGACGTGGGCCGCCGGCACCACGGCCGGCCGCGACCTCCCGCTGTCGTCGTTCCACGTCGCCCGGCCGAACGACTCCGCGCAGGTGCTGCGCCGGGCCCTCGACCAGGGCCGCAACCTCCTGCTCACCCCCGGCGTGTACGACGTCGACCGCAGCCTCACGGTCCGCCGCGACCACACCGTGGTGCTCGGGCTGGGCCAGGCCACGCTGACCGCCGTCGGCGGCGCCACCCCCGTCGTCGTACGCCCGGACGCGACCGACGTCGTGCTCGCCGGCATCACCGTCGACGCGGGCACCCGGCTCTCGGCCAACCTGATGCACCTGCAGGGACACCCCGGTCGCTCCGGCCACCACCGCCCCGGCAGCACGCCGACCACGACCCTCAACGACGTCTACTTCCGCGTCGGTGGACCGCACGTCGGCAAGGCCGACACGTCGCTGCGGATCGACGCCGACGACGTGCTGATCGACCACGCGTGGGTCTGGCGCGCCGACCACGGCATCGAGGGCTTCACGGCCGGCGCGAGCGGCGACACCGACCGCTGGAACACCAACACCGGCCGCGTCGGGCTCGTCGTCGACGGCGACCGCGTCCGCGCGACCGGCCTCTTCGTCGAGCACTACCAGCAGCACAACACGATCTGGAACGGCGAGGACGGCGAGGTCGTGCTCTACCAGAACGAGCTGCCCTACGACCCGCCCTCGCAGGCCGACTGGACCCGGCCGGACGGCACCCTCGGCTGGGCCGGCTACAAGGTCGGCGACGGCGTGCGGCGTCACCAGCTCTACGGCGGCGGGGTCTACGTCTTCAACCGCAACGATCCGACGATCGTCACCGAAAGCGGCTTCGAGGTGCCGGACCGCACGGGCGTGCGCCTGCACCACGTGCTGACCGTCAACCTCGACGCCGGCACCATCCAGCACGTCGTCAACGACACCGGCGACCAGGTCGACAGCACCCGGTCCGGCCTGCCGAGCTACGTGGTGGACTACCCGGCTCCCTGAGCCCGGACCAACCAGCGACCCAGCAGCGTCCCGTCCTGCTCGAGCAGCAGGGCGGGGCGCGCGTCCACGTCGACCGTGGGCCCACCCGCGATGCGCGGTCCGTCCCCGGCGACCAATCGCGGCGAGATGGTCCAGCAGAGCTCGTCGACGACACCCGCGGCGAGCAGGTCACCGAACAGCGACGGCCCTCCCTCGCAGAGCTGGTCGCGCCACCCGCGGTGCAGCAGCTCCGCCTTGAGTGCCACCAGGTCGATCTCGTCCTCCCCCAGCACCAGCACGTTGTCGTGACCGAGCAGCTCGCGCGCACGGTCGAGGCCCTCGGACGACGACACCGTGGCCATCAGCACCCGCCCGCGCGGCGCCTCCCGGAGCGTCGGCGGCACGTCGGCACGACGGCTGACGACCACCACCGGGACGGCGGGGACGTCGTACTCCTCGTCGCGGATCGTCCCGGCACCCACCACGAGGCAGTCCGCGTGCTTGCGCAGGGTGTCGAAGACCCGCTTGTCGGCGTCGTTGTTGATGCTGCCGCTGAGTCCGTCGGCGCCGGTCGCCGAGCCGTCGACGGTGCTGACGAAGTTCACCCGCAGCCATGGCTCGCCGCGAGGCGCATAGGCCTCCTGCAGCTGGTCGTCGGAGAGGTCGCGAAGGCGTTGCAGCTCGAAGGAGTCGGTCACCGTTCCATCCTGCCCTCTACCCTTTCGGGCGTGATCACCCTCGCGGACCTGGCCGCGCTCCAGAACGCCCACGGCGACGCCTGGGCCAGCCCGGTCGCGCCGGTGGTGGTCGACGGGCCACGCGGCTCCGTCGTGATCGGCGACGGGCCGGTCACCCTGATGGGCTGCGTCAACCTGTCCCGCGACTCGACCTACCGCGAGAGCATCGCGACGAGCCCCGCCGACGCCGTACGCATGGGGCGGGTGCAGGCCGCGCAGGGGGCAGGGATCATCGACCTCGGCGCCGAGTCGAGCACGGCGAAGGCGGCCCGCGTCGCCGCCGACGATCAGATCGCCGCCCTCGTCCCCACCGTCAAGGGCCTCGCCGCCGAGGCGGTCGTCTCCGTCGAGACCTACGAGCCCGACGTCGTGCGTGCGTGCCTCGACGCCGGCGCGCGCATCCTCAACATGACCGGTCGCGAGCACGAGGACGAGATGCTCAAGCTCGCCGCGGAGTACGACGCCGCTGTCGTGCTGTGCTTCGGCGAGACGGCCAACGTCCGCGAGATCTCCGACGTGCCCCCCGACGCCGACCCGTTGCCGGTCCTGCTCGACCACTTCGCGCCCCGCATCGCCCACGCCCGCGCGCTCGGCACCCACCGCGTGGTCATCGACCCCGGCATGGGGTTCTACTACGGCAACCTCGTCGACCCGCTCACCCGCGCGCGGCACCAGGCCCGGGTGCTTGCGCAGGGCTTCCGCCTGCGCCCCCTCGGCGTACCCGTCTGCAACGCCGTCCCGCACAGCTTCGACCTCTTCGGCGACGAGTTCCGCAAGGGCGAGGGCTTCTTCGGCGTGCTCGCCACCCTCGGCGGCACCCACCTCGTCCGCACCCACGAGCCCGCCCACCTGCGGGTCGTGCTCCGGGCGCTCGACGAGCTCGACGTGCGCTGAGACCTCAGTCGAGGAAGCCGCGGACGCCGGCGACGAGCCCGCGGGCGTAGCGCGCCCGGCCGGCGGCGGAGGTCATCACCCGGGCCTCGGCGGCGCTGCGCATGTTGCCGAGCTCGACCATCACGGTCGGGACGTCGGAGAGGTTGAGGGTGCCGAGGTCGGAGCGGACGTCGAGGCCGTCTCCCCCGGCGATGTAGTTGGCGGGGGCGAAGCCCTTCGCGACCAGACCGGACTTCACGTCCCTGGCCAGGCGCGACGACGGCTCGAAGATGTCGTCGGTCCACGGTGCCCGGTCGGCCGGGGCGATCACGTGGAAGCCGCGGGCACCGGCGGCGTACGACCCGTCGGCGTGGACCGACAGCTTGAGGTCGGCGTCGATCGAGTTCCCGGCGCGACCGCGGGCGTCGACGCACGGACCCCAACGGTCCTGCCGGTTGCTGTGGCGGGTGAGGACGACCGTCGCGCCGAGCGCGCGCAGGCGCCGGGCGACCGCGCGCGAGACCTGCCACACGAACGTCGCCTCGGCGTAGCCGCCGTCGGTCGCGGTGCCGGTGGTGTTGCACGGCTTGGTGAAGCCCCCGGCGGGGACCGGGCGGTTGATCTGCTGGGGGAAGCGGTGGTTGCCGAGCTGGTGGCCCGGGTCGATGACGATCGTGCGACCGTCGAGCGGTCTCGAGGGCTGCGCCGACGCGGACCCGGGCGCGGCCAGCCCGGTGAGGACCAGCAGCGCCGCCGCCGCGAGCCGCAGGATCACCCGGCGAAGCCCTGCGGGTTCTGCGACTGCCAGCGCCAGGTGTCGGCACACATCTCGTCGACCGTCTTCTGGGTGCTCCAGCCGAGCTCGGCGTTGGCCTTGGACGGGTCGGCGTAGGACGTCGCGATGTCGCCCGCGCGTCGCGAGACGACCTCGTAGGGGAGCTCGCGCCCGACGGCGCGCTCGAACGCGTGCAGCATCTCCAGGACGCTGGTGCCCTTGCCGGAGCCGAGGTTCCAGGTGTTGACGGGCTCGTCGGTGGTCTCCAGCGCCTTGAGCGCCGCGATGTGGCCGGCGGCGAGGTCCTCGACGTGGATGTAGTCGCGCACGCCGGTGCCGTCGACGGTGTCGTAGTCGTCGCCGAAGACCATCAGCTTCTCGCGCTTGCCGACGGCCACCTGGGCGATGAAGGGCACCAGGTTGTTGGGGATGCCGGAGGGGTCCTCGCCGATCGTCCCCGACGGGTGCGCGCCGACCGGGTTGAAGTAGCGCAGCAGCGCGAACCGCATCTTCGGCGACGCCACGGCGACGTCGCGCAGGATCTGCTCCTGCATGACCTTGGTCCAGCCGTAGGGGTTGGTCGCGTAGGTGCGGCGGTCCTCGGTCGCGCCGGCCTGGTCCTCGCCGTACACCGTGGCGCTGGAGGAAAAGACCAGCTTGTCGACGTCGTAGCGCTGCATCGCGCGGACCAGGGAGAACGTGGAGACGAGGTTGTTCTCGTAGTACTCCAGCGGCTTCTCGACGCTCTCGCCGACCGCCTTGTAGCCGGCGAAGTGGATGACCCCGTCGAACTCCTCGGTCGAGAAGAGGTGCTCGGTCTTGTCGTGGTCGGTGAGGTCGAAGGAGTGCAGCGTGATCCGCGTCCCGGTCAGCGCCTCGAGCCGACCGAGCACGGTCGGGTGGGCGTTGCTGAAGTTGTCGACGATGACCACGTCGTGACCGGCGGCGATGAGCTGGACGACGGTGTGCGAGCCGATGTAGCCGGCGCCGCCGCTGACGAGGATCTTCATGCGGCCACCCTAGGACAGGGCCTCCTGACAGACTGAGCCCATGCCCAGTGCTCTGATCACCGGAATCACCGGCCAGGACGGCCTCTACCTCGCCGAGCTGCTGCTCGAGAAGGGGTACGACGTCCACGGGCTGATCCGCGGGCAGAACAACCCGCGCCGCGAGCTGGTCCAGAAGGTCGTCCCCGAGGTGCAGCTGCACAACGGCGACCTCACCGACCTCTCGAGCCTGATGCGCGCGATGCGCGACTCCGACCCCGACGAGGTCTACAACCTCGGCGCGATCTCGTTCGTCGCCTACTCCTGGGAGAACGCCTTCGTCACCAGCGACGTGACGGGCATGGGCGTGCTCAACATGCTCGAGGCCGTACGCCTCCACGCCGGGGACGACCCGGCGAGCATCCGCTTCTACCAGGCCTCGAGCTCGGAGATGTTCGGCAAGGTGCAGGAGGTGCCCCAGAAGGAGAGCACCCTGCTGTGGCCGCGCTCGCCCTACGGCGTGAGCAAGGTCTACGGCCACTACATGACGATCAACTACCGCGAGTCCTACGGCATGCACGCCTCGTCCGGCATCCTCTTCAACCACGAATCGCCGCGCCGCGGGCCCGAGTTCGTCACCCGCAAGATCAGCCAGGCCGTCGCCCGGATCCACCTCGGCCAGCAGAAGGACATCACCCTTGGCAACCTCGACGCCCGCCGCGACTGGGGCTTCGCCGGCGACTACGTCGACGCGATGTGGCGGATGCTCCAGCAGGACGAGGCCGACGACTACGTCATCGCGACCGGCGAGACCTGGTCGATCCGCGACTACCTCGAGCTGGCGTTCGCCCACATCGGCATCGACGACTGGGAGCCCCTGATCAAGCAGGACCCCCGCTTCATGCGGCCCGCCGAGGTCGAGCTGCTCATCGGCGACGCGTCGAAGGCGAGGGACAAGCTCGGCTGGTCGCCCACGGTGTCGTTCGCCGAGCTCGTGGCGATGATGGTGGACAGCGACATCGCCGCCGCCAAGGCCGGCTGGTGACGGCTCGCGCCTTCATCACCGGCATCGGCGGACAGGACGGCACCTATCTCGCCGAGCGCCTCGTCGCCGAGGGCCTGGAGGTCCACGCCCTCGTCCTGACCGCTGACGGCCACCCGGCGCACTGCCCGGACGAGATCGTCCTCCACCCGGGCGACCTCGGCGACGTCGAGGCCACCCGCCGGCTGGTGCTGGAGCTGGCGCCGCGGGAGGTCTACAACCTCGCCGCGATCAGCTCGGTCGCCCAGTCGTGGGACGAGCCCGACCTCACCGCCCACGTCAACGGGCAGGCAGCGGTCGCGCTGATGGAGTCCGCGCGCCAGGTGGGCGGCGTACGCCTCGTGCAGGCGTCGAGCGCCGAGATCTTCGGGGAGGCGGCCGAGTCGCCGCAGACCGAGGAGACGCCGATCCGGCCGGTGAACCCGTACGGCGCCGCGAAGGCCTTCGCCCACCTCTCCGCCGGCGTCTTCCGCCAGCGCGAGGAGCACGTCTCGAGCGTCATCCTCTACAACCACGAGTCGCCGCGGCGCCACGAGCGCTTCGTGACCCGCAAGATCACCTCGACCGTGGCCGCGATCGCCCGCGGCGAGGCCGACGAGCTGGTGATGGGCAACCTCGACGCGCGCCGCGACTGGGGCTGGGCGCCCGACTACGTCGACGCGATGGTCCGCGCCGCGCGGGCCGACCAGCCGGGCGACTACGTGGTCGCGACCGGGCGCGCCCACTCCGTACGCGAGTTCGTGGCGGCCGCGTTCGCCGCCGCGGGCATCGACGACTGGGAGCCGCTGGTGCGCCAGGACGAGCGGTTCTTCCGCCCCGCCGACCCGACCGAGCTGGTCGGTGACGCGTCGCGGGCGCGCGAGGTGCTCGGCTGGGAGCCGACCGTCGGGTTCGAGGAGATCGTGGCCCGGATGGTGGCGGCCGACCTCTCCTGACCCCCGGAGCGACGCGCGCTTCCGGTCCCAAACTGGAGCCTCACCCGCGAAGTTTCGGGGTCAAGGCTCCAGTTTCCCCGGGTACCCGGGGATCGCGACCAGAGGCGCCGACCTCAGCCGTGCTCGATCAGGCCGCGCAGGTACTCGCCGTAGCCGCTCTTGCGCAGCGGCTCGGCGCGCTCGACCAGGTCGTCGTCGGAGAGCCAGCCCATCCGCCAGGCGACCTCCTCGGGGGCGCCGACCTTGAAGCCCTGGCGGCCCTCGATGGTGCGCACGAAGTTGGAGGCGTCGTTCAGCGAGTCGAACGTGCCGGTGTCGAGCCACGCCGTCCCGCGGGGCAGCACCTCGACGTGGAGGCGGCCCTCCTCGAGGTAGCGGCGGTTGAGGTCGGTGATCTCGAGCTCGCCGCGCGGCGACGGCTCCAGCTCGGCGGCGTACTGCACGACGTCGTTGTCGTAGAAGTAGAGGCCCGGCACCGCGAAGTCGCTCTTCGGGTGCTCCGGCTTCTCCTCCAGCGAGAGCGCCTTGCCCTGGTCGTCGAACTCGACGACGCCGTAGGCCCGCGGGTCGGCGACGTGGTAGCCGAAGACGGCGGCCCCGTCGAGGTCCTTGAAGCGCAGCAGCTGGGAGCCGAGGCCCGAGCCGTAGAAGATGTTGTCGCCGAGCACGAGGGCCGAGCGCTCGCTGCCGATGTGGGCGGCGCCGATGATGAAGGCCTGGGCGAGGCCGTCGGGCGAGGGCTGCGTCGCGAAGGTCAGGTTGATCCCGAACTGCGAGCCGTCGCCGAGCAGGCGGTGGAACCCGTCGGCCTCGTGCGGCGTGGTGATGATGAGGACGTCGCGGATGCCGGCGAGCATCAGCGTCGAGAGCGGGTAGTAGATCATCGGCTTGTCGTAGACCGGCACCAGCTGCTTGCTGATGCCCTGGGTGATCGGGTGCAGCCGCGAGCCGGTGCCGCCGGCCAGGATGATTCCGCGCATGGGGGTCACCCTAAGGGGCCACGACCTGCGGACCGTGCTGGCACCATGTGGGCATGCCGTCCACCCGTCGTCCGTCCGCCAGCACGTGGCGACGACGGCTGCTGCGGCCGGGCACGATCATCTCGGTCCTCGTCCTGCTCCTGATCGGCCTCGCGCTCCTGGCGATCCCCTTCCTCAAGGCGCCGGGCAACGCCAAGGCGGCGAAGGCCGACCTCGAGTCCGCGAAGGTGTCGCTCAGCAGCGGCGACGTCGCCGCGGCGCAGACGGCGATCGAGAGCGCCCGCAAGCACGCTGACGAGGTGCAGGGGGCGATGCAGGGCATCGGGGGCGACATCTGGAGCCTGGTCCCCGTCGTCGGCGAGCCCGTCTCGGACGTACGCCACCTCGGCAACGCGCTCGACAACATGACCTCGGCCGCCGAGATCGCCGTCGCCGCCTGGCCGGCCGTCGACGGTGACGACGCGACGCTCTTCGCCGACCAGTCGATCGACGTGCCGACGCTGCGCACGCTCGTCTCCTCGGTCGAGGAGGTCAGCCTCCACCTCGACACCGCTCAGCTCGAGCTCGGCGAGGTCAACGACTCGGCCCTCGGCGTGGGGACGATGCTGGCCGAGGCACGCGACCAGGCGACGGACGTGGTCGCCCCGCTCGCCCGCGACGCCCGGCGCGCCAAGCCGCTCGCCGACGTGCTCCCGACCCTCTTCGGTGCCGACGGCGACCGGACGTACCTCCTGGTCCTGCTCAACCCCAGCGAGCAGCGCTTCTCCGGCGGCGCACCCCTGACGATGGTCCCGATGGAGGTGTCCGACGGGAAGCTGACGATGGGCGAGGCGCGCGACACCTCCGACCCCGAGCTCTTCAAGGTGGGCCGCTGGGACAAGGTCGAGGGCAACCCGTTCCACGACGGCAAGCTGCGCCTCTCGACCGCGACCTACGCCCCCGACTGGTCGGTGTCGGGCGAGGAGCTCCTGCGCGGGTGGGAGCGGCGCACCGGTCAGGCGACCGACGGCCTCGTGGCCGTCGACGTGGTCGCCCTCGCCGACATGCTGCGCATCACCGGCCCCATCGACACCGACCTCTACGGCACCCTCGACTCCTCCAACTTCACGCAGAAGCTCGTCGGCGACTACGACACCTACCCCGACAACGACGCCCGCCACGACTCCAACCTGCAGATCGTGCCGGTGTTCGCCGACCGCCTCTTCGAGCCGGGGCAGGGACTCGAGAAGATCGAGTCGATCCGCAACTCCGCCCGCGGGCGGCACTTCGCGCTCTGGATGCGCGACGAGGACCTCCAGTCCGCCGTCACGGACATCGGACTGTCCGGCACCCTGTCCGAGACCGAGAACGACTACGTCGCCGTCTTCAACCAGAACACCAACATCAGCAAGTCCGACTACTGGCAGAAGCGCACGGTCACCAGCAACGTGCAGCTGCGCGAGGACGGCTCGGCGAAGGTCGAGCTGACCATCTCGGTGTTCAACGACTCGCCTCCCTACGGCGCGAACCAGATCTACGGCGACCCGCGCGGCGGCAGCAGCCGGACCCGCTGGAACGGGATGACCGTCGGCGTCTTCCTGCCGCAGGGCGTGGAGATCTCCAGCGCGACCGTGGCCGGCGGACCCGTCGGCACCGAGACCTTCGACTACTACGGCCGCCCCTACAAGCTGCTCCGCCTCACCCTGCCGCCCGGCGAGACGCGGGAGGCGACGCTCGTGTACGTCGTCCCGGAGGCGGCGCGCGCCACGGGCGACGACGACCTCACCTACCAGCTCGACCTCACCCCGCAGGGCCTGGTCGTCCCCGAGGTGGTGTCGGTCTCCGTGCAGTGGCCGCAGGGCTACCGGGTCACCGAGCTGCCCGAGGGATGGGCGCGTGCCGGCCGAGGCCGGGCGACGTACGACGACCCGGGACTCGTGACCCAGCCGCGGTTCAGCGTCACCGCGTCGGCCTCCTGACAGGACCCGCCCTAGACTCCCGGCCATGGAACGCCTTCTCGTGACCGGGGGCGCGGGGTTCATCGGATCGAACTTCGTGCACCACCTCGTCGAGCACACCGACTACCAGGTGACCGTCCTGGACAAGCTGACGTACGCCGCCTCGAAGGAGTCGCTGGCCGGCCTGCCGGAGGACCGGGTGCAGCTCGTCGTCGGCGACATCGCCGACGAGGACACCGTGGACCCGCTGGTCGCGGCCCACGACGCGGTCGTGCACTACGCGGCGGAGTCGCACAACGACAACTCGCTCAACGACCCGAGCCCGTTCATCAAGACCAACATCCTGGGGACCTACCAGATCCTGGAGTCGGTGCGGAAGCACGACAAGCGCCTCCACCACGTCTCGACCGACGAGGTCTACGGCGACCTCGAGCTCGACGACCCCAAGCGCTTCACCGAGGACACGCCCTACAACCCGTCGTCGCCCTACTCCGCCTCCAAGGCCGGCTCCGACCACCTGGTCCGCGCCTGGGTCCGCAGCTTCGGCGTGCGCGCGACGGTGTCCAACTGCTCCAACAACTACGGCCACTGGCAGCACATCGAGAAGTTCATCCCCCGCCAGATCACCAACGTCATCGACGGCATCCGCCCCAAGCTCTACGGCTCCGGCGAGAACGTCCGCGACTGGATCCACGCCGACGACCACTCCTCGGCCGTCCAGACGATCCTGGAGAAGGGCGAGATCGGCGAGACCTACCTGATCGGCGCCGACGGCGAGAAGAACAACCTCGAGGTCGTCCGCCTGATCCTCACGATGATGGGCAAGGGTGCCGACGAGTTCGACCACGTCAACGACCGCGCCGGGCACGACCTGCGCTACGCGATCGAGTCGGGCAAGCTGCGCCAGGAGCTCGGCTGGCAGCCGCGGTTCCAGGACTTCGAGTCCGGCCTGGCCGACACCATCGAGTGGTACCAGCAGCACGAGGACTGGTGGCGCCCGCACAAGGACGCGGTCGAGGCGAAGTACGCGGAGAAGGGCCAGTGAGCCTCCCCTCGCTGGAGGAGACGCCGATCCCCGGCCTCGTCGTCGTACGGCTCGACCGGCGCGACGACGACCGCGGGTTCTTCAAGGAGAACTGGCAGCGCGAGAAGATGCTCGCGATCGGCCTGCCCGACTTCGGTCCCGTGCAGAACAACGTCTCGTACAACAGCGACCGTGGCGTCACCCGCGGCATCCACACCGAGCCGTGGGACAAGTTCATCTCGCTGGCCACCGGCCGGATCTTCGGCGCGTGGGTCGACATGCGCCAGGGCGAGTCCTTCGGTGCCACCTTCACCCTGGAGATGGACACCTCGGTCGCGGTCTTCGTGCCGCGCGGTGTGGGCAACAGCTACCAGGTGCTCGAGGACGCGACGGCCTACACCTACCTCGTCAACGACCACTGGCGACCGGGGGTCGCCTACCCCGCGCTCGCCCTCGGTGACCCGACGGCCGCGATCGACTGGCCGATCCCGCTGAGCGAGGCGATCATCAGCGAGAAGGACCAGAACGCTCCCGCGCTCGACCCGAGCACCGCGATGGCGCCGAAGAAGACCCTCATCGTCGGTGCGCTCGGCCAGCTCGGTCGGGCGCTCCTCGCCGCCCACCCCGACGCCGACCGCGTCGACCTCGTCGAGGGCGAGGGCGTCACGTCGCTCGACCTCACCGATCCCGAGGCCGTCGAGGCCTGGCCCTGGCACGAGTACGCCGTCGTGCTCAACGCAGCGGCCTACACCGCCGTCGACGCCGCCGAGACCCCCGAGGGCCGGGTCGCCTCGTGGTCGGCCAACGCCACGATGCCCGCGATCCTCGCCGGCCTCGCCCGCGTGCACCGCTTCACGCTGGTGCACTACTCCTCCGACTACGTCTTCGACGGCACCGCCGCGCTCGACCCCGGGCACACCGAGGACGAGCCGCTGTCGCCGCTCGGCGTCTACGCGCAGTCGAAGGCGGCCGGCGACATCGCCGTCGGCCTGGCGCCGCGCCACTACCTGCTCCGCACGTCGTGGGTGATCGGCGAGGGCAAGAACTTCGTCCGCACCATGCGGTCGCTCGCGGAGAAGGGCGTCTCGCCGAGCGTCGTCGACGACCAGGTCGGTCGGCTGACCTTCACCGAGGAGCTCGTCCGCGCGACGCAGCACCTCTTCGACTCCGGCGCGGCCTACGGCACCTACCACCTCTCCAACGGTGGCTCCCCGATGTCGTGGCGCGAGATCGCCCAGGCGGTCTTCGAGCGCTCGGGCCGCAGCGCGGACGACGTCGCCGGCACCAGCACGACGGCGTACGCCGAGGGGGTGCTGGCGCAGGGCAACCCGTTCGCCCCGCGCCCGCTCAACTCGGCGATGTCGCTGGAGAAGATCCGGGCCACCGGCTTCGAGCCCGAGGACGCCCTCGTCGCCCTCGACCGCTACCTCGCCGCCGACTGATCAGCGGCGCCCGGACGTCACCTCGGCCAGCGCGGGGCGCACGTCGGCGATGTAGACGAGCGAGGCGATCGTGAAGACCAGGTGGATGATCCCGAGCGGCGACAGGCCGATCATGATCAGCTGGGCGGCGAAGCCCAGCCCGGTGATCGCGCACCAGGCCTGCTTGGTGAGCTTGCCGGCGGCCTCGTAGGCCTCGGTGGAGTAGCTGAGGGCGTTGATGAACGCGAAGCCCTTGATCGCGAGCAGCACCACGAGCACGACCAGCATGAGGGTGCTCTGGAACGCGTAGATGTTCACGGCCCCAGAGTAGGCGACGGACCGCGACCTCGGACATGCGAAGACCCCCGGCCGGTCGGCCGGGGGTCTCCGGGTGCGTTGGTCAACACGTGGCCGTCACGAGCGTCGTCCAGCGCGTGCGATGGCAAGGCAGACGAGCGAAGGCGTGGCGGAGCCACGTCGAGCCGAGGACAACGCCGCCAGCGTGCGTGATGGGCGGCGCGCAGGAGGCCGGGGGTTGACCGACGCGCCCTAGAACAGCGTCAGCTGGTCGACGTCGTCGACTGCTCTTCAGTCGCCGATCTTCTCGGCGGCGTCGGCGACGGCCTTGACGGCGTTGGACGCGGTCGCCTGGGCAGCGGTGGTGGTGGCCTTGGCGCTGCTCTGGGCGGCGGTCGTCTTCTTGGCCGCGGTCTTGCGGGCGGTCGTGGCGGACGCCTTCTTGGCGGCGGCGGAGCGCGTGGCCTTCTTCGCGGTCTTCTTCGGCTTCGGCGCGACCTTGGTGGCGGCGGTCTTGTCCGCGGCGGTGGCGTTGGCGTCGACGGCCTTCTTGGCCTGGGTCGCGGTGGTCTTCGCCTTGGTGGCCGTGGTCTTGGCGGACTTCACGGTGGCCTTGGTCGACTCCTGGCGGCGGATGCGGGTCACGAGGGACTCGCCGCGCTTGACCAGGTCGGTGTAGGTGGCGTTGGCGGCCGCGACGTTCTCGTCGACGAGGGTCGAGAGCTGGGTGGAGACCTTGGTCGGGTACGCCTTCGCCTCGGCCTGCAGCAGGCTCACGCGGGCCTCGATGGCGGAACGACGGGCCTTGGCCTCGGCCTTGGGGTCGAAGTTGCGCGCGTCCTTCTGGACGGCCGCGGCGCGCTTCTGGACGTCGGCGACGGCCTCACGGACGGCCTCGACGGCGAGGTCGGTGACACCGACGCCCGCGAGGAGGGGCTTGAGGGCCTCGGTCTTGATGTCGAACTTGGTGGCCATTGCTGGTCTCCTTCTGTGTGGTGGTGCAGGTCTGGATCAGGGGGCTGCAGGGTCAGGCAGGGTCGGTCGTGCTGTCGCGCTCGTTGAGCGCGAGGAACGAGGCGTACACGTCGAGCAGCGACTGCTTCTGCCGCTCGGTGAGCCCGGTGTCGGCGAGGACGGCGAGCTCGACGGAGCCCGCCTGGCCGGGGTCGGGGTGCACGATGCCGGCGCGGACGTAGAGCTGCTCGGCGGAGACGCGGAGCGCGCGGGCGAGCTGCTGGAGCACCTCGGCCGACGGCTTGCGCAGGCCGCGCTCGATCTGGCTCAGGTAGGGGTTGCTCACGCCCACCTGGTCGGCGAGCTGTCGCAGCGAGAGGCTGGCGCCCAGGCGCTGCTCCTTGAGGTAGTCGCCCAGCGAGCCCAGCGAACCGACGACGGTGGCACTCGCCTTCGTCGACTTGGTGCTCTTGTCCTTGGCCATGCCTCCAGTGTGCTAACTGTTGTTAGCAGAATCAAACTGAGAGGGGGTGACTGTCCTCACAGAGCCTATGTTTTACTTGTGTTCTCGGCGCTAGCTAGAAGGCAGCACGGATCATGCCGACGGGCTTCCCGCCGCCGAGCAGCTCGAGCCGACCGGTGGTCTCGACCGCCTCCACGTCCACGCCGTCGTCGGTCAGCACACCCGACCGGCGGAGCGCCTCGGCCATCAGGACCGGGCGCACCCGCGGCGCCCCGTCGTCCGTCTTGAGCGCCCAGGCACGACCGTCGGGCAGGGCCACGGCGTAGCAGGACTCCGCGCCCGCCTTGCCGATGAGGCCCGGGATCGCGCGGTGCAGGGCGAGCTCGTCGCGGGTCGTACCGCTGACGAAGTCGGGGTGCTGCCGGATCGCCTCGGCGACGCGGCGCTCGGCACCGTCGGTCGCCGTGGCGAGGGTCGCGAACGCTCGCGCCAGGCCCGTCAGCGACGTGGACAGCAGCGGCGCGCCGCACCCGTCGACGGCCACCGTGGTGACCGGCTCGCCCGTGATCCGCGCGAAGGTGTCGGTGATGGCGACCTGGAGCGGGTGCTCGGGGTCGAGGTAGGTGGCGGTGTCCCAGCCCTTCAGGACGCAGGTCGCGAGCATCGCGGCGTGCTTGCCCGAGCAGTTCATCAGGATCGACGACCGTGTCCCGCCGGAGCGGATCACCGCCTCGCGGGCGTCGTCGTCGAGGGGGTAGTCGGGCGGCGTCCGGAGCGCCGACTCGTCGAGGCCGGCGGACGCGAGCGTGCGGCGTACGCCCTCGACGTGGAACGGCTCGCCCGAGTGGGACGCGCACGCCAGCGCCAGCAGGTCCGCCGGGAGGTCGAGGCCGAGCTCGACCATGGCGAGCGCCTGGATGGGCTTGTTGCTGGACCGCGGCAGCACCGGCGCCACGACCTCGCCGACCGACCAGTCGACCGTCCCGTCGGCGGCCAGCGCCACGATCGAGCCGTAGTGGTGGCCCTCGACGAACCCGGAGCGGACGATCTCGGCGACGACGGGCAGACCGGCAGTAGGCATGGGCGCAGGCTACTCAGGGCCGTTCTGAGAGGATGCGCGGGTGATCCAGCACTGCCCGACGCCGACCGAGCTCGACGACCTGGAGCTCCTGGTCTCCGGCGCCTACGCCCCGCTCACCCGGTTCAACGAGCCCGGCAGCCCGGTCACCCTCGACCTCCCCGACGGAGCGACCGAGGCCGAGCTCGTCGACCCGGAGGGCCTGCCCCTCGCCCGGGTGTCGTCCCACGGCAGCCTGGAGCCGCTCACGCACGCCCAGTACGGCCCCTTCCGCCGGCTCCACCTCACGCCGGCCCAGGTGCGCGAGCAGCACGCCGGCGCCACCTTCGTCCCGGTCGTGGACGCGCTCAGCGACGCCGAGCTCGAGGAGGTGCGCGGCCTCGGCCGCGTGGTCCTCGTCGCGCTGACCGGGACCGGCACCGCCGACCTCTCCCCCGTCGCCCTCGTGCGGGCCTCCCTCGCAGCGGCCGATCTCCTCGACGACGCCCACGTGGTCGCCGTCCCCCTCCCGTCCCACGGCGACGCCGACGTCGACCACGAGCTCGGCGCCCAGGTGGTCGCGACCTACGCCGGCGACGACCCGGTGCACGCGCTGACCGAGCACCCGGACGACTCCTACCCGGCCGGGATCGCCGAGATCGTCGACGCCGACCGCCCCGAGCCGGAGGACCAGGGCCTCGTGCTCTTCTTCACCGGGTTGTCGGGGAGCGGCAAGTCGACCCTCGCCCGCGCCCTGATGGACCTGCTGCTCGAGCAGGGCGGCCGCACGGTCACCAGCCTCGACGGCGACGTCGTACGCCGCCACCTGTCCGCCGGGCTGACCTTCTCCAAGGCGGACCGCGAGACCAACATCCGCCGCATCGGCTGGGTCGCCGCCGAGATCGCCCGGCACGGCGGGGTCGCGGTGTGCTCGCCGATCGCCCCCTTCGCCGAGACCCGCGACCAGGTGCAGCAGATGGTCGAGGACGCCGGCGGTGCCTTCTTCCTCGTCCACGTCGCGACCCCGCTGGAGGAGTGCGAGCGCCGCGACCGCAAGGGGCTCTACGCCAAGGCCCGCGCGGGTGAGATCCCCGAGTTCACCGGCATCTCCTCGCCCTACGAGGAGCCGCAGGACCCGGCCGTGCGCGTCGACACGACCGGCCGCACCATCGAGGACGCGCTCGACGACGTGCTCATCGCCCTCGACGAGGCCCGCCTGCTCCACCTGCACGGCCTCCACCGGGGGCGGGGAGACGCGGGAGCATGACCGAGCCGCTCTCGGTGCTGTTCCTCTGCACCGCCAACATCTGCCGCTCGCCCGCGATGGAGATCATCGCGCGCGACCTGGCCGGCGACGCCGACATCGACTTCTCCAGCTCGGGGACCCACGCGCACACCGGTCACCGGATGAACCCGGTCCAGGCCGCGACCATCCCGCACCTCGACACCGCAGGCTTCCGCAGCCGGCGGCTCAAGCCCGACATGGTGGAGGGCGCCGACCTCGTGCTGACCGCAGAGTCGATCCACCGTCAGCACGTGCTGGACGACTACGCGCACCTGCACCGCAAGATCTTCACGCTCGGCCAGTTCGAGGCGGCGATCGCGGAGATCCCCGACCTGTCCGGCCGTGAGCTCGTGACCGCCGTCGGCCAGAAACGTCAGCCGGCGCACCCCGAGCTCGACGTCGCCGATCCCTATCGGCGTGGGGAGAAGGCAGCGGCCACCGCCACCGCCACAATCACTGAGATGTTGCGCGTCGTCGTCCCCCGTCTGACCGGAGACAGCTGATGGACTGGATCACCGTCACGTTCTTCTCGATCCTCGCTGCCGGCTTCTTCGTCGGCATCGTGGTCGGGCTGACCGGCATGGGTGGCGGTGCCCTGATGACGCCCGCCCTCATCTTCCTGGGCGTCGGCGAGGCGGCGACCGTCGTCACCGCCGACCTCACCGCCGCCGCGATCTACAAGACCGGTGGCGCGATCGTGCACAAGCGCGAGGGCTCGCCCAACATGCAGCTCGCCAAGTGGCTGATGATCGGGTCGATCCCGATGGCCCTGCTCGGCCCGCACCTCGTGGCGTGGGTGGTCGACCCGGAGGACATCGACGACACCCTCAAGCTCTGCATCGGCTTCGCGCTGCTGCTGGCAGCACTGACGTACGCCCTGCGGCTCTACCTCAACCTCCTGCGGGTCCGCGGCGGCGACCACCCCGACGACAACCCGGCGATCCGGCCGATCCCCACGCTGCTCGTCGGTGCGCTGGGCGGCCTGCTCGTCGGCATCACCAGCGTCGGCTCCGGCTCGGTCATCATGATCGCGCTGCTGATGCTCTACCCCGGCCTCTCCGCCGTACGCCTCGTCGGCACCGACCTCGTGCAAGCGGTCCCGCTGGTCCTGGCCGCGGCGATCTCCAACATCGCCCTCCACGGTCTCGACTGGGCGATCCTGGTCCCGCTGGTGATCGGCTCGGTCCCCGGCACCCTCATCGGCTCCGCCATCGCCCCGCGCGTCCCGCAGTCGTTCATCCGGCGCGGCATCGTCGTCGTCCTGACGATGAGCGGCGTCGCGCTGCTCGACAAGGCCGGCTGGGCGCCGCTCGGCGCCGGCGAGGACGAGACGCATCCGATGCTGATCGCCGGCGTCGGCCTCTTCGTCCTGCTGGTGCTCCCCGTCGTGTGGGGCTTCATCCGCAAGTCCCAGGGGCTGCCCATGTTCGGCTCGCCCACGATCGCGCAGCTCGAGGACCCGGGCTACCGACCAGGGGTCGTCGGGATGAAGAAGGTCGACGACTCCTGACGTCGCGGGCCGGTCCGGTCGGCCCGACTTCGCCGGTCGCGGCGTGTCGCCCACGTCGTACGGCGTGTCGGGGCCGCGTGCCGCCGCACGTGGCCCCTGTGGAGAACCGTTCGCGCTCGCTGGGCGCCCTGACGAGACTTCCGGCATGGACCCGGTTGCCGCGCTGACCCGCCTCGGCGGGATCGGCTCGACGGCAGATCTCCTGAGGCTGACGACCCGCAAGCGGCTGCGCCGTGCCGTGCCGTGGCGCATGGTCGCGTCACCCACGTCTCCCGCGGTCGCTATGCCGTCTCGGGCGGTGACGTGGCCCGAGCGATCGCGATGGAGGTGGACGGTCACCTGCGCCTTCTCAGCGCCGCCGCGCACTGGGGCTGGGAGGTGAAGTGGCCCGCCAGGTGGCCGGAGCTCGCTGTCGCCGCCCCGCCCGGCACACCGGTCGACGCCTCGGTGACGGTGCAACACCTGGCCCGCACCGAGGTCGATGGATGGGCCACCAGCAAGGTGCGAACAGTGCTGGACTGCGCCGCCTCCCTGCCCTTCGACGAGGCGCTCGCCGTCGCGGACTCGGCTTTGAGGCACGGCGACGTCACCGAGGACGACCTCGTCGCCGCCGCTGACCTCGCGTCCGACGCCGTCCGGCTCGTGGTCGAGCACGCCACGCCCCTGTCAGCCAACCCCTTCGAGTCGGTGCTGCGGGCGATCCTCGTCGAGGCGGGCATCGACATGGTTCCGCAGTGGGCGACCACCATCGGCGGCATCACCTACCACCCCGACCTGGCCGACCCGTTCGCCGGCGTCGCGGTCGAGGCCAACTCGTGGGCGCACCACGCGACCAAGGCCGACCACGACGCCGACTGCCGCCGCTACAACGCGCTCGTGACCCACGGGTGGGTCGTGCTCCGGTTCACCTGGGAGCAGGCGATGTTCGCACCGCAGGAGGTCGTCGACACCGTCCGCCGCGCCTACACGCTGCCCGCGATCGCGGCGTGAGGGCCGGATCCGGGTTCGGATCGTCCGCTGCCACGGCGTGTCATCGAGGCCGTACGGCGTGTCGCGACCGCCGCCGACCTCGATCGGCCCTCAGGACAGGCCGAGGAGCTCCCGGCAGTGGGCGGGCGACATCGGCGTGCGCTGGGCGATCCGGCCGAGGTCGACGGCGCGCTCGACGAGCTGGGCGTTGGAGTCGACGGGCACGCCGCGGCTGATGGTGAGCACATCCTCCATCCCGACCCGCAGGTGGCCGCCCATCGAGAGGGAGGCCATGGCCACGGCGAGCGTCGAGCGGCCGATGCCCGTGGCGGACCACGAGGTCACCTCGGGCGGGAGCGCGGCCACGCCGGCGACCAGCGCCGGGGTGGTGCCGGGCATGCCGCCGGGGACGCCCATCACGAAGTCGACGTGGACCTTGCCGCCGGCGGGGACGCCGTACTCACGGACCAGGCGTCCGAGGGCGTGCACCTGACCGAGGTCGAAGAGCTCGAACTCCGGCGCGACGCCCCGCTCGAGGGCGAGCTGGTAGAGGTCCTTCACGAACGGCCAGGGGTTGAGGAAGACGTCGTCGCCGAAGTTCGTCGTGCCCATGGTCAGGCTGCACGAGTCGGGCTCGGCGTCGAGCACCCGGAGCCGCTCGTCGAGCGGGTCGTGCACCGAGCCGCCCGTCGAGAGCTGGACGACGAGCGACGACGACTCACGCACCGCGGCCACCCACTCGCGCAGCAGCGACTGGTCGAGGGTGGGCGCGTGCGAGGTGTCGCGCACGTGGATGTGGATCATCGCGGCGCCGGCCGCCTCGCACTCGGCCGCGGTGCGGGCGATCTCCTCCGGGGTGGTGGGGAGCTGCGGGCAGTCGGCCTTGGCGGTCTCGGCGCCGGTGGGTGCGACCGTGATCAGCAACGACTCTGCAGGGACCTGGGGGGACATGGCGGCATCCTTGCACCATGCGCGCAGTCATCCAGAGGGTCCTCTCCGCCAGCGTCCGCGTCGACGGCGAGGTCGTCGGCGAGCTCGACGGTCCGGGCCTCCTCGTCTACCTCGGCGTCACCCACGACGACGGCGACACGGAGGTCGCGTGGACGGCCCGGAAGATCTGGGACCTGCGGCTGCTGCGCGAGGAGAAGAGCGCCAGCGACGTCGCCGCGCCGGTGCTGGTCGTCAGCCAGTTCACGTTGTACGGCGACGCGCGCAAGGGGCGGCGGCCGACCTGGCAGGCGGCCGCGCCGGGGCCGGTGAGCGAGCCGCTCTACGACGCGGTCTGCGCCGAGCTCGAGCGACTCGGTGCCCGCGTCGAGCGCGGCCGCTTCGGCGCCGACATGCGGGTGGAGAGCGTCAACGACGGGCCGATCACGCTCGTCCTGGACTCGGTCTGACCGTCAGGGACCGGTCGCCCAGACCCGCGCCCAGTCGACCTCCATCGACTCCGGCAGCTCACCGTTGAAGCGCGGCAGCTCGTAGTCGGAGGAGAGCAGGCTCAGGATGAGGAACTCCTCGCGGCCGGAGGTCTCGCCCTCGAGCCGCTGGGTGACCTGGCCGTCGATCCGGAAGACGTACTCGCTCGGAGTCCACTCGACGGAGAACACGTGGTACTGGTCGGCCCAGTCGTCGCCGAGCTCGTCGACGTCGGGCAGCCAGCCGCCGACGGTCTGCTTCTTGCCGGCCTTGTCGAGGTAGTAGGTGAAGCTGGTGAGGCCGCCCTCGGGGTGGTCGTCGCCGAAGTACTCCATGATGTCGATCTCGGCGCCGCCTGCCTTGGGCCCGCCGGTCTGCTGCCCGCCGACCGCCTGCATCCAGAAGGCGGCGTGCTGGCCGCGCGCGGACTGCGTACGGATCCGGGCCGCCGCGTAGCCGTAGGTGAAGCCGTAGGTGCCCTCGGTGCCGACGTGGCCGTTGAGCCGCTGGGGGAACCGCTTGCGGCGCCCGGGCAGCTGGCACTCACCACCGTCGGGGTCCTCGAGCACGCTCAGCACCAGCACGCCGTCGGTGACCTCCGCGGCGCTGGCGTCGGCGCGCGAGCACTGCCGCACGCCGGTGAAGCCCTGGGCGCGGGTGTGCCAGGTCGAGTCCTTGCCGTCGACGTCGTCCTCGTCGAAGTCGTCGGTGAACGTCGCCTCGGGGGCGTCGTCGGTCGAGACCTCGGTGCCGATCGCGTCGGCGCCGTCGCCCGCGACGACGGTGAGCTTGCCGGCCGTGTCGCTGGTCAACGACACGTGGCCGTCCGCGTCGGTCTCGGCGTCCGAGACCGACTCCCACTGGCCATCGGCCTTGGCGAGGAGGGTGACGGTCGTGCCTTCGTCCACGCCGTCGATCGTCGCGTCGACGACCCACAGCGCGTCGTCCGCGGCCTCGACGTCCTCGCCGTTGGCGGCGATCTGGGGCAGCACGCGCGCCTGCACGTCGTCGCTGGTGCGGTAGACCGGCGCCTCGCCGTCGCTGCTCGGCGACGAGGAGCAGGCGACAGTGACACTGGCCACTGCGAGGAGGGATGCGAGTCGGGTGGTACGGCTCATCCGGCGAGTCTCCCCGACACCCTCTCGCGAGCGCGAATCGTCCGTGGGGACGCCCGTCGCTACGATGTTGGCTGCTGTCCCGAGAGAGGCCCTCCCTGCGTCATGACCACCACCCACGTCGACTACCAGCTGAGCCAGCTGGACCAGCTCGAGGCGGAGTCGATCCACATCTTCCGTGAGGTCGCCGCCGAGTTCGAGAAGCCGGTCCTGATGTTCTCCGGCGGCAAGGACTCCATCGTCATGCTCCGCCTCGCGGAGAAGGCGTTCTTCCCGGCCAAGCTGCCCTTCCCGCTGCTCCAGGTCGACACCGGCCTCGACTTCCAGGAGGTGCTCGACACGCGGGACTCGTGGGTCGAGCGGCTCGGCGCGCGGATGATCGTCGCCACCATCGACGAGGCGATCGCCGCCGGCCACGTCGTCGACGACGGCAAGACCAGCCGCAACCGCATGCAGATCGGCACGCTGCTCGGCGCCATCGAGGAGAACGGTTTCACCGCCGCCTTCGGTGGGGGTCGCCGCGACGAGGAGAAGGCCCGCGCCAAGGAGCGCGTCTACTCCCACCGCGACGACTTCGGCCAGTGGGACCCCAAGATGCAGCGCCCCGAGCTGTGGAGCCTCTACAACGGGCGCATCCACGCCGGCGAGCACATGCGGATCTTCCCGCTGTCCAACTGGACCGAGCTGGACATCTGGCACTACATCCACCGCGAGCAGATCGAGATCCCGTCGATCTACTTCGCCCACGAGCGCGAGGTCATCGCGCGCGACGGCATGCTGCTGTCGCTCGGCGAGGAGATCCAGCCCAAGGGCAACGAGACGGTCGAGAAGAAGATGGTCCGCTTCCGCACGGTCGGGGACCGCACCCAGACCGGCTGCGTGGAGTCCGAGGCCACCGACACCGCCGCCATCATCGATGAGATCGCCATCGCCCGGGTCACCGAGCGCGGCGCCACGCGTGGCGACGACCGTTTCTCGGAGGCGGCCATGGAAGACCGCAAGAAGGAGGGCTACTTCTGATGGCCAGCACTGACCCCCACACCGCCGCCCAGGGCGAGATGGACCTGCTCCGCTTCGCCACCGCGGGTTCCGTCGACGACGGCAAGTCGACCCTGATCGGGCGCCTGCTCCTCGACTCCAAGTCGATCTTCGAGGACCAGCTCGAGGCCGTGGAGTCGACCAGCCAGTCCAAGGGCTACGACTACACCGACCTGGCGCTGCTGACCGACGGGCTGCGCTCCGAGCGCGAGCAGGGCATCACGATCGACGTGGCCTACCGCTACTTCGCGACGCCCAACCGCAAGTTCATCATCGCCGACACCCCGGGCCACATCCAGTACACCCGCAACATGGTGACCGGCGCCTCGACCGCCGACCTGGGCCTGGTCCTCGTCGACGCCCGCCAGGGCCTCACCGAGCAGTCGCGCCGCCACGCGGTGCTGCTGTCGCTGCTGCGCGTCCCGCACCTCGTGCTGGCGATCAACAAGATGGACCTCGTCGACTGGTCGGAGGAGGTCTACGAGAAGATCCACCGCGAGTTCACGACCTTCGCGACCAAGCTCAACATCCCCGACCTCGAGGTCATCCCGATCTCGGCGCTGCAGGGCGACAACGTCGTCAACCGGTCCGAGAACACCCCGTGGTACTCCGGTCCGACTCTCATGCACCACCTCGAGCACGTCCACGTCGCCTCCGACCGCGACCTCGTGGACACCCGCTTCCCGGTGCAGTACGTCATTCGCCCCAAGTCCGACCAGTACCACGACTTCCGTGGCTACGCCGGCCAGGTCGCCGGTGGCGTGCTCAAGAAGGGTGACGAGGTCGTCGTGCTGCCCAGCGGCATGACCTCGACCATCTCGCGCGTCGAGCTCTTCGACAACGAGGTCTCCGAGGCGTTCCCGCCGATGTCGGTGACCGTCCACCTCGAGGACGACGTCGACGTCTCGCGCGGCGACATGATCGCCCGGCCCAAGAACGCCCCGAAGCCGAGCCAGGACATCGACGCGATGGTGTGCTGGATGACCAACGAGCCGCTGCGCCCGCGCCAGAAGCTCGCGATCAAGCACACGACCCGCACGGGCCGCGCGATGGTCAAGGACATCCAGTACCGCCTCGACGTGAACTCGCTGCACCGCGACCAGGAGGCGGGCGAGCTCGGTCTCAACGAGATCGGCCGCGTCCAGCTGCGCACCACGGTGCCGCTGCTGTGCGACCCCTACTCCAAGAACCGGACCACGGGGTCGTTCATCCTGATCGACGAGGCGACCGGCGTGACCGTCGGCGCGGGCATGATCAACAGCGGCAGCTGAGCGTAGAAAACCGCAAGACGCACGGCGTTCTCTCTGGGTTCGCCGTACCGACGCGGTGCCGAGGCAACCGGTGCGCAGGGTCTCCTAAGTTAATACTTGACTGAATTCGCCTGTTTTGCGGCAAACGTGCCGCAGAATGACCCTCATGGACTCGCGACTTGCGGCTGTGCTGGCGCAGACCGACCGTGTGGAGCTGGGCGGACGGCTGCGTTCTGCGCGCCAGGCCAGCGGTCTCACGCAGGGTGAGGTCGCCGAGGACGTGATGTCGGTGGCCTACCTGTCCCGGATCGAGTCGGGGCACCGCCAGCCCACCGCGCTCGCGCTGGAGGCTCTGGCGGTCCGCCTCGACGTCTCCGTCGAGTCCCTGCTCGGAGTCGCCGACCGTCGCGAGGTCGACGAGATGCGCCTCGCGCTCGACTACGCCGAGCTCTCCCTCGAGTCCGGCCAGCCGCATGACGCCGAGAAGCACCTCAGCAAGGCGCTCGACGCCCTCGCGAGCAAGGAGATGGAGGGCATGCGCGAGCGCGCCCGCCTGCTCCACGCACGTGCCCTGGAGGCCACCAACCGCGAGGACGACGCCGTCCTGGAGCTCGAGTCCCTCCTCGAGGACGCGCACACCAACGGCATGACCAAGATCAAGGCCGGCATCGCGCTGAGCCGGATCTACCGGGAGACCGGCGACCTCGGCCGCGCCATCGAGTGCGGCGAGCGCGTCATCTCCCAGATCGAGGACGCCGGCCTCGGCGCCAGCGACGAGGCCGTGCAACTCGCCGTCACGGTGGCGGCCGCGCACTTCGAGCGCGGTGACACCTCCCACGCCGTGCGGCTGTGCCGCAAGGCCATCGCACGCGCCGAGTCGCTCGGCTCACCGAGGGCTCGTGCCTCGGCCTACTGGAACGCCAGCGTCATGCAGGGCAGGCGTGGCGATGCCGCGGCGGCCGTGCCTCTCGCGGAGCGCGCCCTCGCGCTCATGAGCGAGGGCCAGGACGCGCGCAACCTGGCCCGCCTGCGCACCGAGGTGGGACGGCTCCAGCTCGAGCTCGACCCGCCTGCTCTGGCCGACGCGCGCCACAACTTCGAGCAGGCCGCCTCCGACATGAAGTGGAGCAGCGCCAGCCCGATCGACGTCGCCTACACCCTGCTGGGCCTGGCCCGAGTGGCATTCATCGCCGGCGACCTCGCGGAGAGCCGCGACCTGGTGGCCCAGGTGCACACGACGACGGAAGGACATGCGCCGATCGTCGAGGCAGAGGCGCTCACCCTCGAAGGGCGGACGCACGCGGCTGAGGGCGAGACGGATCGCGCCGCCGCGTGCTACCAGAATGCCGTGCTCCGTTTGTCGGCCATCGGCTCCGACCAAGAGGCAGCCCAGCTGTGGTTCGACCTCGCCGACCTCCTGCACGGAGTCGGTCTGCACGAGGACGCGCTGGATGCCTACCGCCGGGCGGCGGTGTCGTCCGGTCTGCGGGCGCGCGTCACGGCGACGACGTACGCCCGCAGCTGAGACCTCGAGCCGTCAGGCTCGGCTCACCGAACGGTTCAGCAGCACCAGACGCTGCGCGCGGTCTGCTTGGCAGGCGCGGCGTCAGCGGGGACGGTCATGCCGGCGACGCCGACGATCGCGATGAGGGCAACGACGAGGCGGGGGGCCTTGGTCTTCATGTGGGTCTCCAGGGTTTGTTGTGCTGTGTGGGGTTGGTGAGCAGCGTCCCGAGAGAAAGCTGTCGAAAGAAATAGTCCCAAAACCTGTGCAGAGTGTGTCGTGCTTTGGCAAACTTAGGCAAGAGCCGTTGGCAAATGCTCCTGATGGCAGTTGTTGGCGACAGCCTCGCGGGATGGCCCCCACCTCGCGAGACACGCACCGGACCCCACCCGGTACGCGCCCGGACCCCCCGCACACGTGCGGGGGGTCCTCGCGTTTCCCGGGCGTCGCCACTGGTGTTTCACGCCTGTGGGTGCCCTCACCGTAGGAGCAGACGGCCCCGCCCGAGCCGCCCTGGGCGATACCTGCGGCCAAACTGGGCCGGACCGATCCGGGCGCTCAAGAAGGAATGGGTGCTGGTCTGGACCGGACGCGCGTGATTGCGTCGTCGGCGGGGCGGCTCGATACGGATAACCGCTGCCCGGTCCCTTAGCCGGAGGCGGTCGACCGGACGGTCCCTACCGGGGCAGCGCCACGCGGACGGTCGTGCCCTCGCCCGCCACGCTGGCGACGGTCACGTCGCCACCGTGGGCCTCCACGATCATCTGCACGATGGTCAGGCCCAGCCCCGTCCCGCCGACGAGGCGTCGCCGGGCGTTCTGGCCGCGGAAGAAACGGTCGAAGACCTCGGGGACGTCGGCGGCGTCGATGCCCTCGCCGTCGTCGGCCACGGTGATCACGACGCCGGCCTCCGTGTCCTCGAGGGACACGTCGACACGACCTTCCGGGCGGCTGTAGCGGATGGCGTTGGCGAGGAGGTTGTCGAGGACCTGGCGCAGCCGGATCCCGTCGGCGTGCACCTCGACGGCGGCCGGGTGCTCGCTGGCGATCCGGACCCCGGCTCCGGCGGCGTCCACGTCGGCAGCGTCGACGGCCTCGCGCAGCACCCGGACGAGGTCGACGCGGTGGGGGTCGATCACGGATGACCCGGAGGACGCGCGGGTGGAGAAGATCAGGTCCGCGACGAGGTGCGAGAGCCGCAGCATGTTGCGCCGGGCCGCCGTCACCTGCTGGCGGGCCTCGGGCACGGCCTCGATCGACTCGTCGAGCAGCTCGAGGTAGGCCAGCGCCGACGTGAGCGGCGTACGCAGCTCGTGGGAGACCGTCGACACGAACTCGTCCTTCACTCGGGTCGCCAGGATCACCTGGGTCACGTCGTGGTAGGCCAGCACCGCGCCCGTGAGGACCCCTGAGCGGTCCGTCACGACGCGTGCCGAGACCGACAGCGCCCGCCGGGTCGCCGGGTCTTCACCGATCCAGATGAGCAGGTCGTCGAACTCCGCACCTCCGCCCGCGACCGCCCGGGCGCAGGGGAACTGGTCGAACGACAGGGCGTGCTGCTGGTCGGCGTCGTACACGAAGCCGGGCTGGCCGGCACGACCGCCGTGACCGTCGGGGAACGCGATGTCGAGCAGCTCCTGCTGGCGTCGGTTCCACGCGCTGTAGGTGCCGTCGACGTCGACGAGCAGCAGTCCCACGGAGACGCTGTCGAGGATCGCCTGGCCCTTGCTCAGCAGGTCGTGGGTGGCCTCCTCGGCGGCGTCGAGCCGCTCCGCGAAGGCGTGCACCTCGGTGCGGTCGATGATCTGCATGATGAACTGCAGCGGCGCACCCTCCGTGTCGCGCAGCAGGAGTGCCGACAGCTCGCCCTGGAGGAGGCTGCCGTCGGAGCGGAAGCACCGCTTGCGCACGCGGTAGGACGTCGTCGAACCGGCCATCGCCTGCCGCATGAGGTCGAGGTCCGTGGCGAGGTCGTCAGGGTGGGTGAGGTCGGCCACGGAGCGGTGCACCAGGTCTGCCGGGGCGTAGCGCAGCATCTCTCCGAGTGCCGCGTTGGCAGCCAGGATCTCGCCGTCCGGCGAGACCAACGCCATCCCGACCGGGGAGTGCTCCATGGTGAGGCGCCACAGCTCCCCCGTGTCGAGGACACCGGCGTGAGCATCCACGACGGCCCTCCCTCCCGATACCCGAGATTCCACGGTACGTCCGGTTCAGGCTTCCTCCGTGGCTTGCCCGGAATCGCGGCGAAAATGCGGAAACCGCCCCGTACGACGAGCGTTCGGGGCGGTCTCCTCGATCAAGCGTCCGGTCTAGGCCGAGACGAGCACCTGCACCTCGGCCACCGAGCCGGTGGTCGCCGTGACGGCCGTGTCCACGGGCTCGGACTTGGGAGCCAGCGTCCGCAGGGTCCACTCGCCGTCGCCGGCGAAGAACCGGAAGTGACCGGTGGCCGAGGTGGGGACCTCGGCGGTGAACTCACCGGTGCGGTCGAGCAGGCGCACGTAGGCGTTGCCGACGGGCTCGCTGCCCCGCAGGACCTGGCCCTGGATCACGGCCTCCTTGGCGACGTTGACGCCGTCGAGCGACAGCCCGCCCTCGGTCGCGCCGCACATCAGGCGTCCGCCTTGCCGGGCTCGTCGCCGAGGGCGACGGGGACGCCGACCAGCGAGCCGTACTCGGTCCACGAGCCGTCGTAGTTCTTGACGTTCTTGCGGCCCAGCAGCTCGGTCAGCACGAACCAGGTGAGCGACGAGCGCTCACCGATGCGGCACAGGGCGATGGTGTCCTTCTCGGTGTCGAATCCGACCTCGTCGTAGAGGGCGGCCAGCTCGTCGTCGGACTTGAAGGTGCCGTCGTCGTTGGCGTTCTTGCTCCACGGCACGTTGACCGAGGTGGGGATGTGGCCGGCGCGCTGGGCCTGCTCCTGCGGAAGGTGGGCCGGGGCGAGCAGCCGGCCGGCGTACTCGTCAGGGCTGCGCACGTCGACCAGGTTCTGCGTTCCGATGGCCGCGACGACCTCGTCACGGAAGGCACGGATCGAGGCGTCCTGCTCGGTCGCGGTGTACGACGTGGTGGCGCGCGACGGCAGCGCGTCGGTCAGCTCGCGGGAGTCGAGCTCCCACTTCTTGCGGCCACCGTCGAGCAGCTTGACGTCGGAGTGGCCGTAGAGCTTGAAGTACCAGTAGGCGTAGGCGGCGAACCAGTTGTTGTTGCCGCCGTAGAGCACGACGGTGTCGTCGTTGGAGACGCCGCGCTCGGAGAGGAGGGCCTCGAACTGCTCCTTGTTGACGAAGTCACGGCGGACCTGGTCCTGGAGGTCGGTGGTCCAGTCGAGCTTGATGGCTCCCCGGATGTGGCCCTTGTCGTAGGCGGTGGTGTCCTCGTCGACCTCGATGAGGACGATGCCATCGGTGTCGAGGTTGTCCTCGACCCACTGGGCGGTGACGAGCGTGTTCTCGCGGCTCATGGTGGGTGTGCTCCTTGTGGTGGTGAACAGTCAGGTGTCGATCAAGCGGTTGCGATGACGCGGCGGATGAGCAGGTAGACCTCGCATCCCAGGCAGAAGGCGAAGACGGCGTTGAGCAGGGCGGCGACGAGTGCGGCACCCACGGCGACCTGGGCGACGAGGCCCGCGCCAGCCAGGAAGGCGACCAGCCCGACGAGCGTGAAGGCCAGGCCGACCCCCTGGGCGAAGCGCGGCGGCTCAGGCGCCTCCAGCTCGGCGGGCGGCGCCAGCCGCGGGCGGACGAACGTACGGAACAGCCAGGCGTGCGGGGTGGCCTGTACGCCACGCACCGCGCCGATCCCGAACAGGACCGCCTGCACGGCGAGCAGCACCGTCGCGGCGGGCTGCGGCAGCAGCAGGACGGCGACCAGCACCACCGCGGTGATGCCGGCCGCGAGCTGCGGGCCGCGCGGGTCGACGCCGCGGACGGGGCGGTCGACGCCGGACCCGGCGTGGGGCGATGCGGTCGTGGTCATGTCTCTCCTGAGGTGGTCGGCGCAGCACAAGGGCCGGGCACGCCGGGGCGTGGCCCGGCGCTGGATCCCACCGTGGAGCATAGTCCAGTAATTACATGGACTTTATGGCTCAGTTGAGCGGCGGGACCGCTACGACATTCGACACAGCGCCGAGCGCACGCGGCAGTGGTCCACTGCGCGGCGCTTGGTGAGCATGGTCGAGGACATGCGGACGACAGTAGGCGACTCCGGGCGACGATCCGCGCGCTGTCTCGTCATGTGGTCACTCCATCCACATCGTGAGATCACAGACGTGCCAGTGCGCTCAGGACCTGGTCGCGCGTAGGCGCTCCGGTCGCTCGAGTGACCTCGGCGCCGGTCGCGTCGAGGACGACCGTCGTGGGCGTACGCAGGATCGACAGGGCCCGGGTCGCGTCGAGGTGGTGCTCGGCGTCGACCTCCACGTGCGCCACCCCGTCGACCAGACTGGCGACCTCGGCGAGCACGCGGCGCGTCGCCCGGCAGGGCGCGCAGAAGGCGCTGGAGAACTGGAGCAGCGTGGCCCGGTCCCCCAAGGGCTCGCCCAGCGCGGCGACCAGGTCGGCAGCGGGCCGCTCGGCGGGTGCGTCGTCGGGAGGAGCGACAGCCCCGGAACGGCGTACGGCGTGGGTGCCGCGGAAACGACCGTCGGTGGCGAGCCGCCACAGCCCGAACGCGAGCGCCAGCGCAACGGCCGTGACGGCGATCCAGGCTCCGGAGGTCATGCAGCCTCCAACGCCGACGGCCCCCGCGGGTGTTCCCGCAGGGGCCGTCGTGTGTCGCTCTGGGCGAGCGCGGAGCGCTGATCAGCGCTTGAGCTTGACCTTCTTCTGGATGTCGCCAGAACCGACCTTGCCCTTGCCCTTCACGGTGAAGACGAGCTTGTGCTTGCCCTTGCCGAGCGCCTTCGTGAAGCGGACGACGCCCTTGCCGTTGGCGATCTTGCCCTTGCCGAGCTTCTTGAGCTTGTCGTCACCGTTCTTCTTGGTGCCGACGATCTCGAACACCTTCACGGTGGCCTTGACCTTCTTGGCCTTGAGCGGCTTCACCTTCAGCGTGATCGCCGCGGACTTCTTCGAGACCTTGGCCTTCACCTTGGGCTGGTAGCCGACCTTGGGGGTCGACTTCGTGACGGCCTGCCCCTGGGCGAAGCCGGCGTCGTTGGTGACGCGACCGATGAGCTTCTTGCCGAGGAGCTTCTTGGTCACCTTGAACGACGGACCGGTGCCCACGACGGTGCTGCCGACCAGCCACTCGTAGGTGAACCGCGAGGTGTCCTCGGTGTTCCACGCGCCCTCGTCGAGGCGGACGGTCTTGCCGACCCACGCGCCGCCCTTGACCTCGGGCCGCTCGATCGCCTTGACCTGCTTGCTCAGCACCGCGGAGATCCCCGTGACCATCTGGCCCGGCTTCACGGTGATGGTGACCGCCTCGTCGGGGGTCGCGTTCTTCCACCACTGCGTGACGTGGTCGGTGGCCGAGAATCGCACCGTGTAGGTGCCGGCCCACAGCGAGCGCTGGTCGTACGAGCCATCGCCGAGGATCTCGTCGGCGAAGCTGTCGTCCTTGCCGGCGTCGAAGAAGGTGACTCCCGCGCCGTCGGGACGGCCGCCGGCCTCGCTGGTGACAGCGCCGCTCACGCCGCCCGCGACGGGCAGGACGACGTCGAGCGTGCTCGGCGCCACGCCGACAGGAGCTGCGGTGTTGTAGCCGACCTTGTTGCCCGACCACGTCGTACGACGGGCGAAGTCGCCGTCCTCGCGCGGGCTCTCGCCCACGACCTGGATCTTGAACTCCGTCTCGCCGGGGACCTTGTCGAGCTGGGTGAAGTAGTACTGGCCGGTCCGGCTGCTCACGGTCGAGGCGACGACCTTGGCGGACTTCGGGTCGGCTGGGGTGTCCCAGAGGTTGATCTCGTAGCCCACACCGAGGTTGCCGAGCTCGTCGCGGACCGTGCCGCTGACGTCGACACCCTGCGGGGCGGCGGCGGGAGCGGCCGCGAGGGCCGCGTCGACGCCG
This sequence comes from Nocardioides baculatus, assembly GCF_016735675.1. GTDB lineage: Bacteria > Actinomycetota > Actinomycetes > Propionibacteriales > Nocardioidaceae > Nocardioides > Nocardioides baculatus. Next base: position 39,696 of record NZ_JAERSG010000005.1, on the reverse strand, counting down.
GTCACGGCCTGGCCGGGAGCGACCGTGACGACGTTGGGCGACGTGCTGGAGTTCAGCGGCACGTTGTTCCAGTACTCACCGGTGAATTCACCGATCGGGTCCTCGAAGGAGACGATGTTGTCGCCGGTGCCCGCGCCCTCGATCGTGTACACGCCGTTCGAGTCGGTGAAGTCGCACGTGTTGCCGCTGTTGCTGGCGCTCGCGCACGCCTCGACGCGGTAGAGGGGCGCGCCTGCTTCGTTGGTGACCCGGCCCGAGATCGACCCGGCGGGTGCGAGCGACACGACGCCGATGTCGGCGCCGGCGGAGGTGGGCGTCACGGCATCGGCGCTCGCGAACGTCGCCTTGTCGTTGTACCACTCACTGGCGAGGGACTTCCCGGTCGACGGGTCGGTGCCGCGGACGAAGACCTTGACGGACGCCGCGCTCGTGTAGACGGGCACCCGGAACGCGCCGGAACGGTCGATCGGCGCACTGCCGATCTGGCTTCCGGTCGTGGCGTCGTACGCCTCGACGTAGCCCTGCCGGACCACGCGGCCGTCGTTGGTGCGGACCGCGCCGACGACATTGGGGCGGCGCTCGATGGTCCACGGGGCCAGAGTCTGGGCGGCACCCGCGACCGTGACGACGTCGGCCGTGGCGAGGTCGACCTTGTCGCGGTAGTACTCGGTGACGTAGTCGTTGTTGAACAGCGAGTTGGAGAACTCGAGCTTGTAGCCACCGTCGTTGAGCGGGATGTCGAACGTGCCCGCCTGCGTGTCGTAGGAGCCGACCTCGTCGCCGGCGCTGGTGAAGACGGTGATCGTGCCGTCGACGTAGTTGCCGGCAGCATCGATGGTGCTGCCGCTGACCATCACGGCGGCGTTGGCCGGCGCGACGGAGATGGTGCTCAGTGCTGCCGTGGCGAGCGCTCCCGCGGCCACGACCGAGACGAGGCGCGAACGCACCCCTGACCCAGCTTGCATGGTGTTTCCCCCTTGACGAACGGATCACTGCAGGGGGCCGCGCGAGCCCGTACGACGACGCAGTGCGTCGCCGACCGGCACGTCCCCCGTGCGGAGCCATGGGACTCCGAACGGGGAGCATCATGGCCCACTCCCGTCACTCCCCAAACATGGGGTCGTGGGATTTCTTGCTCACCCGCCGGCAAAGGGCGGCAGCAGCTCGACGACCGACCCCGGTGCCACGACCACGGTCGCCGGGTCCTGCGAGCGGACCGGGCGGTCACCGAGGAGGACCGAGCACACGGCCACCGTGCGCGACATCCGGTCGTCGGGGTGGCGCTCGAGCACGAGCGAGACGACGTCGGCCAGGGTCACGTCGCCGTCGACGTCGAAGGAGTCCTCGGCCGTGCCCGCGGCGGCGCGGGCTCCTGCCCAGTAGCGCACGGTGACCGTCTCACGACTCCCGTCACGCCCGCTCGCTGCTTCCATGCGGGATATCCTTCCTCATCGCCCCAGCACCCGAGGAGGTCCGGCCATGAGTGCACTCCTGCTGCTGACGGGCGCGCTCCAGCCCTCGGCGGAGGTGCTGCCGGGGCTGGCCCTGCTCTCGCACACCGTGAAGATCCTGCCCGCCCAGGGCAGCGCGTTGCTCGACGCTCCCCCAGCCGACCTGGTCCTCGTGGACGGCCGCCAGGACCTCGCCGCGGCGCGTGACCTCTGCCGGCTCATCCGGACGACCGGCGCCGATGCCCCGGTGCTCCTCGTCGTCACCGAGGGCGGCCTGGCCGTCGTCGCGCACGACTGGGGCATGGACGACGTGGTGCTCCACACCTGCGGGCCGGCCGAGCTCGAGGCGCGGATCCGGCTGGCGATCGGCCGCGCCGGCGCCGAGGCCGCGGACGACCCGTCGGCCCACGTGATCCACCGGGGCGAGGTCGTCGTGGACGACGCGACCTACACGGCCCGCATCGGCGGCCGCCCCCTCGACCTCACCTACAAGGAGTTCGAGCTCCTCAAGTACCTCGCCCAGCACCCCGGCCGCGTCTTCAGCCGCGAGCAGCTGCTGCAGGAGGTCTGGGGCTACGACTACTTCGGCGGCACCCGCACCGTCGACGTGCACGTGCGGCGGCTGCGCGCCAAGCTCGGCACCGAGCACGAGCATCACATCGGCACGGTCCGCAACGTCGGCTACCGCTTCGTGGTGCCCTCGCGCGAGACGTCGTCGGAGACTTCCGGAAGCACCGCACGCACCGACGCCTGACTAGGTTGGGGCCATGGACACCGCCGCCGAGGTCACCCGTATCGCGGACGCCGCCGAGGCCGCTGACGGCGCCTCGCCGCTCGACGAGGCTGCCCGGATGGCGCTCGCCGACGGCGTCGCCACGGTCACCGTCGCGGACGGCGGTTTCACCCTGCTGCACGACGGCGACCTCAGCCTCGCGGTGCACCCCGACTCGCGGGGGCGCGGCGTGGGCGGCGACCTGCTGCAGCGCGTGGCGTCGTACGACGGCGCGCTGGTCGCGTGGTCGCACGGCAACCACCCGGCCGCGGCGCGGCTCGCGAGGGCGTACGGATGGGAGCGGGTCCGCGACCTCTGGGTGATGCGGCGCCCCACCTCGCTGCCGCTGCCGCCGCTCGACTCCCCCGAGGGCCTGCGGATCCGGTCCTACACCGACGCGGACGCCGACGCGATCGTCGCGGTCAACGCGGCCGCGTTCGCGAGCCACCCGGAGCAGGGCGCGATGGACCGCGACAACCTGGCTCGCCGGATGGCCGAGCCGTGGTTCGACCCCGCCGGCCTGCTGGTGGCGGAGGACGCCTCGGGGGTGCTGGGGTTCCACTGGACCAAGCAGCACGACGCCGCGCTGGGTGAGGTGTACGTCGTCGGCGTCTCACCGCAGGCCCAGGGCCGCGGTCTCGGGCGGCTGCTCACGCTCGCCGGGCTCCACCACCTCGCCGGCCTCGGCGTCGACGAGGTGCTGCTCTACGTCGAGTCCGACAACGCACCGGCCGTGGCCGTCTACTCCCGCCTCGGTTTCGGGCACGCGGACGCGGACACCCACGTGCAGTACCGCCGCCCCTGACCAGGCGGGCGGGCGCTCAGCGAAGGGGGCGGACGTGCAGGCCGACCTCGGGGTCGACGATGACCTCCTGCGCGGCGGGCATCTCGTCGACCGTCAGCGTCGCGTCGACCGGGACGTTGCGCTTGACCAGGGCGAGCGCGATCGGGCCGAGCTCGTGGTGGCGCGCGCTCGAGCCGACGAAGCCGATGTCGCGACCGTCGTGGGACACGGGCGACCCGACGGGCGGCAGCCGGTTCTCGGAGCCGTCGAGGTGCAGCAGCACCAGCCGGCGGGGCGGGCGGCCGAGCGTGTGGACCCGCGCCACCGTCTCCTGGCCGCGGTAGCAGCCCTTGTCGAGGTGGACCGCCGGGCCGATCCAGCCGACCTCGTTGGGGATCGTCCGGTGGTCGGTGTCCAGGCCGAACCGCGGCTCACCGCGCTCGATCCGCAGCGCCTCGAAGGCCCAGAGCCCCGCCGCCGGCCCGGCCGCTTCGGCGTACGCCTCGAGCTTGTCGCGGGGCACGAGGTCGTAGCGGCCGGCGCCGTCACCCGGTCGCCACATCACGGCGAGGTCGTCGACGAGCGACACCTCGGCGCGGGTCATGAACTTCATCCGCTCGAGCCACTCGACGAGGGCCGCACCCGCGCCGGGCTCGGCGTGGGCGGTGAATGCCTCACCGTCGTCGACGCCTGCGAAGGCGTGCTCGACGTGGCCCTGCGGGCTCAGCACGAGGGCCTGCGTCCAGGTGCCGGGCGCGAGGCCGTCGAAGTACTGGGTGGTGAGGTTGTGCAGCCAGCTCAGCCGCTCGGGCCCGGAGATGCGGAGGACGTCGCGGTGGGACAGGTCCACGAAGCCGTCGCCCTGCGCCAGCGTCCGCTGCTCGGTGTTGAACGAGCCGTAGTGCGCGGCGACCGCGGCGTCGATGCCGTCGCCGGCGACGGCGCCGGGGAGGGCGAGGAGGGGGCTGGACATGCCTCCGAGTCTAGGCCGCGACCCACAGTGGCCCGTGAGTCTCCAGGAGACTCAAGTGCCCGTGGCCCCGCACTCGGCGCACTCGCCGAAGATCGCGAGGTGGCCGACGTCGACGACGAACCCGTCCGCGGCGAGGGCGTCGACGACGGGCTGCACGACAGCGGGGTCGTACGACCGCACCGTGCCGCAGCGCCGGCACACCGCGTGGACGTGCTCGTGCTCGACGGTGGAGTGGTAGGTCGGCGCACGGTCGCTGAGGTGCGCGTGGCGGACCAGCCCGAGCTCCTCGAGCACCTCGAGCGTGCGGTAGACCGTCGAGGCGTTGACCGAGCTGACCTGGCTGCGGACGTGGGCGAGGACCTCGTCGGGCGTCGCGTGGCGGAGGTCCTCGACGGCGCGCAGGATGAGCTGGCGCTGCGGGGTGAGCCGCAGGCCCTGCTCCTTCAGCCGCGTGGCGAGGTCGTCGTTCATGGGGGTGGTCTTCATGCTCGCTGGAGGCGCGCCCAGGTGTGGGGCTGGAGCTCCTGGCCGACGGCCGCCATGTCGTAGGCGTAGAGCAGGTCGCCCTCCACGTTGCCGTACATCCGCGACCCGGCCGTGACCTCCTTGGCGGTCTCGGTGAAGGAGACGCCGGCGGTGTGGAGCTCGACCTTGCCGGCGTCGGCAGCGCCGTACCAGATCTCCGAGAAGCCGATGTTGTGCGACAGGAGGAACTCGACCTTGCCGGGCTCGGGGCAGCGCAGGAAGCCCGTCTCCATGGCCGCGTCGCGGACGAACTCGCCGTCCTCGTCGACGATCCACGCGCGCGACATGTAGTGGAAGAACGGCCGGCCGTCGTGGGTGAAGATCAGCTCCTGGCCGAACTGGAAGGACTCGATCGTCGGGTACGCGCCGTGGCCGTTGCCGCGCCACGTGCCGAGGAGCCAGGCGACGGGGCCGCAGTTGGGGTGCAGGTTGTCCGGCAGCTCGAAGGGCATGTGCTGACTCTAGTCTGGGCGGATGCCTCGCTCACTCGTCGTCAAGGTCACCTGCGGAGCAGAGGAGGCCGAGCGCCTCAACCAGGGCTTCACGGTCGCCGCCGCGGCCGCCGCCGCAGGCGCGGAGGTGTCGCTGTGGCTCACCGGCGAGGCGGCGTGGTTCGGCGTCCCGGGACGGGCGGAGGCGTTCGCCCTCGACCTCGCGACGCCCCTCGACCAGCTGCTGTCGGTCGTGCTCGACGCCGGGACGGTGACGGTGTGCTCGCAGTGCGCCGCGCGGCGCGGGATCACCGAGGGCGACCTCCGCGAGGGCGTACGGATCGCGGGTGCGGCCGTGTTCGCCGAGCAGGTGCTGGAGGACGACGTGCAGGCGCTCGTCTACTAGTCCATCTGCTCGGGAGATCGACATCCGGCGTTCACCTCCCGGTGCCACACTGGGCCCATGCCGGACCCCGCCACCCTCTCCAGCACCACCTCGCCGTCCGTCGACGAGGGTCCGGTCGCGGAGCCCTTCGGCCACCCCACCGACACCTTCGACGTCGAGCCTCCCTACACGCCGGACGCCGCCCAGATCGAGGCCGTCGAGAAGTTCGACGACCGCTTCATCGACCGCGAGGTCTCGTGGGTCCGCTTCAACCAGAGGGTGCTCGAGCTCGCCGAGGACCCGCGGCTGCCGCTGCTCGAGCGGGCCCGGTTCCTCGCGATCTTCGCCAGCAACCTCGACGAGTTCTTCATGGTCCGCGTCGCCGGCCTCAAGCGCCGGATCGCCGCCGGCGTGGCGGTCCGCGCGGCCAGCGGGCTGATGCCGCGCGAGCAGATCGAGCAGCTGTGGACCAGCAGCCGTGAGCTGATGGAGCGGCACACGCGCGCGTTCGCGGACCTGCTGCCCGAGCTGGGCGCGCAGGGCATCGAGATCGTCCGCTGGGCCGAGCTCGACCGCGAGGAGCAGAAGGTCTGCAAGAAGCTGTTCAAGGACCGGATCTTCCCCGTCCTCACCCCCCTCGCCGTCGACCCCGCCCACCCGTTCCCCTACATCTCGGGGCTGTCGCTCAACCTCGCGGTCGTCGTACGCCACCCCAAGACGGGCACCGAGCACTTCGCCCGCGTGAAGGTGCCGCCGACGTTCGGGCGCTTCGTCGAGCTCGGCAACCAGCGGTTCGTGCCGATCGAGGACGTGATCGGCGAGCACCTCAAGAAGCTCTTCAACGGCATGGAGGTGCTCGGCGCCCACACCTTCCGGGTCACCCGCAACGAGGACCTCGAGGTCGAGGAGGACGACGCGGAGAACCTCCTCAAGGCGCTCGAGAAGGAGCTCCAGCGACGCCGCTTCGGACCGCCGGTGCGCCTCGAGGTCGAGGAGTCGATGGACCCCAAGGTCCTCGACCTGCTGGTGTCCGAGCTCGGCGTCAGCCGCGACGAGGTGGTCTCGCTGCCGGGACCGCTCGACCTGACCGGCCTGCACTCGATCGCGGACCTGCCGCGTGACGACCTGAAGTACGCCGGCTTCCTCCCGTCGACGCACCCGAGCCTGGCCGAGGTCGAGTCCGCCTCCCCCGTCGACGTCTTCGACTCGGTGGCGCGCCACGACGTGCTGCTCCACCACCCCTACGACTCGTTCGCGACGTCGGTGCAGCGGTTCCTCGAGCAGGCGGCCGCCGACCCGCACGTGCTGGCGATCAAGCAGACGCTCTACCGCACCTCGGGCGACAGCCCGATCATCGAGGCGCTGATCGACGCCGCCGAGGCCGGCAAGCAGGTGCTGGTCATCGTGGAGATCAAGGCCCGCTTCGACGAGCAGGCCAACATCCGCTGGGCGCGCAAGCTCGAGCAGGCCGGCTGCCACGTGGTCTACGGCCTGGTCGGGCTCAAGACGCACTGCAAGCTCTCGATGGTGGTGCGCGACGAGCCGGACGGGATCCGGCGCTACGTCCACGTCGGCACGGGCAACTACAACCCCAAGACGGCGCGCCTCTACGAGGACCTCGGGCTGCTCACCGCCGACCCGGAGATCGGCGAGGACGTCGCCCTGCTCTTCAACAACCTGTCGGGGATCAGCCGCAACCGCACCTACGAGCACCTCCTCGTCGCCCCGCACGGCGTACGCGACGGGCTGGTCGCGCAGATCCACCAGGAGATCGCCCACCACCAGGCCGGCCGCGAGGCGGGCATCCGGATCAAGGCCAACTCGGTGGTCGACGAGGCGGTCATCGACGCGCTCTACCTCGCCTCGCAGGCAGGGGTGCGGGTCGAGCTGATCATCCGCGGGATCTGCTCGCTGCGTCCGGGTGTGCCCGGCCTGTCGGAGACCATCCGGGTCCGGTCGGTGCTCGGTCGCTTCCTCGAACACAGCCGCGTCTTCTGGTTCGAGAACGGCGGCGAGCCCGCCGCGTGGATCGGGTCGGCCGACATGATGCACCGCAACCTCGACCGCCGCGTCGAGGTGCTCGTACGCCTGCGCGACGACCACGTGGTCGACGAGGTCCGGGCGCTGCTCGACCTCGCGCTCGACCCCGGCACGACCGCGTGGGACCTCGACTCCGAGGGTGAGTGGCACCTGCACTCCGGCGAGCGGCACCTGCACGACGAGCTGATCCAGCGGCAGCGACGCCGCCGGCACTGACGTCGTACGCATCACAACCGGCCCCGAGGGGGGCTCGCGGTTGCGCCCGCACGCGGGTCACCCCCTAGCATGAAGCACGGTTCATCCGTCCCCCCTCCGGAGTTCACCGTGCGTTTGAAGTTCCGCCCTGTCGACAGCTCGTTCTACGACCTGTTCAGCGAAGCCGCCAACCACCTCGTCGTCGGGGCCCAGCTCCTCAGCGAGATGCTGTCCGACGGCAACTCGAAGGCCGACATCGCCCAGCGCATGCGCGAGGCCGAGCACGCCGCCGACGAGACCACCCACTCGATCGTGCGCCGCGTCAACAGCACCTTCGTGACGCCGTTCGACCGCGAGGACATCTACAACCTCGCCTCGGCGCTCGACGACGTGATGGACATGATGGACGAGGCCGTCGACCTCGTCCTCCTCTACGAGGTCACCTCGCTGCCGCCGGAGACGACCCAGCAGGTCGAGGTGCTCCAGCGCTGCGCCGAGCTCACCGCCGCGGCGATGCCGTCGCTGGAGTCGATGGCCTCGCTCGACGAGTACTGGATCGAGATCAACCGTCTCGAGAACACCGGCGACAAGTCCTACCGGCGCATCCTCGCCAACCTCTTCAGCGGCGAGCACGAGGCGCTCGAGGTCCTGAAGCTGAAGGACATCGTCGAGTCCCTCGAGGGGGCGATCGACGCCTTCGAGAAGGTCGCCAACATCGTGGAGCAGATCGCCGTCAAGGAGTCCTGACTCGATGGAAATCGCGATCATCGTCGCGGTCGTCGTCGTGGCCCTGGTGTTCGACTACACCAACGGGTTCCACGACGCGGCCAATGCGATCGCCACCTCGGTCTCGACCGGCGCGCTGAAGCCGCGCGTGGCCCTGGCCATGGCTGCGGTCATGAACTTCGTCGGCGCGTTCCTGGGCCAGAAGGTCGCCCACACCGTCTCCGACACGATCGACCCCGGGCCGGGGACACACGGGCTGGTGATCGTGATGTGCGGCCTCCTCGGCGCCATCACGTGGAACCTCATCACCTGGTACTACGGCCTGCCGTCGTCCTCGTCGCACGCCCTCATCGGCGGCCTCGTCGGCGCCGCGGTCGCGGCCGGCGCCTCCGCCAACTGGGCGCTGGTGCTCGAGAAGGTCGTCCTCCCGATGTTCGTCTCGCCCGTGGTGGCGTTCAGCCTCGGCTTCGCGCTGATGCTCGGCATCATGTGGGCCTTCCGCAACGCCAACCCGAGCAAGGCCAACCGCGGCTTCAAGGTCGCCCAGACCATCTCCGCCGCGGCGATGGCCCTCGGCCACGGTCTCCAGGACGCCCAGAAGACGATGGGCGTGATCTTCCTGGCGCTGCTCACCGGTGGCTACGTCGCCGAGTCCGACGGCCTCCCGCTCTGGGTGATCCTCGCCGCCGCGACGGCCATCTCGCTCGGCACCTGGTCGGGCGGCTGGCGCATCATGCGCACCCTCGGTCGCCGCATCATCCACCTCGACCCGCCCCGCGGCTTCGCGGCCGAGTCGGTGGCGGCCTCGGTCCTCTACACGACGTCCTACGTCTTCGAGGCGCCGATCTCCACCACCCACACCATCACCTCCGCGGTCATGGGCGTCGGCGCCACCAAGCGCCTCTCCGCCGTCCGCTGGGGTGTCGCGAAGTCGATCCTCACCGCCTGGGTGCTGACCTTCCCGGCCGCCGCCCTCGCCGCCGCGATCTGCTACTGGGTGGCCCACCTCTTCCTCCCCTGATGCGGTAGTTCAAGGTGGAACGGCTCCCCGGGGATCGGTTCGACGACCATCTCGCCCTGAACTAGCGCGGGCGAAGCGGTCAGGCCGCGCTGCGGTAGCGCAGCAGCCGCTCACGACGTACGCCTGTGAGCGCGCGTCGCGCTTCCACGGTCGAGGTGTCCGTCCACCATGGCGGCTGCTCGACGGTCCATCGCCTGGTCCGCCCGACCGCGCGCTCGTAGGCCGAGTCGAGGCGCGCCAGGAACCCCGTCGGATCACTCAGGTCCGGTGACACCATCACCACCACCTCGAGGCCGGTGGCCCTCAGCCGCTCCTCCCGGACCACGTCCTCCGCGCGCTGCTGTCCGGCGAGATGCAGTCCACCGTGGTACTCACCCACGACGCCCCCATCCGGGTCGAGCACGTCGACGGTGGCGACGTGGCGGCCCGACCGATCGAAGATCGGGCAGTTGTGGAGCAGACCTGCCTCCGGGTGCTCGTCCTTCCAGTGCCACGCCATCGACACCTCCGTCGGAGACCACGCATTCTCCGTGAGTCGCGCGAGAGCCTCACGGACCCGGCCGACACCGGTGCACCGCGGGAGGTGGGTCGCGCAGTAGGCGCGCAGCTCCTCGATCGAGACGAGGTCGTCGTAGGCCGCCATGGCGAAGGCCTGCGCCGCCTGCAGCACAGTCGGGGCATGCCGCATCTCAAATGAGACGCTCCGGAGCGCAGTCGTGATGCGCAGACCGTCGAGCCTGATGACCTCGTCGGGGTGAAGGAACTCCTGCGTGACTGCGACGAGGTGCGGTTGCGCAGAAGTGCCTTCGTCGGCCTGGAGCGCCAACGGAACCGGGCGCTCGGTGTCCTTGAACCAGCGCGCCGCCAGCCACGCCAGCCCGGCCCAACCCGTGACCACGCCGGCCCGGTAGGTCGCTGCGGCTTCGACGATGCGCTGCTCCCCTGTCCCGTCCACCTCAGCCGGGACGTACAGCCCGAAGGAGCTCTTGCGGTAGCGCGGGCCACGGGCCTGGCCTCGGGTGGGTCCGTCGATCGCCGTCGGATCCACGGCCGCCGGCCACACCAGCCCGGGACGAAGACCCTCGCGCGGTCCGATGCCACGCAGCGCCCTGGCGCCGGGCGTGGGATCGGTCATGGGACCAGCGTCGTACGGATGGCCCAGGTGCCGCTGCGGTCATCCACAGCCCCCCGCTAGTTCAGGGCGAGACGGTTGTAACGCACTCGGATCCGCAGCCACCTCACCCTGAACTACCGAGGTGGAGGGCGGCCCCGGGCACCCCCGGTCCCGGACCAACGACCGCTGGCCACCGGCGACGTAGTTCAGGGCGAGACGGTCGCCAGGCGGGATCCCGTACGACCGACTTCCCCTGAACTACCGGATCAGCCGAAGCGGCCGGAGATGTAGGCCTCGGTGGCCTCGTTGTCGGGGTTGGCGAACATCTTCTGGGTCGAGTTGAACTCGACGAGGTGGCCGGGCTGGCCGGCGGCCTTGAGGTTGAAGAAGCCGGTCTCGTCGGAGACGCGGGCCGCCTGCTGCATGTTGTGGGTGACGATGACGATCGTGTACTCGGACTTCAGCTCGTGGATGAGGTCCTCGATGGCGGAGGTCGAGATCGGGTCGAGGGCCGAGCAGGGCTCGTCCATCAGCAGGACCTGGGGCTCGACGGCGATCGCGCGGGCGATGCAGAGGCGCTGCTGCTGGCCGCCGGAGAGGCCCATGCCGGGCTTGCCGAGGCGGTCCTTGACCTCGTTCCAGAGGTTGGCGCCCTTGAGCGAGCGCTCGACGATGTCGTCGGCCTCGGCCTTCTTCATCTTCTTGGAGTTGAGCCGGTTGCCGGCCAGGACGTTGTCGTAGATCGACATCGTCGGGAACGGGTTCGGCCGCTGGAAGACCATGCCGATCTGACGGCGTACGGCGACGGGGTCGACCGCGCTGTCGTACAGCGACTGGCCGTCGACCATCACCTTGCCCTCCACGCGGGCACCGGGGATCACCTCGTGCATGCGGTTGAGGGAGCGCAGGAAGGTCGACTTGCCACAGCCGGACGGGCCGATGAAGGCGGTGACCGACCGCGCCTTGACGGTCATGCTGACGCCCTGCACGGCGAGGAAGTCGCCGTAGTAGATGTCGAGGTCGTCGACGGTGATGCTCTTGGCCATGGGGGTGGGTCTCTCTTGTCTCTACGAAAGGGGATGGCGGCTCAGTGGCCGGTCTTGGGGGCGAAGATCGCGCCGATCGTGCGCGCCACGATGTTGAGGAGCATCACGATCACGATCAGCACCAGCGCGCCGCCCCAGGCGATCTCGATGCCCGGACGGATCCCGCCCGGAGTCTCGGCGATGCCGGGGTTGGCGTTCTGCGTGAAGATCAGCACCGGCAGCGTCGTCATCCGCTCGGCGAAGACGTTGAAGTTCGTCCTGGTCGTCAGACCCGCGATCAGCAGCAGCGGCGCGGTCTCGCCGACGACGCGGGCGATGGACAGCGTGACGCCGGTGACGATGCCGCCGAGCGCGGTCGGCAGCACGACCTTGACGATCGTGCGCCACTTCGGCACCCCGAGGGCGTACGACGCCTCGCGCAGCTCGTCGGGCACGAGGCGGAGCATCTCCTCGGTGGAGCGCACGACGATCGGGATCATCAGCAGGGACAGGGCCACCGAGCCGCCGAAGCCCATCCGCGTCGAGGGCCCGAAGAGCAGGATGAAGAGCGCGAAGGCGAAGAGGCCGGCGACGATCGACGGGATGCCCGTCATCACGTCGACGAGGAACGTGATCCACCGCGCCAGGCGGTTGCCCTTGCCGTACTCGATGAGGTAGATCGCGGCCATGATCCCGATGGGCACGGAGATCAGCGCCGCGAACAGCGTGATCAGCAGGGTGCCGATCAGCGCGTGGTAGATCCCGACCTCCTGGTCGAGGTCAGTGCGGTACATCGAGAAGGTCAGGAAGGTCGTGTTGATCGCCGGCAGCCCGCGGTCGACGACGGTCCAGAGCAGCGAGACCAGCGGGACGATCGCGACGGCGCAGGCGGCCCAGACGAGACCCGTGACCAGTCGGTCGGTGGCACCGCGCGAGCCCTCGACGGCGCGCGCCCAGAGGGGCAGCGCGACGAGGTAGACGATGCCGGCGAGGACCGCCCACGTGATGGCCCCGGCGCCCATGAAGAGCACCGGGAGCGCGGCGGCTGCGATTGCCACGACGGCCACGAGGGCCGGGGCGAAGCGCGGGAGCTTCGCGGCGGTGAACGAGACCGCCTCGGAGCGGGGCCGGACGGGAGTGGTGGGGGTGACGGTGCTCATCGGGCGAGCCTCCTCTCGCTGCGCTGGACGACCCAGCGGGCGGCGAAGTTGACCAGGAAGGTGACCAGGAACAGCACCAGTCCGGTGGCGATGAGCACCTGGATCTTGCCCGGCGTGCCCTCCTTGTAGTTGGAGGCGATGTTGGACGCGATCGAGGCCGGGTTGGTGCTCGAGATCAGGTTGAACGAGATCCCGCCGCCTGCGGAGAGGACCATCGCGACCGCCATCGTCTCGCCGAGCGCGCGACCCAGTCCGAGCATGACGGCGGAGACCATGCCGGAGCGGGCGTAGGGGAAGACCGCGAGCCGCAGCATCTCCCAGCGCGTGGCACCGAGGGCGAGCGCGGCCTCCTCGTGCAGCCGCGGCGTCTGCGCGAAGACCTCGCGTGAGATCGCGGTGATGATCGGGATGATCATGATCGCCAGCACGATGCCGGCGGTGAGGATGGTGCGCCCGGTGGTGGAGGCGGGGCCGGCGAAGAACGGCACCCAGCCGGCGTTCTCGTCCAGCCACGCGTAGGCCGGGGTCAGCCGGGGGGCCAGCACGCTGATGCCCCACAGGCCGAAGACCACCGAGGGCACCGCGGCGAGCAGGTCGATGACGTACGCGATGGGCGTCGCGACCCGCTTGGGGGCGTAGTGGCTGACGACCAGCGCGATCCCCCACGACAGCGGCACGGCCACGATCAGCGCGATGATCGCGGCCAGCACCGTGCCGAACAGCAGCGGGGCGACGTAGCCCCAGAAGTTGCTCGCGTCGCCGTAGAACTCGGCGGGCTTGGCGAGGCCGGGAATGCCCTCGATCGCCAGGAAGATGAAGACCGCGGCGAGCGCGGCCAGGATCGCGATGCCGGCCGACAGGGCGAGCCGGGAGAAGACCCGGTCGCCGAGCCGGGACCTGGCCCGGGCGGTGTCCTCAGCAACGACAGTGGTTGCCACGTGCTACCTCATTCAGTGGTGTCATGCGCCGGTGCGGCGGACCGAGTCATCTCGGTCCGCCGCACGCGGTGCTGGGCGGTACGGGGGCAGGCCCCCGGACCAGTGGATCAGCCGGCGGAGATCGCGTCCACGATGCTCTGGGCCTTCTCGGCGACCGTGGCGGACAGCGGCGCGGAGCCGGCCTCCTCCGAGGCGGCCTGCTGGCCCTCGTCGGACACGATGTAGGAGAGGTAGCCCTTCACGAGGTCGGCCTCGGCCTGGTCCTCGTAGGTCTGGCAGGCGATGAGGTAGCTCAGCAGGACCACCGGGTAGGCACCGGCCTCGGTGGTGGTGCGGTCGATGTCGACGGCCATGTCGACGTCGGCGCGACCCTCGGCGGCCGGGGAGGCCTCGACGACCAGCGCGGCGCCTTCGGCGGACGGGGCGACGTACTCCTCGCCGACCTTGACCGAGACGACCGACAGGTCGCCGACCTGCGACTCGTCGGCGTAGCCGATGGTGCCGTCGCCACCGGAGACGGCGGAGATGACGCCCGAGGTGCCCTCGGCCGCTTCACCACCCTTGACCGGGAAGGCGTCCTCGGCTTCGTAGGACCACGACGAGCTGGCCTTGCCGAGGTAGTCGGTGAAGTTCTTGGTCGTGCCCGAGTCGTCCGAGCGGTGGACCGGCGTGATGGCCGTGTCGGGGAGGTCGACGTCGGCGTTGATCTCGGCGATGGCCGGGTCGTTCCACTTCGTGATCTTGCCGTCGAAGATCTGCGCGATCGTGTCGGCGTCCATGTTGAGCGAGTCGACGCCCTCGAGGTTGAACGTGACCGCGATCGGCGAGACGTAGGCCGGGACCTCGATCGGGTCCTCGCCGTTGCAGCGCTCCTTGGCGGCGGTGAGCTCGCCCTCGTCGTCGTTGAGGTAGGAGTCGGAGCCGGCGAAGCTGACGCCGCCCTCGATGAAGTTGGTGCGACCGTCGCCGGAGCCGACGGGGTCGTAGTTGACGGTCACGTTGCCGTCGTTCATGCCCTGGAAGCCGGTGGCCCAGGCGCCCTGCGCCTTCTCCTGCGAGGAGGCGCCGGCGCCGTTCAGATCGCCGGAGAGGCCCGACGTCTCGCTCGAGCCGCTGTCGGTGCCGGTGTCGCCGGTCTCGTTGCTCGCGCCGCAGGCGCTGAGGGAGATCGTGAGGGCAAGCAGCGCCACGCTGGGGGCGAGCAGCGTGCGGGAAGAAGTGCGATTCACTTCGGTTGCTCCTGATGAGTCTGATGAGTGCTGACGTCGGGGACGTTAGGGACGTCAGGAGAACGACCACGGCGCCGTCGGTGAACGCAGCGTGAACTCGACCGGACCGGATGGCGTCGCTGCACCGTAGGTGAGACGGCGATCACATGAACTCGGCCCGCGACCCTTGACCGGGGCGGACCTACAGGTCTATCAGGACCGCCGGACCTCGGTCGCCACGACCCGGCCCCTGCGGTGGTGCACCACGAGCATCGCGCCCGGCTCGAGGTCGACGTCGTCGACCCCGAGGGCGTCGATGACGGTCGGCAGCACCGGGCGGTGGGTGCACAGCACGACACCCTCCGAGCCGTGGAGCAGCGCATCGACGAGCTCGACCACGCCGTCGGCGCTCGCGTGCTCCTCGCTGAGCTCGTCGTAGAGCTTGGTCGGCCACCCCGTGGTGTCGACGTACGGCCTCACGGTCTGCACGCAGCGCACGCTCGACGAGGTGTGGGCGGCCGTCACGTCGAAGGCGGAGAGCAGCGGCACCAGCCGCTCGGCCTGGGCCTCGCCGAGCTGGAGCAGCGGCCGCAGCCGGTCGTCCTTGCGCCAGCCCCCGCGTGAGCGGGCCTTGGCGTGCCGCAGCACGACCAGGGCGTGCGTACGCCGGCGGAGCGGGTGCGCCTCGGCGAGGGTCTCACGGTCGTGGGGGTAGGTCAGCCGCGTCGTCGCGGCCTTCCACGGCACCCACTCCACGAGGTCGATCTCGTCATTGGGGCGGTAGCGCCCGACGTCGTCACTGCCGAGGACCTTCGCGGTCCAGTAGTCGACGTGCTTCCAGCGACCGCTGGACATCCGGTAGCGCTGGGGAGTCAGCGCCGGGCCGAGCCGGACGTCGAGCCCGGTCTCCTCGGCGACCTCCCGCACGGCGGCGGTCACCTCGTGCTCGCCCGGGTCGAGCTTGCCCTTGGGGAACGACCAGTCGTCGTACTTCGGCCGGTGCACGAGCAGCACCTGCGGCTCCTTCGACCCGGCCTTGCGCGTCACCACGGCACCAGCGGCGCGCACGTCGCGCGGCTCACCCATCGGCATGCCCGTAGTCTCACACCCACCACCCGTCCGCGAGGAGACAGGCGAGGAGACAGACCGTGTCGCGTCGTGCCGTGGCCGCCCTCGCGGCCGTGCTCGTGGTCGTCGCTGCCGCGCTCGTCGCGTGGCGCCTGCTGGCCCCGACGACGCCACTGGTGGACGCGCTGGCCTACGCCCCCGACGGCACCAGCCGCGCGTCGTGGACCGACTGGGAGGGCGTACGCCGTGAGCTCGGCTCCGACGTCGGCGCGGGGTCGTCGGCCGAGGAGGTGGACGCGTTCGTGACCGAGGCCTTCAGCTCCGACCTGTCGTCGATGTCGGCGCTCGGCACGTCCGCCGCGACTATGCAGACCGAGCTCGGCTTCTCCCCCGCGTCCCTGGACTGGGAGCTGCTCGCCCAGTCGGCCGACGGTGCCGTGGAGGCGATGGGTGTCGGCGAGGACCTGTCGTTCGACTACCTCGCCCAGCGGCTGGAGGACGCCGGGTGGACCGCGCCGGAGGACGACGAGGGGGTCTGGGTCGGCGGGCCGGACGTGGCGGCCGGCGTCGGCTCGCTCACTCCCGAGCTCCAGCACTTCGCCCTGCTGGCCGACCGCGGGGTTGTCCTGGCCTCCGACGAGGCGCCCTACCTCGAGCAGGTGCTCGAGGTGGTGAACGGCGACGCCGACGCGGCCGACGGGCTCGGCGACCTCGCCTCGGCGCTCGGGGAGCCGCTCGCCGCCGCCGTCTACGACGGCGCCTACGCCTGCGAGCACCTCGCGATGGCCCGGGCCGACGAGGCCGCCCAGGCCGAGGCCGACCAGCTGGTGGCGGCCGCCGGCGACGTGCACCCCCTCACGGGGTTCGCGATGGGCGCGTTCCCCGGCGGCGACGTACGCGCGGTGCTCGAGGTCGAGGACGCCGACGACGCCCCCGGTGATGCGGACGCGCGGGCGCAGCTCGCGGCCGGACCGGCACCGGGTCAGGGCGGCGACTTCGCCGACCGGTTCTCGGTCGAGGCCGCCGGGTCGGACGGGCGCGAGATCACCCTCGACCTGCGACCGGTGGAGGGGGCGTACGTCCTCTCGGACCTGACGAGCGGTCCGGTGCTGTTCGCGACCTGCTGAGCAGGGATCAGGGGCGACGCGGGTCGGGCGGGCGCGGGACCACGCCGAGGAGCGTGTCGATCTCCTCCTGGGAGAGGTGCTCCTCGGACTCGCTCGCGGCGATGATCAGCGTGGTGGTGAGCTCGACCTCGTTGAGCAGGTCGCCGTCCTCGAGGGTCACGTCGAACTGGTCGTGCACGTCCCCTCCATTCATCCGCGGATCATCCGACTGTAGGCGTCCGGACCAATTGTGACGGACCGCACCGCCCGACGACATGGCCCGAATGGGCCAAGTCTCTTACATCCAGTGTTGCTCGGAAAGGGAAACGGCCCCACCCCCCGAGGGGGATGGGGCCGATCCTTGATCAGATCTGGAACAGGTCCAGCATCAGCCGATCAGAGCGGGCGGACGTTCTCCGCCTGCGGGCCCTTCGGGCCCTGGGTGACGTCGAACTCGACCTTCTGGTTCTCGTCCAGCGACTTGTAGCCGTTGGTCTGGATGGCCGAGTAGTGCACGAAGACGTCGTCGCCGCCGTCCTCCTGCGCAATGAAGCCGAAACCCTTCTCGGCGTTGAACCACTTCACGGTGCCTTGAGCCATGTGCTCGGTACTCCTGTTATCGGAACGAGAAGCCGCCACTTCGACGACTCCGCATCAAGTGCGGTGACACGTCGCTCCGACTCACAAGCTGGAAGGCCCGAAGAGGGAAACGCCGTTGGATCACAAACTCCGCTGGCGTCAACCTGCTGGAACTTGCACCTGTTGCATGACGAACCCTACCAACAAATCGATCGAGGTCACGGTCCGGGATTCACCTGTTGATGAACGTGGCGCCAACGGGTCCGCCGAGGGCGCCGCCGGCAGTGCCTGACACCCCCCCTCTGGCACGATCGCCCGGTGCCCCTCCCTCGCATCGCCGTCGGCGGCATCAGCCTCGAGGCCTCCACCTTCTCGCCCGCACTGACGACCGCAGCGATGCTCGCCCCGCGCCGCGGCCGGGAGGTGCTCGACGCGTGGGACTTCTGGCGCGAGGGCGGCTCGCTCGCCGACCGCGCCGAGTGGATCGGCGTGCTCCAGGCGCGCAGCATCGCCGGGGGCGCGATCCCGGCCGACGACTACGCACTCCTCCGGGCCGAGATCCTCGCCGGGCTCGTCGCGCTGGTCGGGGAGGCGCCGCTCGACGGCCTCGTCCTCGACCTCCACGGCGCGGCCAGCGTCGTCGGGATGGACGACATGGAGGGCGACCTCGCCGTCGCCGTACGAGCCGTGGTCGGGCCCGACTGCCTGATCAGCACGGGGATGGACCTGCACGGCAACGTCTCGAGGACGCTCGCCGGGACCGTCGACCTGCTGACGACCTACCGGACCGCTCCCCACGTCGACTGGCAGGAGACCAAGGAGCGCGCCGCCCGCAACCTCGTGGACCGGCTCGCCCTGCCGCTCGGGCAGCGGCGACCGGCGAAGGCGTGGGTGCCGGTGCCGATCCTGCTCCCCGGCGAGATGACCAGCACGCGGCAGGAGCCTGCGACCAGCCTCTACGCCCGCGTGCCGGAGGTCGAGGCGCTCGACGGGATCCTCGACGCGGGGATCTGGGTCGGCTACCCGTGGGCCGACGAGCCGCGCAACTGTGCCGTCGTGATGGTGGTCGGCGACGACGCCGACCTCGCGCTCTCGTCGGCGACCGGCCTGGCGGGCGAGCTGTGGGAGCGCCGCGAGGACTTCGGCTTCGTGGCACCGACCGGGACCTTCGACGAGGTGCTGGCCGCCGCGATCGCGTCGCCGGTGGCGCCCTACTTCGTCTCCGACTCGGGCGACAACCCGACCGCGGGCGGGGCCGGCGACGTGACCTGGACCCTAACCCGACTGCTGGCGAGCGAGGAGCTGGCGGCGAGCGGGAAGCGGGCGATCTACGCCTCGATCCCCGACGCGATGGGCGCGCTCGCGGCCGCCGAGGCCGGCGTCGGGGCGGACGTACGGCTCACGCTCGGCGCGCGTGTCGACGACCGGCCGGCCCCACCCGCCGAGGTCTCGGGCCAGGTGGTCGCCGTCGTGCCGAGCGACGACAACCTCGAGGTCGTCGTTCGCACGCCGGCCGTCGACGTGGTGCTGACCCGGCGCCGCCGCCCCTACCACCTCGAGTCCGACTTCACCGGGCTCGGGCTGGACCCCCGAGGGGCCGACATCGTGGTGGTGAAGATCGGCTACCTCGAGCCCGAGCTCTTCGACATGGCCGCCGACTGGATGCTCGCGCTCACGCCCGGCGGGGTCGACCAGGACCTCGCACGTCTCGGGCACCAGCGGATCCAGCGACCGATGTTCCCGCTGGACGACGTGTCCGGGGTCGACCCGCTGGCGAACGCCGTGCTGTTCCCCGGGGACACGGCGCACTAGCGTCCGCGAAGCCCGCGCGTCACCCCTGGTCGGCCGCGCGCTGCAGCCGCTCCGCGATCTGCTTGATCCGCGCCAGCCGGCCGTCCCAGCTCGCGCCCACGGCGGCCAGCTGGGCCACGGCCCGGGCCAGCTGGGCGCTGTCGACCTCGTAGCGGCGCTCCCGGCCGACGACCTCCGCCTGCACCAGCCCGACACGGTCCATCACCTGGAGGTGCTTGGCGACGGCCTGGCGGGTGATGGGCAGCTCCTCACTGAGAGTCGTCGCGGTGCTCGGTCCACCTGAGAGCAGGAGGTCGAGCATGCGGCGCCGCATGGGGTCGCCCACGGCGGACCAGAGGTCGTCGTCGACCGCCGCGCTCACCGGCGCGCACCCACCGTCTCGGCGTGCGCCATCAGCCGAGGCAGGAAGTGGTCCCAGCCCCGGACGTGGTCGGCGTACGCCTCCTCGAGGACGGCCGCCTCCCACCCCTTCTCGCGGAAGCCGGTCTCGGAGAAGCGCACCAGAGTGCCTCCGTCGACCTGCTCGAGGTGGAAGGTGACGAGGAGCGACCTGGCGGCTCCCCCCACCTCGTCCTCCACCCAGCTGAACACGAAGCGCCTGGGCGGGTCGGCCTCGACGACCGTGATCGGCGCGTGGACGGCATCGGGAGCACCGGCCTCGCCGAACGTCAGGATGCCGCGGGCTCCGACCACCGGCTCCAGCGCGGCCCCGTCGGGCCACCACTCGCGCAGGTGCTCGGGGGACGTGATGACCTCGTAGACGATCTCGGGCGACGCCTCGACGAGCATCTCGCGGTCGATGCGGCCGAGCTCCTGGGCAGGGTGCTCGTCGGTCATGTCACTCCTCGGGTCACCGGCGGTCCCGCGCACAGTAGCAACCGACGGTTGCAGGTCAGGGCTCGCACTCGGTCACTCCTCCGCGAGCCGGCGTACGGCCCGGTCGAGGTCGGCCAGCGCCGCACGGTAGAAGCGTGGTCCGTAGGACACCCGGGCCACCCCGAGGTCGCGCAGCACGGCGAGGGGCAGGTCGGGACCGCTGTTGCCGTTGACCGGGCCGTCGATCCCCTCGACCAGCCGCGCCAGCACGTCGGGGTCTCCGACGCCGATCGGGTAGACGCAGTCGGCTCCGGCCTCCCGGTAGAGGCGCGCGCGCCGGAGCGCCTCGTCGACGCGCCCGTCAGCGGGCACGCCGGCCGGCGGGAGGAACACGTCGACGCGGGCGTTGAGGACGAGGGGGACCTCCCGCGCGGCACAGGCGGCCCGGACCTCGGCCAGGTAGGCCGCGTGCCGGTCGGCGTCCACCAGACCACCGGCCGCGTGGTCGCTGTCCTCGAGGTTGCACCCGACGACGCCGGCGGCGAGGAGACGGTCGACCAGCTCGGCCGGGGGCAGCCCGTAACCGGCCTCGGCGTCGATGCTCACCGGCACCGACACCGCCCGGGCGATGCGCGCGGCGGCGGCGAACATCTCGTCCGACGGGGCGACGTCGCCGTCCTCGTGGCCGAGCACAGCGGTGACGGCGGCGCTGGCGGTGGCCAGGGCGCGGTAGCCGGCGCCCTCGACCACCCGGGCGCTGCCGACGTCCCACACGTTGGGGAGGACGAGCATCCCGCCGGAGTGCAGTCCACGGAGGTCCGTGGCGAGCCGGGCGAGGCGCTCGGCGTCGTCCGCGCTCACGCGGTCCGCCTGGTGGTGTGCTGAGCGACTGCGGCCTCGTCCTCCTCGCGGGTACGCATCGTGCCGCTCCCGGTGGCGATCCGCTGCGCGAGGCTCCCGGCGACGTAGTGCCCCCAGGCGTCGTGGCAGACGTCGAAGCACTCGTCCGTGGACGAGAGGCCCTCGTGGGTGAACCTCACGGTCGTCCGGTCGCCGTCGGAGGAGATGTCGAACCGCGCCGTGGTGCCGATCCACTCGCCGGCGTCCTCGACGAAGTCGAGGTGGCCGTCGGTGAACTCCCACACCACGCGTTCGCCGGGCACCAGCTCGGCGGTGCGCTGCTTGGAGAAGTGGATGTCCGGCACGAGGTAGTACCACTCGGCGCCGACCCGGTCGGTCGGGCCGACGATGTTGGTCGCGCCCCACCACGAGCGGACGTCGATGATCGCGTCGTAGGCCTCGAGCGGGGTGGCGTCGACGGTGATCGTGTGGGTCAGGTCGCTCATGGGCAGTCCTCGGGTCGTGGCGCAATGCGCAATGATTGGTTGCGCGTCAGCCTAGGCGCGACAACCGTGATGCGCAACCTGTGGTTGCGATGCACGCGGTACGTCGTCGACGTCGTGCTCGAACCGTGCGGACTAGCGACCGAGCGCCGTCATCACCTCGGCCAGCACATCTGCGCTGGTCACGCTCCGGCGGCCGTCGTCGTAGCCGGCCGACGTGCCTGCGGGCACGACCGTGCCGGGTGCCCGCAGGTGCACCTCGCGTGCGCCGGTCTCCGCGACGATCCGGGCGACGTTGGCCGGGCGGACGCCGCCGCCGACCGCGATCCGCACGTCATCGCCGCCCCGCTCGACGAGGTCGGCCAGCACCGGCAGGTGGTCGAGCGCCGGCCCGGGGCCGCCGGAGGTGAGGACCCGGCTGATGCCGAGGTCGCGCAGGAGCGCCAGCCCCGAGGGCTTGTCCGGCACGGAGTCGAAGGCCTTGTGGAAGGTGACCGGTGCGTCCCCTGCCGCGGCGACGAGGCGTCGTACGGCGTCCGGGGCGATGTCTCCCGTGGCGGTCAGCGTGCCGATCACGAAGCCGACGCTCGCGGCGGCCGGCACGGCCGCGCGCACGGCCTCGATGTCGGCTGCCATCACGTCCACCTCGGCGGGCGAGTGGACGAAGTCGCCGGCCCGGGCCCGCACCAGCACCCGGTGCTCGAGGTCGGGCGCGGCCGCGAGGCAGTGGAGGACGAAGCCCAGCGTCGGCGTCGTACCACCGTCGGCGAGCCCGGCGCAGACCTCGATCGCCTCGGCCCCTGCGGCCGACGCGACCGCCGCTCCCCCGACGTCCTCGAGGCAGACCTCGACGAGGGTCACGACGGCAGGTCGCGCAACCGGACGGACAGGCAGGTCACGCAGCCCTCCATCTTCTCGAACTCGGAGATGTCGACGGTGACGACGTCGAGGCCGCGGTCGCGGAACAACGCTGCGGACTCCGGCGCGGAGGCGGCCATCAGCACCGTCGAGCCGTCGAGGAGCACGACGTGCGCGCCGGACTCCTCCGGCACGGCGAGGAAGTGCCCGGCCCACACGTCGGGCTCGTCGACGAGCGGCAGGTGGCCGACGACGGTGCCGTCGGGCAGGGCGGTGACCGCGGACTTGAGGTGCAGCACCTTCTCGACCGGTACGCCGACCACGTCGGCGCCGAGAGGCGCGAGGAGCTCGCGCAGCTGGTCGACGCCGGCCTCGTTGGTCCGACCGCCGACGCCGACCCAGACCGTGCCGTCGTGTTTGAGCACGTCGCCGCCGTCGAGGGTGCCGGGCGCCTCGATGCGAGCGATGCGGTAGCCGTGGCCGCGCACCGCCGCCTCGGCCGCCTCCGTCTCCCCGCGGCGCTCGTCGGCGCCGGGACGGGCGATCACGGCGAGGTCGCCGTAGACGACCATCGTGTCCTCGACGAAGACGGCGTCGGGGTGGTCGTCGGCCGGCTCGACCTCGGTGGTGGTCCACCCGGCCGCGTGCAGCGCGTCGACGTACGCCTGCCACTGGCGCCGCGCGAGGTCGATGTCGACCTCGGTGCGCTCGATGTGGGTGACGAGCCCGTCTCCGAGCCGCGACGACGGCTGCCTGACCAGGGCGTGGCGGGACTCCATGGGCCGAACGTACAAGACCGGGACGGCGTGCTCCCCGCGAGCGCTCGTCCGTGACCCGGCACGGTACGAGTGCCGTGCCACGATGGGCGCATGCAGCCGGAGCGGGGGGAACGGGGCCTTCTCCGCGCGCAGTGGGAGCGCTGGCGCAGCACGGCGGCGTGCGCCGGCGTGGGCCTGCTCTGCGTTGTCGCCGTGGTGTGGCTGGGCGACCGCAGCCAGCAGACACGGCTCGGCCAGGCGCTCGACCAGGCCGGCATGGACGTCGTGGCGGGCGACGAGGCGACGACGCGCCGTCTGGTCGGAGTGCTGGGCAACGTCTCCCTCGGCTCGATCGCCGTGGCGGTGCTCGTGGCAGTGGCCGTCGCCGTGCTGCGTGGACGCTACGTCGCCGCGGCGGCCGCCGCCGTGCTGGCCCTCGGCGCCAACGTGACCACCCAGGCGATCAAGGCGCTCACGGAGCGGGCCGACCACGGCTACCTGACGGTCGAGAGCTTCCCCAGCGGCCATGCGACGGTGGTCGTCTCCCTGGTGTTCGCCGCCCTGCTCGTCGCTCCCGGCGCGGCCCGGACGACGGTCTCCCTCGTGGGCTCGGGCGCCGTCACCGTCACGGCGGCGGCGACCCTGGTCGCCAGCTGGCACCGCCCCGCCGACATCGTGGGCGCGCTGCTCGTCTCGCTGGCGTGGGGCACTGCCGTCCTGACGACCTGGAGCGTGCTGCGCGGCGGGATGCCGAGCATGGCATCGGCCCGGCCGCACCGGATCTTCGCGACCACCGGGGTCGTCCTCGCCGTCGCGGGTCTGCTCGCCGTCGGCGTACGGCCCGGCGGCGGGTGGGGCGGCTTCCTCGACGCGGGTGTCGTGCTGGCCGGGATCGGCCTCGCGGCCGCCCTCACCGTCACCACCTTCGCCCAGCTGGCCGGGCCGATGGCGACGGGTGCCGACACCGCGGGACCGACGCCCGGCTCGTTGCGCGAGCGGATCAGGTCGTGGCGCGCTCCTCGACCGGGACCTCCGTGATCGAGCCGTTGCGGCGTCCCTCGCGGAAGGACCGCAGCTCGTCGCGCACCTTGGGCAGGAGCAGGTAGCAGGCGAGCAGGTTGACGATGGCGCACACGAAGAGCATCGAGTCCGCGAAGTCGAGGACCGAGGTGAACGTGATGACGCTGCCGATCACGGTGAAGCAGCAGAAGACGACCTTGAACGTCGCCTCACTGCGCCGGGACCGTCCGAAGATCTCGGTCCAGGCCTTCATCGTGTAGTAGGACCAGGTGATCAGGGTGGAGAAGGCGAAGAGCGCCACCGCGATGGCCAGGATCACCGGGAACTGCGGGAGGAAGGTCTCGAAGGCCCGGGAGGTCACGACGACGCCGTCGGGGGTCGGGCCGCCACTGGCGACGACCTCGCGCTGCTCGGCGTAGTAGGGCGCGTCGGCGATGACGATGGTCAGCGCGGTCAGCGTGCAGATGATGACGGTGTCGATGAAGGGCTCGAGGAGGGCGACGAAACCCTCGCTCACCGGGTGCTTGGTCTTGACCGCGGAGTGGGCGATCGGCGCCGAGCCGACGCCTGCCTCGTTGGAGAACGCCGCGCGCTGGAAGCCGATGATCAGCACGCCGACCGCGCCGCCCGCGACGCCTTCGGGCGCGAAGGCGCCCGAGACGATCTCCCCGATCGCGCCGGGCACGTTGCCGATGTTGCCCGAGATCACCAGAAGGCAGGTGCCGAGGTAGAGCAGGCCCATGGCCGGCACGAGCCGCGAGGTGACCCGCGCGATCGAGGTGATGCCGCCGAGGATGACGGCCCCGACGAGGAAGGCCAGCACCAGTCCGAAGACCAGGGCCGACCCGGAGGAACCGAGGAACCCGTCGTCCCCACCGGTCACCTCGCGCGCCTGGGCGAAGGTCTGATTGGCCTGGAACATGTTGCCGCCGACGGCCCCGAACAGGAACAGCGCAACGGCGAAGACGAGGGTCAGCGCGCGCGAGGCGCCGCTGCCGAAGCGCTCGAAGGCGACCGGCAGGTAGCGGAACGGCCCACCGGTGACACTGCCGTCCTCGTGCACCTCGCGGTACTTCACCCCGAGCGTGCACTCGACGAACTTGGTGCACATGCCGAAGAGCCCAGCGACGATCATCCAGAACGTCGCCCCCGGCCCGCCGAGCGTGACCGCCGCCCCCACGCCGGCGATGTTGCCGAGCCCGACGGTCCCTGACACCGCGGACGACAGCGCCTGGAAGTGCGTCACCTCGCCCGGGTCGCTGGCACGGGAGAACTTGCCGCGCACCAGGTCGAGGCTGGTGCGCCACGAGACGAACTGGATGCCCTTGAAGTAGATGGTGAAGACGATCGCGGCGACGACGAGCCACAGCACGATCAGCGGGAACGTGACGCCACCGATGGTCGGTGCGTAGAAGATCACCGACGTCACCGCGGCGGCGACCGGGTCGAAGGTCGAGTTGATCGCGTCCTCGATGGCCGCGAGCCACTCCCACTGGTTGTCCGTCGCCATCAGCGATCACCACATCTCGGTCGGGTGCGTCGATGCAACCAAGACCCGCCTGCGGGCGACAACCTGTGTGACAGCCTTGTCGCACAACTGACCCGGGACCGTCGCGCCACGTGCGCCGGGCGGGGTGAAGCCCCCCGGGCCCATGACCCGGAGGGCTTCTCTTCCCCACATGCACTCGCCGCCCCCCAGCGGCGAGCGGTCATCTGTCCCGGTCGTGGAAGTACGGCGAGGGGTAGCCGTCCTCCCAGTAGGGCGTGTAGCCGAAGTAGCTGTAGACGGGGCGGTAGTCGACGGGGCCTGGCGGTTCGGGGTCGTAGTCGAAGCCGGACTCGACGTGGAGGTCGCTGCGCTCGAGGAGCACGGCGTCGCGCACCCGGGCCACGGCGTCCACCGGCACCAGCCGGTGGTGCTGGGCGAGTCCGAGGAAACCTCCGGAGGCGACGACGAGCAGCCGCGCCCGACGCTGGTCGGGGTCGAGGAGGATCTCCTCCACCTCGCCCACCCGGTGGTCGCGCACGTCCATCACCGGCATTCCCCGCACGTCGTCCTGCTGATCGGCCAACGCCATGGCGCCCGCACCGAGTGGCACGAGCTCGTGCACCATCGTCATCGTCGACTCCTCCTCGTTCATGTACGGCACCTGCGTCCTCACGTGCCTCAACGGTGCCAGCCGGAGATGACGGGGAACCTGATCGACCCATTGCAGTTCCGTGACAAAGCCGCCGAGCCGTCGGTCGGACCGCCGGCATCGGCCGCGATGGTTAGGTGGAGCCCATGACGACTCGCGTACTGGTGCTCGAGGACGACATCGGCCTGCGCACGTCGCTCCGCCTGGTGCTCGAGGACGACGACTACGAGGTCGAGGAGGCGGGAGACGCGGAGACCGCGCTCCGGCTCGTCGAGGAGCGCGACATCGAGATCATGCTGGTCGACCTGATGCTGGGTGGCGTGGACGGCTTCACGTTCATCCGGCGCGCGCGCCCGCTCACCGACGCCCCCATCGTGGTCATCAGCGCCCGGGACGGCGTGCAGGACATCGTCTCCGCCCTCGAGGCCGGCGCCGACGACTACGTCAGCAAGCCCTTCGACGTCACGGAGGTGCAGGCTCGTCTCCGCGCGCTGCTGCGGCGGCCGGCGCTGGCACAGGCGGCGTCCTCGCCGGATCAGCAGCCGGACGCCCCCCACGCCGGCGAGGTCTTCGTCCTCGACTCCGGCGCCGGCCCGCTCGTCTTCGACCGCGCCGCCGCTCACCTGCGACGCGGCGAGCGGGAGATCCACCTGACCATGACGGAGTACAAGCTGCTCACCGTGCTGTCCGAGAACGCCGGTCGCGTGCTGAGCCGGGCCGCCCTGCTCGACCACGTGTGGGACCGCGGGTTCTTCGGCGACGAGCGGATCGTCGACGTGCACGTCCGGCGACTGCGCAAGAAGCTCGAGCTCGACCCGGCCGAGCCGCGGACGCTGGTCACGGTCCGCGGTCTGGGCTACCGGCTCGACGCTCGGTGACGGGTCGAGCAGTGCGTCCGGGCCTGCGCGCGTCGGTGACGGCGACGTTCGCCCTGGGCGCGCTGCTGCTGTCGGTGGCGCTGTCGGTGGGGACGTACGTCTCCGCACGTCAGCTCCTCGTCGAGCAGCGTGAGCGCACGGCGCTGCGGCAGGCGTACGCCGACGCGGCGCTCGTGCGTGACGGCCTGGCCACGGCCGGCACCAGCGTCAGCGAGGCGCTCGGGGCCGTGGCACCGCCGGCCGGAGCGTCGATGCACGTGTACCGACGCGGACAGTGGTTCTCCTCGACCCTCGACCAGTCGGGCGAGGCGCTGACCGCGGGGGTGCGTCCCACGGTGGACGAGGGGTCGGCGAGCCTCGCGTGGACCGACCGCACCGACCCGCACGCCGTCGTGGTGGGCATCCCGCTGCCGTCCGTCGACGCGCAGTACTTCGAGATCGCGGTGGCCGACGAGCTGCAGGCGACGCTGCACACCCTGGCCCTCGCGCTGGCCGTCGGCGCCGCGCTGACCACCCTCGCGGGCGCCGCGCTGGGACGCACGGCGAGCGGTCGGCTGCTCTCGCCGCTGCGCGAGGTGTCGCGCGCCGCCACGGACATCTCCGCAGGGGACCTCCACCGACGGCTGGCGGGCAGCGACGACCCGGACCTGTCGGTGCTGGTGGACTCCTTCAACCACATGGTCGACGACCTGCACGACCGCATCGAGCGCGACGCCCGGTTCGCTGCGGACGTGAGCCACGAGCTGCGCACCCCGCTGACGACCCTGACCACCAGCCTCGCGCTGCTCCAGCGCGCCCGCGACCTCAGCCCGCAGTCCCAGCGGGCCGTCGGGCTGATGGCCGACGAGCTGGCGCGCTTCCGGCGGGCCCTCGAGGACCTGCTCGCGCTCGGTCGGCTGGAGGCGGGGATCGACGAGTCGGCGCTCTCGCCCACCGCGGTCGACGACCTCGTCCGGCACGCGCTGGCGACGGGCGGTGCGGAGGGGCTCGACGTGCGCTCCGACGGATCCGGGGCGCAGGTGCTCGTCGACCGCCCGCAGATGGTGCGAGCGCTGGTGAACCTGGTGCGCAACGCCGAGCTGCACGGCGGCGGGCTCGCGAGCGTGCGCACGGAGGTACGCGGCGACCACGTCGACATCACCGTCCGCGACACCGGCCCCGGCGTGCCGCCGGACGAGCGCGAGCGGATCTTCGAACGCTTCGCCCGGGCCGGCGGCACGAAGGTGGGGACCGGCAGCGGTCTCGGCCTCAGCATCGTCGCCGAGACGGTGCGCCGCCACGGCGGCACGGTGCGGTGCGCCGGTGCGGACGGCGGCGGCGCGGAGTTCGTCGTACGTCTCCCCCTGTCACGCCCGGAGGTGGACCGGTGAGCCGCGTCCGGCGTCGTCGTGGGGTCCCGCTCCTGCTCACGGTCGTCCTCGCGGCGGGGACGGGCGGCTGCGGACTCCCCGACGGGAGCCGCACCCAGGTGGTCGAGGACTCGTCCGTGCCCTACGACCTGCTCGGCGCCGGTGACGCCACCTCGGGCTCGCCGAGCGACGTCACGACGCTGCCGGGGGACGTCCCGGTCGTGTTCTGGGTCGGACCGGACGACAGGCTGGCTCCCGCGACCGTGGACTCGTCGTGCGACCGCCCGCCCGAGGTCGTCGTGCGGGAGGTGCTGGACGCGCTCGAGGCAGCACCCACCGCGGCGCAGCGCGACAGCGGCCTGGCCTCGGCCATCCCGTCCACGGCCGCGCTCGGGCTGGCGCGGGTCGTCTCGGGTGTCGCCGAGGTCGTGCTCGACCCCGTCGCCGTCGGTGACGCCGAGCGACTCCCTCTGGCCGTCGGCCAGATCGTGCTCTCGGTGACGTCGGCGCCGGGGGTGCGCGCCGTGCGGCTCGTGACATCCGGCCAGGCGGTCGACGTCCCCCTGCCCGGCGGTGCGCTCGCGACCGGTGACGTCACGGCGAAGGACTACGCCGTGCTGCTGCCCGGACGACTCGCCGACGGCATCGCCGACGCGGGCGACATCGGGTGCCCCGACCCGCCGACATGACGATCGGATGACAGGCCGGTGACGCCTCCCGGACAGTCCCCGACCACGTCCGCCACCTTCCTTGCCCGCACGTCCGAGCGCTGTCTTGATGGAAGGACGGGCACCGAGCCGGTGCCACCCGAGCGAGAAGGAGACGACATGATCACCATGACTCCCCGCGCACACCGCGTCGTCCGACAGGTCACGGCGCACCCCCGGGTCGGACGTCGGTCCGGCCTCCGGATCGCCGCGCCCGAGCCCCACGCCGAGACCCTCGACGTACGGACGGTGGCCGCGCCGGAGCCGGGGGACCGCATCGTGGAGGACGACGGCGCGCGCCTCTACCTCGACGACGAGGCCGAGCCGCGGGTCGACGGCCACCTCCTGGACGCCGTCACCGGGGAGACCGGCCAGATCCACTTCGTCGTACGCGCCGGCTGAGCGTCGGGCTCAGCCGTTGTCGACCTTCAGCGGTGCGAGCGTGCCCAGCGACTCGGCGACGACCACCGCGTCGTCGCCGGGCTGGAGCCGGAAGCCGGGGCCGGGGTTGACGAACGACGCGGACTCGCGGCCGACCGCGAGGAGGGTGGCGTTGTGCTCGCTCCGCATCCGCGACGAGAGCTCGTCGACGGAGAGGCCGATGTACTCGTCGGGGAGGGTGACGCGGTAGAGCTCGGACCCCTCGCCGCCGGACACGATGTCGGTGACGATGCCCGCGATGCCCGGGTAGAGCGACGAGCGGGCGAGCAGCCGGGAGGCGATGCGCGAGGTCACGACGATCTCGTCGGCGCGCGCCCGCTTGAAGTGCTCGACGTGCGCCGGGTTGTTGGCCTCCACCACCGTGCGCACCTGGGGTGCGATCGTCTCGACCGCCATCACCGTGAGGATCGAGCGCATGTCCGCGTCGTTGCTGGCGTCCGCGGGGCAGATGATCGCCGCCATCGCCTCCTCGATCCCCGCCCGCCTGAGCACGTCCGCGTCCGTGCAGTCACCGCTCACGAAGTAGGCGAGCGACCCGGCCGGGTTCTTGTCCGAGTCGTGCACGACGACGACCCGAGGGGTGTACTCGTCGGTGGACAGCTCCGTGATCAGCTCGCGCGCGGTGGGGTTCCACCCGCACACCACGATGTGGTCGCGGTAGCCCGCTGCACCCATGCCCTGACCTTCTTTCAGCAGGAAGTCGATGACGAAGCCCACGAGCGCCCCGGTGATCGCGGCGACGATCGCCACGCCGAAGAGCACGAGCAGCCAGCTCACGAGGTAGCCGGCCACGGAGGTGACGTACGACGCGTCGCCCGCGCCCATGACCGTGGTGACGCCCCAGTAGAAGGTCGCCCCGAACGACTCGGCGACCGAGCCGACCGAGTCCTTGTCGCCCTCGATCGCGGTCACCAGGACCGAGGCCACCGCGACCACGGCGAAGAGGCCGAGCATCAGGCGGAGGAAGAAGCCGCGCTCCATCCCGGCCGTGAGCCGGTTGACGTGGAAGCCGATGCGGCGGAGCACGGGTGACAGGAACAGCCCGTGCAGCCTGCGTGCCAGCCGTCCCCTCATGGCATCCCTCGACCCCGCCGTCAGCGGCCCCTCCGCCGACGCTCGGATGCTGCCAGCAGTCCCGCGCCGCTGACCAGACCCGGCGCAGGTGGTCCAGACCCGCCCCGCCCGAGCCAGCCAAGCCCTCTGAGATGATCGGTGCCGGCACGGCGCCCCGTGCCGCGGGCCTCTAGCTCAATTGGTAGAGCAGCGGACTTTTAATCCGTTGGTTCAGGGTTCGAGCCCCTGGAGGCCTACCGCGACCCCTACCGCGACCGTGCCGAACCGGACCGCAGCGACCGTCGTCGCCCCAGCACCAGTGCGACTGCGGCACTGCCCACGAGGAGTGCCGCCGGCACCGCGATCCCCGGGCCATCCTCCTCCGGCTCGTCCGCCGACCGGACGGGGGCGGGGGCGCTGCTGGCGTCGGGGTCGGTGGAGGTGCCGGGTTCGAGGACCGAGAGCGCGCCGACCTCGAAGTGCAGGTCGCCACGCACGTCGTGCCCGTCCTCGGACACGACGAAGTAGGACATCGTGTAGTCGCCCGCCGGGCCCGCCCACAGGGTCTGCATGACCTCAGCACCGTCGAACGTCGCCTCACCGTTGGTGACGCTCCCCTCCGGACCGATGACCGCGATCTCCTTCACCTCGCGGACCGGTGCCGAGAAGGTGAGGTAGGCACGCGAGGGCATCACCTCGACCAGCCCGTCGGCGGGCGGCTGGGACGCGACCAGAGCACTGTGGGCGACCGCGGGCTGCACCTGCGGCCAGCCGGAGAGCACAGCGGCCGAGGCGACGGCCAGCAGGACGGCGACGCGGCGCAGACCCGCTCGCACACCGCTCATGCGGATACGTCGTGCGGGCAGCTGTGGTGACGGGTGTCGAGGCACGGCTGGGTCTCCGTTCGTGGATGGTGGGGCGCGGGCTCGAGGCGTCCGAAGGCGGTCGCGACGCGGGCGGTGACCTCCGGGTCGGCGTCGTCGAGGACCACGAGGGTGGCGCGAGCGAGGGCCTCCACGCCCCAGCAGCCCCACGCCGAGGCCGCGGGTGGGAGCGAGGATCGCGCTTCCCGGAGCTCGCTGACGACGAGCTCGAGCACCTCGTCCACGCCACGGCCGTCCGGCACGAGCGAGAGCCGGGTCGGTACGCCGTTGCGCGCGTCGGCACCCGTCGGCTTGCCGGTCAGGGCCGGGTCGCCGTAGCGGTCCAGCAGGTCGTCGACGTGCTGGAAGGCGCGTCCGAAGTGCAGCCCGTACCGACCGTGCGCGGCCACCACCCCGGCGTCCGCACCCGCCGCCAGGGCGCCCGCCTCGGCGGACGAACGGAACAGCTCGGCGGTCTTGAGCGAGGCGTACTCCGCCTGTGCGGCGAGGGAGGGCAGGTCGACCAGCTCCCCCTCGTGCAGCTGACCGGCCGCCATCAGGTCGAGGGCCCGCGCCCACACCGTGGACACGCCCGGCGCCGAGGCCGCGGCTGCAGCACTCCCACGGGCGAGGAGCAGGTCACCCACGACGATCGCCGTCGACAGGCCTGCCTGTGCGACCACCGACGCGCGGCCGCGACGCAGGTCCGCTCCGTCGATGATGTCGTCGTGGACGAGGGTGGCCACGTGCAGCAGCTCCGTCGCGAGCGCCGCCTCCACGACGGCGTGCCGCACCTCCGCCGCAGCGAGGTCGGCACCCGCGGCCGCGGCGCTGCGGACCACCATCGCGGGCCGCAGCAGCTTGCCCGGCCGCAGTGCGTCCGCGACGACGCCGTCGACCCGCGGGACCCCGCACGACGCCGGCGTACGCAGCCGGTCGCGCACGCGGTCGAGGAGGGCGTCGACGTCGGTCACGAGGAGGTCCCGGCACCTGCGTCGGCAGCGGCAACCGCCGATGCCCCCGCCATCCTGAGCAGCAGGTCGCGGACGTCCGTCGCCGCGATGCGCCCGTCGAGGACGTCGGGGCGGTCGCACAGCACCATGGGTGAGTCGCCGTCGCGAGCGGGGAGGCGACCGTGGGTCCCGCGCACGGGCGACGGGTCGAGCGGGACGACCTTCATCGCGTAGCGCAGGCCGGCCGCCTTGCGGGCGAGGGTCAGCGCGGCCTTCGCCTTGACGAGCCTGTCCTCGGGGTCGAAGAAGAGCTCCGCCGGGTCGTAGCCGGGCTTGCGGTGGATCTCCACCCCGCGGGCGAAGTCGGGGGCACGGTCGTCGTCGTCCCAGTAGTAGTAGGTGAACCACGCCGTCGGCTCCGCCACGAGCACGAGCTCGCCCGAGCGCGGGTGGTCGAGGCCGACCGCGGCCTGGCCGGAGGCGTCGAGCACCTCGGCCACGCCCTCGAGCCCGGCGCAGACCGCGCGGACCCGCTCGAGGTCGGCGGGATCGGCGACGTAGACGTGGGCGACCTGGTGGTCGGCGACCGCGAACGCCCGGGAGACCCACGGGTCGAGGTACTCCATCCCGTCCTGGGTGTAGACCTCGAGCAGGCCCTCCGCCCGCAGCAACCGGTTCACGTCGACCGGCGTGTCGGCCCTCGTGATGCCGTACTCCGACACGACGACGACGCGGGTGCCGGCGCGCGCGGCGTCGTCGAGCAGCGGCGCGAGGGCAGCATCGACGTCACGGGCCGCCTGGTGCGCCTCGGGGGCGTCGGGGCCGAAGCGCTGGAGGTCGTAGTCGAGGTGCGGGAGGTAGGCGAGCGTCAGGTCGGCCCGGGGCATCAGGCGGCGAGCGGCGCCGACGATCCACTCGGTCGAACGGATCGAGGCCGTCGGACCCCAGTACTGGAACAGCGGGAACTCGCCCAGCTCGGCGACGAGCTCGTCGCGCAGCTCGGGCGGGCGGGTGTAGCAGTCGGGGGCCTTCTTGCCGTCGGCGTAGTAGATCGGGCGCGGGGTGACCGTCCAGTCGGTCGAGGCGCCCATCGCGTACCACCAGCACACGTTGGCGACCGTGTAGCCCGGGTCCTGCCGGCGGATCGTCTCCCACACCTTCTCGCCGCCCACGAGCGCGTTGTGCTGGCGCCAGAGGAAGACCTCGCCGAGGTCGCGGAAGTACCACCCGTTGCCGACGATGCCGTGGCCGGACGGCGGCAGCCCCGTCAGGAAGGTCGACTGCACGCTGCAGGTGACAGCCGGGAGCACGGTGTCGAGCACCGCGGACGACCCGGTGTCGGCCAATCTCCTCAACCGCGGCATGTGCTGCAGCAGGTCGGGCGTCAGTCCGACCACGTCGACGACGAGCAGCTGGTCCATCAGGTCCTCCAGGGGTGGTGTGGTCAGAGCGGTACGAGCCCGAGGTCGACGAGCTCGGCGTGCACCCACGCGAGCTCGGCGGCCAGGCCGTCGGCCAGTGCGTCCTCGTCGGCCGGGGCGCCGCCGGGGAGCACCGACCAGGTGTAGGTCTCGACCTCGAGGTGGTCCACCCGCGCGGTGGGGCCACCGAGGAGGGCGGCCAAGGACGCGCGCAGGTCCTCGCGCCCGGTGCGCAGCGGCGGGGCGGGGTCGGCGTGGACGGGGACGTGGAAGTGGACCCGCCAGGCGGAGTCCGTCGCGAGCGGCTCCGGACCGTCCAGCGCCTCGGGGAGGTCGTCGCGGCCGGCGATGTCGCGGCCACCGGGCAGCTCCTGCCGCACCTGGTGCAGGAAGCGGTCCTCGGCGTAGGACGTGAGGGCGCGCCGGGCCTCCGGGTGCCCCGGGTCGTCGACCACGAGCGCCGACGCGGGCTGTGCCTTGACCACGCGCAGCCCGGCCTCGTCGAGGAGCCCCAGCGCCCGGACCGCGTCGTCGAAGCCCACGGACAGGTGGCACAGGTCGAGGCAGACGCCCACCCACTCGCGGTCGACCCGGGCCAGCCGGTCCACCGCGTCCTCGATCGTCTCGACCACGCAGCCGGGCTCGGGCTCGATGCCGACGACCACCCGGCGACCGGTGCGCGACTCCAGGGCGGCGAGCCCGGCCGCGAGCTCGGCGAGGTGCGTCTCGGCGACCGACTGGTCGGTGGGTGACCACGGGGTGCGCCACCCCAGGGGCAGCGAGGAGATCGAGCCGTGGTCGGCGTCGTCGGGCAGCAGCCCGGCGAGCACCCGCGCAGCGGCGAGCGTGTAGTCGAGGCGGTCGCGGTCGGTCCACCTCGGGAGGTAGACCGCGTGCTTGACCACGGACCCCTGGAAGTCGGCGTAGGGGAACGCGTTGACGGTCACCACCTCGACGCCGTGGTCGGCCAGCCGGCCGCGGATCCGGCGTACGCTGTCGGGGTCGGCCGCCAGCCGGTGGGCGGCTGCGGCGGGGAGCCACAGGCCGAGACCCACGCGATCGCCCGTCGTGCCGCCGGTTCGCTCGGTGAGTGCTCGACGGATCAGTCCGCCCATCGAGGTCGCCTGGCGGACGAGGCCGTCGACGTCCTCGGCCGGCAGGACGTTGGTGCCGTAGCCCAGGTGGACGACGGTGCCATCGGGGTGGCGCAGGCGCATCAGGCCACCGGCTCTCCGCGCAGGACGGAGTTGCCCTCGAACGTCGCCGGCGACCGCAGGTCGGCGCCGTCCGACTCCCCGTCGAGGAGGAGTCGTCCGCTCTGGCCGAAGAACTCCACCGGGTTGCGCCACATCACCGTGTCGACGTCGTCGTCGCTGAAGCCGGCCGCCAGCATCGCGTCCGCGGTGACACGGGTCAGGAGGGGATCGCTCCGCCCCCAGTCGGCGGCCGAGTTGACCAGCACCCGCTCGGTGCCGCGGTCCTGGAGGATGCGGACCATGCGCTGCGGGTCCATCTTGGTGTCGGGATAGATGGAGAAGCCCATCCAGCACCCGCGCTCGTCGACAGGACCGACGGTCAGCTCGTTGAGGTGGTCCACGACGACCATGCCGGGGTCGATCCCCGACTCCTCGACGAGCTCGAGGGTGCGGGCGGTGCCCCCCTCCTTGTCCCGGTGCGGGGTGTGCACCATCGCGGGCAGGGCGAACTCCACGGCCAGCGCCAGCTGGCGACGGAACGCCTCCTCCTCGGCCTCGCCCATCGAGTCGAAGCCGATCTCGCCGACGGCGACCACCCCGTCCTTGCCGAGGTAGCGCTCGAGGACGTCGAGGACGCCGACGCACCGCGGGTCGTTGGCCTCCTTGGGGTTCAGCGCGATCGTGCAGTGGTGGGTGATGCCGAACTGGGCGGCACGGAACCGCTCCCACCCGACGAGCGCATCGAAGTAGTCGGTGAAGGAGCCGACGTTGGTGCGGGGCTGCCCCAGCCAGAACGCCGGCTCGACCACGGCGCGCACCCCCGCGGCGTGCATCCGCTCGTAGTCGTCGGTGGTGCGCGAGGTCATGTGGATGTGCGGGTCGAAGATGCGCATGTCAGCCTTCCGGGGCGGTCGCGGTGGGGTCGGGCGCACTCATCGCGAGGACGGTGCGGGCGTCGTCGGGGACCGGGCGTCCCGCCGCACGGCGCTCGTCGGAGAAGCGGCCCACCATGGCGACGAGCTCGTCGTCGGCGCGGGTGCGCAGGTCGGCGACCGCGGACAGGGGGACTCCGACGAACAGGCACTTCAGCACGCCGTGCCGCCAGTCGTGCGCGGAGAGCCGGCTCGCGTGGGGACCCATCGCCGCAGCCACGAGCCGTACGTCGTTGGTGCGGAGCGCATCGAGCAGCAGGGCCGAACCGTCGACCCGGGGGTCGTCGATCCCGGCCAGCGCGTGCAGCACGGCACGCTTCTCATCGGCGTCCCCGTGGCGGTAGAGCAGGGTGAGCTCGTCGAGCAGCGCCTCCGGTCCGAGGTCGGTGGCCGCCGTCGCGATCAGCTCGACCCGCACCGCGTCCTCGATGCGGTGGCCGTCGCCGTCGCCGAACGGCCCCCGGGCCGTGCGCCGCGCGGCCGCCGGGAAGGTCCGGGCGAGCGTCGTCGTCCCCGCGGCCACCGAGGCGAGCATGTCGTCGAGCGCCGCCGAGGGGTCGGCACCCAGGGCGGTGCGCAGGTCCGCGGCCGGGAGGAGGAGTCGCACGTCGGTCATCGGCCACCTCCGGAAGCGCCCACGGTCCGGTTGACCCGGTCGAGCGAGGCCCGCAGGGTGGTCATCGACGACGCCGCGACCACGGGCGCGGCGTGCGAGTGCCGCGGCAGCTCGACGCACGCGAGCCCGCTGTAGTCGGACTCGACGAGGGCTCCGAGGACGCGGTCGAGGTCCAGCTCGCCCGTGCCGAGCTCGAGGTGCTCGTGGACGTCGCGGACCATGTCGTCGACCTGGACGTTGGCGAGGAGGGAGCCCGCGGCCTCCACCGTCGCGGCAGGGGTGCGGGGCTCGTTGCAGACCAGGTGACCCAGGTCGAGGGTGACCCGGAGGTGCTCGGGGGCACCGAGCCGCTGCCGCAGCTCGAGCACGTCGTCGAGGGTCGCGAGGAACATCCCGGGCTCGGGCTCGACGCACACGACGACGCCGCGGGCGTCGGCGAGCTCGAGCACCGGGCCGAGGCCGTCGACCACCCTCTGCCAGAGGACCTCGGTGTCCACGCCCGCGCGCGGCGTGCCCGACCAGCACGACATGGCCTCCGACCCGAGCTCGGAGGCGATCCACACCGCACGGCACAGCAGGTCGACCCGCCGGTCGCGTCCCTCGTCGCTGACGAGGGTCGGCTCGTGCTTGCGCAGCGGGTCCAGGACGTAGCGGGACCCGGTCTCCACCACGGAGGCCAGGCCGTAGGACTCCAGGCAGCGGCGGGCGTGCGAGACCTGGGCGGGCAGGTCACCGAAGGGGTCGAGGTGGGGCTGGTCGAGCGTGAGCCCGACGCCCTCGTAGCCGAGGGAGGAGACGACGCTGCAGGCGTCCGCCAGCCGGTGGCCGGCGAAGCCGTTGAGCCCGTATCCGAGACGCAGGCTCATGTGGGGCTCATCCTGCGCGCGAGCCGCGGGAGCACGAGACCAGCACCGGCCACGACCGCGGCCCGTCCGGTCCGCCCGGCCGCTGCGAGCCAGGCGGCCTGGAGGAAGGTGAGTCCCACGATGCCGGAGCCGGTCGCCCGCCGGACGGTAGCGGCGTCGGGCGAGGCGTGGGCGCGTCGCTGCGGCCCGCCCACGGCGATGCCGTAGCCGACCACGGCCGCGACGGCGACCAACCGGTCGCTGCCCCGGCCGCTGCGGGACACGGAAGCCAGGAGGACCGAGCCGGCAGCGATCGTGGCCGCCAGTGCTGCGGTCGTGCTCACCGGGTCGGCTCCGTGCACCTCCCCGCGGCTCAGCACCGTGACGCCCAGAGTGTGCAGGGCGACGGACGCAGCCGGGGCCAGCGCGGCGGCGGGGGCCACCGCCGAGCCGAGCAGCACGTCGAGCCCGCGCGTCGAGGCCATCACGAAGGGCCCTGCCGCGGAGTCCTTGGCCACGACGTCGTACGCCGCCACCAGGGCGGCGAGCGGCACGCTGACCCGCAGTGCCGCGCGACCGCCCACGGCCGCCGTCACCGCGACGCCGCAGGCCGCGAGGAGACCGGCCGCCAGCAGCGCCTGCTCGGGCGCGACGCGACCCGACGGGATGACCCGCTCGGGTCGCTCCACCGCGTCGAGGTCACGGTCGGCCCAGTCGTTGAG
Source organism: Nocardioides baculatus (assembly GCF_016735675.1). Taxonomy (GTDB): domain Bacteria; phylum Actinomycetota; class Actinomycetes; order Propionibacteriales; family Nocardioidaceae; genus Nocardioides; species Nocardioides baculatus. Next base: position 1,474 of record NZ_JAERSG010000005.1, on the reverse strand, counting down.
CGCCATGCCGGACCAGTAGAGGAGGACCGAGCCGACGGGCATGAGGGACGTGCCCGACGCAGCTGCGCTCCTCGAGGCACCCGTCCACGCGTCGCCCGGGACCGTGAGCGCCGCCGGGAGGCGGACGAGCTCGGCGAGGTCCCGCACCAGCGACGAGGACGTCACGAGGCCAGTCCCCGACGCCAGGCGACCAGCTCGTGGAACTGCTCGGTCAGCCGGTGCTCGGTGCCACCGACCGGGTCCTTGAAGAAGAAGCCCAGCTCAGGGAGGGCCCCGGAGCGTCCTGCTGCGTGTGCGGCGGACACCAACCGGACGAGGTCGAGCACCAGTGGGGCGGCGAGGGCCGAGTCGCAGCCCTGCCAGGTGAGCTGGAGCGTCATCCGGGTGCCGAGGAAGCCGTCGAAGCGCACGTGGTCCCACGCGGTCTTCCACTCCCCCAGGTCCTCGAGCTGGTCGATGTGCATCGGACCTGGCACCGGTCGCCCGACCATGGCGTCGAGCCCGCTCCGCTTGGCCACGGTCTTGCTGCGGGCCGCCTCGGGGTCCGCCAGGGTGCGACCGTCACCGCCGCCGAGCAGGTTGACCGACGTCCACGACCGGAGGTCGAGCGCCCGCATCACGAACATCGGCGCGAGGGCGGACTTGAGGAGCGTCTCCCCGGTCTTCCCGTCGCACCCGGCGTAGGGCAGGCCGTGCCGCGCCGCCGCGTCGACGACCACCGGGAGGCGCAGGCAGGGGCTCGGCGTGAACGACACGAAGGACGCCCCGGACCGGAACGCCGCGAGTGCGTAGACCGCTCCGACCGGCAGGGGACCGTCGAGGTCCGTCAGCTCCTCGGGGTGGTCCACCGGGGGTTGCGTGCTGGCGACGTCGACGACGACCACACGTGCGAGGTCGTGACGCCGGCGGAAGTCGGAGATGTCGTCGGCCAGTCGCTGGACGGCGGTGGCGACGTCCTCCTCGCCCGGGGCGTACCCGGGACGGACCTCTGCGTCGACCTTCTCCAAGTCGGCGGCGACCGCGCTGACCAGGGCTGCCGGGACCACTCCCCCCTCCGCCAGGGACTCGGCCTTCTTGGCCACCCCCTGGGGGTTGACGTCGTGGCCGCCGAAGACGAGGTCCACGAGCTGGGGCAACCCGTCGGGGTCGAGCTCCTCGAGCTCGGTCACGAGCCCGGTGGCCGGCGCCAGGCCCTGGGCCACGCCGAGGGCGCCCACGACCGCCGTGGTCGCCACGGATCCCCGCGCACCCACGAACCACACGCCGGTCCGCTCGGGGGCGCGAACGGGGACGTCCTCGTTGCTCGACATCATGACCTCAGGACTGCGTGGAGAAGGCGGCGTCGAAGGCCGCGTCGGGGGCGTCGAACGCGAGGCGGCGCACGAACTCCAACGCCTCGGGCGCACCCAGGAGCCGGTCCATCCCGGCGTCCTCCCACTCCACCGAGATCGGGCCGTCGTAACCGATCGTGTTG
>NZ_JAERSG010000004.1:472965-501239 GCF_016735675.1 Nocardioides baculatus | reverse complement strand
GCTTGCAAGCAAACGGCCAGTGTGTCTTTCGAGTCAGACCAGGACGCCGACACCAGACTGCACTGCTCCGGACCGGCGGGCGACCCACAATGGATGCCCAGAAGCACAGTCACAGTGGGTCTTGAGGCGGTGGTGGAACCGGCACAGGCAGGCGAGGTTGCGACTTGCGGTGGGGCCTGGTTGGGGTCGCCCGTCTGCTTCTGCGTGGTGGTCGTACTCGACGACGTGGTCGACGTCGCAGCCGCGGGCCGGTCGGGTGCAGAACGGGAACACGCAGGTGCGGTCGCGCAGTATCACTTGGTCGCGGATCCGGTCGGGGATCGCGTAGGCCGGTGTCGAGAGCTCGGTGTTGAGGTCGATGACCGGCTTGACCGTGACCTTGGTGCGGCTGTCACCACACCAGTACCGGACCTGGTCGAGCAGGACAAGACGCTGGCCCTCTTCGAGCCGGCCGGTGGGACCGAACACAGTCTGCTCGCCGACGGAGCCGGCATCGAAGTGGGCGTGGATGACGACCTCGCGAGCGACGGGCAGGTGGTCGCCGTCGGTGGCCGGGGTGCGAGCGGAGCGAGCCTCGACACCACCACTCATCGCGAGGTCCAGTGCGGTCTGGGTGCGAGCGAGATCGCCGAGGGCCTTGGACCGACGGACGTCCAACGACTCGGTCGAGCCAAGCGCCTTCTGCTGCGCGGCGTGGTGGGCGAGCTCGCGGTCCAGGTCCAGTGCGTCCGCTATGTCGAGCTCGGCCTCGAACCGCATGGTGCCAGCGAAGTGCACGTCCTCGTCATGCAGGGTCGCGTGGCGAGGGTCGACCGACAGGTACCCGTCCTCCGGATCCGCAGCCGGATCAGGGTCAGCGAGGTCGTAGCGCTTGATGGTCTCGGCCACGAGCCGGTCAAGCTGCGCGGGACCGATCCGCCCGGCGACGGCCGCGACCTGGGCGTCCACGAACCCAGCGGCCTCACGCGTCAACGAAGGCGTCGAGTGGATCGTCGTCTCCGCAACCGACCGTGCCCGCCACGCAGGCACGCAACCGGCCTGGACCTGCGCCCACAACCGCGGCAACCGGTGACGCAGCTCCAACGCATGTCCGATGAGCTTCTTCGCCGACGTCGACGAGACCCCGAGGACAGTGCCCAGCTCTGCGACGCAGAACTCCGCCACCAGCGGACAACCCTCACCGGCGAGCGGCTCCTCGTGGTCGGTGCCGGGAACGCTGAACGCGGCAGCGGAATGGATCGACTCGGGTGGGTGCAGGTCCGCCCACTGGGCGGCGAGGTCGAGCTGGCAGGCTGCGGCGGCGTTCTCAGCGAGGCGCTCGGCACGGATCGAGGCGAGCAGGTCCGAGCCGGTGAGGGCGTCTGCCCCACCTGCTCCGGGCCCCAACAGCGTCTCGATCATCTGTTCGATTATAGAGGAGGGCGCCGACAGTCGGCCGGTGGTGCACGAGGTGGGTTTCGAGGCTCGCTGCGCTCGCACCTCGACCACCCAGCTCTCTGGCTGGGTGCCCGCAAGGGGAGTAGGCCACGCGCACCTAGACTGGCGGGATGAACCCCCGCCACCGCCGCCTCGTGATCCCGGTGGCGCTGGGGGCGCTGATCCTCATCGTCGTCCTCGCAGCCGTGCTGTGACGGAGTGGAAGCGGCTGAAGGCCGCCGTCCTCGACACCGACCACCTGGTGCGGGCCCTGGCCAGCGGCCGGCGCAAGGGGCAGCCGGTGCCCGTCGTCGCCGACCGCGAGGTCAAGCGCATCGAGGTCCGGGTCGTGGACCTCAAGGCGGGTCGCCACCTCCAGGTGGTGTCGTACGACGACACGCAGGCGCACACCTCCAACCACGCGCTCGGTGAGGACGCGGCCGCCGCGGTCGACGCGTTGGTCGCCCAGCCGTTCGCCAGCTGGCACGTCGACACCACCGATGCCACGCACCAGCTCCGGGTGACCAAGAAGGGTGCCCCGCTGCTGCACACCAAGGCGCGGAGCGAGGCGGTCGAGGTCTCCCACGACCACGACCGTGCCAAGGACCGGCTGCTCGCCGAGGGCGACCCGGTGCTGGTCGCGCTCGGGATCAGCGACGCCCAGGGACGCGTGAAGCCCACGCGACAGGCGAAGTACCGCCAGGTCGAGGAGTTCCTGCGGCTGCTCGATGCCAGCCTCACCGAGGCGATGGAGCAGGGCCAGGTGCGGACGCCGACCGCCGACGACCCGCTGCGGATCGTCGACCTCGGGTGCGGCAACGCCTACCTGACCTTCGCCGCCCACGCCCACCTCAGCCGCCGGCTGCCGGTGCGGATGACCGGCGTCGACGTGAAGCAGCAGTCGGCCGACCACAACTCGCAGGTCGCGGCCGGGCTCGGGATCGACGCCGACTTCGTGGTCGGCTCGATCGGCGACGCGGCGCTCGATCGCGCGCCCGACGTCGTGCTCGCCCTCCACGCCTGCGACACCGCCACCGACGACGCGCTCGCACGGGCGCTCGACTGGCACGCCTCGCTCGTGCTCGCCGCGCCCTGCTGCCACCACGACATCGCGTCGCAGCTGCGGACGGCCGAGGTGCCCGAGCCCTACGCGATGCTCACCCGCTACGGCATCCTCCGCGAGCGCTTCGCCGACACCCTCACCGACGCGCTGCGCGCCGCGCTGCTGCGGCGCGAGGGCTACAAGGTCGACGTCGTCGAGTTCGTCGAGAGCGCCCACACCCCGCGCAACACGCTGCTGCGCGCCGTGCGGCTCCGCGGCGAGGCGGGGTCGCACCGACGGCCCAGCGAGGGCGAGGAGGCCGCCGGACGTGAGTACGACGACCTGCTCGCCCAGTGGCGCGTACGCCCCCGGCTGGGAGAGCTGCTCAGCCGGTGAACAGGGCCGACGCCTTCACCAGCGTCTGCCAGAGCCCGTAGGCGAGCGGGATCCCGACGAGGGCCCAGGCGAGGGCCACGAGTGCGGGACTCGTCGTGGTGGTGTCGGACGTGTCGTGGCTGCTCATCGGACGGCCTCCTTGCGGGTCGAGATGCGGTCCTCGTTGGCGGCGTGTGCGTCGTGGTCGAAGTGGTCCTCGGAGACCGGCTTGATCATCAGGTTGGCGACGAAGCCGATCGCGAGCACGCCGACCATCGTCAGCAGCGCGGGGCGGTAGTCGGCGGCGACCAGGTTGCCCGGCTCGCCGACCGTGTCGAGGATGCCGTTGACGATCAGCGGACCTGCGACGCCGGCGGCCGCCCACGCGGTGAGCAGGCGGCCGTGGATGGCGCCCACCTCGAGCGTGCCGAAGAGGTCCTTGAGGTAGGCCGGGACGGTCGCGAAGCCTCCGCCGTAATAGGAGATGATCACCACCGCGAGGGCGACGAAGACGAAGGTCGAGCTGCTGCCGAAGAGGGCGAGCAGGAGGTAGAGCACGAGGCCGACGCCGAGGTACATGACGTAGGTCGGCTTGCGACCGATGCGGTCCGACAGGCTCGACCAGACGAAGCGGCCGAGCATGTTGGCGAGCGAGAGCACGCCCACGAAGCCGCCCGCGGCCGCCGCGGTGACGGAGCTGTCGCCGCCCTCGCGGAAGAAGTCCTGGATCATCGGCGCGGCCTGCTCGAGGATGCCGATGCCCGCGGTGACGTTGCAGAACAGCACCACCCACAGGAACCAGAACTGGGGCGTACGGATCGCCTTGGACGCGCGAACCAGGGCGCCGTTGGTGCCGGGGGAGTGCTCGGCGGTGCTGTCGTCGCCGTGGCCCGGGGGCACCCGGACGAGGGCCGCGCCGATCAGCATGAAGACGGTGTAGACGATGCCGAGGGTGACGAACGTCGAGGCGAGCGCCGACGCCGATGCGACGGCACCGGGCTCGGTCGAGACGAAGTCGGGGTCGTAGACCGCCATCAGCTTGTTGGACAGCGGGGAGGCGATCAGGGCGCCACCGCCGAAGCCCATGATCGCCATGCCGGTGGCCAGACCGGGACGGTCCGGGAACCACTTGATCAGCGTCGACACCGGCGAGATGTAGCCGATGCCGAGGCCGATCCCCCCGATGACGCCGTAGCCGAGGTAGAGCAGCCAGAGCTGCCCGGTCGCGATGCCGGCCGAGCCGACCATGAAGCCGAGTCCCCAGCAGAGGGCGGAGGCGAGCATCGCCTTGCGCGGGCCGGAGCGCTCGACCCACGTGCCCAGCACCGCGGCGGAGAGTCCGAGCATCACGATCGCGATCGAGAAGACCCACCCGATCGCGGTGAGGCTGGTGTCGAAGCTCTCGACCAGCGAGTTCTTGAAGACCGAGAACGCGTAGACCTGTCCGATGGACAGGTGCACGGCGAGCGCGGCGGGTGGGATCAGCCAGCGGCTGTATCCCGGACCGGCGACGATCGCCGACTTGTCGAGGCGCGACATGGGGGTCCTTTCCCGAGGTGGCCTCGCCACGCTGCCCCACAAGTGGTTGACCTGTCATCGACCTCAGGGGTGGGCGTACGACGAGCGGTCGTGCGGGCGCGACGAACGGCTCGCGGCTACCGTGGCGCCGTGAGGCGACGGCAGGTGCTGGCAGGGGCGGTGGTCGCGGTGCCGTTCCTCGTGGGTGCGGCAGCCGGGCCCGGCCCGACCCCCGACGCCGGCGAGGCCTTCCGCTTCGACGACCCCGACATCGTCGAGTCCAGCGGACTGGTGGCCCAAGACGGCCTCGTCCTCACCACCAACGACTCCGGCGACTCCGGTCGCGTCTTCGTCGTCGACCCACGGTCCGGCAGCACCGTCGGCGTCACGTCGTGGCCGTCGGACCCGGTCGACGTGGAGGCACTCGCGCCCGCCGGACCCGGGCAGGTCTGGGTGGCCGACATCGGCGACAACCGCGCCGTCCGCGACTCCGTCGAGGTCCTCCGGGTGCCGGTCGGCCGTGGCGACGTCGCGGCCACGCCGACGTCGTACGAGCTCGTCTACCCCGACGGGGCGCGCGACGCCGAGGCGCTCGTGCGCCACCCGCTGTCCGGCCAGCTCTTCGTGATCACCAAGGGCATCTTCGGCGGAACGGTGTACGCCGCGCCGCCGGCGCTGCGGACCGATCGGCCCAACCGCCTGGTGGAGGTCGGCGAGGCGCCGGGCATCGTCACCGACGCGACCTTCCTGCCCGGGGGCGGCGGGGTCGTCATGCGGACCTACTCGCAGGCGTACGTCGCCGACTTCCCGTCGTGGCAGCCGGTGACCTCGTGGGACCTGCCGGCGCAGGACCAGGGCGAGGGTGTCGCAGCCGCGGGGGACGGGCTGCTGCTCAGCAGCGAGGGCGCGCGGTCGACGGTGCTGTCGGTGCCACTGCCGGACGAGGCGAGGGCCATCGACCTGCGCGGCACGGCCTGGACGGCCCTGCGCTGGGTCGCGACGGCCCGGGGCCTGCCGCTCTAGGCGAGGGCTGCGTCGAGCGCTGCCTGCACGTGCAACGTGGTGCAGGGGAAGACGGGCAGCTCCACGTCGGCCTGCTTGACCAGCAGCTCGAGCTCGGTGCAGCCGAGGAGCACGCCACCGGCGCCGGCGTCCCACAGCTCCTCGATGATCGACACGACCCGGGCGCGGGTGCGGGGCAGCACGACGCCGTGGACCAGCTCCTCGTAGATCGCGTCGTTGAGGAAGTCGTGGTGCGTCTGGTCGGGCACGATCACAGATAGTCCGTGGCTCGCGAGCCGGTCGACGAAGAACGACTCCGACATCGCGACCTTCGTGCCGATCAGGCCGACGGTCTCCACGCCCGACTCGCGCACGGCGGCCGCGACGACGTCGGCGAGGTGGAGGACCGGGATGTCCACGGCCTCCTCGACCTGGTCGGCGACCTTGTGGAACGTCGTGGTGCAGAGCAGGAGGAAGTCGGCGCCGGCGCGCTCGACGCCCTGCGCGGCCTCGGCGAGCAGCGTCCCGATCTGGTCCCAGCGCTCGTCGTCCTCGAGGTGGGTGATCTCGGCGAAGTCGACGGTCGTCATCGCCAGGCGCGGGCTGGCGAGGCCGCCGAGCCGCTCGCGCATCCCGAGGTTGAGGTCGCGGTAGTAGGCCGCGCTGCTCTCCCAGCTCATCCCGCCGACGAGTCCGATGGTCTTCACGCGCGGCAGTCTCGCACGTCTCAGGTGCGGTGCACCTTGTGTGCCGCGGCTTGGGCACGCGGCTTGATCACGAGCTCGTCGATGTCGACGTGGGACGGCCGGGTGGCCACCCACGCGATCGCGTCGGCCACGTCCTCGGCGAGGAGCGGGTGGTCCACGCCGGCGTACACCGCATCGGCCTTGGCCTGGTCGCCGCCGAACCGCACCAGGGCGAACTCGTCGGTGCGCACCATCCCGGGGGCGACCTCGCAGATGCGGATCGGCTCGCCGTTGAGCTCGAGCCGCAGCGTCTCCGAGACGACCTTGACCGCGTGCTTCGCGGACGTGTAGCCGGCGCCGCCCTCGTAGGCCCAGCGTCCGGCGGTCGAGCCGACGTTGACGATCACGCCGTCGCCGCTGGCGCGCAGGGCCGGGATGAGGGCCTGGGTGACGCGGACGAGACCGAGGACGTTGACCTCGTACATCCAGCGCCAGTCGTCGAGGTCGGCGTCCTCGACCTTGTCGGTCCCGATGGCGCCACCGGCGTTGTTGACCAGCACGTGGCACACCGGCACCGCCGCGGCGAGGGCGGCGACCGAGTCGGCGTCGTTGACGTCGCAGGTGAGCGCCGTGCCGCCGATCTCGGCGGCCAGCTCCTCGATGCGGTCGGTGCGCCGGGCCGCGCACACGACGTGGAAGCCCTGCGCGGCGAGGGCGCGCGCGCTCGCGGCACCGATGCCGCTGGAGGCGCCGGTGACGACGGCTGTGCGGGACGGGGTCTGCTCGGAGGTCATGGATCCATCCTGCCAAGATGGCGCAGTGATCATCGCGGCGGCCGACGGTTCGGCACTCGGCAACCCCGGTCCGGCCGGGTGGGCGTGGTACGTCGACGACGGCTGCTGGGCGTCCGGCGGCTGGCCGCGGGGCACCAACAACATGGGCGAGCTGATGGCCGTCCTCGACCTGCTCCAGCAGACCGCGCACGTCGACGACGACCTGCACGTCTTCTGCGACAGCAAGTACGTCATCGACTCGGTGACGAAGTGGATGCCGGGCTGGAAGCGCAAGGGCTGGAAGAAGAGCGACGGCAAGCCGGTGCTCAACGTCGAGCTGATGAAGGCGCTCGACGCCGCCATGGAGGGGCGCCGCGACCGGGTCCGCTTCGAGTGGGTGAAGGGTCACGCCGGCCACGAGCTCAACGAGGCGGCCGACAAGCGCGCCAACGCCGCCGCGACGGCGTACCAGCGCGGGGTGGAGCCGGACTCCGGTCCCGGCTTCGTCGGCGGCAGCTCGTCGCACCCGGCCGCGACCGTCGGCCAGGTCGAGGAGGAGCCCGACCTGTTCAGCGACCTCGGGGGCGCTCCCGAGGTGTCCGACGAGGAGCACGTCGTCGCCCTGGAGCGGTCGATGCTCACCGACGAGGTGCGCACGGACCGCGCAGCGATGGCGGCCCTCCTGCACCCGGACTGGCGGGAGGTCGGTCGCTCCGGACGGCTCTGGACCCGCGACGACCTCGACGAGCTCGGTCCCATCGACCCCGTCGACGTCGAGGTCGTCTCTGTCGACCGGCTCGGCCCCGACACGATCCTGCTGCTGTGGCGTACGGCGACCGCGGACCGATCGACGCTGCGCAGCACGCTCTGGGTGCGCACGGGCGGTCAGTGGCAGGCCCGCTTCCACCAGGGCACCGACGAGCCGTGAGCACGGCACCGGCCTCGTGGGACACTCTCGGGGTGCTTCCCGCCAGGCTCGCCTCCGGAGCCGCCCTCCTGGGCGGTCTGCTGTGGATCGCGCACGCCCTCCTCGGCGGCGGCAGCGACCCCGTGCCCGCCACGCTGCACGTCGTCGGCCTCGTGTTCATCGTCATCGCGGCCGCGGCCTACGGGAGCACCCTGGTCAAGAGCGACGCGGTGGCCATGCGCGTCGTCGTCGCCTTCGCGTCCGGGCTGCTCGCGCTCGCGATGATCGAGGCGTTCCGGGTTACCGACAGCGGGTGGTACGACGGCTTCTGGGGCATCGTGGCCGCACTGATCGGCGGCACCGCGCTCCTGCGTGCCCGCGGCCGCTCGAGCGGCACTCCGCGCTCCGGCGGCGCGCACGCCCGCTGACCCACCTTCGGGGGGATGTCGGGAATCCCGTGCACCGCTGCATGGTTGCACCGGAGGTGCCCTGACGCGGGCGCACCGATCCGGCGTACGAAGGAGACCAGCGTGGGCGAACGGGTGGCGATGATCAGCCTCCACACCTCACCCCTGGACCAGCCGGGGACGGGTGACGCGGGCGGCATGAACGTCTACGTCATCGAGCTCGCGAAGCGGCTCGGTGCCCGGGGCATCGACGTCGACGTCTTCACGCGAGCGACCTCCTCGGCGCTGCCGCAGGTGGTCGAGGCCGCCGACAACGTGCTCGTGCGCCACATCGCGGCCGGGCCGTTCGAGGGTCTCGGCAAGGGAGAGCTGCCCGGACAGCTGTGCACCTTCGCCCGCGAGGTGCTGCGCGCCGAGGCGCTGCAGCCGCTGGGCCACTACGACGCCGTCCACTCCCACTACTGGCTGTCCGGCCAGGTCGGTGCCCTCGCGCGCGACCGCTGGAACGTCCCGCTCGTGCACTCGATGCACACGATGGCCAAGGTCAAGAACGAGGCGCTCGCCGCCGGCGACACCCCCGAGCCCGCCTCGCGCGTGATCGGGGAGGAGCAGGTCGTCGAGGCCGCCGACCTCCTCGTCGCCAACACCGGGACCGAGGCCCGCCAGCTCGTCGACCTCTACGACGCCAGCCCCGACGCGGTCGAGGTCATCCACCCCGGCGTCGACCTCACCGTCTTCGCGCCGCGCGACCGCGCGCAGTCCCGTCGCGAGCTCGGCCTGCCGGAGGACGCCGCGGTGCTGATGTTCGCCGGCCGGATCCAGCCGCTCAAGGCGCCCGACGTGCTGCTCCGCGCCGTCGCGGTCATGCTCGCGGACGACCCGTCGCTGCGCCAACGCCTCGTCGTACCCGTCGTCGGTGGGCCCTCCGGCTCCGGCCTCGAGCACCCCACCGCGCTGGCCGACCTGGCCGCCGACCTGGGCATCAGCGACGTCGTCCGGTTCGTGCCGCCGGTGGCGCAGAGCGAGCTGGCCGTCTGGGCCTCGGCCGCCACGGCGGTGGCCGTGCCGTCCTACAACGAGTCCTTCGGCCTCGTCGCCGTGGAGGCGCAGGCGACGGGTACGCCGGTGGTGGCCGCTGCTGTCGGTGGGCTGACCACCGTCGTGCGCGACGAGGTCAGCGGCCTGCTCGTCGACACCCACGAGCCCCGCGACTGGGCCGCCGCGCTGCGCCGGCTCGTCGACGACCCCGCGCTCGTGGAGAAGCTGGGCCGGGGCGCGATCGCCCACGCCCAGGAGTTCAGCTGGGAGCACACCGCCGAGCGGACCCTCGCGGCCTACGAGCGTGCCGCCGGCCGGATGCGTGCTGAGATGGTCTCGTGAAGGAGCTCGAGGTCGTCCGTGCGTACCTGGCGGACAACGAGATCGAGCACGAGGAGACCTCCCGCGAGGGCGTCGACGGGGCGAGCTTCTCGCTGAGCCTGCCCGGCGAGAAGAAGCTCCAGGTCCCCGTCCGGCTCGACGTCGGCCCGCACGCGCTCGGTGTGCACGCCTTCGTCTGCCGCAACCCCGACGAGAACCACGCGCGGGTCTACCGGTGGCTGCTGGAGCGCAACCTGCGGATGTACGCCGTCTCGTTCGCCGTCGACCACGCCGGCGACATCTACCTCGAGGCGCGGCTGCCCCTCGCGTCGGTGACCCCCGACGAGCTCGACCGCGTCCTGGGCTCCGTCCTCGCCAACGCCGACGAGTCCTTCAACGCGATCCTCGAGCTCGGCTTCGCCTCGTCCATCCGCAAGGAGTGGGAGTGGCGGATCTCGCGGGGCGAGTCGACCCGCAACCTCGAGGCCTTCCGCGGCTGGCTCGAGGCGGAGCAGCAGTAGCCGCTGGTCGAGGAGGGCGCGCTGCGCCCGTCACGAGGCCCGGTCGGCCGCCTTCGGCTTCCTCCGCGTCATCAGCACCCCGACGATCGCGAGCGCACCGCCGACGAAGGTCAGCGACGGCGGCACCTCGTCGATGGTCAGCCAGGCGATCAGCGTCGCGATGCCCGGCACGAGGAACGTGGTGAGGGACAGCGCGCCCGCGTCGGTGTGGGTGAGGGCGTAGGCCCAGGTGGTGAAGGCGACCGCGGTCGGCAGCACACCGAGGTAGACGATCCACCAGAGCTCGGCGCCACCGTCGGCGACGATGCCCGGCAGGTCGCGCGAGAAGGGCAGGCAGATCACCGCACCCATCACGAACGACACGAACACCACCTGCACGGACGGCAGCCGGCGCAGCAGCACCTTCTGGGTCAGCACGCCGACGGCGTACATCGCCGCGGCGACGAGCACCAGCAGCACCCCGACCAGGCTCGCGTCGGCGTCCGTCGAGGAGCCCCGCGCGATGACCGCGACGCCAGCGAACCCGACGACCATGCCGCCCAGCAGCCAGCGGTGCATCCGCTCGCCGAAGAGCGGGACGGCCAGCAGCGCGACGATGACCGGGCCGATCTGGATGATCATCGCCGCGGTGCCGGCGTCGACGTGGCGCTCGCCGGCGTTGAGGGCGAGGTTGTAGATGCCGAACCAGCCGATCCCGCCCAGTGCGAGCAGCGTCCACTCGCGACGGGTCGGGCTCACCCAGCCGCGGCGCAGCACCAGCGGCAGCACCACCAGGGCGGCGACCAGCAGGCGGCCGGAGCCGAGCGCCCCGGGGCTGACGTCCTCCGCGACGTGGCGGATCACCACGAACGCCGAGGCCCACATGACCAGGGTGACCGCACCCGCCGCGACGGGCAGCCAGGTCGGCGGCGCAGTGGTCGTGGTGGGCGTCGTGTCGGTGGTTGTCACGAGTGAAGCGTAGGTACGGTCATGACGGACCGCCAGCGGATTCCGGACGTCGTACGCCGACATCCCGCCGCGTCACTGCTCGATGAGCTGGAGGATCGGCTCGGAGTCAATGGTGACCCGCCACCCGTCGGCGGTGGCCGCCAGCACGGGGTCCAGTGGGTCCGGCGCGGCGGTCCTGTCGAGCTCCTCGCCGGTGGCTGCGTCGAGCACCACGACCGTCGCGGTGTCGCCCTTCCCGGCTCGGTCCCACGTGGTCAGCACGACCTCGTCGTCCCCGCGCGGCCTGGCCCGGAGTCGTACGGTGCCCTCGAGGCTGGGTGCCAGGACGCGCCACCTCACGGTGCCGACCGCCATGTCGAGGCCGTAGACGGATCCGTCGGTGCTCGTGACCACCAGCACCGATCCCACGGGTGTCAGGGTGGGCTGGCGCAGGACCGGGAGCAGGGCGTCCCAGCGCTGGTCGCCCGGGCCTGCGTACTGCGACAGGGTGCTGGGGCCGTCTCCTCCGGGGTGGACGTACAGGCGGTCGGCGACGGCCCGGGCCCGCATGTCGGAGCCGGGGGAGGTGACCGTCATCGAGCCGTACCCGTCCGGGGAGTCGCCCTCCACCACCGGCTCGCCGTCCACGGAGTCACCCTCCGCGCCCAGCGTGAAGACGAACCCGCCCGCGATTCCTGCGGCCTCGCCGAATCCCGTACGCACCACGGCGCCGTCCTCCAGGTCGATGGCAGTCCACCCGCACGGGTGCCGTACGAGCACGTATCCGCCACCGATGTCCGGCGGTTCCTCGGTGGCAGCCGTCGCGGCGGTCCACGTCCGGCCGTCGTCGGCGACGCCGGTGACGACGGCCGAGCCACTGGGCCGGCAGTCGCGCTCGCGGTCCTCCGCGCTGGCGGTGCACCCCGCCAGCGTCGTCGCAGCCAGGCACGCCACGACCGACACGCATCTCGTCCTCACGCGGGTCGGACGTGCGCGGGCCGGCGACGGTTGCGCCGCCTCGTCGTCCCGTCAGAGGTCGAGCTTGTAGCCCAGCCCGCGGACCGTGACGAGGTAGCGCGGGTCGCTCGGGTCGGGCTCGAGCTTGGCGCGCAGCCGCTTGACGTGGACGTCGAGGGTCTTGGTGTCGCCGACGTAGTCGGAGCCCCAGACGCGGTCGATGAGCTGGCCGCGGGTCAGCACGCGCCCCGGGTTGCGCAGGAACATCTCCAGCAGCTCGAACTCCTTGAGCGGCAGCCGCTGCTCGGTCCCGTCGACGGTGACGACGTGGCGCTCGACGTCCATCCGCACCGGTCCGGCCTCGAGGGTGTCGGGCATCAGCTCGGGCTCCTGGCCGCGGCGGAGCACCGCGCGGATCCGGGCGACCAGCTCACGGGGGGAGTAGGGCTTGGTGACGTAGTCGTCGGCGCCGAGCTCGAGTCCGACCACCTTGTCGACCTCGTCGTCCTTGGCGCTGACCATGATCACCGGGACCGACGAGGACTGCCGGATCTGGCGGCACACCTCGGTGCCGGGCACGCCGGGCAGCATGAGGTCGAGCAACACGATGTCGGGGCCGAAGCGGTCGAACTCGGTGAGGGCGGTGTTGCCGTCGGCGGCGATCGCCACCTCGTAGCCCTCCTTGCGGAGCATGTAGGCGAGCGCGTCGCTGTAGCTCTCTTCGTCCTCGACGACGAGTACGCGGGTCATGAGCTGGTCTCCTGCTGGGTTCTGCGGACGTGGGTAAGTGGGCGGTCGGGGTCGATGGGTACGACGACCTCGACCGGGGTGGTGCCCGAGCCGTGCTCGGGGCTGGAGTTGCGGGGGAGGGTCAAGGTGAAGGTCGAGCCCTGGCCCTGCACCGACCACACCGAGATGTCGCCGCCGTGGGTGGCGGCCACGTGCTTGACGATCGCGAGTCCGAGGCCGGTGCCGCCGGTGGAGCGGTGGCGTGCCGGGTCGACGCGGTAGAAGCGCTCGAAGATCCGCTCGATGTCCTCGGCGGGGATGCCGATGCCCTGGTCGACCACGGAGATCTGCACCTGGTCGCCCTCGGAGCGGGTGGTGACGACGACGCGCGAGCCGCTGTTGGAGTAGGCCACCGCGTTGGCGACGAGGTTGCTCACTGCCGCGCCGATCAGCTCCTGCGAGCCGAAGACCTCGAGGCCGTGCTCGCCGCGCGACTCCACGGCGATGTCCTTGGCCGCGGCCTCCATCGCGCTGGTGTCGACGGCGGTGGCGACGGCGGCGTCGAGGTCGACCATGACGGGCTTCTCGAGCGGGTCGTGGGCCTGGAGCCGGGACAGCTCGATGATCTGCTGCACGAGCTTGGACAGCCGGTCGCTCTCCGTACGCATCCGGCCCGCGAACCGCTGGACGGCCTCGGGGTCGTCGGAGGCGTCGTTGACCGCCTCGGCCAGCAGCCGGATGGCCCCGACGGGGGTCTTCAGCTCGTGGCTGACGTTGGCCACGAAGTCGCGACGCACCTCCTCCACGCGCTTCTCACGCGTGCGGTCCTCGACCAGCGCGAGCACCAGCCGGGCGCCGAGCGGTGCGACGCGGGCGGTGAGGGTGCGGGCAGTCCCGCCGGCCGGGGCCGGCAAGTCGAGCTCGCTCTCGCGGATCTGCCCGTCGCGGCGCACCTGCGCGACGAGGTCCACCAGCTCGGGCACGACGAGGGTGTTGCCGCGCACCAGCCCGAAGGCGTACGCCGGCGCGGAGGCCTTGAGCACGTGGTCGGACTCGTCGACGACGACCGCGCTCGACCGGAGGATGCTCAGCACCGCTGCGACACCGGCCTGGACGACCGGCTGCTCGACCTCCGGGAGCGTGTGCCGCTGGCGGTCGCTGATGTGCCACGCGAGCACCGCGCCGCCTGCCATGACCGCTCCGACGATCGCGGCCAGACCAGCCTGCATCGTCGGATCCACGCTCACATCGTACGCATCGTGGCACCGCGGACCGCCCCGATGGACGGCCGGCGCCGAGTGTTCACGCGCCGTTCATCGCACACCGACATCTGTTCGTCTTGGCTGCCTACAGTCCCGCTCATGCGTGAGGCTTTCCATGACCAGCTCGACGGCATCTTCGCCGACCTGTCCGACATCTGCGGGATGGTCGAGGTGGCCGTCCACGAGGCCACCAAGGCCCTGATGACCGGCGACATCCACACCGCCGACCAGGTGATCAGCGGCGACAAGGCGATCGACGACGCGCGGGAGCGGGTGGACGACACGTCGTTCCAGCTGCTGTCGCTGCAGCAGCCGGTCGCCGGCGACCTGCGGATGATCGTCTCGGCGCTCCGGATGGTGAGCGAGCTCGAGCGGATGGGCGACCTCTCGGTCCACGTCGCCAAGATCGCCCGGCTCCGCCAGCCGCAGGTGGCGGTGCCCGAGGAGCTGCGCCCGACGATGGAGCGGATGGCCGAGACCGCCGAGGACATGGTCCGACGGGTGCGCGGCATCATCATCGACCGCGACGTCGAGGCCGCCATCGAGCTCGGCCGCGACGACGAGGTGATGGACCAGCTCCGTCGCCGCAGCTTCACCGAGCTGCTGTCGACCGACTGGAAGCACGGCGTGGAGGCTGCGGTCGACATCGCCCTGCTCGGTCGCTACTACGAGCGGATCGCCGACCACTCCGTGTCGGTCGCCAACCGCGTCGTCTTCGTGGTCACCGGCGAGCGGCCCCAGCGCGACTGACGTACGCCGTCCCGCTCGGGCGGGCTCACCGGCCCTGGTTGGCGACGGCGGCTGCAGCCTCGGCGGCGGCCTCGGGGTCGAGGTACTCGCCACCGGCGACGGTGGGCTTCATCGACTCGTCGAGGCGGTAGAGCAGGGGCATGCCGGTCGGGATGTTGAGCCCGGCGATGTCCTCGTCGCTGATGCCGTCGAGGTGCTTGACGAGCGCGCGCAGGCTGTTGCCGTGCGCGGCGACGAGCACCGTCCTGCCGCTCTGCAGGTCGGGCACGATCTCGGCCTCCCAGTAGGGCAGGAAGCGTGCGATGACGTCCTTGAGGCACTCGGTGCGGGGCAGCTCGTCGCCGAGGTCGGCGTAGCGCGGGTCGCCCGCCTGCGACCACTCGTCGGAGTCGTCGAGCGGCGGCGGGGGCACGTCGAACGAGCGGCGCCAGAGCATGAACTGCTCCTCGCCGTACTCCTCGAGCGTCTGCTTCTTGTCCTTGCCCTGGAGGGCGCCGTAGTGGCGCTCGTTGAGCCGCCAGCTGCGCTTGACCGGGATCCAGTGGCGGTCGGCGGCGTCGAGCGACAGGGCGGCGGTGTTGATCGCTCGCCGCTGGAGCGAGGTGTGCACGACGTCGGGGAGGATGCCGGCCTCCCTCATCAGCTCGCCGCCGCGGACGGCCTCGCCGCGACCCTTCTCGGTGAGGGCCACGTCGACCCAGCCGGTGAAGAGGTTCTTGGCGTTCCACTCGCTCTCGCCGTGGCGGAGCAGCACGAGGGTGTGGGTCATGAGGCGTCCAGGCCTTCCCAGTAGCCGGAGTCGTCGGGCACGACCGGTACGTCGATGGAGATGCGCTCGCCGTTGCCGAAGTCGACGGTCAGCGGGACGACGTCCCCGGCGGTGAACTCGCCGGTGAGGACGATGTCGGCCGGGGGGTCGGCGAGGTTGACCAGGCCGCCCGCGGGGATGGTGATCGGGTCGAACTCCGTCCCCGTCACCGTGGCGTCCTGCCCGGCGACGGCGGTGAACGTCTGCTCCTGCGTCGAGTCGTTGTTGGAGAGCGACGCCACGAACGTGCCCGAGCCGTCGGCAGCCGACACCACGACCGCGCCGAGCACGTCGACGACTCCCTCGCGGTTCTCGTTGGCGCTGGTGACGTCGTACACGCGGTCCGTGGCGTAGTCGAAGCCGCAGGAGGACAGCGGAGCGGCGAGCGCGACGACGGTTGCGGCGCTCACGAGGAGTCGATGCTGCATGGCGGACAGCCTAGCGCCGGCCCGCGGTGCGCCTCAGGTCAGGCCGACCGTGTTCGCGACGACGAAGATGGCGACCATGACCAGGGCGATGAAGACGCCCGTGAGCAGCAGCAGGCGAGGGGTGCCGGTCCTCAGCGCGAGCACCATGGGCAGCGAGCGCTCGCCCTCCTCGTGGTCCTGGACCAGGCCCGGCAGGGCGGACAGCAGGTGGACCCCGAGGCCCAGGGCGGCAGCGAGGGCGGTCATCACGACGGTGGGCGGCGTCGTCGTGCCGACGCCGTTCCACCCGCCGTAGGCCAGGAACGCCGGGTAGAGCGCGAAGCTCGCCATCCACGGCAGGAAGGACAGCACGCGCGCGTGGAGGTAGCGATCGCCGACGGCCGAGACGGCCACGATCGCGAGGTAGGCGAGTCCGGCGCGGCGCCCGTGCGCCACGGACAGGGGTACGACGAGGAGCACCGCGCAGGTGAGCGCGAACCACACCGTCCCCGGGTCGAGCCCGCGGACGAGCGGCTTGTCGGGCCGGTGCCGCTCGTCGCGGCGTCGGTCCGTGAGGTCGTCGGCCCAGCCGATGATGCCCTGGCCGACCAGCACGGTGACCGCGACGAGGCCCACCTCGCGGAGGGGGCGGCCGGTGGCGGCGGCTGCCGTGCCGAGCCCCACCGCCATGCTGAGCGCGTGTCGCGGCTGGGCCGCGAGCAGCAGGAGCACGGCGGGTGGCGTGGGCATGGGCGGAAGTATGCCCGGCGGGTTCCGCAGAGGGGGTCCGACCACAGGAACCGTCGATCTGTCAAGCCCGCAAGGGGCCTCTGACCTGCACAAACGCGTCAAGGGCTCGTCGGAACCCGTGTTAGAATGGTCACCTAGGAAAGGGAACTGAACATATGACTTTCACCGTTGGCGAAACGGTCGTCTATCCCAATCACGGGGCCGCTGTCATCGAGGAGATCGAGACGCGGACGATCAAGGGAGAGGACCGCGAGTACCTCGTCCTCCGGATTGTCGCCCAGCAGGACCTGGTCGTTCGCGTGCCGGCCTGCAACCTCGATCTCGTCGGCGTCCGTGACGTCGTCGACAAGGAAGGCCTCGACCGCGTCTTCGACGTGCTGCGGGCCGCCCACGTCGAGGAGCCGACCAACTGGTCGCGCCGCTACAAGGCCAACCTGGAGAAGCTGCACTCCGGTGACGTCATGAAGGTGTCGGAGGTCGTTCGCGACCTGTGGCGCCGCGAGCGCGACCGTGGTCTGTCGGCCGGCGAGAAGCGGATGCTGGCGAAGGCTCGCCAGATCCTGGTCTCCGAGCTCGCGCTCGCCGAGAAGACCAACGAGGACAAGGCCGAGGCCACGCTCGACGAGGTGCTCGCCTCCTGAGCCTGTACGACGCCGATCGAGGCCCCTGGGACGAAGGTCCCCGGGGCCTCGGTCTCGTTCTGGACTACGAGCGCGGCTCCCTGCCCTACGAGCTCGTCCACGGCGAGGCGCTCGTGGCCTGTGCGGCGTGGGCACTGGGTGAGTCCGGGGTCGACCTCGTCGACGCGAGCGTGACCTGGGAAGGCCTGGTCGAGGCCGGCGAGGACGTCGTGCTGCACGACGCGCTCTGCCCGATGACGCCACCCGCCTTCATCGCCGCGTGCGTGGAGCAGGCGCGCGAGTCGGGGGAGGTGGTGGTCGGCTGCCGCCCGGTCACCGACACCGTCAAGGTCGTCGGCGACTCACGCGTCGGCGCGACGCTCGACCGCGACGACCTCGTCGCGATCACCTCGCCGCTCGTGCTCCCGGCCGGCGTCGTCGCGCGGCTGGACCGACGTCCCGCCACCGACCTCGCTCGCGCCGTGGCCGACCTGGCCGCAGCGGGTCACCGTGTCCGACTGCTCCCGGCGCCGGCCGAGGGCCGGCGGGTGTCCTCGGTCGAGGACGTGCGACTGCTTGCCGCCCTCACGTCGGCGACGGCGTAGCCGGCGGATCCGGGCTGAGCTCCGCCGCCAGCGCGACGTCCTCGGGGAAGGTGACCTTGAGGTTGAGCGACGTGCTCGGCACCGCGGCGACCGCCACGTCGGCGTACGCCGTCACGCAGGCCGCGGTGTCGGTGCCCTCGAAGCCGTCGTCGGCCGCCGCGCGGTAGGACGCCAGCAGCTCGGCCGCGCGGAACGCCTGCGGGGTCTGGACGGCTCCGGCCTCGTCGACGACCGGCGTCAGGTCGGCGTGCAGGAGGCGGGGGACCGGCACGACCGGGATCGCCCCACCCACCTCGCGGGCGGCGTCGACCACCGACCGCCAGAGGTCGACGCCCGCGAGCGGGCGGGCGCCGTCGTGGACGACCACGACGTCGACCTCGCCCGACGTGATCGCGTCGGCCAGGACCTGGATCGCCGCCCACTCCGACCGGTGGCGGGTGGCGCCGCCGTCCACCACCAGCACCTCGCGGTCACCCAGGTGGGGCGCCACGGCGGCCTCGACGGAGGTGCGGTCCTCGGGACGGACGACGAGCACGAGACGGCGTACGTCGGGCAGTGCCAGCGCGTCGCGCACCGACCACACCAGCACCGGCACGCCGCGCAGGGGGAGCAGCACCTTGTTGACCTCGGCGCCGACGCGGGTGCCCGACCCGGCGGCCAGGATGACGACGGCCGTGCCGGTCATCGACCGGTGACCAGCGCGGTCGCGATGGCCGCGACACCCTCGCCGCGCCCGGTGAGGCCGAGGCCGTCCGTGGTGGTGGCCGACAGGCTCACCGAGGCGCCGATCGCCTCGGACATGACCCGAACCGCCTCGTCGCGACGGGGGCCGAGGCGCGGTGCGTTGCCGATGACCTGCACCGCGACGTTGCCGATCTCCCAGCCCGCGGCGCGCACCCGGCGTGCCGTCTCGGTGAGGAACGCGACGCCCGAGGCGCCCGCCCACTCGGGCTCCGAGGTGCCGAAGTTGCTGCCGAGGTCGCCGAGCCCGGCGGCCGAGAGGAGCGCGTCGCAGGCGGCGTGCGCGGCCACGTCGGCGTCCGAGTGCCCGTCGAGGCCCGCAGGCTCGTCCGGCCAGGCGAGGCCGGCGAGGTGCATGGGCACGCCGGGCGCCAGCCGGTGCACGTCGGTCCCGATGCCGATGCGGATGCCGGCGCGCTCTCCGTAAGGGGGCTGTAAGGACGTCACGTCGGCATCATGCCCCCTCACGCGTCACAATTGAGACGTGACCGGAGACGTGACTGATCGCCGCCCGCCGTGGGCGCTCGCCGGGGTCCTGGCCGGACTGGCCGGGCTCGCGACGAGCTATGCCACCGCGATGGTGCTCACGATCCGCGAGTCGCCCGTCGTCGCTGTCGCCGAAGCGGTCATCAGGCTGACGCCCGGTGAGGCCGCCGAGCGGGCCATCTCGGTGCTGGGTCACTTCGACAAGCCGGCGCTGGTCGCCGGGATCCTGCTCCTCCTGCTCGCGTGCTTCGCGCTGGCCGGGCGCCTCGCCGCGAAGGGTTTCTGGCAGCCGCTGGCGGTGTGGTTCGCGCTGGCCGGGCTCGGCCTCGCCGCCGTGCTGGCGCAGCGCAGCGCCGGCCCCGCCGACGCCCTGCCGGTCCTGGTCGGCCTGGTCACCTGGGTCACCGCGCACTCCGCGCTCAACGACGCGCTGCGCCGCGAGCAGCGCCGCCCCGAGCTCGAGTCGCACGAGCGCCGGGTGTTCGTGATGGTCGCCGGCGCGATCTCCCTCGCCGCGGTCGGCATCGCGGTCGGCGGCCGGGTGGTCGGTGCCGGTCGTCGCCACGTGGAGGCGAGCCGCCGGCTGCTCCGGATCCCCGGCGTCACCCGCCGGATGCCGCCCGCCGCCACCTCCGTCGGACTCGCCGGCATCGCGCCGTGGCAGACGCCCAACGAGGACTTCTACCTGATCGACACGACCCTGGCGAAGCCGACCATCGAGCCCAAGGACTGGTCGCTGCGGATCCACGGCCTCGTCGACCGTGAGCTGGTCATCAGCTACTCCGACCTGGTCTCGCGGGAGCTGACCGAGTCGTGGATCACCCTCAACTGCGTCAGCAACGAGGTGGGTGGCGGCCTCGTCGGCAACGCCCGCTGGAGCGGCGTACGCCTCGCGGACCTGCTCGCCGACCTCGGCGTCTCCGACCAGGCCGACGCGGTGCTGCAGACCTCGCACGACGGATGGTTCTGCGCCACCCCGCTGGCGGCCCTGACCGACGACCGCGACGCGATGCTCGCCGTCGCGATGAACGGCCGGCCGCTCCCCATCGAGCACGGCTTCCCCGTCCGGACGGTCGTCCCCGGGCTCTACGGCTACGTCTCGGCCACCAAGTGGGTGGTCGACATGGAGGTCACCACCTTCGACAAGGCCGTCGGCTACTGGACGACGAAGGGGTGGTCGGCGGAGGGGCCCGTCAAGATCGCCTCGCGCATCGACGTGCCCCGCTCGGGCGACGACGTCGAGGCGGGCGAGGTGCGCATCGGCGGCGTCGCGTGGCACCAGCACACCGGCATCGAGGCCGTCGAGGTGCAGGTCGACGGCCGCGACTGGGAGCGCGCCGACCTGGGTGAGGTGCCGTCGGTCGACACGTGGGTCCAGTGGGCCGTCACGGTCGACGTGCCGGAGGGAGACCACACCGTGCGCGTGCGGGCCATCGGCAAGGACGGTGCGACCCAGACCGACGTCGTGCGCGCCCCCGACCCGGACGGGTCGACCGGCCTGCACACCATCGAGGTCCGCGCCTCCTGACGGGCCGTCCTGATCAGCCGTTGCGGATGACGTACGCCGTCCCGCCGGAGGCGCTGATCCAGATCCGCTCGAACTGCGCGCGGTCGTAGACGCGGCGCACCTCGGCGTCGGTCGCGCCGGCGGGGTCGTTGACCACCACGTCGCCGTCGGCCTCGAACCCGACGATCACCATGAGGTGGCCGTTGCTCGACGAGATCGGCGCGCCCGTCAGCTGGTTGCGTCCGAACGCGACGGACACGATCAGCGGCACCCCGGCCGCGATCAGGTCCTCGGCCTCCCGCAGCCCGCTCATCCGGGTGACGTAGGAGTCGCCCGCGACGAGCGTCGCTGCGTAGGCGGTGTTGAAGGCCCAGTTGCCGGTGCCGCGGTAGCCGTGGTCGTAGACCATCTTGGCGGTGTGGTCGACGACGGCGTCGACGTGCCCGGCCGCGATGTCGGTCGGGGTGGGGGAGATGCCGTAGTAGCCCAGCACCATCGCGGTCGACGTCGCCGAGCACCAGGCCTCGCCTCCGCCGCCCCACTGCGGGTAGTGGCCGCTGTGCACCATCTGCGACAGCGTCGGGACGGGCAGGACGGTGCCGACGGACGGGCCGGGGGTCGAGGTCGGCCGCGGCGCGCTCGCGTCGACCGACGCGACGGCGCCGACGCGCTCGAGGCTGACGGCCAGGCTCGACCCGCGCGGCCGCATCAGGGTGACCCGCACCTGCCACGAGGCGATCGAGCTCGCGGCGTACCAGGTGTCGACGCTGACGCGGCCGAGGTCGTCCGCCTGGCCGGAGTACGACGTCCGCGCGACGGGGCGGCCGGTGCGCGACCAGTCGGCCATCGTGTCCCAGCTGCCGACGGACCCGTCGACAGCCATCGCGCGCACCTCGACGCGCACGAGGCTCTTGCCCGGCGTCGTGGCCTCCCAGGTCGGGATGAGGGCGGTCGCGTCGAAGCCCGGCGTCGCCCACGGTGACGTCCAGGTGCCGGCCTCGTAGCGGCGCCCGGCGACGGTGCGCGGCGTGGGCTTCCGCAGGGCGACCTGGCCCCGGCCGAGCTTGAGGCCCTTGCGGGTGCCGGCCTTCAGGTCGGCGTACGAGCTCCACGACACGAGCGAGACCTGGGCCGCGGACCGGGCCGCCGACCGGGCCGCCGCCTCGGCTCCGTGCATGGGCGACAACGCGCCGAGCAGCAGTGGGAGCAGGAGAATCGGGGCGGCGCGGCGACGGAGCACCGGGCGACGATATCCCGTCCAGCCCCACCCGTCCCAGGAGTCACGGCACGCTGTTGCGTATGGCGACTCTTCACCAAATCGGGACCGAAGGAATGTCAGGTGTTTTGCGACACACGCGCGCGACGCTCCTTAGCCTGTGCGAGGCCGCCATCGGGTTGTCCTGCGGCCCTTCAATTTCGGAGACTTCGCCTTGCCTCGACGCGCCCCCCGCAACGCGCTCAGCCTCACCACTCTCCTCGCCCTCGTGGCTGCTCCGCTGGCGATGGGCTTCACCGCCCCGGCCGGCGCGAGCGTCTCGGCGGCGATCTCGTCCTTCCCCTACACGCAGGACTGGTCCGGCCTCACCGCCACCAGCACGTGGGCGGACTTCCCCGGGGTGGAGGGCTTCACCACCGGCACGACCATCGCTCCCTTGAACCCGCCCAACACCACCAACGCCGGCACCTACACGGCCGAGGGCACCCTCACGTCGAACCTCGTGATGCGCACGGGCACGGTGGCGCCGAACACGGACTCCAACGGCGGTGTCCTGGCCTACCCCAACGTCGCGGACAAGACCGTTGCGCTCAGCGCCACCGGCACCGTCACCACCCCGCTGCTGGTCCTCCACCTCAACACCACGGGCAGGGCCGGCCTCGACGTCGCCTACGACGTCCAGGACATGGACAGCAGCACCACCGACGACCAGCCGACCCGCGTCGCCCTGCAGTACCGCGTCGGCACCACCGGTGCGTACACCAACCTCCCCGACGCGTACGTTCCCGACGCGACGACGGTGGGCAACACGACGGTGACCTCGACGCACGTGTCGGTGCCCCTGCCGGCCGCGGTCGACAACAAGGCGGACGTCTACCTCCGCATCCTCACCCTCGACAACGCCAGCGGCAGCAACGAGCACGTCGGCATCGACAACATCTCGATCACCGAGACCTCCGGCCCGCTGGCGCTGACGAACCCGGGCGACAAGGCCTTCTACACCGACACCCCCATCGCCAGCTTCACACCCCGGGTCGCCGGTGGCACGCGTCCCTACACGTGGTCGTCCACCGCGCTTCCGGCCGGGCTGACGATGTCGGCGACCGGCGCCATCTCGGGCACCCCCACCGTGGCCGGCAGCTACCCCGTCACCGTCACCGTCACCGACAGCGCGTCCGGCACCGCGTCCACGACCTTCACCATCGTCGTCTCCGCCCCCGACCCGCTCGTCGCCACCAACCCGGGTGACAGGACGACGTACGTCAACCAGACGATGGCCAGCTTCACGATGGCCTCCACCGGCGGAGCGCCGGCGTACACCTGGAGCGCCACCGGCCTCCCGGCCGGCGTGACGATGTCCGCCGCCGGTGTCCTGTCCGGCACGCCCACCGTGACCGGCAGCTTCCCGGTCGTCGCCACCGTGACCGACGGCGGCGGTCGGACCTCGCAGACCACCTTCACCCTCACCGTGTCGGCCGTGCCCACGCGCACGATCGCCGAGATCCAGGGCACCGGTGCGGCCTCGCCGTTCGTCGACGACTTCGCGACCACCGAGGGTGTCGTCACCGCCGTCTACACCAACAACCGTTACGGCACCGGCTCCTCGACCCACCTGACCGAGCTCGGTGGCTTCTACCTCCAGACCGGCGGAACGCCCGACACCCCGGGCGCCTCGGACGCCGTATTCGTCTTCATGGGTGCCAAGACGCCGCCGGCGATCGGCGACTCCGTCCGCGTCACCGGCAAGGTGACCGAGTACTTCGGCCTCACCGAGATCAGCCCGGCCCGGGCCGCTGACGTCGTCGCGCTGCCGACCGCCCTCCCGGCCGTCGTCCCCGGCACCGACCTGCCCGGCACGACCTGCGCGGTCGGCGAGTGCGCCACGGGCGCCGAGCTGGCGGCGCTGCGGGAGGCCCACGAGAGTGAGGCGTTCCTCCCCACGGGCGACTACACCGTCTCCGACTCCTACGACGGCAGCGCGTGGGCCCAGTCCGGCTCCCTTGGCTTCGCCATGCAGGGCGAGATCGGCCTCGCCGCCAACAGCGACGAGCCGCTCGTGATCGGCACCGAGGAGATCCCCGCGTCCGACGCCGCCGCCCTGGCCGAGCACAACGCCTGGAACGAGGCGCACCGCGTCACGCTCGACGACGGTGCGGACGTCGACTACTCCGCCTCGTCCGTCGAGGACGTCGCGGGCTTCCCGTGGCTGACCCCGTCCAACTCGCCCCGCGTGGGCGCGAAGGTGACCTTCGCACAGCCGCTGATCTTCACCTTCCGGTTCGACATGTGGCGCCTCGACACCCGTACGCGCGTCGCGCCCGGCACCGACGGCACCGCCCAGGGCGTCGCCTTCGAGGACACCCGCGCGCTCAACGCCGCGCCGGACGACGTGCTCGGCGCCGAGGGCAACCTCAAGATCGCCACGTTCAACATGCTCAACTACTTCACCGTCACCGGTGAGGACTACGTCGCCTCGCCGTCGTTCGACCCGAACCCGGTCGACCCGAAGCTGCCGCGCTACACCCGCAAGTGCAGCTACTACACGGACCGCCTCGGCGACCGCGTCAGCAACGACGAGTGCGGTGAGTACGACCTCGCCCCGAGCCCGGATGCCCTGATGTGGCCCGGCCCGCGGGGTGCGGCGCAGAAGAGCGGGGGCACCGACCTCACGGCGCTCACCGCCGACTTCGAGCGCCAGCAGGCCAAGGAGATCAAGGCCATCAACACGATGGACGCCGATGTCATGAGCCTGGAGGAGGTCGAGAACTCCAGCAAGATCATCGACGGCCTCGATCGCGACAGCGCCCTGAGCCACCTCGTCGACGTGCTCAACGCCGACTGGGCCTCGTCGCACCCGGGTGACGACAACCGCTGGGCCTTCGTCCCGTCGCCGCGACCTGCTGCGCAGCCGACGCTGCTGGAGCAGGACGCGATCCGGTCGGCCTTCATCTACAACCCCGACACGGTCGAGAGGATCGGCGCGAGCCGGATCCTCGTCAACAGCGCGCCGTTCCGCAACGCTCGCGAGCCGCTGGCCCAGGCCTTCGTCCGCAAGGGCGGTTCGAACGCCGACGGCTTCGCCGTGATCGTCAACCACTTCAAGTCCAAGGGTGGTCCGTCGGTGACGCCGACCGTGCCGCTGGGCGACAACGACGACACGGGCAACGGCGCCGGCTTCTACAACGGTGACCGCGTCCGCCAGGCAAAGGCCCTGGTCGCCTTCGCCAACGACTTCCTCGACGACAAGCAGATCGAGGCGGCCTTCCTCACTGGTGACTACAACGCCTACTCGCAGGAGGACCCGGTCCAGGCGATCGTCGCCGCCGGCTACGAGGACCTGCACCCGGCCAACGGTCAGAAGACCTACAGCTTCGGCGGTCTCGCCGGATCGCTCGACCACGTGTTCGCCAACGAGGCGGCGCAGGCCTGGGTGACCGGCAAGGACGTCTGGGAGATCAACTCCAACGAGTCGGTCTACTACGAGTACTCGCGCTACAACGCGAACCTCACCAACCTCTACGCGCCGAACCAGTTCCGCTCCTCCGACCACAACCCGGAGATCATCGGTGTCAACGCGCCGAAGACCCCGGGGTCGTCGGCAGTCGACACCGTCCAGGTGCTCGCGTCCAACGACTTCCACGGTCGTCTGCTCGACGACCCGGCGAGCGCCTCGGCCGGTGCCGCGGCGATGGCCGAGGCCGTCAAGGGCCTGCGTGACCCCGTCACGGGCAACCCCAACACCGTGTTCGCGATGGCGGGCGACATCGTCGGCGCCTCGACGTTCGAGTCGTTCATCCAGAACGACAAGCCGACGATCGACGCGATGAACGAGGCCGGCCTCGAGGTGTCCGCTGCAGGCAACCACGAGTTCGACCAGGGTTACGACGACCTGATGGACCGCATCATGTCCGCGACCGACCCCGAGGGTGGGGCTGACTGGCCCTACATCGCGGCCAACGTCCGCAAGGCCGCCGACCTCGAGGCGTACGCCCTCGAGACGACCCGCGAGGACGGCAACTTCGCCCACTCCAACGGCGCCACGTGGTGGAAGGACTTCAGCGGCCTCAACGGTGGCGCCGGTATCCGCGTCGGCTTCGTCGGCGCGGTCACCGAGGACCTCGACGCGCTCGTCGCGCCGGGCATGCTCGACGGCGTCGCGATCACCGGCATCGTCGAGGAGGTCAACGACGCGGCCGCCGAGCTGAAGACCGACGGCTGTGGCGGTGAGCCCTGCGACCTGGTCATCGAGCTCGTCCACGAGGGTGCGCCCTCGCCGAGCTGCGACACGCTCCGGAACGACGAGGACTCGACCTTCGGCCGGATCGTGCACGGGGCGAGCGACGACGTCGACGCCATCGTGTCGGGCCACACGCACCTCAAGTACAACTGCAAGGTCGACGTCGAGGGGAAGACGTTCTCGGACGGTTCGCCCTACAAGCGTCCGGTCGTCTCGGCCGGCCAGTACGGCTCGTTCCTCAACCAGCTCGAGTTCGACTTCGCGCCCGGCACCGCCGACCTGGTGGGCATCCGCCAGCACGTGCTCGCGATGAAGGACTACGACGACGACGCCGACACGAAGGCCATCGTGGACGCCGCGGTCGCCGTGGCGGAGACGGAGGGCAACGTCGAGCTCGGTCAGGTCACGGGTCCGTTCAAGCGGGCACGTCGCTCCGACCCGACGAGCGGCATCGTGGAGAACCGCGGTGGCGAGTCGACCCTCGGCAACCTCGTCGCGGAGATCCAGCGCGAGGCGACCCAGGCCGACATCGGCGTGATGAACCCGGGTGGCCTCCGCGACGACCTGATCGGCACCGGCGACGGCGCCGGCCCGGTCACCTACCGCGAGGCAGCCAACGTCCAGCCGTTCGCCAACACGCTGGTCACCACGGTGCTGACCGGTGCCGAGGTGAAGCTGCTCCTCGAGCAGCAGTGGCAGCGCGACCCGGACAACAACATCCCGTCGCGTCCGTTCCTGCGGCTGGGCACCTCGAAGGGCTTCACCTGGACCGAGGACTCCTCGCGTGACGAGGGCGACCGGATCACGGGCATCTGGCTCGACGGCACGCAGCTCGACCCGGCGGCGGACTACGTCGTCTCGTCCAACAGCTTCATCGCCAGCGGGGGCGACAACTTCCGGGCGCTGACGATGGGCCCGCAGCAGGACACGGGCGTCACCGACCTGCAGGCGACCGTCGACTACCTGGAGGCGCACCCGACCCTGGCCGTCGACTACGCCCAGCACGGTGTGGGCGCCCGCGTCCCGGCCGGCCCGTTCGCGGCCGGTGACACCGTCACCATCCCCGTCGACTCGCTGTCGATGACGGGCGAGGGCGACACGACCGACACGACGGTGGCCGTCACGATGGGTGCCCGCAACCTCGGCACCTTCCCCGTGGCCACCAGCCTGCCGACGACGCCGTACGACATCCCGGGTGCGGGCACGGTGACGTTCACCCTGCCGTCCGGCCTGTCGGGCGGGACGCAGTGGATCACGCTCACCGGCGGTGCCACCGGCACCGTCTCGCAGGTGCCGGTCTCGGTGAACGACAACCGGGCGGCGTCCACCGTCTCGGGACAGGCCGCGGACATCACGTACGGCGAGGCCGGCGAGGTCTCCGTGACGGTCACCCCCGCCACGGCGACGGGCACGGTCGAGCTCTACGACGGCGCGGACAAGATCGGCGAAGGCACCCTCACGGGCGACGCCACGACGATCGCGATCCCGGCCGGTTCGCTCGAGGTCGGCACGCACACGCTGACCCTCAAGTACCTCGGTGACGACGACACCAGGCCCTCGCAGGGCTCGGTCGACGTCGAGGTCGTCAAGGTGGCCTCCACGGTGTCGGGCACGGCTGCCGACATCACCTGGGGCGACGCCGGCTCGGTGTCCGTCACGGTCGACCCGACCGACGCGACCGGCACGGTCGAGCTCTACGACGGTGACACCAAGCTGGGCGAGGGCACCCTCTCCAGCGGCGGCACCACCATCGCGATCGCCGCGAAGGCGCTGCCCGTGGGCACCCACCCGCTGACCCTGGAGTACCTCGGTGACGGCACGCACGCCGCCGACCAGGGCTCGGTGTCGGTGAAGGTGGTCAAGGCGTCCCCGTCGGTGTCGGGCACGGCTGCCGACATCACCTGGGGCGACGCCGGCTCGGTGTCCGTCACGGTCGACCCGACCGACGCGACCGGCACGGTCGAGCTCTACGACGGTGACACCAAGCTGGGCGAGGGCACCCTCTCCAGCGGCGGCACCACCATCGCGATCGCCGCGAAGGCGCTGCCCGTGGGCACCCACCCGCTGACCCTGGAGTACCTCGGTGACGGCACGCACGCCGCCGACCAGGGCTCGGTGTCGGTGAAGGTGGTCAAGGCGTCCCCGTCGGTGTCGGGCACGGCTGCCGACATCACGTGGGGCGACGCCGGTTCGGTCGCGGTGACGGTCGCCCCGTCGTCGGCGACCGGCACGGTCGAGCTGTACGACGGCGCGACCAAGCTGGGTC
>NZ_JAERSG010000004.1:0-472869 GCF_016735675.1 Nocardioides baculatus | reverse complement strand
GGTCAGGGCACGTTGACCGACGGCGGGACGACCATCGCGATCGCCGCGAAGGCGCTGGCGGTGGGCACCCACTCGCTGACCCTGAAGTACCTCGGCAACAGCAGCTTCACCGCGAGCGAGGGTTCAGTGTCGGTCACGGTCGCCGCGGCGTCCTCGTCGGTGTCGGGCACGGCTGCCGACATCACGTGGGGCGACGCCGGTTCGGTCGCGGTGACGGTGACCCCGTCCGCGGCGACCGGCACGGTCGAGCTGTATGAGGGTGCGACCAAGCTGGGTCAGGGCACGTTGACCGACGGCGGGACGACCATCGCGATCGCCGCGAAGGCGCTGGCGGTGGGCACCCACTCGCTGACCCTGAAGTACCTCGGCAACAGCAGCTTCACCGCGAGCGAGGGTTCGGTGTCGGTGAGGATCGTCAAGGCGTCCTCGTCGGTGTCGGGCACGGCTGCCGACATCACGTGGGGCGACGCCGGTTCGGT
Organism: Nocardioides baculatus; assembly: GCF_016735675.1. Classification (GTDB taxonomy): domain Bacteria; phylum Actinomycetota; class Actinomycetes; order Propionibacteriales; family Nocardioidaceae; genus Nocardioides; species Nocardioides baculatus. The sequence goes on along the minus strand of NZ_JAERSG010000004.1, from coordinate 472,390 downwards.
CGCGGTGACGGTGACCCCGTCCGCCGCGACCGGCACGGTCGAGCTGTACGAGGGTGCGACCAAGCTGGGCCAGGGCACGCTGACCAACGGCGCGAGCTCGGTCGCCGTCGCGGCAGGTGCGCTGGGCGTCGGCGACCACTCGCTGACGCTGAGGTACCTCGGTGACGGCAGCTACTCGACGAGCCAGTCGACGGTCGCGGTCAAGGTCCTGAAGGCTCCGACCAGCGTGTCGGCGCCCGACGTCACCCTCCAGTGGGCGAAGTCCTCGTCGGTCGCCGTCAAGGTGACCCCGTCGCCGGGCGGCACCGTGGAGCTCTACGAGGGCGCGACCAGGCTGGGCGCGGCGACCCTGCTCGGCGACGGCACCGCGCGGATCGCGCTGGCGGCCAGGTCGCTCGAGGTCGGCACGCACACGCTGACGGTGAAGTTCCTCGGCTCGGCGAGCTACCTGCCCAGCCAGGGCACGGTGACCGTCACGGTGGCCAAGGGCCGCTCGAAGGTCGGGGTCACGCTGCCGAAGTCGGTCGACGCCGGCGACAGGGCGAAGATCAAGGCCACGGTCAGCAGCGTCGCCGGTGACGCCACCGGCAAGGTCACGATCCTGGTCAAGGAGAAGGGCGGCGACCTCACCAGGAAGCTGACCCGCACCCTCCGCAACGGCAAGGTCGTCGCCAAGGTCACGGTGCCGCGATCCGGGAAGTACGTCGTCAAGGTGACGTACCTCGGCGACGAGCACACCCTGGGTGATCGCGTGAGCACCCGCCTGCGGGTCGGCTGAGCCCCCGGCCGTCCCCGCACCGAGGAAAGTCCCGAGCCACCCCCACGGTGGCTCGGGACTTCTTCGTTGTCCCGCTTGCGCCCCTAGACTCTGCGGGTGACTCTGAGGCTCCACGACACCGCGACGCGTGAGACGCGCGACTTCGTCCCCCTGGAGCAGGGCCGGGCGGGGATCTACGTGTGTGGCCTCACCGTCCAGTCCGAGCCGCACGTCGGGCACGTCCGCTCGGCAGTGAACTTCGACGTGCTGCGCCGCTGGCTCACGGCCACCGGCTACACCGTCGACTTCATCCGCAACGTCACCGACATCGACGACAAGATCCTCGCCAAGTCCCAGGAGCAGGGCATCCACTGGTACGCCCTCGCTGCCGCGATGAAGCGCGAGCTCGACCGGGCCCTGGCCGCGATCAACGTGCTCCCACCGACGTACGAGCCGGGCGCGACCGGTCACGTCCCGGAGATCATCGAGCTGATCGAGCAGCTGATCGCCCGGGGCCACGCCTACGTGGCCGAGGACGGCAGTGGCGACGTCTACTTCGACGTCCGCAGCTGGCCGGCCTACGGCGAGCTGACCCGACAGAAGGTCGAGGACATGGAGCCGGCGGGCGACGCCGACCCGCGCGGCAAGCGCGACCCGCGCGACTTCGCGCTCTGGAAGGGCTGGAAGAAGGAGACCGAGCCGCAGACCGCGGCCTGGCCGTCCCCTTATGGCCCCGGGCGACCCGGTTGGCACATCGAGTGCTCGGCCATGGCCGGCAAGTACCTCGGCCCGGCCTTCGACATCCACGGCGGCGGCGTCGACCTGCGGTTCCCGCACCACGAGAACGAGCAGGCCCAGTCCCGCGCCGCCGGCCGGCCGTTCTCGTCGTACTGGCTGCACAACGCCTGGATCACCACCGCCGGCGAGAAGATGAGCAAGTCGCTCGGCAACTCGCTGCTGGTCCCGTCGGTGCTCGAGCGCGTGCGCGGCATCGAGCTGCGCTACTACATGGTCTCGGCCCACTACCGCTCGCACGTCGAGTTCAGCTTCGAGGCGCTCGACGAGGCGGCGAAGGGCTTCCGTCGGATCGAGGACTTCCTCGACCGGGCCTCCGGTGTGGTGGGCAGCTGGTTCGCCTCGCTCCCGGACGCCTTCGTGCAGGCGATGGACGACGACCTCGGGACACCCGCGGCCGTCGCGGTCATCCACGACTCCGTCCGCGAGGGCAACCGGCTGCTCGCCGACGGCGCGTCCGACGAGCTGAGCCGGACGTTCGGCGAGGTCCTCGCGATGCTCGACGTGCTCGGCCTCAACCCGGCCGACGAGGCGTGGGCGACCGGCTCCGGCAACGACGACAAGCTCACCGACGTGATCGACGCGCTGGTGCAGGGACTGCTGGCCGAGCGGACGGCGGCTCGCGAGGCCAAGGACTGGGCCCGCGCCGACGCGATCCGCGACCAGATCAAGAACGCCGGTGTCGAGGTCGAGGACACTCCCACCGGCCCGAAGTGGAGCGTGAGCTGACATGGCCGGCAATTCCAAGCGCAAGGGCGCCATCAAGAAGACCGGCAAGGGCAACCCCACTGCTGGGTCCGGCGGCCGGGTGCGCCGCGGTCTCGAGGGCAAGGGTCCGACGCCCAAGGCCAAGGACCGCCCCTACCACCAGGCGCACAAGGCCGCGAAGCGCGCCGAGAAGGCGAAGGACACCCGTCCCAGGCGGCGTACGTCGGCCGACGCCGAGTGGGCTGCCGGCCGCAACTCCGTGGTCGAGCTGCTGCGCGGCAACGTACCGGTGACGGCGATCTACGTCGCCGAGGGCGCCGAGCGCGACAACCGGCTGCGCGAGGCCTTCAAGCTGGCCGCCGAGCAGGGCGTCAAGCTGCTCGAGGTCACCCGCAACGAGATGGACCGGATGACCAGCGGCGCCGTGCACCAGGGCCTCGCGGCCCGGTTGCCGGCCTACGAGTACGCCCACGCCGACGACCTGCTCGACCGCGCCGACGAGGCCAAGGAGCCGGCGCTCATCGTCGCGCTGGACTCGGTCACCGACCCCCGCAACCTCGGGGCCGTGGTGCGCTCGGCCGCCGGCTTCGGCGCGCACGGCGTGCTCATCCCCGAGCGGCGCGCGGCCGGGATGACCGCCTCGGCCTGGAAGACCAGTGCCGGAGCGGCCGCCCGCCTGCCGATCGCCCAGACGGTCAACCTGACCCGCCAGCTCAAGGCCTACCAGGAGGCGGGCTGCATGGTCGTCGGCCTGGCCGCCGACGGTGACATCTCGCTGCCCGATCTCGTCGCACCCGGCGGGCTCGCCGACGGACCGCTGGTGGTCGTCGTCGGCTCCGAGGGCTCCGGGCTCGGTCGCCTGGTCGCCGAGACGTGCGACCAGATCGTCTCGATCCCGATGGCCGGCCAGCTCGAGTCCCTCAACGCCGGTGTGGCCGCCTCGGTCGCCCTCTACGCGATCTCGCAGGCCCGCCAGTCAGGATGAGCACCCCACGCCGCCTGCTCGTCGGCGCGCTGCTGCTGGCCGGCAGCGTGGCGCTCGGGCTGGTGGTCGCGGTCTCGCTCTTCCTCAACAGCAGTCGGACGACCGTCCTGGTCGGGCACGACGCCGTCGTACGCCCCACGCTGGCGAACGACGCCGTCGTGCAGACGGGTCCGCTGCTGCCGGACTTCCGGTTCCGCGACGTCGGACCCATCGGCGTCACGATCAGCCTCGGCAAGACCGAGGTCGGCTCCATCGAGGAGCTGGTCGAGCGCTACGCCTACATCGCGGGTGACCCGACCGCACCGATCGAGAAGGTGCGGGGCGTCGTGGTCGACATGGCGGTCTCGGCCGCGATCCGCGGGCTGGGCGTGGGCCTGCTGCCGATCGCCGTCTTCCTGCTCCTCGGCCGACACCGGCGCGGGCAGCTCTTCCGCGGCCTCGGCACGCGCCAGGGCGTGCTGGCCGCGGCGTTGCTGGCCGTGCTCCCGCTGCTGATCTGGCAGCCGTGGGAGTCGAGCGAGGAGACCCAGGAGGAGCAGGGGACCTGGCAGACGCTGGCCGAGCTCGCCGGTCCCGACGTCGAGCTGCCTGCCGAGGTGCGCGACATCGAGGTCCGCTCCGGCCCGGTCACGACACAGAGCAAGCGGCTCGTGCTCAGCGCGATCGACACCTACGACAGGAGCAAGGAGTTCTACTCCACCGCTGCCGAGGGAGCCACCGACCTCGACGTCCGGCAGCCCGAGGACGGCGAGACCGTCGCGCTCGTGGTGAGCGACCGCCACGACAACATCGGCATGGACCGGGTCGCCCGCGCGATCGGCGACGCAGCCGGGGCAACCGTGGTGCTCGACGCCGGCGACGACACCTCCACCGGTCAGCCCTGGGAGGCGTTCAGCCTCGACTCGCTGGTCGCCGCGTTCGACGACTGGGACCGCTTCGGCGTCGCCGGCAACCACGACCACGGCACCTTCGTCAGCACCTACCTCGCCGACGCGGGCTGGACGATGCTGGCCGGCGAGACGGTCGACGCCCCGTGGGGCGGCACCCTGCTCGGCGTCGACGACCCGCGCAGCAGCGGGCTCGGCAACTGGCGCGACGAGTCGGGCCTCAGCTTCACCGAGGTGGGGGAGCGGCTCGCCGACGCCGCCTGCGCCGCCGCCGACGACGGCGAGCGCGTGAGCACCGTCCTCGTGCACGACGCGAACCTCGGTGCCGAGGCCCTCGCCCGTGGCTGCGTCGACCTCGTGCTCGGCGGCCACACGCACGTCCAGTCCGGACCGACCGAGGTGACGGGCGAGGGCGGCGAGTCGGGCTGGACGTGGACCAACGGCACCACCGGCGGAGCGGCGTACGCCATCGCGCTCGGCAGCAAGCCGCGGCGTGACGCCGACGTCAGCCTGGTGACGTACGCCGACGGGCGACCGATCGGCCTCCAGTGGGTGCGGCTGCGCACCGACGGCTCCTGGTTGGTGGGCGACTGGGCGGCGATCACTCCGGCTCCGTGATCGCCTCGTCGCCCGTGATCGCCTCGTCGGGCTTGGCGGCGAGGAACCGGGCGATGTAGTCGCGGGCGGTGTCGAAGATGTCGACCTGCTGACCGGCCTGCTCGGAGAGGTACCACCGGTGCTCGAGGATCTCGTGGAAGACCTCGGCGGGCTCGAGCTTGCCAGTCGCGTCGGGCGGGATCATCGCCATGATCGGCTCGAAGATCTCGTGCATCCACCTGCTCGCCACGAGCTGTCGGTCCTCGCGGCCGAGGTCGAAGTGCGCGGTGAAGGCGGCCAGGTCGTTGAGCAGCCGACGGGCCTGGTTCTCCTCGACGCTCATGCCCGTCAGCGCCTGGATCTCCCGGGCGTGGTGGCCGAGGTCGACGACCTTGGGCTGGATCCGGATGGTGTCGCCGTCGAGGTCGGTGACGATGTCGAGCTCGTCGACGTCGAAGCCGAGCTCGTTGAGCCGCTCCACGCGTCGCTCGATGCGCCACATCTCGTCGGCGCGGAACTCCTCCAGCCCGGTGAGCTCGGCCCACAGCGCCTCGTAGCGGGTGCGCAGGTGCTCGATGATCTGGAAGCCGTCGATCTCGTGCACGGCGCCGCTGGCCTCGAGGTCCATCAGCTCGGCGAAGATGTTCTCGCAGCCGACGGTGATGTCGTACTCCCGCATCCGCTCGCTGACCTCGTCGCGCAGCTCGCCGGTCTCGGCGTCCACGAGGTAGGCCGAGAACTCGCCGGCGTTGCGGCGGAACAGCACGTTGGACAGCGACACGTCGCCCCAGTAGAAGCCGGCCAGGTGCAGGCGGACGAGCAGCACGACGATCGCGTCGATCAGCGTGGGGACGTGCTCGGCGGTCATGCCGCGGCTGAAGAGGCTGCGGTAGGGGAGCGAGAACTGGAGGTGCCGGGTGATCAGGGCCGCCGGCAGCTCGTTGTCGTCCTCGTCCTCGCGGCCGGTGACCACGCCCTGCGCGACGACCGCCGGCATCCCGATCCGCTGGAGGTCGCGGAGCAGCTTGTACTCGCGGAAGGCGATGTCGTCCTGCGTCTCCTTGACGGCGTAGACCCGGTCGCCGAGCCGCACGATGCGCACGACGTGGCGCGACAACCCGCGTGGGAGGGGTACGACGACGTCGTCCGGCCACTCCTCGAGCGGCAGGTGCCACGGCAGGGTCAGGATGGCCGGGTCCGGCCGGTTGGCGACGATCCGCATGGCCATGGCTGGACCCTAGCCCTCTGCCGTCGCGCTGCCGAGGGCCCAGATGTCCACGCGCGGACCGTCGGTCGCCGGCACCTCCACGCCGTCCGGTCCGGTCGTGAGGTCGGCGCCGCCGGGCTCCGAGCCGAAGACGTGCCGGGCCGGCCCGAGCGGCAGCGTGAACCCGGGTGCTGCCGCCCTGCGGGCGACGACCAGGACCGATCCGTCCGGGTGCTCGCGCACGAAGGCGATGCTGTCGTCGTCGACGTGCGCCCAGCGCAGCCCGCCGCGTCGGAGGGCGACGTGGGCGCGGCGTGCCGTCGCGAGGTCGGCGTACGCCGCCAGGGTGGTGCGGTCCCAGTCGTCGGGCCGGTGCCACGGCATCGTGCGGCGTGAGTCCTCGCCGTTGACGCCCTCGAGCCCGATCTCGTCGCCGGCGAACAGCATCGGCACGCCGGGCAGGGTGAACTGCAGGCCGGCCGCCACCCGGTGCACCGCGGCGTCGCCGCCGACCACCGTGCGGATCCGGGCGGAGTCGTGGGAGCCGAGGATGTTCCAGCTCGACGCGGTGGCCCGCCAGCCCAACGTGCCCTGCCAGGCGCGGAGCGTCTCGACGACCGTCGGGCCGTCGCGCCGCGGGACCGGCACCGGACGGCCGAAGGCCCGGGCCGGTGACGACGGGTCGCGCAGCCAGGACCACACCGGCCACGAGAAGCCGGAGTAGTTCATCGTGCCGTGCCAGCCGTCACCGTCGACGTCACCGGTGGCGTCGTGGTTGTGCTCGCCGATGACCCACGGGTCCGCGCGCAGCTCGGCGGCGGTGGCGCGCACCGCCTGCGCGACCTCGTGCGCGACGTCGATGTCGGCCAGCCGGCCCGTCATGTTGGCGACGTCGATGCGCCAGCCGTCGACGTCGTACGGCGGCCGGAGCCAGCGGCCGACCACCGAGTCCGGTCCCTCGACCATCGCGTGCCGGACGTCGCGGTTGGCGTGGTTGATCTTGGGCAGCGTGCCGTGGCCCATCCAGCACGCGTAGGTGCCGTCCTCCTCGAAGTAGTAGAAGGACCGGTGCGGGTCGTCGACGCCGTCGACCGCGGACAGGAACCACTCGTGGGTGTCGCCCGTGTGGTTGGTCGTCAGGTCGCCGAGGATCCGCCAGCCGCGGGCGTGGACCGCCTCGCTGAGGCGCGCGTAGGCCTCGTCGCCGCCGAGCAGCGGATCGACCTCGGTGAAGGTGGTCGCGTTGTAGCGGTGGTTGCTCTCACCCGGGAAGACCGGCGTCGTGTAGACGACGTCCGCGCCGACCTGCTCGACGTGGTCGAGGTGCTCGGTGATGCCGTCGAGGTCTCCGCCGAACAGCTGCATCGGGGTGCGGGGGTCGTTGCCCTCGAAGCAGACCTCGTCGTCCCACTCGGCGGCCAGCGCCCAGTCCGGGACCTCGCGCCCGTCGGCCGCCGCCGAGCGGGCGAACCGGTCGGGGAAGACCTGGTAGACCACCGCGTCGCGACCCCAGTCCGGCGCCGAGGGGAAGGCCGCCAGCCGGAAGTCGTTGCCGTCGGGGACGTCGTGGTCGACGGTGCCGGCCCCCGTCAGCCACTGCTGCTCGTCGCCCCGCACCAGCAGGAAGCGGTAGTGGGTCACCGGGTTGTGCACCGGCAGCGCCGCCTCCCACCACACGACGTCGCCCTCGGTCGTCGAGGTCGTCGGGTGGAACACCGGCTCGGCGTCGTAGGTCGTTCGCAGCCAGATCGCGTCCACCGGGTCGGTGGCGCTCGTCCGGACCCGCACCGTCACCGTCTCGCCGAGGCCGGGTGCCTCGTCGGAGACGTAGAGCGGGGAGCCGTCGTGGTGCGGCAGGTGGAGGAGGCTCACGGGCCTCATCCTCTCAGCCGGAGCGCCTGACTAGGATTGCCGCCGCGTCCCTCGGACGCACGCCGCGTTAGCTCAGGGGTAGAGCACCAATCTTGTAAATTGGGTTGCGAGAGTTCGAATCTCTCACGCGGCTCGCTGTCGGACCCGCTCCCTAGCGTGCAGCCATGAGCTGCCTCGGGTGCGGCGCGGCCCTGACCAAGCGCCACCAGAAGGTCTTCTGCAGCAACCGCTGCCAGCGTGCGATGGAACGCAGGCGCAACATCGCGCTCTGGCTCGAGAGCGGTGTCGCCCAGCCGGGCAGCGGCATCAGCCACTACGTCCGGTCCTACCTCCTCGAGCAGCAACTGGACCGCTGCGCACTGTGCGGGTGCTCGACCACCTGGCAGGGCAGCGAGCTGAGGCTCGTCCTCGACCACGTCGACGGAGACGCGACCAACAACCAGCGCGACAACCTGCGACTCGTCTGCCCCAACTGCGACTCCCAGCTGCCGACCTTCAAGGCGCGCAACCGCGGGAAGGGGCGTGCGTGGCGGCGTCAGCGTTACGCCGACGGGAAGTCCTACTGACCGCTGATCCGGCCAATCGGGCAGCGCGACACCGGCTACGCCTCGGACGCGAAGGCCTGCTTCAGGTCGTCCAGGCGGTCGTCGCAGTAGGCCAGGGTCAGGGCGAAGAGGTACGAGACCCGGTCGGGCCCATCCACATGGCGCAGCGTCCGGCGCACGTCCTTGCTGCGCAGCCATCGCTCGCCTGACGGCGCCAGGCAGACGGCCGCGGCGTCGGTCGAGAGGTCACCGTCGGTCAGCCCGTCCGTGGGCACCTCGCGCCAGTCGAGGAAGAAGCGGGCCAGGTCGGCACGCTCCTCGCTCGTGGGCCTCGCCGTCCCCTCCCCGGTCCTGATCGTCAGGTATCCGTCTCGGAGGTCCGGGCAGTAGGCGTCGAGCGCGGCGTCGAAGACCTCCGCGCTGCCGTCGTCGAACTGGAGCGAGCCGCTCCACACGTCGACCTTGGCGGCCACCATGCCGCCGCCGGTCAGGATCGAGCAGAACGTACGACCTCGCTCGACGAGCTCGTCGTCGGAGAGCCCGAGGTCGATGTCGGCGTCGTCGAGGTTCGTCGTCGCCTGCTCGAGGAACTCCCCGTCGTCGCCAGGCAGCTCCTCCGGCGGGACCGTGGGGCCGAGGGGGACGGCGACGGGATCTCCGGCGGTGCCCTCGTCGACCGAGGACGAGTCCGAGGCGGACGGTGTGGTGGACGGGGAGCCGGACTCGCCGGCGGTCGTGCACGCGGTCAGGGCGAGCAGCGCCGCGACCAGCACACCTCGCCCGAGACAGGCCATCACCGGACCTGCTCGACCTCGAACTCGCAGGCGGGGTCGGCGATGGCGCCCTGGGCGGCGATCAGGCGCAGCTCGCGCTCGCCGGAGTCGAGGGTCTCCTGGAGCACGGCGAAGACCGACGAGGCCGTTCGGGCCAGCGCGTCGGCGGGGGAGCCGGTCTCCTTCAGGTGCGCGGTGAAGAGCGCGGCAGTGATGTCGCCGGAGCCGTTGGCCTTCATCGGCAGGCGGGGCGTGCTCACCAGCCACGCACCGTCACCGGTGACGGCCAGCATCTCGATCGTGTCGTCGGCCGCACCCTCGCGATCCACCGACGTGACCAGCACCGTCGCCGGGCCGAGGGCACGTACCTCGTCGACGGCGGACAGGATGTCGTCGAGCGATGACGTACGGCTCAGGGCGTCGTGGTCGGTGATGAAGCCGAGCTCGAACTGGTTGGGCGTCAGCACGTCGGCGACCGGGATGACGGTCGAGACGTACTTCGGCGGGATCGCCGGGTTCACGAAGCAGCCCGAGGTCGCGTTGCCCATGACCGGGTCGCAGGTGTAGGTCGCCGCGGGGTTGGCCGCCTTGACCTGCGCGACCGCGTCGGCGATGACGTCGGCGATCTCCGGTGAGCCCTGGTAGCCGGACAGGATCGCGTCGCAGGACTCGAAGGCGCCCCGCTCGCCGATGCCGGTGATCACCGCAGCGACGTCCTCGGCCGCGATCAGCGGCCCGCGCCACGCGCCGTACCCCGTGTGGTTGGAGAAGTTCACCGTCAGCACCGGCCACACCTCGTGGCCGAGGCGCTGGAGCGGGAAGACGGCCGCGGAGTTGCCGACGTGGCCGTAGGCGACGTGGGACTGGATCGAGAGGACGCGCATCCTGCGACTTTAGTGCCGAGGGTCAGGCCACCTGCAGCGACCGCTTTGAGAGCCCCATCCAGTAGCCGTCGATCACCTGGATGCCCGGTGCGTCGGCGGCCGTCGCGGCGCCGAGGGTGACGAAGAGCGGCGTGTAGTGCTCGACGGTCGGGTGGGCGTACGGCATCCCGGGCGCCTTCGACCTGTAGTCCGACAGCAGGTCGACGTCGCCGCGGGACAGTGCGTCGGCGGCCCACAGGTCGAAGTCCACCGACCAGCCGGGGGCCTCGGCCTCGATGCGGAACTCCTTGAGGAACGGCAGGCCGTGGGTGAGGAAGCCCGAGCCCACGATCAGCACGCCCTCCTCGCGGAGCGGGCGCAGCCGCTCGCCGAGCTTCATCAGCCGGTGCGGGTCATCGGTCGGCAGCGACATCTGGAGCACCGGGATGTCGGCCTCGGGGTACATGATCTTCAGCGGCACCCACGCGCCGTGGTCGAGGCCACGCGACACGTGCTGGTGGACCTGCTCGCCGTCGGGCATCATCGCCGCGACCCGCTGCGCCAGCGCAGTGGCGTCGGGCGTCTCGTAGGTCATCTGGTAGTACTTCGGCGCGAACCCGCCGAAGTCGTAGACCAGTGGCGCCTGGCTCGCGGACAGGCTGACCGGTGCGGACTCCCAGTGGGCGCTGACGATGAGGACCGCCTTCGGGCGGGGCAGGTCCTTCGCCCAGGCCGCCAGCTGGCCCGACCAGATCGGGTCGTCGAGCAGCGGCGGCGCGCCGTGGCCGATGTAGAGGGCAGGCATCTGAGTCGTCATGACATCCTCAATAGTCCGGAATTCAACTATATTCCCGGGGCAGTCCACCGGCAAGTGGTCGCCGGCCGCCCGCCGTCGCGACCATTTCCCGGTGGACTACCTCGGCGGTACGTCGTCGTAGTCCGGCAGCGCCCAGTCGATCGGCTCGGCACCCTGCTCGGCGAGCAGTGCGTTGACCCGGCTGAACGGCCTGGAGCCGAGGAAGCCGCGGTGCGCGCTGAGCGGCGAGGGGTGCGTGGACTCGACGAACGGGATCGAGCCGAGCAGCGGCTTCAGCGACTGCGCCGGCCGACCCCACAGCACCGCGACGCACGGTCCGCCGCGCTCGGCGAGCGCCGTGATCGCGCGCTCGGTGATCGCCTCCCAGCCCTTGCCCTGGTGGCTGTTGGAGTCGCCCGGGCGGACGGTCAGGCACCTGTTGAGCAGCATCACGCCCTGGTCGGCCCACGCCGACAGGTCGCCGTGCTTCGGCGGCATGACTCCGAGGTCGTCGCGCAGCTCGAGGTAGATGTTGCGCAGGCTCGGCGGCAGCGGCCACACGTGCCGCTCGACCGCGAAGCTCAGCCCGATCGGGTGCTGCGGGTTGGGATAGGGGTCCTGCCCCACCACCAGCACGCGTACGTCCGCGAGCGGGCGCTCGAACGCCCGGAAGACCCGGTCGGCGCTGGGCTGGTAGCCGCGACCGGCCGCCGACTCCTCCTGCAGGAAGCGACCCATCGCAGCGATCTGCTCGTCGACCGGCGCGAGCGCCTCGGCCCAGTCGGGGGCGACGCGCTGCTTCTCCACGAGCCCGGCGAGGGAGCTCAACGCGCAGGCCTCTGCAGCCGGTCGAGGAACGCCACCAGCAGTGCCTCGCGCATCGCAGGCGAGGCCACGTCGAGCATGGCGTTGACGTCGGCCATCCGGGTCGGCAGCTCGAGGTCGCCCTCTGCGGACGCGCCGACCAGCCCCGACGCGGCCAGCAGCCCGTCGAAGTCGTCGTCGCCGAGGGTGGCCGGGTCGAGCGCCTCGATGAAGGCCACCACCCCGGCGTCGACGGCGACCGGGCCGGCGGCCTGCGCCGCTGCCACCGACTCGCCCAGCGCCGACGCGAAGTCCTGCACGTGCGCCAGAGTCCCGGCGCTGACGGACAGGTGGATGCTCGGCCCGCTGTCGGCGTACGACAGCTGCGGCTGGACGTACCACCCGCGCGCGACCAGCTCGTCCGTCAGCGTGAACGGGTCGAGCGACTCGTCGGTGGCGAGCGTGACGAGGGTGGAGTCCGGCGCGACGACCAGGCGCAGCGCCGGCTCCCACTCGATGCACGCGACGATCGCGTCGACGGCGGCGAACGCCTTGTCGGTCAGCTCGGCGTAGCCCTCGTCGCCGATGTGCTCGACGACCGCCCACGTCCCGGCGATCGGGCCGCCGGACCGCGTCGACTGGGTCGTCGCGTTGAGCATCGTGTAGCCGGGCCACGCCGCCGACGCGAAGAACTGCGGCTTGCGCAGCGCGGCGTCGCGGTGCAGGAGCAGCGACGTGCCCTTCGGTGCGTAGGCGTACTTGTGGGTGTCGACCGAGATCGACGTGACCCCCTCCACCGCGAACGTCCACGGCGGCACCGCGCGACCCATCCGGGCGGCGTAGGGCAGCACCCAGCCGCCGATGCACGCGTCGACGTGGCAGCGCACGCCGCGCGCGGCCGCCGCCGCGGCGATCTCGGTGACGGGGTCCACGACCCCGTGGGCGTACGACGGCGCGCTGGCGACGACCAGCACGGTGTCGTCGTCGATGGCGTCGGCCATCGCGGTCGCGTCGGCGCGGAAGTCGGGACCGACCGGCACGAGCACCGCCTCGACCCCGAAGTAGTGCGCCGCCTTGTGGAAGGCCGCGTGCGCCGTCGCCGGCAGCACCATCCGCGGGCGTACGACGTCGGGGCGGGCGTCCCGCGCCCCCTGCACCGCCAGCAGGATCGACTCCGTGCCGCCGGAGGTCACCGTCCCGACGGCACCCGCGGGCGCGTCCAGCAGGCCGCACGCGAAGCCGACCAGCTCGTTCTCCATCTGGAGCAGCGACGGGAAGGCCGTCGGGTCGAGCGCGTTGGAGGCCGCATAGGCCGCGACGGCCTCGCGCGCGACCCGGTCGACCTCCGGGTCCCCGGAGTCGTAGACGTAGGCCAGGGTGCGGCCGCCGTGGACCGGCAGGTCGGCGCCCTGCAAGGCCTTCAACCGCTCGAGGGGGTCAGACATCGGTGCCTCCTGGTCCGTCGGCGGCAGCCGCCACCTCGGCGGTGTCGAGGGTGTACTGGCGCAGCCACCAGAGGCTGCCGATCGTCAGCACGGCGGGCACGATCGAGAAACCGAGCGCGATCGCGGTCAGCGCCGAGTCGGGCTGGGTGATGTCGCGTCCCTCGCTCGAGAGGTAGCCGCCCAGCGCGAGCATGAGCGCGAACACCGCCGGCCCGAGCGCCAGGCCGAGCGTCTCGCCGGCCGTCCAGACACCGGTGTAGACGCCCGCCCGGTTCTCGCCGGTGCGGGCCGCGTCGACCGCCGCCACGTCGGGCAGCATCGCCATCGGGAAGACCTGGCAGCCGGCATAGCCGACACCGACGAGCCCGGTCGCGACGAACGTCCAGACGTCGTTGCCACCGCGCGCCAGGATCGCGAGCGCGGCACCCGCGGCGAGCATCAGCGACGCGGCGACGTAGCCCTGCTTCTTGCCGACCCGCTCGCCCCACCGCGCCCACAGCGGGGTCAGCAGGAGGGCGGGTCCGACAAAGCAGATGAAGAGGATGGTGGCCGCGGCCGTCCGGCCGAGCAGGTCCTCGGCGACGTAGGCGACCCCCGCGAGCATGCAGCCGGTGGCCAGCGCCTGGAGGACGAACGTCGTCAGCAGCACGCGGAAGTCGCGCGCCTGGCCGACCACCCGCAGCTGCTCGCGGAGCGAGCCCGCACCTGCGCCGACGGCACCGACCGGCGCCGCCCGGGTGCCCCACCACGCGCTGACCACGCCGACGAGGATCACCACCGCCATCACAACGCCCATCACCCGATAGCCGTCACGCCCGCCGACCGCGTCACGGATCACCTGCGCGGTCGCGCCGGCCAGCATGATCGTGAACGCCAGGATCGCGACCCGCCACGTCATCAACCGCGTGCGTTCGTCGTAGGACGACGTGATCTCCGCGGGCATCGCGACGTAGGGCACCTGGAAGAAGGCGTACGCCGACGCGGCCAGGACGAAGAACACCAGCACCCACCCGGCCTCGAGCCACCGGCTCCCGAGGTCGGGCGCCGCGAAGATGAGCGCGAAGGCGCCCGCCAGCATCAGCCCGGCGCGGATCAGCCACGGCCGACGGGGGCCGGCGGGGTCGATCGTGCGGTCGCTGACCCGGCCCGCCACGGGGTTGAGCAGGACGTCCCAGCCCTTGGGCAGGAAGACGATCACCCCGGCCCAGAGCGCGGCGATGCCGAGCTCGTCGGTGAGGTAGGGCAGGAGCATCAGCCCGGGGACCGTGCCGAAGGCGCCGGTCGCGACCGAGCCGCTGCCGTAGCCGATCCGCACGCCGCGCGACAGGCGCGCCGAGTCCTCGGAGATCGTGCTGCTCATGGCGGCACTCTAGGGCGGGCGTCCGTCCACCCTGGCGGCAGACGACATGCTGGGCGCCTTTCCTGGCGGCGTACGACATGCGAACGGGTGGGTCGGACGTCGTGTGCCGCCACCCATGGCGCGGGACGTGTCGGGTGCCGCCACCCGAGGTGGTGCGGGACGAGCTACCGCTGACCGAGTGCGCGCGAGCCGGACGAGCCGTAGCGGCGGGTGGGGTTGGAGCCGATCGAGGCGGCTGACGCTGCCCTCTTCGTGGACTTCTTCGCCGCCGACTTCTTGGCCGCCGCCTTCGTGGCAGCCGGAGCCTTCTTCGCAGCCGGAGCCTTCTTCGCAGCCGGAGCCTTCTTCGCAGCCGGAGCCTTCTTCGCGGGGGCCTTCTTGGCAGGCGACTTCCTGGCAGGCGACTTCCTGGCAGGCGACTTCCTGGCAGGCGACTTCCTGGCAGGCGCCTTCTTCGCGGCTGCCGTCCTCGCCGGCAGCGTGCCCGCGGACCACTGGGCGACCCACTCGTCGATGACCTCCCACGTCGTGCCGCGGGCGGCGCGCCCGGTGAGCATGCCGAGGTGCCCGCCGGGCACGACCTCGAAGCGCACCTGTCGCGAGCCGGTCAGCAGCGGGACGACCGCGCGTACGGCCGGGAGCGGGGCGATGCCGTCGGTGTTGCCGGCGAAGACGAGCACCGGCACGGTGATGCTGGCCAGGTCGATCGTCCGGTCGCCGATCTCCATGCTCCCGGTGGCGAGGGCGTTGCCCTTGACGAAGCGGTGGTAGAGCTGGCCGAAGGTGCGGCCCGGGTAGGCCGTCATGCTCGACATGAAGCGGGTGACCGCCTCCATCTGCTTGAGGTAGTCGGCGTCGTCGAGGTGGGTGGCCACGGCCAGCGGCTTCGTGAGCACCTTCTGCGCCGACGCGGCGGTGAAGGCCCAGTTGACCAGCGGGACCGGTACGCCGCCGAGCGCCCGGTAGGCGCGGGTCACGAGCCCGGTGCCCTGACCGAGGTTGAGGAGCGGCCGGACGGGGGCCATCAGCGGCACCTTGGTGACGTCGACGGGCGAGCCCACCACCGACAGCGATGCGATCGGCAGGTCCGCCCGGTCGGCAGCCACGAGCAGCGCGAAGATGCCGCCCAGGCTCCACCCGACGAGGTGCACGCCCTTGCCGCCGGAGTGCTCGTGGACGGCGCGGATCGCCTCGGGCAGGACCTCGTCCACCCAGTGCTCCATGCCCAACGCCCGGTCCTTGAAGGACACCTGTCCGTACTCCACGAGGTACGTCGGCCGCCCGCCGGTCACCAGGTGCTCGACGAGCGAGCAGTCCCGGCGCAGGTCGAAGCACAGCGACGGCGCGGCCAGCGGGTTCACCAGCAGCACCGGGTCGCCGGTCTCCTCGACGCCCGCGGCCGGCCGGTAGTGGTAGACCTCGCGCAGGACCCCGTCGTCGATGAGCGTCCGGGGCATCGGGCGCAGGTCGGCCAGCCCGCCGTAGAGCAGCGTGTGGGCGACATTTCCGGCCGCCGCGACCACCTGTTCCGGCGTGGGGATGAGATCCATGCGAGAAATCTACGCACCGGTGCATCCGGACGCCCCGGTCCCGCGGAGAAGGGGGTGACGGGCGCCGA
Organism: Nocardioides baculatus; assembly: GCF_016735675.1. Taxonomy (GTDB): domain Bacteria; phylum Actinomycetota; class Actinomycetes; order Propionibacteriales; family Nocardioidaceae; genus Nocardioides; species Nocardioides baculatus. The sequence goes on along the minus strand of NZ_JAERSG010000004.1, from coordinate 456,378 downwards.
CCGGCGCCCCCGACGGAAGGACCCCTGATGCGACGCGTATCCGCACTTCTCGCCATCTCCGCCCTGGCTCTCGGCGCCATCACGGCTGCCGCCCCCGCAGCCAACGCGAAGGCGGTCGGCGAGGACAGCCTGGCCACCCTCCTCACCTCGGACGGCGACCAGTTCGACAAGAACGCCAAGGACTTCGACATCCTCACCGAGGCGGCCTTCGCCGTCGTCGCCGCGAAGCCCGGCTCGCCCGTCGCCCTGGTGGCCGACGGCACGAAGCGCGCCACCGTCTTCGCTCCCACCGACCAGGCCTTCCGCGTGCTCGTCAAGGACCTCACCGGTGAGACGATCAGGAGCGAGAAGAAGATCTTCGAGAAGCTCGTCGAGCTCGCCGGCGTGGACACGATCGAGACCGTCCTGCTCTACCACGTGATCCCCGGCAAGACGCTCACCAGCCCGAAGGTCCTGAAGGCCGACGGCGCGAAGGTCATGACCGCCGCCGGCAAGACCGTCAAGGTCGACGTCCGCATGAAGCCGTCGCTGAAGATCACGCTCAAGGACAAGGACAAGGGCGCCCAGGACCCAAAGGTCATCCTCAGCGCGCTGGACCTCAACAAGGGCAACAAGCAGGTCGCCCACGGCATCGACCGCGTGCTGCGCCCGATCACGCTCAGCTGATCGGCGTCCCACCGGTCGAGCGGCCTTCAGTACTGCTGCTCGACCGGCGGGGGCCTCGCCGGTACCTTGACGCGGTGGTCACCGGGGTACGGGAGTTCGAGGAGCAGGACGACGTCGTCCGTTCCCTCGCCGCGCGCCTGGTGGCGGGTGACGAGTCGGCCCTCGAGGTCATCTACGACCGCTGGTCCGCGCTGGTCCACACCTACGCCCTGCGTGCCCTCGGTGACGCCCACGACGCCGAGGACGTCACGCAGCAGGTGTTCGTCGCGGCGTGGCGCAGCCGGCACACCCTCACCCCGAGCGCGTCCGCACTGCCGGCCTGGCTGATCGGGATCGCCCGTCACAAGATCGCCGACGTCCGCGAGGCCCGGGCCCGCGATGCCCGGCGCTCGGAGGCCGTGGCCGCTCTTCCGGTGCTCGACGCCGTCGACCAATCCGCTGACGGGGAGGTCGCCGAACGACTGGTGGTGCGACAGGCAGTCGACGAGCTGCCGGACCCGCGCCGCACGATCGTCCTGCTCGCCTTCTGGCAGGGCCTCAGCCACACCGAGATCGCCGAGACGGTCGGCTTGCCGCTCGGCACCGTCAAGAGCCACGTACGCCGAGGATTGATCCAGCTCCACCAGCAGCTCGAGGGGGTGCGACATGTTCCACGTTGATCTCGACGACCTCGCCGACCTCGTGCTCGACCCCGACGCGACCCCCGAGGCCGTGCGCACGCACGTGGCGTCCTGCCCGGCGTGCCGCGACCGCCTCGACGCCCTCCTCGACGTACGCCGTCTCGCTGACGGCGAGCCGCTGGTGGCCCCGCCCGACCGGGTCCGCGACCGGGTGCTGGCGCAGGTGCGCGACGCAGACCCGGGAGCCGGGACGGCCGACGGCCGGCGCCCGCTGTCCGTCGCCGGCGCTCCCGCCGAGGCACGCCGCTCGCGGAACCGGGTCCCGGTCTGGGCGGCCGGCCTCGCGGCCGGCATCGCCCTGGTCGCCGGCCTGGGTCTCGGCCGGCTGACCGGGGACGCCCCGGCCACGCCCGAGGCGACCGATCCCGGCACCGTGGTGGCCGCGGCCGACCTCACCGCACTCGACTCCGACGCCGCACGCGGTGTCGCGAGCGCCGTCGAGAAGGACGACACCCTCACGCTGCGGGTCAGCGCCGAGGGGCTCGACGACTCGGACGGCGTGCACGAGGTCTGGCTGATCAACACCGACGGCAAGCGGATGGTGGCCATCGGCTTCCTGGCCTCGGGCGACACGGGCCAGTTCGACGTGCCGCTCGGGCTCATCGAGCAGGGCTACCGCATCGTCGACATCTCGGTCGAGCCCGACGACGGCGACCCCACCCACTCGGGTGTGAGCCTCGCCCGCGGCGAGCTCGCGTAGCGCGTCGGGTCCTCGACACGGCCCTCGCCGGGGGCTAGGCATGTCTCCATGAAGTGGAGGTACGCGATCCTCGGCGGCACCGCTGCGGCTGCGGCCGCGACGACGGTGCACGACCTGGTCCAGACGAAGCACGCGATCATCCGCAACTTCCCGATCGTGGGCCACGCGCGCTACTTCCTCGAACGGTTCGGCCCGGAGCTGCGCCAGTACATCGTCACGAGCAACGACGAGGAGCGGCCCTTCAGCCGCGACCAGCGGAGGTGGGTCTACGCCAGCTCCAAGCTGGAGAACAACTACTTCGGGTTCGGCACCGACAACGACGTCGAGACGGTCGAGGGCTACCCGGTCATCAAGCACCGCACCTTCACCGGGCCCGGCGCGGCAGTCATGCCGCACGCCCAGGAGGAGATCGTCCTGCCGTGCGCCAAGGTGATGGGCGCCGCGCGCGGTCGTACGCATGCCTTCCGCCCGCAGTCGGTGGTCAACATCTCCGGGATGAGCTTCGGCTCGCTGTCGGGCAAGGCGATCGAGTCGCTCAACAGGGGTGCCGCGCTGGCCGGGTGCCTCCAGAACACCGGGGAGGGTGCGCTGTCGCCGCACCACCGCCACGGCGGCGACATCGTGTTCCAGATCGGGACGTCCTACTTCGGCTGCCGCGACGACCGCGGGAAGTTCGACATGGGCCGCCTCGTCGACCTCGTGCAGTCCGCACCCGTCCGGGCGATCGAGATCAAGCTCAGCCAGGGCGCCAAGCCGGGACTCGGCGGGATGCTGCCGGGGGAGAAGGTCAGCCGGGAGATCGCCGAGATCCGGGGCATCCCGGAGGGCCAGGACTGCGCGTCACCCAGTCGTCACGAGGTCTTCGGCGACGTCGACTCGATGCTCGACTTCGTCGAGAGCGTCGCCGAGCGGACCGGGCTGCCCGTCGGGATCAAGTCGGCGGTCGGCAACCTGACCATGTGGGACGAGCTCGTCGCGGCGATGTCCGGCGGCTCCCGCGGCGTCGACTTCGTCAACGTCGACGGGGGCGAGGGTGGCACCGGTGCCGCGCCGATGATCTTCGCCGACTCCGTCGCCTACCCGTTCCGGATCGGCTTCGCCGAGGTCTACCGCCGCTTCGCCGCGGCCGGGCTGTCGGACGACGTGGTCTTCATCGGCGCCGGCAAGCTCGGCATCCCGGAGAACGCCGTCGTGGCGTTCGCGCTCGGTGTCGACATGGTCAACGCCGGCCGCGAGGCGATGATGTCGATCGGGTGCATCCAGGCCCAGAAGTGCCACACCGACCACTGCCCGGTCGGCGTCGCGACGCAGAACCCGCGCTACACCCGCGGGCTCGACGTCAGCCTCAAGAGCGTCCGGGCCGCCAACTACGTGCGGTCGTTGCGCCGCGACCTGCTCAAGGTCTCCGAGGCGATCGGGGTCGTGCACCCGGGGCTGATCGCGCCGCGGGACGTGGACTTCGCCACCGGCACCCGGTCGACGATCGGTCTCGCCGAAACCTACGGCTACGACCCCACCTGGCCGCGGCTCGGGCCGGAGCTGGCGAAGGAGATCGAGGCGATCATGGTCGCCCAGGACGCCACCCACCGCGCCGCGGCGGAGACCCGCCCCTGAGGGATCAGCCGGCGCGCGAGCGACGTACGTGCTTGTCGTGCTGCTCCGGCAGCGACCCCAGCTCGTCGAGGAAGTCGCGCGCCCACTTGGCGACGTCGTGGGCGACCACGGTCTTGCGCATCGCCCGCATCCGCCGGCCGGTCTCCTTGTCGTCGGCGTTGAAGGCCTCCACGAGCGAGGCCTTCATCCCGTCGATGTCGTAGGGGTTGACCAGCCAGGCCTGGCGCAGCTCCTGCGCGGCGCCGGCGAACTCGGAGAGCACCAGCGCGCCGTCGTTGTCGAAGCGGCAGGCGACGTACTCCTTGGCGACGAGGTTCATCCCGTCGCGGAACGGCGTGACGACCATGACGTCGGCGGCCCGGTAGAGGGCGGCCATCTCCTCGCGCGGGTAGGAGGAGTGCATGTAGGAGATCGCCGGGCGACCGATCCGGCCGTGGTCACCGTTGATGCCGCCCACGAGGCGCTCGATGTCGTCGCGGAGGATGCGGTACTGCTCGACGCGCTCGCGCGAGGGGGTGGCGACCTGGACGAAGACGGCGTCCTCCACGTCGATCTCCCCGTCGCGCACCAGCTCGCCGAAGGCGCGCAGGCGGGAGTGGATGCCCTTGGTGTAGTCGAGGCGGTCGACGCCGAGGAAGATCTTGCGCGGGTTGCCGAGGGCCTCGCGGATCTCCGTGGCGCGCTTCTCGACGCCCTCGGAGCGGGCCAGCTCCTCGAAGCCGGCCGTGTCGATCGAGATCGGGAACGCGGTGGCCTTCACCGGACGACCGTCGGGGAGGTAGATCGTGTCGCGGTGGGTCTTGTGGCCCACCCGGCTGCGCACGAGGCGTACGAAGTTGGCGGCCGCGCCCGGCAGCTGGAAGCCGATCAGGTCGGCGCCGAGGAGGCCCTCGAGGATCTGGCGGCGCCACGGCAGCTGCGAGAACAGCTCGGCCGGCGGGAAGGGGATGTGGAGGTAGAAGCCGATCCGCAGGTCGGGCCGCTTGGCCCGGAGCATCTGCGGCACGAGCTGGAGCTGGTAGTCCTGCACCCAGACGGTCGCCCCGTGGGCGGCGACCTCCGCGGCGCGGTCGGCGAAGCGCTGGTTGACCTCGACGTAGGACTCCCACCACTCGCGGTGGAACTCCGGCTTGGCGATGACGTCGTGGTAGAGCGGCCACAGGGTGCCGTTGGAGAAGCCCTCGTAGAACTCCTCGACCTCCCGCGCGCTCAAGGAGACCGGCACGAGCGAGAGGCCGTCCTCGACGAACGGCTCGACGTCCTCCTCGTCGGCGGAGCCAGGCCAGCCGATCCACGCCCCGTCGTTGGCCCGCAGCACCGGCTCGAGGGCGGTGACCAGCCCGCCGGGGGAGGTCCGCCACGACACGCTGCCGTCGGGCTGGTGGACCCGGTCGACAGGCAGGCGGTTGGCCACGATCACGAGGTCTGCCTGCAGCGATGGGCTCACGTGGCAACCCTAACGAGCGCCGGTGACATGCAGGTCACCCCGCGGTGTCCTCCCTGTGACCGGTCTGCCCTCGCCGCATTCCCCCGGTTTGTCCAGACGACTCGCCGGAGGCGAATGACATCGTTGTCGTTCGTCGCCTAGACTCACTCCCGTCCACCCGGTCACGGGTGGGTGTGGGGTCGACGAGGAGATGGCAATGGACGCAGCGAAGCACATCGCTACCGAGCAGGAGACTGCTCCGGAGCTGAGCCAGCGCGACCGCGACATCCTCGAGTTCGAGCGGCACTGGTGGAAGTACGCCGGCGCCAAGGAGCAGGCGGTCCGCGAGAAGTTCGACATGTCGTCGACCCGCTACTACCAGGTCCTCAACGCGCTCATCGACCGCCCGGAGGCACTCGAGTCCGACCCGTTGCTGGTCCGCCGGCTGCGTCGTCTCCGTGCCTCGCGCCAGCGCCAGCGCTCCGCCCGCCGCCTCGGCTTCGAGGTCTGACCCACCGAGATCTGACCAACCACTCACGATCGGCTTCCTTCCCCATGGCCTTCTTCCCCAGTCCTGGCCGTTCATCCCGCCGCTCTGCCCGTCCCGGGCGTGACGAGCGGGGCGTGGCCTTCCCGTCACCCGTCGTGCTGCTGTCGGTCCTCGCGGTCGCGATGGCCGCCGTCACCTTCGTCGCCACCCGCGACCAGGCCCCGACCGAGCGCCGCGTCGACAACACCGCGACCATCGCGAGCGCCGACCAGACGCCGAGTCCCGAGCCCGAGAAGACCAAGGAGCCGAAGCCCGAGCCGCAGCTCGAGCGCGGCGAGGTCTACGTCGAGGTCTTCAACAACTCCGGCATCAAGGGCCTCGCCGCCACCACCGCGCAGAAGGCCACCACGGTCGGCTGGGCCGTCGTCGGCGAGGACAACTGGTACGGCGTCGTGCCGACGACCACGGTCTACTTCCCGCCGCGCCTCAAGGCCGCCGGCAAGCAGCTGGCCCTCGACCTCGGCATCAAGCGCACCGCGCCCGCCGTGGGCGAGATGAAGCGCGACCGGCTGACGATCATCCTCACCACCGACGCTCCCCAGTGACGGCCGCGCGCTGAGTCCATCTCGGGGCGTGGTTGGCTTGGCCCCATGGAGTTCACCTCCGACGACGCGCGCGCCCACTACGACGCCGTACGCGCCGTCCTCGACGGTGTGGTGGTCGGTCTCGACTTCGACGGCACGCTGTCGCCGGTCGTGGACGACCCGGAGGCCGCGCGGCTGCACCCGGGCGCCCCGGGCGCGCTGCTCGAGCTGGCGGAGGTCGTGCGCGCGGTCGCGGTGATCACCGGGCGTCCCGCGCGCCAGGCCATCGCGATGGGTGACCTCGACGCGCTGGGCAACGCGATGCTCGACCGCGGGGCCGAGCTGTTCGTCTTCGGGCAGTACGGCAACGAGCGCTGGTCGTCCACCGAGCAGCGCATCCGTTCGCCGCGACCGCCCGCCGGCCTGGCGACCTTCGAGCGCGAGCTCCCCGCCGTCCTGCGCAAGGCCGGCGCCGCCGATGCCTTCATCGAGGAGAAGGGCCTCGCCGTCGCCGTGCACACCCGGCGGATGGACGACCCCGCCGGTGCCCTCGAGCGTCTGCGCGGACCCGTCGCGGAGCTGGCCGCGCGCCACCACCTCAGCATCGAGCCCGGCCGCAACGTCGTCGAGGTCCGCTCCGGCGACATGCACAAGGGTCAGGCCGTCCGCGCCTTCGTCGCCGAGCAGGAGGCCACCGGCATCGTCTTCGGCGGCGACGACCTCGGCGACATCGAGGCCTTCGAGGCCGTCCGCGCGCTCCGCGCCGACGGCCTGCCCGGGCTCGTCGTGTGCTCGGCGTCCCACGAGCAGCCCGACCTCGAGGAGCTCGCCGACGTCGTGGTCGACGGGCCCGCCGGCGTCGTCGACCTGCTCACCCGGCTGGCCCTCCCCGTGCGGCACTGATCTCTCATCCTGAGACGCACGTCCAACAGGTGGACGAACGGCGCACGCGACGACGCGGTCTGCCTACTCTGGTCCTGCTCATCACGAGGGACTGAGGGAACGGCCCGACGAAGTCCCGGCAACCACCCATGAGCCTCCTGCGCGGATCCGTCCGGCAGTCATGGGAGCAGGTGCCAAATCCGACCCACGCGAGAGTCGCGGGGACAGATGAGAAGGAGGACTTCATGAGCACCCTGGTGGACGAGAGCACCACGCACACGCTTCGCGAGGGCGCCTTCGGCAACGCCCGCTCCCTCGCCTGCCGCGAGTGCGGGCACGAGGTCGAGCTCGGCCCGTCGTACGCCTGTCCGGAGTGCTTCGGACCCCTCGAGGTCGCCTACGACTACCCGGCCGTGACGCGCGAGGAGATCGCCGCCGGCCCGGCCAACATCTGGCGCTACAAGGCGCTCCTGCCGGTGCCCGACGACATCGAGCAGAGCCCCAACACCGAGCCCGGCTTCACCCGCCTGCTCAAGGCGCACAACCTCGGTCGCGAGCTGGGCATCGACCACCTCTGGGTCAAGGACGACTCGACCAACCCGACGAACTCCTTCAAGGACCGCGTCGTCGCCTGTGCCCTGAGCGCCGCCCGCGAGCTCGACGCCAAGGTCTTCGCCTGCCCCTCGACCGGCAACCTGGCCAACGCGGTCGCCGCCGCGGGTGCCCGGGCCGGGATCCCGACCGTGGTCTTCATCCCGAGCAACCTCGAGACGCCGAAGAAGGTGAACTCGGCGGTCTTCACCGAGAAGCTCGTCGCCGTCGACGGCAACTACGACGACGTCAACAAGCTCGCCTCCGAGATCGCCGGCGAGGAGGAGGGCTGGGCGTTCGTCAACGTCAACGTGCGCCCCTTCTACGCCGAGGGCTCCAAGACACTCGGCTACGAGATCGCCGAGCAGCTCGGCTGGCGGCTCCCCGACCAGATCGTGATCCCGGTCGCGTCCGGCTCGCAGCTGACCAAGGTCGACAAGGCCTTCAAGGAGCTGATCGCGCTCGGGCTCGTCGAGGACAAGCCCTACAAGGTCTTCGGCGCCCAGGCGACCGGTTGCTCGCCGGTCTCGGTCGCCTACAAGGCCGGCACCGACGCGATCCGCCCGGTCAAGCCCGACACGATCGCCAAGAGCCTCGCGATCGGCAACCCCGCCGACGGCATCTACGTGCTCGACATCTGCCGCAGCTCCGGTGGTGCGGTCGAGGACATCTCCGACGACGAGGTCCGCGAGGCGATCGTCCTGCTGGCCCGCACGGAGGGGATCTTCACCGAGACCGCCGGTGGCACCACGGTCGGCGCGCTGAAGAAGCTCGTCGAGACCGGCCAGCTCGACACCTCGCTCGAGACGGTCGTCATCAACACCGGTCACGGCCTCAAGACCCTCGACTCGGTGTCCGACCGGGTCGGCCCCGCCGCCACCATCGCACCGTCCTACGACGCCTTCGTGGCGGCGAACATCATCTGAGCGCATCCTGGTGGAGCGTCTGCGGCGTTGTCGGCGCTCGACGACCCGCTCAGCTCGAAGGTCGCCGGCGCGCCTCCGCCCTGCATCCGCACACACCAGGACACGCTCAGCCCGGTCCACACACACCAAGGAAGTCTCATGGCAGTCTCCGTCCGGATCCCGACCATCCTCCGCACCTACACCGGCGGCGAGTCCGAGGTCAACGCCGAGGGCGACACCCTGGCGGCCGTCCTCGACGACCTCGACGCCAGCTATGCCGGCATCAAGGGCCGCATCCTCGACGAGGCGGGCAAGCTGCGCCGGTTCGTGAACGTGTACGTCGGCAACGACGACGTCCGGTTCCTCGACGAGCTCGAGACGCCCACGCCCGACGGCGTGCAGATCTCGGTCATCCCCGCCGTCGCCGGGGGCTGAGGGAACCCGCCTCCCTCAGGCGCGCGTCGTACCCACCATGACGACGATGAAGCACGTCCTGCTCGCAGCCCTGGCCCCGCTCGCACTCGGTGCCGCGGCCGGCCCGGCGGCGGCGGCCGATCCGCAGCCGGTGCAGCCGTTCGTCCCGGGCATCAACGAGGACCCCGACCTGTCCGCCGCCTGGCAGAAGTGGCAGTCCAAGGGCATCGACGACTACGTCATCACCGTGCGGGAGACCTGCTTCTGCGTTCGCCGCAAGCCGGTGGAGACGGTCATCCGCAACGACCGCACGGTCCGGGTCACCCAGGGAGACCGACGGCTGAAGGCGTCCCGCGGGTGGTCGATGGACGAGCTGTTCTCGCTGATCCGCGACGCGAGGACCGAGGCCGAGCGGGTCGACGTCGAGTGGACCCGCCGCGGCGTCCCGAGCTCGATCGTGATCGACCCGAGCACGATGGTCGCCGACGAGGAGACCTACTACACCGTGACGCTCAGCCGGCCCTGACGTCCACCACGGCCGCGTTGCCGCGCGAGTCGACCTTGATCTCGGCGACGGCACCGTCCTGCAGGAGCTGCTCTGTCTCGCGGGCCCGGTCCTGCGGCAGGAACCAGCTCTCGATGCCGCAGCGGACCTGCCACGAGCGGTTGTCGCACGCGAGGTAGGGCCCGTCGTCGGGTCGCCGGCGGCTCCACTCGCCGGCGGTCCACACGCCGTCCGCCTCGACGAGGGTGACGTAGAGGTCCCCGCGCTGGTCGGAGGACTGCGGGTCGCCGTGGTGGAGGTCCGGGTAGTCGAGCGCGACGTAGGCGCCGCGGAACGGGTCGATCGGGTCGACCGGCGCGACCCGGACGAGGTAGGAGTCGCCGAGCACCCGCGCGGAGAGCTGGGGTGCGACGGCCACGCCCGCCAGGGCCAGCTGGCTGACGGCGATCAGGGCGACGGTGAAGGTGCGCTTCATCGGGCTGCTCCGTTGTCGTTGTCGGTGTCGTTGTCGAGTGCCTGGACCAGCTCGCGCCGGGCCCGGTCGAAGAGGAATCCGGTGCCGAGGAAGACCGTGCCCAGCACCACGAAGAGCCACGCCCCGGTCACGATCGGCGCGAAGACGGCGAAGCTCTGGAAGGTCGTGAAGACCACCAGCCCGACCATCGCCATCGCGGTCAGGATCGCGTGGTCACGCACCGTCCCGAGGGCGACGAGCGCGACGGCGAGGACGACGTACGCGCCGACGGAGACCCCGGCGTGCAACCAGTCGGACGCGTCGATCTCGCTAGCGTCGGTGCCGGTCGACCACAGGCCGAGCAGGGTCGCGGCGACCAGGACCGCGATCGCGCCGGCGGGTTCGAGACGTTGTACGCCACTCCCGGTGGCGAGCGCGGCGAGCGCGGCCAGGGCGGCGGCGACGAGGTGGGCGACGAGCCACGGCGACCAGCGGACGCCGTCACCACCGATGTCGGGGATCGCCGCGGCGAAGAGGGTCACCAGCGCCATCCCGCCGGCGACCGTGCGCCAGGTCCAGGCGAAGGCAGGCAGGTGGCTGTCGTGCACGACGGCGAGGCCGGCGGCGAGCACCGTCGCGGTGCCGAGGAGGACGACCACGGTGAGTCCGCTCTGCTCGTCCCACAGCGGCTGGGCGAACCACCAGCCGAGGCCGGTGAGGATCCCGACGACGAACGGCATGTGGGCGCGGACGAGGTAGCCGTGCAGCAATGCCCCCGCGGCCCAGAGGCCGAGCAGGCTCGGCTCGAAGGCGGGCACCTGGAGCGACTGGGCGGCCTGGAAGAGCACGGCCCCGGTGCCGAGGGCGGCGAGCAGGCGGATGGCGCCGACGAGGGGCGGCGAGGACTTCCGGGCGGCCAGGGTCTCGCCGCCCACGAGGCATGCGAGCCAGAGGACGGTCACGGCGCCGAAGCGGGTGACGGGGGACAGCTGGTCGAGGTTGGCGGCCACGAGCCAGATCAGGCCGATGCCGACGAACGCGCCCCCGATGGTGAGCAGGATGCGACCGATGCTGAAGCGGGTGTGCAGGTCGGCGCGGTAGTGGTGGGAGATGCGGTCCGCCTGGTCGGGGCTGATGATCCCCTGGGAGGTCCAGTCCGCGAGCTCGGTGCGCAGCCAGGCGAGCTGGCGGGGCGGGACCGAGCGGGTGGGCAGCACGGATGTGTCGGTCATGGCACCAGCGTGGCCTCGCGGGTGCGCGGTGTCGTGAGTACATGGACCCATCTGTGGGGGGCCTGTTGGGCCGTCCGTCGCCCGCGGTTGGGTGCCGGTCCACCTCGGTGTGGTTGAAGGGGGGCGTGGGAAAGCACCTGACCCGGGCCGGCGTGGCAGTGACGGTCGTCGGCGGCATCGGGGCCGGCGCGGCGTACGGCGCCCGCGGGCTGCTCGTGCGCCAGGCCGCGCAGGCGCGACGTGCGATCGGCAAGCCGCTGGGCGAGCAGGCGCCGGAGGCCGACCGGCACTGGAAGAAGGCGTACGGCGACCCGATGGACCTGCTCGTGCTCGGCGACTCGATCGCGGCGGGGCTCGGAGCGGAGAAGGCCAAGCACACGCTCGGCGGCCGGCTGGCCCGTGGGACTGCCCGGAGCGCGGGTCGGTCGGTGCGCCTGCGGACGGCGGCCGTCGTCGGCTCGGAGAGCAGCATGCTCGCCGCGCAGCTGGCGTCGCTGCCGACGTCGTACGCACCCGACGTCGCGGTCATCGTGGTCGGCGGCAACGACGTCACCCATCGCGTGCCGGTGGCCGAGTCCGTCGCCCACCTCGCGGCGGCCGTCGACGACCTCCGGGCCCGCGGCGCCGAGGTGGTCGTCGGCACCTGCCCGGACCTCGGCGCACTGCGCCCGGTCCCGCAGCCGTTGCGGGCGCTCGGCTCGCGGGCCTCGCGCCAGCTCGCCGAGGCGCAGCGCGTGGCGGCGCTGGAGCACGGCGCGCGCGTCGTCTCGCTGGCCCACGTGGTGGGTCCGTTCTTCATCACCAACCCCGACGAGATGTTCAGCCTCGACCGCTTCCACCCGAGCGCGCACGGCTACAAGCGGACCGCGAAGGCGATGCTGCCGTCGGTGCTGGCGGCACTGGGGGTGGTGCAGGACCTGCCGTTCGGGCACCACGCACCCGGGGTCGGCGGCTCGGGTTAGGGTTCCCGGGTGCGAACGACTGCTCGACGAGCCGGCCAGGCCGTCAAGAGAGCCGCCCAGAAGGCCGGTCGGATGCAGGACCCGCCCGCACCCGAGCCGCCCGCTGCGTCCGACCCGAAGGCCGAGCGCCGGCAGCGGCTCCTCGCGAGCAACCTGACCGAGCTGGCCATCGAGTTCCGCACCGACAAGTGGGGCGTCCACCGCTACACCCCCCACTACGAGCGCCACCTCCAGCACCTGAGGAAGGACTCGTTCACGCTGCTCGAGCTCGGCATCGGCGGCTACAAGAAACGGCGCAAGAGCGGCGCCTCGATGAAGATGTGGCGCTGGTTCTTCCCGCGGGCCACCATCGTCGGCCTCGACATCGAGGACAAGACGTGGCTGACCAAGGGCCACATCCACACCTACCTCGGCGACCAGACCGACCCCGATATCCTTGCGCAGATCATCGAGGAGCAGGGCGCGCCGCTGGTCGTCATCGACGACGGCAGCCACATCCCGGCCCACGTCCGCGAGTCGTTCCGGATCCTCTTCCCGTTGATGCCCGACGGCGGCATCTACTGCATCGAGGACATCCAGACGTCCTACTGGCCCGCGTGGGGCGGCGAGATCGACCCGCGCGCGCCGGGGACCTCGATGGACCTCGTCAAGGACCTCATCGACGGCCTCAACCACGAGGAGTTCCTCGTCGAGGGCTACGAGGCGACCTACACCGACCAGTGGGTGCGGGCGGTGCACTGCTACCACAACCTCGTGATCATCGAGAAGGGCGACAACCGCGAGGGCTCCAACCGCGACGACGTCGCCCACGAGCTCTACGGCAAGTCGGAGCTGCCGACCTCATGACGGTGCTCCTGGTCACCAGTCGCGACCTGCCGACCGGTGAGCCGGGCGCCGCCGCGCTCGATGCCGCCCTCGTCGCGCGCGGGATCGACGCGCGGTGGGCGGTCTGGGACGACCCGGACGTGGACTGGTCCGCAGCCTCGCTGGTCGCCGTACGCTCACCGTGGGACTACACCGAGCGCTCCGCCGAGTTCCTCGACTGGGCGCACGCGCTGGACCAGTCGCGGCTGCTCAACGGCGCCGACGTCTTCGCGTGGAACCACGACAAGCGCTACCTCCTCGACCTCCACCAGGTGCCCGCGGTGCCGACCGCCTGGGTGACGAGCGCGGCCCAGCTCGTCGCGGCGGTCGACGACCTCGGCACCGCGGTCGTGAAGCCCGCCGTCGGCGCCGGCGGGGTGGGGCTCACGGTCCTGGGCGCCGGCCTCGACCAGGCAGCGGCCGAGGTGCACGTCGAGGCGGGTGCGGTCGTCGTACAACCCCTCGTCGCCTCGATCCGCACCCACGGCGAGGTCTCGGTGTTCCTCGTCGAGGGCGTCCCGGTGTGCCAGGTGGTCAAGGTGCCGGTGGGCGAGGAGGTGCGCGTGCACGAGGAGTACGGCGGCTCGTCCACCGTGGTGCCGCTCGACCCCGCCTGCGTCGACGTGGCACTCGCGGCCGACGCCGAGGCCGCCCGACGGTTCGGCCGACGCCTCGACTACGGGCGCGTCGACCTGCTCTGGTGGGAGGAGCGCTGGGTGGTCAGCGAGCTCGAGCTGATCGAGCCCGGCCTCTACCTCGACGTGGCGCCCGACAACGCTTATCCGTTCGCGGACATGGTCGCGCGCGTTTTGAATCCTTCTTGACGAAGTCCTCTAGACCATGAGGTAAGGGCGCCCTCACAACGCTACCGTCGCGGCGTCGCTGCACCCCGATGGTCAGCGAAACCGTCCGTCGTGGGTCGGGATGTTTTCGTAGATTCTCCGATGTCGTGCAGTGATCCCGGGGGGGACGTGTGCGGAGAGAGGCCGGTCTGTCATGGTCGGTAGAAGTAGTCAACGCTGCCCGAATGAACGTGGGGCAGCAGCAGTCGAGTTCGCCTTGATCGTCCCCATCTTGTTGACCTTGGTCTTCGGGATGATCGACTTCGGTCTGGCGATCAACCGCTACACCATGCTCAACAATGCCGCCCGGGAGGGCGTGCGGGCAGCAAGCCTCAGTGCGAGCGCCGCCGAGGTGTCCACGGTCGTGAACGATCGCCTCGCCGACCTCAAGGGCAAGGTCAGCGTGACCGTGTCGTGCAAGACGCCGACGGGCGGGTCCTGCGGCTCCTGGGACACCGGTCGGACCGCCGGGGGGATCGCCGTCGTGACGGCGACCTACCAGCACAGCTGGTTGACCCCGGTCGGCAAGCTCATCTCGCCCCAGCTCACGCTGAGCAAGACCAGTGAGATGAGGATCGAGTGAAGCGCGGGGCAGGCGCCTCCGCTCGTCGTGATCGAGACGAGACAGGCGCCGTCGCGGTGCTCGTCGGCCTGCTGGCGATCGTGATCTTCGCGTGTGCCGCTCTGGCGGTGGACGTGGCCTCCCTCTCGATGGAGCGACAGAGGCTCCACGACCACGTCGACGCAGCAGCGCACGCGGGGGCTTTCGAGCTGCCCGCGAGCGGGACGTCGGCCAGGAGCTGGGCGGTCACCATGGCCAAGCGGCAGGACCCGGCGATGACGCCGGACGTCGATCTCTTCTGCGTGGTGGCCTCGACGGGCGCCTCGCGGCAGGTGGCCTCGAACCAGGTCCCGGCCACGTGCGACCCGGGGTCGTACGCCGGTGCCTCGGTCCGTTGCAGTGTCACGATCTGCTCGATCCCGTGCCCGACCACCGCGAGGTGCAACACGGTCCGGGTGACCGACTCCAAGGACGTGGACTTCGACTTCGCGCCGATCATCGGTCACAAGAAGGGGTCGACCGGGTCGGTCTCGTCCGCAGCCTGCAGGGGTGCCTGCGGGACGACTTTGCCGAATCCGATGGACATCGTGATCATGGCCGACCGGACCACCTCGATGTCCGACACGCATCGCAACGAGATGAAGGCTGCGATCGTGTCCAGCCTGAACGTGATGGACCCGGCGCTGCACTACGTCGCCTTCGGCGCCATCCACAAGAGCAGGCCCACGTCGTCGTGCTCGACCTCCGCGACGACGTCGTCCGACGGCGTCACCGGCGGTACCTGGGTCCCGGTTCCCTTCTCGAACGACTACAAGGCCAACCGCGACTCGCCGATCAACACGGCCAGCACGCTGGTCAAGGGCGTGCAGTGCCTCCCGAGCAGTGCCGTCGCCAACCTGAGCACCGGCTCGTACGGCACGCACCTCGCCGGCGCGATGAAGGGCGCGGCTCGATACCTGCTCGGCAAGGACTCGAACAACCTGAGCCAGCTGCCCAAGCGTCCCGGGACGCCCAAGAAGGTCATCATCTTCGAGACCGACGGTCAGCCGGACGAGCTGCTGTCGAGCGGATCCACCAGTCTCGACACGAGCGGCGACCTGGGTGCGGATCGCAACTTCTACGGCAACGGCAACGGTGTGAGGGGTTGTGACAACTTCGCACAGGTGTCGCGCTACGCGAAGGACAACGACATCACGGTGCTGGTCATCGGTTTCGGTGACGCCAACAGCGCGTCGTGCGAGAAGCCGGTGACCTCCGGGGGCTCGAGCCGCACGCCCCGTGCGCCGTGGGTGCGGGACTACCTGGCGCAGGCGGCGTCCCCCGGTCCGGGAGGGGCGCCGAGCAAGGCCGAGTCGGACTGTTCGACGACCGCCGAACGCGTCGCGGAGAACGGGGACGGTGACTACTACTTCTGCGCCGCGACCGGCTCGGAGCTCGGGCCGATCTTCGCTGCCGCCGTCAACGCGGTGACGGAGAGCATCAAGCTGATCGCGATGCCGTGACGAGTGGTCACCCGGACCCTCGGGGAGGGGCGCGCCCGGCGCGCCTCTCCCCGGGAATCGTCGTTTGCACTCTCGGGGGGCGAGTGCTAAACATGAGGCTGGCACTCTCGACACGAGAGTGACAACGACCTGGGTGACGCTGAGGTCCACACAAGCCGGCGTGAATGGATCGCCGGGGGAGTGGGCCGTCCGTCGCGGGCAGCCCGCCCGAGGTCCCCACACAGACTCACGTCGAAGGAATCGCGAAGAGCCATGCCGAAGCTGATTGCTTTCAACGAGGAGGCCCGCCGCGGGCTGGAGCGGGGTATGAACACCCTCGCCGACGCGGTCAAGGTCACCCTCGGCCCCAAGGGCCGCAACGTCGTCCTGGAGAAGAAGTGGGGCGCCCCCACGATCACCAACGACGGCGTCTCGATCGCCAAGGAGATCGAGCTGGAGGACCCCTACGAGAAGATCGGCGCCGAGCTGGTCAAGGAGGTCGCCAAGAAGACCGACGACGTCGCCGGTGACGGTACGACGACGGCGACCGTCCTGGCCCAGGCCATGGTCCGCGAGGGCCTGCGCAACGTCGCGGCCGGCGCCAACCCGATGGGTCTCAAGCGCGGCATCGAGGCCGCTGTCGCCGCCGTGTCGGAGCAGCTCTCCTCGATGGCGATCGACATCGAGACCAAGGAGCAGATCGCCGCGACCGCGTCGATCTCCGCCGCT
This sequence comes from Nocardioides baculatus, assembly GCF_016735675.1. Taxonomy (GTDB): domain Bacteria; phylum Actinomycetota; class Actinomycetes; order Propionibacteriales; family Nocardioidaceae; genus Nocardioides; species Nocardioides baculatus. Next base: position 439,795 of record NZ_JAERSG010000004.1, on the reverse strand, counting down.
GACACCACCGTGGGCGAGATCATCGCCGAGGCGATGGACAAGGTCGGCAAGGAAGGCGTCATCACCGTCGAGGAGTCCAACACCTTCGGGCTGGACCTCGAGCTGACCGAGGGCATGCGGTTCGACAAGGGCTACATCTCGGCCTACTTCGCCACCGACCTCGAGCGCATGGAGGCCGTGCTGGAGGACCCCTACGTCCTCATCGCCAACTCCAAGGTGTCGACGGTCAAGGACCTCCTCCCGCTGCTGGAGAAGGTCATGCAGTCCGGCAAGCCGCTGCTGATCATCGCCGAGGACGTCGACGGCGAGGCGCTGTCGACCCTGGTCGTCAACAAGATCAAGGGCACCTTCCGCTCCGTCGCCGTCAAGGCTCCGGGCTTCGGTGACCGCCGCAAGGCCATGCTCCAGGACATCGCCATCCTCACCGGTGGCCAGGTCATCTCCGAGGAGGTCGGCCTCAAGCTCGACACCGCTGGTCTCGAGCTGCTCGGCCAGGCCCGCAAGGTCGTCATCACCAAGGACGAGACCACCATCGTCGAGGGTGCCGGCGACCAGGGCCAGATCGAGGGCCGGGTCAACCAGATCCGCGCCGAGATCGAGAAGTCGGACTCCGACTACGACCGCGAGAAGCTCCAGGAGCGCCTCGCCAAGCTCGCCGGCGGCGTGGCCGTCATCAAGGTCGGCGCGGCCACCGAGGTCGAGCTCAAGGAGCGCAAGCACCGCATCGAGGACGCCGTCCGCAACGCCAAGGCTGCGGTCGAGGAGGGCATCGTCGCCGGCGGCGGCGTCGCGCTCGTCCAGGCTGCTGCCACCGCGTTCGACAAGCTGGACCTGACCGGCGACGAGGCCACCGGCGCGAACATCGTCCGCGTCGCCACCTCGGCCCCCCTCAAGCAGATCGCGATCAACGCCGGTCTCGAGGGTGGCGTCGTGGCGGAGAAGGTCGCCAACCTGCAGGCCGGTCACGGCCTCAACGCGGCGACCGGTGACTACGTCGACATGATCGCCGAGGGCATCATCGACCCGGCCAAGGTCACCCGCTCGGCGCTGCAGAACGCCGCGTCGATCGCCGCGCTGTTCCTCACCACCGAGGCCGTCGTGGCCGACAAGCCCGAGAAGGCGCCCGCCATGGGCGGCGGCGACGGCGGCATGGGCGGCATGGGCGGCATGGACTTCTGATCCACCAGCTCCACCAAGCTCCACCAAGCTCCACCAGCAGGGCCCCCGCTCCGGCGGGGGCCCTGCTGTCGTTCCCGTACCTGTCTGGACCTCTGCCGAATCGTGACCTTGCCTTGCGTGCTCACCAAGGGATCCGTCCCCTAGCGTGAGGCGCAGCACGCATTCCACCGTCCCGTCGCCCGTCCGGCAGGGGGTCCCGCTTGAGCACAGCAGCCGTCGAGCTCGTCGGCCTGAGCAAGTCCTTCGGTGACGTCACGGCCGTCGACGGCGTCGACCTGACGATCCGCGACGGCGAGTTCTTCTCGATGCTCGGCCCCAGCGGGTCGGGCAAGACGACGGTCCTCCGGATGATCGCCGGCTTCGAGCAGCCGACCTCCGGGTCGGTCCACCTCGCCGGCCAGGACGTGACCGGCCGCCCGCCGTTCGCCCGCGACGTCAACACCGTCTTCCAGGACTATGCGCTCTTCCCGCACATGGACGTGCTCGCCAACGTCGAGTACGGACTGCGGGTCAAGAAGGTCCCGCGTCCCGAGCGCCGCGAGAGGGCGATGGCCGCCCTCGACTCCGTCCAGCTCGGCGACCTCGCCGCGCGTCGTCCGACGCAGCTCTCCGGCGGGCAGCGCCAGCGCGTCGCGCTGGCCCGCGCTCTGGTCAACCGACCCAGGGTGCTGCTGCTCGACGAGCCGCTGGGGGCGCTCGACCTCAAGCTGCGCCGCGCGATGCAGCTCGAGCTGAAGCAGATCCAGCGCGAGGTCGGCATCACCTTCGTGTTCGTGACGCACGACCAGGAGGAGGCCCTGACGATGAGCGACCGGATCGCGGTCTTCCGCGACGGGCGCATCGAGCAGGTGGCCACGCCCGCCGACCTCTACGAGAGCCCCACCTCGCCGTTCGTCGCCGGGTTCGTCGGCACCTCCAACCTGCTGGACGGAGGTGCGGCGCAGACCGTCGTCGGTCGCCCGGGCATGTTCAGCATCCGGCCGGAGAAGATCCACCTCGGCGACGACGTGCGCGACGGGGACGCCACGGCGCCGGGGGTCGTGCAGGACGTCGTCTACCTCGGGTCGGTCAACCACTACCTGGTCGAGCTCGACGCCGGGCCGACCCTCACCGTGCTGCGCCAGAACCTGCGCGGCACCACCGACGAGGCGATGGCCCTGCGAGGTCAGCGGGTCACCGTCGGATGGGCTCCCGAGCACGTCATCGAGCTCGGCCCGCACCAACAGCTCGAGAAGGAGGAGTCATGAGGAGATCAACGATGGCCCGGGTGGCGACGGGCGCGGTCCTCGCGCTGGCGCTGGTCGGCTGCGGCACGTCGAGCGGCGACGACGACGGGGGCGGCAGCGGCACCGCGGGCTCGGAGGAGCAGGGTGGCTTCACCGCGCCCGACATCCCGATGGCCGAGTCGCTCGGGGACAACGAGGGATCGCTCAGCGTGCTGGCCTGGCCCGGCTACGCCGAGGACGGCTCGACCGACAAGTCCGTCGACTGGGTGACACCGTTCGAGGAGGAGACGGGCTGCCAGGTCGAGGTGAAGTACTTCGGCACCTCCGACGAGGCGGTCAGCCTGATGAAGACGGGCCAGTACGACGTCGTGTCGGCCTCGGGCGACGCCTCGCTGCGCCTGATCGCGGGCGGTGACGTCGCACCCGTCAACACCGACCTGATCGACAACTACGCCGACGTGTGGCCGTTCCTCAAGGACCGCGACTGGAACTCCGTCGACGGCCAGATGTACGGCGTCCCGCACGGCTACGGCGCCAACCTGCTGATGTACAACACCGACGAGGTCGACCCCGCGCCCACGAGCTGGAGCTCGGTCTTCGACGACGCCGGCACCTACAGCGGGAAGGTGACGTCGTACGACTCGCCGATCTACATCGCCGACGCGGCGCTCTACCTGATGAACACCCAGCCCGACCTCGGTATCGAGGACCCCTACGCCCTCGACGCCGACCAGCTGGCGGCTGCGGTCGACCTGCTCAAGGCGCAGCGCGAGCACGTCGGCGAGTACTGGTCGGACTACCTGAAGGAGACGCAGGCCTTCAAGACCGGCGACTCGGTCATCGGCACGACCTGGCAGGTGATCGCCAACCTCGCGCAGTCCGAGGGTGCGACGGTCGAGGCGTTCCTGCCCGACGAGGGATCCACCGGCTGGTCGGACACCTGGATGGTGGGCTCGAAGACCGAGCACCCGAACTGCGCCTACGCGTGGATGAACCACATCGTCAGCCCGGAGGCCAACGCGGCCGTGGCGGAGTGGTTCGGCGAGGCGCCGGCCAACCAGAAGGCGTGCGACCTCACCAGCGACGGGTTCTGCGAGTCCTACCACGCCGGTGACGAGGCCTACGCCGAGAAGATCCACTACTGGACGACGCCGATCGAGCAGTGCCTGGACGGACGCACCGACGTGCAGTGCACGACGTACCAGGACTGGACGCAGGCCTGGACCGAGATCAAGGGCTGACGCGTGGCCCAGCAGCACCCGCCGCCCGGGGGCGGTGCGGCACTCCGGTCAGGAGTGCTGCACCGCCATCCCCGGCTCCGGCTCGGGTTGCTGCTGGGCCCCCCGATGCTGTGGCTCGGGGTGCTCTACCTCGGCTCGCTCGCGGCGCTGTTCATCACCTCGCTGTGGTCGGTCGACGCCTTCGGCGGCAACATCGAGCGGATCTGGAACCTCGACAACTACCGCGACCTCTTCACCCTCGACGTCTACCGGACCATCACGGTCCGCACGCTCCTGATCGCCGCCTCGGTCACCGTCATCGACGCCGTGCTGGCGTTCCCGGTCGCCCTCTACATGGCGAAGGTCGCCTCCCCGCGCCTCCAGCGGATCCTGGTCATCGCCGTGCTGACGCCGCTGTGGGCGTCGTACCTCGTCAAGGCGTACGCGTGGCGGGGGATGTTCGCGAGCGGCGGCCCGCTCGACTCGGTCGGCATCTCGCCGGGCTACGGCCTGGCGGCCACCGTGCTGACGCTGTCCTACCTCTGGCTGCCCTACATGATCCTGCCGATGTACGCCGGCCTGGAGCGGCTGCCGGGCTCGCTGATCGAGGCGTCGGCCGACCTCGGCGCCGGCACGGCCACCACGATGAGGCGGGTCGTGCTGCCGGTGCTCTTCCCCGCGGCGGTCGCGGGATCGATCTTCACCTTCTCCCTGACCCTCGGCGACTACATCGCGGTGAAGATCGTCGGCGGCGCCAACCAGATGCTCGGCAACGTCGTCTACGACTCGTTCCTCACCGGCAACAACCTGCCCTTCGCCGCGGCCGTGGCGACGATCCCGGTCGCCGCGATGCTCGTCTACCTCGCGGCCGTGCGCCGGACGGGAGCGCTGGACTCGCTATGACGTTCTCACCCGCGACACGGGTCCTGCTCCGGGCGTTCACCGGGCTGGTGCTGCTGTTCGTCTACGCACCGCTCGCGCTCGTGGTGCTGAACTCCTTCAACACCTCGCGCACCTTCGAGTGGCCGCCGCCGGGCTTCACCACGCGGTGGTGGTCGGCCGCCGTGGAGAGCGACGGTGCGCGCAACGCGATCGTCGTGTCGCTCGAGGTGGCGGTGATGGCCACGGTGATCGCGCTCGTGCTCGGCACGATGGCCGCGCTGGCGCTCCAGCGGTTCCGCTTCTTCGGTCGCGACACCGTCTCCCTGCTGATCATCCTGCCGATCGCGCTGCCGGGCGTGGTGACCGGCATCGCACTGGCCAACGCGTTCCTGACGATGTTCGGGATCCAGCTCGGCATGCTGACGCTCGTCGTCTCGCACGCGACGTTCTGCATCGTGACGGTGTTCAACAACGCCATCGCCCGGCTCCGACGGCTCGGGGGCAACCTGGAGGAGGCGTCGATGGACCTCGGCGCCGGCACCTTCCGCACCTTCTGGTCGATCACCCTCCCGATGATGCGCTCGGCCCTGCTGGCCGGCGCGCTGCTGTCGTTCGCCCTGTCGTTCGACGAGATCATCGTGACGACCTTCACCGCGGGTCAGGGCATCCAGACCCTGCCGATCTGGATCTACCAGAACCTGTTCCGCCCCAACCAGGCCCCGGTGGTCAACGTCGTCGCCGCCGCGCTCATCGTGCTGTCGGTCATCCCGATCTGGGTCTCGCAGAAGCTGGCCGGGACGGACGAGTCGGTCGCCGCCGCACGGTAGGTCCGGGGCGAGGCCCCGCTGGTAGGAATGGGGCATGCGCCTGCCCGCCGTGCCCGGCCCCCGCGACGTCCTGTCCGCCCTCGAGCGGGGCGGTGACCAGGTCGAGGCGCTCGTCGGTGCCGTGCCTCGTGCGCTCGCCCTGCTCGGCCAGGCCGAGCAGCTGCTCGTCCGGGCCTCGGCGGTCATCGACCGGGTGGAGGGGATCGCCGACGCCGCGGAGCACGAGGTGGCACGCGTCGCGGCGGTCGTCGACGAAGCGACGACGCAGGTGGACCGGGTGGGGGCGGTCGTGGACGCCGCGAACGTCCAGATCGAGCGGGTGAGCGGCGTCGTGGACGGCGCGACCTGGGAGATCCGCCGGGTCGGGGACGTCGTCGACGGCGCGAAGGAGAAGATCGACGCGGTCGGCCCCGTGGTGGACGGTGCGGCCGTGCAGGTGGGCCGGGCCGCGTCGCTGATGGACGTCCTCGAGCCACCGCTGACGACCCTCCAGCCCACGTTGCAGACCCTTGCGGACACCACCAGCCCGGCCGAGGTCGAGGCGCTCGTGCGGCTGGTCGACCAGCTCCCGGAGCTCACGGACTCGATGGAGAAGGACGTCATGCCGGTCCTGGCCACGCTCGGCACGGTCGCGCCCGACGTCCACGAGCTGCTCGTCGTCTCCCGCGAGCTCAACGAGATCCTCGGCAAGATCCCCGGCATCGGCCGCCTCAAGCGGCGGGTCGAGGAGGAAGAGGAGGAGGACCCAGCGCGGTGACCGAGCGGAACCCGAGCGCCCCTGGCGTCGTCCCACTGGCGACGCCGTCCGTCCCAGGAGGAACCGTGAAGACCACCCGCACGCACACCCGCACGCTGCTCGCCACCCCTCTCCTCGTGGCGCTGGCCTTCCTGACCGCGTGCGGAGCCAGCTCCGACGCCGACTCCGCGACCACGGCGTCCGACCCGGGCTCGTCGAGCAGCTCGGACGCCACCACCGACGACGGGCCGGTCGCCCTCACCGCCGACGGGTCGGTCGCCGCCAAGTGCGCGATGCCGTCCGCCGAGACCCTCTCCACCTTCGACACCGCGTTCTCCGGCACGGTCACCTCGATCGAGGGCGGTACGGCGACGCTGGAGGTCGACCAGTGGTACACCGGCGGCGACGCGTCGACGGTGACCGTCGAGTCGCCCAGCAAGAACCTCCAGGACCTGCTGATGGCGGTGGACTTCCAGGAGGGCAAGACCTACCTCGTCAGCGCCACGGACGACCGGGTGACGCTCTGCGGCTTCACGGCCGAGGAGTCCCCCGAGCTCGAGGCGATGTACGCCGAGGCGTTCGGCGGCTGAGCTGCCCGGGTCGGGAGAGAGGTCCCGGCCGGGTCGGGACCAATGGCCCGTGAATGCGTGAGGGCTGCGCACTAGCGTCGCGCTCGTCGGCACGAGACACTTGTCCCAGGAGCGCATGAATGACACACGCCAGCCTCACGCAGGACCACGCGGGAGGGAGCGGCCCGAACAGTTGGGTGATGCTGGCCCTGGCGACACTGGGGTTCGCCGTGAACTTCTGGGCGTGGGCCCTGATCAGCCCCCTCGGTGCGCTCTACCTCAAGCAGGGCGCGGACAGCCCGCTCGGACTGCTGAGCCAGTCGGAGGTGGCCCTGATGGTCGCCGTACCCGTGCTCGTCGGTTCGCTCGGGAGGATCATCGTCGGGGCGTTGACCGATCGGTTCGGCGGGCGGGTGATGTTCCCGATCGTCTCCGCGGTGACCATCGTGCCGGTGTTGTTCCTGGCGTTCTTCGCCCTCGACTCGTACACCCTGATGCTCTTCGGAGGCTTCTTCCTCGGCATCGCCGGGACGGCGTTCGCCGTCGGCGTCCCGTTCGTCAACGCGTGGTTCCCGCCGGAGAAGCGCGGCCTGGCGGTCGGCATCTTCGGTGCGGGCATGGGTGGCACCGCCATCAGCGCGCTGACCACGGTGCCCCTGTCGCAGGAGCAGGGGCGCACTGTCCCGTTCCTCATCACCGCGGCCGTGCTGGCCGCCTACGCGCTCGTGGCGTGGCTCGTCCTCCGCGACGCGCCCGGACGCGCGGTCCCGACCACCAGCCTGGCCACCCGGCTCGCCGCCAACGCCCGGCTGCCGATCACTTGGCAGGCATGCGTGCTCTACGCCGTCGCGTTCGGCGGCTACGTCGCGTTCTCGGTCTTCCTCCCCACCTACCTCAAGACCGCGCACGGGCTCGAGCCGGCCGACGCAGCCAACCGCATGGCCGGGTTCGTCCTGATCGCGGTCGTGATGCGCCCCGTGGGCGGCTGGCTCTCGGACCGCCTGGGATCGATCCGGGTGCTGACCGTGGCGTACGGCCTCGTCGCCGTGTGCGCGGCCGTCGCTGCCCCCAATCCGCCGGTCACGTCGGCCGACGGCAGCAACCTCACGCTGGGCACCGTCGCCTTCCTGGTGATGGCAGCGGCGCTGGGGGCCGGCTCCGGGGCAGTGTTCGCCCTCATCGCCCACACCACCGAGCCCGCGCGGGTGGGCGGCGTGACCGGACTCGTCGGTGCCGCGGGTGGTCTCGGTGGTTTCGTGCCGCCGCTGCTGATGGGCTGGCTCTACGGCCAGACCGAGTCCTACGCGGTCGGCCTCTGGCTGCTGGCCGTGACCGCCGCGCTCACCCTCGCGCTCACCCTGCTCGTCGTACGACGCACGGCGGCCGCGGCGTCGTCGGCGGCGACGACGACGGTCCCTGCCTGACCCTGCACGACGCCCGACCTGCACGACGCCCGACGGACACCGCACAGAGAGGCACCACGTGACCGACCTCGAGAACCAGCTCCAGAGGACGTTGATCGGCAGTCGCCGGTTCTTCACCAAGGCGGAGGTCAGCGACGACCAGCGGACCCTGCACAAGAAGGGCGGGCGCGAAGGCGACGTCTTCTACCGCGAGCGGTGGAGCCACGACAAGGTCGTGCGGTCCACCCACGGAGTCAACTGCACCGGTTCGTGCTCGTGGAAGGTCTACGTCAAGGACGGGATCATCACCTGGGAGGCGCAGCAGACCGACTACCCCAGCGCGGGTCCGGACCGCCCGGAGTACGAGCCGCGCGGGTGTCCGCGCGGTGCCGCCTTCAGCTGGTACACCTACAGCCCGACGCGGGTGCGCTACCCCTACGTCCGCGGCGTCCTGCTGGACATGTTCCGCGCCGCCAAGCAGCAGTACGGCGACCCGGTCGTGGCGTGGGGCTCGATCGTCCAGGACGAGGAGAAGGCGCGGGTCTACAAGAAGGCTCGCGGCAAGGGCGGGCTGGTGCGCGCGACGTGGGAGGAGGTCGTCGAGATCGTCGCCGCGGCGCACGTCTACACCGTCAAGCGGTGGGGGCCCGACCGCATCGCCGGGTTCTCGCCGATCCCGGCGATGTCCCAGGTGTCGTACGTCTCGGGCGCGCGCTTCCTCGAGCTCATCGGCGCTCCCATGCTCTCCTTCTACGACTGGTACGCCGACCTGCCGAACGCGTCACCACAGATGTTCGGGGACCAGACCGACGTTCCCGAGTCGGGCGACTGGTGGGATGCGGGCTACCTGTTCATGTGGGGCTCCAACGTCCCGGTCACCCGCACGCCTGACGCCCACTGGATGACCGAGGCGCGCTACCGCGGCCAGAAGGTGGTCGCCGTCGCGCCGGACTACGCCGAGAACGTGAAGTTCGCCGACGAGTGGGTGAGTCCCGCGCCCGGCACCGACGGTGCACTCGCCATGGCGATGGGGCACGTGGTCCTCAAGGAGTTCTTCGTCGACTCCACGACGCCGTTCTTCGAGACCTACAACAAGCAGTACACCGACCTGCCGCACCTCATCTGCCTCGAGCCGGACGGCTCCGGGGCCTATCGGCCCGGCAAGTTCCTCGTCGAGGGCGACCTCGGTGGGGACAGCGAGAACGCCATGTGGAAGCCGGCCGTCATCGACGCCACCACCGGCGAGGTGCGCATCCCGCAGGGCTCCATCGGCGACCGTTTCGGCGACGAGGGCCTGGGCAGGTGGAACCTCGAGCTCGGCGACATCGACCCCGCGCTCAGCATGTACCGCGACCACCAGGGCGGGACCCGCGAGTCCGTCGAGGTCGAGCTGCCCCGGTTCGACGCGGCGGACGGCAAGGTCATCCACGAGCGACGCGGAGTGCCGATCGCCCGCGTGGGCGACCGCGTCGTCACCACCGTCCTCGACCTGATGCTCGCCCAGTACGGCGTCGCCCGCGACGGCCTGCCCGGCACCTGGCCGCGCACCAGCGAGTCCGACCCGCACGGCTACGACGACCCGTCGGTGCCGGCGACCCCCGCCTGGCAGGAGCAGCACACCGGCGTGCCTGCCGCGCAGGTCACCCGGATCGCCCGGGAGTGGGCGGAGAACGCGATCGACACCAACGGTCGCGGCATGATCTTGATGGGTGCGGGCACCAACCACTGGTTCCACTCCGACCAGATCTATCGCGCGATGCTCGTCCTCACCACCATCACCGGGTGCCAGGGGCGCAACGGCGGTGGCTGGGCCCACTACGTGGGGCAGGAGAAGGTGCGTCCGCTGATGGGGTTCCAGCACATGGCCTTCGCCCTGGACTGGCAGCGCCCGCCGCGGCACATGAACCAGACGGCGTACTGGTACGTCAACACCTCCCAGTACCGCTACGACACCTTCGACGCCGACGACCTCGACGCCGGGACCGGGGTGTTCGCCGGAAAGACGGTGATGGACCTGCTGGCCCAGTCGGTGCGTCTCGGCTGGACCCCGAGCTACCCGACCTTCAACCGGAGCAGCCTCTCGTTGGTCGACCAGGCCGAGGAGGCCGGTCAGGCTCCGGCCGACTACGTGGTCGAGCAGCTGAAGTCGGGCGAGCTGAAGTTCGCGGTGGAGGACCCCGAGGCGGAGGAGAACCACCCACGGGTCCTGAGCCTGTGGCGCTCGAACCTGCTGGGCTCATCGGCCAAGGGCAACGAATACTTCCTGCGGCACCTCCTCGGGACCGACAGCGCGGAGAGCGCCCAGGAGGCGCCGCCGGGCAAACGACCGCGCGACGTCGTGTGGGCCGACAAGGCGGCCGAGGGCAGGCTCGACCTGCTGATGACGATCGACTTCCGGATGACCAGCTCGACGATCCTCTCCGACGTCGTCCTGCCGGCCGCGACCTGGTACGAGAAGCACGACCTCAACACCACCGACATGCATCCCTTCATCCACTCGTTCAACCCGGCCATCGCACCGCCGTGGCAGACGAAGACGGACTGGGAGGCGTGGAAGGCGATCGCGAAGCGCTTCTCCGAGCTCGCGGTGAACCACCTCGGCACCCGCAAGGACCTCGTCGCCAAGCCGTTGTGGCACGACACCCCCGAGGCGATGGCCACCGTCCACGGGGAGGTCAAGGACTGGAAGACCGGCGAGGTCGACCCGGTGCCCGGGAAGACGATGCCGGTGCTCGTGGTCGCCGAGCGCGACTTCACGGCGGTCCACGAGAAGATGACGTCGATCGGTCCGCTCATCGAGGACCTCGGCATGGTGACCAAGGGCGTGCCCTACACGGCCGGTCGCGAGATCGACATCCTGCGCCAGCGCAACGGAGTGGTGCACGGCGGGGCCGGTGACGGGCAGCCGCGCCTGGAGACCGACATCCAGTGCGCGGAGGCGATCCTGCACCTGTCCGGCACCACCAACGGCCACCTGGCCACGCTCGGGTTCAAGAACCTGGAGAAGCGCACCGGCACCGAGCTCCACGACCTCTCGGCCGAGCACGAGGGCAAGCAGATCACCTTCGCCGACACCCAGGTCGCCCCCGTCCCGGTCATCACCTCGCCGGAGTGGTCGGGCTCGGAGTCGGGTGGGCGCCGCTACGCGCCGTTCACCATCAACGTCGAGCGCAAGAAGCCGTTCCACACCCTCACGGGTCGTCAGCAGTTCTACGTCGACCACGACTGGTTCCTCGGCATGGGCGAGGCCCTGCCCGTCTACCGGCCGCCGTTGAACATGTCGGCGCTCTTCGGTGAGGCGCCGATCGGGGAGGTCAACGAGCTGGGCGTGTCGGTGCGCTACCTGACGCCCCACAACAAGTGGTCCATCCACTCCGAGTACCAGGACAACCTGTTCATGCTCTCGTTGTCGCGCGGCGGCCAGTCGGTGTGGATCTCGGACCGTGACGCGGCCAAGGTGGGGATCAAGGACAACGACTGGATCGAGATGGTCAACCGCAACGGCGTGGTCGCCGCTCGGGCCATCGTCAGCCACCGGATGCCGGAGGGCACGGTGTTCATGCACCACGCCCAGGACCGGTTGATCGACGTGCCACTGACCGAGCGGGACGGCAAGCGCGGCGGCATCCACAACAGCCTCACCAGGACGCTGATGAAGCCGAGCCACATCGTCGGCGGCTACGCGCAGCTGGCCTACTTCTTCAACTACATCGGCCCCACGGGGAACAACCGCGACGAGGTCACGATGATCCGCAAGCGCACGGCGAAGGTGGAGTACTGACATGCGCGTCATGGCTCAGATGGCGATGGTGATGAACCTCGACAAGTGCATCGGGTGCCACACCTGCTCGGTGACCTGCAAGCAGGCGTGGACCAACCGCACCGGCATGGAGTACGTCTGGTTCAACAACGTCGAGACGCGCCCCGGCCTCGGCTACCCCCGGACCTACGAGGACCAGGACGAGTGGCAGGGCGGCTGGGTCCGCAAGCCCAACGGGCGCCTGGCGCTCAAGGCCGGCGGCCGGCTGAAGAAGCTGCTCAGCATCTTCTCCAACCCCAAGCTGCCCTCGATCGAGGACTACTACGAGCCCTGGACCTACGACTACGAGACGCTGCTGAACTCGCCGGCGTCGGAGAACTTCCCGGTGGCACGTCCCAAGAGCCTGCTCACCGGCAAGGACATGCAGGTGCAGTGGTCGGCCAACTGGGACGACGACCTGGGTGGCTCGCAGGAGCACGCCGCGCGCGACGTGATGTTCAAGGGCATCGAGGACAAGGTCAAGCTCGAGTTCGAGGAGACCTTCATGTTCTACCTGCCGCGCATCTGCGAGCACTGCCTCAACCCCTCCTGCGCGGCGTCGTGCCCCTCCGGAGCGATCTACAAGCGCGCCGAGGACGGCATCGTCCTCGTCGACCAGGACCGCTGCCGGGGGTGGCGGATGTGCGTGTCGGGTTGCCCCTACAAGAAGGTGTACTTCAACCACAAGACCGGCAAGGCCGAGAAGTGCACGTTCTGCTACCCGCGGATCGAGGTCGGCATCCCGACGGTCTGCGCGGAGACCTGCGTGGGCCGGCTGCGCTACATCGGCCTCATGCTCTACGACGCGGACGCGGTCCTCGAGGCTGCGGCGGTCGAGGACGACCACGACCTCTACGAGGCGCAGCGCAGCGTGTTCCTCGACCCACGCGACCCCGAGGTTGAGCAGGCCGCCCTCGCCGCGGGGATCCAGGCCGACTGGATCGAAGCGGCGAAGAAGTCGCCCGTGCTGCGGCTCATCACCGACTACAAGGTCGCCCTGCCGCTGCACCCGGAGTACCGCACGATGCCGATGGTCTGGTACATCCCGCCGCTCTCACCCGTGGTCGACGTGGTGAAGGAGACGGGCGAGGACGCGGAGGACCGCGGCAACCTGTTCGCCGCGATCGACACGCTGCGGATCCCGGTCGAGTACCTCGCCAACCTGTTCACGGCCGGCGATGTCGAGCCGGTCAACGGGGTGTTGAAGAAGCTCGCCGCGATGCGCTCCTACATGCGTGACATCAACCTCGGGCGCGAGCCCGATGCCAGCATCCCCGCCGCCGTCGGCATGACGGAGGAGGAGATGTACGAGATGTTCCGCCTGCTCGCGATCGCGAAGTACGCCGACCGCTACGTGATCCCGTCGGCACACGCCGAGCAGGCGCACGGGTTGGAGGAGCTCGCCACCGACTGTGCGGTGGACTTCGACGCAGCCGGTTCCCACTACGACCAGGCACTTCTCGGCGAGGGAGCGGGCTACCCCACCCCCGTTGCGGTGGAGAACTTCCGGATGCTCCAGGACCGGCAGACCTCCGACTCGCTCGCCGCGCCGGACGACAAGGCCAGCCGGGTCAACCTCCTGAACTGGGACGGCAAGGGGACGCCCGAGGGCCTGTTCCCGGCGCGACCCGAGGGAGGGGAGAGGTGATGTTCCGACGTCGCACTCCCAGCAGACCCGACGACGACGTCCGCCGCGTGTGGGCCGTGTGCTCGGCCGTGCTCGACTACCCGACGCCCGAGCTCGTCGACACCCTGGACGACCTCGAGGCCCTGGTGCCGCACGACGACCACCTGCCCGCGCTGCTGGACCACCTGCGACGCACCCCGCTCGACGAGCTCCAGCAGGACTACGTCGCCACCTTCGACCACACCCGCAAGTGCGCGCTCTACCTGACGTACTTCGCCTACGGCGACACCCGCCGTCGAGGCGCGGCGCTGGTGCGCTTCAAGGAGGCGTACCGCGCCGCCGGCGCCGAGTGGGACGAGGCTCACGGCGAGCTCCCGGACCACCTGTGCGCCGTGCTGCAGCTCGGTGCTGTCGTCGATGCCGACACCGCGTGGCAGCTGCTCACCGAGCACCGCGCCGGCGTGGAGATGCTTCGGTTGGCGCTGACCGGGTGGCGCAACGACGACGGCACCACCGGTTCGCCCTGGGCGGCCGCGCTGCTGGCGATCTGCGGCACGCTCCCCGCGCTCGAGGGGGCGGAGGCGGACGCCGTACGTCGTCTCGTCGAGCAGGGCCCGCCGGCCGAGGAGGTCGGGCTCTCCGGCTACGGTGCCGATCCCGCCCTCGCGACCGGCCCCGCCCTGATCGCCTCCGCCTCCATCCCCGTAGGAGCACCGAGATGAGCACGTTCCTGTGGGTCATCGTCCCGTACCTGTGCCTGGCGGTGTTCGTCGTCGGGCACCTGTGGCGCTACCGCTACGACAAGTTCGGGTGGACCACGCGGTCCTCGCAGCTCTACGAGAACAAGCTCCTGCGCCTGGGCTCGCCCCTGTTCCACTTCGGCATGCTCGGCGTGGTCGGCGGTCACGTCATCGGGCTCCTCGTCCCGCGCTCCTGGACCGAGGCGGTCGGGATCGGCGACCACCTCTACCACTACGCAGCGGTCGGTGGCGGCCTGGTGGCGGGCGTGATGGCCCTCGTCGGCATGGGCATCCTCGTCTACCGCCGGCGCACCGTCGGGCCGGTGTTCTCCGCGACCACGCCGATGGACAAGGTCATGTACGCCTTCCTCGGCGCGGCGATCCTGCTGGGGATGTGGAACACCATCGCGGGGTCGGTCTTCAGCCTGGGCGGTGAGTACAACTATCGGGAGGGCGTCTCGGTCTGGTACCGCTCCTTCCTCGCCTTCCAGCCCGACGCGGACCTCATGGCCCGGGCACCCATCGGCTTCCAGCTCCACGCGCTGGTCGCCTTCGGACTCTTCGCCCTCTGGCCGTTCACCCGTCTCGTGCACGTGTTCTCCGCGCCGGTCGGCTACCTGACCCGGCCGTACATCGTCTACCGCTCGCGCGACTCGCGCCCCGGGCCCGGGAGCACGCCGTCGCGGCGCGGGTGGGACCGGGTGGGCTGACCGGTTCCAGCGGCCACATCGTCCCACCACCTATCGAGGAGAGCACCCATGGACAAGACCTCACTCACCGAGCTCGCCCACGAACAGCTCGCCGCGGCCCGGGAGGCGAGCAGCGGCCGTGCGTCCGTCACCGTGTTCGGCGGTCGGGAGCACGACCTCCGACAGACAGTGGTCGCGCTGGCCCGCGGGCGGTCCCTCGGCGAGCACGAGTCGCCCGGGGACGCGAGCCTGCAGGTCCTCGTCGGCACGGTCCGGCTGGCGGCCGGGGAGGAGGTCTGGGAGGGCAGCGCCGGCGACTACCTGGTGATCCCACCGCACCGGCACGACCTCCACGCCGACACCGACGCGGTGGTGCTGCTGACGGTCGCCACCCGGGCCTGACCGGGTGTGCCACTACTGCGGGTGCCGGCAGATACCGCTCATCCGGGACTACATCGCCGAGCACGAGCGCGTGCTGGACCTCGGTCACCGGGCGCTGGAGCAGGGCGGTCGCGGTGAGCTCGACGCGGCGCAGTCCACCGTCGGACGAATGCGTGCGGAGCTCCGGTCGCACTGGCAGGGCGAGGAGGAGGGCGTGTTCGCGCTCATGCGGGGCGAGGAGCTCTATCGCGTCCACATCGACCCGCTCATCGCCGAGCACCGCGAGCTGGACGAGGTCCTGCGCACGCTGGACATGGCGGACCACCGGCACCGCATCGTGCTCCGCGACCAGGTGGAGGAGCTGCACGTCCACATCTCCAAGGAGGAGGACGGCATCTTCCCGGTGACGCTGGTGGAGTTCAGCGGGCCGGAGTGGGACGCTGCGATCGACGCGTGGGAACGTGCCCACCCCGGCCGACAGCTGATCGAGGACTGAGTGACGACCGACGTGGTGGGCCTGCTCCTCGCCGCGGGCGCGGGGGAGCGCTTCGGCGGTCCCAAGGCCCTGGCCCGCGACGCCGACGGCACGTCGTGGCTGCTCCGGTCGGTGCAGGCGCTGCGACCCTGCGCCGAGCTCGTCGTGGTGCTCGGCGCCGAGGCCGAGCGGGCGGCGGCGCTGCTGCCGATGTCGGTGTCGCGGGTCCGCGCCGACGACTGGGCCGAGGGGATGGGCGCGTCCCTGCGCGCCGGCCTCACGGCGCTCGCCCCGACCGACCACGACGCCGCCCTCGTGTCGCTGGTCGACCTCCCCGACGTCGACGCCGCGGTGGTGGCCCGCCTCGTGGGCTCGGCCGGCGGGCGCGACGACCTCGCCCGGGCGGCGTACGACGGCGTGCCCGGCCACCCCGTCCTGATCGGGCGCGACCACTGGGCCGGAGTGGTCGAGGGCGCGACCGGCGACCGCGGGGCCCGCGACTACCTCGCCGCCCACCACCCCCGCCTGGTCGAGTGCGGCGACCTCGCGACCGGCGTCGACGTCGACAGCCGGTGACACTCCAACGTCCGACCAACGTGCCGGTCGTAGCCTGACGCCATGCCTGCCTCCGCGCTCACTGGACTGGACTCCGCAGCGGACGTCGCCGCCCGTCTGGGCACGACCGGCTACCTCGCCGACGACGAGCTCGCCACGGTCGTCTTCCTGGCCGCCCGGATGCAGCGACCCCTGCTGCTCGAGGGCGAGCCGGGCACGGGCAAGACGGCGCTGGCGGAGGCCTTGGCGCAGAGCCTCGGGCTGCCGCTCGTGCGGCTCCAGTGCTACGAGGGGATCGACGCCAGCCAGGCGCTCTACGACTGGGACTTCCCGCGCCAGATCCTCCACCTCCGCGCGCTCGAGGCGTCCGGTCAGGTCGACTCCGACGAGGCCGAGAAGAGCCTCTACGACGAGCGCTTCCTGCTGGCGCGCCCGGTGCTGTCGGCCCTGCGGCAGGCGCCCGCGGTGCTGCTGGTCGACGAGGTGGACCGCGCGGACGACGAGTTCGAGGCGTTCCTGCTGGAGGTGCTCTCGACCTGGCAGGTCACCATCCCGGAGTTCGGCACGGTCACCGCGCCGGAGCCGCCGCTGGTGGTGCTGACCTCCAACCGCACCCGCGAGCTCCACGACGCGCTCAAGCGCCGCTGCCTCTACCACTGGATCGACCACCCGGGCCTCGAGCGCGAGATCCAGATCGTCCGGTCCCGCGCCCCGGAGGTCAGCGAGACCCTCGCCCGGCAGGTGGTCGGGCTGGTCCAGCAGCTGCGTGCCCGCGACGACCTGCTCAAGCCGCCGGGCGTCGCGGAGACGCTCGACTGGGCCCGGGCACTGACCTACCTCGGTAGCGCCGAGCTCGACCTCGCCTCGGCCGCCGCCACGCTCGGTGCGCTGCTGAAGTACCGCGAGGACGCCGACCGGGTGAAGGCCGCCCTCGACCGGATGATGGCGCAGGCATGAACCAGCCCGTGAGCACGGCGCAGCACGACGTCGACGAGGTCTTCCTCGGCTTCACCCGTGCCCTCCGCGCGGCCGGCGTACCCGTGACCCAGGACCGGGCGCAGACCTTCCTCGCCGCCGCCGCGGAGGTCGGCGCCGACGACGGGCAGGCCGTGTGGTGGGCCGGGCGGGCCACCCTGTGCGCCTCGCCCGACGACCTGTTCCGCCACGACCAGGTGTTCGCGGCCTGGTTCAACGCGCGCGACGGCCTGCCGCAGGCCCGCCCACGCGACGCCTCGCGCCCGGCGACCGCTCACCTCCTGCCCGATGCGGAGGGTGCCGGTGGCGGCGACACCGAGGCCGAGGAGGACGTGGTGCGCGCTGCCGCCTCCGAGGCGGAGGTGCTCCAGCACCGCGACGTCGGCTCGCTCGACGCCGCCGAGAAGCGGCGGCTGGACCGGATGTTCGTCCGGCTGTCGCTGCGCCCGCCCACCCGGCGTACGGCCCGGCACCAGAGGTGGCACCGCGGCGAGGTCGACGCGTCCCGCACGCTGCGGCGCTCGCTGCGCCAGATGGGCGAGCCCGCCGAGATCGCCTGGCGTCGTCGCGGCGTGCGGCCACGCCGGGTGGTGCTGCTGGTCGACGTCAGCGGCTCGATGAGTGCGTACGCCGACGCGCTGCTGCGCCTCGCCCACCGCCTGACCCAGTGTGCGCGCACCGCCAACGGCATTGTCGAGACCTTCACGGTCGGCACCCGCCTGACTCACGTCACCCGCGCTCTCCGCTCGCCCGACGCCGACCGGGCGATCGTCGCGGCCGGCGAGGTCGTGCCCGACTGGTCGGGCGGCACCCGGCTCGGCGAGACGCTCCGGTTCTTCCTCGACCGCTGGGGGCAGCGCGGGATGGCCCGCGGCGCCGTGGTCGTGGTGTTCAGCGACGGGTGGGAACGCGGCGACGCCGAGCTCCTCGGTGAGCAGATGGCGCGGCTGCGGCGGGTCGCCCACCGCGTCGTCTGGGTCAACCCGCACCGCGGCAAGGCCGGCTACGAGCCGCTCCAGGGCGGGGTGGTGGCGGCGCTGCCGCACTGCGACGACTTCCTCGCCGGGCACTCGCTGGCGACGTTCGCCGAGCTGACGGAGGTGATCTCGCGTGCGTGACGTGCTGCCCGAGCTCATGCAGTGGTGGGAGGCCGGCGAGACCATCGGCGTCGGCACCGTCGTCGCGACCTTCCGGTCCGCGCCGCGACCGCCGGGCGCCTCGATGCTCGTCGGTCCCGACGAGAGCGCCGTCGGGTCCGTGTCGGGCGGCTGCGTCGAGGGGGCCGTCTACGAGCTCGCCCAGTCCGTCGTCGCCTCGGGCGAGCCCGTGCTGGAGAGGTACGGCGTCTCCGACGACGACGCCTTCGCCGTCGGGCTGACCTGCGGCGGGATCCTCGACGTCTTCGTCGAGCAGGTCTCCCGCACCACCTTCCCGCAGCTCGGCGAGGTGGCCGCCGACATCGAGGCGGGCCGCCCGGTCGCCCTGGCCACCGTCATCGAGCACCCCGACCCGGCATGGCTCGGCAGGCGGATGATCGTCCGTCCCGACCGCGCCGCGGAGGGAGGCATCGGGTCCCCGCGGGCGGACGCGGCCGTCCACGACGACGCGCTCGGCCTCCTCGCCGCCGGGACCAACGCGACCCTGTCCTACGGGCCCGACGGCGAGCGCCGGGGCGAGGGGATGCGGGTCTTCGTCTGGGGGTTCGCGCCCAAGCCGCGGATGCTGGTCTTCGGCGCGATCGACTTCGCTGCGGCCGTCGCCAAGGTCGGGTCGTTCCTCGGCTACCACGTGACGGTGTGCGACGCCCGGCCCGTCTTCGCGACCAGCTCGCGCTTCCCCGGCGCCGACGAGGTCGTCGTCGACTGGCCGCACCGCTACCTCCAGGCCGAGCTCGACGCCGGCCGCATCGACCGTCGTACGGTCCTCGCGGTGCTCACCCACGACCCGAAGTTCGACGTGCCGCTGCTCGAGGTGGCGCTCCGGCTCGACGACGACGTACGCCCCGGCTACATCGGCGCGATGGGCTCGCGGCGTACGCACGACGAGCGGATGGAGCGGCTGGCCGAGGCCGGGTTGTCCGCGCCCGAGCTGGCACTGCTGTCGTCCCCGATCGGCCTCGACCTCGGCGCCCGTACGCCCGAGGAGACCGCGGTGTCCATCGCCGCCGAGATCGTCGCGCGGCAGTGGGGCGGGTCCGGGGAGCGGCTCGCGTCGACCGAGGGCCGGATCCACCACGACGACTGAGGCGGCGGCCACACGGGTGTCGCCGGATTTGGCCGAGCGCGGATGACCCACCTACTGTCTTTCGAATGTTTTGCCACCCCCCGTTGCACCGCACCCTCGTCCGTCTCGCAGCCCTGGTCACCACGCTGGTCCTGCTGACCGCGGCACCCACCCTCGTCGTCTCGCCGGCGCAGGCGCGTGAGGACACCGGCTCCGACACCCGCACCGCGTCCAAGGTGCCGGTCCGGTTCAGCGTGGCGACGCTGAACCTGATGAAGGGGATGCGGGTCCCCGGCATGCGGCACGACATCGGCCGCGTCATCTCCGGCGACGCCTCGGTGATCGGGTTCCAGGAGCGGCTGTTCAGCCGCCCGGCCCTGCGCGCCTCGCTGCCGAAGTCGTGGACCCTGCTCATGCCGAAGGGCCCGACGGGCACCGACGACAACCCGATCGCCTTCGACAAGGACGTGTGGGAGCTGGAGAAGACCTGGTCGGCCCTGCTGACCGGCAGGACCTGGCGTCGCCAGACCGGACAGGTCGCCCACGACCAGTACGGCGTGGTGGCGGTGCTCCGCCACCGGCGGACCGGCCACACGATCCGCGCCGTGAGCTTCCACCTGCCCAACCACCTGCACAACCGTCGTACGGGCGGCCCCAACTACCACAACATGGCCGGTGTGCGGGCGATGTGGCGGATGGCCGACCGGCTCCGCGACCTGAGGAAGGGCACGCGTCCCGAGCACCAGTTCGTGGCGATGTGCGACTGCAACGTCACCGAGAACCGCGACCTCACCGACGACCTCGTCAAGGGTCGGATCACCCGGCCGCTGCGCCTCGAGACCAACTACAGCGGTCGCAAGGGCGGGTCGGGCATCGACTACGTGATGGCCGAGCGCAGCTCCGAGTTCCGGATCGACTCCTTCGAGATGTACCGCCGACTGGTCACCGACCACCCCGGCATCGTCGCCACCTTCCGACGCGTGGGCTGAGATCCGGCCGCCCGGTCCGCTCCACCCTGTTGCGAGCGTCACACTCGGGCTAGGTTGGCCGCGACCCGTGGGGAGCTGCCATGTCGACGAGTGAGGACCTGCACGCACGCAGGCTGCGAGCCGTGCGCGCGTGGACGCAGTTCGTCGCCGACGGCGAGGAGGAGGCCGAGACCGTCCGGCCCGAGATCCTCAGCAGCTGGCAGCTCTCGGGCGTGGTCTCACCCGACGTCACGCACGCGCCGCTGGCCGACGAGGGCGACACCGCCGACTTCTGGAACCAGTCGCCCCTGCAGACCGCCGTGAGCCGCGTGCAGGACGAGCTGCGTCGGACGGCCGAGGACGGCGACCTCGTCATCGCGGTCACCGACGAGCAGACCCGCATCCTCTGGACCTACGGCGGCCGGGTGATGCGCCGCAAGGCGGAGACGGTCAACTTCGTGCCCGGCGGTCGGTGGGACGAGGCGAGCGTCGGCACCAACGCGCTCGCGATCGCCGGGCGGACCGGCGCTCCCTCGATGGTCTTCAGTGCGGAGCACTACGCCGAGGTGGTGCACAACTGGGTGTGCTGGGCCGCCCCGGTCTTCGACCCGGCGAGCGGTCGGCCGCTCGGCGTCATCGACCTCTCGACGACCTGGGACCGCACCCACCCCATCGGCCTGGCGACGGCACGGGTGATGGCGCGGCTGATCGAGGGTGCCCTGCCGTCCGACCGGCGGACGACCCCGCTCGGCGCGGCCGCTCCCGCCGACCCCGGTCTCACGCTGACGTTGCTCGGCACCGCCGAGGTGTGGCTCGACGGGCAGCGCCTGCTGCTCAACCGGCGGCAGACCGAGATCCTCGCGCTGCTGGCGATGCACCCCGGCGGTCTCTCGGTCGAGCACCTCCACTCGCTGCTCTACGGCGACTCGTCGGTGACCACCTCGACGCTCAAGGCCGAGGTGTCGCACCTGCGCGCCGCGCTGGCGGGCCAGCTCTCGTCGCGCCCCTACAAGCTCACGCTCCCCGTCACCACCGACGTCGAGGAGGTCCAGCGCCTTCTGCGCCGCGGCGACGTACGCGCCGCGGTGCGGGCCTACGGCGGCGACCTGCTCCCGGGCACGGAGTCCCCGGCGCTCGTGCAGATGGGCGACTACCTCGCGGTGAGCGTCCGCGAGGCGCTGCTCGTCCAGCCCGACCCCGACGCGGTCCTGCGCTACAGCGACCTCGCGCCCTACGACACCGCCGTCGTGGAGGCGTGCCTCGCCTCCCTCCCGGTCCACCACCCGGTCGCGCCGCTGCTCAAGGGCAAGCTCGCGGCGGGCCGCTGACGCGCTGGTCCACACGTCCAACCATCGGCCAACCAGCGCGACCTAGGTTCGGACCAGGACGTGACCCGCCTCACACTGGAGTGGCCCGATGACCAAGATCGAACTCACCGTCGACGGGGCTGCGGTCTCCGACGACGTCGAGCCCCGCATGCTGCTGGTGCAGTACCTGCGCGAGAAGCTCGGCAAGACCGGCACCGTGATCGGCTGCGACACCTCCAACTGCGGGGCGTGCACCGTGCACCTCGACGGCACCAGCGTGAAGTCGTGCAACGTGCTCGCCGTGCAGGCCAACGGCCGCACCGTGACCACGATCGAGGGACTCGCCGACACGGCCGAGGGCGACCTGCACCCGGTGCAGGAGGCGTTCCGCGAGTGCCACGGCCTCCAGTGCGGGTTCTGCACCCCCGGGATGGTGATGCAGGCCGTCGACCTGCTCGGTGAGAACCCGAACCCGACCGAGGAGGAGGTGCGGCTCGGCATGGAGGGCAACCTCTGCCGCTGCACCGGCTACCACAACATCGTCAAGAGCGTGCTGCACGCCGCCGAGCAGACCGGGGTGAAGGCATGACCGCCACGCAGGACCGCCCGGCCGCCGAGATCGGCAAGGACCGCCGGCGCAAGGAGGACCAGCGCCTGATCACCGGTCGTACGCGCTGGACCGACAACATCACGCTGCCCGGGATGCTGCACCTCGCGATGGTGCGCAGCCCCTTCGCCCACGCGAACATCACGTCGGTCGACGTGGAGGCCGCGAAGTCGTCCCCCAACGTCGTGACGGTGCTGAGCGGCAAGGACTTCGGCGAGGAGCTCGGCGCGTGCATCAACGCGTGGCCGATCACCCCGGACCAGAAGACCCCGGCCCACTCGCCGATGCCGGCCGACCGGGTCGCCTTCGCCGGCGAGATCGTCGCCGTCGTCGTCGCCAGGACGTCCGCCGAGGCCCGTGACGCCGCCGAGCTCGTCGACGTGGAGTACGAGGAGCTGCCGGCCGTCGTCGGCATCAAGAACGCCCTCAAGGACGAGGTGCTGGCCCACCCGGACCTCGGCACCAACAAGTCGGCGCTGTGGGTCTTCGACTCCGGCGAGGCCGGCACCGGGACCGACGCCGAGGCCGCGATCACCGAGGCCCGCGCCAACGGGATCGTGATCGAGCGGGAGTACCGCCAGCAGCGACTCATCCCGGCCTTCATGGAGCCGCGCAGCGTCGTGGTGGACCCCACCGGCGAGCAGATCACGATGTGGTCGGCGACCCAGATCCCGCACATCCTCCGCTTCGCGCTCGCCGCGACGACCGGCGTGCCCGAGAGCAAGATCCGGGTCATCGCCCCCGACGTCGGCGGTGGCTTCGGCGGCAAGCTGCAGGTCACGCCCGAGGAGTGGATCGCCTGGGCCGTCGCCCGCCGGCTGATGAAGCCGGTGAAGTACACCGAGACCCGCAGCGAGAGCCTGATGGCCGCCCACCACGGTCGCGACCAGGTGCAGACGCTGACCCTCGCGGCCGACAAGGACGGCAAGGTCACGGGGCTCAAGGTGCACCTCGACGCCGACCTCGGCTCCTACGTCGCCATCGTCGGTGGCGGTGTCCCGGTGCTCGGCGCGTTCATGTTCAACGCGATCTACAAGTTCCCGGCCTACCGCTTCGAGTGCCAGACCGTCCTCACCAACACGACCTTCACCGACGCCTACCGCGGCGCCGGCCGGCCGGAGGCGACGTACGCCATCGAGCGGCTCATGGACGAGCTCGCCGCGGAGGTGGGCGTCGACCCGCTGGAGATCCGCGAGCGCAACTGGATCACCCACGAGGAGTTCCCGTTCACGACCGTCGCCGGTCTGGAGTACGACACCGGCAACTACGAGGCAGCGACCGCGAAGGCCAGGGCGTCGTTCGGCTACGACGAGCTGCGGCGCGAGCAGGCGGAGCGTCGCGAGCGCGGCGACCGGGTGCAGCTCGGCATCGGCGTCTCGACCTTCACCGAGATGTGCGGCCTGGCCCCGAGCCGGGTGCTCGGCAGCCTGGACTACGGCGCCGGCGGCTGGGAGAGCGCGAGCGTGCGGCTGACCCCGCTCGGCAAGGTCGAGGTCGTCACCGGTGCGAGCGCCCACGGGCAGGGCCACGAGACGGCGTTCAGCCAGATCGTCGCCGACCGCCTGGGGGTGCCCTTCGAGGACGTCGAGGTGCTGCACGGCGACACCCAGGTGGCGCCCAAGGGCCTCGACACCTACGGCTCGCGCTCGCTGGTCGTGGGCGGCGAGGCGCTCGTCAAGGCGGTCGACAAGGTGATCGACAAGGCCAAGGTCCTCGCGGCGCACCTGCTCGAGGCCAACGCCGACGACCTGGACTACGCCGATGGCAAGTTCACCGTCCGCGGCACCGACCAGGGCAAGGCGATCCAGGAGCTGGCGACGGCGACCTTCGCGGGGCACGACTACCCCGAGGGCATGGAGCTGACGCTCGATGCCGACGCGACCTACGACCCCGTCAACTTCAACTACCCGCACGGCACGCACCTCTGCGCGATGGAGGTCGACACCGAGACGGGCGCGGTGAAGATGCGGAAGTACACCTGCTGCGACGACATCGGCACGATCATCAACCCGCTGATCGTCGCCGGGCAGGTCCACGGCGGGCTCGTGCAGGGCATCGCCCAGGCGCTGTGGGAGGAGGCGGTGCACGACGAGGCCGGCACGCTCGTGAGCGGGTCGTTCGTCGACTACCTGCTCCCCACGTCGGCCGACACGATCTCGTTCGACGTCGTCCACACCGACGACCCGAGCATCTGCACGACCAACACGCTCGGCACCAAGGGCGTCGGCGAGGCGGGCACCATCGCCTCGACCCCGGCCGTGGTCAACGCGGTCGTCGACGCCGTACGCCACCTGGGGGTCAACGACATCCAGATGCCGTGCACGCCGGAGCGGGTGTGGCGGGCGATCCATGCCAATGACGGGGACGCCGCCACACCGGCGGACGCCATGCCCCACTTCCACGAAGGCTCGTTGAACCAGGACGAAGGAGCGGGCGCATGATCCCGGTGAAGTTCGACTACCTCGCACCCACGTCGGTGGAGGAGGCGCTGGCCGCGCTCGGAGAGCACGGCGACGACGCGAAGATCCTGGCCGGTGGGCAGAGCCTGCTGCCGGTCCTGCGGATGCGGCTCAACGCCCCCGAGGTCGTCATCGACCTCAACGGCATCTCCTCGCTGCGCGGGATCCGCGACGACGGCGACGCGATCGTGATCGGCGCGATGACCACGCACCACGACGTGCGCGACCACGAGCTCGTGAAGGAGCACGCACTGCTGCTCGCGAAGGCGGCGGCCGAGGTCGCCGACTCGCAGATCCGTCACCGCGGCACCTTCGGCGGTGCGCTCGCGCACGCCGACCCCGCCGGCGACCTCGGTGCTCCGGCACTGGCGCTCGGTGCGCAGTTCGTCGTCCAGGGGCCGGGCGGCAGTCGTACGGTCGAGGCGGACGACTTCTTCGTCGACCTCTTCGAGACGGCCATCGGCGACGACGAGATCCTCACCGAGGTGCGCATCCCCAAGCACACCGGCTGGGGCGCGCACTACGAGAAGTTCGTCCGGGTCGCCCACCAGTGGCCGATCGTCGCGGTCGCGGTCACCGTCAAGGGCTCGATCGACGAGGCCAGGGTCGGGCTCACCAACATGGGCTCCACGCCCCTGCGCGCGCGTGCCACGGAGGCGGCGCTCGCGGGTGCGAGCGCGACCGAGGACGGCGTACGCGCTGCTGCCGAGCAGGCAGCCGAGGGCACCAACCCGCCCTCGGACCTCAACGGCGCAGCCGACTACCGCCAGCACCTCGCCCGGGTGCTGACCGGTCGGGCCGTGCTCAAGGCCGCAGGAGCCGCGTAGTGGAGCTGAGCCACCGCTTCACCGTTCCCATCGGCGTCGAGGAGACCTGGGAGCACTTCAACGACATCGCGTCGGTAGCCGAGTGCTTCCCAGGTGCCCAGGTCACCGAGGCCGACGCCGACTCGTTCGCCGGGTCGGTGAAGGTCAAGCTCGGCCCGATCGCGCTGCTCTACAACGGGACCGGCACCTTCGTGGAGAAGGACGAGGCGGCACACCGCTTCGTCGTCGACGCCAAGGGCAAGGACAAGCGCGGCAACGGCACGGCCGGTGCCAACGTGGTGGTCACGATGACCGACGCGGGCGGCTCGACGGACGTGTCCGTGCAGACGGACCTGGCCATCACCGGCAAGCCGGCGCAGTTCGGTCGCGGCGTGATGCAGGACGTCTCGGACAAGCTGCTCGGCCAGTTCGTCGCCTGCCTCGAGCAGCGGCTGACGGCACCCGAGCCCACCCCCGAACCACCGTCCGGCGCGGGTGCCCCCGCGCCGGGCGGTGACCCACTGGCCGCCGCCGCAGCCGATGCGCCGCCACCGAGGCCGGCCGCACCCCGGCCGCCGCCACCGCCGGCGCAGACCGAGGCGCTCGACCTCGGCAGCGCGGTGCTGCCGGTGCTGCTCAAGTCGTACTGGAAGCAGGCGCTGGCCGCGGTCGTCGGGCTCGCCGTGCTGCGGAGGCTGCTCCAGCGCTGACCGGCTAGAAGACGTTGAGGGGGCGGAACTGCACCGAGATCCGCGGGCCGGAGTGGGCGACCTTGGGCACGGCGTGCTCCCAGCTGCGCTGGCACGTGCCGCCCATCACCACCAGGTCGCCGTGACCCATGGTCAGCGCGATGGACGGGCCGCCGCCACGCGGACGGAGCAGGAGCCGGCGGGGGTCGCCGACGCTGACGATCGCGACCATCGTGTCCTCGGCACGACCGCGACCGATCGTGTCGCCGTGCCAGGCGACGGAGTCGCGTCCGTCGCGGTAGTAGCAGCAGCCGGCGGTCACGAAGGGCTCGCCCAGCTCGGGCAGGTAGTGGGCGCTCAGGTCGGCACGGGCCCGGTCGAGCGCGGCATGGGGGAGCGGGTCGCCGGCGAGGTAGGTGTGGACGAGGCGCGGCACGTCGACCACGGCGTCGTACATCTCCCGGCGCTCCGCGCGCCACGGCACCCGCTCGACCAGGGCCGTGAAGGCGGCGTCGGGGTCGGGGAGCCAGTTGCGCTGGACGTCGACCCAGGCGCCCCGGGACAGGACGCGTCGCTCCGGGGCGAGCGCTGGGGCGGCTGCGGCCTCGTCGGCGAAGAGGGACGACTGGAAGTCCACGGCACCAGCATAACCGATGGATCGAACGCCTGTTCGATCGTCAAGATAGTCCGAAGGTTTTACCACATGGTTGGTCAATTCCCGGACACCGGTCCAGCCCAGTCCTAGCCTGAGCACCATGGATCACGTGGACCTCGTCGTACCGCGCCAGCGGGCGCTGAAGCATGTCCAGGTCCGTGAGCACGTCCGCAGCCTCATCGAGGCCCAGCCCCCCGGCTCCGCGGCACCGTCCGAGCGCGAGCTGGTCGCTCGCTTCGGAGTGGCGCGGATGACCGTACGACAGGCGCTCGACGCCCTCGTCGCCGAGGGTCTCCTGGAGCGCATTCCGGGACGTGGCACGTTCGTCGCGCAGCCGCCCAAGACCGCCGGTCGCCTGACCTCCTTCACCGAGGAGATCAAGCGCCGGGGCATGCTGCCGGAGTCCCAGACACTGCTGGCCCGCGTCGAGCAGGCCGGCCCGGGTGTCGCCCGCGCGCTCGACATCTCGCCCGGTGACCCGGTGCTGCACTGGCGCCGGTTGCGCCGTGCCGACCAGGCCATCGTGTGCGTCGAGGACGCCTACCTCAACGAGGTGCTGCTGCCGGGGTTCCTCCAGCACGGCACGCCGACGAGCCTCTACGAGGCCCTCGCCGCCCGCGGACTGCGGCCGACGGAGGTCGAGGACTCGATCAGCGCCGACCGTGCCAGCGCGGACGAGGCAGCGGTCCTCGAGATCGCCGAGGGTGACCCGGTCCTGCGCCACGCTCGCCGTGCGGTGTCGGAGGGCCGGATCGTCGAGGTCTCGCGCACCTGCTACCGCCACGACCGGTTCACGGTCTACCAGCAGCTCGCGGACCGCTAGTCGCTGTCACTCCCCGCGCCGGAGCTCCTCGAGCTCCCGCGCGAGGTTGGCGCGCGCCCGCTCCTCCCAGAGCTCGCGTCCGCGTCGTGTGTGGAAGAGCGACGGGTTCGCCGCCAGGTCGGAGAGGACCGCGGCCCGGCCGGCCCGGAAGTCGTCGTCGCTGACGTGCGCGAAGTCGGCGCGCACGCCCGCGGCATACGCGGCGTAGCGCTCCGGGGGCGCCGCGAGGATGCCGAGGTCGGCATCGCTCAGGGCCGATCCCGCTGGGTCGTCGTCGGCCGGGCGGTGGTGCACGGTCATCCGCACGAGCCGCGCTACCTCGTCGGCGTACGCCGCCGGCAGCGCGCTCTCGGCCCACTGGGCCGACCGCTCCTCGTCGTCGTCCGCCCCTTCGTAGACCGCGTCGTGGAACCACGCGGCCAGCGCGACGGTCGGGGCGTCGACATCCTCGCTGGCGAGCTCGTCGAGCCGGTCGAGCACCTCGGCGAGGTGGAGGAGGTCGTGGTAGCCGTCGCGGTCCCAGGCGACCAGGAGCGCGTCGCGCAGCTCGACGTGGTCCTCGAGCGGCCAGCGGTCGGCGAGGCTCATGCCCGCGAAGCGGTCTCGCGCTGGATCGACCTGGCGTGCTCGTGGCCCGACGACATGGCCCAGCGGATGGTGCGGGTGCCGATCTGGCCGAGCACCCGGTTGGTCACCGGCGGCACCCATGGCAACCGCAGCTCGCGGCGGGCATGAGCGGGCAGCAGGCCGATCGCCGCGGTGGCGAGCGACAGGTATCCCGGACGCGCCGCCAGGGGCAGGTCGGGGTGCAGCAGCAGGAACCGGATGGCGTCGTGGGCCGCGGGCGTCCCGCGCAGCTCGGGACCGTAGGCCGCCAGCATCCGCTGCAGCTCCTCCTCCGACTGCGGCGGGTCGATCACCCCGAGGTGGGCCGCGGCGACCCCGGTCTGGGCGACGTACTCGTCGCGCTCGGGACCCACCAGGGGGCGGACCCCGTAGCGGTCGTGGGCGGCGAGGAAGCTGTCGATCTCGGCGACGTGCACCCAGCCGAGCAGGTGCGGGTCGCTGGCGGCGTACGGCGTCCCGTCCGGCATCGTGCCGACGACCGACTCGTGGGCGCGCTGCACTGCGCGGATGATCTGGAGCGCGTCGCGCTCGGTGCCGAAGGTCGTCATCGCCAGGTAGGTGGAGACTTGGGCGAGCCGGCCCCACATGTCGCCCTGGTAGCCCGAGTGGTCGGCCACGCCCTGCATGGCCGCGGGGTGGAGCGACTGCAGCATGATCGCCCGGATGCCGCCGACGAACATCGAGGCGTCGCCGTGCACACGGGCGATGGGAGAGTCGGGAGCGAACCAGCGGGGGCCGGGGGTGCCGTGCACGCGCTCGCGCGCCTTGTCGCCGTCGGGGCCGGCGACCTTGCGGAACAGCTCGGTGCCGAGGCGGTCGCGGAGGGTCACGTCCCGAGGCTAGCGGGGGACTCCACGCCCGAGAGCCACGTCACGCGGCGGGCCTTTGACTTCGAGTACTCGAAGTTCCTACCGTCGATGACGTGACCACCCACGCCGTAGCCCGCAGCTACTCCATCAAGGAGGCGGCAGCCCTCACCGGGCTGCCGGCCAGCACGCTGCGCTACTACGAGCAGATCGGCGTCATCTCGCCGGTGAGCCGCGGCGCGAGCAGCGGTCACCGCGTCTACGACGACGGTGACCTCGACGAGCTCATGTGGGTGTCGTGCCTGGCTGCCACCGGCATGTCGATCGGTGACATGCGCGCCTACATGGCCAACAACAGGCTGGGCGCGGAGGCCGCCGCGGACCAGCGTCGGCTGCTCGAGGAGCAGCAGGCGCGCCTCACGACCGAGGCGGAGGCACTGGCGCTGCGCCAGCGCTACGTCGCGCTCAAGATCGACTACTGGCGCGCGGTCGCCGACCGCGACGCCGCCCGGAGCGAGCAGATCGCTCGCCGGGCCCGTGAGCTCGCCGATGAGCTCCGAGCCGTCACGCACGACTAGTCCGACACCCGGACCGTCCATCCCCCCGAGAAGAACGGAAGGCTCCAGCATGCGCGTCAACGCCTATGCAGCACCCGCCGCCGGCCAGCCGCTGGCCCCCACGACCATCGAGCGCCGCGAGGTCGGCGCCCGCGACGTGCTCATCGACATCGAGTACGCCGGCATCTGCCACTCCGACATCCACACCGTCAACGGCGACTGGGGCCCGCAGCCCTTCCCGCTCGTCCCGGGCCACGAGATCGTCGGCCGGGTCACCGAGGTCGGCTCCGAGGTCACCCGCCACCAGGTCGGCGACCGCGTCGGCGTCGGCTGCATGGTCAACTCGTGCGGCGAGTGCGACCGCTGCACCAGCGGCGACGAGCAGTACTGCGTGCAGGGGATGGTCGGCACCTACGGAGCCACCGACCGCGACGGTACGACGACCCAGGGCGGCTACTCGACCCACGTCGTCGTGGACGCCGACTACGTCCTGTCGATCCCCGAGAGCCTGGACGCCGCGGCCGCGACGCCGCTGCTGTGCGCCGGCATCACGACGTACTCGCCCCTCAAGCACTGGAACGCCGGTCCCGGCAAGAAGGTGGCCGTCGTCGGTCTCGGCGGTCTCGGCCACATGGCCGTCCAGATCGCGCACGCCATGGGCGCCGAGGTCACCGTGCTCTCCCAGTCGCTGAAGAAGCAGGAGGACGGCCTGCGCCTCGGTGCCGACCACTACTTCGCGACGAGCGACCCCGACACGTTCGAGGCGCTCGCCGAGTCGTTCGACCTGGTCATCAACACGGTCAGCGCCCGGATCGACGTGAGCGCCTACCTCGGCCTGCTCGACGTCAACGGCGCGCTGGTCAACGTCGGCGCCCCGGCTGAGCCGCTGGACGTCAACGTCTTCGCGCTGCTGTCCAACCGGCGCTCGTTCTCCGGCTCGATGATCGGCGGGATCGCGGAGACCCAGGAGATGCTCGACTTCTGTGCCGAGCACGGCATCGCCTCGGAGGTCGAGGTGATCAGCGCCGACCAGGTCAACGAGGCCTACGAGCGCGTCCTCGCCTCCGACGTGCGCTACCGCTTCGTCATCGACGCGAGCACGCTGGACTGAGGTCGAGGATCGTCACGCCGGGGACTGCAGGTCCCCGGCGTCGATGATCCGGTAGGCGTAGCCCTGCTCGGCGAGGAAGCGCTGGCGGTTCTGCGCGAAGTCGGCGTCCACGGTGTCGCGGGAGACGATCGTGTAGAAGTGCGCGCTGCGTCCCTCGGTCTTCGGCCGGAGCAGCCGGCCGAGGCGCTGGGCCTCCTCCTGCCGCGAGCCGAAGGAACCGCTGACCTGGATCGCGACCTCGGCCGAGGGCAGGTCGATGGAGAAGTTCGCGACCTTGCTCACCACCAGCAGCCCGATCTCGCCGGAGCGGAACGCGTTGAACAGGCGCTGGCGCTCCTTGACCGGCGTCTCGCCCTTGATCACCGGGGCGTCGAGCAGCGCCGCGATCTCGTCGAGCTGGTCGATGTACTGGCCGATCACGAGCGTCGGCTGGCCCGCGTGCTGCCGCACCAGGTCGCGTACGACGTCGATCTTGGCGTGGGTGCACGACGCCAGGCGGTAGCGGGTGTCGGGGTCGGCCGTGGCGTAGGCGAGGCGCTCGCCGTCGGGCAGGGTGACCCGGACCTCGACGCAGTCGGCCGGCGCGATGTAGCCCTGCGCCTCGATGTCCTTCCACGGGGCGTCGTAGCGCTTGGGCCCGATCAGCGAGAAGACCTCGCCCTCCCGGCCGTCCTCGCGGACCAGCGTCGCGGTGAGGCCGAGCCGGCGGCGCGCCTGGAGGTCGGCGGTCATCCGGAAGATCGGCGCCGGCAGCAGGTGCACCTCGTCGTACACGATGAGGCCCCAGTCGCGTGCGTCGAGCAGGTCGAGGTGCGGGTAGACGCCCTTCCGCTTCGTCGTCAGCACCTGGTAGGTCGCGATGGTGACGGGGCGGATCTCCTTGACGGCACCGGAGTACTCACCGATCTCGTCGGGCGTCAGCGACGTCCGCGCGACCAGCTCGTCCTTCCACTGCCGCGCACTGACGGTGTTGGTGACGAGGATCAGCGTCGTGGCCTGCGCCTGCGCCATCGAGGCCGCGCCGACGATGGTCTTGCCGGCACCGCACGGGAGCACGACGACGCCGGACCCGCCGTCCCAGAAGGACTCGGCCGCCTCGCGCTGGTAGGGCCGCAGCGTCCAGCCGTCCTCGGCGAGGTCGATCGCGTGCGCCTCGCCGTCGACGTAGCCGGCGAAGTCCTCGGCCGGCCAGCCGAGCTTGAGCAGCGCCTGCTTGAGGTTGCCGCGCTCGCTCGGGTGGACCGCGACGGAGTCGGCGTCGAGCCGCGCGCCGACCATGCCGGCGATCTTCTTGGCGCGCAGCACCTCCTCGAGCACCGGTCGGTCCGTGCTCGACAGCACGAGCCCGTGCACCGGGTGCTTCTCGAGGCGGAGCCGGCCGTAGCGACCCATCGTCTCGGCGACGTCGACGAGCAGCGCGTGCGGGACGGCGTACCGGCTCCACGTCAGCAGGGCGTCGACGACCTGCTCGGCGTCGTGTCCGGCGGCGCGGGCGTTCCAGAGGCCGAGCGGGGTGAGCCGGTAGGTGTGGATGTGCTCGGGCGAGCGCTCGAGCTCGGCGAAGGGGGCGATCGCCTTGCGGGCCTCGGCGGCCGACGGGTGGTCGACCTCGAGCAGGAGGGTCTTGTCGGACTGGACGATGAGGGGTCCGTCGTTCACGCAGAGGCTGCTTTCTGTCGGGCGCGGAAGGCCGCGACGTTGGCCCGTGAGGAGCACCGGTCGGAGCAGTAGCGCCGCGACTGGTTGGGCGAGGTGTCGACGAAGACGTTGTCGCACCGCGGCTCGGAGCAGATGCCGAGGCGGGTCGCCCCGAGGTCGCAGACCAGGTTGGCCAACCCCATCAGCGACTCGGCGATCAGCAGCTCGGCGACGGACGAGGCCTTGTTGGTGACGTGCATGTGGAGGTTGGCCGGGTCGTGGTCGGAGATCATCGGCGTGACCGGGTGGCTCGCGAGCAGCGCGTTGAGCGACGCCACGACGAGGGGTACGTCGTCGACGTCCGAGGCCTCGAAGACCGGTCGCAGCTCGGCCTGGAACGACGTCAGGGACGCGATGTCCGCGGGCGCCACCGACCGGTGCAGCCACGAGCGGTCGGCCAGGTGGTCGTGCAGCGCCGCCTCGTCGGGGAGGTCGGCGTTGACGAGCGCAGCGGCACGCTCGGCATAACGGATGAAGTCCACCGACCCATTCTACGGAGGTGGTCCTTACAGCGCTCCGGGCTAGGCGCGCCTGACCGTGGTGATGCGGTGCACCGCGAACTCGCGTACGTCGTCCGCGCGGTGGTCGAACGCCGAGAGCCGGCCGCCGTCGAGCCGGCGCGGGTCGACGACGCGCTCGCTGGTGGCGCCGTGGTTGTCGACGTAGCCGATGACGACAGTGGTGCCGCCCTCGATGGCGTCGCGGAGGGCGGCCAGCGCATCGGACGGGGTGGTGGTCGAGGCGCTCGCGGGGCGGGACGACTCGGCCCGGTCGCCGACCCGGATGGCGGTCGCGACCGCCTGCACCTGCGCGGCCTGCCGTGCCGACACCGCGCCGGCGGGACGGCGCCCGCGATGGCTGCGCGCGCGGCGGAGATCCGGCCGGCTCACCCGCACGGTGCCGTCGGCCGCCTCGACGACCGGCGCCGCGCCCAGCTCGCGCAGCCGCGGCAGCAGCACGTCGAGCGGCGAGGTCGAGATCGCGACGGTCGGCGCGAGCAGCCGCAGCCCGAGGGTCCGGGACCGCGGGTCGTGCACCAGCGCGGCCAGCGCCGCCTCGTCGTCCGCACGCAGGAACGCCTCGGCGTGCCCGACCCGGACGCTGCCGAACGTGCGGGCGACGTCGTCGACCAGGAACTCGAGCGGCTGCGGGACGGGCGTCTGCGAGACCCCGGTGAGGAACTCGCGCACCTCGAGCGCCGACCAGCCGGCGTCGAACCCGCGCCGCAGCGAGCCGGACGTGAACCGGTAGACGGTGGCACCGCCGCGCGACTCGACGTCGGCGAGCAGGTGCAGCCGGCGCGCGACCTCGGTCTCGAGCGGACCGGGCGCGACCGCCGTCAGGTCGGCCTGGAGCAGGACGTGGTCGACCGGTCGGGGCAGGTGCGGGGCGAGGGCGGACGCAGCACCCGGCAGGTCGTCGTCGGCGACCAGGCGGCCGCTCGGCGGCAGGCCGCCGGCGCCGCTCACCCCGAGGACGGCTGCCTCGTCGAGGGCTGCCGTCACCAGGTCAGCGAAGATCGCGGGCCGGCGCGGCCGCAGCCACTCGACGTGCTGCACCACCGACGCCACGCCGGTCCCGACGGCCAGCACCTCGCCCTCGGGCACGCCGGCCAGCACCCGGAGCGCGAGGCGCCGCGCCTCCTCGGCCAGGCCGCTCGACAGCTCGGGCGCCAGCGCGTTCCACGACTTGCCCGCCTGGTCGCGCGACCCGACGAGCGACGGCACGCGGCTGCTCGCCAGCCACCCGCCGACGAGCCGGGCCCACCGCTCGGCCGTGGGGCGGCCGGACCACACGTCGAACTCCTCGGTCGGCAGCCAGGCCGGCGTGCCGTCGGGCTCGGCCCCCTCGGCGATCAGCCCCGCCGACAGCGCCACCTCGACCAGCAGCGCGGCACCTGCGTCGTCGACGTGGAGCTCGCGCGCCACCGCCTTGAGGTCGCGGACGGCGAGGCCGCCGGAGCGCAGCACGCTCGGCGGCTGGACGCCCCAGTGGTCGAGCAGCAGCTCCGTGCGGCGTACGACGTCGAAGGCTGCGCCTGCGGCCGTCCGGGCCACGAGGGCGGGGTCGCGCGTCGCGGTGGCGAGGGGCGGCACCTCGTCGACGGGATCGGTGGTGGTCCGCCCGCCGCGCAGCGCGAGGCCGACCTCGCCGGGGAGGACGACGGTGTCGCCCTCGCGGGGCACCAGCAGCCGGCGGCTGATCAGCTCCTCGGCCGGGCTCGCCGCCTGGTCGGGCGAGACCGTACGCCGTGCGGACCCGGTGGTCCCCTCGCCGCCGTGGGCGTCGACGTGGCGCAGCATCGCGGTCGCGGCCGGACTGAGCTCGGCCAGCAGGCCCGCCACCTGCGCGGCCGTGGGCGGCTCGGGGCTCGACGGTCGCAGCCCGCTCACGAGGCCGGGCATCCCGCGCATCGCATCGGCCACCCCGCTCAGCGCGCGGATGCCTCCGGGCGCCTCCCACGCGAGGGCCAGGTCGAGCAACCGCTCGAGCGCTGCACCCGCACGGGTGGGGTCGGCGTGGACGATCGAGACAAGTCCTGCCGAGGTGGTTTGACCCGCAACCAGCAGGGCATCAAGCACCGAGAGCTCGAGTCGGTCCAGGCCGTCGAGGGCGCGGTGGATCGACGAGCGCGTGGCGGCCCGGGAGGCGAGCTGCGAAGAATCTTGAGGGGCGGGAGTGGCGAGATCCGGACGGGCCCGCAGGAGCGCGACGAGTCGCTCGTCCGGCCAGCTCCGCAGCTGGTCGGCAAGGGTTCGTGCGGGTGTCGCCCGCCCACGACTGGACATCCCTCTTACGCTACTCGCCGGGTCGGTGAGGCCGCCCCACGTCTCGACGCTGAGAGGGCGGGCATGAGGAACGTTGATCTGCACCACGGGGCGTCGAGCGACGTCGGCCTCGTGCGCAAGGTCAACGAGGACTCCTATCTCGTCGCGCCCCCGGTCTTCGTGGTCGCCGACGGCATGGGCGGGCACTCCGGCGGTGACGTCGCCAGCCAGATGGTCGTCGAGGAGTTCCAGCGCCTGGCCGCGGTCTACGACCCGTCGCGCGGTGCCGAGCAGGTCGCGGACACCTTCGCCCGCGCGCAGGCGCGCATCATCGACTTCGGCAACGCGCACCGGGCGATGACGCCGGGCTGGCACGCCGGCACCACCGCCGTGGTCGCCGTGCTCGTCGACGACAACGGCGTGACGAAGTGGCTGCTGGCCAACCTCGGCGACTCCCGCATCTACCGCATCACCGACGGCAGCCTCGAGCAGATCAGCGTCGACCACTCGGTCGTGCAGGAGCTCATCGACGCGGGCCAGATCACCGTCGAGGAGGCCGCGACCCACCCCGAGCGCCACGTCATCACCCGCGCCCTCGGCAGCCCCGAGGGCATCCAGCCCGACTTCTTCCTGCTCCCGCTCGGCTCGGTCGAGCGGCTGCTGCTGTGCAGCGACGGCGTCACCGGGATGATCGAGGACAAGGAGATCGAGGACATCCTCGAGTCCGTCGCCGATCCCCGCGACGCCGCCGACAGGCTGGTCCGCGCGGCGGTGGCCGCCGGTGGCCGCGACAACGCGACGGCCATCGTCGTCGATGTGGTGGGATTGGTGAAGGACGCCACGTATGACTCCCAGCGCCAGCTGGAGAGCCTCGAATCCAAGCTGGGGGGACGACTGTGAGCACCGATGCCAGGTTCGCGACGGGGGACTGGTACGCCGTCGTCGGCGACCACGTCACGGTCCTGCTGCCCGGCAGCCAGCGCGACCGCGTGGCCGCGCTCTGGGACCTCGCCGACGCCGGCGCGACGGCCGACGCCGTCCTCGACGCCCTGGTGTCCGGCGGGCTGTCCACCCTCGACCACGTCGCCCTCGTCGCCCACGGCGACGACTCCACCCGCGTCATCGTCCGCGGCGCGCCCACTGCGACGGTCGCCTCGACCTCGGGCGAGGAGATCGTCAGCGCGACCGCCGGCACGGCCTGGGCCGAGCGCCTCGTCACCGGCGTCACCAGCATCCGCGTCACCCTCACCGGCGACGGTGCCGCCGACCACGCCCTGACCGCCGGGATCGCCCGCGTCTCCGTCGTCGAGTTCGGTACGCCGTCCGCCGCGCCGTCGGCCCCGGTCGAGGAGCCGGTCGAGGAGCCCGTCGCGCCGGTGGTGGCCGCGGAGCCGGATCCCGAGCCGGAGCCGCAGCCCGAGCCGGAGCCCGTCGCGGTCGAGCCGGAGCCCGAGGCGGCGCCGGCGTACGCCGAGCCGGAGCCGGTCGCCGCGGCCCCGATGAGCTTCGGCGAGCCCGAGGAGGACCCGACGCCGACCGGGGAGACCCCGGTCGTCGAGGCTCCGGTGGTCGACGACTGGTCCGACCGCGACGGCCAGACCGTCACCGGCCCGCCCGTGCCCGACTTCGACCGCCCGCCGATCCCCGGCCAGGAGATGGCTCCCGAGGTCGTGTCGCAGCCCGTGGCCTCGCTGGTGTTCTCGACCGGCGACGTCGTGCTGGTCGACCGCACCGTGCTCGTCGGCCGGGCGCCCGAGGCCCGCCGGTTCGCCTCCCACGACCAGCCCCACGTCGTGACCGTGGCGAGCCCGCAGCAGGAGATCTCCTCGACGCACCTCGAGATCCGCCCCGGTGCCGGCGCCGACCACGGCTCCGCGATCGCCACCGACCTGGGCTCCACCAACGGCACCGTCCTGGCCCAGCCCGGTCTCGAGCCCGAGGAGCTCAAGGCCGGCATCGCCGTGAGCCTCATCCCGGGTGCCGTGCTCGACCTCGGCGACGGCGTCACCATCCAGGTCACGAACCCCTGAGCAGCCCCGTCGTGACCCAGCAAGCACCCCCCTACGCGACGACCTACCCGATCGCGCAGCTCGAGCGACGGTTCACGGCCTTCGCCGTCGACCGGCTGCTGGCCTGGGGCCTGCTCGCCGTCGTCGGCGTCCTGACGGCGATGTTCGTCTCCGACGAGGTGTGGACCGTGGTCGGCGTGGTGGCCGGCGCCATGGTCGTCCTCTGGCTGGTCCTCGCCGTCGTGCTCGGCGTCACCGGGAGCTCGCCCGGCAAGGCGATGTCCGGGCTGCGCGTGGTGCACCACGGCACCGGGACCCCGATCGGCGTCGGTCGCGCCCTGCTCCGCTCGCTCGTCCTCGGCGTGTCCGGCCTGCCCACCTTCGGGATCGGCCTCGCCACCCTGGCCTGGACGTCCGTCGAGGACCGCGGCCGGCAGCGTCGCGGCTGGCACGACCACCGGGCCCACTCGGTCGTGGTCGACGTACGCCCTCCGGCGGAGGTCGACGACGTCGTCGACGAGGGACCGCGCCACATCGTCAACCTGACCGCGATGCGCCTGGTCCCCGCCCCGCCGGTCGAGGCGGTGCCGACCCCCGAGCGCTCGGAGCAGTCCATGCGCCGCCAGCAGCTGCCGCCCGAGGTCACCCAGCCGCCGGCCCCGGCGGCCCCGCCCGCCCACGCGCCGCCGCAGCGCCAGGCGCCGCCGCCCGCCCAGCAGGCGCCGCAGCAGCAGCCCGTGCCCCAGCAAGCTCCGCCCCAGCAAGCTCCGCCCCAGCAAGCTCCGCCCCAGCAAGCCCCGCCCCAGCAAGCCCCGCCCCAGCAAGCCCCGCCCCAGCAAGCCCCGCCCCAGCAAGCCCCGCCCCCGCAGCGGCCGCAGCCGGTCCCGGCCCAGCCGCAGGCACCGGCCCAGCGGTGGCGGGTGCACTTCGACAACGGCGAGAGCTTCGTGATCGCGGGCCTGGCACTGGTGGGGCGCCGTCCCGAGGCCCGCACCGGCGAGCCGGTGGCGCACCTGATCCCGCTCCAGTCGGCCGACATGTCGGTGTCGAAGACGCACGCCCAGTTCGGCCCCGCTCCCGACGGGACGATCGTGGTGATGGACCGCGGGTCGACCAACGGCACCGTGCTCGTGCGCCAGGGGGTGTCGCGCCAGCTCGCGCCGGGCAAGCCCGCCGCGCTCGTCCACGGCGACAAGGTCGTCTACGGCGACCGCGAGATGACCATCACCCGCGAGGCCTGAGCGGCACAGGCCCGTCCCCGGGCAGGATGGCCCCGTGCCGTCCTTCCTCGACCTGCTCTACGACGAGGCCCCGCTGGCGGCGTTCGACGAGCACCTCGCGCACGCCGAGCGCGGCCTCGGTGCCGCCGAGGCCGCCGCCCTCCGCGCGGAGTACGACGTCGCCCTCCGGCTGCGCGACCTGATCACGCGGATGCGCTCGCGCGAGGCCGAGCTGTCCGCGCTCTACGAGACGGCGTCCGACCTCACCGCGATCCGCGACGTCGACACGATCCTCGCGGCCATCGTGCGGCGTGCCCGCCAGCTGCTGCACTGCGACATGACCTACCTCTCGCTCAACGACGCGGCCTCCGGTGCGTCGTTCATGAAGGTGACCGACGGCGCCCTGACCCGCGAGTTCCAGAACCTCCGGCTCCCGCTCGGCACCGGCCTGCTGGGCCTCGTCGCGCAGACGGGTGCGGCCTACTTCACCGAGGACTACGCCACCGACGACCGCTTCGTGCACAAGGGCTGGATCGACGAGGCCGTGGCGGGCGAGCAGATCCGCGCGATCCTCGGGGTCCCGCTGGTCCTCGACGGCGTGGTCATCGGCGCGCTGCTCGCGGTGCACCGGTCCGTACGCCGCTTCCCGCAGGCCGAGGTGAGCCTGCTGACGTCGTTCGCCGCCCACGCCGTCGTCGCGCTCGAGAACGCCCGGCTGTTCGCCGAGCTCGACGAGGCCAACCGCTCGCTGACCCGCCACACCGAGGCCGTCGACGCCGCGGCACTCGCGCACGACCGGCTCACCGACCTCCTCATCGGCGGCGGGGGCGTGGCCGAGGTGGCCGAGGTGCTGTCCGGCGTGCTCGACGCGGCCGTCTCGATCTGGACGCCGACCGGCGAGCTGGAGGCGGGGGAGGACCCCGGCCTCGCGTGGACCGACGCGGTCGCGGGTGCCGTCACCTCGGGTCGGTCGGTGGCGATCGACGGCGGGCTGGTCGCGGCGGCGCGCGCCGGCACCGAGCACGTCGCCACCCTGGTGGTCCGACGCGACGACGCGCTCGACCTCGCCGGCCGCCGTACGCTCGAGCGCGGTGCACTCGTCACCGCCCTCGTCCTCCTCTTCGCGCGCTCGGTCACCGACGCCGAGGAGCGACTCGGCGGGCAGCTCCTGGCCGACCTGCTCGAGCCCGGCGACGGATCGCGCGACCGGCTCCGCGACCGCGTACGCCGTCACAGCGCGAGCCTCGACGGACCGCTCGTGGTGGCCGCCGCGGCGGTCGACGGCGCCGACCCGCACCGCGCCGGTCGGGCGGCTGTCGGCCTGGCCCGCCGGATGTCGGGATTGGCCGGCGAGCACCGCGGTGTGGTCGTCGCGGTGGTGCCGGGCGACGACCCGCGGCGGCTCGGCGCGGACCTCCAGGCCGCGATCGCTGCCGCAGGCGGACGGGCGACGGTCGGCGTCGCGGCCACGGACGACACCCTGGACGACCGGCTGGTCGCCGCGCACGCGGAGGCGCGCCGGTGCCTCGACACCCTGCTGCGGCTCGGCCGCCTGGGGGAGGTGAGCGACCCGGCGGGCCTGGGCGTCGCACGGCTGCTGCTCGGCGACAACGACCCCGAGCACGTCGCGGCCTTCGTCGACACGATGATCGGTCCGGTGCGCGAGTGGGACGAGCGGCGCGGGACCGGGCTGGTCGACACCCTCGAGGAGTGGTTCGCCAGCGGCGGGCGGCTCAAGGAGACGGCGTCGGCCCTGCACGTCCACCCCAACACGGTCACCCAGCGGCTGGAGCGGATCGGCGAGCTGCTGGGCGACGGGTGGCGCGAGCCCGCCCGTTCCCTCGACCTCCAGCTCGCCCTCCGGCTGGCGCGGTTGCGGGACGCCTGACCCGCTCTCCATGTGGCCGTGCCACATGTCGCGCACCCAAGTATGGCCGTTGAGGCCATGTGCCGTACGTCACGGGGGTCCCTACGTTGAGGCCATGACCTCCTTCCACGGACGACGGGCGCTCGTGACCGGCGCCGCCAGCGGTATCGGTGCGGCGGTCGCGACGCGGCTCGCCGAGGGCGGCGCCGACGTCCACCTGCTCGACCGTGACGAGGAGGGCGTGGCCAAGGTCGCGGCCCAGGTCCACGGCACTGCGCACGTCGTCGACCTCACCGACGAGGCCGCCATCGCGGCGCTCGACCTCGACGTCGACGTCCTCGTCAACAACGCCGGCATCCAGCACGTCGCGCCGGTCGAGGACTTCGACCCCGCGCAGTTCCGCACCATCCACGCGCTGATGCTGCACGCCCCGTTCCTGCTCGCCCGCCGGTTCCTGCCCGGCATGTACGCCCGCGGCTGGGGCCGGCTCGTCCACGTGTCCAGCGTGCACGGGCACCGGGCCTCGGCCTACAAGTCGGCCTACGTGAGCGCCAAGCACGGGCTCGAGGGCCTCTCCAAGGTCCTCGCCCTCGAGGCCGCGGACAAGGGCGTCACCAGCAACACCGTGTGTCCCGGTTACGTCCGTACGCCGCTCGTCGAGGGCCAGCTCGCCGACCAGGCCCGCAGCCACGGGATCGCCGAGGACGAGGTCCTCGACACCGTCCTCCTGGCCCGTACTCCGGTGCGCCGGCTCGTCGAGCCGGAGGAGGTCGCCGAGGCGGTGGCCTTCCTCTGCGGCCCGAGCGCGACCTCGATGACCGGCTCGTCCCTGCTCCTGGACGGCGGCTGGACCGCCGCCTGACGCGCACCTCCGACCACCTCCGACCACCCCTCGCACCGCACTCCCCGATGAAAGGCACGTTCATGACCACCGACACCTCCACCACGACCGGGACCGGCGCGCCGGGCGCACCGCCCGAGCGGACCAACATCGTCAAGGTCGTCTTCGCGTCCCTCATCGGCACCGCCGTCGAGTGGTACGACTTCTTCCTCTACGGCTCCGCCGCGGCACTCGTCTTCGGCACGCTGTTCTTCCCCGAGAGCGAGCCCGCCACCGCGACCCTCCTGGCCTTCGGCACGTACGCCCTCGGCTTCGTCGCGCGCCCCCTCGGCGGCGTCGTCTTCGGTCACTTCGGCGACCGGGTCGGCCGCAAGAAGATGCTTGTCTTCTCGCTCTTCCTGATGGGTGTGGCGACCTTCGCGATCGGCCTCCTGCCGACCTACGCCTCCATCGGCGTCGCAGCGCCGCTGCTCCTGCTCCTCTGCCGCCTGCTCCAGGGCTTCGCCGTCGGTGGCGAGTGGGGCGGCGCGGTGCTGATGGCCGCCGAGCACGGCGACGACTCGCAGCGCGGCTTCTGGTCCTCGTGGCCGCAGGCCGGCGTGGCGCTCGGCAACCTGCTCGCGACCGGTGTCCTCTGGGTGCTCGCCGCCGTGCAGTCCGACGCGGCCTTCGAGTCGTGGGGCTGGCGCATCCCGTTCCTGCTGAGCGCCGTCCTGGTCGGCGTGGGCCTCTGGGTCCGCCTCTCGATCGAGGAGTCGCCGGTCTTCGCCGACGCCAAGGCCGAGCTCGCGACCAAGAAGACCGCGCACCTGCCGATCCTCGAGGTCTTCCGCAAGTACCCCCGCGAGGTCCTCGTGGCGATGGGCATGCGGATGGCGGAGAACATCTCCTACTACCTCTTCACGATCATCTCGATCTCGTTCCTCACGCTCTACGCCGGAACCGCCGACGACAAGCCGCTCATCCTCAAGGCGCTGCTCATCGGCTCGGTCGTGCACTTCGTGACCATCCCGCTCGTCGGCGCCCTCAGCGACCGGGTCGGCCGTCGCCCGCTCTACCTCGCCGGCGCCGTCGGCGTCGCCGCCTGGTCGTGGGTGTTCTTCGACCTGATCGCCTCGCGCTCCGAGGGCAAGATCATCCTCGCGATCTGCGTCGGCCTGGTCCTGCACGCCCTGATGTACTCCCCGCAGGCGGCGTTCTTCTCCGAGCTCTTCGGCACCTCGGTGCGCTACACCGGTGCGTCGGTGGGCTACCAGCTCGCGTCGATCTTTGCCGGTGCGCTCGCCCCGATCATCGCGATCGACCTGCTCGGCAAGGCCAGCGACGGCACCGACAACGTCGGCAAGGTGGCGGTCTACATGACCATCGCCTCGGTCATCACGATCGTCTCGGTGCTCTTCGCCAAGGAGACCCGCGCGACCTCGCTGCGCCACGACCGGGTGCTCGGCGACTGAGCCCCGCGCTTCTTCCTCTGTCGGAGTCCCCGCACGTGCGGGGACTCCGACTGTTGGAGGGGGTTGCAACCGCCTCCAGGTGTCCGACTCGCCCTCCCAGTACGGTCGGGATGGTCAGCGGGTGAGGGCGACCGGCACGCGGGTGACCCCGCCGCGGGCGCCGAGCCACACGAGCTCGCCGTCGTCGAGGCCGCCGGGCGTGGTCGGGCCGGTCACGGTGACGGTGAAGCGGGCCGACTGCCCCGGCGCGAGGCGTACGGCGAGGGGCCGGATGCTGACGCGGTGGGCGGTGAAGCCACGCGCGGTGACCGAGAAGTACTCCGGCCGGGTGCCGACGTTGGTCAGGGTGCGCGTGGCGGTGCCGCGGCGCGCGGTGAGCAGGAGCGAGCCGGTGTTGAGGTCGGCGAGCGTGTGCTGACGCAGGGCGCGGCGCCAGGCGCGCGCCGGCACGTCGAGCGCGAGGTGTGCCGTCGGTGCCCGGCTCGGCAGCGCGCCGGCCCCCTGGGCCAGCACCGACGAGCCGCGGAGCGGACGCGCCGACCCCGCGACGAGCGAGCGGACGACGGCGGCCGACCAGTCGTGCTTCGCCAGCACCAGCGCTGCGAGCCCGCTCGCGTGCGCAGCGGCCGCGGAGCTGCCGCTGAAGACGCCCCACGTGCGGCCGGTCGCGTCGGGCAGGGCGCCCAGGACGGCGTCGCCGTCGGCGACCGCGTCGGGCTTGACCGAGGGGCCGCGCGGGTCGCCCGAGGCGCTCCACGGTGCCGTACGCCGGTTGCCGGGGTCGCCGCCCGCGCGCGTCATCCGGACGCGGGCGCCGGGGTGCGTGGCGACCCAGCGGCTGAAGCTCCGGCCGGCGGCGGCGGAGAGGTGGACGGTGGGGACGGCGTGGAAGTCGGCCGTGACCGAACCCGGACGCAGGTTGACCAGCACCATCGCGCGGCCACCCGCGAGGGAGACGCTGTCCGACTTGTCGATCCGGCCGATGCCGCCGCGCCGGCACACCACGATGCGGCGTGCGACCTTGCGCGAGTCGAGCGAGTCGCGGCGGCACTGACCGGCCGCGCGCCGGGAGACGCCCGGTGCCGCGGCATCCTGCGCGAGCACGGTGCGTCCGCGGACCGCCGCGGGCCTGCCGCCGCCGCTGAAGGTGCGTCCGCCCGGGCCGGTGAGCACGGCGCGCGACATCCGGCCGACGGCCGAGCCGACGGTGGTCACCCACGGCGAGGCGTGGGCGGCGTACGACGTCCGGCCGGAGTTGCCGGCCGCACCGACCACGACGATGTCGGCCTCCGCGGCGCCGAGGAGCGCCCGCTGGAGGGTGTCGATGCCGTTGCCGCCGGCGAGCGCGAGGTTGAGGACGTCGACGTGGTCGGCGACCGCGGCGTCGACCGCCGACACGACGTCGGCGGTCGAGCAGCCGTCGTCGGCGGGGTCGGGTGCGCCCCAGCAGGCCTTGTAGGCGGCGATCCGGGCCTGCGGTGCGACGCCGCCGAAGCTGCCGGCATCGCGCCCGTCGACCCGGACGCTGACGCCCGCGTTGCCGGCGGCGACCGAGGAGACCTGGGTGCCGTGGCCGAGCACGTCGCGCGCCGACAGCGACTC
Organism: Nocardioides baculatus; assembly: GCF_016735675.1. Lineage (GTDB taxonomy): Bacteria > Actinomycetota > Actinomycetes > Propionibacteriales > Nocardioidaceae > Nocardioides > Nocardioides baculatus. The sequence continues at coordinate 395,415 of NZ_JAERSG010000004.1, read as the reverse complement.
CGACGACCGGACCCGGTCGGTGCCGAACCCGGCGGCGAACCAGCGCGCGCCCACGACCTTGCGGGTGCAGTCGCCGACGGTCCATCCGTCGCCCTCGGCGCACTCGCCGGTGAACTCCTGCGGCTCGCGGCCGAGGCCGGGTACGTCGGCGAAGGCGGGGGAGTCCGGGGCGATGCCCGAGTCGACCACGCCGATCACGACGCCGGCGCCGCCGCGGAGCCGCGGGCTCTTCGCCGCGCCGCGGACGGTCGCGGACGTCGTACGGCCGGCGAGCGGTCGCACCTCGTCGGGCTCGATGACAGCAATGCCGGGCTGGTCGTCGAGGAGGGCGAGCTGGGCCTCGGAGAGGGGCAGGGCGAACCCGTTGAGGGCGGTGGTCCAGCGGTAGACCGGCTCCTCGGCGCCGATCGCCGCGAGCACCGCGTCCTGGCGGGCGAGGAGGTCCGCCGCGTCGCGGGTGCCGGCCGACGTCCCGGGTCCCGTCAGCGTGACGAGCGTGAGGGCAGAGGTCCCCGCGGCGGGTGCGTCCTCGGCCAGCGCGACACTCGAGGCGGACAGGGTGACGCCGAGCGCGAGCAGGCCGCAGCCCACGATCCGCCCCACGCGTCGTGCCCGCACGGTCCCCACCTCATCGCCCCGTCAGTACGTCTGTGCTCCGAACCGCCCATGATCGCAGCAGGGGCGACGGGAGACAAAGCCCTCCCTCCGGGCGGAACCCGTTGGTGGGGGTCCATCGGTGCCGCCTATCCTTTGGCCGCGCCCGCGACGTGCGGGCGGCGAGGACGGAACAGGTGGGGAGAAGGCCGTGCCCAGTGGCAAGGTGAAGTGGTTCGACGTGGAGAAGGGCTTCGGCTTCCTGTCGCAGGAGGACGGCCCCGACGTCTACGTCCACTCCGACGCGCTCCCCGAGGGCACCCCCGCGCTGAAGGCCGGCACCAAGGTCGAGTTCGGCATCGCCCAGGGCCGACGCGGCGACCAGGCCCTCCAGGTGCGCGTCATCGACGCCCCGGCGTCGGTCACGCGCAACCAGCGCAACGCCCAGCGCAAGAAGCCCGAGGCGATGGTCACCATCGTCGAGGACCTCATCAAGATGCTCGAGGGCGTCGAGGAGGGCTACCGGCACGGGCGTCACCCCGAGCGCAACGCCGCGCGCGGTACGGCGAAGGTGCTGCGCGCGCTCGCCGACGAGCTCGAGCTCTAGCCCGACCTACGTCGTCGCGGGGGCGGCCGGCCGCATGCGTGCCGGCCGGCTGATCAGCACGAACGTCGCCCACGCGCCGAGCACACCTGCCGCGATGCCCAGCCCGAGCTGGGGGTTGAGCGGCATCGCGATGCCGACGAAGCCGCCGATCACCCAGGCGAGCTGCAGTGTCGTGTCGGAGCGGGCGAAGGCGCTCGCCTGGATCCGGCTCGGCACGTCGCGCTGGATCGTGGAGTCGAGCGAGAGCTTGGCGAGGGACTGTGCGAGCCCGGCCGTCAGGCCGAGCAGCGCGAGGGCGAGCAGGCCGTAGAACAGCGCGGCGATCACGACGACGACCGCGTCGGCCAGCAGCGCCAGCACCACGGTGGCAGCGGGGTTGAGCTTGCGCAGCAGCGAGCCGATCGCGATGCCGAGCGTGTTGCCGAAGCCGGCGGCGCCGATCACGAGGCCGAGCAGCAGCTCGGGCTTCCAGTCGCCGATCGGGTTGTCGCGCAGCAGGAACGCCATGAACATCGTCAGGAATCCCGACAGCCAGCGCGGTCCGCAGTTGGCCCGCAGGGCGAAGGCGACGGCTGACGGGATCCGGGTCTTCGGGCGCCGGCTGCCTGCGGAGACCGCGGTGGACCCGGTGAGCACCAGCTCGCCCTCGCCCTGGCTGGCGTCGACCTTGTCGGGCAGCCGGATCGCCCAGATGGTGGCGAGCACGAAGACCATGAAGCCGTAGCGCAGCGACCACTCCGGACCGAAGGTCGAGGCCCCGATCGCCAGCGGTGCCGAGATCGCCGCCCCGACGACGCCCGCGAGGGAGACCCGGGCGTTGGCCTTCACCAGGGTGAGCTCGGGAGGCAGCAGGCGGGGGACGGCAGCGGCGCGGGTGACGCCGTAGGCCTTGGAGGCGACGAGGACGCCCAGGGCGGCGGGGAACAGCCACGCGGACCCGGTGATCACAGCGGTGGCCAGCACCCAGCAGAGGAAGGCGCGGATCGCCATGGTCGCGCCGACCGCCCACCTGCGGCCGTGGCTGAAGCGGTCGAGGAACGGGCCGATCAGCGGCGCCACGATCGCGAAGGGCAGCATCGTCAGCCCGAGGAAGAGGGCCACCTGGCCGCGCGCTTCGCCCGTGGGGACCTGGAAGAAGAGGGTGCCGGCCAGCGAGATCGCCACGGCCGCGTCACCGGCGGCGTTGAAGGCGTGCAGCTCGATCAGGCGCGACAGGCCCGAGTCGCCGGCGCCCTCGGCCCGCGCCGCGCGCCGCGCCTGGCTGACGGCGTACTGGCCCGCCGTGCCGGCTCCGCGCCCGGCGACGCGGGCGCCACGGCCGGCGGCCCTGGCTCCCCGTCCGGCCGCTCGCACGCCCTTGGCGGCACCCGACAGCGAACGGCGTACGGCACCCGGGGCGGGCGCCGACGGCGGCGGTGGCGACACGCGGTAGGGCTGGGTGTCCTCGCCCGGATCGGGCTCGTGGTCGTGCTCCCGCGCCTGCCCCGGGGAGGGGTCGGGGCGGTCGCTGGTCACGGGGACCATCTTGGACTACCCGCCCGACGGCGCGTGGATGCCGTCCCGGCCCAGGGTGCCGACGGGACAGGACCGCGCACCGTTTGTCATGATGGCGCACGTGATCTCTCTCCCGACCCGTTCCGGCAAGCCGGACTCGGCCCTCGCCAAGGCCGCCGACCTCGCACGCGGCATCGTGCTCGAGGTCGCCGACGGCGACGAGGTGGGCGACCACCTCGGTGCGTACGCCGAGGGGGAGCGGGTCGTCACGCACCACTTCGCCTGCACCCGGCCGGGCTACCCCGGCTGGCACTGGTCGGTCACCCTGACCCGCGCCAAGCGCGGCAAGGACCTCACGGTCAACGAGGTCGTGCTGCTGCCGGGCGACGAGGCGATCGTCGCTCCCGCGTGGGTGCCCTACAAGGAGCGCCTCCAGCCCGGCGACCTCTCGCCCGGCGACCTGCTGCCGGTGGAGGACGAGGACGCCCGCCTGGTCCCGACCTACCTCGTCGGCGACGACCCGCTCGACGGCCCGATGGACGGCGACGCCCGCGCCCAGGTGCGCCGGGTCGCCGAGGAGCTCGGCCTGGGCCGGGTCCGCACGCTGAGCCGCGAGGGCCTCGACATGGCCGCCGAGCGCTGGAACGCCGGCACCGGCGGGCCGGACGCGCCGCTCGCCAAGAGTGCTCCCGACCAGTGCTGGTCGTGCGGCTTCCTGGTCCGGCTCAACGGCTCGCTCGCGGACCGGTTCGGCGTGTGCGCCAACGGCAACGCCAACGACGACGGCAGCGTCGTCACCTTCGACCACGGCTGCGGGGCCCACTCCGAGGTCAAGCTCGCGCGCAAGCAGCAGCCGCTGCCGATGCCGGAGCACGCCTTCGACACGCTGACCGACGACGAGTTCGAGACGCTCTAGCCGTCAGGCCTGCCCCGGCCCCGACTCCGGCTCCAACACCCACACGGCGTACTCGTCGTTGGGCTCGTGCAGCTCGTAGCTGCCGAAGCGGTGGACGACCCGCAGCCCGGCAGCGGTCGCGTCGGCGACGAACTCGTCGGCCGGGTAGGTCCGGCTGCCGGCCTTCAGTGCCGTGAGGTGGAAGCCGATGACCGCGCGGCCGTCCGGCGCCAGCAGCTCGCGGACCCGTTCGAGCACGCGCCGCTCGGTGTCCTCGCCGAGGTAAACCATCACGTTGCCGACGACGGCGACGAGGTCGAACGGGCCGACCTCCGAGGGATCGAGCGCCAGCGCCTCGTGGGGGAGGACGACGAGGTCGGGGTACGTCGCCTCCGACTGCGCGCGCAGGGCGGGGTCGGGCTCGGTCGCCACGACCCGGTGGCCGCGCGCCCGGAGCGCCGCCGACACCCGGCCCATGCCGGAGCCGATGTCGAGGATGCGGGCACCGCGCGGCGCGAGCGCGTCGACGAGCCGGGCCTCCCCGTCGACGTCCGCGCCCTCGGCGACCCGCTGGGCGAAGGTCTCGCCGTAGCCGCGGTTGCGCTCGCCGGCGAGCTCCCAGCGGGTCGGGGGGAGCGCTCTCGGGGTGTTCGTCATGCGCGCCGCCGTCCCTGCTGCGCGGCGCGCTCCTTGCGGCGACGGCGGCAGTACTCCAGCCCGCAGAGGCCGAGGCCGAAGCCCGCGAGGCAGGTCCACAGCCACCAGGTGCGCCCGCTGTCCTGCAGCGTGCCCCAGAAGGGGAGGAGCCCGAGGAAGCCGAGCAGCCACAGCGCCGTGCCGACCTCGGTGGTGCGGACACCGTCGACGTCGAGCGGCTCGACCTGCGCCACGATGTAGGTGCGGTTGCCGATCTCGTGCTGCATCGGCTGCTCGTCACCCAGGTCCACGCCGTCACGCTACAACGCTGCGGCGAGGCGAAACATGCAGGTCACATACGTCTGCCAGACTCCGATTCCGTGAGCGACGACACGCAGACCACGCGGCCGACCTCGAAGGCCTCCGGCCTCGACGGGTTCTTCCGGATCACCGAGCGGGGCTCGAGCGTCGGCAGCGAGGTCCGCGGCGGGGTCGTGACCTTCCTGACGATGGCCTACATCATCGTGCTCAACCCGCTGATCCTCGGCTTCGTGCCCGACTCGACGGGTGCCTACCTCGGCGGCGGGACGGGCGACGGGTCCAACCTGCCCGTGATCGCCGCGGGCACCGCGCTGGTCGCGGGCGTGCTGACCATCCTGATGGGAGCCGTGGCCAACTTCCCGCTGGCGCTCGCGACGGGCCTCGGCCTCAACGCGTTCGTCGCCAACGCCATCGCCACCCGGTCGACCTGGGAGGACGCGATGGGCCTCATCGTCCTCGAGGGCATCATCATCCTGGTCCTCGTCCTGACCGGGTTCCGCAAGGCGGTCTTCCACGCGGTGCCGCAGCAGCTCAAGGTCGCGATCTCCGTCGGCATCGGGCTCTTCATCGCCCTCATCGGCTTCGTCGACGCCGGCTTCGTGACCCGCATCCCGGACGCCTTCAAGACCACGGTGCCGGTGCAGCTCGGCGACGGCGGCACCCTGACCGGCTGGCCGGTCCTCGTCTTCGCGATCGGCGTCGTGCTGATCATCGCGCTCTGGGTACGCCGGGTGCGCGGGGCGATCCTGATCTCGATCATCGCCACGACGGTGCTCGCCTTCGTCGTCCAGGCGGTCCTCGACCTCGGCGCGGCGGCCCAGGAGGGCCCCGGCAACTGGTCGCTCAACGTCCCCGAGCTCAACGGCGTCGTCGACGTCCCCGACTTCGGCACCCTCGGCCAGTTCTCGCTCTTCGGCGCCTTCTCGTCCGTCGGCTTCCTGGCCGCCCTGCTCCTCGCCTTCACGCTGCTCCTCGCCGACTTCTTCGACACGATGGGCACGATGACGGCCATCGGTGCCGAGGCGGGGCTCAACGACGAGGAGGGCATCCCGCCGCACTCGCAGCGGATCCTCATCGTGGACTCGGTCGCGGCGATGGCCGGCGGTGCCGCGGGGGTCTCGTCCAACACCTCCTACATCGAGTCGGCGTCCGGCGTGGGCGAGGGTGCGCGCACCGGCCTCGCGTCGGTCGTGACCGGAGTGCTGTTCCTGCTCTCGACGTTCTTCGCCCCGCTGGTCGAGGCGATCCCCTCCGAGGCGGCCGTCCCCGCGCTCGTCCTCGTCGGCTTCCTGATGATGCAGCAGGTCCGCGGCATCGACTGGGAGGACCTCGAGATCGCGATCCCGGCCTTCCTGACGATCGTGCTGATGCCGTTCACCTACTCCATCAGCGTCGGCATCGGCGCCGGCTTCCTGGCCTACGTGCTGATCAAGGTGGTCGTCGGCAAGGCGCGCGAGGTGCACCCGCTGATGTGGATCGTCGCGGCCCTCTTCGTCGTCTACTTCGCGATCGCCCCGATCACCTCCTGGCTCACCTGAGACCTTCGCTCGGGCCTGCATGAGTCCCCGCACGTGCGGGGACTCCGACACTCGGAGGCCGTTGCAACCCCCTCCACGTGTCCGACTCGCCCTCCAAGTCCGTGAGACGCGAGGTCGACGGCTGCCGGAATAGTTAGCACAGGTAATGAGTTACGCTAACGACATGCCGACCGCCGACCTCCGTACCGACGCCGGGCTCGCCTCCGAGCTCCGGGCCGGTGTCATGCGCCTGCGCCGCCGCCTGGTCTCCGAGCGCCACCCCGACAACGACCTGAGCATCCCGCAGATGGTCGTGCTCGGGCTGCTCGTCCGGCTGGGCGACCAGACCGTCGGCGAGCTGGCCCGCGCCGAGCGCGTGCAGCCGCCGTCGATGACCCGCACGGTCAACTGCCTGGAGGGCGACGGCTACGTCGTACGCCGTCCGCACGAGACCGACGGCCGCCAGGTCGTCGTCTCGCTGACCGACGCCGGTCGGGCCGCCGTGCTCGCCGACCGGCAGCGCCGCGACGCCTGGCTGTCGCAGCAGCTCGCCCGCCTGACGCCCGCCGAGCGGGCCGCCCTCCGCGAGGCCGCGCCGATCCTGGCCCGCCTCGCCACCGCCGACTGACACACCGACCGACACCGACCGAGGAGTCACCACGAGTCCCACGTTCCGTTCCCTCGCCAACCCCAACTACCGCCGCTACGCCGCCGGCGGCGTGGTGTCCAACACGGGCACCTGGATGCAGCGCGTCGCCCAGGACTGGCTGGTCCTCGAGCTGGCCGCCGGCTCCGGCGCCACTGCGCTCGGCATCACCACGGGGTTGCAGTTCCTCCCCTTCCTGCTGCTGACGCCGTTCGCCGGCCTGGTCGCCGACCGGATGCCCAAGCAGCGGCTGCTCCAGCTGACCAACCTCGGCATGGCGGTGCCCGCCCTGGTCCTCGGCCTGCTCGCCGTGACCGGCACCGCCGAGGTCTGGCACGTCTACGTCCTGGCCTTCCTCCTGGGCTCGGCCTCGGCCTTCGACGCCCCCGCGCGCCAGTCGTTCGTCTCCGAGATCGTCGAGCCGGTCGACCTGACCAACGCCGTCGGCCTCAACTCCGCCAGCTTCAACGCCGCGCGCCTCGTCGGCCCCGGCCTCGCCGGCCTGCTCATCGCCGCGTTCGGCGGGGGAGCGGTCGCGACCGGCTGGGTCATCCTCGCCAACGCGGTGTCGTACGCCGCCCCGATCTGGTCGCTGCGCCACCTCGACGTCAGCCGCATCGACGCCGCCCCCGCCAACCGGGGGCCGGGGGCGATCCGCGAGGGCGTCGCGTACGTCCGGGCCCGTCCCGACCTGCTCCTCGTGCTCGGCCTGGTCTTCTTCGCCGGCACCTTCGGTCTCAACTTCCAGATCACCTCGGCGCTGATGGCCACCGAGGTCTTCGACAAGGGCCCGGAGGAGTTCGGCCTGCTCGGCTCCTTCCTCGCCGTCGGCTCGCTCGCCGGCTCGCTCCTCGCCGCCCGTCGGACGGAGATCCGCCAGCGCCTCGTCGTCGGCGCCGCGATCGCCTTCGGCCTCTCGGTGATGCTGGCCGGCCTGATGCCGTCCTACCTCACGTTCGCGCTGCTGGCGCCGGTCACCGGGCTCACCGCGCTGACATTCATCACCAGCGCCAACACCTACATGCAGCTGCACACCGACGCCGGCGTGCGCGGCCGGGTGATGGCGCTCTACATGATGATCTTCATGGGCGGCACGCCCGTCGGCGCGCCCATCATCGGCTGGATCGGCCACGAGTACGGCGCCCGGTGGACGCTGCTCGGCGGCGGGCTGATGACGATCGTCGGGGTTGTGCTGTCTGCGATGATGTACCTGAGGCTCGAACGGGCCCGTCACGACCGGGCGGCCGACGGCGACGAGGCGGTCCGCGACGGTGTGCGGACGGCTCCTGCGGCGTTTTGACCCTGCGTGTGCGCCCCGAGTAGCCTCAATCCTTGTGTCTGGCACGCCCAGACCCCTGCGCGCGCACTCAACTGCCGCTGGTAGGGACGCGGTCCTCGGGACCGCACAGGCACGCAGCTCCACGGCAACACCCCCGAGTCCGGCACCGCGCCGGGCCGAGACGAGAAGACAGAGAGAGGGAACCACCCGGTGCCCACCATCAACCAGCTGGTCCGCAAGGGCCGCCAGGACAAGGTGTCGAAGTCCAAGACGCCCGCCCTGAAGGGATCCCCGCAGCGCCGCGGCGTCTGCACGCGCGTCTACACGACCACCCCGAAGAAGCCGAACTCCGCCCTCCGCAAGGTCGCCCGCGTGCGCCTGAGCAGTGGCGTCGAGGTCACCGCCTACATCCCGGGTGTCGGTCACAACCTGCAGGAGCACTCGATCGTGCTCGTGCGCGGCGGCCGTGTGAAGGACCTTCCCGGTGTCCGCTACAAGATCATCCGCGGCACGCTCGACACCCAGGGTGTCAAGAACCGCAAGCAGGCCCGCAGCCGCTACGGCGCGAAGAAGGAGAAGTAATGCCTCGCAAGGGTCCCGCCCCGAAGCGCCCCCTCGTCTCCGACCCGGTCTACGGCTCGCAGCTGGTCACCCAGCTCGTCTCCAAGGTCCTCCAGGACGGCAAGAAGGCTGTCGCGCAGCGCATCGTCTACACCGCCCTCGAGGGCGTCCGTGAGAAGACCGGCTCCGACCCCGTCATCACGCTCAAGCGTGCGATGGACAACGTCAAGCCGGCCATCGAGGTCAAGTCCCGCCGCGTCGGCGGCGCGACCTACCAGGTCCCCGTCGAGGTCAAGGCCAACCGCTCCACCACGCTGGCCCTGCGCTGGCTCGTGGGCTACGCCTCCGACCGTCGCGAGAAGACCATGTCGGAGCGCCTCATGAACGAGATCCTCGACGCGAGCAACGGCCTCGGTGCCGCTGTGAAGAAGCGCGAGGACACCCACAAGATGGCCGAGTCCAACAAGGCCTTCGCCCACTACCGCTGGTGACCTGAGCGGGGCTCCCGCCGGGAGCCCCGCCCCACCAACCCATCAACTCTTACGAGGGACTGAGACTTTCAGTGGCTGTCGACATCACCACCGACCTCAACAAGGTCCGCAACATCGGCATCATGGCGCACATCGACGCCGGCAAGACCACCACCACCGAGCGCATCCTCTTCTACACCGGCATCACCTACAAGATCGGTGAGGTCCACGAGGGTGGCGCCACGATGGACTGGATGGAGCAGGAGCAGGAGCGCGGCATCACCATCACGTCCGCCGCGACGACCTGCTGGTGGAAGGACCACCAGATCAACATCATCGACACCCCCGGTCACGTGGACTTCACCGCCGAGGTCGAGCGCTCGCTGCGCGTCCTCGACGGCGCCGTCGCCGTGTTCGACGGTGTCGCCGGTGTCGAGCCCCAGACCATGACGGTGTGGCGCCAGGCCAACAAGTACTCCGTCCCCCGCATGTGCTTCGTCAACAAGCTCGACCGCACGGGCGCGGACTTCTTCCGCTGCGTCGACATGATGGTCGAGCGCCTCAACTCCACGCCGCTCGTGCTCCAGCTGCCGATCGGCGCGGAGTCCGACTTCCTCGGTGTCATCGACCTGGTCGGCATGCGTGCCCTGACCTGGCGCGGCGAGACCACGATGGGTGAGGACTACGAGGTCGAGGAGATCCCGGCCGAGCTCGCCGAGCAGGCCGCGGAGTACCGCGAGAAGCTCCTCGAGACGCTCGCCGAGGCCGACGACGACATCATGGAGAAGTTCCTCGAGGAGGGTGAGTTCACCGTCCCCGAGCTCGAGGCCGCGATCCGTCGTGCCACCCTCGCCGACAAGCTCAACCCGGTCCTCTGCGGCACCGCGTTCAAGAACAAGGGCGTCCAGCCCCTGCTCGACGCCGTCGTGAAGTTCCTGCCCTCGCCGCTCGACATCGACGGCATCCAGGGCCACTCGGTCAAGGACGAGGACGAGGTCATCGTCCGCCAGCCGTCCGACGACGAGCCGTTCTCCGGCCTGGCCTACAAGATCGCCTCGGACCCGCACCTCGGCAAGCTGATCTACGTCCGGGTCTACTCGGGCAAGCTCGAGGCCGGCTCGACCGTGGTCAACTCGGTCAACGGCCGCAAGGAGCGGATCGGCAAGGTCTACCAGATGCACGCCAACAAGCGTGAGGAGATCGCGTCGGTCGGCGCCGGCCAGATCGTGGCCGTCATGGGCCTCAAGGACACCAAGACCGGTCACACGCTGTGCGACCCCAACAACCAGGTCGTCCTCGAGTCGATGACGTTCCCGGCCCCGGTGATCGAGGTCGCGATCGAGCCCAAGACCAAGGGTGACCAGGAGAAGCTCGGCACCGCGATCCAGCGTCTCTCCGACGAGGACCCGACCTTCACGGTCAAGGCCGACGAGGAGACGGGTCAGACCATCATCGCCGGCATGGGCGAGCTCCACCTGGAGATCCTCGTCGACCGCATGAAGCGCGAGTTCCGCGTCGAGGCCACCGTCGGCAAGCCGCAGGTCGCCTACCGCGAGACCATCCGCAACACGGTCGAGAAGCACTCCTACACCCATAAGAAGCAGACGGGTGGTTCGGGTCAGTTCGCCAAGGTCGTCATCAACCTCGGTCCCAACATCGACCCGGAGACCGGTCAGGGCGCGGGCTACGAGTTCGTCAACAACGTGTCCGGTGGTCGCGTGCCGAAGGAGTACATCCCCTCGGTCGACCAGGGCGGCCAGGAGGCCATGGAGTTCGGCGTGCTCGCCGGCTACCCCATGGTCGACGTGAAGTTCTCGCTCGAGGACGGCGCCTACCACGACGTCGACTCGTCCGAGCTCGCGTTCAAGATCGCCGGCAACCAGGCCTTCAAGGAGGCCGCCCGCCGCGCGAAGCCGGTCCTGCTCGAGCCGATGTTCGCCGTCGAGGTGACCACCCCGGAGAGCTTCCTCGGCACGGTCATCGGCGACATCAACTCGCGCCGCGGCCAGATCCAGGCCCAGGAGGAGCGTCACGGCGACATGGTCGTCAACGCGCTTGTGCCCCTGTCGGAGATGTTCGGGTACGTTGGCGACCTGAGGTCGAAGACCTCCGGTCAGGCGTCGTACTCCATGGAGTTCGACTCGTACGCCGAGGTTCCCTCGAACATCGCCGAGGAGATCGTCAAGAAGGTCCGCGGCGAGTGATCGCCCCGGGGCCAGCCCCGGACAGCAGGACCCTGCACCACCCCGTTTCACACCCATGAGTTCAAGTTCAAACCCAACCAGGAGGAGCCCCAGTGGCTAAGGCGAAGTTCGAGCGGACCAAGCCGCACGTGAACATCGGCACCATCGGTCACATCGACCACGGCAAGACGACGCTGACCGCGGCGATCACCAAGGTGCTGCACGACAAGTACCCGAATCTGAACGAGGCCTCGGCCTTCGACCAGATCGACAAGGCTCCCGAGGAGCGTCAGCGCGGCATCACGATCTCGATCGCGCACGTCGAGTACCAGACCGAGGCGCGCCACTACGCGCACGTCGACTGCCCGGGTCACGCCGACTACATCAAGAACATGATCACCGGCGCGGCTCAGATGGACGGCGCGATCCTCGTGGTCGCCGCCACCGACGGCCCGATGCCGCAGACGCGTGAGCACGTGCTCCTCGCCCGCCAGGTCGGCGTCCCCGCCCTGGTCGTCGCGCTCAACAAGTGCGACATGGTCGACGACGAGGAGCTCATCGAGCTCGTCGAGATGGAGGTGCGCGAGCTCCTCTCCGAGTACGAGTTCCCGGGCGACGACATCCCCGTGGTCCGCGTTGCTGCCTTCCCGGCCCTCCAGGGTGACGAGAAGTGGGGCGACTCGATCGTCGAGCTCATGAACGCCGTCGACGAGGCCATCCCGACCCCCGAGCGTGAGACCGACAAGCCGTTCCTCATGCCTGTCGAGGACGTCTTCACGATCACCGGTCGCGGCACCGTCATCACCGGTCGCATCGAGCGCGGCATCGTCAAGGTCAACGAGGAGGTCGAGATCATCGGCATCCGCGAGACCGCCCAGAAGTCGACCGTCACCGGTGTCGAGATGTTCCGCAAGCTGCTCGACGAGGGCCAGGCGGGCGAGAACGTCGGTCTGCTCCTCCGTGGCACCAAGCGCGAGGACATCGAGCGCGGCATGGTCGTCATCAAGCCGGGCACCACGACGCCTCACACCAACTTCGAGGCCTCGGTCTACATCCTCAGCAAGGACGAGGGCGGCCGTCACACGCCGTTCTTCAACAACTACCGTCCCCAGTTCTACTTCCGTACGACTGACGTGACCGGTGTTGTGACCCTGCCCGAGGGCACCGAGATGGTCATGCCGGGTGACAACACCGAGATGTCGGTCGAGCTCATCCAGCCCATCGCCATGGACGAGGGCCTCCGGTTCGCGATCCGTGAGGGTGGCCGTACGGTCGGCGCCGGCCGCGTCGTCAAGATCACCAAGTGATCACCGCCGGTCACTGACCGGCACCGCAACATCCGAGACCCCGTCTCCCGCAAGGGAGGCGGGGTCTCGTGCGTCCGGGGACCTACGCCGTCAGGCGGCCCGGTCGTGGAGCAGCAGGCCGGACTCCCGGAGCAGCCACTCGACCCGTCCGCGCTCCACGTCGAGCTCCACCCCCGGCGCCATGACCAGGAGGAGGTGCGGGATCTCGAGGCTGTCGGCCGCCTCAGCGAGGGCCGCGTCGTACGCCAGTCGGGTGCCCTCCCACTTCGCGAAGCGGAGCCCCGGGCGCTCGAAGGCGGCGCGGAGCCGTCGTACGTCCGCCGCGACGTCCTCGATGGGGCGGCGGACCGGCACGACCGTGGCGGCAGGGGTGCCACGCACGCGGCGCACCACGCCCCTCGCGAGACGGACCTCCCACGCGCGCCAGGTGCCGAAAACGGCACACCAGGCGACGTGGAGGCACAGCCAGAGCAGCACGAGACCACCGAGGTCCCGGAGCCAGCTCCACATCCCTCCACGGTACGCCTGCGCCACCTCGCCGTCATCAGGTTCGAGGCGCCGGGACCGGGCACGGCAGGATGGGCCCATGGGGTTCACCAGGGCCGAGCTGGAGTCGTTCCGCGACGTCGAGGTCCCCGACCTGCTGCCCGGGCCCGGGCAGCCGCTCCGGCTGCTCTTCGTCCGGCATCAACCCCGGCCTCTGGACGGCGGCGACGCAGACCCACTTCGCCCGCCCGGGCAACCGGTTCTACCCCGCGCTCCTGCGGGCGGGCATCCTCCGGCAGCCGGTCGACCCGTCCGCCGGGATGACCGACGACGACCGCGAGCTGTTCCGCAGCCGGGGGATCGGGATCACCAACGTCGTGGCCCGTGCGACCGCCCGGGCGGACGAGCTCTCGACCGCCGAGCTGCGCGCCGGAGGGGAGCGGCTCCGGGGCCTGGTGGCCGAGCGGGAGCCGGTCGTCGTCGCGGTCGCCGGCATCACCGCCTACCGCTCCGCGTTCGGCCGGCGCACGGCCGTCGTCGGCGAGCAGGACGAGCGCTGGGGCAGCTCGCGCGTCTTCGTCGTGCCCAACCCGTCGGGCCTCAACGCCCACGACACCGTCGACTCGCTCGCCACGGCGTACGCCGACGCGGCGCGGGCCGCCGGCGTGCTCGACTGACGTCAGCCGACGAGCGCCTCGACCGCCGCCCGGAACACCGTGGTGTGCGCGTCGACGTCGGCCGGGGTGTGGAACGGTGAGAACAGGGACATGTTGTGGAACGGCGCGAGCAGCACGCCGCGGTTGACGGTCCAGAGGTGGAAGAACGCGTCGAGCTCCTCGTCGACGGCTGCCGCCGCCTCGGCGCCGGCCCGCGGAGGCGGGCAGAACCAGTACTCGGCGCGGCAGCCGAGCCGCTGGACGTGCCAGGGGAGGCGGTGGTCGTCGATGACCCCCTGGATCCCGTCGGTGAACGACTCGGCCAGCGGGATCGCGACGTCGAAGTCCTCCTGACGCAGCGCGGTCGACAGGGTGGCGCGGACGGCCGCCATCGCGAGCGCCGAGCCCGACAGGGTGCCACCGACGCCGGCGACGTCGATGTCGTGGCCGAGCATCGGACCCTCGAGGCGGGAGGCGACGTCGGCACTCATGCCGTAGGCGGCCACGGGGATGCCGCCGCCGATCGGCTTGCCGATCACGACGAAGTCGGGATCGAGGTCCCACGCCGCGGTCGCACCGCCCGGCCCCGCGCAGATCGTGTGCGTCTCGTCGTTGACGAGGAGCACGCCGTGCCTGCGGGTGATCTCGCGGACGCCGGCGAGGTAGCCCTCGTCGGGCAGCACGATCCCGATGTTGGTGAGCGCCGGCTCCATCAGCAGGCACGCGACGTCCCCCTCGGCCAGGCGGGAGTCGAGCGCGTCGAGGTCGTTGAACGGCACCACCGCCGTCGTCACGGAGACGTCGACCTGCGGGCCGAGCGCACCCGGCCGGGCGACGACGCGGTCGCCCGCGCGGCCGTGCTCGAGCACGCCGAGGGTCTCGTCGACCGTGCCGTGGTAGCACCAGTCCATCACCGCGATCCGCGGCCGGCCGGTGAGGTGCCGGGCGAAGCGGAGCACGAAGCGGTTCGCGTCGGTGGCGGTCATCGCCATCTGCCAGCGGGGCAGGTCGAAGCGCCGGCTCAGCTCCGCGGCCACCCAGGTCGCGTCGGTCGAGGGCAGCATGGTGGTGATGCCGCGCTCGGTGCGCTCCCGCACGGCGTCGGCCACCGCGGGCAGGCAGTGACCAGTCATCGAGCCGGTGTCGCCGAGGCACAGGTCGACGTAGTCGAGGCCGTCGACGTCGGTGAACCGGCCGCCGCCGGCCGTCTCGACGAAGAGCGGGAACGACCCGGGCCACCGCGTCATCCACGGCATCGGCACCCCGGCGAGCAGGTGCTCACCGGCGGCGGCGGCGAGGTGGGCGGAGGTCGGGTGCAGGTCGACGAACCGCTGCTCCTCCTCGGCGTGGAGCGTGGCCAGCCGCGAGCGGTCGACCTCCGTGACCGTCACAGGGCGCTGCCGACGTACTTGGTCTCGAGGTACTCCTCGATGCCCTCGAAGCCGCCCTCGCGGCCGAAGCCGGACTGCTTCACGCCGCCGAATGGCGCGGCCGGGTTGGACACGATGCCGGTGTTGACGCCGACCATCCCGAACTCCAGCGCCTCGCTGACCCGGATCACCCGGGTGTGCGCCTGGGAGAAGAGGTAGGCGACCAGGCCGTACTCCGTGTCGTTGGCCCGCGCGATCGCCTCCTCCTCGGTGTCGAAGGTGATGATGGGCGCGACCGGGCCGAAGATCTCCTCGCGGAACACCCGGGCGGTGTCGGGTACGTCGACCAGCACAGTGGGCGGGTAGAAGAAGCCGGGACCGTCGGGGATCTGCCCGCCGACGACCGCACGGGCGCCGGCGGAGACCGCGTCGCTCACCAGCTCGTGGACGCCGTTGCGGGCCTTCTCGGTGATGAGCGGGCCGACGTCGACCCCGTCCTGCGTGCCGTCGCCGACGGTCAGCGCGCCCATCCGCTCGGCGAGACGGCGGGAGAACTCCTCGGCGACCGACGTGTGCACGAGGAAGCGGTTGGCCGACGTGCAGGCCTCGCCGATGTTGCGCATCTTGGCGAGCATCGCGCCGTCGACCGCGGCGTCGAGGTCGGCGTCGTCGAACACGATGAAGGGGGCGTTGCCGCCGAGCTCCATCGAGACCCTCAGCAGCTGGTCGGAGGCCTGGGCGACGAGCTTCTTGCCGACCGCGGTCGAGCCGGTGAAGGTGAGCTTGCGCAGCCGCGGGTCGGTGATGATCGGCTCGCACACGCCACCGGAGTCGGTGGTCGTGACGACGTTGAGCACGCCCTTCGGCAGCCCTACCTCCTCGAGCAGGGCGGCGAGCGCGAGCATCGTCAGCGGCGTCTCGTGGGCCGGCTTGACGACCATCGTGCAGCCGGCCGCGATGGCAGGGCCGATCTTGCGGGTGCCCATCGCGAGCGGGAAGTTCCAGGGCGTGATCATCAGGGTCGGGCCGACCGGGCCCTTCATGGTGATCAGCCGGGTGTTGCCCGCGGGCGCCTGGGAGTAGCGGCCGTGGATGCGCACCGACTCCTCGGAGAACCAGCGGAAGAACTCGGCGCCGTAGGCCACCTCGCCCTTCGCCTCCGCGAGTGCCTTGCCCATCTCGAGCGTCATCAGGCGCGCGAAGTCGTCGGCGCGCTCGGTGAGCAGCTCGAAGGCAGAGCGCAGGATCTCCCCGCGCTTGCGGGGCTCGGTCGCGCGCCACTCGCCCTGGGCGTCGGCCGCCGCGGCCAGCGCACGCTGGCCGTCGTCGGGTGTGCCGTCGGCGATGCTGGCGAGCACGTCGCCGGTGGCCGGGTTGGTGACCTCGAAGGTCGCGCCGCCACCGGCGTCCACCCACTCCCCGCCGATGAGCAGCTGGGTGGGGACGCGGTCGATCACGGTCTCGTTCACGGAAGCCATCACCCCACTGTGCCAGCGGCCTCGTCGAAGGCCTTCTCGAAGATGTCGAGGCCCTCGCTGAGCAGGTCGTCGCCGATCGCGAGCGGCGGGAGGAAGCGGAAGACGTTGCCGAAGGTGCCGCACGTCAGCGTCACCAGGCCCTGTGCCGAGCAGGCCCGGTGCACGGCGCCGGCGAGGGCCGCGTCCGGCGTACGACCGGGGCCGTCGCTGACCAGCTCGATCGCCAGCATCGCGCCGCGACCGCGGATCTCGCCGACGCGGTCGGGGTGCCGGTCCGCGATCGCCTGCAGGCGCGGGACGAACGCGGCCTCGATCGCGCGGGCGCGGGCCGGGAGGTCCTCGGCCTGCATGGTCTCGATCGCGGCGAGCGCGGCGGCGCACGCGACCGGGTTGCCGCCGTAGGTCCCGCCCAGCCCGCCGACGTGGACGGAGTCCATCACCTCGGCGCGACCGGTCACGGCTGCCAGCGGCAGTCCACCGGCCATGCCCTTGGCCGTCGTCACCAGGTCGGGAACGACGCCCTCGTGGTCGCAGGCGAACCAGTCGCCCGTGCGCGCGAAGCCGGTCTGGATCTCGTCGGCGATGAAGAGGATGCCGTTGTCGCGGCACCACTCGGCGACGCGGGGGAGCCAGCCCGGCGGCGGCACGATGAAGCCGCCCTCACCCTGGATCGGCTCGATCAGCACGGCCGCGCAGTTGTCCTCGCCGACCTGGGCGTGGACGGTCTCGACGAAGGCGTCGAAGGCCTCGTCGGCGCAGTCCTCGGGCCCACCCGGCCAGCGGTAGGGGTAGGCCATCGGGGCGCGGTAGATCTCGCCCGCGAACGGACCGAACCCGTGCTTGTAGGGCATGTTCTTGGCGGTCAGCGCCATCGTCAGGTTCGTCCGCCCGTGGTAGGCGTGGTCGAAGACGACGACGGCGTCGCGGCCGGTGTGGTGGCGCGCGACCTTGACCGCGTTCTCCACCGCCTCCGCGCCGGAGTTGAAGAGCGCAGAGCGCTTCTCGTGGCTGCCCGGGGTGAGCTCGGCGAGCTTCTCGCAGACCTGGATGTACTCCTCGTAGGGGGTCACCATGAAGCAGGTGTGGGTGAAGTCGGCGACCTGGCGCTGCACGGCCTCGACCACGCGCGGCGCGGCGTTGCCGACCGTGGTGACCGCGATGCCCGACCCGAAGTCGATGAGCTGGTTGCCGTCGACGTCGCGGAGGATGCCGCCGCCCGCCTGCTCGACGTACACCGGCAGGGTCGTGCCGACGCCGGCGGAGACCGCGGCGACCTTGCGGGCCTGCAGCTCCTGCGAGCGGGGGCCGGGGATCTCGGTGGCGAGGATCCGTTCCTGGGAGAGTGTCATGTGCGGTCCTCCATCCCCCAGGGGCTTCCGTACCCCTCGGGCTTCGGTGCGGCGAGCAGGTCGAGGAAGGGCTTCGGGGGAAGCGCCTCCGGGCCGAGCACGCCAGTGCCCGACCAGGTGCCGTCGGCGAGCAGCTCGAGCGCGACGACGGGGTTGATGGCGGTCTGCCAGACCACGCACTGCGCGCCGTAGTCGCGCATCGAGTCGGCGTTGTCGACCACGTGGTAGAGGTACGTCGAGCGCGGGGCTCCGTCCTTGCCGGTGCCGGTCACGAACAGCCCGGCGCACGTCTTGCCCTCCATCCGCGGACCGATCGTCGCGGGGTCGGGCAGGCAGGCGGCGACCACGTCGCGGGGCGAGACCTGCACGCCCTTGACCGTCACCGGCTCGGTCGAGTCGAGGCCGAGGGTGTGGAGCGTGCGGAGGATGCCGATCATCTCCTCGCCCAGGCCGTACTTGAACGTCACCCGGTCGGCATCGACCCAGCGGGGCATGAGGAGGACCTCCTCGTGCTCGACGTGCACGCACTCCACGGGCCCGATGCCGTCGGGGAAGTCGAAGACCTCCGGCTCGGAGAACGGCGGCAGGGTGAAGAACCCCTTCTCGAGGTCGCCCCCGCCGCGCTCGCGCTCCCACACCACGGGCGGGTTGAGGCACTCCTCGATGATCGTCCACATCGAGAAGCCGGGGGCGAAGACCTCGTTGCCGTCGTCGTCGCGGATCACGAGGTTGGCGCCGTCGCGCGTGCCGAGCTCGTCGATGTGGTCGAAGAGCTCATCGGCGGCGTAGCGCGCGAAGACGTCCGAGAGACCGGGCTCGACGCCGATACCGAGCAGCGCCAGGCGGCCGGCGGACTCCCACTCGCCGGCCCGGGCGAACTGCTCGTCGCCGAGCTTGACGCCGACCTGCTCGTAGGGCTTGTCGGGGTGGCGCACCGACAGGCTCATCGCCATGTCGAGGTAGTTCGCGTCGGCAGCGAGCGCGCCGCTGAAGATCGGCATCACGAACCGCGGGTCGACCGCGTTGAAGACGTGAGTCGCCCGCACCTCGCGGGCGAGGGCGGCCACGGCGTCGGCGTCGGACGCGTCCACCCGGGCGGCGGTGAAGCGCTGCTCACCCGTACGCCGTCCGGTGGCCGCGGCCACGGTGCTCTCGGCGCGGGCCAGGTCGTAGTCGGCGACGACCCAGGCCTCGAAGAAGTCGCGCTCGACCGCGATCCGGGCGGCGGCGTCACCGACGCCTCCGGCCCCGACCATCAGGACGCGCATCGGCTGTGACATGTCACTCCTTGAACTTGGACGCCCGGACCGAGCTCACGAGCTGAGCACCGACGACGAGCAGGACGGCGAGCACGAACATCGAGAAGCCGATGACGTTGGCCTCGGCAGGGATGCCGCGGCGCGAGGCGACGTAGACGAACTTGGGGAACGTGGACTCGTTGCCCGAGACGAAGTTCGTGATGATGAAGTCGTCGAAGGACAGCGAGAAGGCGAGCATCGCGGCACCGGCGATGCCGGGCAGGATCAGCGGGAAGGTGACCTTCCAGAAGGTCTGCATCGGGCTGGCGTAGAGGTCCTGCGCCGCCTCCTCGATCCGGGGGTCGAGGGACTGGATCCGGGCCTTCACCGTGACCACCACGAAGCTCAGGCAGAACATGATGTGGGCGAAGACGATCGTGGTGAAGCCGAGGCTGAGCCCGATGTTGGCGAAGCCCTGCACGAAGATCGTCAGCAGCGCGGCACCCATCACGATCTCGGGCGTCGCCATCGGCACGAAGAT
Organism: Nocardioides baculatus; assembly: GCF_016735675.1. Lineage (GTDB taxonomy): Bacteria > Actinomycetota > Actinomycetes > Propionibacteriales > Nocardioidaceae > Nocardioides > Nocardioides baculatus. Next base: position 375,787 of record NZ_JAERSG010000004.1, on the reverse strand, counting down.
CAGCACGTTGCTCGCCGCCTTGCCGCGGAAGCGGTAGCGGACCATCGCCAGCGCCATCAGGGTGCCGAGCACCGTCGCGACGGCGGTGGAGATCGCGCCGACCTGCAGCGACGTCACCAGCGAGCCGCAGACTCCGTCGACGCGGCACGGGTCCTGCCAGTGCTTCCAGGTGAAGCCCTGCCACACGATGTTGGTCTTGCCGTGGTCGTTGAACGAGAACGCGAAGGTGTAGGCCACCGGCAGGAAGAGGTAGAGCAGGACCAGGATCGCGGACAGCATCGCGAAGTGGTTGGCCAGCCAGACCTGCACACGCTTGGCCGTCGACGGCCGGTAGGGGGTCGTGGTCGCGGTCGTCATCTCACACCAGCTCCTCGGTGCCGAAGCGGCGGACGTAGAGGAAGACCATGACCAGGATCGCCGCCATCAGGGTGAACGAGAGGGCGGCCGCGACCGGGTAGCCGCCCGGGACGGCGAGGAACTGGTCGTTGATGACGTTGCCGACCATCTTCCCGCGCTGGGGGCCGAGCAGCTCCATGTTGACGAAGTCGCCCGCCGCCGGGATGAAGGTGAGCAGCGTCCCGGCGAGGACGCCGGGCATGGACATCGGCAGGGTCACGGTGCGGAACGTCGTGAAGCCGTTGGCGTACAGGTCGCCGCCGGCCTCGATGACCCGGGGATCGGCCCGCTCGAGGGAGGCGTAGATCGGCAGCACCATGAAGGGCAGGAAGTTGTAGGTCAGGCCGGCGATCACGGCCAGGGGCGTGTTGATGATGTTGCCGCCGGGCAGCAGGTGCAGGAAGTTGAGGGTGCCCGCCACCCAGCCCTCGTCGGCCAGGATCTGCGACCACGCGAACGTGCGCAGGATGAACGAGGTGAAGAAGGGGGCCACGACGCAGATCATCATCAGGTTGCGCCACTTGCCCGCCTTGAACGCCATCGCATAGGCCAGCGGGTAGGCCACGACGAAGGCGAGGAACGTCGCCATGCCCGCGTAGAGGAACGAGCGCGCGAAGTGCGGGGCGTAGTCGGTCAGCGCCGCCGCGTAGTTCTCGAAGTTGACGTCGCGGTAGTAGTAGCCGGGGAAGCCGGGGTAGCGGCTCTGCAGGCTGACGGCTGCCAGCTGGACCAGCGGCAGGACGAAGAAGACACCGAGCCACAGCGCGCCGGGCAGGAGCAGGAGGTACGCCGTCCAGCTCCTCTTCGTCGCCTCCGGCGCGGGTGCCGCCGGGGTGACGTCCGGGTCGCCGGCGACGTGGGCCAGGGCGCTCACTTCTCGCCCGTCTCGTCCACGGGGACGCCGAACGCGTGGCCGGGGTTCCAGGTCAGCCACACCTCGTCCCCGGGCCGGAGGTCGAGGGGCTCCACGTCGAGGTTCTGCTCGTAGCAGCTCCACGTGGTGCCGCTCGGCATGTCGACGAGGTAGCTGGTGGCCACGCCCAGGAACGACACGTCGCGCACGACGCCCTTGACGTCGTTGCCGGCGCCCTCGGGCTGGGTGCGCGAGACCGTCACCTTCTCGGGGCGTACGCCGAACAGCACCTCGCCCTCGTGCACCTGGGACCGCGACTTGAGGATCTTCACCGGCGTGCCGAGGACGTCGGCGACGAGGTGGTCGCCGTCGGTGTCCTTGATGGTGCCGACCCCGGTGTTGGCCTGGCCGAGGAAGTTGGCGACGAACCGCGTGCGCGGGAGGTCGTAGAGCGCGGCAGGCGCGCCGAGCTGCTCGATGTGGCCCTTGTTCATGACCGCGACGGTGTCGGCCATGGTCATGGCCTCCTCCTGGTCGTGCGTCACGTGGATGAAGGTCAGCCCGACCTCCGTCTGGATCCGCTTGAGCTCGACCTGCATCTCCCGTCGCAGCTTGAGGTCGAGGGCGCCGAGCGGCTCGTCGAGGAGCAGCACCTCGGGGTGGTTGACCAGCGCGCGGGCCAGGGCGACACGCTGCTGCTGGCCACCGGAGAGCTGGGCCGGCTTGCGGCCGGCGAACTGCGACATCTGGACCAGCTCGAGCGCCTCGTCGGTGCGCGTCGCCGCGTCCTTGTCCTTGCGGCGCTTGGGCCCGAAGGCGACGTTGTCCTTGATGGACAGGTGCGGGAACAGCGCATAGGACTGGAAGACCGTGTTGACCGGGCGCTCGTAGGGGCGCGAGCCGGTCAGGTCGGTGTCACCGATCATCACCCGGCCGGCGGTGGGCTGCTCGAGCCCGGCGATCATCCGCAGGGTGGTGGTCTTGCCGCAGCCGGAGGGGCCCAGCAGGGCGAAGAACGACCCACGGGGGACGTGCAGGTCGATGTCGTCGACGGCGGTGAAGTCGCCGAAGGCCTTGGTCACGCTGTCGAGCTGGAGGTCGCCTCGCGCCTCGCGGAATCCCGCCATGTCAGTTCCCCATCACCTTCGTGGACCAGAGATCGGCGAACTCGATGTCCTCGTCGGCATCGAGCACGCGGAACGCCTGGATGTTGTTCTCCGCGATGTAGTCGGCGCTCGGGAAGATGAAGGGGCTCTCGGCGAGATCGGGGTCGATCTTCTCCATCTCGGCCTGCGCGCCGTCGACGGGACAGACGTAGTTGACCCAGGCGGCGACCTGCGCGGCGACCGCCGGGTCGTAGTAGTAGTCCATCAGCTTCTGGGCGTTGGAGCGGTGCGTCGAGGTGATCGGCACCATCATGTTGTCCGACCACAGCGTGCCCCCGGACTCGGGGATCGTGAAGGTCCAGTTGGGGTCCTCGGTGTCGTAGGCGAGGACGAAGATGTCGCCGCTCCACGTGATCCCGGCGACGGCGTTGCCGCTGGTGAGGTCCTCCATGTAGGAGTTGCCCTTCACCTTGCGGATGTAGCCCTCCTCGATCTTCTGCTCGATGAAGTCGAGCGCGCTCTCGAACTCCGCCCTGCCCCAGTCGCTGTCGATGTCGACGCCCTGGGACTGCATGACGAGGCCCGCGGTGTCGCGGAACTCCGAGAGCACCACGATCCTGCCCTTGAGGTCGTCGGTCCAGAGGTCGTCGAGCGACTTCAGCTCGCGCCCGACCTTCGCCTTGTTGTAGCCGATGCCGGCGAAGCCGCTCTGCCAGGTGATCGAGTGCTGGCGGCCGGGGTCGAAGGAGACGTCCTTCAGCGGCTGCAGCAGGTTGCTGACCACGTTGGGCATCTGGATCAGCTCGAGGGGCTGGCAGAGCTGGTCGCGGATCACCCGGGCGGCCATCCAGTCCGTCAGCGTGAAGATGTCGCGGTCGATGCTCTGGCCGGCGCGGAGCTGCGGGCCGACCTTGGCGTAGTAGGAGTCGTTGTCGTCGACGTCCTCGCTGTAGGTGACCTGGATCCCGGTCTGCTGCATGAAGGCGTCGAGCGTCGGCGACTTCGTCTCCTTGCCGTTCATGTCGAGGTACGCGGTCCAGTTGGCCCACTTGAGGATCTTCTCGGAGTCCGACACGTCGGTGGGCAGCTTGACGGCTGCGGGCCCACCTGTGGGCGGCTTGGGCGGTGCGCAGGCCGACAGGGCGAGCCCGGCGCTGGCGGCAGCGCCGGTGCCGAGCAGGGCCCGACGGCTCAGGCCGCCGGACGATGCGGCGACCACGGCCGCTGCCTCGGGCGAGAGGGGGCGTCGCGAACGGCGCGGGATGGGTGTCATCAGTGGTAGTCCTCCGTCGGCCCCGAGTTGATGAGTGGTCGTGCGGTGGTGCGGTGGCGGGTGGTGCTCAGCTCTCGATGTTGGCCATGACGTGCTTGATGCGGGTGTAGTCCTCGAACCCGTACATCGACAGGTCCTTGCCGTATCCCGACTTCTTGTAGCCCCCGTGCGGCATCTCGGCGACGAGCGGGATGTGGGTGTTGATCCACACGCAGCCGAAGTCGAGCGCCTTCGACATCCGCATCGCGCGGCCGAAGTCCTTGGTCCAGACCGACGACGCGAGGCCGTAGTCGACGCCGTTGGCCCAGCGGACCGCCTCGTCCTCGTCGGTGAACTTCTGCACGGTGATCACCGGACCGAAGATCTCGTTCTGGATCGCGTCGTCGTCCTGGCGCAGGCCCGAGAGCACGGTGGGCTCGAGGAAGAAGCCGGCACCCAGGTCCGTACGCCGGTTGCCTCCGGCGGACACGGTGGCGTGCGAGGGCAGGTTCTCGATGAAGCCGCTGACGTGGGCGAGCTGTCGCTGGTTGTTGACCGGGCCGAAGAGCGCGTCCTCGTCGTCGGGGAGCCCGACCGGGGCGGAGCTCCTGGCGTAGTCGGCCAGCGCTGCGACGAAGTCGTCGTGGATGCCGGGCGCCACGAGCACGCGGGTGGCAGCGGTGCAGTCCTGGCCGGCGTTGAAGTAGCCGGCGATCGCGATCCCCTCGACGGCCGCCTCGATGTCGGCGTCGTCGAAGACCACCACGGGTGCCTTGCCGCCGAGCTCGAGGTGCACGCGCTTGATGTTCGGTGCCGCGCTGGCGGCGACCTCGGCCCCCGCTCGCACCGATCCGGTGATCGCGACCAGGCTGGGCGTCCGGTGCTCGACGAGCAGCCGGCCGGTCTCGCGGTCACCGGTGACGACGTTGAGCGTGCCCGCCGGCAGGAACTCCGAGGCGAGCTCCGCGAGGCGCAGGGTGCTCTCCGGCGTGGTGTCGCTCGGCTTGAGGACGACCGTGTTGCCCGCAGCCAACGCCGGGCCGATCTTCCACACGGCCATCAGGAGCGGGTAGTTCCAGGGCGTCACCTGGCCGACGACGCCGATCGGCTCGCGCCGGATCCACGAGGTGTGGCCGGCCATGTACTCGCCCGCGGCCTTGCCCTCGAGCACCCGCGCCGCCCCGGCGAAGAACCGGAGCTGGTCCACCATCGGCGGGATCTCCTCGCTCGCGGTGAGCGCCTTGATCTTGCCGGTGTTCTCCGACTCCAGGTCGATCAGCTCGTCGGCGTGCGCCTCGATCGAGTCGGCGAGCCTGAGCAGCGCCTGCTGGCGTTCGCTGGGCGTCGTACGACCCCACTCCGCGAAGGCCGTGTCCGCGGCGGCGTAGGCCGCGTCGACCTCCTCGCCACCGCTGACCGGGGCGTGGGCGACGACCTCGCCCGTCGCGGGGTTGACCACCTCGCTGGTGGCACCGGCCTCGGCGTCGACGTAGGCACCGCCGATGAAGTTGCGCAGCGTGCGTGGGCTCGTCACGGAAGGTCCTCCCTGTCGGGTGCGGTCAAGGGAGAGTAGGACGCGACCGGCCGTCGTCGCCATAGTCTGCGGCCACAAATCTGCGGTAATCGTGGAATTAACGGGCCGGAAACACGGATTCCGTGCTGATTGGCTTGCGTTTTCCCCGCCAGTCCCTCCACCATGGGCGCATGAGCGAGCGCAGTGGGCGGACCAGTGGTGACTGAGGGACCCGTACGCCTCGATGCGACCGCCAAGAGGATCATCGAGCTGCTCCAGGAGGACGGCCGGATCTCCTACGCCGCGATCGCCAAGGCGGTCGGGCTGTCGGAGGCCGCCGCCCGCGCCCGGGTCCAGAAGCTGCTCGACTCCGAGATCATGCAGGTCGTCGCGGTCACCGACCCGACCCAGGTCGGGTTCACCCGGCAGGCCATGATCGGCGTCCGCACCGAGGGCGACCCGATGCAGGTGGGCGACCGCCTCGCCGAGGTGCCCGAGGTCGACTACGTCGTCACCACCGCCGGCAGCTTCGACCTCCTCGTCGAGGTGGTGTGCGAGGACGACCCGCACCTGCTCGACGTCATCCGACGAGTCCGTGAGCAGGACGGCGTGCTCTCCTCCGAGACATTCGTCTACCTGAAGCTCAACAAGCAGCACTACAACTGGGGTACCCGATGAGCCAGTCCTTCGACGATTCCTTCGACTACCAGTCGGCGGGCCGCGACCACCTGTGGTTGCACTTCACCCGGCACTCGACCTACGAGCAGGGCGGCGAGATGCCGCTCATCGTCAAGGGCGAGGGCCACAAGATCTGGGACAGCCACGGTCGCGAGTACATCGACGGCCTCGCCGGTCTCTTCGTCGTCCAGGTCGGCCACGGCCGCGAGGAGCTGGCCGAGGCTGCCGCCAAGCAGGCCAAGGAGCTCGCCTTCTTCCCGCTCTGGTCCTTCGCGCACCCGCGCGCCGTCGAGCTCGCCGACCGCATCGCCGCGATGGCCCCCGGCGACCTCAACCGCGTCTTCTTCACCACCGGTGGCGGCGAGGCCGTCGAGTCGGCCTGGAAGCTGGCCAAGCAGTACTTCAAGCTGACCGGCAAGCCCAACAAGCACAAGGTCATCTCGCGTGCGGTCGCCTACCACGGCACCCCGCAGGGCGCGCTGTCGATCACGGGCATCCCGCCGCTCAAGGAGATGTTCGAGCCGCTGGTCCCCGGGGCCCACAAGGTGCCCAACACCAACTTCTACCGCCGCCCCGAGTACGTCGGTGACGACGAGAAGGCGTTCGGCCGCTGGGCCGCGGACCGGATCGCCGAGGCGATCGAGTTCGAGGGCCCCGACACCGTGGCCGCAGTGTTCCTCGAGCCCGTGCAGAACGCCGGCGGCTGCTTCCCGCCGCCGCCCGGCTACTTCGAGCGGGTTCGCGAGATCTGCGACGAGTACGACGTCCTGCTGGTGTCGGACGAGGTCATCTGCGCCTTCGGCCGGGTGGGGGAGATGTTCGGCGCGGCCGAGTTCGGCTACCAGCCCGACATCATCACCTGCGCCAAGGGCATGACCTCGGGCTACTCGCCGATCGGCGCGATGATCGCGAGCGACCGGCTCTTCGAGCCCTTCAAGTCCGGTACGACGGCCTACGCCCACGGCTACACGTTCGGCGGTCACCCGGTGTCGTCCGCGGTCGCGATGGCCAACCTCGACATCTTCGAGCGTGAGGGCCTCACCGACCACGTCGCCCAGAACGCGCCGGGGTTCCGCTCGACGCTGGAGAAGCTCTACGACATCCCGATCGTCGGCGACGTGCGCGGCCACGGTTACTTCTACGGCATCGAGCTGGTGAAGGACCGCGAGACCAAGGAGACGTTCGACGACGCCGAGTCCGAGCGGCTGCTGCGTGGCTACCTCTCCGGCGCGCTGTGGGAGGCCGGCCTCTACTGCCGCGCCGACGACCGCGGCGACCCGGTCATCCAGCTCGCGCCGCCGCTGATCATCGGCCAGACGGAGTTCGACGACATCGAGCAGCGGCTCCGCTCGGTGCTGACCGGCGCCCTCGCCCACCTGTAGGCCACCGCCCTCGATGTGACCGCGGCGGTGACGCCGGGCGAGAATCAGCGCGTGAACGACGTACGCCCTGCCCGACCGCACCTCAAGCTCACCGAGGACGGACGGCGGATGCGGGAGGTCCTCACCTACTCGCGTCGCGGCAGCCGGTTCACGCCGCGCCAGGCCGAGGCGTGGGCGGCGCACCAGGCCGACTGGGTGATCCCCGACGAGGCCGTCGACCGGGCGGACTTCTCGCTGGCCGAGCGGTTCGGCCGCGAGGCACCGCTGATCCTCGAGATCGGACCGGGCGTGGGGGAGGCGACGGCGGTGCTCGCGGCCGCACGGCCCGACCACAACGTCCTCGCCCTCGAGGTGTGGCGCCCGGGCATCGCCGACTCGCTGTGGCGGGTGGCCGAGGCCGGCGCCGACAACGTGCGGTTCTGCTCGGTCGACGCGGTCTGGTCGCTCGAGCACCTGATCGCCCCGGGTGGACTCGCCGAGATCTGGACCTTCTTCCCCGATCCGTGGCGCAAGACCAAGCACCGCAAGCGCCGCCTGGTCAACCCGGCCAACGCCGCGCTCGCCTCGTCCCGCCTCGAGCCGGGCGGCGCGTGGCGGCTGGCGACCGACTGGGCCGACTACGCCGACCAGATGCGCGAGGTCCTCGACGCCGAGCCCACCCTCGAGGGCGGCCCCGTCGAGCGCTGGGCCGAGCGCCCGGTCACCCGCTTCGAGCGCAAGGGCCTCGACGTCGACCGCGACATCGCCGACTTCTGCTACCGCCGCACCACCTGATCGCCGCCCGGCGGGTCGAGCAGGGCGAGCTCCTCGTCGACGTAGGGGTCGTGCTCGCCGATCGCGTCGAGCTCGGCCTTGAGCGCGAGCTGGACCTCGCGTGCCCGGTCGACCTGACCGAGGTGGCGGAGCGACCAGCCGACCATCCATCGGGCGACGCGGGTGCGGGCCGGGTCGCCGATCCGTTCGCGGGCGGCGAGCGCCTCCTCGAAGGCCGCGAGCGCGGCGGTGTGGTCGCCGGCATCGGCGTGCTCCATGCCGATGTTGTTGAGCAGGGAGGCGTCCCAGTCGCGCGCCGCCGGCTCGGTCGCCGCCTGCGCCCGCACGAGCGCCGCGTGGTGGGCCGCCAGCCGCTCGCTCGGGTCGACGACGAGCGCCACCATGTGGAGCGCGTCGACCGTGAGCTCCTCCAGTCCCGCGTCGTGCGCCTCGGTGGACGCGGACTCGAAGTGCGGACGCGCGCCGATGGGGTCGCCGGACGAGCGCAGCAGTCGGCCGCGCTCGAGCGCGACCCGCGCCCGGCCCTCGGAGTCGGGAGGTGCGAGGTCGTCGAGCACCTCGTGCCCCGCGTCGTAGGCCTCCTGGAGGCCCAGTGCGCGCGCCCCCTGCGTGAGGGCGTACGTCGCCAGCGTCTCGTCCGCGGTCGCCGCGAGCTCGCGGAAGCGCTGCTCGCTCCCTGCCGGATCGTCGAAGTCCCAGAGCGCGCGCAGGTCGATCGTCATGCCGGCAGGCTAGGCCTCGCGACCGGCTGACGTCAGTGCCGCGAGGCGTCGGGCGAGGACGGTCCGACCCGACTCGTCGCCCATCGCCAGGAAGGGCGGCCAGTTCTCCCGCAGGAGGCGGAGCTCGGCGGCGTCGAGCAGGGGCGCGAGCGCAGCACCGTCGAGCCCCCGCGCGGCCGCGTAGGTCGCGGTCATCTCCTCCCGAGGCGGATGTGCCCCCTCGAACTCCGCGCGCTGCCAGGCGAAGACGAGGTCGTCCAGCCCGTCGCCGCGTCGCGCGTCCTGCCAGTCGACGAGGAGCACCCGGCCGGACCCGTCGCGCACCATGTTGTCGAGGTGGCAGTCGCCGTGCGCGAGCACGAGCGGCAGCCCGCTCGCACCGGGCACCTCGGACAGTCCGGGCGGGGCGGGAGCCAGGTGCACGGCGGCGACGAGTGCCGCGATCGCCTGCCAGTCGCCGGCCGACAGCCGGCCGGCCGGGGGCAGGGGAGCGGCCTGCTCGAGAGCGACGGCGACGCCGTCGGCGCCGACCACTGTGCCCCTCACGGTCGGGGCGAGCGGGACCGGATGTCCGGCGAGGTGGCCAAGGACCGCCACCTCGCGGCGCGCTCGTGCCAGCTGACCCGGGTCGGTGGTCACCTTGACGACGACCGTGCCGGTCGAGGTCCGGACGGAGGCGACGGCCGACCCGGAGCGTCCCGTGGTGATCGCCCGCACGTCCCGCACGCCCTCCAGCCCGGCACGCTCGCTCCAGGAGCGGAGATCGAGGGGAGCCGGAGCCACGGCCTCACGGTCGCACCCGGCACCGACAGCCGCGCCTATCCTCGGGTCGTGGGCGTCTGGAGCGCAGGACCGGTGCTGGCGGCCCTCGTGCTGCTCGCCTCCGCGTGCAGCGGGGGCGGCGACCCGGCGGACAGTGCGCCGTCGAGCGCCGAGCAGTCGGCCGACCCCACGACGGCGTTGCGCGAGCGGTGCCTGTCCGCGATCCCGGAGGAGGCCGAGCTCGAGGCGTTCACGCTCAGCGGTGCCACCGGGGGTGAGCTCGAGGCCGCGCGGATCGGTCCGGCGACCAGCGACCGGGTCGCGGTGCTGCTGCCGCAGACCTCCGGGATGTGCGGCTGGGGCCGGTGGGCGACCGCTGCCGCCGAGGACGGGGTGACCTCGATCCTCGTCAACCCGTGCGGCTACGGGGAGTCGACCTGCACGGCCTCCGACGACGCCGACCCGCTCAACGAGGCGGCCGCGGCCGTCTCCCTGGCCCGGGACCAGCTCGGCGCCGAGCGCGTCGTCCTGCTCGGCACGTCGATGGGTGGATCGCTGACCGTGATGGCGATGGCCGCCGGGGCGGACGTCGAGGCGTGGGCCGACGTGTCGGGCCCGGCCGCGTGGGAGGGCGTGGAGCTGACGTCGCTCGCCCCGTCGTTGCCGGCCGACGGGCTCGTCGTGATGGCGCCGAGCGACGGACCCCTGCAGTACGACGCCGCCGAGGCGCTCGCCGACGCCGCCGGCGTACCCTTCGTCGCGGGCAGGTCCGGACACGGCTGGGAGCTGCTGGTGGACCCCGTCAGCGGCTCGATCACCCGGATCGGACGTCGCCTGGTGCGGCTCGCGACGGGGGATTGAGTCCCTCCGTCATTGCGATTTGGCGTGGGCGCACCGAGTCTGCCAAGATGTTCCGGTTGCTCCGGCGGGTCGCCAGGGCACGGCACACCTTGACTTCTGAATCGCGTCTCCTCGATCGAACCAGTCGTCTGCGTGCGCCGCACCGGATCAAGACATCTTGATCGGAGACCCGACCAGATCCGACAACCGTCGGGTGCCATCCAGAGCAGTACCGCCTCCGGAAACGGGGACGTGTCACGAGTAACCAGCGCGACACGCCCGACCGCGGGGGTCGGAGGATGGCGGAGAAACAGGCGGTGCTCGCCCAACGGGGGCTGAGCGCCGAAACAGACCAGGCGTACGAGATCGAAGAGGACACGGACCTATGGCGGGACAGAAGATCCGCATCAGGCTCAAGGCCTATGACCACGAGGTGATCGACACCTCGGCGCGGAAGATCGTGGACACCGTCACCCGTACGGGTGCGAAGGTCGCCGGCCCTGTGCCGCTGCCGACCGAGAAGAACGTGTACTGCGTCATCCGTTCGCCCCACAAGTACAAGGACTCCCGCGAGCACTTCGAGATGCGCACGCACAAGCGCCTCATCGACATCATCGACCCGACGCCGAAGACCGTCGACTCGCTGATGCGTCTCGACCTGCCTGCCGGTGTCGACATCGAGATCAAGCTCTGAGGGCCTGACATGACGAACACTTTCGAGCGCAACGCGAAGGGTCTGCTGGGCACCAAGCTCGGCATGACCCAGCTCTGGGACGAGAACAACAAGGTCGTCCCCGTGACCGTGATCTCCGCGAGCACCAACGTGGTGACCCAGGTCCGCCAGCCCGAGGTCGATGGCTACAACGCCATCCAGATCGGCTACGGCGAGATCGAGGCCCGCAAGGTGAACTCGCCCGAGGCCGGTCACTTCACCAAGGCCGGGGTGACCCCGCGTCGCCACGTGGCCGAGATCCGCACCGCCAACGCCGCCGCGTACACCGTGGGCCAGGAGCTGAGCGTCGACACCTTCGCCGCCGGCGAGGAGATCGACGTCACCGGCACCAGCAAGGGCAAGGGGTTCGCCGGTGTCATGAAGCGTCACGGCTTCCACGGTGTCTCTGCCTCGCACGGTGCCCACCGCAACCACCGCAAGCCCGGCTCGATCGGCGCTTGCGCCACGCCGGGTCGCGTGTTCAAGGGCACGCGCATGGCTGGTCGCATGGGTAACGACACGGTGACCACGCAGAACCTGACGGTCCACGCCGTCGACGCCGAGAAGGGCCTGATCCTGCTGAAGGGTGCCGTTCCCGGCCCCCGCGGCGGTCTCGTCGTCCTGCGCTCGGCCGCCAAGAGCACCGTGAAGGAGGCCTGAGCATGGCTGTCAAGACCATCAAGGTCGACCTCCCCGCCGAGATCTTCGACGTCGAGGTCAACATCCCCCTGATCCACCAGGTCGTCGTCGCGCAGCAGGCCGCCGCGCGTCAGGGCACGCACGCCACCAAGACCCGCGCCGACGTGCGCGGTGGTGGCCGCAAGCCCTACAAGCAGAAGGGCACCGGCCGCGCCCGCCAGGGCTCGACCCGTGCGCCGCAGTTCGCCGGCGGTGGCGTCGTCCACGGCCCGCAGCCGCGCAGCTACGACCAGCGCACCCCCAAGAAGATGAAGGCCGCCGCCCTGCGCGGTGCCCTCTCCGACCGGGCCCGCAACGGCCGTGTGCACGTGGTCGACGCGCTGGTGTCGGGCGACAAGCCCTCCACCAAGGGCGCGCTGGCCTCGCTCGTCACGCTGACCGACCGCGTGGGCTACCTCGTGGTGCTCGAGCGTTCCGACGCGATCACCTGGCTCTCGCTGCGCAACGCGCCCGAGGTCCACATCGTCGCCGTCGACCAGCTCAACACCTACGACGTCCTCAACTCGGACGACGTGGTGTTCACCAAGGGTGCCTACGACGCCTTCGTCGGCGGCGTGTCCGCTGCTCCGGCCAAGGCCGAGACGACGACCGAGAAGCCTGCCGCGGCCAAGGCCGAGAAGGCTGAGCCGAAGACCGAGGCCAAGGCCGAGGTCAAGGCGTTCGCCGACGTCCCCGCTGACGACGAGTCCGACGCCCCGGCCCTGCCGAAGGGTGCCAAGGCTCCGCTGAAGAGCGGCAAGGCGCCCAAGGGCTACGAGGTCAAGGGCAACGCCGACTCGGGCAAGTACCACGAGCCCGACGGCCAGTGGTACGAGCAGACCGAGGCCGAGTTCTGGTTCAAGAGCGCCGAGGACGCCGAGGCCGCTGGCTTCGTGCGCGCCGGTGGTCCGAAGGAGGACGACAAGTGAGCACCCTGCACAAGGACCACCGCGACGTCCTGATCGCGCCGGTCGTGTCGGAGAAGAGCTACGGCCTCCTCGACGCCAACAAGTACACCTTCATCGTCCACCCGGACGCCAACAAGACCGAGATCAAGATCGCGGTCGAGAAGGTCTTCGACGTCAAGGTCACCTCGGTCAACACGATCAACCGCCAGGGCAAGACCCGTCGCACCCGCTACGGCGTGGGCAAGCGTCCCAACACCAAGCGCGCAATCGTCAGCCTCGCCGAGGGTCACCGCATCGACATCTTCGGAGGTCCGGTCTCCTGACCGGGCTCCTGACTAGGAACTGACATGGCAATCCGCAAGTACAAGCCGACCACCCCGGGCCGTCGTGGCTCGTCCGTGGCCGACTTCGTCGAGATCACCCGGACCACGCCCGAGAAGTCGCTGACGCGTCCGCTGCCCAAGAACGGCGGCCGCAACAACCAGGGCCGCATCACCACCCGTCACAAGGGTGGCGGGCACAAGCGCGCCTACCGCATCATCGACTTCCGTCGCTACGACAAGGACGGCGTGCCGGCCAAGGTCGCTCACATCGAGTACGACCCCAACCGCACCGCCCGCATCGCGCTGCTGCACTACGCCGACGGCGAGAAGCGCTACATCGTGGCGCCCAAGGGCCTCACGCAGGGCACCCCGGTCGAGTCCGGTCCCAACGCCGACATCAAGCCCGGCAACAACCTCCCGCTGCGCAACATCCCGGTCGGTACGACCATCCACTGCGTGGAGCTGCGTCCGGGTGGCGGCGCCAAGATCGCTCGCTCGGCCGGCAACTCGGCCCAGCTGATCGCTCGCGAGGGAAGCCGCGCGACGCTCCGCATGCCTTCGGGCGAGATGCGGTTCGTCGACGTGCGCTGCCGCGCCACGATCGGTGAGGTCGGCAACGCCGAGCAGTCCAACATCAACTGGGGCAAGGCCGGCCGCATGCGGTGGAAGGGCGTCCGCCCGACCGTCCGCGGTGTCGTCATGAACCCGGTCGACCACCCGCACGGTGGTGGTGAGGGCAAGACGTCCGGTGGTCGCCACCCCGTCTCCCCCTGGGGCAAGCCCGAGGGCCGTACGCGCAAGCGCAAGGCCAGCGACTCCCAGATCATCCGTCGTCGCAAGTCCGGCAAGGGTAGGAAGTAACCGACATGCCTCGCAGCCTGAAGAAGGGCCCCTTCATCGACGACCACCTTCAGAAGAAGGTGGACGCCGAGAACGAGAAGGGCAGCCACAACGTCATCAAGACCTGGTCGCGCCGGTCGATGATCGTGCCCGACATGATCGGTCACACCATCGCCGTGCACGACGGTCGCAAGCACGTCCCCGTCTTCGTGACCGACTCCATGGTCGGCCACAAGCTCGGGGAGTTCGCGCCGACCCGCACCTACCGCGGGCACGTGAAGGAAGACCGGAAGGGACGCCGTCGATGAGCACCACCGAGCGCACCCGCACCAGCGCGCGTCGCACCTCGGTGCTCGGCGACCAGCCGGGCGCCTACGCCAGCGCACGCTACGTGCGGATCACCCCGATGAAGGCCCGCCGTGTCGTCGACATGGTCCGCGGCCTGCAGGTCGACGAGGCCCTGACCCTGCTGCAGTTCGCGCCGCAGGCAGCCTCCGAGACCGTCTACAAGGTGCTGGAGAGCGCCGTCGCCAACGCCGAGACGACCGAGGGCCTCAACCGGGCCGACCTGGTCCTCTCCGTCGCGATGGTCGACGAGGGCCCGACGATGAAGCGTTGGCGTCCGCGTGCCCAGGGCCGTGCGACCCGCATCAACAAGCGCACGAGCCACATCACCCTCGCGGTGCAGCCGGCCGAGTTCGTCGGCAAGTCGTCGAAGAACGGCAAGCGCGGCGCCGCCAACACGAACGGAAAGGGTGCCTGATGGGCCAGAAGATCAACCCGAACGGGTTCCGCCTGGGCATCTCCACCGACCACAAGAGCCGTTGGTACGCCGACAAGCTCTACAAGTCCTACGTCGGTGAGGACGTCGCCATCCGCAAGCTGCTCTCCAAGGGCATGGAGCGGGCCGGCATCTCCAAGGTCGAGATCGAGCGCACGCGTGACCGCGTCCGTGTGGACATCCACACCGCGCGTCCCGGCATCGTGATCGGTCGCCGTGGCGCCGAGGCCGACCGCATCCGCGGCGAGCTCGAGAAGCTCACGGGCAAGCAGGTGCAGCTCAACATCCTCGAGGTCAAGAACCCCGAGATCGACGCGCAGCTGGTCGCCCAGGGTGTCGCGGAGCAGCTCGCTGGTCGCGTGCAGTTCCGCCGCGCCATGCGCAAGGCCATGCAGACCTCGATGCGCTCGGGTGCCAAGGGCATCCGGATCCAGTGCTCGGGTCGTCTCAACGGCGCGGAGATGTCGCGTACGGAGTTCTACCGCGAGGGCCGCGTGCCCCTGCACACGCTCCGCGCCGACATCGACTACGGCTTCTACGAGGCCAAGACGACCTTCGGTCGCATCGGCGTCAAGGTCTGGATCTACAAGGGCGAGGTCGCCGGCACCCGTGCCGAGCGCCAGGCCCAGCAGGCCGCCCGCGCCGGTGCCCCCGGTCGCGGTGGCCGTCCCACCACCCGTGGCGCCGACCGCCCGAGCCGTGGCTCGCGCGGCGACCGCGCCCCTCGCGCCGAGTCGACCGAGGCTCCGGCCGAGGCCGCTCCGAGCACCGGACAGGAGGCCTGACCTCATGTTGATGCCCCGTCGCGTCAAGCACCGCAAGCAGCACCACCCCAAGCGCACCGGTGTCGCCAAGGGCGGCACGTCGCTGGCCTTCGGTGACTTCGGTATCCAGGCGGTCGAGGGTCACTACGTGACCAACCGACAGATCGAGTCGGCTCGTATCGCCATGACCCGCCACATCAAGCGTGGCGGCAAGGTCTGGATCAACATCTACCCGGACCGCCCGCTGACCAAGAAGCCTGCCGAGACCCGCATGGGTTCCGGCAAGGGTTCCCCCGAGTGGTGGGTGGCCAACGTCAAGCCCGGCCGCGTCATGTTCGAACTCTCCGGTGTCGACGAGGTGACTGCTCGTGAGGCCATGCGCCGCGCGATGCACAAGCTTCCGATGAAGTGCCGGTTCATCTCCCGTGAGGCCGGTGAATTCTGATGGCTACCAAGCTGAACGCCCACGAGCTCGACGAGCTCAACGCCACCGACCTGGAGGCAAAGCTGCGCGAGGCCAAGGAGGAGCTGTTCAACCTCCGCTTCCAGGCGGCCACCGGCCAGCTGGACAGCCACGGCCGGCTGCGCGTGGTCAAGAAGGACATCGCCCGCATCTACACCGTGGTCCGCGAGCGCGAGCTCGGCATCCGCACCACGCCGGGCACCAACGAAGAGGGCAAGGCATGAGCGAGAACACTGCGACCCAGTCCGCTGAGCGCAACCAGCGCAAGACCCGCGAGGGTCTCGTGGTCAGCGACAAGATGGACAAGACGATCGTCGTCGCCGTCGAGGACCGCGTGAAGCACGCCCTCTACGGCAAGGTGCTGCGCAAGACCTCGCGCCTCAAGGCGCACGACGAGAGCAACCAGTGCGGCATCGGCGACCGGGTCCTGATCATGGAGACCCGCCCGCTGTCCGCCACCAAGCGCTGGCGCCTCGTCGAGGTCCTCGAAAAGGCCAAGTGACCGATCGGCCGGTCGAGCCCCGCTCGTCCGGCCCGGCACCGGGCAGTCATACAGAACCCCACCAGTTCGGCCAGGCTCCCACCCCGTGAGGGTGTGAGAACCAGCTCGACAACCAGGAGAAATCAATGATCCAGCAGGAGTCGCGACTCAAGGTCGCCGACAACACCGGTGCGAAGGAGATCCTCTGCATCCGTGTTCTCGGTGGCTCTGGGCGTCGCTACGCCGGCATCGGTGACGTCATCGTCGCCACCGTCAAGGACGCGATCCCCGGTGGCAACGTCAAGAAGGGCGACGTCGTCAAGGCCGTGGTCGTACGCACCGTCAAGGAGCGTCGCCGCGCCGACGGTTCCTACATCCGCTTCGACGAGAACGCCGCCGTCATCCTCAAGGCCGACGGCGAGCCGCGCGGCACGCGCATCTTCGGCCCCGTCGGCCGCGAGCTGCGCGAGAAGCGCTTCATGAAGATCATCTCGCTCGCCCCGGAGGTGTTGTGAGAGATGGGTAAGAACATGAACATCAAGAAGGGCGACACCGTCAAGGTCATCGCCGGCAAGGACAAGGGTGCCCAGGGCAAGGTCATCACGGTGCTCCGCGAGGAGGACCGCGTGATCGTCGAGGGAGTCAACCTCGTCAAGCGCCACACCAAGTCCGTGCAGCAGACCGGCACGACCGGCGGCATCATCACCCGCGAGGCCCCCATCCACGTGTCCAACGTGATGCTGGTCGAGGGTGACGGCGTCACCCGGATCGGGTTCCGCCGCGATGAGGTCACCAAGCGCCGCACCGACGGCTCGACCTACTCGGCGACCCGCTCGGTCCGCGTGTCCCGCAAGACCGGCAAGGAGATCTGAGATGGCCGAGACCACCTCCACCGAGATTCCTCGGCTCAAGGCCCGCTACCGCGAGGAGATCCTCCCCGCGCTGCGCACCGAGTTCGACATCGCCAACGTCATGCAGGTCCCCGGCCTGACGAAGATCGTGGTCAACATGGGCGTCGGCGAGGCAGCTCGCGACTCCAAGCTGATCGAGGGCGCCATCCGCGACCTCACCGCGATCACCGGCCAGAAGCCGGCCGTGACCAAGGCCCGCAAGTCCATCGCGCAGTTCAAGCTGCGTGAGGGCATGCCGATCGGCGCGCACGTCACGCTGCGCGGCGACCGCATGTGGGAGTTCCTCGACCGCCTGCTCTCGCTGGCCCTGCCCCGCATCCGTGACTTCCGCGGCCTCTCGCCGAAGCAGTTCGACGGTCGCGGCAACTACACCTTCGGTCTCACCGAGCAGGTCATGTTCCACGAGATCAACCAGGACAAGATCGACCGGTCGCGCGGTATGGACATCACCATCGTGACCACCGCCACCAACGACGACGAGGGCCGCGCTCTGCTCAAGCAGCTCGGCTTCCCGTTCAAGGAGAACTGACATGGCGAAGACTGCGCTCAAGGTCAAGGCCGCCCGCAAGCCGAAGTTCGCTGTCCGCGGCTACACCCGCTGCCAGCGCTGCGGCCGCCCGAAGGCCGTCTACCGCAAGTTCGGCCTGTGCCGGATCTGCCTGCGGGAGATGGCCCACCGCGGCGAGCTGCCCGGCGTCACCAAGTCCTCCTGGTAATTCCCTCACACACGTTGCAGGTCCCCGGGCCGCGAGCCTGGGGAAACCACGACGAGAAAGAACCCACATCATGACGATGACTGACCCGATCGCAGACATGCTCACTCGTCTGCGCAACGCCAACCAGGCGTACCACGACGTGGTGTCGATGCCTTACAGCAAGATGAAGGCCGGCCTCGCGGAGATCCTCAAGCAGGAGGGCTACATCACCTCCTACGACGTCGCGGACAACGTCTCCGCCGAGGGCGAGCCCGCCGTCGGCAAGACGCTGACCGTCACGCTCAAGTACGGCCGCAACCGGGAGCGCTCGATCGCGGGCGTCCGCCGCATCAGCAAGCCCGGCCTGCGCGTCTACGCCAAGAGCACGAACCTGCCCAAGGTCCTCGGTGGCCTCGGCGTCGCGATCATCTCGACGTCGCAGGGACTGCTGACCGACCGCCAGGCGAACCAGAAGGGCGTGGGCGGCGAAGTCCTCGCCTACGTCTGGTGACCCGGACCTACTGAGACCAGGAAGAGAGAGAAGCATGTCGCGCATTGGCAAGCTCCCCATCGCGGTCCCGTCCGGCGTCGACGTCGCGATCGACCAGTCGCTGGTGACCGTCAAGGGCCCCAAGGGCACCCTGTCGCACACCATCGCCGCGCCGATCACGATCGCCAAGGGCGAGGACGGCGTCCTCGAGGTGCAGCGTCCCGACGACGAGCGCAACAGCCGCTCGCTCCACGGCCTGACCCGCACGCTCATCAACAACATGGTGGTGGGTGTGACCGAGGGCTACGAGAAGAAGCTCGAGATCGTGGGCGTCGGTTACCGCGTCCTCCCCAAGGGTCCGACGCAGCTCGAGTTCCAGCTCGGCTACTCGCACCCGATCATCTTCGACGCCCCCGAGGGCATCACCTTCACCGTCGAGGGCCCGACCAAGCTCGGTGTCGTCGGCATCGACAAGCAGCTCGTCGGAGAGGTTGCGGCCAACATCCGCAAGCTCCGCAAGCCCGAGCCCTACAAGGGCAAGGGCGTGCGCTACGCCGGCGAGCACATCCGCCGCAAGGTCGGAAAGGCCGGTAAGTGACATGGCTATCTCCCTGAGCAACAACAAGCACACGGCGAACCGTGTTCGCGCCCGTCTGCGCCGTCAGGCGCGTGGCCGCAAGCGGATCAACGGCACCACCGAGCGTCCGCGCCTGGTGGTCACCCGTTCGGCCCGTCACATCACCGTCCAGGTCGTCGACGACCTGGCCGGCGCCACCCTGGCGTACGCCTCCTCCATGGAGGCCGACGTGCGCACCGCGGGTGGCGACAAGACCACGCAGGCCAAGAAGGTCGGCGAGCTGGTTGCTTCGCGTGCCAAGGCCGCGGGGATCGAGGGCGTCGTCTTCGACCGCGCCGGCAACAAGTACCACGGCCGCATCGCGGCCCTCGCCGATGCCGCCCGGGAGGGCGGTCTGTCCTTCTGATCGCGCCCGACGCGAGAAGAGAGAAGAACCTAGATATGGAGCACATCTCATGAGCGGAGCCCAGCGCGGACAGCGCAGCGGTGGCTCGGGTGACCGTCGCGGCCGTGACAACGGCCGTGGCCAGGCTGAGAAGTCGGTCTACATCGAGCGCGTCGTGGCGATCAACCGTGTCGCCAAGGTCGTCAAGGGTGGTCGACGCTTCAGCTTCACCGCCCTCGTGATCGTCGGCGACGGCGACGGCATGGTCGGCGTCGGCTACGGCAAGGCCAAGGAGGTCCCCGCGGCGATCGCCAAGGGTGTCGAGGAGGCCAAGAAGCACTTCTTCAAGGTCCCCCGCATCCAGGGCACCATCCCGCACCCGGTGCAGGGCGAGAAGGCCGCAGGCGTCGTCCTGCTGCGTCCCGCCGCCCCCGGCACCGGTGTGATCGCCGGTGGCCCGGTGCGCGCGGTCCTCGAGTGCGCCGGCATCCACGACGTCCTGAGCAAGTCGCTCGGCTCGTCCAACCAGATCAACATCGTCCACGCGACGGTCGAGGCCCTCCGCATGCTGGAGGAGCCCGAGCAGGTCGCGGCCCGCCGCGGCATGCGCGTCGAGGACGTCACCCCGGCCGCCCTGCTGAAGGCGCGCGCCGAGGGTCAGCTCGAGGCGACGGCAGGAGCGCAGCAGTAATGGCTCAGCTCAAGGTCCAGCAGAAGCGCGGAACGGTCGGCCTCAAGGCCAACCAGCGCGAGACGCTCCGCTCGCTCGGTCTGAAGAGGATCGGCGACGTCGTCGTCAAGGAAGACCGCCCGGAGATCCGCGGCATGGTCAACACGGTCCGTCACCTCGTGACGGTTGAGGAGGTGGAGTGACATGACGCTCAAGCTGCACCACTTGCGTCCCGCTCCGGGAGCCAAGACCGCCAAGACCCGCGTGGGTCGCGGTGAGGGCTCCAAGGGCAAGACCGCCGGCCGCGGTACCAAGGGCACCAAGGCGCGCTACCAGGTTCCGGTTGCCTTCGAGGGTGGCCAGATGCCGATCCACATGCGCCTGCCCAAGCTGAAGGGCTTCAAGAACCCCTTCCGCGTGGAGTTCCAGGTCGTCAACCTCGACCGCCTCGGCGAGCTGTTCCCCGACGGTGGCTCCGTGACCGTCGCCGACCTCGTGGCCAAGGGCGCCGTCCGCAAGGGCCAGCCCGTCAAGGTTCTCGGTCAGGGCGACATCTCGGTGGCCGTCCAGGTCAGCGTCGACGCCTTCTCGAGCTCCGCCAAGGAGAAGATCGAGGCTGCGGGCGGCACCACGACCGTGGTCTGAGGCTCGCCTCGGATCCACGATCACGCTCATCCGGTGAAGGCCTGGCCGCACAGTGGGAACTGTCGGCCGGGCCTTCGTCGTTCTCCACATGATTGCTGGGGGAAGCAGGCCACAGCCCGACTGTTAGGCTTCCCCGGGCCTTTCGCCGCACCACGGCGACGGGGCTTCTCGCCGCCCGCCTGACTCGGCCGGGCACCCGAATGAAAGAGGAACCAGTGCTAGGCGCGTTCGCCAACGCTTTCCGGACCCCGGACCTGCGGAAGAAGCTGCTGTTCGTCCTGCTGATCGTCACGATCTTCAGGCTCGGATCGCAGGTCCCGACCCCGGGCGTCCACGTGGCCAACGTCCAGGCCTGCATCAGCCAGCTCGAGGAGGGGGGCCTCTACAGCCTCATCAACCTCTTCTCGGGTGGTGCGCTGCTCCAGCTCACCATCTTCGCGCTCGGGATCATGCCCTACATCACGGCCTCGATCATCCTGCAGCTCCTCGTCGTGGTGATCCCGCGTCTCGAGGCGCTGAAGAAGGAGGGCCAGGCCGGCCAGGCGAAGATCACCCAGTACACGCGTTACCTGACGCTGGGCCTCGCGGTCCTCCAGGCGACCGGCATCGTGGCGCTCGCCCGCAACAAGGCCCTGCTCCAGGGCTGTGAGCGCGACCTGCTCCACGACGACGGCACCGGGACCTTCCTCGTGATGGTCGTGACCATGACCGCCGGCACCGCCGTCATCATGTGGCTCGGCGAGCTCATCACCGACCGCGGCATCGGTAACGGCATGTCGATCCTCATCTTCACCCAGGTCGTCGCGACCTTCCCCGCGTCGCTGTGGAGCGTCCAGACCTCGAAGGGCTGGGTCGTCTTCGGCATCGTCATGGTGATCGGGCTGATCCTCGTGGCGGGCGTCATCTTCATCGAGCAGGCACAGCGCCGCATCCCGGTGCAGTACGCCCGGCGGATGGTGGGCCGCAAGATGTTCGGCGGCAACTCGACCTACATCCCGCTCAAGGTCAACCAGGCCGGCATCATCCCGGTCATCTTCGCCTCGTCGCTGCTCTACCTCCCGGCGATGGCGGTGCAGTTCAACCCGGAGAGCACGAACCCGGTCCTGGACTTCATCGGCACCTACCTCGTCGGTGGTGACCACCCGCTCTACATGCTCTCCTACTTCCTGCTGATCATCTTCTTCACGTACTTCTACGTCTCGATCACCTTCAACCCTGTCGAGGTGGCGGACAACATGAAGAAGTACGGCGGCTTCATCCCCGGGATCCGGGCGGGCAAGCCGACCGAGGACTACTTGTCCTACGTCCTGTCCCGCATCACGTTCCCTGGAGCCCTCTACCTCGGTCTGATCTCGCTGGTCCCGCTCGTCGCGTTCGCGATGATCGGCGCCAACCAGAACTTCCCGTTCGGTGGCACGTCCATCCTCATCATGGTCGGCGTTGCGCTCGACACGGTGAAGCAGATCGAGAGCCAGCTCCAGCAGCGCAACTACGAAGGATTCCTGAAGTAGATGAGACTGATCCTCATGGGCCCGCCGGGTGCGGGCAAGGGCACCCAGGCCCGCTTCGTGGCCGAGCACTTCGGTGTGCCGGCCATCTCCACCGGCGACATCTTCCGCGCCAACGTCTCGCAGGGGACGCCGCTCGGTGTCGAGGCGCAGCGCTACATGGATGCCGGCGAGTACGTCCCCGACGAGGTCACCAACCGGATGGTCCGTGACCGGATCGACGAGCCCGACGCAACTCCTGGCTTCCTGCTGGACGGCTACCCGCGCACCCTCGACCAGGTCGAGGAGCTCGACGCGATGATCAAGCACACCGGCCACTCGCTCGACGCGGCCGTGGTGCTGACCGTGGACTCCGAGGAGCTCGTGCAGCGCCTGCTCCAGCGCGCGCAGACCGACGGCCGCGCCGACGACACCGAGGACGTCATCCGGCGCCGGCAGGAGGTCTACTCCGAGCAGACGCAGCCGCTCATCGGCGTCTACCGCGACCGCGGCATCCTCGTCGAGGTCGACGGGATGGGCGAGGTCGACGAGGTCACCCAGCGCATCTTCGCCGCGCTCGACGTCATCCCGCAGAGCTGACCCGGGAAGGGTTCGCCGCAGATGGGCTTCCGGGACCGTGGTCTCGAGATCAAGACGCGTGACCAGATCGACCTGATGCGTGTCGCTGGTCTGCTCGTGGGGGAGACCCTCGAGCTGCTCCGGTCCGCGACCCGCCCGGGTGTGACGACGCTCGAGCTCGACACGCTCGCCGAGACCCACATCCGCGACCACGGCGGCATCCCGTCGTTCAAGGGTTACAGCCAGCCGCCGTTCCCGGCGACGATCTGCGCCTCGGTCAACGACGAGGTCGTGCACGGCATCCCCGGGCCGCGGACGCTCGTCGACGGCGACGTCATCTCGATCGACTGCGGCGCGATCGTCGCGGGGTGGCACGGCGACGCAGCCATCACCGTCCCCGTCGGCGAGGTCGGCGACGACGTGCGCGAGCTGCTGAGGGTCACCGAGGAGTCGCTCTGGCGGGGGATGGCCGCCGCGCGCCTCGGCGGCCGGGTCACCGACATCAGCCACGCGATCGAGACCTACGTCCGCTCGCAGGGGCGCTACGGCATCCTCGAGGACTACACCGGGCACGGGATCGGGACCGAGATGCACATGGCGCCCAACGTGCCCAACTACGGCCGACGCGGTCGCGGTCCCGGGATCGTCGAGGGACTGGCCCTGGCCGTCGAGCCGATGGTCACCCTCGGCAGCAAGGACACCGACCTGCTCGAGGACGAGTGGACCGTCGCGACCGTTGACGGGTCGATGGCCGCGCACTTCGAGCACACCTTCACCGTCACGCCCGAGGGCTCCTGGGTGCTGACCGCGGTCGACGGCGGGGAGGCGCGGCTCGCCGAGCTCGGCGTCCCATTCGGCGGACGCTGACCGCTCGTTTTCCCACGCCCCCGGCGGGCGTGACAGGATGTGGGTACTGGAGGGGAGTATTCCCACGCAGTGGTGTCGTCATCACGGTGTCCGCGCGAGCGGCGCCCGGTGCCACTGGCTCGGCAGATCGGTTGCGAGCGGAAGAGACCTCCGGTGTCCGTGTGCTGCGCGGGCGCCGACTCACCCCCACCGCTAGGAGCACACACGTGGACGTCCCCACCTGGGTCTGGATCGCCACCGGCGTCGTGACCGTCGCCATCTTCACCTTCGACCTCTTCGTCGTCGGCCGTCGGCCGCACGAGCCGAGCATGAAGGAGTGCGCGACCTACCTGTCGATCTACGTCGGGCTGGCGATCATCTTCGGCATCGGCGTGTGGATCACGTGGGACCACCAGCACGGCCTGGAGTTCTTCTCCGGATGGTTGGTCGAGTACTCGCTCTCGATCGACAACCTCTTCATCTTCATCATCATCATGGCGAAGTTCGCCGTGCCCAAGGAGCTCCAGCAGTACGCCCTGATGATCGGCATCGTGATGGCGCTGATCATGCGGGCGATCTTCATCGCCGTCGGCGCCGCCGCGATCAGCAACTTCAGCTGGATCTTCTACCTCTTCGGGCTCTTCCTCGTCTACACGGCCTTCAAGCTGGCCCGGGAGGGCGGCGAGGACGAGGACGACGAGTTCGAGGAGAACCGCGTCGTCGCGTTCGTCGAGAAACGTTTCCCGGCCACCTCGGAGTGGCACGGCCGCGAGCTGTTCCACAGCGAGGCCGGCAAGCGGATGATCACGCCGATGTTCATCGTGATCATCACCCTCGGCACGACCGACCTGCTCTTCGCGCTCGACTCGATCCCGGCCATCTTCGGCATCACCAAGGAGCCCTACCTGGTGCTCACGGCCAACATCTTCGCGCTGATGGGCCTGCGCCAGCTCTACTTCCTGATCGGCGGCCTCCTCCAGCGCCTGATCTACCTCTCCTACGGCCTGGCGTTCCTGCTGGCCTTCATCGGCGTCAAGCTCTTCTTCCACGCCCTCCACGAGAACGAGCTGCCGTTCATCAACGGCGGCGAGCACCTCGACTACGCCTGGCTGGAGATCCCGATCTGGCTCTCCCTCGTCGTGATCGTGGCGACGCTGGCCATCACCGCGGCCCTGTCGCTCTTCGTCTCGAGCCGGATGACTGCGGAGGCGCAGGACGCGGCCACCGGTCCGCGCCGCGACTGGGAAGACGACTGACGAACAGCGGCCCGGTCGGGCTCAGCAGGTCGCGGCGACACGGCGTACGGCGTCCGCGTCGGCCGTGGTGAGGGGCAGGTCCCACGCCACGGCCACGCCGACGTAACGGCGTACGTAGTCGCAGTGCGAGCGGCGCCAGGGCGGCAGCCACTCGCCCGGGCCGTCGGCCTCCTTGGCCTGGTTGGTGCGCGCGGAGACCGCCAGCAGCTCGCGGCGTACGTCGTTGGCGAAGGTGATCCGCGTGCGCAGCGGCCACGCCCACGCGCCACCGTGCCAGGCACGGGCGAGCGGGTAGACGTGGTCGATCGAGATGTCGTAGCCGTCGTCGCGCCACGTCATCCGCTCGCCCGAGTAGGGATCGCGCAGCCGCGCCTCGTAGATGCGGCACCGCGATCCCCAGCGCAGCTCGATGTCATTCATCTGCATGAGCAGGACGTCCTCGCGGGTGGTGCACCCGTTGTGGCCTCGAGGGCCGGCGTGGTCGTCGGTCCAGGGCTCGCCGAAGACGCAGGCGCCGGGATCGCAGTCGCGGTCGTAGCCGGGGTGGTAGCCGATGTCGTCGACGATCCGTGCCTGTCCGAGCAGGTCGAGGATCCGCTGCTCGTCGGGGGAGGTGCGGTCGACCCGCGCCGCAGCCGCGCCTGAGCAGGCCAGCACCAGCGTGCAGGCCGCAACCGCGACACGGATCAGGTGACGCACTCGCTCACGCTCGGGGAGTTGTCGGACCCGCGGGTCATCCGGAGGTCGAGGCAGACCGGCTCGTCGGTGCGCAGCAGCAGCTGCTGCTTGGTGGTGCGGCCGTAGTCGTCGGTGTCGTCGCGGTGGTAGCTGAACGAGTCGCCGGGCTCGACGGGGACCGTCGGCTCCCACTCGAACATCACCCCGCGTGCCGTACGACGCCCGGAGAGCGTCGGAGCCGACGTGAGCTCGTCGGGCACGACGGCGCTCGGCACCTGCGACTCGGTCGGGACGACCACGCCGGGGTCCTCCTCGCGGTCGTTGCCACCGAAGACCAGGAACCCGACCACCAGCGCCACGACCAGCGCTCCGATGCCCGCCCAGACGAGGCCGGACACCGACGAGGCCTCCTCGTCGTCCTCGACGGCCGGTGCGACGTCCTGGGCGGCGATCCGCCGCGGGCCGCTCGCCGAGATCACCGTCACCGGCTTCATCGCGGTGGCGTCCTCGGGGGCCTCGGCCACCTCGGGCGCCGCGACCGAGGCGTCGGGCCGGTCGCCCTCCACCGCGACGGCGGTGCGCGACCAGCCGGCGGCGGACTCGATGCGCTGCAGCGCCCGGGCGAGCTCGAGCGCGCTGGCCGGCCGGTGCTCGGGCCGCTTGGCCAGGCACTGCTGGAGCAGCCGGTCGAGCGCGGGCGGCACGTCGGGCCGCTGGGTCGCCGGGGGAGCCGCGTGCAGGATGCGTGCGCTGAGCGCACGCGTGGAGTTGTCGCCCGAGGGGATGGAGAAGGGCGAGCGACCCACGAGCAGGTGCCAGATGGTGGCGCCGAGGGAGTAGACGTCCGAGGCGACCGAGCCGTTGGACCGGCCGTCGAGGAGCTCGGGCGGCGACCACGGGTAGGAGATGCGCACGTCGCTGTCGCCGTCGACGTCGGCCATGTGGCCAGCGATCCCGAAGTCGGTCAGGGCGGGCTCGTGATAGGTGGTGACCAGGACGTTGCTGGGCTTGATGTCGCGGTGGAGGATGCCCGAGCGGTGGGCCGTCTCGATAGCGCTCGCGAGCTTGATGCCCGTCGCCACCGCGTCGACCGGCGCCATCGGGTTCGAGCGCACCCGCACCCCAAGATCGGGTGGCGGGCAGTAGCGCATCACGAGGAAGGGGCGCCCACCCTCGGCGGTGACACCCGCGGTGATCACCGAGACGATGTAGGGGTGGTCGGCCAGCCGAGCCATCGCGTTGGCCTCGGCGGTGAAGAGGTACTTCTCGCGGTCGGTCAGCGGGACGTCGGGGCGGACGACCTTGACCGCGACGCGCTGGCGCGGCCACTGCTGCTCGTAGAGGAAGACGTCGGCGAAACCGCCGCTGCCCAGGTGCTCGATGAACGCGAACCCGGGGATGACCGGGGCGCTCACCGGGCAACCGCCCCCGTCTCGAAGCGGACGGCGTAGACCTGCGCCAGGTCCAGGACGGTGCCCGGCTCGAGGACGTAGGCGTCGCGCGGCCGCATCCGCTGCGGCTCGCGCCCGGGCGGGGCGATGGTCGTGCCGCCCCTGCTGTCGAGGTCGCGCGCCACGACGTCCCAGCCGTCGAGCTCGATCTCGAGGTGCTGGCGCGAGACGAACGAGTGGTCCCGCGGCAGGTGCACGAGGTGGGGCCAGTCGGTGCTGCCGTCGGCGGGAGCGGGCTTGCGCCCCAGCACCACACCGCGGTCGAGCGGCACGACCTCGCCGGTCGGCAGCCGCAGCCCGCCCAGCGGCGGGCGGTCGACGCGGCGCGGCTCCTGCGGCGCGACGCGTTGGTGGCACACGCGGCACTGCGGAGACACCGGCGGCGTCAGGTGGCCGAGCGGGCAGCTGACCGCGAGGACCGTGGGCGCGGTGTTGTGGGAGAGGTGTGCCGGTCGGAAGGTGGTGGAGCCGTCGTGGTCGTCGTGCTCGTCGTGGGAGTCGAGGACCTCGGCACCGGCCACCGGGGCGCTGTGCGGCTCGGACGGCGTACGGATGGTGGTGCGGGTGCCCTCCTCGATGCGCGCGGCGAGGAGCGGGTCGGGCTCGGAGGTGTCCCGCGCCGGTCCGGTGTCGTCCACGGGCGGGCGGATCCGGTTGCGCGGGGGCGGGCCGTCGGGGCCCTTGGCCGCGAGGATGGCGGCCGGGATCCCGTCGATCATGCCGGCCGCGGGCAGCGGCGCTGCGGCCTCCTGCGCCTGGTGTGCGGGGGCGACGCGCATCGAGATCGGCTTGAGCTCGACGCGCTGGGCGGCGACCACCCCGCCGACGAGCCGCCGGGTCGTCTCGAGCTCGCCGGGGTCGTTGCCGCCGTCGAGGCTGAGCACGCGGCCGGGGCCGGCCATCCGTACGTGGCCGGACCCGCGGGAGAGCGTGGTCGAGGCGCCGGAGGTGAAGTCCACGACCGCCAGGCCCGGCGGGTCGCCGTCGAAGGACTTCTCGACGATCGCGAGGACCCGCTCGACGACGGTCGAGCCGGAGGGGGCGGTCATGGACAGGACGTCCCAGATCTCCTGGACGACCTGCTCGTCACCCGGGTCGGTGAGCAGCACCCAGTGGGCACCACTGCCGATCAGCACACCAGCCCCACTGGTGTACCGCGCATCGACGATCAACGTCGGCTCCCCTCGTACGCGCCCACACCACCATCATCACCCATCCCACCAGTCCGCGCACGTGGTCGGCGACTTGTCGGATTCTCCGACACCTACTTACCCTCCCTGTGGTTGACTGCGGCGGGCGCACGTCGACCGTGTGGCCAAGGGGGAAAGTGGCGTGGCGCGTGCGACCTTCGTGCGACGGCACCGGGTGGGCATTGCCTCCGGTGTCGCACTGGCGATCGCATCGGGCGCGGTGGCGGTGTACGCCATCAGCGCGAGCGGTTACAAGAAGCACGAGGCCGAGCTCAACGACGGCGGCATCTGGGTCGTCAACGGCAAGAAGGGCTGGTCCGGCCGGCTCAACAAGCCGATCAACCAGCTCGACGGCGTCGTCCCCAGCGACGACGGCAAGACCCGGCTCGACGTCGTCCAGGACGGCGCGTCGGTCGTCACGCTCGACCTGAACTCCGCGCGAGGCCAGGCCATCGAGACCACGCGCCTGCAGCTGCAGGACGGCGGATCGGCGGCCGTCCCCGCGGCCGCCTCGGTCCGGATGGGCGGCGGCACGCTCGCGAGCACCGACCCCGAGACCGGTGAGGTCTGGGCGGTCCGCTACGACTCCGAGGTCGGCAAGCCCCTCATGGGCTCGCTCGACGTGCAGTCGAAGCCGCTCGCCGAGGCCGGCGAGGACGCCGCGCTCGCCGTCAGCCAGGGCGGCACGATCGTCGTCACGTCGGCGTCCGACGGCACCGTGACGACCATCGACCCCGCCGGCCCGGGCTTCGGCAAGCCCTCGACCACCGACCTCCCGGGTGACGCCGGCCAGGTGAGCGAGGTGACCACGGTGGGGGAGCGCGTGGTCACGCTCGACTCCGACTCCGGGGTGCTCCGCGTGCTCGACGGCGCCACCGCGTCGGTACCCGCCGGCAGCGTCCTCCAGCAGTCCGGACCGTCCTACGACGCAGTCCTCGTCGGCGCCGGCGACGGACTGCTGAGCGTCGACCTCGCGTCCGGCGACGTCACCACCATCACCTCGACCTACTCGGGCACCCCGGTCCAGCCGGTGCGGCTCGGCCCCTGCGTCTTCGGCGCGTGGTCGGGCGGCGTGGGAGCCGTGGCCACGCAGTGCGGCGCGCAGGAGATCATGGAGGACGAGCTGGGTGGCAACGCCACGAGCCTGGCCTTCCGCGTCAACCGTGGTGAGATCGTCCTCAACGACGCCAACAGCGGCGCCGTGTGGGACGTCCAGCAGGACCGCCCGATCGACATCGACAACTGGGACGCGTTCACCTCGAAGAAGCAGAGCGAGGACGACGAGAAGGACAACGAGAACCCCAGCGAGGCCGACCGCCGTCCGCCGACGGCCAAGCCCGACTCCTACGGCGTGCGGCCCGGCCGGACGACGGTGCTGCACCCGCTCGACAACGACGCGGCTCCCGAGGGCCGACTGCTCAGCATCGTCGACGTCGACCAGCCCACCGGTGGTGCGCGGGTCGAGATCAGCCCGGACGGTCAGACCCTGGTCCTGCAGATGCCCGACGAGGCCAGGCCGGCCACGTTCGACTACACCATCGACGACGGTCGCAACGGGCTCTCGGCGCGCGCGGCGGTGACCGTCGACGTCCGCAGCGGCGCGGAGAACGAGCAGCCCGACGTGCGGGCGGGCTACCGGAAGCCGGTCTACCGCGTGCCGCACGGTGGGTCACTCACGGTCCCCGTGCTCGCGGACTGGCGCGACGACGCCGACGGCGACACCCTCCTGCTCGACTCGGCCGCCGCGACCGGTGGCGAGGAGAGCGGCGCCACGGCGCGCACCACGGCGGACGGGCGGATCAGGTTCAGCGCCCCCTCCACAGCGGCGGACGGACCGCAGACGATCCGCGTCGAGTTCGCCGTGACGGACGGCCGCTCGCCGGCGGTGAAGAAGTCGCTGGCCTTCCAGGTGCAGGCACCCAAGGACCAGGACTCCTTCCCGCCGAGCGCCGAGCCCGACGTCGTACGCGGGGAGGTCGGCAAGCCGATCAAGATCCGCCCGCTCCTCAACGACCTCCCCGGCTCGGACCCCGACACCCCCAACGCGGAGCTCGCACTCGGCGGCAAGGTCCCCCAGCAGCCGGGCTCCAAGGTCGTCACCGACCTCGACACCGGGCAGCTCACCTTCACCGGAGACCGGGCCGGCACCTACTTCCTCAGCTACGACGCGGCCTACGGCAACGCCACGCTCGACGAGGGCACCATCCGCGTCGACGTGAAGCCACGACCGAAGCGGGCGGCGGACCCCATCGCGATGCCCGACACCCTCACGATCTACGGCCAGGCGCCGGGCATCGTCGACGTGCTCGCCAACGACCTCGACCCGGCCGGCGGGCTCCTGGTCGTGCAGCGGGGAGCGGGCGATCGTCCCGGCCAGCTCGACGTCGCCATCATCGACGGTCGTTGGCTGCGGATCTCGGCCGTGCAGCCCGACCTGTCGCCGGCCACCCAGACGGTGTCGTACACGATCAGCAACGGCACCAGCTCGGGCATCCGCGGCGAGGTCGTGGTCACCCAGCGCGAGGCCCCGGCCGACAACACCCCGATCACGGCCGGTGACCGGGTGGTCGTGAGGGCGGGATCGTCGGTCAGCGCGCCCGTGCTCGACAACGACGTGTCGCCGTCCGGGGACCGGCTGACCCTGGTCAACGACCTGATCGACAGCGACACCCCGGGCGAGCTCGACGTCGTCGCGCCGATCGACGTCACCGGTGACGTCGGCCGCGCCTTCGTCTCCGGACGCGTCGTGCGCTACGTCGCCCCGGACAGGATCAAGGAACGCGACACCTACGAGATCACCTACGTCGCGCAGAACCTCGAGGGGGAGAAGGCCAACGGCGTCCTCCGGGTGACCGTCGTGCCCAAGGACGACCCCAACGACCCGCCGGAGCCCCCGACGCTCGAGAGCCGGGTGACCTCCGCCGACTCGGTGAAGATCCGGGTGCCCGGCACCGGGGTCGACCGCAACGGTGACCCCGTGACGGTCACGGGCATCACCTCCGCGCCCCGGCTCGGACGGATCGTGGGCTACGGCGGCAACTTCCTGGAGTACGAGGCCTACCCGCGCACGGTCGGCACCGACGAGTTCACCTACTCCGTGGTGGACTCGCAGGGCGCCTTCGCCACCGGCACCGTCCGGGTGGCGGTCGTGGAGGCCACGCAGCCCCAGCCGCCGCTCGCGGTCGAGGACCGGCTCACCGTAGCGCCGGGGCGTACGGCGACGTTCGACCCGCTCGCCAACGACTACGTCGCGCCGGGCGACTCCGTGAAGGTCACCCTGCTCGACGGCCCCGAGGGCGCCAAGCTCGACCCCGACACCAACCTCGTCACCGTGCCGGCGCCCGAGACGGCCGGCGCTCGCCCCCTCGTGTTGGTCTACAGCGTCACCAACGGCCTGAGCGAGTCGCGGTCCACGATGACGCTCGAGACCGCGGAGGGCTTCAACAACCCGCCCATCGTCTACGACGCGTTCGGCCGGGTCGAGGACAGCGGCAGCGTGGTGGTCGACGTGCTCGACGGTGCGTACGACCCTGACGGCACGACCGACGACCTCCGCGTCTCCGGCGTGAGCGGAGACCCGTCCGCGACCGTCGTCGACGACGTGTCCGTGCGGGCCGACCGGGGCGTGGCGCCCAAGGTGCTGCCGTTCGTCGTCGAGGACCTCGACGGTGCGTCGGCGACGGCGTCGGTCTACGTCCCGCCGACCGGCACCGGCCTGCCCTACGTGGTCGACAAGGCACTGATCAAGCTGGACCCGGGCGAGACGATCACGGGCAGGCTGGGTGACTACGTCGCGGCGCCCGACGGCGGCGACGTGCGACTCGCGTCCGGCCGCCGATCCTGGTCGGCATCGCCGGCTCAGCTCGCGGTCGGACCGGACGGCGCCAGCGGATTCACCCTCAGCGCCCCGGAGGGATTCCGCGGACCCGGCGCGGTGCTGGTCGAGGTCACGACCGCGACCGACGAGACAGGCAACGAGGACGTCACCACCACCGACGACGGCGCGACGGTGCTCCTGTCGATCCCGGTGCTGGTCGGCGACGACCGGCCCGAGCTCGAGTGTCCGTCCCAGGTCGTCCCGATCTCCGCCGGGCAGAGCTACGACCTCGACATCGCCACCTTCTGCAAGGTGTTCACCGTCGACCCGCGCGACGAGGCCGGGCTCGAGTACTCGGCAGACTGGAGCGAGTCCGTCGACGGGGTCGACGTCGGCGCGCCGGACGGTTCGGTGGTGGCGGTGACGGCCGCGGACACCGCCACCCGGGGCGGCGAGGCCGTGCTGTCCGTGCAGGCCGGCGAGAGCAACGTCGAGGAGGTGCGCTTCCGGCTCGCGCAGGCGCCGCCTCCGACCATGAACCCCATCCCGGTGGAGGCGATGGAGGCGGGTGAGTCGCGCACCATCGACATCGGCCCCTACCTGCAGGCCGGGGTGTCCGACCCCGACCCGACGATCGTGTCGGTGCAGGGCACCGGCAACAACCCCGGCGTCCGCGCGACGTCCTCGGGTGGGAAGCTGACGCTGACTGCCGACAAGGACGCGCGTGGCGCGCAGGCCGCGTTCCGGCTGGTCGTCAGTGACGTCTCCTCCTCGAGCCCGCCACCCGAGCGCCAGGCCGAGGCCCGGATCCAGTTCCAGGTCATCGGGGTTCCTTCGACGCCCGGCGCGCCACGCCCCTACCAGCAGTCCGACGAGATCGACACGGTCAAGATGTCGTGGGCACCGCCCGACGACGATGGCGGGGCTCCGATCCTCTACTACGAGGTGAAGGAGGAGCGGAAGGGCACCACGCAGAGGTGCGAGACCAACGAGTGCGTCTTCCGCAAGCTCGTCAAGAACAGCACCGGCAACTACAACTTCCGGGTCCGGGCCTACAACCGCGTCGGCCCGAGCGACTACAGCGAGCTGTCCCAGACCGCGCGTGCCGACACCGAGCCCGGCCGGGTGCAGAACATCCGGATGAAGAGCCAGGGCGACGGCACGATCACGATCGCGTGGGACAAGCCGTCGATCATCGGAGCCGCGAGGATCGACGACTACACGATCACCTGGGTCGGTGGCCAGGCCGTCGTCCCCGGCAACCAGCTGAGCTTTGCCGCGCCCGGGCTCAACAACAACGAGAAGTACGTCTTCACGGTGAAGGCCCAGAACACCGTGGGCTACTCGGCGCCGCGCTCGTCCGCAGAGTTCCAGCCGCTCGGTACGCCGCCGGCCCCGCCTGCACCGGCGGTCACCGATCTCGAAGCGGGGGCCAACCAGACGAACATGCGCATCACGTGGCAGGCCGTCCTGCCCGAGGGCCAGGGACCCACCGTCTACACGGTCTCCTACACGACGAGCGATGGCGCCTCGGGCGCCGTCCCGGGCTGCCAGAAGCTCGCCTCGCTGTCGTGCACCCACCAGGGCGTGCCCTACGACGGACAGACGTACACCTACCGCGTCACGGCCGCGAACCAGCCCGGCAACCGGTCCCAGCCGAGCGAGGGCACGGCGATCGAGTCGGTCGGACGGCCCGCACAGTGGGGTCCCTTCACGGCGAACGCCACGGGGACCAACCAGGAGGTCCAGCTCCAGTACACGGTGCCCGACTCGCGCGGCACGACCAGCAAGGTGGACATCCTGGTCGGCGGTCTGGTCAACAAGTCCTTCAACCAGGGGATCGGCACGTACACGACCCGGATCCTGGTGCCGAGCAACGAGCAGCCCTATCCCATCCAGCTCCGGGTCTGCAACGAGAAGGCACCGGCCGGGTGCACCCTGAGCGGCCAGCAGAGCGTGCAGTCGTTCGGTCCCCTGGCCAACATGCTCAACGACATCCCGGCAGCCAACGTCAACGGCCGGGACCTGACGTGGTCGATCAGCGGCACGAGCAACGGTGATCCTGCCCAGCTGGCCGTCCGCGTGAACGGCGGGCCCGCCCAGATCATCGACCTCGGCGGTGCCGGCTCATTCACGCAGCCCTTCTCCTTCACGGCCGACGACTTCGACCGTGACGTCCGGATCGACGTGACCCTGCAGGATGCGGCTCCGGGAGGGCGCGGCACGGCGTCGAAGGGCCGTTCGGACCGCAGCGGGCCGCCGCCCCCGCCGACGGTGCAGGTGACGAGAGGCACGGCGTGCAGCGACGCCGCGGACTCCACCCTGCCCGACTGCAAGCAGAACGGGAGCCAGCCCGACTGCGTCGAGGCGACCTGCGCGCGGGTGCAGTTCCTGATCCGCGGTCTGCGCACGGGCGACGGCGTCAGCTGCGAGGTGGACAACACGCGCGACGCATGGTGGTCGAAGAACGAGCGGACGTGGGGTCCCTGGTACTCCTCGAGCGACCAGATCGTCCCCATCTACTTCCGCGGCGGCACCACGACGGCCCTCTGCCGGTGGGACCGGCTCGCGGGCGACGACGTCGACTTCCTGGCGTCCCCCGGCAACTGGTGATGAGAAAGAGAGCAGCATGACGATCAGCCACGAACAGGCAGAGTGGTTCAGGACCACCTTCGACCAGCTCACCGACAACATGGAGAAGGCCGTCCTCGGCAAGCGCCACGTCGTACGGCTGGCGCTGACCTGCCTGCTCTCCGAGGGCCACGTGCTCCTCGAGGACTTCCCCGGCACCGGCAAGACGATGCTCGCGCGTGCGTTGGCCAACACCGTGCAGGGCAGCCACGCCCGGGTGCAGTTCACCCCTGACCTGCTGCCGTCCGACGTCACCGGCGTCACGGTCTACGACCAGCACAAGGGCACGTTCGAGTTCCACCCCGGCCCGATCTTCCACACGATCGTCCTCGCCGACGAGATCAACCGCGCCTCGCCCAAGACCCAGTCGGCGCTGCTCGAGGTGATGGAGGAGGGCCGCGTCACCGTCGACGGCGTCGCGCACCCGGTGGGCAAGCCGTTCCTGGTGATCGCCACCCAGAACCCGATCGAGCAGGCCGGCACCTACCGGCTGCCCGAGGCCCAGCTCGACCGGTTCCTGATGAAGACGTCGGTCGGCTATCCCGACCGCCAGGCCACCGTCGAGCTGCTCAACAACGCCGCGGTGCGCGACCGCGCCGCACTGGTGCAGCCGGTGATCACGGCCGCGACGATCGCGCAGATGAGCGGCCTGGCCGACCAGGTCTACGTCGACCCGGCCGTCATCGGCTACGTCGCCGAGCTGGCCGAGGAGTCGCGTCGCCAGCCCCACGTCAAGCTCGGCCTCTCGCCGCGCGGCTGCCTGGCCCTCGTCCGCGTCGCCAAGACGTGGGCCGCCGCCGACGGTCGCGACCACGTCGTTCCCGACGACATCAAGGACCTCGCCGAGCCGGTGCTCTCGCACCGCCTGCTGCTCGACGCCGAGGCGCAGTTCAGCGGCGTCGACGTGCAGACCGTGATCTCGCGCCTGCTCGACGCCGTCGCGCCGCCGACGGACCGCGTGGGGGCCTGAAGCGGCGATGAGGCAGCGGTTGAACGATGCGCTGGAGGTGATCAAGCCAATCGGCTGGCTGGTCCTCGGGCTCGGGCTGGGCGCGCTCCTGGTCGCGAGCCTCACGCAGTGGCGTGAGCTGTCGGTCCTCGGCACGGCCTGCCTCGCCCTCATCGTCCTCTCGCTGCCCTTCCTGATGGGGCGCACCGCGGTGTCGGTCGACCTCCGCCTCCAGCCCGAGCGGGTCGCGGCGGGGGAGTCGGTGGCCGCCGGCGTCCTGGTGGTCAACCGCGCCTCGTCGCGGCTGGTGCCGACCACGCTGGAGGTGCCGGTGGGTTCGGCGATCCACCGCTACGGCATCAGCTCGCTCGCCCCCGGCGCCACGCACGAGGAGTCCTTCACGATCCGCACCGAGCGGCGCGGCGTGATCGCGGTCGGCCCGGCCATGACGCGTCGGGGCGACCCGATCGGCATCTTCTCCCGCGACGTGGTGTGGACGCCGGTGCGCGAGGTGCTCGTCCGTCCGCACCTGGTGCCGATGGAGTCGCTGGGCGCCGGCCTCCTGCGCGACCTCGAGGGCGTCTCCACCGACG
Organism: Nocardioides baculatus; assembly: GCF_016735675.1. GTDB lineage: Bacteria > Actinomycetota > Actinomycetes > Propionibacteriales > Nocardioidaceae > Nocardioides > Nocardioides baculatus. The sequence goes on along the minus strand of NZ_JAERSG010000004.1, from coordinate 339,709 downwards.
CCGTCAGCCAGAGCGACCTGGCCTTCCACGCGCTGCGCGAGTACGTCCCCGGCGACGACCTGCGGCACATCCACTGGCGCTCGTCGGCCAAGGTGATGGCCTCGACGGGCGAGTCCGCCCTGCTGGTCCGCCAGTACCTCGACACCCGCCGCAGCCACGCCACGATCGTGGTCGACGACCGGCTGTCGTCGTGGTCGGACCCGGAGGACTTCGAGACCGCGATGGCGGTGGCGGCCTCGATCGCGGTCCGGGCGGTGCTCGACGAGTTCGACGTGTCCTTCGTCTGCGGCCCGCATGCCTCGGCGGGTGCCTCGGGCTCCGACGGCTACCTCGCGCTCGACGCCGTGTGCCGCGCCGACTTCGGGCAGCGCGGCATCGTCGAGTCGGGTCGTCAGGCGAGCACGCTGGCCCGCGACACCAGCCTGGCCTTCTTCGTCGGTGGCACCGGCACGGGCTTCCGCGACCTGCTGCGCTCGGCCGCGGCGTTCGCTCCCGAGGTCCGCAGGTTCGGCATCGTGGTCGACCCCGAGGGCTCGAGCCGGGTCACCGAGACCGGCGGCCTGCCCGTCCTGCACCTCGCCGCCAAGGAAGACCTCGGCGGCCTGCTGCGCTGGAGCGTGCGATGAACGAGCAGCAGCAGACGAGGGCCGGAGCGCGCGTGAAGACGTCGTCGAGCACCGGCACCCGCACCCGGGTCCGCGCGCACGCGCTGCTGCCCGACCGCCACTCGTGGATCGACATCGGCTTCACGCTGGTCCTGGCCGCGGTCGCGCTGAGCGCCCTGGGCAGCTCGTTCACCGGCGCCACCTACCTCGTGGTGGGCATGCTCGGCGCGCTCCTCGCAGTGGTGGTCACCCACCTCACCCGTGCCGCCGGGTGGCCGATCATCTCGGCCGTCGTCATCTGCGTGGTGCTGTTCTTCCTGCTGGGCGGGCCGCTCTGCCTGCGCTCTCTCGGCGACGGCGCCCTGTTCCCCAGTGCCTCGACGCTCGCGCGGGTCGCCGACCAGGCCGTGTTCGGCTGGAAGGACCTGCTCACCACCCTCCCGCCCGTCGACGGCGACGGACCCCTGCTGGTCCTGCCGTGGCTGGCCGGGCTGCTCGCCGGCCTGGTCGGCCTCGGGCTCGCCCACCTGCCGGTGCGCCGCGCCTGGCTGGCCGCCGTCCTCCCGGTCGTCGGGATGACCCTCGCCCTGTCGGGCGCGATCCTGCTCGGCGTACGCCACCCGCAGTCCCTGCTGCTCCAGGGCTCGGTGTTCGCCGGGCTCGCGCTCGCCTGGCTGGCGATCCGCGCACGCCGTGCCAGTGCTGCGGTGCAGGGCGGTACGACGTCCTACGTCCGGGGTGTCGGGGCCGTCGCGATGCTCGCCCTGGCCGCGGGGATCGCCTTCCCGGTCAGCGGGGTGCTGGCCGGCGCGGACGCCGAGCGTGCCGTGGCTCGCAACTGGGTCGAGCCGCCCTTCGACATCGGCCGCTACCCCTCGCCGCTCGCCGGCTTCCGCAGGTACGTCAACCCCAAGGGGCAGGCCAACGGCGCCAACGTCTACGACAAGACGCTGCTGGAGGTCGAGGGCGACCTCCCCGCCAACACCCGGGTCCGGTTCGCCACGATGGACCGCTACGACGGCATGGTGTGGGGCGCGAGCGACAACGCGCTGCCCGGACCCGCCGACGACTCGTTCCAGCGCGTCTCCTCCACCATCGACAACCCGGTGGCCGACCCGGCCGACGGTGGCCGCGCGACCGAGGTGACGATCACCCTCGGCGAGGGCTGGTCGGGCGTGTGGCTGCCGACCGTCGGCGCGCTCCAGTCGATGCGCTTCGAGACCGCCGACGCGCGCGCCAAGGCCGAGGTCTTCCGCTACAACCTGGCGACCTCGACCGCGGTGGTCCCGTCCGGCCTCCAGCCCGGCGACCGCTACACGTTCACCGAGATCCAGCCCGACGACGTGCTCACGCCGGAGACGGTGGGCTCGGACGAGCTCACCAGCCTCCCGCCGAGCGCGTCCTTCATCCAGGCTCCGACCGAGAAGTGGACCGAGGGCGCCGGGACCGACCCGATGGACCGCGTCCTCGCCGCGGCCGAGCACCTGCGGTCGCAGGGCAAGTACTCCGACGGCGTCGGACGCACCGAGAAGATCTACGTCGGCGGCCACAGCGTCTGGCGGCTGTCGGACGAGTTCGTCAACGCGCCGCAGATCGTCGGCAACGACGAGCAGTACGCCGCCACGATGGCGCTGATCGCCAACGACATCGGCGTCCCGGCGCGGGTGGTCCTCGGTGCCGTCGTGCCCGAGGGCGGCGTGGTGACGGGCAGCGACGTGTCGGCGTGGGTCGAGCTCCGCGCCGCCGACGGCTCGTGGCGCACGCTGCCGACCGAGGCGTTCATGTCGCTGACGCCGCCGGCCGAGCAGATCCCCGAGACCAACACCCCGATGTCCGGGACGGTGATCCCGCCGCCCAACCCGATCCCGCCGCCCTCCGACGCGGGTGAGCAGAGCGACGCCGACCTCAAGGAGCGCAAGGCCTCGAAGAAGGACGCCGCCGAGGACGAGGGCCTGGTCGCCGGGCTCCCGTCGTGGATCGGCGTGGTGCTGACCTACGTCGGTGGGCCGCTGCTCCTCCTCGCGCTGCTCCTCGGCGCGATCGTGGGGATCAAGGCGTGGCGCCGGCACCGGCGGCGCAGCGCGGACTCGGCGTCGGCCCGTTTCGTCGGCGCGTGGCGCGAGCTCGTCGACCACGCCCGCGACCTGGGGCAGGTGGTGCCCCTGGGGCCCACGGTCACCCGTCGCGAGCAGTCGGTGGGCATCGTGTCCGGTCAGGCCGGGGCACTGGCCCGGCGCGCCGACAGCTTCGTCTTCGGCCCGAGCGTGCCCGTCGAGTCCGCCGCGGCGACCTACTGGGAGTCCGTGGACGCCGAGCGCCGGGCGATGTCGCAGGAGGTGGGCACGTGGCAGCGGCTGCGGGCCGCCATCAGCCTGCGCTCGTTGCGTCGAGGCCGGTCCGCACCCGCGACCGACCCCGCCGGGGCGGACCACCGGGACGAGGCGTCGACGGGGGAGCCGGCGACCGGACGCCTGGCCCGGCTGCGCTCGCTCGCTGATTGGCGTTCTCGGCGCACGCCTGACTAAACTGGTGCGTCGGCCCAACGTGGGCTGCGTTTCGTGGTGCCTCGCGGCTGCCCGGAATCTCGTGCGATCGTCGCAGACGACCGCGCGTGTGTCCGGGAAGAGGCTCCCAGGAACCGCACACGAGGTCCACCGGCCACCTGCGGGTGCCGGGCGGTTCCCGGGCCACGGTAGACAACGAGACAACAGATTGTGGAGGACATGCCGAAGAAAGAAGGCGTGATCGAGATCGAGGGCACCGTCGTGGAGGCCCTTCCCAACGCCATGTTCCGCGTGGAGCTGGCCAACGGGCACAAGGTGCTCGCGCACATCAGCGGCAAGATGCGACAGCACTACATCCGGATCCTCCCCGAGGACCGGGTCGTGGTGGAGCTCTCGCCGTACGACCTCACCCGGGGTCGGATCGTCTACCGCTACAAGTAACCGAGCAGCCGAGTAGCAAGGAATCCGTTGACATGAAGGTCAACCCGAGCGTCAAGCCCATCTGTGACAAGTGCAAGGTCATCCGCCGTCACGGCCGGGTCATGGTCATCTGCGAGAACCCCCGCCACAAGCAGCGGCAGGGCTGAGGGTGAGTGATCTCGCTCCGGCTCCGCCGGACGAGATCACGAGTCGCGCAGCCGCTTGCGGCTAGCGAGCCTGAACCTCAGCAGGGACCAAGCAACAGCAACTCAATACAACGTGATCGCTAGGTCCGCGCAAGCGGGCTGAACCACCTCCGGAGCACCGGCCGGAGCCTGAATGAGGACGGTTGGATCGACGAAGTCGAGACAACCACCACAAAGAGCGCACAGCGAGCTTGCTCGCAAGCGGCACTCATGGGACGCGACACGACCTGAAACCGATGCGAGAACAGACAAGGAAACCGCCACATGGCACGCCTCGTTGGTGTTGACCTCCCGCGCGACAAGCGCATCGAGATCGCACTCACCTACATCTACGGCATCGGCCGTACCCGCGCCCAGCAGCTCCTGGCCGCCACCGGCGTCGACCCGAACGCTCGGGTCCACACGCTCGGTGACGAGGAGCTGGTCAAGCTTCGTGACGAGATCGAAGCCAACTTCAAGATCGAGGGTGACCTCCGACGCGAGGTCCAGGCGGACATCCGCCGCAAGATCGAGATCGGCAGCTACCAGGGTCGCCGCCACCGCATGGGCCTCCCGGTCCGCGGTCAGCGCACCAAGACCAACGCGCGCACCCGCAAGGGTCCGAAGCGCACGGTTGCCGGCAAGAAGAAGGCGAAGTGATCGGCGCCCTGCGCTGATCACCCTCGTCCCACACGCTTCCAGACCAGACCTCATCAGGAGTTAGTGAATGCCTCCCAAGAGCCGCGCGACCAAGGTCCGCCGCAAGGAGAAGAAGAACATCGCTCAGGGCGAAGCCCACATCAAGAGCACGTTCAACAACACCATCGTCACGATCACCGACCCGACCGGTGCGGTGATCTCGTGGGCCTCTGCCGGCACCGTCGGCTTCAAGGGCTCGCGCAAGTCCACCCCCTTCGCCGCCCAGATGGCTGCCGAGGCCGCTGGCCGTCGCGCCATGGACCACGGCATGAAGAAGATCGACGTCTTCGTCAAGGGTCCGGGCTCGGGTCGTGAGACCGCCATCCGTTCGCTGGGTGCCATCGGCCTCGAGGTCGGCACCATCCAGGACGTCACGCCCACCCCTCACAACGGATGCCGGCCGCCCAAGCGCCGTCGCGTCTGACCCGAGACTGAGAAAGAGAGACTGAAACATGGCCCGCTACACCGGTCCCATGACCCGCAAGTCGCGCCGTCTCGGTGTCGACCTCGTCGGCGGCGACGCTGCCTTCGAGAAGCGTCCCTACGCCCCCGGCCAGCACGGCCGCGGTCGCATCAAGGAGTCCGAGTACCTGCTGCAGCTCCGTGAGAAGCAGAAGGCTCGTTTCACCTACGGCGTGATGGAGAAGCAGTTCGTCCGCTACTACAAGGAGGCCAGCCGCCGCCAGGGCAAGACCGGCGACAACCTCCTGCAGCTCCTCGAGTGCCGCCTCGACAACGTGGTCTACCGCGCCGGCTTCGCCCGTACGCGCCGCCAGGCCCGCCAGCTCGTCGTGCACGGCCACTTCCTGGTCAACGGCAAGAAGGTCGACATCCCGTCCTTCCAGGTCACCGACCACGACATCATCGACGTGCGCGAGAAGTCGCTCGAGCTCACGCCGTTGATCGTCGCCCGCGAGACCCACGGCGAGCGCGTCACCCCCGCGTGGATGGAGGTCATCCCGTCGCGGATGCGCGTCCTGATCCACCAGGTCCCGGTCCGCGCGCAGATCGACGTGCCGGTCCAGGAGCAGCTCATCGTGGAGTACTACTCCAAGAAGTGAACCACCGTCGGTGGCCGCCTCCGGGCGGCCGCCGACGCCCCTCTTCCAGCTCGTCATTTCCGCCAACCTCATGTTCGGATCCCTCAAATAGCGGTCGGATCCGGAAAGGAAGAACTCCGTGCTCATTGCTCAGCGCCCGACCCTCACGGAAGAGACCGTCGACGAGTTCCGCTCGCGGTTCGTCATCGAGCCCCTCGAGCCCGGCTTCGGCTACACGCTCGGCAACTCGCTGCGTCGTACGCTCCTCAGCTCGATCCCGGGTGCGTCGGTCACCAGCATCAAGGTCGACTCCGTCCTCCACGAGTTCTCGACCATCGAGGGCGTCACCGAGGACATGACCGAGATCATCCTCAACCTCAAGGGCATCGTCGTCTCCTCGGAGCACGACGAGCCCGTCGTGATGTACCTCCGCAAGTCCGGTGCCGGTGACGTCACCGCCGCCGACATCACGCCGCCCGCCGGCGTGGAGGTCCACAACCCCGAGCTCAAGATCGCCACGCTGTCCGACAAGGGCAAGCTGGAGATGGAGCTCGTCGTCGAGCGTGGCCGCGGCTACGTCTCGTCGGTCCAGAACAAGGGCGCGGACAACGAGATCGGCCGCATGCCGGTCGACTCGATCTACAGCCCGGTCATGAAGGTGACCTACAAGGTCGAGGCCACCCGAGTCGAGCAGCGCACCGACTTCGACAAGCTCGTCATCGACGTCGAGACCAAGCAGTCGATCCGTCCCCGCGACGCGATCGCCTCGGCCGGCAAGACGCTCGTCGAGCTGTTCGGCCTGGCCCGTGAGCTCAACGTCGAGGCCGAGGGCATCGACATCGGCCCGTCGCCCGTCGACGAGCAGCTCGCTGCCGACCTGGCCCTTCCGGTCGAGGACCTGCAGCTCACGGTCCGCTCCTACAACTGCCTCAAGCGCGAGGGCATCCACACCGTGGGTGAGCTCATCTCGCGCTCGGAGCAGGACCTGCTCGACATCCGCAACTTCGGCGCCAAGTCCATCGACGAGGTGAAGGCCAAGCTCGTCGAGATGGGCCTCTCGCTCAAGGACAGCGCGCCCGGCTTCGACCCGCACGCCGCCCTCGCCGCCTACGGCGACGATGACGACGACGCGTTCATCGAGGACGAGCAGCTCTGAACTGACCTCACGGTCTACTCCAAACCGACCGGCTCCCCGTCGGTCGTCTACCCGGGTACCTGACACGGCCCGAGAGAAAGAAGGCACACCATGCCCAAGCCCAAGAAGGGCCCCCGCCTCGGCGGTAGCCCGGCCCACCAGCGCCTGATGCTGTCGAACCTGGCCACGGCCCTGTTCGAGCACGGCCGGATCACCACCACCGAGACCCGTGCGCGCCTGCTGCGCCCGGTCGCGGAGAAGCTGATCACCAAGGCCAAGCGCGGCGACCTGCACAACCGTCGTGAGGTCCTCAAGACCATCCACGACAAGTCGGTCGTGCACACGCTGTTCACCGAGATCGCCCCGACCTTCTCGGAGCGCCCCGGTGGCTACACCCGCATCACCAAGGTCGGTCCCCGCAAGGGCGACAACGCCCCCATGGCGGTCATCGAGCTGGTGACCGAGGCCTACAGCCCGAAGGCTCCGTCGACCAAGAAGACCGAGAAGGCCGCTGCTCCGGCGCCGGCTGCCCCGGTCGAGGCCGAGGAGACCGAGGACGCCACGGCCGAGACGGCTGCCGAGGAGCACGAGGCCGCCGCCGCCGAGCACGAGGCCGCTGCCGCCGAGCACGAGGCTGCTGCCGAGGAGCACGAGGCTGCTGCCGAGGAGCACGAGGCTGCCGCTGAGGCTGCTGACGCCGAGGAGACCGAGGACGAGGCCAAGGCCTGATCCACGCCTTCACGCAGAGGCCCGTCACCCCGCTGGGGTGGCGGGCCTCTGGCGTTCCCCGCCGGCCCATCTCGGCGCTCGAAGGTGGCTCCGCCACCGCTGGAGGGTCAGAGGGAGGCGAGGACCGGGGCGGCGTCGAGGCTGCGAGGGGCGGCGCCGGCGTACGCCAGCGAGCGGGTGGCGGCGACGACGGCCTCGTTGACGGGCGTGGGTACGCCGTGGAGGCGGCCCAGCAGGACGATCTCGCCGGCGAGGTAGTCGATCTCCGAGTCGCCCGTGCCGCGCGCCAGGCTCTGCCAGGTCGAGCCGCCACCGCGCTCGAGGTCGGGACGCCGCTGCAGGATGTCGCCGCGCCGGGCCCGGTCGTCCTCCGCGCTGACGTAGGAGAGGCCGGCGATGGTCAGCGCCTGCTCGCCCTCGGCCTGCGCACGCTCGGCGAGTGCGTCGGCGGCCTCGCCCCGGGCGAAGGAGGCGTCGACGCCGTTGCCGAGGTTCATCAGGAGCTTGCGTCGCTTCCACGCCATGATGTCGTCGCGCTCGACCGAGGCGATGCCCGCGACGGCGAGGTCGGCTGCCACCGCGGCCGTGGTCGCGTCGGTCCCGCCGGGGATCCGCCCGATGTCGAGGATCGCCGGGGTGGGGTGGCAGCCGGCGATGACGACGCCGGGCTCGAGGTGCGTCGACGGCAGCATCACGCAGACGGCATAGGTCCGCGCGAAGAGGCGCAGCGCCGCGATCTCGGTCGCGACGCCGTTGGTCGCGCAGACGATCGCGGTGCCGGCGGGCGCGTGCTCGCGCAGGTCGGCGAGCGCGACCGCGGCCTGGTGGGACTTCACCGCGAGGATCACGACGGTGTCGTCGGACCACTCGACGTCGGCTGCCGTGTCGGTCGCGGGGGCGTCGATCGTGTGGCGGCCGTCGCCGGCGTCGAGGACCAGCCCGCGGGAGCGGATCGCGGCGAGGTGTGCGCCTCGGGCGACGAGGGTCACGGGGAGCCCCGCGAGGTGGAGGCGACCACCGATGACCCCACCGACAGCCCCGGCGCCGTAGACCACGTACTTCATGCTGCGACCCTAGGTCACCTGCGCACGCGGAAACGGAGGTGCAGCACCCGGTCGCCCTGGATGACGACGTGGGGGTCGTCGAGCAGCACCTCGGTGTCGTGGGGTCCGAAGAAGCGCTTGCCGGCGCCGAGCACGACCGGCGCCACGTCCATCGCCACCTCGTCGACGAGGCCGAGGCTGAGCGCCTGGCCCCCGACGTCGCCGGCCGCCAGCGCGACCACCCGGTCGCCGGCGAGCTCGCGAGCCTTCGCGATCGCGGCGGCGACGTCGTCGACGAAGTGGTAGGACGCCTCCGGGTGCCAGCCCTCGGGCCTGGGCCGGTGGGACACCACCACCACGTGGTCGCCGGTCGGTGGCCGGCCCTCCCACCCGTTGGTGAGGTCGAAGAGGCGGCGACCGATCACCATGCACCCGATCGCGTCCCACACCGGTCGCACGTAGTCGTACGACGTCTGCGAGACCCGCAGCCCGCCCGGCTCGGGATCGGCCATGTCCTGCGCGGAGAGGGACCGGTCGCCGTTGAAGTACCAGTCGAAGATTGGGCCGGGGTCGTCGTCGGGGCGGGCGACGAACCCGTCGAGCGACACGACGTTGTGCAGCACCACGGTGCTCATCGGGGACCGCCGGGCCGCCACGCGGGGTCGCGGCCGACGAACCCCATCAGCCGGTCGACCACGGGTGCGTCGTCGGAGACCGGGACGGCGGGTCCGTACTGTCCCGAGTCGCGCAGCATCTGCTCGATCGGCTGCATGCCGGCGAGCATCTGGCCCGCGAACTCCTCGTCGAGCCGTGGCGACTGGCCGGTGGCGCGGGCCAGGTCCCAGGAGTGCATGAAGACGTCGGAGATGTAGAACTGGTCGACCGCGCGGGCGAGCGGGTGCGGACCGACGTAGGGGTGGACGAACTCCTCGTCACCGCGCTCGTCGAGCAGGGCCTGTACGCCGTCGGCGTGGTGCTGCCACGCGGCCTGCGGGTCGTCCGCGACCGACGGGCCGGGCGGGAGCTCGACGCCTCCGGCGGACAGGAAGCCGCGGAACCAGGAGACCAGGTGGTCGACGACGTCGCGGGCGGCCCAGCCCTCGACGGGTGCGGGGGCCGACCAGTCGGTCGTCTGCCCGACCAGCCGGGCGAACTCCCCGGCCACCACCTCGTGCCTGGCGGCCGGTGCCTCGGGGAGGGCCATCAGACGGTGCCCTCGCCGAGCATGCGGTCGAGCTTGGCGTAGCCCTCGTGGATCCCGACCTCCATGCCGCTGGCGAGCATGCCGTCACGCGCCTCGAAGGAGTCGCAGATCGAGAACCCGTGGAGGCGGGTACGGCCGTCGCCGAGGTCCTCGAGCGTCAGGGTCTCCAGGGCCACGGCCTCCGGCATGCCCTCCCACGTGAAGGTCTGGATGATCTTGTCCTCGCCGACGTAGGGGAAGGTGCCGCGGAAGGCGTACTCCTCCTCGCCGCGCCGCGAGACGTAGCGGTAGGCGCCGTTGGTGCGGCACGACCACTCGTCGATGCTGGTGGTGAGCGAGTCGGGGCCGATCCACTGCGCGAAGAGGTCGGCGTCGGTGTGCGCGCGCATCACCTGGGCCACGGTCGCCTCGAAGTCACGCCAGATGTGGACCGCCGGCACGTGCTCGTCGGCGAGGATCGCGGCCTCGGGGAAGCGGGTGCTGGTGTCGGGGCTCTGCATGGTGGTCATGATGCGGTTCCTTCCTGCTGCTGGGTCGTTGCGGTCGGGGCGGTGCTGTCGTCGTCCTGCATCCGCGCGAGCACGGCGTCGAGACGCGCGAAGCGCTCCTCGGCCTGTCGGCGGTAGCGCTCGATCCACTTGGTCATCAGGTCGAACACCTCGGCTTCCAGGTGCACCGGTCGGCGCTGCGCCTCGCGGGTCCTGCTCACCAGGCCGGCGTCCTCGAGCACCTTGAGGTGCTTCGAGACGGCCTGGAGGCTCACGTCGTAGGGCGCGGCCAGGTCGTTGACGGTGTGGTCGGCCTCGGTGAGGCGCGCCACCATGTCGCGACGGGTCGGGTCCGCCAACGCGGCGAAGACTCGGGAGAGCTGGTCGGCCATCTGACACCTTCTTCAACTGATTGGTTGAATGAAGGTACGACGGCCCGACCCAGTTGTCAACCAACTGGTTGAACAGTGGCTCAGCCCCGCGGCGCGAGCACTCTCCGCGACTCGGCCTTGCCGCACTCGGCGACGCCCGAGGAGTACGACAGCGGCACCGTGGCGTAGTACGTGGCCCCGCGGGCGACCTTGACCCGCAGCCGACCGCCGAAGCTCGTGCTGCCGCCGAAGACCTTGAAGTCCTTGTTGGGGCGCACCCGGAACAGCGCGATGCGCGCACGTTGCGCACAGGGTCCGACCGGGGAGCTGACCTGCACCTGGAGCCGCTGCTTGCCGGCCAGCCACTTCAGGGCGACCTTGCGGGACGCGACCGGGCAGCCCGTCGAGGTGCTGGCCGCGACCGTCGGACAGCCGTCCCGGGTGTCGTCGAGCCCGTCGCCGTCGGTGTCGACCAGCGCGGTGCGCAGGGTCGCCGGCAGGGTCGTCGGCTCGGTCGTCGGCTGGGCCGCGGATGCCGTCACGGGTGGCGCGACGACGTACGCCGCCGGCAGCAGTGCGGCTGCGACAGCCAGCGCGAGCGCTCGAGCGATGGTCGACATGACCACACAAGGGTAGGCCCGGACGGGCCTTCTGCACACGTGTCCGAGAGATCGCCCTTCGCCGCGGGTGCGAAGGGCCACTTCGCGGACACGTGTCCGAGCACGTGGAATGGACCGCGCCCTAGGATCGCTGCGTGCGCCTGCGGATCGACTGTGCCTACGACGGCGCCGACTTCTCCGGGTGGGCGGCGCAGCCCACGCTGCGCACCGTGCAGGGGACGCTCGAGGACGCCCTCGCCACTGCCCTGCGGATCCCTCGGGTGCGGGTGACCGTCGCAGGTCGCACCGACTCGGGCGTCCACGCCCGCGGGCAGGTCGCGCACGTCGACGTCGAGCCCGAGGTGGTGACGTCGTCGGCCGGTCGCTCGAGCGACCCGCCGCTCGACGCGCTGGCCCGTCGGGTCGACGGGATCCTGCCGCCCGACCTGCGCGTACGCCGGATCAGCGAGGCGCCCGAAGGGTTCGACGCCCGCTTCTCCGCGATCTGGCGGCGCTACGCCTACCGGATCGCCGACGCGCAGGAGCTCGCCGACCCGCTCGTGCGCGGGCACGTGCTGACGTGGCCGCGCCGGCTCGACCTCGACGCGATGAACGCCGCGTCGGCGCCGCTCGTGGGGCTTCAGGACTTCGCCGCGTTCTGCAAGCAGCGCGAGGGGGCGACGACGGTGCGCACCCTGCTCGACCTCACGTGGACCCGCGACGAGGCCGGGCTGGTCGTCGGGTCCGTTCGTGCCGACGCCTTCTGCCACAACATGGTGCGGGCGCTCGTCGGCAGCCTGATCGCCGTCGGCGAGGGGCGGCAGCCGACCACCTGGCCCGCCGAGGTGATGGCCGGACGCCGCCGCGACGCCGGCGTGCGCGTCGTACACGCGCACGGGCTGACCCTCGAGGAGGTCGGCTACCCCGACGACGCCGAGCTGGCCGCGCAGTCCGAGCGGGCACGAGCGAAGAGAGAGGCGATCGATGCCTGAGCCCACCGAGCACTACTTCTCCGCCGACCCGAGCGTGCCGTTCGAGCGGGAGCGCTTCACCGCCGAGCTGTGGGGCCACGAGCTGGCCTTCGACACCGGCTCCGGCGTCTTCAGCCGCGGGCACCTCGACCACGCGACAGCCGTGCTGTTCCGCGAGCTCGAGCCGCCGGTGCAGGGGCAGTTCCTCGACCTCGGCTGCGGGTACGGCGTCATCGGGCTCGCGCTCGCCGCGGCCGTGCCGCTCGCCAACGTCACCGGGGTCGAGGTGAACGAACGCGCGATCCTGCTCGCCAACGACAACGCCCGCGCCGCAGGGCTCGACGGGCGCTTCGTGGCCTGCCTGCCGGAACAGGTGCCGAGCAACCAGGTCTTCGACGAGATCTGGTCGAACCCGCCGATCCGCATCGGCAAGGAGGCGCTGCACGACCTCTTACTCACCTGGCTCCCGCGCCTCGCCACGGGCGGCCGGATGGTGATGGTGGTCGGCAAGAACCTCGGCGCCGACTCCCTCCAGCGCTGGCTCGGCGAGCAGGGCTGGCCGACGCAGCGGCTCGCGAGCCACAAGGGCTTCCGGGTGCTGGAGACCCGCCGCGCCTAGGGCTTCCCGTCGAGGAACATCTTCAGCCGTACGTGGGTGCGGTCGGGCTCCTGCGGGAGCGCGCCGTTGATCGCGCGGCAGACCCAGCCGAGGCGCATCGCGATCGCGGCCGCCTCGCGCAGGTGGGCGACGGTGGTGCCGCAGTGGGCGGCGTACGGCGTGAGGTAGGCCGTCAGGTGGGGGCCGAGGTCCTCGGAGTCCTCGACGTCGTCGAGGCCCCAGGAGATGACGCCCTCCAGCGTGACGGCGAGGGTGAAGAACGGGTGCGAGACGCAGGCGTCGCCCCAGTCGAGGACCTGGTGGACGCCGTCGCCGAGGAACACCTGGCCGTCGTGGAGGTCGTCGTGCTGCACCGTCTCCCGGATGCCGTACGACGCCAGCCGGGCGCACAGCTCCTCGATGTCCGACGCCGGGGGCAGGCGCCGATCGGCGTCGGGGAGCGCCGCCACCAGGTCGGCGTACGCACCGGGGAGCGTCGCCAGCCGGCAGTCCGGCAGGCCGAGCGCGAGGAGCTCGTCGACGATGTCCTCGCAGGCGATCTGGACGCGGGCGTAGGCACCGAGCACGTCGTGCCAGCGCTCCAGGCTGAGCTCCTCCTCGACCACCTCCCGCAGCCGACGGCCGCCGTCGGCGAGCAGCATCCAGCCCGTGGCGGGGTCGCGCACCAGTGGCGCGGGGACGCGACCGGCCGAGCGCGCGGCGACGAGGTCGAGCACGGCGGCCTCGTGGACCATCGTGTCGTCGTTGGCCTTGAACCACACCGTCCCGGCGTCGGTCGGGACCCGCATCACGGTCGACCAGTCGGTGACGTGCGGCTGCTCCACCTCGCCGGTGCGCGTGCGGCCGAGCCCGGCGAGCCGGTCGTCGATCCACGCGTGGCTGCGCTCGACGAAGTCCGGCTCGGTCCACCTGTCCTGCATGGCGCGCATCCAACCCCGCGGCGGGTCGCGCGGGCAACCGGGAATCAGGCGGGGCGGGTGGCGACGAGCACGCCGATCTTGTCGATGCGGTGCTCGGGGTTGTCGAACTCGTCGGACCAGTAGTTGCCGTTGGCGTGGTCCTCGAGCGTCGCGCACGTCGACAGCGTGATCATCGGCTCGGTCGCCTCCTCGCCGATGCGGCCCGGCACCGGCGCCCGCTGGGCGCGCAGGGACTGCGGCTGACGGAAGGACGTCCAGCGGGTGCGCCGGACCTCGTAGACGAAGACCGTGTCGCCGCTGCGCACCAGGATCCGGTCGCCGTTGCGCAGGGACGGCGAGCTGCGCAGGGGAGCGGTGCCGGTGAGCCGGTGCCCGGTGACGATGTAGTTGCCGACCTCGCCCGGCCCGACGCCACCCCGAGCACCGCGCGGGGAGGCCATCTCGCCGGCGTTCTGGAGCGCGGTGCCGGGTGCGTCGTCCGGCGAGCCGGGGTAGCGCACGACCGGGAAGTCCTCCAGCCCGATCGCCGGGATGGTGACGAACGAGCGCTTGGGCTCGGGGGACGGCTCGGGGGTGGGCGTCTGCGTCTCGGTGGGCGTGGGCGTGGGCGCGGGGGTGGGCGTCGGCGTTGCCGTGGTCGTCGTACGCCGTTCGGCGGGGGACGGCGACGAGGTGGAGCGCCGCGGGTCGTCCGCCGCGCAGGCGGACGTCAGCGCGACTGCTGCCGCGGCGAGGACGAGCGACCGGCGTACCACCCGTTCGAGCGTACGTCCGTCATCCCAGCCGGACCGGGAGCGCCTCGACGCCGTGGACGATGGCGAGCTCGGTGAACCGCAGGTCCGCCGGGTCGCCCGCGAGGGACAGGTCGGGGAAGCGCTGCGCGAGCCCGACGAGCGCCGTGCGCAGCTCCATCCGGGCCAGCTCGGCCCCGACGCAGCGGTGCAGCCCGTGCCCGAAGGCGAGGATGCCGGCCGCCGCGGTGGTGGGGTCGAAGTGGGCGGCGTCGACGTGGCGGGCGGGGTCGCGCCCGGCGCCGGTGAGGGACACCACGACGACGTCGCCGGCCCGGACGGCCTGGTCGCCGACGACGAGGTCGCGCCGGGCGACGCGGGGGAAGGCGACCTGCACCGGGCAGACGAAGCGGAGCAGCTCCTCGACGACCTGGTCGACCTCGACGGGCTCGCCTCGCTGGAGGGTCTTCCAGGCCGACGGGTGCCGGAGCAGCACCCACGTGCCGAGCGACAGCATGCTCGCGCTCGTCTCGTAGCCGCCGAGGAAGACGCCGTCGGCGAGGCCGCCGAGCTCGACGTCGTCGAAGTCGTCGCCGTGCTCGGCGACCATCCGTGCCATCAGGCCGTCGGGCAGGCGCGGCGACCGGCGCTCGGACGCCACCAGATCGATGAGGAACTGCCGGGTCCCGGCCGCGGTGTCGAAGATGCCGGCACTGCCGTCCTTCAGGTCGAAGCGAGCGGCCCCGCGCTGCCGGAACTCGAGCCGGTCGACCTCCGGCATGCCGAGCAGGTCGCAGATCACGCCGAAGGGCACGGCGAAGCCGAACCTCTCCACCAGGTCGACCTCGGGTCCGTGCGCCTCCATGTCGTCGAGCGCGGCCGCCACGACCCGGTCGACGTCGGCCTGGAGGTCGCTCAGGCGACGGCGGGTGAAGTACGGCGTCAGCACCCGGCGCAGCCGTTCGTGGTCGGGCGGATCGGTCATCCCGAGTCCGCCGATGCGCTCGGCCGGGGCCCGGTCCTGCCGCCCGATCAGGTGGCGCACGTCGTTGGCGAAGGAGTCCGCGTCGGCCAGCACGGCCCGGGCGACGTCGTACCCCGTGACGAGCCAGACGCGGGTCCCGAACAGGTTGAGGAGGCGTACGACGTCGCCGCGCGCGCGGCTCTCCTCGAGCCGTCGCACCGGGTCGACGCCGTCGCGCTGGAGGGGGAAGCGGAGGTGTGCCGGCAGGCGCCGTGACGCGGTCGAGACCGCCAGCTTGAGGGCCGTGCCGCGCAGGGACATGCTCCCAGTGCACTCCTCGGGGCCGGGATTCGCCATCAGGTATGGCCCTCACCCGTCCCGGGGACACCCCCGAGGGCGACCTGCGGTGCGGGCGCAGGCGGCAGGATGGGGCCATGGCCTACGAAGCAGCGTCCAGCAGGTACGACGACTCGACCGGGATGACCTACCGCTACACGGGGCGGAGCGGGCTGAAGCTGCCCGCGCTCTCGCTCGGGCTGTGGCAGAACTTCGGCACCGACCGGCCCGAGGAGACGCAGCGTGCGATCCTGCGCCGCGCCTTCGACCGGGGTGTCACGCACTTCGACCTCGCCAACAACTACGGGCCGCCCTACGGCCGCGCCGAGGAGAACTTCGGGCGCTACCTCGCCGACGACTTCTTGCCCTACCGCGACGAGCTGGTGATCTCGACCAAGGCCGGCTACGACATGTGGCCCGGGCCCTACGGCCAGGGTGGCGGGTCGCGGAAGTACGTCCTCGCCTCGCTCGACCAGTCGCTGGCGCGGATGGGGCTCGACTACGTCGACATCTTCTACAGCCACCGCTTCGACGCCGAGACGCCGGTCGAGGAGACGATGATGGCGCTCGACACGGCCGTCCGGTCCGGTCGCGCGCTCTACGTCGGCATCTCGTCGTACTCCGCGGCGAAGACGAGGGAGGCGGCCGAGATCGCCCGCGACCTCGGCACGCCGCTGCTGATCCACCAGCCGTCCTACAACCTGCTCAACCGCTGGATCGAGGAGCCGCAGGACGGCGGCCCGAGCCTGCTCGACGAGCTCGAGGCGCAGGGGATGGGCTGCATCGTCTTCACCGCGCTCGCCCAGGGGCTGCTGACCGACCGCTACCTCGACGGGGTGCCGGCGGACTCGCGGGCGGCACGCGACGGCTCCACGATCGCCGGGCTGGAGGACGACGTGCTCGCGCGCGTGCGGGCCCTCAACGGCGTCGCCGAGCGACGCGGGCAGAAGCTCGCCCAGCTCGCGCTCCAGTGGGTGCTGCGCGACGAACGGGTGACCAGTGCCGTGATCGGGGCCTCGAGCGTCGAGCAGCTCGACACGAACCTCGACGCCCTCTCCGGCCCGCAGCTCACCGACGACGAGCTCGCCGAGATCGAGCGCTACGCCACCGAGTCCGACGTCAACCTCTGGGCGAAGCAGACCGAGGAGTGAAGGTCGTCGTCGTCGGGGCCGACGCCGCCGGCATGTCGGCCGCCCACCAGGCGCTGCGGACGGCGAGGCGCACGGGCCGCGAGCTCGCGATCACCGTCCTCGACAAGGGCACGCACACCTCCTACAGCGCGTGCGGCATCCCCTACCTGATGGCGGGCGACGTCGACTCCGCCGACGACCTGGTCGCGCGCTCGGCCGACGCCCACCGCGAGTCGGGCATCGACCTGCGGATGTCGACCGAGGTGGTCTCCGCGGACCTCGCCGCCAGGACCGTCACGACGAGTGACGGGGAGGCGGTGGAGTACGACGAGCTGGTGGTCGCCACCGGCGCCCCGGCCGTCGTGCCCGAATGGGCGCTGCGATCCGACGGAACGACGTACGACGGCGTGGGTGCGGTGAAGACGCTCGACGACGCGGCTGAGTGGATCTCCCGCTTCGAGGGCGCTCCCGAGGGCGCGCACGTGGTCGTCGTCGGGGCCGGCTACGTCGGGGTCGAGGTCGCAGAAGCCGCACTGCGCCAGGGTTTCGGCGTCACCGTGCTCACCCGCACCCGCGGGATGTCCGTGCTCGAGGAGGAGATGTCGGAGCGGGTCAACGTCGGCCTCGTCGAGGCCGGCGTCGAGATGGTGCTCGGCGCGGAGGTCACCGGCCTGGAGCTCGACGGCGAGCGGGTGACCGGCGTGCACTGGGACGGTGGCACGCGGGACGCCGACCTCGTCGTGGTCGCGATCGGCGTCCGTCCGGCCACGGGTTTCCTGGAGGGGACCGGCCTCGAGCTGACCGAGGGCGGCGCGCTGCGCCCCGATCCGCACGGTCGCGTGGCCGACCACGTGTGGGCCGCGGGGGACTGCTGCGAGGTGCGTCGGCGGCTCGACCACGAGTGGGTCTTCCGGCCCCTCGGCACGCACGCCAACAAGCACGGCCGCGCGCTCGGCGACAGCCTGGCCGGCGGCTCGCTGGCCTTCGACGGGATGACCGACACCTCGATCACCCGCTTCTCCTACGGCGACGTGCACCTCGAGATCGCGCGCACCGGGCTGTCCCGCGCGGAGGCCGGGGCGGCGGGCCACGACCCCGTCGCGCTGGTCACCGAGGGCTCGACGGCCAGCGGCTACATGCCCGAGGCCGAGCCGATCGCCCTGTGGGTGATGGCCGACCGCACGACCCGGCGGCTGCTCGGCGTGCAGGTCGTGGGCGGCCACGGCGCCGGCAAGCGCATCGACGCGGCCGCGGCCGTGCTCTGGGCCGGCGGCACGGTCGACGACCTGGCGTGGATGGACCTCGCCTACGCCCCGCCCTTCGCGACGGCGTGGGAGATCCTCCAGGTCGCCGCGCGGCGGGTGGCCGAGCGGCTCTGAAATCGGTTGCTCGCGCGAGGACGATGAGAGGCATGGACCTCGAGATCGTCACCCTCGCCGAGCGACCGCAGCCGTGGGACGTCTTCTGGGACATGGAGACGTCCTGGCCGGAGTTCATGAAGCACGACCCGATCGGCAACTCCTACTACTCCTGCCTCGAGGAGTACTTCATGGAGTGCGTGCTGATCGCCCTCGACCCGACCGGCCGCATCGTCGCGAAGGCGTTCTCCGCGCCCTTCACCCTCCCCGACGGCGACCTGCCCGACGCCGGCTGGGACTTCGCGATGCGCAGCGCCCTCCTGACGCGGATCTGGGGCGACACCCCCAACGCGATCACCGCGGCCGAGATAGCGATCGAGCCGGCCCGGCAGGGCACCCGTCTCTCCAGCGTGATGCTCGCCGCGCTGCGCGACAACGCGGGCCGGCTCGGCTACTCCGAGCTGCTCGCGCCCGTGCGGCCCAACGGCAAGACGGACCCGCACGAGCCGATGGCGGCGTACGCCTTCCGCACCCGCGACGACGGCCTGCCCGTCGACCCGTGGCTGCGCGTGCACGTGCGCGCCGGCGGCACGATCGACCGGGTCGCACACCGGTCGATGTGCATCCCCGGCACCGTCGAGGAGTGGCGCGAGTGGACCGGGCTGCCCTTCGACACGACCGGCCCCGTCGTCGTACCGGGGGCGCTGTCGCCGGTGATGTGCGACGCCGAGCACGGCACGGCGACCTACGTCGAGCCCAACGTCTGGATCCGGCACCCCACGGGAATCTGACACTGTCTGCAACGCGACGCCTCCGACCGGCGTTGGTAGTGCATGACGACGATGGCCGAGGCCGGGAGGACCCGCGTGCAGGTGCCCGACTTCGACAGCTGGGTGGCGGCCCGGGGGCCGTCTCTGCTGCGGCTGGCGTACGTCCTCACCGGCAACGCCGTCGACGCCGAGGACGTCGTGCAGGACGCGCTCTCGCGGGCGCTGCCGCGTTGGTCGCGGATCTCGACGGTCGACGACCCCGACGCCTACGTCCGCCGCATGGTCGTCAACGCGCACATCTCGGGATGGCGACGCTTCCGGCGGCGCGAGGTGCCGGTGGAGGTCGTCCGCGACCGTGCCGCTGCGCCGGGCACGGCCACGGAGGAGCGGGACCGGCTCTGGCGTGTGTGCCAGTCGCTGCCGCCGGACCAACGGACCGCGGTGGTGCTGCGGTTCTACGAAGACCTGGACTACGCCGAGATCGCCGCCCTCACCGGCGTCCGTGAGGGGAGCGTGCGCTCGCGCGTGTCCCGCGGGATCGCGGCCATGCGACACGAGCTGGGAGACGACGATGAGTGACCTCGAGACGCGACTGCGCGACACCCTCACCGAGCGTGCCGGCGCGGCGCCGGACGCCATCGGTCTCGCGGCCGGCGCACGCCGGCGGCTGCGGCGACGTCGTACGACCTGGGCCGTGGTGACTGCTGCGGTCGTGGCCGCGGCGGTGCCGCTCGGCCTCACTCAGCTCGCGCCCTCGCCGGACCGCACGGATCGCGTCGCCGACACCCCGACCGCGACCTCCGGCCTGCCGGACAGCGTGATCGAGACGGGCTACCGAGCCGAGTCGTGGCACGACGTCACCTTCGAGGTGCCGGTGGACTGGGGCTACGGGAGCCCCATGGCGTGGTGCGCCGGTGACGCAAACACTCCGCAGCCGGTGCTCCAGCGCCCGGGCACCTTGTCGCCCACCATCGCGTGCACGCCGACGAGCGGCTATGGCGTCACCTTCGGGTCACTGATCGCTGCCTCGTTCAACCCGTCGCATTCGAGCGGGGCCGTGTGGGAGTACGACGGCGCGGGCGGCGACGCCGCGACGTACCCGGAGGGTGCGTGGCTCGGGGTGTGGTTCGACGACGACGTCATCGTCACGGTCGCGACGCCGGACCGGGCCGCGACGCGTCGGATCGTCGACTCTATCGAGACCTTTACCGGAGCCGACCCCAACCGCTGCCCGGCCACGCTCGGCGAGGCCGAGGCCGCACGTGGGAGCGAGCCCTTCGACACCTTCTCCATCTGCCGCTACGGCCCCGACGAGCAGCTGGAGGCGAGTCGGAAGCTCATCGGTGTCGAGGGCCGTGCCGCCCAGGACACGATCTTCTCCTCACCACGGCGTACGGGCGACTACGACTGCCCGACGGAGGACGACCTGTCGCGCACCGCGCTGCTGTCCGGCGGGGGATACGTCGCCACTGCCGTCACCGGGGCGTCGTGCCCGGGGTGGAACGGGCTGTTCATGTCCGGTGTCGTCCGTGACCTCACCCCAGAGGCCCAGCGGCACCTCGACCTGTCGCAGCGCCCGGTCGAGGAGTGATCAGGCGCCCGCGACGGCCTTGCGCACCTCGTTGACGCAGAGGGCGAGGAAGGCCAGCGCGCAGAGCACCATCAGCACGTTGGAGTGGAGCTTGTTGCGCCACTCGGCCGGGGTGCGGTCGGTGTTGAGCAGCCAGAGCAGGGTGACGGCCAGGAACGGCATGAAGAACGCGCCGAGCACGCCGTAGGCGAGGATCAGCCAGACCGGCTTGCCGAGGAACAGCATCGCCATCGGCGGGAAGGTCAGCCAGAGGATGTAGGCGCGGTACCACGTGCCACCCGCGCGGGCCTCGTCGTCGTCGCTGTGGCCGCCGCGGACGTTGGTCATGAAGTCGGCGAACATCAGGCTGACGCCGTTCCAGACGCCGACCAGCGAGGACATCGCGGCCGCCCAGAAGCCGAGCAGGAAGAGCTTGCCGGCCCACTGCCCGTAGCGGTCCTGGAGCACGACGCCGAGGTCGAGCAGTCCCGCGTCGCCGCTCTCGATCGCGACGCTCGTGGAGTAGAGCAGCTCGGCGCCGACGACCAGCGTGGCGAGCACGAAGATGCCGGTGACGACGTAGGCGACGGTGTTGTCGATGCGCATCACGCGCATGTAGGCGGGCGTGCTCCAGCCCTTCTCGCGCAGCCAGTAGCCGTACGCCGCGAGGGTGATGGTGCCGCCCACGCCGCCCGCGAGGGCGAGGGTGTTGACCAGGCCGCCGTCGGGGATCCGCGGGGCGAGGCCGGTGAGGAGCTCGCCCAGGTTGGGCAGGGTGAGCAGGGCCGCGCCGACCATGGTGACGAACATGATGCCGACGAGGGCCGCGAGCACCTTCTCGAAGACCGAGTAGCGCCCCGTCCACACCAGGACCAGGCCGATCAGGCCGGACGCGATGCCCCACCAGGTGGTGGAGAGGCCGCCGAACAGGCCTTGCAGGGCGAGCCCGGTGCCGGCCATCGCGGCGGCGCCGTAGACGAAGCCCCAGATCACGATGTAGGGCGCGAAGTACCACGTGGTCCACGCGCCCAGGGAGCGCCAGCCCTCGAAGATGGTCTTCCCGGTGGAGAGCGAGTAGCGACCGGCGCCCTCGACGAGCACGATCTTCATGATGCAGCCGACGACCACGCACCACAGCAGCGTGTAGCCGAACTTCTGGCCCGCGATGAGCGTCGCGACGAGGTCGGCCGCACCCACACCGGTGGCCGCGACGACGAGTCCGGGCCCGATGATCTTCCAGCGCGGGACGGTGGTCTGCTCTGCCGAGGTGGAGGTCGCCATGCCCGTCACCCTAGGCATGGACTAGACCAGTTGTCGCGCTCCGGTCTCAGCGGCGGCGGGTGAGGAACGTCAGCCAGTGGCTCTCCTCGGAGTCCTCCGCGGCGTGGCGCCACTCGAGGCCGAGGCCGACGTCCTCGAGCAGGTCGCAGAGGTCCGGCTCGCGCCACAGGACGGTGAAGTAGGGGTTGCCGGAGTCGCCGACCTCCCACTGCTCGCCGTCGCCCACGCGGACGGAGAACAGGAACGCGCCGCCGGGCCGCAGGGCTCGCGCGACCCGACCCAGCAGGGCGGGCAGCTGCTCGCGCTCGACGTGCTGGAGCACGGCCAGCGCCAGCACGGCGTCGTACGGACCACCGAGGTCGTCGGTGGTGACGTCGAGCCGCTCGACCACCTTGCCCCGTGCGGCCTGGAGGTCGATGAACGCCTGGGTGACGTCGGTCCGGCGGACGGTGACGCCCTGCGTCTCGAGGAAGTCGGCGTCCCACCCGGGCCCGGAGCCCACCTCGAGCGCCGTGCCGCCGGCGGGGATCTCGGCGGCCAGGAGCCGCAGCGACTCGCCGCTGAAGTCGCCGGGGCCGTCGGGACCGGGTGCGGTGTCGTCGGCGTAGTCCCGGGCGATGCGCTCGTAGGAGCCGACCGTGCGCTGGTTGGCGGAGGTCGTGGCGTCGCCGGGCTCGGGGATCGCCTGGCGCGGAGTCATGGTCCGACCCTAGCCAGCGCGGTCGGCGCGCAATTGAGGTGACGCCCCCGTCGGCGGCAGTGGACAATCCTCTCTCGTGGGTCACGTGGATGTCGCCGGAGTGCGTTACGAGCTGCCGGACGGGCGGGTGCTGCTCGACGACGTGAGCTTCCGCGTCGGCGACGGCCAGAAGGTCGCCCTCGTCGGCGCCAACGGGGCCGGCAAGACCACGCTCCTGCGCATCATCACCGGCGACCTCGCGCCGCACGCCGGCGTCGTGACCCGCTCCGGCGGCCTCGGCGTGATGCGGCAGTTCGTCGGCCACGGCGGTGGCGACGAGACGGTCCACGACCTGCTGCTCAGCGTCGCGCCGCCGCGGGTGCGGGAGGCCGCCGCGGCCGTCGACGCCGTCGAGCTCGAGCTGATGGACACCGACGACGAGCGCACCCAGATGGCCTACGCCTCCGCGCTGTCCGACTACGCCGACGCCGGCGGGTACGACGTCGAGGTCACGTGGGACGTGTGCACGACCGCGTCGATGGGGCTTCCCTTCGACCGCGCCCGGCACCGGCCGCTCAGCACGCTGTCGGGCGGCGAGCAGAAGCGGCTCGTGCTCGAGTACCTCCTGCGCGGGCCCGACCAGGTGCTGCTCCTCGACGAGCCGGACAACTACCTCGACGTCCCCGGCAAGATCTGGCTCGAGGGCCGGATCCGCGAGTCGGCCAAGACGATCCTCTTCATCAGCCACGACCGCGAGCTGCTCGACAACACCGCGACGCGCATCGTGACCGTCGAGCTCGGCAGCGCGGGCAACTTCGTGTGGACCCACGCGGGCGGCTTCGCGAGCTATCACGACGCCCGCGCCGACCGGTTCGAGCGCTTCGAGGAGATGCGACGCCGCTGGGACGAGGAGCACGCGAAGCTCAAGGCGCTGGTCCTGCGCTACAAGATCAAGGCGGAGTACAACGACGGCCTAGCCTCGCAGTACAAGGCCGCGCAGACCCGCCTCCGCAAGTTCGAGGAGGTCGGCCCGCCCGTCGAGCAGCCGCGCGACCAGCAGGTCACGATGCGGCTCAAGGGCGGTCGTACGGGCAAGCGCGCCGTCGTCTGCACCGACCTCGAGCTGAGCGGGCTGATGAAGCCCTTCGACCTCGAGGTCTGGTACGGCGAGCGCGTGGCCGTCCTCGGCTCCAACGGGTCCGGCAAGTCGCACTTCCTGCGGCTCCTCGCGGCCGGCGGCAGCGACCCCGACATCGAGCACCAGCCGGTCGGTGACACCCCTCCGAAGGCGGTGCCGCACACCGGCAAGGCCAAGCTCGGCGCACGCGTGCGGCCCGGCTGGTTCGTCCAGACCCACGAGCACCCCGAGCTCCGCGGCCGGACCCTGCTGGAGATCCTGCACCGCGGGGACGACCACCGCGACGGCATGGGGCGCGAGGCGGCGAGCCGGGTGCTCGACCGCTACGAGCTCGCGCACGCCGGCGAGCAGAAGTTCGAGTCGCTGAGCGGCGGCCAGCAGGCGCGGTTCCAGATCCTGCTGCTGGAGCTGTCCGGCGCGACGCTGCTGCTCCTCGACGAGCCGACCGACAACCTCGACGTGCAGTCCGCCGAGGCGCTGGAGGCCGGGCTCGAGGCGTTCGAGGGCACGGTGCTCGCGGTCACCCACGACCGCTGGTTCGCCCGCGGCTTCGACCGGTTCCTGGTCTACGGCGCCGACGGCGAGGTCTACGAGTCGGACGGACCCGTGTGGGACGAGGGCCGAGTGGTCCGGGCCCGATGAGTCGGGAGATCGTCGACCTCGATGCGTTCGACTCCGTCGCCTTCGAGGCGTGGCACCGCGCCTACCTCCGCGCGCAGGCCGCGCTCGGCGACGCGGCGACACCGTGGATGCTCGAGGAGCTGCGGGCGGTGATGCAGCACGGCGGGTCGACCGCCTGGTCGGGAGGCTGGTCGGCCGTCGAGGACGGCGTCACCGTCGGCGCCGGCTTCCTGCGTACGCCGCTCCTCGACAACCTCGAGCTCGCCGAGCTCGACGTCCACGTCGACCCCGACCACCAGCGGGGAGGGGTCGGCGCGGCCCTGCTCGCACGCCTCGAGGACGAGGCGCGGCGGCGCGGACGCACCGTGCTCACGGGGCTCGTCGGGTGGCGGTGGGACCACGGCCCGCTGGGTGACGGTGCGGCGGGGCCGCTCTTCGCCGCGGCGCACGGCTACTCCCTGGCACTCACCGAGGTGCAGCGCGAGCTCGCGCTGCCGGTCGACGAGGCCGTGCTGGCGCGGCTCGCCGACGAGGCGGCGCTCGCGCACGAGGGCTACGAGCTCAGGTCCTGGTCGGGCCCGGTGCCCGACGAGCTCCTGCAGGGGTGGGCCGAGCTGACCTCCGCTCTCGCGACCGAGGCACCGACCGGCGACCTCGAGCTCGAGCCGGAGGCGGTCGACCTCGGCGCCGTGCGCGAGCGGGAGGCCACGCTGGCCCGGCAGGGCCGCACGAAGTACAACACCGTCGCGCTGTCGCCGGACGGCGACGTCGTGGCCTACTCCGACCTCGCGACCACCGTCCACGACCCGGGCCGCGCCTACCAGTGGGGGACGCTCGTCCTCCGCGAGCACCGCGGCCACCGGCTCGGCGTGGCGGTGAAGGCCGCCAACCTCCGGCTGCTGCAGCGCGAGCGTCCCGACGTGCTGCGGCTGACGACCTACAACGCCGAGGTGAACTCCCACATGATCGCGGTCAACGAGGCCCTCGGCTTCCGCCCCGTCGCCTGGCTGGGCGACTTCCAGAAGAAGGTGTCGTGATGTCCGCGCCCGAGCTGGTCCGCGTCGGTCCCGACGAGTGGGAGACCTTCCGCGACGTGCGCCTGGCCTCGCTCGCCGACGCGCCCGGCGCCTTCGGGGCGCTCCACGCCGACTGGGTGGACGCGTCCGAGCAGCGCTGGCGCTCGCGGCTGACCGACGTGCCCTTCACGATCGTCGCGACGAGTGACGGCCGCGGCGTGGGCGTCGTCTCGGGTGCGCAGTCCGACGACCACGTGGAGCTGATCTCGATGTGGGTGGCTCCCGACCACCGCGGCACCGGCCTCGCGGGACGCCTCATCTCCTCGGTCGCGGACTGGGCGTCCACGCAGGGCCACGACACGTTCCTGATGGTGCGCGACGACAACGCCCGCGCGATCACGGCCTACGAGAAGGCAGGCTTCGTCGACCTCGGGGTGCCGGAGGACTGGCCCGTCGACGCGCTCCGCGAGCGGCGGATGCGGCGTTCTGGCAGAGACCGTCGGACGGACCCCCGTGTGTCAGGTGTCTCTTGACGGAGACGGCGGACCTTCTGCGATCTGAGCGCCTGTGTCGACAGCGACGAGCCACTTACCTTCAGGGGACCGAACGGTCAGTGTGACCGGCGTCACCTCCAGGAGATCCGCATGATCAAGCGCGCTACCGCATGTCTCGCCACGACAGTCGTCATCGTCCTCGGCCTCGCAGTCGTCGACTCGCCCGCCCAGGCCGCTCCGAAGGCCTCCAGCAACGGCGTCAACGCGAAGTCGTGCGGATCCAGCGACCCCAACGACGTCCAGGTCAACAAGAAGACCGACACGGTCACCGTCATCGGCGACACGAGCACGGCGGGGAACAACTTCTACTGCTACACCGACATCTCCGTCGTTGCCGGCGACACCGTCACCTTCGACTTCGTCGGCACCTGCGGCGGCGGCGCGCCCCGGGTCTACCTCCAGCTCGACGACAACAACTCCGCGGGCGAGAACACGTTCGACGCGGGCGCGTGCACGATGAACGCGGACGGCACCGGAGGTTCGGTCACCTACACGATCCAGAAGAGCGGCACCGTCACGGCGTTCGCCATGATCCACGACCGGGACAACGGTCAGACGACCTACCGCAACCTCGTCATCGCAGGTACTCGGATCAACTTCTGACCCCTAGGCACGACACGGGCCGACGGGACGTCATACGGACAGGGCAACCGTTTGCCCCGTCCGTATGACGTCCTGATTCCAGGCGGCATGATCGAGGCATGACCGCTCGCCGTGGACTCTTCCTCGCCCCCTTCGACGCCCTGGCCGACCCACGGGTGGTGGGCGACCTCGCCGCCGAGGCCGAGACGGCCGGGTGGGAGGGGTTCTTCGTGTGGGACCACCTCCAGTACGGCGACCGGGTGGCGGAGATCGCGGACGTCTGGACCTGCTGCGCGGCCGTCGCGATGCGGACCGAGCGGATGGTCTTCGGGCCGATGGTGACGCCGCTGGCCCGACGACGACCGCAGGTGCTCGCGCGGCAGGCGGCGAGCCTGGCGGTGCTGTCGGGGGAGCGGTTCGTGCTCGGGCTCGGCCTGGGCGACGACTGGGTCGGCGAGTTCAGCGACTACGGCGACGAGGCCGACCCGAAGGCGCGCGCCCGCCTGCTCGACGACGGGCTCGAGGCCCTGACCGGCTACCTCGGTGGCGGGTTCCAGCCGGCCCCGCGGGTGCCGATCTGGATGGCCGGCCGGTTCCCCAACCGGGCGCCGTTGCGCCGGGCGGCCCGCTACGACGGCTTCTTCGTCATCGGGCTCGACGGCCCCGACGACCTCGACCGGGTGCTCGGTGACCTCGCGACCCACGAGCCGGCGACGGGCTTCGACGTGGTCGTCGACCTCCAGCCGGGGCAGGACCCCGCACCCTGGCTCGACCGAGGCGCCTCGTGGGTGCTGACCCGCGTCGGTCCCTACGACCTCGACCTGGATGCCGTACGACGTCTGGTCGCCGCGGGTCCGACGCCCTAGGTCCGGCGCCCGACGACGCGTCGGGTCGTCCGCAGGACCAGCCAGAGGACGAACCACGCCACCAGTCCGGCGACCACCGCTGCGCCGATGCGCAGCGGCCACGGCCAGGGACCCCGGTCGACACCACCGGGATCGACCACCTCCAGCCGGCCTCCGGCGTCTGCGGCCAGCTGGAACCGCCCGACGCCGTAGGACCCGAGGTCGTCCAGCCGCATCAACGTGCGGGGTTCCGAGCCGTCGAGCGGCACGCTCGACAGCGTGGCCGCGTCCGAGGTCTCGTCGTCGAGCAGCATGACGACCTCGTCGTCGCCGTTCCAGGCGAGCACGCGGCCCGGGGCGGCCACGGGGAGGGGGAGCGGCTCGGGCGCGGCGTCCCCACCCGACACGTCGACGAACGCCAGCCCGGTCGGGGTGCCCGGGTCGTCCACCCCGGGCATCGCCGCCGACGCATCGACGGTGGTGATCGCCAGCAGCCGGCCGTCGGGGGACCAGGCCGTCGGGCCGGCGAGCACGCCGTCCGGGGTGAGCTCGTCCACGGTGCCCGCGGAGTCGACGACGGTGATGCCGGATCCGTCGCTCCCGACGTGCTCGACGGCGATGGAGCCGGTCGAGGAGAAGGCCACTGCGGTGGCGTCCTCCACCCTCATCGTCGCCGTGCGCCCGCGCGCCAGGTCCAGGACGCCGACCGTGCCGGTGATCCGCCCACCCGAGTAGGGGTTGGTCGGCTCGTCGGACAGCAGCATCGCGAGCGATCCGCTCCCGGCGTTGAACGCGACCGGTACGACGCTGCGGCCCAGCGGGAGGTCGTACGTCGTGGTGTCGCCGGTGGTCAGGTCGACGACCGCCACGTCGGGGTCGGCGATGTCGTGGTCACCGACGGCGACGTACCTCCCGTCCGGCGACAGCAGCATCGGCGCCGGGTCGCCCTGGGTCTCGGCGCCCGCGCGTCCCTCGGCTTCGTCGACGCGGCGGTAGCGGTCGCCGCCCGCGCCGAGCACGACCGCCTGGGGGAAGTCCATGAGCTCGACGCCGAAGCCGTGCTGGAACAGCGCGACCGCGGGACCGGGAGGCGACGACGAGACGCTGCCGGTGACGTAGGAGTAGTCGGCCAGCTCCGCCGGCACGGCGTACGTCCCCGCCTCCGGCGCCGGACGCTCGTGCCCGCTCCCCATCGTGAACGTGAGCCCGGCCGCGCAGAGGCCGAGGACCAGAGGCACCCCCGCTGGCATGCGCATGGCGTGACTCTAACGACGTTGTGCGGTGGCTGTGGTGCGGCTGGCGCGTCACAGCCACCGCACTGTCGTCGGAGTCCCCGCTCAGGCGGGGGCTCCGACAAGGACGGCGCCGACGAGTGGCTCAGCCGAAGGCGCTGATCCCCGTCTCGGCGCGGCCGATCAGCAGCTTCTGGATCTGCGAGGTGCCCTCGTAGAGCGTCATCACGCGGGCGTCGCGGAGGTACTTCGCGACCGGGAAGTCGTCGACGTAGCCCGACCCGCCGTGGACCTGGATCGCGTTGTTGGCGGCCCGCACCGCGGCCTCGGAGGCGAAGAGCTTGGCCTTGGACGCGGCCACGCCGTAGGGCTCGCCGCGGTCGATCAGGTCGGCGCACCGCCACGCCAGAAGCCGCGCGGCGTCGGCGTCGAGCGAGATGTCGGCGATCAGGTCCTGGACGAGCTGGAACGACGCGATCGGCTTGCCGAACTGCGTGCGCTCCGTGGCGTAGGCCACTGACGCCTCGAGGCAGCCCTGGACGATCCCGACGCACCCCGAGGCGACCGCGAGCCGGCCCTTGTCGAGGGTGCCCATCGCGATCTTGAAGCCCTGCCCGACCTCGCCGAGGCGCGCGCTGTCCGGCACGCGTACGCCGTCGAGGAACAGCTCGGCCGTCGCCTGGCCGCGCAGCCCGAGCTTGTGCTTGATCTCGCGTGCCTCGAAGCCGGGGGAGTCGGTCGGAACGAGGAACGCCGTCACCCCGCGCGGGCCGTCGTCGCTGGTGCGGGCGAAGACGAGCGCGACATCGGCCCAGGTGCCGTTGGTGATGAAGAGCTTGCGGCCGTCGATCACCCAGTCGGAGCCGTCGCGGACGGCCCGCGAGGTGAGGTTGCCGGCGTCGGACCCGGTGCCGGGCTCGGTGAGCCCGAAGCAGCCGAGCCTGGTCGCGGTGGCGAGTTGCGGAAGCCACTCCTGCTTCTGCTCGTCGGTGCCGTGGAAGAGGATCGACTTGCCGACCAGGCCGCTGCTGACCGACACGATCCCGCGCAGCGCGGAGTCGGCGCGGCCGAGCTCCTCCATGGCGAGGGAGTAGGTCACGTAGTCGCCGCCGACCCCGCCGTGCTCCTCGGGGATCGTCAGGCCGAAGAACCCGATCTCGGCCATCTTCGGCACGATCGCGAGGTCGACCGACTCGTCGTGGTCCCACTGCATCCGGTGGGGGACGGCCTCGCGCTCGAGGAAGTCGCGGGCGAGGTCGCGGAAGGCCTGCTGCTCCTCCGACAGGGAGAGGTCCATCAGACTGCTTCGACGAGCTCGTGGTCGGTGACCCGGGACGCGAGCCGGGTGAGGTGGTGGTGGGCGTTGCCGAGCCACTGGTCGAGGACCTCGAGGTGCGCGGTGCCGACGCCGACGGCGTACTCCGCCGTCATGCCGATGCCGCCGTGCAGCTGGATCGCCTCCTGGCCGATGTGCCGCCCCGCGCGCGCGATCGCCAGCCCCACGCGGTCGGCGGCGTCGGCCACCACCTCGCGGTCGCCGCCCGCGATCGTCATCGTCGCCCACTCGACCATGCTGTGCGCGAGCTCGAGCTCGACGTACATGTCGGCGGCCCGGAAGGTCAGCGCCTGGAAGGTGTTGAGGGTGACGCCGAACTGCTTGCGGCTCTTGAGGTAGTCCGTGGTCGCACGGACCTGGCTCTGCATCACCCCGAGTGCCTGGTTGGCGCCCATGATCCGGGTCAGGTCGCTGATCGTCGCGATGCTCTCCGACAGGTCGCGGCCCGGCTCGCCGAGCGGCGTCGCGGCACTGCCGTCGAAGGTGACGCTGGCCGCGCGGGTCAGGTCGGCAGCCGCGTAGCCGGTGCGGGTGACGGCGTCGGCGGAGACCACGAAGACGCCCGTGCCGCCCTCGTCCGGCAGCGCCGCGGTCACGACGACGTAGTCGGCGGCCTCGCCACCGACCACCGGGTCGGCCACGCCGTCGAGGGTCCATGCGTCGCCGTCGACGGAGGCGCGTACGCCGTCTGCGCGCGAGGCCCAGCGGCCACCGGGCGACGTGTCGGCCGCGGCCAGCACGATCTCGCCGGCGCTCAGCCGGCCCAGCAGGTCGGCCTTCTGCTCGGTCGTCCCGACCGCGGCGACGAGGCCGCCGGCGTGCACGACGCTCGCGAGGTAGGGCTCGGGCGCGAGCACCCGGCCGAGCTCCTGGCACACGATGCCGATCTCGACGGGGCCGGCGCCGACACCGCCGTCGTCCTCGCTGAAGGGCAGCCCGAGCACGCCCATCTCGGCCAGCCGGCCCCACAGGGCGCGGTCGAACCCGTCGTCGGACGCGACGGCCTGCCGGCGCGCCTCGTGGTCGCCGTACGCGTCCTTGAGGAGGCCGCGCACGGCCTCGCGCAGCGCCTGCTGCTCGTCGTCGTAGGTGAAGTCCATCGTCTGCTCCTCAGAGTCCCAGGATCGTGCGGCTGATGATCTGGCGCTGGATCTCGTTGGACCCGCCGTAGATCGACGCCTTGCGGAGGTTGAGGTAGGTCGGGGCAGATCGTCTCGCCCAGCCCTCCTGCGGCGACTCGTCGTCGGCGCGCGCGGCCAGCGACGCGGGTCCGGCGAGGTCGAGCGCCAGCTCGCTCACCGCCTGCTGCAGCACCGTGCCCTTGAGCTTGAGCACGGACGAGGCCGGGTGCGGCGCGCCGTCGGAGGAGTGCGCCGCCACGCGGAGCGCGGTGAGCTCGAGCGCCAGCAGGTCGTTCTCCAGCTCGGCGACGCGGGCGCGGACCAGCGGGTCGTCCATCAGGTCGCCGGCGGTGGCCTTCAGGGTCGCGAGGGCACGCTTCGTGGCCCCGACGGGGGCGACGCCGACGCGCTCGTTGCCGAGGAGGAACTTCGCGATCGTCCAGCCCTCACCGGGCTCGCCGACGAGCAGGTCGCCGGGCACCCGGACGTCGGAGAACCAGACCTCGTTGACCTCGTGACCGCCGTCGATCAGCTCGATCGGCCGCACCTCGACGCCCGGGGTGGTCATGTCGATGAGCAGCATCGAGATGCCAGCCTGCTTCTTCACCTCGGGGTCGGTGCGCACCAGCGTGAAGATCCAGTCGCCGTACTGCCCGAGCGTGGTCCAGGTCTTCTGGCCGTTGACGACCCAGTCGTCGCCGTCGCGCACCGCCGTCGTGCGCAGGCTGGCGAGGTCGGAGCCGGCGTCGGGCTCGGAGAACCCCTGCGACCACCAGATGTCGAGGTTGGCGGTGTCGGGCAGGAACCGCTTCTTCTGCTCCTCGGTGCCGAACTGCGCGAGCACCGGTCCGATCATCGAGGCGTTGAACGCCAGCGGGATCGGCACGCCGGCGCGCTGCATCTCCTCGTGCCACAGGTGGCGCTGCAGGTCGGTCCAGTCCTGGCCGCCCCACTCCGCCGGCCAGTGCGGCACGGCCAGGCCCTCGGCGTTGAGCGCCCGCTGGCTCTCGACGATCTGGTCGCGGGTCAGGTGTCGACCCTCCAGCACGGTGTCGCGGATCTCCTGCGGGACGAGGCGCTGGAAGGCCTCCCGCATGCGGTCGCGGAACTCCGCGTCGGCCGGGCTGAGCTCGAGCTGCATGTGACTCCTTCGCTTCTGGCCAGTGGCCGGCGGACACAGCAGGGCCGGCCGCCCCATCATGGCGCGGCCGGCCCAAGAACGGGCGCCGGGTCAGCTCGTGGCGTCGCTGTCGAGGACGAAGTCGCCGGTCTTCTGCTGGCCGTTGCTGGTCCAGGTGACGGTGACGTCGTCGCCGGGACGGTAGGAGCGGATCGTCGCGACGAGCGAGTCCGCGTCGGTGATCCGCTGGTCGTCGACCTTCGTGATCACGTCGCCCGCGGCCAGGCCGCCCTCGTTCGCGGTCGACCCGGCGGTCACCTCGCGGACCACCGCGCCGGCGTCGTCACCGGTCTGCGGGTTGCCGACCTGGAGGCCGAGCCGCGCGTGGGTCGGGGTCTCGCCCTTCGCCATCTGGTCGACGATCGGCATCACCTCGTCGATCGGGATGGCGAAGCCGAGGCCGATCGACCCGGACTGCTCCGAGGTCTGCGAGCTGGCGGTGCGGATGGACGAGTTGATGCCGACGACCGCGCCGGTCATGTCGGTCAGCGGACCACCGGAGTTGCCGGGGTTGATCGCCGCGTCGGTCTGGATCGCGGGGTACGTCGTCGAGTTGCCCTCCGCGTCCGAGCCGACGTTGACCGGACGGTTGAGCGCGCTCACGATGCCGCTGGTGACGGTCGCGTCGAGGCCGAAGGGCGAGCCGACCGCGACGACGCCCTCGCCGACGCCGAGGTTGGCCGACTTGCCGATGGTCGCGGGGGTCAGCCCGGAGACGTCCTGGGCCTGGATCACGGCGGTGTCGGTGAGCGGGTCGGTGCCGAGAACCTCGGCGTCCGCACTGGTGCCGTCGGAGAAGTCGACCTTGATCGTGCCGCCCTGGCCGGCCAGCTCGACGACGTGGTTGTTGGTGAGGATCATGCCGTCCTCGGTGAGGATGATCCCCGAGCCGGAGCCCGCCTCGCCGTTGCCGGAGACGTCGATCTTGACGACGCTCGGCAGCACCTTCTGGGCGACCGACTCGACCGAGCCGTCGGCCGGCGGGGTCTGCGTCTGGTTGGCCACCGTCGAGGTGCTCGGGGCGGCCGAGGCGCTCGGCGAGCTCGGGGAACCGTCGTGGGTGGCGTCCCACACGGCCGCGCCCCCCAGCCCGGCGCCGCCACCCACGAGGAGCGAGGTCGCGACGACGGCGGCAGCCAGGCCCGTACGCCGTCGCCGCGGCGGCTCCGGCCGGTGCTGCGGCGGGTGCTGGTACGGGTTCTGGTGGGGCTGGGGCTGCTGGAAGGGGCCGTAGCTGTCGCTCATGCTTCGAGCCTGCGTCGCGTGCCTGTGGATGCCCTGAGAAGCCGCTTTGAAGTGGAGAAGACGTGACGCGATGACGTGCTGGGCGGCCACGGTCCCGGGATTTCTTGCAGGCGTTGCAAGTTCTCCCCGGTGGCGCCTAGTGTGACCGACGCCACGTCGGCCGCGGCCGGCACCTGCTCTTCTCTCGGGAGTCACCGTGCGTCGTCCGTCGCCGTCCGTCCTCGCCCTCGGGCTCGTCACCCTCGCCGCCTCGCTGACGCCGCTCGCGCCCGCCGCGGCCGAGCACCGCGCCGCGCCACCCTCCAGCGTCACCCTCGTCGGCAACCTCCAGGACGAGCTCGGCTGTGCCGCGGACTGGGCTCCCGACTGCAGCGCGACCGGGCTGAGCCGGCAGGACGACGGCACGTGGGCATTCGTCGCCGACGTCCCCGCCGGTGGCTACGAGTACAAGGTCGCGATCGACGGCTCGTGGGACGAGAGCTACGGGGCCGGCGGCACGTCCGGGGGCGCCAACCTGCCGCTGGTGCTCGAGCACGACGCCCGGCTGCGCTTCACCTACGACGACGAGACCCACCGGATCGCGGTCGCGCCGGCCGAGCAGCCCGTGCCCACCCCGACGGCCGCCGACCGCGCGCTGGCCGGGACCTCGCTGCGCGGCCCGCTCACCCGCGAGAACTTCTACTTCGTCATGGCTGACCGCTTCGCCAACGGCGACCCGACCAACGACACCGGCGGCCTGTCCGGCGACCGGCTGCAGACCGGCTTCGACC
Organism: Nocardioides baculatus; assembly: GCF_016735675.1. Taxonomy (GTDB): domain Bacteria; phylum Actinomycetota; class Actinomycetes; order Propionibacteriales; family Nocardioidaceae; genus Nocardioides; species Nocardioides baculatus. Next base: position 305,718 of record NZ_JAERSG010000004.1, on the reverse strand, counting down.
CGACCGACAAGGGCTTCTTCCACGGCGGGGACATCAAGGGCCTGTCCGACAGGCTCGACTACGTCGCCGGGCTCGGCACCACGGCCATCTGGCTGACGCCGAGCTTCAAGAACCGGCCCGTTCAGGGCACGGGCGCGGACGCGAGCGCCGGCTACCACGGCTACTGGGTCACCGACTTCACGCAGATCGACCCGCACTTCGCGACCAACGCCGAGCTCGAGGCGTTCATCGCCGAAGCGCACGCCCGCGGCATCAAGGTCTTCTTCGACATCATCACCAACCACACCGCCGACGTCATCGACTACGAGGAGAAGCAGTACGGCTACGTCCCCAAGGCCGACGAGCCCTACCGCGACGCCGCGGGCAACGTGTTCGACGACCGCGACCACGTCGGCACGTCCGACTTCCCGGCCCTCGACGCGCGGACCTCGTTCCCCTACACGCCCACCTTCCGCTCCGAGGCGGACCGGACGGTGAAGGTCCCGGCCTGGCTCAACGACCCGACCAACTACCACAACCGCGGCGACTCGACCTTTGCCGGCGAGTCGTCGACCTACGGCGACTTCGTGGGCCTCGACGACCTCTTCACCGAGAAGCCGGAGGTCGTGGAGGGCATGACCGACGTCTACGAGACGTGGGTCGACCTCGGCATCGACGGCTTCCGCATCGACACCGCCAAGCACGTGAACATGGAGTTCTGGCAGCAGTTCGCCCCGGCCATCCGCGACCACGCGGCATCCATCGGCAACGACGACTTCTTCGCCTTCGGCGAGGTCTACGACGCCAACCCGACCTACCTGTCGACGTTCAGCACCGAGGGCCGCCTCGACGCGACGCTCGACTTCGGCTTCCAGGACGTCGGCACGGGCTTCGCGAAGGGCGGCGCGACGACGCGGCTGCGCGACTTCTACGCCGCCGACGACTGGTACACCGACACCGACTCGAACGCCTACGCCTCGCCGACCTTCCTCGGCAACCACGACATGGGTCGCATCGGGACGTTCCTCAAGGACAGCGACTCGGTCCTCCAGCGCGACCAGCTCGCCCATGCCCTGATGTACCTCACGCGAGGCCAGCCAGTCGTCTACTACGGCGACGAGCAGGGCTTCGTCGGCGACGGTGGCGACAAGGACGCCCGCGAGGACATGTTCGCGAGCGAGGTCGCGTCCTACAACGACAACGACCTCATCGGCACCGACGCCACGACCGCCGACGCCAACTACGACACCGGGCACCCGCTCTACCGCACGATCCGCGCGCTCGCGGCCCTGAGGAAGGCCTACCCGGCGCTCGCCGACGGCGCGCAGCTGCACCGCTACGCCAGCGACCAGGCGGGCGTCTACGCCTTCAGCCGGATCGACGCGACCGAGCGGCGCGAGTTCCTCGTCGCGGCCAACAACGCCACGACCGCGAAGACCGTCACCGTGGGGACCGAGATGCGACGCAGCTCCTTCACCCAGGTCTGGCCGGCCGCCCAGCGCTCGGAGAAGAAGTCCATGCGCACGGACGCGGAGGGGCGTACGACCATCACGGTGCCGCCGCTGTCGGCGGTGGTCTGGCGGGCCAACGGGACCCTCGCCCGTCGCGCCGCCGCGCCGGCCATCAACCTCGAGAAGCCGTCGGCCGGCGGCACCGTCGGCGGACGCGCGCCGATCACGGTCGCCGTGCCGGACGGCGGCTTCAACCAGGTGACCGTCGCCTGGCGTCCCGCCGGGGCGGGGGAGTGGACCGCCCTCGGCACCGACGACAACGCGCCCTACCGGGTCGTCCACGACGTCCGGTCGCTGGCGGCAGGCACCCTCGTCGAGTACCGCGCGGTCCTGCGCGACAGCAGCGGCAACCTGTCGGTCGCGTCGTCCTACGCCACCGTCGGCGACCCCGAGGCCGAGCCCACCCCCGGTGGCGGGGGAGGCGGTGGTCCGGTGACCCAGCCCGACGCCGTGTCGGTGCCCGGCAGCCACAACTCCGAGATGGGCTGCCCGGGCGACTGGCAGCCGGACTGCGCACAGGCGCAGATGTCGCTCGACGCCAAGGACCTCGTCTGGAAGAAGCAGGTCGTGCTCCCGGCCGGCGACTTCGCCTACAAGGCAGCGATCAACGGCACGTGGGACGAGAACTACGGCGCCGGCGCCGTGCGCGGCGGCGGCGACATCCCGCTCACCGTCCCGGCCGGCGGCCGGTCGGTGACCTTCTACTACGAGCACGGCTCGCACTGGATCACCAGCGACGCCGACGGGCCGATCATCACGCTGGCCGGGTCGATGCAGTCCGAGCTCGGCTGCCCGGGCGACTGGGACCCCTCCTGCATGCGCGGCTGGCTCAAGGACCCCGACGGCGACGGCACCTACACCTGGACCGGGACGCTGCCCGCCGGCAGCTACGCGACCAAGGTCGCCCACGGGCTGACGTGGGACGAGAACTACGGCCAGGACGGCGTGGCCGGCGGCGCCGACATCCCCTTCGACGTACCCGCAGGAGGAGTGGACGTGGTCTTCAGCTACGACGTGAGCACCCACCGGCTCCAGGTCTCGACCCGCAGCGCCGGGGCCGCACCCGACCTGACCAAGGCCAGGGCGCAGTGGCTGCGCCGCGACCTCGTCGCGTGGGACGTCCCCGACCCCGGGTCGCGCCGCTACCGCCTGCACTGGTCGCAGGCCGGTGACCTCGCCGTCGACGCCGAGGACGTCACCGGGGGCTCGAGCGTCCCGCTGACCTACGACCCTGCCGGCCTGCCCGCCGACGTGCTCGCCGACTTCCCGCAGCTCGAGGGCTACGAGGCGTTCCGCCTCGACCGCGCCGCTTCCAAGCGGGTGCCGGAGATCCTCACCGGCCAGCTCGCCGTGGCCTCGTACGACCGGAGCGGCGCGTTGCACGACGCCACGGGCGTGCAGGTGCCCGGGGTGCTCGACGACGTGTACGCCGCCGCGGCCGGCGCCGACCTCGGTGTGAGCTGGCGGGGCGGCAGGCCGACGCTCGCGCTCTGGGCGCCCACGGCACAGGACGTGTCGGCGACCGTCGCCGGGCGCCGGGTCGCGATGACCCGCAGGTCCGACGGCACCTGGACCGTGACCGGTCCGGCGTCGTGGAAGGGCGCCGCCTACACCTACGGCGTCACGGTCTTCTCGCCCGCCGCGGGCGAGGTCGCGACCAACGAGGTCACCGACCCCTACTCGGTCGCGCTCACCGCGAACTCGCAGAAGTCGCTGGTCGCCGACCTCGCCGACCCCGCCCTCGCCCCGCCGGGATGGTCGAGCACCCGCGCGCCGGTCATCGCGCAGCCCGAGGACCGCAACGTCTACGAGCTGCACGTGCGCGACTTCTCGATCGGCGACGAGACCGTGCCGGCGGCCGAGCGCGGGACCTACCTCGCGTTCACCCACGACGACTCGGCCGGCATGCGCCACCTGCGCCGGCTCGCATCCGCGGGTCTCAACACGGTGCACCTGCTCCCGGCCTTCGACATCGCCACGATCGAGGAGCGTCGCTCGGCGCAGGCCGTCCCGGACTGCGACCTCTCCTCGCTCCCGCGCGACTCCGAGCGCCAGCAGGAGTGCGTCGACGCGGTGCGCCCGCGCGACGGCTTCAACTGGGGCTACGACCCGCTGCACTACACGACGCCGGAGGGGTCCTACGCCACCGATCCCGAGGGCACCCGACGCACCGTCGAGTACCGCCGGATGGTGCAGGCCCTCAACCGCAACGGGATGCAGGTCGTGATGGACGTGGTCTACAACCACACCGCGGCCAGCGGCCAGGACCCGAAGTCCGTGCTCGACCGCGTGGTGCCCGGCTACTACCAGCGGCTGAGCGCGACCGGGGCGGTGGAGAACAGCACGTGCTGCTCCAACACCGCGACCGAGCACCGGATGATGGAGAAGCTGATGATCGACTCCGTGCTCACCTGGGCGCGGGACTACAAGGTCAACGGCTTCCGCTTCGACCTCATGGGCCACCACTCGCTGGAGAACATGACCCACCTCCGCGCCGCTCTCGACCGCCTGACGGTCAAGAAGGACGGCATCGACGGGAAGGGCATCTACCTCTACGGCGAGGGGTGGAACTTCGGCGAGGTCGCCGACGACGCCCGCTTCGTGCAGGCCACGCAGCGCAACCTCGCCGGCACCGGCATCGGCTCCTTCAGCGACCGGCTCCGCGACGCCGTACGCGGTGGCGGGCCCTTCGACGAGGACCCGCGGGTCCAGGGCTTCGGCTCCGGTCTCTGGACCGACCCCAACGGCTCGCCCGCCAACGGGACGCCCGACGAGCAGCTGGCCACGCTGCTCCACGACCAGGACCTGGTCAAGCTCGGTCTGGCCGGCAACCTCGCCGACTTCACCTTCCGCGACTCCAGCGGTGCGGAGGTCGTCGGCTCGGAGGTCGACTACAACGGGCAGCCCGCCGGCTATGCCGCGGACCCGTCGGAGACGGTCACCTACGTCGACGCGCACGACAACGAGACGCTCTACGACTCGCTGGCGTTCAAGCTGCCGCAGGGCACGTCGATGGCCGACCGCGTCCGGATGAACACGGTCTCGCTGTCCACGGTCGCCCTCTCGCAGGGGGTGGTCTTCTGGCACGCCGGCACGGACCTGCTCCGCTCGAAGAGCCTGGACCGCAACTCCTACGACTCCGGCGACTGGTTCAACCGGGTCGACTGGCAGCGTCGGGACAACACCTTCGGGTCGGGCCTGCCGCTGCGTGGCGACAACGAGGCGAAGTGGTCGTACATGAAGCCGCTGCTCGCCGACCCCGCGCTCGACCCGACCCCGGCGGCGATGGACGCCGCCCACGCGCAGGCCCAGGACCTGCTGCGCATCCGGATGTCGTCGCGGCTGTTCCGGCTCGGCACGCGTGAGGCGATCCAGGCGAAGGTGTCGTTCCTCGACGCCGAGCCGGGTGTGATCGCGATGCTGATCGACGACACGGCCGGTGCCGACGCCGACCCCCGGCGTGACGGGATCCTGGTCGTCTTCAATGCCTCACCGCAGGAGCAGACGGTGGGCGGGACCGGCGCCGGCTGGCGGCTGCACCAGGTGCAGGCCTCCGGAACCGACGCGGTCGTGAAGGGGAGCACGGTCGCGGCCGACGCGGTCACCGTCCCGGCCCGGACCACGGCGGTCTTCGAGCGCTGAGACGCGAGAACGCCCCCGGCCGCAGCGGCCGGGGGCGTTCGTCGTACGTCAGTGGCTCAAGCCCACCGCTCCGAGGCGGCGGTGAAGGTGAGCTCGCGGTCGCCGGTGTAGATCTGCTTGGGACGGGCGATCTTCTGGTCCTTGTCCTGCACCAGCTCGGCCCACTGCGCCAGCCAGCCCGGCGTACGGCCGATGGCGAAGAGCACCGTGAACATCTCCGGCGGGAACTGGAAGGCCTCGTAGATGAGGCCGGAGTAGAAGTCGACGTTGGGGTAGAGCTTGCGCTTGACGAAGTACTCGTCCTCGAGCGCGATCTTCTCCAGCTCCTTGGCGATCTCGAGGAGCGGGTTGACCCCGGTGACCTCGAAGACGTCGTCGCAGGCCTTCTTGATGATCGTGGCGCGCGGGTCGAAGTTCTTGTAGACCCGGTGGCCGAAGCCCATCAGGCGCTCGTTGCCGTTCTTCACGCCCTCGATGAAGGCGGGGATGTTCTCCTTCGACCCGATGCGCTTGAGCATCCGCAGGACGGCCTCGTTGGCGCCACCGTGCAGCGGGCCGTAGAGAGCGCCGACACCGGCCGCGACGGCCGAGTAGGGGTCGACCTGCGAGGAGCCGACGGAGCGGACCGCGTTGGTCGAGCAGTTCTGCTCGTGGTCGGCGTGCAGGATGAAGAGCACGTCGAGCGCCTTGACCAGGCGCGGGTCGGCCTCGAACTTCTGCTCGCTCATCTTGAAGAGCATCGAGAGGAAGTTGGCGGTGTAGCCGAGGTCGTTGTCGGGGTAGACGAACGGCTTGCCCTGGGCGTGGCGGAACGACCACGCGCCGAGGGTCGGCATCTTCGCGATCATGCGGACGATCTGCATGTGGCGGTTGTCCGCGTCGCTGATGTTGCGGGCGTCGGGGTAGAACGTCGACAGCGCGCCGACCGAGGCCATCAGCATGCCCATCGGGTGGGCGTCGTAGCGGAAGCCGTGCATGAAGCCCTTGACGTTCTCGTGCACGAACGTGTGGTAGGTGATCTCGTGCACCCAGGAGTCGTACTGCTCCTTGGTCGGCAGCGAGCCGTGCACCAGGAGGTAGGCGACCTCGAGGAAGTTGGACTTCTCCGCCAGCTGCTCGATCGGGTAGCCCCGGTACTCGAGGATGCCCTTGTCGCCGTCGATGAAGGTGACGGCCGACCGGCACGAGGCCGTGTTCACGAATCCGGGGTCGTAGGTGGCGAGACCGGGCTCGTCCTCGGTGAGGCGGATCTGTCCGAGGTCCTTCGCCGCGATCGTGTTGTCGTTGATCGCGATGTCGTACTGCTGACCGGTCCGGTTGTCAGTGACGGTCAGTGAATCCTTGGCCGCTACGTCGGTCACGTCGGCTCCTGTTCATACGTCTTGGGTTGTCGCTCCAACTTAGCCGCGGGTGTCGCGCGAGCGCGAACCCGGTGTCCAGTCAGCGACCGGCGACCCGGTTCGCGATGCGGGCGATCCGGCTCGTGCGGAGGAGCCCGGCGTCCTCGCGCCGGTCGGCGGCGCGGTAGAGCCGGTAGAGCGTGTGCACGCCGGCCCAGCGCAGCGGCTCGGGCTCCCAGCGGCGTACGTCGTGACCGGTCCACGGCAGCGCGGTGAGGTCGGTCGGGGCGCCGAGCACGAGGTCGCGCAGCGTGCGGCCGGCGAGGTTGGTCGCGGTCAGTCCGGAGCCGACGTAGCCGCCCGCGTGGCCGAGCCCGGTCGCCGGGTCGAAGCAGACGCTGGCGCTCCAGTCGCGCGGGACCCCGAGCACGCCGCACCACGCGTGGTCGATCGTGATCCCGGCCAGGGACGGGAAGAGCGAGGTGAGGGTCGAGCGCAGCGACTCCACCGTCCAGTTCTGCGTGCGCCCGTCGACGTCGGTGCGCGAGCCGAAGCGGTAGGGGATGCCGCGGCCGCCCATCGCGATCCGGCCGTCGGCGGTGCGCTGGGCGTAGCAGTAGGCGTGCGCCTCGTCGCCGAGCAGCTCCTCGCCGGCCCAGCCGATCTCCGCCCACTGGGCGTCGGTGAGCGGGGCGGTCGCGATGATCGCGGAGTTCATCGGGAGCCACTCGCGCCGGTGACCGGGGAGCCCTGCGGTGAAGCCCTCCAGGCACCGGAGGACCGTCGGCGCGCGGACCGTGCCGCGGTCGGTCACCACGGCACCCGGCTCGATCCGGAGGGCGCGCGTGCCCTCGTGGATGCGCACGCCGCGCGCCCGCACGGCCCGCGCGACGCCGCCCACCAGCTTGGCCGGGTGCACGCGCGCGCAGTCGGGGTCGACGTGGCCGGAGACCGCACCGGCGACGCGGATCCGCTCGGCGACCTGGGCCGCCGACAGCTCGCCGTCGAGCCGCTCGGCCTGCGCCTGCGAGCGCGCGACGTGCAGCACCCCGCTGAGCCGGATGTCGGCGTCGATGCCCTCGCCCTCGGCGACGGCCATCACCTCGTGCACCGAGCCGCGGACCGCCGTTCGCATCGACTCGAGGCCCGCCTCGCCCGCCGCGGCGGCGTACGCCCGCGGGCTGCCCGGCAGCTCGCTCGAGAGCCAGCCGCCGTTGCGGCCCGAGGCCCCGAAGCCCGCGAACTCCGCCTCGACGAGCCGGATGTCGAGCGTCGGGTCGGCCTCGTGGAGGTAGTACGCCGTCCAGAGCCCGGTCAGCCCGGCTCCCACGATCGCGACGTCGCAGGTGACGTCGCCGTCGAGCCGGTCGGTCGGGGTCGGCAGTCCGACCTGCTGCCACCAGAAGGACACGCCACCGTTGCGCACGCCGTCATTGTGGCCCCCTGGGGGTGTTCCGCCGCCGGGGCCGCGCTGGCAGCGTGCGGTCATGGGACTCTCGGCGGTCGGCACGACCACGATCTCGCTCCTCCTCGTGGGTGGCCTGCTGGGCGCTGCTCCGGCACCGGCCGCTGCGCCGGACGAACGGCCCGCGGCGGCGAAGCGCTACACGATGGTCTCGGTGGACGCGAAGGGTCGCCCGGCCGACAACGACGCCATCGGCGCCTCCGTGAGCCGGGACGGTCGGTGGGTCGCCTTCAGCTCCGGAGCCACCAATCTCGACCGGCGCACCAGCCCGGGCCAGCGACAGGTCTACGTGCGCGACAACCGGACCGGGAAGGTGCGGGCCGTCGGCGCCGACGGACGGGGCCGCCTCGCCGAGTTCGCCGAGACCGTCTCGCTCTCTCCCAACGGACGGTTCGTCGCCTACTGCAGCACCGACGAGCTCGTCGGCCCGGACTCCTCCGACTTCGACGACAACACCCCCCACACCGACGTGTTCGTGCGCGACCTGAGGACCGGGGCCGTGCGCCGCGCGTCGTCGGCGGCGGGCGGCGGCGAGGCCGACGAGTACTCGTGCGTGCCGCACGTCGCCGACACCGGGGACGTGGCGTTCTTCTCCCGCGCGACGAACCTGGTCGCCGGCGACACCAACGGTGTGCCCGACTACTTCCTCTACGACTGGGGCTCGCGCAAGGTCCGTCGCCTCGCGAGCGCCGAGATCGCGTCCGGGTCCGTCCGGATCTCTGGCGACGGACGCGTCGTCGCGGTGGTCACCACCGAGGTGCTGGCGAGCCGTGACAGCGGCACGCTCCCCGACGTGTACGTCCTCAGCCGGGGGCGCGGTCTGCGTGGCACCTGGTCGATGCCGCTGACCCAGGGGACCGGGCTCCCGACGGACACCGGCTGCGGGTGGACCGGGCTCAGCATCAGCGGGACCGGGCGCTACGTCACGGGGGCCTGCGCGGACGGCGGCATCGCCGCGACGCCGATCACGGACAAGCTGGTGCACCTGTGGTGGGCCGACCGCCGCACCGGCGACGTCCGGCTGGTCAACCGCACCGACGACGGCAACTCCGAGATCGACGTCGCGCAGGTCTCCGACGACGGCCGGCGGGTGTTCTTCGGCGGCGACGAGCGGGCCTACGCCCGGGCTGCCGGGGAACGGCGTGCGCCCTACCGGGGGATCTTCGTGTGGCAACGCGGCGACGGAGCACGGTCGCTCACCCCGGGAGACGCGTGGTGGGACGACTACGGCTTCGACGCCTCGGGTGACGGACGTACGGTGGTCTTCGCCTCCGACAGCGAGGCGATGGGTGCGCCGCCGCCCGAGCTGGACGACTCGGACCTCCAGCTCTTCTCGCGCCGGATCGGCCGCTGAGCCGGGCCACGCCGTTTTGACCGTCCTCGCGCGAGCGCCGTACTCTTGCTGGTCGCGACTCCTGCCGCGTCCGCCTCCTCTGGAAGCGGGTGCAGATCCGGACGTCATCCCCACTGGTGTGGGGAGCGATCCGGGCCGTGTTCGTCAGAAGCCGCAGCTCCATTCCGATCCCCGACCGGGGGTCGGGTCCAACGAACGAGAACGGGTACATCGCCGTGCGCACGTACAGCCCCAAGCCCGCTGACATCCAGCGTGAGTGGCACGTCATCGACGCCACCGACGTGGTCCTCGGACGCCTCGCCGTCCAGACCGCCAACCTCATCCGCGGCAAGCACAAGCCGACCTTTGCTCCTCACATGGACATGGGCGACTTCGTGATCATCGTGAACGCCTCCAAGGTGTCGCTGTCGGGAACCAAGAAGACCACCAAGATGGCCTACCGCCACTCCGGCTTCCCGGGCGGCCTCTCGGCCACCCCCTTCGGTGAGCTCCTCGAGAAGGACGCCCGCAAGGCCATCGAGAACGCCGTGTGGGGCATGCTCCCGAAGAACAAGCTCGGTCGCCAGATGCTGAAGAAGCTCAAGGTCTACGCCGGCCCCGACCACCCGCACCTGGCCCAGCAGGCCACTCCCTTCGAGATCACGCAGATCTCCCAGTGACGACCGAGGACGCACAGATGACTGAGAACAGCACCGAGGTCGAGGAGACCTTCGAGACCGACGCCGAGGGCGTTGCCTACACGTCCGAGAGCGACGCGTCGGCCGACACCCCGGCCCGCCCGGCGACCATCGCCCCCGGCGCGGCCACCGGCCGCCGCAAGGAGGCCGTCGCCCGCGTGCGCATCGTCCCCGGCACCGGCGAGTGGACCATCAACGGCCGCAGCCTCGACAACTACTTCCCCAACAAGCTGCACCAGCAGATCGCGAACGAGCCGTTCGCCGAGCTGCAGCTCGAGGGTCGCTTCGACGTGATCGCCCGCATCCACGGTGGCGGCACCGCCGGTCAGGCCGGCGCGCTGCGCCTCGGCGTGGCCCGCTCGCTCAACCAGATCGACGTCGAGGCCAACCGCCCGGCCCTCAAGAAGGCCGGTCTGCTGACCCGCGACGCCCGCGTCGTGGAGCGCAAGAAGGCCGGTCTCAAGAAGGCCCGCAAGGCCTCGCAGTTCTCGAAGCGCTGATCTCCTAGGGTCTCGTCCCATGACGCGACTCTTCGGCACGGACGGGGTCCGGGGCCTGGCAAACGCAGATCTCACTGCGGAGCTGGCCCTGGACCTGTCCGTGTGTGCAGCACACGTCCTGGCCGACCGCGGCGAGTTCGAGGGGCACCGTCCCCTCGCCGTGGTGGGTCGGGACACGCGCATCTCCGGGCAGTTCCTCGAGGCGGCGGTCGTCGCCGGGCTCGCGTCGGCGGGCGTCGACGTGCTCCTGCTGGGCGTGCTGCCCACCCCGGGCGTGGCCTACATGACCGAGCGGCTCGGCGCCGACCTCGGCGTGATGCTGTCGGCCTCGCACAACCCCATGCCCGACAACGGCATCAAGTTCCTCGCGCGCGGCGGGCACAAGCTCGACGACGCGATCGAGATCGCCATCGAGCGGCGCATGGGCGAGCCGTGGGAGCGGCCCACCGGCGGCCACGTCGGCCGGGTCACGACCTACGACTCCGCCGTCGAGGAGTACGCCGCCCACCTCGAGAGCACGATCACGCACCCGCTGGTGGGGCTCAAGGTCGTGCTCGACTGCGCCGAGGGCGCCGCCCACGCGGCCGGCCCACGCGCGCTGGAGGACGCCGGCGCGACGGTCATCGCGATCCACGCCGACCCCGACGGCCTCAACATCAACGACAACTGCGGCTCCACCCACCTGGAGTCGCTGCGCGCGGCCGTCGTCGAGCACGGGGCCCACGCCGGCTTCGCCCTCGACGGCGACGCCGACCGCTGCCTGGCCGTGGACGCCGACGGCAACGTCGTCGACGGCGACCAGCTCCTCGCGATCCTCGCCCTCTCGCTGCGCGACAAGGGCCGCCTGGTCAAGGACACCGTCGTCGCGACGGTGATGAGCAACCTGGGCTTCGTCCAGGCCATGCGCGCCAACGGAGTCGGCGTACGCCAGACGAAGGTCGGCGACCGCTACGTCCTCGAGGCGATGAAGATCTCCGGCTACAGCCTCGGCGGTGAGCAGTCCGGCCACGTCATCATGAGCGACCACGCCACCACCGGCGACGGCATCCTCACCACCCTCCACGTGATGGAGCGGATGGCCACCACCGGCACGTCGCTCGCCGAGCTGGCCGCCGTGATGACCCGGCTGCCGCAGGTGCTGCTCAACGTCCGCGACGTCGACAAGTCCCGCACCGACGAGGACGCCGTGCTGGCCGCCGCCGTCGCGGAGGAGGAAGCAGCGCTCGGCGACCGCGGCCGCATCCTGCTGCGTCCCTCGGGCACCGAGCCGATCGTGCGCGTGATGGTCGAGGCGCCCACCCACGACGAGGCCGAGGCCGTCGCCTCCCGGCTCGCGGACGTCGTACGCCACCAGCTGGCGCTGTCGTGACCGCGGACCCGCGCGGCGAGCTCGAGGGGGGCGCGCCCGAGGTCCCGGGCTGGCTGACGTGGCGCGACGTCGTCCTCGCCCTGTGCGTCGGCCTGGTGCTGGCGGCGGCGCTGGTCGTCCTGACCCCCGGCTCGCGCACCCACCTGTCCGGCGGCACCTCGCTGCGCGAGACGACGGTCGTCGCGGTGCGGGAGGGGGCGGTGCCGGACGAGGTCGACAAGCCGCGCACGACCTACGACCTGACCTGGTCGGCCGACGGCGCGACCCGGACCGCGACCTTCGACCGGGCGGGCGATCCCGACCACGCGGTCGGCGACACGTGGGACCTGTGGGTCTCGACGGACGGCTCGGTGGTGGAGACGACCTCGCCCCGGACGACGTGGCTGGCGCTGGGCATCGGCTGCCCGCTCTTCGTGCTGCTGATCGGCCTGATGGTGCGCTGGCGCAACCGCACGATGGCGAAGGCGGTCCTCGAGGAGGCCGACAAGATCGAGGCACACCGCACGTCGTCATAGTCGCGCACCTCGACCTCGCGTCATGAGATCTGCGGGTTCGCACCCGCAATCCTCATGACGCAAACTGCATGGCGCCCGAGACACCGCGCTGGTTAGCGTCACCGGGTGGTCGACATCGAGCAGATCAACCCGCGCAACCAGGCCGCGCTCCGCGCGTGGTGGGAGGTCGGCCACGCTGCGACCGCCGACCGCCCCGGCAACCCGTGGCCGGCGTGGGAGCAGACCCGCGTGTCGCTGCCGGCCGACAACCCCGAGGGTGCCGTCACCGTCCTCGCCGCGATCGACGGTCGGGAGATGGTCGGCGCCGGCCTGCTGATGCGGCCGCTCCGCGACAACCTCCACACCGCGACGGTCGACGCCTACGTCCGCCCCGACCGCACAGGCGAGGGCATCGGCCGGCGGATCGTCGAGGAGCTCGAGGTGGTGGCCGCCGGGGACGGGCGTCGCACGCTGCACGGCGAGGTCTTTGTGCCGCCGGGTGCGACGGGCACCGCACCCGAGGCGTTCGCCGCCGCGATGCGGTACGACGTCGCGAGCCGCGAGGCCATCCGTGAGCTCCGTGTCGACGACTACCTGTCGCGCCACGACCGTCTGGTGGAGGAGACGGCGCTCGGCGCGGCGTACCGCGTCGTCACCTTCGACACCGTGTGTCCCGAGGAGCACGTCGCGTCGTTCGGCCGGCTGCTCGGCACGCTGTTCGACGAGATCCCCCTCGGCGACCTCGAGCTCCGGGCGTCGGCCTGGACCCCCGAGCGCATCCGCGACGCCGAGCAACGACAGGTCGGCATCGGGCGGCACGTGCTGACGGCGCTGGCGATCGCTCCCGACGGCTCGGTCGCCGGGAGCTCGGACGTGCGGGTCAACGAGACCGACACTGCCCAGGGCCAGGTCGGCATCACGATCGTCGACCCGGCGCACCGCGGCAGGCGTCTCGGGCTGGCGCTCAAGCTCGCGACCCACGACCTGGCCCTGGCGACGTACCCCGTCCTGGAGCGGGTGGAGACCTCCAACGCCGAGGTGAACACCCACATGAACGCCGTCAACGACGCCTTGGGCTACCGCACGATCGAGACCCTGCTCGAGCTGCAGAAGAGGACGGCGTGAGCCGAGCCGGTGCGTCGTGACCGGCGTGAGCCCCTGACGTCCCGCCAGCAGCGACCTCAGAGCTTGCGGAGGCGGACGTACTTCACCGAGTGGTCGGCGTCCTTGCGGAGGACCAGGTTCGCGCGGGAGCGGGTGGGGGCGACGTTCTGGACGAGGTTGGGCTCGTTGATCGAGTCCCAGATGCGCGTCGCCTGGTCGACGGCCTCGTCGTGGGAGAGGGCGGCGTACTTGCGGAAGTACGACGCCGGGTCGCGGAAGGCGGTCTCGCGCAGGCGCAGGAAGCGGTCGACGTACCAGCGCTTGATGTCGGCGAGCGCGGCGTCGACGTAGACGGAGAAGTCGAAGAAGTCGCTCACCGCAAGGCCGGTGCGGCCGTCGTCGCGCACGCGGGCCGGCTGGAGGACGTTGAGGCCCTCGATGATCACGATGTCGGGGCGCTTCACGACGACCTTCTCCTCGGGGACCACGTCGTAGACGAGGTGGGAGTAGATCGGCGCCTCGACCTCGTCGCGCCCGGACTTGATGTCGATGACGAACTTGAGCAGCGCCTTGCGGTCGTAGGACTCCGGGAAGCCCTTGCGGTGCAGGATGCCCCGGCGCTCGAGCTCGGCGTTGGGCAGCAGGAAGCCGTCGGTCGTGACGAGCGCGACGTTGGGGTGCTCGGGCCAGTGGGCGAGCATCTGCTGGAGCACGCGGGCGGTGGTCGACTTGCCGACGGCGACCGATCCGGCGAGGCCGATCACGAACGGCGTACGCGGCGGGGTGACGCGGTGGAGGAACTCCTCCTGCTCGCGGTGGAGCCGCGAGTTGCCCGCGACGTAGAGGCTGAGCAGGCGTGAGAGCGGCAGGTAGACCTGCTCGATCTCGTGCAGGTCGAGCTGGTCGCCCAGGCCGCGCAGCCGGACGACCTCCTCGGGCGTGAGGGCGGTCTCGGCGGTGCCGGCGAGCTGGGCCCACGCGGCCCGCTCGAGCTCGACGTAGGGGGAGGTCTCGTTGACGGAGGAGGTGCCGTGGGAGGGCGACGGGACCTCGGGCATGGGTGCGATTGTGGCACCGCGGCGGGCCGCGGGGGCGCGGAGGCCTGCCGATAGACTCCGCGGCCATGTGCGGAATCGTGGGATACGTGGGTGCCAAGCCGGCCGAGGGCGTCGTGATCGAGGGCCTGAGGCGCCTCGAGTACCGCGGCTACGACTCCGCCGGGATCGCCCTGGTCGACGCCGGATCGATCGTCAGCGACAAGCGGGCGGGCAAGCTCGCCAACCTCGAGAAGGCCATCGCCGAGTCGCCGCTGCCGCAGGTCACGACCGGCATCGGGCACACCCGCTGGGCGACCCATGGTCCGCCGACCGACCGCAACGCGCACCCGCACCTGGGCCGTACGCGCCGGGTGGCCCTCGTGCACAACGGCATCATCGAGAACTTCGCCGAGCTCCGCGGTCGCCTCGAGTCCGAGGGCGTCGAGATGGCCTCCGACACCGACACCGAGGTCGCGGCCCACCTGCTCGAGGAGCAGCTGGAGACCGGCGTCGACCTGACCGTCGCGATGCAGAACGTCTGCCGTGGGCTCCACGGCGCCTTCACGCTCGTCGCCGTCGACGCCCAGGACCCGGACCGCGTCGTCGCGGCACGCCGCAACAGCCCGCTGGTGGTCGGCATCGGCGAGGGCGAGAACTTCCTCGGCTCCGACGTCGCGGCCTTCATCGAGCACACCCGCGAGGCGATGGAGCTCGACCAGGACCAGGTCGTCACGATCACCCGCGACGGCGTCAGCGTGTCGGGCTTCGACGGCACCCCTGCCGAGGGCCGCCGCTACCACGTCGACTGGGACCTCTCGGCCGCCGAGAAGGACGGCCACGACTGGTTCATGCGCAAGGAGATCTTCGAGCAGCCGCGTGCCGTCGCCGACTCGCTGCTCGGCCGCCGCGGCGCCGACGGCCTGCTCCAGCTCGACGAGATGCGGCTCTCCGACCAGGACCTGCGCGACATCGACAAGATCATCATCATCGCGGCCGGCACCTCCTTCTACGCCGGCATGGTGGCGAAGTACGCCATCGAGCACTGGTGCCGGATCCCGGTCGAGGTCGAGCTCGCCAGCGAGTTCCGCTACCGCGACCCGATCCTCACCTCGTCCACGCTGGTGGTTGCCATCAGCCAGTCCGGCGAGACCGCCGACACCCTCCAGGCGATCCGGCACGCGCGCGAGCAGCGCTCGAAGGTGCTCTCGATCTGCAACACCAACGGCTCGACGATCCCGCGCGAGTCCGACGGCGTCATCTACACCCACGCCGGTCCGGAGATCGGCGTCGCGTCGACCAAGGGCTTCCTCACCCAGCTGGTCGCCTGCTACCTCCTCGCGCTCTACCTCGCGCAGGTCAAGGGCACCCGCTACGGCGACGAGATCTCCCAGGTGATGGACCAGCTCGACCGGATGCCGGCGCACGTCCAGACCGTGCTCGACAAGTCCGAGGAGGTCTACGGCCTCGCCCGCGACCACGTGGGGAGCCGGTCGGTGCTGTTCCTCGGTCGTCACGCCGGCTATCCGGTCGCCCTCGAGGGTGCGCTCAAGCTCAAGGAGATCGCCTACCTCCACGCGGAGGGCTTCGCGGCCGGTGAGCTCAAGCACGGTCCGATCGCGCTGGTCGAGGACGGCCTGCCGATCCTGTGCATCGTGCCGCCCCGGGGGCGCGACCAGCTCCACGACAAGATGATCAGCGGCATCCAGGAGGTGCGCGCCCGCGGCGCCCGTACCCTCTGCCTGGCCGAGGAGGGCGACACCGCCATCGAGCCCTACGCCGACGTGCTGATCACGCTGCCCCGGGTGCCGGTGCTGCTGCAGCCACTCGTCGCGGTCGTGCCGCTGCAGCTCTTCGCGTGCGAGCTGGCCACCCAGCTCGGCCACGACGTCGACCAGCCGCGCAACCTCGCCAAGTCCGTCACGGTGGAGTAGAGGCATGCCGGTCATCGGCGTCGGCATCGACGTGGTCGACATCGACCGCTTCGTGCAGTCCCTCGAGCGCACGCCTGCCCTGCGGGAGCGGCTGTTCACCGACGCCGAGGCCTCGCGCCCGCCGGCCTCGTTGGCGGCCCGCTTCGCAGCGAAGGAGGCCATCGCCAAGGCGCTCGGCGCCCCGGTCGGGATGGCGTGGCACGACGCCGAGATCGTCTCGGAGGAGACCGGACGGCCGCGCTTCGAGATCCGCGGGACCGTCGCCGCCCAGGCGGAGGCGCTGGGCGTCGTCCACGTCCACGTCTCGCTGTCCCACGACGCCGGCATCGCCTCCGCCGTCGTGATCCTGGAGTCCTAGCCGATGCTGCGCGCCCACCTCATCGACGACGTACGCCGTGCGGAGGCCGCCGCGATGGCGCACCTGCCCGACGGGGCGCTCATGCAGCGCGCCGCCGCCGGCCTGGCCGCCGCCGTGCTCGACGTCCTGGGCCGTGCGTACGGCAGCCGCGTGCTGCTGCTGGTCGGGCCCGGCGACAACGGGGGTGACGCCCTCTGGGCAGGCGCCCGGCTCGCCGGTCGCGGGGTCGCGGTCGAGGCACTGCTCCTCGCCGATCGGGTCCACGAGGCAGGCCTCGCAGCCCTCCACGCGGCGGGCGGGAGGTCGACGCGCGACCTCGACGACCTCCACGACGCCCCCGACCTGCTCGTGGACGGCATCGTCGGCATCGGCGGGCGCCCCGGCCTGCGTCCGGAGGCGGTCGCCGCCCTCGAGGCGTACGCCGACGTGCCCGTCGTCGCGGTCGACGTGCCGTCCGGCGTCGACGTCGACACCGGCCGCCTCGAGGGCCCCCACGTGCGCGCCGCCCTCACCGTCACCTTCGGCACCCACAAGGTCGCCCACCTCGTGGACCCCGCCTCGACCGCCAGCGGCGCCCTCCACCTGGTCGACCTCGACCTCGACCTGATCGGCGGGCCGGCCGTCGAGGCGCTCCAGCCCGACGACGTACGCGGTCTGCTCCCGCGGCCGGGGCTCGACGCACAGAAGTACACCCGCGGGGTCGTCGGAGTGCGCGCCGGCTCGAGCACCTACCCGGGCGCGGCGCTCCTCGCGGTCTCCGGCGCCAACACCGGCCTGGTCGGGATGGTCCGCTACGTCGGTCCCGCGCATGTCGCCGACACCGTGCGTACGGCCCACCCGGAGGTCGTCGGCGCCGGTCGGGTGCAGGCGTGGGTCGTCGGCCCCGGCGGTGGCGACGACGCGGCGACGATGCTCGCCGAGGCACGTCGGGACGGCGTGCCCGTCGTCGTGGACGCCGACGCCCTCGGGCACCTGGACGAGGCGGCGGCGGACTGGGTCCTCACCCCGCACGCCGGTGAGCTCGCGGCGATGCTGGGCGCCGAGCGGGAGGCGGTCGAGGCCGCACCGCTCGAGCACGCCCGCGACGCGGCCCGTCGCTGGGGCTGCACGGTGCTGCTCAAGGGCCACCACACGCTGGTCGCCGCGCCCGACGGTCGGGTCCGGGTCACCACGACAGGGGTGCCGTGGCTGGCCACCGCAGGCGCCGGCGACGTGCTCGCGGGCCTGGTCGGCGCGTTGCTCGCCTCGGGCCTGGAGCCCCACGACGCCGCCTCCGTCGGGTCCTGGCTGCACGGCGCGGCCGCCACGCAGGCCGCCGCCGGCGGGCCGCTGACGGCGAGCCGGGTCGCGGTCCAGATCCCGCAGGTCGTGCGCGAGACGCTCGCAGGGCTGGGATGATCGGGTCCATGACCGGTCCCGCGTCCCCACGCGCCGAGATCGTGGTCGACCTCGCTGCCATCCGCCACAACGTGCGGGTCCTGCGCGACCTGGTGCAGGTCGATGCCCCGGTGCAGCTGATGGTCGTGGTGAAGGCCGACGGCTACGGCCACGGCATGGTCGAGGTCGCCGAGGCGGCGCGCGACGCGGGGGCGGACTGGCTCGGCGTGGCCACGATCGACGAGGCGCTCGCCCTGCGCGCGGCCGGCGACCGGGGCCACCTCCTCTGCTGGCTGAGCGCGCCGGGCGACGACTTCGCCGCTGCCGTCGCGGCGGGCGTCGAGGTGACGGCGTACACCGTCGCGGAGCTCGAGGAGATCGCCGCCGTCGGGGGAGGAGCCCGGGTCCAGCTCAAGGTGGACACGGGCCTGTCGCGGGGCGGCGCGCCGCGCGCGGACTGGCGCGACCTCTTCGCCGTCGCGAGCGAGCTCGAGCACGCGGGCCGGATCACCGTGACCGGCATCTGGTCGCACTTCGTGGCCAGCGACGAGCCGGCGCACCCCATGAACGACGCGCAGGAGGCTGCCTTTCGCGAGGCGCTCGACCTGGCCGCCGGCGCCGGGCTCGACCCCGAGGTCACCCACCTGGCCAACTCGGCGGCCGCGATCCTGCGCCCGTCGTCGCACTTCGACCTGGTCCGCTGCGGCATCGCGGCCTACGGCCTCGACCCGGCGCCCGGCGAGACCCCTCGCCTCGGCCTGCGTCCGGCGATGACCGCGCGGGCGCGGCTGGTGATGAGCAAGCCGATCACCGCGGGCGACGGCGTCTCCTACGGCCACACCTGGGTCGCCGACCACGACACGAGCGTCGGCCTCGTCCCCGCGGGGTACGGCGACGGCGTGCCCCGCGCCGCGGGCAACAGCGCGTCGGTGTGGGTCGACGACTCGCGCCGGCCGATCCGCGGCCGGGTCTGCATGGACCAGGTCGTCGTCGACCTCCACGGCGAGCTGCCGCCACCGGGCACCGAGGTCGTCCTCTTCGGCCCGGGCGACCGCGGCGAGCCGACCGCGCAGGACTGGGCGGAGGCCGTCGGCACCATCAGCTACGAGATCGTGACGCGGATCGGTGGCCGGTTCGAGCGCCGCCACACGGACAGCGAGACCAGCGAGGACGGGACGGAATGAGCATCAAGGGCCGGATCTTCGGCACCGTCGTCGGCGCGGCCGGCCTGGCCGCTGCCGCGGGCGCGGCCGGCATCGTGCGCCAGAGCCGCATCATCGGCCGCCGCGACGCGGGGGAGCGGGTGGCGTTCGGCGAGCTGCACAGCGCTCGCCGGGTCGTGGTGGCCGACGACGCGCTCGACCTTCACGTCGAGATCGACGAGCCGGCGGACTTCGGCGGGCAGCCGTCCACCGACGACGACCTCACCGTGGTCTTCGTGCACGGCTACTCCCTCAACCTCGACAGCTGGCACTTCCAGCGCGCGGCCTACCGCGGCCAGGTCCGCACCGTCTTCTACGACCAGCGCAGCCACGGGCGCTCGGCGCGGTCCGACGAGGACCACTGCACGATCGACCAGCTCGGCCAGGACCTGCGCCGCGTCATCGAGGACACCGTCCCCGGCCGCTGCGTGGTCGTGGGCCACTCGATGGGCGGCATGACGGTGATCTCGCTCGCCGAGCTGCACCCGGAGCTCTTCGGCGACAAGGTCGTCGGTGCGGTCCTGATGTCCACCACGGCCGGCGGCCTCGACCCGGGCCGGATCCTGTTCCCCATGCTCCCGCTGGGCCTCGGCGGCCGGTTCGTCGGGCGCGCCGTGCGCACGCTCGACCGGGGTCACCGCGTGGTCGACGTGGCCCGGGCGTGGGGGCACGCGGTGGCCGACGTGGTCACCGACCGCTACGCCTTCGGCACCGACGAGGTGCCCGTCTCGCACGTCGAGTTCGTCTACTCGATGCTCAACGCGACGCCGTTCGCCGTCGTCGCGGACTTCTACCCGGCCTTCGCGTCGCTCGACAAGTTCGCGCACCTCGAGGCGCTGGGCCGGGTGCCGACGGCGATCATCTGCGGCACCGAGGACAAGATCACCTCGGTCGGGCACAGCCGCAAGCTGCACAGCCGGATCCCGGGCTCGAGCCTGCTGGAGTGCGAGGGCGCCGGCCACATGGTGCTCCTCGAGCACCACAAGCAGGTCACTGCCGAGATCGACGACCTCCTCTCGCTGGCCCAGGCGAGGGCGGCGCAGTGAGCGTCGTCGTACGCCGGATCGGCGTCGAGGCGGCCGCCGAGGTGCTGGCGGTGGTCCGGGCGGCGTTCGGCGCGCGCCCGCCCCTCGACCCGCCAGCCGACGCGCTGGCCGAGGACGAGGGGTCGATCGCCCGGCTGCTGGCCCGGCGCGCAGGCTTCCTCGCGACCGTGGACGACGTGCCGGTGGGGTGTGTCGTGCTGGACCCGACGCCCGACGGGCTGGTGCTGCGTCGCTTCGGCGTCGTACCCGCTGCCCAGGGCTTGGGCGTCGCGACCGCCCTCGTCGAGGCCGCCGTCGACGCCGCCGCCGGCCGCGAGGCGGTGAAGGTCGTCGCGCGCGAGGAGCTGCCGGAGACCGTGAGCTTCTGGGAGCGGCACGACTTCGTGGTGACCGGTCGCCACAGCCCCTATGTCGAGCTCGCGCTCTGGCTGGGCACCACCGTCGACTGCCCCGACGCCGACTCGATGCGGCGCCTGGGCGAGCGGGTCGGCCGCAGCCTGGTGGCCGGTGACCTGGTCGTCCTCACCGGCGAGCTGGGGGCGGGAAAGACGACCTTCACCCAGGGTCTCGGCACCGGACTCGACGTGCGCGGAGGGGTGACCTCGCCGACCTTCGTGATCGCGCGCGTCCACCCGTCGCTGGTCGACGGCCCCGACCTGGTGCACGTCGACGCCTACCGTCTCGGCGGCCTCGACGAGCTCGACGACCTCGACCTCGACGCATCGCTCGACTCGGCGGTCACCGTGGTCGAGTGGGGCTCGGGGATCGCCGAGGGACTGGCCGAGTCGCACCTCGAGGTCGTGATCGAGCGCGCGGTGGGGCAGGCGCCCGACGACGAGCTCGACCCCCGCCGCGTTTCACTGCGCTGGGTCGTCGGACAGTAATCTCGTCGCCGTGCTCCTCGCCCTCGACACCGCGACCCCGCTGGTGACCGTCGCGCTCCACGACGGCGAGCGCGTGGTGGTCGAGCTCTCGTCCGAGCAGCCGATGAAGCACGGCGAGCACCTCGCTCCCCTCATCGCCCGCGCGATGGAGGACGCCGGCATCGTGCGGCAGGACCTCACCGCGATCGCAGTGGGCGTCGGACCGGGCCCGTTCACCGGCCTCCGGGTCGGGATCGTCACGGCCCGCACACTCGGCTTCGTGCTCGACCTCCCGGTCTACGGCGTCTGCTCGCTCGACGCGATCGCCCTCCAGGTCGTCGAGACGTCCGCGCCCACGGGCAGCTTCCTCGTGGCCACCGACGCCCGGCGCAAGGAGGTCTACCTCGCGTCCTACGACGCCGACGGGCGCCGCCTCGAGGGACCGGTCGTGGCGAAGCCGGCCGAGGTCGCCACCGACGCGCCCGTGGCGGGAGCCGGTCCGCTCCTCTACCCCGACCACTTCCCGCACGCCATCACCCCCGACAGGCCGGGTGCGGGGTGGATCGCCCACGGCGTCAGCGGTGAGCTCGTAGAATTGCTCGACCCCGAACCTCTCTACCTCCGGCGTCCCGACGCGGTCGCCGGAGCACCCAGAAAGCCGGTCTCGTGATCCGTCCCGCCGCCCTGGCCGACCTGCCGCGCCTGACCGCGCTCGAGCACGAGCTGTTCGGCGCCGACGCGTGGAACGAGTCGCTGGTGCGGCAGGAGATCGAGGGTCCCGGGCGCCGGTTCGTCGTGTCCGAGGACGCCTCCGGTGACCTCGACGGCTACGCCGTGACCATGTCCGCCGGCGACATCGTCGACCTGCTGCGCATCGCCGTACGCCCCGCGGCGCGGCGCGCGGGGCTCGCCTCGCAGCTGCTCGACGAGCTGCTGGTGGACACCGACGACGCCTCCCGGATGCTGCTCGAGGTCAGTGTGACCAACGTCGAGGCCCTCGGCTTCTACGTCGCTCGCCAGTTCAGCGTGATCGACGTAAGACCCCACTACTACCGCGACGGTTCCGAGGCGCTGGTCATGTGCCGCTGGCTCCCGGGCGCCGCCCGCGCGGAGACGGCGACGCTCCATGACTGACGAGCCACTCGTCCTGGGCATCGAGACGTCCTGCGACGAGACCGGTGTCGGCATCGTCCGCGGGCACACGCTCCTCGCCGACACCGTGGCGAGCAGCGTCGAGGAGCACGCCCGCTTCGGTGGCGTGGTGCCTGAGGTCGCCAGCCGCGCGCACCTCGAGGCGATGGTCCCCACGATCGAGCGAGCCGCCGAGACCGCCGGGATCGCGCTCAGCGACGTCGACGCGATCGCGGTGACGAGCGGCCCCGGTCTGGCCGGCGCGCTCCTCGTCGGCGTGGCCAGCGCGAAGGCGCTGGCGATCGGGCTCGGCAAGCCGATCTACGGCGTCAACCACCTCGCCGCCCACGTCGCCGTCGACCAGCTCGAGCACGGCCCGCTGCCCGAGCCCTGCCTCGCGATGCTCGTCTCCGGCGGCCACTCCAGCCTGCTCGAGGTCACCGACGTGACCGTCGGCGTCGAGCCGATGGGCTCGACGATCGACGACGCCGCCGGTGAGGCCTTCGACAAGGTCGCCCGACTGCTCGGACTGCCGTTCCCGGGCGGTCCGCACATCGACAAGGCGGCCCGCAGCGGCAACAGCGTCGCGATCGACTTCCCGCGTGGCCTGTCGAGCAAGCGCGACCTCGAACGGCACCGCTTCGACTTCTCGTTCTCCGGGCTGAAGACCGCGGTCGCGCGCTGGGTGGAGGCGCAGCAGCGCGACGGCGTGACGATCGACGTCGCCGACGTGGCCGCGTCGTTCCAGGAG
Source organism: Nocardioides baculatus (assembly GCF_016735675.1). Classification (GTDB taxonomy): domain Bacteria; phylum Actinomycetota; class Actinomycetes; order Propionibacteriales; family Nocardioidaceae; genus Nocardioides; species Nocardioides baculatus. The sequence continues at coordinate 282,587 of NZ_JAERSG010000004.1, read as the reverse complement.
GCCGTCTGCGACGTGCTCACCCGCAAGGCGATCGACGCGGCCACGAGCCGCGGGATCGAGGACATCCTCATCGGCGGCGGCGTGGCCGCCAACAGCCGCCTCCGGGCGATGGCCGAGGAGCGCGCCACCGCCCGGGGCATCCGGGTCCGGGTCCCGCGCCCCGGCCTCTGCACCGACAACGGGGCCATGGTCGCCGCACTCGGGGCCGAGCTCGTCGCGCGAGGACGTACGCCGTCGCTGCTGGACCTGCCGGCCGACTCGTCCCTGCCGATCACCACCGTCGTCGCCTGAGCCGTCGCCCGGACGGTGCGGACATGACGAAGGTCCCCGCCCGAGAGCGGGGACCTGCATCGTGGCGTCCTGGCTGAGCTGCCTCAGTCGAGGACGCCGGGTGCGACGTCGTCGTCGCCGAGCCAGTCCTGGTCGTAGACCAGGCTGTCGCGCTCGTTGTCCTTCTCGTCCTCGCCCCTGCGGCCACCGCGGCCCGAGGCGCCGCCGGCCGAACCGCGAGAACCTGAGCGGGAGCCGCTGGAGCCGGCACTGCGGCCACCAGCGCCACCGCGACCGCCGGCGCTGCCCTTGGCGCTGCCGCGACCGGACGCGCTGCCGGTGCCGCGTCCACCGGCCGAGCCGGCGCCGCGACCAGCCGCGCTGCCGGCCGAGCCGGCGCGGCCTGCGGAGCCGGCCGAGCCCGCGGAGCGCGACAGTGCGCCCGAGCCGCCCGCGCGAGCGGAAGAGCCGATCGGACGGACCGGCGTCGCGCCACGGGTCGCCGAGGTCGGCACCGCGCCCGGGCGCATCGCGCCTGCGGCCATCCCACCGGCACCGCCCGCTGCGCCGAGTGCCGCGGCCGACGCACCGGCCGAGGGAGCAGAGCCCGACGTCGTCGGCGTGGGCACGCTGCCGCTGGACCCGGTGTAGTCGATCCCGCTCTGCGTCGTCCCGATGACGGACGTCGACGGCGTCGGGTGCGGGTGGGGGTTCGGGACCGGGGTGGGGTTGGGATTCGGGTTCGGGGGCCACGGCTCCGGCGGCGGCGGAGGCGGCCACTCGACCGGCGGGGGCGGCGGAGGCGGAGTGATGATCGGGTCCTTGTCCTTGTCCCTGTCCTTGTCCTTGCCGTCGTCGTCCCTCCCGTCGTTGTCGTTGCCGGGGGGCTTCGGCGGCTCGCTCGGCGTGCCCGGGGTGCCGGGAGTGGTCGGCGTGGTGGGACTGGTCGGTGAGGTGGGCACGTGGGGCGGCGGCTCGGTCGGGTCCGGCTGGCCGTGGATCGCCTGCATCGGCGGGATCGCAGCGAGGAACGCGGTGTCCATCTTCTGCGCCCAGTCGGCGGCGGCGGCCTCCTGCTCGGCCTTCTGGCTGTTGTAGGTGTCCATCTTGGCGTTGGCCGCTGCCCGGTCCTCGCCGTCCTTCTTGATCTGCGCCGACGACGGCGGGGCACCGGGGGAGTAGGTCGGCGGCGTGTAGGTGGGCGGCTGCTCGAGCACGGCCATCTTCGCCTCGGCCTCCTCGGCCTTGCGCATGACCTCGGCGGTGTCGCGCAGGGCCACGCCAGCGTCGTTGATCTTGACCGACTTGTCCTTCATCGACTGTGCCGAGGCCTTGAACGCCTCGAGGATCCTGGTGGCGGTGACGCCGCCCAGTCCGTCATCGGTGCCGTCGCCCTCGCGGACCTTGGTCATCCCCTGCTGCATCGCTTCCGCGGTCAGGCCCAGCACCTGGGCGCTCATCTCCCAGTTGTTGCCGGCGCTGCTGGTCGCCTCGTGGCGCGCGCCCTGGAGGTACTGGCGCAGCCGTGCGCGCTCGGGTCCGATGCTCATCAGGAGGTGCTCCCGTCCGTGGCGGGCGCGGCAGGCGCCGGCGGCTCGGTGTAGTGGCCGTCGCCGATGGTGTCGGAGGACGACTCGTCCTGGGCGGCGGTGACGGTGGTGTTCACCTGCTCGATCGCCTGCTGGCGCATGGTCATCTCGGCGTTGGTGTCCGCGTCGACACCGGCCACCTCGGTGGCCCACAGCTGGAGCGCCTCGCTGTACTCGCGCAGCGAGTTGGCGAGCTTCTGGAACTCCTCGACAACCTCCTGGTGCGCCATCCGCGTGTTGACGCCGATGCGGTTCGCGTTGGTGGAGCCGCCGAACCAGCTGGGCGCGACGTCCGTGACGCCCTGGCCCTGGCTCTCGAGGCCGTCCGAGTTCTCCAGCAGGAGATCCCGGATCTGCTGGATCAGGCTTGGTGGAGCGTTGAGCACCGTCATGGCGTTCGTGACGATTCCGATGTCCGCGAGCAGCATGTCGCCCCCTATTCCCGCATCCCCCTGCGGTGAAACACGTTGTCGGCGTCAGTTTTGCATGATCCCGCTACCAGCGCAGATCCTCGGGAAGAGCGGCCGGCGTGCGTGGGTTACGGTCGGGGCGTACGCCGACCAACGACTCGGGGGGACGTGGCATGGGCCAACGTGGAGCGATGGCCGTCGCAGGGCTGGTGCTCGTGCTGACCGGGTGTGCGGGGGTCGACGAGCCGGACGGGGCGGACGGGCCGTCCGAGAGCCCGTCCAGTCCGTCGTCGAGCGAGCCGTCCCCGTCCGTGACGGGGCTGCCGGAGTCGACGCCGACCGTCGAGCCCGCCACCGGTGTCGAGCTCGAGGTCAAGGACTTCACCGTCAACGCGCCGGAGAAGTGGCGCATCACCAACGACACGCCGTTCGGGGACACCGCCGTCGGGCCGGTCGACGACGGCCGCAGCGGCGGGCTGCTGCTCGCGACCGTCGCCGAAGGCAACGTGTCGATCGCCCAGGCCATGCGTACGTCGTGGCAGCCGGGCGCCAAGCCGACAGGCTTCGAGGAGCAACCTCGGACGGTGCTCGGCGGCCTGAGCGCGTTCTACTACACGGCGGTGGGGAACAAGCTCCTCACCGAGCACGTGCTGGGGACGTCGGACTCGGGCTACTCGATCGAGCTCAACATCCAGCTCCCGAACGCCCTGTCGCCGGACCGACAGAAGGAGATCGTGGACTCGATCGTCGCCAGCTACCACAGCCCGCGACCGGGGGCCCCGGAATGAGCGGCCGCCGCAGGTCGTTCGTGGTGCTGGCAGCGCTCGTGCTCACGGTGAGCGGCTGCGGAGGTGGTGGCGAGAGCCCCCGACCGAGCAGCGGCGAGAGCACGGCCACGTCGAGCGAGTCGCCGTCGGCCGACGAGACCCCCACCGAGACGACGACCGAGACGACCCCCGAGGTGGAGCCGGCCGACGGTCCGGTCCTCCAGGTGGGCAGCTACAGCATCTCGGCCCCGCGACGTTTCAGGATCAACAACGACACCACCTTCGCCGACAGCGCGATCGGGTCCTTCGGGAACCGCCTCTCGGGAGGGGTCTTCCTGGGGGTCTACCAGGCCGACCAGCTGTCGCTGGACGAGGCGATGCGGCGTTCGTGGCGACCCGACCGCACGAAGCCCCCCGGCTTCGAGCGGCAGCCGACCACCGTGCTGGGCTCGCGGACGGCCTACTACTACACGGCCAGGGACGGCTCGACCTACATCGACCACGTCATGGGGATGTGGGACGGAGCGGGGCTGGTGGAGATCCGGGTCAACGTGCCCCGCATCATGCCGGCCGAGCAGCAGCGCGAGGTCGTCGAGTCGGTTCGGCTGACCTACAGCTCGGGGTCCTGACTCCCTGCCCTCAGCTCGGCATGGCCACCTTCAGGCCGGACACCCCCGCGCTCTCGATCCCGATGCGTTGCACCGAGCCGTCGAGCCCGAGTCGCATCATGACGTAGTCCTCGCCGCTCGCGAGGCGCACCACGAGTGCCTCGTCCCCGACCCAGGTCATCTGCGTCCAGAACCCGCCGACCGTACGGCGCGGGAGGGCGGCCTCGAAGGTGAGGACCTCCTCCCCGGTGGTCGCGTCGAGCACCGTGATGTCGCGCGAGCCGGACTCGGCCTCCGGCAGGGTGCCCACGACGTACGTCCCGGTCGCGCTGAAGGGGCCGAGACGGTGGTCGCAGGTGGTCCAGGCGGGCCTCCCGCCCCCTGCGGCGGCGTCGACGACACCTGAGCAGGTCGCGTCCGGACGGAACTCGGTGATGCCGGCCACCACGCCGAGCGTTGACGAAGCCGTGTCGGCCTGCAGCAGGCCGGGCACCTCGACCGGCTGGCCGCCGCTGGCCACGAAGGTCTTCGGGTCACCGATGTTGTACATCGCCCTGACCGCCACGGCGTCGTCGGACACGAAGCCGACGGGGATCACCGGCTCCTCCTCGGCCGTCGGCGCGAACGTCGTCTCGACCGGCTCCGTCCCACCGGCCGGATCGGCGACCATCACGCGCCACCGGGTGCCGTCGTACTCCGACCAGGCGATCCGCGCGCCGTCCGGGCTCTCGACGAGGCCGCCGGTGGGGACGCCGCCGTCGTCGACGCGGAGGTCCTCGCCCAGGAACTCGATGAACGCACCGGACTTGTCGGGCTCGTCGTAGCGCGCGACTCCCGCCCAGCCGTCGAGGTAGGGGGTGAGGGTGTCGTAGGCCGCGGGCAGGTCGAGCGTGCCGTCGGGCGTGATCAGCGTGGGGCCGTCGACGTCGAGGAGCGGGACGGGCGTCTGCTCGACGACCTCCGCGCTCTCCGGGTCGACCTCGATGGTCCCGGACGTCACCTCCGGTGCGGGGCTTGGACTCGGGGTCGGGCTCGGCGACTGCGTCGCGGGAGGTACGTCGCTGCGCTGGTTGGTGCCGGTGGCGGAGAGGCCGACCGGTATCGCGATGGCGAGGACCGCGGCGACGGCGCCGCCGGCCACGGCCGCCCGGCGGCGCTGGATGCGGCGCGCGCGGTGGCGTACGTCGGTCACGGTGAGGGGCGCGTGCTGGATCGGGTCGACCCGACGGTGCAGGGCGTCGTGGACCTGGTCCTCGAGGGGAGTGTTCATGAGGCGTCTCCGGACTCGCGGGGGTTGAGTGACTGGGGAGCGCGGGCGCGCAGTCCAGCGAGGGCGCGGCTGGCCTGGGACTTCACGGTGCCGGCCGAGATGCCGAGCACGTCGGCGATCTCGGCCTCGCTGAGCTGCTCGTAGTAGCGCAGCACGATGACGGCGCGCTGCTTGGGCGGCAGGGTCTGGACGTAGGACCAGAGGGCCCCGCCCATGCCGTCGTCGTACGTGTCGTGGGCGCCGGTCTCCGGCATCGTGTCGGTGGAGTGCTCGCGACGCTTCCACGCCCGCCGCCAGAGCGAGTTGTTCTCGTTGACCATGACCCGGCGGACGTAGCCGTCCAGTGCGCCGTGGTCGCGGATCTTGTCCCACGAGAGGTAGAGCTTGGCGAAGGCGTTCTGGAGGAGGTCCTCGGCGGAGGCGTGGTCACCCGCGAGGAGGTAGGCCGTCCGGTAGAGGGCGGGCTGCCGCGCGGCCATGTACGCCGAGAAGTCGGCGTCCTTGTGGCTGTTCCTGCCGCCGCGACGGTCCTGCGACCCCATGTCCACGAGTGTCGTGGTCACCCTCCACCTCCTGTCCGATATCGGGGCCCCCGGCGGGGGCGTGTCGGGGTGAGGACGCGATCGCCGGTCAGGGGGTTGCATCTGTTTGGCTCGCATTGCAAGGCTCACCGCGACGCACCCTCAACCGACGTACAGGAGACACCGCATGCAGCAGGTCAAGGCCGTGGTCGCACTCGCGAAGGGCGCGCCGGTCGAGGTGGTCACGATCAACGTCCCGGACCCGGGTCCGGGCGAGGCGGTGGTGAAGGTGCAGGCCTGCGGCGTGTGCCACACCGACCTGCACTACCGCGAGGGCGGGATCAACGACGACTTCCCGTTCCTGCTCGGGCACGAGGCCGCGGGCGTCGTCGAGGCGGTCGGGCCGGACGTGACGTCCGTGGCGCCGGGTGACTTCGTGGTCCTCAACTGGCGCGCGGTCTGCGGCAACTGCCGCGCGTGCGACCGCGGCGAGCCGTGGTACTGCTTCGCGACCCACAACGCGACCCAGAAGATGACGCTGGAGGACGGCACCGAGCTCTCGCCGGCCCTCGGGATCGGCGCCTTCGCGGAGAAGACGCTCGTCGCTGCCGGTCAGTGCACCAAGGTCGACCCGTCGGCCCGGGCCGCTGCGGTCGGCCTGCTGGGATGCGGCGTGATGGCCGGCCTCGGTGCGGCGATCAACACCGGCAACGTCGGACGCGGCTCGACCGTCGCCGTGATCGGCTGCGGTGGTGTCGGGATGGCCGCGATCGCCGGCTCCGCGCTGGCCGGCGCTGCTCGGATCATCGCGGTGGACGTCGACGACCGGAAGCTCGAGCTCGCCCGGTCGATGGGCGCGACCCACACGGTGAACTCGAAGGAGGTCGACGCCGTCGAGGCGATCCGCTCGCTGACGCCGCCGCCGGACGGCACCGGCCACGAGGGCGGCGCGGACGTCGTGATCGACGCCGTCGGTCGGCCCGAGACGTGGAAGCAGGCGTTCTACGCCCGCGACCTCGCCGGCACGGTCGTGCTGGTCGGCGTGCCCACCCCGGACATGAAGGTCCCCGACATCCCGCTGATCGACGTCTTCGGACGGGGCGGGTCGCTGAAGTCGTCCTGGTACGGCGACTGCCTCCCCTCGCGCGACTTCCCGATGCTCGTGGACCTCTACCAGCAGGGCCGGCTCGACCTGGACGCGTTCGTGAGCGAGGAGATCGGCCTCGGCGACGTCGAGGCCGCCTTCGACACGATGCACGCCGGCGGGGTCCTGCGTTCGGTGGTCGTCCTGTGAGCGCCCGGGTCGACCACGCCGTCGTCTCCGGCACCTTCAGCCTCGACGGCGAGACCCACGACGTCGACAACAACGTCTGGGTGATCGGCGACGACGAGCAGTGCCTGGTCGTCGACGCCCCGCACGACGTCGACGCGATCCTCCGCCTCGTCGGCGGTCGGGCGGTGAAGGCCATCGTCTGCACGCACGCGCACGACGACCACGTACGCGTCGCGCCGGCGCTGCGCGTCGCGACCGGTGCGCCGATCCTGCTGCACCCCGACGACCGGCCGCTGTGGGAGCTGACCCACGGTGGTGACGAGGAGGGCGCCGAGCTGTGGGACGTCGACCTGTCCGACGGGATGACGCTGACCATCGGCGGCGCAGCGGTGACGGTGATCCACACGCCCGGGCACGCGCCGGGTGCGGTGTGCCTCTACGTCCACGACCTCGGCTGCGTCTTCACCGGCGACACGCTCTTCGAGGGCGGTCCAGGCGCCACCGGCCGGTCGTACTCGGACGCCTCGGTGATCGAGGAGTCGATCCGGTCGCGCCTCTTCGACCTGCCGGACGACACGGTGGTGCACACCGGGCACGGCCCCGACACGACGATCGGCGCCGAGCGGGCGAACCTCGACGGCTGAGACTCACGCCGCGCGCCGCCGGCCGAACCGCTCGTCCCACTCCTCGTCGAGGTGCTGCGCCTCGGCCACGTGCTGGTGGTGCGCGGGGTGGTCGATCGGCGTGCCGAAGACCAGCCGCCAGCGCCGGCGCCGGTAGACCGACGTGTCGTAGCGGACGGCCGGCTCGAGCCGCTCGCGCGACCGGCGGCGCCACCTGCCGGCGTCGACGGTGCAGTCCAGGCCGCGTGGGACGTGCCACCCCGTCACCGTCAGGTCGACGTGCGCCGGGTAGCGCCGGCCACCGCGATCACGTGCGCCGTCGTCACGCATCGGCTCGACCTCGGCGCCGGTCTCGGTGTCGTGCACCGTGCTGCCGAGCCCGGCGAGCCGCATGAGCTGCTGCATCACGCTGACCCGCGGGCTCGTGCGTCCGGTCTCCCACCGCGCGACGACGGACTGCGAGACCCCGATCAGCGCGGCGAGCCCGCGCTGGGACACGTCGAGGATCCGCCGGACGCGGCGCACGAGCCCGGGTGTGCCGCCGTCGAACGGACCCAGCAGGTAGGCCTCCACCTCCTCCCTGGTCCACCTGCACGCGGGCGTCCACTCCTCGTTCGTCCGCACCTCTACCGCCATCTGCCTGCCCCGTTCCTCGGTCGTCGTGGGTGTCGTCCGTGAGTCCACCCACCCCCACCGACAGCAGCGCCGAGGTCCTCCACAGCCGTCGTTCCTCCACAGGCTGCGGATGCCGTACGGGCCCGCCGTCCCTGCCCCTCCGCGGTCCCTCCGCTCCGCACTGGCCCCTGAGTCGCCCAGAGACTCAAGGGCCAGTGACCGCGGTGGTCGTGCCCGCGCTTGCACCTGAGTCGCTCAGAGACTCAAGGGCCAGTGACCGCGGGAGGGAGGGGATGGGAGGACGGGGGAGCGGGGGTGGTGGACGGGAGGCGTGGCGGGTGGTCAGGTCGGCGGCTCGACGCCGAGGTGGCTGAGGAGCGAGCGCAGGGGCGGGGGCTCGGACCCGCGGGGCAGTGCCTCGACGAGGAGGCGGGCGTAGCGCTCCTTCCGGCCGCTCTGCGAGGTCATGAAGCGCGCCAGCAGCTCCTCGCGGGTCCACCCGGCCTGGGCGGGCATCTGGGCGAGGAGCTCGAGCGACCGTGTCTCGCCGGCGGCGGCGATGACCCGCTCGACCTGGGTGACGCCGAGCGCGCGTCGGAGCTCGTCCTCGAGGTCGCGGGTGCAGCAGAAGAAGCCGTACGCCTCCAGGTCGGCGTCCTCGGTGGCGATCACGCCCGCCGCTGCGAGGCCGCGTCGGACGAACCGCACCTCGGGGTCGTCGTACAGCCCGGCGAGGCGATGGCCGGCCCCGTGCAGGCGGGTGGCGACGGTGCGGATGTGGGTGATGCCGCCCATCGGCAGCACGTCGACGTCGTACGTCGCGAGCGGGCGGCCCCACGACGTGGCGAGGGCGTGCAGCGCCACGGCGTCGCTGCGTCCCTCGACGAGCACGGTGGTGCGCACGTGCCCAGTGAACCCCGGAGCGGGCCGCGGTGCCGAGCGATATTCCGGTTGCCCGACTGCGGTGAGCCGCTAGCGTCGCGGGCATGAGCAGCGATCCGTTCGTGCCCGAGGACTTCGAGCCGCCGACACGGCTGGAGGCCGAGCAGTTCGTCCTCGAGCCGCTCGGGCCGGAGCACAACGACTCCGACCTCGCGGCGTGGAGCTCGAGCATCGAGCACATCCGGTCGACACCCGGCTATCCCGACGGCAGCTGGCCGCCGGTGGGCGGGATGTCGTCGGAGGCCAACCTCGGCGACCTCACGCGGCACGCGGCCGACTTCGTGGCGCGCAAGGGATTCACGTTCACGGTGCTCGAGCCGGGATCGGGCGAGGTCATCGGCTGCGTCTACCTCTACCCGACCAAGGCCGACGGCCACGACGTCGAGGTGCAGTCGTGGGTGCGCGCGGACCGGGCCGAGCTCGACGTCCCGCTGGCGGACGCGGTCGCCGCGTGGCTGGCCTCGGACTGGCCCTGGGAACGCCCCGAGCGCCACGGCAGGTGACGCCTGCCACCGGGTGCGGCGCCGGCTGGGACGTGTCCGACGGCCGTGCCACCATGACGGGATGCCTGCCCGCCTGACCACGTTGGTCGCGTCCCTCGCGCTGGTCGCGACGGCTGCGGCGTGCACTGGCGAGGACACGCCGGCGGAGAAGGAGAAGGACGCGCGCAGCACCGCGGCCAGCAGCACGCCGACCGTCCCGCCGACGCCGTCGGAGGCGCTGGGCCTGGTCGAGGGCTGGGGTCCGGACCGTGCGGAGCTCGACAGGGCGGCGAAGATCGTCGGCCGGATGCGGCTGCCCGACCTGGCCGGGCAGGTGATCGTCGCCGACTGGAGCGGCACGCGCGCGCCGGTCGCGATGGTGCGCGACCTCCACCTCGGCGGCGTGATCGCCTTCAGCTCCAACGTCGCGTCGGCCGACCAGATCCGGGGCGTCAACGCCGCGCTGACCCGGCAGGTACGCCGGAAGTGGCCGCTGTTCCTGGGCGTCGACCAGGAGGGCGGCGTGGTGGAGCGGCTGCGAGGAGCGGCGAGCCGCTTCCCGACGTTCATGAGCGTCGGCGCCGCCGGCGACCCGGCGCTGACCGAGCAGGCGTACGCCGCCAGCGGAGCCGAGCTGCGCGGACTCGGCTTCACCGTCGACTTCGCTCCCGATGCTGACGTCACCTCCGGACCGGGCGACCCGACGATCGGATCCCGGGCGGCGTCGTCGAGGCCCGCGACCGTGGCCGAGCACGTCGTCGCCGCGGCCGGCGGGTTCGCCGGCGCGGGCGTCCTCCCGGTCATCAAGCACTTCCCCGGCCACGGCTCGGTCCCGGCCGACAGCCACCTCACGCTTCCCGTGCAGACGAAGTCGCTCGCGGACCTCGAGGCCGCCGACCTCGTCCCCTTCCGCGAGGCGGTCGCGGCCGGCCTGCCGTCGGTGATGGTGGGCCACATCGACGTCCGGGCGGTCGACCCGCGCGTGCCGTCCTCGCTGTCGCGCAAGGTCACCACGGGGCTCCTCCGCGACGAGCTGGGGTTCGACGGGCTGGTCGTGACCGACTCGTTGCGGATGGCGGGCGTCACCCGCGGCCGCCCACCGGGACGGGTGGCCGTCCAGGCGATCCGTGCCGGTGCCGACGTGCTCCTGATGCCGCAGTCGCCGGCGCTGGCTCGCGCCGCGCTCGTGAAGGCGGTCCGGTCCGGGACCCTCACGCGGCGACGTCTCGAAGCGTCGGCAGCCCGCCAGATCGCCCTGCTCACCCACCTGGCCGCGACCGGTGGCCGCGGCAAGCCCGTCGGCTCCGCCGCAGGCGCGTCCCGCAGCCTGTCCGCCGCGGCGATCACCGTCACGGACGGAGCGTGCTCAGGCCGCCTCGTCGGGGACGCCGTCCATGCCTACGGCGACGCGGGCGCAGTGAGCACCTTCGCCGCCGCTGCCGACCGCGCCGGCCTTCCGGTCCTGCTGCGACGCTCGCCGCCGAGCAGGCTGGCCGACGCGAAGCCGAGACCCGAGCGCCGCACGAAGGAGGGCAAGCGCCACTTCAGGAAGCGCCTGCGGGCGTGGGAGAAGGCCGAGCGCCGCCGCGAACGCCGGCTCGCTGTCTGGACCGCCCGCGAGGACGCGCGCCTTGCAGCCGGGACCGGCGTCGGGTTCACCGGCTTCCACGACGCACCCGTCGACGGCGCGGTCGCGGTCGCCACGGACTCGCCGTGGGTGCTGGGCCAGGTCGGCGCACCCGTCCGCATCGCGACGTACGGCGACACGCCCGCGGCGATGGACGTGCTCGTCGAGGTGCTGCTCGGCAGCTCCACCGCTCCGGGACGGCTCCCGGTGAAGGTGGCCGGCGTCGGGCGCGCCGGCTGCGCGGCTCAGTAGGGAGGTCGCTCCGCGGCACCCGGGGGTTGCTCAGGTGACTCGGGTGGCTGCTCGGAGGGCGGCTCGGCGGCGCGCGCGGAGTCAAGTGCGGAGTCAGGTGTGGAGGCAGCCTCGGCCTCGGCCCGGTCGGCGGCCATCTGCGCCGCGAGCACCTCGTCCTCCCAGGTCGGTACGGAGTCGAGGGACGGAGGCGGCTCGAGCTTCTCGAGCTCGCTGCGCTGCTGCTTGGCCCAGCGGTTCGTCGCCAGCAGCAGGCCTGCCGCGACGATCGCCAGGAGGAGGAGCTGGACTGGTCCCATGGCGGACATTGTGGGCCGTGGAGCGCCGCTGTGAGGTCAGAACGGCTCGACCAGCAGGGCCGTGCCCTGGCCGGCCACGCGGGTCAGGACGAGGGTCGCCTCCTCGTCGCCCCTGAGGGCGAGCCGCTTGCGTAGCTCGTCGGGCACGACCTGCACGCCGCGCTTCTTGATCGTCAGGCGTCCGATGCCGCGCTCGTGGAGCGCCGCGCGGAGCTGCTTCTCGCGGTAGGGGAGGTGCTCGACGACGCGGTAGCCTCGCGCGAACGGCGTACGGAAGGCGTCGTCGCCGGTGACGTAGGCGATGTGCTCGTCGACCAGGCCGCCGCCGACGCCCGCCGCGACCGCGGTCACCAGGCCGGCGCGGATCACGGCGCCGTCCGGCTCGTAGAGGTAGGCACCGACCTCGCGGACCTCCGCGCCCGGATCATCGTCCTCGGTGAGGGTGGCCAGCCCTCCCTCGCCGATCACGGTGGCGCGACGGTCGGTGGTCGCCAGGCTCGGCGACCACAGCACCGCCTCCTTGACCTCGCCGCCGTCGCTGACCCACTCGGCCTCGACACCTGGCGGCACCAGGTCGTGGCCGATGCCGGGCGCGACCTTCACCAGGGACCGCCGGGCCAGCAGGTCGAGGACCCACGACCACGGCGGGGTCCAGCCCTCCACGTCGAAGACGCGCCCTCGTCCACCGCGACGGGCGGGATCGGCGAAGGCGGCGTCGAAGCCGCCGGTGTCGATGGTGGTCGCGTCGCCGACCATCACGGCGCCCGCGAGCCCGAGGGCGGCCAGGTTGGCCTCGGCCATCGCGACCCGGACCGGGTCCTGGTCGATGCCGGCGGCGACCAGTCCGGCCCGGGCGAACGCGAGGAGGTCGCCGCCGATCCCGCAGCCGAGGTCGATGACGCTGCCCCCGGGGATCGCTGCCGCGAGCCGGGCCGCGCGGTGGTCGGCGACGCGGGTGCGGGTGGCCTGCTCGAGCGCGTCCGGGGTGAAGAACATGAGGGGAGCGGCGCTGCCGAACTTCACCGCCGCCTTCGCGCGCAGCTGCGCCTGCGTGGTCGCCGCGGCTGCCTTCTCGGCGTCGGGCTCGAGACGGCGTACGACGTTGGCGACCCGCACCGGGTCGCCCGGGTGGTCGGCCCAGGCCCGGCTCGCGTGGGCGACCAGCCGTTCGCCCTCGCTCGTCCGCAGCCAGTCCAGCGTCGCGATCTCCACGCGCGCATCCTGTCAGTTCCGCGGTGAGCGCCCGGCGCTAGCACTCGGTCAGGGAGAGTGCTAGCGTCTGTTCTGGCACTCTCGCCCCGAGAGCGCCAATGCCCGAGGCCCCGGTGCGACCCCCGCGACGGCGTGCCGACCAAGGTCCGGGCTCACGTCCCTGTTCCAATCTCGTGCAGAGAAAGTGGAGGTTGATCCGAAGTGTCGGTCAACATCAAGCCCCTCGAGGACCGCATCGTCGTCCAGACGCTCGAAGCCGAGCAGACCACCGCCTCTGGCCTGGTCATCCCGGACACCGCCAAGGAGAAGCCCCAGGAGGGCGAGGTCGTGGCGATCGGTCCCGGTCGCATCGACGACAAGGGCAACCGCGTCCCGCTCGACGTCGCGGTGGGTGACAAGGTCATCTACAGCAAGTACGGCGGCACCGAGGTCAAGTACAGCGGCCAGGAGTACCTGATCCTGAGCGCCCGCGACATCCTCGCGGTCGTTTCCTGATCCCCTTCGCCCGGAACGTCATACGGACGGGGCATGCACGTGCCCTCTCCGTATGACGTCCGGGCGAACCCCTTTCATCTCTGACGTAGGAGCACAGCAATGCCCAAGATCCTGGAGTTCGACGAGAACGCCCGCCGCGCGCTCGAGCGCGGCGTCGACGCCCTCGCCAACGCCGTCAAGGTGACGCTCGGCCCCAAGGGCCGCTACGTCGTCCTCGACAAGAAGTGGGGCGCCCCCACGATCACCAACGACGGTGTCACCGTGGCTCGCGAGATCGAGCTCGACGACCCGTTCGAGAACCTCGGCGCCCAGCTCACCAAGGAGGTGGCCACCAAGACCAACGACATCGCTGGTGACGGCACCACCACCGCCACCGTGCTGGCCCAGGCCATGGTCCACGAGGGCCTGCGCGCGGTCGCGGCCGGCGCCAACCCGATGGGTCTCAAGCGCGGCATGGACGCAGCGGCCGAGGCCGTCGGCGACGCGCTGCGCGAGGCGGCCCGTGAGGTCGAGTCGCGCGAGGACATGGCGTCCGTCGCGACGATCTCCAGCCGTGACAGCCACATCGGCGACCTGCTCGCCGAGGCCTTCGACAAGGTCGGCAAGGACGGCGTGATCACGGTCGAGGAGTCCAACACCATGGGCACCGAGCTCGAGTTCACCGAGGGCATGCAGTTTGACAAGGGCTACATCTCGGCCTACTTCGTCACCGACCCGGAGTCGATGGAGACCGTCCTCGACGACCCCTACATCCTGCTCCACCAGGGCAAGATCTCCTCGATCCAGGAGCTGCTCCCGGTCCTCGAGAAGGTCATCGGCACCGGCAAGCCGCTCTTCATCCTCGCCGAGGACGTCGACGGCGAGGCGCTCTCGACCCTGGTCGTCAACAAGATCCGCGGCACCTTCAACGTCGCCGCCGTGAAGGCCCCGGCCTTCGGTGACCGCCGCAAGGCGATGATGCAGGACATCGCGACCCTCACCGGCGCGCAGGTCGTCGCCCCCGAGGTCGGCCTCAAGCTCGACCAGGTGGGCCTCGAGGTCCTGGGCCAGGCCCGTCGCGTGGTCATCACCAAGGACCACACGACGATCGTCGACGGCGCCGGCGACAGCGCGGGCGTCGAGGGCCGCGTCAACCAGATCAAGGCCGAGATCGAGAACACCGACTCCGACTGGGACCGCGAGAAGCTCCAGGAGCGCCTCGCCAAGCTCGCCGGCGGTGTCTGCGTGATCAAGGTCGGCGCTGCCACCGAGGTGGAGCTCAAGGAGAAGAAGCACCGCATCGAGGACGCCGTCTCCGCGACGCGCGCCGCGATCGAGGAGGGCATCGTCCCCGGCGGTGGCTCCGCCCTCATCCACGCCGTCTCGGTGCTCGACGACAACCTCGGCCTCACCGGCGACGAGGCTGCCGGTGTGCGCGTGGTCCGCAAGGCGGCCGACGAGCCGCTGCGCTGGATCGCCGAGAACGGTGGCGTCAACGGCTACGTCGTGACCGCCAAGGTCCGCGAGCTCGGCGTCGGCAACGGCTACAACGCCGCCGACGACACCTACGGCGACCTCGTCGCCCAGGGCGTCCTCGACCCGGTCAAGGTCACCCGCTCGGCGCTCGTCAACGCGACCTCCATCGCCGCGATGCTGCTCACGACGGAGACCCTGATCGTGGACAAGCCCGAGGACGAGGAGCCGGCCGCCGGCGGTGGCCACGGCCACGGTCACGGCCACTGATCCACTGATCCAGCCGCCAGGCTGCGTCAACCACCCGGCCACGTGTGCGCGTCCCAGAGACGTGCGCACGTGGCCGTTGGTGCTCCTGCTCCCGCTCCTCGCCGTGGGATGTACGACGACGCCCGCGCCACCACCGACCCCGACGCCCTCCGAGGCGACGCCCGCGAAGCCGGAGGCGGCTGAGCCACCGCCCGCACGACTGGATCCCGGGGACCTCGACCGTTCGGGCCCGCCCCGGCTGGCGTACGTCCGCGGCCACCTCCTGCACCGTCCCGACGGCAGCGAGCTGACGGTCCGGCTCGGTCTCCGCGGCCCGTGGGGGATCAGCTCCGTGGTGCCCGTGCGCGACGGCTACCTGGTCACCGACGACCGGTGGTTCGAGGGGTCGGTCGGCATGCACCGCATCGACGACGACGGCGACGTCGTCGCGAGCTGGACCTCGACCGGTCCGGCCCTCTCCTCGCCGACGGGGAAGGTCGCGTGGGTCAGCGTCGTGCCGCCGGAGTCGGGCGAGACCGGCGCCACCGTGCTGCACTCGGAGGTCACCACGCAACGACTCCCGCGCCTGGTCTGGCCCGTGCTCAGCCGTCACGACGACAGTGTCGTCACCTTCACCGCCCTGCGCCGCGAGGGCACGACGTGGAGGCGCAGGGGGTTTGCGAGCGACCTGCGCCGACCGCCGCACCGCGTCCCGACCCCGTCCGGGCGGACCCGGTCACCCGACGGACGTCACTGGTGGGTGCTCCGCCGGCACCGGCTCGTCATCGGCGGGGCGGAGGGCGAGGTCGAGCTGCGGTCGCGGCCGTTCGTGCAGGCGTTCGGTCGTCCCGCGTGGGAGGACGACGAGCACCTGCTCGTCACCCTCACGCAGCGCCGGCACCAGGCCATCGCCCGCATCGACCTCGACGGCACGGTGACCCTCGCGAGCGGCTGGTCACCGTTCGCGAACGCCGGGTACGCCTTCGTCGAGCGGCCCGTCAGCGGATGATCTCGCCGAGGTGCACCTCTCCACCGGCGTTGCCGAACGTCCTGGAGAGCGCACCGGAGGCGGTCGTCCACATCAGCTGGTCACCCGGCGTCGGACCCTGCCCGACCGTGAAGGCCGATCGCGAGTCGCTGAGCCTCAGCAGCTGGCGCTCGTCGAAGTCGTAGAGGTAGGTGCCCACGGTCGCCCGGGCGTACGACGTCAGCGTCAGGTAGTCGCCACCCGCGACCAGGTCGCCGGCGTCGATGCCGTCGTCCTGGAGGGTCACCACCTGTTCCCCGTCCTTGGTCACCACCTGGACCCTGTCGTCGCGCACGCCGTCGTAGGTCCCGCAGTACTGCGTCATCGCGATCCGACCGCCTGCCGCGTCGAAGCCCAGGAGGTTGCACCGCTCGCCCAGGCGGGGGTCGAACGAGCTCTCCTCGCCGGTCGTCAGGTCGCGGACGTGCACCATGCCGGCGGCGCCGTTGGTGGAGTCGGTCCAGACCATGTCGTCGCCGTCGAAGGCGAAGCTGCCGACCCGCACGCCCTCGTCGCGGGCGTCATCGGGGTCGGTCAGCGACATCGACCACAGGGCACGGACGTCGCCCTCGGCGTCCGACTCGTCGACCTCCCCGCTGGGCAAGGTGGGCCGGCCGCCCTCCGGGATGTCGCCCCGGTCGGCCATGACGGCGACGTAGGCACGCCCGTCCGGGCCGATCTGGACGAAGGAGGGGAAGTCGCTCGCCGGCAGGCCCGGCCACGTGATCGTGCGCCAGGTCCCGGTGGTGCGGTCGTAGACGTCGAGCACCGGTCGGGTCTCCATCAGGGTGCTGGACCCGACAGTCACCAAGCGCATGATCACGAGCCGCTCGGAGCCGAGCTCGATCGCCCAGGACTGCTCGCCGTCGCCGGGGCGCTCGGGCAGCCACCACTTCTCGCCCGTGGCCGGGTCCATCAGCGCGTAGCGCTCGACCATCCGCTCCGCAGTCTGCCCCTCGCGAAAGAGCACCAGCCCGTCGTCGGTGACGCCGTCGAAGTACTCGCCGTTGTCCGTGTCGAGATCCTCGTTGGCGTACGACGTCAGCTCGCGGTAGTCCTCGCCCTCGACGGCCGGCTGCGCTCCGGCGACCCGGATGACCGGGCCCTCCGCGCGCGGCACCCCGGCGGCGGCGAGGTCGGCGGGCGCGGGGTTGAGCCACGCGTAGGACCCGAGCGAGATCGCGCCGGCGGCGAGCGCCGTACCGCCGACGACGGCTGCGCGGCGCACCCGCACCCGGCGGCGGCCCCCGGACAGGACGGCCGACAGGTCGTCTTGGTCGCGCGGCGGCCGGTCGGTCGCCTCGTGCATCAGCTCGCGCAGCTCGTTCACCATGAGACGGCTCCCTCGGACAGCTCGCCGATCGGCGAGTCCTCGAACATGGACCGGAGGGAGAACAGCGCCCGCGAGGTCTGGCTCTTGACCGTGCCCTCGGTGCAACCGAGGAGCGCGGCGGTGTCGGCCACCGACAGGTCCTCGAAGTAGCGCAGCACCACGCACGCCCGCTGCCGCGGCGGCAGGTCGGCGAGCGCAGACATCAGCGCCGCCCGTGTCGTCACCGCGGTGGCGACGTCCTCGCCGGAGGCCGTCGTGGGATCGGTCTCCTGCGGCCGCTCGGTGCTCGACCGGCGCCGCTTGTGGTCGAGGAAGGCGCTGACCACGGCCTTGCGGGCATAGGCCAGCTCGCCGCCGTGGCGCACCAGCCGCGGCCAGCGGACGTACACCCGGACCAGCCCCTCCTGCACGAGGTCCGAGGCCTGGTCCCAGTCGCCGCAGAGCAGGTACGCCGTGCGGCGCAGCCGGTCGCGGGACGCCTGTGCGAACTCGACGAAGGCCGCCTCGTCACGCACTGTTCTTCTCCATGACCGACCCAACGAGGTGAGCTCGCCCGGAGGTTGCACGGCGGCGGGGATTCACTGGCCCCAGATGGTCCGGTAGGGGGTCGTGCAGTCGACGTCGACCTTCACCGGGTCGACGCTGTTGAGGTGGTAGATCCGGTAGCGGTCGCACGCGGTGACCACGAACTCGTACTTGCGGATCAGTGAGCTCTCGATCGGCCGGGTGCCGAGCTCGCTCCACGTGTTGATGTAGCTCGCCTCGACGAACCACGTCGGCGGGTTGTTGCCCGTCAGCGTGGCGCGGAGGTCCTCGAGGCCGGGGTCGAGGGTGCGCATCGGCAGCGACCAGAGGTAGGGGTACGGCGACCCGGCGTGGGTGGCCCACTGGATGTCGGCCCGTCCGCCGTAGACCAGCACCTGGTCGCCGGGCTGGGCGATCGCGTCGAGCGCCTCGCCGGTGCGCACCTCGACCGGGACGCGGCCGCCCACCCAGGCGCCCGTCCAGCCGACGAGCGCGACGACGCTGGACGCGACGACGAACGCGATGGCGGCGGGGTTGACCTTGTCGCGGGTCCCGCGCACTCGGTCGTTGGACAGCAGCAGGGCGAGTGCCAGCGCGAGCGGCGGGATCGGGACGAAGAGGTAGGGCATCCAGTAGCTGCCGCTGACCGCGACGCCGGCGAGGTCGACCCCGAGCATGACCAGCGTGGCGACGACCGGCACCGCATCGAGGCGCAGCAGCCCGACCAATTGGGCGAGGAACAGGACGACCAGCAGCAGCATCCCGACGCCGACGAAGACCAGCAGCAGCACCCAGACCCGGCTCGTCGCGCCCTCGGAGCTCTGGGTCGCGATGATCCGGTTGGCGTCGGAGCGGAAGGAGACGGTGGTGTACCAGAGCGTCTCGAGGCGTACGCCGACGGCGAGCGCCCAGGCCACGACGGCGACCACCGGCACCGCCGCTCCGGCGAGGGCCGCCAGTGCGCACCTCACTGTTGCGCTGACCGGCAGCTGCCGGGCGAGCACGGACCCGAGGAGCAGGACGCCGCCGAACACCAGCCCGCCCACGATGCTCTGCTTGAGGCCGACGGCGAGCATCGCGAGGAAGCCCGCCCAGAACGCGTCGCCTGCCGAGATCCGGCGTACGGCACGCAGGGAGAGCCAGCACGACGCCATCACCAGCGGGATGCCGAAGAGCTCGCCCTTGGCGGCCACCGGGTCGATCTGCGCGTTGCTCACGAGGGCGGCGGTCCCCACCGCGACCCAGGCCGTGACCCGTCGTACGGCGGCCGGGTCGACCAGGCCGGCGCGACGGGCGAGCTCCCGCGCGGCGGCGGCCGAGGCGAGCACCAGCACCGAGCAGCCCACCGCTCCGACGAGGCGGTGCGTGTAGGCGCCGCCGACGGCGTCGGTCGCCTGCATCAGCCAGATGATCGGCGGCGGGCGGTCGACGAAGTAGCGGCCGTAGACCGAGTCGGCCTCGGGCTGCCACGCCCGGGCGACCAGCAGGAAGCCCGCCTCGTCGGGCCGCAACGGCCAGAGGAGCCCCGGGAATCGGGCCACGAAGGCCATCACGGCGGCCAGCCACGCCACGCGCCCCATCCCCATGCCGACACCCTCTCAGGAGACGGTGCGCGCGCCCGTAGAATGGGCGCGTGGAGATCCCCGAGAAGTTCGCTGCGCTGGGCCTCACCTACGACGACGTGCTGCTGCTGCCGGGCGAGTCCGACCTCGCGCCGAGTGACATCGACACCACGACGCGCCTGACCCGCGAGATCTCGATCCGGGTCCCGCTGATCAGCGCCGCGATGGACACCGTCACCGAGTCGCGGATGGCGATCGCGATGGCCCGCGAGGGCGGCATCGGCGTGCTGCACCGCAACCTGTCGATCGAGGACCAGGCCCGCCAGGTCGACCTCGTCAAGCGCACCCAGACCGGGATCATCTCCAACCCCGTGACGATCGGCCCCGACGCGACGCTGGAGGAGCTCGACCGGCTCTGCGGCGAGTACCGCGTCTCCGGCCTGCCGGTCGTCGACGTCGACGACCACCTGCTCGGCATCATCACCAACCGCGACCTGCGCTTCACGCCCGTCGCCGAGTGGGCCACCACCAAGGTCACCGAGGTGATGACCAGCGAGGGCCTGATCACCGGCGACATCGGCATCTCGCGCGAGGAGGCGACCGCGCTCCTGCGGGCCCACAAGCGCGAGCGGCTGCCGCTCGTCGACGGCGAGGGCCGGCTCGGCGGGCTCATCACCGTCAAGGACTTCGTCAAGGGCGAGCAGTTCCCGCACGCGTCGTACGACGGTGACGGCCGGCTGCTCGTCGGCGCGGCCATCGGCTACTTCGGCGACGCCTGGGAGCGGGCGACGACCCTCGTCGAGGCCGGCGTCGACGTGCTCGTCGCCGACACCGCGCACGGCCACGTCCACCTGCTGCTCGACATGGTCAGGCGGCTCAAGACCGACCCGGCGACCAGGCACGTGCAGGTCATCGGCGGCAACGTCGCCACCCGCGAGGGCGCCCAGGCGTTCGTCGACGCCGGTGCGGACGCGGTCAAGGTCGGCGTCGGACCGGGCTCGATCTGCACCACCCGCGTCGTCACCGGCGTCGGCGTCCCGCAGGTGACCGCGGTCTACGAGGCCTCGCTGGCCACCAAGCCCGCGGGTGTGCCGCTGATCGCCGACGGAGGCATGAAGCACTCCGGCGAGATCGCCAAGGCGCTCGTCGCGGGCGCCGACGCGGTCATGGTCGGCTCGATGCTCGCCGGCTGCGAGGAGTCGCCCGGTGAGGTGGTCTTCGTCAACGGCAAGCAGTTCAAGTCCTACCGCGGGATGGGCTCGCTCGGCGCGATGAGCAGCCGCGGCAAGAAGTCCTACTCCAAGGACCGCTACTTCCAGGCCGAGGTCGCCAGCGACGACAAGATCGTCCCGGAGGGCATCGAGGGCCAGGTCGCCTACCGCGGCCCGCTGTCCGCCGTCGCCCACCAGCTCGTCGGCGGCCTCAACCAGTCGATGTTCTACGTCGGTGCGCGCACCATCCCCGAGCTCCAGGACAAGGGCCGGTTCGTCCGGATCACCTCGGCCTCGCTCAAGGAGAGCCACCCGCACGGCGTGCAGATGACCGTCGAGGCGCCCAACTACAGCGGGTCCTGACCGATCAGGGCGTGAAGCCGGCCTTGGTGGGCGACGACGCGTCGACCAACGCCGAGGCGGGCCGCGTCAGCAACCGTGCCGTCGTGCGTCGGCCGGAGACGACGAAGACCCCCGCGTTGCGACGGGTCACGAGTCCGGGGGAGCGGGTGACGTCGCCGGCACGGGCCACGCGGCCGGGCATCTGCGAGCGCTCGCCCGGCACCGCCGCGCGGACCAGCACGGCACCGCGACGGTCGACCGCCGCGACGTGCAGGTGGCCGCCCAGCACACCGACCGTGGGAGAGGCGTAGGGCGAGAAGTCACCGGGGATCTTGTCCGCTCGGCTCCAGCGCGCACCGGTCAGGGTGCGCACGAGCAACCGGCCGCGCGCGTCGACCTGGTGGACGTACGTCGTGCCGTCACCGGTCGTGGTCAGCGCGGGCGTCGAGGTGATCGAGCCCGGCGCCCCGGGCAGCCGCACGAGGCGTCCTGCCTCGAGCGGCAGGGCGAACGTCCTCCCGGCGCGGCCGACCGCGACCAGCAGCGTGCGACCGGCGCCGTCGGGACCGAGCACGGGCGCGACGTGCGTGGCCCACGAGCCCGCCCGGCCGATGCGGTCCGGTCGGCTCCAGCCGGCGTGCAGGGTCAGCCGTCGGACCTCGAGCGTGCCGGCGGGTGAGGTGGTGGCCACCAGCGGCCGTCCGGTGCGCGAGAGCGCGATCGCCGGGCTGGCCGTGGGCGCGGACGCCGCCACGCGTCGCAGCGCCAGCCGGCCGTTGCGCGGCGTCCCGGCGAGGACGCGGCCGTCGCGGGTCGTGGCGGCCAGCCAGGGCAGGCCCTTGCCCGACAGGGTGAGTGCGGGGGCGGCGAGGGTCGAGAACGCGCGGCGCGGACCGACGGCTCGGGCGGCCCCGCCCGGACGCGACAGCAACAGCGTCCCGGACCCGTCGATGCGTGCGGTCCAGGACTCGCCGAGCCCGTCGGGCACCGAGACGACGGGACGGTCCGAGCCGAGCAGGGGCGAGGGCGCCACGTCGTCGAGGTGGAGGTAGCGGAACTCGCCGACCGGCACGGTGCGCGTGCCGTAACCGCCCACGACACCGTGGTTGTACTCCTCGACGGTCACGGTGCCCGGCCCGATCGCGCTGACCCAGGCGACGTGCCCGACCCGACCGTCGTCGGTCTGCGCGACCGCGCCGATCGCCGGCACCGAGTCGACGCGGTAGCCCAGGCGTCGGGCGACGTCGTCCCAGTTGCGCGCGTCGCCCCAGTGCTCGCCGCCGAAGGAGTTGCTGAAGTCGGCCATGCCGTTGCGCTCGTGCAGGCGCCACGAGACGAAGCTGGTGCAGTTGCGCAGCACGAAGCCCCACGCGTCGCCGATCGAGCCATTGATCGACCAGACCCTGCTCGCGCACGTCGGTCGCGGCCCGCGCGGGTCGTACGTGTGCCCGGTGACGGGGTCGAACACCGGCGGCGGGGGAGGAGGCGGCTCGACGACGGGCGCGGCCTGCTCGCCCGGCTTCGGCGCGGTGGCGTTCGGGCCGGCGTTCGGGCCGGGGCTCGGGATGGGGCTCGGGGTGGGTGTCGGGGTGGGCTCGACGATCGGCTCCTGCGGCAGGATCGGGCACTGGCCCTTCCAGGCCCACGGGTAGTCGTCCGAGGCGGTCGCCGACGCGGCCGACAGCCCGGCCAGGCCGCCGGCGAGACAGGCGGCCGCGAGCGCGCGCGCCAGTAGTCGTCTCCCTGCTCCGAATCCCACCCGACCACCGTAGGCAGGCGATCCCGACCGCGTGGCGCTTTGGCGATTCTGCCTACCCGTCGCTCGTCGGTGGCCGAGGTCCCCTAGGCTCGCAGGGTGGAGGAGGAGGCTGCCCCGGCACGCCGTCCGTACGACGCGAGCGGGCGCCGAGCGGCCGCCGAGCGGCGACGCCTCCACGTCGCGCAGGTCGCGGCCGGGCTCTTCGCCGAGCGCGGCTGGGGCGGGACCACGATCGCCCAGGTCGCCGAGGAGGCAGGGGTCTCGGTCGAGCTGGTGACCAAGACGTTCGGCGGCAAGGCCGGGCTGTTCCTGGACGCCTTCGTCTCGGCGAGCCTCGGCAGTCGCAGCGGGCTGCAGGAGGCGTACGCCGAGCTCCGGCTCGCCGAGGTCCCGGGCCCGGAGGACAGGCTCGACCGGTTCGTCGAGTTCGTGTGCGGGCTCGTCGTCCCGATGGGCCCCTTGCTGTCCGTCCTGTCCAACGGGGCCGAGCAGGACCCCGCACTGCGCGACATGGCCCGGGTCGCGCAGCTGAGCCACCTCCTGGTCTGCGAGGACGTGGTGCGGCTCGTGGCGACCGGGGCGCCGGCGCCCGACGCCGTCGACGAGTTCTACGTGCTGACCCGGGCCGAGACGTGGCTGACGTTCGCCCAGCACCGTGACTGGACGCCCGAGAGGTACGCCGCGTGGCTGCGCCGGGCGTTGCGCGCGGCGGTCGACGGACCCGCGTCAGGCCGGGATTGACGAAATCCAGACAATTGTCGGCCCCATTGGGTACGGTGTGACCGGATCCAATTGTGGGGGTGGATCCCCGGTCCGCGTGGGCCCGGTCGGGTGGGGGTCCGGCCGGCCCCGCGGCGGACGTGGTGCCGCCGATAGGCTCCGGCCATGACCGAGATCGAGATCGGCCGTGCCAAGCGCGGTCGCCGCGCATACTCCTTCGACGACATCGCGATCGTGCCCTCGCGGCGCACCCGCGACCCCGAGGAGGTCAGCACCGCCTGGCAGATCGACGCCTACCGCTTCGACATCCCGGTGGTCGCCGCGCCGATGGACTCGGTGATGTCGCCCGCGACCGCGATCGCGCTCGGTCAGATGGGCGGGCTCGGGGTGCTCAACCTCGAGGGCCTCTGGACGCGGTACGACGACCCCACGGGGCTGCTCGAGGAGGTCGCGGGCCTCCAGGGCTCCGACGCGACCCGGCGGATGCAGCAGATCTACACCGAGCCGATCAAGCCCGAGCTCATCACGGCCCGGCTCAAGGAGATGCGCGCCGCGGGCGTCACCGTCGCGGGCTCGCTCTCGCCGCAGCGCACCAAGGAGCACGTCAAGGCCGTCGTCGACGCCGGCGTCGACATGTTCATCATCCGCGGCACGACGGTCAGCGCGGAGCACGTGAGCAGCCAGGCCGAGCCGCTCAACCTCAAGGAGTTCATCTACGAGCTCGACGTCCCGGTGATCGTCGGTGGCTGCGCGACCTACCAGGCCGCGCTCCACCTGATGCGCACGGGCGCGGCGGGGGTCCTCGTCGGCTTCGGCGGCGGCGCGGCCCACACCACGCGCACGGTCCTCGGGGTCGCGGTGCCGATGGCCAGTGCGGTCGCCGACGTGTCGGCCGCGCGCCGCGACTACATGGACGAGTCGGGCGGCCGCTACGTCCACGTCATCGCCGACGGCTCGATCGGCAGCTCGGGCGACATCGCCAAGGCGATCGCCTGCGGCGCCGACGCCGTGATGATCGGCTCGCCCCTGGCCCGCGCCACCGATGCGCCCGGCCGCGGCTTCCACTGGGGGAGCGAGGCGACCCACGCCGACCTTCCCCGTGGCGAGCGCGTCGGGTTCGCGCCCGTCGGCTCGCTGGAGGAGATCATGTTCGGCCCGTCGCGGGTCGCCGACGGCACGATGAACCTGATCGGCGCGCTGCGTCGCGCGATGGCGACGACGGGCTACACCGAGCTCAAGGAGTTCCAGCGCATCGAGGTCGTCGTCCAGCACTGACGGCCGACCGGCGCCCTGCCAGACTGGGACCCATGAGCATCGCCAGGGCCCTCGACGCCGACCAGCGCGCTGACGCGCTCGAGCAGCTCGGGGCCGGCGAGCTCGACGTCCTCGTCGTGGGCGGCGGGATCGTCGGGGTCGGCGCCGCGCTCGACGCCGTCACCCGCGGCCTCAAGGTCGGCCTCGTCGAGCAGCGCGACCTCGCCTCCGGCACGTCGTCGCGCTCGTCCAAGCTGGTCCACGGGGGACTGCGCTACCTCGAGATGTTCGACTTCGCGCTGGTCAAGGAGGCGCTCGAGGAGCGCGGCCTGCTGCTGACGCGGCTCGCGCCCCACCTCGTACGCCCCGTGCCGTTCCTCTATCCCCTCGAGCACGCATGGGAGCGGCCCTACGTCGGCGCCGGCGTCGCGCTCTACGACGGCATGGCGATGTCCGGGAAGTACGACATGGGCGTGCCGAAGCACAAGCACGTCTTCCGCAAGCAGCTGGCGCGGATGGCGCCGGACATCCGGACCGACGACCTGCACGGGGCGATCCGCTACTACGACTGCCAGGTCGACGACGCCCGGCTGGTGATGACGATCGCGCGCACGGCCGCCAACAACGGCGCGCACGTCGCGACGCGCACCAAGGTGACCGGTTTCCTGCGCGAGGGAGACCGCGTCGTCGGGGCGACGGTGCGCGACCTCGAGGGGGAGCGGGACATCGAGGTCCGCGCCAAGGTGGTGATCAACGCGGCCGGCGTCTGGACCGACGAGGTGCAGGACCTCATCGGCGGGCAGGCCCAGCTCGACGTCGACGCCAGCAAGGGCATCCACCTCGTCGTGCCCCGGGACCGGATCCGCTCGGAGTGCGGCTTCATCACCAAGACCGAGAAGTCGGTGCTCTTCGTCATCCCGTGGGACCAGTTCTGGATCATCGGCACGACCGACACCCCGTGGGACTACGACCTCGCCCACCCCGCGGCCAGCAAGGCCGACATCGACTACCTCCTCGGGCACGTCAACCGTCTGCTCAAGGACCCGCTCGACCACCGTGACGTCATCGGCGTGTGGGCCGGGCTGCGCCCGTTGCTCAAGCCGATGCGCAAGGAGGGTGAGATGGGGGAGACCACCAAGCTCTCCCGCGAGCACACCGTCGCCAACCCCGTCCCGGGCCTCGTCCTGGTGGCTGGCGGCAAGCTGACGACGTACCGCGTGATGGCCCGCGACGCCGTCGACCACGCCATCCGCGACTTCGACGCGACCCGGCCGTCGATCACCGACCGCGTGCCGCTGATGGGTGCGTGGGGCTTCGAGGCCCGCAGCAACCAGCGGGTCGCGCTGAGCCGCTCGTCCGGCCTCGACATCGGCATGGTCGACCACCTGCTCGGCCGCTACGGCGGGCTGGTCGACGAGGTGCTCGCACTGATCCACGAGCGGGCCGAGCTGGCCGAGCCGCTTCCCGGTGCCGAGCACTACCTCAAGGTCGAGGTGCTCTACGCGGTCACCCACGAGGGCGCGCGCCACCTCGACGACGTGCTCGCCCGCCGGACCCGCGTCTCGATCGAGACCTTCGACCGCGGGATCGCGGCCGCCCGCCCGGCCGCCGAGCTGATGGCCGAGGCGCTCGGCTGGGACGAGGCGCAGCTGGCGGACGAGGTGGACCACTACCTCCGGCGGGTCGAGGCCGAGCGGCAGAGCCAGCTCATGCCGACCGACCAGGAGGCCGACGAGGCGCGGGTGCAGGCACCCGACATCGTCTGAGGCGGGTCAGAGGCGCTGGATCGGGCCCGTCAAGGGCGTTGGACAAATGTCACAGATGTGTCAAATGTCGGGACAGAAGTGACCGACCGGTAGCAACCCTCCCGACACCGTCCTACGCTGCAACGATGAGCGAGCAGAGCGCCAGTCCCCTCACCGACGGGCCCGCGGATCCCGAGCACGACAGCACCGCGGCCTACGGCCTCGACCGCTCGTACGTCGCCGCCCTCACGCGCCGGATCGTCAGCACCACCGGAGAGACGCACGCCGTGTCGTCGCCGATCGGCGGTGCCCCGCTGGCGCACGTCCCGCAGTCGGGGCCGGCCGACGTGGCGGAGGCCTTCTCCCGGGCCCGCCACGCGCAGGCCGCGTGGGCGGCCACGCCGCTCGACGAGCGCGCCGCTGCCCTCCTGCGCCTCCACGACCTCGTGCTCGACCGGCAGGACGAGCTCATCGACCTCGTCGTGTGGGAGTCCGGCAAGGCCCGCAAGGACGCCTACCTCGAGGTCGCGCACCTCGCCCTGACCGCGCGCTACTACGCCCGTACGGCCCACCAGCACCTCGACGTCCAGCGGGTCGGCGGGATGTTCCCCGTGCTCACCCGTGCCGAGGTGCACCGCGTGCCTAAGGGCGTCGTCGGCATCATCTCGCCCTGGAACTACCCGCTCACGATGGCGCTCTGCGACGGGCTCCCGGCCCTCCTCGCGGGCAACGCCGTCGTCTCCAAGCCCGACGCCCAGACGATGCTCACCGCGCTGCTCGCCGCGCAGCTGCTCGACGAGGCCGGATTCCCGCCCGAGGTCTGGCAGGTCGTCGCCGGTCCCGGCCCCGAGGTCGGCGGCGCGATCGTCGCCGAGGCCGACTACGTCTGCTTCACCGGCTCGACGGCCACCGGACGGATCATCGCGCAGCAGTGCGCGGAGCGGCTGATCGGCTGCTCGCTCGAGCTCGGTGGCAAGAACCCGATGCTCGTCCTGCGCGACGCCGACGTGCACCGCGCGGCGGAGGGCGCCGTGCGCGCCGTGTTCTCCAACGCCGGCCAGCTGTGCGTCTCGATGGAGCGGCTCTTCGTCGCCGACCAGGTCTACGACCGGTTCGTCGACGCGTTCGTCTCGCGCACGCAGGCGATGACGCTCGGCGCCAGCCAGGACTGGAGCGTCGACATGGGCTCGCTGATCTCGCAGGCCCAGCTCGACACCGTCACCCGCCACGTCGAGGACGCCGTCGCCAAGGGCGCGCGGGTGCTCACCGGCGGCAGGGCGCGTCCCGACCTCGGCCCGTTCGTCTTCGAGCCGACGATCCTCGAGGGCGTCTCGGCCGACATGGAGTGCTTCGGCAAGGAGACCTTCGGCCCGGTCGTCTCGCTCTACCGCTTCCACAGCGAGGACGAGGCCGTCGAGCGCGCCAACGACGGGCACTACGGCCTCAACGCCTCGGTCTACACGCGCGACGCCGCCCGCGGTCGCGCGGTCGCGCGTCGGATCAGGTGCGGCACGGTCAACGTCAACGAGGCCTACGGCGCGACCTTCGGCTCGCTCGGCGCCCCGATGGGCGGGATGCGCGAGTCCGGGATGGGGCGACGCCAGGGCGCCGAGGGCATCCTCCGCTACACCGAGGCGCAGTCGGTCGCGACGCAGCGGCTCGTGCCGATCGCACCGATGTTCGGGATGTCGGAGGAGACCAACGCCAAGGTGCTGACCGCCTCGCTCCGCCTGCTCAACAAGCTGGGCCGCGCATGACCTCCCCCGAGGTCCAGCACTACGACGTCCTCGTCATCGGGTCCGGCTTCGGCGGCTCGGTCACCGCACTGCGGCTGACGGAGAAGGGCTACACGGTCGGCGTGCTCGAGGCCGGTGCCCGCTTCGAGGACGGCGACTTCCCAGCGACGTCGTTCGACGCGAAGCGCTTCCTCTTCGCACCGTCCCTGGGGATGTACGGCATCCAGCGCATCGACATGGTCAAGGACTGCCTGATCCTCGCCGGGGCCGGCGTCGGCGGTGGGTCGCTGGTCTACGCCAACACCCTCTACGAGCCGCTCGACGCGTTCTACCGCGACCCGTCGTGGGCGCACATCACCGACTGGAAGACCGAGCTCGCGCCCTACTACGACCAGGCCAAGCGGATGCTCGGCGTGGTCGAGAACCCCCGGCACACCCCGTCCGACGAGGTGATGAAGCAGGTCGCCGAGGACATGGGTGTCGGCGACACGTTCCACCCCACGCCGGTCGGCGTCTTCTTCGGCGGCCCCGACGCGCAGGGCGGCGAGGAGGTGGCGGACCCGTTCTTCGGTGGCGCCGGACCGACCCGCAACGCCTGCCTCAACTGCGGCGAGTGCATGACGGGCTGCCGCCACAACGCCAAGAACACCCTGGTCAAGAACTACCTCTACCTCGCCGAGGAGGCCGGGGCGGTCGTCCACCCGTTGACCACGGTGACGCGCGTGCGCCCCCGTGACGGTGGCGGCTACGAGGTGACCACGCGCTGGACCAAGGCCAAGCTGTCGCGCCTGTCGAGGAAGCGCCCGGCGACCAAGGTGTTCACGGCCGACCAGGTCGTCTTCTCCGCCGCCGCGCTCGGCACCCAGAAGCTCCTCCACCAGCTCAAGAACGACGGCGACCTGCCCGGGATCAGCGACCGGCTGGGCGTGCTGACCCGGACCAACTCCGAGGCGATCCTCGGTGCGCTCGCCCCGCGCGCGACGACCGACTTCACCGAGGGGGTCGCGATCACCTCGTCGTGGCACCCCGACGACGTCACCCACATCGAGCCGGTGCGCTACGGCAAGGGCTCCAACGCGATGGCGCTGATGCAGACGGTGCTCGCCGACGACACCCCCGGCGTCTCGCGGGTCCGGACCTGGGTGCGCGAGCTCTGGGCGCAGCGGCGTACGGCGTTCGACCTCTACGACTTCAAGCACTGGTCCGAGCGCACCGTCATCGCCCTGGTGATGCAGACCCTCGACAACTCGATCACCACGAAGTGGGTCAAGGGACGCACCGGCTGGCGGATGACCAGCGAGCAGGGCCACGGCCTGCCCAACCCGACCTACATCCCGATCGCCTACGAGGCGACGCGGCGGATGGCGGACGTGATCGGCGGCACCGCCGGCGGCAACGTCGGCGAGGTCTTCAACCGGCCGCTGACCGCCCACTTCATCGGCGGCTGCACCATCGGCGACTCGCCGACCACCGGCGTCGTCGACCCGTGGCAGCGGCTCTACGGCCACGAGGGACTGCACGTCGTCGACGGGTCCG
This sequence comes from Nocardioides baculatus, assembly GCF_016735675.1. Lineage (GTDB taxonomy): Bacteria > Actinomycetota > Actinomycetes > Propionibacteriales > Nocardioidaceae > Nocardioides > Nocardioides baculatus. The sequence goes on along the minus strand of NZ_JAERSG010000004.1, from coordinate 252,881 downwards.
CCGTGTCGGCCAACCTCGGTGTGAACCCGTCGCTCACGATCACCGCCCAGGCGGAGCGGGCGATGGCGTTCTGGCCCAACAAGGGCGAGGTCGACACCCGTCCCGAGCTCGGCGCGACCTACCGCCGGCTCGCGCCGGTCGAGCCGAAGAACCCGGTCGTGCCCGAGGCCGCCCCGGGTGCGCTGCGCCTGCCCATCGTCGGCGTCAGCTGACGGGTCGCATTTACTTCCGCGCCGCCCGTAACCGACCTCCGCAGGGGTCGTTGCCCAAGGTGAGGGGTCCGGCAGTCATGCTCCCTCCCAAGGGCCGGGTCCTTCGTATCTCGGCACTGTTCTGCAGTGGCGGGGACTCAAGTCCCAGGGCCTGACCACCCTCCCTCCCCGGTCGGGCCCTGGGGCGAGTCATGACCGGGATGGACAGGCCGGGCCTGACGCTCCGCCCTCGCTCCCCGGTCGGGCCCTGGGGCGAGTCCGCTCGGTAGACTCCGCGCGTGACGCAGCCTGCAGAGCACGACCTGGTCCTCGTCGTCGACTTCGGGGCGCAGTACGCCCAGCTCATCGCCCGCCGCGTGCGCGAGGCGCGGGTCTACTCCGAGATCGTGCCGCACACGATGCCGGTGGCCGAGATGCTCGCCCGCGGACCGAAGGCGATCATCCTGTCCGGCGGTCCGTCCAGCGTGTACGCCGACGGCGCCCCCGGCATCGACGACGCCGTCTTCACGGCCGGCGTACCCGTCTTCGGCATGTGCTACGGCTTCCAGCTGATGGCCAAGGGCCTCGGCGGCGAGGTCGCCCACACCGGCGCGCGGGAGTACGGACGTACGCCCGTCTCGGTCACCGAGCACGGCACGCTGCTCGACGGCATCCCGGCCGAGCACAAGGTGTGGATGTCGCACGGCGACTCGGTGGCCCAGGCGCCCGCGGGCTTCACCGTCCTCGCCTCGACGGCCGACACCCCGGTGGCGGCGTTCGAGGACGTCGCACGCGGCCTGGCCGGCGTGCAGTGGCACCCCGAGGTGCTGCACACCGAGCACGGCCAGAAGGTCCTCGAGCACTTCCTGCACCACATCGCCGGTGCCCGCCAGACCTGGACGATGCTCAACATCGCCGAAGAGCAGATCGAGCGCGTCCGCGACCAGATCGGCGACAGCGGCCTGGCCATCTGCGGCCTCTCCGGCGGCGTCGACTCCGCGGTCGCCGCGGCCATCGTGCAGCGCGCGATCGGCGACCGGCTGCACTGCGTCTTCGTCGACCACGGCCTGCTCCGCGAGGGCGAGGCCGAGCAGGTCGAGCGCGACTTCGTCGCCGCGACCGGCGTCAACCTGCACGTGTACGACGCCCGCGAGACGTTCCTGTCGGCGCTCGCCGGGGTGACCGACCCCGAGGAGAAGCGCAAGGTCATCGGTCGCGAGTTCATCCGCGCGTTCGAGGCCGCCGAGGTGCAGGTGCTCGGCGAGGCTGCCGACTCCGGCGAGAAGGTCGGCTTCCTCGTGCAGGGCACGCTCTACCCCGACGTGGTCGAGTCCGGCGGCGGCGCGGGCACCTCCAACATCAAGTCCCACCACAACGTCGGCGGCCTCCCGGAGGACCTCGAGTTCGAGCTCGTCGAGCCGCTGCGCACGCTCTTCAAGGACGAGGTCCGCCTCGTCGGGGAGCAACTGGGCCTCCCGGCCGACATCGTGTGGCGCCAGCCGTTCCCCGGCCCCGGCCTCGGCATCCGGATCATCGGCGAGGTGACCGCCGACCGGCTCGACATCCTGCGTCGCGCCGACGCGATCGCCCGCCAGGAGCTGACCCGCGCCGGCCTCGACCGCGACATCTGGCAGATGCCGGTCGTGCTGCTCGCCGACGTGCGCTCGGTCGGCGTCCAGGGTGACGGCCGCACCTACGGCCATCCCGTCGTGATCCGACCGGTCACCTCCGAGGACGCGATGACCGCCGACTGGGCCCGCCTGCCCTACGAGGTGATGGAGCGGATCTCCACCCGCATCACCAACGAGGTCGCCGAGGTCAACCGGGTCACCCTGGACATCACCTCCAAGCCCCCGGGCACCATCGAGTGGGAGTGAGCGGGTGTCGCTGACGCCCCTCGAGGAACGCAGCGTCCTGCCGTTCTACCTGAACATGATGGGGACGAACGCGCGCCGCAACGCGACCGACCTGTGGCCCGACCTGCTCCGCGCGGGCGAGGACGTCACGCTCGCCGACGCGTCCTGGCTCATCAGCTCGGGCGATCGGAACTGGCGGCCAGTGGTCATGGGCGCCTGGTTCAGCCTGAAGTTCGACGAGCACGAGATCGGCGAGCCATTGCGTCGAGCGATGGCCGAGTCGCGGGGCTCGCTGACCGCGCCGCCGCTCGCTGTCGCCTGCGTCGTGCTGCTCGGCCGGGGGGCGACCGACGCGCTCGCGTCCTACCCCGATCCACCCGACGCATCCGGGAGCTTCGTGGCGGCCGCACGCGAGAGTGTCGACGGAGGGCAGGCCGAAGAGAGCACCGCAGAAGATCGGACCGCCTTCGCGGAGATGCGCGCGATCGGAACCAGTCTCCGGGACGCTTGGCGACCGACGCGCTGAGCCCTCCGCAGTCGGCGGCCGCCGTGTGCCACTGCCGTCACAGCTCCGCCCTCAGGCGGGATCAGCGCCATGGGCTGGGAAGAGCGGGTCTAGCGCGACTCGTCGAGGCAGGTCGATCGGTCGATGCTGCGCGGGCAGCCGCGGAGGTCCGAGCCGATAGCGACGCCGGTCACGAAGGTCGTCACCACCGCCAGCGCGAGGGCGCCGACCGCCAGGCCGCCGCTGCGGCGCACGAGCGCGTAGACCGCCAGCGGCAGGGCCGCGACCAGTCCGGTCACGCCCAGCATCACGAGGGTGGCGTCCGGGTCGGTGGATCGGCCGAAGCCGCCGCCCGAGCAGCCGGAGATCCCGCAGATCGCGATCGTGGCCATGAACGCCGGCGCGATCGCCAGGACGACACCGAGCACCACCAGGACTGTCGCCACGCGTCCCGAGACCCGCTTCATGCCGGCCACCCTGCCAGACGCCTTCCGGACGCCTCGTTGCATGGCTGTGCCCCCGCCGCGTGGTGCTGCGGCGGGGTGTGGGGCGGGGTCATGGTCGTTCGGGTGGGCCCGGATCGATCGCGCTCGTGCCGGTGTGGTCGCGTCGGTAGTGGTGGCCGTGGGGGCTGGTCCACTCGTACGCACCGGGTCCGGTGACGCGGTAGCGCCAGGCCGAATGGGTCTTGAGGCGGTGGTGGAACCGGCACAGGCAGGCGAGGTTCCGGGTGCTCGTGGGGCCGGGTTGCGACCTGCCCTCGGGCTCGGCCTGGTGGTCGTGCTCGACGACGTGGTCGACGTCGCAGCCGCGGGCCGGTCGCGTGCACCACGGGAACACACAGGTGCGGTCGCGGAGCATGACTTGCTCCCGGATCCGGTCGGGAATCGCGTAGCCGGGTGCGGCCATCTCGGCGTTGAGGTCGATGACAGGCTTGATCGTGACCTTCGTCCGGCTGTCACCACACCAGGACTGGACCTGGTCGAGCAGGACGAGCCGCTGGCCCTCTTCGAGGCGGCCGGTGGGACCGAACACGGTCTGCTCACCCACGGAATCTGCGGAGAAGTGGGCGTGGAGGATCACCTCGCGGGCGACCGGGAGGTGGTCGGGTGTCGATGCACCGGCTCGTTCCTCACCGGCTCCTTCGCCGGACGTCTGCAAGTCCAGTGCGGTCTGGGTGCGGGCGAGGTCACCCAGTGCCTTGGACCGGCGCACGTCCAACGACTCGGTGGAGCCGAGGGCCTTCTGCTCGGCGGCCTTCTGGGTCAGGACGTTGTTGAGGTCGAGGGAGTCGGCGATGTCGAGCTCGGCCTCCCACCGCATGGTCCCGGCGAAGTGCACGTCCTCGTCGTGCAACGTCACGTGCCGCGGGTCCACCGAGAGGTAGCCGTCCTCGGGATCCGCGGTCGGGTCCGGGGTGGCGAGGTCGTAGCGCTTGATGGTCTCGGCGATGAGTCGGGCGAGCTGTGCGGGACCGATCCGCCCTGCTACGGCAGACACCTGCGCGTCCACAAAGGCCGCAGCCTCCCGGGTCAGTGCGGGAGTGGTGTGGATCGTCGTCTCGGCCACAGTGCGCGCACGCCAGGCCGGGACGTGGCCGAACTGGACCTGCGCCCAGAGGCGGGGGAGGCGGTGGCGGAGCTCGAGGGCGTGGCCGATGAGCTTCTTCGCCGACGTGGTCGAGATCCCGAGGACGGTGCCGAGCTCGGCGATGCAGAACTCCGCCACGAGCGGGCATCCCTCTCCGGCGAGGGGTTCCTCGTGGTCGGTCCCGGGGACGGTGAACGCTGCCGCGGAGTGGATCGACTCCGGCGGGTGGAGGTCGGCCCAGCGGGCGGCGAGGTCGAGCTGCCGGGCCGCTTCAGCGTTCTCGAGGTCGCGCGAAGCGCGGATCGAGGCGAGCAGGTCGGAGCCGGTGAGGGCGTCTGCCTCACCAATCTCGGGTCCCGCCAGCGTATCGATCATGCGTTCGATTATATGCTTGGGCACCGACAATGGGTCGGTCGTGCACAGGTGGGTTTCTATGCTCGCTGCGCTCGCACCTCAACCATCGAAAGAGTTCGCAGGAGGACCTCAGAAGCGCGGGATCGACGGCGCGCTCGGGCGGGTCGCGTCGAGGGCGGGGTCGCCCTGGGGGAGCGTGCCCTCGAACCACTCGTCGAGCTTCCAGTCGGGCACCGGCGGCTGCTCGCCCTCGACGGGCACGAACACCGAGCGCTCGGCCGGGCCGTGCGTGTGGACGTACCTCCGGCAGTTGGGGAACACCGCGCGGGCACGGACCCGTACGACGAGCTTGGCGCCGGGGAAGTCGGTGACCAGCGGGTCGGCCGGATCGACGGTCGCCTCGCCGTTGACCCGCAGCCGGGAGCCGTTGGCGAAGTCGACGAACAGCAGGCCGACCAGGCGGTTCTCGGTGACGTTGCCGATCGTCAGGAACATGCCGTTGCCGTCGTACACCGGGAAGGCGATCGTGTGGTCGTCGATGACGCGGACGAAGCCGGGGTCGCCTCCCTTGTAGGAGCACTGCGGCTGCCCGTCGGCGTCCGAGGTCGCGATGAAGAACATGTCGCGCGCCTCGATGAACTCGCGGAACCCCGACACGTCGTCGCCGGCGACACTGGCGAGGCGGTCAGCGAGCCGGCGCGTGTCGAAGGCGTCCTGCAGGGCGCGGTGCGAGTCTCGGTAGTCCATGGCGGTGCCTCTCCACGTCGATGGTGGCACCGCACGCACGCTGCAGGAAGGCCGGTCTAGGTTGGCTCCCGTGCCCCGCGCCCTCCACCACCTCGACCTCTGGGTCGACGACGTCGCGCTACGTCGAGAACTCCGAGGGCTTCGAGGTCGAGGTCGTGGTGGACGGCTGACCCGTGACCGCTGTCCCCGGTGCGGCGTACGGTCTGGAGCATGGCCTCGGGAACCACGGACAACCCACACACCTACCCGCAGGGAGTGACCTGCTGGATCGACCTCCAGGCGCCCGACGCGGCAGCAGCGGCGGTGTTCTACGGCGACCTGCTGGGGTGGCAGACGCACGACGCCCTGCCTCCGGAGGTGCCGGCGACCTACCTCATCGCCACCCTCGACGGTCTGGACGCGGCCGCCATCGAGCCACGCGAGGGCGGGCCGGCCTTCTGGCTCACCTACATCGCGGTGGACGACGTGGATGCCACGGTCCCGCGGGTGGTCGATGCCGGCGGCGAGCTGGTCGACGGACCGCACGACGCGGGACCGGGCGGCCGGTGGGCGGAGGTGCGCGACCCGCAGGGCGCGGTGTTCCGGCTGTGGCAGGCACGCAACCGGCTCGGCTCGCAGGTCAACAACGTCCCGGGCTCCTGGAACTTCAGCGACCTGCACACGCCGGACCCGCCGCAGGACCTCCGCTTCTACCGCACCCTCCTCGGCTGGCAGGTCGAGGACATGGGGCCCGACGCCGGGGCGATGATCAAGGTGCCGGGCTACGGCGACCACCTCGAGTCGACCGTCGACCCCGACATCCGCGTGCGCCAGGCCGGCGCCCCGGAGGGCTTCGCCGACGCGATCGGCGGTGCCGTCGGCCTGCGCGACGGCGAGGAGGCGCACTGGCACGTGACGTTCAGCGTGGCCGACCGGGATGCGTCCGCGGCGCTGGCGACGAGTCTCGGCGCCACGGTCCTCGACACCCGCGAGGGCCAGTGGGCGAGGACCGCGCGGGTGCGGGATCCGTGGGGAGCGGAGCTCACGCTCAGCCAGTTCGTCGCTCCGGGCTGACGGGCCACACACGGAGGGGTGGTCGCGCCGATCGCCCGGCAGGTCTAGGTTGCTGCGTGGCCCAAACTGAATCTCGGGAGGACGCATGAGCTCCGACACGCTGATCGACGCGAACTGGCTGGACTACCTGCTGGTCGCGATCTACTTCGGCTTCGTCCTCGGCATCGGCGTGATGGCGCGACGATCGGTGTCCGACTCGATCGACTTCTTCCTGTCCGGCCGCTCGCTCCCGGCCTGGGTCACCGGGCTCGCCTTCATCTCCGCCAACCTCGGTGCCGTCGAGATCATGGGCATGTCGGCCAACGGCGCGGAGATCGGGCTGCCGACCGTCCACTACTTCTGGGTCGGCGCGGTGCCGGCGATGCTCTTCCTCGGCGTCGTGATGATGCCGTTCTACTACGGCTCCAAGGTCCGCTCGGTCCCCGAGTTCATGTTCAAGCGCTTCGGCACCGGCGCCCACCTGGTCAACGCGATCAGCTTCGCCGTCGCCCAGCTCCTCATCGCAGGTGTCAACCTCGCGCTGCTGGCCGGGATCGTCCACGCGCTGCTCGGGTGGCCGATCTGGATCGCCCTCATCGTCGCCGGTGCGATCGTGCTGTCCTACATCACGCTCGGCGGGCTGAGCGCGGCGATCTACAACGAGGTCCTCCAGTTCTTCGTCATCGTCGCCTCGCTGCTGCCGCTCACGCTGATCGGGCTGCACCGCGTCGGCGGCTGGGACGGCCTCACCGACAAGATCACCGCAGCGGCCGACAAGGCCCCGGCCAGCGCCGAGGTCGCGCCCGCCGCCCAGCAGCTCGAGTCGTGGCCCGGCCAGGCCCTGTCGGGCTTCGACTCCCCGCTGCTGTCGGTCATCGGGATCGTGTTCGGCCTCGGCTTCGTGCTGTCCTTCGGCTACTGGACGACGAACTTCGTCGAGGTCCAGCGCGCGATGGCCTCCGACTCGATCTCGGCAGCCCGCAAGACGCCGATCATCGGTGCCTTCCCGAAGATGTTCATCCCCTTCATCGTCATCATCCCGGGCATGGTCTCGGCCGTGCTGGTCACCGAGATGATCGACCTGAAGAACGGCGGGTCGCCCAGCGGAGGCGCCTCCGGGGACGGCGTGGCCTACAACGACGCGCTGCTCCTGCTGATGCGCGACGTGCTGCCCAACGGCTTGCTCGGCCTGGCGATCGCCGGCCTGCTCGCGGCCTTCATGGCCGGCATGGCGGCCAACATCTCCGCGTTCAACACGGTCTTCTCCTACGACCTGTGGCAGCGCTACATCCGCAAGAACCACAGCGACGACTACTACCTGCGCATCGGTCGTCTCGCGACCGTCGCGGCCACCGTGATCGCGATCTTCACCGCCCAGATCGCGATGGGCTACGACAACGTCATGAACTACCTGCAGACGCTCTTCGGGTTCTTCAACGCACCACTTTTCGCGACCTTCATCCTCGGCATGTTCTGGAAGCGGATGACGCCCACTGCGGGCTGGGTCGGCCTCGTCGCCGGCACCCTGTCGGCGATCGCGGTCGACCGCCTCGCCGCGGCCGGGGTGATCGACCTGCCCGGGCAGGGGGCGGCCTTCCTCGCTGCCTCCACGGCGTTCGTGGTCGACATCGTGCTCAGCGTCGTCGTCTCGCTCGTCACCAAGCCAAAGCCCGCCTCCGAGCTGCGCGGCCTCGTCTACTCCGAGACGCCCAAGGAGGACCGCACCGATCCCGACGAGGCGTCCATGCCGTGGTGGCGTCGTACGGCACCGCTGGCCGGCATCGCGCTCGCGATGGTCGTCGTCCTCAACATCGCCTTCTGACCCGGCTCGACCGAGAGGAGTCACCATGTCCGACGTGCAGTCCACCGAGACCACCGGCTCGACCCACAAGGCCGGTGTCTTCGACATCCGCAACATCATCGGCGCGCTGATGGCCATCTACGGCGTCATCCTGATGCTGGCCGGCCTGCTCGGCGAGCACGAGCCGGAGAAGACCGGCGGCGTCAACGCGAACCTCTGGACGGGGCTCGCGCTCCTCGCCGTGGGAGCCGTCTTCATCGTCTGGGCGCGGCTGAAGCCGATCGTCGTGCCCGAGCACGTCGAGGCGCCCGACGACGACCCGACGCGCCCCGCTCCGCAGCGCAAGCGGCCGCCCGTCCACTGACTCTCCTCTAGGGTCACCGCATGGAGAGCCCCGTCGACGTCGCTGGTCTCGTCGACGCGATCGGCGGTGAGCTCGACGAACGCCTCGCCGGGGTCGACGCCGACCTCGCGCGCCACTACCCGGGCGGACGCCTCGGCCGGCAGCCGGTGCACACCGTCTACGTGCCGGCCGACCGGTTCCGCGCCGACCTCGTGACGTCGTACGGCGCCACGGCACTGCGCGCGACCGAGGAGCACCAGGCGGTGCTCCTGTCCGTGCTCGACGGTGACGCCGACCTGCTCGCGCGGGTGCGCGACAAGCTCGCCCGCGAGCCCGTGGAGGACGTCCGGATCGACCTGGAGGACGGCTACGGCTCGCGCCCCGACGACGAGGAGGACGCCGACGCCGTACGCGCGGCCGACGCCCTCGCGGCCGCGCTGGCCGACGGCACTGCGCCTGCCTGGTGCGGCATCCGGTTCAAGAGCTTCGAGGCGCCGACCCGGCGACGCGGGATCCGCACGCTGACGGTCTTCCTCGAACGCCTCGTCTCCCGCGCGCCGCTGCCCGACGGCTTCGTGGTGACCCTGCCGAAGGTCACCGCGGTCGAGCAGGTGGAGGCGCTGGTCCACGCCGCCGAGCGGCTCGAGCCGGCCCTGGGACTGGAGGCCGGATCGCTGCGGTTCGAGATCCAGGTGGAGACCCCGCAGTCGATCCTCGGCCCGGACGGCACGGCACTCGTGGCCCGGATGGTGCACGCGTCCGGCGGCCGGTGCACCGGGCTGCACTACGGCACCTACGACTACAGCGCCTACTGCGGCATCGCCGCCGCGCACCAGAGCCTCGACCACCCGGTGGCCGACCACGCGAAGGCGATCATGCAGGCCGCCGCGGCGGGCACCGGCGTACGCCTCTCGGACGGCTCCACCAACGTCCTGCCCATCGGCACGTCCGAGGAGGTCGGTGCTGCGTGGGCCAACCACCTGAGGCTCGTGCGGCGCTCGCTCGAGCGCGGCTACTACCAGGGCTGGGACCTGCACCCCGCACAGCTGCCGACGCGGTTCGCCGCGACCTTCGCGTTCTACCGCGAGGGCTGGGCGGCCGCCGCCGCGCGGTTGCGCACCTACGTCGAGCGGCGCGAGTCCGGCGTCCTCGACGAGCCGGCGACCGCCCGCGCGCTGGCCGACTTCCTGCTCCGCGGTACCGACTGCGGCGCGCTGTCCACCGACGAGGTCGCCGCGGCGACCGGGCTCGACACGCGGGCACTGATGACACTGGCGCACCGCGCCATCGAGGCTGGAGGCTGAGGACATGGGGATCGTGCTGGGACCGAATCGCTACGGCAAGGCGGAGAACCGCGTCGTCCGGATCGTGCGCGACACCGAGCGCCACGAGATCCGCGACCTCAACGTCTCGACGTCGCTGCGGGGCGACTTCGCCGCGGCCCACACCGACGGCGACCAGTCGCAGGTGCTGCCGACCGACACCCAGAAGAACACCGCGTTCGCCTGGGCGAAGAAGCACGGCATCAGCTCGCCCGAGGACTACGCGCTGGCGCTGGGCGGGCGACTGCTCGCGGCCACCCCGGTGGCCGACGGCGTGACCGTGAAGGTCGAGGAGTGCGCCTGGGACCGGATCGAGGTCGACGGGGCGGGCCACGACCACGCCTTCGTCCGGCGCGGCGGCGAGGTGCGCACCACCACGGTCGATCTCACGCGCGACGGCGCGCAGGTCGTCTCCGGCCTCCAGGACCTGGTCGTGCTGAAGTCGACCGGCTCGGAGTTCAAGGGCTTCCTGCGCGACGAGTACACGACGCTCCCCGACGCCGACGACCGGATCCTCGCCACGGCCATGCGCGCCGAGTGGCGCTACGTCCCGGGCGCCGACGCGGGATCTGGACGGGACTGGAACGCGACCTACGACGCCGTACGGGCGCTGCTGCTCGCCACCTTCGCGACGACCTACAGCCGGGCGCTCCAGGAGACCCTCTACGCGATGGGCCGCGCCGTGCTCGAGGCGCACGACGAGATCGCCGAGATCTCCTTCGCCGCCCCCAACAAGCACCACTTCCTCGTCGACCTCGCCCCGTTCGGGCTGGACAACCCCGGTGAGGTCTTCATCGCCGCCGACCGGCCCTACGGCCTGATCGAGGCGACCGTGACCCGCGGGGAGGAACGATGAACCACCCCTCGGAGTTCTCGTTCTCCTCCGCTTCGCTCCTCCGCCCGACAACTCCGAGGGGACCCCGATGACTCTCGCCGAGTTCAACGAGCTGGACGACGCCGCCGCCCGCGAGCGGCTCCTGGTGTGCCTCGACGTGCCCCGCTGGGCCGACGCGGTGGCAGGCGGCCGGCCCTACGACGACATCGGGCAGGTCGAGGCCGCGATGACCGCCGCGTCCGCGACGATCACCGACGACGAGTTCGAGCAGGCACTGGCCCGGCACCCCCGCATCGGCGAGCGCGCCGACGCCGCCAAGCACGACGCCGCCCACTCCACCCGTGAGCAGTCGGGTGTCGACCAGGATGACGCCGACCTGGCCCGGCGCCTCGAGGAGGGCAACCGGGCCTACGAGGAGCGCTTCGGCCGGGTCTTCATCGTGCGGGCGGCCGGTCGCAGCGGGCAGGACATCCTCGACCACCTCCAGCACCGCCTCGACAACACCGACGAGCTCGAGCGTGCTGCGACGATCGACCAGCTGACGCAGATCGCCCAGCTCCGGATCCGGGAGGCGCTGTCCTGATGGCCCACTCGAAGGCTTCCCTCAGCACCCACGTCCTCGACACCTCGACGGGCCGACCGGCCGCCGGCGTTCCGGTGACGCTGTCGACGGCCGGCACCACCGTGGCCGAGGGCGTGACCGACGACGACGGGCGGATCTCCCCGCTCGCGGGCGACCTCGCACCCGGGGACCACACCCTCCGCTTCGACACCGGCGCGTGGTTCGCGGCCCAGGGCACGACCGCGTTCTACCCCGAGGTCGTCGTCACCTTCACGGTCGCCGACGACCGGCACCACCACGTGCCGCTGCTGCTCAACCCCTTCGGCTACTCCACCTACCGCGGGAGCTGAGGGTGGCAGCCGATCTCCTCGTCCGTGCCCGCCGGGCCGTGGTCGGTGGCAGCGAGCGGGCGGTCGCCGTCGAGGTCACCGGCGGAGTCATCACCGCCCTGCACGCGTACGACGCCGAGGTCGAGGCCGACGTCGTGGTCGAGCTCGCCGACGACGAGGTCCTCCTGCCCGGCCTGGTCGACACCCACGTGCACGTCAACGAGCCGGGTCGCACCGAGTGGGAGGGCTTCGCCAGCGCGACCCGCGCGGCCGCGGCAGGTGGCGTCACGACCATCGTCGACATGCCGCTCAACAGCATCCCGCCGACCACGACGGTCGCGGCCCTCGACGAGAAGCGTGCGGTCGCGCGCGACCAGGTCCACGTCGACGTCGGCTTCTGGGGCGGAGCGGTGCCCGACAACCTCGACGACCTCGCGGGGCTCCACGACGCCGGGGTCTTCGGCTTCAAGTGCTTCCTGCTGGACTCCGGCGTCGAGGAGTTCCCGCACCTCGAGCGCCCGGACTTCGCCCGCGCGATGCAGGAGACGGCGCGGTTGGGGGCGCTGTTCATCGTGCACGCCGAGGACGGCGACCTCATCGACGACGACCGCCTGGCCGGTCGGCGCTACGACGGCTTCCTCGCGTCGCGGCCCCGGGTCGCCGAGGAGTCGGCGATCCACACGGTCATCGAGGTGGCCCGGGACGCCGGCGCGCGCGCCCACATCGTGCACCTCAGCGATGCCGACGCGGTGCCGATGCTGCGTGCTGCCCGCGCCGAGGGCGTCGACATCAGCGTCGAGACCTGCCCGCACTACCTGACCTTCGACGCCGAGCACATCGCCGACGGTGCGACCGAGCTGAAGTGCTGCCCACCGATCCGCGAGGCCGACAACCGCGAGGAGCTCTGGGCGTCGCTCGCCATGGGCGACATCGACCTCGTCGTCTCGGACCACTCGCCCTGCACCGTCGAGCTCAAGGCGCGCGGCGACGGTGACTTCGGCGCGGCCTGGGGCGGGATCGCCTCGGTGCAGCTCGGCCTGCCGGCCGTGTGGTCCGGCGCCGTGGCACGCGGCTACTCGCTCGTCGACGTCGTCCGGTGGATGGCGACGGCACCGGCGGACCGGGTGGGCTTGGTCCACAAGGGCCGCATCGAGGTGGGCGCGGACGCCGATCTGGTGCGGTTCGCGCCCGACGAGGAGCTCACCGTCGACGTCGCCCGGCTGCACCACAAGAACGCCGTGTCGGCCTACGCCGGCCGCCGGCTCCGCGGCGTGGTGCGCGAGACGTGGCTGCGGGGAGCGACGATCGGCGAGACCCCGACCGGACGACTGTTGAGGAGAGGCCAGCCATGAGTGAGCGGAGCGAGCGATGAGCTTTTTCGTACCGAGGGGCGGGCTTCCGGGGCAGACCGAGCTCACCACGGGAGATTCCGGCCGGGCGGTCTTCACCGAGGCGTACGCCGTCCTCCCGCGCGGCACCATGCGCGACATCGTCACCAGCCGGCTGCCGCACTGGGCCGACACCCGGCTCTGGGTGATCGCGCGACCGCTGTCCGGGTTCGCCGAGACCTTCTCGTGGTACGTCGTCGAGGTGGCCGCGGGCGGTGGCTCGGACCGACCCGACGACGACCCGGACGCCGAGTCCGTGCTCCTCGTCGTGGAGGGTGCGCTGTCGCTGACGATCGACGGCGTGCAGCACCGGATGGGTCCGGGCGGCTACGCCTTCCTGCCGCCCAGCGCCACGTGGACGCTGCACAACGAGAGCGACGAGGCGTCGACCTTCCACTGGATCCGCAAGGCCTACGAGCGCGTCGACGGCGTCGACGAGCCCGCGGCGTTCGTCACCGCCGAGGTCGACGTGGCGATCGAGCCGATGCCCGACACCGACGGGGCCTGGGGCACGCAGCGCTTCGTCGACCCCCTCGACGTACGCCACGACATGCACGTCAACATCGTCACCTTCGAGCCCGGCGGCGCGATCCCGTTCCCCGAGACCCACGTGATGGAGCACGGCCTCTACGTCCTCGAGGGCAAGGCGGTCTACCTGCTCAACCAGGACTGGGTCGAGGTGCAGGCGGGCGACTTCATGTGGCTGCGCGCCTTCTGCCCGCAGGCCTGCTACGCCGGAGGTCCCGGCCGGTTCCGCTACCTGCTCTACAAGGACGTCAACCGCCATCCCGGTCTTCGCCTCTGACGTGACCCAGGACACGTACGATGTGGGACGGCAGGTCGTCGTTCGCATGGCAAACCGTCGGCCCGTGACTCCCACGAACCATGCAGCGAGGGGAGTCCGACGTGCCTGAGCCACACATCACGGTCAACGGTCGCCCGCGCGCGCTCGGCGCGACGCCGGCCCACACCAACGTGCTCGACTTCCTGCGCGGCCTCGGCCTCACCGGGGCCAAGGAGGGCTGTGCCGAGGGGGAGTGCGGCGCCTGCGCCGTGATGGTCGCCCGACCCGAGATGCCGGGGGACGGTGACGGCAGCCGGTGGACCCCGGTCAACGCCTGCCTGGTGCCCGCCGCGGCGCTCGACGGGCAGGAGGTCGTCACGGCCGAGGGCCTCGGGCGTCCGGACGCGCTGCACCCGGTCCAGGCCGAGCTCGCCCAGCGCGGCGGCTCGCAGTGCGGCTACTGCACGCCCGGCTTCGTCTGCTCGATGGCCGCGGAGTACTACCGGCCCGGGCGCGAGGACTTCGACCTCCACGCCATCGGCGGCAATCTGTGCCGTTGCACGGGCTACCGGCCCATCCGCGACGCGGCGGCCGCCCTCGGGGCGGCACCCGCCGACGACCCGTTCGCCACGCGCTGCGCGAGCGCCGCACCCGCGAGCGTGCCCACCCGGATCGACGGCTTCGCCCGCCCGGCCGACCTCGCCGAGGCGCTCGCCCTGCTGGCCGAGCACCCCGAGGCGACGGTCGTCGCCGGCTCCACGGACTGGGGCGTCGAGGTCAACCTCCGCGGCCGCCGGGCGTCCCACGTCGTCGCGGTGGACCGGTTGCCCGAGCTGCGACAGCTCTCGGTCGGTGACGCGATCGAGATCGGTGCGGCCCTGACCCTGAGCGAGGTCGAGGCCGGCCTCGGCGGCAGCGTCCCGCTGCTGGAGCAGGTGTGGCCGCTCTTCGCCTCCCGGCTGATCCGCAACGGCGCGACGATCGGCGGCAACCTCGGCACCGCCTCGCCCATCGGCGACCTCGCGCCGGCGCTGCTCGCCCTCGAGGCCACGCTCGTGCTGGCGTCCGCCGGCGGCGACCGCGAGGTCGCCCTGGCCGACTACTTCACCGGCTACCGCGAGACCGTACGGCGACCCGGCGAGCTGATCCGCTCCGTGCGGATCCCGACGCCGCTCGCGTCGCACACCACGTTCCGCAAGATCTCCAAGCGGCGCCTCGACGACATCTCCAGCGTGGCCGTCGGCGCGGCGCTCGACGTCGTCGACGGCACCGTCGTCAGGGCCCGGATCGGGCTCGGCGGCGTGGCCGCGACGCCGATCCGCGCGCTCGCCACCGAGGCGGCGCTGGAGGGCCGGGTGTGGAGCCGGGCGACCGTGGAGGAGGCGGCCACCGTCATGGCGACCGAGGGCACCCCCATCGACGACCAGCGGGCGAGTGCGGCCTACCGCTCCGCGATGCTCGGCAACGCACTCCGCGCCTGGTGGGAGGAGGCACGATGAGCCACCTCTCCGACCGCCCCGACGACGCCGTCGTCGGCCGCGCGCTGCCCCACGAGAGCGCCGCCCTGCACGTCACCGGCGACGCCCTCTACACCGACGACCTGGTGGTCCGTACGCCCGGCGTCCTGCACGCGCACCCGGTCTCCTCGCCGCACCCGCACGCCCGGGTCACCCGCATCGACACCTCGCCCGCGCTCGCGGTGGCGGGAGTCGTCCGCGTGCTGACGGCCGACGACGTGCCCGGGACCAACGACGCGGGCGTGAAGCACGACGAGCCGCTCTTCCCGGAGATCGTGATGTTCGTCGGGCACGCGGTCTGCTGGGTGCTGGGGGAGACGCTGGAGGCCGCCCGGCTCGGTGCGGCCGCCGTCGAGGTCGACTACGAGCCGCTGCCCGCTGTCGTGGCGCTGACCGAGGCGATCGCCGCGGAGAGCTTCCAGGGCGGCCAGCCCGTCGTCACGCGCGGTGACGTCGAGGAGGGCCTCGCCGGAGCCGCCCACGTGTTCAGCGGCACGACCGAGATGGCCGGCCAGGAGCACTTCTACCTCGAGACCCACGCGTCGCTCGCCCTCGTCGACGAGGGCGGCCAGGTGTTCGTGCAGAGCAGCACCCAGCACCCCACCGAGACGCAGGAGATCGTCGCCCACGTGCTGGGTCGGCAGTCCCACGAGATCACCGTCCAGTGCCTGCGGATGGGCGGCGGCTTCGGCGGCAAGGAGATGCAGCCGCACGGCTTCGCCGCCGTCGCCGCCCTCGGCGCGACGCTGACCGGTCGTCCGGTCCGGCTGCGGCTCGACCGGACGCACGACATGACCATGACCGGCAAGCGGCACGGCTTCCACGCGCAGTGGCGGGTGGGCTTCGACGACGACGGCCGGTTCACCGCGCTCGAGGCGACGCTCACCTCCGACGGGGGCTGGAACCTCGACCTCAGCGAGCCCGTGCTCGCCCGGGCGCTCTGCCACGTCGACAACGCCTACTGGATCCCGCACGTCCGCGTGCACGGACGCGTCGCCCACACCCACAAGACCTCGCAGACCGCGTTCCGCGGTTTCGGTGGTCCGCAGGGGATGCTCGTCATCGAGGACGTGCTCGGCCGGTGCGCGCCGCTCCTCGGCATCGACCCGGTCGACCTGCGCCGCCGCAACTTCTACGTCGACGGGCAGGCGACGCCCTACGGCCAGCCGGTGCGCCACCCCGAGCGGGTCGTCGCCGCCTGGGACCAGGTGCTCGAGACCGGCGAAGTCGCGCGCCGCCGCCGCGAGGTCGCGGAGTTCAACGCCGCCCACGAGCACCGCAAGAGGGCGCTCGCGGTGACCCCGCTGAAGTTCGGCGTCTCCTTCAACTTCACCGCCTTCAACCAGGCCGGTGCGCTGGTGCACGTCTACAAGGACGGCTCGGTGCTGATCAACCACGGCGGCACCGAGATGGGCCAGGGGCTGCACACCAAGATGCTCCAGGTGGCGGCGACCAGCCTCGGCATCCCGCTCGGGCGCGTCCGGCTCGCGCCGACCCGCACGGACAAGGTGCCCAACACGTCGGCGACCGCGGCCAGCTCGAGCGCCGACCTCAACGGCGGCGCCGTCAAGGACGCCTGCGAGCAGATCCTCGGCCGGTTGCGCGAGGTCGACGCGGGCCGCGGCCTGGCCTGGGACGACCTGGTGCGCGAGGCGTACTTCGGCCGCGTGCAGCTGTGGGCGGCCGGCTTCTACCGGACCGAGGGCATCCACTGGGACTCCACGGCGATGCAGGGACACCCGTTCAAGTACTTCGCCTACGGCGTCGCCGCCGCCGAGGTCGAGGTCGACGGCTTCACCGGCGCCTACACGACCCGGCGCGTCGACATCGTGCAGGACGTCGGCGACAGCCTGTCGCCGCTCGTCGACATCGGGCAGGTCGAGGGCGGCTTCGCCCAGGGAGTGGGCTGGCTGACGCTGGAGGACCTGCGCTGGGACGAGACCGACGGCCCCGGCCGCGGCCGGCTGACCACCCAGTCGGCCAGCACCTACAAGCTGCCGAGCCTCGGCGAGCTGCCCGGCGAGCTCCACGTCGCGCTGCTCGAGCAGGCCCACGAGGACGGGGTCGTCTACGGCTCCAAGGCGGTCGGCGAGCCGCCGCTGATGCTGGCCTTCTGCGTGCGCGAGGCGCTGCGCGAGGCGGCTGCGGCGTTCGGCGCGGAGGGCACCAGCGTGGACCTGCCGTCACCGGCCACGCCGGAGGCGGTCTTCTGGGCCGTGGAGCGGGCCCGCACCGCGGGGCCGGACCACGTCGTCGACGGCCTCCCGGGCGTCGTGCCCGACCCTCCCGACCCGAGTGCGCCGGCCCTCCACCCGACCTCCGAGCGGAGTGCGCCGTGAGCTGGCTCGACGCCGTACGACGCCTGCGCGACGACCGCGTGCCCGGCGTCCTGGTCACGGTGAGCGACGTACGCGGTCACGCGCCGCGCGACGCCGGCGCGAAGATGGTCGTCGCCGCCACAGGCACCTGGGGCAGCGTCGGCGGTGGCAACCTCGAGGAGACGGCCGTCGCCCGCGCCCGGGTGATGATCGACGCGGGCGCCGCGGTGCCGGAGCAGCTCACGGTCGGCCTGAGCGACAAGGCCCGCACCGACCACGGCCGCCAGTGCTGCGGCGGCGAGGTCACGCTGCTCCTCGAGCCGCTGCCGGTCGTGCCCTCGGTCGCGATCTTCGGTGTGGGCCACGTCGGCCTGGAGCTGGCCCGGGTGCTCTCCGGCCACGACCTCGACCTCCACCTCGTCGACTCGCGCCCCGGCCAGCTGGACGACGTACGGCTGGCGCGGGTGCTGGAGGGGGAGGCGCGGGTCGAGGCCCACCGCGCGCCGGTCCCCGAGCTCGCGCTCGGGTCGGTGCCGCCCGGCACCCACGTCCTGGTGATGACCCACGACCACGCCGAGGACTTCGCGCTCTGCGACGCCGCCCTGCGGTGCACCCATCTCGGCACGATCGGGCTGATCGGGTCGTCGGCGAAGTGGACCCGGTTCCGCACCGGCCTGACCGTCGAGGGCCACGACGAGGCGACCATCGCCCGGATCCGTTGCCCCATCGGCCTCCCTGGCCTCGGATCGGGCGGCGGCAAGGAACCGGCCACGATCGCGGTGTCGGTCGCGGCTGAGCTGCTCGGGCTGTTCGCCGCCGAGCGCGAACGGGCGGTCCGATGATCGACGCTGCGACGAGCCCGGGATTCCTCTACCGGGCGCGGGCCTTCGACACGCCCGTCGACCCGTTCACCACCGGCGACGGACCGGGCTTCCGCCACGACGACGACCTCGGCCTGCTCGTGTCGCACGACGACGGCACGATCGTGGCCCGCGGGCCGTTCGCGGCACTGGCCGCCGTCCACCGCACCGCCCCGGTGATCGACCTGCGCGACGGCATCCTCCTGCCCGGCCTCGTCGACACCCACGTCCACTTCCCGCAGGTGCGGGTGATCGGCGCCCTCGGGATGCCGCTGCTCGAGTGGCTCGACCGGTGTGCGCTGCCGGAGGAGCAGCGGCTCGCGTCGACGGCGTACGCTGCCACGATCGCGGGGGAGTTCGTCGCCGGCCTGATCTCGGCCGGGACGACGACGTCGCTGGTCTTCGGGTCGCACTTCGCCTCTGCGGTCGACGCGCTCTTCACCGAGGCCGAGCGCTACGGACTGCGGGTCACGAGCGGACTGGTCCTGAGCGACCGGATCCTGCCCGAGCCGCTCCTGACCACCCCGGACCGCGCCTACGACGAGTCGGTCGACCTGGCGACGCGGTGGCACGGCAACGGGCGGTTGCGCTACGCCGTCACCCCCCGCTTCTCGCTCTCCGCGTCCGACCCGATCCTGGCCGCGTGCGGGGCGGTGATGGACTCGGTGCGCGACGTCTGCTTCACCTCCCACGTCAACGAGAACAACGCCGAGGTCGCCACGGTCGCGGGGCAGTTCCCCGACCGCGCGCACTACGTCGACACCTACGACCACCACGGCCTGCTCGGTCCGCTCTCCGTGCTGGCCCACGACGTGCACCCCACCGACCCGGAGCTCGCGGTGATGGCTGCGCGCGGGACGTCCGTGGCGTGGTGCCCCACCAGCAACGCGGCGCTCGGCTCGGGGCTGTTCCCGCTGCGCCGCCACCTCGAGGCGGGCGTACGGGTCGCGCTGGGCAGCGACGTCGGTGCGGGCACCGGGTTCTCGATCTTCAAGGAGGGCCTGCAGGCCTACTTCCTCCAGCACCTCATGGGTCCCGACGGCATCCCGCTCGGTGCCGGCCACCTGCTCCACCTGAGCACGTCCGCCGGCGCCGCTGCGCTCGGCCTGGCCGACACCGTCGGCGACCTGTCGGAGGGCAAGCAGTTCGACGCCGTGCTGCTCCGTCCGCCGCCCGGCACGGCGCTCGACATCGGCCTGCGGCACGCCGACTCCCCGGAGTCCGCGCTCGGCAAGGTCTTCGCGCTCGCGTCCGACGCCGACGTGGCCGACGTCTGGGTGGGCGGCGAGCAGATCGCCTCGGGCGGCTTCGTGCGGCCGGTCAATCGCCTCGCGCCAGCAGGACGTCGTACGCCCTGAGGGTCAGGAAGTCGGGGAAGTCCTCGCCGAGCGCGCAGTCCACGAAGAGCCGGCGGGCGTCGTCGTCGACGCTGCCCTCGAGTGCGGTGAACTCCTCCTCGACGACTCGTTCGACCAGCTCGCGCGTCACGACCTCGCCGGTGTCGAGCGCCGCACCGTTGTAGACCCACTGCCACACCTGTGAGCGGGAGATCTCCGCCGTGGCCGCGTCCTCCATCAGGTTGTCGATCCCGGCGGCACCGTTGCCGGACAGCCAGGCGTGGAGGTACTGCATGCCGATGCGGACGTTGCCGCGCAGGCCCGCCTCGGTCCGCTCGCCGGGCGTCTCGCCGACGGCGAGCAGGTCGGCCGCGGCCACGGACACCTCGTCACGCGTGACGTCGAGCTGGTTGTCGCGGCCCGCGAGGGCGTCGTCGAAGACCTCGGCGCACAGCGGGACCAGGTCGGGGTGGGCGACCCAGGACCCGTCGAAGCCGGCGCGGACCTCGCGCGTCTTGTCCTCGCGCACCTTCGCGAACGCGCGCTCGTTGACCTCCGGGTCGCGTCGGCTCGGGATGAAGGCCGCCATCCCGCCGATCGCGAAGGCGCCGCGCCGGTGGCAGGTCCGCACGAGCAGGTCGCTGTAGGCCTTCATCATCGGGGCGGCCATGGTGACCGCGTTGCGGTCGGGGAGCGTGAAGCCGGGACCGGCGTCGCGGAAGTTCTTGATGATGCTGAACAGGTAGTCCCAGCGCCCGGCGTTGAGGCCGGCGGCGTGGTCGCGCAGCTCGTAGAGGATCTCGTCCATCTCGAAGGCCGCGGTGATCGTCTCGATCAGCACCGTGGCGCGTACCGAGCCGTGCGGGACGCCGAGCGCCTGCTCGGCGTGGGTGAAGACCTCGTCCCACAGCCGCGCCTCGAGGTGCGACTCCATCTTCGGCAGGTAGTAGTAGGGCCCGCTGCCCCGGGCGAGGAGCTCGCGGGCGTTGTGGAAGAAGTGCAGGCCGAAGTCGACGAGCGCGGCGACGACCGGACGGCCGTCGCGGGTCAGGTGCGCCTCGTCGAAGTGCCAGCCGCGCGGCCTCGGCAGCACGACCGGCGTCGCCGACGGGTCGGCGACGGCGTACTCCTTGCCCTCCGGCGAGGTGAAGGACAGCTGCCCGCGCGTGGCGTCGCGCAGCGTGAGCTGGCCGCCGACGACGTTGCGCCAGTGGGGGGTGTTGGCGTCCTCGAGGTCGGCGAGCCACACGCGCGCGCCGGAGTTGAGGGCGTTGATCGCCATCTTGGGCTCGGTCGGTCCGGTGATCTCGACGCGCCGGTCCCGCAGGTCCGCGGGGACGTCGGCGACCCGCCAGTCGCCGGCGCGGACGTCGGCGGTCTCGGCGAGGAAGCCGAGGGTGCCGGTGCGGGCGATCTCGCCCCGGCGCGTACGGCGTGCGGCGAGCAGCTCGTCGCGCCGTGCGTGGAAGCGCTCGTCGAGGTCGGCCACGAATGCCAGCGCCTCGGGCGTGAGGACCTCCTCGGACCGTGGCACGGCAGGGGCGAGGAGGTCGAGGTCGGTCATGGCGGTCACGATAGCCTCGGGCCCGATGCTCCGAGCCCGACTTCTGACCTGCGCCCTCGTGGTCCTCGCGCCCCTGCTCGCGGGGTGTGACGGCGACGAGCCCACGATCGCTCTGCTGGTCGCCGACGGCACCGACTCCACCTCGCGCGCGGTCGACGTCGACCAGTTCACCGAGCGGGTCGAGTCGACCTGCGACGAGTGCCGCGTCGCGGTCTACGACGCCGAGGGCGACGCCGGCACGCAGCGCAGCCAGGTCCGCCAGGCGGAGGCGCGCAGCTCCGACGTGATCGTCGTCGTGCCGGTCGACGTCGACGACCTCTCGTCGCTGACCCGACCCGAGGTGCCGGTCGTGTCGCTCGGCGAGGTGGTGCCGGGGTCGGACGGCTTCGTCGGACTCGCGGACGGCGACGTCGCGGCAGCGCCGGTGACCGACCTGGAGGCCGCTCGCGAGGTGCTGCTGGGCGACGAGGAGTCGATGACCTTCGTCCCGACCCGCGCGATGAGCGAGCAGGCCGCCGACGTCGCCGTCGCACTGCTCGCCGGGAACCCGGTGCCGGACGCCGAGGAGGTCGACGGCGTCGACGCGTGGCTCTACCGGCACCAGGACGTCACGATCGACGACCTGACGTCCGTGCTGGTCCGACAGGGTGTGCTGACGCTGGACGAGCTGTGCAGCGGGACCGCCGAGAAGCGCTGCGAGAAGCTGGGACTGAAATGATCGAGATCCTCACCCCTGCCCAGGTCGACCGGGCCCGTCGGACCGGTGCACTGGTCGGCGACATCCTCGCGACGCTGCGGGGGCGCAGCCTGGTGGGCACCAACCTGCTCGAGCTCGACCGGTGGACCGCGGAGATGATCCGCGACGCGGGCGCGGAGTCCTGCTACGTCGACTACGCGCCGTCGTTCGGCCGCGGGCCGTTCGGCCACTACGTCTGCACCTCCGTCAACGACGCGGTGCTGCACGGTCGCCCGCGCGACCAGCGCCTCGAGGACGGCGACCTGCTGACGCTCGACCTCGCGGTCCGCCTCGACGGCGTCGCCGCCGACTCCGCGATCAGCTTCGTCGTCGGTGACACGCGGCCGGCCGGGAGCGTCGAGATGATCGAGACGACCCAGCGCGCGCTGGCGGTCGGCATCGCCGCCGCCCGCCCGGGGGCGAAGATCGGCGACCTCTCCCACGCGATCGGCTCGGTCCTGCACGAGGCCGGCTACCCGATCAACATGCAGTACGGCGGCCACGGCATCGGCACGACCATGCACCAGGACCCTCACGTCTCCAACGACGGCCGCCCGGGCCGCGGCTACAAGCTCCGCCCCGGCCTGCTCCTGGCCCTCGAGCCGTGGATCATGGTCGACACCGACGAGCTGGTCACCGACGACGACGGCTGGACGCTGCGCAGCGCCACCGGGTGCCTGACGGCCCACAGCGAGCACACGATCGCCATCACCGAGGACGGCGCGGAGATCCTGACCCTGCCGACGACCTAGTGCACCGTCTCCAGCGGAGCCTGCGCCTCGGCCTCGGTGAGCGGAACGTCGGCGGAGTCGAGCTTGCTCGGCCACCAGATCTTGCCGCCGAGGTCGAGGTTGAGCGCGGTGACCAGCACGGAACGGACGATCATCGTGTCGAGCATGACGCCGAGGGCCACCGCGACGCCGAGCTCGGCGAGGAACACCAGCGGCAGTGACCCGAGGACCAGGAACGTCGCCGCCAGCACGATGCCGGCCGACGTGATCACGCCTCCGGTCGAGGCGAGGCCGATCAGCGAGCCCTTGCGGGTGCCGTAGGTGATGGTCTCCTCGCGCACGCGGGTCATCAGGAAGATGTTGTAGTCGATGCCCAGGGCCACCAGGAACACGAATGCGAACAGCGGGAACCCGGGATCGGACCCGGCGAAGCCGAAGACGTACTCGAAGAGCAGGGCCGAGATGCCGAGCGCGGCCCCGAACGACAGCACCACCGTCGCGATCAGGATGAGCGGCGCGACGAGCGCCCGGAGCAGGCCGATGAGGATGAGCAGGACGACGGCGAGCACCAGCGGCATGATCACCTTGCTGTCGCGCTCGCTGGCGATCTTGGTGTCGAGGTAGAACGCCGATCCGCCACCGACGAGGGCGTCGGCACCGTCGACGGCGTGGACGGCGTCGCGGGAGGCCTCGACGATGTCGGCCGCGGTCGCCGAGGAGATGTCGGCGTTGATCGTCGCCTCGAACCACGAGCGTCCGGTGGAGAGCTGCTGCACCTCGCCCGGCTCGCCGAGACCGTCGATGCCCGACAGGGCCGACCGGACGTCGGCCGCTGCGTCGGTCTCGGTGGTCACCTGGATGGTGTTGGAGCTGTCGGAAAGGTCGTGCTCGGTGAGCAGCTTCTGACCCTTGATGGAGTCGAACTCCTTCGTGTAGGTCTCCTCGGTCGACAGCCCGGAGGTGTCGAGGCGGAACAGGCCGAGGCAGGCCAGGAGCAGCAGGCCCGTGGTCACGACCCAGACCCGGCGCGGGCGAGGGCTGATCGCGCGGCCGACGCGCGACCATAGCCCGCTGGCGGTGGGTTCGGCGCTGCGGAAGTCGGGGCGGCTGTGGACCTTGGTCCAGTGCTCGATGGCGACCTGGATGAGGACGAGGAGCCCGAGGAACGCGCTCAAGCCACCCAGCCCAGACATGAGCGCACCGAGGCCCGCGAGGGCGCCGCCGCCACTCGCGAGCGCGGCACCGGCGCCGGCGATGGCGAGACCACCGACGATCTCGCCCAGCCCGACCTTCACCCACGTGCCATGCCCGTCGCGCGCGGGCCCGAAGACCCAGCGACCACAGATCACGAGCAGGGCGGGCAGCAGCGTGACCATCACGAGCACGGTGACGGCCACACCGATCGCGAGGACCGGGCCGAGCCCGGCGGTTGAGTTGAGCTCGGCGAACGACAGGCACAACATCCCGATCGCCACCGTCGCAGCGCTCGCGAGGATCGCGGGGGAAGCCCGGTGCAGGGCGAACGCCATCGCCTCGTGGCGGTCCTCGTGGCGACGCAGCTCCTCCCGGTAGCGCGCCACCAACAGGAGCGCGTAGTCAGTGCCGGCACCGATGACCAGGATGCTCAGGATGGCCTGGCTCTGCCCGTTGACGGTGAGGCCGGCGTACTTCGCCAGCAGGTAGACCAGGCCGGTCGCGATGAAGTTGGCCGAGATCGCGCAGAAGATCGGGAGCAGCCAGAGATAGGCGCTGCGGTAGGTGATGAGGAGCAGGACGACCACCACGAGCAACGTGGCGAAGATGAGGTTGGTGTCGATGCCCTCGAACGCCTCCGCGGAGTCGGCCGCCTGGCCGCCGTAGCCCGCGAGGTGGACCTCCCCGCCGTCGATCTGCGCGATGTCCCGGATCTCGTCGGCGGCGTCGGGGATGGCGTTCCACCCGTCGGTGCCGAAGTTGAGCACGAAGTAGAGGTAGGCGACCTCTCCGTCCTCCGACACGAGCGTGGGCACGGGGGCTCCCTGGGCAGCTGCCGCCTCCGCGGCGGCAGGCGTCAGGACACCCTGGTCGGTGACGCCGTCGAGCTCGGCGATCTCCGCGCCGTCCTCCTCCATCGCCGCGAGGTCGTCGTCGGTGAGGCCACCGTCGCGGTGGAACACGACCAGCGTCGGGATGTCGTTGGGGTCGACGGTCTCCGAGAGCTCGTCGAGGACCTTCGTCGACTCGGCCGAGCCGGGCAGCCACGACGACGCCTCGTTGTTCTGGACGTCGGCGAGCTTGGCCGAGAACGTGGCCATGAAGCCGGTGATGACGAGGACGGCGACGAGGACGACCCACTTGGTGACCCTGCCGGTGAGCGAGCCGGCGATCTGACGATGCATGCGTCCAGTCGACCAGCCGGGACCGACATCGTGCATCGGTGATTCCCCCGAGGTCTAGACAGGGGGCTGACCTCAGCGCGTCTGGAGCCGGAAGGGCGAGAAGGTGTCCATCGAGCCGCGACGCGGGGCGACGGCGTACTCCATCGAGCCGTCGACGCCGAGCCGTACGACCGCCCACTCGCCGTCCTGGTAGGTCACGACGAGCACGTGGTCGGCGTCCTCCCAGACCTCGTCGAAGTACGTCGCCGAGCTGCCGTCGCGGGCCGAGGAGAAGGAGCGGACCACGGAGCCGTCGGACGTCGCGAGGACGGCCAGGGCGGTCGGCCCGAAGCCGTCGGCGTACGCCGGGGTGCCGAGGACGTGGCGGTTGTCGGTCGAGATGTCGGAGAGCTGGTTGTCGCACGTGCGCCACGTCACGCGCCAGCTGCGGAGCATCGCGCTGCACGAGCCGAAGTCGCTGACCGAGGTGAGCCCGCCGAGCCAGCGACCGCGTCCGGTGTCGACCTGGCGCAGGTGGGGGACGGTGTCGACGATGCCGTGGGAGGAGGTGTAGAAGGCGCGGCGCGGACCGTTGACGGCGATCGAGCAGCCGAAGCCGGGGTCGCCCTCACCCTCCTTGCAGTTCTCGCCGGTGACCGCCGCGGCGTGGGCGGTTCCGGTGACCGGCAGCCGGTTGAAGCGGAGGACCCGGTCGCCCTCCTGGTCGATCGTCCACACCCGGCCGGCGCGTCCGGCGAAGGCGACGACCTGTCCCTGCGGGGAGACGGCGAGGCCGTAGCCGGTGCGCCACTCGCCCGCGCCGGGTGTGCCGTCGGCGGCGATCCAGCGGGTGGTGGCGCGTCGGCCGATGGTCTGGACGACGTAGCCCGAGCCCATCGGCGCGAACTGGTCGAGCGCGTTGGCGACCGGTGTGGTCGTGCCGCCGGTGCCGTGGATGACGGTGCGACCGGAGCGTCGCTCGGACCACGCGATCGCCGGGGGCGCGCCCTGGGCGAGGTCGGAGACGTCGAGCACGACGCGCTTCGGTGCGGGCGTCGCCGGGCTCGCCGGGCTCGCCTGGGTCGTCGTGGCGAGGGAGGCGGAGAGCGCGAGCGTGGTCGCGGCGAGGACGGCGGCGCGGACGATGGTCATGCTCAGGAGACGTCCGGGGCGGCGGCGTGGTTGCCCCCACCGGGAAAGGATTCCGGCAGCTCGAGCCCCTGGTCCGCGATCACCTCGCGCAGCCGCTCCGGATGGTTGGTGATCAGGCCGTCGACCCCGAGGCGGACGAGGTGGCGCATGGTCGGCTCGTCGTCGACGACGTACGGGATCACGCGCAGGCCGGCTCCGTGGGCCTCGTCGACGAGGGCCGCGGTCGCGAACGGCCGGTATGCCGGGTCGTCCACGCCCGACGTGTAGGGCGAGCCGTGGATCGGGGAGATCGCCGTGAAGCCCTCCTTCGCCGCCGTGCGCACGAAGTCGGCGTCGACCGCGAGCCCGTCGAACCAGGGGGACGGGCTGCCCTTCAGGTACTTCGGCGAGACGAGCAGGTTGCGCTCCAGCGCCGGCTCCGCCTCCGCGACCCGGACGAGCACGCCCCAGTCGAAGCACTGGATGCTGGTCCGCCCGACCAGGCCGTCGATCCGCAGCGCGTCGACGACCTTGGCCACGAACGCCTCGCGCGTGGTGAGCTGCGCGGCGTCGACGGCGTCGTACTTGATCTCGAGGTTGATCCGGACCGGGTCGGCACCGCGCTCGCGCACGAGCGCCGCCACCTGCCGCAGCAGCGGCATCGTCGGCGGGAGGTCGGCGCGGGTGAGCCGGCGGATCAGGCGGGCATCGTGGAGGGCCGCGTCGTGCGCGACGACCACGTCGTCCTCGGCGGTGAGGTGGACGTCGAGCTCGAGCGTCGAGACGCCGAGCGCGAGGGCGCGGCCGAACGCCTCGAGGGTGTTCTCGGGCCAGAGCCCCGCGCCCCCGCGGTGGGCCTGCAGGTCGAACGGGCTCACGTGTAGAGGGCGTCCACCACGTCGGCGTACTTCGTCTTCACGACGCGGCGCTTGAGCTTGAGGGTCGGGGTCAGCTCCTCCGACTCCGCGGTCCACTCGTCGGGGAGCAGCTCCCACGCCTTGACCTGCTCGGGCCGCGAGAGCCGCTCGTTGGCCGCGTCGACGGCCGCCTGCGTCATCGCCCGGATCTGCGGCTTGGTCGACAGGTCGGCGAGGTCGGTGAACTCGACGCCCATCTTCGCGGCCACGAGCGGCGCGATCTCGCCGTCGAGGGTGAGGATCGCGACGACGTAGGACTGGCCGTCGCCGAGGGCCATCGCGTGCCCGACGATCGGCGACTCCTTGAGGTAGTTCTCGATGTTGGAGGGCGCGATGTTCTTGCCCGCCGAGGTGATGATCAGCTCCTTCTTGCGATCGATGATCGAGTAGAAGCCGTCCTCGTCGACGGTGCCGATGTCGCCGGTGTGGATCCAGCCGTCGTCGTCGATGAGCGCGCGGGTCGCCTGCTCCTGGAGGTGGTAGCCGGGGGTGTTGACCGGGCCGCGGCAGAGGATCTCCCCGTCCTCGTCGAGGCGCACCTCGATCCCGGGGTTGGGCACGCCGACGGTGCCGAGCTTGAAGTGCTCGGGGCCGTTGGAGGTGAAGGCCCCGGTGGTCTCGGTCATGCCGTAGACGTCGTACACGCGCAGGCCGAGGCCGCCCATGAACTTCGCCACCTCGAGCGGCATCGGCGCGGCCGCGCTGGCCGCCCACTCGACCTGGTCGAGCCCGAGCAGCAGCCGGAGGAAGCCGAGGATCGCCTCGTCCGCCTTCGCGTAGGCCTCCTCGACCTCGGGCGTCATCGCGTTGCCGTACTCGTGGGCCTGCGTCCACGCGAGACCCGCGGCCATCGCGTTCTTCACCAGCTCCTGGTTGTCGGGGTTCGGGTCCTCGGCGAGCTTGGCCGAGATGCCCGTCTTGATCTTCTCCCACACGCGCGGGACGCCGAAGAACGCCGTCGGGTGCACCTCACCGAGCGCGCCGAGCAGGCCGGCGGGGTCGGGGATCGCGTGCACGTGGCTGCCGAGGAACGGAGGGGCGTACGTCGCCAGGACCCGCTCGGCGATGTGGGCGAGCGGCAGGTAGGAGACGGTGCGCTGCGGGCCCTGCAGCCCGGCGTTGTCGAGCGTCGAGACGGCCTCGAACATGACGTTGTGGTGGGTGAGCACGACGCCCTTGGGGTTGCCGGTCGTGCCCGAGGTGTAGAGGTAGGTGGCCGGCAGGTCGGGGGTGATCCGGTCCATCCGCTCCTCGACGCCGCTGGTGTCGTCGCCGCGGGCGAGGAGGTCGTCCCACGTCATCACCCGCGGGTCGTCGACGCTGTCCGCGTCGGCCAGCATCACGACGTGGCGGATCGAGTCGACGTCGGCGAGCGCCTTCTCCCAGCGCTGGTAGCGGTCGTGGTCCTCGAGGATCACCACGACGGGTCGTGACTCGCCGGCGATGAAGGCCACCTGGTCCTGGGCGAGCGTGTTGTAGATCGACATCGGGACCGCCGCCGCCGTCATCACGCCGTAGTCGGCCAGCGTGTGCGCCGTACGGTTCACCGCCATGATCGCGACCGGGTCACCCTTCTCGACGCCGAGGTCCATCAGCGCCGCCGCCACGCGCTGGGTCTGCTCCCACGTCTGCGCCCACGAGATCGTCGACCACGTTTCGCCCTCAGGCACGTCGAACCGGTCGGAGAAGGCGGGCGCGTCGCCGAACCTCTCGGCCGCCTGACGCACCGTCGCCGGCATGTGCAGGCCGAGGATGCGCGCCTCGTAGTCCTCGCGGACCGTGGCGATGTCGTCGGGGACTTCGGTGGCCATGGCAGCTCCTCGGCGAACATGTGTGGCGGGGGTCACATCATGGCGGGTCGGTGCAAGGGTGTCGACGGATGTCTGGATGTCTGGTGCCGCACCACCTCCGGGGACGTCATACGCTCGGGGCCGACGGTTGCCCCCTCCGTATGACGTCGTGACACTGGGCACCATGAGCTCTGCCGAGCAACCGCCGCGCGATCCGTCCGGGCGTACGCCTGCCCAGGCCGCCGCGTGGGCCAAGGTCGAGGAGGAGCGCCGGCTCGCAGGCCCACGCGGCCGGATCGGCCCACCGCCCCGGGCGATCGCACACCTGGTCATCGGGGTGCTGGTGGTCGTCGCCGCGCTCACGGCGTGGTGGGTGAACCCGGAGCCGTACGACGACCGGCTCGACGTGCTCGTGCTGATCGGCCTGCTCGCCGGGGGAGCGACGCTCGCCGCCTCGGTGCTGCCGCGGGAGTGAGGGCGGGTACGGTCCGCCCATGGTGGCGAGTCGATCAGCGCGGGAGCGCAAGGCAGGGACCCAGGCTGGTCCTCTGGCCCGCGTGAAGATCGACCTCGACGGCGAGCAGCAGTTCCTCTACCGGATCAGCTGCGCGACGTGCACGGCCCGCGGCCACCGTCCGTGGTCGACGCACCGCGCCGGCGCGGACAACGGGTTCCTGGCGGCGATGGACCGCTGGATCTTCCACCTGGTCGAGAAGCACCCGGACGAGGACGCTCCCTGCCTGGCGTTCCGCGCCGAGGCCGAGCAGCGGCTGCACGAGCGGCGCGAGGGGTAGGTCAGGAGTCGGTCCGTCGGGCGAGCAGCTCGGCATCGGGCACGGAACACGTCGCTGCCTCGCACCTGTAGTCCACGACGGTGACGAGCGCATCGCCGCCCGGGGTGAGGACCCCGTGCTCGTGGAACACGACCGACAGGGAGGCGGTGCCTGTGCAGACCGGGCAGTCCAGGACCTGACGAGTGAGCATGCGCCCACGTACCCCGGGGACGGCTGGTGCATCTCCGCGCCGGAGGACGTGTGTGGCAGAACCGGATGGAGCAGTCGCTCACCTGCGCGAGGTGTCGAGCGAGCCCTGTTCTGGCTGGCTGCCTGAGCCGTCGAACGCAGCGAGGAGCTCTGCGTGCCTGGTGAGGAACGCGCGCTCGTCGAGACGCTTGCGGCGGAGCCAGCCGGTGACCTCGTCGTTGCACTTGCTGGCGTTGCAGGAGCCGCAGGCAGGAACGACGTTGAGGAGCGTGTAGCGACCGCCACGCGAGATGGGAAGGACGCAGTCCTTCTGCAGTGGCCGTCCGGTGACACCGCAGTAGGCGCATCCACCCCAGGCCGAGACGAGGGCAGACCACTGGGCCGGCGTCAGGTCGTGCTCGACCCCTGCCATCCGGCGCTGTCGCTTGCGCGCGGCTCGGGCACGGCGGGTCCTGGCAACGGGCACGCCTGTCAGGCTAGGGCCGCGGCAGTCGGTGCAGCGTGACCTCCGACAGCGCGCCGTCCTGCGCAAGAGCCGTCATGTAGGTGCAGTGCGGCTGTCGGCGGCGGTCGGTGGGCGAGCCCGGGTTGAGCAGCCGCAACCCGGATGCCGCGGTCGTGTCCCACGGGATGTGGCTGTGCCCGAAGACGAGGACGTCGAGGTCGTCGTACGCCGCCGCCATCCGCTCCTCCCGCCCTGCGGACTGGCCGGTCTCGTGCACCACGCCGATGCTGAGGCCCTCGAGCGAGACCCGCGCGACGTCCGGAAGACGCTCGCGGAGCTCGCCGTGGTCGTTGTTGCCGTAGCACGCCACGAGCCGGCGCGAGCGCGCCTCGAGCTCGTCGAGCAGCCCCACGTCGACCCAGTCGCCGGCGTGCACCACGACGTCCGCCTGCTCGACGGCGTCCCACACCTCCGCGGGCAGGTCGCGCGCCCGCTTCGGGACGTGGGTGTCCGCCAGCAGGAGCAGTCGGGTCGCCATGTCGTCAGTGGATCCCCGTCTCACTCGCCCTTGGGGATCAGGATCCACCCGATGATGTAGGCGAGCTCGCCGGCACCGACGATGCCGCCGATCACGAACACGATCCGGACCAGGCCACGCGAGATGCCGAACCGGTCGGCCAGACCGGCGCAGACTCCCGCGATCATCTTGCCGCGACGGGGACGCACGAGGAGTGAGGACATGCGTCATGTGTACCCCACATCCCTCACCCCTACGGGGACACACACCCCCGGGGATGGTCCGCCGTGGTGACGGGGTGGACCAACGTGGGGAGCTCCCTACGAAGGAGAGAACACCGTGTCTGATGACGCCAAGGCCGCCAAGGAGCTCGTCGAGACCCTGAAGGACGGCGAGAAGGGCTACGCCAGCGCGGCGGACAAGCTGCGCGACAGCGACCGTCCCGAGTGGGCCACCACCATGGAGAGGCTGTCGCAGCAGCGCGCCGGCTTCGCGCGCGAGATCGTCGAGATGGGCCACGAGTACGGCGACGACGTCGACGAGAGCGGGTCCGTGGCCGCTGCCGTGCACCGCGGCTGGCTGTCGCTCAAGGACGCCGTCTCCGGCGACGACCCCGACGCCGTGCTGAAGGCCGCCGAGACCGGCGAGGACCACGCCGTCTCGGAGTACGAGGACGCGCTGAAGATGGATCTGAGCGCCGGCTTCCGCGAGGTCGTCGTACGCCAGCAGGCCGACGTCCTCGCCGCGCGCAACGAGCTGAAGGCGCTCGCGAGCGCCAGCTGACGGGAGGCTCTCGTGCCGCTGGCTAGGGTCGCGGCATGAGAGCCGACGTCGTGGTCGTGGGAGCAGGCCTGGCCGGCCTCCGGTGCGCCCGGGTGCTGCAGGACGCCGGTCGCGACGTCGTGGTCCTCGAGGCCGCGGACGAGGTCGGCGGGCGGATCCGCACCGACCGGGTCGACGGCTTCCTCACCGACCGCGGCTTCCAGGTGCTCAACCCCGCCTACCCGGCCGTACGCCGCTGGGTGGACCTGGACGCGCTGCGGCTCCGGCCCTTCGGGGCCGGGATCGCGGCGCGTACGGACGAGGAGCTCGCCGTCCTCGGCCACCCGCTCCGCAGCCCGGGCCTCCTCCCCGCCACCCTGCGCGTCGCGGGCCGGCGCCCTGCGGAGGTGGCGGCGCTTGCCCGATGGGCCGCGCCGCTCGTGCGACCGCGGCCGGGTCGCCCGCTGTCCGAGGTCGTCGGGCGACGCGCCGACGTGGCCAGGCGGGTCGCGCTCGACGGGGCCGGCGTGGACGGCCTGCTCCGGCGGGTCGTGGACCGGTTCCTCTCGGGGGTCGTCCTCGAGGACGACGGCAGCACCGCCGACCGCTATGCGCTGCTGCTCGCGTGGATGTTCGCCCGCGGCGTGCCGTCCCTCCCGTCGGACGGGATGGCCGCACTGCCGCGTCAGCTGGCCGCACCGCTCGGCGACCGGGTCCGACTCGGCCAGCCGGCCCGCCGGGTCACCGGCACGACCGTCGAGAACGACGACGGGACGTGGAGCGCCGACCACGTCGTGGTCGCGACCGACGCGGTCGCTGCGGCCGGGCTCACCGGGCGTCCGACGCCCGCCACGAAGGGCGTCGTCACCGTCTGGTGGTCCGCGCCCGAGGCCCCGAGCACCGACCTGGTCCACGTCGACGGCAGGCAGAGCCCGACCGGCCCGCTGGTCAACGCGGCCGTGGTGTCGCGCGCGGCACCGTCGTACGCCCCCGCCGGTCGCCACCTGGTCGAGGGCTCGGCCCTCCTCGGGCCGGGCCGCGACACGGACGAGGCGTCGATGCGGCGCCACGCCGGCGACCTCCTCGGGACCGACGCGTCCCGGTGGGAGGTCGTCGTACGGCACGAGGTCCCGCACGCACTGCCCGTGCAGGAGCCGCCCTTCACGCTCCGCCGGCCCGTGCAGGTCGGCGACCTCGTCGTGTGCGGCGACCACCAGGACACCGGATCGATCCAGGGTGCCCTCGTCAGCGGCCAGCGCGCTGCGGAGGCGCTGCTGTGAGCGACGTCGTGGTCCTCGGCGCCGGTCTCGCGGGCGTCGCCTGCGCCCGGGAGCTCCGGGCGTCGGGCGTGGACGTCCGGCTGCTCGACCGCGGGTACGTGCCCGGCGGCCGGATGGCGTCGAAGCGGCTGTGGGGCCGCCCGGTCGACCTCGGTGCGTCGTACTTCACGGTCGACGACCCGGGCTTCGCGGCCGTCGTCGACGACTGGGCCGCGCGCGGCCTGGCGCGCGCCTGGACCGAGAGCTTCACCGTCCTGGGGGACGACGGAACGCGCACCACGACCGGGCCGGTCCGGTGGGGCGCCACCCATGGCCTGCGTTCGCTGGTGGAGGACCTGGCGCAGGACCTCGACGTCGAGCGCCGGGAGGTGGCTGACCTGGCCGAGCTCGGTGCGAGGACCGTCGTGCTCGCGATGCCGGACCCGCAGGCCCGGCGGCTCGTCGGCGACCACCCGGTCTCCGAGGTCCTGGACCGGGAGTGGGAGCCGGTGCTCGCCCTTGCCGCACGCTGGCCGGAGCGCGGGTGGGACCTCGACGGCGCCTTCGTCAACGACGACCCCGACGTCGCCTGGATCGCCGACGACGGTCGTCGTCGCGGTGACGACGCACCCGTGCTGGTGGCGCACTCGACGCCCGCACGCGCCGCGCGGCACCTCGACGACCCGGCTGGCGCGGCGCCGGCGCTGGTCGCAGCCGTACGCCGCCTGCTCGACGTCGGCGAGCCGGAGGAGGTCCACGTCCACCGCTGGACCTTCGCCCGTCCGACCGGCGAGCGCGAGGCACCGTACGCCCTGGTCGACGGTGAGCCGCTCGTCGGTGTGTGCGGCGACGGCTGGGGACCGAGGCCCAAGGTCGAGACGGCCTGGGTGTCGGGCACGTCGCTGGGACGCGCGCTCGCGGCGAGGATCAGCGCGGGCGGAATCCCGAGCACATGATCCGCAGGTGCTCGATGGTCTCGCCGCCGCGGTAGTAGGCCTGCTGCTCGGCGACGTAGGAGCCGTTGTCGTTCGCGAGCTCGAAGCGGTAGCTCACGTGCGAGGTGTCGACGACGTCGTCGCGCTCGGACACCTCGACCACCCGCTCGATCCGGTCGGACTCCTCGAACCACGAGCCGAGCAGGACCGTGACCACGTCGTCGGGACCGGTGCCCTCCCACGTGCGCCCGGGCGTCAGCCCGCGGAAGTCCACGTCGTCGGCGAGCAGGGCACGGAGCGCGGCCTCGTCCTTCTCGGCGACAGCGTGCGCGAAGCGGGCGCCCAACGTCTCGGTCATGGGGTCAGTCTGCATCCGGGGCGGCCCTCCGGGAAGGCGCTCGATCGAGCTGGCCTAGACGCTCGCGCCGAGCTTGACGAGGTCGCGCTCGGCGTAGAGCCGGTGCTGGAACTCCTCGTTGAGCACGACGCGGAGGCAGTCGGCGACGGTGAGGTCGGTCGCGTCGGTGAGGAACGGGGTCGCCGAGGTGACCCGGCGGCCGAGCCCGGCGTCCGTGATCCCGTCGAGGACCTCGGCCACGGTGGCGCGTCGCTCGCGGCGCAGGGCGAGGACCTCGTGGAGCTCCGGCCTGGCCCGCCTGGCCCACGGCACGTCCTCGTGGACCGGGGCCTCGTCCCAGGGCAGGTCGAGCGGGTGCCACGGCGACTTCTGGGCGAGGACGACGCCACCGACCCAGCAGGCGTGTGCGAAGCCGAGGTGGCGCAGGGTCTCGATGAACGACCACTCGCCCTCGACCTGCTCGTGGAGCTGGTCGGGCGTCAGCGACCGGGCGAGCCGCATCGTCTCGCCCCAGAGCGTGTCCATCGTCCCGAAGGCCGACCAGAAGCCGGCCACGTCGGTCGGTGACATCTGGGCGCGCTCGGGCATCCGCCGGTTGAGCTCGGCCTCGACGTAGGGCACCACGTCGACGCCGTTGACGACGAGCCGCACGACCTCGCCGCTGATCTCCATGTCGGGGATCTCGACACCGGTCATGCGGACGCCGTCGAAGTACGCCGCCCGCACCCGGGTGCCGCTGAGGTTCACCTCGCGCATGTCGAGGTCGGTCATGTCGGCCTGCCGGAAGGTGCTGCCCGAGAGGTCGACTCGCTGGAAGCCGGAACCGGAGAGGTCCTGCTCGGTGAAGTCGGTCATGGAGCGAGCGTAGGAGTGGTTGCGGACGTTCGGGGGCCGAATCGAGACTGTGCCCATGACCACTGAGCGCACGACCGAAGCAACCCGTACGCCGGGCACCGTCGCCGTTTCGGGGGCCGTCCTCTCCTACACCGTCATCGGCGACCTCGCGGACGCGACGCCGGAGGCTCCGCCGCTGCTCCTCGGCGGGTCCCCGATGGACAGCACCGGCTTCGGCAGCCTGGCGGCCGGCCTCGAAGGAGCCGGTCGTGTCCTCGTGCTCACCGACCCCCGCAACGTCGGGCGCAGTACGCGCGACGACGACACGGCGGCCGTCACGCCCGAGCAGCACGCCGAGGACCTCCACGCCGTGATCGAGGCGCTCGGCGTCGGCCCGGTCGACTTCTTCGCCACGTCGGGGGCGGCGGTCAACGCGCTGTTCCTGGTCGCCGCGCACCCCGACGACGTACGCCTCCTGGTGGCGCACGAGCCGCCGATGGCGCCGCTGCTCCCGGACGGCGACGCGATCGGGCGGGCGTGCGACGACCTGGTCGCGGCCTACGACGCCGACGGCATCGGTGCCGGGATGTCGCGCTTCATCGCGCTCGTGATGCACCGCGGGCCGTGGACGGGCGACGAGCCGCTGCCGGACCCGGCGATGTTCGGCCTGCCGACCGAGGACGACGGCTCGCGCACCGACGGGCTGATGGCCAACATGCGCGGCGAGGGGTGCACCCGCGTGCCGGACCTCGACGCGATCCGCCGCTCGTCGACGACGATCGTCATCGGTGTCGGCGAGGAGTCGGGCGGACCCGACGACGGCGAGATCGCCGGGCGGGCCGGCCATGCCGTCGCCCGCGAGCTCGGCCTGAAGCCCGTCGTCTTCCCGGGTGGCCACAACGGGTTCCTCGGCGGCGAGTACGGCCAGACGGGCAAGCCGGAGGAGTTCGCCGCGAAGCTGCGGACGGTGCTCGAATACAAGTAAGTCAGTAGGTATTGTCTTTATATGACGATCACCGACCGACCGCAGGACACCGGCTGGAACCAGCGCTACGGCGACGACGCCGACCACAGGCCCTCGGCACCGTCCGACGTGGTCCGGCTCCAGCTCGCCCACAGGTCCGTACGCCGCTTCCTGCCCGACGCGGTCTCCGACGACGACCTGCGCACCCTCGTCGCTGCTGCGCAGTCGGCTCCGACCTCGTCGAACCTCCAGCCGTGGAGCGTGGTCGCCGTGCGTGACCCGGAGCGCCGGCGCCGCCTGTCCACCCTGGCCGCGCGCCAGCAGTTCGTCGCCGACGCGCCGCTGCTGCTGGTGTGGATCGCCGACCTCGGTCGCGCCCGGCGCCTCGCGGAGCGGAGCGAGCAGAAGCTGGAGGCCGCCGACTACCTCGAGACCGCGCTGATCGGCTTCATCGACGTCGCGCTCGCCGCGCAGAACGCCGTGGTGGCGGCCGAGTCGCTGGGCCTCGGGTCGTGCTACGTCGGGGCGATCCGCAACAACCCCGAGGACGTCGCCGCCGAGCTCGGCCTGCCGCCGCACGCGATCGCGGCGTTCGGCCTGGCGGTCGGCCGACCGGACCCGACCGAGCAGGCCGGGGTCAAGCCGCGGCTGCCGCAGCAGGCCGTCCTGCACCACGAGCAGTACGACGCCGAGCTCGCCGACGCACACCTGGCGGCGTACGACGAGCGGCTGGGCGCCTACAACGCCCGCTGGGGTCTCGACGGCGCGTGGACCGACCGCGTGCTCACCCGGCTCGCCGGGCCCGAGTCGATGGCCGGTCGGCACCGGCTCCGCGAGGCGCTCGAGCGACTCGGCCTGCCGGTGCGCTGAGGGCTACCAGGTCAGCTCGATCTCGATCTCGTTGTCCTCGCCGAGCTCGACCTCGACCTTGAGCCTCACCTCGTCGGGCACCGCCACGGTGATCCGGCCGCCGTCGCGCGCGAACTCGACGGAGTTGTGCTTGGCGAGGGAGTCGGCGAGGTCGCGCAGCCGCGCGGCGGCCTCCTCGCGGGTCATCGTGCGGGTCTCGTCCATCTCGAAGAGGTCCATGTCGCCGAACCTAGCCAGAGCTCACAACCCGAGCATCCGCCCGATGATCTCCTTCTGGATCTCGGTCGTGCCGCCGTAGATCGTCTGGATGCGGGAGTCCACGTAGGCTTTCGAGATCGGGTACTCGTTCATGTAGCCGTAGCCGCCGTGCAGCTGGACGCCGGCGTCGACGACGCGCTTCTGGAGCTCGGTCGTCCACCACTTCGCCATCGACGCGAGGGCGGTGTCGACCTCGCCGGCATTGAGCCGCAGCACGCAGTCGTTGATGAAGACCCGCGCGATGTGGGCCTCCGTCGCCATCTCGGCCAGCACGAAGCGGTTGTGCTGGAACTTCCCGATCGGCTTGCCGAAGGCCTCGCGCTCCTTGGCGTACGCCAGGCACAGGTCGAGGACGTGCTCGACCGCCGCGACCGCGATGCAGCCGATGGAGATCCGCTCCTGGGGGAGGTTCTCCATGAGGGAGATGAAGCCCGAGCCCTCGGCGCCGAGCAGGTTCTCCTTCGGCACGTGGACGTCGGTGAACGACAGCTCCGCGGTGTCCTGCGCGTGCAGGCCCATCTTGTCGAGGTTGCGGCCGCGCTCGAAGCCCTCCATGCCGCGCTCGACCACCAGCAGCGAGATGCCCTGGTGCCCGGCGTCCGGGTCCGTCCGGCAGACCACGATCACCAGGTCGGCCATGATGCCGTTGGAGATGAAGGTCTTCGAGCCGTTGAGGACATAGTGGTCGCCGGCGTCGACGGCCGTCGTACGGATCCCTTGCAGGTCCGAGCCGGCGCCCGGCTCGGTCATCGCGATCGCGGTGACGATGTCGCCGGACACGCAGCCGGGCAGCCAGCGCTGCTTCTGCTCGTCGGTCCCGAGCGAGGAGATGTAGGGGACGATGATGTCGGTGTGCACGGCGAATCCCGGGCCGGAGGCGCCGGCGCGGGCCGACTCCTCGGCGAGCACCATGTTGTAGCGGAAGTCCCGGATGCCGGGCCCGCCGAACTCCTCGGCGACGTCGAAGCACAGCAGCCCGCGCTCGCCCGCCTTGCGCCAGAGCTCGCGGTCGACGATGCCGGCCTCCTCCCACGCGGCGTGGTGCGGCACGACCTCCTTGTCGAAGAAGGCGCGCGCGACGGCGCGGAAGTCCTCGTGCTCCTGCTCGAGGATGCTGGGGCGGTCAGGCATGTGTGGTCTCTCCGTTGAGGTGGTCGAGCATGGACAGCGGCCCGAGGTCCTCGAGCCGGTAGCCGTGGGGATAGGTGACGGGCCGGTGGACGTACGCCGTCCGCCGCGGCGGTGCGAACCGGAGCAGCCGGCCGCGAAGCCGCAGGCCGCCGCGCACCGCACGGACGAACCACCGCGGCTGCCGCGGCAGGCCCAGCGCCTCGCGGAGCGGCTCGTCCATCACCGCGATCGTGACCCTGCGCAGCAGCGGTCGCATCGGGGGAGGGGAGACCTCGCGGGCGATCCGGATCGATGACTCGGCCAGCCGGGTGGCTGCGGGGGTGTGGGCGAACATCCGCCGCTCGGTGTCGACCAGCAGCGCGAGGTAGCCGTCGTACGTCGTGGGCAGTCCCTTGATGCCCATGAGCTCGCCGAAGCGGGTCGTCACCTTCGCGATGGCGGCCAGCTCGCGGGGGTCGAGGCGGCGCCAGCCGTAGGCGTCGATCCAGCGGACCGGGCCGACGATCGTGGTGGCGAGGACGTAGGCGAACTCGTCGTTGGTGATGTCGTAATGGCCGTGGATCCGGTTGAGCCGGCGCAGCGCCGCGTGCGAGCGCGGCGAGTCGATGCCGTCGAGGGTGGCCTCGTCGCCGATCAGGATGGTGTCGTCGTAGCGCTTGACGCCGTGGTCCTCGAACTCGCGCGTGCGGTCGAGCAGCTCGGCGATCGACGGGATGCCGTAGTCGCGCATGAAGGCGATGCCGGTGCCCTGCGAGTAGTCCCACGGGAACTCGAAGCGCGCCACCAGCCGCAGGATCTCGTCGTGGTCGACCTCCGGGTCCAAGGACCGGATCCGGCGGAGGTTGGCGTAGCGGCCAGGGGCGTGCAGCTTCAGGACACCCATTCCTTCACCTGGGCGACCGTGGCCGCCGGGTCGTCGGACACCGGGGTGATGTTGAGGTCGGTGACGCCGGCCTCCCGGAAGGCGGCGATCCGCTCCTTGACGTACGACTCGGGGCCGACGAGGTTGGCCGCCTCGAGCCACTCGGTCGGGATGAGTGCCTCGGCCTCCTTCTTCTTGCCGGAGAGGTAGAGGTCCTGGATCTCCTCCGCCTCCTTCTCGTAGCCGTAGGCGCGGGCGACGTCGTTGTAGAAGTTCTTGCCCTTGGCGCCCATGCCGCCGACGTAGAGCGCGAAGATCGGGCGCGCGAAGTCGAGCAGCGCCTTGGTCTCCGGGCCCTCGCCGATCGCGACCATCCCGCCGGCCATCACCTGGAGCGGGTCGAGGCCGTCGAGCCGCTTGGCGTTGCCGGCGGCGAGCGCGTCGCCCCAGACGAGGTGCGCCTTCTCGGGGTGGAAGAGGTGGGGGATCCAGCCGTCGGCGATCTCGGCGGTCTGCTCGACGTTCTTCGGGCCGAGGGCCGCAATCCAGATCGGGATGGTGTCGCGCTCGGGCCTCGTCAGCAGCTTGAGCGGCTTGCCGAGACCGGTGACCGCCCCGTCGTCCTTGGTCAACGGCAGGTGGAACTCCCCGCTCGCGGTCAGCGGCTCGCGCTTGAGGCCGCTCCGGATGATCTCGACGACCTCCTGGGTGCGCGCCATCGGCTTCCGGTAGGGCACCCCGTGGAAGCCCTCGATCACCTGTGGCCCGCTCACCCCGATGCCGAGGATCGCGCGGCCGCCGCTGACGTTGTCGAGCCCGGCCGCCGTCTGGAGCAGTGCGCCGGGCGTGCGCGAGTAGATGTTGAGGATTCCCGAGCCGATCTTCACGGTCTCCGTCTTCGCCGCGAGGTAGCCCATCAGCGTGGGGGAGTCGAAGCCGTAGGCCTCCGCGACCCAGACGCTGTCGAGGCCCGCCTTCTCCAGGGCGACGACGTCGTCGGCCGCCTTCCTCGGGTTGCCGTCGTACATCAGCAGGGTGGCGAGACGCATGCCGCAACTGTGACAGTTTCACTGTCACGATGGCAAGGGTGGTCAGCGGCGGATCCGGCTCGTCGCCCGTGGCGCCAGGGCGGGTCCGACACGTGTCCGCGATGTTGCCCCTGCGCGGCCGGATGAGGGGCCACAGCTCGGACACGTGTACGCCGTCAGCGGCGCAGGCCGTCGACCTGTCATGCGGCGATCCCGGTTGCGCGGTCGAGGAGCTGGGAAGGTCGTCGTGACATGTCGGGGACGACCTTCCCAGCTGATCAGCCCTTGCCGTGCCACGACTCCCAGAGGGCGGCGTAGGAGCCGCCGGCGGCGACGAGCTCGTCGTGCGAGCCGAACTCCGAGATGACGCCGTCCTCGACCACGGCGACGCGGTCGGCGTCGTGGGCGGAGAAGAGCCGGTGCGCGATGGCGATGACCGTACGTCCCTCGAGGACGGCCGCGAGTGAGCGCTCGAGGTGCCGGGCGGCGCGGGGGTCGATCAGCGAGGTCGCCTCGTCGAGGACGAGGGTGTGCGGGTCGGCGAGCACCAGCCGGGCGAGGGCGACCTGCTGGGCCTGGGCAGGCGTGAGTGCGCGGCCGCCGGAGCCGACCACGGTGTCGAGCCCCTCGGGGAGCGCGGACACCCACTCCCACGCGTCCACGGCTTCGAGAGCCGACGTGATGGCCGAGTCGGACGAGCCCGGGCGGGCGAGGACGACGTTCTCGCGCAGGGTGCCGACGAAGACGTGGTGCTCCTGCGTGACCAGCGCGACGTGGCCGCGTAGGTCGTCGAGCGGCAGCTCGACCAGGCCGACGTCACCCACGGTGACCCGTCCGGTGCGGGGCGGGTGGATGCCGGCCAACAGGCGCCCGAGCGTCGACTTCCCGGCGCCGGACGGCCCGACCATCGCGATCCGCTCACCGATGCCGACGTCGAGGTCGACGCCGTGCAGCACGTCGCGACCCTCGATGTAGGAGAAGCGGACGTCCTCGGCGTCGAGCTTCTCGTCGGCGGGGACCGCGCCCGTCACGGAACGGTCGTCGGGCACCTCGGCGACGCCGAGCAGCCGGGCGAGCGAGGCGGCGCCCATCTGGAGCTCGTCGAGGATGGAGATCAGCCGGTCGACGGGGTCGATCAGCATCTGGACGTAGAGCGTCGCGGCCGTGACCTCGGCCAGCGACACCTCCCCGCGCGTGTAGAGCCAGCCGCCGAACAGCAGCGTGCCGACCACCGGCAGGAGGTAGGCGATCTCCATCGACGGGAAGAAGACCGTGCGCA
Organism: Nocardioides baculatus; assembly: GCF_016735675.1. Taxonomy (GTDB): domain Bacteria; phylum Actinomycetota; class Actinomycetes; order Propionibacteriales; family Nocardioidaceae; genus Nocardioides; species Nocardioides baculatus. The sequence goes on along the minus strand of NZ_JAERSG010000004.1, from coordinate 211,499 downwards.
GTCGCAGCGTGTAGCGCTCGGCGTCGTAGGACTCCTTGCAGTCCGCGTCAGCCCGCGCGACCCGCTCACGGCCGAGGCCGAGGGCCTCGACGGTGCGGGCCCCCTCGACGGTCTCGGCGAGGGTGGTGGTGATCTGGCTGTACGACGCCGACTCCCGCTCGTAGCCCGGGCGGGCCCGGCGGAGGTACCACCGCAGCCCGGTCACGAGCGGCGGCAGCGCGAGCAGGCAGGGGAGGAAGACCCACCAGCCGACGGACAGAGCGGCGGCGAAGGTGAGCACCGCCGTGACGACCGCGATCGTCCACTCGGGCAGCGCCCAGCGCACCGACCAGCCCAGCTGGTCGACGTCGCGGCTGGTGCGGGTCAGCAGGTCGCCCGAGCCGGCGGACTCGACGGTGCCGACCGGGAGCGCCAGCGCGTTGGCCACGAAGTCCTCGCGGAGCTCGGCCAGCACCTGCTCGCCGAGGACCTGGGACAGGTAGCGGGCATAGCGGGTGAGCACCGTCTGGAGCACCAGGAAGCCGGCGAGCAGCATCGCGATCCGGTCGACGTGCGCGGTCGTGGTGCCGTCCTCGACCGCCTGCACCAGGCCGCCGAGGAGGCGCGGCGCGGCGAGCCCGGCGGTCGCGGCGAGCACGTGGAGGGCGAGCGCCGACCACAACATCCGCGGGTGGCGACGGGCGAGGTCGCGGGCATAGCGGCGTACGGCAGCAGGCCCGGCGACGGGGAGGCGCTGGTTCACGAGGCCACCTCCGACACGTCGCGCGTGACGACCGCGCGGTAGGCGGCGTCGGTCTCCAGCAGCTCGGCGTGGGTGCCGGTCGCCACGATGCGGCCGCCGACGAGCAGGGCGACCTCGTCGACCGCGTCGAGCAGCAGCGGGCTCACCGTCGTGACGACGGTCGTCCGGCCCGCGCGGTGGTCGCGCAGCCGCGAGGCGATGCGCGCCTCGGTGTGGGCGTCGACCGCCGACGTCGGCTCGACCAGGACGAGGATCTCGGGGTCGGTGGTCAGGGCGCGGGCCAGCACGAGTCGCTGGCGCTGGCCGCCGGAGAAGGTGCGCCCACGCTCGGCGACCACGGTGTCGATGCCGTCGGTGAGGCCTTCGAGGACGTCCTCGGCGGAGGCCGTGTGCATCGCCGCGTCGACCCCGCCGCGACCGCCGACGTCGAGACCGGCGCCGAGCCGCCCGCTGAAGAGCTGGCTGCTCGTGTCGGAGACGACGATGCGGCGGCGGACCTCGGCGCGCGCCAGCGCCGTGAGGGGTACGCCGCCCAGTGTCACGTCGTCGTCCGCCGGTGCGGCGCAGAGGCCGAGGCGGTCGGCGAGCTCGGCGGAGTCGTCGGGCTGGTCGCTGACGATCGCCACCATCCGGCCGGGCTCGACCCGCAGGCCGGTGCGGGCGTCGGCGAGCACGCTGCCGACCGGCGGCGGGGCCTGCGGCGAGGCGGGGTCCTCGACGTCGGGCTCGAGGGCGAGCACGACGCAGACCCGGCGCGCGGCGACGTGCGCGCGGATGTAGCGGTTGGCGAACTCGGTGGCCGTGCGGAGGGGCAGCATCAGGAAGGCGGCGTAGCCGTAGAACGCGACCAGCTCGCCGGCCGAGATCTGGCCGGAGACGGCGGTGCGCGCCCCGAGCCAGACCACGACGACCACGAAGATGCCGGGCAGCAGCACCTGGAGGGCGTCGAGCACGGACTGCACCCGGGCCACCTGCACGCCGGCGGAGCGGGTGCTCTGTGACTCCCGGCGGTAGCGCTCGAGGAAGACCTGCTCGCCGCCGATCCCGCGCAGCACGCGGAGGCCGCCGACGATGTCGCTCGCGGTGTTGGACAGCGCCCCCATGAGCTGGCGCTGGTGGGCGCTGCGGGTCTGCAGCGGCTTGAGCAGGGGGCCGACGGCGACCATCAGGAGCGGCACGCCGATCAGCACGACGAGCCCGAGCGTGACCGACGTACGCAGGAGCAGGAACGCGACGAGGAAGAAGGAGACGACGGAGCCGGTGAAGCGGGCGCTCACGTCCATCAGGCTGCCCAGGTGCGAGAGGTCGCTGGTGCCGATCGCGACGACCTCGCCGGTCGACACCTTGCGCGGCAGGGTGCCGCCGAGGCGCACCGTCTGGCGGCTCACCAGCTGGACGGTGCGGTAGGCGGCGGTGAGCCAGTTGGTGACCGCGAAGCGGTGGCGCATGATCCCGCTGATCGCCTGGACGAGGCCGACGGCGAGCATCACGCCGGTCCAGTAGACGAGCTGCGAGGTGTCCTTGTCGGCGACGCCCCGGTCGATCGCGCGACCGAGCACGGCCGGCATCACCGCCTGGGCACTGCCCCAGAGGATGCCGAAGAACATCCCGCCGAGCAGGGTGACCCACTGGGCCTTCGCCATCCACCAGAGGAACCGTCCGGGAGTGCGGTGGTCCGCGATGCCTGGGTCGGGGACGGGAAGGCTGCGCACCGGCCGATCCTAGGTTCGCCCCCGACGCGCGACGAATCCTTTTTGGACGGGCGCTGTCGGACGGGCGCTGTCGGTCGGGCGCCGTCAGCCGAGCAACGTGGACACCACGAAGTCGGCCGCCCACTCCTCGAACGCGCGCCCGTGGCGCAGCATCGCGTGCTTGCCACCCTCGATGGAGACCTGCTCGACCTCGGTCCCCGACGGGAGGCGGCGCACGAAGTCGGCCGAGCGTGCGGGCGAGGCGATCCGGTCGTCCGTGCCGTGCACGACCAGCACGCGACGACCACGCAGGTCCACGCGGTCGCTCGGCAGCACCCACGGGTTGAGCGCGACCACGCAGCGCACGTGCGGGTCGTCGCCCGCGAGCAGCGCGGCCCGGCCGCCCAGCGAGTGGCCGACGAGCGCGACCGGCAGGTCGCCGTGCCGGTCGCGGACCTGCTCGATCGCCCAGCGAGCGTCCGTCACCGGCGTGGTCGTGGTGTCCCAGCCGCGGTGCGAGTTGAGGAGCCGGTGCACGGCGAGCCGGGACCGGCCGGCCCGGGCGATCCGCCGTGCCACGGGAACCATCCGGAGCACCGACAGCTGGGCGGGGCTGACCCCCACCTGCTCGCCACGGCTGGCGCCGCCGTGGAGCACGACGACCACTCCCTCGGGCGAGGCAGGCGTACGGACGGGGATCAGGCGTGGGCTCGGCATGGTCTGCGGCTCGTACCCGCGGGTGTCACGATCCATTCCAGCGAGCCAGCGCCAGTCTGACGTCGTCGCCGAGCGCCATCTCGCGGTCCAGCTCGGCGACGAGCGGGCGCAGGTCCGGCACGAGGTCGCCGACACGGACGTAGAGCTCCGGCCGGTCGAAGGCCAGCCCGAAGCCGCCGTGGTTGCCGAAGCGGTACATGTCGCGGGGGAGGGGAGTGACGTCGAGGTCCGGCGTGAGCTCCCAGCGGAGCGCCAGCTTCCGGCTGTTGAGGGCGTCGACGAGCCGATCGCCGGCGTCCACGATCGCGGCGTCCGGCACGGTCTGAAGGAGGCGCGCGATCGTGGCCGGTTGCTGCTGGTCGCGGCCGTCCCGGGCCTTCGTGAGCCAGGTCGCCAGCACGTCCGCGGCATCTGCGCTTAGGAGCATCGCCCCGCCGCGGCGGAGCTCGGCCAGGGCCCGCTCGTGTGCGGAGCGGTCGACCGTCCCGCGGAGGGCCGCTGCCCGCAGCTGCTCGACGTCGGCGTCCCGGTCGGCCACGTCGTGCCACGCCCGGTCGAGCGCGGCGAGCGTGTCGGGCGAGACGACCGGGTCGACGGACCCGCCGTCGGCGACGAGGTGGTGCACGGCCCGCCGGTCCGGGCCGACCTTCCGGGGGCGTCCGCGACCGAACCCGACGACCCACTCGTTGCGCGAGGTCAGTGAGACCCAGTGGAACGCGTTGAGGAGGGGCACCGGGAGCACCACGCGCGCCGAACCGGTGACCACTGAACGTCCCTCGACCCCCACGTGCCAGAGGTCGCGGCCGAGCAGCCCGGCGGGGTCCGGCCGACGGGCCACGTCGAACACGACGGCGTCGTCCGGCAGGGCGCCCGTCCACGACAGCACGGTGCCGCCCTCGACCTCCTCGAGGGCGGTGTCGCCGGGGAGGGCGTGCCTCGCGGCCTCGCGCAGCTGCGCCGCCTGCTCGGTCGTGACCAGCACCCGCCCGGTGCCTCCGTCGCCCGCCTGCCAGCTCCTCTGCCACACCGCGCCCGCCGCACCGCGGACGAGCACGTCGCGGACGGTGCCCGACTCCAGGTCGGACGGCAGCACGACGGCTCGGCCCCGCACGTCGACGGGCACGAAGGACCCGGCCGCCCTGCGCAGCCGGGCGAACGCGATCCGACCGCCGATCGCCTGCGCCGCCCAGACCACGACGTACGCCGTCGGGAGCACCGCGAGCCACCGCGGGTCCCCGCCCGCCGCGACCGACATCGCGACGAGGAGCATCGCGGCCAGAGCGAGCAGGGCCTGCACCAGCCGGCCGCCGAGCGCCAGGACGACCCACGCCAGCACCGGCACCGACAGCAGCATGCCGACCAGGACGAACCCGACCGAGAGGCCGATCACGGAGCCGCCGACACCACCGTCGGTCCCGACGGCGAGGCCCACGACCCGCGCGACCGTCCACACGACCAACGAGGCGAGCACCAGGGGCAGGAGCGCCGGGTGCCACGGCACAGCCATCGTGCCGACGGGGAACACCCACCGGAAGCCGAGCAGGCGCAGCACCCGCGAGGACCACCTCATGCGGCGATGATGACGGCGGTCGGCGTCCGCCGCATGAGAACGGCTACTCGGCCCGGGTCAGCGACCCAGCCCCTCCACGACCTCGGCTCCCGGCAGGTCGGCGAGCAGCCGGCCGGGGACGAGCAGCTTGGAGCGTCGTACGCCGCTGCCGATCACGACGACCGGCTCGTCGAGCAGGGCGTCGTGGACCAGGATCCGCCAGCCCGACGGCAGGCCGAGCGGGGTGATGCCGCCGTACTCCATCCCGGTCTCCTCGACCGCGCGGTCCATCGGCAGGAAGGAGCACTTGCGGACGTCGAGCAGCTTGCGGACGAGCGTGTTGACGTCGGCGCGGGTGTCGGCGCGCACCACGCAGGCCGCGATCCGCTCGTCGCCGGCACGGGCGCCGGACACGATGACGCAGTTGCCGCCGGCGGTCATCGGGATGTCGTAGGCCTCGCTCATCGCCGCGGTGTCGGCGAGGTCGGGGTCGATGTCCACGACGGCGACCTCAGCGGCGCCGGACCAGCCGGCCAGCGCCGCCGCCACGGGCTCCGCCACCAGGTCGGGGTGCTCAGCGGCCGGGAGCGAGGTCAGGGACGGAAAGCTCGGGAGCGTCACGCCGACATCATGCGGCATTCACGTCCGCGTCACCCTGCCGTTCACCGAGGGGTGCACGGTCGTGTCGTGACGGTGACTCGCGAGGCGGCCCCGAGGCAGTGGAGCCGGACCCCGTCGTTGGTCCTCACGCCCGCCGTGGTCGCGCACCGCGGCGCCAGCGGTCATCGTCCCGAGCACACCCTCGACGCCTACCGGACCGCCATCCGGATGGGGGTCGACGACATCGAGCTCGACCTCGTCGCCACCCGCGACGGGGTGCTGGTCGCCCGTCACGACCTCGAGCTCAGCGCGACGACCGACGTGGCGTCGCGCCCCGAGCTCGCCCACCTGCGCCGCAGTCTCGTCGTCGACGGCGTCGCGCAGGAGGGCTGGTTCGCCCAGGACCTCACCCTCGCCGAGCTCAAGACGCTCGCCGCCCGCGAGCGGATGCCGGGCACCCGGCCCGCCAACACGGCGTACGACGGTGCGGAGGGGGTGCCGACGCTGACCGAGGTGCTGGCGATGGTCGGCGCCGAGTCCGTACGCCGCGGCCGCCCGGTCGGACTGCTGCTCGAGCTCAAGCACGCCGCGCACCACGACGCGATCGGGCTGCCGCTCGACGTGTCGCTGCTGCGGCTCCTGGCCCGCCACGGCCTCGACCACCCGTGGGCGCGCGTGGTCCTCATGTCGTTCGAGCCAGGGATCCTGCGCCGCCTCGCCGGGCGCACCCGGCTGCCGATCGTCCAGCTCGTCGAGCTCGCGCAGCGCGGGATGCTGACGCCCGAGGGCCTCGAGGGCGTCGACGAGTACGCCGACGGGATCGGGCCGCACGCCTCGCTGGTGCTGCCGCGCGACGCCGGGGGAGCGATCGGGCTGCCGTCCACCGTGGTCCGTGACGCGCACCGGCTCGGCCTCACGGTGCACGTGTGGACGGTCCGCGGAGAGAACCGCTTCCTGCCGAGCAACCTCCGCCACGGCGCGGCCCCCGACGCCCTCGGCGACATGGCCGGTCACGTCCGCGCCCTGCTTGCGGCCGGCGTCGACGCGGTCATCACCGACCATCCCGAGGAAGCGCTGGCGGTCCTGTGCGAACGGTGACTAGGGGGCCAGCGCCCTGACCCAGTCGGCGAGGGTCCGCTGGATCCGGGCTGCGGCCTCGATGACCGGGTCAGCGGGGTCGCTGCCGCCGAGCACCCGCAGCTCCCAGGCGCCGTACCACGCGACGTAGGCGCCGACGACGAGCAGGAGCAGGCCGCCGACGCGGGGCACCCACCGTCCGGTGCGGCGCATGCGTGTGACGAGTCCCCGTCGGGCGAGCGCGACGGCCACGGCGGCCACCCCGACGAGCAGACCCATCCCCACCCCGTAGGCCACGTAGAGGACAGCCCCCTCGGCGGTCGACCCGGCCCGGAAGCTGGTGACGACCAGGGCGAGGAACGGTGCGATGGAGCAGGTCAGCGAGGCGGTGGCGTAGGACGCGCCGAAGCCCACCATGGCCGGCGCGGAACGGGTCACCGCCTTGCCACCCGACCGGCCGAGTCGCAGCGTCGGCAGCCCACGACCCGCGACCAGCCACAGGCCGGCGGCCGCCACCAGGACACCGAAGCCCACGGTGAACCAGGGCAGGTACTGCTGCACCTGGGAGGCGACCGGCGAGATGACGAGCCCGAAGACGCCGAAGACGGCGATGAACCCCACCGTCATCCAGGCGGTCAGGGCCAGCGCCCGACCGACCGCGCGGGCCGTGCCGGGCGAGTCGTCGCCGATCACCAGGACCGAGAGGTAGGCGGGCAGCAGCGCGAAGCCGCACGGGTTCACGGCTGCGAGCATTCCGGCCGCGATCGCCAGTGCGAGTGACTCGGACACGCGTCAGCCGAGGACGTCGTCGACCTGTGCGTCCAGGTCGTCGGTGCCGCCGTAACCAGCCTCGAACACCACCGTCCCGTCGGCGTCGAGGAGCACGAAGGAGGACTGCTCGGTGACGCCGAACCGCTTCCAGAGCTCGCCGTCGACGTCCTCGAGGTGCACGACGTCGTCGACGTCCCCGGCGAAGCCCGCGATCGCCTCGGCGCTGTCGAGGGAGCCGATGCCGATGACGTTGATCTCGCCGGCATGGTCCGCGGCGATGCCCTCGACCTGCGGGATCTGTCCCCGGCAGGTCGGGCACCAGGGCGCCCAGAACCACAGGAGGGTCGGCCGTCCCGCGAGCGACGCGCCGTCGAAGCTCTCACCGGAGACCGTGGTGCCGGTGAAGTCGAGGGTCGCCGGCACCGTGCCCCCGGCCTGGTCCGTGCTCCGGTCGTCGGGCGCGGGCTCGGTGGCGTCGACGGCGGTGGACCGGGACGACACCGGCTCCTGCGCGACGTCGGTACCGCCGGCACCGTCGGCACCACTGTCGGCGCATCCTGCGAGGAGCAACCCGAGCGTCGCGGCGGCGATGGTCACGAGGCGGGACATGACTCCATGGTCCCATCCCGCACCTCGGTCCACGGTCCGCCAGGCATGTCGTCACCGATCCGTAAGACCTCGGTGCCCCGCGCAGGGTGACAGGCACGGCCTTGCACCGGCGTACCCTCGGGTCGTGACACGCGACACCCCCGCCTCGACCGCCCTCCTCGAGCAGATCCGCGCGTCCGTGATCGGTGACGACCAGGTCATGCACGGCCCCTACGGCCCGCGCCGGGTGACGTACGCCGACTACACCGCGTCGGGACGCAGCCTGAGCTTCATCGAGGACTTCATCCGCCACGAGGTGCTGCCGGCCTACGCCAACACGCACACCGAGGCGAGCGGCACCGGGCTCCAGACCACGCGGCTGCGCGAGGACGCGCGCCGGATCATCCGCGACGCGGTCGGCGGGGACGACGAGACCGTCGTCGTGTTCTGCGGGTCGGGCAGCACCGCCGCGATCGACAAGCTCATCGGCATCCTCGGCCTGCGGGTCCCGGCCGGCCTCGACGACCGCTACGACCTGAGCTCGGCGATCCCCATGGAGGAGCGGCCGGCCGTCTTCATCGGCCCCTTCGAGCACCACTCCAACGAGGTCAGCTGGCGCGAGACGATCGCCGACGTCGTGACCATCCACGAGGACGCCGACGGCCGGGTCTCCCTCGACCACCTCCGCGAGGAGCTCGAGCGCCACGCCGACCGCCCGCTCAAGATCGGCTCCTTCTCGGCCGCCTCCAACGTCACCGGCATCGTCACCGACACCGAGGGCGTCGCCGACCTGCTGCACGAGCACGGTGCCCTGAGCTTCTGGGACTTCGCCGCGTGCGCGCCCTACGTCGACATCGAGATGTACGGCCCCGGCAGCTCCCGCAAGGACGCGATCTTCATCAGCCCCCACAAGTTCATCGGCGGCCCCGGCACCCCCGGCGTGCTCGTCGTGCGCAAGGAGCTGATGGTCAACCGGGTGCCGGTCGTGCCCGGTGGCGGCACGGTCATGTACGTCAACCCGACGGAGCACCGCTACCTCGACGACAAGGCCCACCGTGAGGAGGGCGGCACCCCGGCGATCGTCGAGTCGATCCGCGCTGGGCTGGTCTTCCAGCTCAAGCAGGCGGTCGGCGTCGAGACGATCCAGGCCCACGAGGAGGAGATGCTCCACCGCGCCGTCGAGGCGTGGGTGGCCGAGCCGACGATCCAGATCCTCGGCAACCTCGACTCGCAGCGGCTCTCGATCGTGTCCTTCGTGGTGAAGGCGCCCGACGGCAGCTACCTCCACCACAACTACGTGGTCGCGCTGCTCAACGACCTCTTCGGCATCCAGACCCGCGGCGGCTGCTCCTGCGCCGGTCCCTACGGCCACCGGCTGCTCGACATCGACCTCGACCGCAGCCACCAGTTCGAGGCGCAGATCGCGACCGGGTGCGAGGGCATCAAGCCCGGCTGGGTGCGGGTGAACTTCAACTACTTCGTCGACGAGGAGGTGTTCACCTACGTCGTCGAGGCCGTCCGGCTCGTCGCCCGCGAGGGGTGGCGGCTGCTCGGTGACTACCGCTTCGACGCGACGACCGGGCTGTGGCACCACCGCACCGGGGCGGTCGAGCCGCCGATGCGCCTGGCCCACGTGACGTACGCCGACGACGGCAGCATGCAGTGGCCGACGCACGCGACGACGGCCCCCGTCTCGGTGCTCCGGGAGCACCTCGACGAGGGCCGCGCGATCATGGCCGCCGCGTCGCCTCCGGACTGGTCGGACACCGCCCACCTCGGCGCCGACTTCGACGACCTGCGGTGGTTCGCCCTGCCGGCCGTCTCGCTGGGCTAGGCGCGACGCCCCGGCCACACGGTGGCGGCGAGCCCGGCGGCACCGGCCGCGATCCACGGGATCGGCATCAGCCAGCGGAGCTCGCCGGTCCCGACGACGTCGCCCTGGACCAGGGCCCAGACCAGCACCATGCCGGCGAAGGCGACGCCGAGGACGAGCTGGGTGATGTTGACGGGGTGGAGGCCCGAGTCCTTGTCGGGGGCGTCGAGCGGGCCGACCATCGGCTCCTCGTACCCGTGGACGTCGCTGTCGTAGCTGTCGTAGCTGCTGTTCTCACTCATGGCGCTGCTCCTCAGGCCGCTTCGCGGACGATGATCTCGCCGGCGACCAGGTCGATGTTGATGGACATGTCGGGCACGTCGTCCCCGCCGTCGAGGAAGCCGTCCTGGGTGATGTCGAACCCGTCGCTGCGCTGGTCGAAGACGCGGCTGTCGCCGCCGACGACCTGCGTGCTCACGTCGACGTCCATGCCGTCGGGCACGATCACCTCGACGCGGCCACCGACCCCGTCGATGGCGATGTCACGGCCGTCGAGGGCGTCGACGTCGGAGATCCCGGAGAGGTCGAGGGTGAAGCGGCCGCCGCCGAAGTCGTACTGGTCCTGCACGTCGCCCGCGCTGGTCGGGGAGTAGGAGCGGTCCTCCTCGTCGAAGTTGTTCCCGATCGTGGAGCCGGCCGTCGCGATCGCTGCGATGAGCCCGAGCGCGATCAGGCCTCCGGCTCGGCCCCAGAAGGAGCCGAGGATGAGCATGAGCGCGATGATCCCGAGGGCGAGCGCGGGGTAGGCACTGTCGACCACCGGCATGCCAGCGAGGTCGACCACGCCGAGGACACCCTCTGCCAGCGCGATCAGCGCGAGCGTGAAGAGGAACAGCTTGGGTCCGCGCTTGCGCGGGTTGCGCGGGTTGCGCGGCCGGCGCGGCACCTGGGCGTACTGCCCCCAGTGCCCGGGTGCGTCGGTCGGGCCGTGGGTGGGGTAGGTCGGCTGGTCGTACGCCGACCCGGCGCCCGGCGCGTACGACGTCTCCGCGTAGGCGGTCTCGTCAGTGGTCGAGGCGAAGCTGGGCTCGGAGTAGCCGTAGCCGGTGCGCGGTCGCGAGCCGTTCTTCTCCTTGCGGTGCAGGAACCACACCACGAGGGCGGCCACGATCGCGACGGGCCACGGGAACCAGAAGGCGCCGGCCCAGTCCCCGACGGCGGCCAGGAGGGCGAGGATGCCGACGCCCGCGAGGGCCATCGAGCGGCTGCGCCGGTCGAGGCCGAGCGGCTCGTCGTCGGTGCCCTCCTCGGGCACGAGGAGCCAGGCGCCGACGTAGAGGAGGAGGCCGGCTCCGCCGAAGAACACCCCGACGACGAGGGCGACGCGCACGATGATCGCGTCGATGTCGAGGTGGCGGGCGATGCCACCGGCGACGCCGGCGATGTGCCGGTCGGTGACGCTGCGGCGCAGGCGGCCGAGGTCCTTCATCTCGTCGCGGCTGACGCGGGGACCGGTGGTCGGCGTCGGGGCCTGTGTCTGGGTGGGCTGCTCGCTCGGAGCGGCGGGGTCGGCGTCGTTCATGGCTCCACTCTCGCCGCCCGCGCGGCCCACCACCATCGGGGACAGCCCTGATTCGCAAGGCCGTTCGGCCCGTCCCGGCCCGGGGGTCGGACTCAGGGTCGGGTCGGGGTCTCTCCTCATGGTCCGGGCCCAGCCCGCCTGCGACGATGGAGGCACGATGAGCCACCCACACGCGCCCCGAGCCGGTCGGTCCCGCCGGGCCTACCGCGACATCTCGGCGCCCATCGCCGGCGGCGTCGCCTCCGGCCTGGCGAAGCACCTGGCCCTCCCCGTGCTGTGGGTGCGCGGGTTCTTCGTCGCGACCGCCTTCCTCGGCGGCTTCGGCCTGATGCTCTACGCCGGGCTCTGGATGTTCCTGCCCGCCGACCAGTTCTTCGAGACGAGCGCACCCGGCCTGGAGAGCGCGTCGCGGACCGGGAAGCGCCCGCGCCGTCGCTCCCGCCTCCGCGACGCCGGGCCGGCGATCGCCCTCGGCGCCCTCTTCTTCGGCGTGGTGCTCGGCGTGGAGGGCATCTTCGGCCAGGGCGCACTGTTCTGGCCGGTCGTCCTCGGCGTCGCCGGCATCGCCCTGCTGTGGCGCCAGGCCGACGAGGCGCAGCGCGAGCGCTGGACCGACACCACCGGCCGGATCGATCCCTTCCGCGCGGTCTTCGGCAACGGCGGCTGGGCGGCCTACGCCCGCATCGCCGCGGGTCTGGGCCTGATCGTCACCGCGATGATCGTCTTCGCGGTGGCGGCGGGGAAGGCGACGTTCGCCGTGCCGGTGCTGGTCGCCGGCCTCCTCGGCCTCCTCGGCCTGGCGATCGTCGTCGGGCCGTGGGGCCTGCGGCTGGTCAACGACCTCAGCGCCGAGCGCGCCGAGCGGGTCCGCACGCAGGAGCGCGCCGACATGGCCGCGCACCTCCACGACTCGGTCCTCCAGACCCTCGCCCTGATCCAGAAGAACTCGCACGACTCGACGATGGTCGCCCGGCTCGCGCGCTCCCAGGAGCGCGACCTGCGCCAGTGGCTGTTCGAGGCCGACACCTCCGACTCGACGACGCTCGCCGGCGCCCTCAAGGAGATGGCCGCCGACGTCGAGTCGCAGCACGACGTCGTCGTCGACGTGGTCACCGTCGGCGACTGTCCCCTCGACGAGGAGCTGCGCCCCGTCGTGCACGCCGCCCGCGAGGCGGTCGTCAACGTCGCCAAGCACGCCGGCACCCAGCGCGCCGACGTCTACGCCGAGACCTCCGACTCCGCGGTCGACGTGTTCGTCCGCGACCGCGGCACCGGCTTCGACGTCGGCGGCGTCGCCACCGACCGCCACGGAGTCCGCAGCAGCATCGTCGACCGGATGGACCGCCACGGCGGCCGTGCGGACGTACGCTCTGCTCCCGGCGAGGGGACCGAGGTCCGGCTCCACATGCCCCGCACCGCCACCGCCCGCAGCAACGCCGAGGAGAACCGATGACTGTCACACCCGTCCGCGTGGTGCTGGTCGACGACCACGCCATGTTCCGGGCAGGCGTACGCGCCGAGCTGGCCGCGGCGGGGGCCGGCGTGGTCGAGGTGGTCGGCGAGGCCGCCGACGCCGACTCCGCGATCGCAGCCGTCCACGAGCTCCGGCCCCAGGTGGTGCTGCTCGACGTCCACCTGCCCGGTGGCGGCGGCGTCGAGGTGATGCGTCGCCAGCCGTCGCCCGACGCGCTCTACCTCGCGCTGTCGGTCTCCGACGCCGCCGAGGACGTCATCGGCACCATCCGCGGCGGCGCGCGCGGCTACGTCACCAAGACGATCACCGGCCCCGAGCTGGTCGACGCGATCACCCGGGTCGCCGGGGGAGACGCGGTGTTCTCGCCGCGCCTGGCCGGCTTCGTGCTCGACGCGTTCGCCGGGTCGATCGACGTCGCGGCCGTCGACGAGGACCTCGACCGGCTCACCGAGCGCGAGCGCGAGGTGATGCGCCTGATCGCCCGCGGCTACGCCTACAAGGAGGTCGCGAAGGAGCTCTTCATCTCGGTGAAGACCGTCGAGACCCACATGTCGTCGGTGCTGCGCAAGCTCCAGCTCTCGAGTCGTCACGAGCTGACGAAGTGGGCCTCGGACCGCCGCCTCCTCTGACGCCGATCGCCCTCCGTCCGGGTGGGCGAGGTTTGACAACGACCACCCGAACCGAAACGGTCGGAGGATGTCAGACACCGTCACAGACTCTCGGCTCGACGAGGACGACAGCGAGCTCAAGCGCTCCATCACGGGGCGCCTGCTCTTCTTCTACACGCTCGGGGACGTGCTCGGATCGGGCATCTACGTCCTCATCGGCCTCGTCGCCGCAGCGGTCGGTGGCGCCTTCTGGATCGCCTTCGCCCTCGGCGTCGCGGTCGCGGCGATCACCGGTGCGGCCTACGCCGAGCTGGTCACGAAGTACCCCCAGGCGGCCGGCGCCTCGCTCTACGTCAACAAGGCGTTCGGCAGCCGTCCGCTGACCTTCCTCATCACGGTCTCCTTCCTCGCCGCGAGCATGGCCGCCTCCGGCTCGCTCGCGACCGGGTTCGCGTCCTACTTCTCCGAGCTGTGGGCGGCACCGCCCGCGCTGCTCGTCTCGCTCGTCTTCGTCGCGATCCTCGTGGTGGTCAACTACATCGGCATCACCGAGTCGGTCGTGATCAACATGCTGATGACCTTCGTCGAGGCGGCCGGGCTGGTCATCGTGATGATCATCGGCATCGTCTTCATCGCCCAGGGCAACGCCGACTTCGGTGTGCTGACCAAGATCGACACCGGCGGTGACTACAGCAGCCCCGCGCTGGCCGTGCTCGCCGGCATCTCGTTCTCCTTCTTCGCCATGACCGGCTTCGAGAACACGGTCAACGTCGCCGAGGAGACCATCGAGCCCTACAAGGCGTTCCCGCGCTCGCTCGTCGGCGGCATGATCGTGGCCGGGCTCGTCTACGTGCTCGTCTCGATGGCTGCCGCGCTGACCGTCCCCGTCGACACGCTGGCCGGCTCCGACGCGGCGCTCCTCGAGGTCGTCAAGGCGGGCATCCTGCCCTTCTCCACCGACCTGATGGCGACGATCTTCTCGATCATCGCGCTGGTCGCGATCACCAACACGACGCTCGTGACGATCGTCACCCAGCCGCGGATCCTCTACGGCATGGCCCGCGAGGACGTCGTACCCGGCATCTTCGCCAAGATCCACCCGACCCGACGCAGCCCGTGGGTCGGCCTGATCTTCAGCGGCGTCGTGGTCGGGCTGCTGCTGATCATCGGCACCGCGGTCACCGCGTCCGGCGGCGGGATCGACCTGGTCGGCCGCCTCGCGACCGTCACCGTGGTCCTGCTGCTCGCCATCTACGCCCTCGTGATCGTGTCCTGCCTCAAGCTCGGTGGGCAGGACGAGCACGACGAGTTCTTCCACGCCAACCGGCCGCTGCTCTTCGTGGGCCTCATCGGCAACCTCGCGATCCTCGGGTTCACCATCTACGACGACCCGCACTCGCTCATCTGGTGCGCCGGGCTGCTCGCCATCGGCGGGGTGCTGTTCGTCGCCGAGCAGCTCTTCGGCTCCAAGGGCACCGGCTCGAACACCCCGGACCTCGACGACGTGAAGGGAGTCTGACCGTGCACGTCATCGTCGCCACCGACGGTTCGCGCCAGTCGCTCGCCGCCGCCAAGCACCTCAAGTCCTTCGCCGACCCGACCAAGGTCACCGAGATCTCGGTGGTCGCGGTCGTGCGGCCGCTCGCCTCGGTCGCCTTCGCCGACGACCTCTCCGAGGGCAGGATCGACGGCTCGTTCCGCGACGCCGCCTCGAGCGCGGTCGACACCATCGCCGCCGTTTTCGACGGCTGGGGCCCGAAGGTCCACAAGCGGGTCCGCAGCGGCTCGGCGGCCAACGAGATCATCAAGGCCGCCAGGCAGTACGACGCCGGGCTGGTCGTCGTGGCGTCCGGTGGTCGCGGCCTGACCGACGGCGTCCTCGTCGGCAGCACCGCGCAGCGCGTCCAGCACTATGCACCCTGCCCGGTGCTCGTCGTACGCCCCGCGCCCCGGAAGAAGAAGTAGCGCCGGCACCGCCCTAGGGTGTCCGCCATGGAGACCCTGCGGCTGGTGCTGCTCTTCGTCCACATCCTCGGCTACGCGGCGCTGCTCGGCGGCCTCCTCGTGCAGGTGCGCGAGGGGACCAAGTCGGTCAACCCGCTCATGCGAGACGGCATCGGCACGGCGTTCCTCGCCGGCCTGCTGCTCGTCGGCGTGCTGGAGAGCCTGGGCTCTCCCGACCACGCCAAGATCGGCGTGAAGTTCGCGATCGGGCTGGTGATCCTGGTGCTGGTGATGGTCAACGTGCGCAAGCCGAGCATCCCGCAGGGGCTCTACTTCGCGCTGCTGGGCCTGACCCTCGTCAACATCGCGGTGGCCGTGTTCTGGTCACCTGTGCACGCCTGACTCCTCTGTCGCCGGGGCCGCATAGGGTTGGTCCGAGATGACTCCTCCGACCCCCTCCGAACAGACCCAGGCCGCCCTGCTCGAGCACCCCCTCCTGGAAGGACTCAACGACCCCCAGCGGGCGGCCGTGACCCACTCCGGCGCGCCCCTGCTCGTGGTCGCCGGAGCCGGCTCGGGCAAGACGCGGGTGCTGACCCGCCGCATCGCCTGGCTGATCTCCGAGCGCAAGGCCCACCCCGGCTCGATCCTCGCCATCACCTTCACCAACAAGGCCGCGGCCGAGATGAAGGAGCGCGTCCAGGACCTGGTCGGCAACCGCGCGAAGATCATGTGGGTCTCGACCTTCCACTCCTCGTGCGTGCGGATCCTCCGCAAGGAGATCGACCGGGTCGGCTTCAAGTCCAACTTCTCGATCTACGACGCCGCCGACTCCAAGCGGCTGATGACGCTGGTCCTGCGCGACCTCGAGCTCGACCCGAAGCGCTACCAGCCCAACGCCGTCCTCCACTGGGTCTCCGACCAGAAGAACGAGCTGCGCGACGCCGAGGACGCCGCCAAGGAGGCGCGCAACTCCTTCGAGGAGGCCTACGCCAGGGCCTACACCCACTACCAGCGTCGGCTGCGCGAGGCCAACGCGCTCGACTTCGACGACCTGATCATGACGACGGTCCACCTGCTCCAGGCCTTCCCCGACGTCCGCGAGAACTACCGCCGGCGCTTCCGCCACGTGCTGGTGGACGAGTACCAGGACACCAACCACGCCCAGTACAGCCTGATCCAGCAGCTGTGCGGCCAGTCGCTGGAGGAGGAGCACCACGAGTCCGTGGAGCCCAGCGAGCTGATGGTCGTCGGCGACGCCGACCAGTCGATCTACGCGTTCCGGGGCGCCGACATCCGCAACATCATGGACTTCGAGCAGGACTTCCCCAACGCGCAGACGATCCTGCTCGAGCAGAACTACCGCTCGACGCAGACGATCCTCACCGCCGCGAACTCGGTCATCGGCAACAACTTGGGCCGCAAGCCCAAGCGGCTGTGGACCGACGCCGGCGAGGGCTCGCGGATCGTCGGCTACGTCTCCGACGACGAGCACGACGAGGCCCGCTTCGTCAGCCAGGAGATCGACCAGCTCGTCGACGACGCCGGCGTACGCCCTGCTGACGTCGCCGTGTTCTACCGCACCAACGCCCAGTCGCGGGTCTTCGAGGAGGTGTTCATCCGCACCGGCCAGCCCTACAAGGTGGTCGGCGGGGTGCGCTTCTACGAGCGGCGCGAGGTCCGTGACGCCCTGGCCTACCTCCGGATGCTGGTCAACACCGCCGACGAGATCTCGCTGCGGCGGGTGCTCAACACCCCCAAGCGCGGCATCGGCGAGCGCGCCGAGGCGTGCATCGCCGCGCTCGCCGAGCGCGACCGGACCACCTTCTGGGAGGCGCTGACCCGTGCCGCCGAGGCGCCGGGCCTCGCCACCCGCAGCCTGAAGAACATCGAGGCCTTCGTCGCGATGGTCCAGGAGCTCCAGTCGATGGTCGAGGCCGACGAGCGCCCCGACGTGATCCTGGAGTCGGTGCTCGAGCGCTCGGGCATGCTCACCGAGCTCGAGGCCAGCGACGACCCCCAGGACGGGACCCGCGTGGAGAACCTCGCCGAGCTCGTCGCCGTCGCCCGCGAGTTCGCCGAGGACCCGCAGCCCGGTCCGAGCGCCGACCCCGCCGAGGTCGAGGCCGGGACCGTCTCGGTCGGGCTGGGCGACTTCCTCGAGCGGGTCGCCCTCGTGGCCGACGCCGACCAGATCCCCGACGCGCCCGACGGCGACGACTCGGGGGTGGTGACGCTGATGACGCTCCACACGGCGAAGGGGCTCGAGTTCCCCGTCGTCTTCCTCACCGGACTCGAGGACGGCGTCTTCCCGCACCAGAGGTCCCTCGGCGACCAGCCCGAGCTCGAGGAGGAGCGCCGGCTGGCCTACGTCGGCCTGACCCGCGCCGAGAAGCGCCTCTACGTCTCCCGCGCCCTCGTCCGGTCCGCGTGGGGCGCGCCCAGCCACAACCCCGCCAGCCGGTTCCTGGACGAGCTCCCCGTCGACCTCGTCGACTGGCGCCGTACGGCCGCCGAGCAGACGCGCTGGGGCCGGGCCGACCACGCCGGCGGCTCCACCCGCCTCGGCACCCCCACCGACGCGGGGCGCCGCAACTTCTCCTCAGCCGCGCTCCGCGCCGACGCCGCCTCCAAGGCCAAGCCGGCCCGCGACATCCCGAGCCTCTCGCCCGGCGACCGTGTCGTGCACGACTCCTTCGGCATGGGCACCGTCGTCGCCGTGGACGGGGTCGCCGAGAAGTCCGTCGCCTCGATCGACTTCGGCTCCGAGGGCGTCAAGCGCCTGCTGCTCCGCTACGCCCCGGTCGAGAAGCTCTGAGGGACCGCCGACGGCGGACGAGCAGGGGCGAGCCCCAGGTCAGGGGACGATGCCGTGCTGGACGAAGGCCTGGAAGGGGTCGACCGGGCCACCGCCGCCGGGGCGGACCTCGAGGTGGAGGTGGGAGCCGGTGACGTTGCCGGTGGCGCCGACGGTGCCGATGGTGTCGCCGCCGTAGACCCGCTCGCCGACGGAGACGTAGATCGTCGTCTGGTGGCAGTACCAGATCTCGGTGCCGTCATCGAGGGTGACGACGGTCTTGTTGCCGTAGGCGCCGTCGTAGCCGGTCGAGGTGACCGTGCCGTTGGCGATGGCGTGGATCGGGTCGCCGGTGTTGCCGTTGAAGTCCAGGCCGGTGTGGTAGCTGGCCCAGAGGCCGTACTGACCGAAGGTCGCGGTGATCTGGTAGACGTCAAGCGGCAGGAGCCACTTGTTCTCCTTGATCTTCGCCGCCTGCTTCTCGGCGGCCTTGCGGATCTCGGCGAGCTTGGCCTCGCGCTCGGCCATCTGCTTCTCGGCGAGGGCGACCAGCTCGGGGTCGGTCTCCTCACCGGTGGAGTCGCGGCTACCGCTGCGGCTGACGACGGCGCCGCGGCGCGAGAGCGCCTGGCCGGCGACGGAGCCGATCGAGCCCTGGGCGTCGAGCGAGGAGCCCGACGAGGTCAGCGCGGTGACACCCGCGCCCGATGCGGTGACGGCGCCACCTGCGGAGATGGCGAGCACGGCGACCCCGGCCACGAGAGGCAGGGACGGCACGCTCCGCAGCACCGAACGGCGGGTCGGCGTGGTCGCTCGACGCTTTCCGATCAGGGGTGCTTCCGCTGCCGAGGGGGTGCGTCGCTTGGGAGCGCGCTCCGCTCGGTGGTTGCCCATAGGAAATAGTCACCAATCTGCCGGGTCGTCATCAGGGGGGTTTGAGGTCGGCAAGACCGCGCACGACTGTAACGGATAGATCACGGAAAAGGACATCGACGGCAAAATTCGTGCATAGCTGCAGGTCAGGAGCGTGCGGCCTGGTAGCGCTCGAGGGCTTCGACCCGTTCGTCGGCGTGATCGACGATGCGGAGCGGGTAGTCCTTCTCGTAGCCCACGTCGGACTTCCACGGCTCGTGGGCCGCCTTGCCGGGCAGGTGGGCGAGCTCGGGGACCCAGCGGCGTACGTAGTCGCCCTGCGGGTCGAACTTCATCCCCTGGGTGATCGGGTTGAAGACGCGGAAGTAGGGCGAGGCGTCCGTCCCGGTGCCCGCGACCCACTGCCAGCCGTGGTTGTTGGACGCCACGTCGCCGTCGATCAGCAGGTCGAGGAAGTGCCGCGCGCCGACCGGCCACCACACGTGGAGGTCCTTGGTGAGGAAGGAGGCGGTGATCATCCGGACCCGGTTGTGCATCCAGCCGGAGTGGAGCAGCTGGCGCATCCCCGCGTCGACGATCGGGAAGCCCGTCGTCCCCGTGCGCCACGCCTCGATCGCGTCCTCGGGCTCGTCGTAGCGCATCCCCTTCAGGGCCGGCTTGAGGTCGGTCCACGCCGACGCGGGCTCGTGCCAGAGCACGTCGGCGTAGAACTCGCGCCACGCGATCTCGTTGGCGTAGGTCGACCGGGTGTCGATGTCGGCCAGCAGCGAGCGCGGGTGCAGGACGCCGAGGTGGAGGTAGGGCGAGAGGCGCGAGGTGCCGTCGTGGTCGGGCCGGTTGCGCTCGTCGGAGTAGGACCGGAGGCCCTCGTCGCGGAACGAGCGCCAGCGACGCCACGCGGCGTCCTCGCCGGCCCCGGGCAGCTCGAACGGCGCGTCGGCCACCGCCTTCTCCAGCATGTCGAGAGCCCGCTTGTGGGAGTCGGCGGGCGCGAGGTCGGGGGAGCGGGGCGTGGCGGCCGGCTCGGGCCACCCGTGCTCGCGCCAGCCCCGGGCGAAGGCGGTGAACACCTGGTAGGGGTTGCCGCTGCCGTTGCGCACCCGCCCCGGCCCCACGGCGTACGGCGACCCGGTGGCGACCAGCTCGACCTGCTCACCGACCGCCTCGTCGCGGCGGCGGCCGTAGGGCGTCGTCTCCGCCGACACGTGCACGCGGCGACCGTCGGCGACGCGGGGGACGACCTCGCGCGGGTCGCCGTGGTGGACGGTGAGCGGGATCCTCTCGGCGAGCGCGAGCACGTTGGCCGCGAGCCATGCCCGCCGCGCCGCACCCGCCCCGGACCAGATCGCGGGGTCGACGACGAAGAGCGCCGTGGTCGTGCCCTCCTCGAGCGCCGCGAGGAGCGCCGGGTTGTCGCGCACCCGCAGGTCGCGCCGGAACCACATGACTGCCGAGCTCGGCCTGGACGTGGAGGACATGCGGTTCAAGGTAGCCCGGCGCGCAGACAGGGGGTGACCACCACCACGCTCACCCGGCCTCGTGGAGACCCGCCCGACGGGTCTAGGGTGCCGAGAGGGAAAACCCGCCACTGTTCGCAAGACGAAAAGGATCGGTCACCTCGTGGACCTGATGGAATTCCAGGCGAAGGAGCTCTTCGCCAAGCACGGAGTCGCAACGACGTTGGGTGTGGTCGCCGAGACCCCCGAGGCCGCTCGCGCAGCCGCCGAGGAGATGGGCGGAGTCACGGTCGTCAAGGCGCAGGTCAAGGCCGGCGGCCGCGGCAAGGCGGGCGGCGTGAAGATCGCGAAGACCGCCGACGAGGCCGAGTCCTACGCCCGCGACATCCTCGGGATGGAGATCAAGGGCCTGCGCGTCAACCGCGTCCTGGTCACGCCGGCGACGCCGCCGGTCGAGGAGTACTACTTCTCGTTCCTGCTCGACCGCTCCAACCGCTCGCACCTGTGCATCGCCTCGGTCGAGGGCGGCGTGGAGATCGAGGAGGTCGCCAAGACCAACCCCGACGCCGTGAAGCAGATCCCGATCAACGCGCTCGAGGGCGTCACGCCCGAGAAGGCCGCCGCGATCGTCGACGAGGCCAAGTTCCCCGCCGAGCTGCGCGACCAGGCCATCGAGATGGTGCAGAACCTCTGGAAGGTCTACGTCGAGGAGGACGCCACCCTGGTGGAGGTCAACCCGCTGGCCCGCCTCGAGGGCGACAAGCTCGAGGCGCTCGACGGCAAGGTCTCGCTCGACGAGAACGCCTCCGAGGTGCGTCACCCCGACCACGCGCAGTTCGAGATCCGCGAGGAGGCCGACGCGCTCGAGTCGAAGGCCAAGGACAAGGGCCTCAACTACGTCAAGCTCGACGGCCAGGTCGGCATCATCGGCAACGGCGCGGGCCTCGTGATGAGCACCCTCGACGTCGTCGCGTACGCCGGTGAGGCGCACGGCGGCGTGAAGCCGGCCAACTTCCTCGACATCGGTGGCGGCGCCAACGCCCAGGTGATGGCCGACGGCCTCGACGTGATCCTCAACGACGAGCAGGTCAAGAGCGTCTTCGTCAACGTCTTCGGCGGCATCACCGCCTGCGACGAGGTCGCCAACGGCATCAAGGGCGCGCTCGAGATCCTCGGCGACAGCGCCACCAAGCCGCTCGTCGTACGCCTCGACGGCAACAACGTCGACAAGGGTCGCGCGATCCTCGACGAGCTCAACCACCCGCTGGTCACCCAGGTCGACACGATGGACGGCGCGGCCGACAAGGCCGCCGAGCTCGCCCACCAGGCCTGAGAGAGAGAACTGAGAAGATGAGCATCTACCTCAACAAGGACTCCAAGATCATCGTCCAGGGCATGACGGGCGGGATGGGCGCGAAGCACACCACCCTCATGGTCGAGTCGGGCGCCAACATCGTCGGCGGCGTCAACGCCCGCAAGGCCGGTACGACGGTCGAGCTCGGCGGCCAGGAGCTGCCGGTCTTCGGCACCGTCGAGGAGGCCATGAAGGAGACCGGCGCCAACGTCTCGGTCGCCTTCGTGCCGCCCGCCTTCACCAAGGACGCCTGCATCGAGGCCATCGACGCCGAGATCCCGCTCCTCGTCGTGATCACCGAGGGCGTCCCCGTCCTCGACACCGCCGAGGTCGTCGCCTACCTCGAGGGCAAGTCCACCCGGATGATCGGCCCCAACTGCCCGGGCATCATCACGCCCGACGAGTCGCTGGCCGGCATCACGCCGCACACGATCGCGGGCAAGGGCCCGGTCGGCCTGGTCTCGAAGTCGGGCACGCTGACCTACCAGATGATGTTCGAGCTGAAGGACTACGGCTTCACGACCGCCATCGGCATCGGTGGTGACCCGATCATCGGCACCACCCACATCGACGCGCTCGAGGCCTTCGAGAACGACCCCGACACGAAGGCGATCGTCATGATCGGCGAGATCGGCGGCGACGCCGAGGAGCGTGCGGCGGCCTACATCAAGGACCACGTGACGAAGCCGGTCGTCGGCTACGTCGCCGGTTTCACCGCCCCGGAGGGCAAGACGATGGGCCACGCCGGCGCCATCGTGTCGGGCTCGTCGGGCACCGCGCAGGCCAAGAAGGAGGCCCTCGAGGCCGCCGGGGTCAAGGTCGGCAAGACGCCGTCGGAGACCGCCGCGCTGATGCGCGAGGTCCTTCAGGCGCTCTGATCGAACGCTTCCAGACGGCTCCGCAGGTCAGCCTGCGGGGCCGTCGGCGATTTCGGGTGCTCCTGCCCGTGGCGGTGGCGCGCCGGTCGCTGGGCCTCCCAGAGGATCCGCCACACGACGTGTGCGCCCAGGAGGCGCACCGGCGCCACCGCGGAGACGCGGCGGGGCGAGGGGAGGGTCGGGCAGGCCGAGCTGGCCAGCGTGGATGGAATGGACATGACTGGTTAACACCCCGTTTTCGTGAACTGACACATCTGTGCGATCGACCTCGCGGCCTCTGAGCCCATGGCGTCGACCTGTTGCTGTCCGTCGCCACCGGGATAGCCGGCATGGCCCCCGTGGCTCACGACCAGCACTGCTCGTCCGACCCGTACGACCACGGTGCTCGCACCGAAGACGGACGGACTCCCGTTGAATGTGTCGCGCTCGAGTATCGCCCACCCGTCGTCCCCGAGCGCAACCGGGCGGACCTCGCGCTCGGTCCCGAACCCGTCCTCTCCGGGCGGCTCGGTCGGGCAGGACCGCTCGAACGCGACGAGGTCCTCGACGGCCGCCACCGCCGCGTCGTCGTCGTCGTACGTCGTGAGCTGGCGGGTCCGGTAGTCCTCGGCGCTGTCCCAGCCGGCGCGGACCCGGTCGACCCGCGCGGGCTCTCGCCACTCGGTGCCGCACGCCGTGAACACGACGGCGTCGGCCACGCGGCTCGGTCCGGACCGGCCGTCCCCGTCGGCCTCCGAGCTCGGCGGCCACCCGGCCAGCATCGGGAAGTCGTCCGGGATCTGCTCAGTCTGCGCCACGGCGGGCTCGCCGCCCTCGGTGAAGACGTCCATCGCAGCGACGACGTCCTGGAGCTGCTGAGCGGTGCCGTCGACGCCGTCGGACACGTCCGGCCACTCGCCGTAGGTCTGGGTCACCAGCAGGGCCGCACCGACCGGTACGACGTGGACCACCAGGTGGCCCGGCCCGGGCTCGCCGTCGAAGAGGTAGCCCTGCACCACGACGGTCGCGGGCGCCTCGCCGAAGGTCGACTCGCGCGCCTCGGCGGTGGTCTCCACACCGCTGCCCGTCGTCGGGCGGTCGCAGCCGGTGGCCAGGTCGGTGAAGGACGCGGCAACGCGCGCGGACTCGTCGGGGCTACCGAGCAGCACCAGCTCGCGGGTGGCCAGGGACTCGCCACCGCTGTTGTCGGCGACCATCCGGTCGCGGGTGCCCAGTCCGCGCAACGGGGACGTGCCGCACAGCTCGAAGCTGCGCAGCCCGGTGCCGGTGCGGGTCGTGGGGACGGTGTCGCCCGGTCCACCCATCCCGGCGGACAGCGGGAAGTCGTCCGCGATGCGGGTCGCCGCCGCCGCGGTGGTCGGGGGAGAGTCCTGATCGCCCGCCGTGGGGTCGGCGCCCGCCGCCCCGGAGCCGGTCGACGGCCCGGCCGACGGCTGGCCGCCGCACGCGGCGAGCGTGGCCGTGCAGGCCAGTGCCGCGGCCAGCAGTCGCGCGGAGGAGCTCATGACAACTGAGACACCGCACAGGGCGAAAAGGTTGCGTCACGTGCCCGCAGGATCAGCGGGGCGGTGTCAACGAGGAAGGCCCTCGAGGCGATCGAGCATGCGGCGGGAGAGGGCGACGAAGTCGTCGCGCGCCATCGTCATGTCACGTACCGGGGCGAACCCCAGCTGGGAGACGGCCGTGCCGTCGCGCACGATCGCCATCAGGAAGGGGAACGACTGGCTGTCGTTGAGCTCGATCGACAGCGCCCACACGCTCAGGTCCGAGTCCGCGGACGACGACGAGGCGAGGGGCGTGACCGTCGTGCCGAGGTTGGCCTGGCCGCACTGCCGGATCTTCGTGCGGATGCCGGCGACGAAGTCCCGGGCCTTCGCCTGGGCCATCTCGCCGATCGTCTGGGTGAGGCCCAGCTGGTCGTTGGGCGTCCCGGGGAAGAGGAAGGTCCGGGTCTTCGCCCGGCTGATCCCCTTGCCCGCGAACGAGGTGTTGTCGCAGCGGGTGGCGGCGTAGTTGGCGCGGGCCCGCTCGGGGTCGGTGCCCACCCAGGGGCCGACCACCGATGCGACCGGCGGCAGGTCGACGACCGACAGGAAGCCGGGCGGCGCGCCGATGTCGAGCGGCGCCGTCGCGCTGGAGCGAGCCCGACCGGCGCACGCCGCGGCGCCCTCGGTGCCGCAGAGCGCGTTGACGGAGGCGGAGAGGCCGGTGAGGGTCGCCTTGTCGCTCGCCGCACGACCGGTGCTGCGCACGACCGTGGTGACCACCAGGCTCCCGGTGCGGGCCAGCCCGACGGTGAGCGTGGACTTCTGCTTGCCCCACGTCCGCAGCCGGAAGGCGCGGGCCTCGTCGCCGACCCGCTTGACGGTGAAGGTGTCGAGGAGCTGCGTGCGCGGGTCGGCGCACCCGCCGTACCAGACCGACGCGGTCTGGAACGCGGCTGCGGCCCGGTCGGCGTCACGTGACATCTCGACGAGCTGGACGGCCGTCGACTCGACCCGGGTCTCCTGGCTCTTGCGGGTCCGCTTCCCGGCGCCCGTGGCGCCCTTCTTGGCGGTGGTGCGCACCGTGCGGGTCGCGGATCCCTCCCAGGTGCGAGCGAGGGCGGTGACGCCCTCGGGGTCGGCGAAGCGCTCGCGCTGGCACGGCGCGAGCAGGCCGGAGCCGGACAGGTTGTCGGTGGTGGCGGTCTCCGACCAGTCGAGGCCGGCGCCGAAGCGCGCCATCTGGGCGGGGGAGAGCAGCGCCGCCTCGTCGATGAGCGGCTCGCCCGTCGCATCGGCCGGCTCGGGTGCATGGACCGTCACCCCGGCCGACACCTTCTCCTCGCGGAGGCTGGTCGCCTCGGCGTCGGCGCCGGTGGCCACCAGCGAGCCGGAGACGACGAGCGCGGCGGCGGCCACGCCGGCGCCGATCACGGTGTGCGTACGGCGGCGCGCGGCGCCCGCGCGCCGGATGACGGTCGCCCGCGGCCACCGGATCTCCTCCAGCGGCGCGGCGAGCTCGCCCAGCAGGCGGCGTACGTCGGTCGTCTGCACGTCGCGGGTCAGCGCGAACTGCGACGTGGCGGTCTGCAGCTCGCGCTCGGCGTCGGAGCGTGGGAGGCCGACCATGCGGCCGATGTCGGTCAGCGACAGCGTCGAGAGCGCGTTGAGCACCAGCAGCTCGCGCTGGCGCGGGGTCAGCTTGGCGAGCGCGTCGAGCGTGGCGCGGACCTCGGGGGCCAGCGACTTGTCGCGGTGCCAGATCCGGGCCGTGTGCTTGCGCCGGGCGCGTCGGAAGGCGAGCGGGCGGATGTAGCCGTCGCGGTCGTCGAGGGAGCCGACCTTGCGCCAGTGGTGCCACGTCACGACGAACGCGTCCCGCACGGCGGCCCGGGAGGCCGGCGCGTCGCCGGTGAGGGCGTACGCCTCGTGCAGGAGGCGCGTGCGCGTCTCGACGTAGTAGGCGTCGAAGGTCTCGGGGCTCCTCATGACCCGCTCCACGGTACGGGAGTGGCACACGCCGCGCACATCGATCCCGGCTGGATCCGGGAGGTCCGCGAGTGCGGCGTGGGAGCACGGCCAGCCGAGGGTGCCGGGTGATGATGGATCGGCCATGACGTCGCTCCTCACCCGTCCCGACAGTGCCCGGTCGAAGGCTGCCCGCTCCCAGCGCGGCCCGGGCGATGCGGCCCGCCAGCGGCCGCTCGTCCTGATCGCGACCCTGGGCGGCGTGTGCGCGGCGCTCGCCCCCCTCGTCGTCCTGCTCGCGGTCGGCGTGATCGGCTGGTTCGTCACCGACGCGGGCGTCCACGGTGCCCCGCGCGACGGGATGCGGATGGGTGCGCTGGCCTGGCTGGCGGGCCACGGCTCGGGCTTCACCGTCCTCGGCACCCGCGTGACGATCGTGCCGCTCGGCGTCACCGCGATGACCGTCTGGTCGATGTGGCGCCTCGGCCACCGCGTCGGTGACGCGGTGTCGAGCCACGGGCCCGACGCCGACCGCATCTCCGACGGCGAGCGCGACTTCACCGTCCCGATCGCGATCGCGACGTTCTTCGCCGGGTACGCCGTCGTGGCGGTCGTCGTCGCCACCCTCGCGGCCGGCACCACCGCGGACCCCTCGGTACCGCGGGTGCTCGCGTGGACGATCGCGATGACCGCCGTCGTCGCGGCGCCCGCGATCGCGACGGGCTCCGGCCGCGCCGCCATCTGGGCGACCTTCGTGCCGTCGACCGTGCGAGCCGGTGCGGCGGTCGCCGGTGCCGTGCTCTCCACGCTCCTCGTGGTCTCGATGCTCACCTTCCTGGCCGCGCTCGTGATGTCGTTCGGCGAGGCGGCGACGATGACCTCGAGCCTCCACCCGAGCCCCGCCGAGGCCGGCCTCTACACCGTCGTCAACGCCGCCTTCGCCCCCAACGCCGCGCTCTTCGCCGGCTCGTTCCTCCTCGGCCCCGGGTTCGCCGTCGGCGGCGCGACGGTGGTCTCGCCGGCCGCCGTGGTGGTCGGACCGCTCCCGGTGGTCCCGCTCGTCGCCGCGCTGCCCTCGGTCGGCACACCGGCCGGCTGGGTGGGTGGCCTCATGCTGCTGCCGCCGCTGGTCGCGGCGGTCGTGGCCTACCGCACGCTCCGCCCCCGTCCACTGACCTGGGACCAGGTCGCGCTGGCCGGATGCGGTGGCGGGCTGGTCGCGGGCTTCGGCTTCGCGGTCCTCGCCTCGCTGTCCGGCGGCGCCGCCGGACCGGGTCGGATGCGCTTCATCGGCCCGTTCACGCGCGACGTGCTGGTCCACTCCGTCACCGCGTGCGGTGTCGGCGCCCTGATCGGCGCCTCGGTCGTGGCGCTCCTGGTCTGGCGCTCGAACCGGGCCTGGCCCGACCCCGCCCGGGAGTCGGCCACCGTCGAGCCCGACGAGGACTGACGTGGGAGCTGGTCACAGCCACGGCGACCGGCCGTCGCTCGGCCCTGCCCCGCGCCGGCTGCGGGTGCTGGTCGCGCTCCTCGTCGCCCCGCTGGTCCTCGCGACGGTCGTGGGGCTCGTGGTGCTCTGGCCCGACGGCGACCTCCAGGTCACCGGCATCGGGACCGACGTCGAGCGCGGCAAGGCCGTCGTCACGGAGGTCGGCGAGTGCCGCAACGACGTCGACGGGTGCCGGCTCGCGCAGGTCGACCTGGTCAGCGGTCCCGGAGCGCCGGGGAAGGCCGAGGCACTGATGCCCTACGGCCCGGGTGCCCCCGAGGTGGCCGCCGGCGACCGCATCGTCGTGTCCTACGCCCCCGAGGCGCCCGAGGGGGAGCGCTACGCCTTCCAGGACTTCGACCGCGGTCCGCCGCTGCTCACGCTCACGATCCTCTTCGCCGTCGGCGTCCTCCTGCTGTCGCGCTGGCGCGGGATCGGGGCGCTGGCGAGCCTGGCGTACTCGCTCGTGCTCATCGCGATGTTCACCCTGCCGGCGATCATGGAGGGCTCCTCGCCGCTGGCCGTCGCCGTGGTGACGGCTGCCGCGATCATGCTGGTCACGCTCTACCTCTCCCACGGGTTCGACGTGCGCTCGACCGTCGCGATGCTGGGCACGCTCGTCTCGCTGGTGGTCATCGGCGTCCTCGGGTGGGCCTTCACCCGTGTCGGTCACTTCACCGGCCAGGTCGACGAGGGCAGCCAGTACATCTCCGGCATCGCCGCGCAGGTCGACCTCCGCGGGCTGCTGCTCGCCGGTCTGGTGATCGGCGCGCTCGGGGTGCTGGACGACGTGACCGTCACCCAGACCTGGGCGGTGTGGGAGCTCGCCGACCTCGACGCCGACGCGACCACCCGCTCCCTCTTTACGCGGGCGATGCGCATCGGCCGCTCGCACGCCGCCTCGACGGTCAACACCCTGGTCCTGGCCTACGTCGGGGCGACCCTGCCGCTGATGCTGGTCTTCTCCGCGCTCGACCTGCCCTTCCAGATCGCGGTCAGCCAGGAGATCGTGGCGCAGGAGGTGGTCCGCGGCCTCGTCGGCGGGCTCGGCATCCTCGCCGCCGTACCGGTCACGACCGCGATCGCCGCGCTCGTCGCGAGCCGGCTGGTCCGTCAGCGGACACCGGACTCTTCGCCGTCCCACCGCGCCTAGGATTCGGGGCGTGAACCGCCCCGCACGCCTCGTCGTCCTCGTCTCGGGGTCCGGCACCAACCTCCAGGCCCTGCTCGACGCCTGCACCGATCCGGCGTACGGCGCCCGGGTGGTCGCCGTCGGCGCCGACCGGGACGGGATCGAGGGCCTGGCGCGCGCCGAACGAGCGGGCATCCCCACCTTCGCGCGGTCGGTGTCGGACTTCGAGACGCGCGAGGGCTGGGACGCTGCCATGACGACCCTGGTGGAGCGCTTCGAGCCCGACGTGGTCGTGTCGGCGGGCTTCATGAAGCTGCTGTCCACGGACTTCCTGGCGAAGTTCCTCACCCTCAACACCCACCCGGCGCTGTGCCCGGCCTTCCCGGGGATGCACGGCCCCCGCGACGCGCTCGAGCACGGCGTCAAGGTCACCGGAGCGACACTCTTCGTGGTCGACGCGGGCGTCGACACCGGACCGATCGTCGCGCAGGTGCCCGTCGAGGTGGCCGAGGACGACGACGTCGACTCGCTCCACGAACGGATCAAGACCGCCGAGCGGGCGATGCTCGTCGACGCCGTCGGACGGATCGCCCGCGAGGGCATCACGGTGGACGGTCGCCGGGTTCGCATCGGGACGAGTGCTCGCTAGGCATGTCGCTCAGGCCCGGGGCGCAGCAGGTCCGGGCGTGAGTGTCATGCCTTAGTCTGCTGCCACACGACTGGCGCAGGTGGGACACCACCAGGGAGTGACGCGCGAGGGGATCGAACGCCTGGGTGCCCTCGACTCGACAGTGAACCGATCCGTCCGAGGAGTCCCGTGTCCCCCGAGAACCGCATCCCGATCCGCCGAGCGCTCGTGTCCGTCTACGACAAGGCCGGGCTCGACGACCTGGTCCGCGGCCTGCACGACGCCGGCGTCGAGCTCGTCTCCACCGGAGGTTCCGCCGCGCTGATCGAGTCCCTCGGCCTGCCGGTCACGAAGGTCGAGGACCTCACCGGGTTCCCCGAGTGCCTCGACGGCCGGGTCAAGACGCTGCACCCGCGCGTGCACGCCGGCATCCTCGCCGACCGCCGCCTGGAGTCCCACGTCGCCCAGCTCGAGGAGCTCGGGGTCGAGCCGTTCGACCTCGTCGTCAGCAACCTCTACCCGTTCACCCAGACCGTCGCCTCGGGTGCGAGCCCCGACGAGTGCGTGGAGCAGATCGACATCGGCGGCCCGTCGATGGTGCGCGCCGCGGCCAAGAACCACCCGAGCGTCGCGATCGTCACCTCGCCCGCGGCGTACGCCGACGTGCTGGCCGCCGTCGCCGCCGGCGGCTTCACGCTGGCCGAGCGGCAGCGCCTCGCCGCCGAGGCGTTCGTGCACACGGCGACGTACGACGTCCACGTGGCGTCGTGGATGGGCAACGTGCTCACCGACACCTCCGAGGGCTCGGGCTTCCCGGCCTGGATGGGTGCGACGTGGAGCAAGGAGGCGGTGCTGCGCTACGGCGAGAACCCGCACCAGGGCGCCGCGCTCTACAGCGACGGCTTCCTGCCCGGTGGTCCCGGCCTGGCGCAGGCCACGCAGCACCACGGCAAGGAGATGTCCTACAACAACTACGTCGACGCCGACGCCGCCCGCCGCGCGGCCTACGACTTCAGCGAGCCGGCCGTGGCGATCATCAAGCACGCCAACCCGTGCGGGATCGCGATCGGCACCGACGTGGCGGACGCCCACCGCAAGGCCCACGAGTGCGACCCCGTCAGCGCCTTCGGCGGCGTGATCGCCACCAACGTCCCGGTCTCGGTCGCGATGGCCGAGCAGGTCGCGGAGATCTTCACCGAGGTGATCGTCGCGCCCGGCTACGAGGACGGCGCGATCGAGGCGCTCCGGGCCAAGAAGAACATCCGCGTCCTGGAGTGCCCGCCGCTCGCGCGCGGCGGCGCCGAGACCCGCGCCATCTCCGGTGGCCTGCTCCTGCAGCACCGCGACGTGCTCTCCGCCGAGGGTGACGACCCCTCGACCTGGACCCTCGCCACCGGCGAGGCCGCCTCGGAGGAGGTGCTCGCCGACCTCGCCTTCGCCTGGCGCGCGTGCCGCGCGGTGAAGTCCAACGCGATCCTGCTCGCCGCCGACGGGGCCTCGGTCGGCGTCGGCATGGGCCAGGTCAACCGGGTCGACTCGTGCCGGCTCGCGGTCGAGCGTGCGGGGGAGCGGGTCACCTCCGCGGTCGCCGCCTCCGACGCCTTCTTCCCCTTCGCCGACGGTCCCCAGATCCTCATCGATGCGGGCGTGAAGGCGATCGTGCAGCCCGGCGGATCAGTGCGCGACGAGGAGGTCGTCGCGGCGTGCGAGGCCGCCGGGGTGACCATGTACCTCACCGGCGCTCGCCACTTCTTCCACTGATCCGGCGGCGAGCGGTGTTATCTTGACGTCAAGATAACTCTCAGGGGGTACGACGTGCGCTGGTGGCAGCGGATCCTCCCGCCGACGAAGCTCGAGCGGGACCTGGTCTGGCAGTGCGTGCTGTCGGCCTTCGCGACCGGGACGTTCCTCACCGGCACGGCGGTCTACTTCACCAGGGTCGTCGGGCTGTCCGGGGCCGAGGTCGGCCTCGGCATGTCGATCGCGGCCGCGGTGACCCTGTTCCTCCAGCTGCCGATGGGCCGGCTGGCCGACCGGGTGGGCGCGAAGCCGCTGTGGGCGACCGCGAGCGCGGTCGAGGCCGCGCTCTACTTCGCCTGGCCGCTCATCGGCGGCATGACGACCTTCGTGCTGATGCTGAGCGTGCTGGCGATCTTCGAGACGGCCGGGCGCAACGCGCGCAACGTCTACCGGATCGCGGTCTTCGCGCGGGACGTACGCGTCCGGGCCCTGGCCTACATGCGGGCCGCGCGCAACGTCGGCTACACCCTCGGCGCGGGCGCCAGCGGCGTCGCGCTCGGTCTCGGCACCGACGCCGTACGGCAGATCCCGTACGTCACCGGGGCCCTGCTCGTGCTCAACGCGCTGCTGATCGCGACCGTGCTGCCGGTGATCGCCCGCCAGGTGCCGGCCACCGACGGCGACGACCCCACCACCGCGGCGCCGCCGGCCTGGCGCAATCCCGGTTTCGTGGTGCTGAGCATCTGCAACGGCGTGCTCTCCTCCAACCAGGTGCTGCTCAACGTCGTCGTACCCCTCTGGCTCGTCGAGCGCACCGACGCCCCGCCGGCGCTGCTCGCGTGGCTCTTCGGCACCAACACGGTCCTCGCGGTCGCGCTGCAGGTCCGCGCGAGCCGCGTCGCCGACTCGGTCGACGGCTCGTTGCGGGCGGTGCGGTGGTCGGGCTGGGCGTTCATCGTGTCGTGCGGGCTGATCGCGTGGACGCACGAGACGGTCGGCTGGGTCTCGATCGTGCTGATCTGGATCGGGCACGTGACGATCACCGGCGCCGAGCTGTGGCAGTCCGCCGCGGACTGGTGCCTCACCAGCGAGCTCTCCGACCACCGGCGCCTCGGCGACTACCAGGGCGTGTGGGGCCTGGGCTACCAGATCGAGCCGATCGTCTTCCCCGCGCTCTACACGTACCTGGCCCTCCAGGTCGGCACGCCCGGCTGGATCGTGATCGCCCTGATCGGGGTCACCGCGGCCGTTGTTGCGCATCCCGCTGCGCGCGCCGCCGAGCGTCACCTCGTCCGTATCGGTGCGCCCCTTGGTGTCTAGGGGGTGGCTCTCAGCTCCATGGCCTGCTGCGCGCCGCCCTGCGGGCACCTCGCTGCGTTGTCGTCAGTCGTCGATGCTGGCGCATCGCCTTCCTCCTCCGCCTTGCGAGGCACTCCGCAGGACGACGCTCGCGACGGCCGAGAGCTGAGAGACACCCCCTAGACTGCGGGCGTGACGGCACAGATCCTGGACGGCGAAGCCACCCTGCGGACCATCAAGGCGGAGCTCACGGAGAGGGTCGCTGTCCTCAAGGAGCAGGGCGTCGTGCCCGGCCTGGGCACGGTGCTGGTCGGCGACGACCCCGGCTCGCACTGGTACGTCGGCGCGAAGCACAAGGACTGCGCGGAGATCGGCATCACCTCGATCCGGCGCGACCTCCCGGCGACCGCCTCGCAGGCGGAGGTGGAGGCCGTGATCGACGAGCTCAACGCCGACGACGGGTGCACCGGCTTCCTCGTGCAGCAGCCGACCGGCCTCGACGAGTTCGCCCTGCTGTCGCGCGTCGACCCGGACAAGGACGTCGACGGGCTCCACCCGATGAACCTCGGCAAGCTCGTCCTCGGCGAGGCCGGCCCGCTGCCCTGCACGCCCGTCGGCGCGATCGAGCTGCTGCGCCGTCACGACGTCGAGATCGCGGGAGCGGAGGTCGTCGTCGTCGGTCGTGGCCTGACCGTCGGGCGCCCCCTCGGCCTGCTGCTGACCCGCCGTTCCGAGAACGCCACCGTGACCCTGTGCCACACGGGCACCCGCGACCTGGCCTCCCACGTGCGCAACGCCGACATCGTCGTCGCCGCCGCGGGCGTGCCGGGCATCATCACCGGCGACATCGTCAAGCCGGGGGCGGCCGTCCTCGACGTCGGCGTCTCCCGCGTCGACGGCAAGGTCACCGGCGACGTGGACCGGAGCGTGTGGGACGTGGCCGGCTGGGTCTCGCCCAACCCCAAGGGCGTCGGGCCGATGACCCGCGCGATGCTCCTCACCAACATCGTCGAGATCGCCGAGCGGTCCGTCCGGTCCTGATGTCCTCGACCGAACCCGAGCACGTCGAGGGCGCCCCCGAGGAGGAGCGCCGCTACCCCTCGACCATCGGCGGGATGTTCTACCTGCTCGTGCTGGTGGTCGTCGTCGCGGCACTGGTGCTCGCGGCGTTCGCCGACGGCGGGTGGCGCACCGGCGTACGGATCATGGGAGGGGCGCTGGCCTTCGGGGCGTTCGTCCGGCTGATCCTCCGCGCCCGCGACGCCGGCATGCTCGCCGTACGCCACAAGGTGCTCGACGCGCTCATCCTGCTGGTCCTCGGCGGCCTGCTGATCTTCCTGGCCGGGTCGATCCCCGAGCAGCCCGGCGGCTTCTGAGCCCGTCACAACGCACGAGCGGTGCGTGAGGGGGATCTCCCGGACCGGGAATCCTCCTCACGCACCGCTCGGTGCGTGCACGACTCAGATCAGGCCGAGCTCCGTGACCGCGGTGCGCTCGTCGGCCAGCTCGGCGGTCGAGGCGTCGATGCGGGCGCGGGAGAACTCGTCGATCTCGAGGCCCTCGACGATCGACCAGTCGCCACCGGAGGTGGTGACGGGGAACGACGAGATCAGGCCCTCGGGCACGCCGTACTCGCCGCTCGACACGACGGCCATCGAGACCCAGTCGTCGGACGCCGACCCGAAGAGCCAGTCGCGGGCGGCGTCGATCGTGGCGGACGCGGCCGAGGCGGCCGAGGACGAGCCCCGGGCGTCGATGATCGCGGCGCCGCGCTTGGCGACGGTCGGGATGAAGTCGTTCTCCAGCCAGGCCTGGTCGCCGACGGCCTCGGCGGCGTTCTGCCCGTTGACCTCGGCGTGGAAGAGGTCGGGGTACTGGGTGGCCGAGTGGTTGCCCCAGATCGTCATCTTCTTGATGTCGGTGACCTTTGCGCCGGTCTTCGCCGCGAGCTGCGAGATCGCGCGGTTGTGGTCGAGGCGGGTCAGCGCGGAGAAGCGCTCGCGCGGGATGTCGGGGGCGTTGCTCATCGCGATGAGGGCGTTGGTGTTGGCCGGGTTGCCGGTCACGCCGATGCGTACGTCGTCGGCGGCGACGGCGTTGAGCGCCTTGCCCTGCGCGGTGAAGATCGCGCCGTTGGCCGAGAGGAGGTCGCCGCGCTCCATGCCGGGGCCGCGCGGGCGCGCGCCGACGAGGAGGGCCAGGTTGACGCCGTCGAAGATCTTCTCGGCGTCCGCGCCGATCTCGACGCCGGCGAGGTTCGGGAACGCGCAGTCGTCGAGCTCCATGACGACGCCCTCGAGCGACTTGAGGGCGGGCTCGATCTCGAGCAGGCGCAGCTCGATCGGGCGGTCCGCGGCCAGCGCGCCGCTCGCGAGGCGGAAGAGCAGGCTGTAGCCGATCTGGCCGGCGGCGCCAGTGACGGCCACCTTGAGGGGTTCGGAGGTCACGGATCTTCTCCTCGTGAGGGGTGTCTGGGTGTCTCCGGCTGACGCTAGCAGCGCCGCGTCGGGGGCTGGCTGGTGGGCGGCTGGCATGCTGGCGCCCATGCCCGCGTCCGTGCCCGTACGCCGCCTGCGTGTGACCGCGGCCGCCGCGCTCGTGCCGCTCGCCGCGCTCGCCGGGTGCGCCGGGCTCGGCCAGCCGCAGGCCTACGACCAGCCGGGGATCAACGGGCTCGTGATCCCGTCGGCGTCGCCCGACCCCGACGACTTCGTCGACGTCGTCGACAACCCGTGGCTGCCGCTGGAGCCGGGGGACACCGCGCGCTACGACGTGACGGAGGACGGCGTCGACCTCGGATCGATCGAGACGGCGGTGCTCGACGGACCGACCGAGATCGGCGGGCTCGAGGCGACCGGCGTCACCACGGCGTACGACGTCGACGGCACCACGGACATCACCACCCGCTACTACGCGCAGGACGCGGCCGGCAACGTGTGGGTCGTGGGCGCCGACGCCGGCGGCCCCGGCAGGGGCGACTGGCGCGCGGGCGAGGACGGCGCCGAGGCCGGCCTCGTGATGCCCGCCCACCTGCGGATCGGGGACGGGTGGATCGCCTCCGCCGTGCCGTCGCTCCCGGAGGCCAGCAGGCAGGTCGAGGAGCTGTCGAGCGGCATGGTGCAGATGCTCGACGAGGTCGACACCACGACCCGCAGCGTGTACGAGAAGGGTGTCGGCCTCGTGTCGATCGAGGACCTCGACGGTGGTCGGACCACCGTCCTGGTCCGCTAGACCCGGGACAGGCTGAGGACTAGGGCTGGTCTGGGCGGCGCACCTGGGTGCGGCCGTCGTCGTCGCCGTCGGGGTTGCCCCAGTGACCGGGAGCGCCGGGCTGGCCGGGGGCCGGCTGCTGCGGCGGGGGAGCGCCCCACTGGCCGGGCTGGCTCGGCGGCTGCTGCTGCGGCTGCTGGGTCTGGTCGGGCTGGCCCCACTGGCCGGGCGCCGGCTGCGCCTGCGGCGTGGAGTAGGGGTCGGGCTGCTGTTGCTGCGGCTGGCCCCACTGCTGCTGCGGCGGGGCGCCCCAGGCGGCGCCGGGCTGGCCCCAGCCGCCCTGCTGGCCCTGCTGGCCCTGGTTCCACTGGGCCTCGTAGCTGCCGGGCACGAACTGGTTGCCCTTGCGGCCGCCGCCGAAGTTCAGGCCCGATCCCGCGACGGGCTCGGCGCCGTGGCCGAAGAGGACCGGGTAGGTCAGGCCGGCGATCGCGGCGCCGACGAGCGGCGCGACCACGAAGAGCCAGAGCTGGACGATCGCGTCGGTGCCGGCGAAGACGCCGACGCCGATGGAGCGGGCCGGGTTGACCGAGGTGCCGGTCGCGCTCATCGAGGCGAAGTGGATCATCGCGAGCGCCAGGCCGATGGCCAGCGGGCCCATCGCGACGTTGACCTCGTTGCGCTCGTCGGTGACCGCGAGGATGACCCAGAGGAAGACGGCGGTCATCAGGATCTCGAGCAGCAGGGCCGCCCACCAGGCGAACCCGGTGCCCTGGTCGCCGAAGAAGTTCTGCGCCATGTTGCCCTCGGCGCTGAAGCCCTCGAAGCCGTGGTTGAGGCCGAAGAGCATCGCCCCGGCGAGGAGGCCGCCGAGCAGCTGGGCGGCGAAGTAGATGCCGACCTGGTTCCACGGGAGACGCCCGCCGAGGACGGCGCCGAGCGTGACGGCCGGGTTGAAGTGGCCGCCGGAGATCCGCCCGACGGCGTACGCCATCACGACGACCGTGAGGCCGAACGTGAGGCCCGTGGCGACGTAGTCACCGCCGCTGCGCATGGCCGCGCCGCAGCCGAAGAAGACGAGCACGAAGGTGCCCAGCGTCTCGGCCGTGAACTTCTGGCCGGTGGACGGTGTGTCGATGGTGTCGCTCATCTCGAGCTGTCCTCCCAGTCATGGTGGCCGTACCCCGCGTAGGCCACGCTCACCCTAGCGATGCCGGAACGGGGGTGCGAGGGTAGGCGAGTCGCGTCGCTTCCCCACGTCAGGTATCTTGACGTCAAGAGTTATTGCTGGACCACCCCGATCCACAGGAGATGTCCGACCCATGGCCAAGATCATCTACACCCACACCGACGAGGCGCCGCTGCTGGCGACGTACTCCTTCCTCCCGATCATCGCGGCCTACGCGAAGACCGCAGGTGTGGACGTCGAGACGCGTGACATCTCCCTGGCCGGGCGGGTGATCGCCCAGTTCCCCGACCGCCTCACCGACGAGCAGCGCATCGACGACGCGCTCGCCGAGCTCGGCGAGCTGGCCACGAAGCCCGAGGCCAACATCATCAAGCTCCCCAACATCTCGGCCTCTATCCCGCAGCTCAAGGCGACGATCGCCGAGCTCCAGTCGCAGGGCTACGACCTGCCGGCCTACCCCGAGAACCCGCAGACCGACGAGGAGCGCGAGACCCGCGCCCGCTACGACAAGGTCAAGGGCTCGGCGGTCAACCCCGTGCTGCGCGAGGGCAACTCCGACCGCCGCGCGCCGGCCTCGGTGAAGAACTACGCCAAGTCGCACCCGCACTCGATGGGTGCCTGGAGCAGCGACTCGCGGACCTCGGTCGCCACGATGGGCCACGACGACTTCCGCAGCAACGAGAAGTCGACCGTCCTCGACGCCGACGACACCCTGTCGATCGTGCACGTCGGTGCGGGCGGTGAGGAGACGGTGCTCAAGGAGGGCCTCAAGGTCCTGGAGGGCGAGGTCGTCGACGGCACGTTCATGAGCGCCGCTGCGCTCGACGCGTTCCTCGTGGAGCAGGTCGCGAAGGCGAAGGCCGACGGCGTCCTCTTCTCCGCCCACCTCAAGGCCACGATGATGAAGGTCTCCGACCCGATCATCTTCGGCCACGTGGTGCGCGCCTACTTCGCCGACGTCTTCAGCCAGTACGGCGAGCAGCTGGCCGCCGCCGGCCTGTCGGCCAACGACGGCCTGGGCGGCATCCTCTCCGGCCTCGACTCCGTCGACGGCGGCGCCGAGATCAAGGCGGCCTTCGAGAAGGGCCTCGCCGAGGGCCCGGCCCTCGCGATGGTCGACTCCGACAAGGGCATCACCAACCTCCACGTGCCCTCCGACGTCATCATCGACGCCTCGATGCCGGCGATGATCCGCACGTCCGGCCAGATGTGGAACGCCGACGGCGAGCAGCAGGACACCCTCGCGGTGATCCCCGACTCGTCCTACGCCGGCGTCTACCAGGCCGCGATCGACGACTGCCGCACGCACGGCGCGCTCGACCCCTCGACCATGGGCTCGGTGCCCAACGTCGGTCTGATGGCGAAGGCGGCCGAGGAGTACGGCTCGCACGACAAGACCTTCGAGATCCCTGCCGCCGGCACGGTCGAGGTCCGCAACGCCGCCGGCAACGTGCTCATGTCGCACGACGTGGAGCCCGGCGACATCTGGCGTGCCTGCCAGACCAAGGACGCCTCGATCCGCGACTGGGTCAAGCTCGCCGTCACCCGCGCCCGCGCCAGCGAGACCCCGGCGGTCTTCTGGCTCGACGAGACCCGCGCCCACGACGCCAACCTCATCGAGCTCGTCACCGAGTACCTGAAGGAGCACGACACCGACGGCCTCGACATCTCGGTGATGGCGCCGGCCGAGG
The DNA here is from genome assembly GCF_016735675.1 of Nocardioides baculatus. Lineage (GTDB taxonomy): Bacteria > Actinomycetota > Actinomycetes > Propionibacteriales > Nocardioidaceae > Nocardioides > Nocardioides baculatus. The sequence continues at coordinate 173,154 of NZ_JAERSG010000004.1, read as the reverse complement.
CGACGACGTACTCCCTCGAGCGGATCCGCAAGGGCGAGGACACCATCTCGGTGACCGGCAACGTGCTGCGTGACTACAACACCGACCTGTTCCCGATCCTCGAGCTCGGCACCAGCGCCAAGATGCTGTCGATCGTGCCGCTGATGAACGGTGGCGGCCTGTTCGAGACCGGCGCCGGCGGCTCGGCGCCCAAGCACGTGCAGCAGCTGGTCAAGGAGGACTACCTCCGCTGGGACAGCCTCGGCGAGTTCTTCGCGCTGGCCGCCTCGCTCGAGCACCTCGCCGGATACGACGACAACCAGCGGGCCAAGCTGCTCGGCGACGCCCTCGACCGGGCGACCGAGACGTTCCTCAACGAGGACCGCTCGCCGGGGCGCAAGCTCGGCACGATCGACAACCGCGGCTCGCACTTCTACCTCGCGCTCTACTGGGCCGAGGAGCTCGCGAAGCAGACCGAGGACGCCGACCTGGCCGCGGCCTTCGCCGACCTCGCGTCGACGCTGCGCGCCAACGAGCAGACGATCGTCGACGAGCTGCTCGCCGTGCAGGGCAAGCCCGCCGACATCGGCGGCTACTTCCGCCCCGACCCGGAGAAGGCGGCCGCGGTGATGCGTCCGTCGGCGACGTTCAACGAGGCGCTCGCCTCCCTCTGAGTCCAGCGCTGAGTCCAGCGCTGAGTCACGCGTCACAGGCAGGGCCCTCGGGGAATACCTCCCCGGGGGCCCTCTCTTGCATCCTGTGATGACCATGACGACTGCCGCCACTGACACACCCGCCGATCTCGACGCACCGTCGGTGACGGCGCGCCACTTCGGCCTCGCTGTCGTCGCGCTGGCGATGGGCGGCTTCGCCATCGGCACCACCGAGTTCGTGACGATGGGCCTGCTGCCGCAGATCGCCAGCGGCGTCGACGTCTCGATCCCCACGGGTGGCCACGTCATCTCGGCGTACGCCGTCGGCGTCGTGGTCGGCGCCCCGCTGCTCGCCTTCCTCGGCGCGCGCCTGCCCCGCCGGGCGCTGCTGATCGCGTTGATGGCCGCCTTCGCGGTCGGCAACGGCGTCAGCGCGCTGGCGACCTCCTACGAGCAGCTGATGCTCGCCCGCTTCGCCGCCGGGCTGCCGCACGGCGCGTACTTCGGGGTGGCGTCGCTCGTCGCGGCCAGCATGGCGCGTCCCTCGCGCAAGGGCCGTGCGGTCTCCCAGGTGATGCTCGGGCTGTCGGTCGCCAACGTGATCGGCGTACCGGCTGCGACCCTGCTGGGCCAGGAGCTCGGCTGGCGCGCTGCCTTCTGGGCCGCCGCGGGCCTGGCCGTGGTGACCCTCGCCCTGGTGGCGTGGTTCGTCCCGTCCTGCCCCGGCGACGCCGAGGCGAGCGGCCGCCGTGAGCTCAGTGCCTTCAAGGTGCCGCAGGTCTGGCTGACGCTGCTCGCCGGTGCCGTGGGCTTCGGCGGCATGTTCGCCGTCTACACCTACATCGCCCCGGTCGTCACCGACGTGTCCGGGCTGGGGGAGCGGGCCGTGCCGGTCTACCTGCTCTTCTTCGGCCTCGGCATGGTCGCCGGCACGTGGGTCGCCGGGATCATGGCCGACTGGTCGATCTTCCGCTCACTGATCATCGGTGGCGTCGGGATGGGCGCCACGATGCTGGCGTTCTGGCTCACCGCCCCCTACGGCTGGGCCGCGCTGCCCGTCGTCTTCCTGATCACCGTCCTCGGGTCGGTGCTCGTCGTGAACCTCCAGCTGCGGCTGATGGACGTCGCCGGAGATGCGCAGACCCTGGGTGCCGCGATGAACCACGCGTCGCTCAACATCGCGAACGCGCTGGGCGCCTGGCTCGGCGGGCTGGTCATCGCGGCCGGCTACGGCCTGCGCGCACCGGCCCTCGTCGGCCTCGTGCTGTCGCTCGGCGGCGTCGCGATCCTGCTGGTCTCCGCGCGGCTGCACGTGCGAGGCCAGGCCGTCACCGGCGGCTGAGTTTTCCTGTCGTTAACACGACGGGAACCCTTGCGTAGCCTGAGTTTGGAACGATCCAATGGTCGCAGGCGGACGGACCGCCCGACTGACCCTGGGGAGTCGTCATGGACGAGATGAAGATGCAGCAGGCGATCGAGCGCCGGCGTGAGCTGGCGGACCGCAACGTCGGCAACGTGGTGACGCTGCTCGAGCGCCGGCAGGAGCTGCGGGGGATCTACCCGATGGCCGACCTGCTCGCCGACAACGTCGGCTGGCTGGTCTGACCCGAGTCGTGGGTGCCGATCAGCCCAGCCCCGGCAACGGCTGGTCGGCCCACTCGGTCAGGCCGTCGGGCGAGCACAGCAGCGCGTCGTAGCGTCCGCGCTCGCCGACCAGGCACACCTTGTCGCCGGACGTGAAGACGCCGGTGTCGAAGGCCGAGAGCTGGACCGGCGTCGCGAACCCCTCGTCGTCGATGCGCACCAGGTGGTGCGTCGCCGTCGTGAGGTACGTCGTCCCGTCCGCGCCGACCGCGAGGGACGACATGTCCTGCACGCGGTCGCCCCCCTCGGTGTCGAGGTTCACGGTCGCCACCCAGGCGCGACCGCCGTCGTGCGAGACCTCCACGTCGAGCACCGGGATCGAGCCGTCGGGAGCATCGCCCAGGGACACGCGCGCAACGTGCTCGCCGTTGCCGGCCACGACGATGGTGCGGTCGGAGTCCGGCCAGCTCGACATCGTGGTCTCGCCGTCCGGCCCGACGGTCACCACCTCGGGCCCCTGCTGTCCCGAGCCGGCGACGACCAGCCCGCCGTCCGGTGTGACATAGGCACCGCTGACGAAGGCGGTGGGTGCGTCCGAGGGCAGCGGGACCAGCTTGTCGCCCCGCAGCAGCCGCCAGCCGTCATCGGTCTGCACCGCGGTGTCGCCCGCCATCACGTCGCCGCCACCCGGTCCGGTGTCGACGATCTCCGACCGCTCGCCCGCCGGGGAGATCCGGAAGGTGCCGCGGGCGTCCTGGACGAGCCAGCCACCGGGCACCGGGCTGACCCGGGGGTAGGACGCGCCGAGCTTTTCGCCGAAGACGTCGTCGCCGTCGCGCGTGACCAGCGCGAACTGGCACGGGTCGTCGTCGCAGCCACGCCAGAGGGCCGCCTCGGCACCGCCCTCGCCCCCGGTGACCGACCAGAGCTGGACCTGGTCGTCGTCCAGCACGGCGACCACGTCGGACGGCAGCCGGTCGTCGGGCGTCGACGTGCCGTCCCAGGGGGAGGGCGCGGGGCTCGCCGGCTCGGGCGTCCGACCGTCGCCGCCCGAACCGCCGGCAACGGCGGCGACCCCGGCGACCACGACCGCACCCGCGATCCCCGACGCGATCGTCGTACGACGTCGGCGGCGGCGGGCGTCGGCGCGGGCAGTCACGGCGTCGAAGCCCGGCTGTGGCGCACGGGCGGCGACCTCGTGCTGGAGCTCGGGAGGCAGGTTCATCGGGGGCTCCGCTCGGACGTGTCGGACTCGTCGGTCTCTCGGTCGGAGAGCAGCTCGGCCAGCGCCGCGCGACCGCGGGCCAACCGGGCCTTCACGGTCCCGACCGGCGCCCCGACCGTCTCGGCCACCTCGTGCACCGGCAGGTCGGCGAGGTGGTGCAGGGCGATGGCCTCCCGCTGGGGCGCGGGCAGCTGGCGCAGTGCGGCCAGCAGCGCCAAACGGTCGTCCGGCAGGTCGGCGTACGCCTGCTCGGCGACGAGGCGGTGGCTGACGTCGCGGAAGAAGCGGTTGCGACGCCACCGGGTCCGGGTGACGTTGACCGCGACGGTGCGCAGCCAGGCCTCGGGGTTGTCGGCCTTGAGGAAGGAGCGACCCGATCCCACCGCGCGGGCGAACGCCTCCATGACCGCGTCCTCTGCCTCGACGGGGTCGCCGGTGACGCCGGTGAGCTGGCCGACGAGGCGTCGGTAGGACGTGGCGTACACCTCGTGCACGCGGTCCACCGCACTCCGGGGCATGGCCCACCCTCCCACTGGTCGTGTGCTCTCACCACCACGACTCATGGGAGGACGGGCTGGTTGCACCGGCCGCCCGACGGTCTACAGCAGCCAGCAGTTGCTGAGCTGTGGGAGCCCGGCGAAGCGCGCCTCGAAGAACGGCAGCGCCTCGACCGTCTGCGGCACGATGCCGCCGACGTGGCCGGGGGCGACGTTGGTCGAGAGGCGGACGTTGGCGCCCTTGCCGCACCAGGACCTCGCCATCTGCTTGCCGACGGCGTAGGGGATGACGTCGTCGATGGCGGAGTGCGTGACGAGCACCGGCACGGTCGGCTTGATGGTGCCGATCCGCTGGGCCTCCACGATCGAGCGGAACGGCTCGACCGCCATCAGCTCCGACATCGGCCGACCGCTGGCGCTGAGGGTCGACGACTTCACGAAGGCGTGGTCGAGCAGGTCGAAGACGCACTCGGTCTCGACCTGGTCGCTGACCGCGCGCCCGCGGTCGTTGAGGTAGGGGGAGAGGTCGACGTCGTAGCTGGCCGAGAGGCCGCGGAGCGCGAAGTAGGCGAAGGCGGAGTAGAGCCCGCCGTCCAGGGAGCTCGCCACCTTCGCGAGGTCGGCCGGGACCGCGCCGACGACGGCACCCTTGACCTTGAGGTCGGGGGCGTAGGTGGAGGCCAGCTCGACGGCCGACGCCGCGGCCCCACCGCCCTGCGAGTAGCCCATCAGCCCGACCGGGCTGCTCGGGCCGAGACCCGTTCCGGACAGGCGCTGCGCGGCCCGTACGACGTCGAGCGTGGCGCGACCCTGCGACACCCGGTCCATGTAGGTGTGGATCCCGGCGGTGCCGAGGCCCTCGTAGTCCGGCATCGCGACGGCGTAGCCGCGCTGGAGCAGGCCCTCGATGCCGAGCCCCTCGTACTCGATGCCCTCGGAGAACAGCCGCGACGGGGCGCAGCGGTCGGCCATGCCCTGGGTGCCGGGGGCGTAGCCGATCACCGGGCGGCTGCCGACGCCGATCCACGGCGAGGTCGGCACGAGCACCGTGCCCGAGACCGCGATGGGCTCGCCGGCGCGGTTGGTGGAGCGGTAGAGGACACGCTGCGCGTTGCGGACCAGGCTGGTGGCGTCGAGCGGGTCGAGCAGGAAGGCGACCTTCTCGCTGCGGATCACCGCGCCGTTGGTGCTGGGCAGGACCGCGGGGGCCTCGTAGAACGCGGGCCGGGGCGGCTCGGGGACGACGGCGGTCGCGGTCGACGTACTCAGCCCCCCGACTGCGAGCGTGGCCGTGAGCGTGACGAGCGCGGTGGTGGCGCGGCGGACGAGTGACATGGGTTCCTCCCTCGGCCGGACCCGGACCGGCCTCCTGGTCGGAACCTACTCGCGAGTCACATCGGGTGGGATGTGACGTCGGTCACGCCCGGCGGGCGTCGTGGTCGCGCCACTGGCAGGCGCCTGCGCTCCGGGTCCGGCTCTTTGGCACAATCGCGCGCATGTCCGCCCCCACCGCCCGGCCCCGGGTGCTCTCCGGCATCCAGCCCACCGCCGACTCGTTCCACCTCGGCAACTTCCTGGGCGCGCTGAAGCAGTGGGTGGCGTTGCAGGAGGACTTCGATCCGTTCTTCTTCATCGCGGACCTGCACTCGATCACGATGCCGCACGACCCGAAGCTGCTGCGCGAGCGCACCCTCGTCTCGGTCGCCCAGCTCCTCGCGGCCGGCGTCGACCCGGACCGGGCGACGATCTTCGTGCAGAGCCAGGTGCCCGCGCACACGCAGGCGTCGTGGGTGCTGGAGTGCCTCACCGGCTTCGGCGAGGCGCGCCGGATGACGCAGTTCAAGGACAAGTCGGCCAAGGGTGGCGAGGGAGCCGCGAGCGTCGGTCTCTTCACCTACCCGATCCTCCAGGCCGCCGACATCCTGCTCTACCGCCCGCAGTACGTCCCGGTCGGCGAGGACCAGCGCCAGCACCTCGAGCTCACCCGCGACCTCGCGCAGCGCTTCAACAAGCGCTTCAAGAAGACCTTCCGCGTCCCGGAGCCCTACATCCTGGAGAGCACCGCCAAGATCTACGACCTCCAGCTCCCCGAGAAGCAGATGTCCAAGAGCATCGGCGGCAACGGGTGCATCTGGCTGCTGGACGACCCGAAGGCCTCCGCGAAGAAGATCCGCTCGGCCGTCACCGACTCCGAGACCGAGATCCGCTTCGACCTCGAGAACAAGCGCGGTGTCTCCAACCTGCTCAACATCCACGCCGCGCTGAGCGGGGCCAAGATCGACGACCTCGTCGCGTCCTTCGAGGGCAAGGGCTACGGCGACCTCAAGGCCGAGGTCGCGCAGGTCGTCGTCGACTTCGTGACGCCGTTCCGCAACCGCGTGCACGACCTCCTCGAGGACCGGTCCGAGCTGGAGACGATCCTGGCCGCGGGCGCCGACCGGGCGACCGAGGTGTCGGAGGCCACGTTGCGAGACGTGTACGAACGGGTGGGATTCCTGCCGCGAGCCGGCGGCTAGGGTCGTAGGCGTGCCCACCATCGGAGTAGCCATCGCGATCCCCGAACCCTGGGCGAGCGAGCTGCAGGACTACCGCACGTCCATCGGGGACACGACGGCCGCGCAGATCCCGACGCACATCACGCTGATCCCGCCGACCGAGCTCGACGTCGACGACATCGCGCCGGTGGCCGAGCACCTCGCGTCGGCCGCAGCCGCGGTCGAGCCGTTCGACATCCACCTGCGCGGCACCGGCACGTTCCGGCCGATCTCACCCGTCGTCTTCGTGACGGTGGCCGAGGGCATCTCGTCGTGCGAGCTGCTCGCCGACGCCGTACGCACCGGGCCGCTCGACGTCGACCTGCACTTCCCCTACCACCCGCACGTGACGATCGCGCACCACCTCGACGACGAGACGCTCGACCGGGCCTTCGGCGAGCTCCAGGGTTTCGAGTGCTCCTTCGACGCCTCGGCGTTCAGCCTCTACGTCCATGACGAGACCGAGGGCTGGGTCCCGACGCACGAGTTCGAGCTCGGCTGATGGCGTTCCTCTCGGGCGTGAAGGCGCGGATCCAGGAGGTGCGCGAGCACCGGCCCTTCATCGACCACGTCGTCCGGATGGTCGAGCACTACGGCAACGTCAACGGCAGTGCGCTCGCCGCTGCGGTGACGTACTTCGCGTTCCTGTCCTTCTTCCCGATCCTCGCTCTGGCCTTCGCGATCTTCGGCCAGGTGACGAAGGTCTACAAGAACGCGCAGGACACGCTCCTGGACGCCGCGAACTCGGTGCTGCCCAACCTCATCGGTGGTGAGGACGGGATCTCCCTCGAGACCCTCCAGGGCGCCGCGCCCGGCATCTTCAGCGTCGGCCTCCTGCTCGCGCTCTACTCCGGCCTCGGTTGGCTGTCGGGCATGCGTCAGGCGCTGATCGCGGTGTTCGAGGAGCCCGAGCGGGACCGACCGGGCTTCGTGGCGGGCAAGATCCGCGACGTGCTCGCCCTGCTGTCCCTCGGCTCGGTGCTGGTGTTCAGCGTCGCCGTGTCGGGCGTCGCGACCAAGGTGCTCACCCCGATCCTCGACCTGCTGCACCTCGGGCCCGTCGGCGCGGTGCTGCTCGTGGTGCTGGCGATCGCCGTCGGCATGGCAGCGAACACCGTCCTCTTCTTCGCCTTCTTCCGCCTCCTCGCCGAGCCCGACGTCCCCACGCGTTCCCTCTGGTCGGGAGCCCTGCTCGGCGCGATCGCGTTCGAGGTCCTCAAGCAGGTCTCGACGCTGCTTCTGAAGTCCACCGCCAACTCCGACGCCTTCCAGGCCTTCGGCATCGCGCTGATCCTCCTGGTCTGGATCAACTACTTCTCCCGCGTGGTCGTGTACGCCGCCGCCTGGGCGCACACCTCGCCCGCGGCCCGCGCCGCGCGCGAGGCCCGTACCGTCGCCGAGCAGACCGTCGAGGGTCCGCGGATCGACCTCGCCGCTGCCGCCTCCACCGGGACCGTCGTACCCCCTGCCGCCCCGGCCTCCTCCCCGAAGGCGGCCTTCGCCGCCGGTGCGGCCGCCATGCTCGGGGTGGTCGCGGTCGTCCGCCGCCGCCGCTGACCTGCCCGCTCGCGCGGTGGTGGAGCCACATTTTCGTGCGATCGAATGTGGGTGGACCACCGCCCACGGGTGTGTCTGAGTCGGACACGCCCTCGAACGGTGGTGGAGCCACATTCTCATGTCGCCGAATGTGGGTGGACCACCGCTCACCGCGTACGCCAGGAGACGTCCACAGCCAAGCCTGAGAACTGCCTGTCCACAGGTCTCTGCGGTCGTACGAGAGGGAGTGCTCGCCGACGTGCGGCGATGGTCAGATGTTCAGGATCCCCGACGACTTCCTCCACCGGCCGTTCGGACGGCTGGACGCCCTCGACGCGGGCGTTCCTGCTCGGGTGCTGGAAGGAGTGCGGTTCCGGCGGCTGCACAAGGGGGTCTACGTCCACCGCGACCACGAGATGACGTGGGAAGACCACGTCGCGGCAGCGCGGTTGGCGCTGCCGGAGTCGGCGCGTACGACCGGGACGACCCGTCTGCGCCAGCTCGGGTTCGCGCTGGGCAGCGAGTGGCCGCTGCATTTCGTCGTGGAGGGCGACCTCCACCTCGAGCTCGAGGGCGTGTTCCTGCACCGCACCGTGAAGATGCCGCCGAACGGCGACGAGGCGGTGAGCACCGAGGCCGCCTTCGTCGCGTTCTGCGCGGAGGCGCGCCTGATCGACGCGATCAAGATGGGGTGCGTGCTGCTCCACAAGGAGCGGCTCGACCTCGACCTCCTCGACCAGATCCTGACCGAGGAGAAGTGGCGCCGGGGTGTGGTCGAGACGTCGTACGTCCTGCCGTTCCTCGACGACCGGTGCAGGTCGATGACCGAGGCGGAGCTGTTGGCGCTCTTCGTCTTCGCCGGGCTGCCGATGCCCGAGGTCAACGTCGCACTCGAGGTGGCGCCCGGGATCGAGCTGACGCCCGACTTCCGGTTCGGGCAGTACCAGCAGGTCGTCGAGTACGAAGGTGGCCAGCACCAGGACGACCGTGGGCAGTACGTCGCCGACATCGACCGCTACGCCCTCTACCGCCGGCATGGCGTGCCCTACGCGCAGATCACCAAGGAGCGGATGCGGTCACCGAAGGCCACCGTGCGCCTGGTCCACCGGGCGCTGGTCGACTGCGGATACGACGGCCCGCCTCCGGACTTCGGGAAGCAGTGGGACGACCTGTTCCGACCGGTCGCGGACGTCGTACGCCCGGTGCGCGCGGCTCGAGCGGTGGCGGAGCCACATGTGTGCGACGTCGAATGTGGCTGGACCACCGTCAATGGGGGTGTCGCCGGCCGACACGCTGACGAGCGGTGGTCCACCCACGTTCCTGAGCCCAGGAGTGTGGCTGGACCACCGCTCGAGCGGGGAGCAGGACTCAGTGACCGTGCTTGATCGCGGTCCGCAGGTCCTTGTTGAGCTGGGAGATCACGTCGAGCGGGATCTCCTTGGGGCAGGCCGCGGTGCAGGCGCCGATGTTGGTGCAGCCACCGAAGCCCTCGGCGTCGTGCTGGGCGACCATGTTGACGACGCGGCTGTCGCGCTCGGGCTGGCCCTGCGGGAGCTCGCCGAGGTGGGTGATCTTGGCACCCATGAACAGCGAGGCCGACCCGTTGGGGCAGGCCGCGACGCAGGCGCCGCAGCCGATGCAGGTGGCGACGTTGAAGGCGCGCATGGCGTCGTCACGCGGCACGGGCACGGAGTGGGCCTCCGGGGCCGACCCGGTGTTGACCGAGATGTAGCCGCCCTGCTGGATGATCCGGTCGAAGGCGCTGCGGTCGACCACGAGGTCCTTGAGGACCGGGAACGCCTCGGAGCGCCACGGCTCGATGGTGATCGTCTCGCCGTCGCTGAACGAGCGCATGTGGAGCTGGCAGGTCGTGGTGACCTCCGGACCGTGCGCGTCGCCGTTGATCATCAGCCCGCACATGCCGCAGATGCCCTCGCGACAGTCCGAGTCGAACGCGATCGGCTCCTCACCCTCGGCGTTGAGCTGCTCGTTGAGCACGTCGAGCATCTCGAGGAACGACATGTCGGGGGAGACGTCGTCGAGCTGGTAGGTGTGGATGGCGCCCTTGTCGGTCGGACCGGCCTGGCGCCAGATCTTCAGGGTCAGTTTCACTTGTAGCTCCGCTGCTTCATCTCGATGGCGGTGTAGACGAGGTCTTCCTTGTGCAGGACGGGGATCGAGTCCTCGCCGGCCCACTCCCAGGCGGCGACGTAGGCGTACTCCTCGTCGTGGCGCATCGCCTCGCCGTCCTCGGTCTGCGACTCTCCGCGGAAGTGGCCGCCGCAGGACTCGCGGCGGTTGAGGGCGTCGATGCACATCAGCTCGCCGAGCTCGAAGAAGTCGGCCACGCGGCCGGCCTTCTCGAGCGACTGGTTGAGCGTCTCCGCGCTGCCGAGGACCTTCACGTTGCGGTAGAAGTCGTCCTTCAGCCCGCGGATCAGGTCGATCGCCTTCTTGAGGCCGGTCTCGGTGCGCTCCATGCCGCAGTACTCCCACATGATGTTGCCGAGCTCGCGGTGGTACGAGTCGACGCTGCGGGTGCCGTTGACGGACAGGAAGTGGTCGATGCGGCCCTTGACGGACTCGCGCGCCTCGACGACGGCCGGGTGGTCCTCGGCGATCTCCTCGAACGGCCCGTCCGCGAGGTAGTCGCGGATGGTGTGGGGGAGCACGAAGTAGCCGTCGGCCAGCCCCTGCATCAGCGCCGAGGCGCCGAGGCGGTTGGCGCCGTGGTCGGAGAAGTTCGCCTCACCGGTCACGAACAGGCCGGGGATCGTCGACTGGAGGTCGTAGTCGACCCACAGGCCGCCCATGACGTAGTGCACGGCGGGGTAGATCCGCATCGGGACCTCGTAGGGGTTCTCGCCCGTGATCCGCTCGTACATGTCGAGGAGGTTGTCGTACTTCTCCTCCACGCCGTCGCGGCCGAGCCGCTCGATGGCAGCCGCGAAGTCGAGGTAGACGCCACGGCGTACGCCCTCCACCTCGGGGCCGACGCCGCGACCCTCGTCGCACATGTTCTTGGCCGCCCGCGACGCGATGTCGCGCGGGACCAGGTTGCCGAAGGAGGGGTAGATCCGCTCCAGGAAGTAGTCGCGGTCCTCCTCGGGGATGTCGCGCGGGTCCTTCTCGCAGTCGGCCTGGTTCTTCGGCACCCAGATCCGGCCGTCGTTGCGCAGCGACTCCGACATCAGCGTCAGCTTGGACTGGTGCTCGCCGGAGACCGGGATGCAGGTCGGGTGGATCTGCGTGAAGCAGGGGTTGGCCATGTAGGCGCCCTTGCGGTGCGCGCGCCACGCGGCGGTGACGTTGCAGCCCATCGCGTTGGTCGAGAGGTAGAAGACGTTGCCGTAGCCGCCGGAGGCGAGCACCACGACGTCGGCGAGGTGGGTCTCGATCTCGCCGGTGACCATGTCGCGGGCGATGATGCCGCGCGCCTTGCCGTCGATCGTGATGAGCTCGAGCATCTCGTGCCGGGTGTACATCGACACGGTGCCGGCCGCGACCTGGCGCTCGAGCGCCTGGTAGGCACCGATCAGCAGCTGCTGGCCGGTCTGGCCGCGCGCGTAGAAGGTGCGGGACACCTGGACGCCACCGAAGGAGCGGTTGTCGAGCAGGCCGCCGTACTCACGGGCGAACGGGACGCCCTGCGCGACGCACTGGTCGATGATGTTGGTGCTGACCTCGGCCAGGCGGTAGACGTTGGACTCGCGCGAGCGGTAGTCGCCGCCCTTGACCGTGTCGTAGAAGAGGCGGTGGACGGAGTCGCCGTCCTCCTTGTAGTTCTTCGCGGCGTTGATGCCGCCCTGGGCCGCGATCGAGTGGGCGCGGCGCGGGGAGTCCTGGTAGCAGAACGACTTCACGCGGTAGCCGGCCTCGCCGAGGGTCGCCGCGGCCGAGGCGCCGGCCAGGCCGGTGCCGACGATGATGATCGAGAGCTTGCGACGGTTGGCCGGGTTGACCAGGCGGGCCTCGAACTTGCGGTTCTGCCAGCGCTCCGAGATCGGACCGTCCGGTGCCTTGGAGTCGACGAGCGGCGCACCCGGCGTGTAGTAGCCGGCCGCGTCGTCGTAGTCCCCGTCGAGGAATCCGGAGTGCGAGGCCTCCGCCGCGGTGACGGTGTCGGGCATGTCCATGTCGTGACTGCTGTGACTCACGTGCAGAGACCCCTTACTTGGTGATGATGCCGGCGAGGACGCCGAGAGGGACGAGGGAGAAGCCGACCGTGACGATCAGCGCGACGACGAAGCCGACCGTCTTGGCCCGCTGGCGCTTGGCCGCGGTGCCGGTCCAGCCGAGGGTCTGGGCGGCGCTCCAGATGCCGTGGTGCAGGTGGGCGCCGAGGGCGAGCATCGCGACGAGGTAGATCAGCGTCAGCCACCAGACGTCGAACGTGTCGACGAGCAGGTTGTAGGGGTCGTTGGTCGCCCCGCCCTGCACGTTGACCTTGCCGATCGTGAAGTTGAGCAGGTGCCAGACGAGGAAGAGCAGGATCGTCACACCGCCCCAGCGCATCATCAGGCTGGCGCGAGTGGCACCCGTCTGCTTCTTCGTGACGTACTTGGTGCCGCGGGCACGGGCCGCCCGGCGCCACAGCACGACGGCGCAGTAGACGTGCACGACGAGCGCCGCGATCAGGCCGACGCGGAGGATCCAGAGCAGGCCCTCGTGGGGCAGCATCGGCTCGCCGATCTCGCGGAGGTGCTCGGCGTACTCGTTGAAGGCGTCATGCCCGGCGAACGCCTTCAGGTTGCCGTACATGTGCGCGAGCACGAACCCGAGGAAGATGATGCCGCTGATCGCCATGCCCAGCTTGAGGGCGATCGTCGTGCGCGAGGCACGGGCGCCCTTCACGAGGGTGGGGGTCTTGGTCGTTGTTGCCACCTGTTCACGGTATCGCGGCGTCCTCGCGCGCGACGCGCCGAGGCGGTGTGAGGTTTTCGTGGGCGCGTTGTCTTCCGCTCAGGTGTGACACAAGACATAGTGCCGGGCATGGCAACGACGGATCACGGGGTGACCAGTCCGGGCCGGGCGCACATCGAGGCACGCACGCTGCGCGAGGACCGGTGGTGGCTCCAGCCACTGACGACCTTCGTGGTGTTCTCGGCCTTCGTCGTCTACGCGACGGTGCGCGCGTTCATGGGTCGCGACTACTACGCCTCGCCCTACCTCTCACCGTTCTACTCGCCCTGCCTCGGCGACTGCGTCGAGGGAGCGTCCGACTTCGGGCAGCCGTTCGGCTGGTGGCCGCTCTCGGCCGCGCTGATCATCCTGATCTTCCCGCTGGGCTTCCGGATGACCTGCTACTACTACCGCAAGTCCTACTACCGGGCGTTCTGGCTGAGCCCGCCCGCGTGCGGCGTCGCCGAGCCGCACAGCGCTTACTCCGGTGAGACCCGCTTCCCGCTGGTCCTGCAGAACGTGCACCGCTACTTCTGGTACGCCGCCGTGCTCGTCGGCCTGGTGCTGACCTACGACGTCCTCCTGGCCTTCCGGCCGATGCCGGCGGAGTACGCCGTGGGCGACGGCGAGACCAGCGGCGTCCACATGGGCCTCGGCACGCTGCTGATGATCGCCAACGTCGTCTTCATCTGGCTCTACACGCTCTCGTGCCACTCGTGCCGCCACGTCGTCGGCGGTCGGCTGCGGCACTTCTCGAAGCACCCGGTCCGCTACCGGCTGTGGACCTGGGTCTCGAGGTTGAACACCAGCCACGGCCGGTGGGCGTGGTACTCGCTGTTCTCGGTCGCCCTCGTCGACCTGTACGTCTTCCTGCTCGCCACCGGAACCATCCAAGACGTGAGGTTCTTCTGACATGTCCGAGACGACACCGACCGACCTGGGCCCCGCTGAGGGCCGGCACCCGATGACCGGCAACGCCCTGTCCGGTGACGCCCGGGGCGGGATGGAGCGCCACACCTACGACGTCGTCGTGATCGGGGCCGGCGGCGCCGGCCTGCGCGCGGCGATCGCGGCCCACGAGTCGGGTGCGCGTACGGCGATCGTGTGCAAGTCGCTGCTCGGCAAGGCCCACACCGTGATGGCCGAGGGCGGCATCGCCGCGGCGATGGGCAACCGGTGGCCGGAGGACAACTGGGAGGTCCACTTCCGCGACACCATGCGCGGCGGGAAGATGCTCAACAACTGGCGGATGGCCCAGCTGCACGCCCAGGAGGCACCCGAGCGGGTGCAGGAGCTCGAGGACTGGGGTGCGCTGTTCGACCGCACCGACGACGGGCTGATCAGCCAGCGCGACTTCGGCGGCCACAAGTACGCCCGGCTGGCGCACGTCGGCGACCGCACCGGCCTGGAGATGATCCGCACGCTCCAGCAGCGCGCGGTGGCGCTCGGCATCGACGTCTTCATGGAGTGCACCGTCACCGACCTGTTCAAGGACGGCGACGCCATCGCCGGGGCGTTCGCCTACTGGCGCGAGTCGGGGCGCTTCATCGTCTTCGACGCCCCGTCGGTGATCCTCGCGACCGGCGGGATCGGCAAGTCCTTCAAGGTCACCTCGAACTCGTGGGAGTACACCGGCGACGGCCACGCCCTCGCGATGCGCGCCGGCGCGAGCCTGATCAACATGGAGTTCGTCCAGTTCCACCCGACCGGCATGGTCTGGCCGCCCTCGGTGAAGGGGCTGCTCGTGACGGAGTCGGTGCGCGGCGACGGCGGCATCCTGAAGAACTCCGAGGGCAAGCGCTTCATGTTCGACTACATCCCGGAGTTCTTCAAGGCGGAGACGGCCGACACGGTCGAGGAGGCCGACGCCTGGTACGACGACAAGAAGAACAACCGGCGCCCACCCGAGCTGCTGCCGCGTGACGAGGTCGCCCGCGCGATCAACTCGGAGATCAAGGCCGGCCGCGGGACGCCGCACGGCGGGATCTACCTCGACATCGCCTCACGTCGTACGCCCGAGTTCATCCGCAAGCGGCTGCCGTCGATGTACCACCAGTTCAAGGAGCTCGCCGACGTCGACATCACGGCGGAGCCGATGGAGATCGGTCCGACCTGCCACTACGTGATGGGCGGCGTCGAGGTCGACGCCGACACCCAGGAGAGCGCCGTCACCGGGCTCTACGCCGTCGGTGAGTGCTCGGGCGGCATGCACGGCTCCAACCGGCTGGGCGGCAACTCGCTCGGCGACCTGCTGGTCTTCGGCAAGCGGGCAGGCGAGCACGCCTCGTCGTACGCCGACTCGCTGGGGGACCGCCGCCCGAGGGTCGACGAGGCCGACGTGAAGGCAGCGCAGACGAGCGCGCTCGCGCCGTTCGAGGTCGAGGGCGGGGAGAACCCGTACACGATCCAGTCCGACCTCCAGCAGTCGATGAACGACCTCGTCGGCATCATCCGCACGCGCTCGGAGCTCGAGGAGTCGCTGAGCGAGATCGAGGCCTTCAAGGTGCGGGCGCAGACGATGGTCGTGGAGGGGCACCGGCAGTACAACCCCGGCTGGCACCTCGCGCTCGACCTGCGCAACATGCTGATCGTCTCGGAGTGCATCGCGAAGGCAGCGCTCGCCCGTGAGGAGTCGCGCGGCGGCCACACCCGCGACGACTTCCCCGGCCCGGACGACGAGTGGGGCACCAAGAACCTGGTCGTGAACCTCAACGAGGCGGGCACGGGTGTCGACCTCCACGAGAAGCCGTTGCCCGAGATGCCCGAGGAGCTGAAGGGGTACTTCGCATGAGCTACACACTCAAGCTGCGGATCTGGCGGGGCGACAAGGACGGCGGCGCCGTCGAGGACTTCCCGGTCGAGGTGTCCGAGGGCGAGGTCGTGCTCGACGCCATCCACCGCGTGCAGGCCACCCAGGCCGGCGACCTCGCCGTGCGCTGGAACTGCAAGGCGGGCAAGTGCGGCTCGTGCAGCGCCGAGGTCAACGGCCGACCGCGCCTGATGTGCATGTGCCGCCTCTCGGACTTCGAGGAGGACGAGACGATCACGGTCACGCCGATGCGGACCTTCCCGGTGATCCGGGACCTCGTCACCGACGTCTCCTTCAACTACGAGAAGGCCAAGGAGCTGCCGTCGTTCGCGCCGCCGCCGCGCGACGCCGACGGCAAGCGGCGGATGGCCCAGGTCGACGTCGAGCGGGGCCAGGAGTTCCGCAAGTGCATCGAGTGCTTCCTGTGCCAGAACGTCTGCCACGTCGTGCGCGACCACGAGGACAACAAGGAGGCCTTCGCGGGCCCGCGCTTCTTCCTGCGCTACGCCGAGCTCGACATGCACCCCCTCGACACCCACGACCGGCGTGAGCTGGCCCAGGGCGCCGCTGGCCTCGGGATGTGCAACATCACCAAGTGCTGCACCGAGGTGTGCCCCGAGGGGATCCACATCACCGACAACGCGATCATCCCGATGAAGGAGCGCGTGGTGGACAAGAAGTTCGACCCGCTCGTGTGGCTGGGCAACAAGATCGGCATCCGCAACAAGGACAACGACGGCCGCACTGAGGTGTGAGGCTCAGACCCGATCGTGTGGCCGGGCAACAAGATCGGACTCCACCACCGGGTTGGGAAACAAGGACAACGACGGCCGCACCGAGGTGTGAGGCTCAGGTCGGCTCGGCCCGGACGAGCGACCTGACCTCGCTCACGACGCGTACGGCCAGCACGGCGCAGACGATGTTGATGACGCTCGACCACTGCTCCCACGTGGCGGCGCCGGCGAAGTGGTCGAGGAGCTGGCCGCCCTCGTCGTCCGACTCGGAGGCGCGGTAGTGGAAGCCGGCGATCATCGAGGTGGCGTACGACACCAGGAAGGTCACCCACCACCAGCCGAGGGTGCGGGTGACCGGCAGCTCCTCGTCGCCCGTGGCGCCGCGACGGATGTCGAGCACCACCTGGAGCGGGCGCCAGAAGTTCAGCAGCGGGACGAACCACCCCCCGATCGCCCATCCCGAGCCGTGGCGCATCACGGAGCGGTCCATCCGCGCGCTGTGGTGGGCGGTGTAGGTCCAGACGATGAAGAGGATCCCGGTGCCGACCCACGGCACCCACTCGAGCGCGGACCACAGCAGCAGCCGGTCGATGCGCAGGCCGTCGGCATCGGTCACGCCGTCGGGTCGCAGCCGCAGCTCCTCGACGAACGCGAGGATCTCGCGGTCGACGTAGATGACGTAGAGGGACATCGCCAGGTTGACCAGCAGCCCGGCCTGGAGTGCGGCGCCCAGCCCGCCCCACCAGCGCGGCAGGGGAGCGTGGTGCGTGCCCGGCGTCGTCCCCGGGTCGTGCGTGTGCATGGTCCACGCGGACCCGTCCCACCAGCGGAGCCGGGCCGGATCCTGCGGGTCGGCGTACCAACCCTCCCCCGAGACGGTCATGCGGTGACAGTAGTGCTCCGGGAGGTCGTCGTGAGACGAATGCCATAGGTCCGGCCCTGCCCACCGCCGGGGCCGCGCCCTATCGTTCGGCGTATGACCAACCCGGATGCTGCCCCGGATCCCGAGCTCGCCGGTGGCCTCGACGAGCCCGACGACCTGCAGCCCGCCGAGGGCTCGCTGCGGCTGGTCGGCGACCACGACACCTACGACGTCGCGGCCTGGGAGGCGGCGACCGCCGCGGTGCTGCGCAAGGCTCGCCGGCTGGGCGAGGACGCGCCCGACTCCGACGTCTGGGCCGCGCTGACCCGCACCACCCTCGACGGCATCGAGGTGGCGCCGATCGGCCAGCGGTCCGACCTCGACGGCCTCGCCACGAGCGGGCGCCCGCAGCGCGTCGGCTCCTGGGACGTGCGTACGTCGCTCGTCGGCGCCGACGCGGCCGCGATGAACGAGGCGGCCCTGGCGGACCTCGACACCGGCGCCACGTCGCTGCACCTCGATCTCATCGCTGGTGATGCGGACCTCGGCCGGGTCCTGCGCGGCGTCCTGCTCGACCTGGCGCCCGTCACGCTCGATCGGCCCACGACGCACCGGTCGGAGGCGCTGGCCCGGCTCCTCGAGGACTCGCCCGCGGACCCGCACCCCCACCACAACCTGTCGGCCGACCCAGCGACCGCGCTGCTGATCGGCGAAGGCGTCCGGGAGGGTGAGCCGACGCTGGCCGAGTCCTTCGTCGACACCGTCCGCCGCGCCCAGGCGCTCGGCGTGCTGGGTGCGGTCGTCGACGGCACCGTCCTGCACGACCTCGGGGCGAGCGACGCCCAGGAGCTCGGCTGGACGATGGCCGTGGGCGTGCACTACCTCCGCGAGCTCACCGACGCCGGCCTCACCGTCGACGAGGCCGCCGGTCTCCTGGAGTTCCGCTACGCCGCCACCGACGAGCAGTTCCCGACGATCGCGAAGCTGCGTGCTGCGCGCCGACTCTGGGCGCGCGTGCTCGAGGCCAGCGGCGGCACGGACGTCCCGCAGCGCCAGCACGTCATCACCAGCCGGGCGATGATGGGCAAGCACGACCCCTGGGTCAACATGCTCCGCGGCACGGTCGCAGCGTTCGCGGCCGGCGTCGGCGGTGCCGACGCGCTGACGGTGGTCCCGTTCGACGAGCGGCTCGGCCAGCCCGATGCGTTCGGCCGGCGCATCGCCCGCAACACCTCCTCGCTCCTCATCGAGGAGTCGCACGTCGCGACGGTGACCGACCCGGCCGGCGGCTCCTACGCCGTGGAGAAGCTCACCGACGACCTCGCCGTCGCCGGGTGGACAGAGCTCGGCCGGATCGAGTCCGACGGCGGCATCGGGTCGATGGCGGCCGAGGCGGTGCGCGCACGGGTCGACGAGGTGCGTGCGAAGCGGGACGCCGGCATCGCGGACCGCTCGCGCCCGCTGACCGGGATCTCGGAGTTCCCGAACCTCGACGAGGTGCTGCCCGAGCGCGAGCCGTGGCGCCGCAACGGCGAGGTCGTGCACTACGCCTCGCCCTACGAGGACATGCGGGCCGAGCCCGCCGAGCGACCGGTCTTCCTCGCGACGATGGGCCCGATCTCCGCCCACACGGCGCGCGCCACCTTCGCCAGCAACCTGTTCGCCGCCGGCGGCGTGGCCGTCGAGGTCGCCGGGGCGACCGACTCCGTGCAGGCGGTGACGGACGCCTATGCCGGCCAGCCCGTCGTGTGCCTCGCCGGCACCGACGCGGCGTACGCCGAGTGGGGCGCCGACCTCGTCACGGCCCTGCGCGCGGCAGGGGCGACGTACGTCGTGCTGGCGGGCAAGCCGGGGGAGCGCACCGTCACCGACGTGGACGACTCGTGTGCCCTGGGGGTCGATGCGCTCGGCTTCCTGGCCCGGATCCGAGAGGAGCTCGCCCGATGAGCACTTCGAGACGGTCGCAGAGCGACCTCCTCAGCACAGGCATCCCGAAGAACTTCGCCGAGGTGGACCTCGCCGGCCGCCACCCCGCGACCGGCGCCGTCGACGGCGAGCCGTGGGCGAGCCCGGAGGGCATCGACATCCTCCCGGTCTACGGCCCCGAGCACCTCGAGGGCCTCGACGGCCTCGACACCTGGCCGGGGATCGCGCCGTTCCTGCGGGGGCCCTACCCGACGATGTACACGACGCAGCCGTGGACGATCCGGCAGTACGCCGGCTTCTCGACCGCGGAGGAGTCCAACGCGTTCTACCGCCGCAACCTGGCCGCCGGGCAGAAGGGGCTGAGCGTCGCGTTCGACCTCGCCACCCACCGCGGCTACGACTCCGACCACCCGCGCGTGCGCGGCGACGTCGGCATGGCGGGCGTGGCGATCGACTCGATCTACGACACCCGCACCCTCTTCGACGGCATCCCGCTCGACGAGATGTCGGTGTCGATGACGATGAACGGCGCGGTGCTGCCGGTGCTCGCGCTCTACATCGCCGCGGCCGAGGAGCAGGGGGTGAAGCCGGAGCAGCTCGCGGGGACCATCCAGAACGACATCCTCAAGGAGTTCATGGTCCGCAACACCTACATCTACCCGCCCTCGCCGAGCATGCGGATCATCAGCGACATCTTCGCCTTCACCTCGCAGAAGATGCCGCGCTTCAACTCCATCTCGATCTCCGGCTACCACATCCAGGAGGCCGGGGCGACGGCCGACCTCGAGCTGGCCTACACGCTCGCCGACGGTGTCGAGTACATCCGCGCGGGCCTCGGGACCGGCATGACGATCGACCAGTTCGCGCCGCGACTGTCGTTCTTCTGGGCCATCGGGATGAACTTCTTCATGGAGGTCGCCAAGATGCGCGCGGCCCGCGCGCTGTGGGCGCGACTGGTCGACGACTTCGACCCGCAGAACCCGAAGTCCCGGTCGTTGCGGACGCACAGCCAGACCTCGGGCTGGTCGCTGACCGCGCAGGACGTCTTCAACAACGTCGGCCGCACCTGCATCGAGGCGATGGCATCGACCCAGGGGCACACGCAGTCGTTGCACACCAACGCCCTCGACGAGGCGATCGCGCTGCCGACCGACTTCTCGGCCCGCATCGCCCGCAACACCCAGCTGCTGCTGCAGCAGGAGAGCGGCACGACCGAGATCATCGACCCCTGGGCAGGCTCCTACTACGTCGAGAAGCTCACCCACGACCTCGCCGAGCGCGCGTGGGCGCACATCCAGGAGGCCGAGCGGGCCGGCGGCATGGCCGCTGCGATCGAGCAGGGCATCCCCAAGATGCGCATCGAGGAGGCGGCCGCCCGCACCCAGGCGCGGATCGACTCCGGCGCGCAGAAGGTCATCGGCGTCAACACCTTCCGCCTGGCCGCCGAGGACAAGCTCGACGTGCTCCGCGTGGACAACGACGACGTCTACCGGCAGCAGGTCGCCAAGCTCGAGCGGCTGCGCGCCGAGCGCAACGACGACGACGTACGCCGTGCGCTCGACGCGCTGACCGCGTCGGCCGAGCGCGGACCGGTCGGCGGCGGCTCCCTCGAGGGCAACCTGCTCGCGCTCGCGGTCGACGCGGCGCGGGCGAAGGCCACGGTCGGCGAGATCTCCGACGCGCTGGAGAAGGTCTACGGCCGGCACCAGGCCGTGATCCGTACGATCAGCGGCGTGTACCGCGACGAGGCAGGCGCCGCCGAGGGTTCCGCCGTCGCGGCCGTGCTCGCCGCGACCGAGGAGTTCGAGGCCGAGGAGGGACGCCGCCCGCGCATCCTCGTCGCCAAGATGGGCCAGGACGGCCACGACCGCGGCCAGAAGGTCGTCGTCACCGCCTTCGCCGACCTCGGCTTCGACGTCGACGTCGGGCCGCTGTTCTCCACGCCCGAGGAGGTCGCCCAGCAGGCGATCGACGCCGACGTGCACATCGTCGGGGTCTCCTCGCTCGCGGCCGGGCACCTGACGCTGCTGCCCGCCCTCAAGCAGGCGCTGGCCGACCAGGGCCGTCCGGACATCATGATCGTCATCGGCGGCGTCATCCCGCCCGACGACGTCGCGACGCTCAAGGAGATGGGCGCCGCGGCGGTCTTCCTGCCGGGCACCGTGATCGCCGAGTCGGCGCTCGACCTGCTGGCCCGGCTGCGCTCCGAGTGAGCCGCTGATGGCCCGCGGCCCGGTCGACGTCGGCGCGCTGGTCGAGGGCATCCGCTCCGGCCGCCGCGCGGACGTCTCGCGCGCCATCACGCTGGTCGAGTCCTCGCGCGCCGAGCACCGGGGCGCCGCGCGCGAGCTGCTGACCGAGCTGGCGTCCTTCGAGCTCCCCCCGGCCACCCGCGTCGGCATCTCGGGCGTGCCGGGTGTCGGCAAGTCGACCTTCATCGAGGCCCTCGGCACGCGGCTGACCGCCGCCGGCCACCGCGTCGGGGTGCTGGCCGTGGACCCGTCGTCAATCCGGACCGGCGGCTCGGTGCTGGGCGACAAGACCCGGATGGCCGCCCTGTCGGTCGACCCGCGTGCCTTCATCCGGCCGTCGCCGTCGGCGGGCACCCTCGGTGGCGTCGCGCGGGCCACCACGCAGGCGATGCTGGTGCTCGAGGCGGCCGGCCACGACGTCGTGCTCGTCGAGACGGTGGGCGTCGGCCAGTCCGAGGTGACGGTCGCCGGGATGGTCGACACCTTCCTGTTCCTCACCCTCGCCCGCACCGGCGACCAGCTCCAGGGCATCAAGAAGGGGATCCTCGAGATCGTCGACGTGGTCGCCGTCAACAAGGCCGACAGTCAGGGAGGGGAGGACCGTGAGGGCGAGGCGCGGGTGGCCGCGCGCGAGCTCGCCGGGGCGCTGCGCCTGGTCCGGGGTCACGCCGAGTGGGCGCCCCCGGTCGTCACCTGCTCCGCGCTGACGGGCGCGGGCATCGACGACGTGTGGTCGCGCATCGGCCAGCACCGCGAGCACCTCGGTGCCGACGGGCTCGCCCACAAGCGTGCCGAGCAGCAGCTCGACTTCACCTGGGCGCTCGTGCGCGACGAGCTCGCCCAGCGGCTGCGGACCTCGCCCGGCGTCGCTGCTGTGCGTGACGACGTACGCCGTGCCGTGCTGTCGGGGGACCTCCCGGCGCCGCTGGCCGCGGATCGGCTTCTCGCGGCCTACGACTCCGGGACGGCCTAGACTGGGCCGGTCATGCCCCCATCAGTGAACCAGCCCACGCCTGCCACAGCTGTCATCCAGGAGGTCGTCGACAAGCACGCCGACGACCTCATTTCTTTGCGCCGTGACCTGCACGCGCACCCCGAGCTGAGCTGGGCCGAGAGCCGGA
Source organism: Nocardioides baculatus (assembly GCF_016735675.1). Classification (GTDB taxonomy): domain Bacteria; phylum Actinomycetota; class Actinomycetes; order Propionibacteriales; family Nocardioidaceae; genus Nocardioides; species Nocardioides baculatus. The sequence continues at coordinate 150,540 of NZ_JAERSG010000004.1, read as the reverse complement.
CCTCCGACCTCGTCGTGTCCGCCCTCGAGGGCGCCGGCTGGGCGATCACGCGGCCCGACGGCGGGGGAGTGCTCGCCGAGCTCGGCCACGGCGGCGACCTGGTCGCCCTGCGCGCCGACCTCGACGCGCTGCCGATCGACGACCTGGTCTCCGACCCGTGGAAGAGCACCGTGCCGGGCGTCGCGCACGCGTGCGGCCATGACGTCCACACCTCCGGCCTCGTCGGCGCGGGCCTCGCGCTCGCCGAGGTCGCCACCCGCGGCCTGCTGCCGGGCCGGGTGCGGCTGCTGTTCCAGCCGGCCGAGGAGGTCATGCCCGGTGGCGCGCTCCACCTCATCTCCAGCGGTGCGCTGGAGGGCGTCTCCCACGTCTTCGGCCTGCACTGCGACCCGAGCCTCGACGTCGGCCGCATCGGCCTGCGCGAGGGCCCGCTCACCGGTGCCGCCGACGCACTGACCGTCCGCCTCATCGGCAAGGGCGGCCACACGTCGCGTCCGCACCTGACCGAGGACCTCACCTTCGCGCTCGGCAAGGTGATCACCGAGCTGCCCGCCATCCTGAGCCGCCGCCTCGACCCGCGCGCGGGCGTCAGCGTCGTCTGGGGGATGGTGCGCGCCGGCTCGGCCCCCAACGTGATCCCGCACGGCGGCGTCGTCGCCGGCACCGTCCGGATGCTCGACGCGGTCGCGTGGGCCGACGCGGAGCACCTGATCCGCCAGCTCATCACGTCGATCGTCGCGCCCTACAGCGTCACCGCGGAGGTGACCTACCAGCGCGGCGTGCCGCCGGTCGTCAACCACGTGGTCTCGACCGAGCTGCTCGGCACCGCCCTCGAGCGCGTGCTCGGTCCGCACGGACACGTCTCCACCCTGCAGAGCCTCGGTGGCGAGGACTTCGGCTGGTACCTCGACTCCGTGCCCGGCGCGATGGCGCGCCTCGGCACGCGCACGCCAGGCGGACCGACGTACGACCTCCACCAGGGCAACCTGCGCATCGATGAGGCCGCCACGGCGATCGCCGCCCGGGTGCTCGCCGAGGCCGCGGTCACCGCGCTGTCAGCCGACTGACCCCTCGGCGGGCGCGAGCCCGACGGGGACGCCGAAGGTGAACCGGCTGCCTGTGCCGATGGTCGACTCGACCTCGAGCCGACCGTGCATCAGGTCCGCGAGCTCGCTGGCGATGGCCAGGCCGAGCCCGTTGCCCTGGCGATCGCCCGACGCGTGCGGGTCGGCCTGGGTGAACGGCTCGAAGAGCACCGGCAGCTGCTCGTCGTCGATGCCGATCCCGGTGTCGGCGACCTCGAGGCACAGCCAGGTGGTCGCGGTGTCGCCGGCGCCGGCGCACGACGCGCGCACGTCGACCCGACCGTGCTCGGTGAACTTGATCGCGTTGTGCACCAAGGTCCGCAGCACCTGGGCGATGCGCGGGCCGTCTCCGCACCCGGTCGTCGGGACGTTCGCGTCGACCTCGACGACGAGCTCGATGCCGCGCGCCTCGGCAAGCGGTGCCGCCCAGGCCTCGACCTCCTCGACGAGCTCGCGCACGTGCAGAGGGCCCTGCTCGAGCACGGTCCGGCTGGCCTCCAGCTGGGAGAAGTCCAGCAGGTCCCGGGCCAGGCGCATCAGGCGCTCCGCGTTGCGGTGCACGACCTGCGCATAGTGGGCGGGCTCGTCGCCCAGGTCGGTCTCCATGAGCAGGTCGGATGCTCCGATGAGCGCTGCGAGCGGCGTACGCACCTCATGGCTCACTGTCGCGAGGAACCGGGTCTTCGCGGCGTTCGCCGACCGCAGGTCGCGGAGCACCCGCTGCTCCTCGGTCGTGTCCTCGGTGATGCCATGCACGCCCACCACCTCGCCGTCCACGAGCACCGGAATCGCTGTGCACCGGATGTCGACGATCCCTCCGTCGACCCGTTGCACCCGGGCCTCGACGACCTGGGGGACGCCCGCGAGGGCGCGGTCGAAGCCGGCTTGGAGCAGGTGGACGTCGTCAGGGTGGATCACGTCGGCGAAGTGCGTACGACGCATCTCCTCCAGGCTCAGCCCGGTCATCTCGAGCGCGCGCTGGTTCGCGTCGGTGTAGAAGCCGCGGCAGTCGACCGAGTACGTCGCGTGCGGGTGGTGGGTGAAGAGCGACGCGTAGCGCTCCTCGGCCTGCGCCAGGGCGTCCGCGCCAAGTGACGAGCTCACGAGAGGGACCTCCGAGTGTTCTCCGGTGACGACGGGCCAGTAGACCACGTCGGGACCGCCGTCCTGTCGATCCGTGCCCACCTCGTACGTCATGGTGGTGTCACCGCAACCCGAGGAGAAGACGTGAAGCTGTTGCTCACTTCAGGAGGCATCACCAACCCGAGCATCGAGGCGGCCCTGCTCGAGCTGCTCGGCAAGCCGATCGCCGAGTGCCACGCGCTCTGCGTGCCGACCGCCCAGTGGGGGCACCAGGGGTGCGGCCCCCAGGGTGCGCGAGCCTTCGTGGCCGGCACCCCGGGCCGGGGGCAGGCGATGACGGCGATGGGCTGGGCCTCCGTCGGACTGCTCGAGGTCAGCTCGCTGTCGACCATCGACCGCGAGCGGTGGGAGCCCTGGGTGCGGGAGGCCGACGTGCTCCTCGTCGACGGCGGCGACGCGACCTACCTCGCCCACTGGATGCGCGAGTCCGGCCTCGCCGACCTCGTGCCGGCGCTCGACACCGTGTGGGTCGGCGTCAGCGCGGGCAGCATGGTCATGACCCCGCGGATCGGCCCGGACTTCGTGTCGTGGACGCAGGCGCCCGACGACCGGACGCTGGGCGTCGTCGACTTCTCGATCTACCCGCACGTCGGCCACCCGATGATGCCGGAGAACACCCTGGCCGACGCCGAGCGCTGGGCCGCCGACCTCGGGCTCCCGGCGTACGCCGTCGACGACGACACCGCGATCGTGGTGGTCGACGGCCGGGTCGAGGTCGTCTCCGAGGGGACCTGGCAGCAGCTCGCCTGAGCCCGCGGACGCAGCAGGGCCCGGCGCTGCTGCGCCGGGCCCTCTGTGCGTACGTCGTGGTGCTACTGCTGTTTGTAGGGCACCCCGTCGGCGGCCGGGGGCCGGGAGCGGCCGACCAGGCCCGCCACCGCGAAGATGGTGACGAGGTAGGGGAGCATCAGCATGAACTGGCTCGGCACGGGGGAGCCGATGGCCGACAGCACGCCCTGCAGGTTGGAGGCGAAGCCGAACAGCAGCGCCGCGAGGGTCGCCCGGATCGGGTCCCACTTGCCGAAGATGACCGCCGCGAGCGCGATGTAGCCCGCACCGCCCGTCATCTCGCGGTTGAAGCCCGCGACCGAGACCAGGCTGAAGTAGGCGCCACCGAGGCCGGCGATCGCACCCGCCAGCAGGATCGTGCGGTAGCGCGTGCGGTTGACCCTGATGCCGACGGTGTCGGCCGCCTTGGGGTGCTCGCCGACGGCGCGGACCCGGAGGCCCCAGCGCGTGCGGTAGAGCGCGTAGGCGACGAGCGCGACCACGATGTAGAGCAGGTAGACGAGCGGGGTCTGGCGGAACAGGATCGGGCCGATCAGTGGGATGTCGCCGAGCACCGGGATCGGGAACGCGCGCATCCGCTCGGGGGAGTTGAGGGTGTCGGCGTTGGGGGTGAGGACCTGGCGGAACAGGAAGTTCGTCAGGCCGACCACCAGCACGTTGAGCACGACACCGACGATCACCTGGTCGACGAAGTAGGTGATGGCGAACAGGCCGAGGATCAGCGCGATGAGCGCACCGGCCACCATCGCGGCGACCAGGCCGGCCAGCGACGAGCCGGTGAGCGAGGCGGTGATCGCCGCGGCGAAGGCGCCGAAGAGCAGCTGGCCCTCGATGGCGATGTTGACCACGCCCGCGCGCTCGCCGAGCACGCCTCCCAGCGCGCCGAAGACCAGCGGGATCGCGAGTGCGACCGCGCCGGCGAAGAGGCTGACCACGCGGATCCGGCCGTCGGCGGCCGCCCAGCTCAGGAAGCCGGTCATCCACGCGAGGGCGAAGACGATCGGCAGCCACGCCGGCTGGCGCACGTGCGCCAGCAGGCGGCGTACGGACTCACCGGCGACGGCGACGCACACCAGCACCATCAGCCAGGCCGTCAGCATCGAGGGCACGGTGATGTCGGGCAGCGTCACGAAGTCGGTCTCGGCGGACAGCTGGAACGTCGTGTCGCCCTCGTGGGCGGAGCGCAGGAGGACGATCGCCAGCAGCGCCGCCATCACGCCGAAGATGATCGGCAGCTTCTTGGCACCGGCCGCCTTCGTGGGCGTGACCGCCGGGTCGGGCGCGAGCCCGCCCTGGTCGGCGGGCGTCGGGTTGGTCACGGTGCTCACTTGGCCTCCTGGGCGGGGAGCCGGAAGATCGCGCGCACCAGGGGAGGTGCGGCGAGGAAGAGGACGATCAGCGACTGGACCACCAGCACGAGGTCGACCGAGATGTTCTCGGACGACTGCATGGTGAAGCCGCCGGCCTTGAGGAAGCCGAACAGGAGCCCGGCGGCCAGGATGCCGAGCGGACGCGACCGGCCGAGCAGCGCCACGGTGATGGCGTCGAAGCCGATCGAGGCGTCGAGGTCGAGCGAGACGCCGCTGGAGACGGTGCCGAGCACCTGGTTGACGCCTGCGAGGCCGAGGAGCGAGCCGGCGATGAGCATCACGGTGGTGTAGGTGCGCCCGACGTTGATGCCGGACGCGCGGGCGGCGTGCGGATTCTCACCGACGGCGCGGATCCGGTAGCCGAGGGTCGAGCGGCTGAGCAGCCACCACACCACGCCGACGGCGATGAGCGCGAGCACGAAGCCGAGGTGCAGGTTGAACTTGTCGCCCAGCACCTTGGGCAGGATCGCGGTCTCCTTCATCGGAAGCGACTTCGGGTTGTTGGACGCCGGCGTCTTGAAGAGGAAGTCCTCGGCGAGCGCGTAGAAGAGGAGGTAGAAGGCGACGTAGTTGAGCATGATCGTCACGATCACCTCGTGCGCACCCGTGCGGGCCTTGAGCAGGCCGGCGATGCCGCCCCACAGGGCACCGGCCGCCATCCCGACCAGGATCGCGACGACGAGGTGGATGCCGGCCGGGAGGGAGACCTGCGAGCCGACCAGGCCGGCCGCGCCGCCGGCGATCAGCATCTGGCCGCGACCACCGATGTTGAAGAGCGCCGCGCGGAACGCGATGCCGACGCCGAGGCCACCGAGGATCAACGGCCCGGCGAACTTCAGCGTCTCCGTCAGCGGGCGCCACTGCTGGGCCGGCTCGGTGAGGTTGTAGTTGAAGATCGCGCCGCGGAACATCGCGCTGTAGGCGCCGGAGATGGCCTCCCACACGGCGGAGAAGAAGTCGGACGGGCGGGCGGTGACGTAGCCCAGCGTCTCGCGCACGCCCTCGTCGGTCGCGGCGATCATCACCGAGCCGACGAACACGGCGAGGAAGACGGCCAGCACCCCGGACAGCGCGTCGCCGGAGGCGATCTCGCGGAGCACCGAGCGCGAGCGCGAGTCGTCCTTCGCGGCGTCCTCCGTCGTCTCCTGCGGCGCTTCCTCGGTCACGGTGTCCGTCCCCGACTCCGGCTCCGGCTGCACGGGCTTCTCGTCGGGCTGGGGCTTGTCTGCGTCGCTCATACGGCCACGTCCTTCAGGTCCTTCGGGCGTTCGCCGGTCATCATCAGTCCGAGGGTCTCGCGCGGGGTGTCGGCCGGCACGATGCCGACGACCTGGCCGCGGTAGAGCACCATGATGCGATCGGCGAGGGCGACCACCTCGTCGAGCTCGGTGGAGACGACCAGCACCGGGATGCCGCTGTCGCGGGTCGCGACGATCTGCTTGTGGATGAACTCGATCGAGCCGACGTCGACGCCGCGCGTGGGCTGTGCGGCGACCAGCAGGCGCAGGTCGCGGGACAGCTCGCGGGCCACGACGACCTTCTGCTGGTTGCCGCCCGAGAGGTTGGCGGCCAGCGAGTCGATGTCGCGGGCGCGGACGTCGTACTCCTGGAGCTTCTGCTGCGCGAACTCGCGCAGGGCGCCGATGCGCAGGCCACCGTTCTTCACGAACGGCGACTTGAAGCTGCGGTTGAGCATGAGGTTCTCGGCGATGGTGAAGCCGGGCACCAGGCCGTCGACCTGGCGGTCCTCGGGGATGAATCCGACCCCCGAGTCGAGGATCCTGCGCGTCGACTTCCCCACGAGCTCGGTGCCGTCGAGGACGATCGAGCCGGTGACGTCGTCCTGGAGGCCGAGGAGGGCCTCGGTGAGCTCGGTCTGGCCGTTGCCCTGCACGCCGGCCACGGCGAGGACCTCGCCGGCGCGGATGGTGAAGCTGAGCCCGTCGACCTGCGCGTGACCCGCGGGGTCGACGACGCGGAGGTCCTTGACCACCAGGGCGTCGGCACCGAGCTGGGGCTCGTCCTTGTGCACGGTCAGCTCGACCGGGCGGCCGACCATCATCGAGGCGAGCTCGGCGTTGCTGGACCTGGGATCCGCCTCGCCGACCACCTTGCCCAGGCGGACGACCGTGATGCGGTCGGCGACGGCGCGGACCTCGCGGAGCTTGTGGGTGATGAAGACGATCGCCTTCCCGGCCTCCTTGAGCTGGCGCATGATGTCCATCAGCTCGTCGGTCTCCTGGGGAGTGAGGACCGCGGTCGGCTCGTCGAAGACGAGCAGCTCGGCGTCGCGTGAGAGCGCCTTGATGATCTCGACCCGCTGCTGCACGCCGACCGGGAGGTCCTCGACGAGGGCGTCCGGGTTCACGTGGAAGCCGAAGCGATCGGAGATCTCGGTGACGCGGGTGCGGGACGCGTCGAGGTCGAGCGTGCCGGCGAAGCCGGTGGACTCGTTGCCGAGCATGACGTTCTCGGCGACGGTGAAGACGGGGATGAGCATGAAGTGCTGGTGGACCATGCCGATGCCGGCGGCCATCGCGTCACCGGGACCGGTGAAGTGCTGGACGACGCCGTCGAGCTCGATCTCGCCCTCGTCGGCCTTGTAGAGGCCGTAGAGCACGTTCATCAGGGTCGACTTGCCGGCACCGTTCTCGCCGAGCAGGCAGTGGATCTCGCCGGGCTCGACGGTGAGGGAGATCGAGTCGTTGGCCACCACGCTGCCGAAGCGCTTGGTGATGCCTCGCAGGACGAGTCTCATGGCATCGCATCCTAGGGGTCGGGGTGTGCGGCTTGGCCGCGAGGAAGGCTAGTCGCCGCACAGCCGCAGGTCTGGGCACAGATGTGCCAAACATCGGGGCCGTCGACTGGCACAAGCAGAGGGAGGCCGACGGAACCGTCGGCCTCCCTCGCGATGGAGCAGTGGTGCAACCTGGCTGCTACCAGGGGCTGATCAGCCCAGGTAGGACTCGACCTTGATCGAGCCGTCGATGATGCCGGCCTTCACCTCGTCGAGCTTGCCCTGCAGGTCGGGGCTGACCTTGCTCTCCCAGTCGTGGAACGGGGCGATGCCGACGCCGTCGTTCTCGAGCGTGCCGACGTAGGGAGCGAAGTCGAACTCGTCGTTGCCCGCGGCCAGGACGGCCTCGTAGGTCGAGACCTTCATGCCCTTGAGGATCGAGGTCATGACGTAGGGCTGCGTGGACGGGTCGGTCTCGTAGAGGTCAGCGTCGACGCCGAGCATCGCGATGTCCTTGCCCGAGTCCTCGATGGCCGTGATGGCGCCCTGGTAGATCGGGCCACCGACGGGAAGGATCACGTCGACGTCCTGGTCCAGGATCTGCTTGGCCGTGCTGGTCGCGGCCTCGTTGGCCTCGAAGCCACCGGTGAACGAGCCGTCCTTGCCGTCCCAACCGACGACCTCGACGTCCTTCTTGTTCTCCTTGGCGTAGTACTCGGCGCCCTGCTTGAAGCCGTCCATGAAGATCGTCACGGTCGGGAAGGGGAGACCGCCGTAGGTGCCGACCTTGCCCGTCTTGGTGTAGTCGGCAGCGGCGTAGCCGGCCAGGAACGCGGCCTGGGCGGTGTTGTAGAGGAGCGGCTTGATGTTCTCGACGTCGGCCTTGCCGTCGAAGGTCGCACCGTCGTCGCCACCGTCGGCCGAGTCGTCGATGAGGACGTACTCGATGTCGGGGTTGGCCTTGGCGGACTCCTTGGTGGCCGAGGCCAGCGCGAAGCCGACGGTCACGATGACGTCGCAGCCCTCGCCGACGAGGCTCTCCAGGTTGGGGGCGAACTCGTTCTCGCTGTTGGACTCGACGGACTTGAGCTCGACGCCCAGCTCGTCGGCGGCCTGCTGGGCACCCTCGAAGCCGAGCTGGTTGAACGACTTGTCGTCGAACCCGCCGGCGTCGGAGACGATGCAGGGCAGGAAGTCGCTCGCAGCGGGGGTCTCGCTGGCGCTCCCGCCGGTGTTGGTGTCTTCCTCGGGTGCGTCACCGCACGCAGCCAGCGTCGCGGCCGCGAGCAGCGCAACCAGGCCGCTCGAGACGACCTTCCTCGTCTTCAGCACAATGCCTCCAAATTCGTGCACCCCGGGGTTGGGGTCAGCGTTCGGGCGTCATGATGCCTCCCCACGTGCCACAGGTCACGCAGATACTGACCACCGAAATACGTCTGTGACATAAAACCTGCAGGCGATCTTTCGGCGAAACCTGCCAAAGACCCTCGCTTCGCCGTATGCGACATAGTTGCGCCGTGGAACAGAGGGACTGGGATGAGCTCAAGCAGGCCGCCGTCGAGGTGATGGGACGCGCCTACGCGCCCTACTCGCGCTACCCCGTCGGAGCCGCCGCGCGGACCGACGACGGGCGCACCGTGGTGGGCTGCAACGTCGAGAACGCGGCGTACGGCGTCACGCTCTGCGCCGAGTGCGGGCTGGTCTCCCAGCTCCACGCCACCGGGGGTGGCCGCCTGACGCACTTCGTCTGCGTGAACGCCGACAGCGACGTGATCATGCCGTGCGGGAGGTGCCGCCAGCTGCTCTTCGAGCACGGCGGGCGCGACCTGCTGGTCTGGACCATCGCGGGCGTCAAGCCGATGTCCGAGGTGCTGCCCGACGCCTTCGGGCCTGACGACCTCGGCCTCGTCACCTCGACCGCAACCGACCAGGACGGAGGCCGCTGATGGCCGCCCACGACGCCGTCGAGGTCATCCTCGCCAAGCGCGACAACCACGAGCTCACCGACAGCCAGATCGACTGGGTGATCGACGCCTACACGCGCGGCGAGGTCGCCGACGAGCAGATGTCCGCACTCGCGATGGCGATCCTGCTCAACGGGATGAACCGCACCGAGATCGCCCGCTGGACCGCCGCGATGATCGCCTCCGGCGAGCGGATGGACTTCTCCACCCTGTCGCGGCCGACCGCCGACAAGCACTCGACCGGTGGCGTCGGCGACAAGATCACGCTCCCGCTCGCCCCGCTCGTCGCGGCCTGTGGCGTCGCCGTACCCCAGCTCTCCGGTCGCGGCCTCGGCCACACCGGCGGCACCCTCGACAAGCTCGAGTCGGTCCCGGGCTGGCGCGCGGCGCTCAGCAACGAGGAGATGTTCGCGATCCTAGAGGACGTCGGCGCGGTCATCTGCGCCGCCGGCGACGGCCTCGCGCCCGCCGACAAGAAGCTCTACGCCCTGCGCGACGTGACCGGGACGGTCGAGGCGATCCCGCTGATCGCCAGCTCGATCATGAGCAAGAAGATCGCCGAGGGCACCGGCGCGCTCGTGCTGGACGTCAAGGTCGGCAGCGGCGCCTTCATGAAGGACCTCGCCACTGCGCGCGAGCTCGCCGAGACGATGGTCGCGCTCGGCACCGACGCCGGCGTGCACACCGTCGCTCTCCTCACCGACATGGCCACCCCGCTCGGCCTCACCGCCGGCAACGCGATCGAGGTCGCCGAGTCCGTCGAGGTGCTCGCCGGTGGCGGGCCCGCCGACGTGGTCGAGCTGACCCTCGCCCTGGCCCGCGAGATGCTCGCCGGCGCGGGACGCGACGACGTCGACCCGGCCGACAAGCTCGCCGACGGCTCGGCGATGGACGCCTGGAAGGCGATGATCCGCGCGCAGGGCGGCGACCCCGACGCCGCGCTGCCGGAGGCGAAGGAGTTGCACGTCGTCGCCGCACCGGCCAGCGGCACGCTCACCCGCCTCGACGCGATGGCGGTCGGTCTCGCGGCCTGGCGTCTCGGTGCCGGTCGCGCCCGCAAGGAGGACCCGGTCCAGGCGGGTGCCGGCGTGGTCTGGCACGCGCGCCCGGGCGACGAGGTCACCGAGGGCGAGCCGCTCTTCACGTTGCTCACCGACGAGCCCGAGCGCTTCGACCGCGCCCTCGCCTCGCTCGAGGGCGGCTACGACATCGGCGACGGCGCGGGCTTCACGCGCGGGGAGATCGTGCTCGACCGGATCAGCTGAGGTTCCATAGCCAAACTGGAGCCTTGCCCCCGAAGTTTCGGGGTGAAGGCTCCAGTTTCCCCGGGTACCCGGGGAACGCAACGCGACGCGACTGGACGACCGGATCAGCTGATCAGGCGTTGAGGAGCAGCACCACGTGCTGGGCGACGCAGGCGGGCTTGTCCTGGCCGTCGATCTCGACGGTGTGCTCGACGATGAGCTGCTTGCCCGCGGGAAGGTCGCGCACCTCGCCGAAGCGGACGTGCGAGCGCAGTCGGCTGCCCACGGGCACCGGGCTGGGGAAGCGGACCTTCTCCAGGCCGTAGTTGAGCCGTGCCCCGGGCGTCTCGAGCTGGAAGACCTGCGAGGCGAAGCGGGGGAGCAGGCTCAGCGTCAGGAAGCCGTGCGCGATCGTCGTGCCGAACGGTCCGGCGGCGGCCTGCTCGACGTCGACGTGGATCCACTGGTGGTCGAGCGTCGCGTCGGCGAACGCGTCGATCCGCGCCTGGTCGATCTCGAGCCACTCGCTGGTGCCGATCTCCGAGCCGGCAGCGGCGGCGACGTCGTCGAGCGTGGTGAAGGTGCGCATGGGGCCGAAGATAGACCAACGGCCGCAAGTGCTTGGATGTGCCGATGAGCACTCTGTCCCGCGACCAGGTCCACCGTGCCCCGAAGGTGCTGCTGCACGACCACCTCGACGGTGGCCTGCGTCCGCAGACGATCGTCGAGCTGGCCGCGGAGATCGGCCACGAGCTCCCGGCCGCCGACGCGGAGTCGCTCGGCCGGTGGTTCACCGAGTCGGCCGACTCCGGCTCGCTGGTGCGCTACCTGGAGACCTTCGACCACACCGTCGCGGTCATGCAGACCGGCCCCCACATCGCCCGGGTCGCGCGTGAGTGCGTCGAGGACCTGGCGGCCGACGGCGTCGTCTACGCCGAGGTGCGCTACGCCCCCGAGCAGCACGTCACGGGCGGCCTGACGCTCGACGAGGTGGTCGCTGCGGTGCAGGAGGGCTTCGACGCCGGGGTGGCCGCGAGCGGCGGCAGGATCGTCGTACGCCAGCTGCTGACCGCGATGCGCCACCAGGCGCGGTCGATGGAGATCGCCGAGCTCGCCGTGGCGTGGCGCGACCGTGGCGTGGCCGGCTTCGACATCGCGGGCGCCGAGGCGGGCTTCCCGCCCACCCGTCACCTCGACGCGTTCGAGTACCTCCAGCGGGAGAACTCGCACTTCACCATCCACGCCGGCGAGGCCTTCGGCCTGCCGTCGATCTGGCAGGCCATCCAGTGGTGCGGCGCCGACCGGCTCGGCCACGGCGTGCGGATCATCGACGACGTCACGGTCAACGACGACGGGTCGGTCGAGCTCGGCCGGCTCGCGGCCTACGTCCGTGACATGCGGATCCCGCTCGAGATGTGCCCGCGCTCCAACATCCAGACCGGCGCCGCCGAGTCGATCGCGGAGCACCCGATCGGCCTGCTGACGAAGCTGCGGTTCCGGGTCACGGTCAACACCGACAACCGGCTGATGAGCGGGACGTCGATGACCGAGGAGATGTTCGGCCTGGTCGAGGCCTTCGACTACGGGCTCGAGGACCTGCGCTGGTTCACCATCAACGCGATGAAGTCGGCGTTCCTGCCCTTCGACGAGCGGCTCGCGATCATCGACGACGTCGTCAAGCCGGGCTACGCAGCCCTCATCGCCGAGGGCTGACCACCAGCCACGGCCGGTCCCAGCCGGCAAGGCCGAGGTCCCCGGACTCCCAGCGCCCGCGGGACACCTCGAGGTCGAGGCCCGACGCGGGCTCGTAGGTCCGGGTGATGTCGCGCTCGACGTCGGTGACCAGCACGACGTGGCGGGGCAGGAAGCGGTCGCCGACGAAGACCGCCGCCGGTCGCGTCGGTGTCACGTGGGCCAGGTGCGGCCAGACCCGACGGCCCAGCCGCACCGTGCGGACGTCGTACGGCACCCGGGTGAGGAGGCGCAGCTCGCGGGCCACCGCCCACGGCGGCGTCCCGAGCGAGCGCGGCCACGGCACCTGCCAGCCGCCGGCGGTGTCGGCGAGCGAGGTCAGCCGGCGATGGAGCGTCACGGCCTCGTGGGCGAAGGTCGCCTGGTCGCCCACCAGCCCGGCATAGCGCGGGTGCACGATCCGGCGGGCCATCACGAGCGCGGCGGCGCCGCACGAGCGGCGGTCGGGCTGCCGGAGCCTCACCGGCGGCCGACCGCCGACGCGGTCAGCTCGGCGTAGGCCTGGTCGCCGGTGGCCTTGCGGCACCCCTGGCGCAGGGCGTGGGCGACGACGCGCTGCTGGTCGCGCATGAGGGCGACCCCGCGACGCATCAGCACGAGCGGGGGCTTGCGGTGCTCGCGCAGGTCGCGGGTGAGCCGGCGCCAGAAGGTGACGAGGGGGTGCTGGGTGATGCAGTAGGCCGCCGCGAGCAGGCCCTCCTCGCGGCAGGTGGCCACGACCTCCGGCGCGAAGATCCCCTCCGCGACGAAGAGAGGACTGCCCTCGAGGTCGACGGGCCGGGAGCCGACGCGGCCGTTCTGGGAGATCTCGTAGACCGGGACCTCGCAGCGGCCGGTCGCGCAGAGCTCACGGAGCGCGGCGAGGGCATCCTGCTCGTGCCACGAGGCGGGGTCGTCCCAGTCGACGATGCCGGCGTTGGCGCCGACGCTGATGCGGGGGAGCGTCGGGTCGTCGCCGTCCTTGTAGTAGTCGTCGAGCCGGAGGATCGGGAGCCCGAGCCGCTCGGCGAGCCGGGACTTCCCGGCCCCGCTCGGCCCGGCCAGGACGACCACCTGGGCAGCGCTCACGTGTTTCCATCTCATTTCGTCGTTCGGCCACGGGGGTCAGGGCTGGACACTAGTCTCGCCCAGACCGCTGATCGAAATTCCTTGTGGGAGGAACTTCATGAGTCTGGACGACTCCGCCGCGCCCGGAAACGGGCAGTCCGCGCCTCGCAAGCGCAATGTCCCGCTGCTCGTCGGGCTGGTGCTCGTCATCGCGCTCGGCCTCTTCGCGGCCTTCACGTTCGTCAGCGGGGACGACGTCCCGGCCGAGGCGGACTGCGTCTCGGACAAGGTCACCCTCACCACCGCCCCGGTCATGAAGGAGCTGGTCGAGCAGGCCGTCGAGGACGTCAACGCCGACGAGCCGTGCGTCGACATCCAGGTCACCGCAGGCACGGTGAAGGACGTCGTCGCGCTGCTCGCCGACCCCGACGCCCAGCTCCCCGAGATCTGGATCCCGGACAGCCCGACCTGGAAGGGCCAGCTCACCGCGGCCGGCTGGACCGGCTCCCCGATCGCCAAGGTGCTCGCCCAGACGCCCGTCGGCCTCATCGGCGGCCCCGCGGCCAAGGCGCCCGACTCGTGGGCGAGCGCCCTCGACGGCGGCAGCCTCGCGATGGCCGACCCCAGCGCCGAAGGCGCATCCGCCCTCGCCCTGCTGGCCCCCTACGCCGAGATGAAGCAGACCGGCGAGACCCCGCAGTCGATCGAGCAGAAGACGGTCCCCGTCGCGCAGACGTACGGCGAGCGCGCGGTGGCCGGCAGCGCCAACGAGACCGACCTGTCGACGATCTCCGCGTCGAGCACCCAGCTGGTGCCCGCGACCGAGGAGGCCTACCTCACCGCTCGTCGGAGCAACGACCAGCTGAGCCTGGTGGCGCCGAAGACCGGTGTGCCCATGCTGCAGTACCCGCTCATCGACGTGAGCCGTGGCAGCGGCGACCTCCTCGCCAGCGGCGGGGACATGTCGGCCCGTGTCGGCCGTGCGCTGACCCGCTGGTTCACGTCCACCGCCGGCGTGGAGGCCATCGCCGCCGCCGAGCTGCGCGGCCCCGACGGTGCCCCGCTGCCCAGCGAGATCGGCCTCGGCGACGCCAAGGTCCTCCCGACGGTGGCGCAGAAGACGACGGACGACACGCTCCGCCAGTGGCGCGTGCTGTCGGTGCCCTCGAGCATCCTCGCGGTCGTCGACCTGTCGGGCTCGATGAAGACGGCCATCGGCGACACCACCCGCATCAAGCTCGCCGTCCAGGCCTCCGAGGTCGCGCTCGACGCGTTCCCGGAGCAGGCCCGGATCGGCATCTGGGGCTTCTCGAAGAACCGCGGCGAGGGCGGGGTCTCCTACGAGGAGTACGCCACCCTCGACCGCCTCGACGCCCCGGCCGGCGCGGCCGGCACGCACGGCGACGTCGTCCGCAGCGAGGCCGGCAAGCTCGTCGACCGCGTCCGCGGCGGCACGGGCGTCATGGACACCACGCTGGCGGCGTACAAGTACGCGCAGGAGAAGTGGGACCCGGCCTGGTTCAACTCGGTCGTGATCTTCACCGACGGTGCCGCCGACGACACCAGCTCGCTCTCGCTGGACTCGCTCGTCAACCAGCTCAAGACGCTCCGCGACCCGGCCAAGCCGGTCAAGGTGATCATCATCGGCCTCTCTCAGGAGTCCGACACCGGCGAGCTCGACGAGATCGCGACCGCCACCGGCGGGCAGAAGTACGTCGTCAACGACCCCAACGAGATCCTCGGGATCCTGGCGCAGGCGCTGCTCAACCGCTGACCCCGCACGTACGACGAAGGCCCCCGGAGGATCTCCGGGGGCCTTCGTCGTCGGTGTCGGTGCGGTCAGACGCCGATGGGGTGCCAGACCGTCTTGGTCTCGAGGAACCGGGTCATCCGGTCGAGGCCGGGCTCGGCGAGCCAGTCGGTGTCGGGAGCGGGACGGCGTACGCGCTTGAGGTTGTCGGCTCCGGCCGCCTCGAGCTCGGTCGCCAGGGCGACGTCCTCGACGCCGGTGAGGTCGATGCCGTTGACGTCCATGTGCGAGGCCAGCCAGGGGGCGATCTCGGCCTGCGAGCCGGTGAGGACGTTGACGACGCCACCGGGGAGGTCGCTGGTCGCCATCACCTCGCCGAGCGTGATCGCGGTCAGCGGGTTGTCCTCGCTGGCGATCACCACGACGGTGTTGCCGGTGATGATGAGCGGCGCCACGACGCTGACCAGGCCCAGGAGGGCACCCCGGGGAGCGACGACGGCGATGACGCCGCTGGGCTCCGGGGTGGACAGGTTGAAGTAGGGGCCGGCGACCGGGTTGGCGTTGCCGACGACCTGGGTGATCTTGTCGGCCCAGCCGGCGTACCAGACGAGGCGGTCGATGGCCGCGTCGACGTAGGTGCGCGCCTTCGCCGTCGAGATGCCCTCGGCGGCGCGGAGCTCGGCCTCGAACTGCTCGCGGCGCCCCTCGAGGACCTCGGCGATGCGGTAGACGACCTGGGCCCGGTTGTAGGCGGTCTTGCCGGACCAGCCACCGAAGGCGGCCCGGGCGGCGACGACGGCGTCACGGGCGTCCTTGCGGGAGGCCTGCGCGGCGTTGGCGAGCAGGCGGCCCTTGGCGTCGTTGACGACGTAGGAGCGGCCGGACTCGGAGCGGGGGAACTGGCCGCCGATGTAGAGCTTGTAGGTCTTGCGCACGTCGATGCGGGACATCAGCTGTCCTCTCCCTTGAGGTAGGCCTCGAGCCCGTGGCGGCCGCCCTCGCGGCCGTACCCGGACTCCTTGTAGCCGCCGAACGGCGAGGTCGGGTCGAACTTGTTGAACGTGTTGGCCCACACGACGCCGGCGCGGAGCCGGTTGGCCATCGACAGGATCCGCGAGCCCTTGTCGGTCCACACGCCGGCCGAGAGGCCGAACGGGGTGTTGTTGGCCTTCTCGACCGCCTCGGAGGGCGTCCGGAACGTCAGCACGGACAGCACCGGGCCGAAGATCTCCTCGCGGGCGATGCGGTGGGCCTGCGAGACGCCGGTGAAGACCGTCGGGGCGAACCAGTAGCCGTTGGACGGCAGCTCGCACGGGGCCGACCAGCGCTCGGCGCCCTCGGCCTCGCCGATGTCGGAGAGCTCGCGGATCTTCGCGAGCTGCTCCGCGGAGTTGATCGCCCCGACATCGGTGTTCTTGTCGAGCGGGTCGCCCACGCGCAGCGTGGCCATCCGGCGCTTCAGGCGCTCCATGACCTCGTCGGCCACGGACTCCTGCACGAGCAGGCGGGAGCCGGCGCAGCACACGTGGCCCTGGTTGAAGAAGATGCCGTTGACGATGCCCTCGACGGCCTGGTCGAGCGGGGCGTCGTCGAAGACGATGTTGGCCGCCTTGCCGCCGAGCTCGAGCGTGACCTTCTTGTTGCTGCCGGCGACAGCACGCGCGATCGCCTTGCCGACGTCGGTCGAGCCGGTGAAGGCGACCTTGTCGACGTCGGGGTGCGACACGATCGCGCGGCCGGTGTCACCGGCGCCGGTGACGATGTTGACGACGCCCGGCGGGAGGTCGGCCTGCTGGCAGATCTCGGCGAACAGCAGCGCGGTCAGCGGGGTGGTCTCGGCGGGCTTGAGCACGACGGTGTTGCCGCACGCCAGGGCCGGGGCGATCTTCCACGCCAGCATCAGGAGCGGGAAGTTCCACGGGATGACCTGGCCGGCGACGCCCAGCGGCGTCTCGCCGTAGCCGGAGTACTTCAGCTTGTCGGCCCAGCCGGCGTAGTAGAAGAAGTGCGCCGCGACGACCGGGATGTCGACGTCGCGCGACTCCTTGATGGGCTTGCCGTTGTCGATCGACTCCAGTACGGCGAGCTCGCGGCCGCGCTCCTGGATGATCCGCGCGATGCGGTAGAGGTACTTGGCGCGCTCGGAGCCGGACATCCGCGACCAGACGCGGGTGTAGGCGCGGCGGGCGGCCTTGACGGCGGCGTCGACGTCGGCGTCGCTCGCCTCGGCGACCTCGGCGAGCACCTCCTCGGTGGCCGGGTTGACGGTCTTGAAGGCCTTGCCGGTGCCGTCGACGAACTCGCCGTCGATGAACAGGCCGTAGGACGGCTTGATGTCGACGATCGCGCGCGACTCGGGTGCGGGGGCGTACTCGAAAACAGTGCTCATCAGGCGCCTCAGTCCAGCGTGAAGTAGTCGGGACCGGAGTAGCGACCGGTCGTCATCTTGGTGCGCTGCATCAGCAGGTCGTTGAGCAGCGTGGACGCACCGAAGCGGAACCAGTCGGGGTCGAGCCAGTCGGGACCGGCGATCTCGTTGACCATCACGAGGTACTTGATGGCGTCCTTGGTGGTCTTGATGCCGCCCGCGGGCTTCACGCCGACCATCTGACCGGTCTGCTCGCGGAAGTCGCGTACGGCCTCGAGCATGATCAGCGTGACGGGCAGCGTCGCGGCGGGCTGGACCTTGCCGGTCGAGGTCTTGATGAAGTGGCCACCGGCCATCATCGCGAGCCAGCTGGCGCGCCGGACGTTGTCGTAGGTCTGCAGCTCGCCGGTCTCGAAGATCACCTTGAGGTGGGCGTCTCCGCAGGCCTCGCGGACCTGGGCGATCTCCTCGAAGACCTCGAGGTAGCGGCCGGAGAGGAACGCGCCACGGTCGATGACCATGTCGATCTCGTCGGCGCCGGCCTCGACGGCGTCCTGGACGTCGGCGAGCTTGATGTCCATCGCGGCACGGCCGCTGGGGAACGCGGTCGCGACGGCGGCGACGTGGACGCCGCTGTCGCCGAGGGTCTGCTTGGCGGTGGCGACCATGTCGGGGTAGACGCAGACGGCCGCCGTGGCCGGGCAGGTCGGGTCGGCGGGGTCGGGGCGCATCGCCTTGGAGGCGAGCGCGCGGACCTTGCCGTGGGTGTCCTGGCCCTCGAGCGTCGTCAGGTCGACCATCCGGATGGCGAGGTCGATGGCGAAGGCCTTCGACGTCGTCTTGATCGATCGGGTGCCGAGGCCCGCGGCGCGCGCCTCGCAGCCGACCTGGTCGACCCCGGGGAGGCCGTGGAGGAATCGGCGGAGCGAGGAGTCGGAGCGCACGATGTCGTCGAACGACCCGTCCGTCGCTGCGTGCTCCGCGGGGGCGCTCGCCGTTGAGCTGGGAGTCGGTGTCACCGACCCAGCATAGAGTTGGCGAAGACGGGCCCGACAATCCCCAGTGGGCCAAACACTGCCCAAATCGACGAGGACGACATGGCACCCCTGCAGGACGACCACGACGCGGTGGTCGAGCGTTTCCAGCCCACGAGCGGCCGCGTGACCGGCTGGCTGACCGTGGTCCTCACCGGCGTCCTGGTGGTCGCCGGAGTGGCCTACGTCGACGAGGGGTTCCCGCTCTGGGTGGTGGCGGCCAGCCTGCTCCTCGGGGTCCTCGCGTGGGCCGCGATGCTGCGGCCGGCGCTGTGGGCGACCCACGAGCACCTCGTCATGCGCAACCTCGGCGAGACCGTCCACATCCGACTGGCGGCCGTCGAGGAGATGGCCGTGCGCCAGGTGCTGGCCGTCCGCGCGGCCGACAAGCGGTTCGTCTCGACGGTCGTGGGGCGCACGTGGCGCAAGGCCCTCACGTCGCGCCACCGCCCCGGGGGCCTCGCGGACAGCGCGGCGCTGGCGCCCACCGAGGGGATGCACTACGCCGACTTCGTGGAGAACCGCCTCTACGACCTCGTCGACAAGGCCCGCAGTCGCGACGGCATCCGGGCGGGGTCGGAGGAGCAGCTCGCGCTGCCCGACGCCGTACGCCGGGAGCCGGCGTGGCTGCCGCTCGGGCTGATCGGCGCCTGCCTGGTCCTGCTGGCGGTCAGCCTCTTCCTCTGAAGGCTGTCTCCCGGCCGTCCAGGACCAGCGGGCACGACGCTCTCGTCGACCGTCATCACGCCGTGACGCGACGCGCGGCCTCCGTGCCCGGCGTCGGCCACCACCTGGCGATCGCCGCCGACTGTCCGAGCGTCCAGGTCGAGCTGACCACCCAGTAGAGGAGCAGGGCGACCGGCACGACGCCGCCGGCGACGAGGAGTCCGACGGCCGACAGCGCCGGCATCATCCGGTGCGCGGTGGCCATCGCCTCGGGCATGCCGTCGAGCATGGTGTTGGGAGCGACGAAGAACCTCTGGGTGGCGTACGACAGCCCGGCCGCCGTCAGGGCCAGTCCGTCCACCACGAGCAGGTGCGTCGGCCCGACGCCGGAGTAGCCGCGCGCCGCCAGCGAGACCCCGAGCACCGACGCGGCGCCGAGCGACGAGACCGGTCCCGCACCCATGGCGCCGACGACGGTCCCGGAGGCGACGTCGGAGATCAGGTGGTAGAGGCCGAGCCACACCGGCAGCTGGACCAGCACGGGCAGGCAGCCGAGCCGACTGACGCCGTGCTCCGCGGAGACCCTGCGGCGCTCGTCCATCATCCGCCGCAGGCTGTCGGCGTCGGTCCGGCCCCGGTAGCGCTCGGTGAGGTCGCGGAGGTGGGGCCGCGCGCGGGACGCGGCATGTGCCTGCCGTACGCCGTGGACGACGAACGGCAGGAGGGCGGTGCGGACGAGCACCACGACGACGGTGACGCACAGCAGCCACGTCAGGGCCGAGTCGGGATCGGTGCCGAGGGCGGCGAGGGCGTCGTGGGTGGCCGCGAGGACCGCGGCGAGGGCATGCGTGATCGGGTCGAGCAGGGACATGGGTGGCTCCTGGATGAGGTGGGACGGGTCTGGACGGCGTCGCGCGGGGCGACGTCTCAGACGAGTCCGGGAGCGCGTGGGCGCACCGGGTGGTGGACCACGTCGGTGGTCCGCCCGGCGAGCACGAGGGGCACGGCAGCCGCGCGCCGCGGTGGGCGCAGGGTGCGCTGACCGGCACCGGGCAGCGTCAGCGTGTGCTGCACACCCGTCAGGGCCGCGGCCGCGGAGAGCGCGGTGAGCACCACCAGCGCCTGCGTGGTCATGGTGGGCGTGGCCGAGGCCGCGGTCAGCACCGAGGCGATTCCTGCCAGCGCGACGACGAGCGCGAGGCGCCCGCGTGACACGCGGTCGAGGATGCCGACCATGGGAGAAGGCTAGCCCGGGCCGGATCAGCGGAGCTCGAAGGCGCCGAGGTCCGGGCGTCCGACGAGAGTTCGGCGCGCGAGGGTGGCAGGGGCGACGTACTCCCATCGCGGGCGCCAGCGCACCGGCACGCGGGTGCCGCGGTCGACGGCGGGGGACGAGGCCAGGAGCCGGAAGTCGTCGGACGCCGGGGAGACGAAGCCGCCGAGCCCGACCCGGCGGTTGGCGCGGGCGTCCGCCGGGGCGCTGGTGAGGTCGCCCGGACCGACGAGCAGGTTGTTGCGGAGGTGCGCGCGCGTACCTGCGGCGAGGGCGACGAACGTGCCGGACGTGCGACGGTTGACGAAGGTGTTGTTGACGACCCAGAGGGTGCTGCTCGGTTGGGTGAGCCCCTCCGCGCCGTAGGACACGAGCGCGGGGTTCTCCGAGCGCGGGCCCTGCACGACGACGTTGCCGGCGACGAGCGAGAGGCCACCGTTGGGGAGGTCGATCGAGTAGCTCGCCGTGGCGGTGCCGTCGGTGATCCGGTTGCCCACGATCGTGGTGCGGGCCGCTCGCGACTTGAGCTCGTGGCCGGTGTCGGCGTCGGCGAACCAGCTGCCGGTGACCGTGAGCGAGCGGACGGCGCCGACGTAGAGGTTGTGCGAGTAGCCGTCCCCGGAGCCGTTGCGGAAGAACCGCGACCGCGTGATGACCACGTCGCTGTCGGGATCGGCGCCGGTGAGGATGCCGTTCTCGTTGTCGTGGAACCAGCTGCGCAGAACGACGAGGCCGGTGCCCTCCTGGCGGATGCCGGCACCGTTGCGGTCCGGCACCGAGGACGCGCTGAGCTCGATCCGGTCGACCGTCGTGCGGTCGCCGGCGATCACCCAGATCGCCTTCCCCTGCGCGTCGTTGCCGTCGGCGCGCAGGTGCGCGCGCCCACCGTCGCCGCGGAGGGTGAGGTCGTCCTGGGTCCAGGTCGCGACGTCCCCGGAGTAGGTGCCCGCGTCGATGAGGACCGTGTCACCGTCACCCGCGACGGCGGCCGCGTCGCTGGGGACCTTCAGGTCGCGCTCGGGACCGACCCGCCACGTCCGCGGTGCCTGCGCGCGGTCGTCGTACGACGACGCTGTCGCGGGGCTCGCGACGAGCAGACCGGCCGCGAGTGCGAGGACCAGCGCGCGCACGTCAGCCGCCGAAGACGGCGCCCCGGAGGTCCGCGGTGATCGCGTCGAGGCGGCCGACGGCGGAGATGCGCGCAGCATCGACGCTCCCTCCCTCGGCGCCGGCCTCGACCGGGATCACGACCTCGAGGTAGCACTTGACCTTGGGCTCGGTGCCGCTCGGCCGCACGATCACGCGCGCGCCCTCGGCGAGGGAGTAGCGCAGGCCGTCGGTCGGGGGCAGCTGGGCCGAGCCCTCGGAGAGGTCCTCGACCTTCTCGACCGCGAGTCCGCCGAGGGAGGTCGGCGGGTTCGTCCGGACGCGGTCCATCGTCGCCGGGATCTGGGCGAGGTCGTCGAAGCGCACCGAGAGCTGGTCGGTCGCGTGCAGGCCGTGCTCGCGGGCGATGTCGTCGAGGATGTCGGTGAGCCCACGTCCCTCGGCCTTGGCCGCCGCAGCGAGCTCGCAGACCAGCAGCAGCGCCGAGACGCCGTCCTTGTCGCGGACGTTGTCGGGGTCGCAGCAGTAGCCCAGCGCCTCCTCGTAGCCGAAGGCCAGGCCCTCGACGCGGCCGATCCACTTGAAGCCGGTGAGGGTCTCCTCGTGGGGCTGGCCGGCGGCGGCCGCCATCTTGCCGAGCAGGCTCGACGACACGATCGAGTTGGCGTAGACGCCGGTGCGGCCGCGAGCGAGGAGGTGGTGCGCGAGCAGTGCGCCGACCTCGTCGCCCCGCAGCATCCGCCAGCCGTGGGCATCGGGGACCGCCACCGCACAGCGGTCCGCGTCGGGGTCGTTGGCGACCACGAGGTCGGCCTTCTTCTCGGCCGCGAGCGCCATCGCCAGGTCCATCGCGCCCGGCTCCTCCGGGTTGGGGAAGGCGACGGTCGGGAAGTCCGGGTCGGGCTCCTCCTGCTGCTCGACGACGTAGGGCGCCTCGAAGCCGGCCGTCTCGAGCACCTGCGCGACGGTCGTGCCGCCGACGCCGTGGAGCGGCGTGTAGACGAGGGTCAGGTCGCGCGGACCGTCCTCGGCGAGGCCGGCGACGGTGTCGAGGTAGCGGTCGACGATCTCCTCACCGACGAGCGTGCCGGCGCCACCGCGCGGCAGGTCGGCGAGCGGTCCGACGGCAGCGATCCGGGCAGCGATCTCGCTGTCGGCGGGCGGCACGATCTGGCTGCCGTCGCCGAGGTAGACCTTGTAGCCGTTGTCCTCCGGCGGGTTGTGGCTGGCCGTGACCATCACGCCGGCGGCGCAGCCGAGCTCGCGGATCGCGAAGGCGAGCAGGGGGGTGGGCAGCGTGCGGGGCATGACGAGCGCCTTGAAGCCTGCGCCGGTCATGATCTCGGCGGTGTCGCGCGCGAAGACGTCGGAGTTGTGGCGGGCGTCGAACCCGATCACCACGGACCCGCCGCGGTGGCCCGTGTCGAGGAGGTACGCCGCCAGGCCGGCGGCCGCGCGGGTGACCACGACCCGGTTCATCCGGTTGGGGCCGGCGCCGAGCGCGCCGCGCAGGCCGGCCGTCCCGAACTCGAGCGTGCCCGCGAAGCGGTCGGCGAGGTCGGTGTCCTCGCCGCGCTCGGCGGCCGCGATCACGGCCTCGAGCTCGGACCGGGTCCGCTCGTCGGGGTCCTCTGCGGCCCAGGCGCGGGCATGCTCGATGAGCTCGTTCTCGGCGGTCATGGGCGCACGCTATCCCGCACCGATGTCAGCGGTCGCTGTCAGGATCTGCCCATGATCGATCACCTCGGCATCAACGGACGTCGAGGTCGGCTGCCACCCGGTGCGGTCCTGATATCCGGAGGCGGTCGGCCGAGGGCCCCGTTAGCGTGACGACGTGATCGCCACCGTTCTCTCCGTCAACGCCGGCAGCCTGGAGCAGGTGCCCGGGATGCGCCGCCCGAGCGGGATCCACAAGCAGCCGGTGGACCGGATCGAGGTGCGCGACCCCGGGCCCAAGCGGGGCGGGCTCGGGAGTGGGGTGGTCGGCGACGCGATCGGCAGCCGCAAGCACCACGGCGGCGAGACGCAGGCGGTGTACGCCGTCGCGCGTGAGGAGCTCGACTGGTGGGGCGAGCACCTCGGCCGCGAGCTCGACGACGGGATGTTCGGCGAGAACCTCACGACCACCGGCCTGGCCGTCGACGAGGCCGAGGTGGGGGAGCAGTGGCGGGTCGGCGAGACGTTGCTCGAGGTCTGCGGTCCGCGGGTGCCGTGTGCGACGTTCGCCAAGCACATCGCCGAGCCGCGGTGGGTCAAGCGGTTCACCGAGCGCGGGCTCACCGGGGCCTACCTGGCGGTGCGCGAACCGGGCGAGATCCGGCCGGGCGATGCGATCGAGGTGACGCACCGACCGGGCCACGGGCTCACGGTGCCCATGTTCTTCCGTGCGTGCATGGGCGACCGTGAGCTCGCGGACGTGTTCCTTGCCGCGGAGGTCCTGCCGAAGGTCGAGCACGACTGGCTCGCCTCGCGGCAAGGCTGATCAGCTGAGGACGGCCACCGCGGCGTCGTAGTCGGGCTCGGTGCCGATGGTCTCGGTGAGCTGCGTGTGCAGCACGGTGCGGTCGGTGTCGAGGACGACCACGGCGCGGGCGAGCAGGCCCTGCCAGCCGCCGTCGGCCATCGCGATGCCGTAGTCCTGGCCGAACGACGAGCGGAACGCCGATCCGACCTCGACGTCCTCGATGCCCTCGGCGCCGCAGAAGCGGGCCTGCGCGAGCGGCAGGTCGACCGAGACGTTGACGACGGTGGTGTTGTCGAGGCCGGCCGCGAGCTCGTTGAACTTCCGCACGCTCGCCTGGCAGACGCCGGTGTCGATGCTCGGGAAGATGTTGAGGACGACGCGCTTGCCAGCGGCGTCGGCGTCGGTCACGGGCTGGAACTTCAGCCCGACGAGGTCCCATCCGGGAGCCTGCGAGCCGACCGCGGGGAGCTCGCCGACGGTGCTGACGGTGTTGTCACCGAGTTGTGTGGTTGCCATGGGGCCCAACCTAGACGGCCGTCCTAGAGTGCGACGCATGGCCTCCAGCAACCGGACCGACGTGATCATCGACGTGCTGCGCGACGCCTTCGCGCCGCTGATGCGCGCCGATCCCGCCGCCTTCAGGGCGAAGTACCGCAAGATGGCGCGCGACCCGCACGCGTTCTACCGCGGCAGCGCCTGCCTGTTCTTCAACGACGTCACCCAGGACCAGGACGCGTGGGCCGACCACGGCTCCGAGCGGATCTGGATCCACGGTGACCTGCACGTCGAGAACTTCGGGACCTACCTCAACTCCGACGGCCGCCTGGTCTTCGACATCAACGACTTCGACGAGGCCTACCTCGGCCACTTCACGTGGGACCTCCAGCGGTTCACCGCGAGCCTCGCGCTGGTCGGCTGGCAGAAGGCGCTGCCGGAGGACGCGATCCGCAAGCTGATCGGCCGCTATGCCCGCTCCTACCTGGCGCAGGTCAACCACTACGTCGCCTCCGACTCTGACGACGACTTCGAGATCACCCTCGACACGGCGGAGGGGCCGGTCCTGACCGCCCTGGTCATGGCGCGGCAGATGCGCCGTGCCGACCTCCTCGACGGCATGACGTACATGCAAAACGGGCGACGGCGCTTTACCGAGGAGGCCACCACGCGCCGCCTCAAGAAGGAGGAGCGGGCCAAGGTCGTGGCCGCCTTCCGCGGCTATCTCGACACGATCCCGCAGTCCAAGCGTTTCGACCGCGCGCTCTTCTACGAGCTGCGCGACGTGGTCGGGAAGTCGGGCTTCGGCATCGGCAGCGCCGGCCTTCCGGCCTACAACGTGCTGGTCGAGGGCTACAGCCAGGCGCTCGACAACGACGTCGTGCTGAGCATGAAGCAGGCCAACATCCCGGCGCTGAGCCGGTTCGTCGACACCGCCGAGGTCGACGCCTACTTCGAGCACGAGGGCCACCGCACGGCCGTGAGCCAGCGGGCCCTGCAGGTGCACACCGACCCGCTGCTCGGCCACACCAGCGTCGACGGCGTCGGCTACGTCGTCTCGGAGATCTCGCCCTACGAGGTCGACCTCGACTGGAGCGAGATCAACGAGCCAGAGGACATGCGCGCGGTCGTCGACCTGCTCGGCCGCGCGACCGCGAAGATCCACTGTGCGTCGGACGAGGACAGCCAGCAGGACCTCGTCGACTTCGACGTGGAGGCGGCGATCGCGAAGTCGCTGGAGGGTCGGCGCAACGAGTTCGTCGCGTGGCTGTGCGAGTGGGGGATCGCGTACGCCGTCCGCGTCCGCGAGGACCACGCGCTCTTCGTCGACGCCTTCCGCGAGGGCCAGGTCGGGATCGCCGCGACCTAGCCCCCGCAGAGGATCAGGCGTGGAGGCTCACGCGTCGATCGTCGACATGTCGCCGTAGCGGTCGCCCGCGACGGCGTCGCGCGGGACGGCCTGCTCGAGGGCGGCCAGGTCGTCGGCACCGAGCTCGACCGCTGCCGCGCCGACGTTCTCCTCGAGGTACTTCACCCGCTTGGTTCCGGGGATCGGCGCGACGTCGTCGCCCTGCGCCAGCACCCAGGCGAGCGCGAGCTGGCCGGGGGTGCAGCCCTTCTCGCCGGCGATCTGCGTGATCCGGTCCACGAGCGCGAGGTTGGCGTCGAGGGCGTCCCCGTCGAAGCGCGGGAACCGACCGGTGGCGCGGGAGTCGTCGGACTCCAGCGACTCGCGGGTCACTGCGCCGGTCAGCATGCCGCGCCCGAGGGGGGAGTACGGCACGAGGCCGATGCCGAGCTCGCGGAGGGTCGGCAGGATCTCGTCCTCGAGGTCACGGGTGAAGAGCGAGTACTCGGTCTGCAGCGCCGTGATCGGGTGCACGGCGTGCGCCTTGCGGATGTTGGCGGCCGAGGCCTCGGAGAGGCCGATGTGGCGCACCTTGCCGGCGTCGACCAGCTCCTTCATCGCGCCGACCGTCTCCTCGATCGGGACCGTCTTGTCGACACGGTGCTGGTAGTAGAGGTCGATGTGGTCGACGCCGAGCCGCTGGAGCGAGGCGTCGCACGCCGCGCGGACGTAGTCAGGACGACCGTTGATGCCGACCCACGAGCCGTCCTCATTGCGCTCGTTGCCGAACTTCGTGGCGAGCTGCACCTCGTCGCGCCGGTCCGAGATCGCCCTGCCGACGAGGCGCTCGTTGGTGAACGGGCCGTACATGTCGGCGGTGTCGAGGAAGGTGACGCCGAGGTCGAGCGCGCGGTGGATCGTGTCGATGCCGGCCTGCTCGTCGGGCGTCCCGTAGAACTCCGACATCCCCATGCAGCCGAGGCCGAGGGTGCTGACGGTGAGCGAGGAGGTGGTGCCGAGCGTGCGCTGTCCGATGTCTGGTGTGGTCATGCCCTCCACCAAACTCCTTCGAGCGCGCTCCAAGTCAAGTGGCGGTCAGGGAGCGGGGGCGACCTTGTGCTCGTACAGCGCGATCTTGTGGTCGATCGCCCGGAGGTGGGAGGTCACCTCGGCGAGCTGCTGCTCGACGACCTCGCGGTGGGCGAGGAGCAGGTCGAGCCGCTCGGCCTCGTTGCCGTCGCCGTCGCGGACCAGGGCGGCATAACGGCGTACGTCGCGGATCGGCATGCCGGTGGCCCGGAGCCGGGTCACCATCTGGATCCAGCGCAGGTCGTCGTCGGTGTAGCGCCGGTGGCCCGACGAGGCCCGCTCGACCGAACGCAGCATCAGGCCGTCGCGCTCGTAGTAGCGGAGGGTGTGGGCGGTGAGGCCGGTCTGCTCGGCGGCCTCGGCGATGCTCAGGCTGGTCACCGCACCAGTCTCCGACTTGGAGTGCGCTCCAAGTCAAGACCGGCCAGAGGTCAGAGCGCCGGCCTGTGGAAGCGCGCCATCGCGAACGGGCCGCCGGGGAACTCGGCCTCCGCCTCGTCGTCGGGCCCGGGCTCGATGGATCCGGCGAAGTCCTCGGCGTCGTCCTGCGGCTCGTAGCCCAGTCGGCGGCCGGGCTCCAGGTCCCACCAGCCGCGTGTGTTGGCGCTGATGCCGTAGAGCACGGCGAAGCCGGGAGCCGGGGCCGAGAGCGCCGCCTCGACCATGCGTACGCCGTCGCCGTGGGACAGCCACGTCGACAGCCCGCGGACGCTGGTCGGCTGCTCCAGGAACGAGCCGATCCGGCAGGCGACCGCGTCGATGCCGTGGCGGTCGGAGAACAGCTGGAGCAGCGCCTCGGCGGCGACCTTGGCGACGCCGTAGTACGTGTCGGGACGCGGCAGGGCCTGCTCCGTGAGCTCGCCGGCGGCGCGTGGCGTCCTCCCGACGGCGTGGTTGGACGAGGCGTAGACGATGCGGTGCACCCGGTGGGCGACCATCGCGTCGAGCAGGGCGGCGGTGGTGATGACGTGCGAGGTGAGCTCGTCCGGCAACGACAGCTCCTCTGGGGCGCCGGCGAGGTGCACGACCGCGTCCAGCCGCTCGGCGGCGAAGACGGCCTCGACCGCGTCGCCGTCGGCGCAGTCGGCCTCGTGCCAGGCGTACGGCGTGCCCTCGGGCGCCGGCACCAGGTCGAGCCCGACGACGTCGTGGCCCAGCTCGACCAGGCCGACCGTGATGACCCGGCCGAGGCTGCCGGCCGCGCCGGTGACGAGGACCCGCATCAGGCTGTGCCCCTCATACCCTGC
The DNA here is from genome assembly GCF_016735675.1 of Nocardioides baculatus. Lineage (GTDB taxonomy): Bacteria > Actinomycetota > Actinomycetes > Propionibacteriales > Nocardioidaceae > Nocardioides > Nocardioides baculatus. The sequence goes on along the minus strand of NZ_JAERSG010000004.1, from coordinate 122,568 downwards.
TGACGACCTGGCTCAGCAGGCCGCCCATCCGGCTGGCCGCGGCCTTGCCCGCCTCGAGGACCTCCTCGTGGTTGAGCGGCTCGCCGCTCAGGCCGGCGGCGAGGTTGGTGACGAGGCTGATGCCGAGGATCTCCATGCCGGCCTCGCGCGCCGCGATCGCCTCGAGCGTCGTGCTCATGCCGACGAGGTGGCCGCCCATGACGCCGGCCATCCGCACCTCGGCGGGGGTCTCGTAGTGCGGCCCGGGGAACTGGACGTAGACACCCTCGTCGAGGCTCGGGTCGACCTCCTTGCACATCGCGCGCAGGCGCGGGCTGTAGAGGTCGGTGAGGTCGACGAAGTTGGCGCCGACGATCGGGCTGGTGCCGGTCAGGTTGATGTGGTCGGAGATCAGCACCGGCTGGCCGGGCTGCCACCCCTCCTTGAGGCCGCCGCACCCGTTGGTGAGCACGATCGCCGAGCAGCCGGCGGCGGCCGCCGTACGGATCGGGTGCACGACGGCGGCGACGCCCTTGCCCTCGTAGAAGTGGGTGCGGGAGAGGAAGACCAGCAGGTTCTTGTCGCTTCCCCCTTCGACAGCACAGCGGATGCTGCGGATCTTGCCGCTGTGCCCCACGACGGCCGCGGCGCTGAAGCCCGGCAGGTCGGTGGTGTCGATCTCGGCGGTCGCCTCGCCCAGCGCGTCGACGGCGGGCAGCCAGCCCGAGCCCAGCACGAGGGCGATGTCGTGGCGCTCCACGCCGGTCAGCTCGGCGAGCTTCGCGGCGGCGGCCTGGGCGTTGTCGTAGGGGTTCGTCTCGCTCATGGGCCGCACTCTAGGGCCAGCGGACGCTCCGTCAGAGGCCGGTCGAGCGGCACGCCCGGCGCCGCAGCGCGTGGACGTAGTCCTCCGGGGCGCCGGCGGCGTCGGCGGCGTCGGCGAGCACGCCGAGGTAGGACGCCGAGGGCAACCCGCCCTCGTACGCATCGAGGACGTAGGACCACACGACCATCTCGCCGGTCATGGTCTGCACCCGCACCTTGGTCTTGCGGTAGAGGCCGCTGTCGGCGGCCTCCCAGCCGTCGAGCTGGCGCTCGTCCTCGGGGGTGACGTCGTAGACCGCCACGAAGACCTGCTCGAACGGGTCCTCGACGATCGTCGACAGCGCCCCGTCCCAGCCGTGCTCCTCGCCACCGAACGTCAGTCGCCAGCCGGTCAGCCAGCCCGTGGACTGGAGGATCGAGTGGGGACAGCGCTCGCTCATCCGGGCGGGATCGAGGTTGGTCCCGTAGGCGGCGTAGAGCGTCACGGGGAGCAGGATATCGAGCCTCGACCCTTCGTGACGCGCGCCAGGGCGCGCTCCCCAGGACAAGCCTCGGCCGGGTGTTCCCGCGCGAGGGCCGACAACTAGGGTGGGGACCGTGACCGACACGCACTTCGACACCCTCGTCCTCGGCGCCGGCCCCGGTGGCTACGTCGCCGCGATCCGCGCAGCCCAGCTCGGCCAGAAGGTGGCCGTGGTGGAGGAGAAGTACTGGGGAGGTGTCTGCCTCAACGTCGGCTGCATCCCCTCCAAGGCGCTGCTGAAGAACGCCGAGCTGGCGCACACGCTCCAGCACGAGAAGGCGAAGTTCGGCATCGAGGGCGACGCCACCATGGCCTTCGGCCCCACCCACAAGCGCAGCCGCGACGTCAGCGCCGGCATCGTCAAGGGTGTCCACTTCCTGATGAAGAAGAACAAGATCACCGAGATCGACGGGTGGGGCACGCTCACCGGTCCGAAGGCGATCGACGTCAAGGACAAGGACGGCAGCACGACGTCCTACACCTGCGACAACCTCATCATCGCCGCCGGTGCGACCGTCCGCCTGGTCCCCGGCGTCGAGCTCAGCGACAACGTGGTGACCTACGAGGAGCAGATCCTCACCGACCACCTCCCCGAGTCGATCATCATCGGCGGGTCGGGCGCCATCGGTGTCGAGTTCGCCTACGTGATGGCCAACTTCGGCGTCGACGTGACGATCGTGGAGTTCCTCGACCGGATGGTGCCGACCGAGGACGCCGACATCTCCAAGGAGCTGGCCAAGCACTACAAGAAGCTCGGCGTCAAGGTGCTGACCTCCACCGCGGTCAAGAACGTCGAGGACACCGGGTCGGGCGTCAAGGTCACCGTCGCCCCGGCCGCCGGCGGCGACGAGCAGGTGCTGGAGGCCGGCAAGTTCCTCGCCGCCTTCGGCTTCGCCCCGCGGGTGAAGGGCTACGGCCTCGAGAACACCGGGGTCAACGTCTCCGAGCGCGGCGCGATCGAGATCGACGACTTCGGCCGGACCAACGTCGACGGCGTGTACGCCATCGGCGACTGCACCGGGAAGATGATGCTCGCCCACGTCGCCGAGGCGATGGGCATCGTGGCCGCCGAGACCATCAACGGCGCCGAGACGATGCCGGTGGCCTTCGACTTCGTGCCGCGCGCGACCTACTGCAACCCGCAGGTCGCGTCGTTCGGCTACAGCGAGGCGCAGGCCAAGGAGAAGGGCTACGACGTGAAGACCGCGTCGTTCCCCTTCACCGCCAACGGCAAGGCGATGGGCCTCGGCGAGCCGGTCGGCTTCGTCAAGGTGGTCGCCGACGCCGAGCACAACGAGATCATCGGCGCCCACATGATCGGCCCCAACGTCACCGAGCTGCTGCCCGTGCTGACCATGGCGCAGCAGTGGGACCTCACCGCCGACGAGGTGGCCCGCAACGTCTTCGCGCACCCGACCCTGGGTGAGGCCGTCAAGGAGGCCGTCCACGGCATCGCCGGCCACATGATCAACTTCTGAGGACTCGCATGGCTGATCACATCGTCATCGTCGGCGGCGGCCCCGGCGGCTACGAGGCCGCCCACGTCGCCGCCCAGCTCGGCGCCGAGGTCACGGTCGTCGACACCGACGGCGTCGGCGGCTCGGCCGTCCTCACCGACTGCGTCCCCAGCAAGACCCTGATCGCCACGGCCGAGCTGATGGCCGACATGGGCACGGCCCAGGAGCTCGGGGTCAACTTCCACGACCACCAGGGCGACGCGGCGACCTCGATCTCGGTCGACCTGGGCCGGGTCAACGCCCGCGTGAAGCGGCTGGCCGCCGACCAGTCCACCGACATCGCGGACCGCCTCGACCGCGACGGCGTACGCGTGGTGACGGGTCGCGGCCGCCTCGGGGCTGACCTGACCGTGCTGGTGGGCGAGGAGACGCTCCGGGCCGACGCGATCATCGTCGCCACCGGCGCCGCACCGCGCACGCTGCCCAGCGCGCAGCCCGACGGCGAGCGGATCCTCACCTGGGAGCAGGTCTACGACCTGACCGAGGTGCCGGAGAAGCTGATCGTGGTGGGCTCGGGCGTGACCGGTGCGGAGTTCGCCAGCGCCTACCTCTCGCTCGGCATCGACGTCACCCTCGTCAGCAGCCGTGACCGGGTCCTGCCAGGCGAGGACGCCGACGCCTCCGCCGTGCTCGAGGACGTGCTCACGCGACGCGGGATGCACGTGCTCGGCCAGTCGCGGATGCAGTCGGTGACGCGCGACGGCGACACGGTGACCGTGACGCTCACCGACGGCCGTACGGTCTCGGGCAGCCACTGCATCCTCGCCCTCGGCTCGATCCCCAACACCGCCGACCTCGGCCTCGAGGAGGCCGGTGTCGCCGTCGACGAGGGCGGCTTCATCACCGTCGACCGCGTCTCGCGGACCTCGGCGCGCGGCATCTACGCCGCGGGCGACTGCACCGGCGTGCTGATGCTGGCCTCGGTCGCCGCGATGCAGGGGCGGATCGCGATGTGGCACTTCCTCGGCGACGCGGTCGCGCCGCTCGACCTCAAGAAGGTCTCCTCCAATGTCTTCACGGCTCCCGAGATCGCCACGGTCGGCTGGTCGCAGAAGGCCGTCGACGCGGGCGAGATCGAGGCCGAGGTCGTCATGCTCCCGCTGGCGGGCAACGCCCGCGCCAAGATGCAGGGCGTCCGCGACGGCTTCGTGAAGCTCTTCTGCCGCCCCGGCACCGGCATCGTCGTCGGGGGAGTGGTCGTGGGGCCGCGTGCCTCCGAGCTGATCCACCCGGTGTCGATCGCGGTGGCCGAGTCGCTCACCGCCGACCAGCTCGCCCAGGCGTTCACCGTCTACCCCTCGATGAGCGGCTCGATCGCCGAGGCCGCCCGCCGGCTGCACCGGGTCTGACCCGCACGCCCGGCTGGCCCACCCGCGCCTCGGGTCCCGGTCCGGGCTGGCACGCGGGGCACCACCACGTACGCCGGTTGGCGGCGTCGCCGGGCACCTCGGCCGTCACGCTGATCGGACCGCGGCAGCGCCGGCAGCCATGGCGCTGCCGGCCGGTCACCCAGTGGTCGTCGCCGCGCACGGGCGAGCCGGTCGTGACCTGGTAGGCGCCCTCGACGGTCGCGGAGTGGCGCAGCATCGTCGCCCCGCGCTCGACGAGGCGCTCGACGTCGACCTCGCCGATCGGGGTCCACGGGCTGACGCCGGTGAGGAAGGCCAGCTCGTTGGCCCAGAGGTTGCCGAACCCCGCGACGCGGCGCTGGTCGAGCAACGCCGAGACGAACGGTTGCGTCGGGTCCTCACCGAGCCGTCGTACGGCCTCGGCGGGGTCCCAGTCGTCGCGCAGCGGGTCGGGGCCGAGGTGCCCGACGAGGTCGGCCTCGCGGTCGGTGGGCACGAGGTCGAGGTCGTGGAGCCGGATGCCGTGGACGACCCGGTCGTCGTCGAGCGTCAGCAGGAGGCGCACGTGGGGCTGGACCCTGGCCGGCAGCCGCTTGCCCGGCGCGAGCGTCGACCACGAGCCGTCCATCTTGAGGTGGCTGTGGAGCGTGGCCGGGGGTGAGTCGGCCGCGGCGCTGAAGCGGGTCAGCAGGTGCTTGCCGTGGGTGTCGTGGCCGAGCACCTCGCGCCCGGAGACGTCGCGCGTGGCGAGGCGTGGGGTGCGGAAGTCGGAGCGCGCGATCGTGTGGCCCGTGAGCTGGCGGTCGAGCCGGCGCGCGAGCTTCCAGACGCTGTCTCCCTCGGGCACCCGACCAGTGTCACAGGAGGGTGGGACAGGCGGTCAGTTGAAGCCGCCGCCCGTGCCGTCGTAGCCGCCCATCGCCTGGTTGAGGTAGGCCTGCGACAGGTTCTGCTGCCCGTGCACGCCGTGGCTGCCCGACCTCGCCAGCTGCGCCCCGGCGTCGATGGCACCCTGCACGCTCCCGGCGAGGTGCCACGGGACCCACCGGTCGCCGATCCGCACCATCCGCACGAGCGGCTCCTCGCCGGCGGCGAGGCGGCGGGCATCGGCCGCGCAGATCGCGATCGTGCGCGGAGTGCCGCCCGGCGGGGTCCACTCGACGTCCTGCATCGAGGGCCCGTGCTGCGGGTTGAAGAAGCAGGGCTCGCGGCGCTGGGGGAGCGGCTCGCCGTCGCGGATCGCGAGGACGGTGGCCCGGTGGAAGCGAGCGTCGGCGACGACCTGCTCCACGGCCACGACGTCCTCGGCGGTCGCGCTCGCGGCGAGGAGGTCCTTGGCCTGGTCGTAGTGCGCCAGCGCGCGGCGGTAGTGGTCGGCGGCCTCGTGGCCGAGGTCGTCGGCGAGGGTGTCGACGTGGAGCTCGGCGAGCTGCTCGCCGAGGACGGTGACGTCCTCGTCCATGAGCTTGCGCGCGGTCCGCCAGCGGTCCTTGGCGACGAGCGCTTCCTCACGCCGCCGGCGGCGTCCCCCGAACATGGGTCGAGTCTCGCATGCGCCTGTACGCTCGGAGGCTCTGTTCGTCCACGCTTCTCGGGGGAGATCCACACCATGCGCCACACCCGACCAGCCAGGCTCCTGCTCGCGGTCCTCGCGAGCGTGCTGGTGCTGCCCGTCCTGCCCTCGTCCGCCGCCTCCGCGGCCCCATCGACGGCGGAGCGCCGGAAGGTCGAGACGTTCCCGACGCCGGGCAGCGTCGGCATCACCATCACCGGTCACGGCTACGGCCACGGCAAGGGCCTCTCGCAGTACGGCACCCTGGGTGCGGCCAAGCAGGGCCTGACCTGGCAGCAGATCGACGAGTTCTACTACCCCGGCACCACGTGGGGACGCATCGGCGGCAAGATCCGCGTCCTGATCACCGCCGACACCGGTCGGGACGTCCAGGTCGCCGCGCAGCGCGGGCTCGAGGTCACCAGCCTCTCGAAGCGGCGGACCTGGCGGATCCCGCCGATCGCGGCGAGGAAGTGGCGCCTCGTCGGGGCCGGCAGCGGCACCGCGGTCCAGTACACCAAGGGCGGCGGCTGGCGGACGTGGAAGAAGGTGCCCGGCGAGGCCGAGTTCGGCTCCACCACAGGCGTGCTGACCCTGGTCACGCCGGCCGGACGTCGCGACTATCGCGGCACCCTCCAGTCGGTCGCCCCGCGCCAGAGCACGAAGCGCGAGACGGTCAACCGCCTCAGCATGGAGGCCTACCTCCGCGGGGTCGTCCCGCGCGAGGTCCCGGCCAGCTGGGAGCCCGACGCGGTCAGCGCCCAGTCGGTCGCTGCCCGGACCTACGCCGCGTTCGAGCGCTCGCACCCCTCGGCGGCCCACTACGACCTCTGCGACACCAGCAACTGCCAGGTCTACGGCGGCGTCGACGACGAGCACCCGCTGGCGACCGCTGCCATCCAGGCCACCGCCAAGCAGGGGCTCTTCTACGGCGGTCGTCCCGCCTTCACGCAGTTCTCCGCGAGCAACGGCGGCTACTCGGCCGTCGGGTCGATGCCCTACCTCGTCGCGCAGGCGGACCCCTACGACAGCCTCGCGAACCCGGCGTACTCCACGTGGACGAAGGCGATCGACGACACCCAGATCGAGGCGAAGTGGCCGACGATCGGCGACCTGACCGGCATCGAGGTGACCACCCGCAACGGCTACGGCGAGTGGGGCGGTCGCGTCGTCGACATCGCCTTCACCGGGACGACCGGCACCTTCCGCACCGACGGCGACACGGTGCGCGACGCCTTCGCGCTCAACTCCGACTGGTTCACCTTCTCGGTCACGCCGCGCCAGCGGGGACAGGCGCGCGAGTGAGGGCATCCATCCTGGCTGCCGCTCTGGTTCTCGCGGCCACCGGCTGCAGCGCGGGCGGCGCGAGCAGTGACGACGCCCTGCCCGACCCCGTGGTCGACACCGAGGTGACCTCCACCATCGACTACGTCGCGATGGGCGACTCGTTCTCGGCCGGTCCGTTCATCGGCACGATGCGCACCGACCCCGAGGGCTGCGCGCGCTCGAGGGACAACTACCCGGCGTTCCTCGCCGACTGGCTCGACGTCGCGAGCTACACCGACGTCACCTGCTCGGCGGCGACGACGGCTGATCTCTACGCACCGATGACCATGTTCAACGGGGGGACCACCGGCCCGCAGATCGACGCCGTCTCGGCCGACACCGACCTGGTGACCCTCGGGATCGGTGGCAACGACTTCGGCATCTACGACGGCTTGATCCGGTGCCAGCAGGCCGGCGCGGTGTGCCCGGTCGACCAGCTCGGTGCTGACGCCCGCAAGGTCGCCGGTCGCGTCGAGCAGGCCGTACGACGCATCACGAAGGTCGCGCCCGACGCCGAGGTGCTCGTCGTCGGCTACCCCGACATCCTGCCGACCGAGGGCACCTGCAACGCGGTGGGGGCGTCGGCCGAGGTGCTCGGGCCGGTCACCGAGGTGGCGGGGCTCCTCAACGCCTCGCTGCGCAAGGGCGCGAAGGCGGCCGGCGCGTCGTACGTCGACATGGAGGCCGTCTCGGCCGGTCACGACGTGTGCGCCAAGGGCCGTGCGTGGGTCAACGGGCCGCGCTTCCGGGCGGGCATCGCCGCGCCGTTCCACCCGAAGATCAACGGCATGCGTGCCGTGGCGACCGAGGCGTTCCGGCAGCTCACCGGCGAGGACCCCGAGGTCACCGAGTACGCCGAGCCGGACCCCGACGTCGTGGTGCTCAACCAGTCCTGAGGGACCGGGGTGTCGGACCTCCGTGCTGGGATCGAAGCATGGTGGAGGTGGTCGTCGGTGCGCTGGTCCGCGACCGGCGGGTCCTGCTCGCGCACCGTCGGCCGGACAAGGTGGCCTACCCCGACGTGTGGGAGCTGCCCGGCGGCGTGCGGGAGGAGGGCGAGTCCGAGCTCGAGGCGCTCGTCCGGGAGCTGCGCGAGGAGGTCGGCGTCGAGGTCGACGTCGCCTCGACCACCCACCTGTGCCGGGTGGAGGCACGGCCGGTCGCCGAGCCGGTGGTCCTCAGCGCGTGGCTGGTGCGTGACTGGCAGGGCACGCCCGCCAACCTCGCGCCGGAGGAGCACCTCGACCTCGGCTGGTTCGGGCTCGACGAACTGCCTCCGCCGGCGAACGTCGACGTCAGGGCAGCGCTCGTCCGCGCACTGACGAGCTAGTCGGTGCGGGTCCAGGCATCGGTGGCGTCGAAGACCTGCGACCCGTCGCCGTCTGCCAGCGACATCGCGACGAAGGCAGCGGCACCGGGCGAGGTCTGCCAGCGGAACCGGTAGTCGGGCGACGTTGCCGCCTCGGCGATCGCCCGTCCCGCGTCGGCCGCGGACTGGGCCGCGGCGAAGGCAGCGGCGCTGCGGGAGAGGTAGGCGCCCAGCTGTGCCTCGTAGGGGCCTCCGCCGTCGTGGCGCACGGCGTTGTCGACGAAGCTGCTCGCCACGGCTGCCGGCTCGACGACACTGACCCAGACGCCGTGCCGGTGCGCCACGGTGGACAGGGACTGCATGAAGCCCTCGACGGCGAACTTCGAGCCGCAGTAGGCGTCGGCGAAGGGCTGGCCGACGGCTCCCCCCACGCTGGTCACGGTCAGGATCCGACCGCGACCGGCCTCCCGCATCGCCGGCAGCACGAGCTGGGTGAGGCGCACCGGTGCGAGGTAGTTGACCTCGAGCTGGGCCCGCACGGCGTCGAGGCTGATCTCCTCGGCGGTGCCGACCATGCCCTGCCCGGCATTGTTGACCAGGACCGAGACGGGTCCGTGCTCGGCTGCAACGGCAGCCACGACGTCGCGCGCCGCATCGTCGTCGGTGACGTCGAGGGCCTGCACGGTGAGTGACACGCCCGCCGCCTCGGCGGCTGCGCGCAGCTCGCCGTCCCGGGCCGGGTCGCGCATCGTCGCGACGACGTCCATCCCGGCCGCTGCGAGGGCGACCGCTGCGTGCAGGCCCATGCCGGACGAGCACCCCGTCACCAGCGCGGTGTCAGCCATGGTCGCAACCTAGCCGATCACGAGCACCAGGTCGCCGCCCTCGACCCCCTGGGTCGAGCGGACGGCCAGCCGCGAGACGGTGCCCGCCTTCGGCGCGGTGATCGAAGCCTCCATCTTCATCGCCTCGATGGTGGCCACAGTCTGGCCGGCCTCGACGGTGTCACCCTCGGCGACGGTCACGGTCACCGCGCCGTCGTACGGCGCAGCGACGTGGCCGCCGTTGGCCGGGTCGGCCTTCTCGGCCGAGGCGACCTCGGCGGCGATGCTGCGGTCGCGCACCTGCACCGGCCGGAGCTGGCCGTCGATCGTGGCCATCACGTTGCGGAAGCCGCGCTCGTCGGGCTCGCTGATCGCCTCGAGGCCGTAGAGCACGGTCTTGCCCTCGCGCAGCTGCACGGGATGCTCGCCCCCGCGCTGGAGGCCGTAGAGGTAGTCGGCGGTCGGCAGCACCGACAGGTCGCCGTAGGCCTGACGGGACTCGACGAACGCGGCCGTCGGCCCGGGGAAGAGCAGCTCGTTGAGCGTCGTGCGCCGGTCGTCGGCCAGGCCCTGCTGCTGCTCGGGCGTCAGGCTCTCGGTCGGCTGCTTCCACGTCCGTCCGGCCAGGGCCTTGCTGCGGAACGGCTCGGGCCAGCCGCCGGGCGGGTCGCCCAGCTCGCCGTTGAGGAAGCCGATCACCGAGTCCGGGACGTCGTACGACGCCGGGTCGGCCTCGAACTCCGCCGGGTCGGCACCCGCGGCGACGAGGGCGAGCGCGAGGTCGCCGACGACCTTGGACGACGGGGTCACCTTCACCACGTTGCCGAGGATGTCGTTGGCGGCGGCGTACATGTCCTCGACCTGCTCGAACTTCTCGCCGAGTCCCAGGGCGATGGCCTGCTGGCGCAGGTTGGAGAGCTGGCCGCCGGGGATCTCGTGGCGGTAGACGCGACCGGTCGGCGCGGGCAGGCCGGACTCGAAGGGCGCGTAGACCCGGCGGGTGGCCTCCCAGTAGGGCTCGAGCGCGTTGACCGCGGCGAGCGACAGCCCGGTCTCGCGTGCGGAGTGGTCGGTCGCCGACACCAGCGCCGACAGCGCCGGCTGGGACGTCGTACCGGCCATCGCCGCACACGCGGCGTCGACCGCGTCGACCCCGGCGTCGATCGCCGCGACGAGCGTGGCCAGCTGACCGCCCGGGGTGTCGTGGGTGTGCAGGTGCACGGGCAGGTCGAAGCGCTCGCGCAGCGCGGTCACGAGGGTGCGCGCGGCGGGCGCGCGGAGCAGCCCGGCCATGTCCTTGATCGCCAGCACGTGCGCGCCGGCGTCGACGATCTGCTCGGCGAGGCGGAGGTAGTAGTCGAGCGTGTAGAGCGTCTCGTCGGGCGACGACAGGTCGCCGGTGTAGCAGAGCGCGACCTCCGCGACGGACGTCCCGGTGGCACGCACCGCGTCGATCGCGGGCCGCATCTGCGAGACGTCGTTGAGCGCGTCGAAGATCCGGAAGACGTCGATGCCGGTCTCGGCCGCCTCCTGCACGAAGGCCTCGGTGACCTCGGTCGGGTACGGCGTGTAACCGACGGTGTTGCGACCGCGGAGCAGCATCTGGAGGCCGATGTTGGGGATCGCCTCACGCAGCGCCGCGAGCCGCTCCCACGGGTCCTCGGCGAGGAAGCGCAGCGCGACGTCGTAGGTCGCCCCGCCCCAGCACTCGACCGACCACAGCTCCGGCGTGGTGCGGGAGACGTGCTCGGCGACCGCGAGCAGGTCGCGGGTGCGCACGCGGGTGGCGAGGAGCGACTGGTGGGCGTCGCGGAAGGTCGTGTCCGTGACCGCGACCCGGTCCTGGTCGCGGAGCCGGCGGGCGAACTCCTCGGGGCCGACGTCACGCAGCAGCTGGCGGGTGCCGGCGGGCGCGGGCTGCGAGCGGTCGAGCGCGGGCAGCTTGCTGGTCGGCGACACCGAGAACCGCGCCTCGCCGTGCGGCTGGTTGACGGTGACGTCGGCGAGGTAGGTCAGCAGGCGCGACGCACGGTCGCCGCCGACCTGCGCCTTGAGCAGCTGCGGGTGGTCCTCGATGAAGGAGGTGGTCACGCCGCCCGCGGCGAAGTCGGGATCGGCCAGCACCGCCTGGAGGAAGGCGACGTTGGTGGAGACGCCGCGGATCCGGAACTCGAGCAGCGCGCGCCGGGCCTTCTGCACGGCCGACTCGAAGGTGCGGCCGCGACAGGTGAGCTTGGCGAGCATCGAGTCGAAGTGCGGGCTGATCTCGGCGCCGCTGTACGTCGTACCGCCGTCGAGGCGGACGCCCGGGCCGCCGGGGGAGCGGTAGGTCGTGATCTTGCCGGTGTCGGGGCGGAAGCCGTTGGCCGGGTCCTCGGTGGTGATCCGGCACTGGAGCGCGAAGCCGCGGGGCTGCACGGAGTCCTGGGTGAGCCCGAGGTCGGCGAGGGTGGCGCCGGCCGCGATCAGCATCTGCGACTGCACGAGGTCGACCGCGGTGATCTCCTCGGTCACGGTGTGCTCGACCTGGATGCGGGGGTTCATCTCGATGAAGACGTAGCGGCCGCTGGGATCGAGCAGGAACTCGACGGTGCCGGCGTTCTTGTAGCCGATCTCGCGCGCGAACCGCACGGCGTCGGCGCACATGTGGTCGCGGATCCCGGGGTCGAGGTTGGGCGCGGGCGCGATCTCGACGACCTTCTGGTGGCGGCGCTGCACCGAGCAGTCGCGCTCGTAGAGGTGGATCACGCCACCCTCGGAGCCGGTGCCGTCGGCGAGGACCTGCACCTCGATGTGGCGCGGGTCGACCACGGCCTGCTCGATGAAGACCGTCGGGTCGCCGAAGGCGCCCTCGGCCTCGCGCATGCAGGTCTCGATCGCCTCGCGCAGCCCGGCCCGGTCGTCGACGCGTCGCATGCCGCGGCCACCGCCGCCGGCGACCGCCTTGACGAAGAGGGGCGCCTCGATGGCCTCGGCCGCCTTCAGCAGCTCCTCGACGTCGGTCGACGGGGGCACGGACTCGAGCACGGGTACGCCGGCGGCCTTGGCCGCCGCGATCGCGCGGGCCTTGTTGCCGGTCAGCGTCAGCACCTCGGCGCTCGGGCCGATGAAGGTGATGCCCGCCGCGGCGCACGCCTCGGCCAGGGCCGGGTTCTCCGAGAGGAAGCCGTAGCCGGGGTAGACAGCGTCCGCCCCGCACTGCACGGCGACCGCGACGATCGCGTCCGGGTCGAGGTAGGCCCGCACCGGGTGGCCGACCTCGCCGATCTCGTAGGCCTCCTCGGCCTTCATCCGGTGCTCGGACCACCGGTCCTCGTGCGGGAAGACGGCCACCGTCTTCGAGCCGATCTCGCGCGCGGCTCGGAGGGCACGGACTGCGATCTCACCACGGTTGGCGATGAGGACCTTGGAGAACATGACCCGAACGCTATCGAGGGACGGGTGTGACGTGGGTTACTCGTCCGTACCCCGGTCAGGCAGCGCTCGCCCCACCCGTCGCCTGCTCGGCGCGCCACCACGCGACCGTCGCCCCCAGGCCCGCCTCCACCGGGGTGGGGGAGAGCCCGAGGCGCTGCTCGCTCGCGCTCGAGTCGAGCACGAACGGGTCGCTGAACATGTACGCCGTCTCCGCCAGCTCGCGCATCTCTCGGGAGACGACACCGGACGCGCGGAGCACCCACGGCGGGATCGCGGACATCCGCGGCACGGCCACGCCGCCCGCCTCCGCGACCAGCTCGACGAGCCGGCGCTGGGTGATCGGCGCCGCGGTGGGGGCGTGGAGGAACGAGTTCCAGAGCTCCGGACGCGCGGCGGCCTCGATCATCGCCGCGGCCAGGTCGGGGACGTAGGTGAAGGCGTGCGGCTGGTCGAGGCTGCCGAGCACCCGCATCGTCCGGCCGGCCAGCACGGTCGGCACCAGCCGCTCGCCGGCGTGGGCGTTGCGGACGGCAGGCCCGTAGAAGTCGGACGCCGCGACGCTCACGGTCGCAGTGGCGGACGCCTCGCGCTGGGCGAGCAGCTCGGTGCGGACGCCGAGCTTGCCGGTGGTCGCGGTGCGCGGCAGGTCCTCGGTCAGCGGGCCGTCGACCGGGCCGTAGGAGTAGAGGCTCTCGGGGAAGACGACCACCGCTCCGACCCGCCCGGCGGCATCGAGCACGGCCGCCTCGGCCCGCGGCAGCTCGGCGCGCCAGACCCGGGCGTCGTACGCCGACCCGTGGATGCAGTGGTGCACCGCGACCGCGCCGTCGAAAGCCTCGGCGAGGGCCTCCGGACGGGAGACGTCCACCTGGCGGCGGTCGATGAGCGGGTGCACTGGTCCGCTGCCCGACCGGGTCAGCAGGCGGACCTGGTGGCCCGCGTCGGCGAGCTGGAGGGCGACGGTCGAGCCGACGGGTCCGGCTCCGGTGACGACGTGGACGGTGTTCATGGCTGCTCCTGGGTGAGGTGAATGTGAGAGCACTGCTCTCCGTTCGTCCATCGTGCACCCTTCCCCCCTGCAATGCAAGAGCACTGCTCTCTCTAGTCATCGGTGCTCGCACATGTGGCAGCATGGGCCCATGGACACCGCCACTCCACGAGCCCGGGCACGCGAGCAGACCATGCGCGACATCGTTCGGATCGGACGCGCACACCTCGCCACCGACGGAGCGGCGGCCCTGTCCCTGCGGGCGGTCGCGCGCGACCTCGGCCTGGTGTCGTCCGCGATCTACCGCTACGTCGCGAGCCGCGACGAGCTCCTGACGTTGCTGGTCGTCGACGGCTACGACGAGCTCGGCGACGCGGTCGACGCGGCCCTCGAGCGGGTGGACGACGCCGACCACGCCGGGCGGCTGGCGGCCATCGGCCGGGCGACCCGCGCCTGGGCGCTCGCCGAGCCGGCGACGTACGCCCTGCTCTTCGGCAGCCCGGTGCCCGGCTACGAGGCACCCGCCGAGCGCACGACCGGACCGGGCACTCGCGTGGTCGGCCGGCTGGTCGAGGTCTGGGAGGACGCCTGGCGAGCGGGCGCCGTCAGGCTCGACGACGCGCCCCTCGCACCGCGGCGGCTCTCGCGCGACCTGGGGCGGATCCGGCGGGAGATGGGGCTCAGCGCCCCCGACCGGCTGGTCGCCCGGGGCCTGTTCGCGTGGGCCGCGCTCTTCGGCTGCCTGTCCTTCGAGGTGTTCGGGCAGTACGGCCGCGACACGCTCACCGACCCCGCGGACCTCTTCGAGCAGCACCTCGAGGCGCTGGTCGAGGCCGTCGGACTCACCCCAGGCGGACGCTGACCGGCCGGTCGGCGGTCGTCAGATCGCCGGCCCGCAGGGCACGGGCCAGGGCAGGGATCATCACGGCTGCCGCCAGGAGGTGCAGGACGATCAGCGTGATCATGGCCGCGGCATCCTCTGCCCAGGTCAGCGGCGGGACGAGAGAGATCGCGGTGAGGCCGCCGGCGATCCGGACGAACAATGGCGCCGGGTGAGCGGTCCACCGCAGCAGGGCCGCTGCCAGTGCGACGCCGACGAGCGAGAGGACCGCGGTCACGAACGCGATGCCCGACGCCGGGATCCTGCCGCCCTCGACGTCGAGGTGGATGCCGGCGACGCCGGCGAGGCCGGCACCGAGGCCGGTGGCGGCCGCCGCCGCCGCGGCGGCGAGCAGGCCGGTGCGCGCGAGCCGCATCATCGGGCGGCCCCCTCGAGCCGTGCCGGCAGGCCGAGGTGCGCGAACTGCTCGGGCCCGAAGATCGTGACCTCGGTGATCGCGCCGGCACTGATCCGCAGCACGTCGAGCGCGAGCGGGACGTGGGCCGAGTCCTGCTCGCGCCACACGTAGTAGCCGACCGCGGGCTGGCGGTTGACCGATGTCGGGACGCCGCGCAGGCCGGTGATCTCGGGGTAGCCGCCCTCGATCCAGTCGGCCACCACGGCGTCGCGCCCGATCGTCAACCCCTGCACGGGCGGCATCGCGAACCGCACGTCGTCGCGGAGCATGGTGGCGATCGTGTCGATGTCGGTGGCCATGCTGGCGTCGGTGAAGCGGCGTACGAGCTCCCGGTTGTGGGTGTCGTCCTCGCCCCCCGTCCACTCCTGCCGCTCGGCCGGCAGGTGCTCGCGCATGCCCGCCCTGGCGCGCTGGAGGGCGCTGTTGACCGAGTGGACCGAGTCGCCGAGCAGGTCGGCGACGTCCTTCGCGGGCCAGCCGACGACGTCGCGCAGGATCAGCGCGGCGCGCGGGCGGGGAGCGAGGTGCTGCACCGCGACGACGTACGCCAGCTCGACGGTCTCGCGCGCGAGCGCGGCGGCCTCGGGCTGGTCGGCCTCGTCGGCGGTCAGCTCGTCGAGCAGCCGGTCGGGGTAGGGCGAGAGCCACAGCGCCTCACCGCCGGTCGCCGGCTCGGGGCGGCGCTTGGCGAGCACGTCGAGGCACGTGTTGGTCGCGATCCGGTAGAGCCAGGCGCGGACGGTCGAGCGACCCGCGAAGGTCTCCCGCCGGCGCCACGCGCGCAGGAACGCCTCCTGCACCGCGTCCTCGGCGTCCTGGAACGACCCGAGCATCCGGTAGCAGTGGACGTGCAGCTCACGCCGGTACTTCTCGGCCAGCTCCGAGAATCCGGCCTCGTCCATCGCGCCCAGCTCGGTCACGTTCGTCTCCTGCTCCACGCCCAGCACTGCGCTCATCGTCCATCCTCCGTCGTGTGGTGGTCCATCTGGAGGTATGACGGCGTCGGGCGACAGAACTCATCACGGCACGTCAGGAAGCGCTCGCGACTACGATCGCAGTGCTGCCACGGCCAGGCAGGCCAGCGCGCCTGCGGACGTCAGGCTGCGGCCGGCGTTGAGCAGGACCCACCTGGACTCGAAGTCCGCGCGGACCGCCGCGAGGTCCGCGATCGTGTCCACCCTCCCCGCGCCCTCGAGGGCGTCGTTGAGCGGGATGTTGCCGGCGAAGGTGATGGCCAGCGTGCCGACGGCCAGCACCGTCGCGGCGAGCGCCCACGGTCGCGCCGACGGGCCACCCAGGAGGGCAGCAGCGGCCGCGAGGACCGGCGCACCCAGGAAGGTGGCCAGGAAGAGCGGGTTCACGATGGCGATGTTGATCTGCTGCATCGCTTCCACGAACGTGCGGTCGTCGACCCTGGCCAGCCCGGGCATCACCCCGGTCGACCACGTGAAGTAGGTGCCGGCCTGGAGGCCGGCGACGAGCGCGGCCACGACGATGAGGGCTGCGCGGGGCTCGGTGGTCAGGGCCGTGGACAGGGGGCTGGTCAGGAGGTTTCCGGACGGGACGTGTCGTGAGGTCATGGAGGCAGTCCATCGCGCTGGGCTGCGAGTTTCCATGGTCGAACAGGCCCGTTGCATACGCGAGCGTCTACGATCAAACGCGTGGACGGACTCAGCGCGATGCTCGACGGCCCCCGGGCCCGGCGGGCCTTCCTCCTCCGGATCCTTCTCGACCCGCCCTGGTGCGTGCGGCTGGAGGACGAGGCGCCACTCTCGGTGACCACGGTGGTGCGCGGTGGGATGTGGGTGTGCCCCGACGATGAGGAACCTGTACGCCTCGGGGCCGGTGACGTCGTGGTGTGGGTCGGCGGCGACCACTGGACCATCGCCGACGACCCCGGCACGCCGACCCAGGTCGTCATCCACCCCGGGCAGGTGTGCACGACCGTGGACGGGCACGTCGTGGCCGAGGAGATGGCGCAGGGCGTGCGCAGCTGGGGCAACACCGGCGAGGGGGAGACGGTGCTGCTGACGGGGGTCTACCAGCTGGAGGGCGAGGTGACGCGCCGGCTGCTGCGGGCCCTGCCCCGGACTCTGGTGCTGCGTGCCGACGAGCTCGAGACCCCGCTCGTCGACCTGCTCGCCCAGGAGGTGGTCCGTGACGCCCCCGGCCAGGAGGCGGTCCTCGACCGGTTGCTCGACCTGCTGCTCCTCACCCTGCTGAGGACCTGGTTCGCCCGATCACACGCCGGGACGCCCGGGTGGTACGCCGCCCAGGGCGACGCCGTCGTCGGACCGGCGCTGCGGCTGATGCAGCACCACCCCCACCACGCGTGGTCCGTGGCCGAGCTGGCGGACCGCTCGGGGGTGTCCCGGGCCGGATTCGCGAGGCGGTTCACCGAGCTCGTCGGCGAGCCGCCGATGGCGTTCCTGACCCAGTGGCGGATCTCGCTGGCCGCCGACCTGCTGCTCGAGCCCGATGCTACCGTCGCGTCGGTCGCGCGTCGCGTCGGCTACGCGACGCCGTTCGCGCTCAGCGCGGCGTTCAAGCGGGAGCGCGGCATCAGCCCGCGCGACCACCGGCGAGCCGGCAGTCAGCGCGCGAGCGCCCTCCCGACGGCTCGCCCGGAGAAGATGCACCCGCCGAGGAAGGTGCCCTCGAGCGCGTTGTAGCCGTGGACCCCGCCGCCGCCGAACCCGGCGACCTCGCCCGCGGCGTACAGGCCGGGCACGCGGCTCCCGTCGGCGGCGACGCACTGGCCGTCGAGGTCCGTCTCGAGCCCGCCGAGCGTCTTGCGCGACAGGATGTTGAGGCGTACGGCGATCAGCGGGCCGTGGGCCGGGTCGAGGACCTTGTGCGGCTTGGCGACCCGGATCAGCTTGTCCGTACGGCTGCGGCGGGCGTTGTGGATCGCCATCACCTGGATGTCCTTGCTGAACGGGTTGTCGACCTCGCGGTCGCGCGCCTCGATCTGGTGGCGCAGCGCGTCCGGGTCGAGCTTCGGCCCCCGCGCGAGCTCGTTCATCCCAGTGACGAGCTCGTCGAGGTCGTCGGCGACGACGAAGTCGACACCGTGCTCCTTGAAGGCCTCCACCGGTCCGGGAGCGCCTTTGGCGAGCCGGCTCCGGGCGAGGAACGTCAGGTCCTTGCCGGTGATGTCGGGGTTCTGCTCGGAGCCGGAGAGGGCGAACTCCTTCTCGATCATCGACTGGGTCAGCACGAACCACGAGTAGTCGTGGCCGGCGGCGAGGATCTGCTTCATCGCGCCGATCGAGTCGGCGCCGGGGACGCCCGACATGCCCTCCAGCCGCTTGCCGGTGGCGTCGAACCACATCGACGACGGGCCGGGCAGGATCCGGATCGCGTGGTCGGGCCAGACCGGGTCCCAGTTGTGGATGCCCTCGACGTAGGCCCACATCCGGTCCTTGTTGACCATCGTCGCGCCCGCGGTCTCGGCGATGCCCTGCATCCGGCCATCGACGTGGGCCGGGACGCCGGAGATCAGGTGCTCGGGAGCGGCGCCGACCCGCTCGGTCGGCCAGTTGCGACGCATCAGCTCGTGGTTGTGGCCGATCCCGCCGCTCGTCACGACGACCGCGGCGGCGCGGTGCTCGAAGTCGCCGACCGCCTCACGGCTGGACCTCACCCCGCGCTCGCTGTCGTCGTCGGCCAGGACCGTGCCGCGCACGCCGACGACGGTGCCGTCCTCGACGACCACCTCGTCGACCTGGTGCCGGAACGCGAACCGTACGAGCCCGGCCGCCTCGGCGCGCTCGACCGGCTCGGCGAAGATCCGGACGACCTCGGGACCGGTGCCCCACGTGAGGTGGAAGCGCGGGACCGAGTTGCCGTGGCCCAGCGCGCGCCCGTCGCCGCGCTCGGCCCAGCCGACGAAGGGCAGCGACTTCAGCCCGAGGTCGTGGAGGTACGCGCGCTTCTCGCGGTGGGCGAAGTCGACGTAGGCCCGTGCCCACTGCTGCGGCCAGTGGTCCTCGCCGCGGCCCGGACCGTCGGTGCCGTCGCCGAGCCGGTCGAACTGCGCCGAGCCCTGCCAGTCCTGCCAGGCGAGCTCGGGGGAGTCCGTGATGCCCATCCGCCGCTGCTCGGGGCTGTCGACGAAGAGCAGGCCACCGAGCGACCACCACGCCTGGCCACCGAGGTTCTTGCGGTTCTCCTGGTCGAGGACCAGCACCCGCTTGCCGGCGAGCGCGAGCTCGTGGGTCGCGACGAGGCCGGCGAGCCCGGCGCCGACGACGGTGACGTCGGGGGTGAAGGTGTCCCTGGCGGTGGTCATGGCTGCTCCTGCGGGTAGTGGCTGACGATCATCTCGGCGAGCAGGCGCAGCGCGCGCTCGACGGTGCGGCCGGGGGCGGCCGTCGGGTCGGGGTCGAGGGCCGAGAACGCCAGACCGTCGAGCATGTTGACCACGATGCTCAGCACGGCGGCCAGGTCATCGGCGGGCAGGCGCTCGGCCCAGAGGTCGGAGGCCGCGTCGAGCATCTGCGCCTGCAGCGACTCGCGGGCGGGGAGGAGTGCAGCTCGGAGGTCGGCATCCGCCCGGGCAGCCACGAGCAGCTCGCGCCAGGTCTGGTTGGCGGGGGAGAGGACCACCTCGCGGAGTCGGGCCAGCACGGCGACCACGGCGTCCACGCTGTCCACGTCCGCGCCGACGGTCGTGCGGAACGCCTCGACGTTGCGGGTCGCCACATGCTCGGCCGTGGCGACCAGCAGCGCCTGGCGGGTCGGGAAGTGCCGGAACAGCGCCCCCTGGCTGACGCCTGCCTCCGCGCAGACCGCGGCGGTCGACGTGGCGGCGTACCCCCGCTCGGCGAGGCAGCCGACGGTCGCGTCGAGGAGCGACGTGATCGTGCCCGCGCGACGCTCGGCCTGCGTACGGCGCGGGGTCGGGGTGGCGGACACCCCGGGAGTCTCACATAAAAAGTGATCGCTCGCTATCTATGCGGGCTGTGATGTCGGACTTGGAGGGTGAGTCGGACACTTGGAGGGGGTTGCAAAGGCCTCCGAGTGTCAGAGTCCCCGCACGTGTGGGGACTCCGACGCCGGCGGGACGCTCAGTCCTTGATCTCGCAGATCACGGCACCGTTGGTGACGGTGGCGCCGACCTCGGCCTGGAGGCCGGTGACGGTGCCGGCCTTGTGGGCCTTGAGGGGCTGCTCCATCTTCATCGCCTCCATGACGACGATAACGTCGCCCTCGGCGACCTCGGCGCCCTCCTCGACGGAGACCTTGACGATGGTGCCCTGCATGGGCGAGGTGACGGCGTCGCCCGAGGCCGCGGCCCCGGCCTTCTTGGCGGAGCGCTTGCCGGCCTTCTTCGCGCCGCCCCCGGTGCCGCCGGCTCCCCCGATGGGGAGTCCGCCGAGCCCGGCCGGGAGGACGACCTCGAGGCGCTTGCCGCCGACCTCGACGGTGACCTTCTGCCGCTCGCCGGCCTCCTCGGCCTCCGCGGAGTCACCCGAGTAGGGCTCGATCTGGTTGTTGAACTCGGTCTCGATCCACTGCGTGTAGACGGTGAACTCGCCCTCGCCGGACGGGTTGGACGGACCGACGTAGGCCGGGTCGGAGACGACCGCGCGGTGGAACGGGATGACCGTCGGCATGCCGTCGACGACGAACTCGTCGAGGGCGCGGCGGGAGCGCTCGAGCGCCTGCGTGCGGGTCGTACCGGTGACGATGAGCTTGGCGATGAGGGAGTCGAACGAGCCGGGGATGGTCTCGCCGTTCTCGTAGCCCCCGTCGAGTCGTACGCCGGGACCACTGGGCGGTGCCCACGCGGAGAGCGTGCCGGGCGCGGGCATGAAGTTGCGCCCGCCGTCCTCGGCGTTGATGCGGTACTCGATGGAGTGGCCGCGGATCTCCGGGTCGCCGTAGCCGAGCTCCTCGCCGGCGGCGATGCGGAACATCTCGCGGACCAGGTCGATGCCGGTGACCTCCTCGGAGACGCAGTGCTCGACCTGCAGGCGGGTGTTGACCTCGAGGAACGAGATCGTGCCGTCCTGGGCGACGAGGAACTCACACGTGCCGGCGCCGTAGTAGCCGGCCTCGGTGAGGATCCGCTTGGACGACTCGTAGAGCTCGTCGAGCTGCTCCTGGCTCAGGAACGGCGCGGGCGCCTCCTCGACGAGCTTCTGGTTGCGGCGCTGGAGCGAGCAGTCGCGGGTGCTCACCACGACGACGTTGCCGTGCTGGTCGGCGAGGCACTGGGTCTCGACGTGGCGCGGCTTGTCGAGGAACTTCTCGACCAGGCACTCGCCGCGGCCGAAGGCGGTCACCGCCTCGCGGACCGCGGACTCGTAGGCGTCGGGGATCTCCTCGATCGTGCGGGCGACCTTGAGGCCGCGCCCGCCGCCGCCGAAGACGGCCTTGATCGCGACCGGGAGGCCGTTGGCCTCGGCGAACGCGACGACCTCGTCGGCATCCTTGACCGGGTCCTTGGTGCCCGGGGCCAGCGGTGCGTTGGCCTTGTCGGCGATGTGCTTGGCCTTGGCCTTGTCGCCGAGGGCCTCGATGGCGGCGGGCGGGGGACCGATCCAGATCAGCCCGGCGTCGATGACGGCCTGGGCGAAGTCGGCGTTCTCGGCGAGGAAGCCGTAGCCGGGGTGCACCGAGTCGGCGCCGGTGTCGGTGGCGACCTTGATGATCTTGGCGATGTCGAGGTAGGAGTCGGCCGGCGTCGCGCCACCCAGCGAGTGCGCCTCGTCGGCGAGCCGGACGAAGAGCGCGTCGCGGTCGGGCTCGGCGTAGACCGCCACGGAGCCGATGCCGGCGTCCTTGCAGGCACGGATGACGCGGACGGCGATCTCGCCACGGTTGGCGATCAGGACCTTCTTCAAGCTCACGCGGGACTCCTGGGTCGGGCGAGGGTGGCCATGTGCGCTGGCCGGGAAAAGCACCGCTCGGCAGGCTACCGCGCGCCGAGCACGGCGCGACCGACAGCCTTGTGCAAGGGACGTACGACACGTCCGTAGGCGATGCCGACGACGAGCGAGGCCGCGAGCGCCAGCCACTGGTGGCCCGCGTCCTCGAGCGCCGGGTAGACCTGCCAGTGCGTGAGGTAGATGAACAGGCTGGCTCCGGCGAGCACGCCGGCGGCGCGGGCCACCCACGCCGGCACGGAGACGTGCGGCAGCCACAGCATCGCCAGGAATCCACCGAGCACGATCGCCTCGCGGTGCACCTGCCCGAAGAAGCCGACGAGCAGCGCGGCGGCGAGGACCGAGACGATCACGCGTCGACGCGTCGTGTCGGCGCGGGCGCCGAGCCAGCCGAGCACGAAGACGAAGGCGACCACGAGGGTCGTGTAGCGCTGGGTGGGACCGGCGCGCCAGCCGACGTCGGCGAAGCGGGCCGCGGCGGTGACGGCGAGCAGCACGAGCGCGAAGCGGAACGGCGTACGACGTTCCAGGTCGTGCAGGCGTGGCAGGCAGGTGAGCGCGAGGGCCGCCGCCGTGATCCACACGAGCGACTCGAGGAACCACAGCTGCCACTGGTCGTCCCACTCGGAGCTGTTGAGGAACTCGCGGACGAACAGCGCCGTGGTCAGGTCGTAGCTGCCGAGCACGAGCGCGACGGCACCGACCCAGAGCATGGACGGGACGAGGAGCTGGGCCAGTCCGGAGAGGCCGTGGCGCAGGCGCGTACGGGCGTCACCCGCCGCGGAGAGCTGGAAGCGCGCGAAGTTGAAGCCGGCCAGGGCGAGCAGCAGGTGGGCGCCGCCCTCGAGCGCGATCAGGTCGACGTGGCTGGCGACGACGAAGAGGATCGCGAGCGCGCGCAGGGCGACCGTCGTGTCGAGGCGCGCCCAGCGGCCCGGCTCGACCGTGGTCGTGCCGTCCGTGGCCGCGAGCCGCTCGAGCTCGCCGATGCTGCGGGTGTGCCAGCCGGCGGGCAGCGCGCCGCCGAGCGCCTCACCGAGCCGGGTGGCGAGCTCGACGTAGGACAGCGAGTCGCCGCCGAGGTCGACGAAGGAGTCGGAGTCGCGGGCGTCGGGGCGCCCGAGCACCCGGACGTAGGCCGCACGCACGGAGCTGTCGACGGCGGCCGACGGCTCCTCGGCCTGCCGGGCCAGGGCGCCCAACCCGGCGTAGTCGACCTTGCCGTTGGCGGTGAGCGGCACCTGCGGGAGGACAGTCACCCGCACAGCGTGGTCGGGCACGCCGCAGTGGCCGGTCGTGAGGGCGTGGGCCGCGGCGCTGCCGCGACCGGAGGTGAGGAAGACGTGGACGTGGCGATCGGTCGCGACGACGCGAGCCCGCGGGTCGACCTCAGCCTGGAGGCGACGCTCGAGGTCGTCGAGGTCGAGGCGCAGGCCGAAGACCTTGCCGCGCCGGGCGATCCGGCCGACGACCTCGAACAGCCCGTCGACCTCACGGGCGAGGTCGCCGGTCCGCAGCTCGTCGACGTCGCGTGCCCGGCCGAGGTCCGCGGGGGAGTCGGCGTAGCCGAGCATGACGTTGGGGCCGGAGTAGACGAGCTCGCCCACTCCGGCCCTTCCGTCCACACCCTCGTCGAGGCGTAGCCGTCCCCCCGGAATGGCTACACCGATCGCGGCGGGGTGGTCTGTGGTGAGGTGCGGCGGGAGGTAGGCCATCCGCGCGGTCGCCTCGGTGGCGCCGTACATCACGACGAGGTCCCAGCCGTGGTCGCGGCCGAAGCGGCTCCAGCGGCGTACGGCGTCGGGGTCGAGGCGGCCGCCGGCCTGGGTCACCTGGCGAAGTGTGGGCAGGTCGCGCGCCTCGAAGCCGCTGGCGGCGAGCAGGTCGAAGGTGTGCGGGACCCCGGCCAGCGTGGTCGCGCCGACGCGGGCGAGGAGGTCCCAGAAGCACTCGTCGACGACACTGAGCCCGGTCAGCACGACGCTCGCGCCCGCGACGAGGTGCGAGTGGAGGACCGACAGGCCGTAGCAGTAGTGCAGCGGCAGCGCGGTGATCGCGCGGTCGGCGGGCGTCAGCGCGAGGTAGTCGGCGATCGCCGCGGCGTTGCTGGCGACGTTGTCGTGCGAGAGCCGGACGAGCTTGGGCGACCCGGTGGTCCCGGAGGTGCTGAGCAGGAGCGCGAGGTCGGGGTGGAGGTCGTGCGCGCTCGCCGGCCGGCGTACGTCGTCGGGCTCGTCGGCGAGGCACACGATGTCCGGGTCGTAGGCGGTGACGAGCGCATGGCGCTGGGCGGCGCGGCCGTCGGGCACGACGAGGGCGACGTGGCCGTGCTGGAGGGCGGCGAGGTAGGCGACGACCGAGTCGAGGTCGTTGGCCGCCTCGACGAGCACCAGCCGTCGCTCGGGTCCCCACGCACGGGCGCGATCGGCGACGAGGCGGTCGAGCGCGGCGTGGCTGAGCGTCAGGTCGCCGGCGAGCACCGCGGGTGCGTCGCCGAACCGGGCGTGGTCGAGGACGGGCGTGGTGCGGGTGGTGCGGTGCGGCGTGAGGGTCACGGCGCCGCCGGCCGGTAGGCGCGGACCAGTCCGGTCACGCGCAGGTGGACGATGTCACCGGGGCTCGGGTGGCGGACGCCGGACATCCGCGACAGCACCGAGGTGCCGTCGTCGAGGCGCACCTGCACGGCGCAGTCGTGGCCGTAGTAGCTGACCTCCTCGACCGCGCCGCGGACGCCGTCGTCGTGCGTCAGGTCGACGTAGACCTGCTCGGGCCGGATCATCAGCGCGACCTCGCCCTCGGCGGGCTCGGTCAGCACGACCTCTCCGAGCGCACAGGTCGCGCGCGCCCGGGACGCGGTGCCCGGCAGGACGACCGCGCGGCCGACGAACTCGGCGACCTCGGGGTCGCTCGGCGAGAGGTAGACCTGGCTCGGGGTGGCCGACTGGACGAGCCGGCCGGCGCGCATCACGGCGACCTCGTCGGCCAGGGACAGGGCCTCGTTTTGGTCGTGGGTGACGAGCACGGCCGTGGTGTTGCTGGCCTCGAGGGCACGGCGTACGGCCCGCGACGTGCTGCCGCGCAGGCTGGCGTCGAGGGAGGAGAACGGCTCGTCGAGCAGCACGAGTGCCGGCTGGGGGGCGAGCGAGCGCGCCAGCGCCACCCGCTGCTGCTGACCGCCGGAGAGCTCGTCGGGTCGGCGGTGGCGGAAGTCGGCGGGCAGCTCGACGAGGTCGAGCATCTCCGCCACCCGGTCGTCGGTCCGGTCGGAGCCGCGCGCGCTCTTCTCGAGCCCGAACGCGATGTTGGCGGCGACGTCGAGGTGCGGGAAGAGCGCGCCCTCCTGCGGGACGTAGCCGACGCGCCGCGTCTGCGGTGGCATCGGGCGGGTGCCGTCGCCGGCCACGACGGTGTCGCCGAAGGCGATGCTGCCCGACTCCGGCACGAGGAAGCCGGCGATGAGCCGGAGCAGGGTGGTCTTGCCGCAGCCCGACGGCCCGAGGACGGTCGTGAACGAGCCGTGCCGGACGTGGAGCGTCACGTCGTCGACGGCGCGGGTGGCGCCGAAGGACTTGGTGACCCCGGTGACGGTCAGCGAGCTCATGCGGGGTCCCCGCGGTGTTGTTCGGGGGAGCGAAGCGGAGGAGAAGAACGTCGTGGGGTGTTCATGCAGGCACCTGCTCGGTCTGGGCGGCGGGGCTGTCGGTGCGCATCAGCAGCACCGTCGCGGGGATGGAGACGAGCACCAGCAGCAGGGCGTAGGGCGCGGCGGCGCCGTAGCGGAGCTCCGAGGACGCCGACCAGAACTCGGTGGCCAGCGTGCGGGTGCCGATCGGGGAGAGCATCAGGGTCGCGGTCAGCTCGGTCGAGATCGCGAGGAAGACCAGGGCGGCACCGGCCCCGAGGCTGGGGGCGATCAGCGGCAGGGTGACCCGGCGGGCGGTGGCGAGCGGCCCCACGCCGAGGCTCTGCGCGACCTCGTCGAGCACCACCGGCGCCTGCTCCAGCCCGGCACGCACGGTCACCACGGCCCGCGGCAGGAAGAGGATGGCGTACGCCGCCACGAGGAGGGTCGCGGTCTGGTAGACGACCGGCACCAGCCGCAGCGACGCCACCACGAGGGCCAGGCCGACGACGATGCCGGGCAGCGCGTTGGCGACGTAGGTGCTGCGCTCGATCAGCGTGGACAGCCGCCCGCGGTGGCGTACGGCCAGCCACACGACGGGGATCGCGGCCAGCGTGGTCACGACCGCGCCCGCCAGCGCGAGCACGACGGTGGCGACCAGTGCCTCGGTCAGCTCGGCCACCGGGAACTGTGTCGAGGTGCCGATCGCGAGCCACCGGACGAGCGAGAACGCCGGGACCCCGACGGCGAGGGCGACGACCGCGCCGACGGCGGCGAGCGCGGGTGCGCGCCACGGGCCGAGGGCGAGGGGCACGACGTTGCGCGCGGCGCCCCGACCCACCCGGGCGTAGCGCCGGTCGCCGCGCAGCCGCAGGTCGGCCAGCAGCAGCACGAGGCACAGCAGGACCAGCACGCCGGCCACCGCGGTGGCCGCGGCGCCGTTGAAGGTCGAGCCGTACTGGTCGTAGATCGCGGTCGTGAAGGTCGGGAAGCGCAGTAGCGACAGCGCGCCGAACTCGGCCAGCAGGTGCAGGCCCACCAGCAGGGCGCCACCGAGGAGGGCGGGCCGCAGCTGGGGCAGGAGGACGGTGCGGAACGTGCGCGCACGGGAGTGGCCGAGCGACCAGGCCGACTCCTCGAGCGCCGGGTCGAGGCGCCGCAGCATCGCGACGACGGGAAGGTAGACCAGCGGGTAGTAGGACAGCGTCACCACGCCGAAGGCGCCGGCGAAGCCGTGCACGCTGCGGTCGAGCGAGACCCACGCGTAGCCGTTGACGAAGGCCGGGACGGCGAGCGGTGCCACCAGCAGGCCGTGCCAGGCCCGGCGGCCCGGCAGGTCGGTGCGCTCGACGAGGAAGGCGAGCGCGACGCCGAGCACGGCGGTCGCCGCCATGCACGCCGCGGCCAGGGTGACGGTGTTGCGCAGCAGCTCGACGATGCGCGGTCGCACGACGAGCTGCCACAGCTCGACCGGTCCGATCACGACGACGTAGGTCGCGACATAGGCCAGCGGCACCAGCGCCAGGAGGGCGACGACCGCCCCGGCCGCGAGCAGCAGGGGCGGCGTACGTCGGCCTGTGACGATCGAAGTGGTGGCCCTCGTCCCGAGGCCGGTCGTGGTCAGAGCAGCCCTGCCGCGGTCATCAGGTCGGTGACCTGGGGTCCGTTGAGGCTGGCGACGTCGACCTCCGGCGGTTCGAGCTCGTCGAACGGCTTCACGTCCGGGTTGAGCGCGGCGTCGGGGTTGAGCGGGTACTCGAGGGCGTACGACTCCGCCATCGCCTGCTGCGCCTCGGTGCCGGTGAGCCAGGTGACGAACTCCTCGGCCGCCGCCTGGTGCTCGCTGCTGGCGAGGATGCCGGCGCCGGAGACGCTGAGGAACGCGCCGGGGTCCTGGTTGCCGAAGAAGTGCAGCGCCGAGCTGTCGGAGTCGGTGCCGTTCTCCTGGCGGTCGCGGTACCAGTAGTAGCTGTAGGCGATCCCGGCGTCGACCTCGCCGGAGTCGACGGACTGCATGACGACGAGGTTGTTCTGCACGATGACGCCGTTGTCCTTGAGGCCCTGCAGCCACGCGGCGGTGGCCTCCTCGCCCTCGAGCGCGAGGACGGCGGAGACGATGGCCTGGAAGTCCGCACCGGTGGGGGAGAAGGCGACGCGGCCCTTCCACTCCGGCTCGGCGAAGTCCATGATCGAGGCCGGCATGTCGGCCTCGGTCATCGAGTCGGTGTTGTACATCGCGACGGTCGAGCGGGCCAGGAAGCCGGTCCACTTCCGGTCGGCCGGGACGTACTGCTCCGGGATGCTCGCGGTGGCGGACTCGGGCAGCTCGGCGAAGAGGCCGGCGTTGTCGACGATGCTCATCGCGGGCGAGTTCTCGGTGAGGAACACGTCGGCGGGGGAGTCCGTGCCCTCCTCGACGATCTGGTTGGCGAACTCGAGGTCCTTGCCGCTGCGCAGCTCGACGTCGAGGCCCGACTCCTCCTCGAACATCGGGATGATCTCGTCGAGCAGCTGCTCGTGCTGCGCGTTGTAGATCACCAGGTCCGGCGACCCGAAGACGCCGCAGCCCGACAGGGTCGAGGCGGTGAGGAGGGTCGCGGCGAGCGCGACCGGGATCCGGCGGGTACGAAACGTCACGGGGGTGGGTCCTTCACGAGTTGCTTAGGGTTGCCTCACCTTAGACCCGAGTCGCGGGGGTGTGGCAATCGTGTGTGGTGCACCCCTCACCCGCGTCCCTCACTCGCGTCCTTCACTGGCCCAGCATGATCGCGTGGAGCTCGGTCTGGTCGATGACGCCGGTGACCCGCTCGGCCCCCGGTCCGATCGCGGCGACGCGGATCTGGGTGCCCGTGTGGGTGGCCTTGCCTCGTTCCTTGCCGTCGGTGGCTTCGCGGTACGCCGTGGAGTAGGCGACGGTCATCGGGTCGCCGTCGGCGGTGGTGACCGTGGCGGTGTCGATGCCGCCCTTGTCGTCCATGACGATCTGCGTCGAGTGGGCGTGGTCGCCGGTGACGACGACGAGCGTGTCGGGGTGCTCGCCCTGGTAGTCGAGCGCTGTCTCCACCGCCTCGTCGAGGTCCTCGAGCTCGCCGATCGCCCCGCAGATGTCGCGCTCGTGCTCGGCCTTGTCGACGCTGGCGGCCTCGACCTGGAGGAAGAAGCCATCGGGGTCATCGAGGAGGTCGAGGGCGGTCGACGTCATCTGGGCGACCGTCGGCTCGGTCCCTCGGTCCTGCTCGACGCACCGGCCGTCGGCGGTGGTGGCGCCGCCGGGCCGCGCCTCGAGCGGGGCGTACTTCCGGGTCAGGTGGACCGGGGCGAACAGCCCCAGCAGCCGGCCACCGGCGAGGTCGTCGACGGCGGCGAGCTCGTCAGCCGTCCGCACGGACCGGTAGCCGCGGTCCGTCGTGGCGTGGTCGAGCAGGCTCGCCGATCCGTCCTCCAGCGCCCGGTCGAACCGCTGCTGACCCCCGCCGAGCAGGAGGTCGACTCCCGCGTCGAGGAGCTGCTCGGCGATCGATCCGCGACCGCCGGCCGACTTCAGCGCCGCGGGGCAGGCGGACATCGTGGTCGGGTCCTGGCAGGTCCGGTCGTTGACGTGGGTCGCGGCGGCGGCCGGGGTGGCGTCGGTGATGTCGGCGGTCGAGACGTTGCCGGTCCGCTTGCCGGCCCGCGCGAAGGCCTCGAGCACGGTCTCGTGGTCCTCGCCGGGGACGACCGTCGCGTCCGACGGTCCCTGCGAGATGCGGCCGTCGATGGTCTTCACGCCGGTGGAGAACCCGCTCGCGGTGGCCGCCGAGTCCGACACGTAGTCGATCGCGTGGTCCGGGCCCGGCCCCGGCACCAGGCCGTACGTCGTCATCGCGCCCGTCGCCGGCAGCCCGTCCAGCACGAGGCGCCCGGCCGCGCCGACGGAGTAGTTGCGGGCGGCGGTGATCATCGAGTCGTCCATGCCGTCGCCGATCAGGAGGATCACGCTCCGCGGCGCCGCCTGGCCCGGCTCGGCGGACGGCTGCGTCGTCGGTCCGTCGGTCGGTCCGGTCGTCGGTGCGTCCGTGTCGTCGGGCGAGGCGTCGTACGCCAGCGTCCCGGCCACGCCGACGGCGAGGCCGAGTGCCGTGCCGACCGCGAGGGTGACGAGGGGGAGCCGCTTCACCGCGCGAGGGTACGACGTCCACGCATGGTTAGCGATCGCTAACCTGTGGCGCTAGTCTCGGTCCATGACCTTCGAGCTGTCCCCCGAGCACGAGCAGTTCCGCCGCAGCGTCCGCGACTTCGCCGAGAAGGAGATCGCGCCGCACGCCGCGCAGTGGGACCGCGAGCACCACTTCCCGACCGACGTCGTGCACCAGATGGGCCAGCTCGGCCTGATGGGGCTCACCGCGCCGGAGGAGTTCGGCGGAGCCGGGATGGCCGGCGAGGACGGCGGCTTCACGTCGCTGTGCCTGGCGATCGAGGAGATCGGCCGCGTCGACCAGTCGATGGGCATCACGCTCGAGGCCGCGGTCGGCCTCGGCATCAACCCGATCCTCACCTACGGCACCGACGAGCAGAAGGCGGAGTGGCTCCCCGCCCTCGTCGCCGGCGAGAAGATCGCCGGCTTCGGCCTCACCGAGCCCGGTGCCGGCTCCGACGCCGGCGCGACCAGGACCAAGGCCGTCCTCGACGACGGCGAGTGGGTCGTCAACGGCGCCAAGCAGTTCATCACCAACTCGGGCTCGTCGATCACCTCGCTGGTCACCGTCACCGCCCGCACCGGCGAGCGCGAGGACGGTCGCCCGGAGATTTCCACGATCATCGTGCCGTCGGACACGCCCGGCTTCACCGCCGAGAAGGCCTACGACAAGCTCGGCTGGCACGCCTCCGACACGCACCCGCTGTCGTTCGAGGACGCCCGCGTCCCCGAGGCCAACCTGCTCGGCGAGCGCGGCCGCGGCTACGCCCAGTTCCTCGCGACCCTCGACGACGGTCGCGTCGCCATCGCCGCCCTCGCGGTGGGCTGCATCCAGGCCTGCCTCGACATGTCCCTGCAGTACGCCGGCGAGCGCCAGACCTTCGGCGGCCCCATCGGCCGCAAGCAGGGCCTCGCCTTCCAGGTCTCCGACCTCCAGGTGATGCTCGACGCCTCGCGCCTGCTGACCTACAAGGCGGCCGCGATGAAGGACGCGATGGACGCCGGGCACCAGGTCTCGATGGCCGCCTTCAAGCAGGCCGCCGCCGTCGCCAAGCTCTACACGACCGAGTCCGCCGTCACCGCGACCCGCATCGCCACGCAGGTCTTCGGCGGCTACGGCTTCATGGAGGAGTACCCCGTCGTCCGGTTCTACCGCGACGCCAAGGTGCTCGAGATCGGCGAGGGGACCTCCGAGGTCCAGCGGATGCTCATCGCGCGGGGGCTCGGCCTGCCGGTCGAGTGAGGCCCACTCGCTGGGTGGAGGGAGCCCGGCAGCCGGACAGTGGAGCCCGCGGCCCGACCTACCGGCTCCTGGCTCCACCGTCGATCGCCCGGACCACGCCCTCGAAGAAGTCGCAGTGGCGGCGGAAGCCAGCGTCGCCAAGGGCTGCGTCGAGCTGGTCGCCGGCCCGCTGGCTCACCACCACGCCGGCACAGCCGAGGGTGGGAGCCCGGTCCACCGCGTCCGGCAGGGCGGCCCCGTCGGTCACGCTCGGCAGGAACAGCATCGGCCCCGGCGGGGCGTAGACCGGCGGTGCGGCCACGGTCGCTGCGTCCGCTCCCGGCAGGTCGACCTCGACTCCCGGCGTGCCGCCGCCGGAGCCGTCGAGCTCGCGCAGCCACCACGACTCGGCGATCTCCAACCCGGCGGTTGCCGCGTGCGCGGCCCTCGCGGTCTCGTAGGTCGGGGCCACGAACCGGACCTCGTCACCCGCGCACGCGGTGGCGAAGGCGTTCCAGAGCTCGATCCCGTCCTCCACGCATGCGAAGTCGTCGACGAGCCACCCCTCGCGCGCCGGCGCCGCGATCAGCACCGAGGCGGACGTACGCCAGGCCCGGGCGCCACCGTCGGTGAGGAGGTGATGGAGGTACGACCGGTGGCGGGCGTCCGCGTCGGGTGCCGGTCGCCAGAAGACCGGCGCGTGCGGCACCAGCGCCTCACGGCGGCGCCGTAACGCGTCCGCGACCCAGTCGAGGTCGTCCGGCGTCACGGCGGTGGCCATGCCGGGACGGTAGCGGCATCTCCACCTCCCGACGGATCCGGACGGGGGAGCGGCGCTCTACCCTCGGCGCATGCCGTCCCTGATCGAGCGCGTGCTGACGTGGTTCGGCGTGGACGACCCGTGGGAGCGGCCGCGGCCCGCGATCGGGCGGCAGGACGTGGTGCTCGCCGCCGGTGTCGAGGCGGTCAGCCTGCTGGCGCTGGAGCTGGTGCGCAGCTCGGGCGGGCTGGAGAACACGGACGTCCCGGTGTGGACCGAGTGGTTCGCCGTGTCGACTGGTGCCGTGCTGCTCCTCGGCCGGCGGCGGTGGCCGTTGACGATCGCGCTGCTGGCGGCGCTGCACATGTTCGTGGCGGGCGTGACGATGCCCGAGGTCATGGGCCAGCTGTCGCTGCAGATCATCTACTTCGTCGCCCTGCTCTCCGGCGTCGCGTGGGCGCGCGACCGGCGCGCCATGGCGCTGGTCGTGTGCTCGATCGTGCTGTTCATGTTCGCCTGGCTGACGTGGCAGTTCGCCCTCGGATCGGCCGTCCAGGAGTGGCTCGACGAGGAGGACCTGAGCGAGACGACCGGCGTCTTCGCGCCGATCCCGGCCGCCATCACCATCACCCTGCTGATCAACGCGATCTACTTCGGCGGCGCCATCGCGGGTGGCGGCGTCTCGTGGCGGGCCGCCCGCCAGCGTGCCCGCCTCGAGGACCAGGCGCTCACCATCGCCGGCCAGGCCGGCCGGCTGCGCGAGCAGGCGGTCGTCGACGAGCGCCTGCGGATCGCCCGCGACCTGCACGACGTCGTCGCCCACGGGGTCTCGGCGATGGGCATCCAGGCCGGAGCCGCACGACGCGTGCTCGACCGCGACCCCGACGCCGCGCGGACGGCCCTCTCCCACGTCGAGGAGGCCTCCCGCGACGCGGTCACGCAGATGCGACGACTGCTGGGCACGCTGAGGGAGGGCGGCGGTGAGGGAGCCGACGACGGCAGCGGCGCGCGTACGACCGACGCCGGCATCGACGACATCCCGCGCCTGGTCGCCGAGGTGCACGGTCAGGGCCTAACCGTGAGCCTTGACGTGGTCGAGGAGCAGGACGGTGCCGCCTCCCGGCTGCCTCGCGGCATCGGCCTCGCGGTGTTCCGGACCGTCCAGGAGGCCCTCACCAACGTCCGCCGCCACTCGACCGCCGACACCGTCTCCGTCGTCGTACGGGTGGACGAGCACGCGTACGCCGAGGTCGAGGTGGTCGACAACGGCCGTCCCCGCCACGGCACGTCCGGCAGCGGGCTCGGCCAGCTCGGCATCCGCGAGCGCGCCGCGACGCACGAGGGCCAGGTGGACATCGGCCCCCGCGTCACCGGCGGCTACCGGGTGCGGGTCCGCTACCCCCTGGGGGCCTCCTCGTGACGGACAGGCTCCGGGTGCTGCTCGTCGACGACCACGCGATGGTGCGCTCCGGCTTCGCGATGGTGCTCTCGGTCGAGGACGACATCGAGGTCGTCGGCGAGGCCGCTGACGGGCTCGAGGCGATCGAGCAGGCGCGTGCGACCCGCCCCGACGTCGTGCTGATGGACGTCCAGATGCCGCGGATGGACGGCATCGAGGCCACCCGCCACCTCGTCGCCGACGACCTCGGGCACGTCGTGATCGTGACGACCTTCGACCGCGACGACTACCTCTTCGACGCCCTCCAGGCAGGTGCCAGCGGGTTCCTGCTGAAGAACGCCGGTCCGGAGCAGCTGCTCGACGCCGTACGCGCTGCCGGGCGCGGTCACGCGCTGCTCGCGCCGGAGGTGACCCGGCGCGTGATCGGCCGGATGGCCGGCGAGGCCGCCGACCGCGCCGAGCGCCCCGAGCCGGCCGGGCTCGCGCACCTGACCGCCCGCGAGCGGGAGGTCCTGGTGCTGCTCGGACGCGGGCTGTCCAACGCCGAGATCGCCGCCGACCTCGTCCTCGGCGAGGCGACGGTCAAGACGCACGTCTCCAACGTGCTCGCCAAGCTGCACCTGCGCGACCGCGTGCAGGCCGTGATCTACGCCTACGAGGCCGGACTCATCCTCCCGGCGGAGGAGTGATCCATCCGCACGACGGATCCGCTCGGCGCACGGGCCCCCTAGCGTCGAGGCATGCTGGAGATCCGGGAGCTGACCAGACGGTTCGGTGACACCACCGCCGTGGACCACGTGTCGTTCGAGGTGCCGGCCGGTCAGATGACCGGCTTCGTCGGTGCCAACGGCGCCGGCAAGACCACGACCATGCGGATGGTCATGGGCGTGCTCGGCATCAACGGCGGGGAGGTGCTGTGGCGGGGCAGCCCGATCACGCGGCTGGACCGCCGCACCTTCGGCTACATGCCGGAGGAGCGCGGCCTGTACCCGAAGCAGCCGATCCTCGACCAGCTCGTGTACGTCGCCCAGCTCAAGGGCATGGGGCGGGTCGAGGCGCGGACGCAGGTGCAGGAGCTGCTGGAGCGCTTCGGCCTCGGCGAGCGGACCAAGGACCACCTCGAGAAGCTGTCGCTGGGCAACCAGCAGCGCGTGCAGATCATCGCCTCCGTGCTGCCGAAGCCGGCCGCGCTCGTCCTCGACGAGCCCTTCTCCGGCCTCGACCCGGTCGCCGTCGACTCGATGGTCGACCTGCTCCGGGAGTACACCCGCGACGGGATCCCGGTCCTCTTCTCCAGCCACCAGCTCGACCTGGTGGAGCGCCTGTGCGACCGCCTTGTCGTGCTGGCCAACGGCCGCCGGGTCGCCGCCGGGACGGTGGCGGAGCTGCGCGACGCGGGGGTGCCGCGCTTCCGCCTCGTCCTCGGCGGCGACGCCGGTTGGGTGCGCGACCAGGCGGGGCTCGACGTCCTCGACCTCGACGGCACCACCGCGCTGGTCGAGGTCGCCACCGACGGCGCCGAGCAGCAGCTGGTCGCCGAGGCCACGCGCCGCGGCGCCGTCCACGAGTTCGTCCGGGTCCGCCCGGCGCTCAGCGAGATCTACCGGGAGGCCACCGCATGAACACCGAGAAGAACACCGACAGGAATGCGGTCAGGAACACCGAGCCCGCCTGGCTGCTGGTCACGCGTCGCGAGGTCGTCTCCCGCATCACCGACAAGTCCTTCCTCATCGGGACGCTGCTGATGGTCGTGATGATCGTGGGCTTCCTCGGGTTCACCGCCTGGCAGGACGAGAAGACCGAGACCGCCACGCTCGGCGCCACCCCGGACGCCGTCGCGATGGCGACGGCGATCGCGGACAACGCCTCGCAGGTCGACGACCGGCTCGAGGTCGAGGTGGTCGAGCTGGCCGACGACACGGCCGCCGAGACGGCGCTGCGCGACGACGAGGTCGACGCCTGGCTGCACCCGGGCGACGACGGGTGGCAGCTGACGTCCGAGTCGAGCGAGCAGGAGTCGCTGACCGACGCGGCGCAGGTCGTCGTACGCCAGCAGGTGCTGGCCGACAACGCGGCGGGCGCCGGCACGACCGTCGACGCGCTCGAGGCCGGCAGCAGCGTCAGCACGAACTTCCTCCGCGGGGACGCCGAGAAGGCCGCCGTCGCGGAGGTCGTGGGGTTCGCCTTCGTCTTCCTGTTCTACTTCGCGGCCCTCATCTTCGGCATGCAGCTCGCGTCGTCGGTGATCGAGGAGAAGCAGAGCCGCATCGTCGAGATCATCGCGGCCGCGATCCCGCTGCGGCACCTGCTCGCCGGCAAGGTGCTCGGCAACACCGCGCTCGCCGTCATCCAGCTGCTCGTCTACCTCGTCGTGGGGCTGGTCGGGATGTCGTTCACCTCCTACAAGTCCTACCTGCCGGCGCTCTCCGGGCCGACGGCGTGGTTCATCGGCTTCTTCCTCGCCGGGTTCGTCGCGCTCGCCTGCCTCTGGGCCGTCGCGGGCTCGCTGGCCTCGCGCACCGAGGACCTCCAGGCGACGTCGACCCCGCTGACGATGCTGATGCTCGTGATGTTCTTCGGCGGCCTGTCGCTCGACGGTCGGGCGCAGGTCATCGCGTCCTTCATCCCGCCGGTCTCGGCGGTCGTGATGCCGAAGCGGATCCTCGCGGGTGGGGTGGAGTGGTGGGAGCCGCTCGTCGCGCTCGGGCTGCTCGCCGCCTTCGCCGCGGTCACCGTGTGGGTGGGGGAGAAGCTCTACCGTCGAGCCCTGCTGCAGACCGGCGGCCGGGTGTCGCTGCGCCAGGCGTGGTCCGCGGCGGAGTGATCCCTCAGAAGAAGCCGAGCACGGACGACGTGCCGTAGACGACGGCCCAGAACCGCAGCCCGCGCCCGAGGGTGCCGGTCACCAGGAAGATCCAGAACGGCACGCGGAGGGTGCCGGCCAGCACCGCCGTGATGGCGTACGGCGGGAAGCCGGTGGCCGCGGAGACGAAGAGCAGCGCGGCCGTGAACCACGGCCGCCCCTCCGCGCGCTCGTGCCACCGCTCGAGCGACGCCTTGGCCTTCGGCTTGTCGAGCTGACGGCTCACCCAGGGGGCGCGCTCGATGTGCATGCCGCCCCAGTACCAGAGGACCTTGCCGACCATCTGGCCGATCGTGGCCGCGATGACCAGCAGCCAGGCGTGCGACGGCGCCTGGCTGATCGAGACCGCGAGGATGGCCTCGATGTTGATGAGCGGCAGCAGCGCCGAGGCGATCGAGGCGCCGAAGACGCTCCAGAAGAGCATCAGCCCGCGGCGCCGGGGACGGGCAGGCCGATCCGCACCAGCCGGTGCAGCGAGACCACCTTGAGGGCGAGCAGGGCCAGGGCGATGACCAGGCCGACCCACATCCATCCGGTGACCAGGAGGAGCACGGCGAAGAGCGCGCTGTTGACCGCCTTGGCGGGCTTCGACCAGTTCCACAGCCAGATCGGCCGGTCGACGACGAAGAAGTAGTTGGGGCTGCGCACCGGCCACGCCAGGAACGCGATCGAGAGGAAGCAGTCCACCACCATGAACTCGGCGAGGTAGACGAAGATCGCCGGCGACAGGTCGGGCTGCAGCCACGCCAGTCCGATGTAGAAGGCGCCCGCGTTGAGCCGGTCGCACATGATGTCGAGCACGGCGCCGATACGGGTCTCGCAGTCGCGGATGCGGGCGTAGAACCCGTCGAGCATGTCGCCGATCCAGTAGACGACGAGGGCGGCGACCAACAGGTACAGGCTCTCCTGGTGGGCAGCCATGGCGGCCAGGACGACGGAGGCGATCGTACGGATCGCGGTGATGACGGTCGCCCCGGTCAGCAGCCGCTCCTCGCGGACGCCGTAGCGGTCGTCGGGGTCGGCGACAGGCTGGGCCTGCACCCCACCACGAACTGCGCTCCCCACGCCCGGGATGCTAGCGCCTCAGGCCCGGGACCACAGGGTCGGCCATGCGTGTCCGAGCTCGAGGACCAGCTCGCGCAGCAGCGGCAGGCTGACCCCGACCACGTTGTGGTGGTCGCCTTCGATCCCGGTGACGAAGGCGCCGCCGACGCCGTCGATGGTGAACGCCCCGGCGACCTCCAGCGGCTCGCCCGTGGCGACGTAGGCGTCGATCTCCTCGTCGGTGACGTCGGCGAAGTGCACCGTCGTCGACCCGGTGGCGGCGGCCACCCGGCCGCTGGCGACGTCGCGCAGGCAGTGTCCGCTGTGCAGCACGCCCGACCGGCCGCGCATCGCGCGCCACCTGAGGCGCGCCTCGTCGGCGTCGTGGGGCTTGCCCAGGGCCTCGCCGTCGAGCTCGAGCACCGAGTCGCAGCCCAGCACGAGCGCGTCCGCCGGCACCTCCTCGCGTCCGACGACCGCCGCGCACTTGAGCTCGGCCAGCTGGAGCGCGAGCTCGGCCGGGGTCACGTCGACCACCTGGGACTCGTCGACCCCGCTCACCACGACGATCGGGTCGAGCCCGGCCGCGCGCAACGTCGTACGGCGTGCGGGGGAGGCCGAGGCGAGGACGAGTGGTGTCGTCACAGGCGCTCCAGCGCCGTGCGGAGCGGGTCGAGCCCGAGCGAGCCGAGGTCGAGCGCCGCACGGTGGAAGGCCTTGAGGTCGAAGTCGTCGCCCTGGCGCTGCTGGACGGCCGCTCGCGCCTCGAGCCAGATGCGCTCGCCGACCTTGTAGGAGGGTGCCTGGCCGGGCAGGCCGAGGTAGCGCTTGACCTCGAACTGGATGAACTCGTCGTCCATCCGGCAGTGCAGCCGCATGAACTCCAGGCCGAGCTCGGGCGTCCACGTCTCGCCGGGGTGGAAGGCGGTGCCGCCGGCGCCGAGGCGGTTGTCCTCGGGGATGGTCAGCTCGAGGTGCATGCCGATGTCGACGATGACCCGCGTCGCGCGCAGCGACTGGCCGTCGAGCATGCCGAGCAGGTCGGCCGGGTCGTCGAGGAAGCCGAGCTCCTCCATCAGCCGCTCGGCGTAGAGCGCCCAGCCCTCGCCGTGGCCGCTGCACCAGCACATGAGCCGCTGCCAGCGGTTGAGCGTGTCCTGGCGGTAGGCCGTCTGCGCGACCTGGAGGTGATGGCCGGGCACGCCCTCGTGGTAGACCGTCGTGACCTCGCGCCACGGGTGGAAGTCCTCGATCCCGTCGGGCACCGACCACCACATCCGGCCCGGTCGCGCGAAGTCCTCGGACGGGCCGGTGTAGTAGATGCCGCCGTCGTTGGTCGGCGCGAGCATGCACTCGATGCGGCGGATCGGGTCGGGGATGTCGAAGTGGACGCCGGCCATCTCCTCGATGGTCCGGTCCGCGAGCTGCTGCATCCAGTCACGGAAGGCCTCGCGTCCGTGGACCACCCGCTCGGGGTCGGCGTCGAGGTGGGCGACGGCTCCGTCGACGTCCGCGCCCGGCAGGATCCGGTCGGCGGTGGCGCTCATGAGGTCGGACAGCCGCTGGAGCTCGGTCCACCCCCACGCGTAGGTCTCGTCGAGGTCGACCTCGGCGCCGAGGAAGTAGCGGCTGGCCAGCGCGTAGGCCTCGCGGCCCACGCCCTCCGTGTCCCGGCCCTGCGGCTCGAGCTCGTCGGACAGGAACAGCCCGAACGATGCCGTCGCGGCGCTCGCCGCCCCCGCCAGCGCCCGGAGGTGGGCCGGGTCGCCGCCCTCCAGCCGGTCGACCAGCCCGAGGTAGAAGTCGCCGGCGTCGCCCACCTGGCCGGTCCAGCGGCGCACCTGCTCGGCCACCTCGGCGTACTGCCGGGCGGCGACGACGTTGCCCTTGCGAGCCTCGTCGGAGAGCGTGACGCGCAGCCCCTCGAGCGCGGCGGGGACGGCCTCGAGCCGCGCCGCGATCGCGGCCACCGCCTCCTCGCCCTCGGTCGGCATCAGGTCGAAGACACCGCGGATCTCGTGGAGCGGGCTCCACAGCACCGACATGCGGGACCGGTTGACCCCGGCGTCCTCCAGCGCGATCTCGAGCCGGGTGCGCTCGAGGAACGCGTCCTGCGCGGCGGCCTCGCGGTCGTCGACCGGCGTCGCCGCCTCGACCGCCGCCACCACCTCGCGCGCCAGCGCCTCGCGGGCGTCGAAGCCGGCGGGGGAGTAGTCGGTCATCTCGTGCTCGTGGCCGGCCACCCCGACCGAGGTGGCGGTCAGCGGGTCCAAGGCGCAGTAGTCGTCGACGTAGGCGTCGCAGAGGGCATCGATCGTGCGGGTCTCAGTCACGGCGACGACCCTAACCGTGCCGACGGTGGAGCCCGGGGCCCCTAGGTCGGGCCGCTGGCTCCACTGTCGACGATGGTGCACGCGGATCCGCACCGGACTGGCGCTCCCGCCCACCCGCGGCTCTGCAGGACGGCTGCCACCAGCCCGGCCAGTCGGCACGGTTCGAGGACCTGCGCCCAGCCCGGTCGGAGCGTGACGTGATCCTCGACGGCAGCATCGAGGTCGCGCTGGAGATCGGCCCACCGGTCGACAGCGTCGCGGTGCCCGAAGGCGCCGTCGAGCTCGACGAGCGTCCGCTCGACGGGATAGCGGACGTCGCGGTGGACCGCGCCGCTCGCGGTGTCCTGCCTCAGCTGGCGCTCGCCCTGCGGGAGGCCATGGGCGCGCTCGACGTCGCGCAGGTAGCGACGCTCCAGCACCGAGCGTGTCCCTGCCGCGACGTCGGCCAGGATCTCGCGGAGCAGCGCACGACGGCGCAGCCGCGGCAGGCGGTCGATCGTGTCCACCAGCCGCGCGGCCGTCGTCATCCCCTGGTGCACAGCGTCGGAGAGGAGTGCGATCGAGTCTGCGTCGGTGCGATCTCCGGCCACCTTGAGGACCGCGAAGTCGAAGGCGGCGCGCGGTGGCCGTCTGTTGTCCTGCACCCATGCCTGCCGGTCGCTCGCCCTCTCGACGATCACGCCGGGTGGAGGCACGACGCGGCGCTCACGGTCGACCAGGACATGGATCGCACGGTCCCCGGCGCCTGACGTGCGGTCCCGCGTCATGCCGTGGGCATCGAGCGCGGACTCGCGGTGGAGGGCTGCCGGAGCGCACGCGAGGACCGCTGCCCACTCCCGCTGGCGCCGGGTCGGCGTCCCCGAGTGGTCGACGTACACCCTCGGGTGGACCGGCACGAGCTCGCGGCGGGCGAGGAGGCGTCGTACGTCCGCGCGGGAGGCGCCGAGACCGACCAGCTGGCCGCGAGACACCACCCCGTCCTGGCGCTCCAGCAGGCGCGCGAGGGCTGACTCGTCGAGGGTGCTGGTGGCGCGGCGGGGCATGCGACGACGATGACAAGCGGCCGAGCGCTCGCGCGAGACCGTTCGAAGATCTGTGGACGAGTCATCTGTGGAGCCGCCGGCCGCTAGGTCGGGCCGCCGACTCCACTGTCGACGTACGTCAGTGCGGCAGGCCGCTCGCGCGCCAGGCGCCGACGCCGGTGCGGTGGGTCTGCCGGACCGAGCGGGCCGGGTTGCTCCAGGCCGGGCGCGGACGCTTCGGGGCGTCGTCGCCGGCCGACACCAGTGCCGAGAAGACCGCGACCAGGGCCGCGACCTCCTCGGGGGTCGCGTCGGCGTTGACGACCTGGAGGAGCGAGGTCTCGTGTGCGTCGGCCATCAGAGGGGGATGTTCCCGTGCTTCTTGGGCGGGAGGGTCTCCCGCTTGGAGCGCAGCAGGCGCAGCGAGCGGATGATCTCGACACGGGTCTCGTGGGGTGCGATGACGGCGTCGACGTAGCCGCGCTCGGCGGCGATGTAGGGGTTGGCGAGCGTGGTCTCGTACTCGTCGATCAGCTCCGCGCGCCTTGCCTCGACGTCGCCGCCCTCGTCCTGCACGGCCTTGAGGGTCTTGCGGTGCACGATGTTGGCGGCACCCTGGGCGCCCATCACGGCGATCTGCGCGGTGGGCCAGGCGACGTTGATGTCGGCGCCGAGGTGCTTGGAGCCCATCACGTCGTAGGCCCCGCCGTAGGCCTTGCGGGTGATGACCGTGATGAGGGGGACCGTGGCCTCGGCGTAGGCGTAGATCAGCTTCGCGCCGCGGCGGATGATGCCCTGCCACTCCTGGTCGGTGCCCGGCAGGAAGCCGGGGACGTCGACGAACGTGAGGACCGGCAGGTTGAAGGCGTCGCAGAAGCGGACGAACCGTGCGGCCTTCTCCGAGGCGTCGATGTCGAGCGTGCCGGCGAACTGCATCGGCTGGTTGGCCACGATGCCGACCGAGCGACCCTCGACGCGGCCGAAGCCGACGAGGATGTTGGGGGCGAACAGCTCCTGGACCTCGAGGAACTCCTCGTCGTCGAGCACGGCGGTGATCACGTCGTGCATGTCGTAGGGCTGGTTGGACCCGTCGGGGATGAGGTTGTCGAGGGCCCGGTCGGTGTCGGTGACCTCCATGTCCGGCAGCTCGTCGTACTCCGGCGCCGGGTCGAGGTTGTTCTGCGGGAGGTAGGACAGCATCGCCTTGACGTACTCGATGGCGTCCTCCTCGTCGGAGGCCATGTAGTGGGCGTTGCCCGACTTGGTGTTGTGCGTCCGGGCGCCGCCGAGGTCCTCCATGGTGACGTCCTCGCCGGTGACGGTCTTGATCACGTCGGGTCCGGTGATGAACATCGCGGAGGTCTGGTCGACCATCACGGTGAAGTCGGTGACGGCGGGGGAGTAGACGTGCCCGCCGGCGCAGTTGCCCATGATCAGGCTGATCTGCGGGATGACGCCCGAGGCGTGCACGTTGCGGCGGAAGATCTCGCCGTAGAGGCCGAGGCTGACCACGCCCTCCTGGATCCGGGCGCCGGCGCCCTCGTTGATGCCGATGATCGGGCAACCGGTCTTGATCGCGAGGTCCATGACCTTGGTGATCTTCTCGCCGTAGACCTCGCCCAGCGAGCCGCCGAAGACGGTGAAGTCCTGGCTGAAGACGCAGACCATGCGGCCGTTGACCTCGCCGTAGCCGGTCACCACGCCGTCGCCGTAGGGGCGGGTCTTCTCCAGCCCGAACGCCGTCGAGCGGTGCCGCGCGAGCTCGTCGAGCTCGACGAAGGTGCCCTCGTCGAAGAGCATCTCGATGCGCTCGCGGGCGGTCTTGCGACCCTTCGCGTGCTGCTTCTCGATCGCCTTCGCCGAGCCGGCGTGCACCGCCTCGTCGAGGCGCTGCTCGAGGTCGGCGAGCTTGCCGGCCGTCGTGTGCAGGTCGATCGTGTTGTCCTCACCCGGCTGTGCGCTCACGCGGGGGCCTCCTGAGTTGCCTGGTCTGCGTCGGTCGCTGGTCCATCCGGCAATCTAGTGCCATGACCGACGCACCGGCATCGCGCCCACCTCTCGACCTCGCGCGGCTCGTCGCGCCCGCCGGATGGCGGGTCGAGGTCGAGGAGGCGACCCCATCCACCAACGCCGCGCTCGCGGCGCGTGCCCGCGACGGCGAGGAGCCGGGGCTCGTGCTGGTCACCGAGCACCAGACCGCGGGACGCGGCCGGCTCGACCGCACGTGGGAGACGCCGCCGCGCTCGTCGCTGACCTTCTCGGTGCTCCTGCGCCCCGACGTGCCTCCCGAGTCGTGGTCGTGGCTGCCGCTGCTCACGGGGTACGCCGTCCAGGCGGCGCTCGCCGACCGGCTGCCCGACATCGCGCTGAAGTGGCCCAACGACGTGCTGGTCGACGGCGGCGACCTCGGCACGGGCCGCA
Source organism: Nocardioides baculatus (assembly GCF_016735675.1). Taxonomy (GTDB): domain Bacteria; phylum Actinomycetota; class Actinomycetes; order Propionibacteriales; family Nocardioidaceae; genus Nocardioides; species Nocardioides baculatus. Next base: position 79,905 of record NZ_JAERSG010000004.1, on the reverse strand, counting down.
AGGTCGCGGGCATCCTGGTCGAGCGGATCGAGACCGCGGGCGGTCCGATCGCGGTCGTCGGGGTCGGCATCAACGTCGACCAGACGCTCGACGAGCTGCCGATCGCGCTCGCCACCTCCGTCGCCCTCGAGACCGGCGAGCCGGTCGAGCGCACCGGCCTGCTCGGCCAGGTGCTCGGCTCGCTCCACGGCCTCCAGGGCCTGCTCGACGACACCGAGTCGCTGCGCGCGGCGTACGCCGACGTGTGCGTCACGCTCGGCCGCACGGTCGACGTGCACCTGCCCGCGGGCGACGTACGCCGTGGGGAGGCGCTGGACATCGACGCGTCCGGGGCGCTGGTCGTCGGGACCGACGACGGCACCCTCACCGTCGCGGCCGGCGATGTGGTGCACGTCCGGCCGGCCTAGTGACATGATCGCTGCGTGGCCTTTCCGACCAAGCTCCTCAACGCGGGCGAACACGTCGTCGTCTCCACCCGGACGCACGTCAAGGCTCTGATCCTGCCCGGCCTCGTCGTGCTCGTGGCGCTGGCCGCCGCGATCTTCCTGAGCCGGCTGATCGACAGCTCGGTGGGGTCGCTGGTGGTGTGGATCCTGTTCCTCGGCGTCGTCGTGTGGTTCGTCGTGGGGCCGTTCCTGAGGTGGCTCACCACGACCTACACCTTCACCAACCGCCGCTTCATCAAGCGCTCCGGCTTCATCGCCAAGGAGGGCCGCACGATCCCGCTCAACCGGATCAGCGGCGTCGACTTCGAGATCGGCGTGATCGACCGGGTCTTCGGCTGCGGCACGCTCGTCGTGTCCGACGCCAGCACCGACGGCCAGGTCGAGCTCCACGACATCCCCGAGGTGGAGAAGGTCCAGCTCCAGGTCTCCGACGAGCTGCACCGGCTCTCCGGCGGTGACCGCCGCGACGATGGCACCTGAGCGCACGCCGAAGAAGGGCAAGCCCCGGGCCAGGACGTCGTCGAGGAAGAAGTCCGAGGCGCGGCGGCCGGGTGAGCAGCTCGACGACGCGATCCTCCGCAGCAAGCCCGAGCTGAGCGCGCTCGAGGTGGCCGCCGAGACCGGCATCACGATCGACCAGACCCGCCGGCTGTGGCGCGCGCTCGGCTTCCCGGAGTTCGTCGGCGAGAAGGCCTACACCACTGCCGACGTCGAGGCCGTCGCGACGCTGATGGGCTTCGTCGACGCGGGTGCGGTCGACTTCGACATGGCGGTGAACCTCACCCGCGGCGTCGGCCAGACCATGGCCCGGCTCGCCGACTGGGAGGTCTCGACCCTCGTGCACCGCGTCGAGGAGCTGGAGTCGGGCGACGAGGCCACCGGCTCGCGCATCGGCTCCGCCCTGCGCCTGATCAACGAGGTCAACCCGCCCTTCGAGGACCTCCTCATCTATGCGTGGCGCCGGCACCTCGCCGCGGCCGTCGGCCGGATCGAGGCGATGGGGGCCAAGGACGAGGACCTCCACACCATCGACGTGACCGTCGGGTTCGCCGACCTGGTGTCGTTCACCGCGCTGTCCAACACGCTCGACCGCGAGGAGATCGGCGACCTCGTCGAGGTGTTCGAGAGTCGCTGCCAGGACGTCGTCGCGCGCTACGCCGGGCGGATCATCAAGAGCCTCGGCGACTCGGTGCTGTTCGTCACCGGCGGCGCGGAGGACGGCATCGCGGTGGCCGAGGGGATCATCAACGTGATCGGCCGCGACGCCAAGATGCCCGACGTCCGCCTCGGGCTGGCGAGCGGACCGGTCATCCAGCGGCTCGGCGACATCTTCGGGCCGCCGGTCAACATGGCCGCCCGCCTGACCCAGGTCGCGCGCCGCAACCGGCTCATCGTGGACCAGAACACCGCCGACCTGCTGCCGCCCGCGGAGTGGGAGAGCAGGCGGCTCCCGGCCCGTCCCGTGCGGGGCTTCGGCCTCGTCGAACCGGTGGCCGTACGCCGTCGCTGACCTGTCTCGGGAGCCCGTCCGGAGCGTGCGAGGTGGACCAGACCAGTCGTGCATCTTTCGGCCAAAAGGCCACCCGGAGGGGTGTCGGATCCTTACGTTCGGCCTCGTGTTGGCTGTGCAAGACGTGCGACTGGACCCGGGCACGCGACAGGTGTGGCGGGGCGACCGTGAGATCCGCCTGAGCCGCAAGGAGTTCCAGCTCCTGCAGGCTCTGATGGCGCGCCCCGGTGACATCGTCACGCGCAGCGAGCTGATGGCGGACGTGTGGCAGACGTCGTTCTACACGAACTCCAAGACCATCGACGTGCACCTCGGGTGGCTGCGTCGCAAGCTCGACGACGACCCGCGCAACCCGACGCTGATCACGACCCACCGCGGTCGCGGCCTCCGCTTCGAGACGGCGGCGCGGATCGCCAGCTGAGCGGTCGATAGGCTCCGGTCGTGTCCTCGACCGGCTCCCACCGCGCTCCCACGCTCGCCGTCATCGGGGGCGGCCAGCTCGCCCGGATGATGGCGCAGCCCGCGATCGCGCTCGGCCTGCCGCTGCGCCTGCTCGCCGAGGCTGAAGGCGTCTCCGCCGCCCAGGTGATCCCCGACCAGCTCGTCGGTGACCACACCGACCTCCCCACGCTCCGTCGCGTCACCGAGGGCGCGGCCGTGGTCACCTTCGACCACGAGCACGTCCCGACGGACCACCTCCACGCGCTCGAGGCGGACGGTGTGGCCGTACGCCCCGGGCCGGACGCGCTCGTCCATGCCCAGGACAAGGCCGTCATGCGCCGCCGTCTCGCCGAGCTGGACGTGCCGTGCCCGCGCAACGCCGTGGTGACGACGACCGAGGAGGTCGCCGACTTCGGCCTGCCGTGCGTCCTCAAGACCACGCGGGGCGGCTATGACGGCAAGGGCGTCTGGGTGGTGCGCGCCCTCGACGAGGCCGGGGTCGCCTTCGCCGCCGCCGCGGCTGCCGGTGTCGAGGTGCTCGCCGAGGAGCTCGTCGACTTCCGCCGCGAGCTGTCGGCCCTCGTCGCCCGCTCCCCGAGCGGCCAGGCCGCGGCCTACCCGGTCGTCGCCTCGACCCAGCTCGACGGCATCTGCCACGAGGTCGTCGCCCCCGCGCCGGACCTCTCGCCCGCCCTGGCCGGTCAGGCGCAGGAGATCGCCCTGCGGATCGCCGGTGCGCTCGACGTCACGGGCATCCTCGCCGTCGAGCTCTTCGAGACGACCGACGGTCGGATCCTGGTCAACGAGCTGGCGATGCGCCCCCATAACACCGGCCACTGGTCCCAGGACGGCGCCGTGACGTCCCAGTTCGAGAATCATCTGCGCGCCGTCATGGACCTCCCGCTGGGTTCGCCGGCCCCGCGTGAGCGCTGGACCGTGATGGTCAACATCCTCGGCGGACCCACCGACACCGGCCGGCTCTACGACGGCCTCCCGCACGCGATGGCCCGCGACCCGCAGCTGCGCGTGCACTTCTACGGCAAGGACCTCCGGCCCGGCCGCAAGGTCGGCCACGTCAACGCCTACGGCGACGACCTCGACGACTGCCTCGAGCGCGCCCGGCACGCCGCCGCGTGGTTCCGCGGCGACCTCGGCAATGAGAGTGAGTGACTGATGACCGACGAGACCGCTGGGAGCCCGACCGTGAAGGTCGGCATCGTGATGGGCTCGGACTCCGACTGGCCGGTCATGCAGGCCGCCGGTGAGGTCCTCACCGAGCTGGGCGTGGTGTGGGAGGCCGACGTGGTCTCCGCCCACCGGATGCCCACCGAGATGATCGAGTGGGGCCAGCAGGCGCACACCCGCGGGCTGTCGGTGATCATCGCCGGCGCCGGGGGAGCGGCCCACCTGCCCGGCATGCTCGCCTCGGTCACGCCGCTGCCGGTGATCGGCGTCCCGGTCCCGCTGAAGTACCTCGACGGCATGGACTCCCTCCTCTCCATCGTCCAGATGCCCGGCGGGATCCCGGTCGCCGCCGTCGCCATCGGCAATGCCAAGAACGCGGGCATCCTCGCCGCCCGCATCCTGGCCACCAGCGACTCCGACCTCCAGCAACGTCTCGTCGACTACGCCGCAGGCCTCGCCGAGACCGCCCACGCCAAGGGCGACGCCGTACGCAGCGCGGCGAAGGGCAGCGGGAGCAAGGTCGGCTTCTAGCTACTCCGGCCGCCCGCGCACCCGACCGCGGAGCGCCTTGGTCTGCGCGCGCTCCTTCTTCGACTTCAGCCGCCGCTCCTTCGACCCGCGGGTGGGTCGGGTCGCCCGACGGGGAGGCGGCGGGGGCGCGAGGGCCTCGCGAAGCATCTCGGCCAGACGCTCCCGGGCGGCGACCCGGTTGCGGTGCTGGGACCGGTGCTCGGAGGCGGCGATCGAGACGGTGCCGGAGGGCCAGCGGCGCAGTGCCCTGGCCCGCTGGGTCGAGGTGAGGACCGCCGAGGACGCGACGTCGTACTCCAGCTCGACGCGGGAGTCCGTGGTGTTGACCGACTGACCCCCGGGGCCGGGTGACTTCGAGAACCGCTCGACGAGCTCGGCGGCGGGAACGACCAGGCCGTCGGGGAGGCCGGGGCCGGCCGGGACGTGGAGGTCGCGCATGCCCCCATTGTGGGGTTGACGCCGGGTGGAGCGGGACGCGACCGTCTGCGACATGGGGGAGCAGCGGATCGCAGTCGTCGGCGGCGGGATCCTCGGCGTCGCGATCGCGCGCGAGATCGTCCGCCGCCGACCCGGCACGGAGGTCGTGGTGCTGGAGAAGGAGGACCGCCTCGCCGCCCACCAGACCGGCCACAACTCCGGCGTCGTGCACGCCGGCATCTACTACAAGCCGGGCAGCCTCAAGGCCGAGCTCTGCACGCGTGGCCGGTCGCTGCTGCGCGAGTTCTGCGCCGAGCACGCGATCCCGTACGTCGCGTGCGGCAAGCTCGTCGTCGCCGTCGATGCGGACGAGATGGGGCGGTTCGACGCCCTCGAGCGCACCGCCGCCGCGAACGGCGTGCCCGGGCTGAGGCGGCTGACGAGCGAGCAGGTCCGGGACGTGGAGCCGTACGCCGCAGGGCTCGCAGCGCTGCACTCGCCGGAGACCGCGATCACCGACTACGTCGCCGTCACCCGGGCCATCGCGAGCGAGGTCGAGGCCGCCGGCGGCCAGGTCCGGCTGGACGCAGAGGTGGTCGGCATCCGCCGCCAGGTCGACGGCGCGGCGGTGACGGTCGAGGGCGACCACGCGCCGCTGCGGTTCGACCACGTCGTGGTGGCCGCCGGGTTGCAGGCCGACCGCGTCGCGACGCTCGCGGGCGACGACAGGGGTCCGGTGATCGTGCCGTTCCGCGGGGAGTACCTCGCCGTCACCGAGGCCAAGCAGGACCTCGTCCGCGGGATGGTCTACCCCGTCCCCGACCCGCGCTATCCCTTCCTCGGCGTCCACTTCACCCGCCGGGTGACGGGTGAGCTCGAGGTCGGCCCCAACGCGGTGCTCGCCACGCGCCGTGAGGGCTACCGCCGGCGCGACGTGTCGGCCCGCGACCTGCGCGAGCTCGTGGCCTGGCCGGGTGCCTGGCGGATGGCGCGCGCGCACTGGCGCACGGGCGTCGAGGAGGTCGTCGGATCCGCGTCGCAGCGGGTGTTCATGGGCAGGGCGTCGCGCTATGTCCCGGACATCGGCGTCGGCGACGTGCGCCGCGCCGGCGCCGGCGTGCGCGCCCAGGCGGTCGACCGTGACGGCAGCCTCGTCGACGACTTCCGGATCACCCGCGACGACGCCGTCACGTGCGTGCGCAACGCCCCGTCGCCGGGCGCGACGTCGAGCCTCGCCATCGCCGCGCATGTGGTCGAGCGGATGTGGCAGGGGTCCTAGGGTGACGCCATGACGACTCGCTGGGGCATCGCCGCGACCGGGGGGATGGCCGCGGCCTTCTCCGAGGACCTCGCCCACGTGGCCGGCGCCGAGATCGCGTTCGTCGGCAGCCGCTCGCCCGGGTCGGCCGCCGACTTCGCCGGGCGCTTCGGTGCGCCCGCCTCGGGCACCTACGCCGACCTCCTCGCCGCCGGCCGCGACGGCGCGGTCGACGTCATCTACGTCGCGACGCCCCACCCGCAGCACCACGACCTCGCGCTCGCCGCGATCGACGGCGGCACCCCGCTGCTGGTCGAGAAGGCCTTCACGGCCACCCTCGCCGGCGCGCAGGAGGTGGTCGACGCCGCGCGTGCCGCGCAGGTCTTCTGCATGGAGGCGATGTGGACCCGCTTCCAGCCGGCGGTCGTGCACGCCCGCGAGCTGATCGCTGCGGGCGAGATCGGCGACCTCCTGCTCGTCCAGGCGAACTTCTGCGCCCAGCGTGACTTCGACCCGACCAGCCGGCTCTTCGACCTGGCGCTCGGTGGCGGGTCGGTCCTCGACCTCGGCGTCTACCCGATCTCGTTCGCCCAGGACCTCCTGGGCCGACCCGACGGCGTGACGGTCACCGGGACGACGTACGACAACGGGGCCGACGCGTCCGCCGCCTTCCACCTGTCCTATGCCGACGGGCGTGCGGCGTCGCTGACCAGCACGCTCGCCGCGGAGGTGCCGGGCCGGGCGACCATCGTGGGCACGAAGGGCTCGATCGAGCTGGAGCCGCCGTTCCACCACCCGAGCCGGATCGTCGTACGCCGCAACGGGCAGGAGGCCGAGACCGTCGAGCGCCCGGCGACCGGGCGGGGCTATGCACACCAGGCCGTCGAGGTGCAGGAGTGCCTCGCGGCCGGGCTGACCGAGAGCCCGGTCATGCCGCTGGCCGACACCCTCGACGTGCAGTGGGTGCTGGAGGAGTCGCTGCGCCAGCTCGGCATCGCGATGACCGAGGCGCGCGTGGACCTCGACGCGTGATCGACCCGAGCGCCCTGCTGGTCGAGCACTGGGGCGTCACGACGCCCGTGCGCCCGCTCGGCGGCGGGATGAACTCCGAGACGTGGCTGGTCGAGCACGCCGGGTCGACCTGGGTCGCCAAGCACGTGCCCGAGGGCGGGGTGGCCGGTCTCGTCGCCGGCAGCGAGGTCGCCACGACGCTCGCCGACGCGGGCTTCGCCACCGGGCGCCCGCTGCCCGCCCGCGACGGCCGCCTCGTCGTGGTCGCCCCCGACGGCTCCGGCCTCGCGCTCCTCGAGCACGTGGCGGGGCGCGAGCTCGAGGGCGAGTCGGACGACGAGCAGGTGTGGATCGCGACCGTCCTGGCCGGGGTGCACGCGGCGACCGACCTCGGTCCCGAACCGGCCACGGCGACGTTCGCGGCGGACTGGCTCGCGCCGGGTGCGCCCGGCGTCACGGAGCACGGCTGGCTGGTCGCGGCCATCTCGGGCGTGCGCGCCGAGACCGACCCGCTGGCGCTCACCTGGGCCACGCTGCACGCCGACCCCGCGCCTGAGGCGTTCGTCCACGACGACGCGACCGGCACCACCGGACTGATCGACTGGGCCGGGTCGACACGGGGCCCGGTGCTGTACGACGTCGCGTCGGCGGTGATGTACCTCGGGGGCGCCGAGCACGCGACGGCGTTCCTCGACGCCTACGACGCGCGCGGACCCCTCGCCCACGGCGAGCTCCGGCACCTCGACGCCTTCCGTCGCATGCGCGAGGTGGTGCAGGGCGTCTACTTCGCCGGCCGGCTGGCAGCCGACGACCTCACCGGCGGGATCGAGCGGGCCGACAACGAGAAGGGCCTCTCCGACGCTCGGCGCCGGCTGGCCGAGCTGGGCGTGCGTACGGACTAGCGCTTGCGCCACTCGATGGCCGGACAGGTGTCCATGACCATCGGCACCCCGGCCGCGAGGGTGCGCGCGAAGGCGTCCTCGTCGATCACGCCGAGCTGGAACCAGACGCCGCCGGCTCCCACCTCCACGGCCTGGTCGGCGAACTCGCCCGCCGCCTCCGAGCGCCGGAAGACGTCGACGACGTCGATGTCGAACGGCACGTCCGCCAGCGCGGCGTACCCCTTCTCGCCGAGCACCTCGGACGCGTCGGGCTCGGCGAACATCGGGTGGATCGGGACGACCCGCTTGCCGCGCTCCTGCAGCAGGCTCGCGATGGAGTACGCCGTCCGCGACGGGTCGCCGGACAGCCCGACCACGGCCCAGGTCTCGGCCCGCAGCAGCGCGTCGACGGTCTCGGGGTCCTGCCAGGACGGGGTCGGGGGAGTGGCCATGACCACACCGTAGACGCCTCCTCCAGAATGCTTGGACGTCCTAGAATCCGGGGTATGAGCGAGTTCCCCCTCTACGCCCTCTCCGAGGAGCACCAGGCCATCCGCGAGGCGGTCCGTGCGGTCGCCGACGCCAAGATCGCACCGTTCGCTGCCGAGGTCGACGAGGAGGCCCGCTACCCGCACGAGGCCGCGGCCGCGCTGCTCGCCTCCGACTTCCACGCCCCCCACGTGCCGGAGGAGTACGGCGGCGCCGGGGCCGACGCGCTCGCCACCGTGCTGGTGATCGAGGAGGTCGCCCGCGCGTGCGTCTCCTCCTCGCTGATCCCGGCGGTCAACAAGCTTGGCTCGCTGCCGGTGCAGATCGCGGGCTCCGAGGAGCTCAAGCAGAAGTACCTCGGCGCGCTCGCCCGCGGCGAGGGCGGCTTCTCCTACTGCCTCTCCGAGCCCGACGCCGGCTCCGACGCGGGCAGCATGAAGACCTGCGCGGTCCGCGACGGCGACGAGTGGGTGCTCGACGGCGTGAAGCGCTGGATCACCAACGCGGGCGAGTCGGAGTTCTACACCGTCATGGCGGTCACCGACACCGAGAAGAAGACCCGCGGCGGCATCTCCGCCTTCGTCGTGGAGAAGTCCGACGAGGGCGTCTCCTTCGGTGCCCCGGAGAAGAAGCTCGGCATCAAGGGCTCGCCGACCCGCGAGGTCTACCTCGACAAGGTCCGCATCCCCGCCGACCGGATGATCGGCGAGGAGGGCACCGGCTTCACCACCGCGATGAAGACCCTCGACCACACCCGCGTCACGATCGCCGCGCAGGCCGTCGGTGTCGCGCAGGGCGCGCTCGACTACGCCCTGGACTACGCCAAGGAGCGCCAGCAGTTCGGGAAGTCGATCGCCGACTTCCAGGGCCTCCAGTTCATGCTCGCCGACATGGGCATGAAGGTCGAGGCGGCCCGTCAGATGACGTACGCCGCTGCCGGCCGCTCGGAGCGCGGCGACGACGACCTCACGTTCTTCGGCGCGGCCGCGAAGTGCTTCGCCTCCGACGTCGCCATGGAGGTCACCGTGAACGCCGTGCAGGTGCTCGGCGGCTACGGCTTCACCCGCGACTACCCGGTCGAGCGGATGATGCGCGACGCCAAGATCACCCAGATCTACGAGGGCACCAACCAGGTCCAGCGGATCGTGATGGCTCGGCAGCTCCTCGCCGGGGTGCAGTCACAGCTCTGATCGCCCGTCTGGCTAGCCTCGGGTCGTGCCCACCCTCACCCTGTCCCTGCCCGACGGCGACGCGGAGGCCTACGTGGCGATCCCTCCGGGCGGTGGTCCCGCGCCGGGCGTGCTGTTCATCGTCGACGCGATCGGCCTGAGGCCGCAGATCGAGCAGATGGCCGACCGGATCGCGTCGTGGGGCTACACCGTGCTCGTGCCGCACGTGTTCTTCCGGGAGGGGTCGGCGTCCGAGCTCGCTCCGACCGGTGACCTGCGCGAGGCCGGCGCGCGCGAGGCGTTCATGGGCGGCGCGATGGCGCGGGTCAAGGCGCTGACGCCGGACCTCGTCGAGAAGGACCTCCCGGTCTACCTGGCCGCGCTGCGCGGGCTGCCGGAGGTGACCGGCCACCGGGTCGGCGTCACGGGCTACTGCATGGGTGCGCGGATCGCCGTACGCGCCGCCGGGCTCGACACCGGCGTGGCGGCCGTCGGTGGCTGGCACGGCGGTGGGCTCGTCACGGACGCTCCCGACAGCCCGCACCTCGCGCTCGCGACCGCGCGGGCGGCCTTCGCCTTCGGCCACGCCGACCACGACGGCTCGATGCCGCCCGAGGCCGTCGCCGCGCTGGGGGAGGCGCTCGACGCCGCCGGGCTCGAGGCGGTCAACGAGGTGTTCCCCGGCCCGCACGGCTACTCGATGGCCGACACGTCGATGTACGACGAGGAGTCGGCGGAGCGGCACTTCGAGAGCCTCCGGGCGCTGCTGGTCTCGACGCTCGGCCGCTGACGGTGCCCCGCCATACTGGAGCCGTGACCCGTACCGCTGTCGGCCTCGCCCTCGCCGCCGTGCTCGGCGCGACGGCCACCGGGTGCAGCTCCGGCGGGTCCGAGCAGGTCGCCGCCGGCCACTCCCATGCCGGTGGCGTGATGGTGTCGATGGCGGTCGGGGACGGGACGACCTCGTCGGAGGTGGGCTACTCCCTCGACGGCGTCCAGGTGCGTGAGCGAGCCAACGGGATCGGCGAGCTGGCGTTCCGGATCGACGACTCCGACGGCGAGCCGGTCACCGACTACGTCGAGGAGCTCACCAAGGAGCTGCACCTCTACGTCGTCAGCGACGACCTCACCGTCTTCCGCCACCTGCACCCGACGCGTGACGAGGCCGGCACGTGGACCGCGCCGTTCGACGTACCGGACGCCGGCTCCTACCGCGTCGTCGCCGAGTTCGTCGCCCGCGACGAGGGCGGGAACGGCGACCACGTCGTCCTGGGCAAGCAGCTCGCGCTGCCGCCCGGCGACCCGGGCGACACCGCCGCGATGGACCCGGTGGTGGACGTGACCGTCGCCCAGGCCCCGTCGACCGGGCCCAACGGCCTGCTGCGGCTCGTGGTCCGCGACGAGCAGGGCGACCCGGTGAACCTCGGGACCTACCTCGGCGCCTACGGGCACGTGACCGGCTTCCAGACCGCCACCGGCTCGATGATCCACCTGCACCCGCTGGACGCACCGGACATCACCGAGGACGGATCGTCGTTGACCTTCCACGCCGACGTGGAGGAGGCGGGGGACTACCGGCTCTTCGTCCAGGTCAGGGTCGACGGGTTCCTGCACACGGTCCCGGTGGAGCTCACGGTCGGATCGTCAGCGTGACAGTGGTCACCGGGTTGTCGAACCTGCTGAGCCGGATGCTGACCTGCACGTCCCACTCGCCAACGCGCGGCACGACGAGCTCGCCACGGTAGGTGCCCGCGGCGATCGACCGGACGGCCACGGCGCCGAGGTCGAGCTCGTCGGAGCGCACCTCCACGGTCGGTGCGGTCGGCGGGTCGTAGGGATCCCCGGCCGCGTCCTGCACCTGCACGAGGAGCGTGTTGGTCCCCGTGCGGCGCGGGTCCATCACCGCGAGCACCCGCAGGTCGTCGCCGATCGTGGCGGCCTCGACGCCCGTCGCACCCGACGCGACGGTCACCGGCGCGGGCCGGGGGGACTGGTTGACCAGGAACCCGGTCACGCCGAGCAGCGCGACGAGCAGGACCGCCTCGACGCGCACGGTCCGCGTCACCGCGGCGGCCGCACGCTCGCGGTCGCCGAACCCGGCAGCCGCCTGCACCGCGGGGAGGGTGCGCCACCGGTTCCAGCCGCCGATCGCGGCCACCACGAGGGCGATGCCGATCTTCGCCAGCAGCAACCAGCCGTACGCCGTCTCGACGAACCCGGCCCACGACCCGAGGATCCGCCACGCGAGGAACGCGCCCGCGGCCGAGACGACGACCAGCGCGAACGCGGCGATCGTCGAGAACCGCGACAGGGTCTGGGCGGCCAGCACCTCGCGACCGGCGAGCGCCCGCAGCGACAGGACGAGCCCGACCAGGCCGCCCAGCCAGACGGCGCCGGCGGTGACGTGGATGACGTCCCATGCGACGAGGACGGGAGCCGGGGCGAAGGCGCGGGTGTGCCCGACCAGCGACGGCCCCAGCAGCGCGACCAGCGCGCCGGCCAGGAGCAGGGCACGGTCGGTCGGGTCGGGCGGGGCGGTCCGTGCCCCGCGGACGACCATGCCCAGCCCCAGCAGCACGAGGCCGGCGCTGACCAGCTCGTTGAGGACGGACCCGGCGTCGAACGCCGACACGACGTCGACGAGCTCGAGGCCCTGGCCGTAGACGGCTGCCACCGGCACCTGGAGGACGAAGCCGGCGGCGCCCGCCCCGGCGGCGTACGTGAGCAGGCGGCGCAGCCGCCTCCGGGTGTCGGTGCCGTCCCACGAGCCGGGGAGCACCCGGGCGAGGAAGATCGCGAGCCCAGCCGCCAGCAGCAGGCCGACGAGCGACGCGACCGTGACGACGTCGCGGACCACCTCGACCGCCCACGACGACGTCTCCGGCGCGGGTGGTGCCGACACGCTCGCGCTCGGGGCGCCGACGGAGAACGTCAGGGCGCCCGAGATCGGGTGGCCGTCGCCGGAGAGGACGTTCCAGGACACGACGTAGGTCCCGTCGGCGAGGTCGGCCGCGCCGGGAAGCGTGACGGTCACGGCGGGGCCGTTCGCACCGGCCGAGGCGTCCACCGGGTCGCCCTCGGCGTCGTAGACCGCGATCTGCTGGGACGTGAGCCGCACCGGTTCGTTGAAGGTCAGCGTCACCTCGGCGGGGGCCGTCTCGACGACGGCTCCCTCCTCGGGGTCGGTGCTGACCAGCTCGGCGTGCGCGGACGCCGGCGAGACGCCGCCCAGGACGATCGCGAGCGCGACCAGCAGGGCGGCGACCGGCCCCCAGAGGGAGGTCAGGTGCCACCGTGCCGGTCGCGCCGGCGACATCACGTGGTCGAGCGCGTCCGGGCCAGGGCGAGTCCGCCCGCGGCCAGGCCGAGCAGGCCGGCGACGAGGCCGGCCCAGCCGAGCGCCGAGGAGCCGCTGTCGGCGTCATCGGCGTCCGCAGCGGTGCCCTCGGCCCCCGGAGCCTCGTCGGACGCCTGCTCGGCCGCGCCGTCCGCCGACTCCTCGTCCTCGTGAGCGGCCTCGTCACCGTGGTGGCCCTCGCCGCTCGCGGCCAGGATGGTGAAGCCCGGAGCCGGGCTCTCCAGCTCGTCCTCGTCCTGCCCGTCGGCGGGGATCTGCGTCCAGGCGGTCTCGCCCTTCTCGCAGGTCTGGATGGTCGGGAACGAGAGCAGCTCGCCCTCGGCGTCCGGGACCTGGAAGGACAGCTCGAAGGTGTCGCGCTGCCCGTCGGGCAGCGGCGTGCGTGCGGTGTAGACGATCGTCGAGGTGCGCTCGGTGACCTCGTTGCCGTGGGCGTCGGTCTGCGGCTCGTCGAGCTGCTCGATCGTGGCCTCGACGTCGTAGAGCGGGTTGCGCGTCGGCGTCACCGAGAGCACCGACTCGGGCACCTGGATCTCGACCTTGGTGGTGGGCGAGCCCTCGCACCCGTGGCCGACGCTGAAGGTGGCGATCGTGAAGGCCCCGGCCGAGGCGTCGCTCGGGGTGGCCGTGACGTGGGCGCTCGCCGGTGCGACGAGCGAGAGGGCGATGGCCGCGGTGGCGGCGGGGAGGACGGCGATCCGGGTGAGCGGGCGCGTCAGGGTACGGCTGGACATGGGTGTTCTCCTGGGTGGTCGTGCGGGTCTGGGGTCGCGTGTGCCCCCTGGTCCGCACGTGCGCAGGCGGAGCTCAGGCGGGCAGGACCACCAGCGGCGGACCGCGGCCGGGAGGGACGAGCAGGTGCACGAGCGAGGCGCCGAGGCGTACGTCGGCCGGGCGCGGTCGCTGCCGGGTCGTGACGGGCAGCGCGGCCCCGACCAGGAGCGCGACGACGTAGGACGCCGCGCGCCGGCCCACCCACCACAGGAAGGCGGTGAGCAGGGTGACGAAGACGTGGGCGGCCACCATCTGCCAGGTCCAGCCCGCGTCGGCCGACATGGCCGACATCGGCTCGTGGCTGTGCTCGGCGACGAGGCCGAAGCTCTCGTGCAGGCCGAGCTGAGCCACGGCGACGACCGGCAGGAGCGCCCACAGGGGCACCCGCCGGGTGAAGAGGACGAGGCCGCCGGAGAGGACGACGGCGGCGACGAGCGCCAGCCCGGGTCCGGTCGGGACCGTGCCGCCGGCCCAGGTGTGGGCGGAGAGCGCGCCGACGAGGACCACGACGGTCGCGGCGAGGGCGCGCGCGACGACGTGGGGCGCACGCCTGCGCACCACCCTCGCCTCCACGTTCACCGGGACATCGTCGCAGAGGCCCCCGGCGAGCGGGGTCGTGGTCCAGCCCGGACCGCTCGCCTAGCGGTGACGTCGGTAGTCGGTGTGCGCGTGGCCGTGGCTCGTTCGAAAGCCGTGGCCCGGCGCGCACGCCGACGCGCCGCGGCGCGAGCGGAAGAACATCAGCGGGAAGATCAGCAGCCAGAACGGCGCGTTGGTCAGCGCGCTCAGCAGCACCAGCACGGCGATGACCGGCAGGAGCGGGAAGCGGCGACGGGGACCGCCGAGCTGGGCCCTGGGCCGGGCCTGCGCGGGGGGATGGGTCACCTGCGGTCGGGGCAGGTCGCTGAAGAGCACCGCGAGGTCGGCGCGGGTCCGCGCCGTCCAGATGGCGTCGAGCCGCTCGTCGTACTCCTCGTGGTCGAGGCGCCCGTCGGCGTAGTGACCGGCGAGGTCGGCCATGGCGCGCTCGCGGTCGCTGTCGGCGATGCGCGTCCTCGGGTCGTGGAGCGGGTCGCTCATCGCTCGCCGTCCCGTCCGTCCGCGAGGATGCCGTAGAGGCGGCGGCGGGTGTCGACGAGGACGTCGAGGGCAGCCTTCTTCTGCTGGTCCGAGCCCTGGGTGGCGAGCTGCCACACGGCGCTGACGACCTGGCCGATCTCGCTCTTGATGTCGGCCTGGCCCGAGGGCTGGTCGCTGCGCACCGGCTCCGTACGGGCGAAGGGCGCCCAGACCGAGGCGAGCTCGTCGGCGTTGGCCTCGGCCCACTCCGTGCCGGCGTCGGTGAGCCGGATCGTACGGCGGCCGCGCTCGTCGTCGGCCTCGACGAGTCCCTCGTCCTGGAGCTGCTGGATCGTCGGGTAGACCGAGCCGGGGGAGGGGCGCCACTCGCCGTTGCTGAGCTCGGAGATCTCCTGGATCACCTGGTAGCCGTTGATCGGCTCCTCGGCGGTGCGGGCACGGTGGAGCACGTCGATGATCGCGGTGCGGACGTCACCGCGCCGCACCTTGGGGCCGCGCTGCGGCGGCGGCGCCTGGGTGGCGCCGACGAAGCCGAGGATGTCGCCGAGCCACGGCGGCGGACCGCCCGGTCGGCGTCCGTGGCGCGGGCGGTGTCGGTCGTCCTGGGGCCAGTCCGCCCCGGGCCAGTGGTGTCCCATGTCGTGCTCCCTCGGGTCAGTACGTGATCTATCGCTGGTCTATCGCGATATATCGTGAGCGTACGTCGAGCTGGGGGAGCGCGCAAGAGCGGTGCGTGAGGAGGATCCCGGACCTCCGAAATCTTCCTGACGCACCGCTCCCGGCGTGGCGAGGGTGGGCTCTAGCGGGCGCGGCCCGTCGGGGTGCAGGCCCGCTTCGGCACCGTGGTGTCCTCGATGATCGCGGTGAAGAGCGCGGGCGCCCGGTCGGGGTCGGCGATGATCCGGTTGGGGTCGCTGGGCGCCGACAGGTTGGGCATCGTGCAGGTCTGGCTGTCGCCGGTCATGGCGAGGGCGAAGCGACCGAGGTCGATCGGGTTCATCCCCTCGTCGACCCGGATCGCGCCGGACGCGGCGTCGTTGATCTTCCAGTAGCGCACGGGGTTGACGAAGGTCCACGGCGTCAGCGCCTCGTCGCCGAGCGCGCTGATCACCTCGCGCTGGCGCGCGACGCGGTCGAGGTCGCTGAGGGCGGTGACGTGCCGCGAGCGGGAGTACGCCAGCGCGGTGAGGCCGTCGACGTCCTGGCAGCCCTTCGTGATGTCGAGGCGGGCCAGCGGGTCCTTCATGTCCTGCTTGGGGCAGATCTCCACCCCGCCGAAGGCGTCCACGGTGTTGATCACGCTGCCGAAGCCGAGCTCGACGTAGTGGTCGATGTGGATGCCCGTCAGCGCCTCGACGGTGGCCACCAGCTTGGGGGCGCCGCCGCTGGCGAAGGCGGAGTTGATCATCTGCGTGCCCTCGCCCGGCACCTCGGTCAGGGTGTCGCGCGGGATCGACATCATCGTGCGGCCGCCGGAGCCGGTGTGCAGCACGATGATCGTGTCGGTGTTGGTGCCGCCGCGCTCGCCGGTCTTGAGGACCTTGCGCTGCGCGTCGGTGAGGTCGTCGGCCTTGTCCGAGCCGACGATCAGGTAGTTGGTGCCGGGCTGGTCGTCGGGCCGCTTGCCGCCGCTGGGCTCGGCGTCGACCTTCTCGATCTGCGTCCAGTGGTAGAGCGGCACGCCGGCCAGGTAGACCAGGACCAGCAGGAGCAGCAGCGGGATGAGGCCGAGCCGCAGGCGGGGGCGCCAGCGGCGCTTCTTCGGCTTCGGCTTCTGGGCCGGGGGAGAGGCGGCCGGCATCCGGCGGTCGGTGGGCGGCTGTCCGCCGCCGGCGCGCTCCTCGCGCCGCGCGGCCGGCATCACGCGGGTCTCGTCGGGACGACCGGATGCGGCGGCTCCCTGGGTGGGCACCCGCTGCGTCGAGTCGGACGGCGGGGACTGCGACTTGCCTCCGTAGAGCCAGTCGTACTCCGGCGTTCCCTTCTCGGGCATCCCGGAGCCCTGCGGACGATCAGCCATGGGAGAAGACGCTACCGTGCCGTTCGTGACAGAGGCCCGCACCACGTCGTACAGCCGGGTGAGCCTCGGCATCATCGCCTCGTCGACCGAGTCCAACCTGCTCGGCAACGTCCACGGTGGCGACATCATGAAGCTCGCGGACTCGACCGCCGGTGCCGTGGCCTACCGCCACAGTGGCGGTCCTGCGGTGACCGCGGCGATGGACGAGATGACCTTCCTCGAGCCCGTGCACGTCGGCGACATCATCAAGACCTACGCCCAGGTCAACTGGGCGGGCACCTCCTCCATGGAGATCGGCGTGCGGGTCGAGGCGCAGCCGTGGGGCGACGCCGCCGACGCGCCGCTGCACGTGGCGAGCGCCTACTTCGTGTTCGTCGCGATCGACGAGGACGGCCGCTCGCGTCGCGTCCCACCGCTCCAGACCGAGACCGAGAGCGACGTACGCCGTCAGCGCGAGGCCGAGATCCGGCGCGCGCACCGGCTCGCCCGCAAGGCCGAGATCGACCAGGGCCGGTCGGAGTGAGGGAGGGGTGACGCGCTGGTCCCACGTCCGGACCGAGCGCCTCTGGCTCGACGAGCCCGTCGACGCCGACGCCGACGCGCTCTTCGCGATCCACAGCGACCCGGCGTCCTGGCGGCACTTCCCGTCCGGCCGGGTCACCGACCCGGCAGCGGGAGCGACGATGGTCGGCGCGAGCCGGCGTCGCTTCGCGCGCGACGGGCTCGCCTACTGGTCGGTGCGCGACGCCGACGGTGGGCCGGTCGTCGGCCGCGGTGGCTGCCTGCGTCCCGACGAGGCGCTGGCCGGTCGCGGGTGGTGGAACCTCTACTACCGCTTCGACCAGCGGGTGCACGGTCGCGGGTACGCCGTGGAGATGGGGAGGGCCGCCCTCGAGGCCGCCCACGACGTCGCCGCCGAGCGACCGGTGCTCGCGTTCCTCCTCGAGCACAACGTCGCCTCGCGTCGGACGGCCGAGAAGCTCGGCATGCGCCTGGTCTGGCGGGGGCCGGACGACGGCAATCCCGACCCCGACGCCGTACGCCTCGTCTTCCTGGACCGCGAGCCCGACGACCTGTTCGTCGAGGAGGTCGCCACCGAGGGGTGGGCTCCCGACCTCATCGTCCGCTGACCTGCGGGCCACGGCGAGTCGCGCACCTGTGGGACGGGTGTGACTGGTGATACTGGGCGGGCTGACTTCCCCCAGCTGAAAGGCCCCCCGATGCCGCCCGCCACGCCCTCCGGGTCGCACCAGATGCGGTTCACCACGCTCGACCGCGCGCAACGCGTCCGGTTCCGACGCGCGGTGACGCTGATGCTGATGACGCTCCTGCTCCCCGGATCGGCCCAGCTCGTCTCGGGCAACCGCCGCACCGGCCGGATCGCGCTGCGGACCTGGGCCGTGCTGGTGCTCGTGGGCCTCGGCACCCTGGTGGCGTCCTTCTTCTGGCACGGCGTCGCGTTCTGGGCCGGCACCAACACGATGGTGCTCCAGGGCCTGCGGATTGGCCTGATGGTCCTCGCGATCGGCTGGGCCTACCTGTTCGTCGACGCCTGGCGGCTCGGCCAGCCCCTGACCCTCCAGCGCCAGCACCGGCTGGCGATCGTGGGGGTCAACGGCTTCCTGTGCTTCAGCGTCGCCGGCGCGCTGCTCTTCGGCGCCCACGTGGTCGGTGTGCAGCGCGACTTCATGATCTCCATGTTCGGCAACGGCGCGGCCGTCGACGCCCACCACGGCCGCTACAACGTGCTGCTGATGGGCGGCGACTCCGGAGCCGGCCGGTGGGGCCTGCGCCCCGACTCGATGACGGTCGCCAGCATCGACGCCGAGACCGGCAAGACGGTGCTCATCTCGCTGCCGCGCAACATGCAGAACTTCCCGTTCGCCGAGGGCTCGGTCATGGCCGAGCAGTTCCCCGACGGCTTCGACGTCGAGGGGATGTACCTCAACGGCCTGTCCACCTGGGCGCTCGACCACGCGGCGCTCTTCAAGGGCTCGAAGAACCCCGGCGTCGACGCGACGATCATGGGGATCGAGGGCATCACCGGCCTCAAGATGAACTACTGGGCGATGGTCAACCTCGAGGGCTTCAAGGACCTGGTCGACGCGGTCGGCGGGGTCGAGCTCAACGTCCGCCAGCCGATCCCGGTCGGGCTGCCCTGGGAGAAGACCTTCCACTACATCGACCCCGGCAAGCGGAAGCTCAACGGCCACGACACCCTCTGGTTCGCCCGCGCCCGCGAGGGGTCCGACGACTACTCGCGCATGGCCCGGCAGAAGTGCGTGATGAGCGCGATGCTCCAGCAGGTCAGCCCGCAGGTCGCGCTGCGCAACTTCGAGCAGATCGCCGGAGCCAGCGAGGCGATGGTGTCCACCGACATCCCGCGCGGCGAGGTCGACCGGTTCGTCGACCTGGCGCTCAAGGCCAAGAGCCAGAAGATCGCCACGCTGTCGCTCGTCCCGCCGATGATCAACACCGCCCACCCCGACATCGCCCTCGTGCAGAAGAAGGTGGCCGCGGCCATCGCCAGGGCCGAGGGCGCCAAGCCGCCCGCCCAGGAGACGGCCGAGGCCGCTCCCGCGGAGGAGGCTCCGGCGACGACGGAGGCGCCCGTCGCCGAGGAGACCTCGACCCCGGCCGCCCAGCCGTCCCCGACCCCGACGCCCGAGGCGCCGCAGTCCGTCACGGGCGGCTCGGTCGGCTCGATGGCCGAGGGCTACGCCGCCAACGAGTCGGAGGACCTCGGCGCGGTGTGCTGACCTCGCCGCGCCCTAGGGTGTACGCCGTGACCACCGGACCGCTGCCCCGCATCATCGCGGTGGTGGTCACCTTCAACCGCCTCGGCCTGCTGGAGAAGCTGGTCGAGCGGCTCGGTGAGATCGACGGTCTCGGCGAGGTGCTGGTGGTCGACAACGCCTCGTCCGACGGCACGGGGGACTGGCTCGACGCCCGCGGCCACACCGGCGAGATCCCGCTGCGCTCGCGCACGCTGAGCACCAACCGCGGGGGAGCGGGCGGCTTCCACGACGGCCTGGCGTGGGCCATCGACCGCGAGGCCGACCTGGTCTGGCTGATGGACGACGACGGCCTGCCCGACCACGACTGCCTCGACCGGCTCCTCGAGGAGACCGACAACCTCGACTTCTGGGGGCCGCTGGTCGTCGACGAGGCCGACCCCGGCCGGCTGGTCTTCCCCATCCGGCTCCCCGGCGGCGCCCGTGTGGTGCACGCCGTCGAGGACGTGCGGAAGGCGGCCTCCCACGACCGCATCGACGGGATCGTCATCCCCTTCAACGGTGTCCTCGTCACCAAGGAGCTCGTCGACCTGATCGGCCTGCCCCGCGAGGAGTTCTTCATCTGGGGCGACGACCACGAGTACCGGTTGCGCGCCGAGGAGGCCGGCGCCCGCGTCGCCACCGTCGTCACCGCGACCGTGCGGCATCCCAGTGTCGGCAACCTCGGGACGCCGATGATGTTCGGCCGCACCACCTACAACGACTCGCCGAGTGACCTCAAGCACTACTGCATGGCGCGCAACAACCTGGTCAACCTCCGCGACTACCGCGGCCCGCTCCACGCTGCCGCGTTCGTCGTGAAGACCGCGTGGTTCTACACCTTCACCCGGCCGAGCCTGGGCCGGCTCCGCCTGAGCCTGCGGGCGATGCGCGCCGGCATCGCCGGCGACTTCGACGGGCACCGGCGGTACCTCTCGTGAGCGACGGGCCCACCCGCGAGACCGTCGCGGTCGTGGTGGTCACCCACAACCGTGCGGACCTGCTCGTCGGCATGCTCGACGGGCTGGCCGCCCAGAGCCACCGTCCCGACGCGGTCATCGTGATCGACAACGGCAGCACCGACCACACCGCCGACGTGCTCGCCCAGCGGGTGGCGCGCGCCGACCTGCCGCTCGAGGTCATCACGCAGGACAACGTCGGCGGTGCCGGCGGCTTCCACCGCGGCGTGCGGACGGCGTACGACGGCGGCTTCGACCGGACCTGGCTGATGGACGACGACGTGGTGCCGGCACCCGACTGCCTGGCGGCGCTGATGGCGGTCGACGAGGACTGCCTGATTGCGGTCCGTGAGGACCTCAGCGGCGCCCTCGTCGAGAAGGCCGCCACCGACTTCGACCTCCGCAACCCGCTCGCGATCCGCCCCAAGCGCGCCTCCGTCGACTCGACGTACGCCGGCCGCGCATCGATGCCGCCGCTGGTCGAGGTGCAGAACGTCGCCTTCGAGGGCTTCATGGTCCGCCGCAGCGTGGTCGAGGAGATCGGCTTCCCCGACCCGGCGTTCTTCATCTTCTACGACGACGTCGACTTCGCGGTACGGGCGCGGGAGAGCGGCCGGCACGTGTGGGCGGTGCGCGACGCGGTCCTGGTGCGCCAGCTCGACTTCAACCAGCAGCACGACCTGAGCGGGTGGAAGGGCTTCTACATGTACCGCAACCTCTTCGTGGTGCACCTGCGCCACGGGGAGAACGTCCTCGTCCGGCTCAAGCCGTGGCTGATCACCGCGGCCGTGGTGCTGCTCAGCCCGCTGCGCGGCGGGCGCGCCGAGGCCCGCAACGTGATCCGCGCCATGGCCTCCGCGCGGGGCATGCGCCGCGTGTCCGATCCGGCCCGTCCCCCTCGCTAGACTCGAGCGCGCCTCCCACGGCGCCGCCACAACCACAGGAGTTCCTCCCTTGTCCCAGGGCACCACCCACGACGCCCCCCTTCCCGACCTCGTCATCGTCGGTGCCGGCCTCTTCGGTCTGACCATCGCCGAGCGCTGTGCCGAGGAGCTGGGCCTCCGCGTGCTCATCCTCGAGCGGCGTCACCACCTCGGTGGCAACGCCTACAGCGAGCGCGACCCCGAGACCAACGTCGAGGTCCACAAGTACGGCGCCCACCTCTTCCACACCTCCAACGAGCGCGTGTGGGAGTACGCCAACCGGTTCACGTCCTTCACCGACTACCGGCACCGCGTCTTCGGGAAGTACCAGGGGCAGGTCTACTCCCTGCCGATGAACCTCGCGCTCATCAACCAGTTCTTCGGCAAGTCGCACACGCCGGAGGAGGCGCGGGCGCTGATCGCCGAGCAGTCGAGCGAGATCGCGACCGAGGACGCCTCCAACCTCGAGGAGAAGGCGATCAGCCTGATCGGCCGCCCGCTCTACGAGGCGTTCATCAAGGGCTACACGGCCAAGCAGTGGCAGACCGACCCCACCGAGCTGAGCGCCGACATCATCACCCGGCTCCCGGTGCGCTACACGTTCCAGAACGGCTGGTTCAGCGACACCTACGAGGGCCTGCCCACCGAGGGCTACACCGCGTGGCTGACCAAGATGGCCGACCACCCCAACATCGAGGTCCGCCTCGAGACCGACTTCTTCGCTGTTGCTGACGACTACAAGGGCAAGGTCCCGATCGTCTACACCGGCCCCGTCGACGAGTACTTCGGCAGCTCCGAGGGCCGCCTGTCGTGGCGCACCGTGGACCTCGAGGAGAGCGTCGTCGACACCGACGACTTCCAGGGCACCGGCGTCGTCAACTACAACGACCAGGACGTCCCCTTCACCCGCATCATCGAGTTCAAGCACTTCCACCCCGAGCGCGAGAAGACCCACCTGCCGGGCAAGAGCGTGATCGTCCACGAGTACAGCCGCTTCGCCGAGGAGGGCGACGAGCCCTACTACCCGGTCAACACCGCCGACGACCGCGCCAAGCTGCTGAAGTACCGCGAGCTCGCCAAGGCCGAGCCGATGGTCCTCTTCGGCGGCCGGCTCGGCACCTACAAGTACCTCGACATGCACATGGCGATCGGCGCCGCGCTGTCGATGTACGACAACAAGCTCAAGCCGCACTTCACCGAGGGCGCTGAGCTGACGAGCGGAGGCATCGACGCATGAGCACCACCCGACTGCTCCAGCGGCAGATCCTGCCGATCGACCGCGACACCGACGTGTTCCCGCTCTACGTCGACCTCGAGGACGCCAAGCTCGACACCGACCGCGATGCGGTCGGGGGCGACAAGGCGGCCAAGGACCTCAACAACGCCGCCATCCGTCAGTCGACGTCGACCGGGCGCAAGCTGCACCCCGACCAGATCCGCTCACGCACCGCGCTGCGGCTCGAGCCGTCGCAGCTGCTGTCCTTCGGCACCTACTTCAACGCCTTCCCCGCCTCCTACTGGCGTCGGCACACCGTCGTGGACCAGGTCGAGCTCACCGTGCGCGTCTCCGGGGCCGGCGCGATGGTCACGGTCTACAAGTCGATGGCGCGCGGGCACTCGCAGCGCGTCGACGCCGCGACCGTCGAGGGTGACGGCGGCGAGTTCTCCTTCACCCTCCCGCTCAAGCCCTTCGTCGACGGCGGCTGGTACTGGTACGACGTCGTCGCCGGCGACCACGGCGCGACCGTCGAGGGCGCGGAGTGGACCGCGCAGGTGCCGGCCGATCGCGCCGAGCACGGCACCGTCGACGTCTGCATCACGACGATGCTCCCCGACATGAGCGCCCAGCTGCTGACCCAGCTCGGCCAGGCCGAGGAGCTCCAGCCCTACCTCGACACCGTCTTCGTGATGGACCAGGGCAAGGACAAGGTCACCGACAGCTCCTACTTCCCGGCCGCCCGCGACGGCCTCGGCGACAAGCTGCGGGTGCTCGTGCAGGGCAACCTCGGCGGCTCGGGCGGTTATGCCCGCGGTCAGCTCGAGAGCGTCCGCAAGGGCACGGCGACCTACGCGATGATGATGGACGACGACGTCGTCTGCGAGCCCGAGGGGATCATCCGCGCCGTCACGTTCGGTGACCTCGCCAAGCGGCCGACGATCGTCGGTGGCCACATGTTCAACCTCTACAGCCGCTCCGAGCTGCACTCGTTCGGCGAGATCGTGCAGCCGTGGCGGTTCTGGTGGCAGACCCGCCTCGACGGCTACAGCCAGTGGGACTTCGGGGCGCGCAACCTGCGCTCGTCGCGCTGGCTGCACAAGCGTGCCGACGTGGACTTCAACGGCTGGTTCATGTGCCTGATCCCGCGGGTCGTCCTCGAGGAGGTCGGTCTCTCGTTGCCGATCTTCATCAAGTGGGACGACTCCGAGTTCGGCCTGCGGGCCAAGGCCGCTGGCTACCCGACGGTCTCGTTCCCGGGCGCCGCGGTGTGGCACGTGCCGTGGACGGACAAGAACGACGGCCTGGACTGGCAGTCCTACTTCCACCACCGCAATCGCATCATCGCCGCACTGCTGCACTCGCCCTACGAGCGCGGCGGCCGGATGGTGCGCGAAAGCCTCAACCACCAGGTCAAGCACGTCGCGTCGCTGCAGTACTCGACCGCCGAGCTGCGCCACCTGGCGATGGAGGACGTGCTGCGCGGCCCGCACGCCCTGCACGGCGAGCTCGCGACCAAGCTGGCCGACATCAACGCCTTCCGCAAGCAGTGGTCCGACGCGCAGCTGCACGCCGACCGCGACGACCTGCCGCCCGTGCGACGCAAGAAGCCGCCGAAGAAGGGCAAGTCCGACATCGAGATCCCGGGACGCAAGGCCACGGCCATCGCTGCGGCCCTCGCCCCGCTGCGCCAGCTGCGTCCGGTGCGCGAGCTGTCGGGGGAGTACCCCGAGGCCGAGCTGACCGCGATGGACGCCAAGTGGTGGAACCTCGTGAAGTACGACTCCGCCGTGGTGTCGATGAACGACGGCTCGTCGGTGGCGCTCTACAAGCGGGACCCGGCCCACTACCGCGACCTGATGAAGCGGACGATTGAGATCCACCGCCGCTACCACCGCGAGTGGCCCGAGCTGGCCCGCCAGTACCGCGAGGCGCTCGGCGACATCACCTCGCCCGAGGCGTGGGAGAAGACCTTCGCCCCGTGGATCGACCAGCCCGACGGCGATGACAGGTGAGCCAGCTCGACGCTGACGCGCGCACCGTCGAGGCGCGTCACGACCTCGCCCACGTCCCGCTCGCCCCGCCGTCGCGGACCTCGGGGGTCCTCGAGGTCTTCCGTCGGCGCTACCTCCTGCGCCTGCTGGTCCGTCGCGAGATCCGGGCGCGCTACGCCGGTACGGCGTTCGGGCTGCTGTGGTCCTACATCAACCCGTTCACGCGGTTCCTGACCTTCTACGCCGTCTTCGGCCTGCTGCTGGGCCGTGGGCTCGGGATCCAGAACTTCGCGATCCACCTGTTCGCCGGCATGGTGCTGGTCACCTACTTCACCGAGTCGGTCACCGCGGGCACGCGCTCGCTGCTGTCCAACAAGGGCGTGATCGCCAAGATGGCCATGCCGCGGGAGATGTTCCCCGTGGCCTCGATGCTCGTCTCGCTCTGGCACGCGGTTCCGCAGCTCATCATCCTGGTGCTCGCCTGTGTCGCGACCGGGCTGTTCGGCGGCGGACCGATCTGGGTGCCCGACGCCGTCGGCATGGGCGCCGCGCTGCTCGGCTTCCTGCTGATCATGATCTACGGCACGGCCTTCGGGCTGATGTTCAGCTGCGTCAACGTGATCTTCCGCGACTTCCAGCGCATCGTGCAGACCTTCATCAACATGGTGCCGTTCACCGCGCCGATGATGTACCCCTACTGGATCAGCTACGACCGCTTCCCGCGGTTCTGGCACGAGCTCTACCTCGCCAACCCCGTCGCCGAGGCCGTCCAGCTGATCCAGCGCGGATTCTGGTACCCGACGTGCGACGGGCCCTGCGCGATGATGCCGAACCCCAACGGTGACGGCTCCACGATCCCGGCGCCCGAGTTCGCCGACCACCTCTACACCCGCGGCTTCATCATGCTGGCTGTCGGCGTGCTCATGCTGCTCCTCGGGCAGTACGTCTTCGCCCGCCTCGAGAAGTCGATCCCGGAGCGCCTCTGATGACCACCTCCATCGTCGTCGACAACGTCACCAAGTCGTTCCGCTACCAGTACCACCGCACGCTCAAGCAGGTGCTCACCAAGAAGACCGACGCCGACGCCTCCGACCGCTTCCGGGCGCTCGACGGGGTGTCGTTCGAGGTCCAGCAGGGTGAGTCGATCGGCCTGATGGGACTCAACGGCTCGGGCAAGTCCACGCTGCTCAAGATGGTGAGCGGCGTGATGACCCCCGACGAGGGCCAGGTGCTGACCCGCGGTCGGATCTCCGGCCTCATCGCGACCGGTGCGGGCTTCCACAGCGAGCTGTCCGGACGCGACAACATCTACATGAACGCGGCCATGCTCGGGATGACGAAGGAGGAGACCGACTCCAAGTTCGACGACATCGCCGGGTTCGCCGACGTCGGCCGCCAGCTCGACATGCCCGTGGGCAACTACTCGTCCGGCCAGTTCGCCCGGCTCGGCTTCGCCGTGGCGGTGCACGTCGACTGCGACATCTTCATCGCCGACGAGGTGCTGGCGGTGGGGGACCGGCCCTTCAAGCGCAAGTGCCTCAAGCGCATGAAGGAGATCCGCGAGTCCGGCATCACGATGTTCTACGTCAGCCACTCCGCGGCGTCCGTGAAGAAGATGTGCGACCGCGCCATCGTCCTCGACAAGGGCGTCGTCGGATTCGACGGTGACGTCGAGGGAGCCATCAAGTACCTCCACTACGACGGCGACGACGACGAGCCGGACGCGGAGGAGAGCGAGGTCGACGAGCGCGACGAGGAACTCGCCAACGACATCTGACCCACCCCGCCGACGTACCGCCCCGAGCGGTGGTGCAGCCACATTCCGCCACGCGGACGTGTCGCTGGACCACCGCTCGCGTGCATTTCGTGCCAGAATCGCCGAGAATTACACCAATGTAACGGCGTGTCGACTGGAAATTACACGCGTGTAGTTACTCAGAAACCCTTCCGTGACTGGTGTGACTGGTGTGAAACTCCTGCCTTGTGTGACCTTCCCCCACACAGGAGTTGATCTTTCGTGCGACCTCTTCAGGCCCGTCTCGTCACCCTCTGCCAGCAGGTGCTGGCCCTGGGTGTCGTGCTCGTCGTCCTCACGCCCGCCTCCGGTGTGGTCTCCCTCGACATCGTCGGTGAGCGCCCCGGCCAGCAGCCCGCGCACAGCGGCCAGGCGGCACCCGCCGAGCTGATGTCGGCGACCGTGCCGACCAAGCCGGTGACACCCACCGTGACCGAGGTGCCGCTGACCGGCGCCCGCGGCGGCTTCTCCGGGCTGCGCGGTCGTACGGTCGCCGGGCGGGCCACCTCCGCACGCGTCACCAGCACGCCGCAGACGGTCGCCGGCTTCGCCGCGGTCGGGGTGACCTGGCGGCACGGCGAGGACCTCGAGGAGGACCAGATCGCGCTCCAGGTGCGCACCCGCACCGGCGACGAGTGGAGCGACTGGGAGGACCTGGAGTACCACGACGAGCACGGCCCCGACGCCGGCAGCGCAGAGGCGGCCGGGTCCCGCCCCGGCACCGAGCCGACCTTCGTCGGCGAGGTCGACGACGTCCAGGTCAAGGCGGTCGCCGACGGCACCGTGCTGCCCGACGACCTGTCGCTGGCGCTGGTCGACCCGGGCGCGGCCAGGACGAGCGAGGTCGAGAAGGGCGCCGACGGCGGCTCGACGTACGACGACGACTTCGCGGAGCAGGGCTCGATGGTGAGCGGCTCGAAGGACGGCATCAGCCTCCGGTCCGCCAGGACCAGCAAGACCGTCGCGCAGCCGACGATCTTCTCCCGCGCCCAGTGGGGCGCCGACGAGAGCATCCGCGACAAGAGCGCCCTGCGCTACGGCACGATCAACGGCGGCTTCGTCCACCACACGGTCAACGCCAACGACTACACCGAGGCCCAGGTCCCGGCGATCCTGCGGAGCATCTACGCCTACCACGTGAAGTCCCGCGGCTGGAGCGACATCGGCTACAACTTCCTCGTCGACCGGTTCGGCCGCATCTGGGAGGGCCGCTACGGCGGCATCGACAAGCCGGTCGTCGGCGCGCACACGCTCAACTACAACCAGTACTCCTTCGCGATGTCCGCGATCGGCAACTTCGACACCGTCCAGCCGCCGGACGTGATGCTCCGGGCCTACGGCCAGCTCTTCGCGTGGAAGCTCTCGCTGAGCGGGGTCGACCCGGCCTCGACGTCGCAGAAGATCGGCAGCGGCACGTTCCAGGCGATCAACGGCCACCGCGACGCCGGCTCGACCGCCTGCCCGGGCAAGTACCTCTACGCCCAGCTCCCGCTCATCCGGCAGTACGCCGCCCAGGCCGCACCGGTCACGCCGGTCGTCGTGCCGATCGCGGTGTCGGCGCCCGACCCGCAGAACAACCTCGACGCGTCGCCGTACCCCGACCTCGTCGTCCGTCGGGCGAGTGACGGCCGCGGCATGGTGATCCCCACCGGTGGCCTCACGTCGTTCCAGAAGCGCACGGTGATCGGCAAGAAGGGCTGGAACAAGGTCTCCGAGGTCCTCGTGTCGCCCGACCTCACCGGTGACGGAAACGCCGACCTCGTCACCCTCGACCGGTCCGGCGAGGCACGCATCCGTGCCGGCAAGGGCAACGGCAAGTTCGGCAAGACGGTCAAGAAGATGTCGCTGCGCGGCTACTCGCTGCTCGCCGCCGCCGGTGACGTCAACGGCGACGGCCGCAACGACCTGGTCGCCCGCTTCAAGGGCCGGCTGACCACGCTGATCGCCACCGGCCGCGGCGGCTTCGACCGCAAGGCCACCCGCAAGGGCTACGGCAACTACCTGCAGATCATCGGCGCCGGCGACGTCAACAGCGACGGTCGCGCCGACCTGCTGCTGCGCACGAAGAAGCGACTGCTCCTGCAGACCGGCTACGGCACCGGCCGGTTCGCGAAGCCGACCAAGGTCGCCGGCTCCTGGCGCTACAACCGCTACGTCGCCGGTGACTTCAACGGCGACGGTCGCTCCGACCTCGTGGCGCGCACCTACGCCGGCACCATGATGCTGCTGCCCGGTCGCGGCGACGGGACCTACGGCGCCGCGCTCGGCCCCGCCACCAACCTCAAGTCGATGCGCCACATCACCGGCGCGCAGATGGTGGGCGGCAACGGTGCGGACCTCGTGGGTGTGGTCAAGGAGCAGCTCGTCGTGGTCGCCAACCGGGACACCTTCGAGCTCGGTGCGCCGATCGACGCCGGCGTCTCCTTCGCGGGCATGGACACGCTCCTCAACGCCGGCGACGTGAACCGCGACGGCTTCGGCGACGTCCTGGCCCGCAACCCCGCCGGCGAGCTCTACCTCTACACGGGCAACGGCACCGGGGCCCTCGCGGCGCCGAGGCTGCTCGGCGGAGGGTGGGCCGGGATCGCCGGTCTCACCGCGGTCGGCGACGTCACCGGCGACGGGATCCCGGACCTGATCGGCACGCCGTCCGGCGGGGTGCTCTCGGTCTGGACCGGCTCCGGCGGCGGCTTCAACGCACCCGTGCCGGTCAAGGGCGGGGTGCCCTCGCCCGCCGGCCTGCCGACCGACCTGTCGGGCTACGACTGGGTCCTCGAGGTGCAGCCGATGCAGCTCAAGGGCAAGGCGGACTACATCGTCCGCGAGCGGCAGAGCGGCGTGGCGTACGTCTTCGGTGGACGGCGCAAGGGTGTCTCCGCGCCGCGGGTGCTGGGCGAGGGACTGGGGGCCTTCGACCTGGCGGGCTGAGCGGGAGCCGCGGTCAGGCTCGGGCAGTCGCCCGCTCGGCGTCGTGGACGCCGTCGAGGCGGTCCGGGTCGGGATTGCGGACAAGGACCAGCGAGCCTCCTCGTCCGAGGGGCTCGGTGAAGGTGGCCATTCCTGGTGGGGAAGCCGGGTCGGCCACCGAGAGGAGACGGCCGCCGTCGGTGAGAGAACTCCCGGCGGCGGCCGTCAGCTCGTTCACCTCCCGCTGCGTCAGGTCGTCGGTGGCGAGGTCGTCGTCGGTGGGCGGGTCCCACGCGGTCCAGCCGTCGGGCTGCGACCAGATCTCGACGCCCACGTCGAGCACGCCGGCCGGGAGCGGCTCGGCGAAGCGGACGCCCAGCGGCCGCAGGCTGCACGCCAGCACCGGCAGCCGACCCGCGCGCGGAGCCCAGGCCCCGAGGGTGTCGGGGCCGCAGACGACGGCGTCCGGTTCGTCACCGGTCGTGACGCGCAGGCCGACGCTCCACGCAGCGCCGAGGAACACCGGCGACAGCCAGTGGGGCGGCAGGTCGATGCGCAGCGCCATCCCGCGCTCGAGGTCGGCCACCTCGGTGAGGAGGCCGGCGGCCTTCGCCACCCAGTTGGCGTACGTCGTCACCGACAGCTCGACGCGCTCGTCCGTGGCGTGGTCGTAGAACGTCAGGAGCGGTCGACCCGGGTCCCGCCGCAGCTGGGCGGCGAGCACCTCGGCGAAGGTGGCCATCGGGAGCGGTGCGAGCCTCAGACGGCGTTGGGCTCGGGGGAGTCCATGTAGGGGTAGTCCTGCATGAACGTCTCCAGCGCGGCACCGCTCACGTCGGAGCAGTACTGCCAGACGCCGACCTGCTTGCTCGGGTCGGTCTCGCCGGCACCGCCGACGGACCAGTGGGTGAGGGCGACGTGCTGGCCCTTCGGGAACGCCTTGCCGTCCTCGGAGGTCCACGGCACGGCCTTGAACTTGTCACGGAGGTTGGTGGTGCCCTGGAGCTTGGAGGCGATGCCGCGGAGCACGTCCATCTTGGCGTCGCTGTCGGCGATCGTCTTGTCGTACCAGAGGATCGTGAAGCCGTGCTCGAGGTTGTGCACCAGCTCGCCGAGCTCGGGACGGTCCGAGGTCGTGTAGAGCTTGCGGTCCATGCTGTCCCACATGTTCCAGTGCTGGCCGAAGGCCGGCGGGGCGTCGGGGTAGCTCATGGGCGTGCCGACCTCGACGTGGTCCTGGTTGCCCTCGGCCTTCTTAGTCACGACCTTCTGGCAGACCGAGGCCTTGGCGCCGATCTCGCCCAGCGAGTCGGAGGCGTAGGAGCGCAGGCTGTACCAGTCCGTGATGGGCTTGTAGGCCGCGGCGCCCACGATGAGGACGGCGACGAGGACGCACACGCCCACGATGGCCATGCCGCGTCGGTTCTCACCCTTCGCCTGCTGGGAGCGGATGGAGTCGATGACCGCCTGACGGTCGGTCTTTGCCTGCTTGGCCACGGTGCTCTGGGTCTCTCGGTCGACTGCTGGAGGGGCAGCCGGTGGGGCTGCGCTGGCAGAGTCTACGTAGTCGCGGGTGAGACGCGGCACACGCCGTCGTTCTCCCACCCGTCGACGACCCAGCCGTGGGCGAAGCAGACCGCCTGCACGGCGGTCCGGTCGGCCCGGTCGGGCAGCCGGTCGAGCGCGGCCTGCAGCTCGTCCTCGGGGGCGGGTGCGCCGAAGGGGTGCCGGTCCGCGGCCGCGCCCGCCAGCGCCCGTACGACGGCCTCGCGGGCGCCCCAGCCGAACAGGTCGTGCCCGTCAGCGCGGACCAGCGCGGTGGCGCCGGGACCGTCCTCGCCGGGCGGCAGCACCAGGTCCGCCCTGCCGCGGATCACGGCGACGGGCCGGCCGGCCAGCTTGCCCTGCGCGAGCTCGGCGGCGCCGGCGAGCTCGTCGGCGACGGCCGGGAGGGTGACGGCGAGCTGGTTGCCGTAGGGGTCGGTGCGGCCGGCGAAGTCCTCGGCCACCAGCAACCCGGCCGCCCCGATGGCGATGTCGGTCTGGCCCTCGCGCCACGCCCGCCCGGCGGTGTCGGTGACGATCACGCCGACGTTGACCCCGGCGCGCTCGTGGATCTCGCGGCGCAGCGACCGTGCCGAGGCGTCCGGGTCGAGCGGGAGGAGCACGATCGAGCCCTTCTCCACGTTGGACGCGTCGACGCCGGCGGCTGCCATCGTCAGCCCGAGCCGGTGCCGCACGATGCGGGTGGCACCGCGCCGCGCCACGATCCGTACGGTCTCCACGTCGACCGCGGCGTCCCGCTCGCCCGCGCGGGTCCGGCCCTCGGCCTTGCTCACGACCTTGCTCGTCACCGACACGACGTCGCCGTCCGCAAGGCCGGCTGCCCCGGCTGCCCCGTCGGCCAGTGCGGCCAGCACGAGGCCGGCGAGGTCGTCGCCCGCGGCGACCTCGGGCACGCCGTCGGGTGCCCAGACCTCGAGCCTGCTCACGACGCGACGAGCTCCGCGGCCGCCGCCGCCATGACAGCCGTCGCGGCGGGGTCGCTCATCATCAGCGGGACGGCGCGGGCGCGCAGCCCGACCGCCTCGAGCCCGGGGACCTGGTCGGCGTCGCGGGTGTCGACCAGCCAGCCGTCGAGCACGCCGCCGGCCGACCGGGGGCCGTAGTGCGCGCCGACGGCGCCCGCGCTCACCTCCACGCCGATGCTGGTCAGCATCTGGGCGGCCATGCCGTGGACGTGGGAGTCGCCGACGATGGGGGAGAGGCCCACCACCGGTGCGGTGGTCGCGTGCACCGCGTCGCGGATCCCGGGCACGCCGAGGATGGTGCCGACCGAGACGACCGGGTTGGACGGCGGCAGCACCACGAGGTCGGCATCGGCGATGGCGTCGAGGACGCCGGGAGCCGGTGTGGCGGCCTCCTGGCCGACGACGAGGACGGTCTCGGCCGGCACCGCGGCCCGGAGCCGCACCCAGTACTCCTGGAAGTGGACCACCGACCGCCCGCTCGGGCTGTCGGGGTCCGCGATGGCGATGTGGGTCTCGACGCGGTCGTCGCTCATCGGCAGCAGCCGCACCCCCGGCTGCCAGCGTCGGCAGAGGGCCTCGGTCACCTGCGAGAGCGTGAACCCGGCCTCGAGCATCTGGGTGCGTACGAGGTGGGTGGCGATGTCGCGGTCGCCGAGCCCGAACCAGGTCGGCTCGACGCCGTAGGCCTCGAGCTCGGTCTTCGCGCTCCACGTCTCGTCACGCCTGCCCCAGCCGCGCTCGACGTCGATCCCGTCCCCGAGGGTGTACATCAGGGTGTCGAGGTCGGGGCACACCTTGAGCCCGTGGATCCACCAGTCGTCGGCGGTGTTGGCGATGACGGTGACCTCGGTGTCGGCGGAGCCGCCGGGCACCGCGCCGGAGCGCAGGCCGTGCAGCAGTCCCTGGACGAACCTTGCCCCGCCGACACCTCCCGACAGGACGGTGATACGGCTGAGCGGCGGCGTGGATGATGGCACAGGACCAGCCTGCCGTACGGCGTTTGGCCATATCAGATCCGGGCTTGACTTGCGGGGTACGACAGGCATGTAATTCCCACAGTGTCGTTCACGCTTGCAGTGCCACTTCTCTGGCAGGGTCGAAAGGGCGTATCACCCATGAGAGCAGAACTGTTCCTCCTCGAGCCTGAGGGCGAGGAGCTGGGATGGCAGGACCGCGCGCTGTGCGCGCAGACCGATCCCGAGGCGTTCTTCCCCGAGAAGGGCGGCTCCACTCGCGAGGCCAAGAAGGTGTGCCTCACCTGCGAGGTGCGCGACGAGTGCCTCGAGTCCGCACTGATGAACGACGAGCGCTTCGGCATCTGGGGCGGTCTGTCCGAGAGGGAGCGCCGCAAGCTCAAGAAGCGCGCCGTCTGAGTCGTCCTCGGGGCATTTTTGGCCCTGTGGAGCGCCTCGCTAAGGTGCTCCGGTGTCCGTCACAGCGCTTCTCGTCAGCCATGACGGGGCGCGGTGGCTGCCGGCCGTTCTCGCTGGTCTGATCGGGCAGACCCACCCGGTCGACCGCGTCGTCGCCGTCGACACCACGAGCCGCGACGACAGCGTCGAGCTCGTCCGGGCCGCGGTCTCGACGGCCGGTCCGGACCACCTGATCGACGTCGTCCACGGCTCCACCAGTTACCCCGCGGCCGTACGCCACGGCCTGGCGCTCGCCCCCGCCGCGGGACCCGATGAGTGGGTCTGGCTGCTGCACGACGACAGCAACCCCGCTCCGAGCGCCCTCGCCGAGCTGCTCGCCGCCGCCGAGGAGCACCCCGACGCGGCGATCCTCGGACCCAAGCTGCGCGAGTGGCCGTCCCTGCGCCGCCTCCTCGAGGTCGGCCTGACGATCACCGGCACCGGTCGCCGCGAGACCGGCCTCGAGCGCGGCGAGTACGACCAGGGCCAGCACGACGAGGTCCGCGAGGTCCTCGCGGTCAACACCGCCGGCATGCTGGTGCGCCGCGAGGTGCTCGAGGCACTGGGCGGGCTCGACGAGGACCTGCCGATCTTCGGCAACGACATCGACTTCGGCTGGCGCGCCGCGCTGGCCGGCTACCGCACCATCGTGGTGCCGCAGGCCGTGGTGTTCCACGCCGAGGCTGCGCACCGCGGCATCCGACGTACGCCGCTCACGGGGCGCCACACGCACTACCAGGAGCGACGAGCCGCGCTGCTCACCTCGCTGGCCAACGTGTCGGGGCGCAGCTTCGCCTGGCACTACGTCCGCCTCTTCGTCGGCTCGATCCTCCGGGTGCTCGGCTTCTTCTCGGTGCGTGCAGCGGGCGAGGGCTTCGACGAGCTGGCCGCCGTCCTGTCGGTGCACGGCCGACCCGGCCAGGTCCTGGCCGCGCGCCGGGAGCGCGCCGGCCGTCGCACCGGCGAGCCGGCCGACGTGCGCCACCTGCTGGCGCCCGCGTGGCTGCCCTACCGGCACGGCCTCGACTTCGTCACCGACCTCGCCTCGGCGCTGACCGGCCAGGCCGCCGACGTCGCCGAGCGTCGGCGCGCTGCCCGGACCCCGGACCCCGTGCCGGCTGCCCAGCAGCGGCGTGGGTCGTCCTCGGGGTCGGGGGAGGACGACGAGGAGGCCTACCTGACCGACAGCGGGCTGGTCGCGCGCTTCTTCACCAACCCGGTCGCGGTCGTGCTGGTGCTCTTCGGTGTGCTGTCGCTGGTGGCCGCGCGCGAGGCCTTCGGCTCGATCGTCGGCGGGGCGTTGTCGCCGGTGCCCGCCGCCGCCTCGGACTGGTGGTCGTTGCACGTCGCGACCTGGCTGCCGCTCGGCACCGGCACCGACGTGCCGGCCCCGGCCTACGTCCTGCCGTTCGCCGTCGCGGCGTGGCTGATGCTCGGGCACACCGGCGCGGTCGTGTCGGCCCTGATGCTGCTGGCCGTGCCGTTCGCCGCCTGGGGCGCCTGGCGGCTGCTCAAGGTCGTGGGTCGCCTCGTCGACCCCCTCGGCCTGCCGCGCTGGCTCGTCGTGTGGGGCGCGCTGACCTACGCCCTCGTGCCGGTGGCCTCCGGCGCCTGGGCAGAGGGCCGGTTCGGCACCGTCGCCGTCGCGGCGCTCCTGCCGTGGGCCGCCCACGCCGCGCTGGGCTTCGTCGATCCCGACCGCGACCGCCGGTGGCGCGCCGCGTGGCGTACGGCCCTCCTGCTCGCGCTCGGCGCCGCCTTCGTCCCGGGGCTCTGGCTCTTCGCGCTGCTCGCCACCGCCGTGGTCCTCGGCTCCGCGGCGGTCATCTCGCCGCGGCTGCTCAGGGAGCGCGACAGCTGGGGGCCGCCGGTCGTGGCGGTCGCCGCCACCCCGGTGCTGCTGGCGCCCTGGCTGATCCCGCTGGTGACGACCGGCTCGGCGTCCGGGCTGCTCCTCGAGGCGGGCCGGCTCACCGTCGACCAGGTCACCTTCGGAGGGCTGCTGACCGGCCGGCTCAACGACCTCGGCGCACCCGCCTGGCTCGGCGCGGTGCTGGGTGCGCTGGCGCTCGTCGCCCTCGTCCCGCGGCGCACGCGCGTGCCCGTCGTCATCTGCTGGATCGTCGCGCTCGCCGCCGCGGTCGTCTCGGGCGTGCTGTCGCACGTGAGCCTGGACCTGCCGTCGGTCACCACCCGCCCGAGCCTCGGCCTCTTCGTCGTGATCCTCCAGGGCACGTCGATCGTGGCCGCGGTGCTGGGCGCCGACGCCTACCTCCGCCGCCTCGACGAGCACCACCCGTGGTGGCAGCGCGGCCTGGCCACGGCCCTCGCGGTCGTCGCCGCCCTCGTCCCGCTGGGCGGGCTCGGCTGGTGGCTCACCACTCCGGGCAACGCCCTCGCGCGCGACGCGGAGAGCACCGTCCCGGTCTACATGCAGCAGAGCTCGCTGCTCGGCCAGGAGCACGGCGTCCTCGTGGTCAGCGGCTCCGTCGAGGACGGCATCACCTACCGCATCCGCCGCGACGACGGCACCACCGTCGGCGAGGACGAGGTCCTCACCCTCGCCGCCGAGGACACCGCGCTCACCGACGACGTACGCACCCTCGTTTCGTCGCCGACGCCCGCGGTGGTCGCGGAGCTCGGCGACCGGGGCGTGGAGTACGTCGTGCTGACCTCACCCGCGGACGGGCAGATCTCCTCCCTGCTCGACGCGACCGCGGGTCTCGACCAGGCCAGTGCGGAGGACCGCAGCACCCGTGCCTGGCGCGTCGACCGGCCACTCGACCCGGGCGCGCTGGACAGCTCGCGCTCGTGGTGGCGCACCGGGCTGCTGGTGCTCCAGGGCCTCGCGATCATCGCCGCGCTCGTGCTGGCGGCGCCGACCGTGAGGCAGCGCCGGGAGGAGCCGGCCGATGTCTGACCACACCTCCTCCCCGACCCCACCCGTGGGCCGCCGCCGGGTCGCCGAGGCCGCCGGCCGTCGTCCGTCACCCCTGACCGTCCTGGCCGTGGCGATCCCGCTGCTCACCGTGGCCGCGCTCGCGATCGTGCGACCCGCCGACGAGCCGCCGACCTCCTACGCGCCGACGAGCGCCCCGCTCGACCGGGCGACCGCCGTCTGCCCGGCCCGGCTCCCGGGCGCCGACGACCTGCGCCTCGGCGCCGCTGGTCCGGGCTCCGGGGAGCTCGCCTCGGGCGACCTCGCGCTGCGGGTCGGACGCGACGACGACACGACCACGATCGATGCCGGCATCGGCTCCCTCACCGAGCGCGAGCCCGTCGTCGTCAACGGCAGCGGCGACCTCGCCGCCGGCCTCGTCGTCACACGCTCGGGCGCAGGGTCCGCGGTCGACTGCGACCGACCGGTCCCGGAGCGCTGGTTCACGGGCGTCGGAGCGTCGGCCGAGCACTCCTCGATCCTGACCCTCGTCAACCCCGACAAGGGGCCCGCCGTCGCGGACGTCACCGTGTGGGACGGCAGCGCGCTGGTCGACGTGCCGGCCCTGCGCGGCGTCCGGGTGCCGGGCGGCGGCTCGGAGTCCTTCGACCTCGGCCAGGTCGTCCCCAGCCGCGACGCCCTCGCCCTGCGCGTGCAGGTGTCGCGCGGCCGGCTGGCCTCGAGCGTGGTCGACCAGGTCGACCCCGTGGGACGCGACCGACCCGTCCGCGAGTGGTTGCCGTCGCAGGTCGCGCCCGCCACGACGTCGTACGTCGCCGGGGTCGGGACGGGCGCCGCCGACCGCACGCTGACCGTGGCCAACCCGGGCGACAGCGAGGTGCGGGTGACGCTCGAGCTGGTGAGCGAGGAGAGCGAGTTCGCACCGTCG
Organism: Nocardioides baculatus; assembly: GCF_016735675.1. Classification (GTDB taxonomy): domain Bacteria; phylum Actinomycetota; class Actinomycetes; order Propionibacteriales; family Nocardioidaceae; genus Nocardioides; species Nocardioides baculatus. The sequence continues at coordinate 42,997 of NZ_JAERSG010000004.1, read as the reverse complement.
GGGCTGGAGGAGATCTCCCTCGCACCGGCGTCGGTGCGCGACGTCGACCTCTCCGGCGTGCTGCGTGGCAGGAAGGCCGCCGGCGTGCAGGCGCTGAGGGTCGAGGCCACCGGCCCGGTCACCGCGTCGCTGCGCACGCGGATCTCCGACGACCTCGCACTCTCCGCGGCCGGGCCGACGGTCACCGACGAGGCGGCCGTGGCGCTGCCCGCCGGCTCCAAGCGGCTGGTCGTCGTCGGCGCGACCGCGCCGGGCGTGCTGACGCTCCAGGCGTGGGACGAGGACGGGCAGGCCGTCGTGCGCGAGCGACGGGTCGAGCTCGACCCCTCCACCGCGGCCCGGATCCGGCTGCCCGACGAGGCCGTGCTGGCCCTCGTGCAGCTCGACCGCACCGCGGGCGTGGTGTCGCTCGAGGTGAGCGACCGCGGTCTCTCCGTGCTGCCGCTGGCACCGCTCGCCACGAGCAGCGAGGTCGCGGACGTGCGGCCCGCCCAGCGCTGATCGCCTGCGCTAGCCGTCGTCGCCGTACCTCTCGTCGACCTCGCCCGGCGGCAGTCCGAGCAGCTCGGCGAGCTGCTCGACCACGACGGTGTGCACCATCGCCTCGAGCTCGTCGCGGTTGGTCGCGCGGTGCTCGATCGGGCGCCGGAAGATCACCAGCCGGGTGGGCGACTGGCCCTTGCCGCGCACGAGCGAGGACAGCGGGACGGTCTCGTCGCCCCAGTCGTCGGGCAGCATCGGCGCGTCCTCGACGGCGTACTCGACCAGGCCGAGGTGGCGTTGCCAGCGCTCGTCGAGGGGCGTGACCAGGTCGAGGACGAGCTGGTCGAACTTCTGCCGCGTCGTGCGCAGCGCCGGCGTGCCGGGGTCGGTCGGCACGATGCCGGGACCGCGCATCCCGCGGCCCCTCCGGTCGCGGGTCCGTCGCCGCGGCCCGTCCACACCGTGTCCCGCGGGTTCCACCCCGTGCTCGACCGCCTGCTCCACGTGCTCCACGCCGCGAGCCTAAGCGCCGCGTGCGCAGGTGACGGGTAGCGTCACCGACGTGAGCCTTGCCAGTCGTCGTTGTTCGCGTACGGCGTGCGGTCGCGCGTCCGTGAACACGCTGACCTACGTCTACGCCGACCAGACGGCCGTCCTCGGTCCGCTGGCGACCTACGCCGAGCCGCACGCCTACGACCTCTGCGACGTGCACAGCGAGCGGCTGTCCGCGCCGCGTGGGTGGGAGGTGCTCCGACTCGCTCCGGACCCGCGCGCCCAGGGCCCCAGCACCGACGACCTGCTCGCGCTCGCCGACGCCGTGCGCGAGGCCGCCCGACCGGCGCCGGCGCCGGTCCCGCTGCACTCGACCAGCGACCCGAGCCGCGGCGCCAAGCGCGGGCACCTGCGCGTCCTCACGCCCACCGACTGACCCGGACAGCTCTGGCCTAGGATCAGCGGCGTGAACATCGACCCCCAGCTGCTGAGCATCATCGTCTGCCCGGCCTGCCACGGACAGCTCGAGCCCGAGGTCGTCGACGGCGCCGACGAGCTGGTCTGCCAGGGGTGCGGCAACGCCTACCCCGTGCGCGACGACATCCCCGTCCTGCTGGTCGACGAGGCCCGCAAGCCCGCCTGATGTCCACCTGGTTCGACGAGGCCCGTCTCGATGACGCCGGCGTGCTCGAGACCGTCGACCTGCGGCTGCGCACCCTTGCCGAGAGCGGTGCGCGGGTGCGACGCGAGGCCCACGAGGCGGCGTCGGCGACGGCGGAGCTGATCGCCCGCGGTCGCGACGAGGCCCGTCCCCGCGCCGTGATCGCCGCCGGCCCCGACTCGCGCCTGCTGCGTGCGGTGCTGGAGCCGTGGTGCCCGGTGCCGTTCGTGGCGTGGCCCACCCCCGGCCTGCCCGGCTGGACGGGCTCGCTCGACCTGGTCGTGATGCTCGCCCCGGAGGGCAACGACCACGGGTCCGCGTCGGCCGTCGCCGAGGCCGTACGCCGCGGCGCGCAGGTCGTCGTCGCCTGCCCCGAGCGCTCCCTGGTGGGCGAGCACGCTGCCGGACGGCACGTCACGGTGCTGCCGACCGTGACCGGTGACCAGCTCGCCACCGCGGTCGTGATGCTCGACTACCTCGCCCACGTGCACCTCGGTCCGCGCGCCGACGCGGCGTCGGTCGCGGAGTCCCTCGACCAGGTCGCCACCGACTGCTCGCCCCACCGCGACCTCGCGGTCAACCCGGCGAAGATGCTCGCGATCGCGATGGCCGACACCAACCCGCTCGTGTGGGGCGGTTCGGTCCTCGCTGCGCGTGCGGCCCGTCGCCTCGCCGAGTCCCTGCGCCGCACCAGCGGCCGCTCCGCCATCGCCGGCGACGCCGAGCACCTGCTGCCGGTGATCGAGGCGACCAAGCCGCACGACGTCTTCGCCGACCCGTTCGCGGAGGACGCGGCCGACCTGCGCCCGCTGCTCCTGATCCTCGACGACCGCTCCGACGACCCGGTCGTGCGCGAGCAGGCGGGGATCCTGCGCGCTGCCGCCGCGCGGCACGGCGTACGCGTCGAGACGGTCGACACCGATGCCGACGCCGAGGTGGCGCGCTACGCCTCGCTCCTGCTGACCGGCACCTACGCGGCGGAGTACCTCCGGGTCGGACTCGTCGAGGACTAGGTGGGTTGATCCGCCCGACGGCGGGTAGGAGGCGGCGGCACGCAACCGCATCCGACTCCTCAGGAGAATTCATGACCCGCACGACCCTGTCCCTGGCCGGTTCCCTGGCCACCGCCCTGCTGCTCGTGACCGCGCCCGCCTCGCAGGCCGCCGTCACCGCGAAGGACGCTCCGAAGCAGGAGGACATCGTCACGGCGTTCCCCGAGCTCGCCGACGGCCAGTTCTCGACCGAGAAGGTGAAGAACATCGGTCAGCCCGGGAAGACCTGCGACGCGATCGTCCGGGTGAAGGTGAAGTCCGGCAGCTACACCACGGGCTCCTCGACGACGACGGTCTACCCGATCGTGCTGACCAGCGCGGTCGAGATGAAGTCCGAGGCCAAGGCCAAGGCCTACATGGCGACCTACAGGAAGTACGCCAAGAAGTGCACGACCTACACCGAGCCCACGACGAGCTCGACGGTCACCGTCAGCAAGGGCAAGACCTTCCGCTTCGGCGACGAGTCCCTGACCGTCGACACGCAGTCGGCCTTCGACACGAGCACGAACTACTCGAGCTCGGTGCTGACCCGCGACGGCAAGCGGATCAGCACGATCGTCGTCGTCGACGACGCGGCGGTGCCTGCGTCCAGCGTCAAGCCGCTTGCCAAGGTCGCTGCCAAGAAGCTGAAGTGACGGCCTGACGACGCGGGAGCCCCGGAGCATTCGGCTCCGGGGCTCCTGTCGTCATGAGGGGCGGCCGAGCTGCATCCCGAGGACGAGCGCGTCCGTGCCGTGGACGTACGCCGTCCGCTCGAGCTCCATGCCCAGCGACCGGGCGACTCCCTGCGACCGGGTGTTCTCCGGACGGATCAGGGCGACGAGGTGCTCGACACCGTGCTCGGCCGCACAGTCGCGTACGGCTGCGGCCGCCTCGCGGGCGAACCCGTGCCCGCGCATCTCCGGCACGAGGTGGTAGCCGACCTCGACGTGGGGGGTGCCCTCGACGTCCTGCACCGTCAGCCCGCAGTCGCCGACGAACGTGCCGTCGTGGGTCTCCACGACCCACAGCCCGAAGTCGTGCTCGGCGTAGTTGCGCTCCTGCCACTCGACCCAGCGCACCGCGTCGTCGCGCGTGCTGGGCGGACGGTCGCCGCGCATCGGGTCGAAGGCGACGAGCATCGCGAGGACGTCGTCGACGTCCGCCATGGTCATGGCGCGGAAAGCGAGGCGTTCGGTCGGCTGAGGTAGCACGGCGTCAGGCCAGACGCGTTCCGGCCGGCGGATCCTGGTCGACGTCGGCCCACACCTCGACCAGCTCGACGAGGCGGCCCTCGCGGACGGTCGCGAAGCTCGCCACGGCGAAGACCAGCTCCACGCCTCCGTCGCCGCGCCCGACGACCTTCGCGCGCAGGACGCCACGGTCGCCGTCCGCCACGAGGTCCTTGAACAGCATCCGCTCGAAGCCGGGGTAGTCGGCGTTGAACCGCACCCACTGCTCCCGGTCGAAGACCTCCCCGGTGTGGACGAGTCGGCAGGTGAAGTCGGGGTGGAGCAGGTCGGGCAGGGCGTCCCAGTCGTGTGCGTCGATCACGCTGGCGAGGCGGGCGAGGAGGGTCGCGGCGTCCATCAGCGCTCCACGCAGAACTCGTTGCCCTCGGGATCGAGCATGACGACCAGGTCGTCGTGGTCGTCCTGGTCGCCCCGGACCCTCGCGCCGAGCCCGACGAGCCGTTCGCGCTCCTCGACGAGGTCGCCCATCACCCGGAGGTCGAAGTGCTGGCGGTTCTTCGCCACCTTGCCCTCGGGCACCTTCTGGAACCAGAGGCTCGGCCCGCCCCACCCGGCCGGCTCGACCCAGGCCCGCTCCGGCGTGCTGTCCTCGTCGACGTTCGAGCCGAGGGCCGCTGCCCAGAACTCGGCGACGACCAGCGGCTCGTGGCAGTCGAACGTCACGGACTTGATGAACGACGTCATCGCTCTCCTCCTGCTCGCGCCCTCGCGCTCGCGTACTGGTCGAGCGCCAGGTCGAAGTCGGCCTCGTCGAAGTCGGGCCACAGCTTCGGGCTGACGTGCACCTCGGCCTGCGACGCCTGCCAGGGGAAGAACCCCGACAGGCGCTGCTCGCCGCTCGTCCGGACGACGAGGTCGATCTCCTTCACCGGCCCGCCCGGCAGGTGCGCGGTGATGTCGGCGGGCTCGATCACGCCGTCGGCGACGGCGCCGGCTCGTACGGCTTCCCGGATGCCGGCCACGATGTCCGCCCGCCCGTCGTACCCGATCGCGAGGGTCACGTGCCCCGGCCGGCCCTCGGTCCGCGCCTCCGCGCGCGTCAGCGCCGCGGCGGCGTCGGCGGGGAGGAGGCCGAGGTCGCCGGTGACGTGCAAGTTCCAGTGGCCGGTGCGTTCGACGAGCCCCGGGAGCACGCGTGCCACGAGCCCGAAGAGGAAGTCGACCTCGCTGCTCGAGCGCTTGCGGATGTTGTCGGCGGACAGGACGTAGATGCTGACGTGATCGATGCCGCGGGCCTCGCACCAGCCGAGCAGGTCCTCGATGTGGTCGGCGCCCGTGCGGTGTCCCTCGCTCGGGCTCGCCAGCCCCGCGAGCCGGGCCCAGCGCCGGTTGCCGTCCATCACGACACCGACGTGACGTGGTCGGAGGGTCCCGCGGTCGACGGTGGTCACCCCGTCATCCTGTCCGACGGCGGCGCGCGCCACCACCGGCCACTGCCGGGTGCGATGAGTCCATGCCGACACCTTGTCAGCCGGGTCGTCCGTGCTCACCGATCGTGCGGCGGGTGTCGTGCCAGGCGTGGTGCGCGAGGAGCGGGGCGATCGGTGTGCGGCGCGAGCCAGCCGTACGCCGCCGACGCAGGCCGTCGACGACCCGCGCGGGCGCTCGCACCTGCGCGAGTGCCTCGGTCTTGGTCATCAGCGTCCCGGTGGCGATCGTGGTGCGCGCCCGAGCCATGCTCACGAGGGCGAGGTCGGCGTGCCGTGAGTCCAGGAACAGCCACGGTCGACGCACTGCCCACGACCAGTAGCCGGTGAGCTCCTCGCGCACGGCTGCCTTGATGTCGTCCCTCGACATCGGTGCGAGCAGGGCGGCGGGGTCACGACCGAGCAGCGGACGTCCGATGTCGAGCAGCTCGGCACGGACCATCGAGGACAGACGACGCTCGACGAGACGGCCGTGGGTCCACGTCGGGTGCTCGACTCGGAGGTCGTCGAGCCGGCTGCCGTCGACGTACGCGCAGCCGAGCGCACTCCCGGGCCATGTCGCGTCGAGACGGCGGTGCACCCGATCCACCTCGCGCAGGCGGCTGGCGTCGAGCGGTCGTGTCGTGATCGCGACGAGGTCGATGTCGCTCACGCCCGGACGGTGGTCCCCGGTGGCCAGCGACCCGTGCAACCAGAGGTCGCTGACCCAGCCCCGCTGGGCGAGCTCAGCGGCGAGCGCATCGACGGCGGGGTGCTCCATCACGCCATCCTCGCGCACCTGTAGCCCGCCGGATGGTTCGCGCGGCGGGCTGACGGGGCGGGGTCATGGTCGTGCGGGTGGGTCCGGCTCGATCGGCCGCGTGCCAGTGCGATCCCGGCAGTATCGGTGGCCATGGGGGCTGGTCCACTCGTACGCGCCTGGTCCGGTGACGCGGTAGCGCCAGGCCGAATGGGTCTTGAGGCGGTGGTGGAACCGGCACAGGCAGGCGAGGTTCCGCGTGCTCGTGGGGCCGGGCTGTGACCTGCCTTCGGCCTCTGCCTGGTGGTCGTACTCGACGACGTGGTCGACGTCGCAGCCGCGGGCCGGTCTCGTGCACCACGGGAACACGCAGGTGCGGTCGCGGAGGATGACCTGTTCGCGGATCCGGTCGGGGATCGCGTAGCCGGGCGTGGACAGGGCGGTGTTGAGGTCGATGACGGGCTTGATGGTGACCTTCGTCCGGGAGTCGCCGCACCAGGACTGGACCTGGTCGAGCAGCAGGAGCCGCTGGCCCTCTTCGAGCCGGCCGGTGGGACCGAACACAGTGGTCTCGCCGACCGTGCCGGCATCGAAGTGGGCGTGGAGGACGACTTCGCGTGCAGCGGGGAGTCCGTCCTCGGTGGTTGAGGTGCGAGCGGAGCGAGCCTCGACACCACCACTCGCGAGGTCCAGCGCGGTCTGGGTGCGAGCGAGGTCGCCGAGGGCCTTGGACCGGCGGACGTCGAGGGACTCGGTGGAGCCGAGGGCCTTCTGCTCGGCGGCCTTGCGTGACAGGGCCTTGTCGAGGTCGAGGGAGTCGGCGATGTCGAGCTCGGCCTCCCACCGCATGGTGCCCGCGAAGTGCACGTCCTCGTCATGCAGGGTCGCGTGGCGCGGGTCGACGGACAGGTAGCCGTCCTCCGGATCCGCGGCCGGATCGGCCGGGTCCTCGGGTGCGAGGTCGTAGCGCTTGATGGTCTCCGCGACAAGCCGGTCGAGCTGCGCGGGACCAATGCGTCCCGCGACCGCCGCGACCTGGGCGTCCACGAAACCGGCGGCCTCACGGGTCAGGGCGGGCGTCGAGTGGATGGTCGCCTCGGCAACCGACCGTGCCCGCCACGCCGGCACGTGACCGGCCTGGACCTGCGCCCACAACCGCGGCAGCCGGTGGCGCAGCTCGAGGGCATGGCCGATGAGCTTCTTCGCCGACGTCGACGAGATGCCGGGGACAGTGCCGAGCTCGGCGACGCAGAACTCCGCCACCAGCGGACAACCCTCACCGGCGAGCGGCTCCTCGTGGTCCGTGCCCGGGACGGTGAACGCTGCAGCGGAATGGATCGACTCCGGCGGGTGCAGGTCGGCCCACTGGGCGGCGAGGTCCAGCTGACGAGCTGCTTCGGCGTTCTCCAGGTCGCGAGAGGCGCGGATCGAGGCGAGCAGGTCCGAGCCGGTGAGGGCGTCTACCCCACCTGTTCCGGGTGCTGCCAGCTTCTCGATCATGTGTTCGATTCTACGCCTGGCCACCGACATTCGCTGCCGGTGGACGGGATCTGTGGAGAGGTCGTGTGGTGCGGTGTCGACCTGTGACCTGGCCCGCCTGATCGTCGCGCGCGGCGGCGGCAGACAATGCGGGGATGGGTGTCGACGTCGTCGTGCTGAACGTGGGTCGAGCGCGGGCAAGACGAGCATCGGTCGGTGTCTGCAGGCCCTGCTGCCCCGACCGTGGCTCCTGCTGGGCGTCGACGACCTCATCCACGTCGCCCCGCCGTCGTCGGTCTCCTACGGTCCGCAGGGGGAGGTGGTGCTCGGTGGCGGGTGGCGCGCGCTGGAGTCCGCCTGGTCGCGTGGGGTCGCGGAGATGGCACGAGCGGGAGCAGGAGTGATCATCGACGACGTCTTCCTCGACGGTGCGGCCTCGCAGCAGCGCACGGGAGTGCACCTCGCAGGGCTGGAGGTGCTGTGGGTCGGGGTCCAGTGCGCCCCCGAGGTGGCCGCGGCTCGCGAACGTGCACGCGGCGACCGTCCCACCGGGATGGCCGCAGGGCAGGCCACGGCAGTCCACCGTGGTGTCGTCTACGACCTCGTCGTCGACAGCGGCACCGCGTCGCCCGACGAGTGCGCAGGCCTCATCGCTGAGCGAATGGTGTGACCCCCCAGATGCCACCGCAGACGAGCCGCGCGTGGTCGGCGAGGTCCGAGGGTGACGTCGTCGGGCGAGGCTAGTGTCCAGCCATGCCTCCGTCGGTGCTCCGTGCGATGCGCGTCGAGGACGTCGCGATCGTGATGGACGTCCAGGAACCCGCGTCGGTCGCCGGGCTGTCCGGGGTGTTCCCGCAGGACACCCATCCCTTCCCGCGCGACGTCCTCGCCGACCGCTGGCGGGAGGAGATCGCGGACCCGGAGATCGAGTGCTTCGTGATCCTGCGCGACGGCGAGATCGCCGGGTTCGCGGCGGTCTCGGGCGCCGAGGTCAAGCACTTCGGGGTCGCGCTGGAGGAGTGGGGCAGCGGACTGGCGCACGCGGCGCACGACGAGCTCCTCGAGCGGATGGGGACGGCCGGGGTCGAGCGACCGTGGCTCCGCGTGTACGCCGCCAACCCGCGAGGACGCGCGTTCTGGGAGAAGGTCGGCTGGGCCGACACGGGTGAGCGGGCTCCCGGCGCAATGCCGCCACACGCCGCGCAGCTCATCTACGCCTACGACGCAGGATCGTCCGCTTCCGGACCCAGCGTGGCCACATGACGTACGAGACGCGGTTGCTCGCTCCGGACACGTGGGACGACTTCGCCGCGCTCGTCGAGGCCAACAACGGCGTGTGGGGCGGATGCTGGTGCATCGGCTTCCACCCCGAGGGCCTCGCAGGCGATGCGGAGGACCACCGCCTCGCGAAGCGTGCACACACCGATGCAGGCACCGTCCGCCAGGTGCTGGTCTACGACGGCGAACAGGCCGTCGGCTGGTGCCAGTTCGGCACCCCTGACGAGCTGCCCCACATCAAGAACGTCAAGGCCTACGAGAAGGACCTGGTCGAGCTCCCGCGCTGGCGGATCGGCTGCATCTTCACCGGAAGCAAGCATCGTGAGAAGGGCGTCGCGCGAGCCGCGGTGACCGCGGTCCTGGAGGAGATCCGCACGGCCGGCGGGGGAGTCGTCGAGGCCTACCCGGAGCAGGTCGACGACCGCTTGCCGCAGCGCGGCGCGTACCTCCACACCGGACCCGAGACGCTCTATGCCGACCTCGGCTTCGTCCGCGACCGGCAGATCGCGAAGTGGCGTTGGGTCATGCGCCGCGAGGTCGACGGCGGCTGACCGGGGGAGCCGCCGATAGGCTGCAGCCCCGACCCCACGACCCGAAGGATCGCCCATGGCCGGCGGACTGTTCGCCCTCCTCGACGACGTCGCCGCACTCGCGCGCATCGCCGCTGCCAGCGTGGACGACGTGGGTGCCGCGGCTGCGCGCGCCAGCGCCAAGGCAGCCGGCGTGGTCGTCGACGACACGGCCGTGACGCCGCAGTACCTCCAGGGGTCCGCGGCCGCACGCGAGCTGCCGATCATCAAGAAGATCGCCATCGGCTCGCTGCGCAACAAGCTCCTCTTCATCCTCCCCGCGGCCGTGCTGCTCGGGCAGTTCCTGCCCTCGCTGCTGCCGGTGATCCTGATCTTCGGTGGCGCGTTCCTGGCCTACGAGGGCGCGCACAAGGTCCACGAGAAGCTCACCGGCCACGCGACCGAGGCCGACGAGGACATCTCCGAGCAGGGCGAGCTCAGCCCCGAGCACGAGGCCCGCACGATCGCCCAGGCCATCCGCACCGACTTCATCCTCAGCGCCGAGATCATGGTCATCGCGCTCAAGGAGGTCGTCGGGTCCGACCCCGACGCCAGCATCTGGATGCGGGCGATCGTGCTGGGCGTGGTCGCGGTCCTGATCACGGTCCTCGTCTACGGCGTGGTCGCCCTGATCGTGAAGATGGACGACGTCGGCCTGCACCTCGCCGGGAAGCCGTCCAAGGCCTCCCAGCGCATCGGGCTCGCGCTGGTGTCGGCGATGCCGCGGCTCCTGGCGGCGATCTCCTTCATCGGCACCCTGGCGATGCTCTGGGTCGGTGGCCACATCTTCCTGGTCAGCCTCTACGAGATCGGCGGGCACGACGGCCTGCTCGAGGGCACCGGGCTCGGCGACGTGCTGCACGCGCCGTACGACCTCGTGCACCACTGGGAGGTCGACGTCCACGACGCCGTCGGCGGGGCGCTCGGCGCCATCGCCGGCTGGCTCCTCAACACGGTCCTCTCCGCGATCGTCGGCCTGGTCGTCGGCGGCATCATCCTGGCGGTCCTGATGGCGCTGGGCATCGGCGGTGGACACGGTGGCGGGCACGGTGGTGGGCACGCTGCGGACGAGGCCGGCGAGCACGGTGACGCCGCTCACGAGGATTCTCCGAATCGCTGATCCCAGTCCTACCCTCGTGATGTCCGCGCGGGAGATCCCGACTACGCACAGATGTGCGGCGCAGACGGCCTCTTCCGCACCAGGAGAACACTGATGGACTTCAACGTCGCTGACCTCAGCCTCGCCGCCTACGGCCGCAAGGAGATCGAGCTCGCCGAGCACGAGATGCCCGGCCTGATGGCCATGCGCGAGCGCTACGGCAAGGACCAGCCGCTCGCCGGTGCCCGCATCGCCGGCTCGCTGCACATGACGATCCAGACCGCCGTGCTGATCGAGACCCTCGCGGCTCTTGGCGCGGACATCCGCTGGGCGACCTGCAACATCTTCTCGACCCAGGACCACGCCGCCGCGGCGGTCGTCGTCGGTCCGCCGGCCAAGGGGGGCACCCCCGAGGACCCGCAGGGCGTCCCCGTCTTCGCCTGGAAGGGCGAGACCCTCGCCGAGTACTGGGACGAGGCGGAGAAGGTGTTCGACTTCGCCGAGGGCGGCCCCAACATGCTGCTCGACGACGGCGGCGACATCACCATGCTGCTGCACCTCGGTGTCGAGTACGAGAAGGCCGGCGCCGTGCCGTCGCAGGACTCCACCGACAACGAGGAGTTCAAGGAGGTGCTGCGCGTCCTGGCCCGCTCGCTCGAGAACGACCCGCAGCGCTGGACCAAGCGCGCCCCGATGGTCAAGGGCGTCTCCGAGGAGACCACGACCGGCGTCTTGCGCCTCTACGAGCGCTTCAAGGAGGGCACGCTCCTCTTCCCGGCGATCAACGTCAACGACTCGGTCACCAAGTCGAAGTTCGACAACAAGTACGGCTGCCGCCACTCGCTCATCGACGGCATCAACCGCGCCACCGACGTCATGATCGGCGGCAAGGTCGCGGTCGTCTGCGGCTACGGCGACGTCGGCAAGGGCTCCGCGGAGTCGCTGCGCGGCCAGGGCGCCCGCGTCATCGTCACCGAGATCGACCCGATCTGCGCGCTGCAGGCCGCGATGGACGGCTACGAGGTCAAGCGCCTCGAGTCGGTCGTCGAGACCGCCGACATCTTCATCACCACGACCGGCAACTTCGACATCATCACCGTGGAACACTTCCACAAGATGAAGCACCAGGCGATCGTCGGAAACATCGGTCACTTCGACAACGAGATCAACATGGCCGGCCTGGCCAGGATCCCCGGCATCGTCAAGGACGAGATCAAGCCGCAGGTCCACCAGTGGATCTTCCCGGCCGAGGACGACAAGCCCAGCAAGAAGATCATCGTGCTGTCCGAGGGCCGCCTGCTCAACCTCGGCAACGCGACCGGCCACCCGTCGTTCGTGATGTCGAACTCCTTCACCAACCAGGTGCTGGCGCAGGTCGAGCTGTTCTCGAAGGCCGACGACTACGAGCTCGGCGTCCACGTGCTGCCCAAGCACCTCGACGAGGAGGTGGCCCGCCTGCACCTCGACGCCCTCGGCGTGGAGCTCACCGAGCTCACCAAGGAGCAGGCCGCCTACCTCGGCGTCGACGTCGAGGGTCCCTACAAGTCGGACCACTACCGCTACTGACGCGTGTCCGGATACCGGGTTCCAGCGGGGACCCTGTCCCTAGACTGGACACCATGACCGACCTTGCCGAACCGGCGCGCGGCAGCGTGCTCGTCGTCGACGACGACGCCTCCCTGGCGGAGATGCTCTCCATCGTCCTCCGCCAGGAGGGGTTCGACAGCCGGATCGTCGGTCGCGGCGACATCGCGCTCGACGCCTTCCGCGACTACAAGCCCGACCTGGTGCTGCTCGACCTCATGCTGCCCGGCAAGGACGGCATCGACGTCTGCAAGGAGATCCGCGCCGAGTCCGGCGTGCCGATCGTGATGCTCACCGCGAAGGGCGACACCGTCGACGTGGTCGTCGGCCTCGAGTCCGGCGCCGACGACTACATCGTCAAGCCGTTCAAGCCCAAGGAGCTCGTCGCCCGCGTCCGTGCGCGCGTACGCCGCAACGACGTGTCCAACGACGAGGGCCTCACCATCGGCGACGTGTCCATCGACGTCGCCGGGCACTCGGTCACGCGGGACGGCGAGCCGATCAACCTGACGCCGCTCGAGTTCGACCTGCTCGTCTGCCTGGCGCGCAAGCCGTGGCAGGTCTTCACCCGCGAGGTGCTGCTCGAGCAGGTCTGGGGCTACCGGCACAGCGCCGACACCCGCCTGGTCAACGTGCACGTCCAGCGGCTGCGCTCGAAGGTCGAGCACGACCCGGAGAACCCGGAGGTCGTGGTGACGGTGCGTGGCGTCGGCTACAAGGCCGGCAAGTCCTAGGGCCGTCGACGATGAGCAACAGGTGAGCGGGCTCGACCGGCTGCCGCAGTTCCTCCGCCACGGGCCGACGTTCTGGCGGCGGTCGGTGCAGGCGCGCGTGGTGCTCAGCACGATGGTGCTCTCCGCCCTGGTCGTCGGCATCGTCGGCGCGTTCCTCATCCACCAGACGCGCGACGGCCTGCTCGAGAACCGGGTCGACGCGGTCGTGCAGGAGGCCGAGGGCGAGACCGAGACGGCCCGCCAGCAGCTCGCCGCGGCCGCTCCCCTCGAGGTCGACGAGTCCGCGCAGCAGCAGGCCCTCGTCGAGCCGATCATCGCGCGCGGCTCGAGCCGCGGCTTCGCCGTGGTCCTGTCGCCACCGATCGCGGACGGCGTACGCCTCGCCGACGGTGGTGCCAAGTTCACCGAGGGCCTCGACCTCGCGAGCGTGCCGGAGTCGCTCCAGGCGCGGTTCGACTCGGTGTCGTCCACGGCGTGGACCTACACCGACATCCGGACCTCGGAGGAGATCACCGGCCTGCCGGCAGGTCCTGGCGTGGTCGTCGGGAGCCAGGTGCGCCTCCCCGCCGACAACAACACCTACACGCTCTACTACCTCTACTCCCTCGACGAGCAGCAGCGCACGCTCGCGCTCGTGTCCCGCGCGATGCTGGTCGCCGGCGTCCCGCTGCTGCTCCTCGTCGCCGGGCTCACCTGGCTGGTGACCCGACAGGTCGTCACGCCGATCCGGATGGCGCGCCGTGTCGCCGAGCGGCTCGCGGCGGGCCAGCTCCAGGAGCGGCTGCGCGTGCGCGGCGAGGACGACCTCGCACGCCTCGCCACCTCGTTCAACCAGATGGCCTCCAACCTCCAGAAGCAGATCCGCCAGCTCGAGGAGCTCAGTCGGCTCCAGCGCCGGTTCGTCTCCGACGTCTCCCACGAGCTGCGGACGCCGATCACGACGGTCCGCATGGCCAGCGACGTCATCCACGACGCGCGGCCCTTCCTCGACCCGGTCACCGGGCGGGCGGCCGAGCTGCTCCAGAAGGAGCTCGACCGCTTCGAGACGCTGCTCGCCGACCTGCTCGAGATCAGCCGCTTCGACGCCGGCGCCGCCGTCCTCGAGGCCGAGGACGTCGACCTGGTCGACGTGGCCCGCCGCGTGGTCGACATGACCTCGGTGCTGGCCGCGCAGCGCGACATCCGCGTCGTCGTGCACGACCCCGGCGTGCCCTGCGTCGCCGAGGCAGACGTACGCCGTGTCGAGCGCATCGTGCGCAACCTGGTCACCAACGCGATCGACCACGCGGAGTCGCGCGACGTCGAGATCTTCATCGGCGCCGACCTGCAGTCGGCGGCGATCGCCGTTCGCGACCACGGCATCGGGCTCGGACCGGGGGAGTCGGCGATGGTCTTCAACCGGTTCTGGCGCGCCGACCCCGCCCGTGCCCGGACGAGCGGCGGCACCGGGCTCGGCCTGTCGATCTCCCTGGAGGACACCCACCTGCACGGCGGCTGGCTGCAGGCCTGGGGACGTCCCGGCGAGGGGGCCCAGTTCCGGCTGACCCTGCCGCGCCACCTGACGACGCAGCTGCGGCACTCGCCGCTCCCGCTCGTCCCCGACGACGCCCGGGAGACCGCATGATGATCCACCCCACGACGTTCTTCTCCTCCTCCGTTGCGCTCCTCCGTCGAACAACGCCGCGGGGACCCCGGAACCCCATGAAGGTTCTTCCGGTCATCGCCGGCTGCGCGCTCCTCGCGGGGTGCGTCTCGATGCCGACCGACGGTCCGGTGCGCGAGCCGCAGGTGCCGTCCGCGACCGACGACGCGCCCGGTATCTCGTTCGACCCGCGCCCGCCGCGCGACGGCGAGTCCGCGACCGACATCGTCGAGGGCTTCCTCGAGGCGATGAAGGCCACGCCGATCACGACGACGGTGGCGCGCCAGTTCCTCTCCGGCGAGGCCGCCGACGCCTGGGCGCCGGAGGAGCAGATCATCACCTACGCCGAGCCGGGGACGGCGACCGGCGAGGCGTTCGTCCGGGTGCCGCTGGCCGACATCAACGTCTACGACGACCGGGGCGCCTGGGAGCGCTCCGGCGCCAAGCGGGTGCTCGAGCTCGGGCTGGTCCAGGAGGACGGCCAGTGGCGCATCGACTCCGTGCCGGACGCGCTCATCGTGCCGGAGTCGTGGTTCGACGACCAGTACCAGCGCGCCTCGCTCTACTACTTCGACCCGACCGCCGAGGTGCTGGTCGCCGAGCCGGTCTTCGTGCCTCGCGGCGACCGGTCCGCCTCGACGCTGGTGCGAGGCCTGGTCACCCCACCGCCCGAGAAGCTGGCCGAGGTCGTGAGCACCTACTTCCCGGCGGGCACGCGCGACGGCCTGGCGGTGCCGATCTTCGGCGGGGTCGCTGCGGTGTCGCTGTCCGGCGACCCGGCCGCGGTCGACGAGGAGATCGGTCGTCGGATGCTCGCGCAGCTCGCCTGGACCCTGCGTCAGGACCCGCAGGTCCGCGCGATCCAGCTCAGCGTCGGCGGACGTGCGATCACCCTCGCGGAGGGTTCGTCGCAGGGTGACCTCGACGCGGGCGACCCGTTCGACCCGGACGGGGAGCGGCCCGTTCCCGACCTCTACGCCCTCGACGACGGGCGGGTCGTCAGCGGCACGCTGGGTGCCTTCGTGGACACCCTCGGTCCGTTCGGCGGCAGCGGCTACGACCTGCGCTCGATCGGCGTCAGCATCTCCGGCTCGCAGGTCGCGGCGGTGTCCGCCAGCGGCACCGAGCTCTTCGTCGCGCCGACGCAGGCGCCGGACGGTGAGGTCGCGAACCCGATCACCGGGGCGGTCGACCTCGCTCCGCCGCACTGGGACTATCGCGACCGGATCTGGGTGCTCGACCGCAACGCCGGCCGGGCCCGCTTCCTCGTCGTCGTCGACGGAGGGGCGCGCGAGGAGGTGGTGCCCGGCGTCACCGGTCGTACGGTCACCAAGATGCTGGTCTCCCGCGACGGCAGTCGCCTGGTCGCGGTGGTGCGCGGCCGCACGGCGGACCGCGTGGTGTCGACCCGGATCCGCCACGACGCCGCGGGCACGATCCTCGGCTTCACCCCGCTCCAGGAGCTCCCGCTGCCCGTCGAGGCCAGCACGCGGATCCGTGACATCGCCTGGCGTTCCCCGACCTCCATCGCCGTGCTGCGCAACATCAACGAGGAGCTCTCGCTGGTGCGCACGATCTCCGTGGACGGTGCACCCGGCGACGTCGAGACCGGTGGGTCCAACGTCGTGCGCGACCGCATGCGGACCCTGGTCTCGGCCCCCGTCGACGGCAGCGAGGTCTACGCCCTGGGCCGCGACCTCGCCGTGACCAACGTGACCCGCCCCGAGCGCCTCGTGCCGGCGCTGCCCGAGGGGCTGACGGCCCTCACCTACGTCGGCTGATCCACAGGCCTCCGCCGCCCGGTTGCCGGCGTACGCCGTCGCCTGCTGGCATGGTCGCGTGCTCGACGCCGCCCTCGACCTGTTCCTCGGGAGTCGCTGCGTCGGCTGTGAGGAGCCCGGTCGGATGCTCTGCCCCCGCTGTCGCGCCGCGCTGTCGAGCAGGGCCGGCGTCGCGTGGCCGACGCCGGTCCCGACCGGTCTGGTGGCGCCGTGGGCGACCGAGACGTACGACGGTGCGGTCAGGGCGCTCGTGGTGGGCCACAAGGACCGCGGCCAGTGGGGCCACCGCAGGGTGCTCGGCGAGCTCCTCGCGGTCGCGGTACTGGGCGCGACCGAGGGGCTCGACCCCGAGGTGCCGGTGCTGCTCGTGCCGGTCCCGTCGCGCCCGGGGGCCGGGCGCCGGCGGGGCTACGAGGCGACGGCCGCCCTCGTACGCACCGCCGCGAGCCGGGTGCGACGCGAGCGGCCGGCGGGGGTGGCGGCGCTGCTGGTCTCGCGTGGCGAGGCGGAGCAGAAGGCACTGGACGCCGCGGGGCGCGCCGCCAACGTGGGTCACTCGATGCACTGCCCGTCGCCGGCGCTGGCCCGTGCCGGCCGGCGCTGGCCGCAGGGCCACGTGGTCGTGTGCGACGACGTCGTGACGACCGGGTCGACGGCCCGCGAGGCCCAGCGGGCGCTCGAGGCGGTCGGGCTGCCACCCGTCGCGATCGCCGCCGTCGCCGCCACCCGGCGACGCCACGCGGGTGGCGACCGAGGGGATGGCCGAGGGGTGGGCCCGATGGTTGGCCCGGGGGCCGGGAGGGGCTAGCGTCTTGTCATGGAGTCCGCCTGGGTCCGTGGTTGCGTCACGAAGAGGCATTCTTCGTGGCTAGCCGATGCCAGTCGCAGGCGAAACGGTCCACGTAAGTCCCTCGCGGGACGATCACGGTGCGGCTTAGAAGTAAGTCCTGCCTCGTCGCCGGTGCCATATGCGCCGGCAGCCGGGAGAAGGCCAGTAGTGGCGGAGAAGCTGCGAACGTCTCAGCAGGCGATTGTGGGGTCGAAGACCAGGTCGGCCGGGCGGACTCCATCCCACCCTGCCCCGGCGCACAGCTCCAGCAGGTGCGCCCGGGACCAATGGACGGGTGCGGACGCTCGCTAGTTGAGGAGGTTCACATGGAGGTTGTGGTCACGGGACGGCACTGCGAGGTGTCCGATCGGTTCCGCGAACATGTCTCGGAGAAGCTCACCCGTCTGGAGAAGCACGACCACCGCATCATGCGGGTCCAGGTGGAGGTGGAGCTCGAGAAGAACCCTCGCCAGCACGATCGCGCGACCAAGGTCGAGCTCACGGCCTTCTCCAAGGGACCGGTGATCCGGGCCGAGGCGGCCGCCGAGGACAAGATGGGTGCGCTCGACCTGGCGGTCGACAAGATGCAGGCGCAGATGCGTCGCGCAGCGGACCGCCGCCGCGTCCACAAGGGCCGCAACGCGCACGTCGGCGTGGGCGAGGCGCTCGCCGGCATGCCGGAGGTGGAGGACGCCGCTGAGGAGGACGGCGTCGTCGAGCGCAAGGTCGGTCCGATCACGGTGACCGGCGACGGACCGCTCGTCGTCCGCGAGAAGTCCCACGGCGCCACCCCGATGACGCTCGACCAGGCGCTCTACGAGATGGAGCTGGTCGGGCACGACTTCTACCTCTTCGTCGACAAGGAGAGCGAGCGCCCGTCGGTGGTCTACCGGCGGCGCGGCTACGACTACGGCGTCATCTCCCTCGACGTCGACGGCGAGACGACCGCCTGACGTCAGCGCTCCTGCCAGCATTCGGTCACGCGTGCATGACATGATGCGCGCGTGACCGAGGCAGCAGGAAACTCCGCAGGCACCGAACCCGTCCGCGTCCTGGTCGTCGACGACCAGGAGCTGTTCCGCCGCGGCCTGATCATGCTCCTCGGCAGCGACACGGACATCGAGGTCGTCGGCGAGGCCTCCGACGGCATCACGGCCACCGACCTGGCGGTCACGACCGCGCCCGACGTGATCCTCCTCGACGTACGCATGCCGCGGCGCACCGGCGTCGAGGCCTGCCGCGGCATCAAGGAGGCCGTGCCGTCGGCGAAGATCATCATGCTCACCGTCTCCGACGAGGAGGCCGACCTCTACGAGTCGGTCAAGAACGGTGCGTCGGGCTACCTCCTCAAGGACTCCTCGATCGAGGAGGTCGCGCAGGCGATCCGCGTGGTCAACGAGGGCCAGTCGCTGATCAGCCCGTCGATGGCGGTCAAGCTGATCGACGAGTTCAAGCAGATGTCGAAGCCCGAGCGTGAGCAGGGCCCGGCCCTCCGCCTCACCGATCGCGAGCTCGAGGTGCTGCGGCTGGTCGCCAAGGGCCTCAACAACCGCGAGGTGGCCAAGGAGCTCTTCATCTCCGAGAACACCGTCAAGAACCACGTGCGCAACATCCTGGAGAAGCTCCAGCTCCACTCGCGCATGGAGGCCGTCATGTACGCCATGCGCGAGAAGCTCCTCGACCTGCCCTGACGCGGGCCGGATGTCGTACGCCTCTGGTTGAGTGCGTGCCGTGGACCAGCTGACCAGGCTCCAGGCCCGCCGCATCGCGCTGGCCGCGCAGGGCTTCACCGACCGCGCACACGCCACGCCGGCAGCGAAGACGCTGGAGCGCACCGTCGCCCGCACCGGCGTGCTCCAGGTCGACTCCGTCAACGTGCTCCAGCGTGCCCACTACATGCCGCTCTACTCGCGGATGGGGCCCTACGACGTCGACCTGCTCCGCCGTGCGTCCACGACCGGTGGCCGGCGCCAGCGGCACCTCGTCGAGTACTGGGCGCACGTCCAGGCGCTGATGCCGGTCGCGCTGTGGCCGCTGATGCGCCACCGGATGGAGACGTACCGCTCCGAGCGCGGCAAGTGGGGCTTCGTCGCCTCCGACCCCGACCTCGAGCAGCGGGTCCTCCAGGCGGTCGACGACCGCGGGCCGGTGACCGCGCGCGACCTCGAGGAGGAGTTCAGCACCGGCCCGCGCACCAGGGAGCACTGGGGCTGGAACTGGTCGGAGGCGCGCAAGGTCCTCGACTACCTCTTCCTCGTCGGTGACGTCGCGATCGCCGGGCGCACCTCCCAGTTCGAGGTGGTCTACGACCTGCCCGAGCGGGTGCTGCCGGCCGCGGTCCTCGCCGCTCCGACGCCGACGCCGCAGGAGGCGGTCACCGAGCTCGTCCGTCGCGCCGCCCGCTCGCACGGGGTGGCCAGCGGCGCCGACCTCGCCGACTACTACCGCCTGCGCCTCCAGCCCGCCCCGGGCAGGCCGAGCACCAAGGTCGCGATCGACGAGCTGGTGGAGGCCGGCGAGCTGACCCCTGTGCAGGTACAGGGCTGGAAGCGCCAGGGCTACCTCCACCGTGACGCGAGGCTGCCGCGCAAGGTGGGCGCGCGCACGCTGCTCAGCCCGTTCGACCCGGTGGTGTGGGAGCGGGAGCGGGCCGAGGCGCTCTTCGACTTCTTCTACCGCATCGAGATCTACGTCCCGGCCGACAAGCGGCTGCACGGCTACTACGTGCTGCCCTTCCTGCTGGGCGACGATCTCGTCGCGCGGGTCGACCTCAAGGCCGACCGCGCCGCTCGCGTGCTGCTGGTCCCGGGGGCCTTCGCCGAGGACGGAGCGCCGCCCGACACGGCCGAGGAGCTGGCCGCCGAGCTGCGCCGGCTCGCCTCGTGGCTCGACCTCGACGACGTGGTGGTGGGCAGCCGGGGTGACCTGTCGCACGCATTGGGAGGTGCGTTGGGACGGTAGGTACAGTTACCACTCGTGCCTGCCATCATCGACAAGCTGCTCCGCATCGGCGAGGGCAAGATCCTTCGAGAGCTCGAAGCCATCGTCAAGGCGGTCAACGCCATCGAGGACGACTTCGTCACGATGAGTGACGACGAGCTCCGCGGCATGACCGCCGAGTTCAAGGGCCGCCTCGAGGCCGGCGAGACCCTCGACGACATCATGCCGGAGGCGTTCGCCACGGTGCGCGAGGCGAGCAAGCGCGTGCTCGGCATGCGCCCCTTCGACGTCCAGGTGATGGGTGCCGCCGCGCTCCACCTCGGCAACATCGCGGAGATGAAGACCGGTGAGGGCAAGACCCTCGTGGCCGTCCTCCCGTCCTACCTCAACGCGCTCGCCGGCAAGGGCGTCCACGTCGTCACGGTCAACGACTACCTCGCCAAGTTCCAGTCCGAGCAGATGGGCCGCGTCCACCACTTCCTCGGCCTGACCACCGGCGTGATCCTGCCGTCGATGCGTCCGGCCGAGCGTCGCGAGGCCTACGCCTGCGACATCACCTACGGCACCAACAACGAGCTCGGCTTCGACTACCTGCGCGACAACATGGCCGACTCCGTCGAGGAGTGCGTGCAGCGTGGTCACGCCTTCGCGATCGTCGACGAGGTCGACTCGATCCTCATCGACGAGGCGCGCACCCCGCTGATCATCAGCGGCCCGACCCAGGACGAGGTGAAGTGGTACGCCGAGTTCTCCAGGCTCACGCGCACCCTCGTCAAGGACGTCGACTACGAGGTCGACGAGAAGAAGCGCACCATCTCGGTGCTGGAGCCGGGCATCACGAAGGTGGAGGACCACCTCGGGATCGACAACCTCTACGACTCGGTCAACACCCCGCTCATCTCGTTCCTCAACAACTCCATCAAGGCCAAGGAGCTGTTCCGCAACGACAAGGAGTACGTCGTCATGGACGGCGAGGTGCTCATCGTCGACGAGCACACCGGCCGCATCCTCGCCGGTCGCCGCTACAACGACGGTCTCCACCAGGCCATCGAGGCCAAGGAGAACGTGACGGTCCGCGAGGAGTACCAGACCCTCGCCACGATCACGCTCCAGAACTACTTCCGCCTCTACGACAAGCTCTCCGGCATGACCGGTACGGCCATGACCGAGGCCTCGGAGTTCGACAAGATCTACAAGCTCGGCGTCGTTCCGATCCCGACCAACCGGCCGATGCAGCGCGTCGACAACGTCGACCTCGTCTACCGCACCGAGGAGGCGAAGTACGAGGCCGTCGCCGACGACATCCGCGAGCGCCACGAGAAGGGTCAGCCGATCCTCATCGGCACCGTCTCGGTCGAGAAGTCGGAGTACCTCTCCAACCTGCTGCGCAAGCGCGGCATCCCGCACACCGTCCTCAACGCCAAGCAGCACGCCGACGAGGCCAAGGTCGTCGCGCTCGCCGGCCACAAGGGCTCGGTCACCGTCGCCACCAACATGGCCGGCCGCGGCACCGACATCATGCTCGGCGGCTCGGTCGACTTCCTGGCCGACCAGGAGCTGCGCAAGCAGGGCCTCGACCCGGTCGAGGCGCCGGAGGAGTACGACGAGGCCTGGCCCGCGATGGTCGAGCGCATCAAGGCGCAGGTCGCCGCGGAGCACGACGAGGTCCGCGACCTCGGTGGCCTCTACGTCGTCGGCACCGAGCGCCACGAGTCGCGCCGCATCGACAACCAGCTCCGCGGTCGCTCGGGTCGCCAGGGTGACCCGGGCGAGTCCCGGTTCTACCTGTCGCTGCAGGACGAGATGATGCGCCTGTTCAAGTCGGAGTGGGTCGACCGGATCCTCACCGTGCTGAAGGTCCCGGACGATGTGCCGATCGACGCCAAGCGCGTCAGCAACGCCATCGCCGGCGCCCAGGCCAACATCGAGTCGCAGAACTTCGAGTCGCGCAAGAACGTCCTCAAGTACGACGACGTGATGAGCCGCCAGCGCGAGGTCATCTACGCCGAGCGCCGTCGCGTCCTCGAGGGCGCCGACCTCGGCGAGCAGATCCGCGGCTTCATCGACGACGTCATCACCGGCTACGTCCGCGGCGCGACCGAGGGCTACGCCGAGGACTGGGACCTCGACGCCCTGTTCACCGCGCTCGGACAGCTCTACCCGGTCGGCCTCACCAAGGACGGCATCGTCAAGGAGGCCGGCGGCCTCGAGAACATCAGCCGCGAGAAGCTCATCGAGGACCTCCAGAGGGACGTGCAGGAGGCCTACGACCGCCGCGAGGACGAGATGGGCGAGGAGGTCCAGCGCGAGCTCGAGCGGCGCGTGGTCCTCTCCGTGCTCGACCGCAAGTGGCGTGAGCACCTCTACGAGATGGACTACCTCCGCGAGGGCATCTACCTCCGGGCGTACTCGCAGCGCGACCCTCTGGTGGAGTACCAGCGCGAGGGCTTCGACATGTTCGCCGCGATGATGGACGGCATCAAGGAGGAGTCGGTCGGCTTCCTGTTCAACCTCCAGGTCGAGGTCGACGAGGACGGCGGAGAGTCCGACGACGCCGTCGAGGGCGACGAGGTCGCAGCGACGCCGCAGGCCCCGCAGGTCTCGGCCGCCACGCCGCAGATCGACTTCGCGCAGGCGCAGGCGCACGCCCCGCAGATCCGGGCCAAGGGCCTGGAGAAGCAGAAGCGTCCGCAGAACCTCTCCTACAGCGCGCCGTCCGAGGACGGCGACGCCGAGGTGCGGGCTGCGTCCGCGGGCGACGTGGACGACGAGTTCGCCGGCGTCGGTCGCAACTCGCTCTGCCCCTGCGGCTCGGGACAGAAGTTCAAGCGCTGCCACGGTGCCCCGGGCGGGGCCTCGGGCTACACCACGCGCGCCGGCGGATAGCACCCCACGACGTTCTTCTCCTCCGCTGCGCTCCTCCGAACAACGCCGCGGGGACCCCGCTTGACTCCGAGGGGCCTACCCGAACTGGATCGCGACGCACTGCCAGCGGTCACGGACGACCTCGAAGCGAGCGGCGACCGCACGTGAGCGCCGCCCGTAGCGGACGTGTGCGCTCGCCTCGACGGCGTCGCCGCGCACCATCGCGGTGCGCACGCCGATCACGACGGGGCGCGCGGGGTGGGGTCCGCGGACCTGGCCGGACGCGGTGCCGAGTGCGGCGGTGATCGCCATCGACCGTCCCGACAGGTCGGCGTAGACCTCGGGCACCGAGTGGCGCAGCACCTGCGAGACGGGCCGGTCGCCGGCGGCGATCTCGACGACGGCCTGGAGGTAGCGCCCGACGAACGCGTCGACGTGGCTGCGCTCGGCGGTGGCGACGGCCACCAGGTCGAAGGTGCGCGTGCTGCGCAGCCGCGGGCGCGGGGGAGCGGTCCGCGGGGTGAGGTCGAGGGCGAGGGAGCCCTGCACGCTCGTCACCGGCGCGGGCGTGCGCAGGGGGATCACCTGTGCGTGCTGGTTGCTCATGGTCGGTCTCCGTCCTCGTGGGTGCTGGGTGTGGTGTGGTCGGTGCTGCCGGGCAGGCGCAACGCCTGGCCGGGGTGGATGAGGTCGGGGTCGTCGCCGACGACGTCGTGGTTGGCCCGCCAGAGGGCACGCCACCGGTCGTCGAGCGACCCCGCGCCCGGGTGGGCGAGAGCGATCGAGGAGAGCGAGTCGCCGGGGCGTACGACGTAGGTGCCCGTCGTCACCGGCCGCGCGGGGGTCGCGCGGTGGACCACCGGCGCGACGGCCCGCTGGGGGAGCGGGAGTCCCGCGAGCAGCTCGCGGCCGTCACCGCCCGTCGCCATGGCCGGGGCGCTCGTGCCGACCACCACCGCGACGCCGCAGGCGAGGAGCACGAGGCGGCGGGTGGCGCCTTGCGACGGGGTGCGGCCACGCAGCAGGTCGACCACCGTCGCGGTGGTGACGAGCCAGAGCCAGGCGAGCGCGAGCGACAGGACGGTGGCGCAGGTCGCGACGACGAGGCCGGTGACCGCGGCCGGGCCCGAGGCCGATCTCGCCGCCGTCCACGCGCCGGCCGCCGCGGCGCAGGCGGCCACGGCGGCGAGCGACACGGTGAGCCAGACGGCAAGCGGTCGGAGAGGCGATGCGAGAACCCGAGACATGGTACAAACCTTTCGTTTGCGTGCGTTTGCCTCATTTAACGACCGTTGAAGACGGTCGTCAACGGTTCCTCCACAGCGTGCTGAGCGGCGGCTGCCGAGCGCCTAGGCTCAGCGCATGTCCTGGGAGCACGACCTCTTCGCGCTGTTCGACGACCTGGAGGGCCAGGCGGCGGCAGCCTGGGAGGAGGACCGGGAGGCCGAGCTCGCCGACCGGGCGCGGGCGGAGTACGGCTCGGTCACGCTCGCCAGCCGGCTGATGGCGTCGCGCGGTCGGCACGTCGCGCTCGACCTGCCGCACGTCGGTCGCGTCGAGGGCAGCCTCGACCGCGTCGGCGACGGGTGGTGCCTGCTCGGCGGCGCCGCCCAGGACTGGATCGTGCCGCTCACCGCGATCTCGGTCGTCCACGGCACGAGTGGACGCTCGGTGCCCGAGGTCGCGTGGTCGGCGGTCGACCGGCTGGGCCTGCGTTCGGCGCTCCGCCGACTGGCGGACGCCGACGAGCGCTGCCTGGTCCACCTCGCCGACGGCACCCGCCACGAGGCGTACGTCCAGCGCGTCGGAGCCGACTTCCTCGAGGCCCGCGGGACGGGCGGTGAGCGCCTGCTCGTGCCGTACGCCGCCCTCGTCGCGATCCAGCGCCGCGACGACTGAGACGTCAGCGGGTCAGGTGGCCTCGACGTCGTAGGGCGGGACCTGGCCCTGGGGGAGCCTGTCGTCCTCGACCTGCTGCGCCTGCTCGCGGTCGACCTCGGCCATCGCCTCGGAGATGTGCTTGCGCACGATCGCGCGGGGGTCGAGGTCGCGGAGCTGGAGGTCGGCGTAGTCGGGGCCCAGCTCGGTGCGGAGCTCGTCGCGGGCGTTGGTCGCCATCCCGCGGATCCGGTGGAGCAGCTGGGCGGCCTGGCGGGCGAGATCGGGCAGGCGGTCGGGCCCCAGCACGATGACCGCCACGAGGGCGATCACGGCCAGCTCCAGGAACCCGACGTCGAACATGCCTAGAACCTACTGGTCAGAACTTGCTGGAGGGGGTCAGTCCGAGCTGCATCCCGGCGAGTCCCCGGCCGCGGCCGGACAGCGTCCGGGCCACGCGGGTCAGCTCCTGGGCCGCCAGCGAGCCCGGGTCGGCCTCCACGATCGGCTTCCCGACGTCGCCGCCCTCGCGCAGCGAGATGTCGAGCGGGATCTGCGCCAGGACCGGCACGTCGTAGCCGAACCGCTCGGACAGCGTCCTGGCGACGCGCGCGCCGCCGCCGGCACCGAACACCTCGAGGCGGTGGTCGTCCTCGGCGGGGCAGTGGGGGCAGGGGAGGTAGCTCATGTTCTCCACGACGCCCACGACGCGCTGGTGCATCATCGAGGCCATCGTCCCGGCGCGCTCGGCGACCTCGGCGGCCGCTTCCTGGGGCGTGGTGACGACGACGACCTCGGCGCTGGGCAGGTGCTGGCCTAGCGAGATCGCCACGTCGCCGGTGCCGGGCGGCAGGTCGAGGAGGAGCGCGTCGAGGTCGCCCCAGTAGACGTCGGCGAGCATCTGCACCAGCGCCCGGTCGAGCATCGGGCCACGCCATGCGACGACCTGGTCGCGGCGCGGCTTGAGCATGCCGATCGAGATGACCGAGACGCCGCTGGGGGTGGGCACGGGCATGATCAGGTCGTCGACCTGGGTGGGCCGCGCGTCGGCGATGCCGAGCATGGCCGGCACGGAGTGGCCGTAGATGTCGGCGTCGACGATGCCGACCTTCAGCCCCTCGGCGGCGAGCGCCAGCGCGAGGTTGACGGTGACGGACGACTTGCCGACACCGCCCTTGCCGCTGGCGATGGCGTAGACCTTGGTCAGCGAGCCCGCCTGGGCGAACGGGATCTCGCGCTCGGCGCGGCCGTTGCTCAGGATCTCCTTGAGACCGGCGCGCTGCTCGGCGCTCATCACGCCGAGGCTCAGGTCGACCGCGGTCACGCCGGGCACGGCCGTGACGGCCGCCGTCACGTCGCGGTTGATCGTGTCCTTGAGCGGGCAGCCGGCCACCGTCAGCAGCACGTGGACCGCGACCGCACCGTCGTCGGCGACCTCGACGGAGTCCACCATCCCCAGCTCGGTGATCGGGCGCTTGATCTCCGGGTCGTTGACGGTCGCCAGGGCGTCCATCACCTGCTGCTGCGTGGGGGTGCTCATGATGCCGAAGTCTACGGTCGGCCCCGCAGGGCTACGTGGCCGACCGGGGGGCGGGCTCGCCCGGTGTGGGCGGCGTCTCGTCGGCCGGCTCCTGGCGCTGCAGCTCCTCGATGTCGCCGAGCAGCCCGCGCAGCTCGGAGCGGAGGAAGTCGCGGGTCGCGACCTCGCCGACCGACATCCGCAGCGAGGCCACCTCGCGGGCGAGGAACTCCATGTCGGCGTGGGCGCGCGCATTGGCCTGGCGGTCCTGCTCGGCGACCACCTTGTCGCGCTGCTCCTGCCGGTTCTGGGCGAGCAGGATGAGCGGAGCGGCGTAGGACGCCTGGAGGCTGAGCATCAGCGTCAGGAAGATGAAGGGGAAGCTGTCGAAGCGCAGCTCGCGGGGCGCGAGGACGTTCCAGGCGACCCAGGCGGCGACGAACAGCGTCATCC
This sequence comes from Nocardioides baculatus, assembly GCF_016735675.1. Taxonomy (GTDB): domain Bacteria; phylum Actinomycetota; class Actinomycetes; order Propionibacteriales; family Nocardioidaceae; genus Nocardioides; species Nocardioides baculatus. The sequence goes on along the minus strand of NZ_JAERSG010000004.1, from coordinate 16,261 downwards.
AGAGCAGGAACTTCGCGGTGCCCATGTAGCGCGCGAACGACTCGGCGAAGACGCCGAACGCGTCGGCGTCCATCGTGGGGCGCCGCACGATCTGGCGACGGGTGTCGCGCGGGGTGTCGAGGCGCTCGCGGCGGCTGTCGCTCATCGCGCCCGCCCCGCGGAGGGTCCGCCGTTGATCGAGCCGGGCCGCGGGGCGCGGTCGCGCCAGCCCTCCGGCAGCATGTGGTCGAGCAGGTCGTCGACCGTGACCGCGCCCAGCAGCCGGCCCTCGTCGTCGACGACCGGCGCCGCGACCAGGTTGTAGGTCGCGAGGTGGCCCGCGACCTCGTCCATCGACGCGTCGGGGCGGAGCGGGTCCATCGAGTCGTCCAGGGCCGCGGCGACCAGCGTCGACGGCGGCTCGCGCAGCAGTCGCTGGATGTGTGCCGCACCGAGCAGCTTGCCGGTCGGCGTCTCGAGCGGCTGGCGGCAGACGTAGACCAGGGCCGCGAGCGCGGGCGTGAGCTCGGGGTTGCGCACGTGGGCGAGGGCGTCGGCGATCGTGGCGTCGGGGGAGAGGATCACCGGCTCGGGCGTCATCATCGCGCCGGCCGTGTTGTCGTCGTACGACATGAGGCGCCGCACGTCCTCCGCGCCGTCGGGCTCCATCAGCCCGAGCAGGGTCGCCGCGGTCTCGGGGTTGAGGTCGGCGATCAGGTCCGCGGCGTCGTCGGCGGACATCTCCTCGAGGATGTCGGCGGCGCGCTCGGAGTCGAGGTGCTCCAGGATCTCGACCTGGTCCTCCTCGGGCAACTCCTCCAGCACGTCGGCGAGCCGCTCGTCGTCGAGTGCGGCCACGACGGCCGTACGCCGCTCGGCGGGGAGGTCGTGGATCATGTTGGCCGCGTCGGCCGGGCGCATGTCGTTGAGCGCCGCGATCAGGTGGGTGGCGCCCTGGGACGGCTCCTGCTTCGTGAGACCCGAGACGTCGCGCCACTCCACGACGTGCGTCTGGCCCCGGCGGCGGAACCCCTTGCTCGGCTCCTGGATGGCGACCCGTGACAACACCCAGTCGCGGTTGCGCGCCTGCTCCATCGCGACGTCGTAGACCGCGCCGGTGATGCCACCGCCGCGGGCGAGGTCCTTGATGGTCACGGTGCGGTCGAGCATCTGGCCCATCACGAGGGTCTCGGTGGAGCGCTGCTCGAAGCGCCGCATGTTGAGCAGCCCCGTCGTGTGCACCTGGCCGCTGTCGATCGCGGTGACGCGCGTCATCGGGACGAAGATCCGACGGCGGCCGAAGACCTCCGCGACCATGCCGAGCACGCGCGGCTGGCTCGTCTCGGTCCGCAGCGCGACGACCAGGTCGCGCACCTTCGCCACCTGGTCACCCTGGGGGTCGAAGATCGGGAGTCCGACGAGCCGGGCCACGAAGACGCGGGTCGGGGTGGTGCTCACGCGGCAACGTTAGCGTGCGAGCGCTCCGGCGTACGGTGGGCGCGCAGCCCGCGAGCCCAACCGTCGAGAGGCCCGGATCGCGGGGGTGGTTGGTGTACCCTCGAGACGCAGGAGTCACTCCTGTCACATCGATCGGGGTTTTCGGGGCACACGCTCGAGGGGCCGCGGTCACACCCCCTCCACGACGCCACTTCCCCGACGACGACTGCGAGGCCGCCGCCATGCCTGCCACCACCACGACCCGGAGCTCACGCGCGATGATCCGCGTGGGCGCCATCTCCGCCGCTCTCGCGGTCGCCGCCACGATCGCAGTGGCCTCCGGCTCCGACCCGGTGGGTCCGGCAGCGCCGGCCGCAGCGACGACCGCCGCCTCGCCGGCTGTGACGTCCACGTCGACCACCACCTCGACCACCGCGACCCGCAGCGCCGCCCTCACCGTGCCCCAGACCACGCCGGCGACGTTCTTCCGTCCCGCGACGTTCAACGTGCTCGGCGCCGACCACACCGCTCCCGGCGGCAACCGCAAGGGCTGGGACTCCGGGGTCGTGCGGATCGAGCGGGTCCTCCAGATCCTCACCCAGAACTCCGTCGACGTCGTCGGCTTCCAGGAGTTCCAGCCGCCGCAGGCCACCCGCTTCGCCGAGCTCACCGGCACGTCGTGGCAGACCTACCCGGGCGCCAACAACCCGGCCGGTCCGTCCGTGAACTCCATCGGCTGGCGCACCGACGTGTGGACCCTCCTCGAGGCGCGCACGCTCCCGATCCCCTACTTCGACGGGGTGCCGAGCCGGATGCCGGCTGTGCTGCTGCGCAACAACGCCACGGGCCGCCGGGTCTGGTTCTTCAACACGCACAACCCCGCCGACGTACGCGGTCCGGCGCAGCAGTGGCGTGACGCGGGCTTCGCGATGGAGGCGGCGCTCGCCAACGAGCTGCGCACCGCCTACCCGGACGCCCCGTTCATCTCCTTCGGGGACAAGAACGACCGCGACCGCTACTACTGCTCGGTGGCCCCGGTGGCCGACATGTGGTCGGCGAGCGGCGGCTACACCGACGGCGCGACCTGCTCGCCCCCGGCCGGCGGCGCGATCGACTGGGTCATGGGCACCAAGGACGTCTTCTTCAACGGCTACACCCGCTACTTCAACGACTTCGTCGCCCAGACCAGCGACCACCCGCTCTACTACGCCAACGCCGTCGTGCCGGCCTCCAGCCCCTTGGGGGTCGACCACGTCGTCGTCGTCGCGGTCCCGGGCCTGACCTCGACGGTCGTGCGCAAGATGGGCTCCGGGCTGAGCGAGCTCGACCGGATGGTGCAGAACGGCGCGTCCACCCGCAACGCCCGGACCGCCACGGAGTCCACCTCGCCCGACGCCAACCTGGCCTCGCTCCTCACCGGGCGCCGGGTGTTCCCCAAGCGCGGCGGGCACGGCGTGGGCTCGAAGTCGACGCTTCCCAGGACGGTGCACGACTCCGCCGGGCAGTACGTCTCGAGCATCTTCGACCTCGCGCACAACCTGTCGCGCCGCACGAGCTTCGTCTCGAGCCGCCCGCAGAGCAAGCTCGTGCGCGAGAGCTGGAACAAGAAGTCCGGCGGCAAGGACCCCTACGGCGTCGACGACGGCTCCGCCAAGTTCGACCAGGTCAAGACCCTCCGCGACGACGCGGCGGTCGTGAGCTGGTGGCGCGACAAGATGTCGAGCAGCCCCGCCTCGCTCAGCGTGGTCGAGCTGTCCGGGGCGCAGGCCGCCGGCGAGAAGGACGGCTGGACCAGCGACGCCTACCAGAAGGCCGTGAAGAAGGTCTCGCGCCGCGTCGCATCGATCCGGCGCGGCATCGAGCGCCAGGCCGAGACGAAGGGCACGACGCTCCTCGTCGTGACCGGCACCAGCGGGGCCCAGAAGACCAAGGGCTCCTCGCGGAAGTGGGTCGAGAGCTACCGCGTGCCGATGTTCGTCACCGGCCCCGGCGTGCCCGCGGCCTCCGACCTCTACGGCCTCAACCCGTCCCTCGCCTACCCGGGCAAGGACCAGGTCGGCTACTCGGGCGCGCAGCCGCTGCGTGTGGGCGACCTGGCCAACCTGATCACCCGCACGCTGGGCCTGCCCCCGATCCCGGGGTCCACCCACGACCCGGAGCAGCTCTTCCAGGTGTTCGATCCACTCGCCGTGCCCGGAGCGTGATCGCCGGTTAGGCTTGCCTTCCGAGCCATCCACGTCGAACAGTCAGCGGTGAACGTCGGCTCCCGTCCCTCCGGAAGGTGGCCGTGAACCACAGGAAGCGCCCTCCTCGCCTGCGCACCGTCCCGGTGCCGCGCGTCGGGGTGCTCGCCTCCCTGCTGGTCGTGGTGCTCGTCGCGGCCCTGGCCTGGGCGGCCACGTGGGCCGTGACCGACGACGGCGAGGGCGGCTCGGCGACGACCCGCGAGGCGCCGACCCAGCCGTCCGCGGGCAGCAGCGACGAGACCGACGCGATCGACGCGACCGGGGGCACGGACGACGGCGACCCGGAGTCGGACGAGGCCGGCCAGGGTGACGACGAGCAGCTGGAGAAGTCCGTACGCCGCTTCCGTGCCGCCCAGCGCAAGCTGGCCCAGCGCGTGTCCAAGCAGCTCGCGCGGCGCAGCGCGCCGCTCGAGCTCCGGGTGGCGTCGTTCAACGTGCTCGGCGCCTCCCACACCGGCGCCGGGGGCAACAAGCCGGCGTTCTACCCCGACGCCTCCGCCCGGATGAACATGGCCATCGGCGTGCTGCGCGGCAACGGCATCGACGTCGTGGGGTTCCAGGAGTTCGAGGCGTCCCAGTACGGCATGTTCACCTCACGGGCGGGGGAGTACTCGCTGTACCCGGGACTCTCGCTCGGCGACAAGTCGGTCCGCTTCAACATCGCCTGGCGCTCGAGCGCCTTCGAGCTGGTCGAGGCGCACACCATCTCCATCCCCTACGCCGGCGGCAGCCGCATCGAGATGCCGGTCGTGCTGCTGGAGTCGACCACCACCAAGCGTCGCGCGTGGTTCGCCAACTTCCACAACCCCGCCGACACGCCCAGCCTCGGCAACAACGCCCGGTGGCGCGCGGAGGCCGCAGGCATCGAGATCGCGCACCTGACCGCCCTGCACGAGGCCGACGGCACGCCCGTCATCGTCACCGGCGACTTCAACGAGCGTGCCGAGATCTTCTGCCGGTTCACCGCGGGAGGCGTGTTCTCCGCCGCCGCCGGTGGGAGCACCGGAGGCGGGTGCGCCCCGCCCTCGAGCATGCAGGTGGACTGGATCTTCGGTTCCACCGGCGTGGCCTTCGACGGCTACGCCGTGTCCGACACCGGCCGCGCCTCCGACCATGCGATGGTCCACGCCACCGCGACACTGGTCGCGAGCCAGTGAGCGGATGCCGCTCGATATAGTCCTCGCCGTGAAGGCCCTGTCCCAGCTGCGACGCTCCGGTCCTCTGGACGTCCGCCGGGTGGACGTCGAGGGCCTGCTCCTCGGCCCGCAGCGCGACCGCCTGGTCGACGTCTCGTTCGACGGCCGGCGGATCTGGAGCTTCTGGCTCGTGCGCGACGGCGAGCCGACCGACGACGGGATCCTGCTGCGGTGGCCCAAGCCGCTGCGTCCCTTCCTCGACGGCATCACCGACCTGACCCTCAGCGACCCCGAGGCCGACACGGTCCTCCACGCCGAGACCGTCCAGCTCGGCGACTCGACGGAGCGCATCGACGTGGTCAACCCCGCGGGTCGACCGCTGGCCATCGACAAGTCGCTCAAGCTGGTCGAGACCTTCGACACCCGGGACGCGGCCCACGTCGAGCCGCTGCTCGACGCGATCGAGGAGGTGCTCGGCGCCCTCGACAAGGTCGGCGTCCGCGCCTTCCTGGCCTACGGCACCGCGCTGGGCGCCATCCGCGACGGCGGCCTGATCGGCCACGACAGCGACGCCGACCTCGGCTACGTCAGCGACCACGACCACCCGGTCGACGTGATCCGCGAGTCCTTCCGGATCCAGCGCGCGCTGACCGACATGGGCTACCGCGTCACCCGCTACTCCGCGATCGCGCTGAAGGTGCACGTGGAGGAGAGCGACGGCCTCGACCGCGGCCTCGACGTCTTCGGCGGCTTCATGCGCGACGGCAAGCTCTACCTGATGGGCGAGATCGCCGTCCCGTTCCAGCGCTCGTGGATCTACCCCCTCGGCACCGCGACGCTGGAGGGACGCGTGTTCCCCGTGCCGGCCGACGAGGACCGGTTCCTGACCGCGACCTACGGCCCGCGCTGGCGCACGCCCGACCCGGCCTACAAGTTCACCACTCCCGCCAGCACGATCGAGCTCTTCAACGGCTGGTTCCGGGGGATGCGCACGGGCCGCGCCGGCTGGCACGGCTACCACAAGCGCACCGCCGACCACGCGCGCTCGGTCTCCGCGGTCGCCCGCGACGTCGCCGAGCGCCACCCCGACCTGGCGACCTACATCGACATCGGGTGCGGTCGCGGCACCGACGTCGCGTGGTTCGCCGACCGGGGCACCTCGGCCGTCGGCCTCGACTTCCAGCCCTACGCCTACGAGCCCGAGGCCGAGCGTCGCGCCGACGACCCGCGCGTCAGCTTCCAGCTCTTCAACCTGCTCGAGCTGCGCCACGTGCTGGCGGTCTCGGCGTGGGTCGCGCGGATGCCGGGCCCCCGGGCCGTCGGCTGCGTCCACGTCATCGAGCGCCTCGGCCACCGCGGCCGGCTCAACATGCTGCGGGCCGCGCGGATGATGGTGGCGGGCACGTCGGGGACGCTGCACCTGCAGTTCCTGAGCGAGAAGGGCCGCGACCACTACGCGCGCCGCACCGGCGCCCGCAAGCCCCTCGCGCCCGAGATCGTGCTGGCCGAGGTCGCCGAGTCCGGCGGCCGCGTGGTCGAGCTGGTCCGCGAGCACGTGTCGGACGACCCCGAGAGCTCGCAAGTGTGCCGCATGGTCATCGACTTCAACCCCCACCCCGAAGCCTAGGGAGACCCACATGTTCGGACGACGCACCACGCAGGTCCCCGGCGGCGACCTGGCCGCGCGGGTGACGGCTCTCGAGGAGGCCGTGCAGGACAACCGCGCCCTCAACGTGCGGCTGGCCGAGCTCACCGACGTGGTGACCGAGCTCCTGCTCCCTGTCGCCGCCCGCGACGAAAAGAAGCTGGAGGAGCTCCTCGAGAAGTACCGCGGGGACTTCTCGTGAGCCCGGGCCGGGTGCTGCTGCACATCGGCCTGCCGAAGACCGGGACGACCTACCTCCAGCAGGTGGTGTGGCGCCACCGCGACCAGCTCGCCTCGGACGGCGTCCTGCTGCCCGGGTTCGGGCACCGTGAGCACCTCTGGGCCGCGCTCGACCTCCAGGAGCGACGGCGCCTGGCCAGACGCCACCCGGACGCGCCGGGCTCGTGGGACCGGCTGGTGGCCGAGGCCAACGGTCAGTCGCGCGACGTGCTGCTGACCCACGAGTTCTTCTGCGGCGCCACCGCGGAGCAGGCGACCCGCGCGATCGAGGCCTTCCCCGACTCCGAGGTGCACCTCGTGGTCACGGCCCGCGACGCGGCGAGCGTGGTCTCGGCCGGCTGGCAGGAGTCGGTCAAGAACGGCGGCACGGTCGACCTCCCGGCCGTCCTGGCGGGCACGGCGGCGGGTGGACCCGAGTTCAGCATGCGCACCTGGGACCTCGCCGGCGTGCTGGAGCGGTGGGCCCCGGGACTGCCTCCCGAGCGGGTCCACGTCCTGGTGATGCCCGGCAGGGACCAGCCGCACGACCTCCACTGGCGGCACTTCGCCGAGGTGCTCGGGGTCGACCCCGATGCGTACGACCTGCCCACCGACGCCGTGAACCCCGCGCTCGGCATCGTGCAGATCGAGGTGCTGCGCCAGGTCAACGCCCACCTGCCGTCGTACTCCGCCCACGACCGTGGCGTCTGGATCCGCGGCTACCTCGCCGAGGACCTGCTCGCCCGCCAGCCGCGCGAGCGAGGCGCGATGCCGGCGGAGCACCTGGCCCGGTTCGCCGAGCTCGACCGGGCGGCGACCCAGCTCATCTCAGCGCGCGGGTTCCACGTCCTGGGGGACCTGTCCGGACTGGCTCCGGAGGAGTCCGCCAGCGCCGGTGGACGCGAGCCCGGCACCGTCTCGGCCGCGGAGCTGGTCGAGTCAGCGGCCCGGCTCGTCGCCGACGTCCTGGCCGACGTCCGCGCCGCCACGGGCGACGCCCCGCCGCGCTCGCGCGGGAAGGACTGAGCCGGGCTCAGCCCTCCTGGGCGGGTGCGTCCTCGGCAGGGATCAGGGACTTCGCGAGGTCGGTGACCGTGTCCTGGTCGGCGCCCTGGAGGATGACCGTGCTGCCCTTGAGCTCGTGGGTCAGGACGGTGGCCCCCTTGTAGTCCCACGCGGACCAGGTGCCGATGCCCCACGGCGACAGGTCGACGTCCCCGGTCGGCGCGACACTCAGCTGGCTCCCGATGGTCGTCTCGGTGTCCCCGGGGAACTGGTCGAGCGTGACGTCGCCGGTGGGGGCGGTGTACTCCATGTGCCACCACTGCGGCTCGGCCTGGTAGCCGCCGCCGACCGTCGTCCAGCCGTCGGGGAGCGCCGAGGGCACCATCGTGATGAGCTTGTCGCCGACCGCCTGGAGGGCGGCGTCCTTGTAGGTCGCGTCCACCGCAGGCTCGTCGCCGAAGTCGATGAGCACCACCGGCTCGGGCGAGGGTGGCTCCGACGAGGTCGTCTCCGAGGGCGTCTCGGACGCCGACGCGTCAGCAGCAGGGTCCTCGGCCCGCGAGGAGTCGTCGCCGCAAGCGCCCAGGAGCAGGACGAGCGATGCCCCGAGGGCCGGCACGGTCAGGCGGGTGGCTCGCATGCACTCCAGTGTCTCATGGGGGTCCAGATGCGGCCCGGAGAAGCCGGTCGGGGTGTGACGACAGTCTCGGACGCGGCCCCTGCCCAGGTGAACGACCGATAACTAGACTCCCGAGGAGCTCGACCCCGCGTCCGCGACTGCACAGGAGCCCCGCACATGCCTCGCCTCTGCCAGACCGACGGCCTCTCCGAGGACCAGACCGAGATCCTCAAGGCCGTGCGCCAGTTCGTGGACGAGAAGATCATCCCGGTCGCCACGGAGCTCGAGCACCAGGACGAGTACCCCACCGAGATCGTCGAGGGCCTCAAGGAGCTCGGCATCTTCGGCCTGATGATCCCGGAGGAGTACGACGGCCTCGGCGAGTCGCTGCTGACCTACGCCCTGTGCGTCGAGGAGATCGCACGCGGCTGGATGAGCGTCTCCGGCGTGATCAACACCCACTTCATCGTGGCCTACATGCTGATGCAGCACGGCACCGAGGAGCAGAAGCAGAAGTACCTCCCGCGGATGGCGACCGGCGAGGTCCGTGGCGCCTTCTCGATGTCGGAGCCCGGACTGGGCTCGGACGTCGCCGCCATCTCGACGAAGGCGGTCAAGGACGGCGAGGGCCCTGATGCGGGGTACGTCATCAACGGTCAGAAGATGTGGCTGACCAACGGCGGCTCGTCGACCCTGATCGCGGTGCTCACCAAGACCGACGAGGGTGCCGACACGCCGTACAAGAACATGACGACCTTCCTGGTGGAGAAGGAGGCGGGCTTCGGCGAGACCGCTCCCGGCCTCACCATCCCCGGGAAGATCGACAAGATGGGCTACAAGGGCGTCGACACGACCGAGGCCATCTTCGAGAACCACCGGATCGCGGCCGAGCAGGTCCTGGGCGGCGAGCCGGGCAAGGGCTTCTACCAGATGATGGACGGCGTCGAGGTCGGCCGCGTCAACGTCGCCGCCCGCGCGTGCGGCATCGCCAACCGGGCCTTCGAGCTCGGCATCGCCTACTCCCAGCAGCGCGAGACCTTCGGCAAGCCGATCGCCGAGCACCAGGCGGTCCTGTTCCGCCTCGCCGAGATGGCCACGAAGGTCGAGACCGCCCACACGATGATGGTCAAGGCCGCCCGTCTCAAGGACTCCGGCCAGCGGATGGACGTCGAGGCCGGCATGGCCAAGATGCTCGCGAGCGAGTACTGCAACGAGGTCGTCGAGGCGTCGTTCCGCATCCACGGCGGCTACGGCTACTCCAAGGAGTACGAGATCGAGCGCCTCTACCGCGAGTCGGCCTTCATGCTGATCGGCGAGGGCACCTCCGACATCCAGAAGATGATCATCGGCCGCAGCCTGCTGAAGGACTACAAGCTGCGCTGAGCCTCGGCCTCGGCCTTGGCGTCCGCTGCGGCCAGCGCCTCGCTGGCGGCCTCGACGACGTCGGGGGAGAGGACGTGCTCGATCGCGAGCGCGGAGGCGCCGAGCACCGCGGCCTCGCCGCCCGCGCGTGAGGTGACGATGCGCAGGTGCTCGGTGGCCAGCGGCAGCGAGCGCTGGTAGACCGACTCGCGGATCCCCGCGAGCAGGTGCTCGCCGGCGCCGGCGAGCTGTCCGCCGATGACGACGACCGACGGATTGATGAGGTTGGTCATCGTCGCCACGACCTCGCCGATGTCGCGTCCGGCCTGCCGGACGACGGCCATCGCGACCAGGCTGCCGCCGCGGACCAGGTCGACCACGTCGCCACCGGTCTTGGCGTCCTCGCCCTGGGCGCGGACCGCCGCGGCGAGGGCGGGGCCGGCTGCCACGGCCTCGAGGCAGCCGGTGTTGCCGCACCGGCAGACGATGTCGTCGTTGTTGCGCACGCGGACGTGCCCGAGGTCGCCCGCCGTGCCGCGGGCCCCCCGCTGCAGGACGCCACCGGTCACGATGCCGGCACCGATGCCCGTGGCGACCTTGATGAGCACGAGGTCGTCCACCTCGCGCATGAAGGCGCGCCGCTCGCCCAGGGCCATGATGTTCACGTCGTTGTCGACGAGCACCGGGACGGGATAGACGGCACGGAGGTGACCAGGGACGTCGTAGCGGTCCCAGCCGGGCATGATCGGGGGATTGATCGGCCGGCCGGTCGAGTGCTCCACCGGTCCGGGCAGGCCGATCCCGATCGCCGCGAGGTCGTCGATCTTCCGGCCGCTGCCGGCCACGAGGTCCCGCACGGTCTCGATGACCCAGCCGAGGACCTCGTCGGGGCCGGCCGCGACCTCGATCTGGGCGTCCGCCTCGCCCAGGATCCTGCCGTCGAGGTCGGTGAGCGCGGCGCGTGCGTGGGTCGCGCCGACATCGACGCCGACGACGAGCTTCGCGCTCGGGTTGAGCGCGAAGAGCGCGGGCGGGCGGCCGCCTGTCGAGCGCGCGCCGCCGTAGGGAGCGACCAGGCCGAGCCGGATGAGGGTGTCGATGCGCATGGTGACCGTGGACCGGGCGAGGCCCGTCGCCTCGGCCAGCTGGGCACGTGTCCACGGCCTTCCGTCACGGAGGAGGTCGAAGAGCTCACCGGTTCGCACGGACGGAGTGTGGCACATTGCGTGACTTTCCACACTGGGCCAGAAACTTTTGTCAGGGTGTCGACATAAGTACGTGACGCGTGCCACAGTTCCCCCCGTGACCCCCCTGCCCACGTCGGCGCCCCTGCTGGAGATGCGCGGCATCGTGAAGCGCTTCCCCGGCGTGCTCGCGCTCGGCGGCGTCGACCTCGACGTCCGCCCGGGCGAGGTGCACTGCCTGCTGGGCCAGAACGGTGCCGGCAAGTCGACCCTGATCAAGGTGCTCTCCGCGAGCTACCAGCCCGACGAGGGGGAGATCCTCTGGGAGGGCCAGCCCGTCACGCTGGGCACGCCCCAGGCGGCGATGAAGCTCGGCATCTCCACGATCTACCAGGAGCTCGACCTCGTGCCGGGCCTCTCGGTGGCGGAGAACATCTTCCTGGGCCACGAGCTCTCGTCGGCCGGGATGAGCCAGCGCAGCCGCACCAACCGCGAGGCTGCCGCGCTGCTCGCCCGCCTCGGGCACAGCGAGATCTCGCCGACCCGCGAGGTGGGGCGCCTCACCCCGGCCGCGCAGCAGGTCGTCAGCATGGCGCGCGCGCTGTCGCAGAACACCCGCCTCCTCGTGCTCGACGAGCCGTCGGCGGTGCTGGACCAGGGCGAGGTCGACAACCTCTTCCGGGTCATCCGCGACCTCACCGCCGAGGGCGTCGCGATCGTCTACATCTCCCACCGGCTCGAGGAGATCCGCCAGATCGGCGACCGGATCACCGTGCTCAAGGACGGCAGCACGGTCGCCACCGGGCTCGCCGTGGCCGACACGCCCACCTCGGAGCTCATCAAGCTCATGACGGGCCGCTCGATCGAGTACGTCTTCCCGCCCCGCGGCGGCCAGGCGGCGACGTTCGGCGAGCCCGTCCTCGAGGTCCGCGACCTTGAGCTCGCCGGTGTCTTCTCCGGCGTCGACCTGACGGTCCGCGCGGGGGAGATCGTCGGCCTGGCCGGGCTCGTCGGCGCCGGCCGCTCCGAGATCCTCGAGACGCTCTACGGCGCGCGGCGCGCGTCCGCGGGCACCGTCACGGTCAACGGCGAGCCGCTGCGCCGCGGCTCGGTCCAGGCGGCCGTCAAGGCCGGTCTCGGCCTCGCCCCGGAGGAGCGCAAGAGCCAGGGCCTGCTCCTCGACCAGGCGATCTACAGCAACATCACCATCTCGACGCTCAGTCGCTTCGCGCGCCTGGGCTTCCTCGACCGCGGTGAGGAGCGCAAGCGCGCCGCTGAGGTCACCCAGTCCCTCGACGTCCGTCCGGCAGGGGTCGATCGCCTCGTGCGCCTCCTGTCGGGCGGCAACCAGCAGAAGGTCGTCCTGGCGCGCTGGCTGCTCCGCGAGTGCCGCGTGCTGCTGCTCGACGAGCCCACGCGCGGCGTCGACGTCGGCGCGCGCGCCGAGATCTACGCCGTCGTGCGGGCACTCGCCGATTCAGGGGTGGCCGTCGTCGTCGTGTCGAGCGAGGTGGAGGAGGTGCTCGGTCTCGCCGACCGGGTGCTGGTGGTCCGCGAGGGCCGCGTCGTTCACGAGGGACCCGCAGATCAGATCGACGAGTCGCGAGTCCTCGACCTCGTCATGGAAGGAAGCGCCGCATGAGCGACCACAGCACGACCCCGGGGACCCATCGAGGTCCCGACCTGACCGGCGTGGAGAACACCGTGGCACCCACGAGCGACACCGTCCGGGTGGAGAACGCGGCCGCCGAGTCGGAGCGGTCGTCTCGCGGCGCCGGGCTGATGAGCGGGTCGTTCGGCCGCAACATCGGCCTCATCGTGGCGCTGCTCGTCATCTGCGTCGTCGGTGTCGTGACCGCGGGCGACCGCTTCGCCAGCGTCGACACCATGGTGACCATCCTCCGGCTCGCCTCGATCGTCGGCGTGGTCAGCATCGGCATGACGTTCGTGATCATCTCCGGGGGCATCGACCTGTCGGTCGGAGCGATCGTGGCCCTCTCGTCGGTCTGGGCGAGCACCTTCGCGACGCAGACCATGGCGGAGGACACCCACTGGGTGGTCATGGTGTTCGTCGCCCTCGCCGTCGGCGGGGCCTGCGGGCTGGTCAACGGCGTGCTCATCGCCTACGGCAACGTCGTCCCCTTCATCATGACCCTCGCCATGCTGGCCTCGGCCCGAGGACTCGCCGAGATCATCTCCGAGCGACGTACGCAGATCGTGAACGTGCAGGGGTTCAAGGACTTCTGGTCGGCCGACATCCTCGGCGTCCCGCTGCTCGTCGTCATCTTCGCCCTGGTGTCGGTGGGGGGCTGGTTCCTGCTGAACCGCACCACCTTCGGCCGGCGGACCCTCGCTGTCGGCGGCAACCCGGAGGCGGCACGCCTCGCCGGCATCAACGTCAAGCGGCACACCACGCTCGTCTACGTGCTCGTCGGTCTCTGCTGCGGCCTCGCCGCCCTGATGTACCTCGCCCGCACGTCGACCGGCAGCTCCACGCACGGCACCCTGCTCGAGCTCGACGCCATCGCCGCCGTCGTCATCGGCGGCACGCTGCTCACCGGCGGACGCGGCACCATCGTCGGCACGGTCATCGGCGTGCTCATCTTCAGCACCCTGAGCATCGTCTTCGTCCTCAACAACCAGGACAGCTCGACCCAGGCCGTGGCCAAGGGCCTGATCATCGTCGTCGCCGTGCTGCTCCAGCAGCGGCTGGCCCGACGCTCCGCCAGCACCTGATCCCACCCGTACTCGGAACATCCCGCACCACCCAGCACCAGACCCAGCACCACCCCCAGCACCACCCCGCACACACACCAGGCACACCGCCAGAAACAAGGAGCACATCCCATGCGACTGCGCACCACCACTTCACGGCAGCAGAGCCGCCGCTACCCCGGCCTCGTGATCGGCGCGGTCGCCGTCCTGGCCCTCTCCGCCTGCACCGGCAGCGCCGAGGACGCCGCGAACGACGAGGAGAGCAGCTCGGACGCCGCTCCGGTCGCCGCCGAGGGCAGCAACGACGAAGAGGGCGACACCGTCACCATCGGCTTCTCGGCGCCCGCCGCCGACCACGGCTGGATGGCGGCCATCACCAACAACGTGCGTGACCTCGCCGACCAGTACCCGGACCTCGACCTGCAGATCGCGGAGGGCACCAACGACGTCAACCTCCAGATCAGCCAGGTCGAGACCTTCATCAACGACGGGGTCGACGCGATCGTGCTGCTCCCGTTCGACGGCGCGGCGATGACGCCCGTGGCCCTCAAGGCGATGGAGGCCGGCATCCCGGTCATCAACGTCGACCGTGAGTTCGACGACCCCAACGCCGCTCGCGTCACCGTGCTCGGTGACAACTACGGCATGGGTGTCTCGGCCGGCCAGTACGTCTGTCAGCAGGCCGACGGCAACGAGGACGCCATCGTCGCCGAGATCGCCGGCATCGACTCGCTGCCCCTGACCCAGGACCGCAGCCAGGGCTTCGAGGACGCGCTGTCCGAGTGCGGCCTCGACGTCGACGCCCGCCAGGCCGCCGAGTTCACGGTGGAGAGCGGCGAGGAGGTCGCCTCGCAGCTGCTGCAGGCCGAGCCGAAGATCGACTTCCTGTGGAACCACGACGACGACCAGGGCGTCGGCGTCCTGGCCGCCATCGAGAGTGCTGGCCGCGACGAGTTCACCATGATCGGTGGCGCGGGCTCGGCCAACGCGATGCGTGACATCGAGAGCGACAACGGCGTGCTCAAGGCGACGGTCATCTACCCGTCGACCCAGGGTGCGGACGGCGTCAAGCTCGCCCGCCTCCTCGTGCAGCAGAAGGCCATGGGCGACCTGGTCGAGGTCGAGGTGCCCCGCGAGGTGCAGCTCTACGCCCCGGTCGTGACCGGGGACAACGTCGACCAGTACATCGACAGCGCCTTCGAGTCCTGAGACACGACCCGTCCGGCGCCTCCACACTGGGGGCGCCGGACGGGGTCTGCCCTCTCGAACCGGTCGACGACAGAACAGGAAACGGTGATGACCTCCGAGCACGACACGCTGTCCGTGGGGATGGTGGGCTACGCCTTCATGGGTGCGGCGCACTCCCAGGCGTGGCGCAACGCCCCGCGATTCTTCGACCTCCCCCTGCGGCCCCGCATGTCCGCCGTGGCGGGTCGTGACGAGGTGAGGGTGGCCGCGGCCGCCGCGCAGCTCGGGTGGGAGTCCACCGAGACGTCCTGGCGCGCCCTGATCGACCGCGACGACATCGACCTCATCGACGTGTGCACCCCCGGGGACACCCACGCCGAGATCGCCATCGCCGCGCTCGAGGCGGGCAAGCACGTCCTGTGCGAGAAGCCGCTGGCCAACACCGTCGAGGAGGCCGAGGCGATGGTCGCGGCCGCCGAGAAGGCCAGGGCCTCCGGCGTCCGCTCGATGGTCGGCTTCACCTACCGCCGGGTGCCGGCCATCGGCCTGGCCCGACAGCTCGTCGCCGAGGGCCGCCTCGGCACCATCCACCACGTCCGCGCGCAGTACCTCCAGGACTGGATCGTCGACCCGCAGGCACCCCTGTCGTGGCGCCTCGACAAGTCGAAGGCCGGCTCCGGCGCGCTGGGCGACATCGGCGCCCACATCGTCGACCTCACGCAGTACATCACTGGGGACACCATCGCCACCGTCACCGGCCGCCTCGAGACCTTCGTCAAGGAGCGACCGCTGCCGAGCGAGCACTCGGGCCTCTCCGGGACCGCCGGCAGTGGCACGGGGCCGGTGACCGTCGACGACGCCGCCGCGTTCCTCGCCCAGTTCCGTGGGGGTGCGCTGGGCGTCTTCGAGGCGACCCGGTTCGCCAACGGACGCAAGAACGCCATCCGCATCGAGATCAACGGATCCCGCGGCAGCCTGGCGTTCGACTTCGAGGACATGAACGTCCTCCACTTCTTCGACGGCGACGACCCGTCCGCGACGGCCGGGTTCCGCCGGATCCTCGCCACCGAGGGCGACCACCCCTACGTCGCCGCGTGGTGGCCGCCCGGCCACCTGCTCGGCTACGAGCACGCCTTCACCCACCAGGTCGTCGACCTCGTCACCGACATCGCCAAGGGTGCGGACCCCGCGCCGTCGTTCGCCGACGGCCTGCAGGTCCAGCGCGTCCTCGCGGCCGTCGAGGCGAGCTCGCTGAGCTCGTCCTGGCACGACATCCCCGCCTGACCGACCTCGCACCTCCTGAGAAGGGACACCTGATGACTCGCCCGATCACCTTGTTCACCGGCCAGTGGGCCGACCTGCCGTTCGAGGAGGTGTGCCGGCTCGCGTCGGGGTGGGGTTATGACGGTCTGGAGATCGCCTGCTGGGGTGATCACTTCGACCCGTGGGCGGCGGTGGAGGACGACTCCTACGTGCCGGCGAAGCTGGAGGTGTTGAAGAAGCACGACCTCCAGGTGTTCGCGATC
>NZ_JAERSG010000003.1 GCF_016735675.1 Nocardioides baculatus | reverse complement strand
AGTTACGGCGGCCATAGCGAAACGGGAAACACCCGGTCCCATACCGAACCCGGAAGTTAAGCCTTTCAGCGCCGATGGTACTGCAACCGAGAGGTTGTGGGAGAGTAGGACGCCGCCGGACAAACATTGGGCAGAGGCCACCAGACACC
Source organism: Nocardioides baculatus (assembly GCF_016735675.1). Taxonomy (GTDB): domain Bacteria; phylum Actinomycetota; class Actinomycetes; order Propionibacteriales; family Nocardioidaceae; genus Nocardioides; species Nocardioides baculatus. Next base: position 715,953 of record NZ_JAERSG010000003.1, on the reverse strand, counting down.
TGGTGGCCTCTGCGTCATTTCACGCCCGGTATGAGTACGGTGGCCCGTGGGCGGGGGCCGACAGCGCAGTGCCGAAGTGAAGAAGGAGAGTGCGGCCGTGGCCGAGGACCGTCGAGGACAGCGACCAGCCCGAGGTGGCTCCAGCGCCGGACGAGGTGGCTCGTCGGCGCGCTCCAGTGACTCCCGCGGTCGTAGCACCAGCTCCCGTGGCGACGCTCCGCGTGGCGGCGGCAAGGGTGGCGCCGGCAAGGGGGGCGGCTTCCAGGGCGGCTCGTCCCGCGGCGGCTACCAGGGCAAGAACGACTCCCGCTCGCAGGACCGCGCCTTCCGTGGCCGCGCCGAGCCGAAGATCCGTACGGCCGACCAGGCCGAGTACGACGGCCCCGAGCTCCCGGAGCACATCACCGGTATCGAGCTCGACCGTGGTGTCCGGGCGCAGCTGAAGGGACTGCCCGAGAAGCTGGCCGCCCGCGTCGCACGTCACCTCGCCGCTGCGGGTGCCCTGATCGACGAGGACCCCGAGCTGGCCTACCGCCACACCCTGGCAGCGCGCGCCCGTGCGTCGCGGCTGGCGGTCGTGCGCGAGGCCACGGGGGAGGCGGCCTACGCGGCCGGCCACTACGACGTCGCGCTCGCGGAGCTGCGTGCCGCCAAGCGGATGAACGGTGCCACCGACTACCTGCCGATCATGGCCGACTGCCACCGCGCGCTCGGCAACCCCGAGCAGGCGATCAAGCTCGCCAAGAGCCCGTCGGTGGCCAACTTCAGCACCGAGGCGAAGGCGGAGATGACGCTCGTCGAGGCGGGAGCCCGCCGTGACATGGGTCAGCTCGACGCGGCCCTCCGTACGCTCGAGCTCGCCCCGCTGACGTCCAAGAGCCGGCAGCCCTGGGTGGTGCGCCTGCGCTACGCGTACGCCGACACCCTCGAGTCCGCCGGCCGTGAGGCCGACGCCCTGGCGTGGTTCCACCGCACGCACGCGGTCGACTCCGACGAGCTCACCGACGCCGCCGAGCGCGCGGACCTCCTGGAGCGCCGCCAGTCCTGACCCGCGTCACGCTGGCGTTCGGGCGCCCCATGGGTCACAATGGAGCCACTAATCACATACATGTCACTCGACCACCGTTGAGCAACGACGACAGACCGCTGGGGAAGGCGCATCTGGAGCGTCGGAACTCAAGGAGGTCGTGGTGACCACACGCATTGCTTCCCGCCCGGACGGTCCGGGGACGAGGGGCATTCTCTACGTGCACTCTGCTCCCTCCGCACTCTGCCCGCACATCGAGTGGGCCGTGGGCGGAGTCCTCGGAGTTGCCGTCTCGCTCGACTGGACACCGCAGCCTGCCCAGCCGGGCTCGTACCGCGCCGAGCTGTCGTGGACCGGCACTGCCGGGACGGCAGCGGCGGTGGCCTCCGCGCTGCGCGGGTGGAACCACCTCCGCTTCGAGATCACCGAGGAGCCGACCAGCTCCTCGGAGGGCACGCGTTTCTCCTGCACCCCGGACCTCGGCATCTTCCACGCCATCACCGGACCGCACGGCGACATCCTCATCCCGGAGGACCGGCTCAAGGCAGCCGTCGTGAAGTCGGCGCTCGGCGACACCACGCTGCTCAACGAGATCGACTCGCTCCTCGGCAAGCCGTGGGACGACGAGCTCGAGACCTTCCGGCATGCGGGTGAGGGCGCACCGGTGCGCTGGCTGCACCAGGTCGTCTAGGAGCGCCGTCAGGGGTTGCGGCGACGCAGCCGGAAGGTCTCGGATCAGAGCGGGATGTTGCCGTGCCGCCCGCGGCGTACGCCGACGGTGTCGATCTCGTGCCGCATCGCGGCCGCGATCGTGCTGCGGGTGCGCTCCGGCTCGACGACCTCGTCGACGACGCCGATCTCGACCGCCTTGTCGACGCCGCCTGCGATGCGCTCGTGCTCGGCGGCCAGCTCGGCCTCGACCTGCGGGCGGATCTCGGGGGAGACCTCGGCCAGCTTGCGACGGTGGAGCACCCGGATCGCGGCCACGGCACCCATCACGGCCACCTCCGCGCCCGGCCAGGCGAACACCTTCGTCGCACCGAGGGAGCGGGCGTTCATCGCGATGTAGGCGCCGCCGTAGGTCTTGCGGGTCACCAGCGTCACCCGCGGCACGACGCACTCGCCGAACGCGTGGAGGAGCTTGGCGCCACGACGGACGACACCGTCCCACTCCTGGCCCACGCCGGGCAGGTAGCCGGGCACGTCGACGATGACGATGAGGGGCACGCCGAAGGCGTCGCACATGCGCACGAAGCGGGAGGCCTTCTCGGCCGAGAGCGAGTCGAGGCAGCCGCCGAGGCGCAGCGGGTTGTTGGCGACCACGCCGACCGTGCGGCCCCCGAAGCGGCCGAGCGCGGTGACGATGTTGGGCGCCCAGCGGGCGTGGATCTCCTGCATGGTGCCCTCGTCGAGCACGCCCTCCACGAGCGGGTGCACGTCGTAGGCGCGCTTCTTCGACTCGGGCAGCAGCGCGCTGAGGTCGCGGTCCTCGACGTCCTCGGCGACGAGGCTTCCCTGCGCGCCGAGCAGGGACGCGACCGTACGGGCCTTGTCGAGCGCCTCGCGCTCGGAGTCGGTGAGGATGTGCACGACGCCGGAGCGCCGGCCGTGCGGCTCGGGTCCGCCGAGGCGCAGCATGTCGACGTCCTCACCGGTGACCGAGCGGACGACGTCGGGGCCGGTGACGAAGATCCGACCCTCGGGGCCGAGGATCACGACGTCGGTGAGCGCCGGGCCGTAGGCCGCACCGCCCGCGGCGGGGCCGAGCACGACGGAGATCTGCGGGATCACGCCGGAGGCCTGGGTCATCACCTGGAAGATCCGGCCGACGGCGTGGAGGGACAGCACGCCCTCGGCCAGCCGGGCGCCGCCGGAGTGCCAGAGGCCGATGATCGGCACGTTGTCGGTGATCGCGCGGTGGTAGGCGTCGACGACCACGCGGCAGCCGACGTCGCCCATCGCGCCGCCCATGACGGTCGCGTCCGAGCAGAAGGCGACCACCTGCGTGCCGTCGACGCGGCCGACCGCGGCGAGCATGCCGGAGTCGTCGTCGGCGGTGATCAGCTCGAGGGTGCCCTCGTCGAGCAGCGCGGTGAGGCGGTGGACCGGGTTGCGCGGGTCCTCCTCGCGGGGGAGCCTGGCGGGCTTGGCTGCGGGAGCGGCGGTGGTCGTCATCAATGTCCTTCCGGGGTCCCCGCGGAGTTGTCCGCGGAGGAGCGAAGCGGGGGAGCGGAGAACTTCGTGGGGTGGTCTAGATCGACCCGAACGCCACGGCGACGTTGGCGCCACCGAAGCCGAAGGAGTTGTTGAGGGCCACGATGTCGCCCTCGGGCAGGTCGCGCCTGGACGTCGGGATGTCGAGGTCGACCTCGGGATCCTTGTCGTCGAGGTTGATCGTCGGGGGACTGACCCGGTCGTGGAGCGCCATGACGGTGGCGACGGCCTCGAGGGCGCCTGCGCCGCCGAGGAGGTGGCCGGTCATCGACTTCGTGCTGGTGACCACGCAGCGGTCGACGTGCTCGCCGAGGACGGCGTGGAGCATCAGGCCCTCCGCGATGTCGCCCTTGGGCGTCGAGGTGGCGTGGGCGTTGACGTGGACCACGGTGGCCGGGTCGACGTCGCCCTCGCGGAGTGCCATCGTGATGGCGCGGGTGCCGCCGCGACCCTCGGGGTCGGGCTGGGCGATGTCGTGGGCGTCGTTGCTGATGCCGGCGCCGCGCACCTCGGCGTAGATCTTCGCGCCACGGGCGCGGGCGTGCTCCTCGGACTCGATGATGAGCACGGCGCCGCCCTCGCCGAGGACGAAGCCGTCGCGGGCGACGTCCCAGGGACGCGAGACGGAGGCCGGGTCACGACCGTCGTCGCCGCTCGCGGTCTTGGACAGCGCCATCATGTTGGCGAACGCGGCCATCGGCAGCGGGTGGATCGCGGCCTCGGTGCCGCCGGCGATGACGACGTCGGCGCGGCCGAGGCGGATCAGGTCGATGGCCATCGCGATGGCCTCGTTGCCGGAGGCGCAGGCCGACGTGGGCGCGTGGACCGCCGCGCGGGCGCCGTACTTGAGGCTGACGTTGGCCGCCGGGGCGTTGGGCATGAGCATCGGCACGGCGAGCGGGGACACCCGGCGGGCGCCCTTCTCGAGCAGCGTGTCGTAGTTGGCGAGCAGCGTGGTGACGCCGCCGATGCCGGAGGCGAGCGCGACGCCGAGGCGCTCGGGCTCGAGACCGGACCCCTCGAGGCCGGAGTCGGCCCAGGCCTGGTCGGCCGCGACCATCGCGAACTGGCTGGAACGGTCGAGGCGACGCGCCTTGACGCGGTCGAGGACCTCGGACGGTTCGACGGCGACGCGGCCACCGATGCGCACCGGCAGGGTGTCGACCCACTCGTCGTCGAGGTAACCGATGCCGGAGGTGCCGGCCAGCATGGCTTGCCACGTCGAGGCGACGTCCCCACCGACAGGTGAGGTGGCGCCGAGGCCGGTGACGACTACGCGGGTCGAGGGCATCAGATGGGATTCCGTTCCGTGCGGTGGAGGGGTGGTTCCGTGTCCGGTGGCCACGGGGGCCGGCAGAGCGCCGGCCGCCCGTGACGTGGGGGTCGAGTCAGCCCTGCGAGCGCTCGATGAAGGCGACGGCGTCGCCGACGGTCTTGAGGTTCTTGACCTCGTCGTCAGGGATGGTCACGCCGAACTTCTCCTCGGCGGCCACGACGACCTCGACCATGGAGAGCGAGTCGACGTCGAGGTCGTCCACGAAGGACTTGTCCAGCTGGACGTCGTCGGCGTCGACGCCGGCCACCTCGTTGACGATGTCGGCGAGGTCAGCGCGGATTTCTTCGGTGGTGGCCATGGGGCCTTCCCTTCTTTCGGTGGTGGTGCTTCTGGCTGGTGGAAACTCGGGTGGTGCCGGTCGTGCTGGTCAGGGGACGGTGACGACCTGGGCGGCGTACGCCAGGCCGGCACCGAAGGCGATGAGCAGGGCCGTGTCGCCGCTGCGAGCCTCACCCTCGAGCATCATCCGGTCGAGCGCGAGCGGCACGGACGCGGCCGAGGTGTTGCCCTGGTCGGCGACGTCGCGGGCGATGCGCACCGTCGCGGGCAGCTTCATCGAGCGCGCCATCGCGTCGATGATGCGCATGTTGGCCTGGTGGGGGACGAAGACGTCGAGCTCGTCGATGGAGACGCCCGCGGCGTCGAGCGCCTGCTGGCCGATCTTCGCCATCGCGAACGACGCCCAGCGGAAGACCGGGTTGCCCTGCATCGTCAGGTGCGGCATCACGCCGGAGCCGGGCTGGGTCTCGGTGCCGACGACGTCGCGCCAGTCCTCGCGCTGCCGGATGAGGTCGAACTGCTCGCCGTCGGAACCCCAGACCACCGGGCCGATGCCCGGGGTGTCGCTCGGTCCGACGACGGCCGCGCCGGCGCCGTCGGCGAAGATGAAGGCGGTGCCACGGTCGGTGAGGTCGAGGATGTCGGTGAGGCGCTCGACGCCGACGACCAGGACGTGCGTGGCGCTGCCGGCGCGGACCATGTCGGAGGCCATCGCGATGCCGTGGCAGAAGCCGGCACACGCAGCGGAGATGTCGAAGGCGGCCGCACCATCGGTCCCGAGCTCGTGCGCGATCGCAGTGGCGACGGCGGGCGTCTGGAGAAGGTGGCTCACCGTGGCGACGACGACGCAGTCGATCTGGCCGACCTCGAGGCCCGCGCGCTCGATGGCGATGCGCGACGCCTCGACCGACATCATCTGCACGGACTCCTCGGGCCCTGCCCAGCGGCGGGTCTTGATGCCGGACCGCTGCTGGATCCACTCGTCGCTGGAGGCGATCGCGTCGACCACCTCGGAGTTGGGGACCAGGCGCTTGGGGCGGTAGGAGCCCATGCCCATGATGCGGGTGTGCGCGGGACCGGTGGTCGCTGCGATGGGCGCCATCAGTGCGTGCCCTCCGGGTGGAGGCGGAGCAGCGGCTGACCGGGGGAGACGAGGTCGCCGTCCTCGACGAGCCACTCGACGACCGAGCCGCCGTGCGGTGCGGTGATGTCGGTGCGGTCGCGGAGGCTGGCCACGGCGCCGATCGTGGCACCGGGGGCGAGCACGTCGTGCTCGATCGCCTCGGAGGAGAGGTGGAACGTGCCCTTGGCGGGCGACACGATCATCCGCCAGGTCGGGGTGGTCTCGATCATCGAGGCCTCGCCGTGCTTGTCGCAGAAGTCACGCGCGGCGTCGAGCTGGTCGGGAGTCTTGAGGGCGAAGGTCTCAACGCCCTTGAGCTGGCGCTTGGCGATGCCGGTGAGGGTGCCGGCGGGCGGCATCTCGAGGATGCCGGTGACGCCGAGGTCGCTCATGGTCTCCATGCAGAGGTCCCAGCGCACCGGGTTGGCGATCTGGCCGACCATCCGGCGGAGCACGTCGCGGCCGTCGTGGACGACCTGGCCGTCACGGTTGGAGATGACCGGCGTGCGGGGGTCGTGGGTCGAGACCGAGCGGGCCAGCGACGCGAGCCGCTCGACCGCGGGGGCCATGTGGGAGGTGTGGAACGCACCGGCGACGCTCAGCGGCATCAGCCGGGCCTTCGCCGGGCCGTCCTCGGCGAAGGCGGCGAGCTGCTCCATCGTGCCGGCCGCGACCACCTGTCCGGCGCCGTTGTCGTTGGCGGGGGTGAGGCCGTGGCGCTCGATCACCGCGAGCACCTCCTCGCGGTCACCGCCGAGCACCGCGGTCATGCCGGTCGGGGTCACCGCTGCCGCGTCGGCCATCGCGTTGCCACGCTCGCGCACCAGCACCATCGCCTGCTCGGCGGTGATGACGCGGGCGCCGGCGGCCGCGGCGATCTCGCCGACGCTGTGCCCGGCGACCGCTCCGATGCGCGCGAAGGCGTCGGCGGGGTGCGGGAACAGGTCGAGGGCCGCGACCAGGCCGGTCGCGACCAGCAGCGGCTGCGCGATCTTGGTGTCGCGGATGGTCTCCGCGTCGGCCTCGGTGCCGTAGTGGGCCAGGTCGATGCCGGCGACGGTGGCCAGCCAGTCGAACCGTGCGGCGAAGACGGGATCCTCCAGCCAGGGCGTGAGGAAGCCGGGGGTCTGGGCCCCCTGGCCGGGAGCGACGATGACGAGCACGAGAGCAACTCTGCCGGGTCCGCGGGTGCCGGCGCGGGTCCGACGCCGACGAAACTCACCCGCGAATCCTTGTAGGGTTCCTACAATTCCGTCCGACCCGACTGACGCCCTAGGATCAGCGCCAGCTGGAGGGCGAACGCCTCGCGCGGTCGCGTCGGCGACCACCCGGTGACGTCGGCGACCTGCCGCAGCCGGTAGCGCACGGTGTTGGGGTGCACGAAGAGCGCCCGTGCCGTTCCCTCGATGGACGCGCCGTGCTCGAACCACGCGGCCAGCGTCTCGAGCAGCGTGCCCCGGGCGGCCACGAGCGGCAGGTAGACGTCGTCGACGAGGTGGCGGCGCGCATGGCCGTCGCCGGCCAGCGCGCGCTCGGGCAGGAGGTCGCGGCTCTCGACCGGTCGCGGAGCGTCGGGCCAGCCGCTGGCGGCGCGGTGGGCCGAGAGCGCCGCGCGGGCCGAGGCGCTGGCGTGGGCGAGGTCGGCGGTCACCGGGCCGACGACCACCGGGCCGTCGCCGAAGTGGTCGAGCAGCCGGGTGGCCGCCTTCAACGGGTCGGAGACGCCGCCGAGCACCACGACGAGGCGGTCGCCCTGCGTGGCGCACAGGGCATCCATGTCGCCGGCGCGGGCCGAGCGGCGTACGGACTCGAAGACGTCGAGCTCGGCACGGTGCGGGGGCGTGGCGCCCAGCACGACGGCCACGTCCCCGTGGGCGCCCCAGCCGAGCGCGCTCGCTCGGGAGAGCACGGTCTCGTCGGCCTCGGCGCGCACGACCGCGTCGACCACGAGCGCCTCGAGGCGCGCGTCCCAGGCACCGCGGGACTCCGCGGCGCGGGCGTAGACGGCTGCCGTCGCGAAGGCGACCTCGCGGGCGTAGAGGAGGACGGCGTCGTGGACCTCGCGCACGTCCTCCGGGTCGAGGATGGCGTCGATGTTGGTCTCCACGACCCGGATGCTGAGCCGTACGAGCTCGACGGTCTGCTGGAGCGAGATCACGCCGGTCAGCTCGCGCGGCGCGGCCCCGAAGACCACGACGTCGAGCGGGTGGTGGACCGCCGCGTCGCCCTGCGCGCCCGCCTCGACGTCGTACCAGTCCACGAAGCCGCGGATACCGGCCTGGACGATCAGCCCGACCCAGGACCGGTCCTCGGCGCTGAGGTCGTCGAACCACGGCAGGTCGGTCGCCATCCGCGCCGTCGCGGCCGTGCTGAGCTGGCCCGAGGAGTTGCGCAGGGCCGCGGCTGAGCGGCGGCGGGAGGCGGGCATGGTGCGAGCGTAGTGGTCCGTCGCGCGTAGTGGGATTCCCACGAACAGGCCGTCCGTGCCGCGAGGTCACGACTTCGCATCGTCGCGGGGCGCGGCGACTGCGGGTGCCGCGCCCTCTGGTTGAATCCGGGACCTGTCCCCCCGAAGGAGGTCGCGTGCGCCGCAGCAGCCCGCAGGTCCAGCACGTCACCATCCACGGTCACCGTCGTGCGTACGTCCGGACGGGATCGGGACCGGCCCTCCTGCTGCTCCACGGCCTCGGGTGCGACCACACCACGTGGGCACCGGTGATGGAGTCGCTCGCGCGCACCCACACGGTCATCGCCCCCGACCTGCTGGGTCACGGTGAGTCCGACAAGCCGCGGGCCGACTACAGCCTCGGCGGCTACGCCAACGGGATGCGCGACCTGCTGACCCTGCTCGGCATCGACCGGGTCACCGTCGTCGGGCACAGCTTCGGGGGAGGGGTGGCGATGCAGTTCGCCTACCAGTTCCCCGAGCGCGCCGAGCGGCTCGTGCTGGTGTCGTCCGGTGGGCTCGGCCCCGAGGTCAGCCCGGCGATCCGGGCGATCACCACGCCCGGCTTCCACCACGCGATGTCGGTGCTGGCGGCACCGGGCGTACGCCACGTGACGACCGCTGCGATGCGACTGCTGGCCGCGACCGGGGTGAACCAGCTGCGTGACCTCGACGAGGTCGCCGACATCTACGACTCGTTCAAGGACCCGCGCACGCGTGCGGCGATCGCCCACGTCGTGCGAGCGGTGGTCGACTGGCGCGGCCAGATCGTGACGATGTCCGACCGTGCCTACCTCACCGAGGCGATGCCGATGTGCGTGGTGTGGGGTGCCGACGACATGGTGCTCCCGGTCGCGCACGCCAGCAACGCGAGCGCGCTCGCTCCGACCGCGCGCATCGAGGTGCTGCCCAACGCAGGCCACTTCCCGCACAAGGACCACCCCGAGCGCTTCGCCAAGATCGTGCGCGACTTCATCCGCACGACCGAGCCGAGCCACTACGACCGCGACCGGTGGCGCGAGCTGATCGACGAGGGTGCGCCGGTGGCGCCGATCCAGGCGCAGGCGGGCTCGGCCCCGCTCGCGCCCGTGCACACCGTACGACGCGCAGCCGGCGCCTAGCCCCAGTTCTTCGCGTCGGTCAGGCAGAACGGGTGGCCGGCCGGGTCGAGGAGCACCTTCCACGTCTCGCCGGGCTGCGGGTCGACGAGACGGGCACCGAGCTCGACCGCGCGCCCGGCCATCGCCTCGATGTCGTCGACGGCCAGGTCGAGGTGGAACTGCTTGCGACCGGTGTCGGGCCACGACGGCGCCTCGAAGTCGTCGGTCCGGCCGAGACCGAGGGCCGGGCTGCCGTCGGGGCCGGTCAGCATCGCGTAGTCGTCGGTGCTGGCCGCTACCTCCCAGCCGAGCAGGGCCGACCAGAAGTCGGCGGACGGCTCCACCTCCGCGACGTCCAGCGTCACCATCGCGATCCGTGCTGTCATCTGGTCGGTCATCTCGTCTCCTCGTCCTCGGCCGGGTCCCTACGCCACCAGTCTGGTGTCGCCCGCTGGGCTGCGGCTTGGACAAAGGCGACAGGACTGTCCGACCCCCGGCCTAGGGTGACGTTCGTGCCCTCCCGATCGGGTCGCGCCCAGGCGGCCGTGCTGCGACCGAGCGCCGCGGAGCAGCGCATCGAGCTGGGTCGGGTCGAGCCCGACCCCGACCTGTCCCACCTCGTCGACTACTTCTGGTGGGTGCGCTGGGACGCGCCCGAGCCGCACGAGCAGGAGGTCGTCCCGCGCCCGGTGGTGCACGTGTCCGCCGAGGTCGTCGCGGGGGAGCCGCGTCTGCTCGTGACCGGGATCCAGCCCCGGATGTTCCGGCGCCGGCTGGAGGGTGCCGGGCAGACCGTGGCGGCCGGCTTCCGGCCGGCGGCGTTCCACCCGTTCCTGCGGGCAGACGTCGGTGACCTCGAAGGTCGCGAGGTGCCGGTGGCCGACCTCCTCGGCGTCGACGACCGCCCCGTGGCGGACGAGGTCCTCGCCTGCGAGCGGCCGGGGGACGGGGCGGCCGTGCTCGCCCGCTGGCTGCGCGGGCTCGACCCCGAGACCGATCCGCTGGTCGAGGAGCTCGCGACCCTGGTCGAGCGGGCGGAGGAGGACACCGGCCTCGTGCGCGCCGAGCAGCTCGCCGAGATCGCCGGCGTCAGCCTGCGCACCCTCCAGCGCCGCTTCCACGCCTACGTCGGGATCGGGCCCAAGTGGGTCGTGCAGCGCTTCCGGCTGCTCGACGTGACCTCGGCCGCCCACGGCGAGGACGACGTGGACTGGGCCGGGCTCGCGCTGCGGCTGGGCTACACCGACCAGTCGCACCTGATCCGGGCCTTCACGCAGCTGGTGGGCCACCCTCCCGCCGCCTACGCGAAGGAGGCGTGAGCCACCAGCGGGTGGTGCGAGGGACTACGCGTCCCCGCCCTCCTGCTTGATGTCCTTGGTCGCGGTCGGGTCGTCGATCTTGTAGCGCTCGGACGCCTCGACGACCTTCTCCACCGAGAGCTCGCCCGCGTCGGCCAGCGCCTGGAGGGCCTGGACGACGACGCTGACGGCGTCGATGTGGAAGAAGCGCCGGGCGGCCGGGCGGGTGTCGGCGAAGCCGAAGCCGTCGGCACCGAGGACGCGGTAGTCCTGCGGCACCCAGCGGGCGATCTGCAGCGGGACGGCCCGCATGTAGTCGGACACGGCGACGACGGGACCGGGCGCACCGGCGAGCTTGTCGCTGACGTAGGCCGTACGGCGCTCCTCGCCGGGGTGGAGCAGGTTCCACTGCTCGGCCGCGGCGGCGTCGCGCGCCAGCTCGTTCCAGGACGTCACCGACCAGAGGTCGGCCTGCACGCCCCAGTCCTCGGCGAGGATCCGGGCGGCCTCGTCGATCCACGGGTAGCCGACGCCGGAGGCCATCAGCTGGACCCGCGGCCCGTCGCCCTCGGCGGTCGCGACCTTGTGGATGCCCTTGAGGATGCCCTCGCGGTCGACGTCGGACGGCTCGGCCGGCATCGAGACGGGCTCGTTGTAGACGGTGAGGTAGTAGATGACGTCCTCGCCCTGGCCGTCGGGCCCGCCGGTGCCGTACATCCGCTCGAGGCCGTCCTGCATGATGTGGCTGATCTCGTAGGAGAACGCCGGGTCGTAGTGCACGACCGCCGGGTTGGTCGCCGCGATGAGCGGCGAGTGCCCGTCGGCGTGCTGGAGGCCCTCACCGGTCAGCGTCGTACGACCGGCGGTCGCGCCGATGAGGAAGCCGCGCGCGAGCTGGTCGGCCATCGCCCAGATGGAGTCGCCCGTGCGCTGGAAGCCGAACATCGAGTAGAAGATGTAGAACGGGATCATGTGCTCGCCGTGCGTGGAGTACGCCGAACCGGCGGCCGTGGCCGACGCCATCGCGCCCGCCTCGGAGATGCCCTCGTGGAGCATCTGGCCCTGCGCGGACTCCTTGTAGGACAGCAGCATCTTGCGGTCGACCGACTCGTACTGCTGGCCGCCCGGGTTGTAGACCTTGGCGCTCGGGAACATCGAGTCCATGCCGAACGTGCGGTACTCGTCGGGGGCGATCGGGACCAGCCGGTCGCCGATCTCCGGGTCCTTCATCCAGTCGCGGAGCAGGCGGACGACGGCCATCGTGGTGGCGAACTTGTTCTTGCCGGAGCCCTGCTTGAGCTCGGCGTAGAGCTCGTCGCCGGGCAGCTTGAGCGCGGTGGCCCGGTTGATGCGGCGGGGGACCGAGCCGCCGAGGGCCTTGCGGCGCTCGAGCATGTACTCGATCTCCGGCGCGTCGGCACCCGGGTGGAAGAACGGCGCGCCGCCGGTCTTCTCGTAGGACTCCTCGAGGTCGCGGTCGCTGATCGGGAGGTAGAGCCGGTCGCGGAACTTCTTGAGGTCCGGGAGGGTCAGCTTCTTCATCTGGTGGGTGGCGTTCTTGCCCTCCAGCGCGTCGATCGTCCAGCCCTTGATGGTGTGGGCCAGGATCACGGTCGGCTGACCGGTGTGCTTGGTCGCGGCGTCGAAGGCGGCGTACACCTTGCGGTAGTCGTGACCACCGCGCGGCAGCTTCTCGATCTGCGCGTCGGACATGTGCTCGACCATCTTGCGCAGGCGCGGGTCGGAGCCGAAGAAGTGCTCGCGGACGTAGGCGCCGTCCTCGGTGGAGTAGGTCTGGAACTGGCCGTCGGGCGTGGAGTTCATCCGGTTGACCAGCGCGCCGTCCATGTCCTTGGCGAGCAGGGCGTCCCACTCGCGGCCCCAGACGACCTTGATGACGTTCCAGCCGGCGCCGCGGAAGTTGGACTCCAGCTCCTGCATGATCTTGCCGTTGCCGGTGACCGGGCCGTCGAGCTGCTGGAGGTTGCAGTTGATGACCCAGGTGAGGTTGTCGAGCTCCTCGCGGGCGGCGACGCGGATCGCGCCCAGCGACTCGGGCTCGGCCATCTCGCCGTCGCCCATGAACGCCCACACGTGCTGCTGCGAGGTGTCCTTGATGCCGCGGTTGTCCATGTAGCGGTTGAACCGGGCCTGGTAGATCGAGTTGATGGCCGTCAGGCCCATCGACACGGTCGGGAACTCCCAGAAGTCGGGCATCAGGCGCGGGTGGGGGTACGACGGAAGGCCGGCGCCCTTGCCGTGCTGGACCTCCTGGCGGAAGCGGTAGAGCTGCTCCTCGCTCAGGCGGCCCTCGAGGAAGGCGCGGGCGTAGACACCCGGCGAGCCGTGGCCCTGGATGTAGAGCTGGTCGCCTCCGCCCGGGTGGTCCTTGCCGCGGAAGAAGTGGTTGAAGCCGACCTCGTAGAGGCTGGCCGAGGACTGGTAGGTGGCGATGTGGCCGCCGACCTCGAGGCCCTTGCGGTTGGCCGAGGAGACCATGACCGCGGCGTTCCAGCGGATGAAGGCGCGGATCCGGCGCTCGGTCTCCTCGTCACCGGGGAACCACGGCTCGCGCTCCGGCGGGATGGTGTTGATGTAGTCGGTGGAGCGCAGCGCCGGGACGCCGACCTGCTTCTCGCGCGCCCGCTCCAGCAGGCGCAGCATCACGTAGCGCGCCCGGTCCCGGCCGCGGTCGTCGAGCATCGCGTCGAAGGACGCGAGCCACTCCTGCGTCTCGTCGGGATCGATGTCGGGCAGCTGGGTCGGAAGACCCTCGTGGATCACCGACGCGATGGCCGGGCTCTTGATGTCGGACTTCTCGGCGTCACTCACAGGCTCATGGTGTCACGCGCCCCGGCGCCACGAAATCTACCCATCGGTAGTCCCACGGAGCGCCCCGTGCCGCCCCCACCGGCCCCCCGCCGCGTCCCGCTGGGCGGCCCGGGGTTGCGGCTCATCCGGTGTTCGGGTGGACTATGGGGCACCTCGGCGGGCACACCGCCGGGGACCCTGACATTGGAGGCACTGCGTGAGCTCGACGGTGGGCGATTCCGCCCAGGCGACCGGCATGGGGGACCGGCTGGGTCTCAAGCCCGGCATGGTCGTGCAGGAACTCGGCTGGGACGAGGACACCGACGACGAGCTGCGCGTCGCGATCGAGGACGTCATCGACGCCGACATGGTCGACGGTGACTACGGCAACGTGGTCGACGCCGTGCTGCTGTGGTGGCGCGACGACGACGGTGACCTGGTCGACGGCCTGGTCGACGCGCTGACCGACCTCGTCGGCGGTGGCTCGATCTGGCTGCTCACGCCCAAGGTGGGCCGCTCCGGCAGCGTCGACGCCGCCGATGTCACGGAGGCCGCGCCGATCGCCGGCCTCTCGCAGACCACGACCGCGGCTGTCAGCAAGGACTGGCAGGCCACGCGGCTGGTCGCGCCGAAGACGCCCGCGTGATCGGGCGCGACCTGGCCGGCACCCTCACTGGCGCCCTGTCCGGCGTGGGCACCACCGTCCGCGTGCTCGGCAGGGCCGGCGTGATCCGGCCCTACGGCCCGCGCACGCTCGCCACGATCGGCCTCGTCGTCGCCCGCTGGGGCACCGGTCCCGCCGGCGGGTTCGCGACGCTGGCGGCGCGCTCGCCCCACCAGGTGGGTGTCGTCGACGAGCTCGGCGAGCTCACCTGGGGTGAGCTGCACCGTCGCTCGAACTCCCTCGCGCGCGCCCTCGCCGAGCGTGGCGTCAAGGAGGGTGACTCGGTCGCGGTGATGTGTCGCAACCACCGCGGGTTCATCGACGCCTCGATCGCCGTGGCCAAGCTGGGCGCCGACATCCTCTACCTCAACACCGCCTTCGCCGGACCCCAGCTCGTCGACGTGCTCGAGCGCGAGGCGCCGAGCCTGGTCGTCCACGACGAGGAGTTCACCGGCCTGCTGGCGGGCGCCCACGTCGAGAAGCGGCTCCTCGCCTGGACCGACGGCGACGCCAGCGACAGGCCCGACGGGCTCGAGACGCTCGAGCAGCTCGTGACGGCGTACGACGAGGGCGACCTGCAGCCGCCCGACCGCCACGCCCGCATCGTGATCCTCACCAGCGGCACCACCGGCACGCCCAAGGGTGCGCCCCGCAAGGAGGCCGGCATCGACGCGGCCGTCTCGCTGCTGTCGCGGATGCCGCTACGCGCCGGGTGGCGTACGCACATCGCCGCACCGCTCTTCCACACGTGGGGCTTCGCCCACCTGGCGCTCGCGATGCTCCTGGGCTCGACCGTCGTGCTGCGGCGCACGTTCGACCCCGCGACGGCGCTGCGGACCGCGCAGGACGAGCGCTGCCAGTCGATGGTGGTGATCCCGGTGATGCTCCAGCGGATGCTGGCGCTCGAGCCCGAGGTGCTCGACGGGATCGACCTCGGCCGCGTCCAGGTCGTCGCGTCGTCCGGGTCGGCCCTGCCGGCGACGCTCGCCGAGGCCTGGATGGACCGCTTCGGCGACAACCTCTACAACATCTACGGCTCGACCGAGGTGGCCTACGCCTCGATCGCCACGCCGGAGGACCTCCGCGCCGACCCGAGCTCCGCGGGCAGGCCGCCGCACGGCACGGTCGTGAAGATCCTCGGCGAGGACGGGAGCGAGCTCCCGCCGGGGGAGACCGGCCGGATCTTCGTCGGCAACGGCCTGCTCTTCGAGGGCTACACCAACGGCGGCCACAAGGAGGTCGTCGACGGCCTGATGTCGTCCGGCGACGTCGGCTACTACGACGAGGCCGGCCGCCTGCACGTCGCCGGCCGCGACGACGACATGATCGTCTCGGGAGGGGAGAACGTCTTCCCGCAGGAGGTGGAGGACTGCCTCGTGGCCCACGAGCACGTCCACGAGGTCGCCGCCATCGGCGTGGCGGACGACGACTACGGCCAGCGGCTGCGCGCCTTCGTGGTGCGCTCGGGGGACGTCACCGAGGACCAGCTCCGCGAGCACGTGAAGGCGCACCTCGCCCGCTTCAAGGTGCCGCGCGAGATCGTGTTCCTCGACGAGCTGCCGCGCAACGCGACCGGCAAGGTCCTCAAGCGCGAGCTGGCCGAGACCTCCGGCAAGGAGCAGGGGTGACGCGCGAGGGGCTGTGCATCGGTGACGAGGCCCCCGACTTCGCGCTGCGCGACCAGTTCGGCCAGGACGTCCGGCTCAGTGACTTCCGCGGGCGCAAGGCCGTGGCGCTGATGTTCTTCCCGTTCGCCTTCACCGGCGTGTGCACCGGTGAGCTGTCCGGCGTGCGCGACCGGCTCGACGAGTTCCTCACGTTCGACACCGAGGTGCTGGCGCTGTCGTGCGACCCGGTCTACGCCCTGCGGTCCTTCGCGGAGGCGGAGGGGCTCAACTTCCCGCTGCTCTCCGACTTCTGGCCCCACGGCGCGGTGGCCTCGGCCTACGAGGTGTTCGACCAGGTGAAGGGCGCCCCGCGCCGGTCGTCGTACGTCGTGGACCGGGAGGGCCGCCTGACGTGGTCGGTGCACAACGCCAACCCCGACGGGCGCGACCTCGACGAGCACCTGCGCGAGCTCCACGCGGCGGTGTCCTGAGGCGCTGGTCCACGCTCCGGTCTAGACCGATGTGGGTGGATTTTCGGTTTCCGCTGCCGGGTTTGGCGAGTGGTGTAATCTTCTTCTTGTTGAGCCGCTGGTGACCCGAGACGCCAGCGGCTCGACTCATTTCATTTCACGCCTGCGCGTGCGGTTTCCGCGCCCGGTGTGGGCTCCCGTAGTCTGTGCCGTCCCGCGTCGGTAGCTCAGCGGTAGAGCACTCGGTTTACACCCGAGCGGTCGGCGGTTCGAAACCGTCCCGACGCACCACGTCACGCCCAGCCACGAGCCAACCAACGCGTGGCAGGGTGTCGGCATGATCGTCCCCTTCAGCGTCTCCGACTTCATCGAGCGCGCCGCAGCGGTCTACGGCGAGCGCACCGGCGTCACCGACGAGCCCGACCAGCCCGCCACCCCCCTGGGACCTGACGGCCGGCTGACCTACGCCGAGATGTACAACCTCGCGCAGCGGCAGGCCGCGAGGCTCGACGAGCTCGGGATGCAGGTCGGCGACCGGGTCGCGGTGCTCAGCCACAACTCCGCGCGCCTGCTGACGTCGTTCTTCGGCGTGTGCGGCTCCGGACGGGTGTTGGTGCCGATCAACTTCCGGCTCCGGCCAGACGAGATCTCCTACATCGTGGCCCACTCCGGCGCGCGGGTGCTCTACGTCGACCCCGAGCTCGTCGAGTCGGTGAAGGGCATCGACGTCGAGCAGACCTTCGTCCTCGGGGAGGACGACTCGATGTTCGCCGCGCCCGGCACCGAGCCGCGCGCCTGGGAGCCCGACGAGAACGCGACCGCGACGATCAACTACACGTCCGGCACGACCGCGCGGCCCAAGGGCGTGCAGCTGACCCACCGCAACCTGTGGACCAACGCGGTCACCTTCGGCCTCCACGCCGGCGTCACCGACCGCGACGTCTACCTCCACACGCTGCCGATGTTCCACGCCAATGGCTGGGGGATGCCCTTCGCCATGACCGGGCTCGGCGTGCCGCAGGTGGTGCTGCGCAAGGTCGACGGGACCGAGATCCTGCGTCGGGTGCGCGACCACGGGGTGACCGTGATGTGCGCCGCCCCGGCGGTGGCCGCGGCCGTGCTCGAGGCCGCGCAGACCTGGGAGGGCGAGATCCCCGGGCGCGACCGGGTGCGGATCATCATGGCCGGCGCCCCGCCGCCGACGAAGACCGTCGTGCGCGTGGAGGAGGAGCTCGGCTGGGAGTTCATGCAGATCTACGGCCTCACCGAGACCTCGCCGCTCCTCACCGTGAACCGCTCCCGCTCGGAGTGGGACGACGACTCGGCGGAGGAGAAGGCCCGCAAGCTCACGCGTGCCGGCGCGCCTGCGATCGGCGTACGGCTCCGGGTGGACGAGCACGGCGAGGTGCTGGCGCGGTCCAACGTCATCCTCGACGGCTACTGGGAGCGACCCGACGAGACCGGCGCCGCGCTGCGCGACGGCTGGTTCCACACCGGCGACGGCGGGGTGATCGGCGACGACGGCTACCTCACGATCAGCGACCGCAAGAAGGACGTCATCATCACCGGCGGCGAGAACGTCTCCTCGATCGAGGTCGAGGACGTGCTCTTCTCGCACCCGGCGGTGGCCGAGGTCGCGGTGATCGGGGTCCCGAGCGAGAAGTGGGGCGAGACCATCAAGGCGCTCGTCGTGCTGGCCGAAGGTGCCTCGGCGGACGAGGCCGAGCTGATCGCGTGGTGCAAGGAAAAGGCGGCCGGCTACAAGGCGCCGACGTCGATCGAGTTCCGCGACGAGCTGGCCCGGACGGCGACGGGCAAGCTCCAGAAGTTCAAGCTGCGCCAGCCCTACTGGGAGGGGCAGGAGAGGCAGGTCAACTAGCCGGTGCTCGATACTGGCGCCATGCTGACGCTGGGTGAGGTCGTCAACCTGCTGCACGAGTGGTACCCGACCGACACGGCGATGGACTTCGACGCCGTCGGGCTCGTGGCGGGTGCGCCGGACGCCGAGGTCGGCAGGGTGATGTTCGCCGTCGACCCGACGATCGAGGTGGCTCGCGAGGCCGTCGAGTGGGGCGCTGACCTGCTCGTCGTGCACCACCCGCTCCACCTCACGCCCGTGAGCTCGGTCGCGGCCATCACCCCCAAGGGGCGCACGCTCCACGTGCTGACCTCGGGCGGCTGCGCGCTGCTGACCGCGCACACCAACGCCGACCAGGCCCTGTCCGGCGTCTCGGAGTCGATGGCGTACGCCCTGGGGCTGCGCGACCTCGCACCGCTCCGGCCCTCGGCGCCGGGATCGGCCACGGGCGTCGGCCGGGTCGGCACGGTCGAGGAGACGACGCTCGGCGCCTTCGCCGCGCAGGTCGCGGAGGCACTGCCGACGACCGCCCACGGCGTACGCGTCGCGGGGGAGTCGGACCGTCCGGTGCGGCGGGTCGCGGTGTGCGGCGGTGCGGGTGACTTCCTGCTCGACGAGCTCGTCGGTGCGGACGTCGACGTGTTCGTGACGAGCGACCTGCGGCACCACCGGGCCGGCGAGTTCCTCGAGCACGGCGGAGCGGCGCTGGTGGACGTCGCGCACTGGGCGGCGGAGTGGACCTGGCTCCCGGTGGTGGAGGGTCGGCTGCGCGATGCGCTGGGCGATAGGGTCGAGACCCGGGTCAGCACGCAGTGCACCGACCCGTGGACGTTCCGCCACTGAAGCCGTAACAGGAGAGCCGTTGAAGGCCGATCCCACCCACCAGGTCAAGCTCCTCGACGTCGCCGACCTCGACTCGCGCGCCGCCCAGCTGCGCCACCAGCGTGCGCACCTGCCCGAGCTCGCCGAGATCGCGACGCTCACCGCCGAGCGCACCGCGCTCACCGACCAGGTGCGCGATGCCCGCATCGTCGTCGACGACCTCACCGTCGAGCAGACCAAGGCCGACCGCGAGGTCGAGCAGGTCAGGACCCGGCGTGAGCGCGACCGCAACCGGATGGACAGCGGTCAGATCACCAACCCCAAGGACCTCGAGCGGATGCAGCACGAGCTGGTCTCGCTGGAGCGCCGGATCTCGACGCTCGAGGACGCCGAGCTCGAGGTGATGGAGGCGCTCGAGGAGGCCCAGCAGGTGCTCGACGGACTCGGCATCCGCGCCGAGGACATCGACGCGCGGCTGGCCGAGCTGACCACCCAGCGCGACGAGAAGCAGGCGGCGATCGATGCGTCGCTGACCGAGGTCCAGGCCGCCCGCGGCCCGGCGACCGAGGGCATGCCCGACGACCTGATGGCGCTCTACGAGCGGCTGCGCGAGCAGAAGGGGGTCGGCGCAGCGCTGCTCCGTGCCCGCCAGTGCGGTGGCTGCAACATGAGCCTCGACGCCTCCGAGCTGTCGCGGATCCGCTCCGCGCCGGCCGACGAGGTCATCCGGTGCGAGGAGTGCCAGCGCATCCTGGTGCGCACCGACGAGTCGGGACTCTAGGGAGCTCCTCGTCGTGCGCCTGCCGGACGCCGACGTGATGGCGGAGCGCAGCCGCCTGTCGCTGCGCGCCCGCGTCACCCGGCTGCGGTCCAAGGGCTGGGTGATCGGTCAGTGCGCGATCGCCGCCGGCGTCGCGTGGTGGTTGGCGAAGGACGTCTTCGACCACACGCTGCCGTTCTTCGCGCCCATCGCGGCGGTCGTCTCGCTCGGGATGTCCTACGGCCAGCGGCAGCGCCGGGTCGCCGAGGTGACCATCGGGGTCGCTCTCGGCGTGCTGCTCGGCGACACGCTCACGCACCTCATCGGGTCCGGCGGCGTCCAGATCGCCGTCATCGTGGCGTGCGGGATGTCGATCGCCCTGCTGCTCGACGCCGCCCAGCTCATCGTCATCCAGGCCGCGGTGCAGGGGATCGTGGTCGCGGCGCTCGCGCCCGCTCCGGGCGCCGCCTTCCTGCGCTGGACCGACGCCCTGATCGGCGGTGGGGTGGCCCTGGTCGCGGCGACCGTCGTCCCGCGGGCGCCGCTGCGCAAACCGCGTGACCAGGCGGCCGTGGTCGTCCGCAAGATCGCCGAGCTGCTGCGCTGCGCCGCCGACCGGCTCGGCGACGGTGACGTCGACCGCGCGCTCGCGATGCTGCGCGACGCCCGCTCGACGGACGTGCTCATCGCGGAGCTGCGGGCCGCCTCCGAGGAGGGGCTGTCGATCGTGAGCTCGTCGCCCTTCCGGCGCCGCCACGGCGAGCACCAGCGCCAGCTCGCCGAGCTCGTCGAGCCGCTCGACGTCGCGCTGCGCAACACCCGCGTCGTCGTACGACGTGTGGCGGTCGCCTGCTACCGGCGTGAGCCCGTCCCGACGTCGTACGCCGCCCTGATGCGCGACCTCGCGGTGCTCACCGACAGGGTGGCCGCCGAGCTCGTCGAGGACCGGATGGCGACGGCGGTCATCGACGACCTGATCACGCTCGCGCACGCCACGGCGGCCGTCGAGCACAGCGACGACCTGTCGGCCGAGGTGATCCTCGCCCAGGTCCGCTCGATCATCGCGGACCTGCTGGCGCTGTGCGGGATGGACCCGCTCGAGGCGACCGACGCGATCCCGCTGCGGTAGTGATTTCGTGACGCGTCGCACGGCCCGTCGCTGCGCTCCTGTCCGCGCCGACGCTCCTCAATCTCTGTGCTGATCCGCTGCTTCGCGGGCTCAGCAGCGGCGCTCAGACCTCGCTGACGACCACGTCGAGCTGGGTGCCCCTGGCCGTGCGCTCGCCGACCTCGACGCTCCAGCCGAGGCGCTCGAGGGTGGCGGCGAGCGCCGTGGGCGTGCCCGGGTTGGCGCCGTCCTCGAGCAGCGCGCGGACGATGCGACCCTTGGTCGCCTTGTTGAAGTGGCTCACGACGGTCCGCCTGCCACCGGACTCGTGGAGCACCCGGACGGTCGCCACGCGGCGCGCGAGGTCGGGCTCCGGGCGCCAGAACGCGGCGTACGTCCCGGAGCGGAGGTCGACGAGCAGCCCGCTGCCGACGGCCTCGCGGACGGCGACGCCGAGGACGTCGCGCCAGGCGCCGGCGACCGAGCCGGTGCCGGGCAGCGTGGCGTCGCCGGAGAGCCGGTAGGCCGGGATCCGGTCGCCGGGCCGGACGATGCCGAAGAGCGAGCTGGTCACCGCGACCCGGGCGGTGGCGCGCCGACGGGCGGCGGGGGAGAGGGAGTCGAAGCCGAGCGCGTCGTAGAGGACGCCGGTGTAGATCGCGTCGGCCCGAGCGGTCGGCGCCGACACCAGGCCGGCGTTGCGGTCGACGAGGTCGAGCTGGCCGGCACCGAGCCCGAGCACGCCGGCGGCCCGGTCGGGGTCGTCGCGGCAGAGGTCGGTCAGCGCCCGCAGCAGCGTCGTCCGCGTCTCGGTGAGGGTCGGCGACGACAGCGACGCGAGGTCGAGCGGCTTGCCGCGGCGGGGAGCGGTCTTGCCCTCGCTGGGCGGCAGCAGGATCAGCACCGGCACAGGTTAGGTGCGGATGAGGCGGTCACACCTCATGGGTCTGGTTTCGACGCGCGGTCGCTCAACCTCCCGCCCCACGCCGTGAGCGACTCCGTCGCGCCCGGCTAGGGTCGTGACATGCCCAGCAACCGTGTGGTGAAGGTCCGAGCGAGCGGCGACAGCGTGAGCGCTCAGGAGATGCGCGACGGCATCGCAGCGATCCAGGAGCAGCAGAAGATCTCGCCGGAGTTCCCCGACGCGGTCGAGAAGGCCGCCGCCGATGCCGCTGCGAACCCGCGGCTCCCCGAGCTCGACCGCACGGACATCGAGCTCGTCACGATCGACCCCGAGGGCGCCAGGGACCTCGACCAGGCGATGCACATCGCGCGCGACCCCGAGCGGGAGGGTGGCTACATCGTCCACTACGCCATCGCCGACGTGGCCGCCTTCGTGTCGCCCGGAGACCCGGTCGACGTCGAGGCTAACCGGCGCGGCGAGACGCTCTACGGCGCGGACTCCAAGGTCCCGCTGCACCCGCCGGTGCTGAGCGAGGGGGCGGCGTCGCTGCTCCCCGACGAGATCCGCCCCGCGCTGCTGTGGACGATCAGGGTCGACGAGACCGGCGAGGGGTACGACGTCGACGTGGCGCGCGCGCTCGTGCGCTCGCGCGAGCAGCTGACCTACGAGGGCGTCCAGGCCGACATCGACGCGGGTCGCGCCAGCGAGCTGATGGGGCTCCTGCAGGAGGTCGGCGAGCTGCGCCTGACCCGCGAGGCGGCCCGCGGCGGTGTGTCGCTCCCGCTGCCCGAGCAGGAGCTGGTGGAGGAGGACGGCCACTGGCGGCTCGAGTTCCGCCGCCTGTCCGACGTCGAGACCTGGAACGCCCAGATCTCCCTGCTCACCGGCATGGCGGCGGCCTCGCTGATGGTCTACGCCCGCGTCGGCATCCTGCGCACGCTGCCGCCCGCCGACCCGCGGGACGTCCAGCGGCTGCACCGCACGGCCCGGGCGCTGGGCATCGACTGGCCGGCCGAGCAGCTCTACCCCGACTTCATCCGCACGCTCGACCCGTCGAGGCCGACGCACGCTGCGATGGTCGTCGCCTGCACGCGGCTGCTGCGCGGCGCGGGCTACGTGACCTTCAACGGCGAGCTGCCCGAGCAGCCGCAGCACGCGGCGCTCGCCGCGGAGTACGCCCACGTGACCGCGCCCCTGCGCCGGCTGGTCGACCGCTACGCCGGCGAGATCTGCGTGGCGCTGTGTGCCGGGACGGACGTACCCGACTGGGTGACAGCGGCGATGCACGAGCTGCCCGACACCATGAGTGAGTCCGGCCGCCGCGCGAACGCCTACGAGAACGCCATCGTCGACCTCTGCGAGGCCGAACTGCTCAAGGAGCACGTGGGCGAGACGTTCAGCGCCGTCGTCGTCGAGGTCGAGGAGAAGGACGCCTCGAAGGGCGACGTCACCATCCAGGACCCTGCCATCGAGGCCCGGGTCTCCGGCTCCTCCGACCTGCCGCTGGGCGAGGAGGTCCAGGTGAGGCTCGTGCAGGCCGACCCGACGTCCCGCTCCGTAGCCTTCGAGCTGGCCTGAGGCCGTACGGCCCCCGGCGCGTCGGACGACCACAAGTCCTTGGCGTCGTGGTGATCACGCGAGGATCTGGGCCGCCGGGGTGACTTCTGGTCGTCCGACACTCCGGGTCAGCTCGGCCAGCACCCATCGCACATAGGCCTGGTCGTGCATGACTTGCTCCCAGGTGAACCGCAGCACCCGCCACCCCCGCAGGACGAGCAGGTTGTAGCGCGAGCAGTCGCGTCGATGCGCCTTCCTCGACGTGTGGAAGGTCCACGAGTCGGCCTCGAGGGCGACGCGGAGGACGTGGCAGACGAGGTCCGGGTGCACCTCACCCGTGCCCAGCTCGAGGGCGGCCTGCGGCTCGACGGCGATCCCGGCCTCGACGCAGAGCGCGCGCAGCACGGACTCGAAGGGATTGGCGGCGCGACCGTCGGCGTGCCGCAGCACCAGGCGTACGGCGTCGGCACCCGCGCCGCGTACGTCGATCGCGTCGAGCTCGTCGCGCGTGACCGAACCGGCCCGGAGGGCGGAGTCCGCGATCGCCAGCGCTTCGTCGAAGGGGAGCACCCGCGCGCAGTCGACCACCGTGCGCACCGGCGTCGTGACGCCGTCCTCGACCTGGTCGTCGGCGAGGTTGGACCAGTGGATCGTCACGCCGGTGCGCTGCTCGATGGAGAGCTTGCGGCCGCGTCGCACCATCAGCTCGGGCACGGATGGCTGCGTCTTGAGCTCCCATCCGTGGTGCGCCGCTGCGCTGCGGAGGCAGACGACTGCTGTCAGTCGCGCGGCCGATTGCTGGGCGTCGGACGCCGTTGTCAGGGCGTAGCGACCGCGGGCAGGCCGGACGATGCGTCCCTGTCGTACGCCGCTGCGGATCCGTCGCCGCGTCGTGAGCCGTCTCAGCTCTCGCGCCCCGGCGACGCCGCCGAGTCGATCGAGAGCCCGGACGACGTCCATCACGTCAGCCTGACGCCTCCAGCCGATCGGCGCTCCGGTTCTCCACAGGCGCGTCGGACGACCAGAAGTCGTCCTGCCCGACGTCGCCCACGCTCGCGGCTGACGTACGACCTGAGTTGTGGTCGTCCGACACGCCGGGGCGTGTGGGGGACCTCAGCCGCTGTTGCGCTCGCGGGCGTACGCCCTGGCCGACACCATGATCTCCCGGCGCTCGACGTGGTCGTCCCACTCGCGCAGGCGAGGGCGCTCGCTCGCGATGCCGTTGTCGCACAGCACGTCGTTGTGCCCGTCGTCGTCGAAGGTGGGCGCCCACGAGCAGACCCACACCTGCTTCGGAGCGGCCTTCTTCTTCGCCGGCTTCGGCTTCGGCTTGGGTGCGGCGGCGGCCCGTGCGGTGCGCTTCTTGGCGACCTGGTGCTTACGCTTCTCCTTGCGGTCGACCGACGACGGGGTGTCGCCGGACGCCGGCGTGCCGATCGTGCAGCCGGACAGCGTGAGGCCGAGGGCCAGCGCAAGTGCGACGGGCCACGGGCATGCCTGGACGTTCATCGGATCCCCCCGGATCGGGTGGGCGGGGACCCCACAGTCCCTCGCCCTGCACCCGAGGCTAGGTACGGATGCGGCGTGACGGTTCGTTTCGACGAATTCCGCGTCGGGCGTCTGGACCACCTGCGGGATCCCTCCCCAGGGGTGAGACCCATGTATCAGGAGCCCGTCGTGCCGCACTTGGAGGTCACGGCCATGACATGGGGGCAAAACATGCGTGGCCGAGGCCCTGCCGAGCTGATGCTCGGCAGGGCCGCACCTCACTCGAGGGTGAGCTGGGCGACGACCCGTTCCGTCGTCTCGGGACCCTCGAGGTGGACGGTCCACTCGTCGGAACCGGTCTCCTCGCCACAGGGGACGACACGGTCCGACGCGATCGGCCCGCAGGCGAGCGAGAGCAGGCCGGGAGCGTGCACGACGCGGGTCTCCCGCACCGAACGAGGTTCGAAGGCGACGTCCAGGCCGGTCGCGGCGAGCGCCCGACCGGTCACCGAGTCGCTCAGCTGGACGGCTCCGGTGAGTCGGTAGCTGATCTGCACGTCGGTGGCCGAGTCGAGGCGGTACGTCGCGCCGGGGCCGGTGATGCGGTTGGGGCCGGCGACCAGCACACCGTCCGCCAGCACCACGACCACGCTCGCCTCGAGGTCCGGCGCCGCACCGTCCTGCGGGGGGAGGTCGAGGCGCACGCGGTCCAGCGGTTCGGCGGCCGCGACCCACTGGGTCACCTCCACGTCACCGTTCGCGACGACGCGCAGGTCGACGTACGACTCCCCGGCCTCGACGGGCACGGGCGGCCGCGTGCCGTACGCCGCCGCCGGGCCGCTGGCCGAGGGGTCGTCGCCCCCGAGCATCGACACGAGCCTGATCCCGACGACGAGGACCACGATCGCCCCCACCGCGCCGGCCGCGACGAGCTTGCCGACCGACGACACCGGCGGGGGCGCCGCAGGTCGGTCGGAACCGGGTTCCGGCTCCGGCTCCGGGTCGGGCAGGCGCTCGCTCTCGGGTGCGGGGCGGGGTGCCGGGACCAGCACGGTCGGCAGCCGCTTCTGGTAGCCCTTCTTGGTCATGGCCGACCCACCGGCACCGCCGTCACGACCGCGAGGTTCTGGTAGCCACCCCGTCGCGAGTCGTAGGGCGGCGCGCACGTCACGAGCACGAGCCGCGCCTGCCCGGACGCGTCGAACATCCACGGGGAGCTCGTCAGCGCCGCCCGGGGGACGAGTCGGCGCGAGCGCACCTCGTACGCCTGGCGGCGGGCGCGGGACCGCACCTGGATGCGAGCGCCGGCGGTGACCTCGAGCAGCTCGGCGAACGGACCGAGGCCCTGCGTCACGGAGTCGACGTGCGCGGCGATGAGCATCGAGCCGAAGGGATCGCCCAGGCGCGCGCCGCCCCGCCACCAGCCGGCGGTGGCGATGTCGTCCGGTACGTCGAGCACTCCTGCCCGCGTCGTCCCGACGGCCTCGACGGCCACGGACCGACCGCTCGGGAGCACAGCGAGCCGCGGCGCCTCCGCCTCCCGGGCGTCCGGCGCCCGACGCGCGGGCTCCACGGGCGAGACCGTCGGAGGGCGATCCTCGCTCGCCGGCGCGGGTCGCGGCACGGCCTGCCCTGCGCATCCGCACGTGGCGAGCACGGCGGTCGCCAGCCCCGTCGCCATCACCGGCCGCCGGCTCATCCCGCTCTGCTGGACGGGCCGCGGACCTCGCGCCGCCGGGCTCGCGCAGCGCGGACCGCACCCGTGGCGACCAGCAGCACCAGCAGCACCACGAGGGGACCCGGCACGAACGGTCGCCCGTCCTCGAACGTCGTCACCGGCCCGGTGACGAGTCCCGCGGCCCCCGTGTCGATCCGCGACGGCCGCACGCTCCCGTCGGCGCTCAGCGTCCGGGTGTGCGAGATGACGTTCATCGACCCGTTCCGGGGGTTGCCGTAGGCATAGATCATGGAGAGCGTCCCGGCCTCCAGCGACACGTCGATCGGTCCGAGGATCGGGTCGCCCGTCGAGCCCGACGGCAGCAGCGCGACCTCGATGGTTCCCTCGGGGACGTCCGCGTCGGCGAACTCGCCGTTGGCGATGTTGGTGAAGACGGTCTCGCCGTCGACCTCGACGTCGGCCGGGGCCACCGTGGCGGTGTGCGCGAGCAGGATGCGGGACTTGCCCGGACCGATGGCATCGGTGTCGGCCCGGTAGGAGTGGACGACGGGATCGCCGCCGACCTCGGCGGGAAGGTGGAGGACCACGTCACTGGTGTCGCCCGCGGCGACGTCGACGGTGGTCTCGACGTCGACCCCGGCTCCGCTGAAGACGATGTCGTGCGTGCCGGCCGCGAGCTCGAACGGCCCCAGCACGGCTCCGACCTCCGCGGCCGTCGCCACCTCGCGGCCGTCCAGGTCGACGTCCACCGTCGCGTCGGGGACGGCCTGGATGACGGTGACGGTTGCCGGTCGCGGGGCGGCGGCCTCGGAGTCGGCCGTCGACAGCCCGAAGCCCAGCAAGGTGATGGCCGCAACGAGGCAGGCGGCTCGACGCATGTCATTTCCCCCTGACACGGCCTCTGTGCGGAGGCTCGCTCTTGTACTTGAGCACCGGCTCCGCGGCGGCCTCAACCCTGATTTGCGGTACGTCGTCCCGGGGCTCCACCCCTGTGGGTGGGTGCCACTGCCGACCGGACACGCGTCACCAAAAATGGGTGGATGTGCCGAGGCGACGGCCGTGCCGGTGCGGCGGCAACGACACTGAGATCGTGCCGCCCCCGCCCGGGGGCGGCACGTCCATGCAGTGACTACCGCAGGCTCTTGACCAGCTGCGCCACCCGCCGCTCGGCCCGCTGCACGAACGGCCGGGCCCGCAGGATGCGCTCATGGACCGTGGCCGCGGTGTCGTGCCGCCGCACGCTGAAGCGAGGTTGCAGCCACGCGTCGGGGCGGGCGTCGGACTGGTCACTGGTGTAGACGCGGTCGTAGCCGCGCCGTCGCAGCTCGGACAGCACCCCCCGGTCGTAGCGCCCGAGCGGGAGGGCCGCCTCCACCACCTGCGTCCCGGACACCTCCGACAGCACGTCGCGCGCCTCGCCGAGCTCGACCCGTGACTCGTCCGCGGTCAGGCCCCGCCAGGACCGGTGGTCCATGCCGTGGCTCCCGATCGGCATCCCGCCCGCGGCCAGGGCGCGTACGCGGTCCCGGTGCACGCTGCCGGCGTCGTCGAGCCGGCCGGCGAGGAGGAAGAAGGTCGCGGTCATCCCACGCTCCACGAGGGCCGGCAGGGCGATCTCGACGTCGCTGGCGTTCCCGTCGTCGAAGCTGATGCGCACGCCGGGACGCCCGGCGAGCTCGTCCAGGATCCCCAGGAAGGCGTCGCGCCCGATCCAGTAGTCGGCCTCGCCCGGCTCCAGGTCACGTCGAGGGGTGCCGACGCCGTGGAAGCAGACGTTCGTCACGGTGGCCATGGGCCTCCTCCCGTGGTCTGGCCCCATCGTGGCAGCGGCTCGGCGGGGCCGGACGGGCCGCGGTCCGGGCAGTCACCACATTTGGGTAGCCCACCCGGGATGCCGTACGACGCCGGGCGGGGCTTCGTAGCGTCATGGCATGACCGTCCGTGCGGTGGCGCCCGAGCTCGCTCCCATCCGGCCGGACGACGTCCCCGAGGTGGGCGAGTTCCTCGCGACGCACCTCAACCCGCGGGTCTCGCCCGGCGACTGGGCAGCGATGGTCGTGCCCCCGTGGCCCGCGGACGCGCCCAACCACGGCTACCTCCTGCGTACGGGCGGCGACCTCGTCGGCGTGCACCTCGCGTTCTACTCGACCCGGGAGGTGCACGGCCGCGTCGAGCGGTTCTGCAACCTCGGGGCGTGGTGCGTCCTCGAGTCGCACCGGGCGCACGGGCTCCGGCTGCTGCGCGCGCTCCTGCGCCAGCCCGGCTACACCTTCACGGACCTGTCGCCGAGCGGGCAGGTCGTCGACGTCAACCGGCGCCTCGAGTTCCAGGACATCGACACGGCCACCGTGCTGGTGCCCAACCTGCCGTGGCCCGTCGCCTCGCGCGGGGCGTCGGTCACCGAGGACCCGGACGTGCTGGCGCGCACGCTCACCGGTGCCGATCGCGTCATCCATGCCGACCACGCCGCCAGCCTCGCGGTCCGTCACCTGCTGCTCGTGGCCGGTGACGAGCACTGCTACGTCGCCGTACGTCGTGACAGGAGGAAGAACCTCCCCGTCTTCGCCTCCCTGCTGCACATCGGGAACCGTGACCTCTTCGCGCGCCACGGCGGCCTCGTGTTCCGCCACCTGCTGCGCCGCGGGGCACTGGCGACGCTCGTCGAGCTGCGGCTCGTCGACGTCCGGCCGCCGCGGTCGTGGGAGCTGACGTCCCCGCGGCCCAAGATGTTCCGCAGCACGGGTCTCGCCGAGGACGACATCGACTACATGTACAGCGAGCTGGCCTGCGTGGCCTGGTGATCGGGGCCGGGATGAAGACGCACCTGCACCACATGCTGCTCGAGCAGGCGAGCGTGCGCGGCACGGCGCCGGCACTGACCCACGACGGGTGCACGGTGTCCTACGCCGACCTCGCCGACCGCGTGCTGCGGGCCGCGGGTGGGCTCCGGGCGCTGGGGGTCGCCCGCGGCGAGCGGGTGGCGGTGTTCGCCGAGAAGCGGGTCGAGACCGTGGTGGCGCTCTGGGGCACCTCCGCCGCGGGCGCCGTCTTCGTGCCCGTCAACCCGGTGTCCAAGCCCGAGCAGGTGGCGCACGTGCTCGACGACTGCGGCGTGTCGGTGCTGGTCACCACGGCCGCGCGCTGGGGCGTGGTCGCCGACGCGGTCAAGCGGTGCACGGCACTGCGGACCGTGGTGCTGGTCGACGAGGTCGACCCGCACGTCGGCAGCGGTGCCGACATCGACGTGCGCGGGTGGGCAGACCTCGGGCACGCGGCGCCGGTGGACCCGCGCCCGCCTGGTGTCGACCTGGACCTCGCGGCGATCCTCTACACGTCCGGCAGCACCGGCAGCCCGAAGGGCGTCGTGCTCAGCCACCGCAACCTGATGGTCGGGGCGGAGAGTGTCAGCAGCTACCTCGGCAACACCGCCGACGACGTCGTCCTGGCAGCGCTCCCGATCAGCTTCGACGCGGGGCTGAGCCAGCTCACCACCTCCTTCGCCGTCGGCGCCCACGTCGTCCTGGCCAACTACGTCTTCGCACGCGACGTCGCCAGGCTCTGCGAGGAGCACGCCGTCACGGGGCTCACGTGCGTGCCGCCGCTGTGGATCCAGCTGGTCGACGCCGAGTGGTCGGCCCGCGCGCGGGCGTCGATGCGCTACGTCGCCAACACCGGTGGCCGGATGCCACGGACCACCCTCGACGCGCTGCGCCGGCTGTTCCCCGGCGCCGAGCCGTACCTCATGTACGGCCTCACCGAGGCGTTCCGGTCCACCTACCTCGACCCACGTGAGGTCGACGCGCGCCCGGACTCGATCGGTCGTGCGATCCCCGACGCGGAGATCCTCGTCGTGCGCCCCGACGGCAGCCCGGCCGGACCGGGGGAGGAGGGCGAGCTCGTCCACCGGGGACCGCTGGTGGCCCAGGGCTACTGGAACGACCCGGTGCGCACCGCCGAGCGCTTCCGGCCGCTGCCGGGGGAGCCCGGCGAGTGGCGGCAGCCCGAGCTCGCGGTGTGGTCGGGCGACACCGTGCGGACCGACGACGAGGGCTTCCTCTACTTCGTGGGCCGCACGGACGACATGATCAAGACCTCGGGCTACCGCGTCAGCCCGACCGAGGTCGAGGAGGTCGCCTACGACTCCGGGCTGGTGCGCGACGCCGTCGCCCTGGGGGTGGCCGACGAGCGGCTGGGTGAGCGGATCGTGCTCGTCGTGGCACCGGTGGGTCCGGACGCCTTCGACCCGGACCGGCTGCGGAGGATCCTCCGGCAGGCACTGCCGGCGTACATGGTGCCCAGCGAGATCCGCGACGTCGGCGAGCTGCCCCGCTCGCCCAACGGCAAGTTCGACCGCACCCGCATCCGGGCGGAGCTGACGCCATGAGGGCCGAGCACCACGTCGCGACGTTCGGCGCCGACGGGGGCGAGCTGGTGGTCGGCGGCGTTCCCCTGCGACGACTGGCCGACCGCGTGGGCTCCACGCCGTTCTTCGCCTACGACCGGTCGCTCCTCGACCGGCGGCTGGACGAGCTGCGCGCCGCACTTCCCGGCCGGCTGCAGCTCGGCTATGCCGTCAAGGCCAACCCGATGCCGGCGGTCGTGCAGCACGTCGCGCGTCGCGTCGACTGGCTCGACGTCGCGTCGGCGCACGAGATGCAGGTCGCGCTCGACACCGGCACGGCGACCGCCCGGGTCAGCTTCGCCGGACCGGGCAAGACGACGACCGAGCTGGTGCAGGCCGTCGCCGCGGGAGTGCTCGTCGAGGTCGAGTCGGTCGGCGAGCTCGACCGCCTCGTGCTCGCCGGCGAGCGCGTCGGCGTACGCCCGCGCGCGGCGCTGCGGGTGAACCCCGACTTCGCCGTGCGCGGATCAGGGATGCGGATGGGCGGCGGACCGCAGCAGTTCGGGATCGACGCCGAAGAGGTGCCCGGGGTGCTCAGCGACGCCGCCGACCGCGACGTCGACCTCCTCGGCTTCCACGTCTTCGCCGGGTCGCAGAACCTGAGCGCGGACCTGCTCGTCACCGCGCACACCCACACCGTCGAGCTGCTGCTCCGCCTGGCCGACAAGGCGACGCAGCCGGTGACCTACCTCAACCTCGGCGGTGGGATCGGCATCCCCTACTTCGAGAAGGACGAGCCGGTCGACCTCGCCCGCGTGGGGGCGCACCTCGCGGACCTGCTGTCGGCCGAGGTCGCACCCGCCCTGCCCGACGCCGACGTCGTGCTCGAGCTCGGCCGGTACGTGGTGGGCGAGTGCGGGGTCTACGTCTCGCGGGTGGTCGACGTGAAGCGGTCGCGCGGGCAGCGCTACGTCGTCGTCGACGGCGGGCTGCACCACCACCTGGCCGCCACGGGGAACTTCGGGCAGGTGATCCGGCGCAACTACCCCCTGGTGGTCGGCGACCGCCTCGACCCCGGGGCGCGGGAGCCTGCGCACGTCGTCGGTTGCCTGTGCACCCCCCTCGACCTGCTGGGCAGCGACGTCGAGCTGCCGGAGGTCGAGGTCGACGACCTCGTCGTCGTCTTCCAGTCCGGCGCCTACGGCGCGACGGCCAGCCCCGCCGACTTCCTCGGACACCCTCCGGCACGCGAGGTGCTGGTGTGAGACCCACCCGACCGACCAGCTCCACAGAACGGACGTGACGACGATGTCGACCTCCCTCAACCACGCCGACCTGGTGCCCGGCATCAGCGACCTGCTGGCCGACGTGCTGGGCCTCGACGAGCGCCGGCGCCGCGAGCTGACGGCGGACACCGAGCTGTTCGGGGCGCTGCCCGAGCTCGACTCGCTGTCCGTGCTCGAGCTGGCGACGACGCTCGAGTCCTCCTACGGCGTGACGGTCGAGGACGAGGACTTCACCGGCGACGTCTTCGGCTCGATCGGGTCGCTCGCGCGGTTCGTGGCGGACCGCTCCGCCTGAGGGCGCGGGCCGAGCAGGCCCGCCGCGCACAGGCGGTCGGCGGCCGCCCGCACGTCGGCGAAGGGCAGGCCGGACCGCGCGGCCACCTCGAGCAGCGACGTGATCCCGTCGGACAGCCCGAGCGTCCACAGCATCGCCATCACCTCCTGGTCGGCCGAGTGCCCGCCCGTCGTGGGGTAGAGGCCGTGCCGCCCCAGCTGGGGTTCGCCAAACGGACTGAGGTTGGCGTACGTCGCGTCGCCCTCCAGCACGTCGACGATCTCCACGAGCGCGTCGAGGGCGTCCACGAGCTCGTCGTCGCCGACGAACGCGAGGTCGTCGGCCGACGTGTGGTACTCCGGGTACTCGCCGTGCGGCGTGCGGGTCAGCCGACCGACGGGCAGGTCGAACCCGACCGCGTTGAACTGGCGTTCGTCGTAGCCCCACGGTGCGTACGGGCGCACCTCGCCGCCACGGGCGCGGACGACGTGCGCCGCGGCGTCGTCGACGGTCCGGGTCCCGCGGAGCGTCTGCTTGTAGACCAGCGGACCGCCGCCGGCGAGCCCGGTGATCACGAGGCCGTGGCGGATGCGGTCCAGGCGGTCGGTGTTGCGGCTCAGCCAGGTGAGGGAGCCGATGGTCCCGGGGGCGAAGAGGAAGCGGTAGGTGTGGCGGCGCTCCGGACGGGCGGCGAGCAGGCGGAGCAGCTCGGTCGCCACGGCGAGGCCCGAGAGGTTGTCGTTGGCGAGCGAGGGGTGGCACACGTGCGAGCTGACGAGCACCTCCCCGTCGGTGCTGCCCGGCAGCACGACCTCGCCGTAGACGAGCTCGCCCGGCTCGAGGGTCGCGTCGACGAGCACCTCGTAGTCGCCCGGTGGCAGACCCTGCAGGTCACGGTGGCGGAGGCAGAATCCCCAGTCCCGGTGGTAGTAGCTGGTCCGGTAGGGGATCCAGTCGGGACGGTCCGGGAGGCTGTGCAGGTGGCGGCGCAGCTCCTCCAGCGGGACGCGCGCGTGCACGGGCGCGCTGTAGCCCACCAGGTGCAGCGTGTGGTCGGCGAGGTCGACGACCCGTTGCCCGTCCGGGCCGCGCACCCACGCCTCGCGGACGTTCCACTCGTCGGCAATGGTCCAGTCGAAGACCTGTGTCCCCGACGGGACCCCGGTCCGCTCCAGCGTGGCTCCGTCCGGCAGCACGTCGGCGAGCAGGTCGAGCGTGCCGCGTACGCCGTCGCCGGAGATGCTGCGGCAGATCGGGTAGGCCGCGGTCATCCAGGCCCGCATGCGCTCGGCCGGGGTGGATCCGCCGGTGGGCGACGGGGCGGTCGCCGTCGCGGTCACGGCGCGAGCCCGAGCAGCAGCTTGGAGCAGTAGAACGCCTCGGCGTAGCGGGACCGGCACTCGACGCCGCGCAGCCGCATGAGTCCGAGGAAGACCTCGTCGTCCCACCAGTCGCGACCGAGCTGGCTGTCGAAGCACGCGTCCAGCACCTCGACCTTGCGCCGGGCGACGTCGTCGGTCAGGGCGACGTAGGTGGTGGGCGAGCCCATGTCGCCGTCCCACTTGGCCACCTCGTAGTGGAGCACGACGGCGTCGCGCCACACGGTGCCGACGAGACCCCCGAGGAGCGCGTGGTCCTGGTGGGCGTCGTCACGGCGCGGGGCCAGCACGACGTCGGGCCGGCAGGTGCGGGCGAGGTCCTCGAGCGCCTGCTTCACCTCCGACCAGCACGCGGGCAGCCGGCCGTCGTCGAGGTGGGCGAAGTGGGCCGTCACGCCCGGCGCGAGGAGGTCCAAGGCGAGGCGGGACTCCTTCTCCCGCACCTCGTCCCCGGTCATGACGATGGCCGTGAACGTCGTCGACGCACAAGCCGCGAGGGTGAGCAGGGTCCCGCCGCACCCGATCTCGATGTCGTCGGGGTGCGCCCCGACGCACAGGACGTGGAGCGGCTGGTCGGCGGTGAAGGCGATCACGGCGCGCCGGCTCAGTGCCGGGCGGGCGCGGCGTCGGCGACGACGGGGACGGGGGAGTGCGCTCCGGTGGGAGTCCGCCACAGCGCCCACGGGCTGATGCCGCGGCTGTACATCCCCTCCAGCGCGGCACGCTCCTTGAGCGTGTCCATCGGGGCCCAGAACCCGTCGTGGGGCACGGCCCGCACGAGCCCGTCGCGGGCCGCCTTCACACACCCGTCCATCACGAGGTCGTCGCCCTCGTCGAGGTAGTCGAAGATCGCCTGACGCAGGACGAAGTAGCCCCCGTTGATGCACATGTCCATGTCGGCGACCGGGACCAGCCCGGAGACCCTGCCCGCATCGTCGTACTGCACGACGTGGAAGGAGTCCTGCGGCCTGACCGCGATGAACTGCGCGACGCACCCGGAGTCCACGAACGCGTCCACCATGTCGTTCATCGGCGCGTCCGTGAGGACGTCGCCGTAGTTGGCGAGGAAGAGCTCGTCGCCCTCGAGGTGGGGCCGCACGCGCCGCAGCCGCTCGCCGATCGCGGTGTCCATGCCGGTGTCGATGAAGCTGATCGTCCAGTCGCTGATGTCGGTGCTGAGCATCTCGACGTGGCTGCCGCCCTTGGTGATCACGAAGTCGTTGGACGCGGTCTCGCGGTAGTCGAGGAAGTAGTCCTTCACCGCCTGCCCGCCGTAGCCGAGGCACAGCACGAACTCGGTGTGCCCGAAGTGCGCGTAGTAGCGCATGACGTGCCACAGCACCGGGCGCGAGCCGATCGGCATCATCGGCTTGGGCAGTGACTGGTTGTCGGCACGCATCCGCATCCCGAGCCCGCCGCAGAACAGCACGACCTTCATGGGTGTCCCTTCCTCCCGTCGCCTCAGAAGACCTCGAGGTGGGGGAGGGCGACGACCAGCCTCGCCCCCCACTCGCGGGTGTACTCGAGCTGGTGGGTGATCTCCGTACGCAGGTTCCACGGCATCACCACGATCGTGTCCGGCCGCTCGTCGGCCAGCCGCTCCACGGGGCTGATCGGGATGTGCGTGCCGGGCAGGAAACGCCCGTGCTTGTGCGGGTTGCGGTCGACCGCGAAGGAGATCAGGTCGCCGCGGACGCCGCAGTGGTTGAGCAGGGTGTTGCCCTTGCCGGGTGCGCCGTAGGCGGCCACCCGACGACCGGCGCGGCGCTCGCCGACGAGGAACTCGACGAAGTCGTCGCGGGCCCGGCTCACGCGCTCGGCGAAGCCCGCGTGGCCGTCCACCGTGTCGAGCCCGGCGGCCGCCTCGTCCGCGAGCACCTTCGCCACCGCACCGGTGGGCGCGCCGGCGCGCTCGGTCGGGGCGGACCAGGTTCGCAGCGACCCGCCGTGGCTGCTCAGCTCCTGCACGTCGACGACCGTGAGACCGGCCTCGGCCAGGACCCTCTGCGTCGTCAGCAGGGAGAGGTAGGAGAAGTGC
Source organism: Nocardioides baculatus (assembly GCF_016735675.1). Lineage (GTDB taxonomy): Bacteria > Actinomycetota > Actinomycetes > Propionibacteriales > Nocardioidaceae > Nocardioides > Nocardioides baculatus. The sequence goes on along the minus strand of NZ_JAERSG010000003.1, from coordinate 680,084 downwards.
TCGTGGTAGATCGTGTCGTACTCGTTGCCCTCGATCAGCCGGAGCAGGTGCGGGATCTCGATGGTGACGTGCCCGTCCTCGGCCACCAGCGCGCGGAGCCCGCGGGCGAAGTCGACGATGTCCGGCACATGGGCGAACACGTTGTTGGCGACGACGAGGTCGGCACGGCCGTGGATCTCGGCGACCTTGCGGCCGGTCTCCTCGCCGAGGAACAGCACCTCGGTGGGCACGCCGCGGGCGACGGCCGCCTCGGCGACGTTGGCCGCGGGCTCGATCCCGAGCGACCGGATCCCCTTCGCCACGCTGTGCTGCAGCAGGTAGCCGTCGTTGCTGGCCACCTCCACGACGAACGAGTCCCGGTCCAGGCCGAGCCGGGCCTGGGCGAGGTCGACGAAGTCGCGGGCGTGACGCACCCACGAGTCGGAGTAGGAGGAGAAGTAGGCGTAGTCGCTGAAGATGTCCTCGGCCGACACGTGGACCGGGAGCTGGACGAGCAGGCACTGCTCGCACACCCGTACGTGGAGGGGGTAGAAGGTCTCGCCGGCATCGAGCTGGTCCGCGGCGAGGTAGCTCTCGCACGGCGGCGACATCCCCAGGTCGACGAAGGTCCGGCGCAGCTCCGCCGAGCAGAGGCGGCACAGCGGTGCGGTCACGAGCTCCCCCTGGTGGTCACGACGGTGGAGCCATCACCCTCGCCAATGGACGTTGCCACGCGCGGGAGTCGGGGGGAGGGTAGCCAGAAGTGGGTACGACGCCGGGCAGCCGGCGCGTCCGTCGGTGCGGGGCTCGTCAGGGAGACGACGAGGTCGCCCGGGCGGGGCGACTCCCGCTGCAAGGGGAGCTCGTGCCCGAGCGCGGCGCGCAGGGCGGACAGGGGATCCGCGCCGTCGGCACCGACCAGGTGCGCCGTCGGTGTCGCCCGTGGGTTGAGCTCCAGCAGGTGGGCCGTGCCGGCCCGGTCGACCACGAAGTCGAGGCCACACAGGCCGGACAGCCGCAGCGCCGCGACCACCGACTTCGCCGCGTAGGTCATGTCGGCGTGCTCGACGAGCCGCACCCGCGTGGCCGGCCCCGTCGGCCCGACGCTCTCCAGCACCTCCACGTGCACGGCTGCGAGGACCGTCCCCTCGTGGCACGCCACCGCCGAGTTGGCCGGCCGTCCCTCGACCATCGGCTGGATCGAGACGACGGGTCGGGCGCCGAGCAGCAGGGCCCGCAACGCCCACGGATCCCGCTCGGCGACGAGGCGCTTGAGTGCCCGGTGGAGCGGCGGTGGCCGGCTCATCGTCCGCCACGCCCGGCGTGCCTCCGACACACCGGGGGCCATCGTGACGCCACGCCCTCCCCAGCTCCCGTCGGTCTTGAGGACGCCCGGCCCCGGGTGGGTGGCGAACCAGTCCTCGACCTCGGACTCGGACCGCACCACGACCGTCTCCGGGCAGGGGATCCCGGCTGCGGCGGCGACCTCCATGAGCCGTGCGCGTGAGTACACAGATCCGACGTCACCCGGCGCCCCGAGCGAGCGGTCCAGCACCGCGCGCAGCCGCGATCCGGCGGCGGTGCCCGGATCCGCGGCCGTCCGCGCGCGCTCGAGGGCCTGCCGGGTCCGGTCGTCGAAGGGCACGACGAGGTCCGGACGCGAGGCCTCCACGGCGGCGGCCAGGCTCCGCAGCGGTGCCGTGAGCGACAGCCGGTGGACGCGCTCGAGCGACCCGAGGCCGTGGACGGGACTGGTGCGCGGGGCGACCGCCTGCACCGTGCAGCCGGTGGCGACCAGCTGCTCGGCCAGCCGGGCGGCGCCCGGCCATCCGAAGGTCGTCGCCACGAGCACCCGGAGCGGTCGGGGTGCGGTCCCGAGCGCCGCGTCGATCTCGTCGGCGAGCTGTGCGACGGAGGCCGGACTGCTGAGGAGGGTCCGGTGGTCCGCCGCCACCCGGCGGACCGCGAGGTCGGGGAGCCACGGCCGCCACAGCTCGTCGAGGTCGCAGCCGAAGTCGGCGTCCGAGGCGGTGAAGAGCGTGGTCGGTCCGGCGAAGGTGTGCGGCTCCCACTGGGCCATCACGGCGACGTTCGCGTCCTGCACCGACAGCTCACCTGCGTCCGCGGCACGCGCCGACGGCGTCGGGCGCACCCGGCGCACCACGCGCGCCCCGAGCCGTACGGCGCGGTCACCGACCTCGCGCGCCGCGACGCCCGGAGGGCCGGCGAGGGCGGAGCGCAGGTGCACGGACGTACGGCGTGCGGACGCTCGCACGAAGAGCGACGCGGGCCAGAAGCGCTGGTCGAAGAACGTGTCGACGAGACCCACCAGCTCGACCTCGTGGCGGTCCTCGCGCAGCAGCCGGCCGACCTCGAGGGCCACCAGGCCGCCGAAGGAGTACCCGATGAGCCGGTAGGGCCCGGTCGGCTGCGTCGCACGGACGTGCGCGGCGGCGGTGGTCGCCATGGCGCCGACCGACCCGACGGCCGCCGCCCCGCGGACCGGCACGTGGGCGACCACGGTCGGGTCGCCCGCGAGCGCGGCGACCAGCGCGGACAGCTCGTCGGCGTCGCCGCCCGCGCCGGCGAACAGGTGCAGCACCGGACCGCCGCCGCGGCGGACCCCGGTCACCTTCACCGTGCGGCCTCGCGCAGGGCGCGGACGAGTCGGCGCGACGCGAACGCGTCGCCGTACATGAACCGCATGAGCGGGCCGAAGGACACCGCTGCCGGGAGCCCCAGGAAGTAGAGGCCCGGCACCGAGCTCTCGAAGGACCGTGACAGGGACGGCGAGGCACCGACCGTGCGCAGGCCGGCGAGCACGCCCGGCGCGAGGAAGGGCAGCCGGTGCACGTCCGCGCGGTAGCCCGTGGCGCAGATGACGTGGTCGGCGTGCACGACGGTGCCGCACCCGGACGGGTCGTCCCGGTGCCGGCTGAGGGCCAGCCGTACGCCGGTGCCCACCTCGTCGGCGTCGAGCAGGACGCGTCCGGTCAGCACGTCGACGGTCGCCTCGAAGTCCTCCCGCAGGTGCCAGGCCGAGCTCGGGCCGAGATGGCGGCGCACGATCTCGGGTCGCCAGCGCGAGGGGATCACGCGGAACAGGTCCGGTGCGTCGCAGCTCACGCGTGACCGCCAGCCGGGACCGAGCCCGGAGCCGGGTTGGCGCAGGCGCGCCGCGACGGACCGCGGACCACCCGGTGCGCCGCTGAAGCGCACGACCGGTGACCGGGCGACGAGCGTGGGCCGGGCGCCGGCACGGGCGAGGTTCACCGCCACCACGACGGCGGACGCCCCGGCGCCGACCACGGTGACGCGCTGGCCGGCGAAGCGCGAGAGGTCGTGGTGCGCGCTGGCGTGCGTCACGAGATCGGTCGGCAGGTGGGCGAGCTGACGGGGCATCGAGGCGAAGTGGGTGATGCCGGTCGCGACGACGACCCGCCTGGCCACCAGCTCCTCGCCCGAGACCAGCGAGATCCGGAACCGCCGGTCGTCGTGCTCGACGGTGCGCACGTCGGTCTGCTCGAGGTCGGGGACGTGGCGGCGCTGGAAGTCCATGCCGTAGTCGACGAACCGCGCGAGCGGCACCGGCAGGTCGGTCGGGTGGTAGGGCAGGCCGCGGTCGGTGCAGTAGTCGGCCAGCGTCGACCCGGCTCCCGGTGCCGACAGGTTGGAGGCGAAGCCGTCCGACTTGAGGTGCATCCCCCGCGGCATCGCGGTGCGCCACGTGTCGAGCGGTCGACCGAAGATGCGGAAGTCCGCCCCTGTTGCCTGCAGATGCGCGCCGAGGGACAACCCGTAGGGTCCCGCCCCGATGACGGCGACGCTGCTCACGCTCGTCACGTCCTGCTCCTCCCATGGGACGCTGCCACCGCGTCCTACCCCTGAGGGTGGGGGTGCAGGCGGCGCGCGGGCCGCGTACGTCGTCCGGAACACCGACATTTCGGTACGCCGTCGCGGGACGTCCCGAGAACTGGGTACGCGCGGTCGCGCCGTGCGTGGGTGCCCGCCGCGCACCGGCACGATCGTCCGGAGCAGAGGAGGGCCAGTGATCGGACGTGCCAGGGACCGGCGGCGGCCCGGCCGGTCGGAGCGGCCGGGCTTCGTGTGGTTCGCCGCGCAGGACTGGTGGTACCACAACCAGGCCCACTCGGACTTCCAGCTGATGCGCGAGATGGCCCGGCACCGCCCGGTGCTGGTGGTCAACAGCCTCGGCCTGCGCCTGCCCACACCCGGCACGACCAGCCACGCCGGCCGCCGCATCGTCCGCAAGCTGCGCAGCATGGCCAAGCTCGTCCGGCGACCGGTGCCCGACCTTCCGGGCTTCCACGTGATGACGCCCGTCATGCTCCCGCTGTACGGCGACACGGCGGGGGCGCGGTTCAACGCCTGGCTGGTCCGTCAGCAGGTCCGCCTCGTCGCCCGGCTCGTCGGCGTCGGCCGGGCGCCGCACGTGGGCGTCACGATCCCCACGGGCTGGCCCGTCGCGCGGTCGATGCGACGCTCCTCGCTCATCTTCAACCGCTCGGACCTCCACTCGGCGTTCCCGGGTGCGGACGGCGCCTGGGTGTCGGGGCTGGAGGACGCCCTGCTCCGTCACAGCGACCGCGTGCTCTACGTGAGCCACGAGCTGATGAAGCTGGACGTCGACGTGGTCGGGGCTCGCGGGGCCTTCCTCGACCACGGCGTCGACCTAACGCACTTCTCGCCCGACGGGGGAGTGCACCCCGAGCTGGCGGACGTCCCCGCGCCGGTGCTGGGCTTCTTCGGCGGGCTCGACGACTACGTCGTGGACGTGGAGCTGCTGCGTCGTACGGCCGCGGAGAACCCGGACGTCAGCGTGGTGCTGGTGGGCGACGCGACGTGCGACATGGCGCCACTGACGGCCCTGCCCAACGTGCGCTGGCTCGGCTACCGGCCCTACGCGGAGATCCCGTCGCTCGGCCGGGGCTTCGACGTCGCCCTGATGCCGTGGCTCGACAACGAGTGGATCCGGTTCGCCAACCCGGTGAAGCTCAAGGAGTACCTCGCGCTCGGCCTGCACGTGGTGAGCACGTCCTACCCCGAGGTGGAGGCCTACCGCGACCGCATCACCGTCGCCGCCGACCGGGAGCGGTTCCCCGAGCTCGCCCGGCAGGCCCTCGAGGCGCGTCGCGACGGCGCGGCCCTGCGCGCCTCCGTGACCGACTGCTCGTGGTCGGAGCGGGCCGCGGACCTCGCGCGGCTCGCCGACGGCACCGCGGACTGAGCGCGTCCGGGGGGGATCAGGCGTCCGCGCGGGCGCGACGGTCCGCCGACTCCATCACCCAGGCGCGGACCTCGTCGGAGGTGTGCGAGGCCGACTGCACGTGCACCGCGAGGTCGCTCGGCCCGATGGAGTCGACGAAGTCGCGGGCGCGCTCCTCGTCGAGCGGCCAGGTCTCCCACCACGACCGGCAGCGGGAGTCGGACGAGGTGAAGGCCCGGTCGGTCTCCGGGCCGAGGTTCTCCACGAAGCAGCCGTAGAGCATGAACTCGGAGACGTGCAGCTCGCGGGCGACGGCGTCGATCCACGGCAACCCCGTCGCTGCCTCGATGCGACGCTGGAGGCCGCGGACGACGGCGGGGTCCCACGCGATGAAGGGCGCGATGTAGTCGCGGTGGTCCGGTGGCCCGGGAGGCAGCCCCAGCAGCCGTCGCGACACGCGCTGCCAGGCGAGGTGGCGCGCCATGTCGGTGGTGATCGCCTCCGCGCCGCAGTAGAAGCGGACGGAGCCGTCGCGCACGAAGTCGTCGGCCCGCGTCGGCCTGATCAGCCGGACGTCGGAGTCGACCACCAGCACCACGTCGACGTCGAGCCGGGAGACGAGCTCGAGCTTGAGCACCTGCTGCATCACCCAGCCCCGGACCGGCGGCCACGGATGACGGAGGTTGACCGCCTGCACACCGGGCAGCGCGCGGCCCAGACCGGGCAGGCGACGCACGGCGCGCACACCGGCGTACGTCGACACGAAGCGCCGCGGGAGCAGGGTGCGCGTGGTCACGACGCGCAGCCGCGGATCGTCGGGCGCCGCGAACAGGTCCGCGTCCCTGTGCGGCACGACGACGTGGTGCACGACGTCGTCCGGCGTGCACCGGAGCACCGAGGCGTGGAGCTCGCGGTAGAGGTCGACGTCGTCGCGGAACGACGGCGTCAGGACCGCCATGGTCGACATCGGGTGCACCCCCACTTCGGGTCGTCCCAGTGTCGGCACGCCCGCGACGGGCCGATCCGGGGAGGTCGCGCTTCACCCCAGAATTGGGGAGGCCGCCCGGCGTCAGGGGAAGACCGGCCTGTCGGTCGAGCGGTCCTGCGCGCGGTCGACGGGGACGTGGGCGCCGTTGATGCCCGAGGCGCGTGGGCTGAGCAGGAAGCAGGCGGCGTCGGCCACCTCGTCCAGGGTGACCATGCGGCCGCCAGGGAGGTTGTCGGCGACGAAGCGCTCGTGCGCCTCGGGATCGGCGTCCCGGGTCCGCTGCCAGCGGCCGCCCTCGACGAGGACGGCGCCCGGGCTCAGCGTGTTGACCCGGACGCGCTCCGCGGCGAGCTCCGCCGCGAGGGTCGGCGCGAGGTGGATCTCGGCCGCCTTGGCGACCGAGTACGACGACACGGACCGCGGCTTCCAGCCACTGACCGAGGCGATGACCAGTGCGGCACCCTCACCGGAGGCGGACAGCCACGGCAGCGCCGCGCGGATGGCGGTCGCGGCGTGGACGACGTTGAGACCGAGGGTGTGCACCCAGTCCTCCGGGGTCGACGTCTGCAGTCCGCCGCCGCGGGACCCGCCGGCGTTGGCGACGACCAGGTCGAGCCCGCCGCGGTCCTCGGCGCACCGGGCGACGACGTCCGCGAGCGCCGCCTGGTCCGTGACGTCGACCGGGTAGGCGTGGACCACGTGCCCCTCGCGCGCCATCCGGTCGGTGGCCTCGGCGAGGCCCTCCCGGGAGCGGGCGGCGAGGGAGACGACCGCGCCCTCGCGGGCCAGGGCCCGGGCGATGGCCAGCCCGATGCCTCGGCTGCCGCCGGTGACGAACGCGCGCCGGCCCGCGAGCTGGAGGTCCACCTCCCCACTATGGCCGCGCACCGCGTCCACCCGGCTCCCCAAAGTGGGGTAACGGACCCCGGCGGCGGGTGGGCAGACCGCTCGGTCGGGTGTGATCGGACCAACGATCGACGTCGAGGGGGACAGGCATGCGGATTCTGGTGGCAGGCGACCGGGGCTACGTCGGAGCCGTGCTGGTCCCCCTGCTGATCGAGGCGGGGCACGACGTCGTCGGCCTCGACGCCGGCTGGTACGACGGCTGCGACTTCGGGCCACCCGTCGACGGCTACCACTCGCGCACGGGGGACATCCGCGACCAGCGCCCCGAGGAGCTCGAGGGCCTCGACGCGGTCGTCAACCTCGCCGCCGTCTCCAACGACCCGGTCGGGTACCTCAACGCCGACGCCACGTTCTCGGTCAACGCCCGTGGGGCCGCGCACCTCGCCCGCGTCGCCCGCGAGGCCGGTGTGGGTCGCTACGTCTTCTCGTCCTCGTGCAGCCTCTACGGCGCGGCCGGGGACGAGGCGGTGACCGAGGAGAGCTCGTTCAACCCGGTCACGCCCTACGGCGAGAGCAAGGTGCTCGCCGAGGAGCTCATCCGCCCGCTCGCCGACGACAGCTTCAGCCCGACCTACCTGCGCAACGCCACGGCGTACGGGTCCAGCCCGCGCCTGCGGGCCGACATCGTGGTCAACAACCTGACCGGTGCGGCCCACACCACCGGCGAGGTCCGGCTCCAGAGCGACGGCACGGCGTGGCGACCGCTCGTGCACGTCGAGGACATCGCGCGCGCCTTCCTGGCCGTCCTCGAGGCCGACCGCGAGACCGTGCACGACCAGGCGTTCAACGTCGGTCGCGACGAGGACGTCGTGCAGGTGCGGACGATCGCCGAGGCGGTCGCCGAGCACACCGGGGCTCCGGTGACCTTCGCCGCCGGCTCGTCCGCGGACACCCGCGACTACCGGGTCGACTTCGCCAAGATCGGCAGGCTGCTCCCGCAGTTCGCCCCGTCGTGGACGGTCACGACCGGGATCCGGCAGCTGGCCGACGACATGGAGCGCCACGCGCTGACCCGCGAGCAGTTCGAGCGGACCTTCGTCCGGCTGGTGCAGATCCAGCGGCAGCTGGGCGACGGGACCCTCGACGACCTGCTGCGTGTCCGCGACCTGGTGCCTCGATCGGCGTGAGCGAGGTGTCGGTTCCCGGGACCGGCGTACGACCGCGGGTGGCGGTCGTGGTCGTGACCTACAACAGCGCCGACGTGCTGGAGTCCTGCCTGGCCTCGGTCCGTCACGCGGGTGCCGCCGAGGTCGTCCTGACCGAGGTGGTGGTCGTCGACAACGACTCGCGGGACGAGACCCTCGCGCTCGCGGACGGCATCGCGGACCTCCCGGTGCGGGTCGTCCGCCTCGGCGCCAACCTGGGCTACGCGGCGGGCATCAACGCGGGAGTGGCCGCCCTGTCCGCACCCCACCCGGACGCCGTGCTGGTGCTCAACCCCGACTGCCGCCTGCTGCCGGGAGCCCTCGAGACGCTGGCCCGCGGGCTCGTACGTCCCGGCGTCGGGGTCGTGGCCCCCCGGCTGGTCAACCTCGACGGCTCGCTCCAGCCGACGCTGCGGCGCCGCCCCAGCCTCACCGGCGCCGTCGTGGAGTCGCTGCTCGGTGGCCACCTCGCCGACCGCCTCGGCGTGGGCGAGATGGTGTTCCGCGAGGCGCCGCACCGACGCGCGGCCCGCGCCAGCTGGGTCACCGGTGCGGCCCTGCTCGTGTCGTGGCGACTGGTCGAGGCAGCCGGCCCGTGGGACGAGGCGTTCCTCCTCTACAGCGAGGAGACCGAGTACCTGCTGCGCGCCGCCGACCTGGGATGGACCACGTGGTACGAACCGCACGCGGTGATCGAGCACCGGGGCGGTGACTACGACGTCCGCCCGGACATGGCCGCCCTGCTGTCGGTCAACAAGGTCACCCTGTTCCAGCGTCGGCACGGCGTGGTCCGAGGTCTCGCCTACCGGCTCGCGCTCGTGGCCGGCCTCTCGATCCGCTCCCTCGCCGGTGTCGCCACGGCCCGGCCCGCCTGCGCCGCACTGCTCCTGCCGTCGCGGCGGGTCACCTCGCTGCCCCAGGCGCCGCGGCTCAGCGCGAAGCTCTCGAAGCCGTAGGCGGCGGCGAGGCTGGCCAGCACCGCGAGCGCGCCGCCGAGGGCTGCGGCGCGGAGCGGCCCGTCGGACAGCGCTTCCGCGCGCGTCGGGGCCAGGACGAGGTGCACCTCGATCTGCGTGCGCAACGGCGCCTGGAGCTCGGTCTGCCGGTCGGCGAGCACGGTCCGGGCAGCCTCCGAGACCCGCCGGGCGATGTCCTCGGCGTCCCCGGGCGTCGCCCCCAGGCCGCGGACGAAGATGAACGGTCCGTTGCCGAACGCCTGCGGCGTGGCACTGCCGTTGCCCACCTCGTAGGTCGTCGGGCCGCCAGCGGTGACCCCCAGTCGCTCGGCCGTCGAGGCCGTGTTGATCTCGCGGATGACGATGCCGGCAGTGAGGTTGAGGGTGCGGTCGAAGTTGGCCAGCGGGTTGGACACCCACCCCTTGTGCAGGAGCGCCGTCTGGGTCCCGCCGTCGCGCGGGGTCGTGAGGGCGAGCACCGCGCGGGACTCGTACTGCACGGGGACGGTCGCCCAGGCGACGCCGGCCAGTCCCAGGCCGAGGACGAGCACCGGCACCGCGACGTACCAGCGCCTGACGAGCACGGCGACGGCGTTCCAGACGTCCATCGGTCTCCTCCCTCCCGGCCTCAGCCGACCGCGTGCTCGTCGACGGGGTCGCCCGCGACCTCGGTCGCGACCACCCTCAGCAGCGCCCCCGACACGCCCACCACGAGGTACATCAGCGAGTTGACGGTCGAGAAGGCCGCGAAGTCGAAGGTGGCGTAGGTCGGGAGGATGGCGGCCAGGGAGGCACCGAGGGACAGCGCGAGGTCGCGGTCGCGGCTCGTGGTGCCCACCGGTGCGGGCGACACCCGGCTCAGCACGACGACCCGCCGGACGCAGTACATCGCGGCGAACACCATGCCGAGCACGGCCGCCAGCCCGATGATGCCGCTGTCGACGAGGGTGAGCAGGTACTGGTTGTCGAAGACGACCCGCTTGGGGGAGTACCAGGTCCCGATGCCGCGACCCAGCAGCGGATTGGCGGAGATCGCCTCGCGCGCCGTGTCGTAGTCGTGGGTGCGGTAGCGCACGCTGTCGTCGTTGCCCGCGTTGCGGAACAGGCTGACGAGCGCGCCGAGCAGGCCGGGGGAGATCAGCTTGATGAAGACGAGGAACACCAGCCCTGCCGCGACCGTCCACAGACGTCGACGTGCCGTCCACCCGAAGGACAGCACGATGCCGGTGCAGGCGAGCGCCAGGATCGCCGAGCGGGAGGCGGAGAACATCAGGCCGGTCGCGATCAGGGCGACGCAGCCCCACCAGGCGCCGCGCCACCGGCGCCCGCGCGTCTCGGTGAACGCGACGTGCAGCGCGAGCGGCAGCATCATCGCGCTGAAGACCCCGAACTCGATGGGGTGCTGGGTCGTGCCCGACACCCGCGGCAGGCCCTCGCGCACCAGCACGAGGTCGTAGCGCTCACCGAACTGCATGCCGGGGAGCTGGAGGTAGCCGGTGATGTCGAAGAGGAACAGGTACTGCACGATCCCGACGAACGAGACCCAGCAGGCTCCGACGACCATCACGCGCAGCAGGAAGCCGATCCGCTCCCGGCTGCGGACGCCGTCGCAGATCGCCAGGGCCAGGCAGATCATCGACAGCACGATGACCATCGCGTGGTCGCCGCTCGCCCGTTCGTCCCCGTCGAGGTAGGTGAAGCTCGACTTGCCGTAGACGGCCAGCACCACGCAGGCGTAGACGAAGACGGCGGTCCGGACGGGGTTGCTGCCCTTCGCCGCGCCGAGCGTGGTGGTCATCTGCGTGCAGAACCACAGCACGCCGAGGCCGAGCGCCACGATGGTCGAGGCCCGCAACGCCATCGGCAGGTGGTCGAGCACCAGCGTCGCGGGCAGGCCGAACTGGAGGACGACGAAGAGGGCGATGAGGGTGGTGGCGTCGGCCGTGCGGGGCGCACGCGGCCGGACGTGCTCGTCGGTGGACGGCTCGCGGAGCGTCGTCATCGCGCCCCCTCGGGAAGCGGCGTGGCCAGGACCGGGGCGCTGACCGTCCTCGTCGTCGCGCTGCGACGACGTGCCGCTGCCAGGCGGTCGAAGCCGAGGGCTGCCGCCAGCCCGGCCGCGGCCGCCAGGGCACCGGTCGCCACGACGGCCCGGCTCGGGCTCCGGGTCAGCCGGAGGCCCGCGGTGGGGGGCACGATCTCGCTCGTGCGGAGGTAGGTCGACGGTGGGGCCTCGAGGTCGCGCTGTCGTCGTTCGAGCAGGAGCGCCGCCATCGCGTCGACCCGCTCGGTGATGCTCCGCGCGGCCTCGGGCGTCGGGCCGTTGCCCTGCACGAACAGGAGCGGACCCGACTGGAGGAGCTCGGCGTTGGTGTTGCCGTCACTCACGACGTACGTCGTCGTCGAGCCGGCGGGTGCCCCGAGCGCCTCGGCCACCCCCGGGCTGTTGAGCTGCTCGATGAGGATCGCCGTCGAGAGGTTGACGTCGTTCTCGAAGTTGAGCAGCGGGTTGGTGAGGTCGGGCTCCTGGCTCGGCGGCTCCTCGCTGCGCCCGGTGAGCGACGTGGTCACCACCATCACGCTGCCCGTCTGGTACTGCGCGGGGAGCGAGGCGTAGACGAGCGCGGACACCCCGATCGTGGCCAGGAACGCCCCCAGCGTGACGTACCAGCGGCGCACCAGGAGCACCGCGACCTGCCAGGACCCCATCGCGCGTCGTCACCTGCCCCCGCGGGTGCGCCTGGCCGTGCCCTTCTTCTTCCAGGGGGAGGGACTGAGCGCGGGCGTCCCGGTCGGGTCGTCCTCCGCGCGGGGGACGTCCGGCACCAGCACCCGGTCGCGGCCGCGACGGGGCTCGGGCTCGGGATCGGGCTCGGGATCGGGCTCCGGGTCGACGTCGGGCTCCCACGTGGCGAGGCTCTCGAGGGTGAGCTCCTCGTCGCCCTCCTCGGCCCGCCGGCGGGACCGGAGCTGGTGGGCGAAGTAGGCGATGACGATGCTCGACGCGCCACCGAGCACGGTGGCGAGGGCGGCCGTCTTGACCTGCCCGCCGCGGTCGATCTCGGGCGCACCGGGGGGCACCACGTCCACGAGCCGGATGTAGGTGGACTGCGGTGCGTCGAGCTCGACCTGCCAGTCCTCGAGCTTCTCGCGCATGAGCGCCTGCGCCTCCTGCGCCACGCGGGCGGCCGTCGAGCGCGACTCGCTGTCGACCCGGATGTGCAGGAACGGCCCGTTGAGGCCGAGCAGGTCGGGGTTCGAGCGACCGTCGTCGACGACGAGGTGGGTGGAACCCGTCGCGTCGAGCTGCTCGGCGACGTCCTCGATGTTCATCGCGTTGATGAGGATGGCCGACGTCGTGGTGAGGCTGTCGTTGAAGTTGAGCATCGGGTTGGTGAGGTCGGTCGGCACCTTGGGGTCGCGTGACTCCGAGCCACCGAACGGCGTCAGGGTCAGCACCATCGTGGTGCGGGCGACGTACGTCGGCGGGGTGAGCGCGTAGGCGAGCGCGCCGAGCGTGATCGCGACGGCCAGGGCGCGGATGACCACCCGCTTGCGGCGCACGATGCCGGCGAGCGTGACCCAGAACTCCATACGACCTACCTGCCCCCGTCTGCCTTCCTGCGCTCCTCCCGTGAAGTCTCGGTTCGGAGGTCGGGCGGGCAGGGGGTGCGGCCGACTGATCCCCCATTTAGGGGAGGCCCGTCCGGGCGCGTGAGGGGGCGCCGGGAGCCGATCTAGCGTCGCGGCATGCAGACCGTGGACACACTGCGGAGGAACCGGACGAGCCTGCGGGTGGGCGACGTCGTGGAGGTGCTCAGCGCCGAGGAGATCCTCGCCACGCTGGACGAGGCGGGCGAGCTCGACGGCCTCCCGTTCATGCCCGAGATGACGGCCTGGTGCGGCCGGCGGATGACGGTCCACAAGGTGGCCCTCAAGGCGTGCGACTACATCGGCCACTCGGGGATGCGCCGGATGTCCCGCGCGGTGCACCTGACGGCGTGCCGGTGCGACGGGTCCGCCCACGGCGGCTGCCAGACCCGGTGCCAGCTGTACTGGAAGGACGCCTGGGTCAGGCGGGTCGACCCGGCGGACGCCGCCGCCGAGCCGGACCCGGAGCCGGAGCCGGACGGTCCCGGTCATCGCAGGCTCCTGCCGCTGCTGGAGGCCAACACGACGCGGGAGCCGTTCGAGGACGGCGCGACCCGCTGGTCCTGCCAGGGCACCGAGATGCTGCGCGCCACCCCCGAGGCGCTCCCGCTCAAGCGCCTCGGCCAGTACGCCGACGACGTCGCCTCCGGCAACGCGAGCGCACCGGAGGTCACCAAGGCGTTCGCGGTGGCCGTGTTCAACCGCTACCAGGGGGTCAGCACCCGGGTGCTGCCGCCCTACCTGCGCATCCGGAAGGGGCTCCAGTGGCGGTTCCTGGAGGGCGGGGTCACCCACGGCCGCACCCCGACCGAGGAGCTCGGCCTGCGGCCCGGTGAGCTCGTGCGCATCAAGTCGCGCGAGGAGATCATGGCGACGCTCGACGGGGACCTGCTCAACCGCGGGATGGGCTTCGAGGCCGAGATGTCGCGGTTCTGCGGACGGACGGCGCGGGTGAAGGCGCGGGCGACGCAGTGCATCGACGAGCGCTCCGGGCGGATGCTGGTCATGAAGTCGCCGTGCATCATCCTCGAGGACATCGTCTGCGAGGGTGCCTTCACCGCGAACTGCCCCCGGGAGTACGTCTGCTGGTGGCGCGAGATCTGGCTCGAGCGGGTCGAGGAACCCGGTGCGTGACGACCGCCCCCTCGTCACCATCGCCTGTCCCGTCCGCAACGGTGCCGGGACCCTCGGCCCGGTGCTGGAGTCGGCGCTCGCCCAGGACTACCCGCACCTCGAGGTGGTGATCGGCGACAACGCCTCGACGGACGGCACCGAGGAGCTGTGCCGCGGCCTCGCCCGCCGGGACCCGCGTGTGTCCTACCTCAGGCATCCCGCCAACGTCGGGCTGCTCAACAACTTCCGGGGTGTCGCCGAGGCGTCGAACGGCGCCTTCGTGCGGTGGCTGGGCGACGCGGACGCGCTGGAGCCGGACTACGTGTCGCGGACCCTCGCCGCCTTCGCCGAGGACCGGCGCCGGGTGCTCGTCACGACCCAGATGACGTACGTCGACGAGGCCGGCGTCGTCACCACCTCGACGGCTTACGACCCGACGCCCCTGGACTCGCCGGACCCGGTCACCCGGTTCGCCGAGATGCTGCGACTGCTGACCAGCGGCTTCGCCCTCCTCGACCCGCTCTACGCGATGATGCGACGGGAGGTCGCGGTGCTGCCGCGGCGCAACATCCTGCGCGAGGACGAGGTGTTCGCTGCGCGCCTCGCGCTGGCCGGACCGTGGGGCCACGTCGCTGCACCCCTCGCGCGACGCGAGCGGACGGAGGTGGACCCGGCCGGGTTGACCAGGCTGCTGGGTGTCCCGGCGTGGCACCAGCACGCCGCTGACCTGATCCAGGCACGCGAGCTCCTCGACTGGGTCGGTCGCTCCACCCTCGACCCCGGCCAGCGCCGCAGGGCGCGGCAGGAGGTCCTGCGCCTCTACGCCCGACGCAAGAGGAACAAGATCCGGCGCGGCACGGCGAAGCTCCAGCGGACGGTCGGTGGACCGGTCGGCCTGCGGACCTCCGGGGCACAGTGACGCCGTCGACCGGTGTCCGCACCGGGAGCAACAGCCTCGGCGGGCGCGTGGTGCGCGGCGCGATGTGGAGCTCCGCCGGGGTCGTCGTCCTGCGGGCAGGCGGACTCGTCTCGGGCATCGTGGCCGCGCGGTTGCTCGTGCCCGAGCACTTCGGCGTCTACGCCGTGGCCATCGTCGTGCTCACCCTGATCGGGCAGGTCGCCGAGCTCGGGATCCACTCCGCGTTGCTGCGGGCGTCGAAGCAGGACTTCGACTGCGTGGCCCCGACGGCGCTCACGCTGGCGCTCACCAGCTACTCGATCCTCGCGCTCGCGCTCTTCCTCCTCGCGGCGCCGATCGCCTCCGCGTTCGGCACCCCGCAGGCCGATGGCGCGATGCGCGTCCTGGCACTGTGCGTGCTGCTCGGCGCCCCGGCCTGCATCCCCACCGCCCAGCTGCGGCGGGACTTCCGGATGGCCGTGCAGTCGGCGATCGAGCTCGTCGCCTTCGCCGTGTCGACGGGGGTGATGGTCTGGCTGGCGCTGGAGGGACACGGCGCGATGGCACTCGTCTGGTCGCGGGTGGTCGGCCAGGTCGTGGTGGTGGTCGGGCTGCAGCTCGTGGTGACCCGGCGCTACCTGCCGGGGTTCCGGGCCGACGTCGCGAGGGACATCGTGCGCCTGGGCCTTCCGCTGGTGGGCGCGACGCTCGTCGGCACCGTGGTCGCGGGCGTCAACGTCTTCTTCATCGGTCGGTCGGTCGGCGCGAGCGGGGTGGGCCTGTTCACGTTGGGTGAGAACGTCGCGGCCTGGCCGGTGGGGCTGTTCCTGCCCGTCCTGCTCAACGTCGGGCTGCCGCTCTTCGCGCAGATCAGGGACGACCCGCCGTTGGTGCGGCAGGTCTTCGCCCGGTGCGTCGAGCTCATGATGTGGGCGTTCCTGCCGGTCTGCGTGCTGCTCGCCGTCCTCGCGCCGTCGCTCGTGGAGACGCTCTACGGCAGCCGGTGGGCGGGCGCGGTGGTCGTCCTCCAGGTCCTCACCTTCTGCAAGCTGGGGGAGATCCTCTGCAAGCTCTGCGTCGACGTGGCGGTCGCGGGTGGCCTGACCCGGCGCTACCTGCTCGTGCAGGTGGCCTGGCTCGCGGTGCAGGTGCCGGCCGTGTGGTGGGCCTCGGGGCAGGACGTGCGCGCCGTCGTGGTCGCCAACCTCGCGGTCATGCTCGTCGTCGTGGTGCCGGCGCACCTCGCGCTCGTACGTCCGCTGGTGGGGGAGCGCGCCGGTCGTGTGTTCCTGACGTCGGCACTCCCCGCGGCCGCGGCCGTGGCCGCCGGGCTGGTGGCGGTGGCCGCCGGAGGAATGGGCACCCGGCCGTGGACCACCCTGGTGGCGGGCGGGCTGGCCGGCGGTGTCGCCTACCTCCTGCTGACCGCGCGCTGGGTCCGGTCCGCGCTCGTCCGGGCCCGGAGCCTGCGCGACATGCAGGGCTCCTGGGGGTAGGCCGTGGGCGACAGCGTGGTGGCCGTGCTGACGTACCGGACGTGGGCCGACGGGCACGCCGACGGGCACTTCAGGTCCGGGCAGGCGATCGTCAAACGACTCGTCGACGACGTCGAGGTCGAGTCGGTGACCGTCGTCGACCCGTTCCGCAACTGGCTCCGGACGCTGGCGCCTCACCCCGACCTCGACGGGTGCTTCCCTCCGGGAGTCGCGCGCCGGCTGACCCGGCCGGGCCGATGGTCGCGGGGCGACCCGGTCGGTCCGGACATGCTGCCCGCCTACCGGCGCCTCGAGCGACGGATCCGCCGCACCGCACCGCCGGGCTCGGTGCTGGTCGCGTGCCATCCCGTGCTCGCGGCGGTCGCTGATCCGGCGGCCTGGCGCGACGTCGTCTACTTCGGCTGGGACGACTGGGCCACCGAGGACGACGGGCTCTTCGCCGCGGCCGGCGGAGCGATCCGGTGGAGCTACGACGAGATGGCCCGGCGCGACGTGAACGTCATCACCGTCTCGCGCACGATCGCCGACCGCATCGGCGCCGGACGGTCGACCGTGGTGCCCAACGGGGTGGACGTCTCGCAGCTCGACGACGACACCCCCGCCCCCGACTGGTTCCGCGCCCTGGAAGGTCCGGTCGCGCTGTGGGTCGGCTCGCTCGAGCGTCGCGTCGACACCGCCGCCCTCGCGGCCTGTGCACGCGAGCTCGGGCGGGAGTGGACGATCGTCCTGGTGGGTCCGGTCGCCGATCCCGGCGTCGTCGACGAGCTCGCCCCGCTGGACAACGTGGTGGTGCGCGGATGGCACCCGCGGGGCGAGGTGCTGGCGATGATCCGTGCGTCGCGCGTGTGCCTGCTCCCGCACGTCAGGTCGCCGCTGACCGAGGCGATGAGCCCGCTGAAGCTCTACGAGTACCTCGCCGCCGGCAGGCCGACCGTGTCCACCGACCTCCCGCCGGTGCGTGGCGTCTCCGACCGGGTCCTGCTCGTGCCGCCCGGCGGTCCCTACGCCCCGGCGGTGCGCGCCGCGTCCGAGATGCCGGAGCCGAGCGCCGAGGAGCTCGACGCGTTCCGCGCCGAGCACGACTGGAGCGCTCGCTACGAGCGGTTCAAGACCGCCGTGCTGAGCGGGTGAGCGGGTGTTTTTACCTCATTTGGGGGCGCCCGCCCGGGTTGTCGACCACGTCCGGGGCGACCACGATGGACGGATGGCACTTCTGGTGAAGGCTGCCCTGTCCGTCGTCCTCCTGCTCGGTCTGTCGCCGTCGGTGGGCCTGCCGGGCGACGGTCCGCAGCCGGGCGCGCAGGCGTCCGCCGCGGTCGGGGCAGGCTCAGCGGGCCAGTCCCGCTCGGCCGCCCGGGCCTGCACGGGCCCTCGGGGGGAGCCGGGAGGCCCTGATGCATGGGGCGGCTGCTGGCCGGGACCGGCCTCGACCGGCGTACCGTCCGGCACGGCGCTGACCAGCTACTCCGGCGACCGGACGGTGTCCACCCGCGGTGCCGTGGTCGACGGCTGGGACGTCAGCGGCTGCATCGTCGTCACCGCCCTCGACGTCACCATCCAGAACTCGCGTGCGGGCTGCGTGCACATCGAGGGCCAGGCCCGCTACTGCCGCACGAGCGAGTCCTCGACCGAGCGGTCGTTGACCGGCTGCACGGCGGTGCCGAGCCTCGGCAGGAGCCGGGCGGGCCGCTGGCCGCGCACCCTCGTCAAGGACAGCGAGATCCGGTGCCCCAACGGCCCCGGCGAGTCCGGGTTCGGCGACCGCAACCTGCGCATCCTGCGCGTCGAGGTCACCCACTGCGAGAACGGCTTCAGCCTGGACAGCTTCGTCACCGTGAAGGACAGCTACGTCCACGACCTCTACAACGCGATCGAGGGTGACCCGCACACCGACGGCACCCAGGTGCTCGTGGGGCGCAGCGTGCGGCTGAAGCACAACGTCTTCCACGCCTTCTCGCCGGGCTGCTCCTACCCGAGCGACGCGAACTGCAACGGCAGCTCCGCGGTGACCTTCGGCGGCCAGCCCGACTACACGTCGGTCATCCACAGCTCGGTCCAGCGCAACCTGCTCGCCGGCGGGTCCTACACGCTCTACTGCCCGATCGCCCGGCCGCGGAACTTCTCGGTCGTGGACAACCGGTTCAGCGAGGTCTACGGGCCCAAGGTCGGGGAGTACGGACCCTCCGACGGCTGCCACCGCTCAGGCGTCACCTGGCGAGGCAACAAGCGCATCGACTACTGAGGCGTCGGCCGCCGCCCGCGGCGCCGGGATCACCACCGGGGTGCGCTCGATCCCGACGAGCCGGTCGAACACGCCGACGTACGGCGCCTCCTGGTGCTTCCACGCGAGCTCGTCCAGCACGCGCCGACGACCTGCCCGGCCCATCCGGGACCGCGCCTCCGGGTCGTCGAGCAGGGCCACGAGCGCGTGCGCGTAGGACACCACGTCGTCGCCGTCGGCGTAGACCGCGGACTCCCCGGCCGAGACCCGGGTCTCCACGAGGTCGAAGGCCACCACGGGCAGCTCGAAGGCCATGTACTCCATGGTCTTGTTCATCGTCGACACCTCGTTGAGCGGGTTGCGCGGGTCCGGGCTCAGCCCCACGTCGGCCGACGACAGCACCGACAGGACCGTCTCGTCGGGGACGCGACCGGTCATCACGACGTGGTCGCGCAGCCCCAGCCGGTCCCGTCGCTGCACGAGCTCCTCGAAGCAGTCGCCGCCCCCCATGAGGACGAAGGTGACGTCGTCGCGACCCATCTCGTGCACGACGTGCGCCGCGGCGTCGATCGCCAGGTCGACCCCGTCCTGCGGTCCCATCACCCCGAGGTAGGCCACCAGGTGCGTGCGCCCGCCGCGCCACGCGGGGTCCTCCGGACCTCGGCGCAGCCGCTCCGGGTCGGGGCCCGTACGGACGACGGTCACGGCCTCCGACGGCTTCCCACCACGCTCAGTGGCGACGCGGGCGTAGGACGCATTGGTCGAGGTGACCGCGTCGGCGGTCCGGAACGTCGCCCGCTCGAGCGCCATCAGGCCGCGCAGGGCCGGGCCGTCGGTCCCGTTGAAGCGCGAGCGGAACAGCTCGGGGCACAGGTCGTGGTGGTCGAAGACGAAGCGGGTCCCGTCGCGCATCCGCAGCCACCGGGCTATCGGCCAGAAGATGTCCGGCGGGTTGCAGGCCTGCAGCACGTCGATGCGGCCGCGGCGCCGGGCCTTCGCCACCAGGCGGGCGGTGGCCAGGAACGAGTGGGCGTACTCCACGACGTAGCCCCGCGCGCCCCCGGACGACGGCCGTGATCGGTAGGTGTGGACCTCGACCCCGTCGATGACCTCGAACGGGCGCGAGTCAGGCCCCGCCGGGCAGACCACGGTGACGTCGTAGCCGGCCCGCCGCAGCGACTGGCACTCGAGCCACACGCGCCGGTCGAAGGGCACGTGCAGGTTCTGGATGATGATGAGCACACGGGGTGCCCGGTCGGCCGGGGCGGCCGTCACCACGCGATCCCCTCGTAGCCCGGGAGGGCCTCGACCTCCGCGCCGAGCCGGCCGTTGAGGTCGAGCACGGCCCGTGGCGCGGCCGCGACCAGCGCGCTCGCGAGCTCCGGGTCCGAGTGCGCGACCAGCACGACCTCCGCGCCGTCGAGCGCGGCCTCGGGGGTGCAGGCGAGCAGCCGGTCGAGGTGGGGGAGCCGGGCCTGCACGTGCCGGCGGTTGGCGCCGACCAGCCGGTCGGGGTTGATGATCGGGTCGTAGACGGTCAGGTCGAAGCCCTTGCCGATCAGCCGCTCGGCGAGCTCGACGTTGGGGCTCTCCCGCAGGTCGTCGGTGTCGCTCTTGAAGCTGAGGCCCAGCAGGGCCACGCGCCGGCAGTCCTGCGCGATCACCCAGTCGACGACCTGCCGGATGACCAGCTCGTTGGTCTGCTCGGTGCCGAGGAGCAGCGGGACGTCCCGGCCCTCGAAGCGGGCCAGGTGCTGCAGCGAGCGCAGGTCCTTGGGCAGGCACGAGCCGCCGTACGCGAAACCGGGACGCAGGTAGGCGGGCGAGAGGTTGAGCTTGCGGTCCTCACAGAACACGGCCATCACCTCGCGCACGTCGACGCCGTGGGGCGAGAGCACGCGGCCCATCTCGTTGGCGAACGAGATCTTCGCGGCGTGGAAGGCGTTGCACGCGTACTTCAGGCCCTCGGCCGTCCCGACGGCGACCGGCCGGGTCCGGACGTCGAGGAAGGCGAAGAGGTCGGCCATGGCGGCCAGGGTGGGTGCGCTGTCGGTGCCCACCACGACGAACGGGGGGTCGTAGAAGTCGTCGACGCCGGTGCCCTCACGCAGGAACTCCGGCACCATCGCGGTGCCGACCGACCAGCCCCGCGGGAGCGGGCCCGAGAAGTGGGGCGCGACCACCTCGCTGACCGTGCCGGGCGGCACGGTGCTGCGGACCACGACCGAGTGGTGGCCCGAGGCCGGGGGCGTCGCGACGTCCATCGCAGCGCGTACGTCGTCCACGGCACGTCGGACGTAGGTGAGGTCGGTCTCGCCGTGGGCACCCGACGGCGTACCGACGCACAGGAGCGAGACGTCGGCGCGCTCCATCGCCTCGACCGGGTAGGTGGTCGCGGTCAGCAGCCCGCGCGCGACGGCGTCGGTGAGCAGCTCCTCCACCCCTCGCTCGACGACGGGACTGCGACCGGCGCGGACCTGCTCCACCTTGTGTGGATCGACGTCGACGCCGACGACGCGGTGGCCGCTCGCGGCGAGTCCAGCGGCGGTCACCGTCCCGACGTAGCCGAGACCGAAGACCGCGACGGTCAGGGAGGTCGCGTCCTGCGAAGTCATGGGTCCATCACACGTGCTGTGCCGTGCGGACGGGACGGCACGGACGGCACCTACTCAATGTTGGTGACCGGTCCAGGGACGGATCTCGCCGAGGCGATCGCGCACGTCCGCGAGCCGGGGGGCGTCGCGGTCTGCGTCGGACTGGAGCGTGACCGGCAGCCGCCAGGGGATCGCCAGCCCGGGGTCGTCGTGGGCGATCGTGAGGTCGTCCGCCGGGTCGTGCGGGCGGTCGATCCGGTAGCTGGTGTCGGCAGGCTCGCTGAGCGCCTGGAAGCCGTGGGCGCACCCCGCGGGCACGTAGACGGACACCTGGTTGTCGCCGGTGAGGTCGAAGGTCTCCCAGCGCAGGTAGGACGGCGAGCCCGGTCGCAGGTCCACCACCACGTCGAGGACGGCGCCGGACGAGCACCGCACCAGCTTGTTCTCGCCGTCACCGACCCGGACGTGCAGACCTCGGACGACGCCCCGGTGGGAGCGCGAGAGGCTGTCCTGCACGAACGCGTGCGGGTCGATGCCGGCACCCGACGCCACCTCGGCGTCGAAGGTCCGCGAGAACATCCCGCGGGGGTCCGGGTGCGGGCTGGGCGTGAACACGAGGAGGCCGGGGATCCCGGTGCGGGTCACCTCCATTGCTTGACCTCGACCTCGACGTCGACCTCGATGTCAGTAGGCACCGCGGTGCCCCAGGACTGCCCGGACCGTGCGCAGGAGGATCTGCGCGTCGAGTCGCAACGACCAGTTGTCGACGTACCTGACGTCGAGCCGGACCGCCTGGGCCCACGACAGGTCCGAGCGCCCGGAGACCTGCCACAGCCCCGTGAGACCCGGCTTGACCACCAGGCGGCGCGTCGGGTCGACGTCGTAGCGCGCCACCTCCTCGGGCAGCGCCGGCCGCGGTCCGACGAGCGACATGTCACCTCGCACGACGTTCCAGAGCTGGGGGAGCTCGTCGATGCTCCACCGTCGCAGCCATCGGCCGAGCGAGGTCACGCGCGGGTCCTCGTACATCTTGAAGAGCACGCCGTCGACGTCGTTGGCGCACGCGAGCGAGGTGCGCTCGTGCTCCGCCGAGACCGTCATGGACCGGAACTTGTACATCGTGAAGACCTGGCCGTCGCGTCCGACGCGCACCTGCCGGTAGAGCGCGGGCCCCGGCGACTGGAGGCGTACCGCCGCCCCGACCGCCAGCAGCGCGGGCAGGGCCAGGGCGAGGCCCACGGTGGCGGCGCACCGCTCGACCACCTCCTTCACCCAGCGCCGTGGCCCGCGGAGCGCGGCCGGAGCCACGTGCACGAGGTGGAGCCCGCCCGTGGTCAGGAAACGGGTCCGGTCGGGGGTCACGTCGAGGAGCCCGGTGCTGACGCAGAGCTCGGTGCCGACCGCTGCGAGGGCCCAGTGCATGCGACGGACCTGCGCCGGTGCCAGCCTCGAGCCCGGGAGCACCACGAACGCATCGGCCGCGTGCTCCTCGGCGATGCTCGCCGCGTCGCGGAGACCGACGTAGGTCGGGACCTCCCCGAGGTCCACCTTCGACGGGCGCGTGAGGCAGGCGGCGACGACCCGGTGGTTGTCGGCCGCCTCCAGCTCTCGCAGCGCCTCGGCGACGTCGCGCGGGTGCCCGGCGAGGACGAGTCGAGGTCGACCGGGCCCGACCAGGTCGTGCAGCGCACTGGCCGCACTCAGGACGGCGACCAGCCCGACGAGCGGAACCACGTCGAGCGACGGGACGAGCGGGGCGGCCGCGAGCACGACCACCGAGAGCCGTACGCCCGTGCCGACCACGCGGCGTACCTGCCACGCGCGGCCCTCGCCGAGCCCCTGGCGCCGGTAGAGCCCGGACGCGAGCAGGACGAGGGGCCAGGCGAGGGCACCTGCTGCCGCCGCCGGAGGGACGACGCCGGACGCTGCGCCCGCGGTCCCGAGGACGAGAGCGATGGTCCAGTCGACGGCCATCGCCCGCCGGCCGACGCGGACGGCGCGCGAGCGGGCAGACCGTCCGGAGGACGGGGGCGGACCAGTGGGTGACGGTGCACCCTCCTCGAGGCGGGGGCCGCGTGGCCGGGGGAGCCTGGGCGTCGGGACCACGACGTCCGGCACTGCGGTGCGGGGCGTGACGTCGCCCACCGACACCTGTGCCGTCATCGCTCCGCTTCCTCCCCACACCGCCCGGTGGATGCCGCGGACACCCCGCTGCCGCGCCTGCAGCGAGCCTAGGTACGAGCCGGTGCCCGGGCATGCCGCATATGGACGAAAGCCGTGCGCGGCCGCTGGACAGATACCCAGTCGGCGGGATGGGCACAGCCGCGTGCGCCACCTACTCTCGAAGGTGGTGCTCGTCACCGATGGCTCGCCTTGGGAGGTGCACTTGCTGTGCAACCGCCCGTGGCGGTTGCACACACACCAACGGGGCCCCCAACCCCGTTCGACCGGCGCGAGCCAAGGCGCGACGGCCCAGGAGCCCCCACCTGGGCCGTCGTGACCGCTACCGCACGCCGGTGGTGGTGGCGGGGACAGTCAGGGGTGGGTCGCCGGCCGGGTGGGAATGTGGTCGCCCCGAGGGCCCGGCACCACGGGCGTCGAGCCGAAGAAGCACTCGTGCCACATCTCGAGGCACAGCAGCGTCCACAGCCGGATCTCCTCGTTGGCGCCGCGCTCGTGACGGTCGAGGAGGTCGCGCACGGCCGCGCCGTCGAGGGTCTGGGCGACCCACGAGCCCGACCCCGTGAGCCGGTCGCGGGCGGTGTCGCGCAGCCCCGAGCGGAACCAGGAGTCAAGCGGGACGCGGAAGCCGACCTTGGGGCGGTCGACCACCTCGGGGGGTAGCAGCGGACGTGCGACCTCGCGCAGCACCCACTTCGTCGTGCCCGACCGCACCTTCACCGAGGTCGGCAGGCGGAACGCGAGCTCGACCAGGTGGTGGTCGAGCAGCGGCGGGCGCAGCTCGAGCGAGGCCGCCATGGACATGCGGTCACCCCGCTCGAGGAGGTTGTCGGGCAGCCACTGGCGCAGGTCGTGGCGCAGCATCCGGTCGACGGCGTCGACCCCGCTCGCCGGGGCCGCTCGCCGGTCCGCTGGTGGCGCTGTCCCGAGGAGTCGCCGCCGTTCCTCACCGGTGAACGGGGCGAACCAGGTGTCGTGCTGCTCCGCGACGTCCCCGGCAGCGATCGCGCGCAGGGCCGTGCGGGCGCGGGCGTGCCGCCCCAGGCGCCGTTCGACCGGCCCGGCCAGACCGGTCCGGAGCCCGGCGGGCAGTCGGGTGGCGTGCTCCGCGAGCTGCGCGAAGCGGTACTTGGGATAACCGGCGAACAGCTCGTCGCCGCCCTCGCCGGACAGCACGACGCGGACGTGCTCGCGGGCGGCCCGGGCCAGTCCGTACACCGCGACGTCAGAGGCCTCCGAGATCGGGGCGTCCCGGTGCCAGGTCAGCCGTCCCCACAGCCGTTCGAAGTCGCCTGCGTCGAGGACGACCTCGTGGTGACGCGTGCCGAGGAGGGCGCTGACGCGGCGCGCCCACGGCAGCTCGTCCTGCGGGTGGTCGCCGAAGCCGGCCGAGAACGTGTGCACCGGCTCGTCCCCGACGACCTGTCGTACGTGCGCGACGATCAGGCTGCTGTCGAGGCCTCCCGACAGGTAGGCGCCGACCGGCACGTCCGCGACGAGGGCGGCCCGGACGGCCTCACGGATGCCGTCCCCGACCGCTTCGACGGCGTCCTGCGGGCTCCACGTGCCCTCGCGGTCGCACTCGGGCGGCGACCAGTAGTGGGCCTCCTCGACGTGGCCGCCGGGCATGATCGCGAGCCGGTGGGCGGGTCGTACCTTCTTCACGCCCTCGAAGAGGGTGTCGGGGGCCGGCACCGAACGCGACCCCAGGTAGGCGTGGAGGCTGCGGTGGTCCACCTCGGGACGCGGTCCGACGGCGAGCAGGACCTTCGCCTCGGAGCCGAAGGCGATGCCGCCCGGCACGTGCCGGTAGTGCAGCGGCAGGACGCCCAGCCGGTCGCGGACCAGGTGGGTGGTGTCGGTGCGCAGGTCGTGCGCGACGAACGCGAACTGTCCCTCGAGGCGCTCGACGAAGCTGATCCCCTCGACGGCCAGTCCGGCGACCACGACCTCGGTGTCACCGGACGTGCGGAAGGGGTAGTCCAGGTGGGCGCGCAGGGCCGCGTGGTTGAAGATCTCGCCGTTGAAGGCCAGCACCCACCGGCCGTCGGCGGACTGCATCGGCTGGTGGGAGTGCTCGACGTCGATGATCGGCAGGCGCGTGTGGGCGAGCCCGATGTCGTCGCCGACCCAGACGGCGCTCTCGTCCGGACCCCGGTGCTCCATCACCCGGGTCATCTCGTGGAGCGCCTCGACCGGGAC
This sequence comes from Nocardioides baculatus, assembly GCF_016735675.1. GTDB lineage: Bacteria > Actinomycetota > Actinomycetes > Propionibacteriales > Nocardioidaceae > Nocardioides > Nocardioides baculatus. The sequence goes on along the minus strand of NZ_JAERSG010000003.1, from coordinate 654,527 downwards.
CGGCCCAGCGGCGAACACGCGGATGCCGCCGACGCCGCACATCAGCGTCCGCCGTCCCGCGCCCGGCCGCGACCGTCGGCGGTGCTCATGCGCCGCGCTTCCAGCCGACCTGGTTGGCCATGCCGACGGCGGCCAGCTGCGAGGACACCTCGAGCTTGCCGAGGATCGACTTGACCTGGGTGCGGACCGTCGCCTCGGACACCACGCTCTCCTCGGAGATGGCTCGCACCGTCCGGCCCTCGATGAGCGCGCCGAGCACCTGTCGTTCCCTCGGGGTGAGGAGGTCGAGCCGGCGCCGGAGGTCGTCGTTGGTCCTGCGGTCCTGCATCCACGCGTCGAGCAGCTCCTCGAGCTCCTCGCGCTTGATGACCGGAAGCCCCTGGTGCAGGCGCCGCACCGTGGCCAGGGCCTGCTGCAGCGCGCCGCTCTTGGGCAGGACCTTGCGTGCACCGAGTCGCATGCAGCCGCCCCAGCGTCCGCGGTCCTCGGACGCTGTCAGCACGACGACGTTGGCACCGGCCTGGGCGAGCGGCCCGATCAGGTTGACGCCGTCACCGAACCTGCCGAGGTCGAGGTCGAGGAGCACGGTCCGCGGGTTGGCCCGGAGAGCCAGGGAACGGACCGTCGCCATCGAACCGCCCTCGTCGGGCAGCTCGAGGCGTCGCGCGTCGTAGCCCTCGAGCGACAGTGCGAGCTCCAGCGACTCGGCGAAGAGCACGTGGTCGTCGATGATCAGGACGCGGTGGTCAGCCCTGGCGGCGCTGTGCGACATGGGTGTCGCCTTCCGAGATGTTCTCCACCGACTGTCGGGGCGCCGGGAGCGAGATGACGAATCTCGACCCGGCCTCGGCGGGTGCGTCGACGAGCTGAAGCGTGCCGCCGTCCCGGGCGACCAGGCGCTGGGCGAGATTCAGCCCGATACCTTCCCCGGGGGAGTCGTCACGCCGGTCGCCCCAGTCGAAGATCCGCTCGCGCAGCTCGGGGGGCACCCCGGTGCCGTCGTCGGTGACCGAGATGTCCACCGTGCCGTCCTTGCCGGGGGCGACGTCCACGCGACTCGTGTCGCACCCTCCGTGCGTGGCGGCGTTGTCCAGCAGGATGTTGATCACCTCGGCCAACGCGTCCTGGCGTCCTTCCACCAGGCCTCCGCAGCCCTGCATCTCCACCCGACGTCCCTTCGACCGCTGCATGTCGAGCACCGGGCTGAGCGCGTCGGCCACGTCGACGGTGGTCGCGGCCTCCTCCTGCGTGGAGAGCAGTCGTTGCATGCGCTCCAGCTCACTGCGCACCGACCCCAGCAGGTGCGAGCGCACGTCGACCGGGACTGCGGGGTTGTCGAGCATCTCGGAGCCGTTGACAAGCCCGGCGACGGTGCTGCGCAGCTCGTGCATCCGCTCGCGCATGTCGCGCGTGCTCGCCTCGACCGTGTGGTGGATCTCCTCGCGCGTGCGCTGGGAGCTGCGCTCCGAGGCACGCTGCACCGCTGACCACGCCGCGCCGATCCAGGCGGCGCCGGCGGCTGCCAGGCCGACGAGGACCATCCCGTCCGCGTCGGACGCCGGGACGAGCCGAAGCACGAGCACCGCGCACACGAGCACAGCCGTCACGGTGAGCAGGGTCGAGGTGCGCCGCGGGACCGCGACGACCGCGACCACGATCGCGACCACGGCGAGGTGCGTCGCTGCGACGAGGCAGACCATGGCCACCGCAACAGGACGGACCGGCACTGCCAGGGGGACGAGCAACGACAGGTGGGCAGCCGCGAGCTGGCCCATGCCGATGCCGATCGCGAAGCTGTCGTCCGCGAGGTGCCGCTCGTCCCACACCTCGTACAGGGCGACGAGCACGAGGGCCACGCCGACCAGTCCGAGAACCGCGAGGGTGACGAGCACCGGCGCGCTCCTCGGCGGTGGCAGGGCGATGGCGGGCAGGCCCACCAGGACCGCCTGGGCCGCGAGCATCGCCCCCACCGCGGACGCGAGCCCCCAGCGCGCCCTGCCGAGCCTGCGCCACCCGCAGGTGGCTGCGATGACAGCGCCTGCGACGAAGACGCCGCTCACCACGCCCTCGGCGGCCGAGTGCGACGCCCTCTGCTCGACGGTCCATGCTGCCGATGTCAACGCGGCGAACGATGCCACCGCGACGATGCCCGCACCCATCCCGTGATGTCGTTGCGTGCGTGCGTAGAACCCCTCACCCATCTTATTTCCCCCCCAGGAAATCCCCGTGCCCCAAAGGGCCGCGTGCTTCGTCGTGCCCTATCCGAGATTGGTTCCAGATCGGTCGACGTGTCCATCGATTGTGTGGGTCTACCCAGAATGGGGCACACGTGGTCTGAACCGGTTGATGGCAGCCCAGCAGCAGCGGGCGTCAAGTCGACGTCAAGGAACCTGCGCGTTCGTGTCTCACGCTCCCCGGGCTGAGCGTGAGCGCACCGCCTCGCGGTTCGGTGAGCCGTGACGAAAACTGTTGACGCGCGATGCGGCTTCCCCAATTCGGTGCACGTTCCCCAAACCCCGTCCATCACGACCTCCGCGGGCGTCAGCGTGTGCTCTCGACAGTCGACCGGGGGCGCAGTGGCGAGGAGGCGTGGTGGCCGGACCCGTGCCTGTCTGCGTCGTCTCGCCCTACCTGCTGGTCGCCGAGGCGGTCGCGGCGGGGCTCCGATCGGTGGGGATGCTGGCGGAGGTTCGGTCGTGGGAGGCGGCGGTGCGCGAGCGCGACCCCGACGACCGCGATCCGCAGCTGCCGCACCACCTGGTGGTGATCCTCGAGGGCAGCGAGCACAGCAGTGTCGTGGACGAGGTGAGCCGCATCGTGGAGGCGGGTGTGGTCGGGGTCCTGGTCGCGACGCCCGCGCCCGGGCTCGTCCCGTGGGGCGAGCTGCTCGAGGCCGACACGTTCGACGTCGTCTCGTCGGTGCGCTCGGTGTCCGACTTCGGCGCACTGGTCGAGCACTTCGTCGCCGGCAGGTCGCCCATGAGCCCGCAGGTGCGCGCGGCGCTCCGGGACGCCTGGCAGTCGGCCGACGACCGGCGCCAGCGCCTGCGCCTCCTCCTCGACTCCCTCTCGCCGCAGCAGCGACGCGTGCTCGACCTGCTGGCGTCGGGACGCGGCGTGGACGAGGTGGGTGAGGTCATGGGGGTCGCCCGCGGGACGGTCCGCAGCCACGTGAAGGCGATGCGGGCCAAGCTCGGGGCTCGCACTCAGCTGGAGGCCGTGGCGATGCTCAAGGAGCTCGACGACAGCGGCGAGATCACGGTTCCGCAACCACGCCGCGCGACGTCGGGAAGCCGGACCCCGGCCTGACGTCCGCGCCATTCTACCGCGAAAAGGTGACGAGGGTGGCGGTGTCCCGACCGTAGCGTCGTGGGGTGGACCGTGTGGCCGAGTCGCTGCAACGCCAGCCATGGCGCCTCCGGTGGCGTGCGCCGCTCGACGGCGTGCGCGGCGGCGCGATCCTCCTCGTGATCGCCGGACACGCCCACCTGCCGCGCACCGTGGGAGCCGGCCAGACCGGCGTACGGCTCTTCTTCTGCCTCTCCGGCTTCCTCATCACGGCCTTGGTCGTCCAGGAGCTGCGGGACACGGGGCGCCTGGACTTCCGCGACTTCTACCGCCGCCGGGCACTGCGGCTCCTGCCTGCCCTGGTGGCGAGCACCGCGCTCGTGGTCGTGGTCGGCATGGTCGTGGGCGGGTGGTTCGCGCAGTGGCGCGACGTGCTGGCGGTCCTGCTCTACGTCGGCAACTGGCGGCTCGTCGACGACGGTCTGGGCGGTCTCGCAGGGACGTGGTCGCTGTCCGTCGAGGAGCAGTTCTACCTGCTGTGGCCGGCGCTCCTGGTGCTGCTCGCCCGGGTGTCCACCCGTGTGCTGTGCCTCGTCGCCGTCGGGGGAGTGGCCGCATCGCTGGCCGTACGCCTGGCCACCTGGTCGGACGGCGACCCCGCGATGCTGTCGTACGGCACCCAGATGCACGTCGACGCACTGCTCGGCGGGGGACTGCTGGCGGTCGCGCTCGTCGGCCGTCGTACGCCGATCTGGTCGGGCTGGTGGGCGGTGCCCGCCGCCCTCGTCATCCTGGTCGGCGGCACGGCCGAGGGAGCGTCCTTCTACCTCGTGACCGGACTTGCGAGCCTCGTCGGGGGCCTCTGGATGGTCGCCGTCGGAGCGCTGGCCCGAGACGGTGGGCCGCTGTCCTGGTCGTGGCTGGGCTGGCTCGGCAGACGCTCGTACGGCATCTACCTCTACCACTGCCCGGTGGTCTTCTACCTCGACCTGCAGCACCCCCAGCTGCAGTGGTGGTGGCGGCTCCCGATCATCCTCGCGTTCGGACTGGGCCTCGCCGTGATCTCGTGGCGCTGGGTCGAGCAGCCGTTCCTCCGGCGCAAGCACCGGACGGAACGACCAGTGGCCGCTCCCGCCCCGCTCGCGCAGGTCGACGGCTGACGGGGAGTGGGTCGGCCTGTAGGCCGAGTTCTGCAGCCCGCGGGGTGCGGCTTGTCAGCCCGGTCGGACCTCGTCGAGCACCTAGGACGTGCTAGCCGATCCAGATGGTGCGGGACACCGATCCAGTGAGGTCGCTGCTGGACCGTGTCACCGCGCGCACAGCCACTCTCTGGCCTCGATACCGTGCCGGCAGGGTCACTGACCCTGAGTCGTCCGTCGACGTCTTGCTGATCGTGCGCCACGAGCCGCCGGGTCGACGAGACTGCAAGCGAACTGAGGCATACGAGGTGCCGAAGTAGCCAGCCGGCCGCTCGTCCTTTGCCGTCACGTTGAAACGAACCACCTGTCCCTTGGCTGGCGACTTGGGTACGGCCTTCAGAGTCGTCTTGGTCATCGGCAATCGGAACGTCACGAGGGCCGGTGCAGCGGTGATAGGCACGCAGTCGTAGTCAGGGTCACACGCCTCGCCAGTGCCTTGGACTCGGTAGGTGCCGGCCAGGTTCGGGGAGTCGCACAAGGAGAACGAGTCGGTTCCGCTTGCGGCCGAGCCGTAGACGTACGCGCCGGAGGTCTCGTTACCGTCTGGCGCAAAAAGCTGCAGATCCATGTTCCAGTAGCTGGTGTATCCAGCGGGCAGCGCGGCCGCATACGTGAAGTCGTAGTCACCGCAGCTGTCGAACAGCACGCCTCCCGGCATGCTCACACTCACTTCGCTTGCGGCGTGTGCCGCCGGCGCGAATGCTAGCGGGCCCAGGAGGCCGGAAAGGGCAAGAAGAGTAATTCGACGCATAGGCCGACGTTACGTTCGGCCAGTGCGTCCAGTCATACGTTTGCGCGCGCTTGCACCCCCACGGGTGGGTTCTCCGCGGAGTTCGCGATTCGGCCTCATGCGCAGGGTTGCCCTGACACGATGGCCCGCGCGTCGCGGCATCCGTTCGCGGCCATCGTTGGGGGAAGTCAACTGAGCTTCACCTATGTCTCATTCACACAGGACCGAAGGACAGGTATGCGCATCAACAAGAAGGCCGTTGGCATCGCCGGCGCGGTGATCGCGGTCGCGGCACTCTCCGGGAGTGGCACTGCGGTCGCCGCTGGACTGATTACCACCAATCAGATCAAGGACAGTGCAATCACCACGGGGAAGGTGAAGAACGGGACGTTGACCCTGAAGGACTTCAAGGCAAGCGAGCGCGCCAAGCTAGTCGGTCCTGCCGGCCCTGCCGGGGTGACCGGTATGACGGGCCCCGCCGGTGCGAGTGCAAGCGCCAGCCAGGCGATCGTGCAGGGGCCGACCGTCACCGTTGCGGCCTACGACATCGGCTACGCCGACGCGTATTGCCCGGCAGGTAAGAAGATCACCGGCGGCGGCTACTTTGCGAGTGTCGCCATCCCGGCGTCCAGCGGTCCGGCGGCACCGTCTCCGACGACGGGATGGCGAACGGTCATCAACAACAGCGACAACCCAGTCGCTGTGGACGTGTACGCGTTCGCCGTCTGCGCCTAGGTCGACCCAAAGACAAGAGCCCCGACCCTGGGAGGGCCGGGGCTCTTGTCTGCCGGCCGGAGACCAGCGGTTGCGTCTGAAGCAAACGGCACTGCCTGGTCTGAGGGTGCGATTAGTCTGCGGTCATGCCTGCTGACCTAGTGATGACACAGCTGCGCGCATTCGTTGCCGAGCGGGACTGGGATCAGTTCCACAGTCCATCGAACCTCGCCAAGTCGATCTCCATCGAGGCCGGGGAGCTGCTCGAGTGTTTTCAGTGGTCGGATGCCAGCGACCTCGACAGGACAGTGGCCGAGCTCGCCGACGTGATGACCTACTGCTTGCTCCTCAGCGACAAGTTGGGGGTCGACCCCAACGGAATCGTGCTGGCGAAGCTGGAAGAGACGAAGAGGAAGTATCCGATCGAGAAGGCCGCTGGCCGAAGCACGAAGTATGACCGGCTTCCGGATTGAGAAGGGGCCGTTCGCGGCTACTCAGATAGAGGCGTGGATGGGACTCGACCCGCGCTTTCGCAACTGGCCCGTCGTGTACGCGCTCGACGGTGATGACCAGATCTATGTCGGCGAGTCGCTGGGTGTCGCCAATCGTTTCCGCCAGCATCTCGCATCGAAGGACAAGCGGCACCTTAAGGGCGCCCGTGTCGTGCTCGACTCGACGTTCAACAAGTCCGTGTGTCTAGATCTGGAAGCATTCCTGATCCAGAGGCTCTCCGGCGATGGGACGTACCAAGTCACCAACCGCAACGTCGGCATCTCCGATCGTGACTACTACGGTCGCGAGGAGTATCAAAAAGTCTTCGCCGACATCTTCGAAGAGCTGCGCCGCGACGGTCTCTTCAGCCGTTCGCTCCCGGAGATCGAAAACTCCGACCTGTTCAAGTTGTCGCCGTTCAAGGCACTCACCGATGACCAGGAGATCGTCGTCCTCGACATCCTCGAGGGGCTGTTTGACGACGTCGAAGCCGGAAGGCCCAGCCAGATCGTGGTGCAAGGTGAGCCGGGCACCGGCAAGACCGTTGTGGCCGTCTACCTGATGAAGCTGCTCAGCGACATCAGGGCGTCTGATTCAAAACAGCAGGTCGAATCAGAGTCGCCGCTCGCCGAGTTCTTCGCAGAGGGCTACCCGGAGCTCCTCCACAACTTTCGGATCGGGTTCGTCGTCCCGCAGATGTCATTGCGAAAGACGATCCAGCGCGTCTTCAAGCGCACCCCAGGGCTCAGCGCACCGATGGCGATGTCTCCGTTCGAGATGGGCAACAGCAGGGAACGATTCGATCTCCTCATCGTCGATGAGGCCCACCGCCTCCGGCAGAGTGGGAACCAGCCGGCCGGGCCCTTGTACAAGATGTTCTCCGACATCAATGTGAAGCTGTTCGGACGCGATGACCCCGACCTCACCCAGCTCGATTGGGTGAAGGCCATGAGCACACACCAGATCTACCTGTTGGATTCCGCGCAGAGCATCCACACCGGCGACGTCCCGAGCCGTGCGCTCGATGCCTTAACGACAACGAGCGACGCGTCGCATCGCCGCTACCGACTGACCTCGCAGATGCGCGTCCAGGCTGGAGAGGACTACGTCGGCTATGTACGTGGCGTACTGAGCGACATCCCGCCAGCGCCGCGACGATTTGCCGGGTACGACCTTCGCTTCTTCGATGACTTGGGCCAGATGCGCCGACTGATCCTGCAACGTGATCGGGAGGTCGGACTCGCGCGCTTGGTCGCAGGCTTCGCCTGGCCATGGATCAGTCGAAAGGACAAGGCGGCCTACGACATCGACATCGACGGCGTCCGGGTGCGCTGGAACGGCACCGACGTGGATTGGGTCAACTCACCGGGCTCGGTCGACGAAGTGGGTGTCATCCACACCATCCAGGGCTACGACCTCAATTACGCGGGCGTCATCATCGGACCGGACCTGCGCTACGACGCAGTCCGTGGCGAAATCCGTTTCGACCGCCGGAACTACTTCGACCCCACCGCTGCGAACAACATGCCGCGACGCGGGATCTCGTTCACCGACGAGGACATCCTCGGGTTGGTGGAGAACATCTACGCCGTGCTGCTGACGCGCGGAATGCTGGGAACGTACGTCTACGTGTGCGACCTGCCATTGCGTGAACGCCTACGGCCCTACTTCCAACACTGATCAAACCTCCAGCGTTCGGCGCGCGTCCAGGCAGCTGACCTTTGAGGTTCGACCACTAACGGCCCTCTGACCAACGCACCAGCTGATGCGTCGCCGCCCTTCGCCCTCGGACCGGTGCATCACAGGGCGCAGTGACGCCCCTCGCGCCAGAGTTCTTCAAGATCGGCCGCCACCTCGTCACCACGGTCGGCGACGTACGGCGGTTCATCCGCGAGCAGCGCCGTCAGCAGCAAGGCGCTCTCTGACAGCTCACCGACCTCGTTCCGAGGAGCCATGGCCAACATCCAGAAGCGGCCGGACGGCCGGTGGCGTGCGCGCTACCGCGACGAAGCCGGCCAGGAGCACGCAAAGCACTTCACCCGGAAGCTCGACGCCCAGCGGTGGATCGACGAGGTGACGACCTCGCTCGTCATCGGCCAGTACGTCGATCCCCGCGCCGGCAAGATCACCTTCAAGGAGTACGCCGAGCAGTGGCGCGCCGCGCAGGTGCATCGACCCACCAGCGAGGCGTACGTCGAAGGCGTGCTCAGGCGGCATGTCTATCCGATCTTCGGTGCCCGGCCGATCGGCAGCGTCCTGCCCTCGGAGGTGCAAGCGTGGGTCAAGCTCCTCGGCACGGGGGACCGGGCCGCCAAGCGCAAACCGCTGGCGCCCGCGACGGTCGGTGTGATCCACGGCGTGGTGTCGGGGATCTTCCGGTCGGCGATCCGCGACCGCAGGATCATGGCGAACCCCTGCGAAGGCACTCGGCTGCCGCGGGTCGAACGTCGGCGGGTCATGCCGCTCACCACCGCTCAGGTCGAGACGCTGCGCGAGCACCTGCCCGACGACCTCAAGGCACTGGTTACCTTGGCCGCCGGTACCGGCATGCGCCAAGGAGAGAGATCTTCGGCCTGACCCGCAACAGACTCCGCCTGCTCGGCGCCAACCCGGTTGTGACCGTGGACCGTCAGTTGCTGACGCGACTCAACCGCGTCACGGAGTTCGGCCCGCTCAAGACGCGAGCGAGCTACCGCACGATCCCGTTGCCGGCGACCGTCGTCGACGCACTCAACGGTCATCTGGCAGCTCGTGACATCGGCGATGAGGACCTTGTCTTCACCCTCGACGGCCGTCCGATCACCCGCCAAGCCTTCGGCCACGTCTGGCGTCCCGTCGCGAAGGTGGCTGGACTGAACCAAGCCACCGGACCCGGGATGCACGCTTTGCGCCACTACTACGCCTCGCTGCTCATCAGGTACGGCGAGTCGGTCAAGACCGTCCAGGCGCGCCTCGGGCATGCTTCCGCGTCCGAGACGCTCGACACCTACAGCCACCTGTGGCCGGACTCGGACGATCGGACACGGGAGGCGATCGATTCTGTGCTCGGGCGGCCTCAGGGGAGTGGAGTCGAAGTGCCCGGCGCATAGAACCCAATGTTCTTAGGGTCGTCGAGTACGTACGGTCCTGCTCATGAAGGATGACGAAGACGGTGAACTACGCCGAGTCGAAGACTCGCTTCGGCAAAGTGCTCGACATCGTCGTCGACGATCGTGAGGAGGTCGTCGTCCCGCGTCCCTCACTCACAATCGCCTCCACTTCGAAGGGTTACCGGCCGAATCAAGGACGCAGACCCATCGCGGCGGGCGTATGGACCGAACCACGACGGTCTTGTCGAGCTTCCTGATCCCGAGGCGGGTGCGTCCACGGAGCGTCACTGTGCGGGCGCCTCTGACGCTCTTCTTAGTGGCAACCACAACGCGGGAGATTCCGGATGCGACGTCAGAGCCGACAACCTTAATGCGGTACGACCGGGGTGCGGCGCGCGGATTCCACTCGTCCGTTTCGACGCTGCGCCTGGCCGATGCGATGTCGGACAGTGCGGCCTTCTGCAGCGAGGGCACGGTCTCGTCCAGGATGATGTCGTCGGTGTAGTTCACATTCGGGTCCCCGGCTCCTCTGAACCGCACATACATCGTCTTTGGAAGGCGTTCAGCACCCGAAGACCTCAATGTCCATGGGACCGAGGTTGCCAATGGCAGCGTGGTCGTTCCACCCTGAGCACCGAAGCCTCCGTCGTTCGAGACAAGGGCGTGGCTCGCAAAAGGTGGCCACACCACAGACAACCGCACCTCAGGGTCGTTAGTGGCGATGTCCCCGTTGTTGATTGAAACGCCGATCTCGCCCAGGGGCGGGGCGGGGCGCACGTCCACCGTGGTCGAGGTCGTAGACGTGAGACCGGCAGCATCGGTCACCCGCAGCCCCACAGAGTGCGGACCGGCCGACTCGAAGCTGGTGCTCGCGGCTGCACCGCGCGCGTCACCGAAAGTCCCGTTCCCGTCCAGGTCCCACTCAATGAGCGACAACGCTCCGTTAAAGTCGCGAGAGCCCGAGGCGTTGAGATTCACGCTCTGCCCGGTCATAATCACGCCCGGCTTAGCACCGAAGGCAGCCGTCGGCGGGATAGCGACAGTCAATTGGTGGGTTTGACTCATGGTGGACAGCCCGCCGCGGTCAACTGCGCGCACAGCCACCGTGTGCACGCCGTCAGTGAGAGCCGATAAGGGATCGCTCGCGCATCCACCAGTGGCGCAGGCTGTTGCCGGGACCGTCGCAACGACATTTCCGTCGACGAGAATCTCGTAACGCACGGTGCCCGATGTGACATCTACGGCCGGGGTCCACCGGAGCGCCGCATCGGCCTCCGTCGCGACAGTCGAACCTGATGGAACGGAAAGGTCGAAGGACGGTGGCGGCACGGTGTCGACAACTAACGTCCTAGCACTGCTCGTGCTGGCGTTCCCAACTCGATCAGTTGTGCGCAGACGCCACGAGTAGGTGCCGTCGGGCACCGGGGTTGCCTGCCAAGACGTGGCCGAACCCGGTAGGACATTAGAGCTGGAGAAGCCCTCGACAATGACCTGATGCGATGCCAGTCCGGACCCTTCACCATCATCGGTTCGCCACGAGAAGTTCGGCGTGTTTGTCGTCGCGAATTCGACCGGATTTGGGTTCAACTCGAGTGCTGTAGGTGCTGCGATGTCTCGAACTGCGACCAGCGTTGCGGCGCCAGCGTTGATGGCGCGCCAGTAATAGACGGTTCCGTCTGCGTATGCCGGTGCCGAGCCCGCTGAAGCCGCCCAGGGTGTGGTCAGCTCACGAACGGTTCCAGTGTCCACGTTGAAGACCTGAGATCCCGCGAAGAGCCGCCTGCCGGCCACGATGAGGCCGCTGGGTGCTCCAGGCAACGTCGAAGACGTTGCCCACTCCGTGGCCCCAGTCGCTCGGTCCAGCGCAATCACTTGACCGGGGAAGTTGCCGTCGGGATGAAAGTAATAGGAGACGAACACTTTGTCGGCCGAGACGGCTACCTCGTACGGGTATTCCTGTTGGCCAAGCAAATGCGTCCACAGGACGGAACCGGTCTGTACGTTGCGTGCGACAACCGTGAAGCGCCCAGGCGTGTCGACGTTAGGTTCCCTGAGGTAGTAGGCAACGCCATCGTCCGCGACCGGTTGCCCGTAGAGCGACGTCCGCGTATCCCGCCACAGCTCTGCGCCGTCGGAGAGCGATCGGGCGACCACTTCTCGGGCGCTCCAGTAGGTCTTCTGAGGGTCGTGCCCGATGACGACGCCGGCGTTCACGAGCGGGGCGCTGTTGTTGCCGGGCGCACCATCGAGCCCCGAGACGGCGACGCGAGACTGCAGGGCTCCGTCTTCTGCTGCGAAGGAGAACGTGCACCCGCGCACCACACCCTCGTACTCGCCGCACAGATCGTCACGGCCTTGGGCGTAGACGTGCCCCTCGGCGACGACAGGTCCTCCCCAGACCCCTCCGTTGTCCATGTCAGTGCGCCAAGCTTGAGTGCCGTCCGCGACTCGGTATGCGGCAATGCCATAACCGGTGCCCACGTAGACGCGCTGCCCGTCCGTTGCGGGGCAAGTAGGGCCTGCTGGCGCGAAGGTGCCCGTCGTCCAAATCTCGCGGCCGTCGGACGTATCGAATGCAGCAAGACGAACCTGCGACGGGTTCGGAGCAACCACCATCGAAAAGAGGCGTCCGCCGGCTTTGACCACGCAACTTGGTGCGCTCGGTGAGACAGTGGTCGACTGCCACGCAACTCCGAATGACGTTCCCGGATCAAACGTGCTGGCGGGATTGCGGCCTGCGCCACCCCGCACCGAGGTCCAGTCCTCGGCGGATGCCCACGGCGCGATGGTCAGAGACGTAACAAGGGCCAGCGCAGCCACAACTAGACGGCTAGCAGATCGAGACATTGAGGAACTCCGCGTGGTGTGTCGACGACAGCAGGCTTCACCACGGGCGCAGGAGCCCGAGTCGCTGCCTCCGGCACCATAAGCGTGACCGCGCTGCTCAGTCCCGCAAACGATCAAACCAAGGGAAACCTGAGGTGTGGCTCGACAAGATCCCAGATTGTCTACCGTTCTCAGGATGCGCGGAGCGCTAACCGTCAAAGTGGGACACATGCGGCCCGCAGCTACACGGCGAGTGTAGGCGGTGCGGACGTATGGGGGTGTCACGGACCCTCAGAACAAGGCGACGCTGCCCATTGCTAAAAACGGCGACGAGGGCCGCATGAAGCCTCGAACATCGCAGTGCCGTCCGCGTTTCGGAGTTGGGCGTCTCGACCGTCGCCGCCGCCTGCCCCATCGGGCAGACGACCCTGGGTGCTGAGTCTGCAGTGAATTGGTTGTGCGAGTCAGGCGGGCGGGAGGGCTTCAGCAATGGATCGGTGCAGAGTGGCGACGTTGAGCTGAAGTGGCTCTGGCACCGTGAGACGCGAGTAGAGCTTCTTTGGCCACAGGACCTCCACTCCGCGGGTCGTGAAGGATCCTTCGATCAGCGGCCAGTCGGCATCGATGAAGCAGAGGACCCCGGTGACAGGAACGCCCTTTCCGACGATGGCGCGCACGAGGCCAACCTGCTTGAGGACGCCATCCACAAGATTGGTGCGGTCGCGACCACCGACCAGCAGCTTCTCTGTGCGGGGACGGAGGAGTCCGCCCTCGACCTTCAGCGTCGGACGGTGGCTCGGGTAGCGCTTGGGGTCGATGACGCAGACGCCGGTTGAGGTGACGGCGATGTGGTCGATGTTGGCGCGGGTGCCAGGGATGCGGCGGTCGTGGAGGACCCGGAGCGTGTCAGAAGCGAGCTCGTTGAGCTTCTGGCCCAGTCGCTCCTCGCCGATGGCACCGGTGTCCCAGGCCTTCGTTGGTTGCCGTTCGTCGGACAGGGCAAGGATCAGGCCGCCGAGCTTGGGGTGCTTCTCGCGGACCTTCGCTTCGTCCTTGGCCCGGCGGCGCTCGTACTCGCGGCGGGCTGAGGCGCCTGGCGTGCCGGAGTCGAGGGGATCTTGGTTTCGTGACGGGCGCGGAGCGCCCTCCTCAACCAGCGGTTCTGCGCGAGCGCTCCTCTCGACCAGCGGGGGAGAGGGGTCTCGTGACGGGTGCGGGGCGCCTTCCTCGACCAGCGGATCAATACTGCAGGCGAGGCAGCGGACGGTCTTGGTTGAGCGCTCGTAGATCGCCTCCACGCGGGCCGCCAGTTCGGCTTCGCAGACCCGGCACACGCCGGCGTACCGGAGCTTCGCCCGCTTCTCGTCGGGACCTTCGGACACACCGCGACCCTAGGTCGGGACGCGCCGGTTCGATGGCGATTCAGGCCGATCAACGACGGTAGTTGAAGACGGAAGAGTTTTCTCTTGCGGACTATCTGCGGACTACAGCGGTGTTGTGATCACGTTTTCGCAGGTCAGAGGCCTGTAGGGAGTGGGTCGGCCTGTAGGCCGGGTTCTGTCCCGCTTGCGCGGGGGCGACCATCCATCTGCGACGACCGTTGCCGGCCGCCTGGTGCGATCTACCCGGATGCTCGGGCGGGCCGCCCTCGAACGCATCCTGTCTGATCTTGCTCCGGGTGGGGTTTGCCTAGCTGCGCCGGTCGCCCGGCGCACTGGTGGTCTCTTGCACCACCGTTTCACCCTTACCGGTGCCATGCCGAAGCACGGACCGGCGGTCTGTTCTCTGTGGCACTGATCCCGCGGGTTGCCCCGGGTGGCTGTTGGCCACCACCCTGCCCTGTGGAGCCCGGACCTTCCTCGACTCCTCACCGAAGTGCGGAGCCGCGGCCGCCCGGCCGACCCACTCAGGGAGAACTCTAGGGGTGGGTCAGGACCTCGGCGCCATCCTCGGTCACGAGGAGGGTGTGCTCGAACTGCGCGGACCGGCGCAGGTCCTTGGTCACGACCGTCCAGCCGTCGTCCCACATGTCGTAGTCGGGGGTGCCGAGGTTGAGCATCGGCTCGATGGTGAAGGTCATCCCGACGCGGATCTCGTCGTCGAAGCGCGGGTCGTCGTAGTGGGGGATGATCAGGCCGGAGTGGAACGCGGTCCCGATGCCGTGGCCGGTGAAGTCGCGGACGACGCCGTAGCCGAAGCGCTTGGCGTAGGCCTCGATCACCCGGCCGATGATGTTGACCCGGCGTCCGGGCTTCACGGCCTTGATCGCCCGGTCGAGCGACTCCTTGGTGCGCTCGACGAGCAGCCGGGTCTCCTCGTCGACGTCGCCGGCGAGGAAGGTGGCGTTGGTGTCGCCGTGCACGCCGCCGATGAAGGCGGTGATGTCGATGTTGACGATGTCGCCGTCCTCGACCACGCGCGAGTCGGGGATGCCGTGGCAGATCACCTCGTTGACGCTCGAGCACAGCGACTTCGGGAAGCCGCGGTAGCCGAGGGTCGAGGGGTAGGCGCCGTGGTCGCAGAGGAACTCGTGGCCGATCCGGTCGAGCTCGTCGGTGGTGACCCCGGGGACGACGTGCGAGCCCACGAATTCACGGGCCTGGGCGGCCAGCCGGCCGGCGACGCGCATCCGCTCGATCGTCTCGGCGTCCTTGACCTCGTCGCCGGTGAAGCGCTCCGGCGCCGGGCGGTCGACGTACTCGGGGCGGACGATGTGGGCAGGCACCGCGCGGCGCGCTGACACCTCTGCGGGGGATACGACTGGCACCACGCGAGTGTAGGTTCCGGCTATGAGCGAGAACGAATACTGGTTCTGCCTGACGCATCACACGGTCGAGGGTCGCGACGGCTGCAAGAACGCCGACCGGCTCGGTCCCTACGCCTCGGCGGAGGAGGCCTCCCGCGCCCTCGAGAAGGTGCAGGAGCGCAACGACGACTGGGACAACGACCCGAAGTGGAACGACAACGGTCCCGCCTCCGGCGACGGCCTCACCGACGGCACCCCGGACAGCTGATCACTTCTTCTTGCCCTTCTTGCCCTTCACGGGCGAGGCGGCCTGAGCGAGGTCCGCAGCCACGCGCACGCTCTTCAGGGCGCGCTTGGTGTTCTTGTCCAGCGTCCTGGTCAGCTCGGCGATCGCCGCCTCGTACTGCTGGCTGACGCGCGCGGCGGTCCCGGCCGCGACGCGCTCGGCGGTCTCCTGAGCGACCCGCTGCACCAGGGCCGCCGTGCTGGCCGCCTGCGCACCCGCGTCGAGTGCGCGTCCGGCGACCGTACGTCGTGCCGCGGGGGCCACCGGCTTGGGTGCGGGCGGGGTGGGGGTCGCGGCGCTCGAGGTCCTCTTCGCAGCTGACTTCTTGGCCGGTGCCCGCTTGGCCGGGGTCTTCTTCGCCGGTGCCTTCTTCGCTGTCGTCTTCCTGGCGGTGGACTTCTTCGCTGTCGTCTTCGCGGGCGCCTTCGTGGCGGCGGTCTTCTTCGCAGGTGCCTTCGCGGCGGCCTTCTTCGCCGTCGTCTTCTTGGCAGGGGTCTCGCTCACGGTGGCTCCTCGCGTCGTCGGATGACGATCGTCCCCTGCTGGGCCGCCGTTGTCACCGGCTAGCGTGGCGGAGTGCCGCAACCGCCCGTCCGTGAGCCCCTGTCGCCCTGGCCGTTCGCCGGGATGATCGGGATGGCGTGCGTCGCCTTCCTGATCGGCGCGACCCCGGTGGTCGTCGGCACGCCCTGGTGGGTCGTCGTCGTGCTGGGCGTCGTGTGGGTGGTGGCGTTCCTGCTCGCGATCCAGTGGTTCACGGCTCGGCCGCGCACGGTCATCGTGCTGCCCGTCGTCGTCGCCCTCGTGTGGCTGGGGACCGTGCTCGGCGGTGCCGCCTGGCTCGGGTGGGGACTGGCCTACACGGGTTAGCCGGTCAGAAGGTGTGGTCGGGGCCGGGGAAGGTCCCGCCGCGGACGTCGTCGGCGTACGCCCTGGCGGCCTCGAGCAGCACCCCGTGCACGTCGGCGTACTGCTTGACGAAGCGCGCCATCTTGCCGGTGCGCAGACCGAAGGCGTCCTGCCAGACGAGCACCTGGCCGTCGCAGCCCGCGCCGGCGCCGATGCCGATCGTCGGGATCACCAGCTCCTTGCTGATCTGCTCCGCCACGTCGCCGGGCACCATCTCCATCACGACGGCGAACGCGCCGGCCTCCTGGACGGCCCGGGCGTCGGCGATGACGCGGTCGCTGGCGTCGCCGCGGCCCTGGACGCGGTAGCCGCCGAGGGTGTGCTCGCTCTGCGGGGTGAAGCCGATGTGCGCCATCACCGGGATGCCGCCCTTCGTGCACTTCTCGATGACCGGGGCCATCTCGGCGCCGCCCTCGAGCTTGACGCAGTGCGCGCCCGCCTCCTTCATGAAGCGGACGGCGGTGAGGTAGCCCTGCTCGGGCGAGGCCTGGTAGCTGCCGAACGGCAGGTCGCCGACGACCATCGCGCGCCGCACCGAGCGCGACACGGCGCGGGTCAGGGGGAGCAGCTCATCGACGGTGACCGGCAGCGAGGTCTCGTTGCCGTAGACGTTGTTGGAGGCCGAGTCGCCGACGAGGAGCAGGTCGATGCCGGCCTCGTCGAAGGTCGCCGCGGTGTACATGTCGTACGCCGTGAGCATGGTGATCTTCTCGCCGCGCTCCTTCATCTCGCGCAGGTGGTGGGTGCGGACCCGCTTCGCGGGAGCCCCCTGCTGCGAGGCGGTGGACGGACCCGAGCCGTAGGGAGCAGTCTCTTCAGCCATGTCCCGAGGCTAGTCCCGAACCCGTCGGTAGGACCCTGTGTCGGCTGTCACACGACGCGGTCCGGTCAGGGCAGCAGGGTCCGTGCGCCCTCGAGGTTCTGGGCCTTGACGTAGTCCTCGTCGTCACCGGAGTAGCGCTTGCAGGGCCCGTTGAAGCTGACCTTCCACGTGCCCGGCGTCTTCGCGGCCAGCTGCTGCGCGATGTCGAGATCCACCTCGTCCCGCGCGACGGTGACGTGGTCCTCGACCTGGGTCTCGTCCTCGAACCCGGCGTCGACGAGCGCGGCTCGGACGGCCTCGAGCTGCGCGGCCGCGTCGCCCTCGGGTGCGGTGATGGTGCCGCCGCCGGAGAACCGGTGGCCGACCCCTCCCGGGCACGAGCCCCACGATCCGTCGACGAGCACCTTGGTGCCGCCGAGTGCGTCCTGCACGACCGGCACCGCCTCGGTGACCACGTCGACGACCTCCTGCTCCCGGTCCTGGGCCGAGACGTCGTCACCGCCCGTCGAGGACGAGCACGCCGTGGCTGCGACGAGGAGGGCGCCGAGCGAGAGGATCGTGAGTGCGGTCCGCATGCGACCCAACGTAGCCGTCACGGCCATCGCGGCGGCCAGACCGTGTCCCAGGCGTCGTCGAACGCCTCCCCGGCCCGGTCGACGGCGTCGTTGACGCCGTCCCGCACGCCTTCGTAGGTGTCGACCACACCGTCGCGGACGCCCTCGTAGGTCTCCACGACGCCGTCGCGCACGTCGTTGTAGGTGTCGACGACCGGCTGGACGACGTGGTGCTGCACCTCTCCGCCGACCCAGTCGTAGAGGTAGTCGTGTGCCTCCTGCGTGCGGCCCCCGGTGTCGACGACCGCGTCGGAGTTGCCGGACACCACGTCGGCCATGCTGGCGAGGGCGGGGTTGCCGTCGTCGAAGTAGTTGGTGTGGTTCTCCATGAAGCCGGTCGTGACGAGGCCGGTGCCGTGGAACTCCTGACCGTTGTCCACCGCGAAGACCGTCGCACCGAAGTCGTGCTGCGCGGGGTCGGCGCCGAGGCCCAGGCTGTCGTCCCACGTGCCGGGGAACAGGCCGTCCTCGCCGCCGAGCCACGACACCGGGTCGTTGTCGGCCGCACCGACGAACACCTGGCCCTCGGGCATGTTGAGGTCGGAGGCGTGGTGGACGCCCTCGCTCGCGCCGGGGCTGCCGATCAGGACCAGGCTGTCGGCCTCCATCCCGCCCGCGGCGGCGTACGACGACGTGGTCGAGCCGTAGCTGTGACCGATCACGGTCAGGTGGGGCTGGTCGCCGCCCGTGTGGGTGCTGTTGAGACCGTCGACGAACTGCGAGAGCGCGACGCCGCCGGCCTGGGCGTTGGCCTCGGTGACGGTGTGGCCGACGTCGCCGCCGGAGTCGATGAGGTCCCACGGCATCTTCGACTCGGGGTTGAAGTTGGGGGAGTCGTAGCCGATCCACGCGATCGTGGAGACCGATCCGGCGCGCGGCGGGACCTCTCCCGCCATGCTGGCGGCCGTCTCCTGGTAGAGGTTGAGCGCCTGGAGACCGTTCTCGTCGATCTGCGTGCCGTCCTGCATGATGCCGGGCACGTAGACGGCGGTGTGGTCGGCGGTGTCGGGGTCGCCGTAGGCCACCGCGGCGATGCCGTCGCCTCCGAAGGCGTGCGGCTGGTAGGCCATCACGAAGGCGTCGATGTCGAGCTCGGCGTACTCCGCGGTGCGGGCGTTGGCCACGGCCACCTCGATGGACCGGGCGTTCTCGAGCCAGCGCTGCTCCGACGCGCTGAGCTCGTCGCCGGCAGCCTGCTTGCCGAGGAGGTATTCGATGTCGCGCTGCACGGCCGAGGTGTTGGCCTCGTCGCGATCGCCGGTCGGGATGCCGTTGGTGTTGCCGACCAGGTCGGGGTCGCTGATCATCAGCGCGTTGCGCTCGGCCTGGGACAGACCGTTCCACCAGGCGTTGACGGCGTCGGTGTCGGTGCCGAGGCGGGTGAGCTGCGCCTTGAGGGCCTCGGTGTCGGTGCGGCCGCGGTCGGCCGCGGCGGAGAGGCCCTCGGCCAGCTGGTCGACGGCGCCCAGCGCCCGGACGCAGGCCTGCTCGTCGGAGTCGACGCGGTCGCGCCAGGTTTCGAGGTCGCGCTGGTAGGCCGCGAACCGGCTCCGCAGCTGCGCGGCGTCGGCCTGGAGTCCGGGCACCTGCTCCTCGGTCGCTCCCTCGATCCGGCGCAGCAGGTCCTCGCGCTCGTTGTTGAGCGTTTGGCGTCGGTGCATCAGCTCGGCGTGCTCGGCGCGACGCACGCGCATCGCGGTGAGGAACACGTCGATCGCGAGCGCACCCCGCTCGAGCGCGGCGCCCACCGCGTCGGTGTCGGTGGCGAACCGGGTGACGGCGTGGTCGGCGGCCTCGGCGGCGTCGCCGCTGAAGTCCGCGGGTGCGCCGTTGGCGCGGGCCCACTCGGCGACGTCGCTGACGGCCGTCGCCGCGGCACGTACGTCGGTGAGGACGGCGCCGGAGGCCTCGGTGACCTTCAGCTCGGGCTCGGTCGGCAGCCAGGCCGGGACGGCGATCGTGGTCACGGGCCCACCGCCTGGACGGGCAGCGTGCCGCGGTCCTCCCAGAGCAGCAGCTGCTGCGTGGCCTCGACGCTCTCGGCGTCGGTGACGAGGAAGTCGTACATCGTCTGGGCCAGCGCGTCGGCGTGGCCGGAGGCCTGGTCGCGCAGGACGAGGGTGCGCTGCTCCCACGTCGTGAGGAACGCGTCGGCGGCGCCCTGGACGGCGTCGCCGAGGAGGGCGGGGTCGGCCTGCGCGAGGTTCTTGCGGGGACCGTTGAGGCCCTCGGACTGCTCCTCCCACGCCGTCCGCGCCTTCTGCAGCGTGGCGGTCCACATCTGGATCGTCATCCCGCGACCTCCTCGGAGACACGGACCTTGGCAGTGCGGACCGTGACCACGAGCGAGGTGGGTCGCACGGTGGCGGCGGCCTCGAACCCGCCGCGGCGGCGGGCGACCAGCCGGGGGCGGTCGCCCGGGACCGGCCGGGCCTGCCAGCCGAGCCCGATCAGCGCGTTGCCGGCGCTGCGGAGGAGGGTGATGTTGTCGCCGCGGCCGAGGTCACCGACGACGGCGACGGCTTCGTACCAGGTCTGGTCCCACTCGTCGGTGTGCCACCGCCCCTCGCGGGTCGCCGTGCGGTCGCCGAGGTCGAGCCGGGCGAGCAGGTCGTCGACGAGCCGCTCCACGCCGGCGGCGAGGGCGTCGCGGTCGACGGCAGCCAGCTCGGGCGCGACCGGCGCCGGCGCGTTCTGCGGGAGGACCACGATGTCGACCTCGGGGTGCCGCTCGCGCAGGACGCGCAGCATCGGGTCGTCGAGCGTGGGATCCGGGGGACCCGGCGGAGTCGCGGGAGGCGTCATGCATCCCTTCTTCCCGCGACCCGGGGCGGCTCAAACCCGCGGGCTCTAGCGTGGGGATATCCGCAGGATCCGGTCGCCGTCGCCGTTGTCGGTGGTGACGAGCAGGTCGCCGTTGCGCGCGGACGTCACCGAGCGGAGCCGGCCGAACCGCGTGAGCGACCTCGGTCGCGTCTCCGAGACGAGCGCACCGTTGTCGTCGAATCGCAGGAAGATCATCTCGGCGTCCTTGAGCACGGCGACGGCCAGCGTCCCCTCCAGCGCGCCCCACTGGGAGCCGCGCACCCAGGCGGCGCCGGAGGTGGCGATGGTCGGGGTGCCGGACGACCAGGCCGCCTCCTGCTGGGTGCCGGGGAGCGACTGGTCGGTCATCGGCACCTCCTCGTTGTAGCCGGGGACCGGGTTCCACCCGTAGTCGCCGCCCCTCACGAGCAGGTTGACCTCGTCGTCGCGGTAGCTGCCGTGCTCCACCGACCACAGCGACCCGTCGGCGCGCTGGGCGAGTCCCTGGACGTTGCGGTGGCCGTAGGTCCACACGAAGCGCCGGGCCGTCGTGGCGTCGGCGTAGGGGTTGTCGGCCATCGGCGCGCCCGTACGCCGGTGCACGCGCAGGACCTTGCCGCCGAGCGAGTCGAGGTTGCGCGGGTTGGTGCCGACCGCCGCGTCACCGGTGCCGATCAGCAGCGCGTCGCTGTCCCGGTCGAGCAGCAACCGGCAGCCGCCGTGGCGCCCGGACGTCGAGGGGAAGCCGGAGATGACGGTCTTGCGGTTGCTGAGCGTCTTCCACCTCGAGTCGATCCGCCAGCGGGTGACCTGCACGTGGTTGCCACCCTTCGACGACCCGTGGCACGCCCACAGCGTGGGCGGTGTGGTCTCGACGGCGAGCGACAGCAGGCCGGTCTCGCCCGAGACCCAGACCTGCTTGGCGAGGTTGGCGAGGGTGCGCCGCTTCCCGTTGCGTACGACGCTGAGGCGGGCGCGGTCGCGCTCGGACACGATCAGCCGGCCACCCGCACCCTGCTGCACGTCCCACGGGTGCTGGAGCCCGCGCGCGACCGTACGGACCCGGAGCGCGGGTGCCTGCCGCTCGGCGACGGCCGGCCTCGCCTGGTCGGCCGCGGCGGCCGGACCGGCGTCGGACGGCGGCAGGGGTGCCAGCAGCGCGACGGCCAGGGCAGCGACGGACAGGGTCAGCGGGGTGGCACGGCGGGAGGAGCGCACCTCCACGACGCTAGCCGTGGCCACCGACGAAGGTAAAGAGTCAGTCCGCCAGCCGTCGCGCCAGCTGGATCCCGGTGCGGGTCGTGGCGTAGCCGAGCCGGGTGTTGAGGGCCCGCATCGCGGCGTTGCCGTCCTGGGTCCAGGTGTAGACCTCCTCGACCCCGTGGTCGGCGGCCCACGCCAGCGCCCGCATCTTGAGGTGCACCGCGAGGCCGCGGCCGCGCCAGTCGCCGCGCACGGCGGTCAGCCCGTTCTCGGCGCGGATCGGGGTGTCGGCGTCGCGATCGAGACCGGCACAGCCGACGACCTCGCCGTCGTGCAGGGCGAGGAACTGGGGGTCGGCCAGCCACGTGGTCGCCCAGCGCGACGGGTTCACGTCGAGGGGCGTGTCCACGGCGAAGCCCGCCAGTGCCTCGCGGCCGAAGCGCTCGTAGGCCGCCGCCCACAGCCCGGGTCGCTCCTGCTCGGTCACGACCTCGACGCCCTCCGGTGCGGGCGGCACCGCGATCGGACCGGTGATGCGGAAGGTCTGCTCGACCTCGCGGTTGACCTCCTCGAAGCCGAAGCGGTGCGCGAAGGCCAGGGCGCCGTCGTCGTCGGCGCCCGAGCGGAGGACGGGCGTGCCGAGCCCGACGACGTGCTGGGTGAGCCGATCCAGCAGGGCGGTCCCGACGCCCTTCCGGCGGTGCTCCGCGAGCACCCGCGGGATCACCGTCCCGCCGCCGGCCGTGTCCGACAGCGCAGCCAGCCCGTGGCCGACCACGGCACCGTCCTCGCGGGCCACGAGCAACAGCCGGTCGGGGGTGTCGCCCCGGCGCAGCTCGTCGAGCGACTGCGTCCGCTCGTAGGGGATGACCGCGATCCTGACCCGCCGCCAGTCCTCGTAGTCGGCGTCGGACTCGCAGCGGGTGATCTCGAGGGCCATGACCGCACTGTGGACGCCGGCCGCCGGGGTAGTCCACCGGCTTTTGGTCGTCGTACGGGCCCTGGGACAGCCATTTCCCGGTGGACTACTCCGGCGCGCGACTCGTCCCAACCATTTCGGGGTCCCGTGCAGTTGAGTGTGCGAGAGGGGGTCGCGTGGACGAGCAGGGATTCACCGAGTGGGCGGCGGGGCGGCAACGCCAGCTGCTGCGCTCGGCGTACCTCCTCACCGGTGACCTGCACCGCGGCGAGGACCTCGTCCAGGAGGCGCTGACCAAGGTGGCGCTGCGGTGGTCGCGGCTCGCCGACGGCAACCCGACGGCGTACGCCCTCCGGATCATCGCCCGCGACAACATCTCGTGGTGGCGGCGCCGTCGCGACGTGCCGACCGACTCCTTCCACGACGCCGGGTCGAGCGACGAGCCGGAGATCGCGCTGGTCGTACGACGCGCGCTGGCGCGCCTGACGCCCGGCCAGCGTGCCGTGGTGGTGCTGCGTCACTTCGACGACCTGACCGAGCGCGAGACCGCCGACGTGCTCGGCGTCTCGATCGGGACGGTGAAGAGCCAGAACGCCGCCGCCCTCGCGCGGCTGCGCACCGGAGCGCCCGAGCTCATCAGCCTCATCGGGAGGACACCGTGACCGACCTCCAGCACGTGCTCCGCGAGGCGACCGACCACGTCGCGTCGCCCGACCTCGCCGGCCGCGCCCTCGTCGCCGCGCACCGCACCCGCGTACGCCGTGCCTCCGCCGGTGCGCTCGCCGCCGTCGTGCTGCTCGGCGGCGGTGCGGCCTGGGCCGTGCAGGACCGGGTGCCGCACGCGGAGGTCGTGGACACGCCCGTCCCCACGCCGACAGCGACCCCGACGGTGCGCGGGACCGACGAGGCGGGAGGCACCCAGCCGGTCTGGGACCCCTTCACCGTTGTCGACGAGCCGCGCTTCGACTCCGTCCTCCGCAACGATCTCGACCCGCCTGCGAGCCCGCCGTCGGTCCTCGACCAGCCCGTCCCCGCGGCCGTGCTCGCCTGGCCGGAGGAAGGGCGCGACCTGAGGCTGCTGAGCCCGGGCGGTGAGTGGCGTGCGGTGCCCGGCACCGCGTCGGTCGCCGCCTCCACCCTGCGGCCCGTGATCTCGCCCGCCATCTCGAGCGACGGTCGTCTCGTCGCGTTCGCTGCCGAGGAGGGTCTCTGGGTCGTCGACGTGGCGACGGGTGAGCGCCGGGTGCTGGCCTGGCCCGAGGAGATCGCCGCGCCGTCGGACACGCTGCCGGCCGTCCAGTGGATGGCGGGCGACGACGCCGTGCTCGTGCACCACTGGGACACGCCCTGGATCATGGGCCTCGACGGGAGCGACGAGGACGCGTCCTACCTCGGGCGCTACACCGCGAGCGTCGCGGTCGACCCCGACGGTGCGCTCCTCCAGCGTGACTTCCGCTCCGGGAGCCTGCTCACGTGGCGCGACGGCGAGGTCGTGCACCGCACCGACGACGGCATCGCCTGGGGCGAACGGATGGTGGCCGGGCCCGGCATGGTGGCGCTGACCGGCGGCCTCGGCGGCGGCGCGTACGCCGGTCCGGTCGTCGTCGACACCGCCACCGGCGCACTGGTGGCGTACGCGCCGATCGAGGAGCCGAGCTCGGAGTACAGCGACAACGGGCACCTGACGGCGCAGGGGTTCCTCGACGAGGACACGCTCCTGCTGCTCGTCGCGCCCGTGCGGTTCGGCAAGGAGACGCGTGGCGGGGACGAGTGGCACCTGGTGGCCTGGGAGTTCCGGACCGGCGGGTTCCAGATCGTGGCGAGTGGCGACACCCGGATGCGGGACGTCGCGGTCGCGGTCGGCCTCGTCGCGACGCCCACTCCCTAGAGTGAGCACGTGGACTTCTACTCCGCCTACGCGCAGGGCTTCGCGCGCATCGCCGCGTGCACGCTGCCGGTGCACCTCGCCGATCCCGCCGCCAACGCCGCCGAGGTCATCGCCCAGGCGAGGGCCTGCCACGACGACCACGTGGCGGTCGCGGTGTTCCCCGAGCTCTGCCTGTCGGGCTACTCCGTCGACGACCTCTTCCTCCAGGACACCCTGCTCGCCGGGGTGCAGGACGCGATCGCGGAGATCGTCGCGGCGAGCGCCGACCTGATGTCGGTCCTCGTCGTGGGTGCGCCCATCGCGTGGCGCTCGCGGGTCTACAACTGCGCGGTGGTCATCCACCGCGGCGAGGTGCTCGGCGTCGCGCCCAAGGCCTACCTGCCGAACTACCGCGAGTTCTACGAGCGCCGCTGGTTCGCGCCGGGCGACGACATGGCCGGCGAGTGGATGGAGATCGGGGGCGAGACGGTGCCGTTCGGGCCCGACCTCGTCTTCACGGCGTACGACGTCCCGGGGCTGTCGATGCACGTCGAGATCTGCGAGGACATGTGGGTGCCGGTGCCGCCGAGCGCCCGCGCCGCACTGGCCGGCGCCACGGTGCTGGCCAACCTCAGCGGCTCGCCGATCACGGTCGCCCGCGCCGAGGACCGCCGGCTGCTCGTCCGCAGCGCGAGCGCGCGGTGCGCGGCGGCGTACGTCTACGCTGCGGCCGGGCAGGGTGAGTCGACGACCGACCTGAGCTGGGACGGCCAGACGATGGTCTACGAGTGCGGCGACCTGCTCGGCGAGGGCGAACGGTTCCCCGACGGCCCGCGCCGCACGGTGGTCGACGTCGACCTCGACCGGCTGCGCCAGGAGCGGTTGCGGCAGGGGAGCTTCGACGACAACCGGCGCACGCACGACACGGCCGACGAGTTCCGCGAGGTCGAGTTCGCCCTCGGCCCGCCCGAGGGCGACATCGGCCTCATGCGCAAGGTCGACCGGTTCCCGTTCGTGCCCGACGACCCGGCGCGGCTCGAGCTCGACTGCTACGAGGCCTACAACATCCAGGTCTCCGGCCTCGAGCAGCGGCTCAACGCCATCGGCACGCCCAAGGCGGTCATCGGCGTGAGTGGCGGCCTCGACTCGACGCACGCGCTGATCGTCGCGTGCAAGGCGATGGACCGGCTCGGTCGGCCGCGCAGCGACGTGCTCGCCTTCACGATGCCCGGCTTCGCGACCGGCGCCACCACCAAGTCGTACGCCACCCGGCTCTCGCAGGCACTCGGCGTCACCTTCGAGGAGCTCGACATCCGGCCGGCGGCCGAGCAGATGCTGAAGGACATGGGCCACCCCTACGCCGACGGCGAGCGCGTCTACGACGTCACCTTCGAGAACGTCCAGGCCGGGCTGCGCTACGACTACCTCTTCCGGCTGGCCAACCAGCGCGGCGGCATCGTCGTCGGCACCGGCGACCTGTCCGAGCTCGCGCTCGGCTGGTGCACCTACGGCGTCGGCGACCAGATGTCGCACTACACGGTCAACGCCGGCGTGCCGAAGACGCTCGTGCAGCACCTGATCCGCTGGGTGATCAGCCACGGTGAGTTCTCGGCCGAGGTCGGCGAGCTGCTCGGCGAGATCCTCACCCAGGAGATCACCCCCGAGCTGATCCCGACCGAGGACGGCAAGAAGCCGCAGGCCACGCAGGACACGGTCGGCCCCTACAACCTGCAGGACTTCACGCTCGCCCACGTCGTGCGCCACGGCTACCGCCCCCGCAAGATCGCCTTCCTGGCGTGGCACGCGTGGAAGGACGCCGAGGCAGGGGAGTGGCCCCCGGGCTTCCCCGACGACGCGCGGGTGTCGTACGACCTCGCTGACGTGCGGACCTGGCTCGAGGTCTTCGTGAAGCGGTTCTTCGCCAACCAGTTCAAGCGGTCCGCGCTGCCCAACGGCCCCAAGGTCAGCGCCAGCGGGACGATGAGCCCCCGCGGGGACTGGCGGATGCCGTCGGACGCTCGCGGGACTGCGTGGCTGGCCGAGATCGAGCGGGACGTACCTGCCTCCTGACGCTGCGCACGCAGCGGTGGTCCACCCACATTCCTGACGCCGAGAAGGTGGGTGGACCACCGCTCAGTCGCGCGTCGCGGTCGCCACGCCGACGGGCGGTGGCCCACCCACATGCGGGCGCCACGAAATGTGGGTGGACCACCGCTCAGGAGGGCCAGGAGGCCTTAACCCACCTTTAGCCACCGGCTGGAGCGCGGTTAGCCGCGCTCGCACGAACCTCGTCCCACGACGTCGCAACCGGCGTCGGACGACGAGGAGGAACCGTGCAGAAGAAGAAGGCAGTCATCGGTGGGGTCGCAGCAGCGGCGGTCGTGGTCGGGCTGGGCTCGTGGTGGGCGGTCGACGCTGCCGTCGAGACCCAGACCACCGAGCGCGGCACCTGCGGCGGTGCGACCTGGGAGCTGAGCGCCGAGGCCGAGGACGGCGGCACCGAGGTCGGTGCCGAGCTGCAGTCCGTCGGACCCGGCGAGCTCTGGGACGTCGAGGTCCTCCGCGACAACACCTCGCTCCTGGCCGGCGAGCGGACCACCGACGAGGACGGCGAGATCGACGTCGACGTCTTCGCCTCCGGCAACCCCGGCGACGCGACCTACGAGGTCACGTTCACCCCTGCTGACGGCGAGCCCTGCACGGGCTCGCTCGGCGGCTGACCCACCGATCCACACCCACACCCACCCGAACCACCCGAGGAGAACCCCATGAAGAAGACCATCGCCGCCACCACGCTGCTCGCCACCGCCGCTGCCGGCGCGACCGTCCTGGTCGCCACCCCCGCCCACGCCGACGTCGAGCGCCGCGGCACCTGCGCCGGCGCGACCTTCGAGCTCAACGTCGACCGCGAGCGCGGCGGCTACGACGTCGACGCCGACCTCGACGGCGCCAAGGCCTTCAGCACCTGGAAGGTCGCGATCCGCCACAACGGCAACCTCGCGGTCACCCGCACCCTCAAGGCCGACGGCGAGGGCGAGCTCGACCTCGACACCTTCCGCAGGAACACCGCCGGCAAGGACACCTTCAAGCTCACCGTGACGCCACTCGGCGGCAGCGCGTGCTCGCTGAAGGTCACCGCAGCCTGACGGAGAAGCACCCCGCTCGACCAGGAGCCCGGGTCAGGCCGTCCGCAACGTGACGGCCACCCGGGCTCCTCCCATGTCCGAGGCACCCGTGGTCACCTCACCGCCCGCGTCCTCGGCGGTGCGGGCCGCGATCGAGAGGCCGAGCCCGGTCGAGCCGGCGCCGCTGGCCCCCCGGCCGGTGACGTCGAGGCCCGCCGGCAGGCCGGGACCGGCGTCGTCGACGACGAGGTCGACGCGGTCGGCCGCGGCCGTGAGCGTGATGCGTACGCCGGCCTCGTCGGGGGTGTGCGAGAAGACGTTGTCCAGCAGCACGTCGACGAGGGCCTCGAGGTCGGCGCGGCTGGCGCGGACCAACGGCCCGGAGGTCGCCAGGTCGGTCTCCCACGAGCGGCCCTGGTCCTCGGCGAGCGGCGCCCAGTGGCGTACGCGCTCGGCGAGCACCGACACCGCGTCGGTCTGCGGGTCGAGGCCCTCGCGCTCGGAGCGCCGGGCCTCGCGCACGATCTCGTCGACCGTCGCCTGGAGTGAGTCGAGGTCGCTCCCGAGACGCTCGCGCAGGTCCGGGTCGGCCACGCCCTCGACGCGCAGCCGCAGCGCGGTGACGGGGGTGCGGAGCCGGTGGGAGAGGTCGGCGACGTTCTCGCGCTCGCGGGTGAGCAGCAGCTGGATCCGCCCGACCAGGCGGTCGACGGCACCGGCGAGCTCCTGCACCTCCGGAGGTCCGTTGACCGCAGCGAGTGGCGCGGCGGCGCCGGGGCGGCCGAGGGTCTGGGTGTGCTCGGCGAGCTGCCGGATCGGCTGCACGAACGAGCGGCCGAGCCGGTCGACGACCACCAACGAGCCCGCCAGCAGTGCGAGGGCGAGGACGACCAGGAGGCCCCAGGCGACGCCGACGACCGAGTCGAGGCCGGGCTCGTCCACGATCACCCGGATCACCGGTGTCTGCGAGGGGAGGGCGGAGTTCCCGCCGCGCGAGACCGGCACGAGGATCTGCGAGCCGTCGTCGACGTCGTCGACCCGCGCGCGCCCGGTGTTGCGGGCGTCGAGGACCCGCGCGTCCTCACCGGGGTCGGGGCCAATCGCCAGTCCGGTGGGGTAGAGCACGGTCACCTGCGAGGTGCTGTCCGCGTTGAGCCGGTCGACGTACTGCCCGACGATGCCCTCGTCCTGTCCCGACACCACGGTCTCGACAGCCTGCACCTCGAGCGCGGCGCGTGCGAGGCGGTCCTCGAGGGCATAGCTGCGCACGAGGATGGCCATCGGCACGAGCAGCGCCAGCAGCACCATCGAGATCGCCGCGGCCGCGGTGACCAGGAGGCTGCGGCGCACGTCAGGTGCCCCGGCGGGCGTCGGGCGGTGCGGTGAGGCGTACGCCGACGCCGCGCACCGTGGTCAGGTAGCGCGGCTCGGCCGCCGTCTCGCCGAGCTTGCGGCGCAGCCACGACAGGTGCACGTCGACGGTCTTGTCCGAGCCGCCCCACGGCTGGCGCCACACCTCGACGAGCAGGTCGCGCTTGGTGACCACCTCGCCCGGGCGCTCGGCCAGGTGGGCGAGCAGGTCGAACTCGCGCGGCGTCAGCTCGACCTCGGCGCCGTCGAGGTGCACCCGCCGACCGGTCAGGTCGACCGACAGCCCGCCGACGGTGAGGGTGGAGGGTCGCTCGCGCCCGGCGGCCGTACGCCGGAGCACCGCACGCACCCGGGCGTCGAGCTGGGCGCTGGTGAAGGGCTTCACGACGTAGTCGTCGGCACCGGCGTCGAGCGCGCCGACGAGCGACGGGTCGTCCGCGCGGGCGCTGGCGATGATCACCGGCACCGCGCTGACCGCGCGCAGCATCGACAGGACCTGGGTGCCGTCGACGTCGGGCAGGCCGAGGTCGAGCACGACGAGGTCGGGGGAGGAGTCGACGGCGAGCTGGAGGCCGCTCATCCCGGTCGGCGCGGAGGTGACCGTGTGGCCGCAGTCGCGCAGGCCACGCACCAGCAACGGCCGGATCCGGTCGTCGTCCTCGATGATCAGCACCTCGGCCACGCGGTGACCGTACCGCCCGCACCAGCCGCCGCTGCCCGCCTTATCCATCCCTTAACCACCTCCTGACCTCACGCTGAGCCGAGACGCGGCACGATGGTCCGGTGAGGCGTCGGATGATCTATGTGGGCCTGTGGGCCGCGACCACGGCCGTGGCCGTGCTGGTCGGCGTGCTCGCGGTGTCCACGGTCGGCGCGACGATCCGTGACCGCGGCCCGGTCGGCGCCGAGGTCATCCGCGACACCGACACGGACCGCACGTCGGTCCCGTCGCCCGACGGCCCGGCCGTCCGTGACGAGATCGCCGGCGAGTGGGGGGCCTTCGACGTGGAGTGCCGCGACACGTGGGCCTACGGCGTCGGCGTACGCCCCGACGAGGCCAACGGCTGGCGGATCGTCAGCTGGGAGAAGGGGCCCGACGACGACGTGGACGCGGTCTTCAGCGACGGCCAGAACTCGGTCGACCTCGAGGTGTTCTGCAACCGCGGTCGGCCGACGCTCGCCGAGCTCGAGCGGAACACGCTGGGCGACTAAAAGTCCGTTGCAACCTGCGTGAGGGGGATGGCGTCCTTGTCATCGACACCCACCTCACAGAGAAGCAGAGAACCATGTTGATCCGCACCACCGCCCTTGCCGCGCTCCTCGCCGGACTGCTCGTCCCGAGCGCGTCCGCCGCCGCGCCGACCTCCGCCTCGACCGAGCGCAGTGCCCAGCCGCGTACGGCCCTCACCTTCACCGTCGACGACTGCGAGGGCTGCGAGGTCCAGCTCTCGAGCGCGCTCGGCACGTACCCCCAGGCTGACGCCGGCAAGGTCGACTTCTGGAACAGCAGGGTGAAGGAGGTGGAGGGCGGCGCGGTCACCTTCCGCGTCCCGACCCGGCGCACGGCCGGCATGTCCGTCGCGATCGAGGCGCCGTGGGAGGGCCACACTGGCTACCGCACGACCCTGGCGTGGCGCTACAACGGCATGCACGTCGGCGACGAGATCACCCTCGACGAGGCGATCACCAAGACGAAGGCCTCGGCCTGCTGGGAGGGCGTGCGCAGTCGCGAGGTCACCGTGCCGATCGTCGTGGAGAAGGTCCGGGTCCGCGGTGTGAGGAAGATGGTCGACGGGAGCATCGCCTTCGTGCCCACCACGCAGAGCTGGCTCAGGCCGATGCGCGAGGTCTGGGACGGCGTCCTGGGCTCGCAGGACGTCAACATCTGCCACTGAGCGAGCGGTGTCCGGGAAGGCCTCTTGCTTGCCCCTAGGCTGGTGCCATGGGCAAGCAAGAGGACTTCGTACTCCGCGCGCTCGAGGAGCGTGACGTCCGGTTCGTCCGGCTCTGGTTCACCGACGTCCTCGGCTTCCTCAAGAGCGTGAGCGTCGCGCCGGCCGAGCTCGAGAACGCCTTCGACGAGGGCATCGGGTTCGACGGCTCGGCCATCGAGGGCTTCGCCCGGGTCTACGAGTCCGACATGCTCGCCCACCCCGACGCGTCGACGTTCCAGCTCCTGCCGTGGCGCACGGGCGACGACGGCGGCCCGGCCACGGCCCGCATGTTCTGCGACATCGTGATGCCCGACGGCAGCCCGTCCTACGCCGATCCGCGCCACGTCCTCAAGCGCACGCTGAGCGCGGCGGCCGACAAGGGCTTCACCTTCTACACCCACCCCGAGATCGAGTTCTACCTGTTCAAGGACGTGCCCGGGAAGGGCGACGAGCCGGTGCCGGTGGACCGCAGCGGGTTCTTCGACCACACCGCGCAGTCGCGCGGCGCCGACTTCCGGCGCGAGGCGATCACGATGCTCGAGGCGATGGGCATCTCGGTGGAGTTCAGCCACCACGAGGGCGGTCCGGGCCAGCAGGAGATCGACCTGCGCTACGCCGACGCGCTGACCACCGCCGACAACATCATGACCTTCCGCACGGTCATCCGTGAGGTCGCGCTCGGCCAGGGGATCTGGGCGTCCTTCATGCCCAAGCCGTTCACCACGCACCCCGGCTCGGGCATGCACACGCACGTGTCGCTCTTCGAGGGCGACCGCAACGCGTTCTTCGAGGCCGGTGCGGAGTACCAGCTGTCGAAGACCGGGCGCCAGTTCATCGCCGGCATCCTGCGCCACGCCAGCGAGATCAGCGTCGTCACCAACCAGTGGGTCAACTCCTACAAGCGGCTGCTCGGCGGCGGCGAGGCGCCCTCCTCGATCTGCTGGGGCCACAACAACCGCTCGGCCATGGTGCGCGTGCCGATGTACAAGCCCAACAAGGGTCAGTCGACCCGCATCGAGCTGCGCACGATCGACGCCGCGTGCAACCCCTACCTCGCCTTCGCCGTGACGCTCGCGGCCGGCATGAAGGGCATCGAGGAGGGCTACGAGCTGCCCCGCGAGGCCGAGGACGACGTCTGGTCGCTGACCGAGCGCGAGCGCAAGTCGCTCGGCATCTCACCGTTGCCCAAGAGCCTGCACGACGCCATCGGCGTGGCAGAGGAGTCCGAGCTGCTCGCCGAGGCCCTGGGCGAGCACGTCTTCGACTTCTTCCTGCGCAACAAGCGCTCGGAGTGGGAGGAGTACCGCACCCAGGTCTCCGCCTACGAGCGCGACCGGATGCTCCCGGTTCTCTGAGCCCACTCGTGAGCGCCCGGATCCTCGTCGTCGAGCACCAGGCGTCGTGCCCGCCGCACCTCGTCGGCCGCTGGCTGGAGGAGGCCGGCTGCACGCTGTCGGTGTGCCGGCCCTACGCCGGTGACGCGTTCCCCGCCGTGACGGCGTACGACGCCGTGCTGGTGATGGGCGGCGACATGGGGGCGTACGACGACGACCGGGCGCCGTGGCTGCCCGCGCTCAAGGCCCTGCTGCGCGACGCGGTCGCCGCCTCGGTGCCGGTGCTCGGGATCTGCCTGGGCCACCAGGTGCTGGCGGTCGCGCTCGGTGGCGAGGTCGTGAAGAACCCGCGTGGCCAGACCGTCGGGCTCCAGCCGGTGGGCTGGAGCGCGGACGCCGCCGACCTGCTCTTCGGTGCCCACGCCGGCGGCGAGGCGGCGATCCACTGGAACAACGACATCGTCGCGACGCTCCCGGACGACGGGGTGGTCCTCGCCCGGACACCCGGCGGTGAGGTGCAGGTGGCTCGCTTCGCGCGACTCGCGTGGGGCGTCCAGGCGCACCCCGAGGTCGACACCGACGTCGTCACAGGCTGGGCGGCCGAGGACCGCGACGACCTCGTCGCGCTGGGCCTCGACGAGCACGTCGTGCTCGCGGAGATCAAGGACGCCGAGCAGTCGCTCGAGTCGCACTGGCGGCCGCTGGTCCAGCGGTTCGCGGAGATCGCGAGGGACGAGCGATGACCACGACCAGCGGGGACTTCGTACGGATCGGCTTCGTCGACGGGCCGGCGGCCAAGCAGGGCATCGAGCGGCTCGGTGCCGCCGCGAAGCCGCTGACCGCCAAGCTGGCCGTCACCGCCGACCCGGACGCGGCGCTGGAGGGGCTGCTGCGGCTGGTCGACGCCCAGTCCGAGGCGGACGGCGCCACGATGCTCGCCGCGCTCGCCGACGACGAGGGCACGGCCATGCGGTTGTGCACCGTGCTCGGGGCGAGCGCCGCGCTGACCCAGCACCTCGTGCGACACCCCGGGCACTGGCGCGAGCTCACCGACCCGACGCTCGGCAGCACCCGCGCGGCGGCGTACGCCGTCCGGGAGTCGATGCTGACCGCGGTCGGCGCGGACGCGCGCGCGGACGTACCCGTCTCCGAGATGGCCGACGCCGAGGCGGTGGACGCGCTACGGGTGGAGTACCGCCGGATCCTGCTCCGCCTCGCCGCCCGCGACCTCGCCCACCACGTCGGCGTCGACGACGCCGCCGCCGAGATCTCCGACCTCGCCGCCGCCACCCTGGAGGCGGCACTGGCCATCGCGCGCGCCCGCGTGGAGTCGTACGACTCCGTCCGGCTGGCGGTGATCGCGATGGGCAAGTGCGGTGGGCACGAGCTCAACTACGTCTCCGACGTCGACGTGATCTTCGTGCACGAGGCCGTCGACGGAGCCGACGAGGGCACCGCGCTGCGCGCTGCGACCCAGCTCGCGTCACACCTGATGCGGATCTGCTCCGACCACACCCGCGAGGGCACGATCTGGCCGGTCGACGCCAACCTGCGGCCCGAGGGCAGCCAGGGACCGCTGACCCGGACCCTCGGCAGCCATCAGGGCTACTACGAGAAGTGGGCCAAGACCTGGGAGTTCCAGGCGCTGCTCAAGGCACGCCCGGTGGCCGGCGACCTCGCGCTCGGTCGCGCGTACGTCGAGATGGTCGAGCCGCTGGTGTGGAGCGCCGCCGAGCGCGACGGCTTCGTCGGCGACGTGCAGGCGATGCGGCGCCGCGTCGTCGACAACATCCCGGCCGCGGAGGCCGACCGCCAGATCAAGCTCGGCTCGGGTGGCCTGCGCGACGTCGAGTTCGCGGTCCAGCTGCTCCAGCTCGTGCACGGTCGCGCCGACCGGACGCTCCGCGCTGGGGCCACGCTCAGCGCGCTGGCCGAGCTGATCGACGGCGGTTACGTCGGCCGTGAGGACGGCGAGAAGCTGCACGAGGCCTACTCCTTCCTCCGCACCCTCGAGCACCGGATCCAGCTGCACCAGCTGCGGCGTACGCACGTGCTGCCCGCCGACGACGCGTCGCTGCGCCGGCTCGGACGGTCGCTCGGGCTCTTCTCCGAGCCGGCCGTCCAGCTCGACAAGCAGTGGAAGTACCACCGCCGCGAGGTCCGTCGGCTCCACGAGAAGCTCTTCTACCGGCCGCTGCTCGGCGCCGTGGCCAAGCTCCCCGGTGCCGAGGCGCGGCTGTCGCTCGAGGCGGCCGAGGCCCGCCTGGCCGCGCTGGGCTACCTCGACCCGAAGGCCGCGCTGCGGCACCTCGAGGTCCTGACGAGCGGGGTGTCGCGCACCTCCGACATCCAGCGGACGCTGCTGCCGGTGCTCCTCGAGTGGTTCGCCGACTCGCCCGACCCCGACGCGGGCCTCTTCGGCTTCCGCCGGATCAGCGAGAGCCTCGGCCGGACACCGTGGTACCTCACGATGCTGCGCGACGAGGGGGAGGTCGCCCAGCGGCTGGCCCACGTCCTTGGCACCTCGCGCTATGCCACCGACCTGCTCGAGCGCGAGCCGCAGGGCGTGAAGATGCTGGGGGAGTCGCTCGTCCCGCTGAGCGCCGAGGCCGCGCTGGCGGAGATGCAGGCGCTGACCGTGCGGGCCGAGACGGCGGAGGCCGCGGTCGTGGCGGTGCGGGGCGTACGCCGTCGCGAGCTGCTGCGGATCGCGTGCGGCGAGCTGGTGGCCGGGACCGACGTGGCGCTGGTCGGGCAGGGGCTGAGCCGGCTGACCGATGCGACGCTGCAGGCGACGCTCGACATCGCGTGCTACGCCGTCCGGACGCAGCGCGGGCTGGAGTCGGACCCCGCACGCCTCGCCGTGATCGCGATGGGTCGCTACGGCGGCTTCGAGCTGTCCTACGGCTCCGACGCCGACGTGATGTTCGTGCACGAGCCGGTCGAGGGCGTGGAGCCGCAGGTCGCCTCGTCCTTCGCCACGGCGGTCGTGGCGGAGGTCCGGCGGCTGCTGTCGCTGCCGGCGAGCGACCCGCCGCTGGAGGTCGACCCCGACCTGCGCCCGGAGGGCAAGAACGGCCCGATGGTGCGCACGGTCGAGTCCTACGCGGCGTACTACGAGAAGTGGTCGCACGTGTGGGAGTTCCAGGCACTCCTGCGTGCCGATCCCATCGCCGGCGACGCGGACCTGCGGGCGCGGTTCACCTCGCTCATCGATCCTCTCCGTTTTCCGGTCGAGGGGATCTCGCAGGACGACGTGATCGAGGTACGCCGGATCAAGGCGCGCGTCGACAACGAGCGGCTGCCGCGTGGGGCCGACCGGCAGACGCACCTCAAGCTCGGTCGCGGGGGACTGGCCGACGTCGAGTGGACCGTCCAGCTGCTCCAGATGCGGCACGCCGGCCGGGTCGAGGAGCTGCGGACCCCGCAGACGCTGCCCGCCCTGGAGGCCGCGGCCGAGGCGTCGTTGATCTCGTCGGACGATGCGGCCACGCTCGCCGAGGCGTGGCGGCTGGTGTCGCGGGTGCGCAACGCCGTGACGCTGGTCCGGGGCAAGCCGGCCGACCAGCTGCCGCGCGACGCGCAGGAGCGGGCGGCCGTGGCGCGGGTGCTCGGCTACCCGCAGGGCTCGTCGGACCAGATGGTCAACGACTACCTCCGCACCACGCGGCGGGCCCATGCGGTGGTCGAGCGGGTGTTCTGGGAATGAATCTCATCGCTTCATCTGATCTGAAATAAGTTATGCTCTTCATATGGATGAAGTGAAGACCGATGCTTCAGTCACCGTGATCGGTGACCTGGTCGGTTCGCGCCGCAGCGTCGACCGGCCGGCCATCCACGCGCGCTTCGAGCAGGCGGTGGCGTCCGTCAACGAGGCGTACGCCCCGCCGGTGCCGCTGCGGATCGGCACGGGCGACGAGTTCCAGGGCATCTTCGCGACGCTCGGCGACGCGATCGCGGCAACCCTGCGGATCCGGCTGGCGCTGCTGCCGCACGTCGACGTGCGCCAGGGCATCGGCTGGGGTCGGGTGCTCGTGCTGGCCGAGGAGCCACGCGTGGAGGACGGTCCTGGCTGGTGGGCCGCCCGGGCGGCGGTGGAGGTCCTCGAGGGCTACGAACGCAAGGCGCCGCTGCGCGCCGTGCGGACGGCGTACGTCGCCGCGGACGGGGAGCCGGGGCCGTCACCCGAGCTGGTGAACGCTGCGCTGATGGCGAGGGACCAGATCGTCTCCGGCCTGTCGGAGCGGTCGATGTCGGTACTGGATGGTCTGCTGAGGGGGCGGATGCAGCAGGTGATCGCCGACGACCTGGGCATCAGCCCGTCAGCGGTCTCCCAGCGGATCCGGGCGGACGGGATCGGTGTGGTGCTGGCGGTCGACGAAATGGTGCAAGGACTGTGAGAGGACTGTGACGAGGGTGATGCGATGAGCTGGCTCGGGATCCTGCTGATCGGCTTCGCGGTCACCGACCTGGTGCACTCCGCGCGCAAGGTCAAGCTGCTGCCGCAGATGATCGGTGCGCTCAGCGTGCTCGTGCTCGGCATGCTCGCGGACATGACCTCCGGGCGCGACGTGGTCGCGCTCCTGGTGATCGCGGTCGTCGTGCTGGCGTGGGGCTTCGCGGTGACGTGGGGATTCGGTCATCCCGCGCAGACCGCGGCGTGGGTGCCGCTGGCCCTCTTCGGCGTCGCGCTCACGGCGGGCGTCGCCTGCTCCGGCCTCGCACCCGCGGCCGACGGTCCGCTGGACAGGTGGCTCGGCTCGATGTCGTTGCCGGCCGTCGACGGACTCAGCGCCGACAGGTTCCTCCTGCTGCTCGGCGCCTTCGGTCTCCAGCTCTCCACCGGCAACGTGCTCGTCCGGCTGGTGCTGAAGTCGACGGGCACGATCAACCCCGGCAAGGACGGCGCGATGCCGGAGACCAAGCTCAAGGGCGGCCGCCTCCTCGGCCCGCTCGAGCGCGTCTTCATCCTCGCCCTCGCCATGGGCGGGCAGGTGACGGCGGCCTCGATCGTCGTCGCGGCCAAGGGGTTGCTCCGCTTCCCCGAGCTCTCCTCCCGCCAGGAGCAGGCGACCGTCCACGAGATGACGGAGTACTTCCTGCTCGGGTCCTTCATGTCCTGGCTGGTGGCGCTGGGCTCCTACGTCCTGCTGGTGTAGCACGGACCCCGCTCCCGTCAGCAGGTCGTCACAACCTTCTGGGTCGACGCCTCGTCATACTGGTTCGTCCACGATCAAGGGGAACCATGAGGACCATCAGTCTGCCCGCCGTCGCGCTCCTGGGTGCGGCGCTGCTCGCGCCAATGGGCACGGCCACCGCTGCGGGCGAGACATGTGAGGGGCAGGCGGCGACCATCGTCGGGACGCCCGGGGGCCAGGTCACCGGAACGGAGGGCGCGGACGTCATCGTCACGAACGACGCGACGCGAGTCGACGCGCTCGGCGGCGACGACCTCGTGTGCGCGACCGGCGAACGCAGCAGCTACGACTCCGCCACGGGCACCTCCACTTTCGTCCCCGCCGTCCTCGGCGCGGGGGCCGACACGTTCATCCCCTCCGAGCGCGTCGGATACACGGTCTACGCGGGCACCGTCGATGGCACCGACACCGAGGCCGACGTCATCCGCCTCAGCTGGACCGGTGGCCTCGTCATCTCCGGCATGCCAGGCCAACCGAACGCCGACGTCATCGACCTCGGCGTCTTCGGCGACGTCAGGTGGAGCGGTATCCACACCGCCCCGGCCGCGGTGTCCGCGGCCAGCAACGGCATCGGCAGCCTGAGTGTTCGATCCGCCAACGGCGACGTCACCATGGACGCCAGCGGCACGGTGACGGGGGTCGACACCGCGCTCACCTGGACGGGCCGGTTCGCCCGGCTCGGGTTCACCACGTCGGCCAAGCACGGACGGTTCACGTTCCGCGGAACCGACCGCATTGAGCACATCAAGGTCGACGCGCCGAGGACGTATGACCGCGACATCACGCTCGGCAGCGGCAACGACCTCTACGAGTCGAACAGCCTGGGCGGAAAGGCGACGCGGATCAAGGGCGACATCGGGCGCAACACACTGCTCCTCGACCTCAAGAGCCACGACCGGGTGCGCGCCGACCTGAGCCGTTCTCGGGTGACGGCCACCAAGGGGGGCGTCGAGGACTCGATCCGCGTCAGCGACTTCAGTGGCCTCGCCGTGACCGCCAAGCGCGCCGTCGTCATCGGCACCGGCCGCACGGACTACATCAGGGTCGCCGCGTGCCGGACGGCTATCAAGGGAAAGAAGGGCGGGGACCTGCTCTACGTCGACTACCAGCGCAAGAGCTATGGCGCAGACTCCTTGACCCCGCCTCGGTGCTCCGACCACGAGGCCACGATCGACGGCGGCCCTGGCAACGACTTCATCACCGGGAACTACGGCGATGACCGCCTCGTCGGCGGCCCGGGCAGGGACAACGTGAACGGTAAGAAGGGGCGCGACGTGTGCCAGGGCGAGACGATCCGGCGATGCGAGAAGCGCATCTGACCGCACGGAGCATGCTGCGACGCGACGGCGTATACCTGTTTGCGCTGCCTGGGGTGGGGCTGACGAACGAGCCGCGCCGGGTACGCGGTCACCCAGGTCAACAGTTCCCGGGCGAGGCCGTGGTGCGGAAGGCCACTTACCCGCTGCCTCCAACGTCCGGATCTGCCGCAATCAGTGCGGTAGCTGTGGTGCGGCTGGTGAACCGAGGCAACCGCACAGCGCCACCGAGCTGACGTCCGGATCTGCCGCGATGAGGGCGTTCATGCGCGCGCCTACCTGAACAGCGTGTTGATCTCAGGCGGGATAGAGGTCGACTCACATTGGTGCGTTCGCCGACGCTCCTCGCACCTCGACCACTGAGGACTGCGGGGGCGGGGATGTACCTTCGACACCGACCAGTCCAGCGAGGGGAGCGACCGTGATCGAGCTGACCGAGGGCCAGGAGCTGACCCTCGCCGCCGACGCCGACAAGCCGCTGGGCATGGTGCGGATGGGTGTCGGGTGGGACCACGCGCCCACGGCGGGTTTCATCGGGAGCGGGGCGGCGCCGATCGACCTCGACGCCTCGGCCGTGCAGTTCGCGGGCGGCCAGCTCTTCGACCTCGCCTTCTTCAACAACCTCGCCACCCGCGACGGCTCGGTGGTCCACCTGGGTGACAACACCACCGGCAAGGGCGACGGCGATGACGAGGTGATCACGGTCGACCTGACCAAGGTCTACGCCAGGGTCGACTCGATCCTGTTCCTGATCAGCAGCTACCAGGGGCACTCGCTCGAGTACATCCGCAACGCCTACTGCCGGCTCGTCGACGACGCCGACACCGAGCTGGCCCGCTTCACCATCACCCTCGGGGTCCAGAACACCGGGCTCGTCATGGCCAAGCTGTTCCGCGACGGGACCGACTGGAAGCTCGCCGCCATCGGCACCGGCGTCGCGTTGCGGACGCCGACGGACTCGATCGACGCGCTGCTGCCGTTCGTCTGAGACGCCGAGGCGTCAGAACACCGTCCAGTCGGAGTACGTCGTGAACGCGTCGAGCGCGGCGAGCCCGGCAGCCGACGAGCCCGACGGCCCGAGCGCGGGGCTCCAGACGCAGGCGACGCCGCGGTCGGGGATGACGGCGAGGATGCCGCCGCCGACGCCGGACTTGGCCGGTACGCCGACGCGGTAGGCGAACTCGCCCGCGGAGTCGTACGTCCCGCAGGTGAGCATCACGGCGTTGACCCGCTTGGTCTCGCGCGGGCTGAGCAGCGGGGTGCCGTCGGAGAGGACGCCGTCGCGGGCGAGGAAGAGCCCGGCGAGGGCGAGCTCGCGGCACGTCATCGACAGTGCGCACTGGGCGACGTACTCGTCGATCACCTCGTCGACCGTCGACTCGAGGTTGCCGTAGCTGGCGAGCAGGTGCGCGACGGCCAGCGTGCGGTGGCCCGCTTCGCGCTCCGAGCGCGCGACCTCGGGATCGCTGTCGACGGACGCGCGGCCGCTCTCGCGCCGCATCAGGTCGCGCAGGGTGCCGCTGGCGTCCCCGCTGAGCGACTGGAGCCGGTCGGTCACGACGAGGGCGCCGGCGTTGATGAACGGGTTGCGCGGGCGCCCGGCCTCCTGGTCGAGCTGGAGGAAGGAGTTGAACGGGTTGCCCGACGGCTCGCGGCCGACGCGCTTCCAGATCGCCTCGCCCTCGGCGGCGATGACCAGCGCGAGCGTGAAGACCTTGCTGATGCTCTGCACCGAGAACGACACGTCCGCGTCGCCGATGACGTGCACCTCCCCGTCGCACGACGCAATCGCCATCCCGAACTGGTGCGGGTCGACGTTGGCCAGGCTCGGGATGTACGTCGCCAGCTGGCCGCGGCCGACCTCGGGCGCGGCTGCCTCCTGCGCGCGCCGCAGCGCATCCTCGATCCTCACGAGCGCTCGAGCCTGCGCAGCGCACGACCCCGCGAGCCGACGAGCTCGCCGGTCTTCCGCGCCCACGCCGTCACGTCGGCGTCCCCGATGCTTGCCAGCTGGTGGGGGTCGGTGTCGAGGTCGTAGAGCTCCCACTCGCCCGCGGCGTCGCGGTGCTCGATGTAGGCAATCGAGCCCTCGCGGAGCATCGCCCAGTCGAGGTGGGTGTTCTCGACGAGCAGGCGCTGTCGCCAGTCCGACCAGTCGCCGGTCCTCAACGGCTCGAGCAGCGAGCGTCCGTCGAGCTCGCGACCGGCGTCAGGGTCGAGGCCGGCGATGTCGAGGGTGGTCGGCATCAGGTCCACCTGCGAGACCAACGCGTCGGAGGTCGCCGGCGCGACACCGGGACCGCGCACCACGAAGGGGACGCCCGCTGCCTCCTCGTAGGGCTGGCTCTTGCTCAGCAGGCGGTGCTCGCCCAGCAGGTAGCCGTTGTCGGAGACGAAGAAGATCCAGGTCCGCCTCAGCTGGCCGGTAGTCCGGAGCACGTCGAGGACGCGGCCGACCTGGTCGTCGACGTCCTGCAGCTCCTCGAGCTTGCCCTCGTAGATCTTCTGCATCTTGCGCCGGTCCTGGGGAGGCAGGTCCTGCAGCCACGTGGGCTTGTCGGCCATGTCCGCCTCGTTGAACGACGCGGGATCCCACTCCACCCCGTCGAAGTCGTCGGCGTGCTCGGCGCTCGGTGTGTACGGCCCGTGCGGGGCGGTCGGCGAGAAGACGGCGAACCAGGGAGTGTCCTCGTGGCGACGGATGAACCGGCGCAGCCGCTGGGCGGCGAACCGGTCGAACGCCCGTTGCGACGCGACCTTCCGGACCTCCCCGTCGACGCTGACCCGCGGGTCGTCGATCATGCCGTCGAGCAGCGTGACCCAGCGGTCCCAGCCCGGGGCGACGTAGGTCGGGTCCTGGCCGATGCCGTTCATGTACTTGCCGAAGTAGCCCGTGTCGTAGCCCGCGCCCTTCATCCGGGTCGCGGCCGTGTCGCGGTCGAGGCCCTGCGCCACGAAGGGCTGGTGGGTCATGTTGGTGTCGCACCCGTGGTTGTGCGGGTAGAGGCTGGTCTGCATCGACGCACGCGCGGGACCGCACAGCGGCATCGCGCTGTAGCCGTTGCGGAAGCGCACCCCCTTCGTCGCCAGCCGTCGCCAGGTCTGCTCCATCGACCTCAGCGTCGAGCGCATCTGGTCGTCGGTGATGATCCACAGGACGTTGTCAGCCACGCGCCCGACCCTACGGGCCACTACGCTCCGGCCCATGGCTCGACGCTGGCGGACCCGCGCGCCGTACGGCTCCTGGGTCCTCGGCCGCCCCGGTCAGTCGCCACGCGCTGTACGCATCCGGGTGCAGCTGCTCCTGACCGCGCTGCTCGTCGTCACGAACCTCGTCGGCGCCGGGGTCGTGGTGGTCATCGCCACCGTCGTCCTGCCGCTCCCGCCAGCCAGCGGCTCGATGGTGGTCGCCACGGCGGTGGCCGTCCCGATCTACGTCGGCGTGGCGATCCTGCTCGGGACCTGGATCGGCACCGCCTCGTCGTTGCGCGCGCTGCGCTGGCAGTACGACGACGAGCCGCCGGACGCGCGGACCGTACGACGTACGCTCCGGGTCCCGCTGCGGCTGACGGTCCTGCAGTTCGCGCTGTGGGCCACCGCCACCGTCCTCTTCACCTTGCTGGCTGCGATCCTGCAGCCGGAGCGCGCACTCGGCGTCGGCCTGACGGTCGGCACGGCCTCGATCGTCGTGTCGGGCATCGCCTTCCTGCTCTCCGACTTCGCACTGCGACCGCTGGCCGCGCGTGCGCTGGCCGGGGCGGACCTGACCCGGCGACCCAGCCTGGTCGGGGTCAAGGCGC
The DNA here is from genome assembly GCF_016735675.1 of Nocardioides baculatus. Taxonomy (GTDB): domain Bacteria; phylum Actinomycetota; class Actinomycetes; order Propionibacteriales; family Nocardioidaceae; genus Nocardioides; species Nocardioides baculatus. Next base: position 611,939 of record NZ_JAERSG010000003.1, on the reverse strand, counting down.
GCTCGGTCATCTTCTGGGTCGTCGGCACGGCCGCGCCCGTCGTGGCCCTGATGGTCGCCGGCGTCGTCGCTCTCGTGGACGACACCGTCACCGTCACCCGGCTCGGTGTCACCACCATCGTCGTGGGTGCCGTCGTGCTCGTCTTCGGCCTGCTCGTCACGGTGCTGTCGGCGGGCGCCGTGGTCGACCCGGTCCTCGCGGTGCGCGACGCGCTGCTCGACGTCGAGCGCGGCCGGCTCGACCGGGAGGTCGTCGTCTTCGACGGCACGGAGGTCGGCCTGCTGCAGGTCGGCTTCAACCGGATGGCGACCGGGTTGCGCGAGCGCGAGCAGCTGCGCGACCTCTTCGGACGCCACGTCGGTCGCGAGGTGGCGCAGCGTGCCGCGGAGACGGCCGGGGAGGTCGAGCTCGGGGGAGAGGCACGCGAGGCCAGCGTCCTCTTCGTCGACCTCGAGGGCTCCACGACCTACGCCACCGAGCACGAGCCCGCCGAGGTCGTCGCGCTGCTCAACCGGTTCTTCGCCGTCATCGTCGAGGAGGTGGACCGACGCGGTGGGCTGGTCAACAAGTTCATGGGCGACGCCGTGCTCGCGGTCTTCGGCGCCCCGGTCCCGGTCGAGGACCACGCCGGCCACGCCCTCGGTGCCGCCCGCGCGATCGCCCAGCGGCTGGCCGAGGACGTCCCGGAGCTGTCGGCCGGGATCGGGGTGGCCACTGGCGAGGTGGTCGCCGGCAACGTCGGTCACGAGGAGCGCTTCGAGTACACCGTCATCGGCGACGCCGTGAACTCCGCTGCCCGGCTCACCGACCTCGCCAAGTCGGAGGACGGCCGGGTCCTCGTCTCCCTCGCCAGCGTCGAGGCGGCACACCACGACGAGGCCGGGCGGTGGGTCGAGCACGGAGCGGTCACCCTCCGCGGCCGTGCCGGGGAGACCGCGCTGGCCGTGCCGCGCCGGTAGCGTGCCACGCATGACGGGGGTCGGGAGGATCGCGGCGGCGGCGGCCCTGCTGCTCGCGAGCGGGTGCACGATCCCGCGCTACGAGCCCGACCCCGTGCCGCTGAAGGGCTGCGGACCCGTGGGGTACGCCGACGTGATGGGGCATCGGCCGCCCTACGGAGCGGTCCAGCTCGCGTCGTTCTCCAACGACCACGCGATGTGCGCCGGCCGCTGGGTGCCGGGCGCGGACGAGTGGCTGGTGCCCCAGGGGATGACGATCGCGGGCGGGACGGCCTACGTCGCGAGCTTCGACGGGACCAAGCTCGCCGGTCAGCGGCTCTGCACGATGCAGTCGATGGACCTGAAGTCCGGGGAGCTGATCAGGGCGAGGTACCCGGTGGTCGGCCGGGTCGGGCCGCGGAAGCCGACCGAGTGCCGGCACGGCGGGGGAGTCGTCGTCGACGAGCACGGCGTGTGGCTCGCGGAGACGCTGCGGCTGTGGCTGCTCGACCCCGAGACCCTCGAGCCGAAACGTGGCTGGGCGCTCACCGACCCGGTGCGCGGGTCGTTCGCCGTGTTCGGCAAGGACGGCCGGCTGGGACTGGGACGCTTCCGGGCGGACAACCCCGCCCGGCTGTGGTGGTTCGACGTCGACGCGATGCTCGCCTCGTCGGCGTACGTGCTGGACGAGGGGGACGCCGTCGACGCGGTCCGGATCCCGCCCGACACCCAGGGCGCGCTGTGGGCCGAGCTGGGCGGCGTCGGTCCCGGCCTCTGGCTGGCGCGGTCGAACACGTCGTGCGGGGTGCTCGTCGGGCCGGACGGGATCAGCCGGGGCTTCCTGCCGGGCGCCGAGGGCATGGCGCTCACCGGCCCCGACCACCTGTGGGTCGTCAGCGAGTCTGGGTCGCGGCTCTACCAGGAGAAGGGGCGACCGATGACGCCGATGCTGGCGCGCTTCGACACCTCGGAGATCTCCGAGTGGCGGGAGCCGACGTGCAGTCCCTGATCTCACGGCTGCCCGTGGCCCTGGCGCTCGCGGTCTTCGCGGCCGCGATGTGGTTCGTCTGGTTCGGCTGGGACGACGTGCCGTACGACGTGTGGCAGGTGCTCGGCTGCGGGCTGTGCGTGGTCGCCGGCTCGGTCGCCGCGCTCACGCGTGCCGGCAGGGGCGTCGTGCTCCTCGCAGCCGCGGCGACCGTCGGCTTCGCCGTGCCGTGGGCGGCGTACGCCTCGTCGTCGGACGACTCCGGACTCTGGGTCGTCGGGCTCGTGCTGCTGCTCGCGGGCGTGTTCCCCGGGCTGGTGGTCGTGCTGACGATCGCTCGGCTCGTGCGCCGCTGACCCGGCGACATGTCGGAGCGGTGCGTTCACCGAGCTACGGCCACCAACGTCGTACACGTGTCCGCGATGTTGCCCTCGATCGGTCGGAACGAGGGCAACATCCCGGACACGTGTCGAGGTGGGCCGCGATGAGCGCGCATCGGGCGTCGGCCGCCTTCCCAACGCAAAGCTAGGAACCCCCGCGCTCCCGAGCGAGGTCGAGGTGGCGGGACATGGCGTCGCCGAGCGTGACCGTGTCGACCGCGACGGTGACGAGCGTGGCGCCCTCGTCGGCGTACGCGCGGGCGTCCTCGCCGCTGTAGGCGTGGACGCCGACCGGGACCCCGGCGGCGACCGCCCGGGCGATGATCGACGACAGGACCTCGCGGAACTCGCCGCGGTGCTCGTCGCCGCTCAGCCCGAGGGACAGCGACAGGTCGCCGGGGCCGACGTAGATGCCGTCGAGCCCGTCGACCGCGAGCAGGGCGTCGAGGTCGTCGAGCGCGGTCGCCATCTCCACCATGAGGATCACCAGTGGGACGTCGGCGCTGCCCACGAGCCTGCCGATCGAGCGAGTGCCGTCGGGTGCGTACCTCGCCGAGTCGACCACCTCGCGGGCGTGCTCGGCGTCGCGGACGTTGGGGACATCACCCCGTGCGCGCCGAGGTCGAGCGGTCGGCCGACGTCCGGGAAGGACGAGCTCCGGGTGCGCACCAGCGGCACCGCGGCCGCCGCACGGATCGCTGCGGTGATGCCGGGCAGGTCGGCCTCGCCGACCGCACCGTGCTGGAGGTCGACGACCACGTGGTCGGCCCCGGTCCGCGCGAGGACCTCTGCGGTCACGGCTCCCGGGAGCAGGCTCCACAGACCGTGGGTCGGGCGGCCCTCGGCCCAGTGCTGGCGCAGGTCTTTCACGGCAGGAGTCCTCTCAGAGCCGGAGCACGCGGCCGGCGACGACGAGGTGCACCTCGTCGCAGGCGGCGCCGACGCGCTGGTTGACGATGCCGAGGAGGTCCCGGAAGAGCCGGCCGGAGCGGTGCTCGGGGACGATCCCGAGGCCGACCTCGTTGGTGACGACCACGACGTCGTGGTCGCACGCGCGGAGCGCCTCGACGACCTCGTCGGTGCGGGCGACCACCATCTGGTGGACGGTGTCGCTGTCCTGCTCCCAGGCGGCTGCATCGTCGACCAGCGCGGTGAGCCAGGTGCCGAGGCAGTCGACGAGGACGGGCAGGTCGGCGTCCCGGAGTGCCGTCGCCACGTCGCGGGTCTCGAGCGTCGACCACGACGCCGGACGCCGGGCGAGGTGGGCGGAGATGCGAGCAGCCCAGTCGGGGTCGGCCTCGGCGTCCGGGGTGGGTCCGGGCGCCACGTAGGTGGCGGGCTCGTCGCCGAGGAGGGCCTCGGCGTGGGTGGACTTGCCGGACCGGACGCCGCCGGTGACCAGGATCCGCATGGTGCCGATCCTGTCAGAGGCGGATGGCCGTCCGACGGGCGCACACTGGAGGGATGGACGACGACCTCGACGAGATGACGCGCGACCAGCTGGTGGCGGAGGTGGTGAAGCTGCGCACCGCGGTGCGCGCCCACCGTGACACCTCCGGGCACGACCTCTGCTGGCACCACCCGGACCTCTGGGACACGCTGCCCGAGCGGACCGCCCCCGACATCGCCGTGCCACCGTGGCCACGCTTCATGCGCGGGTGTGTCGCCTACCGGCAGTCGCTGGACGAGCAGGCGCCGGACGCCCGGACCCACGATGCGGAGTACGACGCCTGAGGTCTCGGCACGCCCGTGTTCCTCGCGGCCGCTCGACCGGCTAGCTGGTGGCGGCCGCCAGCACGAGCACCGCGAACGAGACCTCGACCGCGGCGCCGAGGACGTCGCCCGTGATCCCGCCCAGACGGCGTACGCAGCGGAAGACCAGCGCGACGACCGCCGCCAGCATCAGCGCCAGGCCGACGAGCAGGGGCCACACCGACCCGAGGACGAAGCCGGCCAGCGCCACGAGCACGATCGTGAGGGCGAGCGAGAGGAGTGCGCCGACGTCCGGGACCGAGCCGATGTGGGTCGCGCCGAGCCCGTCGGCGCGGGCGGCGGGGACGCCGCTGACGCAGGCGATCGCCAGGCAGGCGCGGGAGGCGCACACGAGGAGGCCGACGGCGACCCAGCCGTGCTCGTGCCGGATCACCGATGCGAGGGCCGCTGCCTGGAGGCCGGCGACCAGGACCACCGCGACCACCCCGGCCGGTCCGACGGGTCCGGTGCGCATCACCTCGAGCGAGCGTTCGGGGGAGTAGGACGCGGTCAGGCCGTCGGCGGTGTCGGCGAGGCCGTCCCAGTGGAAGGCTCGCGTGCCGAGCGCGAGGGCAAGCAGGACGACGTACGCCGTCGCGAGCGGAGCGAGGCCGAACCGGTCGCCCAGGAGGGCGAGGATCGCAGCCACGACGGCGAGTGGCAGGACGGCCACCGGTGCGAGGACCATCGCCAGGCCGGCCACCGGGCGGTCGACGCGCGACGGCGGCGGCACGCGGACGGCTGTCAGGGTGCCGGTCGCGAGGAGCCAGGCGTCGCGCAGGATCACGGAGGCAGCCTCACTCGGGGAGGATCTCGGACAGCAGCGCGACGTCGCGCATCACGGCGATACCGGAGCGGAGAAGCGGAAGGGCGGCGACTGCACCGGAGCCCTCCCCGAGCCGCATGCCGACGTCGAGGAGCGGTTCGAGGCCGAGGGACTTGAGCGCGTGGGTCTGGGCGGGCTCGGTCGAGCGGTGCCCGGCGACCCACCAGGCGGACGCGCCGGGCGCGAGGGCCTCGGCCACCACGGCGCACGCGACGGACATCAGGCCGTCGAGGACGACGGGCGTGCCCCGGCGGGACGCCTCGACGAGGAGGCCGACCGTCCCGGCGAGGTCGGCGCTGCCGAGCGCGGTGAGCAGGTCGACCGGATCCGCGGCGCGGCCCGAGGCGCGCGCCAGCGCCGCCGCGACCACGTCGCGCTTGCGGGTCCAGCCCGCGTCGTCGACGCCGGTGCCGCGCCCGGTCACCTCGTCGGCCGGCAGCCCCAGCGACGCGGCAACCAGGGCTGCGGCGGGAGTGGTGTTGCCGATCCCGAGGTCACCGGTCATCAGCACCTGGGCGCCGTCGTCGACCAGCTCGGCCGCGACCGACGCCCCGAGGGCCACGGACTGCGCGGTCTCGTCCGCGGTGAGCGCGTCCTCGAGGTGGATCGCCCCCGACCCGCGGCGGACCTTCCGCGCGGTCACGGCAGCGGGGAGGTCGGAGAGGTCCGCGTCGACCGCCACGTCGAGGACGGTCACCGAGACGCCGTGCTCGCGCGCCAGCGCCGAGACACCTGCGCGGCCGGCGACGATCGTGCGCACCATCGCCTCGGTGACGGCGGCCGGGTAGGCCGACACCCCGTGCGCGGCCACGCCGTGGTCGCCGGCGAGCACCACGAGGCGTACATCCGTCAGCGGCTCGGGAGGCACCGCACCCTGGGCCGCCGCCAGCCAGACGCCGAGCTCGCCGATCCGGCCGAGTGCGCCGGGCGGCGTGGCGAGACCCACGAGTCGCGCACGGGCGAGAGAGAGGACGTCGGGGGAGGGCGGTGCTATGCGGTCCATGGCGGCGCCAGCCTAGGGGGCCGTGCGATCAGCCGGCGGTGACCCCGACGCTCCACGTCACGCCGAAGCGATCGGTCAGCATGCCGAACCCAGGGCTCCACGCTGACGCGGCGAGCGGCTCGACGACCGTCCCGTCGGCGGCGAGCGCGTCGAAGTAGCCCTGCGCCTCGTCGAGGGTGTCGGCGCTGATCGAGACGAAGAGCGCTTGGTCGGTGAGCGTGGTGCCGTTGTCGCGGCGGGTCGACGACCCGCCGACCAGCGTGCCGCCGGTCTCCCCGGGGACGTCGTACGCCATCACACGGAAGCCGGAGTCGGACGCGACGAGGCCGAAGACGACGCGGTCCGCGCCGGGCACGTCGGCGGGCATCCCGAAGTCGGCGTAGGTGTTGATGACGAGGTGCCCACCGAACACGGACTGATAGCTCTCGAGCGCAGCACGCGCATCGCCGCGGAAGTTGAGGTGGATGGTCGTCTGGATGGTCATGACGTGCTCCTCGTGGTCTGCGCGGCCCGGATGGCCTCGCACGACCCACCGTCGCAGCCGAGTAGGACCGTTCCTGTCCGGGACTGCGACTAGCCTCGAGACATGTCGAACACGTTGCGGTTGCTCGAGCTGCTGTCGCTGCTGCAGGCGCGACGCGACTGGCCGGGCCCGGTCCTCGCCGAGCGCCTCGGCACGACCGACCGCACGGTGCGGCGCGACATCGAGCGACTCCGCGAGATGGGCTACAGCATCCGGACGACCATGGGGCCGGACGGCGGCTACCGGCTCGGCGCGGGAAGCGAGCTGCCGCCGCTGCTGTTCGACGATGACCAGACGGTCGCCGTAGCGGTAGCGCTGCAGACCGCCCCGGCTGCGGGAGTCGGGATCGAGGAGGGCGCGATCCGGGCGCTCGCGACGATCCGGCAGGTGATGCCGTCGCGCTTGCGGCACCGGCTCGACGCCCTCGAGGTCACCGCGATCACGGGACGGGCCGGCAGCGGGACGCCGGGCCTCGTGGCCGCCGACGTCCTCGTCTCGCTGGCCAGCACGATCCGTGCGCGCGAGGTCCTGCGCTTCGACTACGCCGCGCGCGACAGGGACCCGGACTCCGGTCCGATGCCGGACGACCCGCCCCGACGGGCGGAGCCACACCACATCGTGACCTCGTCGGGCCTCTGGTACCTCCTCGCCTGGGACCTCGACCGCGACGACTGGCGTCTCTTCAGCGTGGACCGGGTCACCCCGCGCACGCCCACCGGTCCTCGCTTCGCGCCGCGCGAGGTGCCTGGAGGTGACGTGCACGAGTTCGTGTCCGCACGGTTCAAGGGGCGCGACGTCAACGAGTGGCCGTGCCGGGGGACCGTGATCCTCGACCTGCCCGCCCGCGACGTCCTGCCCTTCGCCGGCGACGGCACGGTCCGGCGCGTCGACGCGCACCGCACCAGCCTCGAGGCGGGAGCGTGGTCATGGCGGGCGCTCGCCGCGTCGTTCGGACGCTTCGACGTCCCGATGGAGGTGGTCGGCCCGCCCGAGCTCACCTCTGCGTTCGCCGAGCTGGCGGCGCGGTACGACGTCACCGCCCGTGGATGACGCATCCTTGGCCCGTGCCCGGTCACTCCGTCCTGCAGCTGCCGGTCCCGGAGCTGGAGGACTGGGTGCAGGCGAGGACGGCGCACTACGACACGGGTTTCGTGTCGACCGACCCGCGCTTCGGGCACGCGCACATCACGGCACTCGGGCCGTTCGACCCTGATCCGTCCGAGACGACCCTGGCCGTCGTGGCGGACATCGCGAGGACGACACCAGCCGTCCGCACGCGGCTCCAGCGCCTCGGCCAGTTCCCCAACGGGATCATCCACCTCGTCCCGGAGCCCGCCGAGCCACTGCGGGCCCTCACGCAGCGGCTGGTCGCGGCCTTCCCCGGCTTCAGGCCGTACGCCGGCGAGTTCGGCGACGACGTGCAGCCGCACCTCACCGTCGACGCGGCCTCCGACACGGTCAGCCTGGCGTCGACCGCCGAGCTGCTCCGCGACGTCGTGCCCGTCGACGTGGTGCTCGACCGGCTCCAGCTCGCGTGGTGGGAGTCGGGTCGCTGCCACGTCAGGGAGGAGTGGGCGCTCGGCTGAGTGGCGGCATGGCAGGATCGCGGCATGGCTGCATGGGCACACCTCGAGATCACCGTCGACGACCAGGGCAACGTGGAGGTCGGCGGCTACAACGCCGACCCGGAGGCGCTCGTCGCCGACACCGAGTCCTGGGAGGACCTGCTGACCTCCCTCGGCCAGCACGGCTGGGAGCTGGTGCAGGTCATCGCGGGCGTCGAGACGACGTACTGGTTCAAGCGCCAGATCTGACCGGGCCGGTCCGATGAGCGAGCTCCACGACCGCTTCCGGGCGGCGATGGCGGGCGCGGAGACGATCTTCTGGCGACCGCAGTCGTCGCCGGCGGAGATGTTCCGCGACCTGGCGGCTCACGCCGAGGAGCACGGGACCGAGTGGGACAGGTACGGCGAGCGTGGGCCGGTCGCGGAGCTCGAGGGCCGGGTCGCCGAGCTGCTCGGCAAGCCCGCCGCCGTGATGTTCCCCAGCGGCGTGATGGCGCAGCAGGCGACGCTGCGGGCGTGGTGCGACCGCTCCGGCTCGCGCCGCGTCGCGCTGCCCGACCTGTCGCACCTCCTCCTCTACGAGCAGGACGGACCCCGCCGGGTGATGGGCCTCGAGCTCGAGCCGCTCACCCACGGCCGTGAGACGCCCACCAAGGAGGCGCTCGACAAGGTCGGTGGCCGGCTCGGTGCGGCAATGGTCGAGCTGCCGCTGCGCGACGCCGGCTGCCTGCTGCCGACGTGGGACGAGCTGGTCGAGCTGTCCGGAGCCGCCCGCGAGCGCGGCGTGCCGCTACACGCGGACGGCGCCCGGATCTGGGAGTCCGTGCCCCACTGGGACAAGACCCTCGCCGAGGCGGCCGACCTCTTCGACTCGATCTACGTCTCGCTCTACAAGGGTCTCGGCGGCTCGAGCGGCGCGCTCGTGGCCTGCCCCGAGGACCTTGCCGGTGAGCTGCGATCGTGGCGCCAGCGGATGGGTGGCACGCTCTTCTCGATGACCACCGCGGCGGTGGGCGGGCTGATCGGGCTCGACCAGCACCTGACGAGGTTCGGCGAGTATCGCCAGTGGGCGATCGACGTCGCCGCCGAGCTCAACGCGAAGGGCATCCGCACCTTCCCCGAGGTGCCGCACATCGCGACCTTCCTGGCCTACGCCGAGGGCACGGTCGACGAGGTCAACGAGCGGGTCGTCGCCTTCACCGAGCAGCGCGGCGTCGTGCCCTGCGGCCTGTGGCAGTCCGCCGAGGTGCCGGGCTGGGTGGTGACCGAGCTGACCTGCTACGACACCGCCGTCGACAAGGACCCTGCCGAGGTGGCCGGGCTGGTGGCCGACGCACTCGCTATCGTCCTCCCGTGAGTGCACAGGCCCCCTCCGCAGTCATCCTCGTCCGCGCGACCAGCTTCGTCCCCAATCCGGCGACCGCCGCGGACAACGCGTTCCAGTCCGACGCCCCGGACGGCCAGTCCGACGAGGCGACGTCGGCCAAGGCGCTGGCCGAGATGGACGCCCTCGCGGCGGCCCTCCGCGCGGTCGGCGTACGCGTCCACGTGTTCGACGACGACGACCACACCCGCCCCGACAGCGTGTTCCCCAACAACTGGCTCTCGACCCACGCCGGCGGCACGGTCGCGGTCTACCCGATGTATGCCTCCAACCGGCGCCACGAGCGCCGTCTCGACGTGCTGGAGATGCTCAAGTCGGAGTACCGCGTCCAGGCGATCGTCGACTACTCCGGCCTCGAGCCCGACGGCATCTTCCTCGAGGGGACCGGCGCGATGGTGCTCGACCACGTCTCCCGGGTGGCCTACACCGCGCGCAGCCACCGTGCCGACGTCGCCGTGCTCGAGCGCTTCTGCACCGACTTCAACTACGAGCCGATGGCCTTCGACGCGGTCGACTCCGACGGCGTGCCGGTCTACCACACCAACGTCATCGCGTGCGTCGGCACCGACGTCGCGATGATCGCCCTCGAGATGATCCCCGACGAGGTCCGCCGCGAGCAGGTGCGCGAGCGCCTCGCCGTCACCGGCCGCACGATCGTCGAGCTGACCGAGGAGCAGATCCGCCAGTTCGCCGGCAACGCGGTCGAGCTCTGCGGACGTACGCCGGAGGGCAAGCGCCGCTACGTGATGGCGATGTCGGCCCGGGCGAGGGCGTCGCTGCGCCCCGACCAGGTAGCGGCGATCGAGGAGTCGTGCGAGATCGTCGCCGTCGACATCCCCTCGATCGAGCTCGCCGGCGGGTCGGTGCGCTGCATGATCGCCGGGGTCCACCTCGACCACCGCCCCGAGAAGCTGCCCGAGCCCGGCGAGAACGTCGTCGCGATCAACGAGGACAACCCGGTCACGCCCGACGGGCGCTTCGTGGCGAAGGACTACGCCTAGCCCGAGACCCGCCCGCGTCAGCCGACGGTGATCGGCTGGCCGCCGGAGACCAGGCGCCAGTCGACCGAGGCGAACTGCGCCGGGTCGATGACCCCGTGCTCGGTCACCCAGTCGATGATCAGCTGGCGGATCTCGTTCTGCCGGTTGTAGACGACCGGCGCCGTGCTGACGTGCGGGAAGCCGCCGCCGCCGGACTGCCGGTAGTTGTTGACCGCCATCGCGAACTCCTGGCCCGCCGCGACCGGCACGCCGTCGTAGGCGAGCCCGACGATGCGTGAGCCGGCCGGCTGCGCGACGTCGATGTCGTAGGTCAGGGGGGCGTCGAGACCGGCGACCGAGTCGAAGTTGTAGTCAGGGATGCTGGGGGTGCCGGCGTTGGTCAGGTCGGCCATCGTGAACGGGCCGGTGCCGGAGACATGCTTGAAGTAGCGGACGGAGTACTCCAGGTAGTCCTTGACCTGCGCGCCGGTGACCTTCACCCCGAGCAGCGTGTTGTCGTAGATGTATAGACCGGCCACGTCGCGCACCGACACCTGGCCCGCGGGGAAGGACGCCGAGCGGTTGAAGGGCGCCGCGATCGACAGCACCGGGAGCGCTGCGTCGGCACCGGTGAGGCCGGCCTTGACCGCGTCGGCCTGGACGTACTGCACGAAGTCGATGATCGGCACGTCCTCGACGACGGCGCGTGAGGCGGAGAGCGCCGTCGTGGAGGTGCCGATGGGCGAGTTGACGTAGGTCACGACCGTGTCGTGCTGCTTGCGCACGGCGGCCAGGACGGCGGCGTCGCCCGACACGGTGCTGGAGTCGAGCAGCTGGCCGGCCGATCCGACGACCTTCCAGCGACCGCGGTCCAGCTCGAGGTCGAGGTCCATGACCGCGACCCGCATGCCCCAGTAGAGCGGCTCGACGAGGAGGACGTCCCGCTCGGTCTTCTCGTTGGTCGCCGTCGCGACGAGGTCCTTGTGGGCGTGCCCGACGAGGATCGCGTCGATGCCGGGGACCTGCTCGGCGAGCAGCGTCGACGCGTTCTCGACGTAGGGCAGCGCGTCGCCGTAGGACGAGCTGCCGTCCGTCCCGCTGTGCGCGCTGACGACGACCACGTCGCACCCGCGCCTCCTCAGCTCGGGGACGAACTTCTTCGCCTGCTCGACGAGTCCGGGGAACTCGAGCCTGCCCTCCACGTTGGCCCTGTCCCAGATCGCGATGCCCGGGTTGGTGAGCCCGAGCACGCCGACCTTCAGGTCGGGGCCGCCGCGCATCTTGTAGCGCTTGATGATGTAGGGCGGGAACACCGGACGACCGGTGGCGGCGTCGACGGCGTTGGCGCCGAGCAGCGGGAAGTCGAGCTGGGACTCGAACGTGCGCAGGGTGTCGAGGCCGTAGTTGAACTCGTGGTTGCCGAGCGCGGCCGCGTCGTAGCCGACGAGGTTCATCGCGTTGGCCATCGGGTGGATCGAGCCGCCGGTGATCGGGTCGATGCGCGCGTAGTAGTAGGCGAGCGGGGTGCCCTGGATGGTGTCGCCGGCGTCGAGCGTGAGCATCAGGTTGTCGGGGTGCTGCGCGCGGTGCGCCTTGATCAGGGTGGCGGCCTTGGCGAGCCCGATGTCGTTGTGCTTGGAGTCGTCGTACTCGACGTTCTTGAAGTAGTCCCAGTTGAAGACGTTGCCGTGCAGGTCGGTCGTCCCGAGGACGGTGAGCCGGGTCTGGCGCCGGCCGGGCTTCGCGAGGGCCGGGAGCGGCTGGGCCACGAACCCGGCGGCGGCGAGGGCGGCCGCGCCGGTGAGCACGGTGCGACGGGAGGTGTGGGGCTGCGAGGTCATGCGGGAACCACTTTCCGAGAGAGATCCGAGAGCGTCCGGTCACCCGGAGCCGGTCCATCTACCTACACGACGGTGGGTCTGGTCAACCTCGCCGGGGTGGACACCGCACGACTTTCCGAGGCATACATCCGGAACAGCCAGTAGGCCGACACCGCGCACAGCAGGTGCCACACGGCGTGCCCCTGCAGCTGCGAGTGCGGGTCGCACATGCCGGCGTTGGTGAGCAGCCAGATCGTGAAGGCGACGAGCATCGCGACGAGGGCGACGACGCCGTGGCGGAAGACGATCGAGGTCTCGCCGCGCCTCCAGAGCACGGTCTCCAAGGCCACGGCCGCGACGAGCAGCAGGCCGAAGGCGAGGTTGCCGGAGTAGTGCACGACGGGGACCGGCTCGGGCCAGAGCCCGACGAGCTCGCAGGCGGCCACGCAGGCGACGTACGCCGTCACGAAGGCGGTGGTGCCACGACGGGCCCAGCGGACCCAGGCCCACGCCGCGGCGAAGCCGGCGACGAGGTACATGCTCAGCATGTCGAGGTGGCCGCCCCACTCGCTCTGCGTGGCGTGCATGGCCGCCGACGCGGGCCCGAGGAGCACGACGACGCAGACGAAGAAGGTGGCGACGGTCGGCGACATCACGGCGTCGGCGGGCAGGCGTCCGGCCCGGCGCGCGACCAGGAGCCCGGCCACCACGAAGCCGAGGTTGGAGAAGGTGTTGGCGGGCTGGCGGACCAGCCCGTCGCGCGCGGCCTCGCAGAAGTTCGCGCCGCGCCCGACGTCCGGACCGAGCCAGCCCTGCGCGACGGCGACTGCGAGCAGGACGACCGAGCCCGCCGCCACTGCGCTGGCAGTGGCGACGGGGCGGGTCATGTGCCGATCGTAGGGACCCTCAGCGTCGCGTCACCTGCACGACCGTGGGGCGCGGTCCGGCGAACTGGCCCGCGGACGCCGTGCTGCCGGCCGGGACGAAGTCGGGGAAGCGCGACTGCGGTGCCGCCCACGAGCCGTCCTCTCCGGGGTGCTGGACGGCCACGAAGACCGACCCGTCGCGGTCGTGGACGACCGGGCCGCAGGTCTCGGCGCCCGACGGCACGGCGAGGAACTGCTGCACGTGGCCGCGCTCGGCGCCCTCGACCGGCACCTTGAAGAGACCGTCGCTCTTCTTGATCGCGCTGGGCTGGCCGTCGGTGGAGACCCAGAGGTTGCCCTCGCTGTCGAAGGCGACGTTGTCCGGGCAGGAGATCGGGGACACGGGCCCGGTCCAGCCGCCGAAGTAGCGACCGGCGGACGCCTCGTCGCCGCAGATGAGGAACAGGTTCCAGGTGAACGTGTCGCGCCTGTGGTCGCCGCCGTCGGGCACGAGCTCGACGACGTGGCCGTCCTTGTTGGCCGGTCGCGGGTTGGCCTCGTCGACCTGGAGCGCGGTGCGCGCGGTGTTGTTGGTGCACGCGACGTAGATCCGACCGTTGTGCAGGCTGGGCTGGACGTCCTCGGGGCGGTCCATCTTGGTGGGCTGCACGACGTCCGCGGCCAGGCGCGTGTAGACGAGGACCTCCTCGGTGCTGAAGCCCGGCACGACCGACTGGCCGTCGCGGGTCAGCGGGATCCACTGGCCGGTGCCGTCGTTGACGCCGTCCTCGGCGCCGTCGCCGGTGAGACGGGCGACCGACAGGTCTCCGGCGCTCAGCAGGCCGAGGTTGTGTGCGCGCGCCTTGCGGCTGTTGCCCGGGCGGAACGTGTCGCGGGAGACGAAGCGGTAGAGGTAGTCGAAGCGCTCGTCGTCGCCCATGTAGGCGACGACGTGTCCGTCGTCGTTGATGATGACGTTGGCGCCCTCGTGCTTGAAGCGGCCCATCGCGGTGTGCTTCACCGGCGTCGACGTCGGGTCGGTGGGGTCGACCTCGACGACCCAGCCGAAGCGGTTGGGCTCGTTGCGGTAGTCGGCGGTCGTGGCGTCCCACCGCGGGTCGATCGAGCGCCAGTTGCGCGAGTCCTGGTTGGCGGCGAGCCCGTAGCGCGACTCCGTGCGGTCGGTGCCGGTCGCGCGGAAGTACTGGTTGAAGTTCTCCTCGCCCGACAGGACGGTGCCCCACGGCGTCGTGCCGCCGGAGCAGTTGTTCATGGTGCCGCGCACGGTGCGGCCGGTCGGGTCGGCGGCGGTCTTCAGCAGGTCGGAGCCGGCCGCGGGACCGTCGACGGCGAACGGGGTGTCGAGGGTGATCCGGCGGTTGAGGCGGGCACCGGGGACGTACGTCCACGCGTCCCCGCGCTTGCGGCGGGTCAGCTCGACGACGCTCATGCCGTGCGCCGCCCACACCGTGCGGATGACGGTCTCGGCAGGGGTGCCGGGCGGGAACATGATGTTCTCGTTGGTGTACTCGTGGTTGCACACGAGGAGTGCGCTCGTGCCCGAGCGGCTGGTCTCGATGATGTCGAGGTAGTCGTTGTTGTAGCCGAACTGGCCGGCCTGGGCCTCGGGCGTCTGCCGGGTCGCGTCGAAGGCCGGGGCGCCGGGCAGGATCGGGTCGCCCCAGCGCAGGATCGCGTCCCAGCGGTAGCCGGCGGGCACGGTCACGTCGTCGACGGTGGTGGCCACGGGGCCGATCGGCGCGAACGGGAGGGCCTCGGGCCTGCCGCGGCGTACGGCCCTGGCGGGTGCTGCGGCGACCGGGCTCGAGGACACCGCGGCGAGCGCGGCGACCGTCAGGCCGGTGCCGACGACCGAGCGGCGACTGAGCGCCGTGGCGGCGACGTCGCGGAAGTACGACGTGTCGGTGGTGTTGGGCGCGGCGATCGAGCACGCGTCGCCGCAGCGCAGGTGGCAGGTGACCGCGCTGCGGTTGCCGTGGGTCTTGCCGGCCATCGGGAGGAGGGGGAGGTCGAGACGTGGGGTCATGCGCCCGACCCTCGTCCCGCTGGTCGCCGCGCAAGGGGCCGGCAGGTGGCCGGCGGATGAACGGTCGCCGACTGCTGAGATGCTGGCGCGGTGATCCCCAGCCCTCGCCGTACGGCGATGCTCCTGCTCGGCTGCGTCGTCCTCGGGACGGGAGTCGCGATGCTGCTCGCCGCGGACCTCGGTTCCGACGGCTACTCGACCTTTGTCAACGGGATCTCGCTGACGTCCGGGACGGAGTTCTGGATCGCGAACGCCATCGTGGGCGCGGTCCTGGTGGTGCTCGCCGCGCTGCGGCACGTCCGGCCCGGCGTCGGCACGGTCGTGCAGGTCGTCCTCGTGGGCGTGGTCGTCGGCGTCGTCCTCGACCTGCTCGAGACGCCTGATGCGCTCGTCTGGCGCGGGGTGCTGCTGGTGGCGGCGTTCCCGGTCATCGCGATCGGGATCGTGCTCTACCTCGGCAGCCACACCGGCGCCGGTCCGGCCGAGGCCGCGGCACTCGCGTGGGACCCCCCGGTGCCCTTCAAGTGGAGCTACAGCGTCGTCCAGGGCGGGGGAGCGCTGGGCGGGTGGCTGCTCGGCGCCACGATCGGCGTCGGCACGCTCGCGGTGATCTTCCTCCTCGGTCCCGCGGTGGACCTGACGGCCCGGATGTTGCGGGTGGACCTCCACCAGGCGGACACGTAGGCCGCGAGGTCGCAGCGCACTGCGCAAGGGCTGCGACCCCGCGACCGGGTGGGCGTCAGCTGGTCAGCTCGGCGTGCTGGCCGGCCCCGCTCGTCCCCTTGATCTCGATCTTGCGCGGCTTCGCCTTCTCGGCGACCGGGACCACGAGCCTGAGCACGCCATCGGTGTAACCGGCCTCGATGCGCTCGAGGTCGAGGTTGTCGCCGAGCACGAGCTGGCGGCTGAAGGCACCGCGCGGGCGCTCGGAGGCCAGCGGCTCCCAGTCGCCGTTGCGGGCGACCCGCTCGGCGCGCACGGTCAGCACGTTGCGCTCGACGTCGAGGTCGATGCTGTCGGCGTTGACGCCCGGCAGGTCGAACTCGATGACGAAGCGGTCGCCCTCGCGCCAGGCGTCCATCGGCATCACCGCGGGACGGTTCGTCGTGCCCATGAGCTGCTGGGTCAGGCGGTCGAGATCACGGAACGGGTCGGTGGTTCGAAGCAACATCGTCTCCTCCTGGTTCAGCCGGGTGGACCGGAACCGGTCCACGACCTGTATTGATGGTTACAGGTTTCTTATAGCCAATCGATCAGGCAAGATCAAGGCCGTGGAGCGAGAAATGTCGACGGTCGGTGTCTACGCCATCTCGGTGGCCGCAACGATGGTCTCGATGGAGATCCAGAACCTGCGCGTCTACGAGCGCCGGGGGCTGCTGACGCCCGACCGCACCGACGGCGGCACCCGCCTCTACAGCCCTGACGACGTCGACCGGCTCGGGCGGATCCGTGACCTCCTGGCCGAGGGGCTCAACCTGGTGGGCATCGCGCGCGTGCTGGAGCTCGAGGACGAGGTCAGCGACCTGAAGGCTCGACTCGAGGTCAGCGCGACGCAGGGAGGCTCGTCAGCACGCGCACCGCGAAGTCGGTCGTGAAGTCGTTGTCGAGGAACCGGACGACGTTGGTCACCCGCTCGACGTCGAGCGGCAGCAGCCCCCGCGAGCCGGGGACGTCGGGTGTGAGGCCGAGGTCGAGGTCGTGGCGGCCCGACATCATCGTCACGTTGAACTCGTAGCGCTCGCGCGCGCCGTCGGCCTGCAGGCGGCGTACGACGGTGGGGCCGATGCGGCGACCGCCGGTCTCGGTCGCCCAGTCCTCGAAGGCCCCGAGCAGGGCCTCGCCGCCGTTGTGGTCGATGTCGGCCCAGACGGCGTCCATCGAGCCGGCCACGTCCAGCAGGACGGCGGCGGTCTTCTCGCCGATGCCCTGCACGCCCGGGAGGTTGTCGCTGGAGTCCCCGCGCAGGGCGGCGAAGGCGAGGTAGTTCGTCGCGCGGACGCCGTACATGTTGAAGAGCCGCGCGGGGTTGAGCATCGGGGAGCCGTGGATGCCGCCGTCGATCAGGCGCAGCACCTGCGTGTGGGGGCTGATGTGGGCGAAGGCGTCGCGGTCGGAGGTGATGATGACGCAGTCCCAGCCGTTGGCCTCGGCCCAGGTCGCGCCGGAGGCGTTGACGTCGTCGGCCTCGAGCCCGGCCGGGGTGACCGTGTGGAGCCCGAGCGCCTGGAGCAGCGCCTCGGCCCGCTCCAGCTGGTCGACCAGCTCGGGGTCCTTCTGGGCGCGCCCGGCCTTGTAGTCGGGGTAGAAGTCGCGGCGCACCGATCCCGTGCGGTCGTCGAGGCCGAACACCACGGCGTCCGGGGCGAACGAGTCGATCGACTCGAGGATCTGGCGCAGCATCCCGTGCAGCGCCCAGATCGGGCGACCCTGCCGGTCGCGGAGCTGGGTGTGCGCCCGTGCGTGGTGGTTGCGGTGCAGCAGCGACGGCGCGTCGACGACGAGCAGCAGGCGGCGGGGGTGGGTCTGGGTGCTGGTGGCCATGGTGATCGCCGCCAGCCTAGACGGCCCGCTCAGGCGCCCATGTCCTCGAGGTAGCCGGCGAAGCCGCCCGGCGTACGACCCGCGCGGCGCCCCGATGTCGTCACCTCGATCCGACCGGATGCGATCCACCGAAGGCCCGCGCGCCGCATCGCCGTGACCAGCTCGACGTCCTCGTGCTCGACGATGGGGGCGAACCCGCCCACCGACTCGTAGGCGTCCCAGGCGAACCCGAGGTTGGCGCCGTGGACGTGGACGTGGCCGTCGACCGAGCTGTGTCGCTCGCGCCAGCGCTCGAGGTCCTCCGCGCTGAGGTCGCCGGGCCGGGGCCGGACGGTGCCGATGACGAGGTCGTGTCCAGCTGCTGCCAGCTCCACCTGGGTGCCCAGCCACGAGCGGGGCACGGCGCTGTCGCCGTCGGTGCAGGCGACCCAGAGCGAGCCACCACCGGAGCCCGCGGCCCAGTCCGCGGCCGCGGCCACCCCCGCTGCGCGGGCCACGCCGACGTTGCCGGCACGGGTCACCACGGCGGTGACACCCCGCCACGAGGCGACGACCTCGGACGAGCGGTCGGTGCAGGCGTCGAGCACCACGAACACCCGGGCCGGCAGCCCCGGGTGCGTCTCGGAGAGGGCGACGACGGCGTCAGCGAGCGAGTCGAGGCAGGCGGGCAGCAACGCCTCCTCGTCGCGCACCGGGACCACGACCGCGAGCGCGGTGGGCCGCGTCATGCCGGCCGGCCGAGGACGTGGAGCAGGAAGTCGGGCTCGTGGTGCTCGACCAGGACGGGTGCACCGGTGGTGAGGAAGGCGTCGTGCACGGCGGGTCCGGCCAGCGGCCAGCCGACGGGCTGGTGCCGCCAGTGGCACAGCAGCAGGTGCCCGTCGTCGGTCAGGGAGCCGAGGGCGAGCGCGACGACCTCGTCGAGCTCGTGGGGGCTGAGGAAGTAGCCGATCTCGGAGATGCAGACCAGGTCCCGGGACCCCGACGGCCACTGCCACGGCACGCGCGCCAGGCTGACGGCGAGGTCGGCGATGCCGGACGTACGCCGCTGGGCGAGCTCGACGGCGGCCGCGCTGGCGTCGATCGCCAGCAGGCGGTCGCAGCGCGCGGAGAGGTCGACGGCGAGGGCGCCGATCGAGCAGCCCACCTCGAGGGCGTCCCCGTAGTGCTCGCGCGGCAGGCTCGCTAGCGTCAGGGCGCGCTTGCGGCGCTCGTAGGCCGAGTCGACCCGCCACGGGTCGGGCTCGTCCCGGTGCACCCGGTCGAGGGCGTCGTCCTCGGGCGGCGTGGCGTCGCTGAGGAAGACCTCGTCGGCGCGCTCGAAGTGGGCGAGCAGGTCGGGGCCGAGCATCACCTCGTCGCCTGGCGCCTCCGACAGGGCACCGACCTGGCTGGCATGCGCAGCGACGGCCGCCTGCTTGGCGGCGCGATCGGCGGCCTCGAGCGGCAGGCGTGACGCCGGGACCGGGAGCGCGCCCGGACTGCCCCAGTGCCACCACCAGACGGGGTACTCCCAGAGCACCGCGTCCGTGCGGGCCGCGGCGACCGCGGCCGCCCGGCCAACCGCGTCGTGGTCGGGGTGTCCGTCGCCGCGCCACGGTGCGCAGAGCACCACGTCGTCGCCGTCCGTGCCGATGGTCTCGACCAGGGCGGCGACGACCTTGTCGACGTGGGCGGCGACGTCGCCGTCGGGGACGTCCAGGCACCGCACGTCCGCGTCCGGAGCCAGCTCGCCGATGGCAGCGCGCAGCTCGGCGCGACGGACGTCGGCCAGGACGTCGCGCGGATGGGTGGGGGACGACGGGTGGGACCCTTCACCGGCTGTCGCGGTGACGACCTGGATCCGACCCCCGCCGAGGCCGACGCGGCGGATGAGCCCGCCGGCGCCCAGCGTCTCGTCGTCCGGGTGGGCGCCGGCCACCACCAGTCGGGATCGCGACGTCAGCAGCTCCAGTACCGGTAGCGCGGCGACGGTCGCGTCCCACGCCGCCGCGGGGGTGCCGACGCGGTCGTGGCGGAAGTCGGGCGCGCTCACCACCCGCGCGCACCGTGCTGGAGCAGCTGCTCGCCCAGCGCGGCCTGGTCGCGCTCGGCGTGCCACTGGCGCAGGTAGAGCTGGAGGTCCGCGACCCGGCGGGCGTGGTCCTCGTCGGTGGCCAGCGGGCCGGGGCCGAGCCCGTGGGCGGCACGGGACAGCACGTCCTCCGCAGCGAGAGCGACGACCTCGCGCACCCGCAGCGCCGCGCGCCATCCGTCGGCGCCGGTGAGCCGGCCTGCGTCGACGTCGTGTGCCGCACGGGCGAGCACGCTGCCCGCCGCGTGCAGCGCGGCGTCGGCCGCGCCGAGGTGCATCAGTGCCACCTGGTCGGGCAGCCGGGTGCCTGCGGCCCGCACCATCCGCCGGGCGACGCCGACGGCGCCGCCGAACCAGACCGCGGCCACGCCGATGCCACCCCACGCGAAGCCCGGCCGCTCGAGGTACCACCCGGGCTCGCCCACGGCGTACGCGGTCGCGTCGGCGAAGTCGATCGGCCCGGAGTCGACCGCGGTGAGGCCGCGGGCCACCCAGGTCCCGGCCACGGCGGTGGCGCCGGGCTGCGTGAGGTCGACGGCGAAGAGCTGTCGCTCGTCACCCACCCACGCGCTGACCAGCGCCCGGTCGAGCGAGCCACCGAGGGAGCACCAGTGCTTGCGGCCGTCCAGGACGTGGTGGTCGCCGCGTGGCTCCGCGCGCAGCGGCTCGCCGGGGCCCTCGGCGGCGAAGACACCCCACGTCCCGGGCTCGGGCGTGCGACCGGCCTGGTCGAGGATCGCCAGCGCGTCGAGGTGCGGCTCGAGCGTGCGGGCCACCGTGAGGTCGACGGCCGCGACGCTCGCCAGCGCCGACCACAGGTGGGCGGTCCCACCGGATCCGGGGACGGGCAGCTGCATGCCCACCGACCCGGCGAGGTCGAGCGCGGCGGCGGCGTCGCCGCTCGCCTCCACCGCGCGGTCGACGAGGTCGGCGAGCTCGTCCTGCTCGTCGTCACGGTGCTTGTCGTCGCTGTGCCCGCCGAGCAGGACGGGTCCGCGGTCAGGCACGGACGGCACGCTCCCAGTGGCGCAGCGAGGCGCACCGGGTGACGAACACCGTGGCGTCGTCGGCCGACGCGAGGTCCACGAATCCCTCGTCCGGCTCCACGCCCGCCGCGGCGAGGAGGGCCGTCGCGTCGGCCCCCGTCCCGACCAGCTTGTGGTGCGCGAACGCGTCGCTGACGAAGTCCTGCGCGCTGGCGCGGGTGGCGAGGTCGGCGGCACCGTCGGCCGAGGGGAGCAGCGCCACGGCGTCGAAGAGCACCGACGGCCCGCCGTCGATCGCGTGGTCGGGGGTCAGCGTGCCGCCGCCCCGGAGCTTGATCGGCCCGATGGCCGGGGCGACGTACTCCACGACCGCACCCGCGTCCTCGAACGCCGACGCGACGGCTCGTACGACGGCCTTGTCGCTGCCGTCGGTCACCAGCACGCCGAGCTTGCGTCCGGCGAACGACTCCGGGCCGTTGCGCAGGATGCTCAGCGCGGGCGACTCCGGCAGGTCCGTGCGCGTCGGCACCGCGGCCTCGGAGGCCTCGGGCAGCGGCGTCGCGAGCTTGTCGGCCACGGACTGCGCGAGGTCCTCGTGGACGTTGCGCAGGTTGCCCAGCATCCGGGTGCGGATCTTGGGGTCCTCGACCTTGGCGAGCTCGAAGGAGAACGCGTCGACGATGTGGCCCTGCTCCACCTCGGTCTGGCTGAGGAAGAACTGACGGGCCTGGCTGTAGTGGTCGGCGAACGACTCGGCCCGCAGACGACGGGTCGGACCGGCCTCCTCGCGCATCACGCTCTGGTAGCCCTGGACCACGTCGGCCCGCGGACCGCGGTCGTCGCCGGTGAGGGAGTTGGGCTCGTAGGTGCCGCGGCCGAGCTGGGGGTCGGTCTGCATGTGCCCATCGCGCTGGAAGTGCATGACGGGACAGCGTGGGGCGTTGACCGGCAGCTGGGTGAAGTTGGTGCTGCCGAGCCGCTTGAGCTGGGTGTCGAGGTAGGAGAAGTTGCGGCCCTGGAGCAGCGGGTCGTTGCTGAAGTCGATGCCCGGGATGACGTTGTGGGTGCCGAAGGCGACCTGCTCGTTCTCGGCGAACATGTTGTCGACGTTCCGGTCGAGGGTCAGCCGCGCGATGATCCGCACCGGCAGCACCTCCTCGGGGATCAGCTTGGTCGCGTCGAGGACGTCGAAGTCGAACTCGTCGGCGAAGGTGTCGTCGAAGACCTGCACGCCGAGGTCCCACTGGGGGAGGTCGCCGCTCTCGATCGCGGCGTGGAGGTCGCGGCGGTGGAAGTCGGGGTCAGCACCGTTGATCTTGAGCGCCTCGTTCCACACGACCGACTGCATGCCCTGGCGCGGCTTCCAGTGGAACTTCACGAACGACGCCTCGCCGTCGGCGTTGACGAAGCGGTAGGTGTGGACGCCGAAGCCCTCCATGAAGCGGAACGACCGGGGGATCGCGCGGTCGCTCATCGCCCACAACAGCATGTGCGTCGACTCCGGCATGAGGGACACGAAGTCCCAGAAGGTGTCGTGGGCCGAGGCAGCCTGCGGCCAACCGCGGTCCTGCTCCTCCTTGACCGCGTGCACGAGGTCGGGGAACTTCATCGCGTCCTGGATGAAGAAGACCGGGATGTTGTTGCCGACCAGGTCCCAGTTGCCCTCCTCGGTGTACGTCTTGACCGCGAAGCCGCGCACGTCACGGGCGAGGTCGGGGGAGCCGAGGTTGCCGGCGACGGTGGAGAACCGGACGAAGGCCTCGGTCTTCTTGCCCTTGCGCTGGAAGGGCGCGGCCCGGGTCAGGTCGGGGATGGCGTCGAGGCACTCGAGCGTCGCGTGGGCGCTGTAACCGCGCGCGTGCACGACCCGCTCCGGGATCCGCTCGTGGTCGAAGTGGAACATCTTGTCGCGGAAGGCGAAGTCCTCGAGCAGCGTCGGCCCGCGCTCGCCGACCTTCAGCGAGTTCTGCCCGTCTCCCAGCGGCGTACCGGTCGCGGTGGTCATCCGCTCGCCGCGCTTGACGCCCTGGTGGAGCTCGTCGCCCTCGCCGCGCTCGTCGTTCGTCGTGCTCGGTCGTGTGGCCATGGAGGCTCCCAAGAAGGTGGGCGGGACGCCGTGTTGCGCCCGCCTGTCGACGCTAGGACGGGTCGCCGGGGTGCGGTCACCTCCCGAAGGGCGATCGGGCAGTCAGGCCCCGACCCGCGGGACGTGGATGTCGTACTGGGCGATCTTGCGGTAGACCGTCGACCGGCTCATGCCCAGCTCCTCACCGGCCTCCTGCATCGAGATGCCGGGCCGGGTGAGCACCCGGACGATCTCGTCCCGTTCGAAGGCCTCGATCCGGGTCAGCCGGCGGGAGGTGCCGGAGAGCACGTCGGCGGACAGGTGTCGTACGTCGAGCACGTCGCCGTGGCCGACCGCACGGGTGACCTCGTCGACGAGCTGGCGGACGTTGCCCGGCCAGCCGCAGCCGCGCAGGGCGGTCTCGGCGGCGCCGGCGATGGTCACGTCGCGCCCGCGTGCCCGTCGAGCGACGTGGTGGGCGATCGGCATCACGTCCTCGAGGCGCTCGCGCAGCGGCGGCACGGCCACCACCACTTCGACGAGCGGGGCGAGGGCTGCAGGGATGGACTCGAAGCGGCTCGCGGTCACGCAGAACGGCACGCCCTCGGCCCCGGCCGCGCGGACCCTGGCCTGCAGCACCAGGTCGCGGATGTGCTCGGTCACCCAGGCCGGCAGCCGGTCGACGTCGCGGACGAGGATGCCGGTGTCGGGCTTCCCGAGCTCGGGGGTCCACAGCCCGATCCAGGCCTCGCTGTCCTGGGGCGCCGGCGGTGACGCCGCCAGGATCCGTTCACGGGGGTACTGCTGACGCATGGCCTGGGCGAGCAGCGTGGCCCGACCAGTGCCGTCCTCGCCCACGGCGGCGACGATGCGGCCGGCGGCGATCGCGGCGCCCGCCTGCCCGAGCGCGTCGGTCCAGGCAGGACCGAGCGTGGTGAGCGTCCCCGACCCAGGCTCCAGGCGTGGCGTCTCCACCCGGAAGACCTCGCCCCGCTGGGCCGGCCGAGGCCGCTGCCCTCGCGAGCGTGCCAGCATCAGGGCCGAGGTGTTGCTGGCGGCCGACTGGGCCAGGGCCAGCAGCAGGTCGCTGGACTGGCTGGACCAGGTCGTGAGGTTGACGCAGCCTTCCAGCTGACCGGTCAGCGGATCGAGGACCGGCACGGCGGCGCAGGTGTAGGTGGTCAGGTTGAGGGCGTAGTGCTCCTCGGCCCGCACGACCGTCGGCACGCGGTCGGCGATGGCGAGCCCGAGCCCGTTGGTGCCGACGGTTCGCTCGGCGTAGGCGAAGCCCGGTGCGAGGTGGACCGCGTCCAGTGCCCGCAGCAGCGCCGCGTCCCCGCTCATCCGGTTGAGCACCAGTCCGTCGGCGTCGGTGAGCATGAGCGAGACAGGCTCGTTGGCCAGAGTCCTGTGCAGCCCGCTGAGCACCTCGCGCCCGCACTCGAAGAACAATGACTCGTTGTCGAAGGTGCCGACGAACGACGGGTCGATACCCTCCAGCGGCACGCCGTAGTCCTCGCTGCGCTGCCAGGACGCGACCAAGCGGTTCGACAGTCGTGCGGGCGCATGGGGCAACGGTCCGCCGACCCGCGCCTGCTGGAGCTCCCGGTGCCGCCGGACGCGCTCAGGGACAGCCTCGGCCGTGGGGTGCACCCCCTTCGTCATGTGACCGACGTTACATCCGCGGGCCGGTTCCAAGGGGCCCGGTGGCGTCCCAAATTGGGACGAGCCCAGATCTCAAAGTGGGACGTCGGCGAGGGCGGCGACGGCCACGTGACGGCCTAGCGTCGAGAGCCGGACGTGACCCCCGTCACTCGACTGCCAGCACCGGAGGACCACATGTACAGCAAGGACGGCGAGAACTACTTCATCGTCGACGCCCACATCGCCCTGTGGGACGCGCGGCCCGAGAACATCAAGAACGTCCAGGGCCAGCAGTTCATCGACTGCTTCTACGACTACCACCGCAACCTCTCGCCGGAGTCCGAGGTGTGGTCCATGGAGGACTACGCCTACCAGGGTGGCGAGCGGCTCATGAAGGACCTGTTCACCGACGGCTACGTCGACCACGCGATCTTCCAGCCGGCCCACCTCGGCGAGTTCTACCACCGGGGCTTCGGGCAGACCGAGGAGGCGTCGGCGCTCGCCGCGAAGCACCCGGACAAGCTGACCTACAACCACAACTTCGACCCCCGCAACGGCGAGGCCGGCCTGGACCAGCTCCGGGCGGACGCGGAGCGGTTCGGGCTCAAGGGCGTGAAGCTCTACACCGCGGAATGGCACGGCGACTCACGCGGCTGGAAGCTCGACGACCCGATGGCCTACCGCTACTTCGAGCTGTGCCGCGAGCTGGGCATCACGAACATCCACATCCACAAGGGCCCGACGATCCGCCCCCTCGACCGGGACGCCTTCGACGTCGCGGACGTGGACCACGTCGCGACCGACTTCACCGACCTCAACTTCGTCGTCGAGCACGTCGGTCTGCCGCGCCTCGAGGACTTCTGCTGGATCGCGACGCAGGAGCCCAACGTGCACGGTGGCCTCGCGGTGGCGATGCCGTTCATCCACACGCGGCCGCGCTACTTCGCGCAGATCATCGGCGAGCTCCTCTACTGGATCGGCGAGGACCGCATCCAGTTCTCCTCTGACTACGCCCTGTGGACCCCGCGCTGGCTGATCGAGCAGTTCGTCGACTTCCAGATCCCGGAGGACATGAGCGAGTACGCACCGATCAGCACGGACACGAAGAAGAAGATCCTGGGCCTCAACGCCGCCAAGATGTACGACATCGAGGTGCCGGCCGAGCTCCGGCTGCCCGAGGCCGACGAGACCGAGACGGGTCCGCGCCAGCCCGAGGCCGCCGACCTGGCGAGCGTGTGATGACCACCCTCGCCGCGGCCCCGGCCCACGAGGTGACGCAGGACGCCGTACGCCGCGCGCTCGACGTGGTGTTCGACCCCGAGCTCGACGAGCCCATCACCGACCTCGGCTTCGTCCGGTCGGTCGACATCGTCGGCCGCGACCTGGAGGTGCACCTGCGCCTGCCGACGTCGTTCTGCTCGCCGAACTTCGCCTACCTGATGGCATCGGACTCCCAGGACGCGTTGCGCGCGCTCCCGGGCGTCGGTCGGGTCGTGGTCGAGCTCGACGACCACCACGACTCGGCGATCATCAACCACGGGCTGGCCACCGACGCAGGCTATCGGGGCACGTTCCGGCACGAGGCCGAGGACAGCCTCGACGAGCTGCGGCACACGTTCCAGGTCAAGGCCCACACGGCCGCGATGGAGCGGTGCCTGACGGCGCTGCTCCGATCCGACGTCGACCTCACGGAGGCCGAGCTCGGGCGAGTGGTGCTGGCCGACCTGCCGGACGGGCACGAGAAGGAGTCGCTGCTGCGGCGACGCACGACGCTGGGCCTCGGCTGCCAGGCGTCGGCGCAGGTCATGGTCGACCAGCACGGCGTCGGCTACGAGCCCCGGCAGGTGCCGATGGCGCTGCGGCGCGCGAGGTCCACCCGGATCTCGATCGACGGCAACGCTCACTTCTGCCGCGGCCTGCTCCGCACCCGCTACCCCGGCTCGGGTGACGACCAGACCCGTCGCGCGGACGGCGAGGAGCCGTCGGACCCCACGTTCGTCCCCCTTTCAGCGCTGCTGCCCCGATCCCAGAAGGAGTCAAGCCCATGAGCACGAAGATGCGAGCCGTCCAGGTCGTCGGCTACCACCAGGACCTCGAGATGCACGAGGTCGACGTCCCCGAGGCCACGGGACCCTTCGACGTGATCGTCCGGATCGGCGGCGCCGGCGTCTGCCGCACCGACCTCCACATCCTCGAGGGGCAGTGGGAGGAGAAGTCCGGCGTCACGCTGCCCTACACGATCGGCCACGAGAACGCCGGTTGGGTACACGAGGTCGGGTCGGCGGTGACCAACGTCCGCGAGGGCGACAAGGTGATCGTGCACCCGCTCATCACCTGCGGGCTGTGTCGCGCGTGCCGCACCGGCGACGACGTGCACTGCGAGAACAACCAGTTCCCCGGGATCAACACCGACGGCGGGTACGCCGAGTACCTCAGGACCTCGGCGCGCAGCGTCGTACCCATCGACGACTCGCTCGAGCCCGCCGACGTGGCAGCACTGGCAGACGCCGGCCTCACGGCCTACCACGCGGCCGCCAAGGCCGCGCGCCGGCTGACGCCGCGCGACACGTGTGTCGTGATCGGCGCAGGAGGCCTCGGCCACATCGGGATCCAGGTGATGAAGGCGCTCTCCCCGGCGAACCTGGTCGTCGTGGACCGCAACCCCGATGCCCTCAAGCTCGCCCTCTCGATCGGCGCCGACCACGGCGTCGTCGCCGAGGGCAAGCAGGTCGAGGAGGTGCTCGAGATCACCCGCGGCCTCGGCGCCGAGGTCGTCATCGACTTCGTCGGCGAGGGCGGCTCGACCGCCCAGGGCCTCGCGATGACCCGCCAGGCCGGTGACTACCACGTCGTCGGCTACGGCGAGAACATCGACGTCCCCACCATCGACCTCATCTCGGCCGAGAAGAACATCATCGGCAACCTCGTCGGCTCCTACAACGACCTGTGCGACCTCATGGCCCTCGCCGCCCGCGGCGCGGTCACCCTCCACACCCAGAAGTACGCCCTCGACGACTTCCAGTCGGCCATCTCGGACCTCGACGCCGGCCGTGTCCGCGGTCGCGCGATCCTCACCCCCTAAGGAGCACCCCCCATGAACGCTGTGAAGCCCTTGTTGGGCATCGGGATCTCGGTCGGCGTGCTCGCCGGCATCTGGACCTTCGCGAGTGTCGAGCTGACCCTCATCACCTGGGTCGCCTTCGTCGCCTGGGCCTGCTTCTTCGCTTCCGGCGGAGGCACCACCGGCCTGGCCAAGGGACTCGCCGCCAACCTCGCGGGGATCTTCTGGGGCTGGGCGATCAGCCAGGGCCTCGAGACGATCGGCGCCTCGACGCTCGCGCTGGCGCTGATGGTGACCGTGGTCGGCTTCGTCCTGTGCGTCGAGGCGGCCCTCCCGCTGCTGTCGTTTATCCCCGGAGGGTTCGCAGGCACCGCCGTCTTCTTCGGCACCGGCTTCGACCTGTCGGGGGTGCTGGTCGCAGTGGTCGCCGGGGCGGTGCTCGGTATCGTCTCGGAGCGGCTCGGTGCGATGGTCCAGTCGGCGATCGACGGGTCCTCGCACCCGGCCCGCACGGCTGACGCGGCACCCGCCAGCTGACCCGGCACCACCCGACGATCCACGAGGAGACACCTTGATCTTCATCACCGCCAAGTTCGCCATCAAGCCGGAGCACGCGGAGGACTGGCCCGATATCTCGCGAGCCTTCACCGAGGCCACCCGCGCGGAGGAGGGCTGCCTGTGGTTCGAGTGGTCGCGCAGCCTCGACGACCCGAACGAGTACGTCCTGGTCGAGGCGTTCCGCGACGGCGACGCCGGCGGCGCCCACGTCTCGTCGGACCACTTCAAGGCCGCCCAGTCCGAGCTGCCGCCCTACCTCGCGTCCACGCCGAAGATCGTCAGCCAGTCCGTCGACCAGGACGGCTGGAACGAGCTGGGCGAGATGAAGGTCGACTGACGCAGGTCCCGCGGCGCCGGGACCAACGACCCTGCCGTCGGGCGGTCGACGCCACCACGCTGGAGGCATGACCACGACACTGCCCCTCCTGCTGGCGTACGACGGCTCGGTCGACGCGCGACGCGGCCTGAGCTGGACCGCCCACGAG
The DNA here is from genome assembly GCF_016735675.1 of Nocardioides baculatus. Classification (GTDB taxonomy): domain Bacteria; phylum Actinomycetota; class Actinomycetes; order Propionibacteriales; family Nocardioidaceae; genus Nocardioides; species Nocardioides baculatus. The sequence continues at coordinate 583,453 of NZ_JAERSG010000003.1, read as the reverse complement.
TCCCTCCGCACCGGCCTGCCCGTGCACGTGATGGCTGTCGACGAGATCGCACCGCAGATGTGGGGCGGGCTCGGCGGGATCGGAGCGGTCGGCGGCACGATCGTGGTCACCGAGGGCTACGTCCTCGACTGCGCCGCACTGCTGGACGAGGCCGCCAAGCTGCTGGCCGACGAGGGCGTGGCCGACGTGACGACCGAGAAACGCGCCGGCCCGGTGGTGGCGGAGCTCGTCCAGGCCTCGGCCTCCGCATCGATGATGGTCGTCGGCAGTCGCGGTCACGGGGCAGCGGGGGAGGCGCTGATCGGCTCGGTCAGCCAGCACCTGGCCCGGCACGCGGCCTGCCCGGTCGTCGTCGTCCGCGAGCCGCGCGATCCCGACGCGCGACGCATCGTCGTCGGGATCGACGGCTCCGGCTCGAGCGAGGCGGCGCTGGAGCAGGCCTGCCGGCGTGCCGAGGTGACCGGCGAGACCGTGCTGGCGATCCACGGGTTCCACGCGCACGTGCCGTCCACCGACGTGTGGGCGGCCGCGCCGCGGAGCGTGGACACCGCGGACCGTGAGCGCCTCCTCGCCGAGGCGGTCGCCGGCATCCGTGAGGACCACCCCGACGTGCACCTCGAGCAGGAGGTGGTCGCGGTGCCGCCGGAGCGCTGCCTGGCGGACGCCTCGGCCAGCGCGTCGCTGGTCGTGGTCGGCTCGCGCGGACTCGGCTGGTTCAGCGGCCTGCTGCTCGGCTCGGTGAGCCAGGCCGTGCTGCACCGCGCGGAGTGCCCGGTCCTCGTCGTGCGCTGACCGCTGTCGCGGGTCAGGGGCGCAGCAGGACCTTGCCGCGGCGACCCGGCTCGGCGCTGGCGCAGGCCGCGTCGGATATCTCGTCGAGCCCGTAGACCTTCTCGACCGGCAGCGTCAGCGTTCCGCCAGCGATGCCGGACACGAGCTCGCCCATCAGGCGGGCGCGCTTCTCGTTGTCCATGGCGGGGAAGACCTTGCTGCCCCAGAAGCCCTTGACCACGACCTGCTTGAAGATCACGTCGCCCGACGAGATCTCGAGGGTCGGCGAGGCCATGGCGCCGAAGACGACGAGCAGGCCGTCCTCGGCGAGCAGCGAGACGACGTCGCCCGCGGCCGAGCCGCCGACCGAGTCGACGCCGGCGACGATCGGGGCGTCGCCCACGATCTCGCGGACGCGGTCGCGCCAGCCGTCGTCGTCGGTCGCGACGACGTCGCCGATGCCATGCTCGGACAGCTCGGTGACGCCGTCGGCGCGACGCACCAGCCCGAGGACGCGTACGCCACGGGCGACCGCGAGCTGCGCGACGAGCCGGCCGACGGCACCGTTGGCGGCGTTCTGGACGATCCAGTCGCCCTCGGACACCTCGAGGAAGTCGAGCAGCGCGATCGCGCTGAACGGCATCGACACCAGCTGTGAGGCGGCCTCGTCGGAGATCGCGTCGGGCACCGGGACCAGGCCGGCAGCGGGCGCCACGATGAGCTCCGCCCACGCACCGAACGATCCGCCGGTCGCGACCCGTTGGCCGACCTCGAGGTGCTCGACGCCCTCACCGATGGCCTCGACGACGCCGACCGCCTCGGTGCCCGCGCGGGCAGGCATCTCGGGCTTGAAGCCGTAGCTGCCGCGCACCGTCCAGAGGTCGTGGTTGTGGATCGGCGAGAGCAGCACGCGCACGAGCGCCTGGCCGGGACCGGGCTCGGGGGCCGGGACGTCCTGGACCGAGAGGACCTCGGCCGGGTCACCGAACCGGGGCTGGACGAGTGCGCGCATGGGGGTGCCTTTCCATCGGGTGTCTGGGTTGCTCCCGGCACAACGGTCATGGACCGCCGACTATGCCGTGAACCGTGCCGATGAGCGTGAGGTCACAGGTCAGGGAGCGGGCGGCACACTGGTGACATGCCTCCCGAGCCCAAGACCTGCCAGTCCTGCGGGCGCACCATCGAGTGGCGCAAGAAGTGGGAGCGCGACTGGGACCAGGTGCGCTACTGCTCGACCTCGTGCCGCAAGCGCGGCGTGAGCGACGTCGACCGCCGCCTCGAGGCGACCATCCTCGACCTGCTGGCCCAGCGCGCCCGTACGGCCACGATCTGCCCCTCCGACGCCGCCCGGGCCGTCGGCGGCGACGACGAGGAGACCTGGCGTGGGCTGATGGAGCCGGCCCGCCGTGCCGCGCGGCGCCTCGTCGACCGCGGCGAGGTCGTGATCACCCAGAAGGGCAAGGTCGTCGATCCCTCGACAGCGAAGGGCGCGATCCGGATCAGGAAGGCGTGAAGGGGCGCTCCGGACCGGAGCGCCCCTTCACCATGCGGATCGATCAGTACGTGCCGGTCGTGCCACCCGAGGCCAGCGGGGTGGTCGAGGTGCTGCTGGTCGCGTGGGCACCGGCCTGGCGGGCCTGGTCCGTCACGCTCGGCGCGTTGGCCGCGTGCTCCTTGATGCGGGGTGCCTCCTCCTCCGCCTTGGTGAGGTATCCCTCCCAGGTGCTGCATCGGCTTGATGAGCCCGCCGCCCACGCCGACGATGATCACGCCGGCCACGGTGGCGAGGATGGCGACGAGCACCGGGGTGGTCACGGTCGTGGCGACGCCGACCTGGTTGAGCGCGGCGACGATGCCGAGGAACAGGATGAAGATCGAGGCGATGTTGGCCAGCGTCCGGCCGTACGACAGCCCGCCCAGGGTGTTCTCGACCAGGACCTTGACGGCTGCCGCGATCGCCGAGGCGACGACGAGGATGATGATGCCGACCACCAGGCTCGGGATGAACCGGATGACCTCGGTCAGCAGGTCGCTGATCGGGTTGGGCCCGAAGACGCCGAAGGCGAGCTGCAGCACGAAGAGGGCGAGCGCGTAGTAGACGAGCTTGGCCACGATGTCGCTGGCGTCCATCTTCGATCCGGCCAACGCCTTCTTGACCCCGCCCCGCTCGACGGCGCGGTCGAATCCGGCCTTCTCGAGCAGCGCGTTGGCGGCCTTGCTGATCGCCTTGGCGATGAGCAGGCCGATGATGAGGATGACCAGGAAGAGCACGAGCTTGGGCAGGAACGCTGCGATCGTGCTGATGCCGTCGCGCAGGCCGTTCTCGAGGTTGTTTCTCATGTGGTGCGGTCCTTCTCTATTCGGGTCCGGGCAGCACGCAGCGCGGCATCCGGGCAGGCCGAAGTGCGCGCGGACATCCCTCGCGTGGCGCCCTGGACCGTGTCACTGGAGCGGGATGTTTACGTTGTAAACGTAGGGCGGGCCGGAGGGGATGGGAAGTCGGGCACACCCCTTGGAGTGGCCTGCGGGGTCCCGGGATCGGGCGGGTGTCAGCGCTCGAGGTGTTCGGTGCGCACCAGGGTCAGCCGGTCGAGCAGCGACTCGAGGGACTCCTCGAACTCGACCGACGCGCGGTCCTCGGACAGGCCCGGGCGCAGTCGTCGTACGAGCGGGAAGCCGTCGAGCGACGCGTCGTCGTCCGCCGGCTCGAGGACGTCCAGGGGACCGACGTCGGCACCCCGCAGCGAGACCTCGAGCAGCAGGTGGCCGAGGAGGAAGCTGGTGAAGGCGCGGTAGGCCGCGACGGCTGCCTCGTCGGTGAAGCCCTCCTCGGTCAGGCCGCGGAGGAAGACCTCCACCCAGTCCAGGCTGCGCAGCGGAGGTCGCAGCCACGGTGCCTCGGTCGGTCGGGAGGCCACCAGCGGGAACGCCTTCGGGTGTGCGAGGGCCACCCGCCTCACCCCGTGGGCCAGCCGCTGGAGGAAGTCCTGCCAGCCGTGGACCGGCTCCTGGGTGATCTCCTCGTCGCGCCACATGCTCGCCATCAGGTGCTCGACGACCGCGTCGAGCAGCTCCTCCTTGCCGGCGACGTGGCGGTAGAGCGCCATCGCCTCGACACCGAGGGTGGAGCCGAGGCGCCGCATGGACAGTCCGGCGAGACCTTGCTCGTCGATGTGGGTCAGCGCCGCGTCGACCACGCGCTCACGGTTCAGCCGCTCGGTGTGGGACGGCGGCTTCTGGCCGGCGACGAGCGCCGCGTCGGCGTCGACCACGTCGTCGTCAGCCACGTCGACCCTTCCTCCGCCCTCGTCGTCCAGGAGCACCACCGTAGCGAGCCCGGACACTCAGCCGTCGAACAACCGGTCCTCGGCCTCGGCGGACGTGACCTCCATCCGCAGCCGCATCACCATCTCCGGCGGCACGTTGAGCCGGGTCAGCATGGTCTGCACCTGCGGCAGGACCCAGGCGTACGACTCCACGGCGACGCGCGACGCCTCGTCCTTCACACACACCCAGACCACCGGTTCGCCCGCGCGGTCGGGCAGCCAGTGCGCCGAGATCACGCCGGCGGGGCCGAGCGAGGCGACGATCGGGAGCATCGCGGCGTCGACCGCGCTCCGCAGCTGTTCCTCGCCCATGTCCCGACGCTACGCCCAGCCTCCTAGGCGGGTGACCAGTGCGCCCGGGCGTGGTCGAGCGCAGGTGCCTCGAGGCCGGCCACCAGCCGCTCGAAGACCGACACCGCCCGGGGTGCGGCCCAGTCGGGGGCCAGCACCTCGGCGGGCAGGCCCGGGTCGCGGAACGGCAGCCGGCGCCACTGGTCGAGGATCGCGAGGTAGGTCGGAAAGGCCTGCGCGGGTGCGGGTCGTTCACGCTCGACCGAGGTCGCGAGCTTCTCGTGCGCGGAGACGAAGTCGCGGTAGCTCCGGTCGATCCCGGCCAGGTCCCAGCTGTCGTAGAGCAGGCCGGTGAGGTCCTGGGTGCCGTGGTAGTCCCCGACGAACACCGCCGTGTGGGCCTCCAGGTCGAGCTCGGCGACTGCGCGCTGCGCCGCGTCGCGCATGCGGGCGGGGGCGATCCACAGTGCGGTGCCGACGTTGCCGAACCCGAGGTGGGTGAGGTGGGCGCGCAGCTGCTGCCGCTTGGACCGCATCGACTCGGGCACCCCGAAGTGGACGATGCACCACCCGTCGTCGAGCACGGCCGGCGTACGGGCGTGCCAGATCACCTCGTCGCCGGCGGCGAGCGTCTCCAGCGCGGCGGCGGTGAGGGCGTACCCCCGTGCCCCGTCGCGCGCCTCGGACTCGAGCCACCCGTTGCCCTTGAGCCGGTGCACGGCCGTGCGGACGCTCGGTGCGTCCAGCCCGGCCTGCACGAGCAGGTCGACCGCGCCCGCGATCGGCATCCAGCTGCCCATCGGTCTCACGACGGCGCCGAGGAAGGTCACCACGGTCGTGCGCGACTGCCGGTTGTGCGTGCCCGACGGCCCGGTGTCGATCACGGCGTCCACCGGACGTGCACGTCGTCCGCCACGCCCTCGCGCAGGAGCTGGAGGCGCGGCGGGACCTTGTCGGTGCGCGAGGTGGGCGGCTTGCGGCGCCCCGCCTCCCACGGCGTCGGCCAGTCGGCGCCGGGGCCGGCGTAGTCCTGCTCGGCGGCGGCGTGCAGGGTCCAGCTCGGGTCGTAGAGGTGCGTACGCCCGAGCGCGCAGACGTCGGCGCGACCCGCGAGCAGGATCGAGTTCACGTCGTCGTAGGAGGAGATGGCTCCGACCGCGATCACCTTCGCGCCCGCCGGATCGGCGACGCGGTGGCGGATCTTGTCGGCGAACGGGGTCTGGTAGGACCGGCCGAACGCCGGCTTCTCGTCCTTGCCCACCTGGCCCGACGACACGTCGATGGCGGCCGCGCCGTGCTCGATGAAGGCGCGCGCGATCTCGACGGCGTCCTCGTCGGTGTTGCCGTCGGGCAGCCAGTCGGTGGCGGAGATCCGCACGGTGACAGGGATCTGGTCCGGTACGACGGCGCGCACGGCGTCGAAGACCTCGAGCGGGAACCGCAGCCGGTTGTCCAGCGAGCCCCCGAGGTCGTCGGTGCGACGGTTGGAGACCGGCGAGAGGAACGAGCTCAGCAGGTAGCCGTGGGCGGCGTGCACCTCGATCAGGTCGAAGCCCGCCTCGACCGCGCGCCTCGCTGCGTCGGCGAAGTCGGCGACGACCTGGTCGAGATCGGCGCGGGTCGCCTCGCGGGGCACGTGGCAGTCGTCGCCGTAGGCCAGGGCGGAGGGGCCGATGACCTCCCAGTTGCCGTCGTCGAGCGGCTCGTCCATCCCCTCCCACATCAGCTTGGTCGAGCCCTTGCGACCGGAGTGGCCCAGCTGCATCCCGATCCGCGCGGTCGACCTCGCGTGCACGAAGTCGGTGACGCGCTGCCAGGCGTCGCGCTGGTCGTCGGTCCAGATGCCCGGGCAGCCGAGGGTGATCCGGCCCTCGGGGGACACGCAGGTCATCTCGGTCATGACCAGACCGGCGCCGCCCAGCGCCTTGCCGCCGAGGTGGACGAGGTGGAACTCGTCGGGCATCCCGTCCGTGGCGACGTACATGTCCATCGGGGACAGCATCACGCGGTTCTTGAGCTGGAGCTCCCCGATGCGGATCGGCTGGAACATGGCGGGTGCGGTCTCGTCGCCGCCCTGCGAGCGGCCGAACTCGGCCTCCATCCGCGCAGCGAACTCGGCGTCGCGCTCGGCGAGGTTGTCGAAGGTGATCCGGCGCGATCGCGTGAGCAGGTTGAAGACGAACTGCGCCGGCTCCTGGTCGGCGTACATGCCGATGTTCTCGAACCACTCCATCGAGGCCTGCGCCGCTCGCTGCGTCGACTCGACGACCGGCTTGCGCTCGGTCTCGTAGGCCTCGAGCGCGTCCTCGAGGCTCGGGTGCTCGTGCAGGCACGCGGCCAGCGCGAGGGCGTCCTCCATGGCCAGCTTGGTGCCGGAGCCGATGGAGAAGTGGGCGGTGTGCGCGGCGTCGCCGAGCAGCACCACGTTGCCGTCGTGCCAGTGCTCGTTGCGCACGGTGTGGAAGTTGAGCCACTTGGAGTTGTTGGTGAGGACCTCGTGGCCCTGGAGCTCGTCGGCGAAGATCTCCGTCACGCGCTCGACCGCGTGGTCGTCGGAGACCCCGGGCGGGAAGGTCTCGCCCTCGGTCCGGTCGAAGCCGGCACGGCGCCACACGTCCTCGTGCATCTCGACGATGAAGGTGGAGCCCGCGTGCGAATAGGGGTAGCCGTGGATCTGCATCGTGCCCCACTCCGTCTGCTTGACGAAGAACTGGAACGCCTCGAACACCAGGTCCGTGCCGAACCAGATGTACTTGTTGTCGCGGCGGTCGAGCGACGGGCCGAACTGGTCGGCGTACTTCGTGCGGACCTGGGAGTTGAGCCCGTCGCACGCCAGCACCAGGTCGTACGACCCCCGGAGCTCGTCGGGATCGGGCGCGGCCGTGCTGAAGTGGACCGTGACGCCGAGCTCCGCCACGCGCTCCTGCAGGATCTGGAGCAGCTCTTTGCGCGACATCGCGGCGAAGCCCTGGCCGCCGACGGTGAACGCGTGCCGCTCGCCGTCGCGGTCCGTGAGGGCGACGTCGATGTCGGTCCAGCGGGCGAAGCTGCGCTCCATCCGATCGTGGACGACGCGGTCGGCGCCCTCGATGCTGCCGAGGGTCTCGTCGGAGAAGACCACGCCGAAGCCGAAGGTGTCGTCGGGCGCGTTGCGCTCCCACACGGTGATCTCGTGCGCCGGGTCGAGGGTCTTCATGAGGGTGGCGAAGTAGAGCCCGCCCGGGCCGCCGCCGACGATCGCGATCCTCATGAGCCGGCCTCCGCTTCCGCGATCTTCCTGAGCTTGAAGTGCTGGAGCTTGCCGCTGGTGTTGCGGGGGAGTGCGTCGACGAAGCGCACGGCGCGGGGGTACTTGTAGGGCGCGAGCCGGCCCTTGACGTGGTCCTGGAGCTCGGTGACCTTGGCGGCATCGCCCTCGACGCCCTCGCGCAGCACGACGAACGCGCACACGATCGACCCACGCTGCTCGTCGGGCGCGGCGACCACGCCGACCTCCGCGACGTCGGGGTGCGTGCCGAGCGCCTCCTCGACCTCGGGCCCGCCGATGTTGTAGCCCGACGAGACGATCATGTTGTCGGTGCGCGAGCGGTACCAGTAGTAGCCGTCGTCGTCGCGCAGGAACGTGTCGCCGGTGACGTTCCACCCGTTGACGACGTAGCCGCGCTGGCGCTCGTCGTCGAGGTAGCGGCAGCCGACCGGGCCGATCACGCCGAGCCGGCCCTCGACGCCGGCGCCGACCTCGTTGCCGTCGGCGTCGAGGATCGCGGCGCGGTAGCCCGCCACCGGCTTGCCCGTCGCGCCGGGGCGGATGTCGTCGCCGGCGGCGGAGATGAAGATGTGGAGCATCTCGGTGGCGCCGATGCCGTCGATCACCTTCAGCCCGATCGCGTCGCGGATCCCCTCCCACGTCGCCTGCGCCATGTGCTCGCCGGCCGACACCGCGACGCGGAGCCCGGCGAGGCGGTCGACGTGGCCGGACGCCACGATCTGCTTGTACGCCGTGGGCGCGGTCGCCAGTACCGTGACGCCCTGCTCGGCGACGAGGTCGGCGAGCTGCACCGGGGTGGCGGCCTCGGTGAGGAGGGCACACGCACCGGCGCGGAGCGGGAAGACGACGAGCATCCCGAGCCCGAACGTGAAGGCCAGCGGTGCCGTGCAGGCGACGACGTCCGCCTTCTCCAGCCGCAGGGTGTCGCGGCCGAAGGTGTCGTCGATGGCCAGCACGTCGCGGTGGAAGTGGGTGGTGATCTTGGGGACGCCGGTGGTGCCCGATGTGGGCCCGAAGAGCGCGACGTCGTCGGCCGCGGTCCCCACCGCGTCGAAGTGGGTGGGCTTGCCGGCGACCCGACGGGTCAGGTCGTCCTCGGCCCCGCCGCCGTACGCCACCACGACGAGGTCGGGAGCGGCGCTGTCGCGCACGGCGTGGACGTCGTCGACGAAGCGGTGGTCGACCAGCGCGACCACCGGTCGGGTCTTCTCGACGATCGGGGTCAGCTCGGTGGCCCGGAGTGCGGCCATCGTGGTCACGACGACGCCGCCGGTCTTGAGCACGGCCAGCCAGGCGACGACGGTCCACGGGTTGTTGGGGGAGCGGAGCAGCACCCGGTTGCCGGGGACCACGCCCAGGTCGTCGACGAGCACGTGCGCCACCTGGTCGACCCGCTCCTTGAGCTCCCCGTAGGTCCAGGCGGTGCCGTCGGGCGTCCGGAGCGCCGGTCGGTCGGGGCCGTGCTCGGCGATGACGGCGTCGAGGAGCTCGTGTCCGGCGTTGAGCCGCTCGGGGTAGCGCAGGGCAGGGGTCGTGAACTCGAGCACCGGCCACTGGTCCGCCGGCGGGAGGTGGTCGCGGGCGAAGGTGTCGACGTGGCCGGTGGGCGCCAGGTCGGTCATGAGCGTCCCCCCTGGTCGGGCACGGCCGTTCGCAGCATGCCCTCCTGGACGACCGTGGCGACGAGCTCGCCGGCAGTCGTGAAGAAGTGCCCGACGGCCGAACCGCGACCGTCCTGCACGGACCACGCCTCCTGCGCGTAGAGCAGCCAGTCGTCGAGCACGACCGGCCGGTGGAACCACATCGCGTGGTCGAGGCTCGCGGTGACCAGGCCCTCATCGGCCCAGGCCAGGCCGAGCACGCGGAGCGTCGGCTCGAGGATCGTGTAGTCGCAGACGTAGGCGAGCGCGGCGGTGTCGCGCTGTTCCCGCGTCAGCCCGGCGACCTCGCGCAGGGCGTCGTACGGCTTCACCCAGACCGCCTGCTGCGGACTCTGCCCGCCCTCGACCTCGAGGTAGACCGGGCCGGGCACGTGGCGCATGTCGAAGCTGCGGCCACCCGACCAGTAGGCCTTCGACGTCTCGGTCATCGTGCCGCCACTGCGCTCGTGGAGGTAGCCCGCCGACGTCGGCAGCGAGTCGGGCGCGGGCACGTCGGTCGGCATCGTCGCCGCGAAGCTGCCGCTCGGCTCGCCTGCGGCGAAGCTGGCCAGGCAGACGTAGACGGGCTTGCCGTTCTGGAAGCCGCGGACCTGGCGGGTGCTGTAGCCGCGGCCGTCGCGGAGCACCTCGACCTCGTAGCGGACCTCCGCGCCGATGTCGACGGGCCGCATGAAGTAGGAGTGCATCGAGTGCATGGACTTGCCGCCGGTGCCTGATGCCGGGACGGTGAGCGAGGCGGCGACGAGCGCCTGCGCGACCATGTCGCCCCCGTAGGCCTTGGGCCACGGGCACGGCTGGGTGGTGGCGGTGAAGGCGCGGTCGAAGACCTCCGCCTCGCACTCGGTGAGGGCGATCGCGTCGGTGACGGTCTGCGACGTGGGCGTGGTCACGGGCGCTCGGCCCAGTCGCGGAGGTCGGTGTCGTCGACCTGGGGCAGATTGACCACGATGTTCTCCGGGGTGCGGGTGGTCATCCAGGTCAGCGGGTTGTTGCGGTCGAGGTTGCACTCGACGTGCGGCATGAACGGCGGCACGAAGACCCAGTCGCCCTCGGACATGTCGAGGTAGTCCTCGAACCGTTCGCCGAAGTAGATCCGCGCCCGGCCTGACAGCACGTAGCCACCGGTCTCGGCCTCGCCGTGGTGGTGGGGGACCGAGCGGTAGCCGGCGAGGTTGTGCACCTTGCCGAACCACAGCCGGGTCGCGGGCGTGTGCTGGATGCTGATGCCGCTGATCCGGCTCGCGCCATCGCTCTGACCGGTGCGGTCCGGTTCGTCGCCGGCCCGGGTCACGAACGGCATGACGATGCCCGCCTCGTCGGCGTACGCCGACGGGTCGCCCTCCAGGACGTAGTGGTCGAAGTCGGGGTCCATAGTGGCCTTCTCTCGCTCGGTCAGTCGGTGATGCGGATCGTGTTGGTCAGGGTGCCGATGCCCGGGATCTCGGTCTCGACGACGTCGCCGTCGCGCAGGTACGTCGGCGGCGTCATCGCCATCCCGACCCCACCGGGCGTGCCGGTGAGGACGACGTCGCCGGGGCGCAGCACGGTGAAGGTGGAGACGTAGGCCAGCAGGTCGGCGCAGTCGAAGACGAGGGTGCTGGTGTCGCCGCGCTGTCGCTCGTCGCCGTTGACCCGGCAGAGCACGTCGACGCCGGCCTTCGGATCGATCGCGTCGGGCGCGACCACGACCGGGCCGATCGGGGTGGTCGCGTCCCAGGCCTTGCCCTGGAACCACTGGAGCGTGCGGCGCTGCCAGTCGCGCACCGAGATGTCGTTGGCGACGGTGTAGCCACCGATGGCGGCCCCGGCCTCCTCGCGGGTCGCGCCGCGCAGCTCGGTGCCCACGACGACGGCGAGCTCGGCCTCGTAGTCGACCTCGAGCCCGGCGGGCAGCACGATGTCGGCGCCGTCGGGCAGCAACGTGTCGGCGTACTTGGCGAAGAGGGTGGGGTGCGACGGCCGCTCGCGGCCCGTCTCGTCGATGTGGTCGCCGTAGTTGAGGCCGCAGCAGATGACCTTGCCGGGAGGAGCGAAGGGAAGGCCTCGGACATCGACTGGCATATTTCAGTTTTCGCACGAACGTTGTCAGGTTGTCAATAGACCTCTAGGGTCACGGGCATGAGCACCGACCTGACTCCCGTCGCCGTGAACCCCGCCTCGCTGGCCGCTCCGAGTGGCTACTCGCACGGCACGCTGAGCGGCAACACGCTCCACCTCGGCGGCCAGACGGCGCTCGACGCTGACATGCGGATCGTCGAGGGCGGGATCGTCGAGCAGTTCAGGCAGGCCTTCGGCAACGTGCTCACCACCCTCCGCGAGGCCGGCGGCGTGCCCGAGGACCTGGTGTCGATCACGATCTACCTCACCGACATCCCGGACTACCAGGCGCACGGCCGCGAGATCGGCGCCGCCTGGCGCGAGCTCGCCGGGCCGGTCTACCCGGCGATGGCCGGCATCGGCACGACCGCGCTCTGGCAGCCCGAGGCGCTCATCGAGATCCTGGGCGTCGCGGTGATCCCGGACGACAGGCTGGTGCGTCCGGCGCCCTGACGGCTACGGCGCGACCGGCGGGACGAACTCGAACGTCATCCCGAGCAACCACAGGAGCAGCAGCACCACCGGCAGGTGGAACAGGAACTGCAGGAACGTGAACCCGACCAGGTCGCGCGCCCGTACGCCCAGCACCGCGAGCAGCGGCAGCATGAAGAACGGGTTGACCAGGTTGGGCAGCGCCTCGGCGGCGTTGTAGATCTGCACGGTCCAGCCGAGGTTCATCCCGACGTCCGTCGCGGACTGCATGACGTAGGGCGCCTCGACGAGCCACTTGCCGCCGCCGGAGGGGACGAGCAGGCCGAGCAGCGCGGTGTAGAGGGCGATGACCACGGCGAAGCCACCGCCACCGCCGATGCTGGTGAACAGGTCGGCGAGGTGCTCGGAGACCGTCACCCCGCCGCGACCCTCCGCGCGTGTCAGGACCGCGGCCATGGCGGCGTACAGAGGGAACTGGACGAGCACGCCGGCGGTCGTGGGGACGGCTTTGGTGACCGCGTTGAGGAAGCCGCGCGGGGTGCCGTGGAGGACGAGACCCAGGATCAGGAAGACCATGAGGTAGCCGTTGAGGCTGCTGATCACCGACAGGAACGGCAGGGTCGCGAGCTGCTGCACGAGCCAGCCGAGGGTGAGCAGGCCGATGAGGATCGGCAGCATGCGGGAGTACTCGAGCCACTCGCCCGGGCGGCTGCGCTCGGCCATCGGCTGGACGTCGTCGGAGAGGTCGACGTCCATGTCCTCGGCCGTGCGGATGGCCTTGCCCTGCGGGGCGGACGCCCAGGCGATCACGACGCTCAGCGCGATGAGGACGGCCGCCAGGACGAGCGACTGCCAGGTCAAGATGGTCGTGCCGAAGTCGAGCACGCCGGTGATCTCGAGCAGCTCGGGTGGCAGCGACTCAGGAGTGGCCTGGAGCTGCGCGGCCGACGACGAGAGGCCGAGGGCCCAGACGGCACCGAGGCCGAGGTACGCCGCCGCGCCGAGTGCGCGGTAGTCGGTGCGCAGGTCGCTGCGACGCGCGATGGCGCGGGCGAGCAGCCCGCTGAAGACCAGGCTGAGTCCCCAGTTGAGCATCGAGACCAGGCACGACAGCAGGGCCACGAACGCGACGGCCCCCCGCGGGGTCGAGGGGTAGAGCGCGATCCGCTCGATGACCCGGGCGACCGGCGGCGAGGTCGCGACGACGTACCCGCTGAGCACGACCATCGCCATCTGGAGGGTGAAGGTCGCGAGGTCCCAGAAGCCGCCGCCGAAGGTCTCGGCGACGTGGACCGGGCTCGAGCCGTTGGCCATCGCCGCCACCGACACGAGCACGACGCCGGCGAGCGCGAAGACGTAGGCGTCGGGGAACCACTTCTCCGTCCAGGCCGCGCTGCGCTGGGCGAGGCGGGCGAGACCGCGCTCGTTCTGGTCGGTGCCCGAGATGGTCGACATGGTCATCGAACGTATCGGAGATCGCCGGGGTGCAGGATGACCGGGTGAGCACGACGGTCTTCCGCAATGCGTCGGTCTTCGACGGCACCACCCACCTCGGGCGGATCGGCGACGTCGTCGTCGCCGACGGCCGGATCGCATCGGTCGGGGAGGGCGCGCCGGTCGGTGCGACGGTCGTCGACGTCGACGGTGGCCTGCTGCTCCCTGGCTTCACCGACGCGCACGTCCACCCGGTGCAGGGTGGTCTCGAACGGCTCGCGTGCGACCTGAGCGGGCTCCCGGTCGACCGCGGTGCCTACCTCGCCCACATCGCGTCGTACGCCGCGGCGCACCCCGACCTTGAGTGGATCCAGGGCGGTGGCTGGGCGATGGCGGCCTTCCCCGGTGGCCTCCCCACCGCGGCCGAGCTCGACGAGGTCGTGCCCGGTCGTGCGGTCGCCCTCGCCAACCGCGACCACCACGGCATGTGGGTCAGCTCGCGCGCGCTCTCGCTGGCCGGGATCACGGCCGCGACCGACGACCCGGCCGACGGCCACGTCGAGCGCGACGAGCACGGAGTGCCGACCGGGATGCTCCACGAGGGTGCGATGGCGCTGCTGTCCGGCGTGCTGCCGGCCGCGGACGACGACGAGATGTACGCCGGTCTGCTGGAGGGCCAGCGCCACCTGCACTCGCTCGGCATCACCAGCTGGCAGGACGCGATCGTCGGCGCCTACGCCGGCATGCGCGATGTCGGCCCGACGTACGCCCGGGCGGCCGCTAGCGGCGATCTCCTCAGCGCGGTCGTCGGGGCGCTGTGGTGGGAGCGCGACCGGGGTGAGGAGCAGATCCCCGACCTCGTCGCCCGACGAGGTGACTGGTCGGTCGGCCGGTTCGCGGCGACGGCGGTCAAGGTGATGCAGGACGGTGTGGCCGAGAACGGCACCGCCGCGCTCGTCGAGCCCTACCTCGACCGCTGCGGGCACGCGATGACCAACACCGGCCTCTCCTTCGTCGATCCGCACGCGTTGCGCGGCTTCGTCCGCGAGCTCGACCGCCTCGGCTTCCAGGTGCACGTCCACGGCCTCGGCGACCGCGGGGTGCGGGAGGCGCTCGACGCCTTCGAGGGCACCGACCCCTCGCGACGGCACCACATCGCCCACCTCCAGCTCGTCCACCCCGACGACGTCGGCCGCTTCGGACCACTCGGGGTCGCGGCCAACATCCAGGCGCTGTGGGCCTGTCTCGACGACCAGATGACCGACCTGACGATCCCGTTCCTCGGCGAGGAGCGGGCCGGCCGGCAGTACCCGTTCGGCGACCTGCACCGCGCGGGCGCGCGGCTGGTCGCCGGCAGCGACTGGCCGGTGAGCACTCCCGACCCGCTCGCCGCGATCCACACGGCCGTCCACCGGACGGCGTACGACGAGCCCGCACCGGCCGGCACCGACCCGTTCCTGCGCGAGCAGGCCCTCGGCATCGACGTGGCGTTTGCGGCGTACACGAGCGGGTCGTCGTGGGTGAACCACCGCGACGACGCCGGCCGGATCGCACCGGGAGCCGTGGCCGACCTGGTGGTCCTCGACCGCGACCCCTTCGGGACGCCCGACGAGATCGGCGCGGTACGCGTGCGCTCGACCTGGATCGACGGGGAGTGCGTCTACGAGGCCTGACTCCGCTCGCAGCGGATCCGCTGCCGGCAGAACGCCCTGTGGCGGGCCCGTCGCCCGAGACACCGTGGGGGCATGAGCATCCAACCCACGTCAGAACGCATCGAGGACGAGCTGGTCCGCCGCCTCATGCACCAACGCATCATCGTGCTCGGCGAGGAGCTGCGGGAGGGCAACGGCAACCGGCTGATGCACCAGCTGCTCCTCCTGTCGGCCGAGGACCCGCGCGCCGACATCAGCCTCTGGATCAACTCGCCGGGCGGCTCGGTCTCGGCGATGCTTGCCATCCACGACGTGATGCGGCTGATCCCCAACGACGTCAGCACGCTCGCGATGGGGATGGCCGCGAGCGCGGGGCAGTTCCTGCTGTCGGCGGGGACGCCCGGCAAGAGGTACGCCCTGCCGCACTCGCGGGTGCTGCTCCACCAGGGGTCGGCCGGCATCGGCGGCACGGCCGTCGACATCGAGATCCAGGCCGAGGACCTGCGGCTGACCCGCGACACCGTCATCGGCCTGGTGTCGGGGCACACCGGCCAGACCCGGGAGACGATCGAGCGCGACTCACGGCGTGACCGGTGGTTCAGCGCGGAGGACGCGCTGGCGTACGGCTTCGTCGACCAGGTCATCACCTCGGTCGACCACGTGACCCCCTCGCAGGGTCGCCCGGTCGGTCTGGCGGGTGTGCGATGAGCAGCTACACCATCCCGTACGTCGTCCAGCAGACCCCGCGCGGCGAGCGGACCCTCGACCTCTACTCCCGGCTGCTGTCGGAGCGGATCGTCTACCTCGGCACCGAGATCGACGACGGCGTCGCCAACGCGGTGATCGCGCAGCTGCTGCACCTGTCGTCGGAGAACCCCGAGCTGCCGATGAGCCTTTACATCAACTCACCGGGTGGCTCGATCTCGGCGATGCTCGCGATCTACGACGCGATGCAGTTCGTGAAGCCGCCGGTCGAGACGGTGTGCGTCGGGCAGGCGGCCTGGACGGCGGCGGTGCTCCTGGCCGGGGGAGCGGCGGGCAGCCGCGCGATCCTTCCGCACGGCCGGGTCGTGCTGCACCAGCCCGCGACCCAAGGCCGCGGCACGATCCCGGACCTGATCCTGGAGGCCGACGAGGTCGCCCGCGTGCGGCTCGAGCTCGAGGAGGTGCTGGCCCGGCACACCGGTCGTACGCCCGAGCAGATCCGGCAGGACACCGACCGTACGCTCGTGCTGCCGGGGTCGGCGGCGGTCGACTACGGCATCGTCGACGCCGTCCTGACCGACCAGGTGCCGGTGATCGCGTAGCGCACACGTGGCGAGCAGGCGACTGTCTACGCTGACGACGTGATCGTCTCGGAGAGTCGGGTGGTGCTGGGATCGGACGAGGGCGTGATCCTCGTCGAGGGTGGCGTCGGGGAGCCCTGGTCCGGCAGCACGCTCCTTGCCGTGCAGGAGGAGGGTGCCGTCGAGGAGGAGGGCAGTGACGTCTGGATCCTCACGGGGGACCAGTGGGGGCCGTTCGAGGTGGTGGCGCGCGTCCTGGACAGCGCTCCGGGTGAGCCTGAGGAGGCGTGGCAGGACGTCGCGGAGGTGAGTCTCGAGTCGGCGTCCGGGTTCTACGTCACCGAGCTGGTCAGCCAGGACGTCGGCACGGTCATCGACCTCGCACCCGGGATCTACCGGGTCCGGGTGAGTGCGCGCGGACGGTCCGCCGAGGCGGACCTCGACGAAGACGGCGAGGTCGTCGAGCGGGGCGGGGAAGAGCCTCCCGAGCACTACCTGCTCGAGATCTGGGCGGCACCGCCCACCGCGCCTGTCGACCTGCGGGAGACGAGCTCTCTCGCGCAGGAGAGGCGAGCAGGTCCGCCCGCTGTGCCTGTCCTCCCGGAGGCGGCCGACGGTCTCGCCGCGTCGAGGCGCATCGGCCGCGACGTGGACGGCGCGCCGGGGGCGCGCACGCTGTCCGGGGAGGTCGGCGAGCTGACGGTGAGCGGCCGGGCACGCGGGTCGCGACGGAAGAGGTTCAGGTGGCTGAACGGTCCGATCAGCCTGGCCCCTCACACGTCGAGCTGGATGTTCATGAGCGGGAACGATTGGCAGCAGGTCGGAGCCGCCACGTATGGAGCGGCCCACGAGGACCACCCTGACCAGCTCGCCGGGAGCCGGGGCCTGCTTCGTGACGTGCTGATCGAGGAGGTGCGACCTGCTCGGCGGGTCCGCACGTGGGCGTGGTTGGTCCCACCGCCGGGGACGGCAGGCGCACCTCCGGAACAGTGCACCCCGCTGTTCGAGTCCGACTCCACCATCGTCACCACGTACGACGAGAGCAAGGACGCAGGCGGCGACCCCTGGACGACGATTGTCGTCCGGCACGCGGGGCTACCTGTGGAATGGCTCGACGACATGCACGCGTGGTGGACCTACCAGTTGGCACTCGTGGCGTCGTACGACTGACCGGCAGCCGTCAGGCAGCGAGCGCCAGCGCTTCGGGGCGCGCAGTACGGGTGGCGAGCTCGCGAACGCTGAGGTCGAGCGCCCCGGCGATCGCCTGCAGCATCTCCGAGGAGGGGTCCTTGAGGCCGCGCTCGACCTCGGAGAGGTACTGCATCGAGACGCCGGCCCGCTCGGCCACGTCCTTCAGCCGCTCGCCGCGCGCCGACCGCTCGCGGTGGAGCTCCTCGCCGACCAGCTCGCGCCACAGCCGCTCCGGCTCGTCGTCCGACCGTGCCGGGAACCGCAGGACCTCACCCATGGACCGAATCTAGCCACGGGTGGGCGGCCGTGGCCCGTCGTTCTGCTGACAGCAGAACCGCCGGAACCGCCGTCCCGCGCGGAGCGTCGCATGGACATGCGCCTCCTCGCCTCGGTCCTGCTGACGGTCCTCGCGTCATTCGGCATCGTGGTCACCGGGGGAGCCGGGCCGGCCCTCGCGTGCTCGTGTGCCTTCCAGCGCGTCCCGGAGTACGTCGCGTACGCCGACGCGGTCTTCGTCGGCACGTTGGCCGGGATCGAGGGACCCGCGAAGCGGCAGATCATGAGCAGCACCGACCCGGTCACCTACACGGTGACCGTCGACGAGGTGTACGAGGGCACTGTCGGCTCGACGACCGTCTTCGAGTCGGCGATGTCCGGTGCCTCGTGCGGCCTGGACGGCATGGTCGTCGACCGCCGCTACGTCTTCTTCACCACCGCGGAGGGTGGCGTCCCGACAGCGAGCTCGTGCGGTGGCACCGCGCCGGTCACCCCTCGACGGCTGGCCGCGGTCCAGCGGTTGCTGGGTGACCCGACGGCACCGTCGGTCGCGGTGGTCGAGGCCGTGCGGGCCGACGACGACGTTGCGTCGTCGTCCGGCGTCCCGGGGTGGACCGTCGCGGCGGGTCTGGTCGGCGTCGTGGCCCTCCTCGCCGCCGGCCTGCGCGTCCGTCGCCGCTCGGCCTGAGCTGCGCCTAGGTTCCGCAGAATGTCGTGTACTGACCGAAGGAGTCCGGCGCAGGTTCGAGGTAGCGCTCGAGACCGGGGCGTACGTCGTACGGTGCGGCGAGCACGGACAGCAGCCGCTCGACCGGGGCGAGGTCGCCGCCCGTCGCGGCGGTCAGCGCCTCCTCGACGAGGTGGTTGCGCGGGACGTAGGCGGGGTTGACCCGGTCCATCGCGTCGGCGTCGGGGGAGAGGGCGAGCCAGCGGGACGCCCAGGCGTCGAAGGCGGCGAGGTCGAGGACGAGGCTGCGGGCCGGCTCGACGTCGCCGCGGGCGGCGGTCCCCAACGCGCGGAAGAACGACGTGTGGTCGACGTGGTTGTCCTGCATCAGCGAGACCAGGTCGGCCACGAGGGAGGGGTCGGCGTCCGCGAGGCCGAGCTTGGCGCGCATCCCGTCCGACCAGGCGGCGGAGTAGCGGTCGCGGAACGTCTGCAGCATCGACGTCGCGACGGAGACCGCCTCGTCCTCCGTGTCCGCCAGGAGCGGCAGGATCGCCTCGGCGAAGCGGGCGAGGTTCCACTCCGCGACGATCGGCTGGTTGCCGTAGGCGTAGCGGCCCTGCTCGTCGATCGAGCTGAAGACGGTCGCGGGGTCGAACGCGTCGAGGAAGGCGCACGGGCCGTAGTCGATGGTCTCCCCGGAGATCGTCATGTTGTCGGTGTTCATCACGCCGTGGACGAAGCCGACGAGCATCCACTGTGCGACCAGCGACGCCTGCACCTGCATGACCGACTCGAAGAAGGCGACGTAGGGCTGGTCGGCGAGGGCCGCCGAGGGGTGGTGCCGCTCGATCGCGTGGTCCGCGAGCCGCTTCAGCAGGTCGTCGTCACCGGTGGAGCGGGCGTACTGGAACGTGCCCACCCGCAGGTGGCTGCTCGCCACGCGCGCCAGCACCGCGCCGGGCAGCACCGCCTCGCGGCGCACCGGGCGTCCGGTCGCGACGACCGCGAGCGATCGGGTGGTGGGGATGCCGAGGGCGTGCATCGCCTCGCTGACGACGTACTCCCGCAGCATCGGGCCGACCGCGGCGAAGCCGTCGCCACCACGGGAGAACGGCGTACGCCCCGAGCCCTTGAGATGGAGGTCGTGCGCCCCCAGCTCGCCGAGGAGCAGCGCACGCCCGTCACCGAGGCGCGGGGAGTAGCCGCCGAACTGGTGGCCGGCGTAGGCCTGCGCGACCGGCACCGCGCCCTCGGGTACGACCGTGCCGGTGAGCAGTCCGATGCCGTCGGCGCTCCGCAGCCAGGACGGGTCGAGGTCGAGGTCGGCTGCCAGCGCCTCGTTGAGCACGAGCAGCTCGGGCTCCGGGGTCTCGGCGGCCTGCCACGGCAGGGCGAGGTCGGCGAGCTCGGTGGCATAGCGGGTGCCCAAGGTGATCGTGGGGGAGACGGACGTCGACACGGGCAGGTTCACTCCCTCGACGATACGCGGCGACGCACGCTGCTCAGGCGCCGCCGGCGGGGAGCGCCTCGAGCATGATCTCCGGGTTGTCGCGGGCGGTGACCATCGCGCGCCACTGGTCGACGAAGAGCGCCATGTGCGTTCCGTCGCTGCGCTGGAGGACCTCCACGCCTCGCATGCCCCGGAGCGCGGCCGCGCCGTCCGCGTCCGTGCGCCGCGCGACCTGGTAGTCGAGGCGGGAGAACCGGATCGGTGAGTTGAACTCGTTGGTCATCCGGTCCTCGACGACCTCGAACTGCATCGGGCCGACGGCCGCCAGGACCGGGTTCTGGTCGCCGCGCAGGTCGGAGCGCAGCACCTGCACCACGCCCTCCTGGTCGAGCTGCTCGATCCCGCGGCGGAACTGCTTGTAGCGACCGATGTCGCCCGCGCTGGCGGTCACGAAGTGCTCGGGCGCGAAGCTCGGGACCGGCGGGTACTCGATCGCGTCGCCGACGTAGACCGTGTCGCCGACCCGCAGCGCCTGGGCGTTGACGAAGCCGACGATGTCGCCCGGCTCGGCCGTCTCGACCGACGAGGTGTCGCGGCCGAAGACCGACTGGGCGAACTTGGTGGCGAACGGCTTGCCGGTGCCGGCGTGCGTGACGACCATGCCGCGCTCGAACGTGCCGGACACCACGCGGGCGTAGGCGAGCCGGTCGCGGTGCTGGTTGTTCATGCCCGACTGCACCTTGAAGATGAAGGCGCTGAAGTCGTCGGCCACGTCGCGCACCGACCCGTCGACGCCCTCGGTCGGGCTCGGGTCCGGGGCGATGTCGAGCAGCAGGTCGAGCAGCTGCGCGACGCCGAAGTTCTGCAGCGCCGAGGCGAACATGACGGGTGTGGTCTCGCCGGCGAGGAAGCGCTGCTGGTCGTGGTCGGCCTCGTCGAGGGTGAGCAGCTCGTGCTCCTCGACCGCGTCCTGCCACAGGCGTACGTCGTCCGCCTCGACCTCGTCGGACGCCATCCGGCGCTCGGGGGCGCGGGTCGCGCCGCCGGCCGTGCGGGTGTACTTCACGAACTCGCCGGTCCGGCGGTCGAGCACGCCGCGGAAGTCGCCGGCCTCGCCGACCGGCCAGGTCAGGGGAGTGGGCCGGAGGCCGATCTTCGCCTGGATCAGGTCCATCAGCTCCAGCGCCGACAGGCCGGGCCGGTCCCACTTGTTGATGACCGTCATGACCGGGATGCCGCGCAGCGCGCAGACCTTGAAGAGCTTGAGCGTCTGCGGCTCGAGTCCCTTTCCGGCGTCGACCAGCATCACGGCCGAGTCGACGGCCGAGAGCACCCGGTAGGTGTCCTCCGAGAAGTCGCTGTGGCCTGGCGTGTCGACGAGGTTGATCACGTGGTCGCGGTAGACGAACTGCAGCGCGGCCGAGGTGATCGAGATGCCGCGCGCCTTCTCCATCGCCATCCAGTCCGACACCGTCGCGCGCCGGTCGCCCTTGCCGTGGACGGCACCGGCCTCGGTGATCACCCGCGCGTGCAGCGCGAGCGCCTCGGTGAGGGTCGACTTGCCGGCGTCGGGGTGGCTGATGACGGCGAAGGTACGGCGGGGGCGGGCGTCGGGCACCGCGCGAATCTACCGGCCGGGCGCCGGCCGGCTCTCATCGCCGCGAGACCGCAGGGCCACGCTGCAGGCGAGGACCATCACCCAGTCCTCGGCGCCCGACCTCGTCGGGTCGTAGGACGGCGCCCGGCGCCACGCCTCGAGGAAGGCCTCCTCCGTGACGGCCTCCGCGGCGGCGGGGGCGCGGTGCAGACGGGTGGAGAGGCCGTGCACCCGCGGAGCCAGCTCGTCGTACACGCGGGCGAACGCGTCGGCATCACCGAGCCCGGACAGGAGCAGCAGCTCCTCGAGTCCTCGGCGCTCGCTGCGCACGCTCGATCGTGTGGCCACAGGCGCCCTCCCAGACTCCCGCCGCGGCTTCATGCCTTGCGCACAAAACAATTGTGCACAACATAGCGGTTCGTAAGGCAGAATGTGCGACATGGAGTCGATCCAGGCGCCGCCGCTGGCCGAGCAGCTCTGCTTCGACCTCTACGCCGCCTCCCGCGCGGTGACCGCGGCCTACCGCCCCGCCCTGACCGAGCTGGGGATCACCTACCCCCAGTACCTCGTGCTGATCGTGCTCTGGGAGCACGAGAGCCTGACGGTCCGTGAGCTGGGCGACGAGCTGAGACTCGACCACGGGACCCTGACGCCGCTGCTCAAGCGGATGGAGTCCTCCGGGCTGGTCGAGCGTCGTCGCGACAACGTCGACGAGCGCTTCGTCGTGGTCTCGCTGGCCGGCAGGGGAGAGTCGCTGCGCCAGCACGCGGAGCGGATCCAGTGCGACATGAAGGACCAGCTCGGCCTCGACCCCCAGGATTTCGAGGACCTCCAGACGACGCTGCGGCTGCTGACGTCCAGGGTGTCGCCCCAGTCGTGACACGGCCGCGGTTCGTGCTGCACGACCACCGGAAGCCGAGCCCGCACTTCGACCTCCGGCTCGAGGAGGACGGCGTGCTGCGCAGCTGGGCGGTGCCGAAGGGGCTGCCGGACGACTCCGCGCACGACCGGCTGGCGATCGCCGTCGACGACCACGAGCTCGACCACGTCGGATTCGAGGACGAGCACAAGTCCATCGCCGATGACGGGACGTGGGAGGAGCACGATCGCGACGACCGACGGCTGGTGTTCTCGCTGCACGGGCGCGACGGCGTACGCCGCTATGCGCTGATCCACACGGGCGGGACGCAGTGGCTGCTGCACCTGACGAAGGAGCAGCGGGTCTAGGTCAGGCCTGCTCGTTCTCCAGCACCACGGCGAGGCCCTGTCCGACGCCGATGCAGATCGCGGCGACGCCCCAGCGGTGCCCGTCGGCGCGCAGGGCGGCGGCGAGGGTGCCGATCACGCGACCGCCAGAGGCGCCGAGGGGGTGGCCGAGGGCGATGGCGCCGCCGCGGGTGTTGACCACCTCCGCGTCGCGGAGCCCCTGGGCCAGCCAGGCATCGACGCACACGAGGGACTGGACGGCGAAGGCCTCGTTGAGCTCGACGAGGCCGACGTCGGCCCAGCCGATGCCGGCACGGGCCAGCGCCCGGTTGGCTGCCTCGACGGGGGCGTAGCCGAAGCGGTGGGGCTCGACGGCGTGGGTGCCGCGGCCGGCGATGCGGGCGATCGGGTCGTGGCCGATGCGGTCGGCTGCCGCACGCGAGCCGAGGAGGACCGCGGACGCGCCGTCGCTGAGCGGCGAGGCGTTGCCGGCGGTGATGGTGCCGTCGGGGCGGAACGACGGCTTGAGGACGCCCAACGACTCGGGCGAGGCGTCGGGGCGGATGCCCTCGTCGCGGGTGAGGTCGACGCCGTCGACGGGGACGACGAGGTCGTCGTAGAAGCCGGACTCCCAGGCGGCGTGGGCGAGCTGGTGGGAGCGGGCGGCGAAGGCGTCCTGGCGGTCGCGGGGGACGTCGTGGAGCTCTTGGAGCTGCTCGTTGGACTCGCCGAGCGAGACCGTCCACTCGGCGGGCATGCGGGGGTTGACCAGCCGCCAGCCGAGGGTCGTGGAGACCAGCTCGGTGTTGCCGGCGGGGTAGGCGCGCTCGGGCTTGGGGAGCACCCACGGGGCGCGGGTCATCGACTCGACGCCACCGGTGAGCACGATGTCGGCGTCGCCGGTCTCGATGGCGCGCGAGCCGATCATCGCGGCGTCGAGGGACGACCCGCAGAGCCGGTTGACGCTGGTGCCGGGCACGGACACCGGCAGCCCGGCCAGCAGGGAGGCCATCCGGGCGACGTTGCGGTTGTCCTCGCCGGCGCCGTTGGCGTTGCCGAGCACGACCTCGTCGACGTCGGCCGGGTCGAGGTCGGTGCGGGCCAGCGCAGCCTCCAGCACGCCGGCGGCCAGGTCGTCGGGGCGTGTCGTGGCGAGGGCACCACCGAAGCGCCCGAACGGCGTGCGCACCGCGGTGTAGACGAAGGCCTGCGGGGGAGTGCTCATGACGAGGAGTGTGCTGCATCGCCTTCCGCGGCGCCGGGTGTGCCCCGACAACAAAACGCGCCGGCCCCGCGTCCCAGCAGCATGCCTGCCCGCCGCGCCGCCGCAACCCTCGCCGTCCTGCTGCCGCTCGGCCTGCTCGGGTGGGCAGCGCCGACCTCGGCGTCGTCCTCCGACGAGGTCCCCGCCGTCGCCGCGCCCAGCAACGTGTCGGTGCACGTCACCTCGCGCCAGCGGGTCCGGCTCGAGGCGTTGCCGCAGATCGTCCAGTACGGCGCCGGCGTGGCGAGCCCGGACGCCGCGAAGGCTGCCGTCATCGCCACGATGAGACCGGCGCGGGTGGGACGGCCCGTGCAGCTCCAGGTGCAGGACGGCTCGTCGTGGGTCGCCGTGACCACGGCCCGGCAGGACGCCCGCGGACGCGTCCAGGTCGCGGCCGCCGCGTCGTCGGCGAGCGGGGCACCGCTGACCTACCGGGTGAAGGCCCGCAGGTGGGGCGGCCTGGCGGCGGTAGCGAGCCTTCCCGTCAGCACCGAGCGCTGGCGGGACGCGACGTGGACCGACGAGTTCTCCGGCACCCAGCTGCGCGACGTCTGGGACCACCGCGGCCGCGACTACGTGCACTCCAACCGCCGCTCGTGCTCCAAGGGCGACCCGCGGGCTGCCCGGGTAGCAGACGGCGCGCTGCGGCTCAGCGTGCTCCGCGACCCGGACGCCACGACGACCTGCCGGATCCGCGGTCGCGACGCCACCGCCGGCAGGTTCGCCTACCGGCTCAACGGGCACGTCGGCACCCAGGGATCGTTCGGCTTCCGCTACGGCTTCGCGGCGGCGCGGGTGAAGTTCCACCGGCTGCGCGGCCAGCACGGCGCCTTCTGGCTCCAGCCGACGGCCGGCATGTACCCGGGCGCCGCTGGCAGCGAGATCGACGTCGTCGAGTACTTCGGTGACCGGCACCCGCAGGGCGGGCTCGCGTCCTTCACCCACCGCTACGACGGCCGGCGCCGCGTCTCGACCGGCGGCTGGGTCCCCGACTCGTCGTCGTACCTCCGGAGTCGGCGCGACGGCTGGTCGCGGAACTACCACGTCTTCTCGGTCGAGTGGACCCCCAAGACGCTGGTCTTCCGGATCGACGGCAAGGAGACCGCCCGGATGCGGGGAAACGTCTCGGCGGAGCGGCAGTTCCTGATCCTCAGCCTGATCGCCGCCGACTACGAGATCCCGAAGGTCGCGGCACGTCGGCTGCCCCAGCACATGTACGTCGACTGGGTGCGGGTGTGGGAGACCGGCGCCTGACGGTCAGCTCCAGCTCGGGTCGACCACCGGGTGCACGACGATGCCACCGAAGCGCGCCTCGCGCATGACGAACTCGGCGCCGTCGACGGTCACGGTGCCCTCGCCCGTGACCTGCTCGCACGTGTCGTCCTGGCGTCCGTCGTGGCAGGCCACGAATCCGCCGCTCAGCGAGGTGTTGAAGCCGACCACCTGGCAGTCATGGGCAACGCAGCGGGCACGGTCGGCGCACGCGAAGCACAGGTGGTTCCGGTACCGCTCGGACTGGTGCTGGTGGACGGTGCCGCAGACGGGGCAGGCGTAGGACGTCGTCTCCACGAGCACATCATGCCGCGACACGTCAGGTCGCCACTTGTGGGTACAGGGCAAGGTGGATCCAGCAGTCAGACCACGACCAGACCCCAGGAGAGACCGTGTCCCTCACCCAGATCCCGCTCCGCGTGACCACCGGCGCCTTCATCCTCAACGCAGGCATCGGCAAGCTCGGTGCCGACGAGGGGACCGCGCAGTTCCTCCACGGTGCGGCCGCGTCGACCTACCCCTCCCTCTTCAAGGACATGGAGCCGACGAAGTTCGCGCGGATGCTCGCGCTGAGCGAGATCGGCCTGGGCGCCGCCCTGCTGGCGCCCATGGTCCCCGCGACCGTGGCCGGTGCCGCGCTGACCGGCTTCGGCGGCAGCCTCATCGGGATGTACCTCAAGACGCCGTCCATGACGCTCGACGACGGCGTCCGCCCGAGCCAGGAGGGCACGGCCGTGGCCAAGGACGTCTGGCTGGTCGGTGCCGGGCTGACGCTGCTGAGCCAGGGGATCGCCGCGGCCGCGAAGTCCGGCGCCAAGTCCTCGCGACGGGCGTTGCGCAAGGCGTCACCGCTCAGCAGCTGACGTCCTTCGCCATGCGCGGAGCGGGACTGACCGATCACGAGGCTGCGGCGCTGCGCGGTGCGGAGCTCACCTATCCGTCGCCGGGCGCGACCACGGCGGGCACTCCGCCTCCCGCCTATCGCCTGATCGACCACGAGCGGTTGCTGGGTCATGGACGTGAGCGCTTCGACCGTGCCGCCCGGACGGTCATGAGCTGGGAGATGCATCGACGCGCGGGACTGACGGTGCGCGCCTCCAGTCGCGACGTCGTCGAGGGCTCGGTCGCCGTGATCCGCATCGGCACCAGGCACCTGGGTCTCGACGCCCCGGTGAGGGTCGTCTACGTCGTCGACGAACCAGGGCGGCAAGGGTTCGCCTACGGCACGCTGGCCGGGCACCCCGAGCGAGGCGAGGAAGCATTCGTGGTCGAGCTGCGGGACGACGAGTCGGTCGTGTTCACCATCTCGGCGTTCTCGCAGCCGGCGACCCGGCTCGCGCGACTGGGCGGACCTGTCAGTCGTGGCGTCCAGGCCTTCATCACCGAGCGGTACCTGCGCGCAGTGTGAGGTGGGGCCCCAGGTCCCGGGATAGTGCGGTGGCTGTGACGTACATGCCGCACCACAGCTACCGCACAACATCCGTGCCGCCACGCGAGCAGGAGGCCGAGATCGCTCACGCCCTGCCCAGCTTTCGCCAGCCGCCCCGCCGGTTGTGGTCGACGATCTCCGACAGGATCCCGATGATCGCGTCGCGGTCGATCGCGTCGTCGGCGTAGACCTGGATCGAGCGGCCCGTCGCGTTGCCGTGGCCCTGGTTGTTCACGCCGTGGGGGTCGGTGACGGTGGGGTCGTAGAGGAACAGGTTGACGTGGTCCTTCGTCGCCAGCGCGCGCAGACGGTGCCGTCGAGGACGAAGTAGGGCTGCACCGTCCGCTTGATCGTCTCCTCGATCCCGGGGGCGGTCGCCCAGACGACCTCCCGCAGCTCGGTGCAGATCGCCTGCTGCCAGTCGGGCAGCCCCGCGATGTAGGCGTCGACCTGCGGATGTGCGCGACCCGTCATGAGGTCACTCCGCCAACCGCAGCCGGCACTCGGCGGCCCGTCGTTCGAGGAGTGCGCGCTCTCCCTCGTTCCGGGTCAGCGAGGCGGCGACCTCGAAGGCCGCGGCCGCATTGGCGTAGGACCCCTCGCGCTCGAGCAGGTCCCCGCGCACGCTCGGGACGAGGGGTGAGTCGGAGAGGTCGGCCGGGTCGACTGCCGCCAGGACGTCGAGCCCGGCGGACGGGCCGTACGCCCTCCCGTGCGCCACGGCGCGGTTGACCTCGACGACGGGGCCGGGGGCGGCGCCGGCGAGGACGTCGTACAGCGAGGCGATGCGCACCCAGTCGGTGTCGGCCGCGGTGGCGGCGCGAGCGTGCTCGGCGGCGATCGAGGCCTGGAGGAAGTAGCGACCGACGGGCGTCCCGGACGCGGCGAGGGTGGAGGCGCGGGCGAGCGCGGCGAGCCCGCGGCGGATCATCAGCCGGTCCCACTGCGAGCGGTCCTGGTCCTCCAGCAGCACCGGCTCGCCGGTGGGGGACAGGCGGGCGCGGACGCGGGAGCCCTGGAGCTCGAGCAGCGCCTGGAGCCCGAGCACCTCCGGCTCGTCGGGTGCGAGCGACGCGAGCATCCGCGCCAGTCGGGTCGCCTCGAGGGCGAGGTCGGGTCGCATCCAGTCGTCGCCGGCGGTGGCGGTGTAGCCCTCGTTGAAGATGAGGTAGACGACGGCCATCACGTCGTCGAGCCGGTCGGTGCGCTCCTGGCCGGTCGGCAGCTCGAAGGTGGCGCCCGCCTTCGCGAGGGTCCTCTTGGCGCGCGAGATCCGCTGGCCGACCGTCGACTCGGAGGTCAGCAGGGCGCGCGCGATCTCGGCCGTGGTGAGCCCGCCGACGAGGCGCAGGGTCAGCGCGACCCGCGAGTCCGCGGTGAGCGAGGGGTGGCAGGAGAGGAAGACGAGGCGCAGGACGTCGTCCTCGATGTGGTCGACCTGGCTCTCGAGATCGGGCACCTGCGCCTCCTCTCCTCGGACTGCGGCCTCGAGCTCCGTGACCTTGCGACGGAGGTTGTCGGCGCGCCGGAAGTGGTCGATGCCGCGCCGCTTCGCGGTGGTCATCAGCCACGCGGTCGGGTTCTCGGGGACCCCGGTGACCGGCCACTGCTCGAGCGCGGCGACGAGCGCGTCCTGCGCGAGGTCGGCGGCGAGCTCGACGTCCCGGGTCATCCGGGTGAGGGCGCCGACGAGGCGGGCCGAGTCGGCCCGCCACGCGGCGTGGACGGCGTCGGTCGCGGCGTCCGTCGTGGTCTCTGCCGGCACGCGGCCAGCGTAGATCAGGCCTCGGGGGCCTCCGGCCCGCCGGAGACCTGTCGCAGGGTGGCGACGACGGTGACCTCGGGCCAGTGCTCGGCGTGCAGCCGGGCGAACTCCTCCTGGTCGGCGACGGCCGCCTCGAGGCTGGGGTACTCCAGCAGCGACCAGCCGCCGACGACCTCCTTGGCCTCGGCGTAGGGGCCGTCGACGCGGGTGACCTCGCCCTGGCGGACGACGAAGTTCACGGCGTCCTCCGTGCCGTAGAGGCCGCCGCCGTCGAGGAAGACGCCGTTGGCGGCCCGCTCGCCGATGTAGGTGTCCATCGCTGCGAACAGCGACTGCGGCGGCTCGCCGATGTTCTCTTCCATCCTGACGAATCCCATGAATCGCGGCATCGTGATCGCTCCTGTTGCTCGTGGCTGTTGGTTGCTCTTGCGCACGTACGTCGAACGGCTGCGGGCCGCTTCGACATCGACCCTAGAAGTTCTTCGCGGCGTGTCCGGGAGCGGTCGCGTCCGGCTCCACACCGGCGGCCACCGAGACGACGAGACCGCCGAGCATGAAGGCGAGGATCACACCGACGAGCGTGGTGGTCGACAGGGTCGGGATCCAGCGCCGCGCGCCGCCGGCCGGGGATGCCCCGTGGTGCTCGTGGGTCAGTGCGTGGCCCTTGCCGCGAGCCATCAGGTAGCGGTTCACCGGGTAGGCCGCGACGAACGCCACCGTGAGCGCGACCATCATCCCGATCCAGAACACCGGGTTGACCAGGCCGGCGTCCATGGCACCGGGGATGACGGCCATCACGGCGTTGTCGGCGACCTCCATCGCGGCGATCGAGAGGGTGTCGGCCGCCAGCACGAGCGACAGCGCGGCGCCGACGCCCAGGCCGCCCTTGACCAGCGGCAAGGTCGACAGCGTGAAGCCGAAGACGAACGCCAGCGCGACGGACAGCACGATCGTCGGTCCGTTGCCCAGGCCCAGCCCGGTCCCGATCATCAGGCCGGCGATCTCGCCGATGGCGCAGCCCGTGAGGCAGTGGAGCGTGGCGCTGAGCGCCATCGCGCGACTGGCCTGCCCGTGCCCGTGGGAGGAGGGGTGC
Organism: Nocardioides baculatus; assembly: GCF_016735675.1. Taxonomy (GTDB): domain Bacteria; phylum Actinomycetota; class Actinomycetes; order Propionibacteriales; family Nocardioidaceae; genus Nocardioides; species Nocardioides baculatus. Next base: position 554,022 of record NZ_JAERSG010000003.1, on the reverse strand, counting down.
TCGTGGGTGGTCATCGGGTGCCTCCGGTGTCCGGGGAAAAGGGTCGACCATGCGAACATATACCCTTGGGGGGTATATTCCGCGGGTCGTCCACCTCCTCGTCCTCCGAGGTCCGTAGGGTGACGTCGTGCCCGAGGTGATCCGTCGCGACCCCCTGGTGCTCCTCGTCGGGATCGTCTCCGCGATCGTCTACACGCTGCACGGCTTCCATGGCGCGCTCACGCGCGACCTCGGGATCTACAGCTATGCCGGCCAGCAGGTCGCCGACGGCGTGCCGCCCTACCTCGGCGTGCTCAACCGGGCCGGTCCGCTCGCCCACGTGATCCCCGGGGTCGGAGCGCTCGTCGCGCGCGTCGCCGGCACCGACGAGGTGGTCACGATGCGCGTGGTGTTCATGCTGATCGCCACGGCGGCCGTCTGCACGGTCTACCTCCTCGGCCGCGACCTCTTCGACTCCCGTGCGGCCGGCCTCGTCACGGCCGGCGCGCTGCTGTCGTTCCACGGTTTCGTCCAGTACGCGTCCAACGGGCCGCGCGAGAAGACCCCGATGGTGCTCTTCGTCGTCGTCGCGCTCTGGGCGGTCACCCGGCGCAGGTGGTTCACCGCCGGCCTCTTCACCAGCCTCGCGACGCTGTGCCTGCAGACCGCCTTCTTCAGCACGTTCGCCGCCGTCGCCGTCGCGGTGCTGCTGGTCGCCTCGGATGGCCGGGTCCGCGCCAGCGTGCGGGTCGCGCTCGGCGGGATCACCCCGGTCGTCGTGCTCGGGACGTGGTTCGCGCTCGCCGGGTCGCTGCGCGAGTCGATCGACGCGTTCTACGTCATCAACCGCCGCTACACCGTCCCCGACCCTGTCTCCGACGACCTCGAGCGGGTGTGGCTCGACCTCCAGGAGGCGTACGGCGTCACGGTATGGCTGCTGCTCGCCGGAGCGGTCGCCCTGGTGCTGGTCACCCTCGCCGCGGTCGTCCCCGCGGCCCGGCGTGGGTTCGCGGCGCTCGCGGTGCTGCCGGCGATGACGGCGGGGCTGCTCGCGGGACTCTGGTGGATCACGAAGGAGTACGACTCCTGGGCAGACCTGTTCCCCCTCCTGCCCTTCGCGGCGCTCGGGCTCGGCGCTGCCGCCGCCGTCGTCGTACGCCGGCTTCCTCCGCGTCCCCAGTGGGCGGTCGCCGGTCTCGCTGCGGCCGCGTGCCTGGCGCTGGCCCTGCAGTTCTCGCTCACCACCCGTGACGACACCCTCGACCTCCAACGCGAGGCGACCGATGCCGTGCTGGCGCAGCTCCCCGCGGACGCCACCATCACCTCGGTCGAGGGACCGCAGCCGCTCGTGCTGTCCGGCCGCACCAACCCCACGCGCTACCAGATGTTCCGCAGCGGCCTCCAGGACTACATGGAGGACACCTGGCCGGGCGGCTACGACGGCTTCAAGCGCGACCTGGTCGCCGAGCGGACCGACCTGGTCTCCACCGGCGAGACCGTGTCGCTCACGTGGCGGCGGGCACTCATGCCGGACTACGTCTTCGTGGGCAGGGCTCCCCAGTGGGAGTGGTACGCCCGCGCCGACCTCGGCGAGGAGACGATCGCCCGGCTGCGCGAAGCCGCCGGCTACGACCCCGACGACCCGTACGCCCGGCTCCAGGACGACCCGGGATGACCCGTCGGGCACCGGCGGCGCTCGCCGCCGGATCCGTCGTCACCGGGCTGCTCGCCTACGTCCTCTTCGCCCTGCTCACCCGCGGCCTCGGCGCGGAGGTGGCCGCCCCGGTCTCCGTGCTCTGGACCCAGTGGACCTTCGCGGCGGCGGCGCTCACCTTCCCGCTCCAGCACTGGATCACCCGCAGCACGGTCGCCGGCCACGAGGCCGCCGTCCGACGGGCCGCGCCCCGCGTGGCCGGTGTCGTGGTGGGGGTGGGGCTCGCCCTGGGCGTGGTCGCCTGGCTGCTGCGCGACCGGCTCTTCCAGCGTGACGACGCATGGTTCCCGGTGCTGGTCGTCGCCGTCACGCTGGCGTCGGCGGCGGTCGGCGTCATGCGCGGCGGTCTCGCCGGGCGCGGCCGCTTCGGTGCCGTCGCCTGGAGCCTCGTCGCCGAGAACGCGCTGAGGTGCGTCCTCGTGGCGGGCCTCCTGCTGGCCGGCGTCGAGGACCCGGTGGTGCACGGGGTGGCCCTCGTCGCCGGCGGGCTGGTGGCCCTGTGGCCGTCGGCATGGGCGTTCGGCCGCTGCAGCGACGACACCGGGGACGACACCGGCGACGGTGCCTTCGCGTTCCTCGGCGGAGCCGCGAGCGGGCAGGTCGTCGCCCAGGGCGTGCTCACCGGTGGAGCGGTCCTGCTCGCGCTGCTGGGTGGGTCCCCGGTCGAGGTGACCGCGATGTTCGCCGCGCTCGCCCTCTTCCGGGCGCCCTACATGGTCGCCCTCGGCATGCTGCCGCAGCTGACCGAGCGGGTCACGACGTACGTCGTCGCCGGTGCCGTGGACCGGCTGCGGTCGCTGGCGCGGGGACTGGCCGCCCTCACGGTCGTCGCGGTTCCCCTGGCCGGCCTGTTCGGCTGGCTGCTCGGACCGTGGCTGCTGCGCCTCGTCTTCGGCAGCACCGTCGACCTCGGCGCCGGGGTCGCGGCCGTCATCGCGGCCGGGTGCACCCTCGCGGTCGCCAACGTGGTCGTGATGGTGGCCGCCCTCGCCGGTGACCGCCCGCTCCGGGTCGCGGGCGCCTGGGGGGTGGCGGTCGTCGCTGGTGCGGTGGCTTGCGTCGTCCTCGCCGGGTCGGCACCGGTGCCGCGGACGGCGTGCGTCTTCCTCGTCACCGAGGTCGTCGCCACCCTCGCGCTGGCAGTCGTGGCGCGCCGGTCCCTCAGGCTCGGTCGGGCTTGACCGCCACGAGCAGCACCGACGAGCCGTAGGGCAGGTCGCGGCGGCGGAGCACCCGCGCGTCGGCGCGGCACAGGGCCATCAGCGCCCGGTCGGCACGGTCGGAGACCTGCGGGAGCCGGGTGTCGCCCGGCGGCGGGGGAGAGAGGCGACGGCGTGCGCGCTCGGCGACGAAGAGCGGGAACACCCCCGTGAAGGCGTACGACGCCCGCACGACGTGCATCCCGCCGCCCTCGACCAGCCGGACCAGCCCGGGGCGCGTGTAGCGCCGGTGGTGGCCGGCCTGGACGTCGTGGTCGCTCCACGCCCACTGGTAGGCCGGCACGGACAGCAGCATCCGGCCACCGGGCGTCAGCACCCGGGCGAGCTCGGCGACCGCGCGCGCGTCGTCGGCGCAGTGCTCGACGACGTCGAAGGCCGACACCACGTCGAAGGTCGCGTCGGCGAAGGGCAGCTCGGTCGCCGACCCGCACACGCCCTGACCGGGCACCAGCCCCTCGGGCAGGAGGTCGAGGCTGACGTGCTGCTGCTCGCCGCGCAGCCAGCCGACGCTCGGCGCGTCAGCGCTGCCGACGTCGAGGGTGCGCCGCGGTGTACCGAGGTGCGGCTGCATCACCGCGCCCAGCAGGTCGGCGCGCGCCCGGTGCCACCAGTAGCCCTGCGTGCGCAGCGAGGAGGAGCCCGGCTGCCGGGGTGCGGACGTCACCGGCTCTCGAGCGTCTCCGTGGTCGCCTCGACGAACGACGTCGTCACCCGGTCGAGGTCGGAGCGGGTGAGGTTGTTCCAGAACGGCAGCCGCAGCAGCCGGTCGGCGATGTCGCGGGACACCGGGCACTCCGTCCGGCGGGCCGCGAAGGTCCGGCCGGCGTCGGAGGCGTCGAGGGGCTGGTAGTGGAAGGTCGCCTGCACGCCGGACTTGCGCATCAGCTCGAGCACGTCGTTGCGCCGGTCGCGGTCGGGCAGCAGCACGTAGAACATGTGGTGCGCCGACGTGCGCTCCGGCGGCACGCGCATCAGCTCGAAGCCGAGCTCGTCGGCGTACGGCGTCAGGGCGCTGGTGTAGTGCTCGACGACCGCCCGGCGCTTGGCCTGGATGACGTCCCGCATCTCGAGCTGGGCGAGGAGGTAGGCCGCCAGCACGTCGGAGAGGCCGAAGGAGGAACCGGTGTCCTTCCAGGTGTACTTGTCGACCTGGCCGAGCATGAAGGCGTGCCGGTTGGTGCCCTTGTCGTAGAGCACCCGCGCGCGCTCGACGTCGTCGGGGTCGTTGAGCACGAGCGCGCCACCCTCGCCGCACACGAAGTTCTTCGTCTCGTGGAAGCTCAGCGTGGCGTAGCGGCCGAGGCTGCCGAGGGGCTGGTCGCGCCACGTGCCGAAGAGGCCGTGCGCGTTGTCCTCGACGAGCCGGACCTCGGGCCACTTCGCGAGCACGGCCCGGATGCCGTCGACGTCGCAGGCGATGCCGGCGTAGTGCACGATCACGACCGCGCGCACGTGCTCGTCGAGGAGCGTCTCGAGGTGCGCCGGGTCGAGGCCGAGCGTGACGGGCTCGATGTCGCAGAACACGAGGCCGGCGCCCTGGCGCGCGAACGCCAGGCCGGTGCTGGTGAAGGTGAACGACGGCACGATCACGGTGTCGCCGTCCTGGAGGTCGAGCAGCATCGCCGACAGCTCGAGCGCGGTGGTGCACGAGGTCGTCATCAGCACCTCGGCAGCGCCGGTCTCGTCCCGGAGCAGCTCGGCGGCGCGACGGGTGAACTCCCCGCCGGAGGCGAGGTGCCCGCCGCGCGCGGCGTCCTGGACGTAGTCGAGCTCGCGCCCCTCCATCGAGGGGAGGTTGAACACGACGTCGGGGAGCTCGCTCACCACGGCACCTTCCTTCCAAGCATGTCGGCCAGCGCGGCGTTGCTCGCTGCGAAGTACGTGTCCAGAGTTCCCCTCAGCTCCGTGCCCAATACAGGGCTTCCGGCTGAACTCTGGTTGACGGGTCGTCCCGCCGGCACCGACGTCAGGGCCGGTGCGGCGCCGAGCGCACCCACCAGGTCGGTGAGCACGTCCGCGTCGGCCAGCAGCTCCTCGAGGAACACCACGTGGGTCGCGTCGGGGAACTGGGACGTCCACGACGGCAGGTGGTCGGCGTACCGACCGCGGCGCAGGTAGGCGAAGGGCGACACGGAAGACGTGGCGCGGTCCCAGGGCTGCTCCTCGTCCAGGTCGGCACGCAGCGCCACCTCGAGGTCGCGCGTCTCGAGACCGTGGTCGGTGCTGAACCGCCAGTTGCTGACCGCGCGCTGCACCGGGTCGCGAAGCACCACCACGACGGAAGGCGCGCCCAGCGCGGTGGCTGCCCGACCGGGTGCGTCGGGGTCCTCCAGGTAGCTGGTGCTCTTGTCGAGGAGGAGCAGCTCGTCGGTCGCGTGGGCGAACCACGTCGCGTCGTACCACTCGTGGCCCCGTGCGGCGAGGTCCGCGTCGCACCACACCTTGGGCTCCGGGCGCGACGGCTGGGCCAGGGTGATCTGGGGGTGCGCGTCGAGGGCAGCGCCGAGGTACGTCGTCCCGCACCGCTGGGCGCCCACCAGCAGCACGTGCCGCGCCGGGTGGGTCACTGCCGTCATCCCGCTCAACTCGAGACCCGCTCGGAGACGTGGTAGGTGGTGACCGCGCTGACCGCGTTGAGGGTGCGGACGACGTACTCGCCCAGCATCGACAGCAGCATGATCACCACGCCGTTGAGCACGGCCAGCAGCACGGCGATCGTCGTCCAGCCGGGAACGGCGCTGTCCACGAAGAACGACCGGACCAGGTAGAAGCCGCCCAGCAGGAAGCTGATCGCCGCCACCCCGAAGCCGAGGGCCGCGGCCGCACGCAGCGGGAAGACAGAGTAGCTGAACAGGATCGTCAGGACCAGCGAGGTGATCCGGCGCAGGCCGTAGTTGCTCGTGCCGATCTCCCGGGGGTCGTGGCGGACCAGGACGTCGGCCGGGCTGTGGGCGGACATCAGCGCCTGACCGGTGATGTAGGGGTGGGCCGTGCGGGAGCCGCAGATCCGCTCGACCACGTCGCGGCGCAGGATCCGGAAGTTGGAGACGGCAAGCCCCCGCGGCTGCTCGAACACGCGCCGGTTGATGAGGCTGATCACCCTGCTGCCGAGCCGCCGGTGGCCGCTGGCCTGCTTGCTCTCGAACCGGCCGAAGACGAGGTCGTGGCCCTCCATCGCCTTGCCGATGAGCAGGAGCACCTGGTCGGGCGGGTTCTGGAGGTCGTCGTCCATGGTGATCACGTAGTCGCCGGTGGACTCGCGCAGGCCGGCGAGGTTGGCGTGGTGCTGGCCGTAGTTGCGCAGCAGGTCGAGCGCCACGACGTGGGGGGAGCGGCGCGCGAGGTCGGCGATCACGTCCCAGCTGCCGTCCCGGCTGCCGTCGTTGACGAGCACCACCTGGTAGCGCAGGCCGGCGGTCTCGAAGACCTCGACGACGCGCTCGACCGTCGAGCCGACGACGTCCTGGCTGTTGTAGACCGGGATCACGACGGAGTACGAGAAGTCGGTCGGGACGGTCACCCGAGCGAGCATATGGTCACCTCGCCTGCCGGGGGGAAGGCCGGTCCTCCCGCCCCACCCGCACGGGGGTGCGAGCCGATATCCTCCGGTTCACCGCACGACGACAGGACGTGACCATGAGGGGGAGGCGTTCCGCGCGAGCGCACGCCTGGTCGCCCGTGCGCCATGCCTGGAGCTCGGCGTGGGGCCACCGACGGGGCCAGGCCGTCGCGCTGGTCGCGATCTCCGTGCTGATCACGGCCTGCACCGCGTTCGCCCCGGTCTACGACCGCGCCATGCAGCAGGCGCTGGTCGACACCCTCCTCGCCGACGCGGCCCCCGACGAAGCGGCGGTCGTCCTGGTCTCGGAGAGCAGCCTGTATCCCGGCGGTTCGCTCGACTCGCGCGACCCGCGCGAGCTCGAGGACCTGTTCCCCGACGAGGTCGAGGCCCACACCGGCGCCGTCGTGCTGGGTCGTACGGCGTTCGTCACGCCCGCGACCGGGGACAACCCGCCGGCCGGCCAGCTCGTGTGGCGCGACGGCTCGTGCGACCACGTGCGCGTGCTCGTCGGCGCATGTCCTGGTGCTGCGGGCCAGGTGGTCGTCAGCCAGGACGACGCCGACAACTTCGACCTGCGGCCGGGATCGGTGCAGGAGGTGGGCAACGCCGTCGACGACACCACCGTGCGCCTGGAGGTGGTGGGGATCTACGCGCCCGTGGAGGACGGCTGGTGGCAGGGCGAGCGCATCACGGGCTACTCCGCCGTGGTCGGTGGGCTCGACCCGTCGGCCAGCCACGACGCCTGGCTGACGGTCGAGGAGACCTTCACCGACGCGCCGCTGCTGACGGGGGAGACCTCGCAGGCCGGAGCGCCCGTGCTGACCGCGACGGCCGACGTCGACGAGGTGCTGGAGCTGGCGGACGGCGTCCAGTCGGTGGCTGACGGCCTGGAGCTGGGGCGCGACGACGTCCAGCTGCGCACGGGCGTCGACGAGCTCGCCGAGAGCCTGCGGGCACAGGTGGCACTGGGCCACCGCATCGTTCCGCTGCTGCTTGCACCACTCGCCGTCCTCGCCCTCTTCGTGCTGTGGCTGGTGCTGACCGCGGCGACGTCGGCGCGGCGCGGGGAGGTGGCGGTCGCACGTCTGCGCGGGCGCGGCCCGGCCGGTGCGGCGTCGCTCCTCCTGCTGGAGCTCCTGCCCGCGCTCCTGGCGGGGGTGGTGCCCGGGGCGCTGGTGGCGATCGCCGGCGGGGCGCTCGCCAAGCGCCTGCTGCCCGGCAGGTGGCCCTTCGAGACCGGGCCGGGCTTCACGACGGCACTGCTGGTCGCCGTGGCGGCGATCGTGCTGACGGCGGTCTCCGCGGCGGTCCGCACGGCGCGCGAACCGTTGCACGACGTCGTGCGCAGCGGCCCCGTCCCGCCGGTCCGCTGGGCACTGGGCCCGGTCGAGGCGTTCGTGCTGGCGGGCGTCGGCACCGGGGTGGCCGCCTTCGCCACCGGCAGCCTGCAGGGGCCGCTCGCACTGGCCGGCCCGGCGCTGCTGGCCCTGCTGACCGGTCTCGTCCTCGCCCACGTGGTCGGCCCCGTCTGCCGGGGGCTCGGTCGCACCCTCCTGGCGCGCGGGCGGTTCATCTCCGGGTCCAGCCTGCTCGAGACCGGCCGACGACCCGAGGCACGCACGTCCATCGTCGTGGTGGTCGTCGCGTGCGCCCTGGCGGTCTTCGCCATGGACGCGCTCGCCATCGGCCAGCGCGTCCGCACCACTGCCGCCCAGCACGAGGCAGGGGCGCCGGTGGTGCTCCGCGTCACGAGCGGCGACCTCGACGGGCTCCGGTCGGCCCTGGGCGAGGCCGACGACACCGGACGGCGGGCGGCGCCGGTGCTGGTCTCGCGCGACACCCTCGCGGTCGAGCCGAGGTCGTTCCGGCGTGTCGCGTTCTTCCCGCGTGGCGGGCCCACGGCCGACCAGTGGCGCGCGCTCGCCCCGCCGGACCGTGAGCCGGTGGTCATCTCCGGCACGGAGGTGTCGGTCCGGGTCAGCAGCGTCGACGGGTTCAGGGTGAGCGACATCTTCGGGACCGAGCTCGAGGTGAACCTCGGGCTGCTCGTCACCTCGTCCACCGGCATCCGGCGCTCGGTCGCACTCGGGTCCCTTCCGTCCCCCGGCCGGTCCCGGACGTTGACCGGCTCGGCGACCGCGTGCGCCACCGGGTGCCGCCTGGTGGGGCTGCGCGTGAGCACCTCGCAAGGGGTCAGCGTCGCGGGCGACCTCGAGCTGTCCGGCCTGAGTGTCGACGGGCGGGCCGTCGACTGGGGCGCCACCGGGGCGGACTGGAACATCACGTCCAACGAGGACGCCGTGATGCAGGCGGACGGCAGCGGTGACGGGGTGCTGCGGGTGACCCTGAGCCTCGGCGGCAGCTATCCCGCCGACATGACGTCCGCGTGGGTCCCGGGCCTGGTGCCGGCGCTGCTGTCGTCGGGTCGCTACGACCCCTCCGACGAGCCACTCGCCGTGACCGGGCCCGACGGGGACGACCGCCTCGCCGAGGACGCCGGTGACCTCCTGCTCGTGCCGTCCATGCCCGACGACACCGCCCTGGTGGACCTCGACTCGCTCACCCGTGGCGCGGCGATCACCCCCGACTCCCACCTCGAGGTCTGGCTCGAGGACGACGACGAGCTGGAGTCCGCGGTGCGGGCGGCACTGGGCGACGAGGGGATCGCGGTCACCGAGGCGCGCCGCTTCACCGACGTCCGCCGGACCTACGACGACACCGTCGCCCGGTGGAGCCTGGCGCTCGGCGCGGCGGTCGCGCCGGCGGTGGGCCTCCTGGCCCTGCTCGTCCTGCTCGTGCTCGCGGTGATCGGGTGGCGGGCCCGTGCCCGCGACCTGGCGGTGCTGCGGCTCAACGGTGTCGCGCGCCGCACGACCCGCAGGCTCGCGGTGTGGGCCCAGCTGCCGCCGGTGCTGGTCGCCCTGGTCGGTGGCGTGGTCGCCGGGCTGCTGGGTGCGGAGGTGGCCATGCCCGACGTGACCCTGCTGCCGGCACCACCGGGCGTACCGGTCGTGGACCTCGCCACGTCGTGGCCGGCCGTCCTCGCCGTGGCCGCCGTCAGCCTCCTCGTGCTGCCGTCGACCGCGGCGCTGGCAGGCCTGGCAGTTGCCCGCCGGGCCCACGTCGAGCGCGTGAGGGAGGGCGGCTGATGCACGGACTCGCGATCCGCACCCGCGGCCTGGTGCACATCTACCACGCCGAGGGACATGACGTCGCGGCGCTGTCGGGGGTCGACCTCACCGTCGCGGCGGGGGAGATGGTGGGCCTGCTCGGGCCGTCGGGGTCGGGGAAGTCGACGCTCATGAGCCTGCTGGCGGGGATCTTCCGGCCCAGCGCAGGCAAGGTGTTCGTCGGCGAGCACGAGCTGTCCACGGCAGCGTCGCGTGACCTCGACCGGCTGCGCGCCACCGACGTCGGCCTCATGCTCCAGGGGGCGGCACGCAACCTGCTCCCGCAGGCCACTCCCGCCGACAACGTCCGCTTCGCCCAGCACCGGGCCCGCCGCGAGGGCCGCGACCTCGCGGACCCGGCAGAGGTGCTCGCGGACCTCGGGCTCGCGGAGCACGCCGACGAGCCCCTGGACCGGCTCACGCCCGGTGGCCTCCAGCTCGCGGCCGTCGCGGTCGCCGTCTCGACCCGCCCGGGGCTGCTGCTGTGCGACGAGCCGACCAGCCAGCTCGACCATGCGGCGCGAGACCAGGTGCTCGACGCGCTCGCCCACGTCAACGCGACCTACGGGACCACCGTCGTGCTCGTCACCCACGATCCGGACGTCGCCCGCGTGCTGCCCCGCACCGTCACGATCCGCGACGGCCGGATCGGCGGCGAGGGCCGCAGTGGCGAGGAGTACGCCGTCGTCACCGCAGACGGCTTCCTGCCGCTGCTCGGCCAGGTGCGCGACAAGCTGCCGCCCGGCACGCTCGTACGGATCCACGAGGTCGACGACCACTTCGAGCTGCGGGCCCAGCACGGCGAGGAGGGCCAGGCATGAGCGACCTGGTGGGCAGGGGACTCGGGGTGTCGTACGGCGACCTCGTCGCCGTACGCCCGCTCGACCTGCACGTGGCGGGGGGCGCGATGGTGGCGGTCACCGGACCCTCGGGGGCCGGGAAGTCGTCGCTCCTGTGGGCGCTCGCGTCCGCACTCCGCCCGGCGGTCGCCGAGGTGACCGGCACGGTGGAGGTCGACGGCCAGGTCGTCGGGGACCGGGGCGACTCGGCGCGGGCGGGTGTCGTGCTGGTGCCCCAGCGCAACGGCCTCAGCGCCACCCTGTCGGCGGAGGAGAGCATCCTCGTCCCGCTGCTCGCGCTCGGCGTTCCGGCCCGTGAGGCGTCCGGCCGCGTGGCCGAGCAGCTCGACCGGGTCGGGCTCGCGGAGTTCGGTCGTCACCTCGTCGACCAGCTCTCCGGCGGCCAGCAGCAGCGGGTGGCTCTGGCGCGAGCCTTCGCGCTGCACCCGCGGGTGCTGCTCGCCGACGAGTCGACGAGCGACCTCGACGCCGGCAACCGGGAGCTGATGATCGCCGCCCTGCGCGAGGAGGCCGCACGCGGTGCTGCGGTCGTCCTGGCCACGCACGACCCGGAGGCCGCGGCGCAGACCGACGCGGTCCTCGCGCTCGACGAGGGCGTGGCGACGTGGGTGCGGGAAGAAGCCTGACGCCCGTCAGCAGACGTGCGGGTCGAAGCCGAACGGCAGCTCGAGGCGGTGGGACTTCATCAGCGCGTCGTCGGTGAGGATGTCGAGGGTGCTGCCCTGGGCGGCGACCACGCCGTCGGAGAGCACGATCGATCGCGGGCACAGCTGGAGGGCGTAGGGCAGGTCGTGGGTGACCATCATCAGCGTGACGTCGAGCCCGGTGAGGATGTCGGCGAGCTCGCGGCGCGACGCCGGGTCGAGGTTGGAGCTCGGCTCGTCGAGCACGATGATCTCGGGCTCCATCACCAGGACCGTGGCGACCGCCACGCGGCGGCGCTGTCCGAACGACAGGTGGTGCGGCGGCCGGTCGGCGAAGTCGGCCATCCCGACGAGGTCGAGCGCGCGCATCACCTGTCGGTCGAGCTCCGCACCGCGCACCCCGAGGTTGCGGGGCCCGAAGGCGACGTCGTCGCGCACGCTGCCCATGAACAGCTGGTCGTCGGGGTCCTGGAACACGATGCCGACGCGGCGGCGGATCTCCTGGAGGTTCTCGCGCACCACGGGCAGCCCGGACACCGCGACGCTCCCCGCGCCGGGCTGGAGGATGCCGTTGAGGTGAAGCACGAGGGTGGTCTTGCCGGCCCCGTTGGGACCCAGCACGGCCACGCGCTCGCCGCGCTGCACCTGGAGGTCGACCCCGAAGAGGGCCTGGTGGCCGTCGGGGTAGGCGAACGCCACGGACCGGAGGTCGAGGACGGGGGTGGTCACGGGGGTGGTCATGGGCGGGCTCCCTGGCGGGCGCTGCCGTCGTAGCCGCGCGCGATCATCGCGAGGTGCACCCGCTCGCCACGCTCGAAGGAGCGGATGAACAGCGCACCCGCCGACCTCGCCACGACGGGCCAGTGACGCGGGTCGCGGGCGGTGAACCCGCGGGACTCGCGGGCCGTCCTCATCCGGCGCAGCTCGTCGGTCACGACGTCGAGGTAGCGGACCATGAACCCCATGATCTGCACCAGCTGGGACGGCACGCGGAGCCGCTCGAGCCCGGCGAGGAGGTCGCGTGGCTCGGTCGTGGCGGCGAGGAGCAGGCTGCCGAGCACGCCGAGGGTCGCCTTCGTCATGAGCCCGCCGGCCGCGACCAGCCCGGGCTCGCTCAGCCCGATGCCGAGGACGTCGACCTCGGGACCCGTGGCGACGAACGGCAGCAGCGCCGCGAACACCAGGACCGGCGTCTCGACGACCATCCGACGGGCCAGGTAGCCCACCGGCACGCCGGACAGCGCCACGAGGGCCGCGAGCACGACGGCGTACGCCACGAACGCGGGGACCCACGCATGGGGCGTCGCGACGACGACGAGCATGAAGGTGACGAGTGCGGCGACCTTGAGGTGGGCAGGCGCCCGGTGCAGCGGCGAGTGGGCGTGGAAGTGCAGGCGGTGACCGTGCGCGGCACCCATCGTCACTCGCCCCCGACGGTGGTCGGCTGCGCGGACCGGCGACGGACGAGCATCAGTCCCGTCGTGAGCGCCAGCACGACCAGGCAGCCGATGACACCGGCGAGCCCTCCCGACCAGCGTCCGTCGACACCGGCCGTCTCGTAGCCGGCCAGGGGGCCGTCCTGGGTGCGGGACGCCTGCTCGGCGCCGGCGAAGCCGAGGTCGCCGGCGACGCGGTTGAGCCCGTCGGGACTGGCGGAGGCGTAGTAGCTGACGACGCCCGCGAGGACCAGGGCGACGAGGAGGCCCACGACGAGGACGGTGCGGGTCGAGACCCTCCGTCGGGTGTTCACGCCGAGACCCGGGTCTCGAGGGGGCGTACGTCGAGCACGCGCCGCGCGCCGTGGACGAGGTCTGGGCGCACGGCCACGATGCTCGCCACCACGAGGAAGGTGATGACCGCCTCGCCGATGCCGATGAGCACGTGCACCCCGACCATCGCGGTCAGGAGGGTGTCGAGCGGGATCGGGACGGCGCCGCCGACCACGTAGAGCCCGACGAAGGTGGCCGCGGCCAGGACGACCGACACGAGCGCCCCGAGCGCCGCGGCCGGCGCGACCATCGACAGCCGCTTCGGCAGCACCAGCTGCGCGGCGCGGAAGACGAGGTACCCGACCACCACGGTGACCACGCCCATCAGCACGACGTTGGTGCCGAGTGCGGTGATCCCACCGTCAGCGAAGAGCAGCGACTGGACCGCCAGGACCACGGTCAGGCACAGCAGCCCGGTGTAGGGCCCGACCAGGACGGCAGCGAGGGCACCCCCCATGAGGTGCCCGCTGGTCCCGCCCGCCACCGGGAAGTTGAGCATCTGGGTCGCGAACACGAACGTGGCGACCAGCCCGGCCAGCGGCGCGATGCGGTCGTCGACCTCGCGACGTGCGCCGCGCAGGGCGATCGTGACGGCCACGGCTGCCACGCCGGCGGTCGCGATCGAGGTGGGCGCGTCCAGGAATCCGTCGGGAACGTGCATCAGCGGGCCTTCCGTTCCTTGTTGCACACGATGTGCAACAACCTGTGTTCGGCACCGCCGCGAGGACGGATGGGGGTCCGAGTCGTCAGAGCTGGATCAGGGTCCGGATGATCACGCCCGTGCCGACGGCGCAGATGCCGATGGCCGCGCCGTAGCGCAGGTAGGTGCGCACCTTGCCGGCGAGGAATCCCTTGGCCTGGGCGAGTCGCTCGACGCGGAGGACGACATCGCGGGCGAGCAGGCCGACAGCGGCCAGCGAGGTCGCCATCCCGATGCCGAACGCCACCACCAGTGCGAAGCCGAACCAGGCGCGCCCGAGGGCGGTGGCGGCGAGGAGGAGCAGGAGGGCGGACGGGCTGGGCACGAGCCCGCCCACGAGTCCCATCACCCACACGCCCCACCGACCGGGGGCGGTCTCCGGCTCCGCGGGTGCGGCTGCGGGAGCGTCGACCGGGACCGTTGCGACCGACACGGACCCACCGGCCGCCGCGTGCGCATGGTCGTGCGGGTGCGGGTGCGGGTGCGGGTGGTCGTGGTCGTGCCCGTGGTCGTGCCCGTGGTCGTGCCCGTGGTCGTGCCCGTGGTCGTGCCCGTGGTCGTGCCCGTGGTCATGGTCGTCGTGCGAGTGGGTGTACCCACCGTGCGAGTGGGTGTGGCCGCCGCCTCCCTTCGCCAGCCGGGCGAGCAGGTAGAGGCCGAGGCCGACGATGAGGAGGCCGGTGCCGAGGGTCAACCAGGGGTAGATCTGGGCCGGGACGAAGGCGCTGCTCACCGACACCAGGATCCCGAGCACGAGCACGGAGCCGGTGTGGGCGATGGTCACGGCGCTGCCCACCGCGAAGGCCGAGCGGACCGAGGAGCTGCCGCGCTGGGAGAGGTAGAACGCCATGACCGTCTTGCCGTGGCCGGGCGAGAGCGCGTGGGTGGCGCCGAGGGCGAGCGCGACGAGCACCGCCAGCCCCGCTGCCAGCCAGCCGCTGTCGCCGAGCAGTGCGGTAGCCTTGGCCGAGAGCCACGAGCCGTTCGCCGCGGTGGGTCCGTCCTCGTCGCTGCCGGGCAGCACGCCGGCCGGGCCTCCGGACGTCACGACGAGCGAGGCGCTGGTGACGTCGAGCGGGGACTGGAGCAGGTCCTTCGGGTAGGACGCGAGGCGGTCGCTCGTGCTCTCCGAGGGGACGTCCGAGCTGGTGAGGGTCATCCGGTCGCCGACTGCGGTGACCTCGCGCCACCCGATCGCGCCGGGGGCGGTGGAGTCCTGGAAGGTGATCTCGCCGGGCGCGACCTCGACGTCCGCGGCGTACTCGCACGTGATGCGGGTGATCGGCAGGCCACCCTCGCCGTCGCCCAGCGAGGCCGTGGAGCTGGCGAGGGCCAGGTCGACCCTGGTGCCGCCGACCGTCAGGTCCAGTCCGCGAGCGGTCGAGGCGCACTCCTTCGCGGCCAGCGTCGGCAGGTCGTCGACCTGGTCGCCCAGCTGCGCGGTCGGGATCTCGGCGAGGTCGACCACGTGGTCGACCTGGAGGCCGTCGGGGGAGACGAGGATGCCGGTGTAGCGGTTCACCGTGAAGTTGCCGAGCGGATGGGCCGATGCGGGAGCCGCGCCGAGGAGGACGGTGACGGCGACCGCCCCGAGGGCGAGCATCAGGCGCGCGAGGGTTCTCATCGGCTTCCTTCGATCTTCGAGAGGGTGGCGCTGGCCGCGTCGCGCTGCCAGGGCGACAGACCGGGGTCGGTGGCGAGACCGCGGCGCAGGTGGGTCCGCGCCTGGTCGGTCATCCCGAGAGCGGCCTCGATGGTGCCGCGGTGGATCCAGAACCTGGCCTCGGGCGAGTCGAGGCTGGTGGCCCGCCGGGCGATCGTGAGCGCCTCGCGGTCGCGGCCGTTGCGGTGCAGCGCCCAGGCGAGGGCGTCGGCCACGTGGACGCTGGTCCGCTGTCGCCACTCGGCGCGGGCCTGCTGGAGCGCCCGGGTCGCCGACCCGTGGTCGGCCTCGAACAGTGCGGTCTCGAGGTCGGTGCGTACGCCGCTGGCGTCGAGGAGCTCGATGGTGGTGCGGACGACGGCGAACTGGTCGTCGGCCTCGTCGGGCCGGCCCAGGTGGAGGAGCAGCTCGCCCAGCTCGGTGACGTACTCCGGGAGCGGCTGGCGCGCGACGACGTCCTGCCAGGTCGCGACTGCCCCCTCGAGGTCGCCCTGCGCGACCTGGAGACGGGCGGTGGACACGAGCGCGGGGAGGTAGTCGGGGGAGGCGTCCTGGGCCACCGCGAGCTGGCGTGCCGACGACTCCAGCCGACCCTGCTTGCGCAGGATGTCGCTGAGCAGGGTGAGCGTGTAGGCCTTGTCGGTGCGCGAACCCGCAGCGGCCGCACGGCGGAGGATGTCGGCGGCGCGGTCGAGGTCGCCGCGCAGCTCGTAGGCGTAGGAGTAGCGGGCCGCGATCGCGGTGCTGGGCTGGAGGCGGTCGGCCACGCGCAGCGCCTTCAGCTGGTCGTCGTAGCGACCGAGCTCGTTGAGGGCGTCGACGCGGATCGCGAGGGCGCCGAGGTCACGCGGGTTGATGGCGAGCGCCTGGTCGGCACTCGACAGCGCCTCGGAGAAGTCGTGGCGGGCAGCGGCGATCGCAGCCTGCGCGGCGAGGGCCGTGAAGTTCTCGTCCGGCTCGACCTCGAACGACCGGGCGGCCGCGTCGTCGGCCTTCTCGTAGTAGGTGGCGTTGCCCGTGAGACGGGCCTGCTCCACGTAGGCGACCGCGAGGTTGGCCCAGGAGGTGTAGTCCTGCGGGAGCCGACGCAGCGTGTTCTGGAGCGCGAGGATGCTCGTCTCGAGGTCCTGGCCGGAGTTGGGCACGACGCGGGGCACGGCGGCGGCCGGGGTGGGAGACGTCGGGTCGGACGAGGTGGCGAATCCGATGCCACCCGACACCGCGAGCACGAGGCCGACACTGATGACCATGAGGCTCTTGCGCATGTGGGGGTCCTTCCCGGAACGGGTACGGCTGGGGTGTGGCTGGGGTCTGGCTGGGGTGGGGCGGGGGTGTGGCCCGACCGCGCGACGTGTGCCGCGCGGCCGGGCCGGGTCGAGACGGTCAGGCCTTGCGGCGACGCACTGCGCCACCGATGCCGCCGACGAGGGCCAGGAGGCCCACACCGACGAAGGCTGCCGAGCTCTGGCGACCCGGGACGACGCGCTGGAGCACGCCTTCCTTGCTCGCCGACTGCTTGGCCGCAGCGCCCGTGGACGGGTGCGGGTCAGCGTCGCTGCCACTGGCCGGGAGGGCCAGGTAGGGGAACGTACCGCCGAAGGCGGTGTCGTTCGCGTCCACGCCGTCGCCGAGGTCGTTCGGCGATCCGACGAGCTCACCCTCGACCACCTGGAGCGCGATGTCGATGACATCGTCACCGAGACGGCGACCGTTGGGGAAGCCCTGCGTGTCTCCACCGATCACACCGAGCCGGTTGGGCTGGGCGGTCACGGGGGTGGACATGTTGAGGCGCAGCTGCTCGCTCGGGGTGATCTTGCCCTTGGGCATGTTGAGGCCCTTGACGCCCGTGAGGAACACCGACACGAGGTCGTTGCGCGGGGTCTTGGGAGCGTCGATGCCGTAGACGGCCTCGATCAGCTTCGGCAGCTCGGGGTTGGTCACGTACTTGAGCGCCGCTGCGTCACCCGTGGGCTTGAGACCGTTGAACGCGTCCTTGAGCTTGAGCGGGATGACGACCTCGTTGACCAGCGGGTTGCCCAAGCGCGAGACCTGGACGTACTTGCCGTTGGTCGACTTCTTCTGCGTCGTCGTCCACGTGCCGATCACCGGGTTCTTCTGCGGGTTGTTCTTCTTGGCCACCCACCGCTGCGGGACCTGCAGCGCCACCGACTGGACGTTGAAGCCGGCCAGGGTGTCGTCGCCGGCCTCGGAGAGGTCACCGCCGTAGAGCAGGTCGAAGACGCGCAGGTCGAGGAAGAACGGGTCCTCCGCCTGGCCGGCGAACGACTTCACGCCGGGCTTCGGGGTGGTCGTCGCCTGGGCACGCAGCGCGGCGTAGTTGGGCATGGACGCCTTGCCGATGTTGGACGGCGCGACGCGAGCCTTCCTGACGATCGTCTTGACCTTGTCCCGCTTGGCGCCGCGGTGGTTGATCCGCTGCAGCTTGTAGGTCTGGTAGTAGTTCAGGTTCTTGTCGGTCAGGGATGTGACCGGGCCGTTGGCGGCCAGGAACGTGTCCCCTGTGACGTAGTGATCCTTGAACGTCCACCGGAACGTCACGTCGGGCTTGGCGTCCGCGTTGTTGTCGACGTGGATGTCGTACTGCGCGTCGGTCGCGAAGCTGTAGAAGTTCGGACCGCCGGCCGGCTCCTCGAAGGGCAGCCAGTTGGCGATCAGGTTGACGTGGCTCGGAGACTCGGGAGCGCGGAACGCGTAGAGGTCCGTGCCGTCGTACTGCGGCGTCCCCGAGATGAGTGGTGCCTCCCGGTGGCTTGATGCGGTCGCGGCGAGCGGGCCGAGACCGGCGAAGCCGACTGCTGTCAGCAGGCCGCCGGTGCAGGCCAGGGCGATTGCCCCTTGCCGCTTGGTGGGTCGTGAGCGCTTCATCAGCAACTACTCCTTGTGTTGGCCCGGGGGTCGCCATCGTGCGTACGCCTGTTCCGGGCGCCCGCACTCCTTGGGTGAGCACGGGTGACCAGTGTTCGGAGTCACAGTGCGCCGTGGATTGGGCCGGTGGCCCCTCCTAGGGGTGGGATCACCGGAAGTCGCGGGACGAGGCTCTCGCCTGCAGCACGGCACCCGCCCCCGGGACGACGACGTCGATGGGCTCGACGCGGTCGGCGATCAGGTTGGTGACGCCCTCGTTGCGCTCCAGCTTGCCGCGGATGACGACGGCGACCCGGTTGCGGGCGGCCTGCCGGTGGGCCTTCATCACCCCGACGGAGCAGACGACGTTGAGCATGCCGGTCTCGTCCTCGAGGTTGAGGAAGGTGACTCCCATGGCCGTGCCGGGGCGCTGCCGGTGGGTGATCAGCCCGCCGACGTGCACCCGCCGGTTGGGCTCGGTGGTGGCGAGGTCCTCGACCGAGCGGATGCCGGCCCGTCGCAGCTCCGCGCGCAGGTGCTCGATCGGGTGCCGTTCGGGCGAGACCCCGGTGGCCCAGAGGTCGGCGAGGGTGAGCTCGGGCTCGCTCATGCCGGGGAGGGTGGGGGCCGGGGGAGCAGGCGTGGTGCCGGCCAGGTGGTCCGCACCCTCGGCGAAGCCGGCCGCCCAGAGGGCCTCGCGCCGGTCCAGGCCCCACGCGTCGAACGCCCCCGCGGTGGCGAGCGCCTCGAGCTGGGTGGGGGTCAGGCCGGCCCGGCGGGACAGGTCGGTGACCCCGGTGAACGGCGCCTCGTCGCGCGCTGCCACGATGCGGCGCGCCACCTCCAGCCCGATGCCGCGCACCGAGTCGAGCCCGAGGCGTACGGCGACGTGGCGGTCGCGGCGGTGCTCCGCCACCGGGTCGGGGGTGCCGGGCACCCACTCCACGCGGTCGAAGCGGGGACGGCAGCACTCGTCGGGCCCGGTGGCCGCGACGGGTCCGAGGGCACCCCCCTCGAGGCCGGGTTCGAGGTCGGCCTGCGCGGAGGACCGCGTGACGTCCGGACGGCGTACGTCGACTCCGTGGCGGCGCGCGTCCCCGACCAGCGACTGCGGGGAGTAGAAGCCCATCGGCTGGTTGCGCAGCAGCCCGGCGAGGAACGCCGCGGGGTAGTGGAGCTTGAACCACGACGAGGCGTAGACGAGCAGCGCGAACGACAGGGCGTGCGACTCGGCGAAGCCGAAGTTGGCGAAGGACAGGATCTTCACGTAGATCGAGTCGGCCAGGTCGCCGGTGATGCCGCGCTTCTCCATCCCCGCGTAGAGCTTGTGCTTGACCGACTCGATCCGCTCGATCCCGCGCTTGGACCCCATCGCCCGACGCAGCAGGTCGGCGTCGTCGCGGGAGCAGTCGCCGAGGGTGACCGCCATCGCCATCAGCTGCTCCTGGAAGAGCGGCACCCCCTTGGTGCGCTCGAGGACGGGCACCAGCTCGGGGTGGTCGTAGGTCACCTCCTCCTTGCCCGTGGCGCGGCGGACGTAGGGGTGCACGGCGCCGCCCTGGATCGGGCCGGGCCGGATGAGCGCGATCTCGATGGCGAGGTCGTAGAACTCCCGTGGCCGCAGGCGCGGCAGCGTGCCGATCTGGGCGCGGCTCTCGACCTGGAAGACCCCGATGGAGTCGGCGCGGCAGAGCATGTCGTAGACCGCGGGCTCCTCCTTGGGCATCGTCGCGAGGTCCCACTGCTCACCGAGGTGCTCGGCCACCAGCCGCATCATGTGGTCGAGCGCGCCGAGCATCCCGAGACCCAGCAGGTCGAACTTCACCAGCCCCATCGACTCGCAGCCGTCCTTGTCCCACTGGAGCACCGTCCGCCGGTCCATCCGGCCCCGCTCGATCGGGCACACCTCGCCGATCGGCCGCTCGGTGAGCACCATCCCGCCGGAGTGGATGCCGAGGTGTCGGGGCGCACCCATCAGCTCCTCGGCGAGGGCGACGACCTGCGGGGGTACGTCGTGGGCGTCGGGGTCGCCCTGGTCTCCCGCGACCACGGCCCCTGAATTGGATCGGGATGGCCAACCGTCGATCTGCTTGGACCACGCGTCCTGCTGGCCCTGGGAGAAGCCGAGCGCCTTGGCGGCGTCGCGCACGGCCATTCGCGGGCGGTAGCTGATGATGTTGGAGACCTGGGCGGCATTGCGGCGGCCGTAGGTGTCGTAGACCCACTGGATCACCTCCTCGCGCCGGTCGGAGTCGAAGTCGACGTCGATGTCGGGCTCCTCGTCGCGGTGCGCGGAGATGAAGCGCTCGAACGGCAGGCGGTAGAAGACGGCGTCGACGGCGGTGATGCCGAGGGCGAAGCAGACCGCCGAGCTGGCCGCCGAGCCGCGGCCCTGGCACAGGATCTTCCGACCGCGCGCGAAGGCCACGATGTCGTGGACGATGACGAAGTAGCCGGCGAAGTCCTTCTCGGAGATGACCCGCAGCTCGTGCTCCAGCCGCTCGCGTGCCTCGGCCTCGTGGGGGACGCCGGCGTACCTCTCGGCGAAGCCGCGCTCGGCCAGCACGCGCAGCCACGAGTCGGCGGTGTGGCCCTCGGGGATCTGCCGCTTCGGCAGGGCGGGGGAGGCCTTGTGCAGGTCGAAGGCCAGCTCGTCGGCCAGGCTCGCGCTCCGCTCGACGGCCCCCGGGTGGGCCGCCAGGGCGGTCGCCATCTCCTCGCCGCTGCGCAGGTGGGCCGAGCCGGACAGGTCGAGCCAGCCGTCGAGGTCGGCCAGGCTCCGCCGGGCGCGGACGGCCGCCATCGCCGACGCCAACCGGTGCCGCTGGGGGGTTGCGTGGTGGACGTTGCCGGCGGCGACCACGTCGAGCCCGTGCGTCCCGGCGAGCCGGGCGAGGGCGGCGTTGACGACGTCGGCGCCCGGTCGCGGGGAGAGCTCGACCAGCACGTGCTCGAGGCCGAAGAGCGAGGTCAGCCGGTCGAGGGCGTCCGCCGCCGCATCGTCGCCGATCTCCAGCGCCTGCCGGACCGTCCCCTTGCGGCACCCGGTGAGGACCGTCCAGTGGCCGCGACCGCGCTCGCCCAGCTCGTCGAGGTCGTAGACCGGGCGGCCCTTCTCGTCGCCACGCAGGTGGGCGTCGGTGATGGCCGCGGCGAGGCGGTGGTAGCCCTCGACGCCGCGGGCGAGCACGAGCAGGTGGCTGCCCTCGGGATCGGGTACGCCGTTCTGCGGGCCGCTGAGCCCGAGGGAGAGCTCGGCGCCGAACACCGTCGGCAGGTCGTAGGCCGCCGCGGCCTCGGCCAGCATCGGCGCTGCGTAGAAGCCGTCGTGGTCGGTGACGGCGAGCGCGTGGAGGCCGAGGCGCACCGCCTCCTCGACGAGCTCCTGCGGCGAGCTCGCGCCGTCGAGGAAGCTGAAGTGGCTGTGGCAGTGCAGCTCGGCATAGGGCGTGACCGTGACCGGCCGCTCGATCGGGCGTGCCTCCGTCGCCGCGTGCTTGCGTCGCGAGACCGGGGCGTCATCGGCACCGGGGAGGCCGCTGAGCCGTCGCTCCAGCTCCTTCCAGTGCATCTGCGGGTTGGTCCAGCCCATCAGTCGTCCCGCCTAGTCATAGCCGGCCTCCAGCGCCCACCCCTCCGGCGCCCGCAGCAGCAGCCACGCGCGACCGTCGGCGCCGACGACCTGGAAGCGGGCGCTCGGTCCGGCGCCGGCCGACCACCACCCCTCGTCGGTCGGCCACGGCCCGGCCCACGCGGTGACGGGCTGCCACGGCAGGGCCTCGGCGGCGTCACGCACGCGGAACCGGCACAGCTCGCCCGTGACGACGCCGCGGTCGGTCATCCGGACCTCGCGGCCCGCGTCGTCGACCACCTCGGCGGCCGGTGGCGTCGCGAAGACCCGCACCGGCGCCGGCCCCGGCACCCGACCGGGCCACGGCCGGTCGACCGGGCGCAGGTCGACGGCGCGCTCGCCCCACGGCACCAGCGCCTGCCGGGCCGCCGGACTGCGACCGCCCTGCAGCACCGGTCGGCGTACGGCCTCGAAGCCGACCATGCCCTGGACCCGGGCGACTCCCCGCTCCACGAGGTCGTCGGACGCCGTGCCCCAGAGTGCCTCGCCGTGGGCGGCGGCGGGCTCGACGGTCTCGGGGACGAAGCGCACCCGGTCGACCGGGGCGCGCACCTCGCCGGACTGCTTGCGCCCGCGCAGCGCCGCGCCGCCCCTGCTGGTCGACCCCGCTCCCTGCAGCTGCCAGTGCACCCGGTCGACGAGGTCGCGGGCGTTGAAGTGGCGCGGGTGCAGCCACGCGCGCGACGAGCAGACCACGCCCTCGGTCTCGGCCTCGACGCGCACGGCGGTCGCGACGAGCTGGTGGTGCGCGAGCTGGGTGATGAACCGCTCGGCGGTGGTGCGGACGCTGAAGGTGATCGCCTCGACGTTGTCGAGCGGGGTCTCGAAGACCACCTCGGCCTCCAGCTCGGGCGGGGGAGTGCGGGCGGCGAACAGGGCCTGGTCCTCACCCCGCGCGCGCCGGCGAACCGCTGCGCCGTAGGTGCCGAGCCGGTGCTCGACCGCGTCGCCCGGCAGGTCGGCGAGGTCGCCGAGGGTGCGGAGCCCGAGACGCGTCAGGAGGCTGACGAGCTCACGTCCGCGCGGTCCCTCGTCCTGGAGCACGTGGACCGGCAGCTCGCGCAGGAAGGCGGCGGAGCCGCCCTCCTCCACCACGACCCACGACTGGACGTCGGCGCTCCGCGCCGCCTGCTCGGCCGTGAAGAGGTCGTCGGCGATCCCGACGCGCACGTCCCAGACGCCACCCTCGACCAGCGCCTGGCTGGCGACGGCCGCGGCCTGGGTCTCGGTGCCGTACCAGCTGCCGGGAGCGCGTACGGCGAGCAGGCCGGGGCGCAGCGCGGCGACACCGGGCCGCAGGTCCTCGATGATCGCGAGCACCGGCTCGAAGGCGCGGGCGTCGCGGTCGGGGTTGGCCGGCAGCAGCAGGAGCTCCGGGCACCGTGCCTGGGCGTCGCGGCGGCGCTGGCCACGGCGTACGCCCTCGTCCCGGGCGGGGCCGTTGCAGACCTCGACGAGGTTGGCGTGCATCACGGCGGCGGGGGAGCGGAGCGACCGGTCGGACTCCTCCAGTGCGGCGACCACCGACCAGTCGGGGCACCACACGACCATCACCCTCACCCGGCTCTCCCGTCAGCGGGCTGCCGGATCCCGACCATCGGCCGGTCGACCCGCTGCACCCCCGGCCACGTGAGCTCGGCACGCACGGGAGGCCGCGCGCCACGCTGGACGGCGATGCTCGCGCGGCGCTCGACCAGCCGACCGGACCCGGACGTCGGCCCGAACCAGGTCGAGGACTCCACGCTGAGGCGGGCAGCCGCCCGAGGCCATGCGCCGTGCACGACGAGGACGGCGGATCTCGTGCGCAGGCGCGAGTCGAGGACGCCCGCGGCCCGGTCGGTGACGGACGCCGGCGGGCGCAGCACCACGACGCGCAGCACGTCGACGAGCGCCGCCGTCACCTCCAGCCAGTGCTCGCCGGGGTCGGGGACCAGCACCGTGCGCGCGAGCTCGATGCCCAGCTCGGACGCGGCCTCGACCCCGAAGTCGCCGCACCCGGCGAAACCCACCCACTCCCCGGCGCGGGAGGCGCCGGCCGCCAGGGCGAGCGCGAGGGAGGCGCTGTCGACGGCGTAGGTCGCTCCGGCCTGCATCGGCACGATGTCGGACAGGCCGGGCAGGGTGGGCACCGGTTCTCCGGCTACGGTCTGCTCCATCGCCGCGACCTTGGCCCGCAGCTGCTCGACCGTGGCCCGCTGCTCGTCGAGGGCGGCGACGGAGCGGGCGGAGGACATCTGCCCATCATCGAACAGGTGTTCGAACGCGTCAAGCGGAGAACGGCAGGTGGTCGAGCTCGATGGGCACGGAGTCGCGGCCGGAGAGCTGGCGGTGCACGAGGCCGATCGACGTGACGGTCCACGGGTCGGAGGCGTAGCCCTCGAGCGCCTCCACCGTGCGCACGAGCGCCCCCAGCTTGAGGCTGGGCCGGAACGAGAGCACGGGCAGCATCGGCCGGAAGCGACGACGGTCCCGGGCGAACCCCGCGCGGTGCACGCTGGCGTGGAGCGCGTCGACGACCTCCTCGAGGCGGTCCGTCTCACCCTGGAGCCCGACGAGGATCAGCTGGCGGACGTGGTCGACGTGCACCGACCCGCCCAGGGACACGGTGAAGGTGTCGTGGGGCGCGATCAGGTCGGCGACGAGCGACCGCACCGTGTCGACCTCGCCGGTGGCGACGTAGCCGAACCGTGCGAGCTCGGCGGCCATCCTTTCGGTCGGGAGGACCTCGTACGGGTTGCGCGACGACAGTGAGAGGACCTGGGCGCCACCCGGCTCACGCGTCGGCCTCTCCGGGTCGGCGAGCGCGGCGGCGCTGTTGACCGTGGCGAAGTCGTGGACATCGCAGGTGATCGCGTGCGGGGGAAGCAGGGAGGCGGTCAGGTACATGGCTCAACCATCGGCGCGCAGACGCCGTTTGCGGAGGCCTGTGCCGGGGGTAGGTGTGAAGACGTTGTGAGGTTTTGTGGATCTCTTGTGGATTTCACGGCCCGGTCGGTACGTCGTCCTCCGCGGCGGGCAGGTCGAACGAGAAGGTCGTGCCGATGCCGCCCGGTCCACTCGTGCACCTGATCGTGCCGCCGTGGCGCTCGACCACGAGACGGCACACGGACAGGCCGATCCCGGTCCCCACGACGGCTGCCGCCGACGACGACCGCTCGAAGCGGTCGAACACTGTCTCGCGGTCCGCCTCGGCGATCCCGCGCCCGTTGTCGGTGACCTCGACCAGCACCCGGCTGCCGCGGCGTCGCACATGGACGTCCACGGCGAGGGGACGCGCGGGGTCGGCGTACTTCACGGCGTTGCCGAGGAGGTTCGCGAACACCTGCCGGACCGCGCGCTCGTCACCCAGGACCGTGTGGCCTCTGACGGCGTGCACGGTCAGGTCCGGTACGGCGAGGAGGTCGGCGAGGTCGTCGACCAAACCGTCCGGTCCTGCGAGCTCGAGCGGCTCGAGGTGCAGCTCGGCGCCTTCCGCGAGGGCGTGGTCCAGCATCTCGTCGATCAGCTCGCCGAGCCGGGTGACCCCCGTCATCGCCTTGGTGACGAGGTCGTTGGCCCGGGAGATCGACGGGGCGTCCTTGGTCAGCTCGGTCGACGCCATCGAGGCCCAGCCCCGCACAGTCGTGAGCGGACTGCGGAGGTCGTGTGCTGTCGTCTCGGCGAACTCGGCCAGCCGTCGCGACTCCGCGCGCTCGGCCGTCACGTCCCGGAAGACCAGGAGAGCGACGGGCCCGGACGTGGCGTCGATGCCGTCCGGGAGCCGGGTCGCGGTCACGGTGGCCACCCGTCGCGTGCCGTCCTTGAGAGGCAGGATGATGTCGGTGGTCGGCAGGTGGCCATCGATCAGGGCTCGCCGAGAGGGAAGCTCGGCGGGTGGCAGGGGCGAGCCGTCGGTGCGCAGGAGGTCGTAGTCGGCGGTTGTCGGCCCTCCGGCCCCGGACAGCCGTGCCAGCATGGCCCGCGCGGAATCGTTGGCCTGCAGCACCGTGCCTGAGGCGTCGACCAGCATCAGCCCCTCGTCCATCGCCTGGTTCATGGCCAACAGCAGGCCGGCGCGTGCGGCAGCCGTGGCCTCCGAGCGAACCAGCCGCTCGAGGACGTCCACCCGCTGGTCGCGCACCGACCCCAGGACCAGCGCGGTCATCAGCACGACGATCGTGAACCCCTGCGCGTGGATCGCGGCGATGGGAAGGTCCCGGATGACCGAGAAGTCGCCGCGGCCGAGGAGGGTGAGCACGACCGCCACGCTGCCGAAGGTCGTCGCATGGATCGCAGCCGCGTAGGTGGAGAAGCGCACCGCGCACCAGATGGTGAGCGGGATGACGGCGAAGGCCGTCGGGAGGGGGCTGGTGAACACCCATCCGTAGACCACGGCGGTGACCAGCCACAGACCCGCCAGCTCGACGTAGGAGGTCTGCGGTCGCGGCCGTCGCGGTTGCGTGAAGTGCTCCCAGGTCAGGTGCCCGACGGGTGCGACGATCATCACGCCGCAGAACTGGCGGAGGAACAGCAGCACCACGTCGGTCCACGACTGCGAACCGTTGGCCCACAGCCCGATGGCGCCGAGAAGCGCACCCGATGTGCACCCGAGTGCGACGGAGCCGGTGCCGCGCATCAGGACCGGGAGCGAATGGATGCTTCCCTCCCCACCCGTCCCCAGCGCACCCGGCACCCATCGGCGAAGCAGCGCGACGATGGTTGCCGTCTGGACCATCGTGGCCACAGTCGCCGCAGCAGCGAGGGCCGCAGACGCACCGGTCACCAGCAGGATCACGGCGAGCTCGCCCCCCACCGCAGCGACCACCAGCACCGGACGACGCGACTGCATCAGCCACAGCACCGCGATCCCGGCCGCGGGAAGGATCAGGCTGATCCCTCCGCCCGGCCCGGAGAGGACGGTCGCCCGGCTCAGCAACGAGGCCGCGGCGTAGAGCACGGCGAACAGGACGAATGAGTGTCCATCGGTCCAGCGCGCCCCCCACGCGCCGCTCCTGGTCATGGCTCCTCGCGTCCGCTCTCGGTGGTGTCGTCGAGCAGCGAGGCCAGCTCGCCGGACGCCTCGTCGAGGAGGGCCATCAGGCGAGCCGCCCGGACGTTGCCGTCGGCCTGCCCGGCCAGTCGTCGTACGTCCTCACGCACGGCGGCGAGCCGGTCGCCGAGGTCCTCGCCCTCGTCGCTCGTCGGCGCGGCGGGCGACGGGATCCAGCGGTACCCCAGCCCCGTCTCGGTGCGGATGAACTGCGGGTCGCGCGCGTCGTCGCCGAGCTTGGCGCGCAGCGCTTTCACGTGCACCCGTAGGGACTGGTGTGTCTCGGCGCCCGCGTGGGGTCCCCACACCCGCGCGGAGAGCCATCGGTGGGTGACGATGCGACCGGGCTCGCGGCTGAGGCCCTCGAGGATCAGCCACTCGGTCTCCGTCAGTCGCACCTCCTCGCCGTCGCGGTGCACCAGGTGTTGGGTGTAGTCGACGGTCACGCTGCCGAAGACACGCGAGGTCGATCGCTCCTGGGAGGCGTCGATGCGCCGCTCGACGACCGCGAGCCGGGCCCGGAGCTCGCTGACGTCGAAGGGCTTGTCGATGAAGTCGTCGGCGCCCGCGTCGAGCGCATCGGCCTTGCGGCGCACCTGCTTGCTGCCCGAGACCACCACGATCGGGGTGTCGGTCCACTCGCGGAGCTTGGCGATCACGCTCGTGCCCGGCATGTCGGGCAGGCCGAGGTCGAGCAGGATGACGTCGGGACCGCGCGCGGCCGCCAGCTCGAGACACTCGCGGCCGGTCGAGGCGAGCAGCACCGTGTGGCCGAGTGACGGCAGGAGCTCCGCGAACATCCCCAGCGTCGCCCGGTCGTCCTCCACGACGAGAGCCAGGGCCATGCAGTGAACATACGTCCGGAAACGCCCGAGGTCGCGTCTTCACACCACCTTCACGACTAAGGATGGAGTGCTGTCGTCGGTAGCGATGTGATCCGGGCACCCTCGGACGCATGGTGCTCACCCTCGTCGTGGACGACGATCCTGCCGTCCTCGACCTCGTCGCATCCCTGTTGCGCGACGCCGGTCACGAGGTCACGACTGCCATGAACGGGGTCGCGGCGCACGATCTGCTCCTCGACGGCAGCTTCGACCTGTGCGTGCTCGACCACGACCTGCCGGGCATGACGGGACTGGAGGTTGCCGGCGCTGCGCGCAGTGCCGGCGTCGACGCTCGCTTCGTGCTGGTGTCCGGCCAGCGGTGGCTCGCGCACCAGCGCCTCGACCCCGTCGACGAGTTCGTCGAGAAGCCGTTCGACCCCGAGGAGCTCCTCCAGCTGATCGACACCCTGATGGCGCCGTGAGCACGACCCGCACGATCCCCGAGACCCGAGGCCCCTAGGGGCTTCGACACCTGGCTGCGACGTCCCCCGTCTCGCAGCGGCCTCTCGACTCCCCCGGTGGAGAGGCATGGTGAAAAGGGCGGGGCCGGAGGCTGACCCCCCGATCTACGACCTCCGGTCCCGCCCGAACCGCTCACCCGGGTCACACGTGTCGTACGACGACGCTGCCGGCGTCGACCTCCCAGCGCTGGTCCAGCCGGACGTTCTCCAACAGCCGTCGGTCGTGCGAGACGAGCAGGAGCGCGCCGTCGTACGACGCCAGCGCCTCCTCGAGCTGCTGGATGGCCGGCAGGTCGAGGTGGTTGGTGGGCTCGTCGAGGACGAGCAGGTTCACGCCGCGCGCCTGGAGGAGCGCCATCGCCGCGCGGGTGCGCTCGCCGGGGGAGAGGCGGCCGACCTCGCTCGTGACCTGGTCGGCCTTGAGGCCGAACTTGGCCAGCAGGGTGCGCACCTCGGCCTGCGTCATCTCCGGCACGACGGCCTCGACGGCGTCGCCCAGTCGCATGTCGTCGTCGAGCGTGGTGCGCGCCTGGTCGATCACGCCGACCGCGACCGAGGCCCCGAGCGACGCCGTACCGGTGTCGGGCTCGGTGTCGCCCAGCAGGAGACGGAGGAGGGTCGTCTTGCCGGCGCCGTTGGGTCCGGTGATCCCGATCCTGTCGCCGGCATCGACCTGCACCGACACCGGACCGAGGACGAAGTCGCCCAGCCGACGGGTGGCCTCGTTGAGGGTGGCGACCACGCCGCTGGACCGGGGCGCGGCAGCGATGTCGAACTGGAGCACCCACTCCTTGCGCGGCTCCTCGACCTCCTCGAGCCGGGCGATGCGCGACTCCATCTGGCGCACCTTCTGCGCCTGCTTCTCCGAGGACTCGGTGGCCGCCTTGCGCCGGATCTTATCGTTGTCGGGATTCTTCTTCATCGCGTTGCGCACGCCCTGCGAGCTCCACTCGCGCTGGGTGCGGGCGCGCTTCACGAGGTCGGCGCGGGTCCCGGCGTACTCCTCGTAGGCCTCGCGCGCGTGCCGCCGGGCGATCGCCCGCTCCTCGAGGAACGCGTCGTAGCCGCCGTCGTAGACGGTGACCTGCCCCTGGGCGAGGTCGAGCTCGACGATGCGCGTCACGCAGCGGGCCAGGAACTCACGGTCGTGCGACACCAGGACGACGCCGCCGCGCAGGCCCTGCACGAAGGACTCCAGTCGTGCGAGGCCGTCGAGGTCGAGGTCGTTGGTCGGCTCGTCCAGCAGCACCACGTCGAAGCGGCTGAGCAGGAGCGCGGCCAGCGCCACCCGTGCCGCCTGCCCGCCGGAGAGGGACGTCATGAGGGCGTCGGCGCCGACGTCGAGGCCGAGGTCCGACAGCACCGGCGCGACGCGGTCCTCCAGGTCCGCGGCTCCGCTCGCCATCCAGCGGTCGAAGGCCCCGGTGTAGGCGTCGTCGGCACCGGGACGGTCGGACCCCAGAGCGGCCGCGGCCTCCTCCATCGCCGCAGTGGCGTCGGTCGCGCCGGTGCGGCGGGCGACGTACGCCATCACGGTCTCGCCGGGCACCCGCTCGTGCTCCTGGGGCAGCAGGCCGACGAAGGCGTCGCGCGGCGCGCAGCTCACGGACCCCGCCATCGGCTGGGTCGCGCCACCCAGCAGCGACAGCAACGTGGACTTGCCGGCGCCATTGGCCCCCACGACGCCGATCACGTCGCCCGGCGCGACGGTGAGGTCGAGGTCCTCGAAGAGCACCCGGTGGCCGTGGCCGCCGGACAGGTCCTTCGCAACGAGCGTGGCGGTCACGGGCGGGAGCCTAGAGGGTCGGTCCCGCCAGGGTCACCGCGGCGCGTCGGGGATCATGTGCTGCCACGGACGGGACAGGTCGAAGGCGCGACCACTGATCTCGGTCACCTCGATCTCGACGACGTTCCACTTCGGGGTGTCCACCCACGGGTGCAGCGGGACGTTCTCCGCGCGGTGCTCCTCGTCCTCCTCGAGCCGACGACCGCGGCCGTGCAGGACGACGCTGGTGGCGTGCTCACCGTCCACCTGGTCGACCTCGAACGCGACGTCCGCGTTCATCACGACGCCGAGCAGCTTTGATCCCTCGGCGGTGCGGAAGAGCAGGGAGTGGCGCCCCGTGACGGGGTCGTGGTCGATCGCGTAGTTGATCGGGGCGATGTGCACCTCGTCGAGGAGGTGGTAGGCCATCCGACCCAGCTCGTGCTCGCGGAGGAAGGCCCAGCACTCTGCGGTGCTCAGGTGTCTGACCGGCTCGTCCATGTCGCGCCCCTCAGGCGATCTCGAGCACGTCGTCGACGGCCCGGCGCGGCGTGCGGACGAGCTCGCTGCGACCGATCGCCTGCCACCCGATCCGGGCTAGGATGATCGGGTGCGCGAGCCCGCCGAGCACCTCGAGCTGGAAGGCCTTGCGCGACTCGGGGACCTCGACGACCTGGCTCAGTGGCACGACCGACAGCCCGCCGGCCGTCGCGGCCAGCCAGAGTGCGCTCAGTCCCTCACCGGCCCGCAGCCAGGCCGTCGGGTCGTCCTCCACGTCGAAGATGACGACGAGTCCGTCCGAGCCCTCGACGACCGGTTCGTCGGGCTCGTCGAGGTCACCGTCGGTGAACCGTCCGGGGACACCGGCGCTGCCGGTGCGGCGGGGCACCACCGTCGACGGGACGCCGTCCACGGACGAGCGGTCGCGCCAGTCCTGCTGCTCGGCCGTCATCGCGTCGTCGGAGCGGTAGCGCTCGGTGGCCTGGAGCACGATGCGGTCGGCGCGGAACCGCTCGGACACGTCAGTGAGGGGCACGGCGCGCGTCCCGGCCTGGGTCGCGACCTGCGCGAGCCCGGCGAGACGCTCGTCCGGGACGGGCCACGACGTGAACCGGCGACGGTCGGTGCAGCGCGCGTCGATGGCCTCGAGCACCTCGGCGGCGTCGACCGGTGGCGGTGCGGGCGTGAGCTCCACGCGCGCCAGCAGGTCGGGGTCGGGGGAGTCAGGCAGCCGGGTCACCGCGGGCGACCACCCGAGGGCGGCGGACGCGACCGAGGCCTGGTGGAGCGCCGCCCCGCAGCTCACGAGCAGGTCGCGACCTGTGGGATCGGCCACCGGCAGCCGACGCCGTCGGTCGGCGTACAGCTCGAGCACCCGCCCGTGCGCGACCCAGCGCCACGGCTGGGTGTTGTGCACGCTGGGCGCGCGAGTCGCGAGCTGGACGATGCGGCGGATCGTGCCTGCCGGCACGGGCGAGCTGGTGGTCATGGTGGGTCCTCCGACCGCTCCGATGGGTGGGACAAAGCCTTCTTCGTCGACGCCGGTCATCACAGGGCCGTTGGTCACCCGCGGTCGGGACGTTGGGATCCCGACGTGGCCCTGGTCCGCCGTCGGGTCGCCGGGGCGCGAGAGCGACTAGCGTGTGCACTCTCGGGGCACGCCAGACGAGGGAGGCGCCCGATGGAGCACGGCCAGCACGCGGACCACAGCGACGATGCAGCACCGGTTGCCGAGCCGGCACTGGGTGCGGTCGCGTTCGACGACCTGTTGCGCGAGGTCCTGTCGCGCATGGAGGGTGCGCTGGACCACCAGGCGCGCCTGCGGCTCCTCCTCGACGCGGTCGTCACCGTGGCCGGCGACCTGACCCTCGACGGCGTGCTGGCGCGCATCGTGGCCGCTGCCGGGCAGCTGGTCGACGCGCAGTACGCGGCCCTCGGTGTCCTCGACTCGGGAAGTGGGCGGGGGCTGCGCACCTTCGTGCACCACGGCATGGACTCCGAGGTCGTGATGCAGATCGGTGAGCTCCCGACCGGTCACGGGCTGCTGGGACTCCTCATCGACGATCCGCGACCGATCCGGTTGCACGACATCTCGGCGCACCCGGTGTCGTACGGATTCCCACCGCACCACCCGCCGATGCGGTCCTTCCTGGGGGTGCCCATCCGCATCCGGGACAAGGTGTTCGGCAACCTCTACCTCACCGAGAAGGCGGGCGGAGCGGACTTCACCGACATCGACCAGGAGGTCGTTGTCGCACTCGCTGCGGCGGCGGGCGTGGCGATCGAGAACGCCACGCTCTACGAGGAGGCCGAGCACCGCCAGGCCTGGCTCACCGCCACCGCCGAGATTGCCGCCCTGCTGGCGGCGGACACGGGCGGCGACCTCGCGCTCCAGGCCGTGGCCGACCGTGCCCGGGCAGTGTCCGGGGCGGACGTGTCATGGGTGGTGACGGGGTCCGACGCCGCGTCGCTGCGCCTCGAGGTGGTCTCGGGGGCACCGGTGGACCCGGACGCCATGAAGCGGCTGCGGATGGAGGACTCGCTCGCGAGCCTGGTGGTGCACACCGGCCAGGCGGTCGCCGTCGAGGACGTCGCCGCGGACGACCGGGCGGTGGACCCGTCGTCGATCGACGGGTGGCCCCAGCTCGGACCGGTGATGGTGGTGCCCCTGCGCTCGGGGCGCGGTGTCGAGGGCGTGCTTTCGCTGGCGTGGACGAAGGCCAACGCCGAGGGCTTCCGCCGGGTCGACCCGGCCCTGCCGGCCAGCTTCGCCGAGCAGGCCACGCTGGCGCTCCAGCTGGCGAGGAGTCGCGCGGACCAGGCCCTCCTCACGGTGTTCGAGGACCGGGACCGCATCGGCCGGGACCTGCACGACCTGGTCATCCAGCGCCTGTTCGCGGTGGGTCTGGGCCTCCAGAGCCTCGCCCACATGAGCCACGACCCGCAGGTCGGTCCCCGGCTCGAGCAGGCCATCGACGACCTCGACGGGACCATCAAGGACATCCGGCGCGCGATCTTCTCGCTCGGAGCGATGGAGACGGCCCCCGACGTCCAGAGCGAGATCGAGCGACTGGTGGACCGCGCAGGTGCGACCATGAAGCTGCGTCCTCGACTGACCATCGACGGACCCCTGCGGACAGCGGTGACGCCGGCCGTGGCGCCCGACCTCCTCGCCGTGCTCGGCGAGGCGTTGACCAACGTGGCCCGGCACGCCCGGGCCGGCACCGTCGACGTGCACGTCCGGGCGGACGCGGC
This sequence comes from Nocardioides baculatus, assembly GCF_016735675.1. GTDB lineage: Bacteria > Actinomycetota > Actinomycetes > Propionibacteriales > Nocardioidaceae > Nocardioides > Nocardioides baculatus. Next base: position 520,851 of record NZ_JAERSG010000003.1, on the reverse strand, counting down.
GACCGTGTCGTTGACGGTTGCCGACGACGGCCAGGGGATGGACCCGGCCGCGCCCCAGAGCGGGCTGGACAACATGCGCAAACGGGCGGTGAAGCACGGTGGCGAGGTCACGGTCGCGTCGGCACCCGGCAGCGGCACGACCGTCACGTGGAGCGTGCCGACCACGCCGCCGACCGGAACGTCCTGCTAGCAGTCAGTCGGCGGCGCGGCACCGGAGTGCCAGGTGCCGGCCGTTCCGACCGTGATGGCGGTGCCGGCGGCACGCGCGCCGTGGTCAGCCACCTTCGGCCGCTGCGACCGGTCGCGGAGGACGCGTCCGGGACGAAGGACAGCTGGCCGAGGGCGCCCGGCAGGTCAAGATCCACGGCCGCTACGTGCCCGTGCGTGCCGAGGTCGTGACCGTGCCCGACTTCTCGGTGCACTCCGACGGCACGGAGACCATCGAGTGGCTCGGTCATGCTCCCCGAGCGCCGCAGACCGTCTACGTCGTCCACGGCGAGCCCGCGTCGGCCCAGGCCCTCGCCGGCCGCATCGCCTCGGAGCTCGGCTGGACGGCTGTCGTCCCCACGCCCGGTGAACGTGTGCTGCTCGACTGATCGGGCCGTTCGTCCCTCGACCCACGTCCGTCCGGCACTGCCCTGCGGCTGCGGAGCGCCGCAGGCTGGTGGTGCACGAACGACACCCGGGAAGGGTCACCACCATGTCGAACGCGAGTCGCCCCACCCACCGCACGCACGACCTGGTGGTCGGCGTCGACGGAACGCCGGCAGGCGCCAATGCGCTCCGGTACGCGATGAAGGAATCCGCGCTCAGCGGTGGAACCGTGGAGGTCGTCCACGTGGTCCCCGACTACGCCCCCCTTGCGGGCATGTACCCCATCGCGGCGGCCGAGCTCATGGAAGCCGGCCGCGCGGCTCTCGAGACGACGCTCCGCGAGGTCGGCACCTCGACATCGGGCGCGAGGGTGGTGACGCTCCTCAAGCGCGGGGCAGTGGTGAAGACGCTGGCGACCGCCGGGGAGCACGCCCTGGAGATCGTCGTCGGGAGCGACCGTCGCCCCGTGAGCAGCCGGCTGTTCACCGGTAACGTGTCCACCGGCGTGGCCGCCAGTGCGGCCGTTCCGGTCGTGTCCGTCCCGGAGACCTGGTCGGCCGAGCGCGAGACGGGCACCGTGCTGGTCGGCGTCAAGCGCTACGACCAGAGCGACGCGCTGCTGGCCGAGGCGTTCGAGGTCGCCCGCCGTCGCGGCAGTCGACTCGTCATCCTGCATGCCTGGCGGTTCCCGTCGGCGTACGACGCCGTCATCGTGTCCGACCCGGCCACGCTCGCCGAGTGGGGTGAGCGCGCGCAGTCGGAGCTCGAGGACCACCTCGCCCCCTGGCGGCAGAGCCACCCCGACGTCGCGGTCGAGCTGCGGTGCCGGCACGACCACTCGGCGCAGGCCCTGGTGCATGCGTCCGCCGATGCCGACGAGCTGGTCATCGCGCGCAAGGCACACGGGTTCCCCGCGGCCGCGCACCTCGGGTCCACCGCTCGCACCGTCCTGCTGTACGCACACTGCCCGGTCCGGGTCGTCCCGCGAGTCCACCAGTCCGTGACCCCCGACCTCGAGCTCGAGGCGTCGGGCAGCGAGCTGACGTGACCACCCACGAAGGAGCACGATGATGAGCGCCGACGAGAACGCACCCACGCATCCCGGGCCAGGCTCGGTGGTGGTCGGGGTCACCGGCCCCGGCCGGGAGCGGGCCGCGCTGCAGTTCGCGGCCGACACCGCCCGACGGGAGGGTCGTGACGTCGTGCTCGTGCACGCCTTCCACCCCGCGCACCCGGCTCCTCCTCCAGGCGTCCTCCTCAGCTATGCCGATGCCGCGGAGGTGGGTGACTGGGTGGTCAGGGAGGTCGGCGACGAGTTCAGGGACCTGAGCGCGGGGTCCGTCCCGTTCACCTCCGTGGCCGTCGGCGGCGCTCCCTGGCGGGTGCTCGGTGACCTCGCCGTCGACGCCCGCATGCTGGTCGTCCAGCACCGGCACTCCCACGGCTTCGCCCGACTCGTCACCGGTCACACCGTGACGGGAGCTGCGTCGCGGGCTGCCTGCCCGGTGGTGTCCGTCAACGAGGACTGGGAGCTCGCGGGCACGGCCGGCGAGGTGGTCGTCGGCGTCCACGACGACGGCTCTCCGGCCGAGGCCCTGGCCGAGGCACTCGCCTGGGCCGAGGCCGCCGGCGCACCTGTGCGCGTCGTCCACGGATGGCGGCTCGACGCGGTCTACGACGACGTCATCACGGCCCGGGCCGCCGCCGAGTGGCGCGACGAGCGACGAGCCGTCATCACGGAGGCGGTCGGCGCCCTGCGCTCCCGCCACCCCGGCGTGGACGTCGAGGTCGAGGTGCGCCACCAGTGGCCCGCCGACGTGCTCGTCGACGACTCCCGGGTCGGCCGTCTCGTCGTCATGGGACGGCACGGCCGGGCCCCGTGGGGCCCGCACCACCTGGGAGCGGTCGCGCGAACGGTCCTGCGCGAGTCCCGGTGCCCCGTCATGGTCGTCCCGGTGCACGTCGCGGAGGTCGAGCCGGACTGGGGTCTCACGGCTGACGAGGTCTCACCGCAGACCTGACCACGGGACCAAGGTCCCGGGTCGAACGGGAACTTGGACCGTGCTGCGCCCCGCGAGCGATCCCTAGCGTGGAACCCGGCCGCGGATGTCCGCGACCGAGGACAGACGTGCCGACAGGAGACCCCGCCCGTGGACCCGACCGACATCGCCCGGTGGCAGTTCGCCATCACCACCGTGTACCACTTCTTGTTCGTCCCGATCACGATCGGGTTGTCGGCGATCATCGCGGGGTACGAGATCACCTGGCTCCGCACCGGCAACGACCAGTGGCTCCGACTGACGAAGTTCTTCGGCAAGCTCTTCCTGATCAACTTCGCCATCGGCGTGGTGACCGGCATCGTGCAGGAGTTCCAGTTCGGGATGAACTGGAGCGACTACTCCCGCTTCGTCGGCGACGTCTTCGGGGCGCCGCTCGCGGTCGAGGGGTTGCTCGCGTTCTTCCTGGAGTCCACCTTCCTCGGCCTGTGGATCTTCGGCTGGGACCGGCTGCCGGCCAGGCTGCACGCGGCCTGCATGGTGCTGGTGCACCTCGGCACGCTGTTCTCGGCGTACTTCATCCTCGCCGCCAACTCGTGGATGCAGAACCCCGTGGGCTTCGCCTACAACCCCGACACCGGTCGCGCCGAGATGAACGACTTCGCGGCCGTGCTGCTCAACAAGGTGCAGCTCGTGACGTTCCCGCACGTGGTCCTGGCGGCGTACATGACGGGCGCGGCCTTCGTGGTCGGCGTCGCGATGTGGCAGCTCGGGCGACGCTCCTCCGACGGCGACCGCCCGATGTACCGGCTGGCGGTCCGCACCGGTGCGGCGATCGTGCTGGCGTCGGGCATCGGCGTCGCGATCACCGGGGACTTCCAGGGCAAGATCATGACCGACGTGCAGCCGATGAAGATGGCGGCAGCCGAGGCGCTCTACGACACCGAGGCGCCCGCGGACTTCTCGCTGTTCACCCTCGGCACCCTGGACGGCGAGAAGGAGACCTTCTCCGTCACCGTGCCCGGACTGCTGTCCTTCCTCGCGACCGGGGACACCCAGGGTGAGGTGAAGGGCATCAACGACCTCCGGGCCCAGTACGAGAAGACCTACGGCCAGGACCCCGGTGCGGCCTACTACTCCGAGGACGGCTACACACCCGTCATCCCGGTCACCTACTGGACCTTCCGCCTGATGATCGGGCTCGGCGTCCTGGCGTCCGTCATCGCGGCATGGATCCTGTGGATCACGCGGGCCGGGCGGTCGCCGGCCGGCAGGCGGACCGTGTGGGTGGCGATGGCGCTGCCCTTCCTCCCGCTGTTCGCCAACTCCTTCGGCTGGATCTTCACCGAGCTCGGCCGACAGCCGTGGGCCGTCTTCGGGCTGATGACGACCGATCGAGCAGTGTCGCCGGGCGTCAGCACCGGTGAGGTGCTGACCTCGCTGATCGTGCTGACCGCCGTCTACGGCGTGCTCGCCGTGATCGAGGTGCGCCTGCTGCTGACCTACATCGCCCGCGGCGCCGACCCCCTGCCCGAACCCACCTCCGACGTCGACGAGCCCGGCAACGACCGCCCGCTCGCCTTCGCCTACTGACCCGAGAGCGAGATCCCCGTGGAGCTCACGACCGTCTGGTTCATGCTGATCGCCGTCCTCTGGATCGGCTACTTCGCCCTGGAGGGCTTCGACTTCGGCGTCGGCCTGCTGCTGCCGGTGCTGGCCAGGAACGACACCGAGCGCCGCGTCATGATCAACACGATCGGACCCGTCTGGGACGGCAACGAGGTGTGGCTGCTGGTGGCCGGCGGTGCGACCTTCGCCGCCTTCCCCGAGTGGTACGCCACGCTGTTCAGCGGGTTCTACCTGCCGCTGCTGCTCATCCTGGTCGCGCTCATCGTGCGCGGGGTCGCGTTCGAGTACCGGGCCAAGCGGGACGACGACCAGTGGCGCAGCCGGTGGGACGTGGCGATCTTCGTCGGCTCGCTGGTGCCGTCGGTGCTGTGGGGCGTGGCGTTCGCCAACATCCTGCGCGGGGTCCCGATCGACTCGGACCTGGAGTACGTCGGTGGCTTCTTCAACCTGCTGAACCCCTACGCGCTGCTCGGCGGTGTGATGACGCTCCTGCTGTTCCTCACCCACGGCGCGCTGTTCATCGCGCTGAAGACCGACGGCGAGATCCGGCACCGGGCGCGTGCCCTGGCCCTGCCGGTGGGGGCCGCGGCCGCGGTCGCCGCCGTGCTGTTCCTCGGCTGGACGCAGCTCGAGACCGGGACCGTGGGGTCGGCCGTGGCCTTCCTCGGTGCGGCGGCCGCGCTCCTCGCGGGGCTGGCGGTCACGGTCCGGGGTCGTGAGGGATGGGCGTTCGTGGGCACCTTCGTGGCGATCGCCCTCGGGGTGGCCGGGCTGTTCCTCGCCCTGTTCCCCGACGTGATGCCGACGTCCCTGGCCACCGGGACGAGCCTGACGACCACGAACGCGGCAGCCACGGCGTACACGCTCCGGATCATGACGGTCGTCGCCGTCATCTTCACCCCGCTCGTCCTCGCCTACCAGGGGTGGACCTACTGGGTGTTCCGCAAGCGGATCGCCACCCACCACATCCCGGCAGCCGTCGGCGCCGGGCGGTGAGGCCGGCCGACCCGCGCGTGCGAACCAGGCTCGTCCCTGCGCGTGGGCCACTGGCCGGCGTGGCCGCGACCGGTCTGGTCTCGGGGCTGCTGGTCATCGCGCAGGCGTGGGTGGTGGCGGGTCTCGTGGTCGCTGCCCTCGACGGGGACCAGGTCCGGGAGTGGGGGGCGGCAGTCGTCGTCGTGCTGCTGGCACGCGGCCTCGTCGGAGCGGCGGGTGAGTGGCTGGCTGCGCGCGCCGCCGCGGCCGTGGGCACCTCCTTGCGGAGCGACCTCGTGGCCGCGGCCGTGCATCGTCCCCGATCCGGCAGCAGCGGCGAGGTGGCCGTCCTGGTGACCCGCGGGGTCTCGGCGTGCGAGCCGTACCTCACCCGCTACGTGCCGGCGCTCGTGCTGGCCGCGGTGCTCCCACCGCTGGCAGTGGTGGCGATGGCGACGCAGGACCTGCTCAGCGCGGTCATCGTCCTGGCGACGCTGCCCCTCGTCCCGGTCTTCGGCGCGCTCGTCGGGCTCGCGACCCGTGACCGGGCGGCCGAGCAGTGGCGCGCGATGGAGGCGCTGTCGGGCCACTTCGTCGACGTGGTGCGCGGCCTGCCGACCCTGGTGGCGCACCGCCGAGAGCGGGTGCAGTCGGGCCGCATCGCCGAGGTCACCGACCGCTACCGCATCGCGTCGCTGCGCACCCTCCGCATCGCCTTCGCGTCCTCGGCCGTCCTGGAGCTGGTCGCCACGTTGTCGGTCGCACTCGTCGCGGTGACGGTGGGGGTGCGGCTCGCGCAGGGATCGCTCGACCTGGGCACCGCGCTGGTCGTCCTGCTCCTCGCGCCCGAGGCGTACTGGCCGCTGCGCCGGGTCGGCGCGGAGTTCCACGCCGCCGCCGAGGGAGCCGCCACGTTCGAGGCCGCGGACCGGCTGCTGTCGGCCCAGGGCAGCGGGGACCTCGACGCACCGGCCGAGCCGGGCGCGCCCCTGGTCCTCGACGGGCTGACGATGACGTATCCCGGTCGCACCGTGCCTGCGCTGGCACCGGTCGACGCCCGGATCCCGGCGCGCGGGGTGACGGCTGTGACCGGCCCGTCCGGGTGCGGCAAGTCCACCCTGCTGGCGGTCCTCGCCGGGCTCGAGCCCGCCACGGACGGCACGATGACGTCCCACGGATCTCCCGTCGGCGGCGCATCGTGGCAGTCCCAGGTCGCCTGGCTGCCGCAGCAGCCGCAGTTCGTGGCGGGGTCCATCGCCGACAACCTGAGGATCGTCCGTCCGGACGCGACCGACGCCGACCTGTGGGCCGCGTTGCGCGAGGTGGCGCTCGAGCTGCGGGTCCACGAGCTCCCTCGCGGCATCGAGCAGCCACTGGGCGAGGACGGCGCCACACTGTCGGCCGGTGAGCGCGCCCGGCTGGCGCTCGCGAGGATCGTGCTCGCGGACCGACCGTGGGTCCTGCTCGACGAGCCCACGGCACACCTCGACGAGCTCACCGAGCGGGTGATCGCCGACGCCGTCCTCGCGCTCGGCCGTCGCAGCTCGGTGGTCGTCGTGGCACACCGCCCGATGCTGGTGGCGCTGGCCGATCGACGGCTCGAGCTCGCCCCGCCCGCCGCCGGGCCGCGCGACCGGGTCGCCCGGCCCGCGGTCACCGCGGCCGCTCCCGCCGGACCGGCCCCGGACACGTCGTCCAGATCCGACGAGGAGCCCGCGGCAGCGGGGTTCGCCGCCAGCACCGTCATCGGTGCCCTCGCCTCGATGTCCGGTGTGGCCCTCACGGCGACGGCCGGCTGGCTGATCGTCCAGGCCGCCAGCCAGCCGCCCGTGCTGACGCTGCTGGTCGCCGTGGTCGGCGTGCGCGCCTTCGGCCTGGCCCGACCCGTCCTGCGCTACGTCGAGCGGCTGCGCGCGCACGACGCCGCGCTCCGGCTGCTCGGCCGCCGTCGAGTCGAGGTGTACGACGCCCTGGTCCCGCTGGTGCCCGCCCGGCTGGGGCGACGACGCGGAGACGTGCTCAGCGCCGTGGTCGACGACGTGGACAGCGTGGTCGACCGTCAGCTGCGGGTGCGGATGCCTGTGCGCCAGTTCGTCCTCGTGGCCGCGGTCGCCGCGCTCGTCGCGACGCTCGTCCTGCCGGTCGCGGGCGCGATCGTGCTCGCGTGCTGCGCGATCACCGGATCGGTGGGCTACCTCCTGCCCCGGTGGGGCGCACGCCGTGCCGAGCAGATGCTCGTGGAGCTCCGGTCCCGGCTGTCGACCGAGGTGCTCGAGTCCGTCCAGGTCGCCGAGGAGCTGCTCATGTGGCAGGCCACCGCACGCGCCACGGACCGGATCGCCCGTACCGCCCGTGCTCTCGGTCGAGCAGGAAGTGGCGCGGCCGCCTGGACGGGCGCTGCGCGGGCCGCCGCCCTGCTCACGACGGGTGTCGCGATGGCCTTCATCGCAGCGCTCGCCTCGTCCGCGGTCGCCGGCGGATCGCTGACGGGTCCGATGCTGGCCCTGCTCGTGCTGCTGCCGCTCGCCCTCGCCGACGTCGCCCTCCCGCTGACCGACGCGGGCGCGCTGTCCGTGCGGACGGCCGCCGCCGAGAGCCGGCTGCGCACGCTCGAGCGCACGGCCCCGGCCGTCCGTGACACCGTGGCCCACGGCACGCCCTCGGGGCACGACGTGACCGTCGAGCGGGCACGAGCCCGGTGGGCGCCCGGGGGTGCGCTCACGGAGGAGCTGTCCGTGCGCCTCGCACCGGGGGAGCGCGTCGCGGTCGTGGGACCGTCGGGTGTGGGGAAGTCGACCCTGGCTGCCCTGCTGCTCCGCTTCCTGGACCCCTCCAGCGGAAGGGTCGTGCTCGGCGGGTGTGACACCCGGTCGATGCTCCTGGCGGACGTGCGCCGGACGACCGGTCTGGTGGACGACCACCCGCACGTCTTCTGCACCACACTGGTGGAGAACGTGCGCCTTGCGCGTCCCGGAGCCACCGACGCCGAGGTGGAGGCCACCCTGCGGCGGGCGCGCCTCGGCGACTGGTTGGACGCTCTCCCCGACGGGATGCACACGTGGCTGGGTGACGGGCACGCCGCCGTCTCGGGTGGCGAACGCGCCCGGATAGCGATCGCCCGGTCGCTGCTGGCCGACCAGCCGGTGCTGGTGCTGGACGAGCCGACCGCCCACCTCGACAGCGCGACGGCGTCCGAGCTCGCCCGGGAGCTCCTCACCAGTGACCGTGACCGCTCGGTCCTGTGGATCACCCACGGGACCGTCGGCCTGGACCTGGTGGACGGCGTGGTCGACCTCGCCGAGCCGGCGCGGGGCCCGATCCACCGGTGAACGGCATGGTGCGCCGAACGAGCACCTAGGCTGTCCCGCGTGCTCCGCGAGCTGAAGCCGTTGCCCTACCACTCGGCGGTGACCACGATCCTCGAGGGCGAGCACCCGAAGGCGTTCGCCGCCCTTCGCTCGGGCCCCATCGGCGGTGACGACCTCGACCAGGCACTGCTGCGCTCGACCTACCGGCTGGACCCGACGAGCCATCCCGAGGCGCACGCCCAGCTGACGCGCGCGGCCGGGGCACTGGGCGTCACGGTGCCCGTGGAGCTCTACGCGGGGGAGTCGGCCGACAAGCCCAACGCCGAGCTCGTCTTCGTGCCCGACCGCGCGATCGTCGTGCTGACGGGTGGGCTGTCCGACCTGCTCACGGGTGACGAGCTCTGCGCGGTGATGGGCCACGAGCTGTCGCACCACGTGCTCTGGTCGTCCGACGGCGGACGCCACCTGGTCGCCGCGCGCCTGCTCGAGGCGAGCGAGACCGACGCCCGGACGAGCGGGGAGCACCTCGAGACCGCGCGCCGGTTCCGGCTCGCCACGGAGCTCTACGCCGACCGCGGCGCGCTGCTCGCGACCGGGACGGTCGAGCCCGCGGTCGGCGGCCTGCTCAAGCTGGCGACCGGGATGCGGCAGGTCGACCCGGCGGCCTACCTGCGCCAGGCCGCCGAGGTCGACCTGACCTCGGGCAGCGCCGGCCAGACCCACCCGGAGAACGTGCTGCGCTCGTGGGCGCTCCAGCAGTGGCACGACCACGGCGACGAGGCCGAGGAGGCGGTCGCGGCCGCGATCGGCCCGCCGCTGGACCTCGCTGCGCTCGACCTGCTCGGCCAGGATGCGCTGCACGAGCTGACGCGTGAGCTGGCCCGCGAGGCGATGCAGGTCGAGGGCCTGCGGGCGCCCGAGTCGATCGAGATGGCGGAGCGGTACGGCGCCGTGGTGCCACCGACAGCCACCCCGCTCTCCGAGCTGACCGACGACGACCTCGGCGCCCTGCCGCCCGACACCCGCCGCTACCTCTGCGCGGTGCTGGCCGACCTCGCGACGAGCGACCCCGACGCCTCGCGCACGGCGCTGTCCGCGGCCGTCGCGGTTGCGATGGTGAAGAAGCTCGACGGCGACCTGGTGAAGTTCCTCGTGGCCGAGCTCGGTCTGGGCGACCGCGAGCGGACCGCCGTGGTCGCCGGCGCCCGCGAGCTCCTCGCAGGGGTGGCGTGATGCGCGACCTCGTGCTCCGGGCCGTCGAGCTCGGCGGGCTGCCCGTCGACGACGTCCTCGCGTCGACGCTCCCGTTGATGGAGCAGGTGGCCGCGGCGCACCAGCTCGGCAAGGTCGCGCCGCTGCGCGGTCTCGGGCAGCTCCGGCTGACCGAGGACAACCGGATCGAGTTCGACGACGCAGCCGCGAGCGCACCGCAGCACCACCGGTCGGCGATCCACGAGGTCGAGCGCGAGCTCGCCTCGGCGGGCCTGGACGTCCGGCGCGGGGGAGACCAGCTGCTCGACCTGGCCAGCGGTCGGCGTACGGCCACCACGCAGGCCGCGACCGAGGGCACCCGGGCCCGGCTGGTGCCGGGCTGGCAGCGGTGGGAGCACCAGGTCGGTCACCACGACGAGCTCACCGACGTCGCGAGCGTCGGCGAGCTGCTCGCCGCCCTCCTCTGCGGGCTCGACCTCGCCGACGAGGACCACGTGCTGAGCCTCGAGCAGCACCACCGCAACCTCTTCGCCCTCGCGCCCGGGCTGCACCCGGTCGTCGCCGGACTGGTGACCTCGATGATCGAGCCGGACCGTCGCCGCCGTGCCCAGGACCTCGGCGACCTCATCGAGCGGCTGCGCACCTACCGCGACCAGCCGGAGGACTTCGACCTCGAGCGGGTCCTCGGCTCCACCGGCGACCGCGACCGGCGCACGGTCGTGCTCGAGCACCTGCGGGACCGGTTGTTCGACCTCAGCCGTCGCAACCCGCTCCTCCACTTCCGCAGCACCGGTCGCACGCTCAACCTGACGCAGGCCTCCGTGCCGCTGGTGCTCGACGTCCGCTCCATCCGCGCCGAGCAGCTGTTCACCTGGGGCGGCCCGGCCTCGCGCCGCCTCGTGGACGGCAAGACGGTCGAGCTCGGCTCCGTCGTGCGCTGGGACGACGCGCCCTACGCCGAGCAGGCACTCGACGCCGTCCGCTCCCAGGCGCAGCGCGACCGGGCGGAGTACGGCCAGGACCAGCTCCGGGTCGTGGTGGCGTTCCTGCGGTGGCACGACGTGCACGACGACCCCGACGTGCCGATCCTGTCGCCGCTGGTGCTCGCCGCCGCCGGCCTGACGAAGGCCCGTGGGGTCCGGCAGTCCTACAAGCTCCAGCTGGTCGATCCCACGCAGGCCGAGGTCAACCCGGTCCTGCGCCACCAGCTCCGCAGCAGCTACGGCTTCGACCTCCCGCTGACGGTCGACCTCACCGACCCGGGCGCGGTCGACGCCCTCCGCGCCGACATCGAGCGCCAGGCGCAGCAGACCGAGCGCGGCGTCTCGGTCGTGCTGGTCGACCGGCCGCGCATCGACCTGATCCGCTCCCGCGCGCAGGTCGCCCTCCAGGCCTACCGCCGGCGTCGCAGCGGCAGCCGGCCGAGCATCGGTCGTCGGCACTACGCCTACTCCTACACCCGACCTTCGTGGCAGCCGCTGGGGATCCAGATCTTCGAGGACCGCCTCGTCCGCTCCCCGCTGGCGCTCGGGGTCGAGCTCGGTGACGCGCCGGCACCGCGCACCCAGGCGGCCGGCGAGGTCGAGCAGGAGCTCTACACGCTGTCGGAGGGCGAGACCAACCCCTATCGCTGGGAGGTCGACCTGTGCGCGGTGACCCTGGCGAACTTCAACTACCGCACGCTCAGCCTGGTCCGCGACTACGACGCCCTGCTCGAGGCGCCGCGGGCCCAGCCGGTGTTCGACGAGCTGTTCTCGACCGAGCCGCGCGAGACGCCAGCGGCGACGGCGCCGGTGGAGCCGCAGGACCGCTACCTCGTCGTCACCGCCGACGACTCGCAGATGGCCGCGATCGCCCAGGCGCGCGCCGAGGACACGTTCGTCATCCAGGGCCCGCCCGGCACCGGGAAGTCGCAGACGATCACCAACCTCGTCGCCGACTACCTCGCCCGCGGAAAGCGGGTGCTGTTCGTCTGCCAGAAGCGGGCGGCGCTCGACGTCGTGCACGCCCGGTTGCGCTCGCGGGGCCTCGACGAGATCTGCACGCTCGTCCACGACAGCCAGGCGGACAAGAAGGCGTTCGTCCACGGCCTGAAGGACACCTACGAGGCGTGGACCGGGTCCGAGGAGGACATCGCCCTGCTCGAGGGGGAGCGGGACGCCCTCGTCAGTGAGCTGGTCGGCATCCGGGCAGAGGTCGAGAGCTACGACGACGCGCTGGTCGGGCAGGGGCACGACGCCCGGGGGAGCCGGGTCGTCGACCACCTCGACCGGCTGGTCGCCCTCCGCGAGTCCCGCTGGGGCGACGACCTGCCGGCCGACCTGCTCCAGGTCGTCCCCGCGCCGGACGCCTGGAGTGCGGCCCGGCCGGCGGTCGACCGGCTCGGCGACGCACTCGCGCGCACGGGCCGCGACCGCGTGCTGGCCCGTACGCCGCTGGCCGCGATCCGGGGGGACGTGCTTGCCGAGGCGCGCGCCGAGGTCGCCGTCGCGTCGGCGGCCGAGGCGGCCACCGGCTCGTTGGGCCGCGTGCTGGGGCTGCTCTCGACCGCGGGCGGACCCGAACCCGGCTCCCTCAGCGTCGCGCAGGTCCGCGAGGTCGCCGGGCTCCACGCCCTGCTCGACCCGCTCGCCCGCCGTGGTGCCCTCGGCGTGCTCTCGGGCCGGTCGACGGCTGCGACCGAGCTGACCGCTGCCCGGCGGCACCAGGGCGAGGTGCACGCCGCCGCGGCGTCGGCGGCCGAGGCGGCCTCCCGGTGGACCGAGCCCCTCCAGCCCGACGACGCCGTCGACGCGCTCGACGTCGCCCGCCGCAAGGAGGATGCGGCGTTCCGGTTCCTCAGCGGCGAGTGGCGTCGCGTGAAGGCGATGGTCGAGCGCGGGTGGACCGGCGCCCCGATGCCGGCCAGCCAGTCGCTCGGCCTGCTGGTCGCCCAGCACACCTCGTACGCCGCCGCGGTCGCCGCCGACGCCGAGGCCGAGCGCGCCTACGGTCACGTCGACCTGGGCGCGCTGGCGGACGCCCTCGCCGCGGCCCGCCGGCTCGAGGAGCCGCTCGCCCCCTGGCGCGACCTGCTCGCCTCCAGCGACGACCGTGCCCGCGAGGCGCTCGACGACCTGGCCCACGGCCTCGCCCGGCTCGACGAGGACCTCGCCGGAGTGCTCGACGTGGAGCGGCTGACGATCGACGCCGCCCTGGCTGTCGCGGCCGACCTTTCCTCGCCGGCGGGCCGCGACTCCGTACGCGCCGCTGCACCGTCGCTCCACGACATCGCGGCACAGCCCTCGGTCCACCGTGCGCTCCAGGTGCTCGACGCCGAGCCGGACCAGGTCGAGCACGCCGTCCTCACGGCCTCGCTGCGCGCCGCGCGGGCGAGCCACCCCGAGCTCGACCGGCTCGACGGTCGCCGGCTCGGTGACCTCGTCGACCGGGTGGCCCAGCTGGAGCCGGCCCTGCACAGGGCGAACGCCGCGGTGGTCGTCGGGCGCCTGCGTCACCGGTTCCGCGAGCTGGTCGAGCACAGCGGCCGCAGCGTGACCGGCATGGACGACGCGCAGCGGGCGACCAAGAAGACGTGGAGCACCGGTCGGCGCGAGCTCGAGCACGAGTTCGGCAAGGTCCGCGCCTACCGCTCGATCCGACAGCTGGCCAGCGGCGAGTCGGGCGAGGTGGTCGCCGCGCTCCGCCCGGTGTGGCTGATGAGCCCGTCCTCGCTGAGCGACACCCTCGAGATGGCGGGGTCGTTCGACGTGGTGGTGTTCGACGAGGCCAGCCAGGTGCCAGTGGAGGAAGCGGTCCCGGCGCTGCACCGGGCCGGCCAGGCGATCGTCGTGGGCGACCGCATGCAGCTGCCGCCGACCCGCTACTTCCGGAGCAGCGGCCCGGGTGTCGACACCGAGGTCGACGACGGCACCGACGACGAGGCCGCCGCGCAGGTCGGCGTGGTGCTCGACGCCGACAGCTTCCTCACCGTCGCCTCGACCCGGCTGCCGTCGACGATGCTGCTCTGGCACTACCGCAGCCGCTACGAGGCGCTGATCCAGTTCAGCAACGCGGCCTTCTACGAGGGTCGGCTCGCGACCGTCCCGGACCGGGTCCCGATGGCGGAGGGTCGACCCCGCCTGACGGTGACGAGAGGTGAGGCGCCCGACCCCGAGCAGGTGCGGACGACGACCGACGCGGTCCTGGACCGCAGCATCAGCGTGATCCGGGTGAGCGACGGCGTCTACACGCGGCGGACCAACCCGGCCGAGGCCCGCTGGGTCGCCGAGCTGACCCGCGACCTGCTGCTGCGTGGCACCGGGCTCACCCTCGGCATCGTCGCCTTCTCGGAGGCCCAGCAGACCGAGATCGAGAACGCCCTGGCGGCACTGGCCGACTCCGACCCCGCCTTCGCGGTGGCCTACGAGACCGAGGTCGACCGCGAGGAGGACGGCCAGACCGTCGGCCTGTTCGTGAAGAACCTGGAGAACGTCCAGGGCGACGAGCGCGACGTGATCATCATGAGCGTCTGCTACGCCCGCGGCTCCGACGGGCGGATGCGGATGAACTTCGGTCCGATCAACAACAGCGGAGGCGAGAAGCGGCTCAACGTCATCTTCAGCCGCGCCCGTCAGCACATGGTGCTGGTGAGCAGCATCGAGCCGTCGATGATCGTCAACACCTACAACGACGGGGCGGCGTCCCTGCGCGGCTTCCTCCAGTACGCCGACGCGGTGTCCGAGGGCGACCCCGCGGCCATGCGGTCCGCGCTGGGCTCGTGGCGCCAGCCCGGGGCGGGCACGGGGGAGACGCCCGACCTCGTCGACCAGCTCGCCGCGGCACTGCGCGGCCGCGGGCTCGACGTCGCGCTGTCGGTCGGCCAGTCCGGCTTCCGGTGCGACCTCGCGCTGCGCACCGCCGGCGAGCCCACCTGGCACACGGCAGTCCTGGTCGACCACGCCGCACGCGTCGACCGGGCCTCCGGCGAGCAGCGGCGCACGATCCAGCCGGCCGTCCTGCGCTCCGCCGGCTGGAAGGTCGAGCAGGTCCTGGCCACCGACTGGCTCGACGACCCCGACGCCGTGGTCGAGCGACTGGTGCGCAGCGTCGGATCGTGAGCCTGGACGACGTCCATTGACAGGCAAGTGACTACTTGCCTATTTTCGGGGAGTGGCGGACATCTTCAAGGCGCTCGCCGACGGGACCCGCAGGGCCCTGCTCGACGAGCTCCTCGAACGCGACCAGCAGACCCTCTTCGAGCTGTGCTCGCGGCTGGCGATGAAGCACGACCTCACCCCGACCCGGCAGGCGGTCTCGCAGCACCTCGACGTCCTGCAGCAAGCCGGGCTGGTGGTCGCCGAGCGACGAGGTCGCTACAAGTTCCACACCATCAACACCGCACCGCTCGCGCAGATCGCGGAGCGGTGGCCGACACGGAAGGCGGGCTCGTGAAGCTCCAGACCATCAGCATCTTCGTCGACGACCAGCAGCGGGCCGTCGACTTCTACACCGGAGTGCTCGGCTTCCAGGTGACGGCGGACGTCCCCCTGGGCGAGCACCGGTGGCTCACCGTCAGGCTCGGGGACGGCCCCGACGCCACCGAGGTGTCGCTCGAGCCCAAGGGCCATCCCGCGGTGGCTCCGTTCACCGACGCGCTGGCAGCCGACGGCATCCCCTGGTGCGTGCTCGGCGTCGACGACATCGAGGCCGAGCACGCGCGCCTCACCGGACGCGGAGTGACCTTCACGCAGCCCCCGACCGACGTGGGCCCGGTCATCGTCGCGGTCCTCGACGACACGTGCGGCAACCTGCTCCAGCTGGCCCAGCTCACCGGCTGACCTGCTCCCGGGCCGTGGACCACGCGTCCTGCGCCACCGTGCGGTGCACCTCGTCGCCCAGGCGGCGCCACCACGTGCCACCCGCCTCGAGGTCGTAGCGGTCCTCGGTCAGGACCTCCGCCGGGAGGTCGAGGCCCAGGGCCAGCACGGAGGCGACCACCCGGTGCAGTCCGAGGACTCCCCGCGCGGTGGACGGGTCGACGGCCAGCTCCTCGACCACGAGGGGTGACGCGTCCTGGTCGACGACCTCGAGCCGCTGCACCATGCGACCGCCCGGCTCGCCGTGGCGGCCCCGGACGAGGGTCTCCCGGAGCGCCAGGCGCGCCCCGGTCCCCACGCGCACCCGGGTGTGTCGACGGACATCGGCCCCGGCGGCGAGGACAAACGGCTCCCCGCCCCAGACGAGTCGCGCGTGGTCACCGAGCGTGACGTCGACGTCCCAGCGAGCCGTGCCGCCCCTCATGTCGTACGCCACTGTGCCGCCGGGCTCCACGAGCTCGAGGCCGGCGCCGGGTCCGACCTCGACGACGAGCTCGACCTCGTCGTCGGCGAGGAGCAGCGCCCCCTCGGGCACGAGGCACACCCGCGCGGACGTGGTCGTCGACGACAGGAGCACCGGTCGGAGACGAGGCCTCGACGGGTCACCCGACGTCCGGGTGTGCACCCGGACGCGACCGTGCGGATGGAGCTCGACCCGCACCGTCGTGCGCGAACCTGCGGCCGTGCCGGCGTCCCCGACGTGCTCAGGAGGTCGTGCCGAGAGGGAGATGGTCATGGTGCTCCGTCAGGTGGCGGTCATCGCCGTGGTCGTGGCTGTGGCTGTGGCTGTGTCGGGCCATCGGGCCCGGGTCCGCGGGCACGAGCGTCCCCGTCCGTTGCCGGTGGAGCTGGCCGCGGACCCAGGTGACCAGCCGGTTCACCGAGGCACGGTCCGAGCGCGAGAGCCCGATCACGACGCGTCCGTCACGGGCGAGGGAGGCGTCGGCCACCATCTGCTCGTGGTCCACGCTGACGTACGGCGCCAGGTCGGTCTTGTTGACCACCAAGAGGTCCGCGCGCTCGATGCCGGGACCGCCCTTGCGTGCCACGTCACCACCGCCCGCGACGTCCAGCACGAAGACCTGGGCGTCGACCAGGGCCGGCGAGAAGGTGGCGGTGAGGTTGTCACCACCGGACTCGATGAGCACCAGGTCCAGTGGCGCGAACCGCTCCTCGAGGTCCTCGACGGCGATCAGGTTCGCCGTGATGTCGTCGCGGATGGCGGTGTGCGGGCAGGCTCCCGTCTCCACGGCCTCGATCCTGGCCGGGTCCAGGACGCCCGCGGCCCGCAGGAAGCGGGCGTCCTCGTCGGTGTAGATGTCGTTGGTGACCACGGCGATCTCGAGCTCGGCGGACAGCTCGCGACACAGCAGGGCGATGAGTGAGCTCTTGCCGGTGCCGACCGGTCCGCAGACACCGAGCCTCAACGTCCGGCGGGTCGGGTGGGGTTCAGGCACTGAACAACCTCCGGGTCGTGCGGGCGTGGGCCTCTGCCCACGCCTCGATCTGGGGTGCCCCGCTGGCGGGGATGTCCTCGGCGAGCGCCAGGTGTGCGAGGTCCGCGGACATGACGTCGATCGCCGGCAGCGCGCGGAGCACCCACGCGGCGACGTCGGAGGGGTCAAGGGGGAGGAGCTTCAGGGCGGCCGAGGCCACGGTCTGGACGTCGTCGTAGCCGACCAGCCGCGCCAGCTCGCGCGCAGGGAGGTCGCCCGCGGCCGCCACGGCGCCCAGGGCCACGGCCCGCGAGGCCCGGGGCACGCCCGAGACCGTCGCCACGGCGGCGTCATCGGGCCACAGGGTGCGGGCCAGGCGCAGGAGTGCCCGGCCCTGGGCGCGCGACGTACGTCGCATGGCCGGGCTCGGCGTTCGCGCGGCCCACGCCGCCTCGACGACGGACGTCGACAGCCCGGCGCGCAGGTGGTGCCGCGCGACCACGGCCGTGGCCGCCTCCACCCGGGCGATCGTCGACAGCCGGGTCGCGACGTACTGCTCGACCTCGTCGGGCGCCAGCCCCAGGCGGAGCGCCGGTTCGAGCCCGGCGGACTGGGTGTGACCGGCCACGGGCAGCCGGGCGTCGGCCAGCAGCATCAGCAACAGCTCCGCGGACGCCATGGATCAGAACATCGCGTAGAGCTGGGCGAGCGGGAGTCGCTCGGCCGGGGCGGGCTCGACCAGCTCGCCGTCGATCGTGATGGCGAATGTCTCGGCGTCCACCTCGATCATCGGCAGCGCGTCGTTGTTGACCATGGCGGCCTTGCCGACCTCGCGCGTCGGTCGCACGCCGACCAGCCGTCGTCGCAGGCCGAGCCGGTCAGCGAGTCCGTCGGCGATCGCGGCCGGGGCGACGAACGACACGGCGTGGTCGGCGCCGGTGTCCGCGACGAGGGTCGGACGCATCAGCACCGGCTGGGGGGTCGGGATCGATGCGTTCGGGTCACCGAGCGCGCCCCAGACGAGGGCTCCGCCCTTCATCACCACCGACGGGCGGATGCCGAAGAACCGCGGGTCCCAGAGCACGAGGTCGGCCATCTTGCCCGGCTCGACGGAGCCCACCTCGTGGTCGATGCCATGGGCGATGGCCGGATTGATCGTGTACTTCGCGACGTACCGGCGGGCGCGGGTGTTGTCGGCCGGACCGCCGAGGTCGCCCAGCCGGTGCTTCATCACGTGCGCCACCTGCCAGGTCCGGCAGATCACCTCACCGATCCGGCCCATCGCCTGGGCGTCCGAGGACGTGATGGACAGGGCGCCGAGGTCGTGCAGCACGTCCTCGGCGGCGATGGTGGTCGCGCGGATCCGTGACTCCGCGAAGGCGAGGTCCTCCGGCACGCGGGGGTTGAGGTGGTGGCACACCATCAGCATGTCGAGGTGCTCGGCGACGGTGTTGACCGTGTGGGGGAGCGTCGGGTTGGTCGACCCGGGGATGACGTGCGGGTGGGAGGCGATGGCCAGGATGTCGGGCGCGTGCCCGCCGCCAGCGCCCTCGGCGTGGAAGGCGTGGATGCCTCGTCCGGCGATGGCGGCGAGGGTGGACTCGAGGTAGCCGGCCTCGTTGAGGCTGTCGGAGTGGAGCGCGACCTGGAGGCCGTGCTCGTCGGCGGCGCGCAGTGCGGCGTCGATGGCAGCCGGGGTGGCGCCCCAGTCCTCGTGCACCTTGTAGCCTCCGGCTCCGCCCAGCGCCTGCTCGGCCAGGGCCTCCGCGCCGACGGTGTTGCCCTTGCCCATCAGCAGGACGTTGAGCGGCAGCGAGTCCAGCGCCCGGTGGACGGTGCCGAGGTGCCACGACCCCGGCGTGACCGTCGTCGCCTTCGATCCTTCCGACGGCCCCGTGCCCCCACCGCCCACAGTCGTGATGCCGGTGGCGAGCGCCTCGTGCAGCTGCGACCGGGAGAGGAGGTGCACGTGGATGTCGATGGCGCCCGCGGTCAGGATCTTCCCCTCACCGGAGACCACGTCGGTGCCGGGTCCGATCACGAGGTCCGGGTGGACCCCGTCCGCGATGTCCGGGTTGCCCGACCTGCCGAGGGCCACGATCCGCCCGTCGCGCACACCGACGTCGGCACGGACGATGCCCCAGTGGTCGAGGACCACCACGTTCGTGATCACGGTGTCGAGAGCGCCCGCGGCGCGGGTCCTGGTCGACTGGGCCATGGACTCGCGGATCGACTTCCCGCCGCCGAAGACCGCCTCCTCCCCGCCGAAGGTCAGGTCCTGCTCGACCTCGATCCACAGGTCGGTGTCGCTGAGGCGGACCTGGTCACCGGCGGTCGGCCCGTAGAGCGCTGCATAGTCGGTCCGGCTGATCTCAACCATTGCTCACCGGTCCGTCCTTCACCTGGATGCCGGGCACCAGCCGATGGCCGCGGAGGGCGACGATCGCGACCTCGCGGGAGGCGCCCGGCTCGAAGCGCCGGGACGTGCCCGACGGGATGTCGAGCCGGAACCCCGTGGCCAGCTCCCGGTCGAAGGCCAGTGCCTGGTTCACCTCGGCGAGGTGGATGTGGGAGCCGATCTGCACCGGCCGGTCACCGGTGTTGACGACGACCAGCGTGCGACGCTCGTCCTCGCCGCGGTCGGCGTTGAGGACGAGGCGACCCTCGCCGAGGCGCATCGCACCGGGCCCCTCCGAGCGCGTCGACATGGTCGGTCTCCTCACGTGGTCGTCGTGGTGGTGTGGTCGTCGCAGGCGTGGATCAGGCGATGGGCTGGTGGAGCGTGACGAGCTTGCGTCCGTCCGGAAAGGTCGCCTCGACCTGGATGTCGGTGAGCATCTCCGCCACGTCCGGCATGACCTGGTCGCGCGAGAGGACCTCGCGGCCGCTCGTCATCAGCTCGGCCACACCCACGCCCTCACGGGCGCGTTCGATCACCCACGTGCTCAGCAAGGCGACGGTCTCGGGGTGGTTGAGCAGGACGCCGCGAGCCAGCCGGTCGCGGGCGACCATGCCGGCCGTGGCCAGGAGCAGCTTCTCGACGTCGGCGGGAGTCAGGTGCACGACGACCTGCTCGCCACGCCCACCACCGCGTCAGCCTGCACGGCTGTCCCACCGCAGCGCGGAGCACCGGTGGCCGGCGGCGGTGCACCGGGAGCACACCACGATGGACCCGACGACGTCGGGATGCCACACGATCCTCGGCCTGCACCCTCCGCCCGAGCTCATCGACCTGGCAGGGACGATCAACGGCTGTTGCACCCGGGACTCGGCTCGTGGAGTTCGCACCCGGTCGATGATGGACCAGCGATGATTCAGCCGTGTTACGCCGGGTGACGCGCGCGTGACGTCTGGCTGTGCTCGGAGACCGGCTCCTGGCGGACCCTGCGAGAGTGGCGTGGTGCCCTCCATCTCGTCAGCCCTGACCCTCGCCGACTGGCGCGCCCGCGTCGCGTCCCTCTACGAGGCCGTGCGGGCCGCTGCCGATCCAGCCGAGGGGCATCGAGCCTGGCGCGAGGGCCGGGCCGACCTCTTCGCCCACCACCCGCAGAGCCCCACCGCCGGCGACCCCGAGCTGAGGGAGCGTGGCGTGGACTACTGGCCGTACGACCCGACACTCCGCTTCACGCTCGAGATCGAGCCGGCCGACGCCGACGAGCGGGACGTCGACGGTGGTGACGACGGCTCGGTCACGCTGCACCGGGTCGGCCTCGTCCGACTGCCGGAGCCGCTCGGCGGCACCCTCGACGTGTGGTGGCTGCACCAGTACGGCGGCGGGCTCTTCGTGCCCATGCGCGACGGCACCGCGGGCGACGGCAGCTACGGTGCCGGGCGCTACCTGCTCGACACGGCCAAGGGTGCGTGGCTCGGCGGTGACGAACAGAACCTGGTCCTGGACCTCAACTTCGCCTACCACCCGTCCTGCCGCTACGACGACCGGTGGCGCTGCCCGCTCGCCCCGGCCGGCAACACCATCGCGGCCCGCGTCGAGGCGGGGGAGCGGATGTGAGCAGCTGATCGATGCACCCACGCCCTGGTGACGATCAGCCGGTGGTGTGCCCGTCGCCCCACCGCGCGAGCGCGGCGATGGCGTCACGGAGCGCGAGCCCGCGCTCGGTGAGGACGTACGCCCGGGTGTTGTGGTGCAGGGGGATGCGGGAGAGCACGCCTGCCGCCTCGAGCTCGCGCAGCCGGGTGGCCAGCATGTTCGTCGGGACGCCGAGGTCGCGCTGGAGGTCGCCGTAGCGCTGCGGTCCGTCGAGCAGCCGCTCCACGATGAGCAGCGCCCACCGGGCCCCGACGACGTCGAGCGCCGTCGCGAGGTTGCTCACGTGGCGGGGGCGTCGTCCGGCTTCATCCAGAACGGCGAGTAGTGGTAGCCGTCCGGGTCGTCGAACTGGCGTTGGTACATGAACGGGTAGTCGTCCGTGTCGCCGACGCGGCCGCCCGCGGCACCGGCGCGCTCGACGAGCTCGTCGACCGCCTCGCGGCTGGGCAGGTCGAAGGAGACCGTGACCTTCGACGGGGTGTCGGGTCCGCCGACCAGGTCCTCGACGCCACCGACGCTCGCGTACATCTCGCGGCTGCCGAGCATGACGTACTGCTCGGGCGCGAGGGCGAAGCACGACACGTTGTCGTCCGACATGTCGGTGTTCAGGGTGAAGCCGAGGGCGCTGTAGAAGGCGGTCGCGCGCTCGACGCTCGCGACGGGGCAGGTGATGAAGAGGCTCATGGGAAGCGACACTTGCAAAATACAAGTAAGACGTCAAGGATGCGGTCCGAACCTTTGGTCGCTCCGGGAGCGTCGTGTTGAGTGACCACCCGTCACCCGTTCTCAGGAGCACAGATGCCTCGACGCGATCCGGCGGCCTTCGCCGAGTTCGTCGCCGCACGCTCGGCCGCCCTGCACCGCACGGCGTACCTCATGGTCGGCGAGCGCCAGCTCGCCCAGGACCTGTTGCAGGAGGCGTTCGCGAAGACCTACGTCGCGTGGCCGACGTTGCGGGACCCGGCCAAGGCGGAGGCCTACACCCGCAAGGTGATCACCACGACCGCGATCTCCTGGTACCGCCGCAAGTCGTGGCAGGAGCGGCCGAGCGACACGATCCCCGAGACGGCCCACGACGGGCACGCCGACGAGCTCACCCAACGTGAGTGGGTGTGGTCCGCGCTGCAGGACCTGCCCCCGCGGCAGCGGGCCTCGATCGTGCTGCGCTACTACGAGGACCTCACCGAGGCCCAGACCGCCGCCGCCCTCGGGTGCGCCGTCGGCACCGTGAAGAGCCAGGTGCACGCGGGCCTGGCCACCCTCCGCAAGACCCTCGACTCCCGCGGCGGGCACCTCGACCTGCTCCCCGCCGACCTGACGGTGGTGAACCGATGACCGGACTGCTCAAGGACGTCATGCACGACCGCGCCGACTCCCTCGACGCACCCGACCTCGACGTGGCTGCCATGATCCGCGACGGCGACCACCACCTGCAGCGCCGTCGCACGATGGCCGTCGTCGGTGGCGCGGCGGCGGCAGTGCTCGCCCTCGTCGCCGGGATCGCCGTGCCGACCCTGGTGGCCGGCGACTCCCGCGAGCCGGACGCCGCGACCCCGGTGGTGTCCTACGACCTCGCCTACGCCGTCGGCAGCACGATCCACGACGGCTCGCGCACCGTGGAGACGGACGTCGCGATCAGCGGGCTCGTGCAGGCACCCAGCGGGTACGTCGTCGTCGACCGGCAGGGTCGCGTGCTCACCGTCGTCGACGGCGAGTCCGAGACGGTCGGTCGACTCGCGGACGCCGGCCGGGGGCGCCTGGTCTCGGACGACGACGTCGTCGCCTGGGTGGATGCGGCCGACGGCGGCACGGTGAGCGTGCTCGACCTCGCCACCGGCGACCGTACGGACGTCCCCGTCGCGGACCTCCCCGGCGAGCCGGTCGCAGCCGAACCCGGCAGCGTGGACGCCGCAGGTGCCGACATCGCGGCCGTCGACGGTCGCACCGTCTACCTCTCCGACGCGCGGGGCGTGCTGGCCTGGGACGTGCTCGACGGCGAGGACCCTGTGCTCCTGCCCGCTCCGGACGGCGTCGATGTCCAGGTGCTGCAGGTCGAGGAGGGCGAGATCCTCCAGGTGGCGCGCACCTTCGAGCCGCAGGAGGTCGACGGGTCCACGACGATGACGCAGGTCGAGGAGCTGCGGGTCGGCCCCGACCTCCTCGACACCCGCGGCGTGCCGGGCACGGGCGGGGCGCTGTCCCCGGACGGGCAGCGGGCGGTGCTCTGGACGCGGGCGTCCCCGCCGGACGGGCTCAGCCACTACGAGACGGTGGTGGGCGACCTCGGGGGAGGCACGTGGACGCCGGTGGCACCAGGGTCCTACGACGGTGTGCAGGGCTACCAGTGGCTGGATGCCGACACCTTCGCCGCGGCGGCGACGGTCAGCACCGACACCTCCGCCCGCCAGGACCTCCTGACCTGCGAGGCCGACACGGCCACCTGCACCGTCGCGCTGCGCGGGGGTGGCGCCGACCGGCCCGTCGTCGCCACGGGCCGGGTCTCCGGCTGACCGATCAGGGGAGCTCGCGGTCCAGGTTGAGGATCGCGCTGATCATGCTGAGGTGGGTGAAGGCCTGCGGGAAGTTGCCCAGCTGCTCACCGTTGAGGCCGACCTGCTCGGCGTACTGCCCGAGGTGGTTGGCGTAGGTGAACATCTTCTCGAGGGCGAGGCGGGCGTCGTCGACCCGACCGACGCGGGTGAGGGCCTCGACGTACCAGAACGAGCACAGCGAGAAGGTGCCCTCGCCGGCCCCGCCCGAGGACCCGACCCCGTCGGAGAGGCGCTCGGCGTCGTAGCGGAACACCAGGCTGTCGGTGACGAGCCGCTCCTCGACGAGGGCCAGGGTCGAGAGGAAGCGCGGGTCGTTGGGGGCGATGAGCTTCACCATCGGCATCAGCAGCACGCCCGCGTCGAGCGTGTCCGACCCGACGTGGCTGACGAACGCGCGGAGGTCCTCGGACCAGCAGTCCTCCATGATCCGCGCGTAGATCTCGTCGCGGACCCGGGCGAGCTCGGTGAGGTCGCCGGGCAGTCCCCGACGGCGTGCGATGCGCATCATCCGCTCGACCGCCACCCACGACATCAGCCGCGAGGTCGTGTGGGCGCGAGGCTCGCCGCGCACCTCCCACATGCCGGCGTCGTCGCGGTCCCAGTTGTCCATCAGCCAGTCGGCGATGCGCCACAGGTCCTGCCAGGCGTCGTGGCTGATCCCGCGACCGTGCTTGTCGAAGAGGTAGACCGAGTCGATGAGCTCGCCGTAGACGTCGAGCTGGAGCTGGTCGACGGCCGCGTTGCCGACGCGGACGGGGCGCGAGTCGCGATAGCCCGCGAGGTGGTCGAGCTCGCGCTCGTGCGGCATCTCGCCGTCGAGGTCGTACATCACGCGGAGCGGGCCGAGGTCGTCGTCGGCGCCGGCCTCGCCCATCCGCTCGGAGAGCCACCGGACGAACGATGCGGCCTCCTCGGTGAAGCCGAGCCGGAGGAGGGCGTACACGCTGAAGGCCGCGTCGCGGACCCAGACGAACCGGTAGTCCCAGTTGCGCTCGCCGCCGATCTCCTCGGGCAGGCTCGTCGTGGGCGCGGCGACGATACCGCCGCTGGGCTCGTGGCACAGGAGCTTGAGGGTCAGCGCCGAGCGGTTCACCCGCTCGCGCCAGCGACCGGTGTAGGTGCACTGGGAGAGCCACGTGCGCCAGAAGGCGGCCGTGCTCTCGAAGAGGTCGTCGACGTCGTCCTCGCTGCAGCCCGCCGCGTCCTCGCCGGGCTCGAGCACCTCGAGCACGAAGAGTGCCGCCTCGCCCTCGCCCAGGTCGAGCTCGGCCAGGACGTCCGAGTCCTCGACCCTGACCTCCACGGTGCTCGACAGGGCGAGCTCGACGTCGCCGTCCGCGAACCGCACCACGCCCGCGTCCTGGGACAGCGTCGGCGTCACCGACCCGTACTCCGGGCGGGGGGAGACCCGCATCGACATCGCGACCGAGCCACGGACGTTGACGACACGCCGGACCAGACGCTGCCGGTGGTCCGGGTCGTGGGCACGGCGCACCGGCAGGAAGTCGTGCACCTCGGCGACACCGTGCTCGGTCATGAAGCGCGTGACGAGGATGTTGGTCTCGGGGACGTAGTACTGGTGGGTCCTGGCCCCGTCGTCGACCGGCGCGAGGCGCCAGCAGCCGGCGTCCGGGTCGAGCAACGAGCCGAACACGCTGGGACCGTCGAAGCGGCCCGGGCAGAACCAGTCGATCGTGCCGTCGGTGGCGACGAGGGCAGCGGTCCGCAGGTCGCCGATCAGTCCGTGGTCCGCGATCGCAGGCGCGTCCGTCACCCGAGCCGCCATCCGCCGGCCGCGAGGTCGAGCGCAGCCTGCGGGCCCCACGAGCCCGGCTCGTAGGGCTGCGGGTCGGGCATCGCGTCGAGCACCGGCTGGCACACCTCCCACAGCCGCCTGGTCTCGTCGGAGCGGGCGAACAGCGTGTGGTCGCCGCGCAGCACGTCGAGGATCAGCCGCTCGTAGGCCTCGAGCGGCTCGTCGTCGGGGAGCTCGTCGCCGAAGTCGAGCTGCATGGTCGCCGAGGCCAGCTCCATGTCGGGACCCGGCTTCTTGCCGGCGAGGTCGACCGAGATCAGCGCATCGTCGGTGAGCTCCAGGACGAGCTCGTCGCCGTCGGGGTCGCCGAAGACGGCCGACTCGGGAGCCCGGAAGCGGAGGGTGACCGTGCGCCGGGTCTCGGCCATCGCCTTGCCCGTGCGCAGGTGGAACGGCACGTCCTGCCACCGGTCGTTGTCGACGTACGCCGTCAGGGCGACGAAGGTCTCCACGTCGGAGTCGTCGTCGACGTCGTCCTCGTCGCGGTAGCCGTCGTACTGCCCGAGCACGACGTCCGAGGGGTCGAGCGGGCGGAGTGCGGTGAACGCGTCGTGGCGGGCCTGGCGCACCGCGTCGGCGGACCACTCGCCCGGGTCCTCGAGGGCGATGGTGCCGAGGATCTGGAACAGGTGCGTGGACACCATGTCGCGCAGGCACCCGGTCGACTCGTAGAACGAGCCGCGACCCTCCATCCGCAGCGTCTCGGGGACGTCGATCTGCACCTGGGCGATGCTGCGCCTGTTCCAGGCGGGCTCGAAGAGCGCGTTCGCGAAGCGGAGCGCGAAGACGTTCTGCACCGCCTCCTTGCCCAGGAAGTGGTCGATGCGGAAGACCTGGTCCTCGTCGACCTCCTCGTGCAGCGCGTCGTCGAGCTCGACGAACGACTCGAGGTCCAGCCCGAACGGCTTCTCGATCACGAGCCGCGCACGCTCGGTCAGACCCTCGCGACCGAGCATGGCGACCATGCCGGCCATCGCGGTCGGGGGGACCGAGAGGTAGACGAGACGGCGTACGTCGTCGCCGAGCCCGTCCTCGGCCTCGCGCACCGCCGCGGCCAGGTCGGCGCCGTCGTCGGCGTCGGAGGTCTGGAACGACACGCGACCGAGCAGGTCTTCGGCCACGGACTCGTCGAGGTCGTCGACGGTGTCGCGCAGCCCCTCGGCCACCTGCTGGCGGAACTCCGCGTCGGTGCCGGGGGAGTGGCGCCCGCTGCCGATGACCGCGTAGTCCGAGGGCAGCCGGCCCGCTGCGGCCAGGCGGTAGAGACCGGGGAACAACTTGCGGGCCGCGAGGTCGCCCGTCGCGCCGAAGACGAGGAGGACGTGGGGTGACAGGTCGTCACCGATCGGCGCGCTCATGAGGGGGTCCTTCCGTCGTTCGTCGTCGGGCGCTGCCGACGCTAGCGACCACCCGAAGGGGCGACACCGCTCGGAGAGGTGAGGGCAGGTCGCGATGGGCTGCCTACTGTCGACGCATGAGCGACCACCGGCACTACGACCTCGTCATCGTCGGCGCGGGCTCGGGCAACACGATCGTCGACGAACGCTTCGAGGACTTCCGCGTCGCAGTCATCGACAAGGGCCCGTTCGGCGGCACGTGCCTCAACCGGGGCTGCATCCCGTCCAAGATGTACGTCCTTCCGGCCGACACGGCCACGGCCGCGCGCCGTGGCGAGGCCCTCGGTGTGCCGGCGGAGGTGGGACCGGCGGACTGGGCGCGGATCCGGGACCGGGTCGTCGGGCGGGTCGACGAGCAGGCCGAGGAGGGCCGTCGCGGCCGCGAGGAGGCCGACCACATCGACGTCTACCGCGGCACCGCGCGCTTCACCGGCCCGCTCGAGCTCGCGGTCGACGTCGACGGCGAGGTCACCCGGGTCACGGCGGACCAGCTGGTGCTGGCCTCCGGGACCCGACCGGTGGTCCCCGACATCCCCGGGCTCGAGGAAGCGGGCTACGAGACGAGCGACACCGTGATGCGCCTCGACGCGCTGCCGCGCCGGCTCGGCGTCGTGGGCGGTGGGTACGTCGGCTCCGAGCTGGCCCACGTCTTCGCGTCCTACGGCTCGCAGGTCGTGCAGGTGGAGGCCGGCGAGCACCTGCTCGGCGACCAGGACGTCGACGTCGCGCGCCACTTCACGGCCGCTGCCGACGAACGGTGGGACGTGCGCCTCGGCACCGAGGTCACGGAGGTCAGCGGCGGCGCGGGGGAGCCGACGACGCTGCACCTCGATGACGGGTCGACGGTCGAGGTCGACGTGCTGCTGCTGGCCATCGGGCGCCGGCCCAACTCGGACCTGCTCGACCTCGCGCACGGCGGCGTGGACGTCGACGACGCGGGTCGGATCGTGGTCGACGAGCACCAGCGCGCGAGCGCTGCCGGGGTGTGGTCGCTCGGCGACGCCAGCAGCGACGTACCCCTCAAGCACGTCGCCAACCAGGACGCCCGCGTGGTCCAGCACAACGTGCTGCGCGCGCTCACTGACGGCGCGGGCGACACCGCGGGCTGGAAGGTCAGTGACCACCACGCGGTCCCGCAGGCGGTCTTCACGCACCCGCAGGTCGCGCGGGTCGGTCTCACCGAGGCCGAGGCCCGCGAGGAGCACGGTGACGACGTGGTGGTCGGGCGCCACGACGTCGCCGACATCGCGTACGGATGGGCGCTGGCGGGCGAGCTCGACGGCGACGGCGAGGCCACCGGGTTCGTCAAGCTCGTGGCGCTGCGCTCGACCGGGCGGCTGGTCGGTGCTCACCTGGTCGCCCCTGTCGCCTCGGTGCTGGTGCAGCCGCTCGTGATGGCGATGGCCCACGACCTGCCGGTGGCCGGACTCGCGCGCTCGATGTACTGGATCCACCCCGCCCTCACCGAGGTCGTCGAGAACGCCCTGGTGTCCCTCGAGTCGGCGCTGGCCGACCCCGACGACGCCGCGTAGCAGCGCTCGACCCGGCCTTGGCGCGAGCGGCGCGCCGAGCTCTTCGCCACGCATCTCCACTGTCCTTGGTCCCGCCACTGCGGGACCTTCGGCCTGCTCGCCTTCCTCCGGGGCGCTGGCACGCTGGGGGACATGCGCATCGTCGACCTCGCCCACGCCGCCCGCTCGGTGCACGAGCACTGCGGATCCCTCGAGGCCGGTGTCACGCCCCGGGTCGTGACCAGCGGCAACTTCGCGTCCCCGGTCACGCTGCTCGAGCCGCTGCTGGCCGGGCTCGCGACGGTGCGCCTGCACGCGTTGAACGCCCAGCGCGACCTCCCGGTCCACGACGGCGTGACACCGGAGACGACCTTCGTGGGACCGGGCTTCCGCCGGCACCCGCGGTTGTCCTACGTCCCGTGCCGTCTCTCGATGGTGCCGCGCCTCTTCCACGGTCCACTCGCCCCGGACGTCGTCGTCGTCCACACCACGACACCGCGCAACGGAGAGGTCTCCCTCGGCCTGGAGGTCAACGTCCTGCCCGCCGCGATCGAGGCGGCGCGTGCCCGCGGTGGGCTCGTCGTCGCCCAGCTCAACCCGCGGATGCCGTGGACGTTCGGCGACGCCGTCGTGTTCGTCGACGACATCGACCTCGGCGTCGAGGTCGACGTGCCCCTGACGACGCACGTGGCCGGGGCGCCGGGGGACGACGCCCGCCTCATCGGGTCGCGGGTCGCGGCGGAGATCGAGGACGGCGCGACGCTCCAGGCCGGCATAGGGGAGGTCCCGGACGCCACGATCGCCGGTGTCCTCGCGCGTCGGCACCTCCGCGTCTGGACCGAGATGTTCAGCGACGGCGCGCTCACGCTGGAGAAGGCCGGTGCCCTCGACCGCGGGACCCCGCTGCGTACGTCGTTCGTCTTCGGCAGCCAGGAGCTCTACGACTGGGTCGACGACAACCCTCGGGTGCAGATGCTGCGCACCGAGACGACCAACTCGCCCGCCCGCATCGCCGAGCAGCCGGGGATGACGTCGATCAACACCGCCCTCCAGGTCGACCTCTTCGACCAGGCGAACGCGTCGCGGATCGGGGCCAGGATCTACAGCGGCTTCGGCGGCCAGACCGACTTCACCGTCGGCGCCAGCCACGCTCCGGGCGGCCGCGCCTTCATGGCGCTGCGCAGCTGGCACCCCCGGGCCAACGTCTCCACGATCGTGCCGCTCGTCGACGAGCCGGTGACGTCCTTCCAGCACGGGGCGGTCGTGACCGAGCAGGGCATCGCGTGGATGTGGGGGCGTGACGAGCGCCAGCAGGCGCGCAACCTCATCGAGCACGCCGCCCACCCGAGCGCGCGCGACGACCTCTGGGAGGAGGCCCGGGCGCTGGGCCTCGCCTGACCCGTCGGCCCACGGTGAGGTGGGTCCGGCAGGCCGATGGCCTCGGTCAGGGTCGGTACTCGGTGCTCGGCACGACCACCGCGCGGCCCTCGATGGCGCCCGCCTGCAGCAGCTCGTACGCGGTGACCGCCTCGTCCAGCCCGAACATCTGGACCTCGGCGTGCAAGAGGCCTCGCGACGCGAGCCCGAGCACCTCGACCAGCTCGTGCCGGTTGCCCCAGTACGTCGACTGGACGCTCACCTCGTAGGGCAGCGAGAAGAACGACACCGGCAGGGTGCCGCCGCCCAACCCGACGATCGTGAGGTCGCCGAGCTGTCGGCTCATCGCCGCGCCGGCGAGAAGCGTGTCGTCGGACCCGACGAAGTCGAGCACCACGTCCGCGCCCGTCCCGCCGGTGGCCTCGCGGACCTGGGCGGCGAGGTCGGCCCCGGGTGCGAGCACCAGGTCGGCGCCACCGCGCTTGGCCAGCTCACGGGCGGACTCGCGCGGGTCGACGGCGATGACCGTCGCGGCCGTGGTCGCGCGCAGCACCTGCGCGCCGAGGTGACCGAGTCCACCGACGCCGATGACGACGGCGGTCGAGCCGGGCGTGAGCTTCGCCCACGAGCGTCGTACGGCGTGGTACGGCGTGAGGGCCGCGTCCGTGAGAGGGGCGGCGTGGGCCGGGTCCAGGCCGTCGGGGAGGACGACCAGGTGCCGCGCGTCGGGCACGAGGAGGTAATCCGCCATGCCGCCGTCCAGCCCGAGCCCGCCGCCACCACCCGGTGCGCGGGTGCGCTCCGGGTGGTCGCAGTAGGTCTCCAGGTCGGCCCGGCAGCGCGCGCAGGTGCCGCAGCCCCACGCGCCCACGACTGCCACCGGCTGGCCCGGTTCGAGGCCGGTGACGCCGGCGCCGAGGGTGTGGACCCAGCCGGCGTTCTCGTGGCCGAGGGTGAACGGGGGAGCCCAGGGGAGCTGGCCGTCCTCGAACTCGTGCATCAGGTGCAGGTCGGAGTGGCACGCTCCGGCGCCACCCACCTGGACGAGGACCTCACCGGGTCCCGGTACGGGCGTCTCGACGTCCCGCAGGACCGCCGGGCTCCGCCAGCCTTCAAGGCGTAGTGCCTTCATGTCGTCTTCCTCTCGTGGGGTGCCTCCCACGCTGCCGTCCGCACCGGCCGACGGGCAGGGGCCCACGTCGTACCGGTTCGGGACCAAGGTCCCGGTCGACGGGTGACCATCGTCCGGTGACCGCCCGGTCCGTCGTGCCTACCGTGGACGGATGGACGAGCCCACCATTCCCACCGTCGAGGCCCCGATCCGGGTCTTCCTGCTGGACGACCACGAGGTGGTCCGCCGCGGCATCAAGGACCTCCTGGAGTCGGCCGGCGACATCGAGGTCGTCGGGGAGTCGGGGTCGGCCCGGGAGGCCACCGCGCGGATCCCGGCGATCCGTCCCGATGTGGCGATCCTCGACGGCCGGCTGCCCGACGGTTCGGGGATCGACGTCTGTCGCGACGTCCGCTCGGTGGACCCGACCATCCGGGGCCTCATCCTGACCTCGTACGACGACGACCAGGCGCTGTTCGCCGCGATCATGGCCGGTGCGTCGGGCTACATCCTCAAGCAGGTCCGGGGGCACGACCTGGTCGACTCGGTGCGCAGGGTCGCCGCCGGGCAGTCCATGCTCGATCCCGCGATGACGGCACAGGTCCTGGACCGGATCCGCAACGGGCCGCCGTCGGACCACGAGCTCGAGGTGCTGACCGCGCAGGAGAAGCGGATCCTCGAGCACATCGGGGAGGGCCTGACGAACCGCGAGATCGCCCGCAGCATGGAGCTGTCGGAGAAGACGGTGAAGAACTACGTCTCCGCGGTGCTGACCAAGCTGGGTCTCACCAGCCGTACGCAGGCCGCCGTGTTCGCGGCCAAGCACCCGCAGGGGTAGCCGGTAGAAATGGCAGAACCGCTCACGTCCGGGGGGAACCGTGAGCGGCTCTGCGATCGCGTGGGTGTCCGTCGACACCACACGACTCAGGGGTGAGACGTGAGCAGTCGCGGATCCTGACGCGATTCCGGGGCTGAATTTCCGAGAAGCAGCAGGATCAGGTCGAACGGTTGAGCGTGTCCGAGGGTGCCTCACCGAAGGCGTTGCGGTAGGCGGCGGCGAAGCGGCCCAGGTGCAGGGCCCGAGCCCGGAGGCCACGGCACCGACCGTGGTGGCCCCTGGGTCGGTCGCTAGGAGAGTCTCGCGCGCTCGGCGGAGCCGGACGTCGCGCAGGTACGTCATCGGCGACGTGGCGAGGTCTCGACGGAATCCCTCCTGCAAAGTGTCAGCGCCATCGGCAAGGGCGGGCGCATCATCCGGCTCGCGTGTCGCGGGTGCCAGACAGGGACAATCGCTCCTGGACGCGATAGGCAGTGACGATGACCGACATGACGGACCCCTTCGTGCACGTCCGCGGCGCCAGCGAGCACAACCTGCGGGACGTCGACGTCGACCTCCCGCGCAACGCGTTCGTCGCGTTCACCGGGGTTTCGGGGTCTGGCAAGTCCTCGCTGGCCTTCGGCACGCTCTACGCCGAGGCCCAGCGACGCTACTTCGAGTCGGTGGCGCCGTACGCGCGGAGGCTGCTGCAGCAGGTCGGCGCTCCGCACGTGCAGGAGATCACCGGCCTCCCGCCGGCCGTCGCGCTCCAGCAGCGGCGTGGGGCACCCAGCTCGCGCTCGACGGTCGGCACGATCACCACCCTGTCCAACCTGTTGCGGATGCTCTACTCGCGAGCAGGTGACTACCCCGACGGTGCCGAGCACCTCCCCGCGGAGGCCTTCTCGCCCAACACGGCCGCCGGCGCCTGCCCGCGCTGTGGCGGCCTCGGTGTCGAGCACGACGTCGCGGAGGACCTGCTCGTCCCCGACACGTCGTTGAGCATCCGCGAGGGCGCGATCGCCGCGTGGCCGGGCGCGTGGCAGGGCGCCAACCTGCGCAGCATCGTCATGGGTCTGGGCATCGACGTGGACCGGCCGTGGCGGCGGCTGGCGAAGAAGGACCGCGACTGGCTGCTCTTCACCGACGAGCAGCCGTCGGTGCTGATCAAGCCTGAGCGCGACCGGGTCGACCACAGCTACTACGGGACGTTCTGGAGCGCGCGCAAGCACGTGATGCACGTGCTGGCCGACTCGCAGAGCGAGCGGATGCGCGAGCGTGCGCTGCGGTTCGTCCGCGACTCGAGGTGCACTGTGTGCCACGGCAGCGGGCTCAGGCCGGAGTCCCTGGCGGTGAGCTTCGCCGGTCGATCGATCGCCGAGGTGAACACGTTGCCCTTCGGTGACGTCGTCGCGCTGCTGCGCCCGGCCGCGAGCGCCACGGTGGACGACGGGACCACTGAGGCGGCGGTCCGGATCTGCACCGACCTCGTCGCGCGCCTGGAGGTGCTGCTCGATCTCGGTCTCGGATACCTCAGCCTGGGCCGCGGGTCGACGACCCTGTCGCCCGGCGAGGCGCAGCGCTTGC
Organism: Nocardioides baculatus; assembly: GCF_016735675.1. Classification (GTDB taxonomy): domain Bacteria; phylum Actinomycetota; class Actinomycetes; order Propionibacteriales; family Nocardioidaceae; genus Nocardioides; species Nocardioides baculatus. The sequence continues at coordinate 487,626 of NZ_JAERSG010000003.1, read as the reverse complement.
GGATTGCCACCCAGCTGCGGTCCGGTCTCTTCGGGGTGGTGTACGTGCTCGACGAGCCGTCGGCCGGCCTGCACCCCGCCGACGCCGAACCGCTGCTCGACGTGCTCGACCGGCTCAAGGCCGCAGGCAACACGTTGTTCGTGGTCGAGCACGACCTCGACGTCGTACGCCGTGCCGACTGGGTCGTCGACATCGGCCCGGGAGCGGGGGAGGGGGGAGGACGGGTGCTCTACAGCGGTCCCGTCGACGGCCTCGAGGCGGTGGCCGGGTCGGTCACCGGTGACCACCTGTTCGGGCGCATCGCACCGCTGGAGCACGAGCCCCGCGAACCCCACGGCTGGTTGCGCCTGCGCGGGGTCACCCGTCACAACCTCAGCGATGTGTCGGTCGACGTCCCGCTGTGCGTGCTCACCGCCGTCACCGGGGTCTCCGGCTCGGGCAAGTCGACGCTGGTGACCCAGGTGCTCGCCGAGCTGGTGCGCGACCGGCTCGGGCTGGCTCACGACGACCCCGACGACGCCGCGCTCGAGATCGATGTCGATGACGTGACCGGGCTCGAGGCGTTCGACCGCGTGGTGCGTGTCGACCAGCGCCCGATCGGGCGCACCCCGCGGTCCAACCTGGCGACGTACACCGGCCTGTTCGACGCGGTGCGCAAGGTCTTCGCCGCGACCGACGAGGCCCGTGCCCGGGGATACGGCGCCGGGCGCTTCTCGTTCAACGTCGCGGAGGGTCGGTGCGACACCTGCCAGGGCGAGGGGTTCGTGTCGGTCGAGCTGATGTTCCTGCCCGGCACCTACGCGCCGTGCCCCACCTGCCACGGCGCGCGCTACGACGCCACGACCCTCGAGGTGGCCTACCGCGGCCGCAACGTCGCCGAGGTGCTGGCGATGTCGGTGGACGAGGCGGCCGTCTTCCTGGCCGACGTCCCGGCGGCCGCGAGGAGCCTGGACACGCTGCGCGAGGTCGGGCTCGGCTACCTGCGGCTCGGCCAGCCCGCCACCGAGCTGAGCGGCGGCGAGGCCCAGCGGATCAAGCTCGCCACGGAGCTGCAGCGCGCCCGGCGAGGCCACGCGCTCTACCTGTTGGACGAGCCCACGGCCGGGCTGCATCCGGCGGACATCGCGCTCCTCGTGCGGCAGCTGCACCGGCTCGTCGAGGCAGGCAACACCGTCGTCCTGGTCGAGCACGACCTCGACACGATCGCCACCGCCGACTGGGTCATCGACCTCGGACCCGGCGGGGGAGACGCCGGCGGCCGCGTCGTCGCGACCGGCACCCCGGCCGCTGTCGCGAAGGCCGAAGGCAGCGCCACGGCGCCGTACCTCGCGCGCCGGCTCGTGCGATCCTGATGGGTCGACGGCGACCTGTCTCATCCTGGGCGAGACGCTCGGTGCCCCGGTAACTGGGCGCCGCCGAGAATCCACGAGAAACGCCACCGAACGACCGGAAGTCTGAAGAGCTCCGATGGCCCCTCGCTCGCCCAGACCGAGGCTCGAGGCTCAGTGGTCGCGGAGCGCGTCGATGAGTTCGGATCTCGTCATCGTCGAGCGGCGGACGCGTTGGCGATCCGCGCCGCCTTCTCCTTGCTCGCACCGTCGGCGCGGAGCGCTTCGTAGATGTCGGGGTCCAGCACGGACGACCCCGGCGACGTCCTCCTAGTCTCGGCCATGCGTCCACGGTGCCACCGGGCCGCACGAGGGTGCTCACCCGTGCGGGGGTGGGCGCCGCCGCCCGGCTGAGTAGCGTCCGGAGGATGTCCCCCGGCCGACAAGACGAGACCGAGCAGGAGCGGGCGGACCGCAACTGGAACGACCTGCTGCAGGAGCTCCGCGTCAGCCAGACCGGCGTGCAGCTGCTCGCAGGGTTCCTCGTGACGATCCCGTTCCAGTCGCGCTTCTCCGAGCTCGATGGGTTCCAGCGCGGCTGGTACGTCGGGCTGCTCTGCCTGGCTTTCGCGACAGTCGGGGTGACGCTCGCGCCGGTGGCGATCCATCGCCATGTCTTCCAGGAGGACGCGAAGCCTGAGCTGGTGCAGGCGGGTCACCGGCTGACATCGACCGCGCTCGTCATGATCGGTCTGCTTCTGGGGGGGATCCTGTTCCTCGTCGTCGACATGGTCTACGACCGTGCGGCGGCCGCAGCGGGCGGGATCGCGGCCGTCGTCGTGCTGGCTGTGCTGCTGCTGGTCCTGCCCACGCGGGTGTCGAGCCAGAAGAGGCGGTGAGGTCGGGCCTCCGCGTCATGGCTCGAGCGCAGCACACGCGCGGGACTCGGAGCTCTCAGGGCGTTACAGCGCCGGCCGCATCGTTGGCTGATGCGTGGAGCACCTCGAGCATGTCGTGCGCCGAACCTGGTTGGTGCTTGGTCGGCGTGTCGTCACGGCTCGCGGCCGCCACCAGCACGGGCGCGATGTCTCGCACCTTGCGGTTCGTGTCGGCCGAGAACGCGCGCAACAGCGCGAACGCGGTGTCGGCATCGACGCTGTAGAGCTGCATGAGCACGCCCTTGGCCTGCTCAATCACCGCACGGTGCTCCGAGAAGTCCTGCACTGCCGATTGAAGATGGACGTTCGTGTCCTGGTCGCGGAGGTTCGTCCCGTCGATCAGGTGCCCATGAACCACGAGCGTTCCGTCCTGGTCCTCCAAGTGTCCGGCCGCCAGCACGACCCGCTCCTCGTCCGACGCGGTGCGGATGCGGTGCAGGAACGAGAAGGGTCTGCGGTGCTTCACGACCGTCTCGCGCGACTCCCATGCGGCAGGGACGTCGTCCGGATGGATGTGCCGCATCACGAGCTCGGTCGTCGGGACCACATCACCCGGTTCGAAACCGTGGATGCGGTACATGGCGTCCGACCACGTCCACTCATCAGCATCAGGCCGGTAGGTGTAACGGCCGACGACGGCGGCGTGCGACGCGTGGAACTCGTCACCGCGACTCGACTCGACCATGAACGAAGTCTTGCCCAAGTTCTCGCTGGTCGACAAGCACCGGACATCGGCCCAACCCTGGACCAACCCGATGGTTGGCCTCGGAAGGAAGGGCACGCGACTGACAGCCGGCCACCGGCCGCGCGGCGTCTCACGCCGTCGGCAACTGCTCGTGGATGTCTGTTGGTGAGCCGCTGTCCTCCGGTGACCGCGAAATCGCCGCCTCGGCATGAGGGCGACGGTTTCGCAGTGCGGGAAATGGTGACTCCGGACTGATGGGTCAGCGGGTGGGTGAGGCGGGCGGCGGCATGTGCTGCGTGGCCTCGGGGTCGAACGCGCGGTCCGACGTGATGGCCTCGTCCGCATCGTAGGTGGGGCCCGCGGTGGTTCCGGTCGAAGTGCCGGGGGTGCTCTGCGCCTGGTCGTACTCGGAGCGCGCGCGCTGCGCGCCGACGTGGGTGTCGTGCTTGGCCTGGCTCGCCGCGTCCGCGCTCCTGTCCTTGGCCTGGCGCAGCATGTCGGCGGCGAGGTCGCGGCCACCCAGGCCGAAGGCCAGGGCGAGGCCGAGCGCGAGGGCGAACATGATGGCGGTGAACGCGATGCGTACGATCTCGGGGGCGATCTGGAGCTGCTCGAGGATCATGAAGAAGGCGATGGTCATGATGACCGCGGGGGCGACGGTGCCGACGACCTTGCCGGTGGGGGTGTCTCCCATGAACTTCACGACGGCGCCGGCGATCGCTCCGGAGAGCAGGGCGGCGATGATGAAGATCAAGATGGCCACGATGACGTTGGGCAGGTAGGCCAACACGTCGTTCATGAACCCGGTCGCCGCGGGGATGCCGAGCGCCCCGATGGCGGCGGTGATGAAGAAGATGAAGATGAGCCAGAACACGATGCGGGCGATGCCGTTGGCCGGTGAGGCGCCCGGGAGGACTGCGTCGACGTATCTGCGAGCCGAGCTCTCATGCAGACGCCGGTCGATGTGCACCTTGTCGAGAAGCTTGCCGACGATTCCGGCCACGATCCGCGAGATGATGTAGCCGATTACCAGGATGAGCAGGAAGCCCACCAGATTGGGCAGGAAGTCGAAGATCCCGTCCGTCGTGTTCTGAAAGCTGTCACCGATGTCCATGAGGGTGTCCTTTCGTTCGGTGACTACGACTTTGGTCGCAGTCACGGACGCAGAACACCTCCCGATGATCCGTATGTCGCGCGCTGAAAGGGGTATCTCGCGCCGGCGAAAGCGGTGACGCGGAGCGCTTTGCTGCCAAAATTGACGTTGGGTGTGGCGACGCCGAGCGATGATTGCCTAGCCTTTGGTCAACCTTGAGGTGGAGGCGACGAGGGCGACCCGAAGAGCCTGGGTCAGGAGCCGTTGGGTGACGAGAGTGCGAGGACGACCTCGCGGAGGCCGAGCGCGAGATCAAGCAGCTGCATCGAGCAGTCGAGAGTCGTACGGTGATCGGCCAGGCCGAAGGCATCTTGATGGAGCGCCTCGGGGTCGGCCCGGACGAGGCCTTCACCTACTTGCGTCGGGTGTCGTCGCACACCAACCGCAAGCTCGCCGACATCGCCGCCGACATCGCCGAGCATCGGGGCCAGCTGTCGGCTCCGCCGTCCGCGCCGCCATCCTGGACGCCGGGAGTGCCGTCGGCACCACCGTCTGCTGGACCTTCGCTCACGGACTGACTCATGTCGTCCTCCCTCTTGCACGTCTGGGCCGTCCGGCCCGCCATGCGAGCGCAGCTCGCCCGTCTCACCTATGGACCCGGCCGGTTTGCGCTTCCCCGGAGCCCACCGGCTGCGTCCCCAAGACGCTGAGTAAAGGATGACGTCCGTCACTGCGGCGGATCGGACGCACACATTCCGGGTACGCACCCGGGTAGGTCATCAGTTCTGTCCGGACGGTCCTGACGATTAGGCCCGGGTGGTCAAGAACGAGGGCGCCCGGGCCGCCCCTACTTTCGGGATTCGTCAGACGCCGGCGCCGCCGGGCATTAGCCTCGTTACAGGACTTGCCGCCGGTGCTGACGAAGCCGACCCGCGGCAGTCCCTCTACCTTTCGCCGTCGACCGCGGGCAGCTGCTTTGTCTCGACGATCTCCGCCGCGATCTCGATCACCTTGCGGTTCGTCACCGACGACACCCGCTTGAGGTACGCGATCGCCTGGTCCGGGTCGACACCGAAGCTCGCCATCAGGATGCCCTCGGCCTGACCAATGACCAGCCGACTGTCCAGTGCTTCCTGCAACTGTTTGATCTCTTGCTCGGCTTCAGCAAGCGAGGCCTCCACCGAGGGTGCTTGTGCGTCGCCGGGTTCCTCCACCGGGACCATGCTCTTATGCCTTCCTGACCCGATCCAAGACTTGCCCGAGGTTAGACAAGGTGTCGCCCTGGCGACTCATCCTCAGCTGCTGACAATATCGTCGTTCGACCAAGGGGGCACACCCGCAGACCGGCATCTATCGACGTGCGCGTATGGTCAGAACGCCCTCACCTCGCCGGGTGGCGCCACCAGTGGTCCCCTCGGATGCCGAGACCCCGTGTTCGAGTGGGACTGCCACCTAGGTCGGGTGTCGCAGCCGAGCGGCCTCGGCGCGGACGACCAGCTCGAGCAGGTTCCAGCCGGAACTACCCTCGCACTGCACACACAGCAGGCCCGCGTCACGACGTAATGGGGCCAATCGCACCGATTGCCTCGAACGTACGGACCTGCCGCGAAGAGGGTGTCGCTTGTCAAACGGGCGTCAGGGACCACCGAGCGAGCTCGCAAGTAGGCCCTCGCCCCGCTCACCAGTTGGCTCACCGACGCTCGGCGCTGACCCGATGCAGCAGACACCACACGTGTGATGCTCACACGCAGCGAACGGGCCATCTGACTGCTCGCACTTAGTTTAGCTGCACGGTCTTCAACGTACGCACAGCTTCCGACAGTTCTGACGCTCGTGTCAGCGGCGCCCCTCGGGCAGCTGTCACGGCGGAAGACCGCGCGCTGCCGATGGCTGCCGAAGCTTCGCCGGTCCACTGCCGGGCGGCGACTGACTACTGCTACTCGGGCTGGAGATAGAGGCATTGGTGACGTGGTCGAGCAGGATTGTCTTCGTGGTGCATGTACCTAGTCCAGCCTGTCTTATCCCAGAAGCCGTCGGCCTCACTGAACGCGAGCAATCGGCGATCCGGATACAACTCGGCAAGTAGTTGCAGCGTTGCGAAGCCGACACGTCGTCCGCGGTGTCGTTGACGGACCTCGATGAACTGGATCTTTACGAACTGACGTGGGTCCACGTCTTCGAGGTACTCGCCGGGATGGGTGCGCTCGATCATCTCGACCCCAGCGAGCTCAACACCGCGCTCGTCATGAACAGAGAGCAGCGTCGAGTCATGCTGAAAGATGCGGGGACGCCACCACTGCTCGTTGAATCCAGTCGGGTCGCTGAAGCCGTCTGTTCGCTCGGTCAAGGTGAGGTGCACGGGACATCCTTCACCCCGCGGTTACTCGAAGTACTGGCGGCGAGGGTGAGGCAAGGCACGAGTGCGCCCATTGCTGATGAGCGGACGGATCAACCACCCCGCCGAGCCGTTGACTACTCACGCACCTACTCGTCGTCGGGCCATGCCTCGCCGGGTGGCCAGGGGTCCGGAAGTCCGAAGAACTGGTCCGCCCCGTTGGAGCTGGGACCTCAATCAGCGTGCTGTCGGCAAGGCTTAGCGTGTCGCTCGGCAACGGAACCAGGTCGGGAAGCTCGTAGACCGGGTTGGGGTGCCGCCACAGGGTCGTCTCCGCTCGCTGCACGTGGTACGGCATGAGCCGATTCACGAGGAGAACCCCTGAGACGTTGCGGTTTGGCCCACTCCGGCGGTGTGCCGAAGTGGCCGTCCGGCTGCCGGACTTCGCGGGTCACCATGGAGCCGTCGGGCGCCTCGCCGATCTGCACGGCGACGCGCCCGTACATGGCGTTGCCGCTGTGCCATCGGTCCCTGTCGTGGATGTACGTGCCGACCGCGATGATGAAGGGCGCCCCGAGGTCCCCGTACTCGTGGTGTTTCGTCGCCAGTGCCTTCTTGATCGCCGGTGCGTCATCGATGAAGTCGACGCCCGTGTGCCCGTAGACACCAATCGCCCGGTCGTTCGGTCTCGTACCTCTGGCCTCGGGCTTCTTCGGAACCGCCCTGAATGTCGCCGCCCAGCCGTCGTGCTCCCATCGACGCGTCGGCGCCGCCATCACAACCGGCGACGACGGCCAGGGGACGTTCGCGAGTGGCGCTGCTCAGGTACGCACCTGGTACGACCTTGAGATGACCGTTCTGGCGATCACGCAGTTCGTCTGCCAGGAGGTGTCACTCGAGTTGCAGGAGACGATCCCAGGGGCGCTTCGCGGCCAGGACCCCTGGGAGTACCTGCAGTACGACGTGAAGATCTGGGAGTAGGTCAACGCTGACGAGCTTGTAGCTCGCGAGCTGCCGCCGCAGCCTGATCCGTGAGTTCGTCGCACCTCGCGTGCGACTCGGCGAGAGGGCTCGGATTGGGCTCGCTTTCATGGCTCTTCCCAGATGAGGGTGTAGGTCGGCCGGGCGCGTCGGTCCGCAGATAGACATCGAGGTCCCGACGATGGAGGTTCCTACGCCATCCATCCGAAAGACCTCGACGTGACCGACGCTACCCCGCCGGCCGGCTTCGGCCGCCCTGACCTGACCGCCTTCGCGTCTCATCCCAATCGACCCTGATCGAGTCTGCTGACCCCCTCGACGAGAACGCAGCGACATCACAGCCACCCAACCCCGACCGTCCGGGAAGCCGGGACACGTCACATGGCCTGTGCTGCGGGCGTGTCGAGTGGGTCGTCCAAGGGCGACGCAGGAGCGTCGACGCGACGTGCTGAGAGGTGGTTCCAGTCGAGCACTAGGACACCGGCTACAGGCATGGCGATAGGTCAGGAACGGCGTCGCTCCCTACGCAGGAGGGAGCGCAGAGTCTCGGCGTTCGCGTAGCCGACCCGTAGCGCGATCTCGGCGGAGGTAAGGTCCGTGGTTGCTGAGAGGTGCCGAGCTCGTTCGATGCGAAGCCGTTGGACGAAGCCGAGCGGAGTGAGGTTGAGCGCCGCACGGACTCGTCGTTCGAGGGTGCGCCGGCTGGTGCCGAGCGACTGCGCGACGAAGGCGACGTTGAACGGTTCGTCTAGGCGGGCGCGCACGAAGCGTTCGAACTCGACGACGATCGGGTCCTCGTGCCGGAGATGTTCGTAGGCGACGAAGGCCGCCTGCGACGGACGCTCGTCGATGATGAGGAGCTTGGCGACATGTTGGGCCAGGTCGGGGCTGATCGATCGCACGAGTGAGAGCGCGAGGTCGATGTGGGCGAACGCGGCGCCGGCGGTGACGAGGTTCCCGTCGACCACGACCATGGTGTCGAGATCGAGGGCGACGGTCGGATAGCGCTTCAGGAACTCCGGCCCCAGGAACCAGCTGGTCGTCGCCCGCCGATGATGCATCCGTCCGGTCTCGGCGACAGCGAACACGCCGGTGCACGCCGCGGCGATCCGGGTGGTCGCGTCGTCGAGGCGCCCGAGCGAGGCGATGACCGAACGAGCATCTCGGCTCTGGAGGGCGTCGTTGGTAGCGGCGGCCGTGAGGGTTCCAAGCGCAGGGACGACGACCACGTCGAACTCTGCGGACTCCGACAGCGGGTGGTCCACCGACAGGGTCATCGATGCCGTTGTGGTCACTCTCCGTTTCGGTCCGAGGATGGCGAGTTCGATCGGGCCGATCCGCGGGTCGACATCGCCGCGGGCTCCGTCGGCCACCCGCACGATGTCGATGACCGACGCGACAGCCGAACCGAAGCAGCCGTCGATCGCGATCAGTCCGATACGCATGGCGCGAACAATAGCAATACTGCCGTATACGCCACTTCTCACATGCCCTTGCTCGTCATACGCTGAACTCGCTTCACCAAGAAACCTCGACACCTAGGAGAACCCCTCATGTCCACACCCGCATCACTTCCGTATGCCTTCGTCGCCAAGATCGTCGCGGCCGATGGACAGCACGACGCGCTCGCCGATCTGCTCGCCGGCGCTGTCGCGCTCGCCAACGAAGAAGTAGGAACGATTGTCTGGTTCGCGGTCAGGACCCACGCCGACACCTTCTGGATCTTCGATGCATTCCCCGACGAGGCCGCTCGCGACGCCCACGCCAACGGCGCCATCGTCGCAGCCCTGATGGCCAACCAGCACCTCCTCGGCGCAGCACCCGAGATCCTGGCGGCCGACGTCCTCGCGTCCAAGCTCCCGTAGTCCGCCAACGCACGAGACGATCGCGCCCCGCCGAGCCGTCGCCAGGTCGCGACGCAACGCCACGCTGCGTTGCCGAGCGGTGCGAGGCCTATCGGCACACGGACAGGATGCCGGCCGCGAGCGCTCAGCCGGCGAGGGGTCCGTCGCAGAGGAGAGCGACGTCGGTGTCGGGCAGAGCCGTGAGGCCAGCGCATCGCGCGACCACCAGAACCGAACCGTCCCTGCCCTGCGTTTCCGCAGGTCAGGGGCTGTTCGCCGGAGCCGCCTGTCGGAATCGAACCGACGACCTAATCACGTCGGCTTTGCGTCTATCGCTTGATGCGCCCACTGGCGAACGAGCCGCTGACCTGCGCAAACGCCGAGCGTGGGGGACGCCGCCATCTGGTGGTGACCGACGACGACCGACCAGTACCGACCGTTTCACCGGAGCTTGCGGCGGCGTCGAAGCCGAGCAAGCTCCATTCCTTTAGCTCACCGCGCCCTCCTCCTCGCCGGTCCCGTCGTCGTCGAAGACGTTTCAGGGGTCTTCTCAGATGACGCTGTAGGTCGGCCGGGCGCGTCGGTCCGCAGATAGACGTCGAGGTCTCCCGACGACGGAGGTTCCTACGCCATCCATCCGAAAGACCTCGACGTGTTCGACGCTACCCCGCCGGCCGGCTTCGGCCGCCCTGACCTGACCGCCTTCGCTCGACTCGACGGCCTCGGTCTGAGCGTGACCGGACAACGACTTGAACCGGATCGTGCGGTCCTCGCGTGCCGCGTGGTGGAACCAGATCAGTGGTGCCGACGGTGCGGCAGCGAAGGCGCTGCTCGTGACACCGTGATCCGGCGGTTGGCCCACGAGCCGCTGGGCTGGCGACCGACCGTGCTGGAAGTTGTAGTGCGCCGCTACCGCTGTGCCGACTGCGGACACGTGTGGCACCAAGACACCAGCGCCGCGGCGGAGCCACGCGCGAAGCTCTCGCGCACCGGGCTGCGGTGGGCGCTGGAAGGGATCGTGGTCGCACACCTCACCGTCGCCCGTGTCGCCGAGGGACTCGGGGTCGCGTGGGACACCGCCAACAACGCGGTCCTGGCTGAAGGCAAGCGGCTGCTGATCAACGACCCCACGCGGTTTGAGGGCGTGAAGGTCATTAGCGTCGATGAGCACGTCTGGCGCGATGGCGCCGGCCCAGCAAGGCTGCTGGACATGGTCGAGGGCCGGTCGAAGGCGGCGTTCAAGACCTGGCTCGCCGACCGCGACGACGCCTTCCGTGACGCGGTCGAGGTGGTCGCGATGGACGGCTTCACCGGGTTCAAGACCGCCGCTGCAGAGGAGATCCCGGACGCGGTCACGGTGATGGATCCCTTCCACGTCGTGCGCCTGGCCGGTGACGCCCTCGACAGGCGTCAGCCGCCGGGTCCAACTCGCGATCCACGGGCGCCGTGGGTGCAGGGACGACCCGCCCTACAAGTCGCGGCGCACGCTGCACACCGGCGCGGACCTGCTCACCGACAAGCAGAGCGACAGGCTACGCGCGCTGTTCGTTGATGACGCTCACGTCGAGGTCGAGGCGACCTGGGGTGTCTACCAGTGCATGATCGCCGCCTATCGCCACGAGGACCGGCAACGTGGCCGCGAGCTCATGGAGAAGCTGATCACCGACCTCAGCGCCGGCGTCCCCAAGGTGCTCACCGAGCTCACCACCCTGGGCCGGACCCTGAAGAAGCGAGCCGCTGACGTGCTCGCCTACTTCGAACGACCCGGCACCAGCAACGGGCCGACCGAGGCGCTCAACGGACGGCTCGAACACCTGCGCGGCTCCGCACTCGGGTTCCGCAACCTGACCAACTACATCGCCCGAAGCCTGCTCGAGACCGGCGGCTTCAGACCCCAACTCCTACACCCCCGATTGGGATGAGCCGCTTTCATTCGCAATCCCGCGCAGATGGAGGCCGACGCGTACGCGCGTCCCAGACGGCATCGCCACAGGTCACGGGCTCGTTCGGCCCCAGGAGTGCCGACGACCGCAAGCGATGGCACCTACGCTCAGGGTCATGTACCTCTTCTCGATGACGCACCACGTTGAGTGTGCCGCGCTCGTCCGTGTGGAACCCGGGTGCTCGCCCTGATGCTCCCCGCCGTGGGGTGCACTGGGTACGCACAAGGATGAGAAACGACGTCTGACGCTGGAAGACGTTGAAAGACGTTTTCGCAGGTCAGACGCCGTTTCAGGCATCTAGCCGCAGGTCACAGAGACCCCCGACTTAAATGTCGTAGTAGAGCTCGAACTCGTGCGGGTGGGGCCGCAGCTGGACCGGGGCGATCTCCTGGGTCCGCTTGAAGTGGATCCACGTCTCGATCAGGTCGTCGGTGAAGACACCGCCGGCCGTCAGGTACTCGTGGTCCTCCTCGAGCGCGTCGAGGACGGCACCGAGCGACGTGGGCACCTGGTCGATGTCGGCCATCTCGTCCGGCGGCAGCTCGTAGATGTCCTTGTCGATCGGGGCCGCGGGCTCCGTCTTGTTCTGGACTCCGTCGAGGCCGGCGAGCATGAGGGCCGCGAAGGCGAGGTAGGGGTTCGCCGACGGGTCGGGGAAGCGGGTCTCGACGCGCTTGGCCTTCGGGTTCGCCCCCGTGATCGGGATGCGGACCGACGCCGAGCGGTTGCGCGAGGAGTAGACGAGCGAGATCGGCGCCTCGAAGCCCGGCACCAGGCGGTGGTAGGAGTTCACCGTCGGGTTGGTGAACGCCAGCAGCGACGGCGCGTGCTTGAGGATGCCGCCGATGTACCAGCGGGCCGTGTCGGACAGGCCGGCGTAGCCGGTCTCGTCGAAGAACAGCGGCTCGCCGTCCTTCCACAGCGACTGGTGCACGTGCATGCCCGAGCCGTTGTCGCCGAAGATCGGCTTCGGCATGAAGGTGACCGACTTGCCCTGCTCCCAGGCGGTGTTCTTGATGAGGTACTTGAACTTCATCACGTCGTCCGCGGCCTTGAGCAGCGTGTCGAAGCGGTAGTTGATCTCCGCCTGGCCGGCGGTGCCGACCTCGTGGTGGGCGCGCTCGACGAGCAGGCCACACGACTCGAGGTTCTTGACCATGTCGGCGCGCAGGTCGCTGTAGTGGTCGTAGGGCTCGACGGGGAAGTAGCCGCCCTTGAGGCGGGTCTTGTAGCCGAGGTTGTCCTCGCCCTCCTTGCCCGAGTTCCACCAGCCCTCGACCGAGTCGATGTGGTAGTAGCCCTCGTTGACGCCGGTGCTGTAGCGGACGTTGTCGAAGATGTAGAACTCCGCCTCGGGGGCGAAGTAGGCGGTGTCCGCGATGCCGGTGGAATCGAGGTAGGCCAGCGCCTTGCGGGCGATGTTGCGCGGGTCGCGGCTGTAGGCCTCGCCGGTGATCGGGTCGTGGATGAAGAAGTTCACGTTGAGCGTCTTCGACTTCCGGAACGGGTCGACGTACGCCGTGGTGGGGTCCGGGAGGAGCGACATGTCCGACTCGTTGATCGCCTGGAACCCGCGGATCGAGGAGCCGTCGAAGCCGAGGCCGTCGTCGAAGACGCTCTGGTCGAAGGACGACACCGGCACCGTGAAGTGCTGCATGATGCCCGGCAGGTCACAGAAGCGGACATCGACCATCTCGACGCCCTCGTCCTTGATGAACTTGAGCAGCTCATCGGAGTTGTTGAACATTCGGTTCCTCCTTGACGGCGACCAGCGCACGTCGAGATTGCAGCGTCACGGAACGGAGCCTCGTTGCACCGTGCGCGTCACGCTAGCCAGTGGCAGTTTCTAGACCGTATCCCGTTTGTTTCGGCCGTGTTACGCCTCGTCCGAGCAGTGGCCGCCCTCCGGCGGCGTGTTGCGGCCACGTCACGGCCCCACCCCTGGGGAGGCTGGTCCACCGTCCCGGACCGGTCCTACCGTCAGGCATGACTCGGGGACAGGCAGTACGACGGTGGGCGATCATCCCGGCGACAGCGATCGTGCTGGCCGGGTGCGGCGGTGGCGAGGACGACGAGCCCGCCAGCCAGTCCTACGGCCTCGAGACACTGGCGCCGGCCGTGGCGAAGGCCGTGGGCGCCGAGGGCTCCGTGCGCCTCAACATCGGCGACCACCGCGGCCGGGGCGAGGTGCAGATGGACCTCACCTGGACCGACGGGCAGACCGAGTTCCGCGCGATCACCGGGGACACCCCCGGCGAGTTCCTCGAGTTCGTCCGCACCGGCGGCAAGATCTACGTCGGTGGCGAGGCGGCCGACAACGAGTGGACCTACACCGCCGACGACGATCCGCGCGCGACCGGCGACGAGGAGGGCTTCGACGCCGGCTACTCGCCCGCGCTGCTCGCCCTCGACCTGCCGGGGGAGTACGACGCCCTCGCCGACGCGGTCGACAAGGTGCAGAACAAGGGTCAGGAGGAGATGGCTGGCGTGGCCTCGACCCACTACGTCGTCACCGTCGACACGCAGGCCTGGCACGACGCGCTGCCCGAGGACTCGATGCACCGGCAGGTCGACGTCGAGGACACCGTGGCGATGGACCTCTGGATCGACGAGGCCTCGCTGCCGGTGCGGCTGGAGTACTCCGGCGCCAGCGACAAGGTGAGGGTCGACTACACGAGCTGGGGCGCGCCGATCGCTGTCGTCGCCCCGAAGGGCGCGACGCCGCAAGGTGGAGGCGCCGCCTAGTCTGGGCGCGTGCCCCAGCCCGACCCGACGTACGCACCATCCGCCGGACCGACGCCCGCGAGCTGGGGGAGGCGGATCCTGGCGCTCCTCGTGGACTGGGTGACCTGCCTCGCCGTCGTCGAGGGTCTCGTCGCGGTCGGCGTCCTCGCCGGCAACCCCAACGGCCTCGGCACGCTGGGACTCTTCGTCGTCGAGTCGGCTCTTTTCACCGCGGTGGCCGGCGGCTCGTTCGGCAAGCTCGCGACGCGGGTGCGCGTCGTACGGCAGGACGGGTCGGGACAGCCGCCGTCACTCCTGCGGGCGCTGCTCCGCTCGGCGCTGGTCGGACTACTGGTGCCACCGCTGCTCACCATGGGCGGCCGCGGTCTGCACGACGTGGCCGCGGGGACGCGGACCGTCACGCTGTAGGGCTCAGCGACCTCGCTGCTGCGAGCGCATGCCCTTCATCGAGGTCGGCACCGGGCCCTTGGGCACGGGCAGCTTGCCGCGCTGGGCGTCGAGGGCCTTCAGGCGCTGGAGGATGTCGGTCATCTCGGCGGGCTTCACGGCGCGGCCGAGCTTCTGCACGTGGCGCACGAGCTTGGGCAGCGGCACCTCGCCCTCGCCGCGACCGGCGACGATCTCGTGGATCGGGACGCCGTAGGCGACGCGCTCGTGCTTCTTGCGCTCAGTGACCAGCAGCTGGCGTACGCGGGTGGCGCTGGCGCCCTCGCCGACCAGGACGATGCCGGGAGGGCCGACGACGCGGTGCACGACGTCCTGCTGCTTGGTGAAGCCGACGACCGGGTCGAGCTTCCAGCCGCGGCGCAGCATCTGCAGGGCGCCGGCAGCAGCCGCCGGCTGGCCCTCCATCTGCTTGTAGGCAGCGGCCTGGGCGCGGCGGCCGAAGACCAGCATCGCGAGCAGCAGGCCGATCATGAGGGCGCCGACGATCGAGATGACCAGCGAGATGACGCCCTCGCCCGGCAGGACCCACATCAGTCCGAAGCCGAGCGCCGCCCCGACCAGGAAGGTGCCGAGGATGATCCAGCCCAGGCGCGGGTCGCTGCGCTTGGCCATCCGGTAGGTCTGGGCGATCTGCCCTCGGCGCGAGGTGGGGGTGGAGTCGGGCGTCGACATGGTGCCGACTCTACTTCCGTGGGCCGTGACGGACCCAACCGGACGGGTCGGTGATCAGACCGCGGCGGCGGAACGGGCCTCGATGGCCTGCTTGTAGAGGCGCCCGGCGCGGTAGGAGGACCGCACGAGCGGGCCGGAGAGCGCACCGGCGAAGCCGATCTCGTCGGCCTCGTCCTTGAGCTCGACGAACTCCTCGGGCTTGACCCAGCGCTCGACGGGGTGGTGCCGCGGCGACGGGCGGAGGTACTGGGTGATGGTGATCAGCTCGCAGCCGGCGTCGTGGAGGTCGCGCAGCGCCTGGCTGACCTCCTCGCGGGTCTCGCCCATGCCGAGGATGAGGTTGGACTTGGTCACCAGGCCGAAGTCGCGGGCCTGGGTGATCACGTCGAGGGAGCGCTCGTAGCGGAAGGCCGGGCGGATCCGCTTGAAGATCCGCGGCACCGTCTCGACGTTGTGCGCGAGCACCTCGGGGCGGGACTCGAAGACCTCGGTCAGCAGGTCGGGCTTGCCGTTGAAGTCGGGGATCAGGTTCTCGACGCCGGTGCCCGGGTTGAGCTCGTGGATCGCACGGACCGTCTCGGCGTAGAGCCAGGCGCCGCCGTCGGGCAGGTCGTCGCGGGCGACGCCGGTGATCGTGGCGTACTTCAGGCCCATCGTCTGCACGGACTCGGCCACGCGGCGCGGCTCGTCGCGGTCGAGCGGCTGGGGCTTGCCGGTGTCGATCTGGCAGAAGTCGCACCGCCGGGTGCACTGGTCGCCACCGATGAGGAACGTGGCCTCCTTGTCCTCCCAGCACTCGAAGATGTTGGGGCAACCGGCCGACTGGCACACCGTGTGGAGTCCCTCGGACTTCACCAGGCTCTGGAGGGCCGTGTATTCGGGCCCCATCTTCGCCTTGGTCTTGATCCACTCCGGCTTGCGCTCGATCGGGGTCTCCGCGTTGCGGACCTCCAGTCGCAGCAGCTTGCGTCCTTCGGGTGCAGTGGCAGTCACCCGTTCACTCTACGGCGCGTCGGATGGGCTCCCAACTCACGGGTCAGGGCAGGTCGCGCCGCCGGAACGACAGCACCGAGGCCGCCACCACGACCACCAGCACGACCGCGAGGTACGCCGATCCGGCGCCCAGCGAGATCGTCTGGGTGCACGGGTCGCTGCCGCCCACGACCATCGTGTCGCAGGCGGGCGAGTAGACGTAGTAGTCGTAGCCGTTGTTGAGCACCGCGAAGGCGTTGGTGGGCAGCAGCCAGCGCTGGGAGCCCTCGCCGAAGACCGCCACCACGGCGAGCGAGCCTGCTGCCGCGACGCCCAGGCCGATCCCGAGGGTCGCCACGGTGCTGCGCAGCAGCATCGTCAACGCGTAGCCGAGGACTCCCGCGAGGGCGATCAGGAGCACACCACGCCCTGACGAGTTGCGTACGGCGGCCCACTGGCCCGCCTCGACCGCGATGTCGCGCTGCCCGAGGACCACCGCGATCGCACTCCAGAACACGAGCAGGGCGACGGCTCCCGCGACGAGTCCGACGAGCAGGACCGCGAGCCCCTTCGCTGCCCAGACCCGCTGCCGGCGGGGCTCGAAGAGCAGCTGGTTGCTGATGGAGCCGGTGTTCCAGTCGTGGCCCACGAAGGTGGTGCCGAGGATGAGGAGGAGGATCGCGAGCAGGGACACCACGGCCAGGGCTTCGTTGTCGAGCACGGAGCCGAGGTCGAGCGTCTGCCGATAGAGGTAGTTCTCCGCGCTCGGCGTGATCAGCTCGACGCAGTCGACGTCGGCGGAGCCGCCGTACATCTGCGGGTCCTCCTCGCAGCGTGCGATCTCCTCCTCGATGTAGGGCTGGTCGGCCTCGGACTGCGCCAACCGCTCGGCGGCGGCGACGTCGGCGTCGGAGAACGGCCGGGTGTTCCAGGCTGTGCCGGCCCAGATGGCGATCGGCACGAGCAGGCACCCGATGAGGAGCACGACGACGGCGCGGCGCCAGCGCAGCCGGGTGAGCTCGACGAGCAGCAGGTCCTTCATCGGTAGTCCTCCCCGCTCGGCATGGCACCCATCCGGTTGCCCTCGGTGAGGTCGAGGAACACCGACTCGAGGTCGGCGCGCAGCGGGGTCAGCTCGTCGAGCCAGACGCCGGCCTGGCCGAGGACCCGGCTGATCTCCGAGCCCGGCCGGTCGGTCTGGACGACGAGCGCGCCGTCGTCGGCGGTGGCCGCGAGTCCGGCAGCCTCCAGCACCTGCATGGCGTCCTCCGGACGGTCGACGACGACGCGGTAGGCACCGGTCGCCGCCATCAGCTCCTGCACCCGTCCGGAGGCGAGCAGCCGGCCGTTGCCGATGATCGTGACGCTGTCGCAGACCTGCTGCACCTCGGCCAGGATGTGCGAGCTCAGCAGCACGGTCACCCCGCTCTCGCCGAGGGCCTTGACGAGGTCGCGGATCTCGCGGATCCCGGCCGGGTCGAGGCCGTTGGTGGGCTCGTCGAGGATCAGCAGCCGGGGCCTCTTGAGCAGGGTGGCGGCGATCGCGAGGCGCTGCTTCATGCCGAGCGAGTACGCCCGGAAGCGGTCGTCGGACCGGTGGCCCAGCCCGACCTTGTCGAGGGCCTCGTCGACGTCGGCGGTGGTCCTGCCGACGCTCGCGGCGAGCAGGCGGAGGTTCTGGCGGCCGGTGAAGTTGGGCGCGAACTTCGGCGACTCGACCACCGCACCCACGCGCTCCATCACCTCGGGAAGCCGGTCCGGGACCGGCTCGCCGAAGAGCGCCATCGAGCCCGACGTCGGCGTGGCGAGGCCGAGCAGCATCCGGATCGTCGTGGTCTTCCCCGACCCGTTGGGGCCGAGGAACCCGTGCACCCCGCCCGCCGGGACCGCGAGGTCCAGGTCGTCCACTGCCACGTGCGTGCCCCTGTGTCCGCCGAACTCCTTGCGGAGCCCGCGCGTCAGGATCACTGTCTCGCTCATCCGTCCCCCCGGCGTCGATGTCTGCGCCGAAGACTGACAGGTGTCGACCGGTGTCGGGCGCACGGCACGCCGGACGCGGTCAGGGTCCGGCGTCGGGCGAGGCGCCCGGAGGCCTCAGAGCAGCAGGTCGGGCGTGATCGGCAGGCGCCTGACGCGCCGGCCGGTGGCGTGGAACACCGCGTTGCCGATCGCGGCTGCGACGCCGCACAGGCCGACCTCACCGACGCCCTTCACCCCCACGGGGTTGAGCCGGTCGGGACCGCCGACGAACTCCACCTCGAGATCCGGCACGTCGGCGTTGACCGCCATCAGGTAGTCGGCGAGGTGGGCGTTGGTGATGCGCCCCGTCTGCGGGCCGGCGTGCAGGTCGGTGACGGTGTGCTCCAGCAGCGCGTGCCCGATGCCGCCGACGGTGCCTCCGACGACCTGGCTGCGAGCCGTGCGCTCGTTGAGCACCTGGCCGCAGTCGATGACGGAGACCAGGCGCTCGACGCGCACCAGTCCGAGGTCGGCGTCGACCCGCACCTTGGCGAACTTGGCCCCGAAGGCACCCGAGGGGGACATCCCGAGCTGATCGGGGTCGGGCTGGTCGGCCGTCGCCTCGGCGCTGACGTCGTCGCGGCCGCCGACAGCGCCGGCGAGGGCATCGCGCCCCGGTGCTGCGCGGGGGTCGAGACCGAGGTCGTCGAGCACCTGGGCGACGGCGAGCGCCGTGGCGTTGGAGATCGCGGTCGCGAGACCCGACCCACCGGCCGGCGGCGAGGGCGGCAGCGAGCTGTCACCCAGGACGACCTCGACGTCACCCACCTCGAGACCGAGGCGGTCCGCGACCACCTGGGTGACGATCGTGTAGGTGCCGGTGCCGATGTCCATCGCCGCGCAGTGCACGGCGGCCGTTCCGTCACGGCGTACGACGACGCGCACCGTGCACGGCTGCTGGAAGTAGAAGAACGACACCGCGGCCATGCCGTAGCCGACGAGCTGGTCGCCCTCCCGCATCGAGCGCGGGGCAGGGTCACGCTCGTCCCAGCCGATCAGCTCGGCGCCACGGCGCAGGCACTCGTCGAGGGCCTTGCTCGACCACGGCAGGTCGCCCTGGTCGGGGTTGGTGACGGCCTCGTTGCGCATCCGCAGCTCGACGGGGTCGATGCCGAGCTCGACGGCGAGCTCGTCGAGCGCCGTCTCGAGCGCGAAGTTGCCCTGCGCCTCGCCCGGTGCCCGCATCGAGCCGGGCGGGGACACGTGCAGCCGCACCTGGTCGACGTCGGCGCGCAGGTGCTCGACCGCGTAGCCCTGCCGGGTGCCGGACACGACGTTCTCGGGGTTGTCGTCGTCGACGGCGACCGGGATCGTCGCCGTGTGCTCGACCGCCGTCAGCGTTCCGTCGCGACGAGCGCCGAGGCGTACGTGCTGGACGGTCTCGGGACGGTGGCCGACACCGGTGAACATCTGCGGGCGGCTGAGGACGACGCGTACGGGCCTGCCGACGGTCCTGGCGGCCATCGCCGCGGCGTGGATGTAGGGCCACGGTCGCAACCCGGAGCCGAAGCCGCCGCCGAGGTAGGGGCACTCGACGCGTACGTCCTCGCGCGGGATGCCCCACGCCTCGGCGAGGCAGTCGGCGACGTTGGAGGGCCACTGGGTGGTCGCCCACATGTGCAGCGCTTCGCCGTCCCACTCCGCGCAGGCGGCGAAGAGGCCGAGGGGGTTGTTCGTGTTGTCGCCGGTGACGAAGTCGGCCTCGATGACGACGTCGGCCTCCGCGAGCCCGCGGGCGAGGTCTCCGCGGACGCTGTCAGCGCCGGCCGGGTCGTCGGTCTCCCGCGGCGCGCGCGGGTCGTTGATGTCGACCACCGGCTCGTCGACGTCGTAGCTCACGTGGACCAGCGTCGCCGCGTGCTCCGCCTCCTCGCGCGTCTGCGCGACGACCAGGGCGACGTAGTCGCCGCGGAACCGCACGACCGGGTCCTGGAAGGGGGGACGAGGGGCACGATCGTCGGCGGACGCCTCGTTGGGGCGCACCACCGACGGAGCGTCGTGGTGCGAGAGGACGGCCACGACGCCGGGCGCAGCAAGGGCGTCGCTGGCGTCGACCAGCGTCACCGTGCCGGAGGTGATGGTCGCACCGACGAGCACGCCGACCAGGGCGTCGCGGGGGGCCAGGTCGTCGGCGTAGGAGACGGCCCCGGTGACCTTGAGCGGACCGTCGACGCGGGTGATCCCGGCCCCGATGACGGGGGTCGTGGAGGCGGGAGCGGTGGGCGTGGTGGTCATGCGGTCACCTCCGTGACGTCGCGGAGCTGGCGCACCAGGGTGCGCCGCGCCAGCTCGGGCTTGAAGTCGGTGCCGGGCACGGTGAACGCGTCGGCGAGCTCGGCGGTCGCGGCCTCCTCGAAGAGTGCGAGCGAGGCGCGCTGACCGCGCAGCACCGCCTCGGCCCGGGTGGCCCGCCACGGCACCGACCCGACGCCGCCGAGCCCGATCGCGATGTGCTCCAGCACTCCGTCCTCGACCCGTGCCACCACCGCGGCCGAGGTCAGCGCGAACTCGTAGGACGCGCGGTCGCGCACCTTCAGGTATCCGGAACGGGCCTCGGGCAGCGGGACCTCGAGGTGCGTGATGAGCTCACCGGCGGCGAGGACGTTGTCGCGCGAGGGGTCCTGGTCGGCGCGCACGTGCAGCTCGGCGACCGGGAGGGTGCGGGTGCCGCCGGGGCCGCTGAGGCGTACGCGCGCGTCGAGCGCCACCAGCGCCACGGCCAGGTCGGACGCGTGCACCGCGATGCAGCCGGCGTCGACACCCAGCACGGCATGGGTCCGCGCCGTGCCCTCGATCGCGGCACACCCGCTCCCGGGCTCGCGCTTGTTGCACTGCGTGACCGTGGGGTCGCGGAAGTAGCGGCAGCGGGTGCGCTGCAGGACGTTGCCGCCGATGGTGGCCATCTCCCGCAGCTGGGGCGAGGCCGCGAGCAGCAGCGAGTCGCGCAGGACGGCGACGTCGCGCACGGCAGCGTGGCGGGCGAGGGCGGCCATCGTCACGGTCGCGCCGACGACCAGGACGCCGTCGTGGACCTGGACGTCGGTGAGCGGCAGCCGGCTGATGTCGACGAGGGACCCGGGCGACCACACCCCGTCACGCATGAGGTCGAGCTGGGTCGTTCCTCCGGCGATGAAGGCGACGTCGTCGGGCGTCTGCACGGCGCGCGCGACGACGTCGGTGGTCACGGCGGCGCTCGCGGCGGCCACGTCGTCGACGCGGGTGTAGGTGAAGGGATGCACGTCAGGCCTCCCGGCTCTCGCGGGCGGCCAGCACGGCGTCGACGATGCGGGGGTAGGCGCCGCAGCGGCACAGGTTGCCGCTCATCAGCTCGCGCACGTCGTCGCGGGTCTCCCAGTCGGGCTCGTCGAGCAGGGCGACCGCAGACATCACCTGGCCGGCGGTGCACGCACCGCACTGGAAGGCATCGCAGTCGAGGAACGCCTGCTGGACCGGGTGGAGGTCGCCGGCCGTGCCGATGCCCTCCACGGTCGTCACCTCACGCCCGTCGGCCTGGGCGGCCAGCGTCAGGCAGGACAGGACCCGGCGACCGTCGAGGTGGACGGTGCAGGCGCCGCAGGCACCTTGGTTGCAGCCCTTCTGCGTTCCGGTCAGGCCGAAGGTGTCGCGCAGGAGGTCGAGCAGGGAGCGGCGCGGGTCGACCTCGACGGACCGCGGCTCTCCGTTGACGGTGACGGACAGGGGGAGCTGGCTCATGGGTCGAGCCAAGCAGGCGCCGGCGCCGGGGACACCAGCCCTCGGGGCGGGTTGTTCAGGCTCCGGGGCGGACCAGCTCGATGCGCGGTCCGCGAC
The DNA here is from genome assembly GCF_016735675.1 of Nocardioides baculatus. GTDB lineage: Bacteria > Actinomycetota > Actinomycetes > Propionibacteriales > Nocardioidaceae > Nocardioides > Nocardioides baculatus. The sequence continues at coordinate 465,814 of NZ_JAERSG010000003.1, read as the reverse complement.
CGGGCTCGGGACGAGCGTCGTAGTCGGGCGTCGCGGTGTAGGGATGCCACGAGAGGTACGCCGACAGGTGCCGGCGCACGCTCGGCAGCACGTCGGCGACGGTGACGTCGTGACCCAGCTCCCCGGACAGGGACGTGACGCCCGCGTCGGCGATGCCGCACGGCACGAACCGGTCGTACCAGCCGAGGTCGACGTCGCAGTTGAGCGCGAAGCCGTGCATCGTCACGCCGCGGCTGACCCGGATCCCGATGGCGGCGACCTTGCGCTCCGGCCCGCGGTGGTCGGCCTGCAGCCAGACGCCGCTGCGGCCCGGCACGCGGGCGGTCGTCACGCCGAAGTCCGCGCAGACGGCGATCAGCGCCTCCTCGACCCGGCGCACGTAGTCGACGACCTTGACGTGGTCGGGGAGCGTGACGATGGGGTAGCCGACGAGCTGGCCGGGGCCGTGGAAGGTGATCTTGCCGCCGCGGTCGACGTCGATCACGTCGGCACCGCCGGGGTCGGCGGGGCGCTCGTGGGCGTCGGTGCGCTTGCCCGCGGTGAAGACCGGCGGGTGCTCGAGCAGGAGGACGGTGTCGGGACGGGTGCCCGCCACCACGGCCTCGTGGACGCGCCGCTGGAGGTCCCAGGCGGCGAGGTAGTCAACGGCGTCGTCACCCAGTCCGGCGACCTCGTAGTCCAGCTCGAGCGGCATGCGACGAGCCTACGCCCCGCGACGTCGTGGCCCGCCTGTGGATGACCGGACGCACGAGACGCGCGGATCGGCGAGGGTGGCGGGGTGGACCCGCGCCGACTCCTGCCCGCCCTGGCCGCCGTCGCGTGCGCCTGCGTCGTCGCGACGCTCGTGGTCACGCTGGTGCCGTGGCGGGACCCGCCGCGCGACGTCCGACGCCCGTCGGTGTCGGCGTCGGGGGAGCCCGGGAGGCCGTGGGGTCCGGCAGAGGTCCTGGCCGCGTGGGACGAGCAGCGCGCGGCGGCGTGGGCCTCGGGTGACGTGGACGGGCTCGCGCGGCTCTACGTCGACGGGTCCCGCACCGGCGCGGCCGACGTGCGGCTGCTGCGCCACTACCGCTCGCGCGGCCTCACGGTGGAGGGCCTGACGACGCAGGTGCTGGGCCTCGAGGTCGTCGACCACACGCCGTCGCGGCTGGTCGTGGTCGTCACCGACCGGGTGGTCGGTGGTCGAGCGGTGGGCGGCAGGTCGCCCGTCGCGCTGCCGGCCGACCGTGCCTCGACCCGTCGAGTGGTGCTGACGCGGGACGGCGGTCGCTGGCGGGTGGTCGAGGCGCGCGATCAGGCGAGCGCGGCGGCCAGCACGCTCGACACGTCCTCGTCCTCGAAGTCGTAGCCGGCCCGCTCGAGGGCCGCCGGGCGCGCGTTGACCGAGCCGAGCAGCTCGGGGGCGAGGTCACCGGCGGCGACCTTCATGATCGGGGCCGGGACGGCGAGGAACGCCTTGCGGTGCAGGGCCTTGGCGAGCGCGTCGGTGAACTCGGCGTTGGTCGGGGTCTGCGGGCAGCAGAGGTTGAACGCCCCGGAGACGTCGCGCGACCCGAGGAGATAGCTGACCGCGCCGATCCAGTCGCGCAGCGAGATCATCGGCATGTGCTGGCGACCGGAGCCGAGCCGCGCCCCGCCGCCCGCCTGGAAGAGCAGGCGCAGCTGCTTGAGCGGGGGAGAGGTGCGGTCCATCACGGGCGACGTCCGCAGCACGCACACGCGGGCGCCGGCCTCGCGCGCCGGGTCGGCGGCCGCCTCCCACTCGCGGGAGACCCGGGTCAGGAATGCATCGCCCCGGCTCTCGGAGTCCTCGGTGACGGGTGCGTCGCCGTGGTCGCCGTAGTAGGCGATGCCGTTGCCGGCGAGGAACGCCGCGGGTCGCTCGCTCGCCGCGATCGCCGTGGCGAGGGTGCTCGTGGTCGACACCCGCGACTCCAGGACCTCGGTTGACCACTTCCGTGAGTGCGGGTTGCCGGCGATGCTCGCACCGGCGAGGTTGACCACGGCGTCGGCCCGCGCGATGACGGCGCCGTCGACCTCGCCCGCGGCGGGGTCCCAGCGCGACTCCCGTGACGAGGACGGCTCGCGCCTCACCAGCGCGGTCACCTCGTGCCCGTGGACGCGCAGGTGGTCGCTCAGGTGGGTGCCGAGGAAGCCCGAGGCTCCGGCGATGACGACGCGCATGCCACCACCCAACCAGAGGCGCCAAGCCTCAGCCGGCGAGGTGGGCCCAGCGGGGCGACAGCTCGCGCCACGGCCCCTGGTCGACCACCCGGCCCGAGTCGAGCACGACGACCCGGTCGGCCTGGGCCAGCGCGGCCGCCTTGCTGGTCGCGCCGATCACCGCAGCGCCCCGCTCGCGCAGCGCCCGCCAGAGCTCGATCTCGGTGGCGGCGTCGAGGGCCGACGACACGTCGTCGGCCAGCAGCACGTCGGCCTCGGCGGCCAGCGCCCTCGCGAGTGCCAGTCGCTGCACCTGCCCGCCGGAGAGGCGTACGCCGCGGTGCCCGACGAGCGAGTGGGGACCACCGGCCTCCGACACGTCGCGACCCATCCGCGCCGCCTCCAGCGCCGGCATGACGGAGCGGTCCGCATGGGCGAGCGCGACGTTGTCGGTGAACGTGCCGGAGAGCACCCGCGGGACCTGGGCGACGTGGGCGACCCGGCTCGGGCGCATCTCGGTCTCCGGGTCGGTGACGGGCTGGTCGTTCCAGCGGATCTCACCGGTGCTGCTGATCAGGCCGGCGAGCGCGCCCAGCAGGCTGGACTTGCCGGACCCGACCTGGCCCAGCAGGAGGACCAGCTCGCCGGCGTTGACCTCGAGGTCGACGTCCTGGACCCCGAGGGTGCCGTCGTCGTGGACCGCGCTCACGTCGCGCAGCGTCAGCGTGCGCAGCGGGTCGCGCTCGGCGCGGACCGGATCGTCGGCGGTCCCGGTGGACAGGTCCATCCCGGCGGGCAGCACCATCAGGTCGCCACCGCCGGCGAGCGCGCTGGTGGCGTTCATCCACGCGCGGGTGCCGGGGGCCTCGGTGACGACGGCACCGGCCACGCGGCCGAACCAGTCGAACCCGCTGACCGCGTTGGCGACGAGCAGCGCGGTGGCCAGCTCCCAGTGGCCGGTGAGCAGTCCGGCCCACGCGGCGACCACGCCGCACTGGACCATCACGACCGGCACGCCGTCGAGCAGCGACTGCACGCGGTGCTCGCGCACGGCCGCGTCCACCCGGCCGCCGTCGACCTCACGCAGGTGGCGGTGCAGGTGGGGCGTGGCGGCGGCGAGCTTGACGGTGCGGATCGACTCGAGGGTCGAGACCAGCGCCTGGCCGAAGCCCGCCCGGGCGGTCGAGGCGGCCGCCGCGGAGCGTCCGGCGACCGGCCGGCCCAGGGAGGACGCGACGGCGGAGGCCGCCATCACGGCGAGCAGGATGGCGCCCGCCAGCCAGCTGCCCGCGATCAGGGAGGTGAGGGTCGCCACCAGCAGTCCGTTGACGAAGTCGACCCAGCGGTCGGTGTAGCGGGCGATGCGGTCGGCGTCCATGGCCCGTGCGACGACCTCGCCCGGCGGCGTCCGGACCAGCCGGCGCTGGGAGGTCTGGCCGGCCAGCACGGCGGCGCGGACCCGCATGCGTACCTCGACCCACCAGTGCGGATAGGTCCAGAACGCCTGCGAGAGCAGCAGCGGCCCGATCATCAGCGAGGCGACGAGCGCGACGAGCATCAGGGCGGGCGTCTCGCCACGCTGGAGGGCCGTGACGACGTGACCCCAGACGAACCCGGTGATGGCGCCGTAGGCCCCGGTGATCGAGGCGGCGAGGAACAGGCTCGCCCCGAGCAGGCCCCACTCGGGCTTGACCGAGATGACCCTCCAGACCTGCCGGGCCAGGCTCAGCGGGGGCTCGACGTGGGGAGGCGGGGGCGGCGTCGTGCTGCGGCGTACGGACCCGATCGAGGCCTCGTCGTGGTGGTGCTCCTCGACGACGGGCTCGTGGGCGGCGGCCTCGAGGAGCTCGCGGAACGGGCCGGGCTCGGCGGCGAGCCGCCCGCGCGGCCCCTGCTGCACGACACGGCCGGACTCGAGCACCGCGACCTGCTCGGCCCGCTCGGTGGTGGAGAGCCGATGGGCGACCAGGATGCCGGTGCGACCGGAGATCAGCCGGTCGGCGGCGCGGACGACGCGCGCCTCGGTGACGGGGTCCATCCGGGCGGTGGCCTCGTCCAGGACGACGACGCTGACGTCGCGGACCAGGAGCCGGGCGAAGGCGACGAGCTGCTCCTCGCCGGCCGAGAGGCTGGTGCCGCCGGGGCCGAGCAGGGTGTCGAGGCCCTCGGGCAGCCCGGCCACCCAGTCGACGAGGCCGAGCTCGGCGACGGCCGCCTCGACCTGGTCGCGCGGGGCGTCGCCGAACAGCCGGATGTTGTCGGCCAGCGTGCCGGCCAGGATCTCGGTGCGCTGGGTGACCACGCCCACGGCGGCGCGCAGCTGCTGGAGGTCGAGGTCGCGCACGTCGATGCCGCCGATGAAGACCGATCCGGCGGGCGGCTCGACCGCCCGGGACAGCAGCGACGCCAGCGTGGACTTGCCCGAGCCGGTGCGTCCGACGAGCGCGCACGTGTGGCCGGCGGGCACGGTGAGGTCGACGTCGCGCAGGGCGAACGTGCCGGTGCCGTAGGAGAACGCGAGGCCGCGCAGCTCGACGTCGAGCGGCCCGTCGGGGACCGGGAGCCCGCCCACCGGCTCGGCGGGCACGGACATCATCGACCGCAGGCGCAGCACCGCGCCCATGCCCTCCTGGAGGTCGGGCAGGTGACGGGCGAGCATGTCGACCTGGCCGACGAACATCGTCGTGACCAGGAACAACGTGACCAGCCGGGCGGTGCTCAGGTCCCCGTGGACGACCAGGGCCACTCCGATGAGGCCGGTGGCGGCGAGCACGCCGTGGAGCAGCGCACCGCTGCGGCGGGTGATGCTGACCTCGACGGCCAGCACCGCGCGCAGGCGACGGTGGATCTCGGCGGCGAGCTGCGCGTTGCGGCGCAGCACGTGGGCCTGCCCGAGCGAGGTGCGGATGTCGTCGCGCGCGGCGACGCCCTCCTCGGTCGAGGCGGCGTGGTCGGTCCAGGCCGCCTCCTCCAGCACCTTGCGCTCGGCGATCTGCGGGAGGATCCGGCGGATGGCGAGCCAGACCAGCAGGCCGCACAGCGGGAACAGGAACGCCGCCGGCCACCAGGTGATGCCGGCGACGATCCAGAGTGGTCCGGCCGACAAGGTGGTGCGGATCGCCATCCACACGCCCCAGCGCATCAGCTGGCCGACCTCCCAGGTGTCGTCGTCGATGCGGTCGAGCACCTCGCCGACGGCCTGCTCGGACAGCTCGGAGAGCGGCTGTGCCATCGCCGCGTCGATCAGGTCGGCGCGCAGCCGCCCCTCGGCCCGGTCGACGACCACGCCCCAGATGGTGCGGGCGGCCGTGTCGACGAACGCCCCACCGACCACGCACAGGGCGAGCACGGTGACGAGCATGGAGGTGGGGGAGTCGGCCAGGCGGCCGGCCGCCACGCTGCCGAGCGACGAGGCGATGGCGCCGACCAGCGCCATCACCAGGCAGACCACGGTCAGGGGACGGCGCACGCGCCGCCAGTCGACGGGCTGGCGGTCTGCGGGGAGCTCCGACACGGGGGTGGTCGCGTCAGCGGAGCGGAAGGCTTCGATGGTCGTCACGGTGACCTCAGGCTAGGTGGTGGGACCGACATCACGCCCCCGGTTTTCCCGCGTGCGTCGAACGCCACAGGACCCCGGCCGCCAGCGGCGACCGGGGTCCTGCGGGTGTCGTGCCTCAGACCTCGAAGCTGCCGGCCTCGAGGCGCTTCTTGACCTCCTGGAGGAACCGACCGGCGTCGGCGCCGTCGACCAGGCGGTGGTCGTAGGTCAGCGACAGGTGGACCATGTGGCGCACCGCGATCGTCTCGCCCAGGTTGGGGTCGTCGATCACGACGGGCCGCTTGACCACGGCACCCGGACCGAGGATCGCGACCTGCGGCTTGTTGATGATCGGGGTGTCGAAGAGCGCCCCGAAGCTGCCGAGGTTGGTGATCGTGAAGGTGCCGCCCGACAGCTCGTCGGGGGTGATCTTGTTGGTGCGGGTCCGCTCGGCGACGTCGGCGATCTTCTTCGCCAGCCCGGCGATCGAGAGGTCGCCCGCCTCCTTCACGACCGGCGTCAGCAGGCCCTTCTCGGTGTCCACCGCAAACGCGATGTTCTCGCGGTCGAAGTAGGTCACCTCGCCCTTGTCGGTGTCGATCGCCGCGTTGAGCTTGGGGTGCAGCTTGAGCGAGTCGATCGCCGCCTTGGCGAAGAACGGCAGGTAGGTCAGCTTGACGCCCTCACGCGCGAGGAAGTCGTTCTTCGACGCCTCACGCAGACGGGCGATCGCGGTGACGTCGACCTCCATCACCTGCGTCAGCTGCGCGGCCTCCTGCAGCGACTCCACCATGCGGGTGGCGATCACCTTGCGCAGTCGCGAGAGCGGCTCGGTCGTCCCGCGCAGCGGCGACGGCGAGGCCGACGACGGTGCGGCGGCGGCCGGGGGGGCGCCCGCGGCGGCGGGTGCCGCAGCAGCGGGGGCAGCCGGTGCGGCCTGCTGCTTCGCCGCGGCGGCAGCGTCGAGGACGTCCTGCTTGCGGATCCGGCCACCGACACCGGTGCCGGTCAGCGAGCCGAGGTCGACACCGTGCTGGTCGGCCATCTTGCGCACCAGCGGAGTGACGTACGCCGTCTGGTCGCGGCCGCCGCTCTCGCCGCCGGCAGGTGCGGCCGGGGCCGACTCCGTGGCCTGGGTGGCCTGGCTGGCCGGCTCGGCCTGGGGCTTCGACTCCTCCGCCGCCTCGGGCTCGGGCTCCGCGGCGGGCTCGTCCTGCTTCTCGGCCTCGGGGGTCTCGTCGCCGGGGGGCAGCTCGCCGGTCTCCTCGGCGATCTGCTCCTCCTGCTCGGCCTTCTTCTCCGCCTGCTCCTCGTCCTTCGGCTGTGCCTCGGGCTCGGCCTGCGCGGGAGCGGCGTCGCCGGACCCGATGACGGCGAGCTCGGCACCGACCTCGACGGTCTCGTCCTCCTCGGCCTTGATCTCGAGCAGCGTGCCTGCGACGGGTGAGGGGATCTCGGTGTCGACCTTGTCGGTGGAGACCTCCAGCAACGGCTCGTCGACCGCGACCTCGTCGCCGACCTGCTTGAGCCAGCGGGTGACGGTGCCCTCGGTGACGGACTCACCGAGCGCCGGGAGCGTCACTGACGTGCCGGAGCCGCCCGAGGAGCCGGCGTCGGAGGCCTTCTCGGCAGCGGGCTCCTCCTGCGCGGGGGCGTCGTCCTTCTCGGACTCGGGGGTCTCGTCGCCTGCCGGGAGGTCGCCGGTCTCCTCGGCGACCTGCTCCTCCTGCTCGGCCTTCTTCTCCGACTCCTCGTCGTCCTTCGGCTGGGCCTCGGGCTCGGCGCTCTCGGAGGCGTCGCCGGCGGACTCGCCCTCCTCGCCGATCACGCCCAGGACCGCACCCACCTCGACGGTGTCGTCCTCGTTGGCCGTGATCTCGAGCAGGGTGCCGGCGACGGGGGACGGGATCTCGGTGTCGACCTTGTCGGTGGAGACCTCCAGCAACGGCTCGTCGACGGCAACCGTGTCACCGACCTGCTTGAGCCAGCGGGTGACGGTGCCCTCGGTGACGGACTCGCCGAGTGCGGGGAGGGTGACTTCGGAGGCCATGTGGTTCCTTCGCTCGCGGATGGTGGTTTCAGAAATTCGTGTGGTCAGGAGTGCGCGTGCAGCGGCTTGCCGGCGAGGGCCAGGTGGGCCTCGCCGAGCGCCTCGTTCTGGGTGGGGTGCGCGTGCACCAGAGGAGCGACGTCCTCCGCGTGCGCCTCCCAGTTGTAGATCAGCTGCGCCTCGCCGATGAGCTCGCCGACCCGGTCTCCCACCATGTGGACGCCGAGCACGGGCCCTTCCTTGAGGCCGACGAGCTTGACGAAGCCCTGGGTCTGGAGGATCTGGCTCTTGCCGTTGCCGCCGAGGTCGTAGGTGACGGTGGTGACGTCGTCGCCGTGCAGCTCGCGGGCACGGGCCTCGTCGAGGCCGACGGAGGCGATCTCGGGGTGGGAGTACGTCACCCGCGGGATGCCGGCGTCGTCGACCGGGCGGGGATCGAGTCCGGCGATGTCCTCGGCCACGAAGATGCCCTGCTGGAAGCCGCGGTGCGCCAGCTGGAGGCCGGGGACGATGTCGCCGACGGCATACACGCCCTCGACGTTGGTGCGGCAGCGCTCGTCGGCGAGCACGAAGCCGCGCTCCATCGCGATGCCCTGCTCGGCGTAGCCCAGGCCGTCGGTGGACGGGCCGCGACCGACGGCGACGAGGAGCACCTCGGCCTCGATCACGTCACCGCCCTCGACGGTGACGGCGACACCGGTGTCGGTGGTCTTCACGCTCTGGAAGGGCGTGCCGGTGAGGAAGGTGATCTTCCGCTTGCGGAAGGCCCGCTCAAGCGCCTTGGAGGATGCCTCGTCCTCGGCCGCGACGAGTCGCGGCAGGGCCTCGACGATGGTGACGTCGGCGCCGAAGGACTTCCAGACGCTGGCGAACTCGCAGCCGATGACGCCGCCGCCGAGGACGATCGCCGAGGCGGGGACGCGGTCGAGTCGCAGGGCGTGCTCGGAGGTGATGACGCGCGTGCCGTCGACCTCGAGCCCGGGGAGCGTACGGCTGTAGGAGCCGGAGGCGAGGACCACGTGGGCGCCCGTGTGCTCGGTGCCGTCGACGGTGACCGTGCGGGGGCCGGTCAGCGTGCCGGTGCCCTCGATGACCGTGATGCCGCGCGACTTGATCAAGCCGGTGAGGCCCTTGAAGAGCCGGTCGACGACCTTGTCCTTGTAGGCGTTGACGCCCGGCATGTCGATGCCGTCGAGACTCGCGTTGACGCCGAACTGCGCGGCCTCACGGGCCGAGTCGGCGACCTCCGCGGCGTGGAGCAGCGCCTTGGTCGGGATGCAGCCCACGTGGAGGCAGGTGCCTCCGAGGTTGCCCTTCTCGACCAGCCCGACCGTCAGGCCCAGCTGGGCCGCCCGCAGGGCACAGGCGTAGCCGCCCGACCCTGCCCCGAGGACGAGGACGTCGAACTCCGCCACAGACTTTCCTCCACATGCTCAGTCGATGTGCCGCGCCCCGGAGGCGTGGCTCCGCCCATCTTTGCACTTGTTCGTTGGGCGGCGTGAGGGGCGTCCCGGCAGAATGTCCGGCATGGGCATGTTCGACCGATTCCGGCGCAAGGGGCGCGTCAGCCGTCCTGCACGCGACGCCGCACGCACCGGATCCACCACCGTCCGGGCCTCCGATGGCGAGGACGTCCGGCACCTCGAGAGGTTCGTGACGACCAAGCAGGGCGTCGAGGGCTTCGTCGAGCCGCGGACGGCCGTCAGCGACGTGACGCTGCTGCTGGTCGCGCACGACGGGGAGTGGACGCGGCGACGGGTGCCGAGCGTCAAGTGGGCGCACGACTTCGCCAACCGCCACCAGGTGCCGTCCTACGACGCCGCCGTCGTGGGCGTGCCGCAGCGGATGCGCGACTACAACCGGCGCAAGAAGGCCGGAGGGATCTGACCTACGCCATCGACCGGGCGAGCTCGACCAGGGTGGTCACCCCGAACCCGGTCGCGCCGCTCGGCACGTGGCCGTAGGGGCCGCCGAGGTTCATCTCCTTGCCGGCGATGTCGAGGTGCGCCCAGGGCAGCCCGCCGGTGAACTCGCGCAGGAAGGCCGAGGCGTAGAGCCCGCCGCCCCAGCGCACCCAGTCGTGCTGGAGCAGGTCGGCGACCTTGGAGCTGGTGATCCGCTCCTTCATCTCCTCCGGGATCGGCATCCGCCACTGCTGCTCACCGGCCGCGGCGCCCGCCGCGAGGACGGCCGCCACCTCGTCGTCCGTGCCCATCACGGCACCGACCTTGTCGCCGAGCGCGAGCTGCATGTGCCCGGTGAGGGTCGCGATGTCGACGACCACGTCGGGCTCGTCGTCGACGGCCATCGAGAGGGCGTCGCCGAGCAGCATCCGGCCCTCGGCGTCGGTGTTGGCGATCTCGACGGTCGTGCCGTTGTGCATCGTGATCACGTCGCCGGGGCGCGTGGAGGTGGCCGAGACCAGGTTCTCCGCCATCGGGGCGTAGGCCGTGACCTTGACGGGCACGCCGAGGCGGGCGATGGCGAGGGTGGCGGCCACGACAGTGGCGGCACCGGCCATGTCGCCCTTCATGTTGAGCATGCTCGACGACGGCTTGATCGTCAGGCCGCCGGAGTCGAAGGTGACGCCTTTGCCGACGAGCGCGAGGTGGGTCTTCGCGCCCTTGGGTGCATAGGTCAGGCGGACCAGGCGCGAGGGCGACTCGCTGGAGTTGCCGACGCTGAGGATCCCTCCGCAACCCATCTCGGCGAGCTGCTCGTGGTCGAAGACCTCGAGCTTCACCTTCGGGGCGCCGCGGCCCTTGGTGACCTCCTTGTGGGCAGCCGTCACGAGCTCGGCCAGCAGCGGGGGAGTGCAGTCCTTGGGCGGGGTGTTGACCCAGTCGCGCGTCATCGCGACGGCGTCGGCCAGCACCTCGGCCCGCGCGAGCGCGTCGGTGGCCTCGCTGCGCCGCGCGATGCCGGTCAGCACGACGACGTCGCTGGGCTCGGTGGTCTCGCTCTTCGTGCTCTTGTAGGCCGTGAACGCGTAGCTGCCGAGGCGGTGGCCCTCGACGACGGCGGCCACCAGCTCAGGGGTCTCGCTCGGCAGCGCGAGGGCGACCGACGCGGCGTTGGGCACGCTGCGGGCGGCGACGCCCGCGGCACGGCGTACGGCGACCTGGTCGGCGGGGTCGGGACCGAGGCCCACGAAGACCAGCAGGGGTGCGTTGACCTCGTCGCGGCTCGGGGCCTTGACCGCCTCTCCGGCCTTGCCGGTGACGCCCATGGTCGACAGGAACGGCTGCAGCCGCCGGCCGTAGGCCTTGCTCACGTCCTCCGCCGCGTCGCAGAGCCGAGGGCCCTTGTCGCCGGCGACGACCCCCACGACGACGGCGTCGGCGCGGGTCTTGGCGGGGCTGGCACTGCGGAGGGAGTACGAGGTCACCCGGGGCATGTTAGGGGAGACCGGAAGGGTCGGAGCGCTGCGGTAGGTTGCGCGACATGGCCGGAACGCTCAAGCAGTCGCCCCTCCACGACCGTCACGAGGCCCTCGGAGCGAAGTTCGCCGAGTTCGGCGGATGGTCGATGCCACTGGAGTACTCGACCGGCGTGGTCAAGGAGCACACCGCAGTGCGCGAGGCCGTCGGCATCTTCGACGTGAGCCACCTCGGCAAGGTGATGGTGTCGGGTCCCGGAGCGGCCGCGTTCATCAACGCGACGTTGTCCAACGACCTCGGCAAGATCGCTCCGGGCAAGGCGCAGTACACCCTCTGCCTCGACGAGTCCGGCGGCATCGTCGACGACCTCATCGCCTACTGGCACGACGACGAGCACGTGCTGCTCATCCCCAACGCGGCCAACACCGCCGAGGTCGTCCGCCGGCTGAAGGCCGAGGCGCCCGAGGGCGTCAAGGTCATCGACCACCACGACGACTACGCCGTGCTGGCCGTCCAGGGCACCCGCTCCGACGAGGTGCTCCAGAAGGTCGGGCTGCCCACCGGCCACGACTACATGTCGTTCGTCGAGGCCGAGCTCGGCGACACCGGCGTCGGGGTCGTGGTGTGCCGCACCGGCTACACCGGCGAGCGGGGCTACGAGCTGGTCGTCGTCAACGACGCGGCCGGCGACCTGTGGGACCAGCTGGTGGCAGCCGGTGAGGAGTGGGGCATCACCCCTGCGGGCCTCGGCGCCCGCGACACGCTCCGCACCGAGATGGGTTACCCGCTCCACGGCCAGGACATCAGCCTCGCCACCAACCCGGTCGAGGCCGGGCTGTCGTGGGCGGTGGGCTGGAAGAAGGACGCCTTCTGGGGGCGCGACGCCGTCACCCGCGTCAAGGAGGAAGGGCCGAAGCGCCGCCTGCGCGGCCTCGTCGCGGTGGGACGTGGCATCCCGCGCCCCGGGATGGGCGTGACGCTCACCCACGACGTACCCCTCGCCGACATCACGTCCGGCACGTTCTCGCCGACGCTCAAGAAGGGCGTCGGCCTGGCGCTGATCCCCACGATGGTGGCCGAGGACGCCGAGGTCGGCGTCGACATCCGCGGTCGTCGCGAGATCTTCCAGCTGGTCAAGCCGCCCTTCGTCGACACCTCGGTGCGGGAGTCGTGATGATGCCCGGCCAGCCGCCCACCTTCCGTCAGCCGTCCGCCTCGGAGCGGCCGTGGTGGTGGCGCCTCGAGGACGCCGCGGGTGAGCAGGTGGAGGTCGCCGACTACGCCGAGCAGCGCTTCGGCAACCAGGGCGACGCCGAGTCGTGGGTGGGCGAGATCTGGGCCGACCTCGCCGAGCACGGCGTGGCCGCGGTGACGTTGTTCGAGCACGAGCGACTGGTCTACGGACCGATGTCGCTCAGCGCCTGAGCCAGGCTGAGTCCATCCGCGGCCGGCCACCGCTCCGAAGGAGGGACGTGGTGAACGCCGACGGATCCGACTTCGCGACCTACGTCGACGCGCGCTGGCCCGACCTCGTCGGTGGCCTCGAGGACGAGGGTGTGGCGCCCGACGACGCCCGGCTCGCGGTGGCCGAGACGCTGCTCGCCAGCCGCCGCTCGTGGGCCCGCCGGGTCCGCGACGAGAACGTCGACGTCACGCTGTGGGCAGAGGTGCGCGAGCGCGCCGGGCTCACGCCGCGCCCGGGCGAGGCCGCACCCCACGGCGTACGCCCCTTCGACCTCGACGACGCGCCGGAGCCCTGGCTGGCCCGGGCCGGGCAGGTCCGCAGCGCGCGGCGTCGGCGCGGTGCCCGCCGCGGAGTGGCGTGGCTGGCCGTCGCAGCCGTGCTCGCCGCCGGATGGGCGTGGTGGGCCACGAGGCCCGAGACGCCGCCGGTGCGGCAGGAGGCGAATGCACTGCCGGTCGTCTGGTACTCCGGCAACGACCTGCACCTGGCCGACGTGGTGGTCGAGCTCCCCGACATCGACGAGTTCGTCGCGGTCGGGTCCGGTGCCGCGCTCCGGATGCGCACCGGCGAGCTGCTCCAGGTCGACGGCGACGGTGTGGTGTCCCCCCTCGACGAGGCTCCTGAGGCACTCGACGACCCGCCGCAGGTGCGCGCCTTCGAGCCGCCGGGTCGCTACGACGTGAGCGTCCAGAGCGTGCCCCTGGCCGACGGCTCGTGGGCCTACCTGATCGACTCCTCGCGCCGTGACGGCGCGACCGACGCCATCCGGCAGTCGGAGTCGGGGCGTCGCGCCCTCGTGGTCTGCGACGCCGACGGGACCTGCGCCGATCCGGTGACGATCGAGGCGGGCGGGGCGATCCGCCTGCGGTGATCCCGCCGCAGCCGGGGGGATCGCGGCCCGTCAACGGCTACGGGGTCAAGGCCCCTGACAGCGCGGCGCGCGCCCGCGGATCGGACACGTGGGTCCCGGGATCGGCACGGTGCCACAGCAGCCGCAGGAGGACCTCTGCCTCGGCCCGGACGACGATCGGCTCGCCGTCACCGAGGGCGGCGTCCCCGGACACGTCCGTGCCGGCGAGGTGGATCGTGTGTGTCAGGGGCAGGACGCGGCCGAGCCTCACCTGGCGCGGGTACATCACGTCGCGAACCTCGAGGACTCCGTCCCAGGCGAGGGAGGGGTCCATCGGACGGACCTGGTCGAGCGCGTCCTCGGCGTCCCAGACATGCATCGCGGTCTCGTGGACCTGACGCCTCCTCCAGAACGTCGCGGTCGGGTCGCGGTCGTCGAGGGTCCACGCGGGCGCGTCCGGTGCCGTCGAGGTCAGCACGTCGACCAGGTGGGAGGCGTGCCGGCGGTACCACGCGGTCAACCCCGCCCGGCTGTCGTCGTCGGGTGGTTCGGGGCGGAGGTCCGGGCTGCCCGCGACGACGGCATGGGCGGCCCACCGGTGGACACCGCCCAGGTGCACCACCAGGTCCCTCAGGGACCAGCCCGGACACGAGCGCACCGGGGCGTCGAGCTCGGCGTCACGGACGAGGTCACCGAATCGCTCGGTGTGCACGCGCAGGAGCGCCAACCAGTCAGGTGATGCGCTCGTCACTCGTCCTCCCCGTTCGCCAGCGGCAACATAACGCGGTCCGCCAGCTCACCTCAGGACAACCCGCTGCACCTCACCGTTGCGGTTGTCATCGGGCTGATCGTTGTCGGAGCCGTCCTCGTGGCGATCCTGACCTGAGACCCAGAGCAGGCCCGCAGATGCGTGGGCTGCGGACCCGACGATCTGCCGCGACGAGTGCGCGGATCTGCCGAGACGAGGGTGTCCGATCCGCGTAGCCTCATCTCTGTGGACGGCATCACCTACGTCGAGCTGCGCGACCTGCCGTACGGCGGCCCGTTCTGGGATCACGAGGGCTGCATCGGCGATGAGTGGCCGCTCTGGGAATCCGTGGGTCTGTTTCGTGACACGTACGACGAGTGCATGAGGTGGACGGGCGACTCGTCCGAGAAGGCTCGACTGCTTCGTCGGCTGCGTGATGAATTGCCGTCATCGATCACGGTCGAGGACTCGTCCGGGTGACCACGTCCGGATCTGCCGCAATCAGTGCGGTAGCTGTGGTGCGGCTGGTGGACCGCAGCAACCGCACAGCGCCACCGAGCTGACGTCCGGATCTGCCGCGTCGAGGGGCGGCGTCCACAAGCGGGTTTCGAGGCTCGCTGTGCTCGCACCTCAACCAGCGGTCGCCAGCCTGCCCGTAAGGTCCCGCCCCGTGGCTGAAGACCTCTGGACGGACGTGGCACGCACCTACGCGCGCAGCTTCGCGGGACTGTGCGCGGGCGCGATCCCCGAGATCCTCGCCGACCTGCCGTCCCGAGCCCGGTTGCTCGACGTCGGCTGCGGCACCGGTGCCCTGGTGGCGGCGGCGCGTGAGGCCGGCCTCGACGCGATCGGCATCGACCCCGATCCCGAGATGGCTGCGCTGGCGGGCTCGCTCGTCGGCGGGCTGCCCGACCTGCCGTTCGCCGACGACGGCTTCGAGGTGGTGACCGCCAGCTTCGTGCTCAACCACGTCGACCACCCGCGTGCCGGTGCGCGCGAGCTGGCCCGTGTCGCGGCGCCCGGGGGAGTCGTACGCGCGACGATCTGGGGCCGTACGCCACCCCCGCAGGCGGTGATGTGGGGTGGCCTGCTCGACGAGGTGGGTGCCGTTCGTCCGCCGTCGCCGCGACTGCCCGAGGACCGCGACTTCGACCGCTCGCCCGACGGGTTGGCCGGCATCCTGACCGAGGCCGGACTCGCGGTCACGCAGGCCGGCACCCGGTCGTGGCGGTGGCACGTCGCGCCCGACGACCTGTGGGCCGGCCTCACCTCGATCGGCAACTTCGGCGTCACCTGGCGGGCGCAGTCGGAGGACGTGCACGCCCGCCTGCGGACGGCGTACGACGACCTGGGCGAGCCGTGGCGCGACGGGGACCTCTTCGCGTTCGACGTCGAGTGCGTGTCGGTCGAGGCGCGGGTCCCGCGCGGCTAGAGTCGCCCTGTGCGCGCCTACCTCGACCTGCTCCAGCGGATCCTCGACGAGGGCGTCGAGAAGTCGGACCGCACCGGCACCGGCACGCTGAGCGTCTTCGGCCACCAGATGCGCTTCGACCTCGCCGAGGGCTTCCCGCTCGTGACCACCAAGAAGGTGCACACGCGGTCGGTCTTCGGTGAGCTGCTCTGGTTCCTGCGCGGCGACACCAACGTGAAGTGGCTCCAGGACCGCGGCATCTCGATCTGGGACGAGTGGGCCGACGACAACGGCGACCTCGGGCCGGTCTACGGCTACCAGTGGCGCTCGTGGCCCACGCCCGACGGCCGGCACGTCGACCAGATCAGCCGGCTGGTCGAGGGCATCCGCACCAAGCCCGACTCGCGGCGCCACATCGTCTCGGCGTGGAACGTCGCCGATGTCGACGACATGGCCCTGCCGCCGTGCCACACGCTCTTCCAGTTCTACGTCGCCGACGGCCGGCTGAGCTGCCAGCTCTACCAGCGCTCCGCCGACACGTTCCTCGGCGTGCCGTTCAACATCGCGTCCTACGCCCTGCTGACGCACATGGTCGCGCAGGTGACCGGGCTCGAGGTGGGGGAGTTCGTGCACACGATGGGCGACGCCCACCTCTACCTCAACCACGTCGACCAGGCCCGCCTCCAGCTCTCGCGCGAGCCGCGCCCGCTGCCGCGGCTGGTGCTCAACCCCGACATCACCGAGATCGACGGCTTCGACCTCGAGGACATCGCCGTCGAGGGTTACGACCCGCACCCGGGCATCAAGGCACCGATCGCCGTATGAGCCTGCGCCCGGACCAGCGGGTGGTCCTCGTCGCCGCGCACGCCCGCAACCGGGTGATCGGAGACGGCGGCGCGATCCCGTGGCACCTGCCGCACGACTTCGCCCACTTCAAGCGCGAGACGCTCGGCCACACGCTCGTGATGGGACGCCGCACGTGGGACTCGATCGGGCGACCGCTGCCCGGCCGCGCGACGATCGTGGTGACCCGCGACAAGTCGTTCGACCCCGGCTTCGAGGGCGTCCAGGTGGCGCACTCGCTGGAGGAGGCGTTCGGCCTCGCCGCCGAGCTGCCGGGCGACGTGATGATCGCGGGCGGCGGCGAGATCTACGCGCTCGCGCTGCCCCACGCCACCCACCAGGTGCTCACCGAGGTCGACCTCTCACCACCCGGCGACGCCTTCTACCCCGACTTCGCCGCCGACGAGTGGGTCGAGGTCCGCCGCGAGGTCGGCGAGGGCTGCCAGTGGACGTGGCTCGAGCGGATGGACCCGGCGGCATGAAGCTCTCGGTCGACACCTCGTCCGGGGTCCCGCCCTTCGAGCAGGTCCGCGAGGGGATCCGGACGCAGGTCGCCTCCGGCACCCTGGCGCCAGGGTTCCGGCTGCCGCCCGTCCGCTCGCTCGCCGCGGACCTCGACCTCGCCGCCAACACCGTCGCCCGCGCCTACAAGGAGCTCGAGGCTCTCGGCGTGGTCGAGACGCGCGGCCGCGCCGGCACGTTCGTCACCGGCACCGGAGTCTCGTCGTCGGTCCGCGCCGCCGCGTCGTCGTACGTCGCCACGGTGCGGACGCTCGGCCTCGACGACGACGAGGCGCTCGAGGCCGTACGCCGCGCGCTGGGGCAGTGAACAACTCGGTGGCCGTGGAGGTCGTCCGTCCCTAGGGTCGCCCACATGGACGACACGCAGCCCGAGAGCCGGTTCGCCGCCGCCGACCGGGCCGCGGAGGCCAACGAGCTGCACCGGCCCGTCGCGATCGAGGACGGCGTGGTCACGCGCCCGGCCGGCGAGCACACGGCCACCGTGCAGGACTACCTGCGCCACCTGCGCGCGCAGGGACTCGGGTGCGTGCCCGAGCCGTTGGGGGTCGAGGACGGTGTCGAGCGGCTCGGGTTCATCGAGGGCGCGGACGGCGGTGAGGGCTGGTACCACCAGCACACCGACCAGGGCCTCGCCTCCGCTGCCCGCCTGCTCAGGACGATCCATGACGCGGGAGTCGGCTGGACGCCGCCGGAGGACGCGGTGTGGGGCGCGGTCCCCGTCGCGGGCGAGGGCGTCGTGCCCTGCCACGGCGACCCCGGTCCGTGGAACTTCATCTGGCGCGACAACGAGGCCGTCGCCCTCATCGACTGGGACTACCTCCACCCGGCACCGCGGGTCACGGACGTGGCGTACGCCCTGCACTGGTTCGCGCCGCTGAGGTCCGACGAGCACGCGCTGGAGTGGCACCACTTCCCGGTCGTGCCCGACCGGGCCGCGCGGGCCCGCACCTTCGTCGAGGCGTACGGCGACCTCCCGGACTTCGACGTCGCGGACGCGGTCATCGCGCGGATCCGTGCCGTGATCCGCCTGCGCGCCGACCTGGCGGCGCGTGGCGTCGAGCCCCAGCGGACGTGGGTCGCCGACGGCGCCGAACAGCTCGACCTCGAGGAGATCGCCTGGATCGAGGAGCACCGCGGGGAGCTGTGAGCGGGCCTGACATGCTCCGGGGCATGGATCCCGACCGGCACATCGTCGTCGCGGCCATCGCACTGGTGCGCGACGGCCACGTGCTGACGGTGCGCAAGAAGGGCACCGAGCGGTTCATGCTGGTCGGCGGCAAGCTCGAGCCGGGGGAGTCGGCCCGCGACGCCGCGCTGCGGGAGACCCGCGAGGAGGTCGGGCTGCACATCACCGAGGCGACGCTGCTCGGCGAGTTCCACTCCGACGCCGCCAACGAGCCCGGGCACACGCTCCACTCGACGGTGTTCCTGGTCGAGTCCGACGCCGAGCCCGTGGCGTCGGCGGAGATCGCGGAAGTGCGCTGGACCCCGATGCACGACCACCCCGACGACCTCGCGCCGATGCTCGAGCACCACGTGCTCCCCCTCCTTGTTGAAACCTTGACCAACGACTGAATCTGAGGTGGCTCGACTGTCACCGTGCCGTGCATCTCTGCTCCGTATCAATAGGTCTCGTCCTCTCGGGACCATTGATTCCAGCGTGGGAGTTGCACCGTCGTGGGTGTTCGTTCGTCTCGTGTCCTTGTCGCGCGCGCATTCGTCGCGGCGATCGTCGGCGTCGCCGCCCTCGGTACGTCGGGTCCCGCCCAGGCCGCCCCGGCGACCGGGCTCCTCGACCTCGTGTGCTCCCAGGTCCTCCTCCAGCAGCCGACCCGGCTGTCGACGGCGCTCGAGTCCGGCCTCAGCACCGCCGTCGTACGCGCGCTCAACGACCTGACGGGCGAGCAGGTCGAGCACCTGGCCGCCGACGCCACGAGCTGGGTGGACGAGTGCGGCCGCGTCTTCGTCGCCGACCACGCGATCGCGTCGTCCCAGCAGGTGACGGCCGACGCGATGCCGGGTGACGCGGTCCCCTCCGACGTGTTCGCGCTGTCGTCGCGACCGGGGTCGACCCGCACCATCTACCTCGACTTCGACGGCGCCACCTACTCCGGCACTCGCTGGAAGAACGGCGCCGAGATCGTGTCGCCGGCCTACTCGATCGACGCCGACCGCTCGACGTTCAGCTCCGTCGAACGGGCGCAGATCTTCCTCGCGTGGCAGACGGTGGCCGAGGACTACGCACCCTTCGACGTCAACGTCACCACGCTCCGCCCGGATCCCTCGGCCCTCACCCGGACGTCGGCCACCGACCTGACCTACGGCATGCCGGTGGTGATCAGCCCGACCAACTCGGTCGGCTCCGGGTGCGGCTGCGGCGGTCTCTCCTACGTCGGAATCTTCGGCAGCGTCAACGCCACCGACTACCAGCCGGCCTGGATCTTCACCAACGGATCGGGCACGGGCGGCTACGACGTGGGTCAGATCATCAGCCACGAGGTCGGCCACACCTTCGGGCTGAGCCACGACGGGACCAGCCAGGCGTCCTACTACGCCGGCGCGAAGGGCTGGGCCCCCATCATGGGCGCCTCCTACGGCCGA
The DNA here is from genome assembly GCF_016735675.1 of Nocardioides baculatus. Classification (GTDB taxonomy): domain Bacteria; phylum Actinomycetota; class Actinomycetes; order Propionibacteriales; family Nocardioidaceae; genus Nocardioides; species Nocardioides baculatus. The sequence goes on along the minus strand of NZ_JAERSG010000003.1, from coordinate 446,243 downwards.
CGCGCCTCGCACTGGTCGATGGGGGAGTACGCCGGCGCGAACAACGTCGAGGACGACACGGCGGTCATCGCCCGGACGGCCCCCGTCGTCGCCGACGACCACGCCGGCTCCCTGCTCGGCGCGACCCACGTGGAGGCGGGCACCCCGGTGGCCGGGGCGATCACGACCCGCGCCGACACCGATGCCTTCTCGTTCAGCGCCTTCGGGCGGACGGCCCTCTCCGTCGCCGGACCCGCCGGCTTCTGCAACCTCGACGTCCGGCTGACGATCCTCACGCCGCTCGGCGCCACGGTGGCCACCGTCGACCCGGTCGCCGACGTCGCCGACGACGCCTCGATGAGCGCCACCTGGCTCGTCGACCTGCCCGCGACCGCGGCGAGCTACGTCGCGGTCGTGGACGGCACCGGGATGGGGACGCCCTCGGAGGCCGGTCGCTACAGCGACTACGGCTCGCTCGGTGCCTACACAGTGTCCCTGTCGACCGGTGGCAGCACGGCCACACCGTTGACGACAATCACCACCCCCACCACGTCGACCGTCGACAGCGCGTCGTCGATCGCGTTCCTCACGACCCGGCTGCCGCGGGCGCACCGCGGCACGCCCTACCGCGCCGCCATCCGGTTCCGCGGCCCTGTGTCGGAGGCACGCGTCGACTGGCGGCTGCCGCGTGGGCTGAGGTGGAAGGTCCGGGACGACCGGATCGTGATCCGGGGCCGGGTCGGGGCGAGGTCGTCGGGCAAGTTCGCCACCGTGCTTGCCGGGAAGAGCGGGTCGGTCCGTCGGGTCTTCCGGATCGTCGTCCGGTAGTCCGTGGTCCGGCAGTCCGCCAGGTAGTCCTACGGCGCGAACACGCCGAGCTCGGTGCCCCAGCCGTCGATCATCTCCGTCGTGCGCGCGTGCCCCCGCCGCTCGTCGTACGCCGCACAGGCCGCGCGGACGCGTGTGAACGTCTCCCGGAGGGCCCCGGCGTCGCCGGCGAGCGTGCGGTCGAGCAGGCCGAGCAGGTCATCGGCGGGCCACCCCTCGACCGGGTGGTGGCGCAGCTCCCAGGGGAGGTACTTGTTGTAGGGCCGCACCCGGCCGGCGATCGCGAACACCACGTCGAGCAGCCACGGGACGGACTCGGCGGCGTCGAGCCGGGCCTCGAGCGGGCGGCCGTCGCGGTCGTTCTTGAGGGCCCGGTAGGCGAAGTTGACCCAGCCGTCGAGGCGGTCGTGGTCGATCAGGACCGCGTCGGCCTCGTCGGGAGTGAGCAGCGCCTGGCGCTGGGCCGCTGCGGCGAGCTCGCCGCCCGTGCGGTCGAGCAGCACCGGAGCGCGTGCGTAGGTCCACCGGAACCACCAGTCACCGGTGCCGAACTCCGGGACGTCGAGCAGCTCCGACCAGGAGTCGACCTGCTCGTCGACATCGGGTGAGTGCGCCGTCTGCCGGGTGGCGGCCGCATCGTCGGTGAGGACCACCACGACGTCGAGGTCGGAGCGCGGGGTGGCGTAGTTGCGGCCTGCCGAGCCGCTGAGCAGGATCCCGAGCAGGTCGTCGCCGTGGGCCGCCTGGTTGCGCTCTGCCAAGGCGCCGATGGTCGACCGCTGCTCGCTCGTCAACCAGGCGGGCAGGGTCAGGTCGGGGCTCACTTCGGCGGGAGCGTGCGCACGAAGGTCGCGCCGCGCTCCACCCACAGCTCGAGCTGCTCGTCGGACGAGAGGGCGTCCGGCGACACCAGCAGCCAGCCGGCCATCTCCCGTCCGCGCATCTCCATCGGCCGCACCGTGTCGCCGTCGAGCCACTCCGCCGTCTGCGCCGGGTCGGCGCGCACCATCAGCGCGCCTGAGCTGGCGGCCGCGACGGCCATGTGGCCGTGGAGCATGAAGCCGAGGCCGCCGAACATCTTCCTCGACGTCCAGCCCTCGTCCCCGTCGACCAGGTCGTGGATCCGCTGCGCCAGCACCTCGTCGTACGCCATGCCCACGAGTATGCGGCTCGCCGACGACAGCGCGACGGACGTGGGGCGATAACCTTGCCGTCATGAGCTCCGCAGCACCGTTCGGTCGTCTCCTCACGGCGATGGCCACCGCGTTCCACGAGGACGGCAGCGTCGACCTCGACGGCACCGCGGCGATCGCGGTCCACCTCGTCGAGCACGGCAACGACGGGGTCGTCGTGAGCGGCACGACGGGTGAGAGCCCGACCACGTCCGTGGCCGAGGACGGGGAGATCCTGCGCGCGGTCCAGGACGCGGTCGGCGACCGCGCCGTCGTGATCGCGGGCGTCGGCACCAACGCCACGGCCCACTCGGTGGAGCTGGCCCGGCAGGCGGAGAAGGTCGGCGTCGACGGGGTGCTGCTGGTCAGCCCCTACTACAACAAGCCCGGGCAGGTCGGCCTGCGTCACCACTTCTCGAGCGTCGTCGAGGCCACCGACCTCCCGGTCATGCTCTACGACGTCCCCGGCCGCACCGCCAGCCTGATCGAGCTCGACACCTACGAGGCGATGCGTCGCTACGACCACGTGACGACCGTGAAGGAGGCCTCCGGCCTGCTCGCGCGCACCGCGCAGCTGGTCGAGATGGGCTACTCCGTCTACTCCGGCGACGACGTCAACACGCTCGGCTACCTCGCCTACGGTGGCGTAGGCCTGGTGTCCGTCGTCGCGCACGCCGCGGGCGACCAGCTGAAGGCGATGCTCGACGCCTGGGACGCCGGCGACCACGCGGAGGCCCTGCGGATCCACACCTCACTTCTCCCGGCGTTCGACGCCGTCATGGGGGTCCCGAACTACGGGGCCACCACCGCCAAGGCAGCCCTCGAGCTGCTCGGCGTGCTCGACAACCGCCGCGTCCGCGGCCCACTGGTCGCCCTGGACGACGACGAGGTCACGGCGCTGCGCGCCGGTCTCGCCGCCGCCGGCCTCCTGTGACATCCACGTCCCAGACACCTGAAGGAATCCCTTGAGCCACCCCCACCTCGACCTGAGCACGCCCGGCCCGCTTCCCGCCGGAGGCCTTCGGGTCATCCCGCTCGGGGGACTGGGCGAGGTCGGTCGCAACATGACCGCGTTCGAGTACGACGGTCGACTGCTGCTCGTCGACTGCGGTGTGCTCTTCCCCGAGGACCACCACCCCGGTGTCGACCTGATCCTCCCCGACTTCGAGCCCATCCGGGACCGTCTCGACGCGGTCGAGGCGCTCGTGCTGACCCACGGTCACGAGGACCACATCGGCGCCACGCCGTACCTCCTGCGCGAGCGGGGCGACATCCCGCTCGTCGGCTCCAAGCTCACCCTCGCCCTGCTGGGCTCCAAGCTCCGCGAGCACCGGCTCAAGGAGACCGCGCAGTACGAGGTCGCGGAGGGGCAGACGATCACGTTCGGCCCGTTCGTGCTCGAGTTCGTCGCGGTCAACCACTCGATCCCGGACGCGCTCGCCGTCGTGATCCGCACCGGCGCCGGCGTCGTGCTCCACACCGGCGACTTCAAGATGGACCAGCTCCCGCTCGACGGCCGGATCACCGACCTCAACGAGTTCGCCCGGCTCGGCGACGAGGGCGTCGACCTGTTCCTCACGGACTCCACCAACGCCGAGGTGCCCGGCTTCACCACCTCGGAGAAGGAGATCGGCCCGGTGCTCGACCGGGTCTTCGCCAAGAGCGAGCAGCGGATCATCGTGGCGTGCTTCGCCTCGCACATGCACCGCGTGCAGCAGGTGCTCGACGCCGCCGTCGCGCACGGCCGCAAGGTCGCCTACGTCGGCCGCTCGATGGTGCGCAACATGGCCATTGCGCAGGAGCTCGGCTACCTCACGGTGCCGCCGGGCGTCATGGTGGAGGCCAAGGAGCTCGCCGACCTGCCGCCGCACAAGCAGGTCCTCATCTCGACCGGATCGCAGGGCGAGCCGCTCGCAGCGCTGAGCCGGATGTCGCAGAGCAACCACCACTTCGTGCACCTCGAGCCCGGCGACACCGTCGTCCTCGCCAGCTCGCTGATCCCGGGCAACGAGAACGCCGTCTACCGCGTGATCAACGGCCTGTCCCGGCTCGGCGCCAACGTCGTGCACAAGGGCAACTCGCTCGTGCACGTCTCCGGCCACGCCAGCGCCGGTGAGCTCCTCTACTGCTACAACATCGTCAAGCCCCGCAACGTGATGCCCGTGCACGGCGAGGTACGCCACATGCGCGCCAACGCCGACCTCGCCCGGGCGACCGGCGTCGAGAACGTCGTGCTTGCCGAGGACGGCGTCGTCGTCGACCTGATCGACGGTGTGGCGAAGGTGGTCGGCAAGGTCGACGTCGGCTACGTCTTCGTCGACGGCACCACGATCGGCGACATCTCCGAGGCCTCGATGAAGGACCGCCGCGTCCTGGGCGAGGAGGGATTCCTGTCCGTCATCGTCGTGGTCGACTCGGTCACCGGCAAGGTCGTGTCCGGCCCCGAGATCCACGCCCGCGGCTTCGCCGAGGACGAGACGACCTTCGACGAGATCCGCCAGCCGATCGTCGACGCGATCCACGCCGCCGTGCAGGAGGGCGTCACCGACTCGCACCAGCTCCAGCAGACCGTCCGACGTGTGGTGGGTCGCTGGGTCAACCGCGCGCACCGTCGCCGCCCGATGATCATTCCTGTGGTGATCGAGGCATAGCCGCTGGGCGTACGCCCTAGGATTCCCGCGGGGCAACCGGGACGAGGTGCCGACGGATCTGGTGGGGAGGTGCACGTGGCGCACAACATGGACGCGCTGAGCCGGCTCGCCGAGCTCATGCGCCGCGTCAACTCCTCGACCGACACCGAGGTCATCCTCGAGGAGATCGCGCACGGCGTCGTCGACGTCCTCGGCTACGGCGTCTCGGCGATCGCCCGCCTCGAGGGCGACACGCTCGTGATGACCAACGTCGCCGGTCCGCCCGAGGTGGTCGCGCAGATCCTGCACCGCCGCACGCCGGCCGAGCAGATCCTCGACGAGTTCCGCGAGGCCGACCGGTGGGGGATCCTCCGGTTCGTCCCGGCGGGCCGGATGTCCGAGGAGCGGCTGCGCGCTGCGTGGATCCCCGACGTGCCGCTCAGCGACGACCCCGAGGCCTGGCACCCCGAGCACGCCCTCTACGCCCCGCTCTACTCGGCCGGCGGCGAGCTCCTCGGCAACATGGCCGTCGACCTGCCGCCCGGCGACCGCGTACCCAACCTCACCGACCGCGAGCTGCTCGAGATGTTCGCGGTCCAGGCGGGCGTGGCCCTGTCCAACGCCCGCGAGCGCGAGAGGCTCACCGACCGGCTCCGGCTGGACCGCATGCTGACCGCCGTCGCCGGGGCAGGCACCCAGCACAGCCTGCCGCAGGCGCTCACGTCGGCGGTCGCGGCGATCGCGGAGTGCTTCGGCACCGTGCAGACGGTGGTGCGGACCTTCCCCGCCGACGCCCAGGGCAGCCAGATCGGCATCGCCACGCCGCTGGCCTTCACCCCGGAGAACGACGTCCCGGAGATCCGCACCGACCTCGCCGAGCTCGGCGACCGCCCGGAGCTCATCGAGCTCGGGGTCACCGACGAGTCCTCCGCACGCCTCCCGCGCAGCGCTGCCCCGATGCAGCGGCTGATGCGGAGCATGCGCGTCGAGCGCGCCCTCGTGTGCCCGCTCGTGTCCCGCGAGGAGCTGGTCGGCTACCTCGTCCTCGGGTTCGCCCGCCACGCGCGTCCGCTGACCACTGCCGAGGCCGACGCCGTCCTCGAGGTCGGTCGCCTGCTCGCCCAGACCGTCCGCGCCTCGCGCGTCCTCGAGACCGAGCAGCGGCTGGTGCAGGAGCTGCGCGAGCTCGCGCGTTACCGCAGCGAGCTGATCGCCACGATCTCGCACGAGCTCAAGACCCCGCTGACGGCGATCCTCGGCCACGCCGAGCTCATCGCCGACCGGCACCCCGACCTCACCTCGATCGACGCGATCATCCGCAACGCCCAGCGGCTCAACAACCTCGTCGCCAACCTGCTCCACTACTCACGGATCCAGGGCCGTCGCGAGACCGTACGCCGTGCCGTCGACCTCGCCGAGCTGTGCGAGGCCAGCGTCGACCTGCTCGGGATCCGCGCCAAGCAGGCCGGCGTACGCCTCTCCTTCACCTCGTCCGGCTCCGGTCCGGTCGTCGTCTTCGGGGACCCCGAGGAGCTGGCGCGGGTGATCGACAACATGGTCGACAACGCGGTGAAGTACACGCCCGAGGACGGATCCGTCGAGGTCACGATGACGGTCTCCGACGACGAGGTCAGCGTCGAGGTCACCGACACCGGCCTCGGCATCTCGGTCACCGACCAGGCGCACGTCTTCTCGGCCTTCCACCGCTCCACCAACCCCAACGCGCTGTCCGTGCCGGGCACCGGTCTCGGGCTGCCCATCGCGCAGCGCATCGCCGAGTCGCACGGCGGCACGCTGTCCGTCTCCTCGGAGCTGGGGCGGGGGAGCACCTTCACGTTCACGTTGCCGCTGCGCTCGACGCGCGACTCCTGAGCGCAGGCGTCGCGGCCCGCACAGCCCGAAGGCCCCGGCGGATCTCTCCGCCGGGGCCTCCGGGATGGTGCGGCTCAGCTCATCGCACGACGCGGAACCTGATGCGGTCCTTGCTCGTGTCAGCAGTGTCGGAGCCCTTGTACTTCGCCAGGGCCACGTGCTTGCCCACGAAGTAGTCGCGCTTGATCCGGAACACGGCGCGGCCGTCGTCCAGCTTGACGCGACCCATCCGCTTGCCGTCGATGCGCAGCACGACCTTGCCGGTCGGTGTGGCCTCGTCCGACGCCACCGTGACCACGACCTTGAAGTTCTCCCGGTAGGAGGGCTTCTTCGGCTTGATCCGCACCGAGGTCTCCGTCTCCACCACGCCCGGCGCCGGGGTCGGCGTCGGCGTGGGGGTCACGGTCGGGGTGGGCGTCGTCGTGGGCGTCGGCGTCGTGGTCGGCGGGGTCGCCGGGTCCTGGAGCGTGACGACCTGGGCCTTCTCGCCCACCTTGTTGTGGAGGTGGACCATCATCAGGCCCTGCCCACCGTCGGCCGCGTAGGACGCGGCGTTGCGGGTGACGGTCAGCTCGGCGTCGCGCTGGTCGAAGACCAGCGGACCCTCACCGTTGGCATCGGTCACGCTGATGCCCGGGGTGAAGAGGTCGGCGCTCAGCGACACCTCGCCGGACTGCGGGTCGATGCCGACGGCGTCGATGTAGTCCGCGCTGAGGTTGGTGTAGCTGATGAACCCGTAGTTGATGCGCGGGTTGTCGACGTCGACGCCGAAGTCGGCCAGGGCACCGAGGTACACCGGCATGATCATCGTGTCGCTGTCGAACGCGGCCGAGTCGACGTTGCCGAAGCGTCCGTTGAGCAGCTGGATGTCGATCGCTCCGGCGCTGAACGGCTTGGACAGGTCGTAGAGCGAGACGACGAACACGTCCTCGTCGGTGAGCCGCGTGTTGAAGGCCACCAGGTCGGGGTTGTTGTCGCCGTCCGTGTCGATGTAGAGGTCGTACTCGATCTTCGACGCCGGGGTGCTCCACGGGCCGTGCGCGTTGACGGCGAAGTAGGCCAGCGAGTCGTCCTGGCTGCCCCACACCGGGTAGTCCGAGGTCACGCCGACGTGTGCGATGTCGGCAAAGCGCTCCTCGGGCAGGTTGAGGCAGCCCGAGGCGGCACCACCGGTGCACATCGGCTCCTGTCCGTCGACGGCCGCCAGCTCGAACCCGGCAGCGAGGGAGAAGATGTCGTTCGCCCCGTCGCTGTCGCTGGTGCCGTTGGCGCCGTTGCCCAGGTCGTAGCCGTCCAGCGTGAGCTGGGCGGCCTGCGTCGCGCCGGCGGGCATCGCGAGCTCCGAGGCCTGCGACATGTCGGACGCGGGCCGCGGTGCGGCGTAGACCGGGACGCGCAGGGCGACACCGCTCTGCGGGGTCAGCACGACCCGGCCGCTGGACGAGGAGAGCACCTCGCGCGGGTACTGACCGGCGTTGTCGAGCCGGCCCGTGGCGGGGTCGGCCGTCTTGGTGAGGAAGCCACGGCTCTTGGTGCTGAACGTGACCGTCACGTCGGTGGACCCACCGGCCGGGACGGTGACCGAGGACGGCGACACCGACCACGACGTGCCCGGGACCGACGTCGAGGCGACGTAGGACGTGCTGTAGGTCGCCGCGTTGGCGCCGGTGTTCTGCACCTTGATGGTCTTCGTCATGGTCGTCGGGTCGGAGACCTCGACCGCGCCGAACGAGACGCTGACGGCGCCCGGGTCCTCGTTGACGTAGGCGAGCACCTGGTTGGCGAGCGCCGCGTCGGCCTTGATGCGGCCGGCGCCGACCCGGTTCGGGGCGTACTTCGCGCCGGTGTGGTTCTTGCCGACGAAGAGGTCCTGGCCGGCGGTGTTCATGATGTCGGCCTTGATCATCTCCGGCGTCCACGACGGGCGCAGGCCCTTCACGAGCGCGGCCAGGCCGGCCACCATGGGCGAGGCCATGGACGTGCCGCTGAGGTCCTCACCGCGGGTTCCGGTGCCCACTCCGGTGGAGTAGACGCTGGTGCCGACAGCGGAGACGTCCGGCTTCAGCGCACCGGCGGCGTGGCCGCCGCGCGACGAGGAGGAGTTGACCGTGTCGACGTCCTCCGGGAAGTCCTGCACGACCGTGCCGTAGGTGGTGCCGGTGACCGACACGGGCTGGCTGGCGGCCAGGGCCGTACGGATGGCGTCGCCGCCGCTCTTGACGACCAGCACGCCGGGAATGACCGAGCTGCCGGTGATGCCGGCCTCGAAGGTCTCGCCGGAGTTGTGGAAGATGAACCCGGTGGCACCGGCCGCGGCCAGGTTGCCGCTGCGCAGGACCGAGCCGCACTCGAGCGCCGGGCCCTGGGTCCACTTGACCAGGGCGATCTTGCCGGTGACCTTCGCCTTGTCCTCCGTGCTGAGCGGGTCGCAGGCGGTGTCGTTGGAGCCGGTGAGCTCCACGACGTCGCCGGCCAGGTCGTCGTCGTTCTCCCAGTCGTAGGCGACGCTGCGGCTGATGCCGAAGGTCTGCGCCGCTCCGCCGTTGATGACGACGGACACGCCGTCCAGCGTGCTCTTCGCGTCGACCGTGTTGGCGACCGTGATCGCCCGCACCGACGAGCCCGGGGAGCCGCTGACGTCCTGGACGTCGCCGGAGTTGCCGGCCGAGATGGCCATCACGACGCCCGCCGCCGAGGCGGCGTCGGCCATGATCGCGTCACCGTCGTCGGGGGAGCCGTAGCCCGATCCCAGCGACATGTTGACGACGTCGACGTGGTCGTTGGGGATGCCGTCGCCGTTGGGGTCGACGGCCTTCTCGATGGCGGCGGACACGACGTTGGTCGAGCCCTCGCAGCCGAAGACCTTCAGCGCGACCAGCTTGGCGGCGGGGGCCATGCCCGGGCCGATCTTCATCGTGTCGAAGGGGGTGGAGGTGTCGTACGCCCCGGTGTAGGTCGAGCCGTCGGCGTTCTCGCCGAAGCCGGCCGCCGAGCCACCGACGTGGGAGCCGTGGCCGCCGCAGTCGAGCGGGTTGGGGTCGGGCTTCGGGGTCGAGCTGGCCGGCACCTCGGCGTCGTAGTCGTTGCCGACGAAGTCCCAGCCGCCGATCACCTTGGCCGTCGGGAAGAGCGACGAGGTGTTGGTGGCGGTGTCGGACGTGGCGAACTCGGTCTCGTACGACTCCACCGTGCCCGGGCCACCGAAGTTGGCGTGGGTGTAGTCCAGGCCGGTGTCGATGATCGCGATGGTCGTCCCGGCGCCGGTCTCGCTGTTGGCGGTCCAGGCCGCCGGGGCGCCGTGGAGCTGCACGGCCGAGGCGTTCGAGGGCGTCTTGGGTGCGATCGGGTGGACCGATGCGACGCCGGAGATGGCCTCGAGCGTCGCCTGCGAGGCCTCGGAGGTCACCGCGACGGCGGCGAGCGCGGCCTGGGTGCGGTAGAGCACGTCCGCGTCCGTCGGGAGCTGGTCGATGACCCGCTCCTGCGCGGTCCGCACGCGGCTGAGCTGGTCACGGGCGGCCGACGTGGCCGCGGTGCCCTTGCCCCCGGCGCGGTTGAACGCCGTGCTCGTGCTGGTGGTGTCGAGGGTGAGCAGGTAGGCCTGGCGGCCGGACGCTGCGCGATCCGCGAGACGCCCGGTGCCCCCGGCGTCTCCGCCGCTCTTCTGCTTCAGTGACTGCGGGCCGGCGTTGAAGTCGCCGGGACGTGTCGCCGCTGTCGTCGGCGATACCCCGAGAGTGGCCGTGGTGGCCAGTGCCGCGGCAGTGACGGCAAGGGCCGCCGTGCGCCACGAGCTACGAGAGTGCTCGGACAAGATTCCTCCATGGGAACGGGTTGATACGCGTCACCTCCGCGGGTGACCGGGGTCAACCTAAAGACAGCGTCAGACGCAAGGGAAGTGTTACGGCGAGAATTCTTTGATTTCCTACTTTTTATGGCCCACACGTTCCCGCGGCGGAGTGCCCCCTTCCCACCGCACCCGACCACGACACGCGTACCTGTGATCCGTGTGGCTGGTGGGACTTGGCCGTAGGGTCACAGCATGGCGACCCGTACGTCTTCCCCGCCGGGGTCGCGGAGCACGAGCACGTCCGGTTCGAAGAGCCGGTCCAAGGCTTCGAGCACCCGATCCCGGAGTACCAGCAAGCCCGCCCCTCGCTCGAGCTCGACGAGGGGCCGGAGCGGGTCCAGCGCGGCCAAGCGCCGTCCCGCCTCGCGTCCGGCACCCCGCGCCGTGCGCAACGGGCCGGGGCCGGTCTCGCGCGCCTTCGGCGCGGTGGGCCGCGGGATCGCGGCAGTCTGGCTGGGCATCGCCCACGCCGTGGGTGCGGTCGCCCGGTCGATCGGGCAGTCCGCCCGAGACCTCGACCCCGAGCACCGTCGCGACGGTGCCGGGCTCTTCCTCTTCGGCCTGGCGACGATCGCCGCCGCCGCCGTCTGGTGGCAGCTGCCGGGTGGCGTGATGGACTTCGCTCGCTCGCTCACCTCGGGCGCGGTCGGCAAGGTCGGCTGGTTCGTCCCGCTCTTCCTCGTGTACGCCGGCTGGCGCACCCTGCGCGACCCGGAGCGCAACGGCCCCGCTGGCCGCCAGGTGATCGGCTGGACCGCGTTCGGGCTCGGTCTGCTCGGCATCGTCCACATCGCCAACGGCAACCCGCAGCCCGTGCTCGGCGACGCCACCAACCTCCAGGAGGCCGGGGGAGCGGTCGGCTACGTCACCTCGAGCCTGCTCCTCGACCTGATGCAGACGCCGTACGTCGTGGTGCCCCTGCTGGGCCTGCTCGCGATCTTCGGGATCCTGATCATCAGCGCGACGCCCGTCTACCAGATCCCGGTCAAGCTCGCCGCGCTGCGCGACAAGGCGCTGGGACGTACCGCTCCGGAGCCCGAGGCGGTCGAGGACGAGGCCACCAAGCCCGTCCGCACCCGCCGCCGGTCGATGCTCGACGACGAGGTCGACCCCGAGATGGGCGACCCGGCCTACGACAGCCCGGTGCTGTCCGACCGCGAGCTCAGGAAGCGGCGCCGCAAGAAGGACGTCGTCCCCGAGGAGGACGCGGTCGAGGACTACGGCATCGACCTCTTCTCCGACGCCCCCACCGAGGTCACGCCGGCCGTCCCGGCGCCCGCCAGCCCTCCGGAGGCCCTCGAGCCGCCACCGCACACGCCGCTCCCGGCCCGCGTCGAGCAGCTCGCGCTCTCCGGCGACATCACCTACTCCCTGCCCGGCAACGAGGTCCTCAAGCCCGGTTCGGTCCACAAGGCCCGCTCCAAGGCCAGCGACGCGGTCGTCGAGCGGCTGATGCAGGTGATGGACGAGTTCAGCATCGACGCCACCGTCACCGGCTACACCCGCGGCCCGACCGTCACCCGCTACGAGGTCGAGCTCGGCCCCGCGGTGAAGGTGGAGAAGGTCACCGCGCTGAGCAAGAACATCGCCTACGCCGTCGCGTCGGCCGACGTGCGGATCCTCAGCCCGATCCCCGGCAAGTCGGCGATCGGCATCGAGATCCCCAACACCGACAAAGAGATCGTCTCCCTCGGCGACGTGCTCCGCTCCACCACCGCGCGGTCCGACCACCACCCGATGGTCGCCGGACTCGGCAAGGACGTCGAGGGCGGCTTCGTCGTGGCCAACATGGCGAAGATGCCGCACCTGCTCGTCGCCGGCGCCACCGGCTCGGGCAAGTCGTCGTTCATCAACTCGCTCATCACCTCGATCCTGATGCGCTCCACGCCCGACGAGGTGCGGATGATCATGGTCGACCCCAAGCGGGTGGAGCTCAACGCCTACGAGGGCGTGCCGCACCTCATCACGCCGATCATCACCAACCCCAAGAAGGCCGCCGAGGCGCTGGCCTGGGTCGTGCGCGAGATGGACATGCGCTACGACGACCTGGCCAACTTCGGCTTCCGTCACATCGACGACTTCAACAAGGCGGTGCGCGCCGGCAAGGTCGAGGTCCCGGCCGGCAGCGAGCGGGTGCTGTCGCCGTACCCCTACCTCCTCGTCATCGTCGACGAGCTCGCCGACCTGATGATGGTCTCGCCGCGAGACGTCGAGGACTCGGTCGTGCGCATCACCCAGCTCGCCCGCGCCGCGGGCATCCACCTGGTGCTCGCCACCCAGCGACCCTCGGTCGACGTGGTCACGGGCCTGATCAAGGCCAACGTGCCCTCGCGCCTGGCCTTCGCCACGAGCTCGCTCGGCGACAGCCGCGTCATCCTCGACCAGCCGGGCGCCGAGAAGCTCGTCGGCCAGGGTGACGGCCTGTTCCTGCCGATGGGCGCCTCCAAGCCGGTGCGCGTCCAGGGCGCGTGGGTCACCGAGGCGGAGATCCACCAGGTCGTCAAGCACTGCAAGGACCAGCTCGAGCCGACGTACGTCGAGGACGTGACGGCTCCGAAGGAGTCCAAGCGCGAGCTCGACGACGACATCGGCGACGACATGGAGCTCGTGGTGCAGGCCATCGAGCTGGTCGTCTCCACCCAGTTCGGGTCGACGTCGATGCTGCAGCGCAAGCTGCGGGTCGGCTTCGCCAAGGCCGGACGTCTGATGGACATCATGGAGAGCCGCGGGGTCGTCGGGCCCAGCGAAGGCTCGAAGGCACGTGACGTCCTGGTGAAGCCCGACGAGCTCGATTCCGTGATCGCCACGTTGGAGGGGGGAGCCTGATGGGCGCCGTGCTGAAGGACGACGAGACCGAGCCGGTGACGAGGGGGGCGACCGAGGGGTCTCCTGACGGCGACCTGTCCGTCGCGCCCGAGGGCATCGAGGTACGACGCCACGCCGGCGTCGCGGCCGGTGTCGGGCTGACCGCCTCCGCGGTCGCCATCGCCTACCTGGGCCGTGCGTCCCAGGGCGGTTCGGCCCTCGACTGGGCGTTCGTCGTGGTCATGGGCCTGCTCGGTGCCTACTGGCTCCTCAGCCTCGTCGACGCGCGCACGCCGCTGCTCGTCGCCGACGCCCAGGGCATCCGGATCCGGCTCGGCCGCACCTGGCGCGGCCTGCCGTGGACCGCGGTCCACCACGTCGAGCACACGCCCCGTCGCGGCCTGCTCCGCGACGGCCGGCTGGTCGTCGTGCCGCACAACCTCGAGCTGATCGAGTCTGAGATCACCGGCGCCGGCAAGCGCCACACGATGATCTCCCGGATGCTGCACGGTGCGCCCCTGGCGGTGCCGCTGGGGCTCTCCACCCGCCTCGTGGGTGCGGGTGGCGACCTCACGATCGCCCTGGGCCGGGTGGCGCGCGACGCCAGCCAGGTCGTGCTGGTGGAGCCGCTGGTCTCCGACGTCGATGTGGACGACGTCGAGGCCGGCGCTCCTGACGAGGTCGTCGAGGACACCCTCGTCGCCAGCCCGACCCCGGCGGCGCTGCGGGAGACCGGCACGGCGCGTCGCTCCGAGGTCCGCCGCGACTTCGAGCCGGCCGAGACCGCCGACGAGCCGGAGGGGCGCGAGCACCACCGTCCCGGTCGGGTCAGCCTGGTGGAGGAGACCCAGTCGTGGGGTGACCGCGTCCGCGCCATCGCCCGCGCCGGTGACCCCGTCGAGCCGCTCGTGCTCGACGACTTCGAGGTGGAGCCCGCCGAGGACCCGGTGATCGGTCCCGAGCTCGCCGCGGCCCGCACCCGCATCGGCCTCACGGTCGACCAGCTCGCCGAGCGCACCCGGATCCGCCCGCACGTGATCGAGGCCGTCGAGGTCGACGACTTCGAGCCGTGCGGCGGCGACTTCTACGCCCGTGGGCACCTGCGCACCCTCGCCCGGGTCCTCGGACTCGACGTGGCGCCGCTCCTGGCGTCGTACGACGAGCGCTACGCCCACGCCCCGATCAACCCGCGCCGCGTCTTCGAGGCCGAGCTGGCCACCGGCGCCCACGGGTCGATCCGCGGCACCCGCGGTGGTCCGAACTGGTCGGTGCTCGTCGCCGTGGTCATGGCGCTGGTCCTGTGCTGGTCGATCGCCCGCCTGGTGATGGACACCCCGCCCGAGCTCCGCGGCTCGACCCCGGTGCTCAACGGGTCGGGTGGCCCCGAGGGTGCCGGGAACGCCCCGCCGGCCAAGCCGGTCGACGTCGTCATCACCGCGCCCGCGACCGGTGGCGCGCGGGTGGTCGTGCGCGACGGGTCGGGCACGGAGGTCTTCAAGGGTGACCTGGCCGTCGGGCAGTCGCGCGAGCTCAAGGCCTCGCCGCCCGTCCGCGTGATGTCCACCGACGGTGCCGTCACCGCATCGCTCGCCGGTGGCGCGGCGCGTGCCGTCGGTGAGCCCGGGGTCGCGGGCCAGGGCACCTTCGTCGTCGACTGACGTCCCGGGCGGGACCGCCGGTGAGGTGCCTCACCGCCACGGCGTTGCGGGTCCGTGCCCGCGGACGCGGCATACTCACCCGTGCGATGACGACTGACACAGAGGCTGCCCCCACCCCGCTCAACGTCGCGGTGGTGACGCTCGGCTGCGCGCGCAACGAGGTCGACTCCGAGGAGCTGGCCGGACGCCTCGAGGCGGGCGGGTTCGTGCTCGTCGACGACGCCGAGGACGCCGACACGGTGGTGGTCAACACCTGCGGGTTCGTCGAGGCGGCCAAGAAGGACTCCGTCGACACCCTGCTCGAGGCCGCGGACCTCAAGGTCGAGCACGGCGGTCGCGCCCAGGCCGTCGTCGCCGTGGGTTGCCTCGCCGAGAGGTACGGCAAGGACCTCGCCGAGTCGCTGCCCGAGGCCGACGCGGTGCTGGGCTTCGACGACTACCCCGACATCGCGGCCAAGCTGCGGGCGATCGTCGGCGGCGAGGTGCACCACCCGCACACGCCGTCCGACCGCCGTCGACTTCTGCCGATCTCCCCGGTCGACCGCGACGCCTCGACCGTCTCGATCCCGGGCCACGAGGTCGCCGACACCAGCGAGATCGGCGAGGGCGCACCCGCGACCGGACCCCGTGCCGTACGCCGTCGCCTCGACTCCGGTCCGATGGCGCCGCTCAAGCTGGCGAGCGGCTGCGACCGACGCTGCTCGTTCTGCGCGATCCCGGCCTTCCGCGGCTCCTTTGTCAGCCGGCGCCCGAGCGACGTGCTGCAGGAGGGCCAGTGGCTCGCGACCCAGGGGGTCAAGGAGCTCTTCCTCGTCAGCGAGAACTCCACGTCCTACGGCAAGGACCTCGGCGATCTTCGGCTCCTCGAGACGCTGCTCCCCGAGCTGTCGGGCATCGACGGCATCGAGCGCGTGCGGGTGTCCTACCTCCAGCCGGCCGAGACGCGGCCCGGTCTGATCGAGGCCATCGCCGACACCCCGGGCGTCGTCCCCTACTTCGACCTCTCCTTCCAGCACGCCAGCGCCACCGTGCTGCGGCGGATGCGCCGCTTCGGCGACCCCGAGAGCTTCCTCGGGCTGCTCGAGCGGATCCGGACGCTCGCCCCGCTGGCCGGCGTGCGGTCCAACGTCATCGTCGGCTTCCCGGGCGAGACCGAGGAGGACCTCCAGACCCTGTGCGACTTCCTCGTCGCCGCGCGGATGGACGTCACCGGCGTCTTCGGCTACTCCGACGAGGACGGCACTGAGGCGGCCGCCTTCGACGAGGCCGTCAAGCTGGACGAGGACGAGATCCGGTCCCGCACCGAGCACGTGACCGGCCTGGTCGAGGAGCTCAACGCCCAGCGGGCCGAGGAGCGCATCGGCGAGGAGGTCGTGGTCCTGGTCGAGAGCGTCGACGACGACCTCGTCGAGGGACGCGCGGCGCACCAGGGCCCCGAGGTGGACGGTACGACGACACTGCAGGGTGCAGAGGGAGCGAGGATCGGCGACCTGCTGACGGCGACCGTCACGGCGACCGACGGCGTCGACCTCGTCGCGCGGGTGGAGGGAGTGGCATGAGCACCGACCGGCAGGGGCAGGTGTCCAACTGGAACATCGCCAACGTCCTGACCGTCCTGCGCATCGCCATGGTGCCGCTCTTCGGCTGGGCGCTGCTGCACGACGGCGGCAACGACCCGCTGTGGCGCTGGGTGGCGTTCGCCCTGTTCGCGGTCGCGATGATCACCGACAAGATCGACGGCGACCTGGCCCGCAAGCACAACCTCATCACCGACTTCGGCAAGATCGCCGACCCCATCGCCGACAAGGCGATCACCGGCATGGCCTTCATCGGCCTGTCGATCGTCGGGGACATCTGGTGGTGGGTGACGATCGTCGTGCTGCTGCGCGAGTGGGGCGTGACGCTGCTGCGGCTCTCCGTGCTCAAGCAGGTCGTCATCCCGGCCGCGCAGAGCGGGAAGATCAAGACCGTGCTGCAGGCCTTCGCGCTGGCGGGGCTGACCTGGCCGCTGCCGCATGGCAACGCCCACGACGGCGCCTTCGACTTCTGGCCCGGCCCGCTCGGCGAGGTGCTGTTCTACGTCAGCCAGGTCGCGCTCGCCGGTGCCGTGGTGATGACGATGTGGTCCGGGTGGGAGTTCGTCCGCGAGGTCCGCAAGCAGCGCTCGCGGGTCGGCTGACCGAACCCGGCCGTTACGGCCACTCCTCACCAAATCGCTCGTGAACTTTCGTCAACCCTCGCGCGAATTGGTGCAGGCCCGGTATCCCAATTGTCGGACCCTTGGGTGAAGATGCGTGGGTCACATCAACCCTGAAGACTCGGAGCATCCATGCGCTCACTTGCGCTCCTCTCGCCGCGTCGTCTCGCGGCAGGAGCGGGTCTGGCCGTCCTGGCCGCCGGACTCGCCCCGATCGCCGCGGTAGCCAACCCCGCCGGAACCGGCCTCGTCATCAGTGAGGTCTACGGAGGTGCGTTCTCGTCGGGCGCGTCCTACGGCAACGACTTCATCGAGCTGCACAACCCGACCTCCTCCGACATCGACGTGCGTGGCTGGTCCGTCCAGTACCACAGCGCGACCGGCACCGGCGCCTTCGCCGTGACGCCGCTGAGTGGTGTCGTCAAGGCCGGAGCGCGCTACCTCGTCCAGGAGGGCGCCTTCACGACCGGCACCCAGCTGCCCCCGGCCGACGACTTCGGCACGATCAACCTCTCCGGCAGCAGCGGCGTCGTCGCACTCGTGTCCAACACGACGCCCTACCCGACCTTCGGCTCCGGCACGACCGGCGTCGACCTGGCCGGCGTGACGGCCGACGGTCTCGTGGACCTCGTCGGCTACGGCACCACCGCACTGACCTACGAGACGGCCCGGACGGGCGTCGCGACCGGCAACTTCGTCTCGGCGCAGCGCACGGCCGACACGGACGACAACGCCCCCGACTTCACCGAGGCCGAGCCGACGCCCGTCGCCTGCGGCGTGACCTGCGAGCCGCCCCGCGAGGAGTTCACGGGCTCGATCGCCGAGATCCAGGGCACGGGCGCCACCAGCCCACACGCCGAGGACATCGTCACGACCACGGGCGTGGTGACGGCGCGGTACCCCACGGGTGGTCTCAACGGCTTCACCATCCAGACCGGCGGCACCGGAGGTGCCAACGACGCGACTCCCGGGGCCTCCGACGCGATCTTCGTGTGGGGCGGCAGCGACGGGTTCGCCACCTACCCCGCGATCGGTGCATCGGTGCAGGTCAAGGGCATCGCGGTCGAGGGTGCGGGTCCGGCCACCGGCCTGACCGAGATCGTCGCCGAGGACGCCGACGTCACGGCCGTGACCCCCGCGCTGGCGCCGGTCACCCCGCTCTCGATGGCCCTGCCCCGCGACGCCGCGGTGCGGGAGGCTCACGAGAGCGAGCTGGTGACCCTGACCGGTGCCTTCACCGTGACGAACTCCTACACCACCAACCAGTACGGCTCGGTCGGCCTCGCGGCCGGTGCGACCCCGCTGCGTCAGTGGACCGACGTCGCCCGCCCCGGCACTCCCGAGGCCCAGGCCGTCAAGGACGACAACGCCGCTCGTGCCGTCACGATCGACGACGGTGCCAGCATCGACTTCCTCTTCGGTGACACCTCGGCCAAGAACACGCCCCTGCCGTGGCTGACCCCCGACAGCGGCACCACGGCCAAGCCGGTGCGCGTCGGCGCCGCTGCGACGCTCAAGGTCCCCATGATCTTCGAGTTCCGCAACGACGCATGGACGATGCAGCCGACGACCCAGGTCACTGCGGCGACCGACCAGGAGGTCGCGACCTTCGCCAACACCCGGTCGTCCCGCCCGGAGAATGTCGGCGGTGACCTCAAGCTGGCGACGTTCAACGTCCTCAACTACTTCAACACCACCGGTGAGGCGTGGGTCTCGGCCGGGACGGGTCGCTCGTGCGAGTACGACAGGGACCGCCAGAACAACCCCATCACCGTCGACACCTGCTCGGGTGGCAACGGCCCGCGTGGCGCCGCCACTGCGGCGAGCCTGACCCGCCAGCAGGACAAGATGGTCCGTGCGATCACCAACATGGACGCCGACATCGTCGCCCTGGAGGAGATCGAGAACTCGCGGTCGATCGGTGAGACCGACCGGGACGACGCCGTCAAGCAGGTCGTCGCCGCGCTCAACGCGCGCGCCGGCTACACCCGCTGGGCGTTCGCTCCGTCCCCGGACCAGCTGCCGGCCACCGAGGACGTCATCCGCACCGCGATGATCTTCAACCCCGACACGGTGAGCCGCGTCGGGCAGTCGCAGATCCTCGTCGGCTCAGCGGCGTTCAACAACGCCCGTCAGCCGCTCGCCCAGGCCTTCAAGCCGGAGGGTGCGTCCAACAGTGAGGCGTTCGCCGTCGTGGCCAACCACCTCAAGTCCAAGAGCTCGTCCGGCGCCTCGGGTGACAACGTCGACACGGGCGACGGCCAGGGTGCCTACAACGGCGACCGCACGCGACAGGCCCAGGCGTTGGTGACGTTCGCCGACCAGTTCGCCGCTTCGCGTGGAACCAACAAGGTCTTCCTCACCGGTGACTTCAACAGCTACACGTTCGAGGACCCGATGCAGGTGCTCTACGGCGCCGGCTACCAGGTCGTGAAGTCCACCAACGCCAACGAGTGGTCCTACAGCTTCAGCGGCCTCTCCGGTTCGCTCGACCACGTGCTGGCCAACGGGCCTGCGCGGGCGATGGTGACGGGTGCGGACATCTGGGAGATCGGCGCCAACGAGTCGCCGGCCTACTCCTACGAGCGGTTCAACTACAACGTCACCAACTTCCACGCGGCCACTCCCTATGGCGCCTCCGACCACAACCCGGAGATCGTCGGGATCAACACCGCCGTCCAGGACATCCAGGTGCTCGGCATCAACGACTTCCACGGTCGCATCAAGCGCGACGGTGCGGAGTCGGGTGCGGCTGTGCTGGCCGGGGCGGTCAAGCAGCTCCGCAACCAGAACCCCAACACCGTGTTCGCCGCGGCGGGTGACCTCATCGGTGCCTCGACCTTCGAGTCGTTCATCCAGAACGACAAGCCGACGATCGACGCGCTCAACTCGGCAGGTCTCGAGGTGTCGGCGGTCGGCAACCACGAGTTCGACCAGGGCTACGACGACCTGGTGAACCGCGTGATGGCCTCCTACGACCCGGACGACAACCCGACGGGTGGGGCGGAGTGGAAGTACCTCGGTGCCAACGTCAAGTTCAAGGCAACCGGCAACCCCGCCCTCCCCGCCACCTGGATCAAGGACTTCGGTGACGTCGAGGTCGGCTTCGTGGGTGCGGTGACCGAGCACCTGCCGGAGCTGGTGTCGCCGGACGGCATCGCCGACATCCAGGTGACCGACATCGTCAAGGCGACCAACGCCGAGGCGGAGGACCTCAAGGCCCAGGGTGCCGACGTCGTCATCCTGCTCGTCCACGAGGGTGCGGCCACGACGGCCTACAGCTCGGCGGTCGACCCGGCCTCCGACTTCGGCAAGATCGTCAACGGAGTCAGCTCCGACGTGGACGCGATCATCTCGGGCCACACCCACCTCGCCTACAACCACCGCGTCCCGGTGGCGGAGTGGGCGGCGGAGGACCGCGCGGTCACCAAGCGCCCCGTGGTCTCGGCCGGTCAGTACGGCTACAACCTCAACCAGCTCCGCTTCCGGGTGGACGGCAACACGGGCGATGTCCTCGGCATCCGGACGCGCATCATCGCGCTCCAGACCAACGACGGGACGGACGCCTACACGCCCAACTACCCGGACGACGCGGCCACCAAGGCCATCGTCGACGCAGCGGTGGCCAGGGCTGACGTCCTGGGCGCCCGCCCGCTGGGCAAGCTCGCCGGTGCGTTCAACCGGCCGCGTCTGGCGTCCAACGCGGACGCGCGGGGGCGTGAGTCCACGCTCGGCAACCTCGTCGCCGAGGTCCAGCGCTGGGCGACCGAGTCGCCCACGACGGGCAGTGCCCAGATCGCCTTCATGAACCCCGGTGGTCTGCGGCAGGACATGGTCCCTGCGGCCGACGGCACGCTCACCTACCGTGGCGCGGCCAACGTCCAGCCGTTCGCGAACACGCTGGTCAACATGGACCTCACCGGCGAGCAGATCAAGGCGGCGCTGGAGCAGCAGTGGCAGCCCGCCGGTGCGAGCCGACCGTTCCTGCGGCTCGGTGCGTCCAAGGGCTTCACCTACACCTACGACCCGGCGAAGCCTGCCGGGTCGCGGATCACCGCGATGTACCTCGACGGTGTCCGGGTGCAGCCCACGCAGGTGTTCTCGGTGACGGTGAACTCGTTCCTGGCCTCGGGCGGAGACAACTTCTTCGCCTTCGCCGGTGGCACGGGCAAGCAGGACACGGGCAAGTCCGACCTCCAGGCGATGGTCGACTACATGGCGGAGTTCGCCGACGCTTCTGCGGGTGACCCGCCGCTGCCGGTGGACTACAGCCAGCGGGCGGTCGGGGTGTCCTTCCCGGCCGGGGCTCCGTCCTCCTACGCATCGGGCGACACCGTCACCTTCGACGTCAGTTCCTGGCTGATGACGGCGGCCGGTGACGTCACCGACACCAACGTCGACGTGGAGCTGGACGGCGTCTCGCTGGGCAGCTTCCCGGTGGACAAGACCCAGCCGGACGAGCGGTTCGACGAGGCCGGCCGAGCAGCGGTCTCGATCACGCTGCCCGCAGGCCTCAGCGCCGGCGAGAAGGTGATCGAGCTCGTGGGCAGCGCCACCGGCACGACGGCACTGGTCCCGGTGACGGTGGCCGGCGGCACGACCACGCCGACCCCGACGCCGACCCCGACCACCACGCCGACGCCGACGCCGACGCCCACGCCGACCCCGACTCCCACCCCGGAGCCGGAGAAGGCCGCCGCCAAGCTGAAGGTGGTCAACGCCACGGGCACGGTCGGCGACAAGGTCCGGTTCACGGTGAAGGTCAAGGCCGACGGCGTCACGCCGACGGGCTGGGTCAAGGTCCGGGTCGCGTCGACCGGCAAGGTCTACCGCTTCAAGGTCAAGAACGGCAAGGCAGTCGTCAAGCTGCCCGCGTTCGCCAAGGCCGGCAAGCAGAAGCTCGTCATCCGTTACCTCGGTGACGACGACGTGAAGCGCGCCAAGAAGATCGTGAGGCTCAAGATCACCCGTTGACCCGGGCTCACTGATACGGCCCCCGTCCTGCTCCGCAGGGCGGGGGCCGTACGCCGTTCAGCGCAGGCTCAGCGCGGCCTGGACGAGCGTGAGGTGGCTGAACGCCTGCGGGAAGTTGCCCGCCATCCGGCCGTGGGCGGCGTCGTACTCCTCCGAGAGCAGCCCGACGTCGTTGGCCAGCCCGCACAGCCGGTCCATCAGCTCCTCGGCCTCGGAGCGGCGACCCGCGCAGGCGAGCGCGGAGACCAGCCAGAACGAACAGGCCAGGAACGGGTGCTCGTCACCGGAGAGGCCGTCGACACCGGTCTCGGTGCGGTAGCGCAGCAGCAGCCCGTCCGACATCAGGTCCTCCACCACCGCGTCGATCGTGCCGAGCACGCGCGGGTCGTCACCCGGGAGGAAGCCGACGAGCGGGATGGTGAGCAGCGAGGCGTCGACCTCCCGGGTGTCGTAGTGCTGGGTGAAGGTGCCCCGCTCCTCGTCGAAGCCCTTGTCGAGGACCTCCTCGCGCACCCGGTCGCGGAGGTCGCGCCAGCGCTCCACCGGGCCGTCGAGGCCGTGGTCCTCGACCGCGCGCACGGCTCGGTCGAACGCCACCCACACCATCACGCGGGAGTGGGTGAAGTGCCGCTGGTCGCCACGGATCTCCCACAGCCCGTGATCGGGCTCGTCCCAGTGGTCGGCGAGCTCGTCGACCAGCGCGCGCTGGAGCGACCACGAGTTGCGGGTCTCGTCGAGCCCCGCCTCCCGGGCGAGCTCGAGGGCGATCATCACCTCGCCGAGGACGTCGTTCTGCCGCTGTGAGGCCGCGCCGTTGCCGATCCGCACCGGCTTGCTGCCCGCGTAGCCCGGCAGGTGCTCGACCTCGCGCTCGGGGAGCTGGCGGCCGCCGTCGACGGTGTACATGATCTGCAGGTCCGCCGGGTCGCCCGCGACGGCGCGCAGCAACCAGCGGCGCCAGTGGTAGGCCTCTTCGGCGAAGCCCGCCGCCAGCAGCGACTCCAGGGTCAGCGCGGCGTCGCGCAGCCAGCAGAAGCGGTAGTCCCAGTTGCGCACCCCGCCGAAGTCCTCGGGCAGCGACGTGGTGGGCGCGGCCACGATGCCGCCGGTCTCCTCGTGCGTCATCAGCAGCAGGGTCAGCAGGCTGCGGCGGACCATGTCGGCGTGCGGCACGTCATCGGGGGAACGGGCCGACCAGTCGCGCTGCGACTCGGTGGTCGCCGCGATCCGCTCGTCGAACCCGAGTGGCTCCGGGATGTCACGCCACGAGCGGACCCAGGTCGTGGAGAAGGTGAGCTCGTCGCCCTCCGACATCTCGAACTCGTCGGAGTGGTGACCGTCGTGGGCGCGGGGGAGCCGCGGCCCACGCAGGACGAGCTTGTCGGGTCCGGCGACGGCCACGATGAGGTCGTTGCCGTGGGCGTGCTCACGGGTGACCCACGGCCGGACGTGGCCGTAGTCGCACCGCACCACCCAGTCGTGGCGGATCCGCACGGTCCCGCGCGTGCAGGTGAGCCGGCGTACGACGTCCGCCCGTCCGTCGCCGGTGGGCATCAGGTCGAGCAGCACGACCTCGCCGTCGACCGTGGTGAACGTCGTCTCCAGCAGCGCCGTGCCGTCGACGTACCTCCGGCTGGTCGACACCACCTCGTCGGCCGGTGCGAGGAGCCAGCGACCGTTGTCCTCGGTGCCGAGCAGCGCAGCGAAGCAGGCGGGGGAGTCGAAGCGCGGCAGGCACAGCCAGTCGATGGAGCCGTCCTTCCCGACGAGTGCCGCGGTGCCGCGGTCGCCGATGAGCGCGTAGTCCTCGATGGGGAGAGCCATGCGGCTAGTGTCGCCGACGTGTGGTCGCGTGCCGGGAACCTCGTCGGGGATCTGCTCGAGTTGCTGGTCGACCGCGGCGAGACGCTCGCCACCGCGGAGTCGCTGACAGGTGGGCTGCTCGCCGCTCGCATCACCGACGTGCCGGGCGCCTCGCAGAGCTTCGTCGGAGGGGTGGTGTCCTACGCGACGCGCGTCAAGGTCTCCGTGCTCGACGTCCCCGCCGAGGTCGTCGAGCGGCACGGCGTCGTCTCGGAGGAGTGCGCGACCGCGATGGCACGTGGCGTACGCCGTCGCCTCGACGCCACCTGGGGGGTGGCGACGACGGGTGTCGCCGGACCCGACAGCCAGGAGGGCAGGCCGGTCGGGACCGTGTGGATCGCGGTGGCGGGCCCCGGCGTCGTACGCGCCCGGCTGCTGGCGCTCGACGGCGATCGCCAGCAGATCCGCGAGGCGACGTGCGAGTCCGCAGTGACCCTCCTGCGGGACCTCCTGCGGGAAGAACCGGGCCTCCGGTAGCGTTGGGCCAGATGTTCCTCAACTCCTCAGGGCAAGGACCTCGCGCATGGTGATCTTCCGACGACTGCTCGGCGACGTGCTGCGCAGCGCCCGGATGCAGCGCGGGATGACCCTGAGGGAGCTCTCCGCCGAGGCACGGGTGAGCCTGGGCTACATCTCCGAGATCGAGCGCGGGCAGAAGGAGGCGTCCTCGGAGCTCCTCGCGTCGCTGTGCGAGGCGATGGACCTGCCGTTGTCCGACGTGCTCCGTGACGTGGCCGACGCGGTGGCGATCGAGGAGATCGCGCTGGGCGTCGTGGCCACGCCGATCACGGCAGGACGGCCCACGGGCGACGTCGTCGCCTCCGCCGCCTGACGCGGTCGCGTCACCGCTCGGGCTGGCAGCTCGGGCACCAGTAGGCCGCCCGTTGGCGGCCCGGCTCGCCGAGCATCGTGACCGCGATCGGCGTGCCGCAGCGACGGCACGGCGAGCTGTCGCGTCGGTAGACCCACATCCGCTCGCGCTCGTGGAGGCTGCCGGTCGTCGACTGGATCGCGCGATCCTTGTTGACCTCGAGCATCTGCTTGGCGCGCCGGACCAGCCGTGTGAGGTCGGGGACCCCCGCGATGTCGGTCGCCGGGTTGACCCCGCTGGTGAAGCAGAGCTCGGCCATGTACATGTTGCCGATGCCGGCGAGGTTGCGCTGGTCGAGCAGCGCCTGGCCGACCGGCCGTGCGGGCTCGTCGCGCAGGTTGGCGAGCGCGCGGTCCTCGTCCCAGTCGGGTCCGAGCAGGTCGGGTCCGAGGTGCGCGACGAGGTCGGCCTCGGTGTCACGTGGCACCAGCTCGACGATGCCGAGCTGGAAGCCGACCGCCTTGCGCCCGTCGATACCGAGCACCAGGCGGACCTGGCTGTCCGGACGGCGCCACCGCTCACCGTCGGGGTAGACGTGCCACGAGCCCTCCATCTTGAGGTGCGTGTGGATCGTCCAGGCTCGCTCGTGGTCGACGCGGGTGAGCAGGTGCTTGCCCCGCGAGAGCGTGCGGATCACCTCGCCGCCGGTGAGGTCGACGGTCGCGAACGCGGGAACCCGGAAGTCGGACACGGTGAGCCGGTGCCCCGTCAGCGCGCGATCGAGCTTGTGCGCTGCGCGATAGACGGTGTCTCCCTCAGGCACGCAGTCTCAGCCCCTTCGGTGTCGCGACGAACCCGGCCGCCGAGAGGGCCTGCCGGATCGCAGTCTCGCCGCCACCGCCGATGAGCGGCTGGCCGTCGGCCTTCTCAACGGTGAGCCGCCCGAGCGCCCCGCGGCGGGCCGCGTCGGCCAGGGCGGACATCGCCGGTGTGAGGACGTCCTGGTCCTCGCTCCAGGTGAGCAGCGTGCGACCGCCGCGCTCGACGTAGACCGTCAGCGCACCGTCGACGACGACGACCAGGGCGCCGGCCTTGCGGCCCGGACGGTGACCGGCGCGCTCGGCGTCGGCCGGCTCGGGCCAGGGGAGCGCCGCGCCGAAGACGTTGGCGGGGTCGGTCGCTGCGAGGGCGACGACGGTCGGCTTGCCGCCGCCCCGGGCGCTCTCGGGCTCGGAGAACGTGCGGAGCCGGTCGATCGCGCCGGCGCTGCCGAACTGGGCCGCGCCGAGGCCTTCGATGAAGTAGCCACGTCGGCAGCGCCCGGTGTCCTCGAAGGCGCTCAGCACCTTGTAGACGCCGGCGAAGCCGCCGGCCACCCGCTCGCTCACCACCGCACCTCGCGTCACGACGCCGTGACGCTCGAGGAGGTGCTCCGCGCGGGCGTGCGCCCGGCGGGTCGGGTCGCCGTCCCGGTCGGGCAGGACGGCCCACCGACCGGCTGTCTCGGGGGGACCGGTGCGCACGGGCATGCGGCCGCCGGTCGTACGCCCCAGGCGGGGTGGCGTACGGCGGGTGCGGTGCGAGGGGGTGCCGCTGCGGACCAGGGCTCGCAGCGGGGACAGGGTGTCGTTGGTGACCAGGCCGCGCCAGACGAGGTCCCACAGGGCCGTGCTGAGCTCGGGGTCGGTGACCGGGCCGACTCGGTCGGCGATCTGGCGGAAGAACCAGGCACCGCCGGGCTCGAGCGCGTCGAGGACGGCTCGGTGGATGCCGTCGAGCTCGTCGCCGCCCTCCACCTCGGGCAGGGTGAGGTGGGCCTGGTCGGCGAGGTGGACGCTGACCCAGCCGTCGCTGCCGGGGAGCTGCGCATGTCCGGCCCAGATGACCTCACCCGAGGCGGTCAGCTCGTCGAGCATCGACGGCTCGTAGTCGCGCACGCGGGCGGCGAGGACGAGCGGCTCGAGGGCGCTGGCCGGGACCGGGCAGCCGGCGAGCTGGTCGATGGCGGCGACCACGCCGTCGAGGCCGCGGAGGCTGCCGCCCACCTTCTGCCAGGCCGGGAGGAACCGCGCGACGGCATCGTGGGTGACCGGCTCGATCTCCTGGCGGAGCCGCGCGAGCGAGCGGCGGCGGAGCTTGCGCAGCACCTCGGCGTCGCACCACTCGGTGCCCGAGCCGGACGGCCGGAACTCGCCGTCGAGCACCCGTCCGCGGTGCGCCAGCCGCTGCAGCGTCTGGCGCGCGACGGCCTCGCCCAGGCCGAGGCGGGCGGCGACCTCGGTGGTGGTGAACGGCCCGTGGCTGCGGGCGTAGCGGGAGACGAGGTCGCCGAGCGGGTCCTCGGGGAGCTCGAGGAACGCGTCGGGGGTGCCGACCGGGACCGGCACGCCGAGCCCGTCGCGCAGCCGGCCGATGTCCTCGATGGCCGTCCATCGGTCGTCACCGGCCATCCGGACCTGCACCACCCGGCGTACGTCGGCCAGGGACGCCAGCCAGCCCTCGACGTCAGCGCCCTCGACCGCGCGCTCGCTGATCTCGGCGGTGGACAGCGGTCCGACGAGCCGCAGCAGGTCGGCGACCGCCTCGGCGTCGCGGGCGCGCCGCTCGGGGTGGAGCCACTGGAGCTCGGCCTCGACCTCGGCCAGGACCTCGGGGTCGAGCAGCTCGCGGAGCTCGGCACGGCCGAGGAGCTCCGCGAGGAGGCCCTGGTCGAGCGACAGCGCAGCAGCGCGGCGCTCGGCGATGGGGGAGTCGCCTTCGTAGACGAACTGCGCGACGTAGCCGAAGAGCAGGCTGCGGGCGAACGGGCTGGGCGAGGTGGTCGCCACGTCCACGACGGTGACCTCGCGGCGCTGCACCCGGCCGAGAAGCGTGACCAGCGCGGGGAGGTCGTAGACGTCCTGGAGGCACTCGCGCACGGCCTCGAGCACGATGGGGAAGGCGGGGTACTGCGACGCGACCTCGAGCAGCTGGGCGCTGCGCTGCCGCTGCTGCCAGAGCGGACTGCGGCGGCCGGGGTCGCGACGGGGGAGCAGGAGGGCGCGGGCCGCGCACTCGCGGAAGCGGCTGGCGAAGAGCGCGGAGCCGCCGACCTCCTGGGTGACGAGCTGCTCGATCTCCTCGGGCTCGAAGACGATCACCTCGCCCGTGGGCGGCTCGGCGTCGGTGTCGGGGATCCGGATGACGATGCCGTCGTCGGAGGCGACGGCCTGGCCGTCGACGTCGAAGCGCTCGCGCAGCCGGGCGTTGATCGCGAGGGCCCACGGTGCGTGGACGGGCGTGCCGTAGGGGGAGTGGACGACGAGCCGCCAGTCGCCGAGCTCGTCGCGGAACCGCTCGACCAGGATCTGCGTGTCGCTCGGGACCACCTGCGTGGCCTCGCGCTGCTCGGAGAGGTAGGTGACGAGGTTGGTGGCGGCGTTGACGTCGAGGCCGCGCTCCCGCACGTGGGCGATGGCCTTGGCCTCGGGCTTGGCAGCCAGCTCGCGGGTGAACGCTCCGACGGCGGCACCGAGCTCGGCGGGACGGCCGAGGGAGTCGCCCTTCCAGAAGGGCAACCGGCCGGGGATCCCCGGTGCGGGTGTCACGAGCACCCGGTCGTGGGTGATGTCCTCGATCCGCCAGCTCGTGGCGCCGAGGGCGAAGATGTCGCCGACCCGCGACTCGTAGACCATCTCCTCGTCGAGCTCGCCGACCCGGCTGGCCTTCTCGCCGACCAGGAAGACGCCGAACAGGCCGCGGTCGGGGATCGTGCCGCCGCTCGTCACGGCCAGCCGCTGGGCTCCGGGCCGACCGCTGAGCGTGCCGGTGACGCGGTCCCAGACGATGCGCGGGCGCAGCTCGGCGAACTCGTCGCTCGGGTAGCGCCCGCTCAGCAGGTCGAGCGTCGCGTCGAAGGCGGTGCGGGGGAGCTGGGAGTAGGACGCGGCGCGGGTGACGAGCGCGAACACCTCGTCGACGTCCCACTCGTCCAGCGCCAGCATCGCCACGACCTGCTGCGCGAGCACGTCGAGGGGGTTGGTGGGGACGGAGAGCTTCTCGATCGCGCCGGAGCGCATCCGCTCGACCGACACGGCGGTCTGCGCGAGGTCGCCGCGGTGCTTGGGGAACAGGACTCCGCGGCTGGTCTCGCCGACCTGGTGACCGGCACGCCCGACGCGCTGGAGCGCACTCGCGACGCTGGGCGGCGACTCGATCTGGATGACGAGGTCGACCGAGCCCATGTCGATGCCGAGCTCGAGGCTGCTGGTCGCGACCACGGCGGGCAGGCGGCCGCGCTTGAGGTCGTCCTCGATGATCGCCCGCTGCTCCTTGGAGACCGATCCGTGGTGGGCCTTGGCGATCACGGTGTCCGCGCCGGTGCTCAGCCCGGCCTGGGCCATCACCTGCGCGGGCGGCTTGCCGGGCTTCGCGTCCGACTGCGCCCCGGCCCGCTCCTCCGCCCGCGTCGTCGCGATCTCGTTGAGCCGCGCGGTGAGCCGCTCGGCCAGCCGCCGGGAGTTGGCGAAGACGATGGTCGAGCGGTGCTGCTCGACGAGGTCCACCACGTGCTCCTCGACGTGGGGCCAGATGCTCGTCGAGCGGCCGGGGTCGCCCGACTCCTCGTCGTACTCCTCCGGCATCGTCATGTCCTCGACCGGCACCACGACCCGGAGGTCCCACTCCTTGGTGCTGGGGGGCGAGACGATCTCGACGGGTCGTGAGCCGCCCAGGAAGCGGGCGACCTCGTCGAGCGGGCGGACGGTCGCGCTGAGGCCGATGCGCTGGGCGGGGCGGTCGAGCAGCGCGTCGAGGCGCTCGAGGCTGAGGGCGAGGTGGGCGCCGCGCTTGGTGCCGGCGACGGCGTGGACCTCGTCGATGATGACCGTGTCGACGCTGCGCAGCGTCTCGCGCGCCTGGCTGGTGAGCATCAGGAACAGCGACTCGGGCGTCGTGATCAGGATGTCGGGTGGCGTGGTGCCGAGCTTGCGGCGGTCGGCGGGGCTGGTGTCGCCGGACCGCAGTCCGACGGTGACCTCGGGCACCGTGGCCTCGAGCCGCTCGGCGGTGTTGCGGATGCCGGTGAGGGGCGCCCGGAGATTGCGCTCGACGTCGACGCCGAGCGCCTTGAGCGGCGAGATGTAGAGCACGCGCGTGCGCCGCGACTTGTCCTCGGGCGGCTGGCTGCTCAGCAGCCGGTCGATCGCGTGCAGGAACGCGCTCAGCGTCTTGCCGCTGCCGGTGGGCGCGACGACGAGCGCGTTGCGACCCTCGGCGATGCTCGTCCAGGCGCCCTCCTGCGCTGGTGTCGCCGCCGCGAACGACGCCTCGAACCACGCCCGCGTGGGCGCGCTGAAGCGGTCGAGGGCGGTCATGCTGTGCAGTGTGTCAGGAGGCACCGACAGCGACCCCGCCCGAGCGGAGGTCAGTTGATGATCTCGGCCTGCTCCGCGTCGAGGCGCGCGACCGTCCCGCGCCACCGCGCCGCCGGTGTGCGTCCGCGACGCGGCACTTCTGGACGGGTGGTTCAGCCTGGCTCGAGCACCCGCCGCAGGAACTGCTTCGTGCGCTCGTGCTGCGGGTCGTGGAGCACGTCGGCACCGCCCCGCTCGGCGATGACGCCCTCGTCGAGGAAGAGCACCTGGTCGGCGACGTCGCGGGCGAAGCGGATCTCGTGGGTGACGATCACGAGGGTCCAGCCCGAGGTCGCCAGGTCGCGGACGACGGCCAGCACCTCGCCGACCAGCTCGGGGTCAAGCGCCGAGGTGGGCTCGTCGAGCAGCACGACCTTCGGGTTCAGGGCGAGCGCGCGAGCGATGCCGACGCGCTGTTGCTGGCCGCCGGAGAGCTGCGAGGGGTACTGGTCCTCGCGGCCGTCGAGGCCGACCTGCTCGAGCAGCCGGCGGGCGTCGGCAGTAGCCTCCTCGACCTCGCGGCCCTGTACCTGGACCGGCCCCTCGAGCAGGTTCTGCAGAACGGTCTTGTGCGGGAAGAGGTGATGCGACTGGAAGACCATGCCGCTGTGCGAACGCAGCGCGTCGACCTCGTCGCGCCTGGTGGACCGGTCCACCGAGGTGTCGCCGAAGTCGATGGTGGCGTCAGCGATTCGTACGGTCCCGCTGTCCGGCACCTCGAGGACGTTGAGGGAGCGAAGGATGGTCGTCTTGCCCGAGCCCGACGGACCGATGAGGGCGGTAGCGGTCCCGTCGTCGGCGCTGAGGTCGACGCCCTTGAGCACGACGTGGTCGTCGAAGGCCTTGCGCAGCCCGCGGACCTCGATCAATGGCGTGGTGCTCACGCGACGTACCTCCCGAGTCGCCGCTCCAGCGGCTCCTGCGCCTGCGCCACGATGAAGCAGACGATCCAGTAGTAGAGCGCCGCGAAAAGGTAGAGCGGCATGAAGTCCGCACTCGGCGACGCGGCGTTGATCGCCTGCCTCAGCAGCTCGGGCACGAGGATGACCGAAGCCAGCGAGGTGTCCTTGATCAACGAAAGCAGCGTGTTGGACAGCGGCGGCACCGCGATCCGGGCGGCCTGCGGCAGCACGATCCGGCGCATCAGCTGCGGGTAGCGCATGCCGATCGTGGTGGCCGCCTCGTACTGCCCGCGTGGGACGGACAGGATCGCGCCGCGGATGATCTCAGCGGCATAGCCGCCGACGTTGAGGCTGAGCGCGAGCATGGCGGCGGGCACGGGCGGGATGGTCAGCCCGATCTGCCCGAGGCCGTAGAACGCGATGAAGAGCTGGACCAGGAGCGGGGTGCCGCGGATCGCGGAGATATACACGCGGGCGGGCAGCTGGACCAACCGGTTGGACGACATCCTGGCCAGTGCCGTGACCAGCGCCAGCACCAGGCCGATCGCGAAGCTGGCGGCGGTGAGTGGGAGCGTGTAGACGAGCAGCCCCTTGAGCATGGGCCAGGCTGCGCCTCGGACGACCTCTGGGGTCGAGCGTGTGTCCGAGCCCGTCACGTCCTTGACCTCGGCGGCGTCCTCGATGGTCACGTCGGCGCCGAAGTAGTCCTCCGAGATGCCCGCGAGCGTGCCGTCGTCGGCCAGCCTGGCGAGCGCGTCGTCGGCCTCCTGCTGCAGCTCGGGGCTGTCCTGGCGAAAGGTGAGCGCCTGCTGTCCGACGTCCTCGCCGGCGTCGCCGACGATCTCGATCTCGTCCGACCCGGTGGAGGCGAGGTAGTCGAGGACGGCGATGTTGTCGTTGACGACGACGTCGACGCGCCCCTGCACGAGCAGCTCAGCCGCTTGGGCGAACTGATCGACCACGCGGATCTCGGCGCCGGCGTCACGGGCGACCTGCGCCCAGTTGCTCGTCTCCGACTCGGCGGCCACCAGGCCGTCGATGTCGTCGAGCGTCCTCACGTCGTCATTGCCGGCGGCGGTGACGATCACGCCGCGAGAGTAGGTGTAGGGCGCCGAGAAGAGGTACCGCGCCTCGCGCTCGGGATTGATCGTGATCTGGTTGGCGATCACGTCGACCCGGCCGGCGTCGAGCGCCGGGAAGATCGAGTCAAAAGGCGCCTCGACGAACTCGAGGTCCCACCCGGCCTCGTCGGCCACGGCGCGGATCACCTCGATGTCGAAGCCGGTGAGCTCGTCGGTGTCGGGATCGTGGAACGTGAAGGGCGGGTACGTCCCCTCGGTCCCGACGCGGACCGTGCGTGCCTCCGCCGGGCTGCTGGCCGTCTCGGCCGACGCCGCACCTCCGGTGAGGGCGACGGTCGCGACGAGCCAGCTCAGGACGACGAGCGCGAGTGCGCGCCGCGACTGCTGCATGAAAGTCACGGTAGTCGCCGGTGTTCTGACCAGTGGACTGTGGTCGCCATTGGCGGCACCGTGACGCGCGGTTCCCGACCAGTGGCCCGGGTCCGCGCAGTGACACCGTGGAGCACGGTGCGGGAGAGGGAAGTGCTGGACACAAACCCCCCGTACCCACCTGGGCACGTCGGAGTCACTGTCGTCCGAGCATCCGCCGGTGATGGGCCCCACCCGCGTTGTTAGCCTGCGCCGGTGGCAGGGCCGAGTGACGAGGATGCGCGGCAGGCGTTCCTGCGTGGGATCAAGGCGGGCGTCCCGTTCGGCGTGGTCGGCTTCTTCCTGAGCGCCTCCTTCGGCGTGCTGGCGCGACAGGCGGGGTTCAGCGTCGCGCAGGCCATCGTCACCGCGATGATCGTCTTCGCCGGCTCGGCCCAGTTCGCCGCGCTGTCCGTGATCACCGTCGGTGGCGGCATCCCCGCGGCCCTGACCGCGGGGAGCCTGATGAACGCGCGCTTCCTGGCGATGGGCATCGCGCTGGCGCCGTCGTTGCCGGGCGGCCCGATGAAGCGCGCTGTGCAGGGCCAGGCCGTCGTCGACTCCTCATGGGCGCTGGCCAGTCGCGGGGACGGCACCTTCGACCGGTGGCTGTTGTTCGGCACGACCGTCCCGCAGTACGTGACGTGGGCGCTCGGCTCGGTCGTGGGCGCGATCTTCGGAGACGCCCTCGGTGACACGCACCGGCTCGGACTGGACGCGATCTATCCGGTGTTCTTCCTGTCGCTCCTGATCACGGAGCTTCGGGACTCGAGCTCCCGCTGGGTGGCCGTCTGCGGCGGGCTGGTCGCGCTCGCCCTGGTGCCGATCAGTCCTCCGGGCGTGCCCATCCTGGCTGCGAGCGCCGTGACCCTCGTCGGTCTCGTGCGGAGGTCGCGGTGACGCTGACCCATGCCGAGGTCTGGGTGCTCATCGTCTGCCTGGCCGCGATGACGGTGCTGATCAAGGCCTTGGGTCCGGTGCTCCTGGGTGGCCGGCAGCTGCCACCGTGGTTCTCCCGTGTCATCGTGCTGATGGCGCCCGCGCTGCTCACTGCTCTGGTGGTGACCTCGGTCTTCGCCTCCGGACGCTCGTGGTCGGTGGGCGCCCACACCGTCGGCGTCGGTGTCGCCGCGGTGATGCTCTGGCGTCGGTGCTCGCTGGTGCTGTGCGTCGTCGTCGCGGTGCTCGTCACGGCAGGGCTGCGAGCGATCTGAGACCGCCGGCACCGGGGTGGTCGACCGCCTCGCCCGCGTCTGCTCTGCGACGCCTCACCAGGGCTGGGGGCCGGTCTCGTCGCGGAACGTCCCGGACGGTCCACCGTCAGGCAGGGTCGCGAGCTCCAGGAAGATCGCCGCACCCTGCTCGGGCGTACGGAAGCCCTGGAACCCGTTGAGGTCGGTCGCGACGTACCCCGGGCACCCGGCGTTGACGAGGACGCCCGTGCCGGCGAGCTCCTTGGCGTACTGGACGGTGATGGCGTTGAGGTAGGTCTTGGTGGGGGAGTACGCCGCCGAGATCGGGCCCACGGCGTCGGCCTGGGCGGTCTGCAGGCCCAGTGATCCGACCGTGCTGGACACGTTGACGATGCGCGGCGAGGCGGATTCCCGGAGCATCGGCAGCATCGCGTTGGTGACCCGGATGACGCCGACGACGTTCGTGTCGACGACCTCGAGCACCTGCGTGGCACTCACCCGGGACGGCTCCTGTGGCGTCCCGCCGGTGATCGCGGCGTTGTTGACCAGGACGTCGAGGCCGCCCTCGGCCGCGATCGCGCTGGCTGCTGCCGCGACGCTGTCGTCGGACGTGACGTCGAGGGCCACGCCGAAGACGTCGAGCCCCTCGGCCCGCAGCTTGTCGACGGCCTCCTCGCGTCGGGAGGTGTCGCGGGCGCCGACCGCGACGCGGAAGCCGCGGCGGGCGAGGCCGGCGGCGATCTCGTGGCCGATGCCCTTGTTGGCTCCCGTGACAAGGGCGGTCCTCGTGGTGCGTGTGGTGGTGTCCGGGGCGGTGCCTGCACTGTTCTCTGTCATGCCTCGATCGTGGGCTCGCGACCCCGCGCCGTTCCAACACCGATCGGGTGGCCGCCGATACCGCACAGGTATGCCCGCAGGTCAGCGACGTACGCTCGAGCCGTGGAGACCCGCGAGCTGCGCTACTTCGTGACCGTCGCCGAGGAGTCGCACGTGGGGCGCGCCGCGGAGCGGCTCGGGATCGCGCAGCCGCCGCTGTCGCGCGCGATCGCGCAGCTCGAGCGCCGGCTGGGCGCCGACCTGTTCGTGCGTACGCCGCGGGGCATGGCGCTCACGTCCGCCGGTGAGACGCTCCTGCGCGAGGGTCGCGTGGCGCTGGCCGCTGTCGAGGCCGCCGAGCGGCGCACCCGGCGCACGGCCGAGCCGGACCGGGGATCGCGAGTGGTGCTGACCGCGAAGGCCGGTGCCTCGGACGAGCTGATGGCCAAGCTCCTCGACGCCTATGCCGCCGAGCCCGGAGCCGTCGAGGTGGAGGTCGTGCTCAGCCCGCCCGGCCACCAGGCGCTGATGCTGCGAGACGGCCGCGCCGACGTGGCGATCCTGCACCGCCCCTTCGACGACCTCAGCGGCTTCGACTGTGACGTGCTCGCGGTCGAGTCGCAGGTGCTGGTCGTGCCGGCCGGGCACGAGACGAGCCACCGCACGTCGACGACGGTCGCCGAGGCCAGCTCGATCCCCGACCTGCCGCTCCCGCGGTGGCCCGAGCTCGACGGCAGCTATCCCGCAGGCGACGGGCCCGAGCTGCGGGACCTGACCCAGATCCTGCAGCTGGTCCGGCTGGGCCGGGCGGCGATCGTGCTGCCCGAGTCCGCGCGCGCCAACCTGCGCGAGGGCCTCGCGGTCGTCCCCGTCTCCGACGCCGAGGCCGTGACGACGGTGATCGCGTGGCCGCCGCACAGCACCTCGCCGGGCGTCGCCGCGCTGGTGCGGACAGCCGGTCGGCTCTAGCCCGCCATCGCGGCGGTGCACGACCGGTGTGCAGACAGGACGCCGGATCCGCCGCATACTGAGGCATGGCACTCGCCGACATCGCGCCTCACGCGCAGACTCAGGACACCCGCAGGGACCGGGGGCCGTGGTTCGCGCTCGGGGTCGCTGTGTTCAACGTGGTCGCCTACGTCCTCGTGCTCGTCGTGCCCTACTACGCGGCCGGTGCCCCCGATCCGTCGGCGCCGCAGGCCGATGGCACCTGGTCCTACCCGTCGGCAGTCGGCCCGCTGCTGACGCCGCTGGTCTTCTGGGTCCTCGGGGTGGCGCCGTTCGCCGCTGCGGTGGTCGCCGGGTGGTCGGGCCTCCGCCTGTGGTTCTTCCGCGACGTGCCGCGCGGTCGGGCGCCGGTGTGGGCCGCACTGGTGGTCTCGGTCGCGACCTTCGCCTGGTTCGTCACCGAGGGGGCCGCGATCATGGTCTGGTTCATCGACTGACGTCCGTCAGGCGGTGATCGCTCCTCCGGTCGCCGCCTCGTCGACCAGCTCGTCACGCAGCGCCACCAGCTCGCCGACCGAGGCAAGGAAGCGCTCGGTGCTGTCGCCCACCCGCAGGTCGTCGAAGTAGTGGTGGCGCATCGCTGTGCGGGCGAAGTGGTGCTCGTCGTGCGTGAGTCGCTCGACGAGGAGCGCCGTGAGCGTGTCGACGTTGGCCTCGTCGACGACGTCCGCGCACCGGCTGATCGGGACCTCGGCCAGGAGCGCCGCGAGGTCCTGGTGGCGGTCGGTGAGGACGATCGGCTTGTCGGTGTGGAGGTAGAGCCAGTCGAGGCCGACGGAGGACACGTCGGTGACGATCGCGTCGCACCCCGGCATCACCGCGAGGATGTCACCGCTCAGGACCTGCGTGTGGCCGGCGTCCGGGTCGAGCCGGGCGGCCTCGGCGACGATGCGCACGATGGCGTCATGGGCCTCGGCGATCGCGGGTGTGAGGCTGGTCGTCACCTTCGGGTGCGGCTTGTAGGCCAGGCGGACGTCGGGGACGGCGAGGATCGCGCGGACGATCGTCTCGCCGAGCGTGTCGATCGAGGTGTAGTCGTTGTAGTCGGCGTCGCCCTCCCAGGTGGGGGCGTACATGACCGTACGCCGCTCGCTGGGCGGCAGCAGCGGCGTGCGCGGCAGGTCGAGCTGGGGGCGTCCGATGCGCACCAGCTTCGTGGCGTCGAAGTCGAGCAGCCCGCTCACGTAGCGCTGGACGGCGGCGTCGCCGGCGACGAAGACGCGGTCGTAGGCCTTGGCGTTGTTGCTCGCCATCGACTGCTTGTCGCTCTCACCGTGGTTGACGTGGACGTGCAGCCGGCGCGTGTCGACGAGCGACTCGAAGTTGAGCACCGCGTTGTTGCAGTAGAGGACGACCTTGGCGTCGAGGTCGGCGTAGAGCTCGGTGAGCTCGGGGAACGTCGCCGCGACGAGGACGGGCAGGCGTGTGCGCGACGCGATGAGCGCCTCCGACGACGGGTCCCGGAGGACGACCGCGACCGGGTGCACGCCGTCGAGGACCTCGAGGACCTCCAGCCACTGGGCGAGCTGGTAGGTCCGGGTCGGGTCGCCGGCGAAGTAGGCGATCACGTGCACGTCGTTCACGACTGGATTCTAGTCGCCCCTCCCGGACCTCGGTCGGTCGTCCGTCTGGCCGATGTCGAGAACGGGCGGACGGCTCCGACCCAGGGTCGGAAGAGACCCCGACCTGATAGAGGTGGACCCATGTCCCACGTGCAGCGCTTCGACCACATCGGCATCACCGTCGCGGACCTCGAGCGGGCGACCGAGTTCTTCGTCGGCCTCGGCCTGGAGGTCGAGGGCACGACCACCGTGGAGGGCGAGTTCGTCGAGACGGTGTGTGCGATCCCCGGCGCCCGCTGCCGGATCGTGATGCTCGCCCCACCCGGCGGTGGCTCCAAGCTCGAGCTCGCCAGCTTCGTCACCCCGGACAACCTGCCCGGCTCGCCCGAGGCCCTGGCCAACGAGGTCGGCCTGCGCAACGTGTCCTTCGAGGTCGGCGACCTCGACGCCGCCCTGGAGGCGGTGGCGGCAGCCGGCTACGGCCTCGTCGGTGGTGTCGGCGACCACGAGGGCGTGGTGCGGATGGCGTACGTCCGCGGTCCCGAGGGGATCGTGGTGTCGCTCTTCGAGCAGACCGCGCGCTAGATCCCGGCTGCTCGCTGGTGGAGCTCGCGCAGCTCGGCCTCGAGCTCGGGAGCGGGACCGGACACGGGTACGCGGGGGGCCACGGCGTTGATCGAGAGCGGGAGCACCGGCCCTGCGGCCAGGCCCCAGGACGAGCGCCACTCCGAGAGCTGCGCGGTCGAGCCGGCGTACACAATCCGGCCGAGCCCGACCCAGGCGTGCGCGGCGGAGCACATCGCGCAGTGCTCGCCGGAGGTGTAGACGGTGCAGCGAGGGCGTACGTCGTCGGCGACGTTCGTCGCCGCCCACCGGGCGAGCTCGAGCTCGGGGTGGCGCGTCTGGTCGCCGCCGGAGGTCTCGTTGCGCTCCTCGCGCAGGACGGTGCCGCCGGGGTCGACCAGGAGCGAGCCGAAGGGCTCGTCGCCGGCATCGAGCGCCTCGCGGGCGAGCGCCACGCAGCGACGGAGGTGGTCGAGGTCGTCAGGCGTCAGCATGTCCATCCGCCGACGATAGGTCGTCGGCCCGCGTCTCCGCCTCGACCTGGGCCACGAGCCACGCCGCGACGCCGGCCGTGATCGCGCCGATGCAGGCGATGCCGACGACCATGAGGGCGGCTGCCACGAACCGCCCCGTCGTCGTGACCGGGAAGTGGTCGCCGTAGCCGACGGTCGTGACCGTCGTCGCGGACCACCACAGGGCGTCCCCGAAGGTCCGGATGTTGGCACCGTCGGCGTCCTGCTCGGCGTCGAGGATCGCGAGCGCCCCGAGGCCGAGGGCCATGACCGCGATGCCGGCGACGTACGTCGACACGCGTCCGACGAGCGACCCGGCGGCCGACCGGTTGAGCACCCGCGCGAAGGCGAGCAGGCGGAGCAGCCGGAGCGGCCGGAGCATCGGCAGCACGATCAGCGCGAGGTCGTACCAGTGGGAGACGGCGTACGCCCGGCGGTCGTCGGCGAGGAGGAGACGCGCCGCGAAGTCGGCGATGAAGGCGGCGTACACCGTCCAGCTCGCGACCTCGAGGCTCGTGCGGAGGTCGGAGTCGAGCCGCGGATCCAGGACCGGCCACGCGTAGGCCACCAGGAACGCGATCGCGAGGAGCAGCAACGGGATCTCGGCACGCTTCTCCCAGCGCTGGACCGGCGTCATGACGAAACGATAGGGCCAGCCGATACCCGGAGGCGCACGTCGGCGTCGCCGCCTACGCTCGCGACATGACCGACACGGGGGAGATGCAGGACGACGAGCTGCGCAACGCGCTGGGCCGCCTGGTCCGCCAGCTGCTCAAGGAGGATCAGTCGGAGCAGCGCGGTACGCCGATGTTGCCCGTCCTCGACGCGCACTTCGGCCAGCCCGCCGACGACCTGCCCGTGGTGCAGGAGTCGGTCGACGCGCACCGCGTCGTCGACATCGACATCGCGCTGGCCGAGATCGCAGGTCGTGACCCCGAGGCCCGCCTGCTCGGGATCGGGGGCGGCGACCAGCGTCACCACAGCTCGCTCAGCGACCTGATGGCGCAGGCGGAGTGGGGACGTTTTCGGCAGGGACAGGTCGACCGCCTCAACCTCCCGACCGGCCCGGACACCGACCGCGCCACCGTCGCCTTCGGCCTGCACCTCTTCTCCTACGACGGCTCGCCGGTCGCGGTGCTGCAGCGGGCCGGCAACAGCCAGTACCACTCCCAGGCACGGCTCGAGCTGCTCACGCCGACGCCCGTGGTCGCATCGGCCCTGCTGGTCGAGCTGCGCGAGCTCGCCCTGGCGCGGAGCGTGGTCCGCGGCCAGGTGATCAGCTTCAGCGGCAACCCCTACGAGCACACACTGAGCGGGATCACGTTCGTGCGTCGTCCGGACCTGTCGGCCGACCGGGTGATCCTGCCGGACGGCACGCTCGACCAGGTGCGGGCGCACGTCGTCGGCCTCGCCGAGCACCGCGAGCAGCTCCAGAGCAAGGGCCAGCACCTCAAGCGCGGAGTCCTCCTCTACGGCCCGCCCGGCACCGGCAAGACCCACACGGTGCGCCACCTGGTCGGCGCCGTGCCCGGCACCACCGTGGTGCTGCTCGCCGGCACCCAGATGGGTTTCGTGTCCGCGGCGGCCCAGATCGCTCGAGCCCACCAGCCGGCGATCGTCGTGCTCGAGGACTGCGACCTAATCGCGGAGGACCGCGAGCAGATGCACTACGGCGGCGGACCGTCGCCGCTGCTCTTCACGCTGCTGGACGCGATGGACGGCCTCGACGCGGACGCCGACGTCGTCTTCCTGCTGACCACCAACCGTGCCGAGGCGCTCGAGCGGGCGCTGGCGCAGCGCCCGGGTCGCGTGGACCTCGCGGTCGAGATCCCGCTTCCGGACGAGGAGGCGCGCCGTGCGCTGATCGCCCTCTACGCCGCCGAGGTCGACTTCTCGACCGCCGCGGTCGAGGACGCGGCAGCGGCCGCGGCGGGCACGACGGCGTCCTACGCGAAGGAGCTGGTGCGGCGGGCCGTGCTGCTCGCTGCGATGGATGGCCGCGAGCCCGCCGACGAGGACCTCGCCGCTGCCACGGCGCAGCTCCAGGCCGACGGGGCGTCGCTCACCCGCGCGCTGCTCGGCACGAGTCCGAGCGACGGCGCCTGACTCACCGTGGGCGGCGAGCGTCCACAGGGAACCCGAAGTCGGTGTGCACCCCGGGACTGAAACCGACGTGGTCAGGGGCGCGGTCGGCGAGGCCGGGGAGCCCGACCGACGCCATCAGCCCGTCCTCGAGCGCCACGACCTCCGCGTCGTGCACCGGCCACGGCTCGTGGTGGTTGGGGACGTAGAGCGTGCGGCCGCCCCACCGCGTGTGCAGGCCCCAGCGGGCGCTCAGGAAGTGGTCGAGCTCGGTGGGCTCGCGGGCAGCGCCGGGGCGTACGACGACGTGGCTCGACGCACGCGTGCCCGGCCAGCGCAGTCGCGCGTCGTACGTGTGCTCGCCTCCCGCCGATCGGTGCCGCATCCGCGCCCAGCGGTAGGGAACGCCGAATCCCGCGCGGGCGCCGGCGACGACGAGCGCCCGGTCGGTGTCGAGGCTCAGGAAGACGATGCCGCGGCGACCGGTGTCGTCGACGGAGTAGAGGCGCACGTTGGTCTCCAGGAACGTCCCGGCCCAGGGGATGCCCGGACCGCGACCGAAACCGGCGTCCACCATGCGGAAGGGGATGAGACCGACGTAGGTGCGGCCCTCGAGCACGTCGGGGCGCACGCCCGCAGGCATCCGGTCCGCGACCAGGGCCGGATCGACCGCCCAGTGCAGGAAGGTGACGTCTCGCCAGTCCTGGCTCATCAGCACGCGACCCCGCAGCTGCGGGGCTTCGGGAGACACCGGCTCGATCACTGGACAAGCGTAGGCACGCGGGCCTCGCCGCCTAGGCTCGTGCCATGACGGAGTTCCAGGTGACGCGGTGGCGCGAGCTGCCGTCGATGGTCGCGGCCCGGTCGGGCGACGAGACCGCGAAGGTGCAGCTCGCCGCGAGGTTCCAGGAGGCGATCGACGAGGCCGCGATGCGGCTCGGCGACACCGGTGCGACCGACTACCTGGAGGGCTGGGAGCGCTCGCCGTGGGCCGAGGCCGACGGCTCGCCGGCCGAGGTGCTCGACCGCGTGGCCGCCGAGCTCGACCGCGAGTGGCCGGCCGAGCGGATCGCCGGCTACCTCGACGGGCTGACCTCGTGAACCGCCTCGCCGCGCTCCTCGGCGACCACCGGCCGGTGCTCCTCGACGGCGCCATGGGCACCCTCCTCCAGGACAGCGGACTCGAGGACGGCCACCCCGGCGAGCTCTGGAACCTGGAGAACCAGGACGCGGTCCGCGCCGCGCACACGGCGTACGCCGACGCGGGCTCGCGCGTGCTCACCACCAACACCTTCGGCGGCACCCGTCCCCGTCTCGACATGCACGGCCTCGGCGACCGGCTCGCCGAGGTGAACCGCAACGCCGCCCGGATCGCGCGCTCCGTCGCCGACGGACGGGGCCTGCTCGTGGCCGGCGACCTCGGACCGACCGGCGAGCTGATGGCGCCGCTCGGGACCCTGACCCCGGAGGAGACCCAGGCCCTCTTCGCCGAGCAGGTCGTGGCCCTGGTCGAGGGCGGCATCGACCTCGTCCTCGTCGAGACGCTCAGCGACCTCGCCGAGGCGGACGCCGCGCTCGCCGCGGCCCGCGAGGTGGCGCCCGACCTCCCGATCGTCGTCACGATGAGCTTCGACACCAACCTCCGCACGATGATGGGGGTGCGGCCCGGCGACGCCGTGACCCACCTCGCGGCAGCCGGTGCCGACGCGGTCGGCGCCAACTGCGGTCGCGGTCCCGAGGAGATGGAGGTCATCGCCGCCGAGATGGTGGCCGCGCGGCCCGACGGCCTGCTGTTGGTCGCCCAGTCCAACGCCGGTCTCCCGCAGGTGGTGGGCGACCACTTCGAGTACGACGCCAGCGCGGAGGACATGGCGGCCCACGCGACGCGGCTCGCCGACCTCGGCATCGACCTCGTCGGCGGGTGCTGCGGGTCGACGCCCGGTCACGTCGCGGCCATCGCCGCTGCGCTCGGGCAGGCCGGGGTGCGCTGACCCCGGCCGTGGCTCAGGCGTCGCGGCGCGGGTCGTCGAGCACGTCGCGCCAGGAGTGCTGCGGGTCGAAGCCGACCAGCTCGCGGGCCTTGTCGATGGCGAAGAACGTCTCGTCGCGTCCCATCTCCCGCCGCACCTCGACCCCGTCGTAGAACCGCTCGATGACCTCGTCGGTCGTCGCGGCCACCGACATGTCGGGGTTGGCGACGTTGAACACCTCGAAGCCCAGGCCGTCGGTCTCCAGGCAGCGCTGGATCATGTGCCCGAGGTCGCGGACGTCGATGTAGGCGAAGATGTTGCGGCGACGCAGCGCCGGGTCGGCGAGGAAGTCGGGGAACATCTCGGCGTACTCGTGGGGCTCGATGACGTTGTTGATGCGCAGGCCGTAGATGTCGGCGCCGGAGCGCGCGTGGAACGACCGCGCCGTCACCTCGCCCGCCACCTTGGACATGGCGTAGGAGTCCTCCGGGACGGTCGGGTGCTCCTCGTCGACGGGCACGTAGAGCGGCTTGCGCTCGCCCTGCGCGAAGCAGATGCCGTAGGTCGTCTCGGACGAGGCGAAGACGACCTTCGGGATGCCGAGGCGGGTCGCCGCCTCGAGGACGTGGTAGGTGCTGAGGACGTTGATCGCGTAGGTCGCGGAGTCCGCCTGCTTGAGGATCGCCGGGATCGCGGCGAGGTGCACGACGGCGTCGTAGGTCGGCTTCTCGGGCAGGTCGAGCTCGTCGAACGTCGCCAGCCCGGCGAGCGCGGAGTAGACCTCGCCGGCGTCGGTGAGGTCGACCCGGAGGTCGTTGACGTCGGGGTGGTCGAGGGGTACGAGGTCGGCGTTGGTGACCTGGTGGCCCTGCTCGGCGAGGTAGGGGGCGACGTGCCGGCCGGCCTTGCCGCTGCCGCCGGTGAGGAAGATGCGCATGCCTCCTTCCTACCGGGCGCCTCCCAGATCGCGGCCGACGGGTTGGCGCCGTCGCGCACCATGGAGCCATGAAGTCCGCGTCGCTCCTGCTCGCCGGCGTCGTCGCCGCGCTGACGGCCGGGTGCGCCGACAGTGCTTCCTCAGGGGCGCTCGGCCCCGCGACCGGCGCAGGGGACCGGGACTGGCCGTTCGAGGTCGAGGAGCTCGACCGCTTCGACGAGCCGTGGGCGATGGCGTTCCTGCCCGACGGCGACCTGCTGGTGACCGAGCGGAGCGGGGTGCTCCACCTTCGCGACTCGGACAGCGGGGAGCGCGTGGAGGTCGCCGGAGTGCCGGAGGTGGTCGACAGCGGGCAGGCCGGCCTGGGCGACGTGCTGCCGGGACCGACGTACGACGAGGACGGCACCGTCTACCTCAGCTGGGCCGAGGAGGGCGACGGCGGCATCGGGGCGGTGGTCGGCCGGGCCACGCTCGTCACGGACGACGGTGCTCCGCGTCTCGACGGTCTCGAGGTGATCTGGCGCCAGACGCCGAAGACCAGTGGTGACGGCCACCTGAGCCACCGGCTGGCGTTCTCCCCGGACGGCGAGCACCTGTTCGTCTCCTCCGGCGAACGCCAGCAGGGCGAGCCCGCGCAGGACACCTCCAACACCCTCGGCACGATCGTGCGGCTGACGCCCGACGGCGAGCCTGCGCCGGGCAACCCGCTGGCGGACGAGGGCGGGGTCACCGCGGAGATCTGGACGTGGGGCCACCGCAACCCGCTCGGCCTGGAGTTCACTCCCGACGGGGCGCTGTGGTCCTCCGAGATGGGTCCCGAGGGAGGCGACGAGCTCAACCTCGTCGAGGCGGGCTCCAACTACGGCTGGCCCGAGGTGTCCAACGGCAGCGACTACGGCGGCGGCGAGATCCCCGACCACGCCGAGGGCGACGGGTTCGCGGCACCGGTGACGTCGTGGAACCCGAGCATCTCGCCCGGCAGCCTGATGATCTACGGCGGCGACCTCTTCGCCGACTGGGAGGGCGACGCGTTCCTCGGAGCGCTGTCCGGCGAGGCGCTGGTGAGGGTCGACCTCGACGGCACGACCGCCGGCGGGTCCGAGGTCTTCGACCTGGGCGAGCGGATCCGCGCGGTCGAGGAGGGTCCCGACGGCGCGATCTGGCTGCTGGAGGACGAGGGCGCCGGGCGTCTCCTGCGGCTGACGCCGGCGAGCGATGGCTGAAGAAGTTCGCCGGTTGTCGTCAGGCTGATCTAGGGTCATCGGCTGTGACGCAATCCATGATCTCGGCGCGCGGACTGCGGAAGTCCTTCGGGGACTTCGAGGCGGTGAAGGGCATCGACGTCGACGTCCGCAAGGGCGAGGCGTTCGGCTTCCTCGGTCCCAACGGTGCCGGCAAGTCGAGCACGATGCGGATGATCGCCTCGGTCAGCCCCGTGACCTCGGGTGAGCTGCGGATCCTCGGCATGGACCCGGCCACCGACGGCCCCGCGATCCGCGGCCGGCTGGGCGTCTGCCCCCAGGAGGACACGCTCGACAACGAGCTCAACGTCTTCGACAACCTCTACATCTACGGCCGCTACTTCGGGATCGACCGCGCCACCTGCCGCGACCGGGCCAACGAGCTGCTCGAGTTCGCCCAGATCACCGAGAAGGCGAAGT
Organism: Nocardioides baculatus; assembly: GCF_016735675.1. Lineage (GTDB taxonomy): Bacteria > Actinomycetota > Actinomycetes > Propionibacteriales > Nocardioidaceae > Nocardioides > Nocardioides baculatus. Next base: position 401,514 of record NZ_JAERSG010000003.1, on the reverse strand, counting down.
CCAAGGTCGAGGACCTGTCCGGCGGCATGAAGCGTCGCCTGACGATCGCCCGCAGCCTGATCAACAACCCCGACCTGCTGCTGCTCGACGAGCCGACGACGGGCCTCGACCCGCAGGCGCGGCACGTGCTGTGGGACCAGCTCTTCCGTCTCAAGCAGGCGGGCGTGACCCTCGTGATCACCACCCACTACATGGACGAGGCCGAGCAGCTGTGCGACCGCCTCGTGGTGATGGACAAGGGCGTGATCGCCGCCGAGGGCTCGCCGCGCGAGCTGATCGAGGCCCACTCGACCCGTGAGGTCGCCGAGCTGCGCTTCGGCGTCGGCGAGCACGAGGCGCTCGCCGAGAAGGTCGAGGACCTCGGCGACCGCGTCGAGGTGTTGCCCGACCGGCTGCTCGTCTACAGCGACCGGGGCGAGGACGTCGTCACCGCCGTCATCGACCGCGGCCTGCAGCCCATCGCGACGCTCGTACGCCGCTCGACGCTCGAGGACGTGTTCCTGCGCCTCACCGGCCGGAGCCTGGCCGACTGATGGCGACCGCCACGACGCAGTCGACGCGACCCACCGGCACCCTCTCCGCGTGGGAGGGGATGGCCCGCCAGTACGACTACTGGCTGACCGTCTACAAGCGCACCTGGCGCGGGGGAGTGATCGGCTCCTTCGCTGCCCCGCTGTTCTACGTCGTCGCGATGGGCGTGCTGCTCGGCGGCTTCATCGACGGCGACCCCAGCAGGCTCGAGGGGGCGACCTCCTACCTCGCCTTCATCGTCCCCGGCCTGGTCGCGGCGCACGCGATGCAGATCGCGGTCAGCGAGTCGACGTACCCCGTCATGGGCGCCATCAAGTGGCACAAGACCTTCTTCGCCCAGCTCGCGACACCGCTGGCGGTGCGTGACCTGGTCAACGCCTTCATCGCCTTCGTCGTCTTCCGCATCGCCTCCGCCTGCGCGGTCTTCATGCTCGTGCTGGCGCCCTTCGGGGTCTTCGAGAGCTGGTGGGGTCCGGTGCTCGCCTGGCTCGCACAGGTACTCGTCGGGACCGCCTTCGCACTGCTGACCTTCGGTGTCTCCGCGAGGCTGAAGTCCGAGGAGGGCTTCGGGCTGATCTTCCGGCTCGGGGTGCTGCCGCTGACCCTCTTCTCGGGTGCGTTCTTCCCGATCGCCAACCTCGGGCCGGTGCTCGAGTGGGTCGCGCGGCTGACGCCGCTGTGGCACGGCGTCTCGCTGTCGCGGATGTTCTGCCTCGACACCGTCGACTGGTCGCTCGCCGCCGTCAACCTGGCGGTGCTGGTCGTCCTCAGCCTGGTCGGGTGGCGCTGGGCCGTCACGGGCCTCGACAAGCGACTGGAGGTCTGATGGCCGCTCTCGACCAGGTCGCGATCCCCGCGCCGATGACTCCGGTGCACGCCACACGGCTGCTCGTGCTGCGCAACTTCATCGTCTACAAGTCCGCGTGGAAGCTCTTCCTCACGGGCTTCCTCGAGCCCGTGCTCTACCTCTTCTCGATCGGCGTCGGCGTCGGCCAGCTCATCGACAGCTTCGAGTTCCACGGCGAGCAGGTGTCCTACGCCGCGTTCGTCGCGCCGGCGATGCTGGCCACGTCGGCCTTCAACGGCGCGCTGCTCGACTCGACGTTCAACGTGTTCTTCAAGCTGAAGTACGAAAAGCTCTACGACCAGATGCTCGCGACGCCGCTGACGACCGGTGACATCGCGCGCGGCGAGATCGCCTGGGGCCTGATCCGCGGCTCGGTCTACTCCGCGGCCTTCCTCGTCGTGATGCTCGCGATGGGGCTCGTCGAGTCGTGGTGGGCGGTCCTCGCGCTGCCCGCGGCGATCCTGATCGCGTTCGCCTTCTCGGCCGTCTGCATGGCGCTGACGACGTGGATGAAGTCCTGGCAGGACTTCGACAAGATCACCCTCGCCCAGATGCCGCTCTTCCTCTTCTCGGCGACCTTCTTCCCGGTCGAGGCCTTCGGCGACAGCGTCCTGCGGTGGGTCGTCGAGGCCACCCCGCTCTACCGCGGCGTCGTGCTGTGCCGCGAGCTCACCACCGGCGTGGTCACGTGGGAGTCCGCGGTGTCGGTCGTCTACCTCGTGGTGATGGGCGTCATCGGTCTCATGGTCGTGCGCCGTCGCCTCGACAAGCTCCTGCTCACCTGACCAACCTGTAGCCAACGCGCCCGGCGCCGTCCTAGGTTGCCCGGATGGACTCCTACGCACAGGGCGAGACCACACCGGCGCTGCTGGAGGAGACGATCGGGGCCAACCTCGAGCGGACGGTGGCGGCGTACGCCGACCGCGAGGCGCTGGTGGAGTGTGCGAGCGGTCGTCGGTGGACCTGGGCCGAGCTCGACCGCGACGTCGACGCCGTCGCCCGCGGCCTGATCGGCGCGGGGATCGACAAGGGCGACCGGGTCGGGATCTGGGGTCCCAACAGCGCCGAGTGGACGCTCGTCCAGCTCGCGACCGCGAAGGTCGGCGCGGTGCTGGTCAACGTCAACCCGTCCTACCGCACCCACGAGCTCGCCTACGTCGTCAACCAGAGCGGCATGCGGATGCTGGTCAGCGCGACGTCGTTCAGGACCAGCGACTACCGCGCGATGATCGAGGAGACGGCCGACCAGAGCGACGCCCTCGAGCGGGTCGTCCACCTCGACGACGAGCACAGCTGGGCCGGGCTCCTGGCCGACGGGTCGGGGGTCTCGGACGACGACCTCCGCCGGCGATCTGCGTCGCTCGACCCGCATGACCCGATCAACATCCAGTACACCTCGGGGACGACGGGCTTCCCGAAGGGCGCGACCCTCAGCCACCGCAACATCCTCAACAACGGCTACCTCGTCGGCGAGGCGTGCCGCTACAGCGAGGAGGACCGGGTGTGCATCCCGGTGCCCTTCTACCACTGCTTCGGGATGGTCATGGGCAACCTCGCGTGCACCAGCCACGGCGCCACGATGGTGATCCCGGCCGCCGGCTTCGATCCCGCGCTGACCCTGCGCGCGGTGTCCGACGAGCGGTGCACGTCGCTCTACGGCGTGCCGACGATGTTCATCGCCGAGTGGGCGCTGCCCGACCTGACGTCGTACGACCTGGGCAGCGTGCGGACCGGCATCATGGCGGGCTCGCCGTGCCCCGAGGAGATGATGAAGAAGCTCATCGACGCCGGGATCGACGAGATGACGATCGCCTACGGCATGACGGAGACGTCGCCGGTGTCGACGCAGACCCGCACCGACGACTCGCTCGAGCGCAAGGTCGGCACGGTCGGCCGGGTCGCGCCGCACCTCGAGATCAAGATCATCGACCCGGTCAGCGGCGACACCCTGCCGCGCGGCGAGGCCGGGGAGTTCTGCACCCGCGGCTACTCGGTGATGCTCGGCTACTGGGACGACGAGGAGAAGACCGCCGAGGCGGTCGACGCCGACGGCTGGATGCACACCGGGGACCTCGGTGTGATGGATGACGAGGGCTACGTCCGGATCACCGGCCGGATCAAGGACATGGTGATCCGCGGCGGCGAGAACATCTACCCGCGCGAGATCGAGGAGTTCCTCTACACGCACCCCGACGTCGAGGACGTGCAGGTCGTCGGCGTCCCGGACGCGAAGTACGGCGAGGAGCTGTGCGCGTGGCTGCGGATGCGTCCGGGCACCGAGCCGCTCGACACGGCTGCCGTGCGGGCGTACGCCGACGGCAGGCTCGCGCACTACAAGATCCCGCGCTACGTGATGGTCGTCGAGGAGTTCCCGATGACGGTCACCGGCAAGGTGCGCAAGGTCGAGATGCGCGAGGTCTCGACGCGCGAGCTCGGGCTGGCCTGACCCTCGACCTGGCTCAGTCCAGCACCCGCGAGTACCACGCCAGGTCGATCCACCGGTCGAACTTGCGGCCCACCTGGCGCATCACGCCCACCTGCTCGAAACCGCACGCCTCGTGCAGGCGTTGGCTCGCCGGGTTGGGGAGGGCGACGCCGGCCACGACCGCGTGCACCCCGTCCGAGCGCAGCAACGCCAGCAGGGCGTCGTACATCCGCCGGCCCGCGCCGAGGCCCTGGTGGCCGGGCGCGACGTAGACCGTCGTCTCCCTCGTGTGGCGATAGGCCGGCTTGGGCCGGTAGGGCGCCGAGGAGACCCAGCCGACCACGATCCCCTCGTCCTCGGCGACGAGGAAGTGGTCGTCGCCGGCGAGCTTGTCCTCCCAGAACTCCATCGGGCGCGGCTCGTGGTCGAACGTCGCGTGGCCTTCGCGCGCCTCGCGCCCGTAGATCTCGGCGACCGCGGGCAGGTCGGCGGGAAGAGCGCGGCGGATGTCCATTCCACGCATTGTCCCCGCAGCCGTGACTGGTTGGATGACCGGCATGGGCATCACTCCGGACACCAAGGACTGGACCTGGGTCCTCGAGCGGTCGTGCGGCGAGTGCGGCTTCGACCCGACGGCGCAGGGGCTCGCCGACCTGCCGCGGCTGGTCCACGACACCGCGATGACCTGGTCGCAGGTGCTCGCGCGCCGTGACGTCGGCGAGCGACCGGCGTCGGACGTGTGGTCGCCGCTGGAGTACGGCTGCCACGTCCGCGACGTGCACGTCCTGTTCGCGCAGCGGCTGCGACTGATGCTCGACGAGGACGGGCCGACCTTCGCCAACTGGGACCAGGACGCCACGGCCGTCGAGAGCGACTACGCCGGGCAGGACGCCGCCACCGTCGCCGTCGAGCTGATCGAGGCCGCGGGCACCGTCGCCGGCATCTACGCCACCGTCACCGACGAGACGTCGGACCGGCCGGGCCTCCGCTCCAACGGCGACCGGTTCACCGTCGAGACCCTCGGGAGCTACCACCTCCACGACGTCGTCCACCACCTCCACGACGTGGGCGCCGTATGAGGGACGACGACACCGTCCGCGCCTACGACCTCGACGCGGCGGCGTACGTCGCCAACGGGCCGGTGCTGCCCGACTCGGTCCGCGCCGACATCGAGGCGTTCGTCGACCTCCTCGGCCCGGGTGCACGGGTGCTGGAGATCGGGTCCGGCGGCGGACGGGACGCGCGGCTGATGGAGTCGCTGGGCCTGCGCGTGCGGCGTACGGACGTCACCCCCGGCTTCGTCGAGCTGCTCCGCTCGCAGGGCGAGGCGTGCGACCTCCTCGACCCGCTCGTGGACGACCTGTCCTCGCCGGAGGGTCCGTGCGACGCGGTGTGGGCCAACGCCTCGCTGCTGCACGTGCGGCGCGACGACCTGCCGACCGTCCTGGCCCGGCTGGCCGAGGTGACGCGTCCCGGCGGGGTGCTGCGCGTCTCGCTCAAGGAGGGCGACGGTGAGGGCTGGTCGACCCACGGCTCGATCCGCAACCCGCGGCACTTCACCTACTGGCAGGCGCCGGCGCTGCACACCACGGTGGTCTCCTCGGGGTGGTCGGAGGTGTCCGTGCGGTCGGGGGTCGCGGGCTCGCGCGGGGAGACCTGGCTCGAGCTGTCGGCGGTCCGTGATGGGGTGTCCCCGTGAGGCACACCGAGTTCTGGGCGCGGCTCGACGACGTCCTCGGCCGCAGCTACTCCCGCACGTGGGCCGAGCTGACCGTCGTGCGCGACCTCGACGGCCGGACGACCCGGGAGGCGCTCGACGCCGGCATGCCTCCCAAGGAGGTCTGGGCGGCGGTGCGCCGCCAGCTCGAGCTCCCGGACAGCGAGCGGTGACCGGCCCCGTCACGCTGGCGGCCGACCTCGACCTCGAGGCGGTGCAGCGCCACACCGTCCGCACGCTGCTGGTGTCCCAGGCCGTCGGAGCGGTGGGCGTCACGATCGGGGTGACCACCTCCTCGTTGCTCGCCCGCGACATCTCCGGCAGCGACACACTGGCCGGGCTCGCACAGACCTGCCAGGTGCTCGGCACCGCGGCAGCGGCCTACGGACTGGCGCGGGTGATGCGACGACGCGGTCGCCGGGTCGGCCTGGTCACCGGCTACCTGGTCGGAGCGTCGGGCGCGGTGCTCGCGGTGGTCGCCGGCGTCCTGGGCTCGATGGTGGTCCTGCTGCTCGGCTCGCTGCTGCTGGGCGCGACCACGGCGGTCAACACCGGCTCGCGCTACGCCGCGACCGACCTCGCGACGGAGGCGCACCGCGCGCGGGCGCTGTCGCTCGTCGTGTGGGCGAGCACGATCGGAGCCGTGGCCGGTCCCAACCTGATCGGCGTCGGTGGCTCTGCGGGACGGGCCATCGGCATCCCGGAGCTGACCGGCGGGTTCGCCATCGGTGCCGTCGTCCTGGTCGTCACCGCCGGCTGGGTGTGGGTGCGGCTGCGTCCCGATCCGTTGCTCGTGGCCCAGGCCGCGGCCGGGGTCACACCGACCACGGGCGTCCAGGCGCGCGGAGGGTCGTGGGCGCGCTTCGTCGACGTGGTGCGCGCGGTGCCGGCCGTCGGGGCCGCCGTGGTGGGCATGGCGTGCGCCCACGCGGCGATGGTGACCGTGATGATCATGACCCCGCTCCACATGGAGCACGGCGGCGCGCACCTCGAGGTCATCGGCTTCGTCATCTCGATCCACGTGCTCGGCATGTTCGCCTTCTCGCCGGTCGTCGGCTGGGCGGCCGACCGGTTCGGTCGCAGCCCCGTCCTCGTCGCGGGCGGGGTGCTGCTGCTGGTGGCGCTCTCGCTGTGCGCCGTCTCGCCCGAAGGCACGTCGTGGGAGATCACGTCCGGTCTCTTCCTGCTCGGCCTCGGCTGGTCGTTCGCCACCGTGGCCGCCTCGACCGTCATCGCCGACCGGACCCCGATCTCGGCGCGTACGGACGTCCAGGGCACCTCCGACATGGCCATGGCGCTCACCGCCGCCGGCGGAGGAGCACTGGCCGGGGTGATCGTGGGCTGGCTGGGCTACTCCGCGCTGTCGGTCGTCGCCGAGCTCCTGGCGTTGTCCGTGGTGGCCGCCGGTGTGCTCGTCCGGGTGCGCGACTGAGCCGCTCCGGCTCGCCGCAACACGCCTGCGACACGCCGCGTCCGAACGCTACATCGAACACCTGTTCGGGCTACTGTGCGTCCACAGGTACGACGCCGGGCGAGGTTGTCCACAGCATCGGACGGTCCTGATCAGGGACTGTCAGTGGCTCGCCCTAGCGTCGCAGACGTACCGACACAACGACGAGAGAACGGGACACAGCAATGGCTGGAGCAGACCGCGAGAAGGCCCTCGACGCCGCCCTCGCACAGGTGGAGAAGCAGTTCGGCAAGGGCTCGGTCATGCGACTGGGCGACGAGACGCGTGCCCCGCTCGAGGTGATCCCCACCGGGTCGATCGCCCTCGACGTGGCCCTCGGCCTGGGCGGCCTGCCGCGCGGCCGGGTCGTCGAGATCTACGGTCCGGAGTCCTCCGGAAAGACGACGGTCGCCCTCCACGCGGTGGCCAGCGCCCAGGCGGCCGGCGGCATCGTCGCCTTCATCGACGCCGAGCACGCGCTCGACCCCGACTACGCGAAGAACCTCGGCGTCGACACCGACGCCCTCCTGGTCTCCCAGCCCGACTCCGGTGAGCAGGCGCTCGAGATCGCCGACATGCTGATCCGCTCCGGCGCGCTGTCGCTGATCGTCATCGACTCCGTCGCGGCGCTCGTGCCCCGTGCCGAGATCGAGGGCGAGATGGGCGACAGCCACGTCGGCCTCCAGGCCCGCCTGATGAGCCAGGCGCTCCGCAAGATGACCGGTGCCCTCAACAACTCCGGCACCACGGCCATCTTCATCAACCAGCTGCGCGAGAAGATCGGCGTGATGTTCGGCTCGCCCGAGACCACCACCGGTGGTCGCGCGCTGAAGTTCTACTCCTCGGTGCGCCTCGACGTGCGCCGCATCGAGACGCTCAAGGACGGCACCGACATGGTCGGCAACCGCACCCGCGTCAAGGTCGTCAAGAACAAGGTGGCCCCGCCGTTCAAGCAGGCGGAGTTCGACATCATGTACGGCAAGGGCATCAGCCGCGAGGGCGGCCTGATCGACGTCGGTGTCGAGGCAGGCATCATCCGCAAGGCCGGCGCCTGGTACACCTACGAGGGCGACCAGCTCGGCCAGGGCAAGGAGAACTCCCGCAACTTCCTCAAGGACAACCCCGACCTCGCCAACGAGATCGAGAAGCTGATCCTGGAGAAGCTCGGCGTCACTCCCGCCGTCGACAAGCCCGCCGACGACCTGAGCGACGAGCCCATCGGGGTCAACGACTTCTGATGTCGGAGTCGCGCCCGGCCCCCGACTGGGCCGGTGACGTCAGCCTCGGCGTGAAGGCGTGGGTGGGGGAGACCCCATCCACGCCCCACGCGGTGGCACCGACCTCGGATGCGCCACGCGAGCGTCGTGGCAAGAAGCGCGGCGGTCGGGGTCGCTCGAAGACCTTCGCCGAGCGGGCCGAGGCCCGGGAGGCGCGGCAGGCCGCCGCGGCGGCCGAGGTCGAGGCCGATCCCGAAGGTGTCGCCCGGACGATCGTGCTCGACTCGCTGACCGGCCAGGCGCGCACCCGCAAGGAGCTCGCCGACAAGCTGGCCAAGCGCGAGGTGCCCGAGGAGGTCGCCGCCGAGCTGCTCGACCGGTTCACCGAGGTCGGGCTGATCGACGACTCGGCCTACGCCCGCCAGTGGGTGGAGAGCCGGCACCGCAGTCGCGGGCTCGCACCCCGCGCGCTGGCGCAGGAGCTGCGCCGCAAGGGCATCGGCGACGAGGAGGCCAAGGAGGCGCTCGAGCAGATCGACGAGGACGACCAGAGGGCCGCCGCCCGTGCGCTGGTCGACAAGAAGATGCGCTCGATGGCGAGCCTCGACCGCCAGGTCGCGACCCGGCGGCTCGCCGGGATGCTGGCCCGCAAGGGCTACGCCGCCGGGCTGGCGTTCTCGGTGGTCCGGGAGGCGCTCGGCGAGCAGGACGAGGAGCTCGACGAGCCGCACCCCGACTTCTGAACCGCCCCCTTCCGGCCCGACACCGACCTCTGGTGGGATGGGCACGTGAGCAGCGAGCGCGAGGTCCTGACCTACGAGATGTTCGGCACCGCCACCCGGGAGCTGGCCCAGGAGGTGGCGGACTCCGGGTTCGCGCCAGACATGATCCTGTCGATCGCACGCGGCGGGCTGGCCCTCGGGATGGGCCTCGGCTACGCCCTCGGCGTGAAGAACCTGTCGGTCATCAACGTGGAGTTCTACACCGGCGTCGACCAGCGCCTCGACGTGCCGATCATGCTGCCGCCCACACCGGCCCGCGTGGACCTGTCCGGGCTCACGGTCCTGATCGCCGACGACGTGGCCGACACCGGACGGACGCTCGAGCTCGTCCACCAGTTCTGCGAGGGTCACGTGCTCGAGGCCCGCACCGTGGTGATCTACGAGAAGCCGCAGTCGGTGATCAAGCCCGACTACGCCTGGCGCCGCACGGAGCAGTGGATCGACTTTCCGTGGTCCGTCCTGCCGCCGGTCGTCCCGGGTGCCCTCGCGCACTGAGGGGGCCGACCCCGTCCCGGTCGTCGTACGCCATGGGGGGCGCGAGCTGACCGGCGCCGCGCGGCCGGGGGAGTCCTGGGCGGCTGCGGCCGCGCGGGTCGCGGAAGCGGTGCCGGGGGATCCCGTCGCCGAGGACCTGTCGGGCGAGGTGAAGCGGTTCGTCGTGGAGCCCGATCAACGGATCGTCCTGCGCTCCATGGCCCGCGGCGACCTACCGATCCTCGGCCGGTGGCTCCGCGAGGACCACGTGCGGCGCTGGTGGGGGAACGACGGGAACCCGGGCGACGAGCAGGTCGTTGCCAGGTACGGACCTCGGGTCGACGGCACCACTCCCACGCGGATGTGGGTCGCCGACGTCAACGGGTACTCCGTCGGGTTCGTGCAGGACTACCGGATCCGTGACTACCCCGACGTCGCGCTGCTCACGCCAGACCCCGATGCGATCGGGCTGGACTACGTGGTCGGGGAGCCGGCGTGGGTCGGCCGCGGTCTCGGGGCGCGCATCCTGTGGACCTGGATGGTGCGTGCGCGGCAGCGCTTCCCGGACGCCTCGGCGTACTTCGCGGCCCCCGACCACGCCAACGCCGCGTCCTTGCGGATCCTCGACAAGGTTGGATTCGCGCGCGGCACCTGGTTCGACGAGCCGCAGCGTGACGGCACGACGGCGACGGTGATCGGCTGCACCCTCGACGTACGCCGCGTGCTGGGCTGATCACTGCGTGTGCGTGGGCCATGATGTGCCCATGACGTCCTCCGCGATCGCCAACGCCCTCCGCCTGCCGCCGGGCCCGGTCGACCTGACCGCCATCGAGACCGACGCGGCCCCGGGCTTCGACGGGAAGAAGACCGACGGCAAGGCAGCGCTCTACGCGATGGGCGGCGAGCTCGCCGACCTCCAGGAACGGCTGTGGGCCGAGCGGACGATCGACAGCGAGCGTCGCGTGCTGCTGGTGCTCCAGGGGATGGACACGAGCGGCAAGGGCGGCGTGCTGCGCCACACGATCGGGCTCGTCGACCCGCAGGGGGTGCGGATCACCAGCTTCAAGGCGCCGACCGACGAGGAGCGGTCGCACGACTTCCTGTGGCGCATCGAGAAGGGCCTCCCGCCGGCCGGCTACATCGGCGTCTTCGACCGCTCGCACTACGAGGACGTCCTGATCGCCAAGGTCCGGGGCTTCGCCGAGCCCGAGGAGATCGAGCGCCGCTACGGCGCGATCAACGAGTTCGAGGCGCGACTGGTCGCCGAGGGCTACTCGATCATCAAGTGCATGCTCCACATCAGCGCCGACGAGCAGAAGGCCCGCCTCGGGGAGCGGCTCGCCAACCCGGACAAGCACTGGAAGTACAACCCCGGTGACCTCGACGAGCGCGCGTTCTGGCCGAAGTACCGCGAGGCGTACGAAGTCGTGCTCGAGCGGACCAGCACGCAGGTGGCGCCGTGGCACGTGATCCCGTCCGACAAGAAGTGGTACCGCAACCTCGCGGTCGCCCAGCTGCTCCTCGACACCCTGCGCGGGCTCGACCTGCAGTGGCCGAAGGCCGACTTCGACGTCGCGGCCGAGACGAGCCGGCTCGCCGAGGAGTCCCCGGTCCAGTGAGCCCCGCCGGACTCCCACGCGTCACCGTCACGCGCTACGTCACCCCGCTGCGCGAGGGCGGCAGCCTGCCCGGCATCGTCGAGGGTGACGACCTCGGGACCTACGTCTGCAAGTTCCGCGGCGCCGGCCAGGGCGCCAAGGTGCTCGTCGCCGAGGTCATCGTCAGTGGCCTGGCCACCCGCCTCGGGCTGCGCACGCCCCGGCTCGTGGAGCTCGACCTCGATCCCGAGCTCGCCCGCTACGAGGCCGACGAGGAGGTCCAGGACCTGCTCAACGCCAGCGTCGGCGCCAACCTCGGCATCGACTTCCTGCCCGGCTCGTTCGGCGTCGACGGCCAGGTGAGCACCCCCGACGACGAGGGCGCCCGCGTCCTGTGGCTCGACGCCTTCACCGCCAACGTCGACCGGTCGTGGCGCAACCCCAACCTCCTGGTCTGGCACGGTGACCTCTGGGTGATCGACCACGGCGCCTCGCTCTACTTCCACCACGGGTGGGCGGGCGGCGTCACCGACCCCGCGCGGTTCGCCGTCCAGCCGTGGGACCCCAGCGGCCACGTCTTCGAGACCTGCGCCGGTCGGGCGCAGGAGCTGGACGACGAGATCTCGGCGTCCCTGGGCCGCGACGTCCTCACCGAGGTCGTCGCCGAGGTGCCCGACGTGTGGCTCGAGGCAGTGCCCGGCGCCGACGGTGCCGATCAGCTGGGGCCGGACGCGCTACGAGCGGCGTACGTCGACTTCCTGGTCGCCCGCCTCGGCACCCGCCAGTGGCTCCCGGACGGTGCCCGATGAGGCAGGCCTACCAGTACGTCGTGCTGCGCTGCGTGCCGCGACCTGACCGCGAGGAGTTCCTCAACGTCGGCGTGGTCCTGCACTGCCAGGCCGCCGACTTCCTCGACGTCGTGTGCCACGTCGATGCCGACCGGCTGCGCGCGCTCCACCCCGGGATCGACGTCGACCAGGTGCGCGAGGCGCTGTCCTTCGTCGAGCTCGTGTGCCGCGGCGACGCGCGCGCCGGCGAGGCGGCGCGCCAGCCCCTCGGCCAGCGGTTCGGCTTCCTCAAGGCGCCGCGCAGCACCGTCCTCCAGCCCGGGCCGGTGCACGGCGGGGTGACGGAGGACCCGGCCCGCCAGCTCGAGCACCTCCGCGAGCGCCTGGTGGGCTGAGCCGGTGACCTACGTCGGCGCCGTCCGCGCCGCCCTCGCCGAGGTCGGCGACCCTGTCCGGGCCGCGCAGCAGCGCGCGTACATGAAGTCCGACCTGCCCTACGCCGGGCTGACCGCTCCCGAGCTGCGGTCGATCCTCGGGCCCCTGCTGGGCGAGCACCGCTTCGCCGACCGCGCCCAGTGGGAGGCCGCGGCGCTGGAGCTCTTCGAGGACGCCACCCACCGGGAGGAGTGGTACGCCGCGGTCGCCCTGCTGCGGCACCGCGGCTACCGGCAATGGCTCGACCCCGACCTGCTCCCGCTGCTCGAGGAGCTGGTCCGCCTCGGCGCCTGGTGGGACGTCGTCGACGAGATCGCGTCACACCTGGTCGGCCAGGTGCTGCTCGACCACCGGGTTGCGGTCACGCCGCTGATGGATGCCTGGTCGGTCGACCCGGACAGCCTGTGGGTGCGCAGGACCGCGATGCTCGCGCAGCTGCGGCACGCGGAGGCCACCGACACCGACCTGCTCGAGCGGGTGCTCGTCGCCAACCTCGACGACACGGCCTACGGCCGCGAGTTCTTCGTCCGCAAGGCCCTCGGCTGGGCGCTGCGCCAGCACTCCCGGACGGATTCCGCGAGGGTCCGCCGCTTCGTCTCGACCCACGCCGACCGGCTGAGCGGCCTGTCCCGCCGCGAGGCCCTCAAGCACCTCTGACGAACGTCAGGTGCTCAGACGGGGACGAGCTCGACCGCTCCGACGGCGTAGCGGGCGAGGATCGCGCGGGCCACCGCCGGGTGGGCGCCCAGCGGGTCGGAGACCGCCACCGCGCCGGCCTCGAGGGCCAGCTCGGCGGCCCGGTCGGGCAGCCGGCCGGGCGCGAGGAAGAACGACGCGACGGCGATGTGCCGCTTGCCCTCCGCGCGGAGGGCGCGGACGGCCTCGCCGGTGGCGGGCGGCGTCGCCGAGGCGAACGCCGCGGTGACCGGGAGGCGGTGGCGGGCGGCCCAGGTGCGGGCGATGCGGGCGACCGACTGGTTGGCGAGCGGGTCCGACGAGCCGGCGGCGGCCAGGACGAGGGCGTCGAGCTCGCGGACGCGGGCGGCCTTCAGCGCGTCGCGGAGGCGGACGTCGAGCACCTCGAGGAAGGCGGCCTCCATCCCGAGGATCCGGCTGGCCTGGATCCGGAGGCCCTCGTGGCGCGCCATCGCGGAGGCGATCACCTCGGGCACGTCGACCTTGGCGTGGTAGGCCTCGGTGAGCAGGAGGGGGACGACGACGATCTCGTCGAAGCCGGCCTTGACCAGGCGGTCGACGACCGTGTCGAACGACGGCTTGGCGAGGTCAAGAAACGCCGTCTCGACGCGGAGGTCGGGGCGCATCGCCTTAACCTCGGCGACGAGCGCCTTGATCGTCTGGGCCGAGCGGGGGTCGCGGCTTCCGTGAGCCAGGGCAACCAGAGCAGGAGCAGCCATCAGGGGTGCCTCCGATTGTGAGTGGTGGTGCGGTGCAACAGGGTGGGTGCGACGGCGTTGTCGCGAGCCATACGGGCGGGGATCTTCTTGGGGGTCGGGGTCCCCGCGGCGTTGTTCGGGGGAGCGAAGCGAAGGAGAAGAACGTCGTGGGGTGGCTCAGGCATGGATGCCGCACTCGGTCTTCGAGGTGCCGGCCCATCGGCCGCTGCGGGGGTCGTCCCCGGGTGCGACGCGGCGGGTGCACGGCCAGCAGCCGATGCTCGGGTAGCCGTCGTGGACGAGCGGGTTGACCAGCACGCCGTTGTCGACGATGTAGGCCTCGACCTGCTCGTCGGTCCAGCGGGCGAGGGGGGAGACCTTGACCTTGCCCTTGCGCGCGTCCCAGCCGACGACCGGCGCGATCACCCGGTTGTGGGTCTCGGCGCGGCGCAGGCCGGTCGCCCAGGCGTCGTACTCGGCGAGCGTGTCGGCGAGCGGCTTCACCTTGCGCAGCGCGCAGCAGAGGTCGGGGTCGGTCTTGTAGAGGTCCTTGCCGTACTGCGCGTCCTGCTCGGCAACGGTCAGCGACGTGCTGACGGTGCGCAGGTTGACCGGCAGCGTCGCCTCGACGGCGTCGCGGGTGCCGATGGTCTCGACGAAGTGGTAGCCGGTGTCGAGGAAGACGACGTCGATGCCCGGCGCGACCTTGGAGGCCAGGTGCGCGAGCACGGCGTCGCCCATCGACGAGGTGATCGCGAACCGGTCGCCGAAGGTGGCGACGGCCCACTCGATGATCACCTCGGCGGGAGCGAGCTCGAGCTCGGCGCCGACGTGGGAGACGAGCTCGCGCAGCTCCTCCGGCGTACGGCCGGCGGTGTGCGTGCCCTTGAAGTCGCGGGCGGCCTGCGTGGAGGCGCTCATGCAGCACCCCCGCCGGGCCGGATCATCCCGGTCATCTTGACGGTGAAGCTGCGCAGGCACGAACGGCACTCCCAGGCACCCGCACCCTCCTGGGGGAACAGGTTCTCGTCCCCGCAGTAGGGGCAGTGGAAGGGCTGCGCGCGCTCGGACATCAGACCGCCACCGGCTCCCCGCGCAGCAGGGCCTCGTCGGCGCGTGCCACCCAGGCGGCGAAGCGCTCGCCGTCGGTTCGGTCGGCGAGGTAGGCCGAGACGACCGCCGAGACGTAGTCGTCGAGGCCGGCGCTGGTGACCTTGTGCGCGCGCAGCTTGCGCCCGAAGGTCGCTCCCAGCGCGAGCCCACCGCCGAGGTGGACCTGGAAGCCCTCGACCTGGTTGCCGTGCTCGTCCATGACGAGCTGGCCCTTGAGGCCGATGTCGGCAACCTGGGTCCGGGCGCAGGCGTTGGGGCAGCCGTTGACGTTGACCGTGATGTCGGTGTCGAGGTCGGGGAAGCGCTTCTCGAGCTCGGTCACCAAGCGGCGGGCGCGCTCCTTGGTGTCGACGATGGCGAGCTTGCAGAACTCGATGCCGGTGCAGGCCATCGTCGAGCGCCGCCAGTTGCTGGGCCGCGCGGTGAGGCCGATCGTCTCGAGGTCGTCGGCGAAGGCGGCGGTGTCCTCGGCCTTCACGCCGATCACCACCAGCTTCTGGTACGCCGTCAGGCGCGCGCCGCGGGCACCGTACGTGTCGACGAGGTCGCCGAGCGCGGTCAGCGTGGTGCCGTCGATGCGGCCGACGACGGGCGCGGCGCCGACGTAGAAACGGCCGTCCTTCTGCTCGTGGATGCCGATGTGGTCGCCCTGTGAGACCGGTGCCTCGGGGGAGGGGTTGTCGACGAGCGCGCGGTGGAGGTACTCGTTCTCGAGGACCTCGCGGAACTTCTCCTTGCCCCAGTCGGCGAGCAGGAACTTGAGCCGCGCCTTGGAGCGGAGCCGGCGGTAGCCGTAGTCGCGGAAGATCCCGGCGACGCCCTCCCAGGCGTCGGCCACCTCGTCGAGCGGGATCCACACGCCGAGCTGGTGGGCCAGCATCGGGTTGGTCGACAGCCCGCCGCCGACCCAGAGGTCGAATCCGGGGCCGTGCTCCGGGTGGACCGTCCCGACGAACGACACGTCGTTGACCTCGGGCGCCACGTCGTGGCTGGGGTGGCCGGTCAGCGCAGTCTTGAACTTGCGCGGCAGGTTGGAGAAGTCGGGGTTGCCGAGCACCCGGCGCTTGATCTCCTCGAGCGCCTCGGTGCCGTCGATGATCTCGTCCTTGGCGATGCCGGCGACGGGGGAGCCGAGGAAGGGGCGCGGGCTGTCGCCGCACGCCTCGAGTGTGGTGAGGCCGACGGCCTCGAGCCGCTCCCAGATCGCCGGGACGCTCTCGATCTCGATCCAGTGGTACTGGATGTTGTTGCGGTCGGTGATGTCCGCGGTGTTGCGGGCGTACGCGGTCGACAGCTCGCCGAGCGCCCGCAGGGCGTCACCGTCGAGGACCTGGCCGTCGGTGCGGACGCGCATCATGAAGAAGCGGTCGTCGAGCTCCTCCTCCTCGAGCTGCGCGGTCTTGCCGCCGTCGAAGCCGGGCGCGCGCTGCGTGTAGAGGCCCATCCAGCGGAATCGGCCCCGCAGGTCCGCCGGGTCGATCGAGTCGAAGCCGCGGCGCGAGTAGGTGTGGAGGATGCGGTCCCGGACGTGCAGCGGGTCGTCGTCCTTCTTGGACTGCTCGTTCTTGTTCAGAGGCTCGGTGTAGCCGAGCGCCCACTGACCCTCCGCGCGCTTGGGGCGCGGGATCTCGGTGTTCTGGGCAGCCGTGGGCTTGAACCGGAGGTCGGGCATGATCAGGAAATTCCTGTTCGCTGAGGAGTGCCGCGCGCGACGTTGAGCGCGGAGGGGGACTACGGGGCGGCGATTCAGCGATGCCAACAGGTCGCGCTGCCCACGCGCATGAGGTCGACGTGACGTCGAACCACCAAGTGCGTGTGGGTGGAAGCGGTGACCATGTCAAGAAGTCTCAGGGAGTGGACGCCCATTCCACAAGGCGAAATCTCGTATCGTGGGACTGGTCTCCACCATGTGAGATGGACATCGGCCGGCAGGCGTGGCCAGAACCCCTGCTGCGGTCCAGGTCACACACCCGCGCTCCGGTCAGCTCCGCCCCGCGCAGGTTCCCCCGGGCGTACGTCCACCTCCCGTACGCCGTCGACAGCGGCCGTTCCCGAGCCTCTAGTCTGGGCGCCATGACGGACTCCCTCATCAGCAGCGCGTACTCCCAGGCACTCGAGGTCATCGCGTCGGTCGAGCCGCGCATCGCCGAGGCCACCCGCAAGGAGCTCGCCGACCAGCGTGGCTCGCTCAAGCTGATCGCCTCGGAGAACTACGCCTCGCCGGCCGTGCTGATGACGATGGGCACCTGGTTCAGCGACAAGTACGCCGAGGGCACCGTCGGTCACCGCTTCTACGCCGGCTGCCAGAACGTCGACACGGTCGAGGCGCTCGCCGCCGAGCACGCCCGTGAGCTGTTCGGTGCCCCCTACGCCTACGTCCAGCCGCACTCCGGCATCGACGCCAACCTGGTGGCGTTCTGGTCGATCCTGGCCAACAAGGTGGAGACCCCCTACCTGCAGAAGATGCAGGCCAAGAACGTCAACGAGCTGACCGAGGCCGACTGGGAGACGCTGCGCCACGATTTCGGCAACCAGCGCCTGCTCGGGATGTCGCTCGACGCCGGCGGCCACCTCACCCACGGCTTCCGCCCCAACATCAGCGGCAAGATGTTCCACCAGCAGCAGTACGGAACCGACCCGGAGACCGGCCTGCTCGACTACGACGCGGTGGCCGCGAAGGCCCGCGAGTTCAAGCCGCTCGTGCTCGTCGCCGGCTACTCCGCCTACCCGCGCCGGGTGAACTTCGCCAAGATGCGCGAGATCGCCGATGAGGTCGGCGCCGTGCTGATGGTCGACATGGCGCACTTCGCCGGCCTGGTCGCGGGCAAGGTGTTCACCGGCGAGGAGAACCCGGTGCCCTACGCCCACATCACCACCACGACCACGCACAAGTCGCTGCGCGGCCCGCGCGGGGGCATGGTGCTGGCGCAGGAGGAGTTCGCGGCCGACGTCGACCGCGGCTGCCCGATGGTCCTCGGCGGTCCCCTCTCGCACGTGATGGCCGCCAAGGCCGTGGCCTTCGCCGAGGCGCGCACGACCGAGTTCCAGGGCTACGCGCAGAAGGTCGCCGACAACGCCAAGTCGCTGGCCGAGGGCTTCCTGACCCGCGGCGCCGACCTCGTCACCGGCGGCACCGACAACCACATCGTCCTGCTCGACGTGTCGTCCTTCGGCCTCACCGGCCGCCAGGCCGAGTCGGCCCTGCTGGACGCGGGCGTCGTGACCAACCGCAACTCGGTCCCGCAGGACTCCAACGGCGCCTGGTACACCTCCGGCGTCCGCCTCGGCACCCCCGCCCTCACCACCCGCGGCTTCGGCCACGACGAGTTCGACAAGGTCGCCGAGCTGATCGTCGACGTGCTGTCGAACACGACGGCGGGCACGACCAAGGCGGGCGACCCGAGCAAGGCGACCTACGTCCTGGGCGAGGGAGTCGCCGACCGCGTCACGAAGCAGTCGGCCGAGATGCTCGACAAGCACCCGCTCTACCCCGGGCTCGTGCTCGGCTGATCGACGTGCCGGCCGGACGATGGTCCTGCGGTCGCCACCCGGACGTGATGTGCTGTCGTGGGCACATGTCCACGACCACGGGGGTAGGGCCATGCGACGACTCGTCGCGTCTTCACTGATCGTTGCGTGCGCCACCCTGGCGACAGGGTGCGGCCTTGTCGACGCGGCCACGAAGGACCGTCCCGGCAAGTCCATCGGCTCCTTGCAGACGTTCGCGGCGCAGGACTGGGAGATCCAGCTCCCGTGCGACCCCCTGGAGACGAAGCAGGACACGCCCGTCGAGGGCCGCATCGAGCCGCTCACGCTCCGCGTGTGGTCGTGCGAGGACGCGGACACCGCCTACCTGGTGAGCACGGCGAAGCTGCCCGCCGACTCGCGGCCCGTCCTCGAGCGGGTGGCCCGCGGCGCCGCACAGGGTGTCGACGGAGAGCTCGTGAAGAGCAAGCCGGTGACCTATGCCGGGATCCCGGCGCGCGACGTCCGTATCGAGACGTCCTACGAGGGCGAGCCGGCGACCGCCTTCGGCCGGGTGATGGTGCGCGAGCAGGTCCTCTACCAGCTGCTGGTCATCGAGGTCGGCGAGCACACGACGAAGGCGCCGGAGCTCTACCGCACGATCATCGACTCGCTCTCCTTCGAGTGACCCTCACGTCCCGTCGTCGGTCGTCCAGACATAGCCGACCTCGGGACGCCCGGCGCCGCCGTAGCGCGGCGCGCGTGTCACCCGACCCTCGTCGGCCAGGTGCTCGAGGTAGCGGCGCGCGGTGACGCGCGAGACACCGACCTCCTCGGCAGCCTCACCCGCGGACAGGCCGTCCGGGCGCGCGCGGAGCGCGACGACGACCGCGCGCAGCGAGTCCAGGCTCATCCCCTTGGGCAGCGTGTCGCCGGTCGGGCGGGCGCGCAGGGCACCGAAGAGCTGGTCCACGTCGTCCTGCACCACGTCGGCGGGGGAGCGCTCGAGCTGCGCGCGGAACTCGGCGTACTGCTCGAGCTTGCCGCGGAACGCGGCGAAGGTGAACGGCTTGAGGAGGTAGAGCACGACCCCCTGCGACACGGCCCGCCGGACCACCTCGGTGTCGCGTGCCGAGGTGACGGCGATGACGTCGACCTGGCGGCCCTCGGCGCGCAGCCGCTGCAGCAGGCCGAGGCCGTGGCCGTCGGGGAGGTGCATGTCGAGCAGGACCAGGTCGACCGCGTCGTCCCGGTCGAGCAGGCGTACGGCCTCCCCGGCCGACCGTGCCACCCCGGCCAGCTCGAAGCCGGGGACGCGTCCGACGTAGGTCGCGTGCGCCTCCGCCGCGACCTCCTCGTCCTCGACGACGAGCACCCGCACGCTCATCGCGGTGCCACCTCCTCCACCGGAGTGCGTACGCCGACCACGAACCGCGCGCCGCCGAGCGGGGAGTCGGTGAGCTCGAGGGTGCCGCCGTGGCGCGAGACGACCTGGGAGACCATCGCCAGCCCGATGCCGCGGCCCTCCTGGGCCTTGCTCGACCAGCCGCGCTCGAGGACGTGGGCGCGGTCCTCGGGCGCGATGCCGGAGCCCGAGTCGTCGACGGCGACCCGCAGGGTGTCGGCGTCGCCGGCCAGGCTCACACGCACGCGCTGCGGCGTCGTGGACCTCGTCTCGGCCACGGCGTCGAAGGCGTTGTCGACGAGGTTGCCCACGAGGGTGACGAGGTCCCGGGGATCCACGGGGAGGTCCGCAGGCAGCGTGCCCGCGACCTCGAGGTCGATGCCGCGTTCGGCAGCCTGGGCGCTCTTGCCCAGGAGCAGCGCGGCGAGCACCGGTTCGTCGACGGCCGAGACGAGCTCGTCGGCGAGCCCCTGCGCCATCTCGAGCTCGGAGGTGGCGAACTCGACGGCCTGCTCCGCACGACCCATCTCCACCAGGGAGACGATGGTGTGCAGGCGGTTGGCCGCCTCGTGGTTCTGCGCGCGGAGCGAATCGGTGAGTCCGCGCACGAGGTCGAGCTCGCCCGTGACGGCCTGGAGCTCGGTGCGGTCGCGGATCGTGACCACCGCACCCACCTCGGCCTGGTCCCAGTAGGCGGGGGAGGAGCTGAGGACGAGGACCTGCTGGCCCAGCACGTAGGTCTGGTCGGCGACGGCCGTGCGCTGCTCGACCGCGCCGACGAGTCCCGGCGGCAGGCCGAGCTCGTCGAGCGAACGCCCCTCGACGTCCTCCGGGAGCGCGAGCAGGCGCCGGGCCTCGTCGTTGACCAGCTGCACGCGCTGGTCGGAGTCGACCAGGAGCAGTCCCTCGCGCACCGCGCCGAGGACGGCTCGGTAGTACTCGTACATGCGGGTGATCTCGCGCTCGCCCATGCCGTGCGTCTGGCGGCGCAGCCGCCGGGAGATCAGCCACGCGCCGAGCAGGCCGGCCAGCAGGGTGGCGCCTGCGGCGAGGCTGATCCGCGGCAGGTCGCCGACGAGCTGGCGGTCGAGCCGGTCCACCTTGATGCCGACCGCCACCAGCGCGACGACCTCGTCGTCGTCGACGACGGGCACGACCGCTCGCACCGACAGCCCGAGGGTGCCCACGTACTCCTGCGTGAACACCTGGCCCCGGGGTGCGCCGCCGAGGTCGCCCACGAAGGGGAGACCGATCTGCGCGGGGTCGGGGTGGGTGTAGCGGGTGCGGTCGGTGTCCATGATCACGACGAAGTCGGTGCCGGTGTCGCGGCGCACCTCTTCGGCGAAGGGCTGCAGCAGGGTCGTCGGGTCGGCGGTGTCCACCTCCTGCCGTACGAACGGAGAGTCGGCCACCGACCGCGCCACTGCGGTCGCCTGTGCGCGTGCGCTCTCGCGGGTGTCGTGGCGGGCGTCCCACGCGGCGAGCGCGACGGCGGTGACCACCAGGACGACGACCACGGCGACCTGCAGCAGCAGGATCTGGCGGGCCACGGGGCTCTCGCCCGGCTCGCTCGCCCGTCGTCGCATGCGGGCATTGTGCCGCACCCCCACGGGTGTTTCGGTCGGTCGACGAGGGGCGTGAACTCAACGAACAGAACGGTGACGGCCGTCACAGCACGTCGCACGATGTGACGGCGGGCACAGGCCCAGCCATCGAGCAGCACCTGAGTCGGAGGAACCATGAGCACAACCAACCCGGAGGCGACGGTCAAGCGGGACCGTACGCACTACCTCTACATCGCCGTCATCATCGCGGTGGTCCTCGGAGCCGTCGTCGGCCTCGTGTTCCCCGACTTCGCGGTGGGTCTCAAGTGGATCGGCACCACGTTCGTCGCGCTGATCAAGATGATGATCCAGCCGGTCATCTTCTGCACGCTCGTCATCGGCGTCGGGTCCGTGCGCAGCGCGGCCAGCGTCGGCAAGGTCGGTGGCCTCGCGCTCGCCTACTTCCTGACGATGTCGACCGTCGCCCTCGCGATCGGCATGGTCGTCGGCAACCTGCTCGACCCGGGCAAGGGCCTCAACCTGTCCGACGAGGTCGCCGGCGTCGGCAAGGAGCAGGCCGCGGAGGGGGCGGGCTCGACCACCGAGTTCATCACCGGCATCGTGCCCGACTCGCTGCTCTCGTCGCTCACCTCCGGCGAGGTGCTCCAGACGCTGCTCGTCGCGCTGCTGGTCGGCTTCGCCCTCCAGGCGATGGGCCGCGCCGGTGAGCCGATCCTCATCGGCATCGGCCACCTGCAGCGCCTCGTCTTCCGGGTGCTCGCGATGATCATGTGGGCCGCCCCGGTCGGCGCCTTCGCCGCCATCGCCGCCGTCGTCGGCGAGACCGGCGTCGACGCGCTCAAGAGCCTCGCGACGATCATGATCGCCTTCTACATCACCTGCGCCGTCTTCGTCTTCGGCATCCTCGGCCTGATCCTCAAGCTGGTGACGGGCGTCAACATCCTCCGGCTCTTCAAGTACCATGGCCGCGAGTTCCTGCTGATCGTCTCGACCTCGTCGTCCGAGTCGGCCCTGCCGCGCCTCATCGCCAAGATGAACCACGCCGGCGTCGAGAAGACCACGGTCGGCGTCGTGGTCCCGACGGGCTACTCGTTCAACCTCGACGGCACCGCGATCTACCTGACGATGGCCTCGATCTTCATCGCCGACGCCCTGGACAAGCCGCTCAGCATCGGCGAGCAGATCTCGCTCCTGCTGTTCATGATCATCGCCTCGAAGGGTGCCGCCGGTGTGACCGGCGCCGGACTCGCGACCCTGGCCGGTGGCCTGTCGTCGCACCGCCCGGAGCTCCTCGACGGCGTCGGCCTGATCGTCGGCATCGACCGTTTCATGTCGGAGGCCCGCGCGGTCACCAACTTCGCCGGCAACTCGGTCGCCACCCTGCTGATCGGTCAGTGGACCGGCACCATCGACCACGCCCAGCTGGAGCGGGTGCTCTCGGGCGAGGACCGGTTCGACGAGGCGACCATGGTCGACGACCACGACACCACGCCGCCGCCCGCCTCCCCGGCCGAGGAGCTCACCTCCGCCGGTCGCTGATCCACGACCCGAACGCCCCGGACCACCTGCGGTCCGGGGCGTTTCGGCGTACGCCGCTCTGGGTGGCGGCAGACGACATCCGGCGCGGCGTGGGTGGCGGCAGACGACATCCGATCCAGCCCTGTGCGTGTTGTGTGCCGCCACCCACCTGGACGAGGTGTCGTGTGCCGCCACCCAGGCGGCGTCAGGTCAGCGAGGCGTAGAGCTCGAGGGTGCGGGCGGCGATGGCGTCCCAGCTGAAGGACTGCTCGGCGCGGCGGCGGCCGGCGACGCCGTAGGCCCGGGCGCGGGCGGGGTCGCTCACGGCGTCGGTCAGTGCCGCGGCGAGGTCGGCGACGTACGTCTCGGGGTCGAGGGGCGTGCCGGTGCCGTCGGTGGCCTGCTCGATCGGGACGAGCCAGCCGGTCTCGTCGGGGACGACGACCTCGGGGATGCCGCCGGTGGCGGTGGCGACGACGGCGGTCTCGCAGGCCATCGCCTCGAGGTTCACGATGCCGAGCGGCTCGTAGATCGAGGGGCAGGCGAACACGGTGGCCGCGGTCAGCAGGGCGACGACGTCCGGCCGGGGGAGCATCTCGGCGATCCAGACGACGCCCGATCGCGTGGCGGCGAGCTCCGAGACGAGCTCGGTCACCTCGGCCATGATCTCCGGGGTGTCGGGCGCGCCGGCGCACAGCACCAGCTGGACCTCCGGCGGGAGCGCCGCCGCGGCCCGGAGGAAGAGCGGCAGGCCCTTCTGGCGGGTGATCCGGCCGACGAAGATCACGCTCGGCCGGTCGGGGTCGACACCGAGCTCGCGGACGCGGTCGGGGTTGTCGATGGGGGACCACTCCGTGGTGTCGATGCCGTTGTGCACGACGTGCACACGCGCCGGGTCGACCGCGGGATAGCTGCGCAGCACGTCGTCGCGCATCGCCGCGCTGACGGCGACGATCCCCGCGGCACTTTCGTAGGCCGTCTTCTCCGCCCAGCTCGACAGCGCGTAGCCGCCGCCCAGCTGCTCGGCCTTCCACGGCCGCATCGGCTCGAGGGAGTGGGCGCTGACCACGTGCGGGATGCCGTGCATCAGTGACGCGAGGTGGCCGGCCATGTTGGCGTACCAGGTGTGCGAGTGCACGAGG
The DNA here is from genome assembly GCF_016735675.1 of Nocardioides baculatus. Classification (GTDB taxonomy): domain Bacteria; phylum Actinomycetota; class Actinomycetes; order Propionibacteriales; family Nocardioidaceae; genus Nocardioides; species Nocardioides baculatus. The sequence continues at coordinate 377,648 of NZ_JAERSG010000003.1, read as the reverse complement.
TCGGCACCGGCGCAGTCGTCGACCATCGCCAGGTCGACGCCGAGCGTGCGGATCGCCGCATTGGCGTCCGCGAGCGACGCGGGCTCGGCGTACGCCGTCGTGCCGGGCTCCGAGCGCGGCGCGCCGAAGCAGCGCACGCGGGCGTCGACGTCGGGCAGCACCCGCAGCGCCCGGACGAGCTCGGCGACGTGGACGCCGGCGCCGCCGTAGACCTCCGGTGGGTACTCCTTGCTGAGGACGTCGATGCGCATGCTCCGACCGTAGTGGCAAAACGCGCGACCGAGGGAGGTCGACCGCGCCCCGCCGGACGGCTAGTTTCGTCGCATGGCCATCACGCCCCCGCGCAAGAAGGTCCTCGCAGTCGTCCTGGCCGGCGGTGAGGGCAAGCGTCTGATGCCGTTGACCGCCGATCGGGCCAAACCGGCGGTCCCGTTCGGCGGGATCTACCGCCTCATCGACTTCGCGCTGTCCAACGTCGTGAACTCCGGCTACCTCAAGGTCGTCGTGCTCACGCAGTACAAGTCCCACAGCCTCGACCGCCACGTCACGACGACGTGGCGGATGTCCAACCTGCTGGGCAACTACGTCACCCCGGTGCCCGCGCAGCAGCGCGTCGGCAAGCGGTGGTACCTCGGCAGCGCCGACGCGATCTACCAGTCCCTCAACCTGCTCACCGACGAGCAGCCCGACATCGTCGTCGTGGTCGGCGCCGACCACGTCTACCGGATGGACTTCTCGCAGATGGTCGCCGACCACGTGGAGTCGGGCGCCGGCTGCACGGTCGCGGCGATCCGCCAGCCGATCAGCCTCGCCGACCAGTTCGGCGTGATCGACGTCGACCCGGGCGACCCGCAGAAGATCCGTGCGTTCCTCGAGAAGCCGACCGACCCGGTCGGCCTGCCGGACTCGCCCGACGAGGTGCTGGCGAGCATGGGCAACTACGTCTTCACCGCCGACGCGCTGCGCGACGCCGTGACCCGCGACGCCGAGCTGGAGACCTCCAAGCACGACATGGGTGGCGACATCGTGCCGTGGTTCGTCGACAAGTCGGAGTCGTCGGTCTACGACTACAAGGACAACGAGGTGCCCGGCTCGACCGACCGCGACCGTGGCTACTGGCGTGATGTCGGGACCATGCGCTCCTACTACGAGGCGCACAAGGACCTCGTCTCGCCGCTGCCGGTCTTCAACCTCTACAACAGCGCCTGGCCGATCTACACCAGCTACGGCCCGCACCCGCCGGCCAAGCTGGTCGAGGGCGCCAGCGGAGCCGGGGTCTCGACCTTCAACTCGATCCTGTCGCCCGGGGTCGTCATCACCGGCGGGACCGTCAACAGCTCGGTGCTGTCACCGGCGGTGTGGGTCAAGGACGGAGCGGAGGTCTCCGACTCGGTGCTGATGGACGGCGTACGCATCGGCGAGGGCGCCATCGTGCGCAACGCGATCCTCGACAAGGGCGTCGTCGTGCCGCCGGGCGTCCAGATCGGTGTCGACCACGAGGCCGACCGCGCCCGCGGGTTCGTCGTCGACGACGGCCTCACGGTCCTGGCCAAGCAGCAGGCGGTCCCCGAGGGCTAGAGGGAGGCGCGCTGCCGCTCGAGGAACTCCCGCTCGACGTCGTTGTCACACGCCGCGATCGCCTGGTCGTACGCCGCCCGCGCGGCGTCGGTGTCACCCGAGCGAGCCAGCAGCTCGGCGCGCACCGCGGCGGGCCGGTGGCTCGACGGGATCTCCAGTCCCTCGAGCGCCGCGAGCCCTGCGGCGGCACCGCGGTCCTCCGCGACGGCGACCGCGCGAGCCAGCCGGGCGGACGGCGAGGGCGACACGTGGAGCAGGAGGTCGTAGAGCCCCACGACGCGGTCCCACCGGGTGTCGTCGGCGGTGGGCGCGGTGGCGTGCTCGGCCGCGATCCGCGCCTGGAGGGCGTACGACGCCGTGAGCGGGGTGACCGGGCCGGCGAGCACCGGACCCGTCAGGAGCCGGAGCGCCTCGGCGACGTCGTCGTGGTGCCACCGCCGCCGGTCCTGGTCGGCGAGCAGGACGAGACGGCCGTCGCTCACGCGGGCGTCGCGACGCGAGTGCTGGAGCAGCATGAGGGCGAGGAGCGCGACCAGCGCTGGCTCGTCGGGCCGGAGCCCGAGCACCACCCGGGCGAGCCGGATCGCCTCGCCCGACAGGTCGGCACGCAGCAGGTCGGGGCCCGAACCGGGCGCGTAGCCGGCGGTGAAGGCCAGGTAGGTCGTCTGCGCCACGATGTCGAGCCGCTCGGGCAGCACGGCGGCGTCGGGCACGGCGAACGGGATCCCGGCGCCGACGATCCTCTTCTTCGCCCGGGCGATCCGGGCGGCCATCGTCGGCTCGGGCACCAGGAAGAGCCGGGCGATGTCGGCCGTCGGCACGCCGAGGACCAGCCGCAGGCTGAGCGCGCCGGCCGACTCGGGCGCGAGCGCCGGGTGGGCGCACATGAGCACCAGCCGGAGCACGTCGTCCTCGACGAGGCTGCCGCTGTCGGCCATCGTGCGCGCTCCTTCCTGCTGGCGCTCGGCGTCGGTGAGCAGCATCGGGAGCTTGCGCTGGGCGACGCCCTCCGTGCGCAGCCGGTCGAGCACCCGCCGCTTGGCGGCGGTCATCAACCACCCGGCGGGATTGTCGGGGGTGCCGTCGACCGGCCAGGTGCGGCTGGCCGCCTCGACGGCGTCGCCAAGGGCGTCCTCGACGAGGTCGAGCCGACGGAACTGCGACAGGAGCAGGGCCACCAGACGACCCCACTCCTGTCGCACGACCTCCTCGAGGGCTGGATCTCTCAGAGCGTCACGTCCACGGTCGGGTGGATCTGGATGTCGTAGGGCGGCAGGATCCGCAGCAGCTCCACGACGACGTCGAGGTCGGGCGCCTCGAGCAGGTAGAACCCGCCCATGCCCTCGATCACCTCGGCGTAGGGACCGTCGGTGAGCGCGACCCTGCCCGCCGTCGTACGCATCACGGTCGCGTCGCGGGAGTCGCTCAGCGCCTCACCGGCGAGCAGCTCGACGCCCTCCCGCGCGCGGCAGGCCGCGTCGAACTCGCCGAACTTCGCCATCGCGTCGCCCTGCTCGCCCTCCGTCTGCTCGGACCACGGCTTCTCCGCACCGTCCCCGATGAGCAGCACCAGGTACTTCATGACGCCACCTCCTCGTGGTCGACACAGGCTCGGACCTCGACCGCATCACCCGTGCCCGCCAGGATCATGCAGCACTCCATCAGGTCGTCGAGGTCGGCGCTCGTGACGACGTAGTAGCCGCCCACCTGCTCGGCCGTCTCGGCCCACGGGCCGTCGGTGACCGTCGCGGAGTGCGGGGCGATCGTGCGTGCCCAGGAAGCACGGTGCAGCTCGGCCCCACCCGTGATCGTGTGTCCACCCTCGGCCAGGCGCGCGGTGAACCGGTCGTGCGCGGCCATCGCGGCCGCCCGCTCCTCGTCCGTGGTGTCGGTCCACCAGCGCTCGTTGTCGCCGATCAGGAGGACGACGTACTCCGTCGTGTCGGTCATGTCAGTCGTCCCTCACTCCGCCATCCGGCGGATCTCGAGGAGCTCGCCCCGGGACGACCACCGCTCGCACGCCGCGCGAAGGTCTGCCTCGTCGTCCGAGCGGACCAGGTAGAAGCCCACGACCTGCTCGGCCGACTCGGTGAACGGGCCGTCGGTGACCAGGGTCCCGCCCGCGCCGTCGGGACGCATCGAGGTGGCGGCTGCCGACGGCTCCAGGGGGCCGGCGACGAGCAGCTCGTGGCCACCCGCCTTCAGGTCCTCGTGGAACTGCTGGTGGGAGCGCATGCCCTTCTCGTGCTCCTCGGGCGGCAGGTCCGCCCACTCGGCCTCGGGTGCGGGCAGCAGGATCATGTAGCGGCTCATCGGTGTGGCTCTCCTCCAGGAGGTGTGTCGGACCGCAGGACTGCGACCTCATCACTCTGACGGACCGACCCTGCCCGATTCGACAACGCGCGACACCTTTCTCGCCCGCCACCGTCGACGCCGGTTGCGCGACCCACCAAGATGGGCGCATGGCCACCCACGAGAGAGCCGGACAGCCCGCCCGCACCGAGGACCTGGTGGACGTCGCCCACCTCGTCACGGCCTACTTCGACCTCGAGCCCGATCCCGACGACGTGTCGCAGCAGGTCGCGTTCGGCACCAGCGGGCACCGCGGCACCTCGCTCACCACGTCCTTCAACGAGGTTCACATCGCTGCCACCACCCAGGCGATCTGCGACTACCGCAAGGAGCAGGGCTACGACGGGCCGCTCTTCATCGGCCGCGACACCCACGCCCTGTCCGAGCCCGCGTGGGCCACGGCGCTCGAGGTGCTCGTCGCCAACGACGTGGCCGTGCTGGTCGACGACCGCGACGGCTTCACCCCGACCCCTGCGGTGAGCCACGCGATCATCCGCGCCAACCAGGGGCGTACGACCGGGGCCGGGCTCGCCGACGGCATCGTGGTCACGCCGTCGCACAACCCGCCGCAGGACGGCGGCTTCAAGTACAACCCGCCGCACGGCGGCCCTGCCGACTCCGACGCGACCAGCGTGATCGCCGCGCGGGCCAACGAGCTGATCCGCGGCAACATCGAGGGCGTCAAGCGGGTGACCTTCGCCAAGGCGCGCGCAGCCGTCGGGTCCTACGACTTCATGGGGACCTACGTCGACGACCTCCCGCAGGTGCTCGACCTCGACGCGATCCGCGACGCGGGCTTCCGCATCGGCGCCGACCCGCTGGGTGGCGCGAGCGTCGCCTACTGGGGCGAGATCGCCGACCGGCACCGGCTCGACCTGTCGGTCGTGAACCCGTTGGTCGACCCGACGTGGCGCTTCATGACGCTCGACTGGGACGGCAAGATCCGGATGGACTGCTCCTCGCCCCACGCGATGGCCTCGCTGGTCGGCCGCAAGGACGAGTACGCGGTCGCGACCGGCAACGACGCCGACGCCGACCGGCACGGCATCGTGACCCCCGACGCCGGCCTGATGAACCCCAACCACTTCCTCTCCGTCGCCATCGGCTACCTCTTCGGTGGTGCCCGGCCCGGCTGGCCGGAGACCGCGCGGATCGGCAAGACGCTCGTCTCCAGCTCGATGATCGACCGGGTGGCCGCGGCGATCGGCAAGCCGCTCGTGGAGGTGCCGGTCGGCTTCAAGTGGTTCGTGCCCGGCCTGATGGACGGCTCGTTCGGCTTCGGCGGCGAGGAGTCCGCCGGCGCGTCCTTCCTGCGGCGCGACGGCTCGTCGTGGACGACGGACAAGGACGGCATCCTGCTGGCGCTCCTCGCGAGCGAGATCCTGGGTGTCACCGGGAAGACGCCCAGCGAGCACTACGCCGAGCTGGTCGCGCAGCACGGCGACCCGGCCTACGCCCGGATCGACGCCCCGGCCACCCGCGAGGAGAAGGCCAAGCTCGGCGCGCTCTCGCCCGACGACGTCAGCGCGACGTCGCTGGCGGGGGAGGAGATCACCGGCAAGCTCACCGAGGCGCCCGGCAACGGCGCGAAGATCGGTGGCCTCAAGGTCACCACCGAGTCCGCGTGGTTCGCCGCCCGTCCGAGCGGCACCGAGGACGTCTACAAGATCTACGCGGAGTCGTTCCGCGGGCCCGAGCACCTCGCCCAGGTGCAGGACGAGGCGCGGGAGGTCGTCAGTACGGCTTTGCAGTGAGGAAGTAGTGCTCGCCGCGGGTCTGGCCCGGAACGTTCACCGGGCCGGCCTCGATCGGCCCGGAGCTGCCGGCCCCGTGCGAGCGGGCTCCGGCGCCCACCGGGTCGTCCTCCATCGCCGCGCGGGAGAACGTCACGGCGGCGACCTGGTCGAGCCGGACGAGGGACTGGTTCCCGGCACCGTCGTCGAGGACGGCGCCCAGCCCGTCGCACCCGAGGACGCGGCCTTCGATCCAGTAGCCCTCGACGAGGATCTTCACGGGCGTGCCCGTGTCCTCTGCGCGTCGCAGCAACGTGCCGACGCTGAGCATCGTGCTGGAGATCTTCGTCATGCCGTACCCCCACAGGTATCAGTCGTGCAGCCCCCACAGCCGCAGTGGGACGAACGTATGCCGCGTCTGCAGCGCCGGATTGCCGATGACCCGAGCGTGGGCGAGGACTTCGGGGAAACTTGATGATCGGCGCGTTCTCACGCGGGGGCTGGTCTGGACCGGGTCAGGAGGACGTGACCGGACCCGCCTCGATGGGCTCGCGGACGCGTCGGCCGTGAGACCGCACCTCCTGCTCCTCCGAGCCTGCCTCGGCATCGATCTCGGCGCGCGAGAAGCCCACAGCGGTGATGCTGTCGAGGCGCACGAGCACCTGCCCGTCCGGCCCCTCCTCGAGGACCACGCCGTGCTGGTCGGCCGCGACGATCCGGCCGTCGAGCCAGCACCCGTCGACGAGCACCCGGACGGACGCGCCCGAGTCCTGGGCGTGCCGCAGCAGGGTGCCGACGGTGAAGAGCGTGCTGGACCTGCTGGACAACGTCCGACCTCCTCAAGGAACTGTCAACGGTAGTACGTCGACGAGGTCTGCGGGCCCTTTGGGTCAGGAAAGTCCTGACGCCTTCACCCCCAGGGAGTGGCCCGGTCCACGATCTCCCGCAGCGAGCCGCTCGTCAGCATCCCGAACGTGCCGCCGTACGACGTCCCGAACCGACTGCTGCAGAAGGCGTCCGCGACCTCGGCCGGGGCGAAGCGGACGAGCAGCGAGCCCTGGAGGCAGGCGGCCATCCGACCCGCGAGCAGCCGCGCACCCGACTCGAGGGCGCCGGAGTCGCCCATTCCCTCACCCAGGAGAGCCAGGGTGTCGTCGACGGCCCGGTCGAGGCGGCTGTCCGCCCCGCGCGCGGCGCCGACCTCGGTGATCCACGCCTGGAGGACCTCCGGCTCGCGGCCCAGGGCGCGCAGCACGTCGAGGGCGTTGACGTTGCCCGAGCCCTCCCAGATCGAGTTCAGCGGCGACTCGCGGAACAGCAGCGGCAGCCCCGAGTCCTCGACGTAGCCGTTGCCACCGAGGCACTCGAGCGCCTCGGCGACCATCGCCGGCGTGCGCTTGCAGACCCAGAACTTGGCGAGGGGGAGCGCGATGCGGCGCAGGGCGACCTCGTGGGGGTCCCCGGGCCGGTCGACCGCCGAGGCGAGCCGCATCGCCAGCGCGGTGGCGGCCTCCGACTCGACGGCCAGGTCGGCGACGACGTTCTGCATCAGCGGCTTGTCGACGAGCGGCCCGCCGAAGGCCGAGCGGTGCGCCACGTGCCACGAGGCCTCCGCCAGCGCGTGCCGCATCAACGACGCCGAGCCGAGCACGCAGTCGAGGCGGGTCGCCGCGACCATGTCGATGATGGTCCGCACGCCGCGGCCCTCGTCGCCGAGTCGCTGGGCCAGCGTGCCGTCGAGCTCGAGCTCGCTGGAGGCGTTGGACCGGTTGCCGAGCTTGTCCTTGAGCCGCACCACGTCGATCCGGTTGCGGGTGCCGTCGGCGAGCACGCGCGGGACGACGAAGCAGGTCATCCCGCCCTCGGCCTGGGCGAGCACGAGGAAGACGTCGTTCATCGGCGCCGAGGTGAACCACTTGTGGCCGTGCAGCGTGTACCACCCGTCCTCCGCGGTCGGCAGCGCGCGGGTCTGGTTGGCCCGCACGTCGGAGCCGCCCTGCTTCTCGGTCATCCCCATCCCCGCGAGCGCGCCGAGCTTCTCGGTCCGCGGTCGCACGCCCGGGTCGTAGGACCGCGCCGCCAGGAGGGGGGTCCACTCCTTGGCGATCGCGTCGTCGGCCCGCAGCGCCGGCACGGCGGCGTACGTCATCGAGATCGGGCAGCCGTGGCCGGGCTCGGTCTGCGACCACGCGAAGAAGCCGGCCGCGCGCCGCAGGTGGGCGTGCGCGTCCCCGCCGTCCTGCTGCTCCCACGGTGCCGCCTGCAGGCCGTGGCCGACCGCGCGCTCCATCAGCCAGTGCCACGACGGGTGGAACTCGACCTCGTCGATCCGGTTGCCGAACCTGTCGTACGTCGTCAGCTCGGGGTGGTGGCGGTTGGCGAGCCGGCCGTGCTCGCGGGCCTCCGCGGTGCCGGCCTCGGCGCCGAGCGGGGCGAGCTCCTCGACGAGGTCGGCCGACCCGTAGCGGGTGACCGCCTCGGTCAGGGCGGCGTCGGAGGTGACGACGTTGTGCCCGATCAGCGGGGGTGTCTGGTTCGTGGCCGCGCGGAGGTCGCTCATGCGCATAACGTAGAGCGTGGTGAAGCGGCTCGCGGGCGGGTGCTCGACTAGCGTTGGCGGCATGGTCGAGGCGCGCGAGCAGAACCCTGCCCCGCGCCGGATCGAGGTCCTCGCCCGCAGTGGTCGTGAGCACCTCTGGCGGGTGATCGTGACGACGGTCGGCTCGTGCCTGCGCAACCGGGTCACCGGGCTGGCGGCCGAGGCGGCGTTCTTCGCGGTGCTGTCGGTGCCGCCGCTGGTGTTCGCGCTCGCCGGTGCCGTCGGCTACGTCAGCGACAGCTTCAGCGCGACCCAGGTCGACGACATCCGCAACGCGGTGCTGGAGGTGTCGCGCCAGGCGCTCACCGAGAGGGCCGTCAACAGCATCATCCGCCCCACCATCGACACCGTCCTGGACGGCGGTCGCTACGACGTGATCTCGATCGGGTTCATCCTCGCGCTGTGGTCGGGATCGCGCGCGCTCAACGTCTTCGTCGACACCATCACGATCATGCACGGCCTCGGCGGGCACCGCGGGATCGTGGCGACACGGGCGCTGTCGTTCGTGCTCTACGTGCTGGCGATGATCACGGGCGCGATCAGCATCCCGCTGGTGGTGGCCGGCCCGACGCTGGTCGACCGGGTGCTGCCCGAACGGCTCGACTTCGTCAACAGCCTCTACTGGCCGCTCGTCCTCGCGCTGTGCATCTGCTTCCTCGCCACGCTCTACCACGTGTCCGTCCCGGTGCGGACGAAGTGGACGTTCAACCTGCCCGGTGCGACGTTCTCGCTGTTCTGCTGGGTCGCCGGGTCCTACGTCCTGCGGTGGGTGCTCACGGTCACCGCGGCCGAGTCGCGGTCGATCTACGGCCCGCTGGCCGCCCCCATCGCCGTGCTGCTCTGGCTCTACCTCCTCGCCCTCGCCGTGCTGATCGGCGCGGCCGTCAACGCGGCCTTCGACACCGTCTTCCCGCAGAAGACGACGACGCGCGCGCGGCTCGAGATGGTGCAGCGCCTGCGCGAGCGCATGGGCGTGCGAGACTCCTGACCGTGTCGACGTCGAGCCACCAGCCCAGCGTCGGCCGGGTGTCCCTCCCCGAGCGCAACCGCTCGCCGTGGTGGGAGCTGGCCCGGCGGCTGCTGATGGCGCTCGGCATCCTCGTGGGCACGGTGCTGCTGGTCTACCTCGACCGCGAGGGCTACGTCGACGGCAACGACCCGAACAACGAGATCAGCCTCCTCGACGCCTTCTACTACACGACCGTCACGCTCAGCACGACCGGCTACGGCGACATCGCCCCGTTCACCCCCCAGGCCCGGCTGGTCAACGCACTGGTGATCACACCGGCGCGCATCGCCTTCCTGGTCCTGCTGATCGGCACCACGCTCGAGGTCCTCGCCTCCCAGGGGCGCGAGATGATCCGGGTCTCCCGATGGAGGAAGAAGATGGACCAGCACGTCGTCGTCGTCGGCTACGGCACCAAGGGCCGCAGCGCGATCGAGACCCTCGTCAACAACGGCTACGAGCGCGAGGCGATCACGGTGGTGGACCCGAGCCCCGTCGCCGTCGCCGACGGCAACCGCGACGGGATGGTCGTGATCGCCGGCGACGCCACCCGTCGCGGCGTGCTGCGCCAGGCCGAGGTGGAGAAGGCCACCCACGTCATCATCACCACCGACCGTGACGACTCCAACGTCCTCGTCACGCTGACCGTCCGCCAGCTCAACCCCGACGCCTGGATCGTCGCCGCCGTGCGCGAGCACGAGAACGTCCCGCTGATGCGGCAGTCCGGCGCCAACTCGGTCATCACCTCCTCCGACGCCGTCGGGCGGCTGCTCGGCCTCTCGTCGATGTCGCCGACCCTCGGCTCGGTGATGGAGGACCTGATGACGTACGGCGAGGGGCTGGAGGTCGCCGAGCGCGACCTGCTCGTCAACGAGGTCGGCAAGCAGCCGCAGCGCCTGCCCGACCAGGTGATCGCCGTCGTCCGCGACGAGAAGGTCTACCGCTACTTCGACCCGGTGGTCTCGCTGCTCGCCCGCGGCGACCGCCTCATCGTCGTACGCCCGGCCAAGGAGCTGCCGTGGGCGCCGCGCCCCGGCACGCACGGCGAAGAGCTCGCCGACGAGGACGACTGACGTGGTGGTGGTCCGGTGATCGCCTCGCACGCCCACCGGTTCGTCTTCGTCAAGACGCGCAAGACCGCCGGCACCAGCCTCGAGATCGCGCTGTCACGCCACTGCGGACCCGACGACATCGTCACCAGGATCAGCCCGGCCGACGAGGAGCTGCGCGCCGCCGCCGGGGGAGTGCCTCCGCAGAACGACGACACCGACCCCAGCTCGTACGCCCACATGGGTGCGCGCCGGGTCATCCAGGTGATCGGCCAGCAGACCTGGGACGACTACTTCACCTTCGCCGTCGAGCGGAACCCGTTCGACGTGGTGGCGTCGTCGTGGCGCTACAGCGCGCGCAAGCCGAGCTTCTCCAAGACGTTCGCCGAGTTCGTCCGCACCCCGCGGCGACTCGACCGGCTGGCGCTCAACGAGCGGCTCTACCGGATGGGCGGCCGCGTGATCTGCGACGAGGTCTACCGCTACGAGGAGCTGCCGGCCGCTGTCGCCGACATCTCGTCCCGCCTGGGGTTGGACCTCGACCTTCCGCACGCCAAGCAGGGGAGCGGCCCGCACTACCGCGAGCTCTACGGCCCGGGCGACGCCGAGATCGTGGCCGAGCGGTTCGAGCGCACGATCCGCGAGTTCGGCTACGAGTTCTGAGACCGACTCCTCGGCGTCGCCTCACCCCGAAGGAGCACCGGCGCCGCGTCGCACGTGGCAGGATCGTCGGCGTCATCAGATTCGGGGGAATCGTGTTCGGGCTCATGCTCGCTGCAGCGCTGGTTGCTGGACTCACGTCCACTGCGACCGCGGCTGCGCCCATGCCGCACGTCGGAGTGAGCACGACCACGCGGGTCATGGTGGTCGGCGACTCGGTCACCCACGGCCTCTCCGGGGACTACACGTGGCGCTACTTCTCGTGGCAAGGCCTCCAGCGGACGGGTGCCCGCGTGGACCTCGTCGGTCCACACCGCGGCACGTACTCCGACGAGGGCTGGTTCGCCGGCGACTATGCCGACCCGGGCTTCGACCAGGACCACGCCTCGAGGTACGGGCTCTCGATGTGGGAGACGCTCTTCTTCCCCGGCGGTGAGCGAACTCCGTCGGTCGCGGAGCTGATGACGTACGAGCCCGACGTGATCGTCGAAGCGCTCGGGGTCAACGACCTCATGGTGCTGAACCAGACGCCCGATGACCTGGCCCGCTATGTCGCGGAGTTCATCACCAAGGCCCGGGCCGTGAACCCAGGCGTGGATGTCGTCGTCGTGCCACTGCCGCAGGTCTGGATCGGGGCCGCGCCGACCTACAACGCGTACCTACCGGCACTCGCCGACGACATGTCCACCGTCGAGTCGCGCATCGTGGTGGCACCGTTGGCGGAGTTCACACGGGGGGTGGAGACGTTCGACGACGCCCACCCGACCGTCATCGGCATGCGCAAGATCGCAGCCGCCGTCTCGGCGGGCCTGGAGGAGCTCGGGATCGGCCGGGCGATCCTGATGCCGGAGCCCGGTGTGTCGGAACAGCCCGGCCCATCGACGCTTCCTGTTCCGACGCCGACGCCGACGCCGACGCCGCCGGCCCCAGCGGCGACCGCGCCGACCGTGACGACTGCACCGACCCCTCCTCCGTTCGCCGCCGCCCCGGTCCCGCCTCGCCACGTGCGCGCCGTGCTTGCGGAGCGGCGCACCACGGTGACCTGGCGTCGGGTTCGGCGGGCGACGAGCTACAGCGTGCGGTGCGGCCAGGTCCGCCGGACGGCCACGGGTAGTCGTGCGGTGCTCCGAGCCGCGACCAGGCAGTGCGCCGTTCGCGCACGGAACGCAGGTGGCGCGAGCAGCTGGGTGCGCGTGGGCGTCGATCGCGGGCAGCCGTAGCGTCGAGCCGCCCTCAGCGGTGCCCGAGACTCCCGGAGATCTGCGCCGCCGCCCCGACAAGGCTGGGGAGCACCTCGTCCATCCGCTCGACGGGGAGCCGCTCCGACGGCGCGGTGATCGACAGCACGGCGGCCAGCTCGTCGAGGGCGCCGCGCACCGGGACGGACAAGGTGTGCACCCCCGCGATCGTCTCCTCGAGCGCCCGCGCGTGCCCCGTCCGGCGTACGTCGTGCAGCTGGCGCCGCAGCTCGGCGGCCGTCGGCGGGTTGGCGGGCTCGATGTCGGTGAGCTCGCGGACCTCGAGGACGCGGGAGATGTCGTCGTCGGACCGCTCGGCGAGGAGCACCCGTGCAGGGGCGCCGAACCACAGGGGGAGTGGGCGGCCGACGTCGAAGCGGGCGCTGAGGCGGCGCTGCGCCTCCACCTGCTCGACGTGGATCATCCGGTCCGCGCGCCCCACCGACAGTCCCACGGTCTCGGACACCTCGGCGGCGAGCTCGGTCATCGGGCCGATCGCAGCGGCGTGCAGGCTCAGCCCGCGCTGGTAGGCCGCACCGAGGGCGAGTGTCCGCGGGCCGAGGCGGTAGCGGCGCGTCGCCGGGTCCTGCACCGCGAGGTCGACCGACTCCAGCTCGACCAGGATGCGCTGGACCGCCGACTTGGACAGGCCGGTCCGGTCGGCGATCGCCCGCACGCTCGGTGCCGCGGTGTCGTCGGCCAGCGAGTCGAGCACCGCGACGGCACGCCGCAGCAGGCCGCGCTCGTCCGGCGAGGGATCGCTCGGGCCGGGTGACAGGGGCATGCGCGCACTCCTCGGTCGGTGACAGGGGATGTCGGGCACTCCTTGACAGGCTCGCCCGCCGTCCGAAGACTGATCAGTCGTGTCCCACAACGGGGATCACTGTCCCGCAAATTGGGACACATGGCAAGGGAGATCACATGACACAGCCGGGTCAGACGGCCGTCGCCGCACCCGAGTCCGCGCAGGACCAGGCCGAGATCCGGCGGGTGGCGAGCGCGAGCCTGCTCGGATCCGTCGTCGAGTGGTACGACTTCTTCCTCTACGGGACGATGGCCGCGCTGGTCTTCAACGGTCAGTTCTTCCCGACCGTCGACCCCCTGGTCGGCACGATGCTCTCCTTCGCCACCTTCGCGGCCGGATTCGTCACGCGCCCGCTCGGCGGCTTCGTCTTCGGCCACTTCGGCGACCGGATCGGTCGCAAGCGGATGCTGGTCCTGACGATGCTCATCATGGGCATCTCCACCTTCGCGATGGGCCTGCTGCCCAACTACGCAGCCATCGGCGTCGCGGCTCCGATGCTGCTCCTGTTCCTCCGGATGCTCCAGGGCATCGGCCTCGGCGGAGAGTGGGGCGGCGCGGTGCTGCTGTGCGTCGAGCACGCCCCCGACGACAAGCGCGGCTGGTTCTCCTCGTGGCCGCAGCTCGGCGTGCCGATCGGCCTGCTCACCTCGACCCTGGCGGTCACCGCGGTGACCCAGCTGCCGGAGGACGACTTCCAGTCGTGGGGCTGGCGCGTGCCGTTCCTCATCTCGATCGTGCTGGTCGCGGTCGGTCTGGTGATCCGCCTCAAGATCGACGAGCCGCCGGCATTCAAGGAGATCGAGGAGGCCGACGAGAAGGCCGCCCTGCCGCTCGTCGAGGTCTTCCGCAAGCACCCCAAGGTCACCCTGCTCGCGATGGGCGCGCGCGTCAGCGAGAGCGTCACCTTCAACATCTACAACGCGTTCCTCGTCACCTACACCGTCACCGTGCTCGGGCTGAAGCCGTCGGTGGTGCTCGACGCGCTGCTGGTCGCCTCGGTCGTCGGCTTCGCCGCGATCCTCGTGTCGGGCCGCCTCTCCGACCGCTACGGCCGTCGACCGGTCTTCGCCACCGGCGCTGGTCTCGCCCTGGTGAGCGCCGTCCCGATCTTCGCCCTGGTCAACACCGAGAACGCCGTGCTGATCACGCTCGGCGTCGTGATCGGCTGGGGCCTCGCGGCCTGCATCATGTTCGGCCCCGAGGGCGCGATGTTCGCCGAGGTCTTCCCGACCCGCGTGCGCTACTCCGGCATGAGCGCGGTCTACCAGATCGGCGTCATCCCGACCGGCGCCGTCGCGCCCCTCATCGGCACCTCGCTCGTCAGCGCGTGGAGCGGATCGGTCTGGCCGGTCGCGATCTACGTGATGCTGATGGCGCTGATCTCGCTGGTCTCGGTGTACTTCCTGCCCGAGACCCACCGGCGCGACCTGCGCGACGCATCGTCGTACGACACCACGCGCGAGACCGTGGGCGCCGGTCGATGAGCGCTCGCGACGGACGACCCGACGTCCTGCTGATCCTGGCCGACGACATGGGCTTCTCCGACATCGCCAGCTACGGCGGCGAGGTGCGGACGCCGTCCCTCGACCGGCTGGCGGAGGGCGGCGTGCGGATGACGCAGTTCTACAACACGGCGCGCTGCAGTCCGTCGCGTGCGTCGCTGCTCACCGGGCTCCACCCGCACCAGGTGGGGATCGGCATCCTCAACTTCGACGACGCGCCCGACGGCTACCCGGGCAACCTCAGCGAGGAGTGCGCGACGGTCGCCGAGGTGTGTCGCGACGCCGGCTACGCGACCTACCTCTCCGGCAAGTGGCACCTCGCCGTCGACATGGACACGCCCAACCCGGCGTGGCCCACGCGGCGCGGCTTCGACCGGTTCTTCGGCACGCTCGAGGGGGCGGGCTCGTTCTACCGCCCGCGCACGCTCGTGCGGCAGGAGACCAACATCGAGCACGAGACCGAGGAGCCGGGCTGGTTCTACACCGACGCCATCTCCGACACCGCGGTCGAGTTCCTCGCCGAGCACGACGAGCAGCGCGGCGACGACCCGTTCTTCCTCTTCCTCGCCTACACCGCGCCCCACTGGCCGCTGCACGCACACGCCGACGACATCGCGACCTACGCGGGCCGCTTCGACGCCGGGTGGGACCAGCTCCGCGAGGAGCGGCTCGAGCGGCTGGTCAAGGCGGGCATCATCGACGCCTCGTGGTCGCTGACCCCGCGCGACGAGCGCGTCCCGGCCTGGGAGGACGTCGTCGACCGGGAGTGGGAGGCGTCGCGGATGGCGACCTACGCCGCCCAGGTCGACCGGATGGACCAGGGCATCGGGCGCGTCCTCGACCAGCTCGAGTCGACCGGGCGGCTCGACAACACGCTCGTCGTCTTCCTGTCCGACAACGGCGGGTGTGCGGAGGAGATGCCGCCGGGCGACGGGGCGCGCGAGTTCGTCACCGCGTTCGTGCCGCTGCAGGAGACGACCCGCGAGGGCGAGCCGGTCGTGCCCGGCAACGACCCGGCGCTCACGCCGGGGCCGGAGTCGACCTACATGTCCTACGGACGCTCGTGGGCCAACCTCTCCAACACCCCGTTCCGGGAGTACAAGCACTGGGTGCACGAGGGCGGGATCTCGACGCCCTTCATCGCCCACTGGCCCGTCGGCCTGCCGACCGACGGGTCACTGTGCACCGTGCCCAGCCAGCTGGTCGACGTGCTGCCGACGATCGCCGAGGCCGCAGGCGCCCGCTACCCGTCCCAGCGCAATGGCGCGGCCATCCCGGACGCCGAAGGGGTCAGCCTGCTGGCAGCCCTGCGCGGTGACGGGCCCGCCGACGAGCGCGACCTGTTCTGGGAGCACGAGGGCAACTGCGCCGTACGCCGCGGCCGGTGGAAGCTCGTCAAGAAGCACCGGGGCGACTGGGAGCTCTACGACATCGAGGCCGATCGCACCGAGCTCGACGACCGGGCGGGGGAGCACCCCGACCTCGTCGCCACGCTCGCCGAGGCGTGGCAGGCGTGGGCCGACCGCTGCGGGGTCATCCCGCGCGAGAAGGTGCTCGAGATCTACGCCGCCCGCGGCCACGGGCTGCCGGAGGAGTAGGCGTGGACGCCTGCTGCTCCCCGTCGCGTGGCGCCGCGCCCGCGACCCTCGACATCGCGGCGCCGGGCGACCTCCACGGGGGTGACGTCGCCCGGCACCGCGAGGCGCTGCCAGCGGGAGCTTCGCGATGGGGGACGAGGGCCGGCCGCCCGTCCCGAGGACGGTGAGGGACCGATTCAGGGCTCGCACCTGTGCCACGACTGCTGGTGCAACCGCTGCCGCGTCTCGGCCCGCACCGGCACGGCCCCCGACTCGGCGACGAGCCACGTCGGGTTCCGGACCGTCGCCGCCTGAGCGCTACGAAGGCGGAGCCGCCACCGGTCGCAGGGTGACGAACGCATCCCGCCCGCGCGTGCGCAGCAGACGGATCGTCCCCGGATCGAGGTCGACGGTCACCGATCCGCCGGCCGGGACGTCGACGGTGGCGTCGTCGCGCACGAGGTCTGCCTCCTGCGGCTGCCCCTCCGGGGGCGTGCCGAGCACCATCAGGACCACCCGGGTGCGTACGTCCACCGGGTTGGGGTTGTCGAGGCGGACCTGCGTCGCGGCGGCGTCGTACTCCAGCTCGGAGCCGCGGCGGTCCAACGGGACCAGGTCCACGGGCTCCGCGGCGACCTCGGTGTCGGGCAGCGGCGCGACCAACCCGCCCTCGAGCGTCACGTCACGGACGTCCTCCTCACCCTCGCCCTCGAGCTGGACGAAGTCGACCGCGACGCCGGGCATGACCACGGCGCCACCGAGCGGCGTCCGGAACGCCGTCCGCACCCGGACCCCCGGGAGCTCCTCGCCGTCCGCGTCCCGGGCGACGAGGTCCGCGTCGAGGATCAGCAGCGGCTGGTCGGTGTCGTTGGTGAGCTCCAGGCTCAGGTCGATGTAGCCGCTCTGCCCGATCCGCGTGAACGTCGTGTCGATGCTCGACGCGTCCGTCATCGTCGCGTCCTTCTCGCCCGGGGGTTCGGACAGCAGCCCGCACCCCGCCAACGAGAGCACGAGCGCGGCAGCGGCGAGCGTCAGCTTCCTCACGCCGTCATCCTTCCCCGGCCCGCGCGGTGCGACGGGCATTCGGGGGCGTGTCAAGGCAGACTTGCGGCATGGACATCTCGGACCTGATCGACGCCATGGAGGACGAGCTCACCCCACTGGTGCGGATCGACTTCACCGACGACGCGGCCTGGGCGGCCGTCGTCCGCGCGGTGAGGACGCCCGTGACCTATCCCGGGGAGGAACCCATCGAGCCCGATGTGGTGGTCGTGGACGACCGGGCCTACGACGGCGTGACGCCGACGGCGCTGGGGGAGCAGGCGGTGCAGGAGGGCGGGGGGCTCGGCTACGCCCTGCTCGCCGACGCCCGGTCGATGGCCGAGGCTGCGGGTGGTGGTGAGGTCACCGTGGCCTACGTCGACCTCAGCGTCGAGGACGAGGAGGACGCCGAGCTGCTCGACTCGTTCCCCGGCAACACGTTCCGGTGCGTGACCGGTGAGATCGCGTCGATCGAGGTGAACCTGAACCTCGCCAACCTGGACTTCTCCGACTTCGCCTCCGCGGTCCAGGGCGACGGCGTCTACCGCGGCGCCGAGTGAGCTGCGGCGTCGGGGAACGCAGAAGGCCCCGCATCGCTGCGGGGCCTTCATGTGCTGGTGGGCGATACTGGGTTTGAACCAGTGACCTCTTCCGTGTCAAGGAAGCGCGCTACCGCTGCGCCAATCGCCCAGGTCTTGAGTTGTGCTGCGAGGTGGGTACGGGATTTGAACCCGTGTACACGGATTTGCAGTCCGTTGCCTCGCCTCTCGGCCAACCCACCGTGTGGAGACTCCGTCAAACCGGGGGAGACCTTCCGAGCGGACAACGAGACTCGAACTCGCGACCTCAACCTTGGCAAGGTTGCGCTCTACCAACTGAGCTATGTCCGCCTGCATTTTCGGCCCGGTGAAGCGGCCTCAAGTGCGAGTGGAACAGTAGTACATGGCTTCCGCGGGTCCAAAATCGGCCCCCGTAACGCGTGTCCCACAGGCCCCTAGAGTGAGCGCATGCGCGCATGGCTCAACGGTGACCTGCTGGCCGATCCGACCCAGGGGTCCGTCGCGGTCACCGACCACGGGTTCACCGTCGGCGACGGGGTCTTCGAGGCGGTCAAGACGCTGGCCGGGACGCCGTTCGCGCTGACCCGCCACCTCGACCGGCTCGAGCGCAGCGCCGCGGGTCTTGGACTGCCGGCGCCCGACCTCGACGACGTACGCCGCGGGGTGGAGGCGGTCACCGGCGACGCCCCTATCGGTCGGCTGCGGATCACCTACAGCGCCGGGCCGCACCCGATGGGCTCGGGGCGCGGGGGCGGGCCGCCGACCCTCGTCGTGGCGTGGAGCGCGATCGACGTCGCGCCTGCCGAGACGACGGTCGTCACCGTCCCCTGGACCCGCAACGAGCACGGGGCGACCGCCGGCCTCAAGACCACGTCGTACGCCGACAACGTCATCGCGCTCGCCCACGCCGTCGAGCGCGGTGGGAGCGAGGCGATCTTCGCCAACACCGCCGGCCACCTCTGCGAGGGCACCGGCACCAACGTCTTCTACGTCGTCGACGGCGAGCTGCGGACGCCGACGCTGGCGTCGGGGTGCCTGGCCGGCGTCACCCGTGCGCTGGTCATCGAGTGGTGCGGGGCGCACGAGGTCGACGAGCCGCTGGCGGACGTGCTCGACCGCGCCAGCGAGGCGTTCCTCGTGTCGACGACGCGTGACGTCCAGGCGATCTCGCGCTGGGACGACCGCGACCTCCCGTCCCCGGGGCCGGTCACGGCGCGGTGTGCGGGCACGTGGCGTGCCCGCGAGGCTGAGAGCATGGAGCCGTGAACTTCACCCCACGACGTTCTTCTCCTCCGCTTCGCTCCCCCGAACAACGCCGCGGGGACCTCGAATGACTCGGTTGGATCCTCAGGTAAAGGACCGCCTGCGCCACACGGCCGAGGGACTCGTCCCCGTCGTGGTGCAGCAGCAGGGATCCGGCGAGGTGCTGATGCTCGCGTGGGTGGACGACGAGGCCCTGGCCCGGACCATCGACACCGGGCGGGCGACCTACTGGTCGCGCTCGCGCCGGGAGTACTGGGTCAAGGGGGAGACGTCCGGGCACGAGCAGCACGTCAAGGAGATCCGCCTCGACTGCGACGGCGACACCCTGCTCTTCGTGGTCGACCAGGTCGGCGCCGCGTGCCACACCGGCGACCGCACCTGCTTCGACGCCGACCTGGTGCACCGCGTCGATGGCTGAGGCCACGCAGCCGGACCCGCAGCCGGACCGACGACGTCGTACGTTCGGGCCGGTCGTCCTCGTCGGTCTCGCCTCCGCGGGCCTCGCCGCGGTCGCCGGGGCCAAGCCGTGGGCGAGCGGCACCTCGGGCTCGATCGACAGCTCGAGCAGCGCCACCGCGGCCCTCGGCTCCTCGTCGCTCGAGACCGCGGCCGAGTCGCCACTCGCAGCGGCGCTCGCGCTGGTCGTGCTGGCCTGCTGGGGAGTCCTGCTGGTCACCCGCGGAGTCTTCCGCCGCGCGATCGCCGTGCTCGCGCTGGTCGCGGCGGTCGGCCTCGCGGTGGTGACGGTCGAGGGCCTGTGGAGCGTGCCGCGCAAGCTCACCGACGCCCTGTTCGAGCTCTCGGGCTCGGACACGGCGCAGGCCGGCCTCACCGGCTGGTACGTCGCCGCCGCCGTCGGAGCGGTCGCGTGCGTCGCGACGACCGCCGCCGCCGTCCGGCTCGTTCGCTCGTGGCCCGAGATGGGCACGAGGTACGACGCCCCCGCGGGCGCCACGTCCGGCGACGCCGCGCGCGAGGACCTGCCGACGGAGAACATCGACATCTGGAAGGCCCTCGACGAGGGACGCGACCCGACCGCCTAGACTTCCGCGCAGCACCCGAAGGATCGACGAAGGAGCCCCACGATGGCTGCAGGCCACGGCAACACCCCCGCTGCTTGGACCGCCGTCGGCGTCGCGATGCTCGGCTTCGTGGTGGGCAGCATCGCGCTGCTGCGGACCCCGGCCCAGATGACCCTGCTGTGGATCGGCATCATCATCGCCGTCGTCGCGTTCCCGCTGTTCCTCGTGCTCTCCAAGCTCGGCTTCAACACCTCCGAGCACTGAGCGAGCACTGATCCCGCGCTGATCCTGCGCTGATTCCGCGCCGAGTCCGCCCGCTGGGCACCGGCCGCGGGCGCACTGGCGTCGGGTGAGAGGCTGAACCCATGCCTGCGACCGGTTCCGTGCTCGACGACATCGTCGCCGGAGTGCGAGAGGACCTCGCGCGCCGTGAGGCCGCGCTCCCGCTCAACGAGCTGCTGGCGCACCTCGCCGAGGCCCCCGCGCCGCGCGACCCGATGCCGCACTTCCGGGCGCGCGGCTCGAGCGTCATCGCCGAGGTCAAGCGACGCAGCCCCAGCAAGGGCGACCTGGCCGACATCCCGGACCCCGCGGCCCTCGCGACGGCCTACGCCCGCGGTGGCGCTGCCGCGATCTCGGTCCTCACCGAGGAGCGCCGGTTCGGCGGCAGCCTCGACGACCTGCGCACCGTCCGCGCCGCCGTCGACACACCGCTGCTGCGCAAGGACTTCATCGTCGAGACCTACCAGCTCGTCGAGGCCCGCGCGGCCGGCGCCGACCTCGCGCTGCTGATCGTCGCCGCGCTCGACGACGACACGCTGCGCCGCCTGCACGACGAAGCCTCCGAGCTCGGGCTCACCGTGCTCGTCGAGGTGCACGACGAGGCCGAGGCGGAGCGGGCGCAGGCGCTCGACGCCGAGCTGATCGGCGTCAACAGCCGCAACCTCAAGACCCTCGAGGTCGACCCCGACGTGTTCGGTCGCCTCGCCCCGCAGATCCACGCCGACGTGGTCAAGGTCGCCGAGAGCGGCATCACCGGCGTCGCCGACGTCGAGCGGTTCGTCGGCGAGGGTGCCGGCGTGGTCCTCGTCGGCGAGGCACTGGTCAAGGACGGCGACCCCGAGGCCGCCGTACGCGCGATGACAGGAGTGACAGCACCGTGAGCCAGCAGGTCCAGCACAAGAGCCGGTACGACGCGGACGACCGCGGCTACTTCGGCGGCACGTGGGGCGGGCGCTTCATGCCCGAGGCCCTCGTCGCCGCCCTCGACGAGCTGACCGACGCCTGGCACGAGGCGATGGCCGACACGGCGTTCGTCGACGAGTTCGAGCGGGTGCTCCGCGACTACGCCGGCACGCCGAGCCGGCTCTACCACGCCGAGCGGCTCTCGAAGAAGGTCGGCGCCCGCGTGCTGCTCAAGCGCGAGGACCTCAACCACACCGGTGCCCACAAGATCCGCAACGTGATGGGCCAGGCGCTGCTCACCAAGCGGATGGGCAAGACACGCGTGATCGCGGAGACCGGTGCCGGCCAGCACGGCGTCGCCAGCGCCACCGCCGCGGCCTACTTCGACCTCGACTGCACCGTCTACATGGGGGCCGTCGACACCAGGCGCCAGGCGCTCAACGTCGCCCGCATGCAGCTGCTCGGCGCCAAGGTCATCCCCGTCGAGTCCGGCAGCGCGACGCTCAAGGACGCGATCAACGAGGCGCTGCGCGACTGGGTCGCCAGCGTCGACCACACGGCCTACCTCTTCGGGACCGCGGCCGGGCCGCACCCGTTCCCCAGCATGGTGCGCGACTTCTGCCGCGGCATCGGTGACGAGGCCCGCGCGCAGTGCCTCGAGCAGTACGGCGTCCTGCCGGACGCGGTCGCCGCGTGCGTCGGCGGCGGCTCCAACGCCATCGGGATCTTCACCGCGTTCCTCGAGGACGAGGGCGTGGAGATCCACGGCTTCGAGCCCGGCGGCGACGGCGTCGAGACCGGTCGCCACGCAGCGACGATCCACGCAGGCGAGGCGGGCGTCCTGCACGGCGCCCGCACCTACGTCCTGCAGGACGAGGACGGCCAGACGGTCGAGTCCCACTCGATCTCCGCCGGCCTCGACTACCCGGGCGTCGGTCCGCAGCACTCGCTGCTAGCGGCGACCGGGCGGGCGACGTACACCCCCGTCACCGACGCCGAGGCGATGGACGCGATGGCCCTCCTCAGCCGCACCGAGGGGATCATCCCGGCCATCGAGTCGGCGCACGCGATCCACGGGGCCATCGAGCTCGCCAAGCGGCTGGGACAGGAGAAGGGCCCCGACGCGACGATCATCGTCAACCTGAGCGGGCGGGGCGACAAGGACATGGGCACGGCCATCGAGTGGTTCGGGCTGGGCCACGCCGAGGAGGGCCCCGAGGCCGACCTCGACCAGACCGAGACGGTGACGCAGCAGTGACCTCGACGAGCACCGCCTTCGAGAAGGCGCGAGCAGAGGGCCGGGCAGCCCTCATCGGCTACCTCCCGGCCGGCTATCCCACGGTCGACGGCTCGATCAGGGCCATGCAGGTCATGGTCGAGGCCGGCTGCGACGCCATCGAGATCGGCCTGCCCTACAGCGACCCGGTGATGGACGGACCGACGATCCAGGCCGCCGCGCAGGCCGCGCTCGACGGCGGCGTCCGCACGGCCGACGTGCTGCGGGTGGTCGAGGCGGTCGCCGCCACCGGCGTGCCGACGCTCGTGATGACCTACTGGAACCCCATCGAGCGCTACGGCGTGGAGCGCTGGGCCACCGACCTCGCGGCCGCCGGGGGAGCGGGCATGATCACGCCCGACATCACCCCCGACCACGGCGCGGAGTGGATCGCCGCCGCCGACGCCCACGACCTCGACAAGGTCTTCCTGGTCGCGCCGAGCTCGACCGACGACCGCATCACGATGACCGCCCAGGAGAGTCGCGGGTTCGTCTACGCCGCCGCGGTCATGGGTGTCACCGGCGCCCGCGAGGCGACGTCCGACCTCGCCGGTCCGCTCGTGCAGCGGGTCCGCGCGAGCGGCGACGTCCCGGTCGCGGTCGGCATCGGCGTCAGCAACGGCGACCAGGCCGCCGAGGTCGCGGCCTTCGCCGACGGCGTCATCGTCGGGTCCGCGTTCGTCCGCGCGCTGCTCGACCACCCGGACGACGAGGCTGCCGGCCTCGAGGCCCTGCGGGCGCTGACTGCCGACCTCGCCGAGGGCGTACGCCGTGCGGCGAGGTAGGGCGCTGGTCCTCGGGGCGCTGCTGGGACTGCTGGCCGGGTGCGGAGGCGGCGCCTCCGATCCCACGGAGCTCACCGCGACGGTGCTCGACCCGCCGTTCGAGGTCTCCTCGACGCCCCTCGTCGACACCGACGGAGCGGCCTTCAGCCTGACGGAGGACACCGACAAGGACCTGACGCTGGTCTTCTTCGGCTACACCCACTGTCCCGACATCTGCGGGCAGGTGATGGCGACGCTCGCCGGAACGCTCGCGCGTCTCGACGACGAGCAGAAGGACCGGCTCGACGTCGTCTTCGTGACGACCGACCCCGCGCGCGACGACGAGGCGACGGTCGAGAAGTACGTCGACGCCTTCGACCCGAGCATCATCGGCCTGACCGGCGACCTCGACGACATCATCGAGATCGGTCGCAGCATGGCCGTCGGCGTCGACCAGGGCGAGAAGCTCCCCAGCGGCGGCTACGAGGTCACCCACGGCACGCAGGTCATCGCGATCGACGCCGCCGACGAGGCGCCCGCCTACTGGAAGGCCGACGTGTCGCAGGCCCAGCTGGCCCACGACGTCACGTCCTTGCTCGATGAAGGATGATGCTTCCCGTGCCTGACCTGTCCCCGCTGGTGACCCTGATGTCGATCCCGAGCCCGTCGCAGGGCGTGTGGCACCTCGGCCCCGTACCGATCCGCGCCTACGCGCTGTGCATCATCGCCGGCATCGTCTTCGCGATCTGGCTCGGGGAGCGTCGGTGGGTCGCGCGCGGCGGCCGGGCCGGTGAGGTCAGCGACCTGGCCATCTGGGCGGTTCCGTTCGGCCTGGTCGGCGGACGGCTCTACCACGTGATCACCGACTGGCACCTCTACTTCGGCGACGGCCAGAACCCCGTCACCGCCCTGTACGTCTGGCGCGGTGGCCTCGGCATCTGGGGAGCCATCGCCCTCGGGATCGTGGGTGTCTGGATCGGGGCCAGGGTGCAGGGCATCAAGCTGCTGCCCCTGCTCGACGCGCTGGCACCGGGGGTCCTCGTCGCACAGGCGCTCGGGCGGTGGGGCAACTGGTTCAACCAGGAGCTCTACGGCCGTCCGACCGACCTGCCGTGGGGCCTGGAGATCGACCCGCAGATCGGCGACGGCGTCCGCAACCAGTTCGGCCCCGACGTCCTCTTCCACCCGACGTTCCTCTACGAGTGCCTGTGGAACCTGGCCGCGTTCGCCGTGCTCATCTGGCTCGACCGTCGCTACCGGCTGGGCCACGGCCGCGTCGCCGCCCTCTACGTGATGCTCTACACCGCCGGTCGCGGCTGGATCGAGTACCTCCGCATCGACGACGTCCAGATGAACGACGTGCTCGGCCTGCGGCTCAACGTGTGGACCTCGATCGTGCTCTTCGTGCTGGCTGCCGCGTTCTACGCCTGGTCCGCCCGCCGCCACCCGGGCCGCGAGGAGGTCGTCCGGACCAGGCCCGTGGACGACGAGGACACGGACGAGGCGAAGGCCGAGGAGAGGGCCGAGGAGAAGGCCCGGGACGAGAAGCCGGCAGCCTCGGACGACGAGCGTGCCGACCAGCAGGAGACGGCCGGTCCCACGGCCTGAAACGGCGCTCCCCGGCGGCTTTCACCGGTGATAGGTTCCGTGGTGCTCGGGCCAACGTCGTCCCCAGCGGATCCGCCCACCCCTCGCCAGTCGTGACCCCAGCCTGATCCGGGTTCGCGCTGGCGGAGACGACGACGGGAGAACCAGTGTCCCCGACACACGAGTTCCCGCCTGGCTTCCCTGCTCCGCAGGGGCTCTACGACCCGCGCCACGAGAAGGACGCCTGCGGCGTCGCGATGGTCGCCACGCTCACCGGTGAGGCGAGCCACGACATCGTCGCGAAGGCGCTCACCGCGCTCCGCAACCTCGACCACCGTGGTGCTGCCGGCGCCGAGGTCAACTCCGGCGACGGCGCCGGCATCCTGCTCCAGGTGCCCGACGCGTTCCTGCGCGAGGTGGTCGACTTCGACCTCCCCGGCGCACGGGCGTACGCCGTCGGCACCGCGTTCCTGCCGGGAGACGCCGACCAGGTCGCCGCCACCCGTCGGCGGATCGAGGAGATCGCCGAGGAGGAGGGCCTCGCCGTCCTGGGCTGGCGCGACGTGCCGGTCGACGACTCCACGCTCGGGGCGACCGCGCGCAGCGTGATGCCGACCTTCGCCCAGCTCTTCGTGGCCGGTCGGGCCTCGCGGGTGAGCGGGATGGCGCTGGAGCGGATGGCGTTCTGCCTGCGCAAGCGCGCCGAGTCGGACACGGACGTCTACTTCCCGTCGCTGTCGTCGCGCACGCTGGCCTACAAGGGGATGCTCACCACCGACCAGCTCGACCAGGTCTTCCCCGACCTCACCGACGAGCGCGTGGCCTCCGCGATGGCGGTCGTGCACTCGCGCTTCTCCACCAACACCTTCCCGAGCTGGCCGCTGGCCCACCCGTTCCGGTTCATCGCCCACAACGGCGAGATCAACACCGTGATGGGCAACCGCAACTGGATGCGGGCCCGCGAGGCGCTCCTCGAGAGCGACCTGATCCCCGGCGATCTCGAGCGGCTGTTCCCGATCTGCACGCCGGGCGCCTCCGACTCGGCGTCGTTCGACGAGGTGCTCGAGCTGCTCCACCTGGGCGGGCGCTCGCTGCCCCACGCCGTGCTGATGATGATCCCGGAGGCGTGGGAGAACCACCGCGAGATGGACGCGCAGCGCCGGGCGTTCTACGAGTTCCACTCCGCGCTGATGGAGCCGTGGGACGGACCCGCATGCGTCGTCTTCACCGACGGCACCCAGATCGGTGCGGTGCTCGACCGCAACGGCCTGCGCCCCTCGCGCTACTGGGTCACCGACGACGGCCTCGTCGTGCTCGCCTCGGAGGTCGGCGTGCTCGACCTCGACCCGGCGACGGTGGTCCGCAAGGGCCGCCTCCAGCCCGGCCGGATGTTCCTCGTCGACACCGAGGAGCACCGGATCATCGAGGACGAGGAGATCAAGGGCCAGCTCGCCGCCGAGCACCCCTACGACGAGTGGCTGCACGCCGGCCTGATCCACCTCGACGACATCGACGAGCTCGAGCACATCGTGCACACGCACGCCTCGGTGACCCGCCGCCAGCAGATCTTCGGCTACACCGAGGAGGAGCTGCGGGTGCTGCTGAGCCCGATGGCCAACACGGGCGGTGAGGCGCTCGGCTCGATGGGCACCGACACGCCCATCGCCGCGCTGAGCGACAAGCCACGGCTGCTCTTCGACTACTTCTCCCAGCTGTTCGCGCAGGTGACCAACCCGCCGCTCGACGCGATCCGCGAGGAGCTCGTCACCTCGCTCAGCGGGTCGATCGGCCCCGAGGCCAACCTGCTCGAGCCGACGCCGGCGTCGTGCCGCCAGATCGTGTTGCCGTTCCCGGTCTTCTCCAACGACGACCTGGCCAAGATCCGCCACATCAACCGCAACGGCGACATGCCGGGCTTCCAGGTCCACATCGCCCGCGGGCTCTACGACGTCGCCGGCGGGGGAGAGGCCCTGGCCGCGCGCCTCGACGAGCTCTGCGGCGAGGTGTCGGCCGCGATCGCCGACGGCGCACGGATCATCGTGCTGTCCGACCGCCACGCGACCGCCGACCTGGCGCCGATCCCGTCGCTGCTGCTCACCGGAGCCGTGCACCACCACCTCGTCCGTGAGAAGACCCGCACCCAGGTCGGCCTGCTCGTCGAGGCCGGCGACGTCCGCGAGGTGCACCACGTCGCGCTGCTCGTCGGCTACGGCGCGGCCGCAGTCAACCCCTACCTCGCGATGGAGTCCGTCGAGGACCTCGCCCGCGAGGCCTACTACGTGAAGGTCGACCCGGAGAAGGCGGTCGCCAACCTCATCAAGGCGCTCGGCAAGGGCGTGCTCAAGGTGATGTCGAAGATGGGCGTCTCGACCGTCGCGTCCTACACGGGCGCCAAGATCTTCGAGTCCGTCGGACTGTCGCAGGCGGTCGTCGACCGCTACTTCACCGGTACGACGTCCAAGCTCGGCGGCATCGAGCTCGGGACGATCGCCGAGGAGGTCGCGCGCCGGCACGCCATGGCGTACCCCCGCGGCGGCATCTCGCCGGCGCACCGCGAGCTCTCGATCGGCGGCGAGTACCAGTGGCGCCGGGAGGGCGAGCCGCACCTCTTCGACCCGGAGACGGTCTTCCGCCTCCAGCACTCGACCCGCACGGGCAGCTACGACGTCTTCAAGCAGTACACCGACCGGGTCAACCAGCAGTCGCAGCGACTGATGACGCTGCGCGGGCTGTTCACCTTCAAGGACCCCAGTGCGGCAGGGCGCGAGCCGATCGACATCGACGAGGTCGAGCCGGTCTCGGAGATCGTCAAGCGCTTCTCGACCGGCGCCATGTCCTACGGCTCCATCAGCAAGGAGGCGCACGAGACCCTCGCGATCGCGATGAACCGGCTGGGCGGCAAGTCCAACACCGGTGAGGGCGGCGAGGACCCCGACCGGTTGTACGACGCCGAGCGGCGCTCGTCGATCAAGCAGGTCGCCTCGGGTCGGTTCGGCGTGACGTCGGAGTACCTCACCAACGCCGACGACATCCAGATCAAGATGGCGCAGGGCGCGAAGCCCGGTGAGGGCGGCCAGCTGCCCGGCCACAAGGTCTACCCGTGGGTGGCCAAGACCCGGCACTCGACGCCGGGCGTCGGCCTGATCAGCCCGCCCCCGCACCACGACATCTACTCCATCGAGGACCTGGCGCAGCTGATCCACGACCTCAAGAACGCCAACCCCTCGGCGCGCGTGCACGTCAAGCTCGTCTCCGAGGTCGGCATCGGCACGGTCGCCGCAGGTGTCTCCAAGGCGCACGCCGACGTCGTGCTCGTCTCGGGCCACGACGGCGGCACCGGTGCCTCGCCGCTGACGTCGCTCAAGCATGCCGGCGGTCCGTGGGAGCTCGGCCTGGCCGAGACCCAGCAGACGCTGCTGCTCAACGGGCTGCGGGACCGGATCGTCGTGCAGGCGGACGGCCAGCTCAAGACCGGGCGCGACGTGATGGTCGCCGCGCTGCTCGGGGCCGAGGAGTTCGGCTTCGCGACGGCGCCGCTCGTCGTCAGCGGTTGCATCATGATGCGGGTCTGCCACCTCGACACCTGCCCCGTCGGCGTCGCCACGCAGAACCCTGTCCTCCGCGAGCGCTACAGCGGCCAGGCCGACCAC
Organism: Nocardioides baculatus; assembly: GCF_016735675.1. Lineage (GTDB taxonomy): Bacteria > Actinomycetota > Actinomycetes > Propionibacteriales > Nocardioidaceae > Nocardioides > Nocardioides baculatus. The sequence goes on along the minus strand of NZ_JAERSG010000003.1, from coordinate 349,201 downwards.
GTCGTGAACTTCTTCGAGTTCATCGGCCAGGAGGTCCGCGAGCTGCTGGCCCAGCTGGGCTTCCGCAGCCTCGACGAGGCGATCGGTCAGGTCGGCACGCTCGACGTCGCCGACGCGATCGACCACTGGAAGGCCTCCGGCCTCGACCTCGCGCCGATCCTCCACCAGGCATCGCGCCACGGTGAGTTCGGCCAGTTCGCCGACCAGGACCTGCGCAACACGAAGTCGCAGGACCACGGACTCGACAAGGCGCTCGACAACGAGCTGATCGCGATCGCCGCACCTGCCCTCGAGTCGGGCGAGCCCGTCCGCGCGCAGGTGACGATCCGCAACGTCAACCGCACGGTCGGCACGATGCTCGGCCACGAGGTCACCAAGCGCTACCGCGGCGAGGGGCTGCCCGAGGGCACCATCGACATCACCCTCACCGGCTCTGCCGGCCAGTCGTTCGGCGCCTTCGTGCCGCGCGGCATCACGCTGCGGCTCGAGGGTGACGCCAACGACTACGTCGGCAAGGGCCTGTCCGGCGGTCGACTGATCGTGCGGCCCGACCGTGCGGCGACGTTCGACGCCTCGGAGCAGATCATCGCCGGCAACACGATCGGCTACGGCGCCACGTCGGGGCAGATCTTCCTGAGCGGTCGTGCGGGGGAGCGGTTCTGCGTCCGCAACTCCGGTGCGAGCGCGGTCGTCGAGGGTGTGGGCGACCACGGCTGCGAGTACATGACCGGCGGCGTCGTCGTCGTGCTCGGTCCGACGGGGCGCAACTTCGCGGCCGGCATGTCCGGTGGCTACGCGTTCGTGCTCGACCTGGACGAGGGCCGGGTCAACCCCGAGCTCGTCGAGCTCGCCCCGGTCACCGGCAAGGCCGCCGACGAGCTCAAGGCGCTCGTCGAGCAGCACGCCGAGGAGACCGGCTCCGAGGTCGCGGCGACCCTGCTCGCCGACTGGGACAACTCTCTTGCTCGCTTCACCGAGGTGATGCCGAGCGACTTCAAGCGTGTGCTCGAGGCTCGTGAGGAGGCCCTCGAGGAGGGCCTCGACGAGGACGAGGCCAACGCCCGCATCATGGAGGTGCTGCATGGCTGACCCGAAGGGCTTCCTCAAGAACGGACGCGAGGTCGCCTCGCGCCGCGACGTCGCCGAGCGCGTCCACGACTGGGACGAGGTCTACCCCGACGGCATCGGCCGCGCGCTGCTGCCGATCATCAACACCCAGGCCGGTCGCTGCATGGACTGCGGCATCCCGTTCTGCCACCAGGGCTGCCCGCTGGGCAACATCATCCCGGAGTGGAACGACCTGGTCTGGCGTGACGACTGGGACGGCGCGATGGACCGGCTCCACGCGACCAACAACTTCCCGGAGTTCACCGGGCGGCTGTGCCCCGCGCCGTGCGAGACCGCCTGCGTCCTCGGCATCAACCAGGAGCCGGTGACCATCAAGAACGTCGAGGTCTCGATCATCGACCGCGCCTGGGGCTCGGGCTACGTCCGGCCGCAGCCGCCGGAGTGGCTCTCGGGCAAGACCGTCGCCGTGATCGGCTCCGGTCCCGCCGGCCTGGCGGCCGCCCAGCAGCTCACCCGGGCCGGGCACACCGTTGCGGTCTACGAGCGCGCCGACAAGATCGGCGGGTTGCTGCGCTACGGCATCCCCGAGTTCAAGATGGAGAAGAAGCACCTCGACCGGCGTCTCGACCAGATGCGTCGCGAGGGCACCGTCTTCCGCGCGGGCGTCGACGTGGGCGCCGACAAGCTCACCGGTCCGCAGCTGCTCGCCCGCTACGACGCGGTCGTGCTGGCGATGGGGGCGACGCACGCCCGCGACCTACCGGCCACCGGCCGCGAGCTCGGCGGGATCCACCAGGCGATGGAGTTCCTGCCGCAGGGCAACCGGGCCTCGCTCGGCGAGGAGGTGCCGGACCAGATCGTCGCGACCGACAAGGACGTGGTGATCATCGGCGGCGGCGACACCGGCGCCGACTGCCTCGGCACGTCGATCCGCCAGGGCGCCCGGTCGATCACGCAGCTGGAGATCATGCCCCGCCCCGGCGAGGACCGGCCTGCCGGCCAGCCGTGGCCGACGTACCCCATGACGTTCAAGGTCTCCTCGGCCCACGAGGAGGGCGGTGACCGGGTGTACGCCGTGTCGACGCAGGAGTTCGTGGGCGATGCCGACGGCAACGTCGCGGCGCTGCGGCTGGTCGAGGTCGACGCGAAGTTTCAGCCCGTCGAGGGCACCGAGCGCGAGATCCCGGCCCAGCTGGTGCTGCTCGCGATGGGCTTCGTCGGACCCGAGCAGGCCGGCCTGATCGAGCAGCTCGGGGTCGAGCTCGACGAGCGTGGCAACGTCAAGCGCGACGAGTCCTACGCGGCCTCGGTGCCAGGCGTCTACGTGGCGGGCGACGTCGGTCGCGGCCAGTCGCTGATCGTGTGGGCGATCGCCGAGGGGCGCAGCGCCGCCGCGGCGGTCGACGCCTACCTCACCGGCTCGACCACGCTGCCTGCCCCGATCAAGCCGCACGAGCGCCCGCTCGTCGTCTGAGCGGCATCGCAGGGCGTCCACCAGTCGGCGCGGTCTTGCTTGGAACGATCCAAGACCCGCTAGGCTGAGGGACGTGCGTAGAGCCAAGATCGTCTGCACCCTCGGCCCCGCGGTGAACACCCCGGAGGGGATCCGAGCCCTCGTCGAGGCGGGCATGGATGTCGCCCGCCTCAACATGAGCCACGGCGCGTACGCCGACCACGAGGCGGTCTACCGCCTGGTGCGTCAGGCGTCCGACGACACCGGGCACGCGATCGGCATCTTCGCCGACCTGCAGGGCCCGAAGATCCGGCTGGAGACCTTCGGCGACGGGCCCGTGAAGCTCAAGAAGGGTGCCACCTTCACCATCACCACCCGCGACGTGGTGGGCGACGTCGACCAGTGCGGCACGACCTACAAGGGGCTGCCCGGCGACGTGAAGCAGGGCGACCCGCTGCTGATCGACGACGGCAAGGTGCGCCTCAAGGTGACGTCGGTCGACGACACCGACGTCGTCACCGAGGTCGTCGTGGCGGGCAAGGTCTCCAACAACAAGGGGATCAACCTGCCCGGCGTCGCGGTCTCCGTGCCGGCGCTGTCGGACAAGGACACCGAGGACCTCCGCTGGGCGCTGCGCCTGGGCGTCGACTTCATCGCGCTGAGCTTCGTGCGCAACGCCAAGGACGCCGCCGACGTACGCGCCGTGATGGAGGAGGAGGGCATCTTCGTCCCCGTCATCGCCAAGATCGAGAAGCCTCAGGCGATCGAGAACATCGACGAGATCGTCGACGCCTTCGACGGCGTCATGGTCGCGCGCGGCGACCTCGGCGTGGAGTGCCCGCTCGAGGACGTGCCGATCCACCAGAAGCTGATCATCGACAAGGCCCGTCGCAACGCCAAGCCCGTCATCGTCGCCACCCAGATGCTCGAGTCGATGATCAGTGCTCCGGCGCCGACCCGGGCCGAGGCGAGCGACGTCGCCAACGCCGTGCTCGACGGGGCCGACGCCGTGATGCTCTCGGGCGAGACGAGCGTGGGGGAGTACCCCATCGTCGCCGTCGAGACGATGGCCCGGATCGTGCAGTCGACAGAGGAGCACGGCCTGAGCCACATGGCCGAGGTCGAGTGGCAGCCGCACACCCGTGGCGGCATCATCGCCAAGGCGGCTGCCGAGGTCGCCGAGCGGGTCGAGGCGAAGTACGTCGTCGCCTTCACCGTCAGCGGCGACTCCGCCAAGCGGCTCTCCCGCTATCGCGGCCCGATCCCGGTCCTCGCCTTCACCCCCGTCCCCCGTACGCGCTCCCAGCTCGCGCTGACGTGGGGCGTGGAGACCTTCCTGGGCGCCGACGTCGAGCACACCGACGAGATGGTGCGCCAGGTCGACGAGGCCCTGCTCGCCATCGGCCGGGTCCAGGAGGGCGACCTCGTGGTGATCATCGCCGGCAGCCCGCCCGGCATCCCCGGCTCGACCAACGCGCTCCGCATCCACCGGATGGGCGACGCCATCAACGGCGCCGCACCGGCCTACCGCCGCAGCTGACCCTCACTCCTTCGGGCCGATCAGGTTGTCGAGACGAGCAACCGCGTCACGCCTGGACACCGATATCGTCCACGGCCCGGATCGGCGCCACCGGACTTCAGCCCGGTCCAACGCCGCGCAACACAGTCCGAGGATGTCCTCCGACCGGTTGCTGAACTGCCAGCGTGGATACGCGTAACGCCGCTTCTCTCCAGCCACCTCGCGCGTCGCCCAGTTGCTTACGCGCGCACCGTCGGAGTGGAACAACCCGCGGAGGAAGGCGCCGGGAAACGCCTCGACGATCTCGGTCTGCCAGCTCTCGAGGACGATGGGTCGAAGGTGCTTGCGGCCGGGACCGTGCTGCGGGAAGAGGCAGGGCCAGTGCTTCCACGAGACGGTGGTGACGATCGCACCAGGAACCTCGCGAGTGTGAGGACGGCCAGTGGGTTTCACTGTGCTCATGAGGACTATCAACCGAGCATTCAGCGCGACATATTGCGCGTCGTTGCAGACGTGCAGGTTGAACACCCCGCGACGCCCTGCCGAGATGTAGCCATCGCCGAGGTACCAGCCGAGGAGCTCGGCATAGTGCTCCTGGGCCAGCGGCGCGCCGTCACAGCGCGGGCACGGTGGCGCTAGGTGGCCCTGGCCCCGGGTCAGACCTCGTCGCTGGTAGAGGCGACGCCATCGACGGATGGTCTTGACCGCGACACCGTGCAGCCGAGCGTTGTCGCGATCACGCATGCCCGCGTCGGAAGCAGCAAGAGCACTGTCGACGACGGACTGCGGGCGAACGTGCGGCATGACCATGATGCAAGCGCGCGGGACTGACATTCGGGTGCCGGGTGTGGGATTCGAACCCACACGCCCTTTCGGACAATGGTGTTTGAGACCATCGCGTCTGCCATTCCGCCAACCCGGCCCGGGAGCGACGAAACCGTACCCGACTAGCCTTGTCGCCGTGACGCAGCCTGCTGAGACCCCCGCCCCCGACGCCGTACGCCGTGTGGTGATCGCCGAGGACGAGGCCCTGATCCGGATGGACCTCGCCGAGATGCTGGGGGAGGAGGGGTACGACGTCGTGGGCCAGGCCGGCGACGGCCAGAAGGCGATCGAGCTGGCGCGCGAGCTCCGGCCGGACCTCGTGATCCTCGACGTGAAGATGCCGGTGCTCGACGGCATCGCTGCCGCCGAGACGATCGCGGCCGAGCGCATCGCGCCGGTGGTGATCCTGACGGCGTTCTCCCAGCGCGACCTCGTCTCCCGCGCACGTGATGCCGGCGCGATGGCGTACCTCGTCAAGCCGTTCCAGCGAGGCGACCTGGTGCCGGCCATCGAGATGGCGGTGAGCCGCTACTCCGAGATCACGGTCCTCGAGCAGGAGGTCAGCGACCTCCAGGAGTCGCTCGCGACGCGCAAGTCCGTCGACCGTGCCAAGGGCGTGCTCCAGGAGAAGCTCGGGCTCAGCGAGACCGACGCCTTCCGGTGGATCCAGAAGACCGCGATGGACCTCCGGCTCTCGATGAGGCAGGTCGCCGACGGGGTCGTCGAGCACGGCGTCCCGGGGCTCGGCGGTGCCGCCGGCGACGGCGACGCAAGCCCGTCCTGATAGCACGGCTCGTTGCGCAAATGTTTCCGGTGTAGACCGGTTGGTCACGAAACGGCAACGGCACACCTTTACCGGCCGTCAATCGTGTCCCGCGCCACATCCCGGGTGTTAGGTTCCCGCCACGAGGCTGCCGAGGTGGACAGCCCTTATTCCAGAAACGTGGAGGGATCCATGATCCGCTCAACCAAGACGTGGCAGGCAGTCGCGTTGACGGCGGTCGCCACACTGGCGCTCGGCGCCTGCGGCACCACCGACACCGGCAGCAGCTCCGGCGACGGCGGCGACAGCGGTGGCGACTGCAACTTCAAGATCGCCGCGATGGGCGCCCTGTCGGGCCCCAACGCCAGCATCGTCGTCCCGTCCGTCGACGGCGCCCAGCTCGCCCTCGACCAGTGGGACGGCGGCGACTGCACCGTCGAGCTCGAGCGCTTCGACACCGAGGGTGACCCGGCCAAGGCCACCCCGGTCGCGACCCAGATCGCCGGCGACGAGTCGTTCATCGGTGTCATCGGTGGCGCGTTCTCCGGTGAGACCCGCGCGACCAAGACCATCTACCAGGATGGCGGCATCCCGATGATCAGCCAGTCGGCCACGGCGACCGACCTGACGCAGGACGACCCGGTCGAGGTGTTCCACCGCCTCGTGCCGTACGACGACTACCAGGGCGCGGCGATCGCCAAGTACCTCCTCGACGAGGTCGGCGCCTCCAAGGTCTTCGTGATCGACAACTCCGAGGCCTACGGCGAGCCGCTGGCCGACCGTGTCGAGGAGACCCTCGGCGACGCGATGATCCAGCGCGACAAGACCGAGGTCGGCCAGACCGACTTCGCGCCGACGATCGCCAAGATGGAGTCGGCCGAGCCCGACGCCATCATGTACGGCGGCTACATCGCCGAGGCGGCCCCGCTGCTCAAGCAGATCCGCGACGCGGGCATCACCGCCCCGTTCATCGGTGGTGACGGCCTCTACGGTGCCGACTTCGGCAACGCCGTGGGCGACGCCGGCGAGGACGCCGTCGTGATGTGCCCCTGCGCCCCGATCGAGGGCGACAGCACCTTCGCTGCCGACTTCGAGGAGGCCTACGGCGGTGCTCCCGGCGCCTACGCGGCCGAGGGCTTCGACGCGATGACCGTCTTCCTCAAGGGCCTCGAGGACGGCGCGCGTGACCGTGCGTCGATGCTCGAGTTCGTCAACGGCTACACCGGCGACGGCCTGAGCAAGTCCATCGCGTTCGACGAGAACGGCGACGTCCCGCAGGACCAGGTCTCCTACTGGGCCTACAAGAACGTCGGCGGCACGCTGGAGCCCGAGGTCGAGGTCAAGCCGGCCGAGTAGTTCGCACCACCTGCACCAACCATCGCGGGGGCGGCCGATCAGTTGGCCGCCCCCGCTCCATGGCCCCGGCAGGGGCTCAGCCTGGGAGGGTCCTGAGTGGACTTCGACAACCTGATCAACGGGCTCGACCGCGCCACACTGGACGGGATCACCCGAGGATCGATCTACGCGCTCGTCGCGCTCGGATACACCATGGTCTACGGCGTGATGAAGCTCATCAACTTCGCCCACTCCGAGGTCTTCATGGTGGGCACCTGGACGGTCCTCGGTGTCTACACCGTCCTCGGGGCGACCTCGTCCTCCGGCACCGGGATGGTCATCGGCGCCACCTTGCTGGCCCTGATCGCCGCCATGCTCGCCTCTGCAGGCACCGCGCTCGCGGTGGAGCGCATCGCCTACCGCCCGCTGCGCAAGAAGGGCGCTCCCGCCCTCATCTTCCTCATCACCGGCATCGGCTGCTCGATGGTCCTCGTCGAGGTCTTCGGCCAGGTGCTCAAGTACTTCTTCGGCCCGCCGTTCGGCCGCGTGCTGGTCAACGTGCCCGCCGTGCTGGAGACCAAGACGGTGTTCACGATCCCGGGCGTCGACCTCGCGATCAGCAACACCCGCATCCTCATCATCGTCGGCGCGATCGTGATGATGGTCGCGCTCGACACCTTCGTGAACAAGAGCCGTCTCGGTCGCGGTGTCCGCGCCGTTGCGCAGGACCCCGACACCGCCTCGCTCATGGGCGTCAACCAGGAGCGCGTGATCATGCTGGTCTTCGTGCTCGGTGGCGCCATGGCCGGTGTGGCCGCGCTGCTGTTCACCATCCAGTACGACTCCACGAAGTTCGACATCGGCTTCATCATCGGGCTCAAGGCCTTCACGGCCGCGGTGCTCGGTGGTATCGGCAACCTCCGCGGAGCCCTCGTCGGCGGGCTGTTCCTCGGCATCGTCGAGGTCTACGCCTCCGCGATCTGGGACTCCAGCTGGACCAACGTGTACGCCTTCGTCGTCCTCGTCGTGGTCCTGATGTTCCGCCCCACCGGCATCCTCGGTGAATCGCTCGGAAAGGCACGCGCATGAGCCAGATCCTCGACGCCTACCGTGGCCTCAAGCTGGGCGACCGCTGGGACGGCGCTCCCAAGGTGGTCCGCTGGGCCGTCATGCTGCTGGTGATCGCCTTCGCGTTCTACCTGCCCTACCTCAACATCCTGCCGTTCGCCTACATCCGGACCGACCTCAGCTCGACCGGTTCCGACTGGGCCAGCGTGCTGTTCCTGATCGTCGTCTACATGATCGTCGCGGTCGGGCTCAACGTCGTGATCGGACTGGCCGGCCTGCTCGACCTCGGCTACGTCGGGTTCTACGCCCTCGGCGCGTACTCGATCGCGCTGTTCGGGTCGACCAACTCGCCGGTCGTGGGCGCACTCCAGAGCCGGTTCGGGTTCTCGGAGGAGTGGGCGGTCCCGTTCGCGGTCTGCATCCCGATCGCGATCGTGATGTCGTTGATCGCCGGTGTGTTCCTGGGTGCACCGACCCTGCGGCTGCGCGGCGACTACCTCGCCATCGTGACGCTCGGCTTCGGCGAGATCATCCGCATCACCGCCCGCAACCTCGACAACGTCACCAACGGCGCCGCCGGGATCACCCAGGTGCCGGTCCCGCCCGGGCCCGAGATCGACGGACGCAACTTCTTCAACACCATCGACGCCGAGCGCTGGTACTGGCTCGCGCTGACCGTCCTGCTCCTCATCATCTTCCTGGCCCGCCGGCTGGAGCACAGCCGCGTCGGCCGTGCCTGGCTGGCGATCCGCGAGGACGAGGACGCCGCATCCGTCATGGGTGTCGCCGGCTTCAAGTTCAAGCTCTGGGCCTTCGCCATCGGTGCGACCCTCGGCGGCCTGGCCGGGCTGCTCTTCGGCTCGAAGCAGCAGTACGTCGAGCCCAACGCGTTCATGGTCAACCTGTCCTTCCTCTTCGTGGCCATGGTCGTCATCGGCGGGTCGGGCAACATCTTCGGTGCCCTGCTCGGTGCCTTCCTGCTCACCTACCTGCCGGAGCGTTTCCGCGCGTTCGTCGACTGGCGCCCGTTCGCGTTCGGCGTCGCGCTGGTGGCCGTGATGATCCTGCGCCCGCAGGGCCTGGTGCCCAGCAGACGGAGGGCCAGGGAGTTCGAGGATCGACGACACGAGGCAGAGGAGGCTGCGGCAGATGTCTGAGCAGCGCATGACGCAGGACATGGCCGTGGAGCTCAAGGACACCTCCGACCACGAGCTCATCGAGATGCACACGTCCGGCGAGGTGGGGGAGACCCTGCTCGAGGTCGACCACGTCACCCTGCGGTTCGGCGGCGTCGTGGCCCTCAACGACGTCAACTTCGAGATCCGCCGTGGCGAGATCCTCGGCCTGATCGGGCCCAACGGCGCCGGCAAGACGACGTGCTTCAACGCGATGACGGGCGTCTACACGCCGACCGAGGGCAAGATCCGGTTCAAGGGCAAGGAGATCGCGGGCACCAAGCCGCACCGGATCAACCACCTCGGCATCGCCCGCACGTTCCAGAACATCCGGCTCTTCCCGGAGATGAGCGCGATGGAGAACGTCATGGTGGGCTGCGACGCCCGCCACAAGACGAGCGTCGTGGGGGTGCTGTTCCGGCTCTACCGGGTGCGTCCGAGCGAGGAGGAGCTGCCGGACAGCGGCATCCGCCGCAGCCTCGCCAAGGTGTTCGGCATCAGCCGCCACACCCTGGAGGAGCGGGCCGGACGCCGACGCTCGATGGAGCTCCTGCGCTTCGTCGGCATCGCTGATCGCGCCCACGAGCTCGCGCGCAACCTGCCCTACGGCTACCAGCGTCGTCTGGAGATCGCCCGCGCCCTGGCCACGGAGCCCGAGCTGATCTGCCTCGACGAGCCGGCTGCCGGCTTCAACCCGGCGGAGAAGGAGGACCTCATGGGCCTCATCCGCCGGATCCGCGACCTCGGGCACACGGTCCTGGTCATCGAGCACGACATGAAGCTGGTCCTCGGGGTCACCGACCGGATCGTCGTCCTGGAGTTCGGCTCGAAGATCGCCGAGGGCACCCCGGACGAGGTCGCCCGCAACCCGAAGGTCATCGCTGCCTACCTGGGAGAGCCCGACGATGCTGCTTGAGATGAAGGACGCCGTTCTCAACTACGGCAAGATCCAGGCCCTCCACGGGATCAGCGTGGAGGTCAACGAGGGCGAGGTCGTCTCGCTGATCGGCGCCAACGGTGCCGGCAAGACCTCGACGATGCGAGCGCTCTCCGGCGTCCGTGGGCTGTCCCAGGGCCAGATCACGTTCAACGGCGAGGACGTCACCAAGCTGCGCGCGGACCAGCGGCTGCGCAAGGGACTCGTGCTGTGCCCCGAGGGCCGCGGCATCTTCCCGGGCATGACGGTGACCGAGAACCTCAACATGGGCGCGTACACCCGCAAGGACAAGTCGGCCATCGACGAGGACTACGACCGCGTGTTCGGGCTGTTCCCGCGGCTGCTGGAGCGCAAGAAGCAGGTCGCCGGCACGATGTCGGGCGGTGAGCAGCAGATGCTGGCCATCGGCCGCGCCCTCATGTCGCGCCCCAAGCTGCTGATGCTCGACGAGCCGTCGATGGGCCTCGCGCCGATGCTGATCCAGCAGATCTTCGACATCATCACCGAGATCTCGCAGCAGGGCACCACGATCCTCGTCGTCGAGCAGAACGCCAAGCAGGCGCTCTCGCGCAGCGACCGGGCCTACGTGCTGGAGACCGGCAACATCGTCAAGACCGGCACGGGTGCCGAGCTCCTCGACGATCCGTCGGTGCGTGAGGCCTACCTCGGCGTAGCCTGATCGCATGGGTGGGCGATAGCATCGCCCGCGTTGTGGTGCCGTGAAAGGACGGCAGGGGGCCACGCTCGTTGCTCGTAGGAAGTGGTGGGTCGATGAGCCGCACGCCGGTGACCGTACGCGCAGCAGAACCCTCTGATGCCGCCTCGCTGCGGGAGCTGTGGGGCGACATCCTGCGGCGCGGGGGGCTCGACGAGCAGCTCGCCGACGTCGGGACCGTGATCGCGACCGCGACCGAGCGCGAGGACCACTTCATCGCCGTGGCGGAGATCGAGGGTGAGGTCGCCGGCGCGGTCTACCTCGAGGCCACGACCTTCACGCCGCTCAACCTCGAGCCGGCGGTGCTCGCGGTGTCGCCGCACGTGTTCCAGCGGTTCCGGCGCAAGGGAGTGGGCAGCGCACTCATGGAGGCGGCCTGCCGCTTCGCCGAGCAGCGCGGCATCACCCACGTGCAGACCGCGGCCGCCGCCGAGGCGCGCGACGCCAACCGGTTCATGGCGCGGCTCTCCTTCGCGCCGCAGGCGATGCTGCGTGCGGCGACCACGAGCGCCGTACGCGCCCGGCTGCCGCAGACGCGCCAGGTGACCCACGCGGCCACCAGCCGCCAGCGCATCGATCGCGTCCTCGCGGCCCGCCGGGTGCGGCGCGAGCGCGTCCCGGGCTAGGCCTTCGGGGCGTCGAGCAGCGCGCAGGTGATGCGCGAGGTGCAGACGCGCTTGCCGCGCTCGTCGGTGATGACGACGTCGTAGGACGTCGACGAACGACCCAGGTGGATCGCAGTCGCCACGCCCGTGACGATGCCCGAGGTGGCCGAGCGGTGGTGGGTGGCGTTGATGTCGACGCCCACCGCGATCTTCTGCGGGTAGGCGTGGACGGCCGACCCGATGGAGCCGAGCGTCTCGGCCAGCACGACCGAGGCACCACCGTGGAGCAGGCCGAAGGGCTGGGTGTTGCCCTCGACCGGCATCGTGGCCACCACGCGCTCGGCGGAGACCTCGACGAGCTGCACGCCCATCTTGTCGTTGAGGCGACCGTTGCCGTCGGGCATGAACGCCAGGAGCTCCTCGACACTCAGGTCGGCCAGGGATGCAGGGGACTCGCTCATGGGGCCCATTCTGCTGTCGGTGGTGGCGGATAGAGTCGGCGGGTGCCTGAGACGACCGACCAGACCCGTCCCCGCCTGCTCCTGCTCGACGGGCACTCCCTGGCCTACCGGGCGTTCTTCGCGTTGCCCGTGGAGAACTTCGCGACCGCCGACGGCCAGCACACCAATGCGGTCTACGGCTTCACCTCGATGCTGGTCAACGTCCTCCGCGACGAGCAGCCCACCCACGTCGCGGTCGCCTTCGACAAGTCGCGGCAGACCTTCCGGCTGGAGGAGTACAGCGAGTACAAGGCCAAGCGCAACAAGACCCCCGACGAGTTCGGCAGCCAGCTGCCACTGATCCGCCGGCTGCTCGACGCGCTGCGCATCCAGCACCTCTCGATGGACGGCTACGAGGCCGACGACATCATCGCCACCCTCGCCACGCAGGGGCTGGCCGAGGGCATGCAGGTCCTGATCATGACCGGCGACCGCGACTCGATCCAGCTCGTGACCGAGGACTCCACGGTCCTCTACACGCTGCGCGGCGTCAGCGAGCTGGCCCGGTTCACGCCCGCCGCCGTGGAGGAGAAGTACGGCGTCCCGCCCCACCGCTACCCCGAGCTCGCGGCGATCGTCGGCGAGACCTCCGACAACCTCCCGGGCGTCCCCGGGGTGGGTCAGGGCTACGCGGCGAAGTGGATCAACCAGTTCGACGGACTCGACAACGTCATCGCCCGCGCCGACGAGATCACCGGCAAGAAGGGCGAGGCGCTGCGCGCGCACCTCGGCGACGTGATCCGCAACCGCCGGCTCAACGCGCTGGTGCGCGACCTGACGCTCCCCGTCCGCCCCGACGGCCTGGCCCGCCAGCCGTGGGACCGCACCGAGGGTCTCGAGCTGCTCGACGAGCTCGAGTTCCGCGGCGAGCTGCGCGGCCGCCTGCTCGAGACGATCGACCCCGACCCCGGCGAGACGCTCGAGGCCGACTCGGGCTTCGAGCTCGACGGTCGCCGGCTCGCGTCCGGCGAGGCCGCGGCGTGGCTGGCGGAGCACGCGCCCGCGGGCGAGCGCGTGGGCGTCGCGGTGCAGGGGAGCTGGCGTGCGGGCACCGGTGAGGTCGTGTCGATCGCCGTCGCCACGAGCGAGGGCACGGCGGCGTGGATCGACGTCGCCGACATCGGGCCCGACGACGACGCTGCCGTCGCGGCGTGGCTCGCCGACCCCGCGCGGCCGAAGGCGCTCCACGACGCCAACGGCCCGAGCCTGGCCCTCGCCGCCCGCGGCTGGGAGCTCGCCGGCCTCGTCGTCGACACCGCGCTCGCGGCCTACCTCGTCCAGCCCGACCAGCGGTCCTACGACCTCGCCGACCTCACCCTGCGCTACCTCAAGCGCGAGCTCCGCCAGGACACGACCGACGCCGACCAGCTCACCCTCGACGCCCTGGACGACACGACAGCGAGCGACGCCGCCATGCTCACGGCTGCTGCCGTGCTCGACCTCGCCGACGCGCTCGACGGTGCGGTGGAGGAGCACGGCGGCACCGGGCTCCTGCGCGACGTCGAGCTGCCGCTGATCGGCACGCTCGTGCGGATGGAGCAGGTCGGCATCGCCGTCGACACCGACTACCTCGAGGGCCTCGAGTCCGACTTCGGCGAGCAGGTCCGCACCGCGGCCAACGACGCCTACGACGTGATCGGCAAGGAGATCAACCTCGGCTCGCCCAAGCAGCTGCAGGTCGTGCTCTTCGACGAGCTCGACATGCCCAAGACCAAGCGGACCAAGACCGGCTACACGACCGACGCCGACGCCCTGCAGGGCCTGTTCGAGAAGACCGAGCACCCGTTCCTCCAGCACCTGCTGCGGCACCGCGACGTGATCCGGCTGCGCCAGACGGTCGAGGGACTGCTCAAGACCGTCGCTTCCGACGGACGCATCCACACGACCTACAACCAGATCATCGCCGCCACCGGGCGTCTCTCCAGCACCGACCCCAACCTCCAGAACATCCCCATCCGCACCGAGGCCGGACGCCGGATCCGCGAGGCCTTCGTGGTGGGGCACAGTGTGGGCGGCGAGGGCTATGAGTGCTTGATGACGGCCGACTACAGCCAGGTCGAGATGCGGATCATGGCGCACCTCTCCGAGGACGCCCTGCTGATCGAGGCGTTCCGCTCCGGGCAGGACTTCCACTCGATCACCGCCGCCAAGGTGTTCGGCGTCGACGCCGCGGACGTGAGCGTCGAGCAGCGCGCGAAGATCAAGGCGATGAACTACGGCCTCGCCTACGGCCTGTCCGCGTTCGGCCTGTCGCAGCAGCTGCGCATCAGCACCAGCGAGGCGGCGAAGCTGATGGAGGAGTACTTCGAGACGTTCGGCGGGGTCCGCGACTACCTCGGCGGCATCGTCGACGAGGCCCGCAAGTCCGGGTTCACCGAGACCATCCTCGGTCGGCGTCGCTACCTGCCCGACCTCACCAGCGACAACCGCCAGCGGCGCGACACGGCGGAGCGGATGGCGCTCAACGCGCCCATCCAGGGCTCGGCGGCCGACCTGGTCAAGGTCGCGATGCTCGGTGTCGAGCGGGCGCTGACCGAGCAGGGGCTGCGCTCACGGATGCTCCTCCAGGTCCACGACGAGCTCGTGTTCGAGGTGGCGCCGGGGGAGGCCGACACACTCGCCGAGCTCGTCCGCACCGAGATGGGTGGCGCGGCCGACCTGACGGTCCCGCTCGACGTGTCGATCGGCACCGGCCGCAGCTGGCACGACGCGGCTCACTGAGTCGGCGTCACGGCTGTGCCGGGGGCGGCCCGCTGTCGACCGGCTCGGGCTGGCGGGCGATCCGCAGGCTGACGACCGTCAGCATCACCAGGAGCGCGCCGTCGACGACGGCGGCCGCGGTGACGAGCCCGGCCACCGAGTCGGCCCGCAGGCCGACGACGACGAGCGCCACCAGCGCACCCCACACGAGCAGGACGGCGCGGCGCCCCTGCCGCGCCACGACGGCGTACACCTGGAGCTGGAGCATCGCCAGCAGGGTGCCGAGGACGGCGAAGAGCCACAGCAGGTGCTCGACCTCCGCGAACTCCGCGCCGCCGACGAAGATCATCGCCACGCCCGACAGGAGCCTCGCAGCCACCACTGCCACGACACCCACCAGCCCGATGGCGAGGAGACTGCGCACGAGAGCGCGCTGACGGCTGTCCCGCTCAGCCATGTCGGGGAACACGACGATGACCACGAACTGGGGGAGGAAGAGCATGACCTTGGTCATGATCAGGCCCGCGGCGTAGAGCCCGGCCTCGTGCTCGGGCAGGACCTGGCGGGCGAGCACGACGTCGACGCTGGAGAGCGCGAAGAACGCCAGGAGGACCTGCGCGTTGCTGACGCTCTCGACGAGCATCGATCGCGCCGAGTGCTCGGGCGCGCCGGCCTCCGGGACCCGACGATGCCGCAGCAACCACCAGCCGACAGCGACGGGGAACAGGAACCCGATCGCCACGCCGAGGATGGCGCTCGTCGCGGTGGGCCGCCACAGGATGATCGCGGTGCCGACCACCAGGCGGGGAACCCCCTGGGCCAGCAGGAAGCACGAGAGCGCTCCCCAGCGGCGTTCGCCCTGGAGGATCCCCGCCTGACCGCCGGCGAGCGTGAGCGGGACCGCTGCGAGCGCGACCACCGCGGCCGCGCCGAGGTCGTCGAGGTTGAGCAGCGCGTCGATCGCAGGGACGAGCAGGCAGAGCACCAGGCCGATGCCGAGTGCGACCTTGGTGCTGAGGGCCAGGATCGTCTGCTCGACCGCTGCGACGTGGGTGCGGTCGACCGCGATGCGCCGGGCGGCGGTGGCCTGCAGTGCCAGGGCGACGACCTGCACCACGATCAACAGGCTGAGGCAGGCGACGAAGGCGCCGTACTGGGTCGGGCCCATGAGCCGCGCGGCGATGATGGTGAAGCCGTAGGTGCACACGTTCATGACGCTGGTCGCCACGGCCACCGTGCCGCCGCCGGCGCCGACGGGCCGCTCGGGCACGTCGCTCACTGCGCCGGCTCCTGGAAGGGCGAGCGGTCGGAGGCGCCGAAGCTGCCGACGAAGACCTGGGTGACGCACACCGGGCTCGCGTCGGCGGGCGCCGAGACCTCGAACGAGGAGATGCTGTCGTTGACGCCGAACTGCATGAGTCGCAGGCCCTGCTGCAGGTCGAGGTCGACGTCGACGGTGTCGGTGCTGACGGTGATGCTCGTCGGCTGCTCGGCGAAGTAGTCGAGCCGCACCGCCCAGGCGAAGCCGTAGAGGTCGATGGTCATCGGGACCCGCGTGGTCCTGCCGGGTCGCACGAGGAATCCGCAGTCCGGGTTGTCGGTGGGCTTGTTCTTCGCGGCGTAGTTGACGACCTCCGCCTCCCGGAGGTGTCCGGAGCCGTCGGCTGCGAGCAGCTGCTGCGACGGGCGGTCGAAGGACAGGGGCAGGTCGAGCGGCTTCAACATCTTCGGCAGCTGGGCGTTGGCCAGGAACAGCACGGGGTGGATGACAGTGGGCGGGGGAGGTGTGCTGACGAGCGTCGCGTCACCGGCGCGCTTGCTGTCGGCCACGATCGCGTCGACCCACGGGCGGGGCGACTGCTCGCGCGCCGCGGCCCAGCCGAGGGCGTTCATCACCACGATGGCGAGTGCCACGCAGGCCGCGACCATCTGCATCACCAGCCGGCCACCCTCGACCACGCGTGGGGACGGGGCTCGTCGCACCTGCGACGTCTGGTTGGCCGAGCGGGTCTGGGCGGTGAGGAACGCCAACGTCAGCGCGGCCACGGGCAGGATGTCCGTGGCGTAGCGGCCGGTGCCGGCGGCGACCAGCAGCGTGTCGACGTAGCGGTCGCTGCTGAGCACCAGGCCCCAGCTGACCAGCAGGTAGACCGCGGTCATCGCGATCGCGAGCGCACTGCCGCGCCGGAGGACCAGCGACACGACCAGGAAGAGGACGAGCGCGACCCCGAGGCTTGCGGCGAGCGCCGAGGAGATCGGCACGTAGTTGTCCCACGCGTCCTGCATCGTCTCGAACGGCCCGCCGGCGATCGTCGTCAGGCCGATGTTGCGCATGCTCGCCGTCATGAACTCCCACCACTCGTCGAAGGAGCGGGGCGCGAACTGCGTGGTCTGGATGCCGATCGCGCCGGAGCGTCGCGTGGTCAGGTAGACGACCGTGTAGACCGCCGCGAGGACGGTCGGCGCGGCGAGCACCGGGACGAGCCGCCGGAGCCGGGCGACCGGTGCGCCCTCGACCAGGAGGTAGCCGACGAACGCCACCGGGATCATCACCAGGAGCGCCTTCTCCCAGAAGAACAGCCCGGCGGCGAAGCTGACGAGGAGCCAGACCGCGTCGCTGCGGCGGTGCCCGCGCAAGGCGTAGCGCGCGGTGAAGAGCACGCTCAGTCCCATGAAGAGCTGCAGCGGCAGCACCTGCACCCCTGATGCGAACCAGACGGTCGGCATCAGCAGCAGCGGGGACAGCGCGATGAGGAGGAGCGGCAGCAGCAGCTGGACCTTCTCCCCGAAGATCTCGCGCAGCGCGGCCGCCCACGCGATGACCGAGGCGACCGCGAACGCGGTCAGCACGCCGGCGGCGAGACCGAAGCCCAGAGGCTGCACCGACGTGATCAGCCAGACGACGAGGAACTGTCCCGGCATCAGGTGACTGTTGTAGCCCTGGAAGACGTAGGCGAGGAAACCCTGCTCCTGCGTCTCGTAGAGGTAGATCCAGTCGTCGGCGAACCACGACCAGTGCGAGATCGTCCACCAGCGCCAGGCGGCCGTGGCCACCACCAGGATGAGGAGGCCCACCCGGAACATGCTGAGCGGTTGCTCCGTGCGACCACCGGGTGGCGCGCTGCTGCTGGTCACGTCACTCCAGGTACGGCTGTGGATATGGCTGGCTCGGCGGACACTCTAGAGGAACGACCGGGTGCGGCAGGACGCTATGGCCACGACGGAGTCGGGATAGCATCGGCGTCCGTCGGTCGTCCGTGGGGAACGCAGGGGAGTAGTGCAGGGTTTCGTGGCAACGTCGGTCAGCACGCGCCACCCGACCCGACCCGGCCCCGCCGACTGGGCGGCGTACGCGCTGATCGTCTTCTTCTCGCTGGTCCAGCAGGTCGGGCGGACCACGCTCGACACGCGCGTCGAGCTGGCGGAGCGACCGACGTCGTTCCTCGCCGGCGGCTTCAGCCTGTGGCACGGCACCACCAACTTCGGCGAGCTGCTCAACCAGGCCTACGGCTACCTGTGGCCGCAAGGCCCCTTCTTCGTGCTGGTGGAGCTGTCGGGGATGCCGACCTGGCTCGGTCAGCGACTCTGGTGCGCGGTCGTGCTGCTGGTGGCGTACGAGGGCGCGCGGCGGTGCGCCCGCGCACTCGGCTTCGACAGCGGGCCGGCCTCGCTGGCCGGCCTGGTCTACACGTTCAGCCCGCGCCTGCTGGGCACGGTCGGGGTGATCAGCGCTGAGACCCTGCCGGGTGCGGTGCTGCCGTGGGTCGTGCTCCCGATCCTGCTCTGCGCGCGAGGTGCCCTCGGTCCGGTGCGTGCTGCCGTGCTCAGCGGCGCGGCAGTGGTCTGCATGGGCGGGGTCAACGCGGTCGAGGTGATCGGCTCGCTGCCGATGCCGCTGCTGATCGCCGTGTGGGCGACCTGGCGACGACTGGTGCCGCTCCGCTTCCTCGTGTGGTGGTCGGGCGCGATGGCCCTGGCGTGCACGTGGTGGCTGCTGCCCCTGCTCACGCTGGGCCGGTTCAGCCCTCCGTTCTACGAGTACGTCGAGAGCGCGAGCAACACGACGGGGGTGATCGGCTGGTCCGAGGCGCTGCGGGGCGCCTCCCACTGGGTCGCCTTCATCACGACCGGTGGCCGCGGCTGGTGGCCGGCCGCGCACGCCTACGTCGTCGAGCCGGCCCTCATCCTGGTCGCCGCCGTCGTCACCGCCATCGGCCTGCTCGGCCTGGTCCGCTACCGCGACACCATGCGCGTGCCGCTCGTCGCCGGGCTCGGGATCGGCCTCGCCGCGCTCACCATCGCCCACGGCGGCTGGGAGGGCAGCCCGCTCTCGGGCTTCTTCCTCGACGCCCTCGAGGGTCCGCTGCAGGTCTTCCGCAACGTGCACAAGGTGGACCCCACCGTGCGGTTCGCCGTGGCCATGGGTTTCGCGTCGGCCGTCGCCGAGGCCTCGGTGCTGGTGGCTCGCCGCCGGCTCCCCGTCCTCCGGCCGGCGCTCGTGCAGGGCCTCGCCGGGATCCTGGTCCTCGTGCTGGGCCAGCCCTTCCTCGTCAACGACGCGCGCACGCCCGGGTGGGACGAGGTCCCCGAGGCGTGGCAGCAGGCCTACGACTTCCTCGAGCAGCGCCAGGACGGGACGACCACACTGGTGGTGCCCGGGTCGGGCTTCGCGCTCCAGCAGTGGGGCTGGACCTACGACGAGCCGATGCACGCGCTCGGCGAGGGCGTGAGGTGGACGACGCGCAGCCAGGTGCCGATCATCCCCGGCCAGTCGATCCGGGTGCTGTCGGCGATCGACCGGCTCGTCTCGCAGGGCGAGGCCGGCCGGGCGCTGGGTCCGCAGCTGGCGCGAGCCGGCGTCGGCTACGTCCTCGTGCGACGCGACCTGACCCGCGGCTTCACCGACTCCCCGCCACCTGCGGGTGCGGCCCAGTCGCTGGCGACGGCGGGGTTCCAGGAGGTGGCGACCTTCGGCGAGTTCGCCGACGGGGGTCGCGAGATCGAGATCTACGCCGTGCCCGACCGGGTGCCGCGCATCAGGTCCACGCCCACCTCCGACGTCCAGACCGTCGCGGGCGCCCCCGAGGCGTGGCTGTCCCTCCTGGACACCGGCCTCGTCGACCCCGACGTGAGCACGGTGAACCTCGGAGAGCCCGGGTGGTCCGACGACGCCACCCTCGTGACGGACACCAACCAGCGCCGCGAGCGCGCCTTCGGCCGCGTCGAGGAGCCGCTGTCCACGGTCCTCGAGGCCGACGAGCCCTACCGGCTCCAGCGCTCGGTGCCCGACTACCCGGTCACGCCCGGCAGCGCGCAGGTCGTCGCGCGCTTCGAGGACGGCGTGGAGGTGCGCGCGTCCAGCTCGCAGGGGTACGCCGACGCCTACGGGTCCGTCGTACCGCAGGCAGGTCCGGCGGCCGCCTTCGACGGCGACCCGGACACCCGGTGGGTCTCCTCCCTGGCCGGCAAGGCGCGCGAGCAGTGGCTGCGCGTCCGGTTCCCGAGCCCGCGTGCCGTACGCCAGGTGAGCGTGCTGCCGGTCATGGACGACGCGGCGATGGCGCCGATCCGCCGGTTGCAGGTCCGCACGTCCGCGGAGACCACGTCGCTCCCGACCAACCCGACGGGGGCGCGGGTCACGGCGTCGCTGTCGGGGGAGCGGGTCGACTGGGTCGAGGTGCGGGTGACGGCCGCCTCGACGCTCGCCGAGCGCAACCAGCTCGCGATCACCGACATCACCATCGACGGGCGCTCGCTGCAGCGGGTCCTCGTGCTGCCGGAGCCGCTCGACCCCGGCGACGGCCTGCTCCTCACCGGCGACAGCGGCACCCGCGCGTGCCGCTCGACGGGCAACCTGCCCGACTGCAGCACGGCGCGGATCCGCAACAGCGAGGAGCCCCGGGGCCTCCGGCGCAGCGTCGAGGTGTCGGCGCCCACCGACCTCCAGCTCGAGGGGCTCGTGGTGGCCCGGGCCTCCCGCGCGACCGCCCAGCTCCTCGAGCCCTTCCTCTCCGAGCAGCAGGTCGGCGCCACGTCGATCTACGGTGACGACCCCCTGGTCGCGAGCCGGTTCGCCTACGACGACCGCGCCGACACCACGTGGATGAGCTCGCCGAGCGACACGCAGCCCACGCTGTTCTTCACCTGGGGTGTCGAGCGGCGCATCACCGGCGTACGCCTCCCGCTGGGGCCGGCGGTCAACCCCGGCTACACCCGCATCGTGCTCCGGGGCGCGGACCGGATCGAGCGGCTGACCGTGACCGGGGAGCTGACGAAGCTGCCCAGGCCGATGAAGGTGACCCAGCTCGAGATCTCGTTCGTCAAGGACGAGCCCGACGGGGTCGTGTCGGTGCCGCAGATCGACCTCGACGGCGGCGGCATCGTCCGCCCGTTCGACCCCGACCTGCCCACCGGCACGGTGTGCGGTCTCGGCCCGCAGGTGGTCGTCGCCGGACGGGCCAGGCAGACGAGGGTCGACGGCACCCTCGGCGACGTGCTGAGCGGCGCGCCGATGAAGCTCAGCACCTGTCGGAAGAAGTCGGACGACGCCGCGGTCCCGGTGACGACGCTGGACGAGGGGCGCGCAC
This sequence comes from Nocardioides baculatus, assembly GCF_016735675.1. Taxonomy (GTDB): domain Bacteria; phylum Actinomycetota; class Actinomycetes; order Propionibacteriales; family Nocardioidaceae; genus Nocardioides; species Nocardioides baculatus. The sequence goes on along the minus strand of NZ_JAERSG010000003.1, from coordinate 327,951 downwards.
TGATCTCCACCGTCCCCACCGCAGAGTTCGAGGTCGTCGCAGTGTCCGGCCGCCCGACCACCACCGCCGAACCCGGCTCGCGTGCCGTCGAGATCGACAGCGAGGACGACAGCCACGTCGTCGCCTCCGTCGCGAGCGGGCCCGAGGCCGTGGTGTCGGTCCCGTGGAACTTCAACACGGGCTGGGAGGCCGACCTCGACGGACGCCGCGTCGAGCCGATCCGCGTCGACGGCTGGCAGCAGGCGTGGATCGTGCCGGAGGGCACGGGCGGCACCCTGACCATGCGGTTCGCGCCCCAGGCGACCTACACCGCCGTGCTCGTCGCCGGGCTCGTGGTGTCGGGCCTGCTCCTGCTCGCCGGGCTCGTCCTGCTCGTCACCCGGCGGTCCGGGTCCGGACCCCTCCGCGCGTCGGCAGCCTCCGCGTCGGCATGGCGCGACTGGCCGGCGGCTTCGGCGGCTCGCCTCCCCGTGGTCGCGATCGCCCTGGTGGCCGTCGTCGCGACGATGGGATGGGTGGCGGCCGCCGCGTTCGTCGTCGGCGCGGCCTGGCTGCGCCGCGACCTCTCGCGCCTCGTGCTGCTGGCGGTCGTGCTCGTCGTGGCGTCGGGAGTGCTCGACGCGTGGCCCCTCCCGGTCCCCGGCTCGGTCGCCGACGGCCTGGCTGTCGCGGGAGTCGGCCTCGCCCTGGCCCTCGCCCTGCGCGGTCTCTCGCCGGGTGAGTCCCGCACGGAGGAGGCGGCATGAGCGCCGACGTCGTACGCACCGGGAGCCCGTGGCGCGGACCTGCCGGCCTCAGCGCCCTGGCCGTGCTCGTGGTCACGGCGTTCTGGCGCGGGGTGCTCCTGAACGGGTCCTTCTTCAACCAGGACGACTACTACCTGACCACTCGCGCGCTCGACGTCGATCCGTGGTCGTGGTCCTACCTGATGGAGCCGGTCGCCGGCCACGTGATGCCACTGCAGCACGCGACCTACTGGCTGGTCGCCCACCACCTGCCCTTCGACTGGCCGACGATCAGCCTGATGATCCTCGGCGTCCAGCTCGCGTCCGGTGTCGTCGCCTGGCACCTCCTGAGCCGGCTGCTGCCGGGGAGGTGGGCGCGGGTCCCGCTGCTCGCGCTCCTCATGTGGGCGCCGCTGACCCTCGCGACGACGCTGTGGTGGAGTGCGTCGATGGGCCTGTGGCCGCACGTGCTGATGGCGCTGGTGGCGACACTGTTCCTGGTGCGCCAGCGGCTCTCGATCGGCTCTGGCTGGGTCAACCTCGGCACGTGCCTGCTCGCGACCGCTGTCGGGCTGGCCTGGCACGAGCGCTCGGTGCTGATCGCACCGCTGCTGGCCACGGTGGCGGTCGCGATGTCGGACGCCCGTGGCTGGCGTCGACTCACCGAGACCGTCCGACGACTCTGGCCGCTGTGGCTGGCCTACCTGGTCGGGATGTCGGCCTACCTCTGGCTCCACGTGCAGATCACCACGGTCGACGCGGGGACCGCGCCGGCGCGCGAGTACCTCGCCCTCTCCGGCACCTACATCTTCGAGAACGCGCTGCCCGGGATGGTCGGCGGTCCGTGGTTCGCCGAGCTCAAGGGTGGCGCCGTCATACCGCCGATCTGGGTGAGCGTCGTGAGCGGCCTGCTCGTCCTGCTCGTCGTCGCGGTGCTGCTGCGGCGCGGTCGCGCGGATGCTCGCTGGGCACTGGTCGTCGTCGTGGTCTACGTGCTGATCGACCTCGCGCTCGTGCTCGCCGGGCGGGCCGGGTTCGGCCGGATCCTCGGCTACGACCCGCGCTACTCCGCCGACCTCGTCCTGCCGGCGGTCGTCGCCGTCGCCCTGGCGCTGCGCGCGTCGCCACCCCGCGAGCGACGCCTGCCGCAGCGCTGGCACCTGCCCGCCGGGTTCCTGTCCGCCACGGTCGCCACGGCCCTGGTGCTCGTGGCGTGCGTCGTCGGGACGATGACGCTGGTGCCGCACTTCCAGAACGACGACGACCGCGACTACTGGGCCAACGTCCGCGAGGGACTGGCGCGCGACCCGTCGCAGGTCCTCCTCGACGAGTACGTCCCCACCGACATCCTGCTGCCGCTGCTCGAGGACGAGGCGCAGGCCTCGTCGGTCTTCGCGCCGCTCCCGGAGACGCCGGTGTTCGACGAGCCGTCGCCGCGGCTGCGCACGATCACCGAGTCCGGCGAGCTCGAGGCGGTCACCGTCCTGCTGCCGACCTCGATGCGGCCGGGACCCGACGAGGGATGCGGGTACGCCGTCTCCTCGGCGCCGCGGACCGTGCGGATGCGCCGCGCGCTCGACGGCCGGTTCGTGATGCGGGTCTCCTACTTCACCGACGTGGTCACCGAGATGGAGGTCGAGGCGGGCACCTACTCGACCCGCTTCCGCACCGGCGTCGGCCCCAACGACGTCTGGATCGTGGTGCCCGAGCAGGACGAGGTGCGCGGCATCCGGTTCTCGAGGGACGACCCGACCTCGCGGTCGACGGTGTGCATCGCCGGACTGGTCGCGGGCATCCCGGAGGCGTCGTGAGCCACGGCGGCCGGGGCGGGCGTGCGCCCCAGGTCGTCGGTCTCGCGGTCAGCCTGGTCGTGGCGGTCCTGCTCCTCGGTCCGGCGCTGCTGTGGCCCGGGACGGTCCTGCGTGGCGACATGGTGTTCGTCCCGCACCAGCCGTGGAAGGACGCGTGGCTCGGCCTCGACGGCGGCATCCCACGGGCGGTGCCCATGGACGCGCTCGTCTCCCTGGCGACGTACGTCGTCCCGGGCGGACTGCTCCAGAAGGCGCTCCTGCTCGCCTCGTTCGTCGTCGGTGGGTGGGGCATCGCCCGGCTGTCGCGTTCGGTGGTCGACGCGTCGGTGTGGGGTGTGGCCGCTGCGACCACCCTCTTCCTCTGGAACCCCTGGGTCGTCGAGCGGCTGTCCATCGGCCAGTGGGCGACCGTCGCCGGCTATGCCCTGCTGCCGTGGGTGGTGCTGGCCGCGTGGCGGCTGCGCGACGATGCGTCCCGCTGGGGCGGCCTCTTCGTCCTGCTGGTGGGCAGCGCGATCTGCAGCCCCTCGAGCGGTGTCACCGCCGTCCTCGTCGCGGCCGTGGTCGTGCTCGCAGCACGCACGGCGCGGTCGCTCGCCACGCTGGCGGCCTGCGCGGTCGTCGCCAACCTCCCGTGGGCGGTGCCGGCGCTCACCCTGGGTGACGGCGTCGACCTCGCCCCGGGGCCGGGCTTCGAGTCCTTCCGGGCCGTGGGGGAGTCGGCGCTCGGGCTCGTGCCCAGCGTGCTGTCGCTGGGTGGCATCTGGAAGGTGAGCGTGGTCCCCGGCGAGCGCGGTGCCGTCCTCGTCGTGCTGCTCGCGGTGGCGCTGTCGGCCGTCGCCGTCGCCGGGCTGGTGCGCTCGGGAGGGTCCCGCCGCATGGGCAGCAGCCTGCTCGCCGTGGGGGCGGTGGCGGTCGTCCTGTGCGTCGGCCCGGCCTACCTGCCCGGGGCGTTCACCTCCGCGGCCGACGTGGTCCCCGGGCTCTCGATGTTCCGGGACTCGCACCGGTTCCTCGCTCCACTCGCCCTGCCGCTCTCCGTGGGCCTCGCCGCCGCCGTGTCCGGGCTGCACCGGCGGGCGTCCCACGGCCGCGAGGGCCTGGTGGTCGCGGCCGGCACCCTGGTCGTCGCGCCCCTGCTCCTCCTCCCGAGTGCCGCGTGGGGGCTGACCGGCGACCTGCGCCCCGTGACCTTCCCCGGTGAGTGGCAGGAGGTGGCCGACGAGCTGGCGGGCGCCGGACCCGGCTCGACGGTGGTGCTGCCGTGGGAGGGGAGCTACCGGCGGTTCGGGTGGAACGACGGACGCGCGACGCTCGACCCCGCCCCGCGCCTGCTCCCCGGCGACGTGCTCGTCGACGACCGGATCGTGCTCGACGACGACGTCCTGCCGGGCGAGGACGCGCGGCTGGGTGAGGTCACGGTCGCCCTCGACAGCGCCGATCCGGGCGCCGCGCTGTCCGACCTCGGCGTCCGGTGGGTGCTCGTCGAGAAGCCGCTCCCGGCGTCGTACGCCGTCCCGCCGGGCGAGGTCGTGGTCGACACCGCAGGGCTCACGCTCGTCGACCTCAGTGAGCCGACGGGTGCCGCCCCACAGGACGACCGGCCATGGCGGCGGTGGGCCGTCCTGGGCGGCGACGCCGTGGTCGTCCTCAGCCTGGTCGGCGTTTCGGTAGTGCATCTCCGGCGTGGGCGGTATGCTCCCGCTCGAACATGACCGCGGAGTAACAAATCGCCGCACATCCCTGGGAGAAGTCTTGAACAGCAGCGTTATCTCTGGTGCCTGTGGCCTCGTGGCGGCGATGGTCGTCTCCGTCGGTGGCGTCAACGCGGTCCAGTCCGCGACCGCCGGCGACCCGGTGCCGAAGTCGTCGCTCGGCGGATACTCGGACGAGTGACCGGCGCCGCCGGCTCACCGCGGCACCCCCGCACATCGTGATCTCCTCCCTCCAGATCGTCGTCCCCGCCTTCAACGAGGCCGCACGACTGCCGAGCACGATCGAGCTCCTCGCCACCTGGCTGCGCACCGACGCGCCGTCGTGGAGTGGTGTCGAGGTCATCGTGGTCGACAACGCCAGCACCGACGGCACGGCCGACGTCGCCCGCGCGCTCTCGACCCCTGACCTGCCGGTCACGGTCGTGCACTGCGCGCGTCCCGGCAAGGGTGCGGCCGTCCGCGCCGGCATGCTCGCCACGACCGCCGACCTGGTCGGCTTCGTCGACGCCGACGGCGCCACCAGCTTCGAGGCCCTGGCGACCGCCGTCTCCCTCATCGAGGGTGGGGACGCCGACGTCGCGATCGGCTCGCGGGCCGTCACCGGCTCGGTGACGATGATGCGCCACAGCGCCCTGCGCGAGCGCGGTGCCGCGGTCTACCGCTGGTCCACCGCCCGACTGGTCCCGGGCATCCGCGACACGCAGTGCGGCTTCAAGATGTTCCGGGGCCGGCTCGCCCGGGAGATCTGGGCCGACACCCGCATCGACGGCTTCTCCTTCGACGTCGAGGTCCTCGGGCGCGCGCACCTGCACGGCGCCCGGGTCGCGGAGTTCCCGGTGACCTGGGTCGACGTGCCGGGCTCGACCTTCAGCCCGGCGCGCCACGGCGTGGAGTCCTTCCGTGAGCTTGCCCAGATCGGCCTCATCCTCCGTCGGGCGTCGCGCACCGCGACCGTCACGCCGCTGGTCCACGCAGCTCCGCACCCGCTGCACGAGACGCCGATCGCGGACCTGGCGCTGGATGCCTGACGCTCCTGGCCTGTCCGGGGCCAGGGCCGTGGTGATCAACTGGCGCGACCTGGACCACGCGCTCGCGGGTGGGTCCGAGCGCTACGCCTGGGAGTACGCCAAGGCGCTGTCCACGGCCGGCGCCGACGTCGAGTTCCTCACCGCCCGGGACGAGGGCCAGACCGCCAACGACCACCGCGACGGCATCCCGATCCGCCGCGGCGGGGGAGCGCTCACCTTCTACCCGTGGGTCGTCTGGCAGCTGCTACGCCGACGGCGCCGTCTCGACGTCGTGATCGACCCCGAGTGCGGGATCCCCGCGTTCTCGCCCCTGTTCGTGGCGCGCCGGACGGCCGTCGTCCTGCTCGTGCACCACGTGCACATGGAGCAGTTCCGCACCTACTTCTCACCGCCGATGAGCACGCTCGGGCGGTGGCTCGAGGGCTGGCTGATGCCGCGGGTCTACCGGCGCGTGCCGACGTACGCCGTCTCGCGCTCGACGGCGGACGAGATGCGGCGCGAGCTCGGCTGGCGCACCCCGATCGGCATCCTCGAGAACGGCTCGTCGGCCGCGACCCGCGCCTCGAGCGGGCCGGGTGACCCGCGGCGCATCCTCGTGCTCGGCCGCCTCGTCCCGCACAAGCGCGTCGACACCGTGGTCCGGGCGCTCGCTGCGCTGCGTGACGAGGTGCCGGGGCTCCACCTCGACATCGTCGGCCGTGGTCCAGACCGGGAGTCGGTCGTGGCCACCATCGAGGAGCTCGGCGTGAGCGACCTGGTCACCGTCCACGGCTACCTCTCCGACGACGAGATGGACCGTGTCCTCGGGGGCTGCGGGTTGCACGTCTGCGCCTCCGACGTGGAGGGGTGGGGGCAGGTCGTGATCGACGCCGCCGCGCACGGCATCCCCACGGTCGGACGCGACGTTCCGGGCCTGCGTGACTCGGTCGTGGACGGCAGCACGGGCTGGCTGGTCCGTCCGGACGGTGACGACCTGACGGCGGTGCTGGCCGACGAGGTGCGGTCCGCGATCGCCCTGCTCGACGACCCGGCGCAGCAGGCGTCGTACGCCCAGCGGTGCCGCGAGTGGGCGGCCCGCTTCACCTGGGACCGGATGCACGACGAGGCGGTGGCAGCGACCGTCGCGGCCCGCTCCGGTCGTGGGCTACCGCCGAGTTCTACTGGTTCGTAACAAGATGCGCGTGACCGGCTCTCAACAGCTGTTCCCGCTGCTACCCTGTCGCTCGTTCTGCGGTGGGCAGGCACTCAAGAGGGAGAACTAAGACACATGCGACGGATCCTGGGACCCCTTCTGGTGGGCGTGGGCTGCTTTCTGATCGTGGCCGCGCTGATGGTGCGCTTCTACGCCTACCCGAAGCTCGCGGTGGCGCCGGAGAACCAGAACAGCGTCACCAAGCTCCAGGCCGAGGGAGCCACCTTCTTCAACACCGGCACGCTCACCGAGGAGAACACCGACCTGTCGGTCGAGAACCAGACCCTCGGTGACGTCGAGGCCACCGAGGAGGCCGGCGACAACATCCGCGTCTGGTACGGCTCGACCTCGATCCGCGCCTCCGACGGCACGATCATCTCCCGCAGCCAGGAGCGCGCCGCCTTCGACGCCACGTCCGGCGCGGCCGTCAACTGCTGCGACGCCTACACCGAGACCACCGAGGGCGACCGCCAGGCGGCCAACCGCGAGGGCCAGATCTACAAGATGCCGTTCAACACCCAGCAGAAGACCTACCAGTGGTGGGACGGCACGCTCGGCGAGACCGTCGACATGAAGTTCGTCGAGGAGGACGAGATCGACGGCCTCAAGGTCTACAAGTTCGAGTCGAGCGTCCCGCGCACCCAGGTCGGTGAGCGTGAGGTCCCCGGCTCGATCCTGGGCGAGGACGAGGACACCCTCATGGCCGAGACGATGTACACCAACGACAAGACGCTGTGGGTGGAGCCCGAGACCGGCGCGGTCGTCGACCGCAACGAGCACACCGTCACCGCGCTCGCCTACGACGGCGAGGACCGCGTGACGGCCACCGACGCCAACCTCGAGTACACCGACGAGACCGTTGCCGCCAACGTCGACGACCTCGGCGGCAAGGGCAGCCAGCTCGGTCTCGCGCGGACGACCGCACCGATCGTCGCCGGCCTCCTCGGCGTGGTCCTGCTCGGCCTCGGCATCCTGCTGGGACGCCGCAAGGAGCAGGAGACCACCACCGCCTGAGCCGGCCTACGACCTTCGTCGACGACGGGGGATCAGCCTCGAGGTGCCGAGGGCTTGCGAGCCCGGAGCACCAGGCTGATCCCCCGTCGCTGCGTCACGGGCAGGACCGACTCGAGGGCGACGGCGGCGCGCAGGCCCGCGTTGACGAGCGGGTGCACCTCCTCCATCTCGCTCTCGCTCTCGTCCTGGCGCGAGCGACGCATCTTCGCGACCGGACGGAGCAGCACGTTCCACGAGTCGAGGCCGACGACCTCGAGGCCGACCGACTCCACGAGTGCGGTGAGGTCGTCGCGCTCGTAGCGACGGACGTGCCCGAGCGCGACGTCGTGCCCGCTCCACAGGTCCATGCCGGCCGGGACCGCGACCAGCAGTCGGCCGCCGGGGCGCAGCACGCGGGCGGCCTCGGCGGCGACCCGGTCGTCCTCGTCGATGTGCTCCCACATGTCGGTCGACATCACCAGGTCGAAGCTGGCGTCGGGGAACGGCAGGCGTCGCGCGTCGCCGCGAACGATCGACAGGTCGCGCGAACGGGCGAGCGCGGCAGCGGCGGGGGAGTACTCCAGCCCGGTGACCTGCCAGCCCGCGTCGCGGAGCACCGCGGTGTTGCCGGCCGAGCCGCAGCCGACGTCGAGCGCGCGGCCGACAGGAACGCCGCGCACGAGCTTGCGGACGAGGGCGCGCCGGCCGGCGTACCACCAGTGCCGCTGCTCGAGCCGCGCCGACTTCCGGATCTCGTCCTCGTCCACGCGGCCGAGGCTAGAGCATGCCGACTCGTCAGCCGGCACCCGGCGCGGACGTCGCCCTGCACCTAGGATCACCGCATGATCTCGCAGGGGGACCCGGGGAACGGCGACGGTTTCGCCACGCGCTTCGAGCAGATGGTCGGCAACATCGAGCAGGGCGTGCTCGGCAAGACCCACGTCGTGCGGCTCACCCTGACCTGCCTCGTCGCCGGAGGCCACCTGCTGCTCGAGGACTTCCCGGGCACGGGCAAGACGATGCTCGCGCGGGCACTGGCCAACACGATGTCGGGCTCGCACGCGCGGATCCAGTTCACGCCCGACCTGCTGCCCTCGGACGTGACCGGGGTGACGGTCTTCGACCAGCACGCCTCGCGCTTCGACTTCCACCCGGGCGCGGTGTTCCACAACCTCCTGCTCGCCGACGAGATCAACCGCGCGTCGCCCAAGACGCAGTCCGCGCTCCTCGAGGTGATGGAGGAGGGACACGTCACCGTGGACGGCGTGACGCACTCCGTGCCGCAGCCCTTCATGGTCATCGCCACGCAGAACCCCATCGAGCAGGCCGGCACCTACCGGCTCCCCGAGGCCCAGCTCGACCGCTTCCTGATCAAGACGTCCGTCGGCTACCCCGACGCGGAGTCCACCGAGGCACTCCTGCGCAGCAGCCAGGTCCGCGACCGAGCCAGCCTGGTCTCGCCGGTCGTCGACGGCGCCACCGTGACCCGGATGGCCGCGCACGCCGATGCGATCCATGTCGACGACGCGATCATCACCTACGTTCGCCGTCTGGCCGAGGCCTCTCGCGAGCACCCGGACGTACGCGTCGGGCTCTCGCCGCGCGGCGCGCTGGCGCTGGTCCGGGTCGCCAAGGTCTGGGCCGCCGCGGACGGGCGTGGACACGTGGTGCCGCAGGACGTCGCCTCGCTCTGCGAGCCCGTGCTCAACCACCGGCTGATCCTGCGACCCGAGGCGGCCTTCTCCGACGTGCAGGTGGAGTCGGTCATCGCGGACGTCGTCGCGTCGGTGTCGGCCCCCACCGGTCGGAGCTGATGGCACGCCGCCTGCCCCGACCGTCGACTGCGGGCCTCTCCCGACTCGGCGCGTCCGGGCGCGGGGTCACCGAGACCGGATGGGGCCTCGTGACGCTCGGCCTGACCAGCTGGCTGGTCGGGGACCGCTACCACTGGCCCGAGCTGCTGCTCCTCGCCGCGGTGACGGCGATCGTCCTCGCGCTCGGGCAGGTCGTCGTGCTCGTCCCTCGTCCGGTGCACGCGGACCTCCAGCTCCGACCGGCGCGGGTGACGGTCGGCGAGACGGCGACCGCGCAGGTCGACCTGCGCGGCAGCGGCGTGCGGCTGCTGCCGCCGGCGATCGAGGTCCCCCTCGGCGAGGGCCGCGCCCGGCGCTCGGTCGGAGCCGGACGCACGGCCGCGAGCGCCCGCAACGGCACAGTGCGGCTGGAGATCGACCTGCCCACGACGCGGCGCGGGGTCGTCGAGGTCGGACCCGCGACCCACGTGCGCACCGACCCCCTGGGCCTGTTCCGGCGCCGTCGCGAGGTGAGCGGGACGCACGTCCTCCACGTGCGGCCGGTGATCACGCCCCTGCCTTCGCTGGCCTCCGGGATCGTCCACGACCTCGAGGGGGTGGCCAGCAACAAGCTCGCCGCCAGCGACCTCTCCTTCCACGCCCTCCGGGAGTACGTCCCCGGCGACGACCCGCGTCACGTCCACTGGAAGTCGACGGCGCGGGCGGGTTCCCTGCTGGTCCGCCAGTTCCAGCTCACCCGGCGCAGCCACGCGACCGTGCTGCTCGACCCGTCACCGCGCGCCTACGCCGGCGAGGACGAGTTCGAGCTCGCGGTGTCGGTCGCCACCTCAATCGCGCTGCGTGCGCTCGCGGACGACTACGAGATCACCTTCGGCTGCGGCGACGACATCGTCACCACGCGCGAACCGCAGATCATGCTCGACCTGGCATGCCGCGTGCACCAGGGGAGCGGGACCCTCAAGGACACCGGGGTCCGCGTGGCGACCGAGGCCGGCGGCACCAGCCTCGTGGTCGTGGTGAGCGGCGGCCGCTCCGACCCGACCGAGTCCCGCCACGCCGTCGCGCACTTCCCGTCCGGGGCCGACTCGTTCCTCGTCCGTGCCGACCTGGCCGCAGAGCCGCGGGCCGTGCGCAGCGACACCCACACGACCGTTGCCGTCGGCGCTCTCGGCCAGCTCTCGTCCCTGCTCGTCCGGGCGGCGTCGTGAGCCCGGCACCCGGCTCCGAGGTCCCGGGCACGACCACGACCGCGACCACGACCGCGACCACGACCGCGACCACGACCGCGACCAGCACGGCGATGTCGACGAGGCGGCGTACGTCCGTGGTCGACGTGGTCGCACCGGTCGTGATGACGATGCTGGCGCTCAGCGCCCTCGAGGGCAGCTATGCCGATCGGTCCTACCTGGTCGTGGGAGGCCTGGGTGCGATCGTGGCCACCGTCGTCGCCACGATCGCGTGGACCCAGGGCCGCTCGCGCAGCGAGCTCCTGCTGGCGCTGCTCGTGCTCTTCGCGCCGCTGGGCGCGCTCTTCGCCCGGCACGGCGGCGACGTGGTGACGATCCCCGGGATCGAGTCGATGTCGGCGGTGCTGACCGACGGGTTCACCGGTCCCGGACAGCTGCTCAGCACCATCCCGCCCGCCGACTCCGCCGGCGCGCCGCTGACGATGACCTTCATCCTGGGCTACCTCGTGGCCGGGGCCAGCGCGGGCACTGCGCTCTACGGGCGACGCCCGGTGCTTCCGGTGCTCCCGCCCCTGGTCGGGCTCGCCGTCGCCGTGCTCCTCGGCGTGCAGGACCCGACCGGCGTCGCCGTCCGCGCGGTCCTCTTCGTGGTGGTCGCCCTGGTGTGGAGCGCGACCCGCGGCCACCGGCGCACCGGCTCCACGGGCACCCTCCGGCACGTCGCCGTCCGGGGCCTGACCGGACTGCTGGTGGTGGGGACCGCGGCCGGGCTCGCGTCGGGTGTGACCGACACGTCCGCCGAGGGCGACGAGCCGCGCTGGGTGCTGCGGGGTCAGGTGGGCAAGGGCGAGGACGTCACGCGGCTCGACAACCCGCTGGGGGACTTCCGTCGCTACACCCGCCAGCTGCCCGGCACCCCGGGCAACGTCTTCAACGAGGTGCTGTTCGAGGTGGACGGGCTGCCGCGGGGCGTGCCGATGCGCTTCGCGACGCTCGACGTGTACGACGGCACGAGCTGGCACGCGGACAACCGGACGGTCGTCGACCAGGCCGACAGCCTCTTCCTCCGGATCGGGTCCGAGGTCGACGCGCCACTGCCCGGCAGGCCGATCGACCTGTCGGTCACGCTGCGGGCGGGCTACGTCAGCAGCTGGCTGCCCCTGGCCGGTCAGCTCACCAGCATCGACTTCACCTTCGTCGACGGCAGGGCGCAGCGCGAGGACGTGCGCTACAACCCGGCCACGCTGAGCGCGATGGTGCGCGGCGGCCTGACGCGACGCGACGACTACGAGTTCTCCGCCGTGCTGCCCGCGACGACGCTCAAGGTGGGCATGACGCCGTACCGCCGCGCGCGCAGCCAGCCCGAGGGGGCCTTCCTCGACGACGCGCTCGAGCCGTGGCGGCGGGCCTCCCTGTCCCCGATGGAGCGCGTGTTCAGCCTCGCGGAGTACCTCCGCACCAACGGCCGCTACAGCGACGGCGCGCAGCCGTGGGAACGGCGCTTCGAGGCCGGGCACGACGCCGAGCGGTTGGGACCCGACTTCTTCGAGGCGAGCCAGACGGTCGGTGACGGTGAGCAGTTCACCGCGTTCATGGCGCTGGCCGCCAACCGGCTCGGCGTCCCGGCGCGGGTGGTCGTCGGCGCGGTGCCGGGCCCCGACGGTGTCGTCAGCGGCAGCGACGTGACGTCCTGGGTCGAGATCCGCGTCTCCGACGGGTCGTGGCGGATCCTGCCCTCCGACCTCTACCTGAGCACCCGGGCGCCCCGGCGCTCCGAGCCGCCGAAGAAGGACCCGGGGACCTACGTCGCCGAGGCCGAGCAGGAGAAGGCGAGCAAGTCCAAGCCGCCGACGACCCAGCCCCAGCGCGACCCGCTCGAGGAGGTCGTGGAGGAACCGCCGTCCGCGGCTCCGCGCGTCGTCGGCACCGTGCTCCTCGGTGTGCTCCTGGTCGGGTGGATCCCCGGCCTGAAGTGGCTGCGCCGTCGCCGGCGGCGTACGGCGGGGTCCGCGCGCGAGCGTGTCGCAGCCGCGTGGCAGGAGCTGCTCGACCTCGTGGAGGACCTCGGTCAGGTCGTGCCGGACGTGCCTCGCCCGATGCAGGCCGCGGTGCTGGGGCGCGCCGACGCGGCGGCGCGACTGGCGGACGGCGTGTTCGCGGCCGGTCCGCTCGACGACGCCGCGGTGCAGGAGATGTGGGAGCTCGTCGATGCCGAGCGCCGCACACTGGTGGCCGAGCAGGGCTGGCGCGGCCGGCTGCGCGCGTGGTGGAACCCGGCCAGCCTCGACGTGCTCAGGACGGTGCGGAGGTCAGCTCGTCGAGCACTCTCCGGCCCAGCTCCTCAAGTGTGAGGGGCGGGTGCCGGTGGCGACGCGCACGCAGCGTCACCACGGTCGTGCCGCGGAGCCCGACGGCGCCCACTGACACCCCGCTCCCGCCACCGGTGACGGGGTAGAACGCGAGGTCCTCGACACCGTCCGCCTCGACCTCGCCGAGGTGCGAGACGAGCAGTGTCGACCCGAGACGACCGGAGAGCAGCCCCATCGCCGCAGTCGCCATCGCGCCCACGAGACGTGACCCGCCGCCTGATCCCGGCGGCGGCGCCTCCGGCAGCGCCGACCGGATCGCCTCGCGGAGGGCGTCGCCGGAGAGCCGCTCGACGTCCCGCAGCCGCAACAGCGCGCTCCGGTCCCTCACGACGGGTGCGGCACCGCCGTCGCGGGACGCACCGATCGCCACGGCGATCCGGTCGGTGCGCGCACCTCGGTCGTGGTTGTGTGCCCGCACCGCCGCCACCGAGGCCCGCACCAGCTCGGCAACGGGCACGCGCCCCGGGACGGTGAGCCGGACGAAGCTGTCGCCGTCCCCGGCTCCCGGTGGCCCGGGAGCCACCGTCGCGGGAGGGGTGAGCGCGGCCTCGCGCAGTCGACGTACGGCAGCGGCGGTCCCGCCGCCGGACGGAGGGCGATCGCCCACGCCGCGGGCCGACGAGGTCGGCGAGGCAGGCAGCGTGGTGCCGAGGAGGGCGAGCAGCCCGAGCCCGTCGCAGTGCTGGTGCTCGGCAGCGAGGGCGAGGTCGCGCCCCGCGACGACTGCTCGTAGGGCGGTGGGCCCGGGCGCCGTCGCCCGCGCGAGCAGGCTCGCCTCCGGTGAGGGCTCGCTGCCCTCGACCGCGCAGTCGAGGCCGGTGGCGGCCAACCCGGCGCGCACCCGCTCGGGCGTGACGGGCTCCCGCACGCGCGCGGTCAGTGCGATCACCCACGCGACGGTCGGGTCGGCGACCCAGGGCCGCGAGGTCATCCGTCGCCCCGCAGGTGCGCCACGAAGATCGCCGTACCGGGGGTCAGCAGCCCGCGCGCGCGTGACCAGCCGCCCCACACCCGGTCGTGCTGCTCGGGCCACTCCGGCTCGACGAGGTCCGAGAGGACGAACCCGCCGGCGTGGAGCAGCCGTACCCAGTCGCCGAGCGTGCGGTGGTGCTCGACGTAGGCCACCCGCCCGCTCGCGTCGTCGACCTCGACGTAGGGGGTGCGGTCCCAGTAGGACTGGCTGGCCGTGAGTCCGGCCTCGCCGGGGTCGTCGGGGAACATCCACCGGGTCGGGTGGGTGATGGAGAACGCGAACCGGCCGCCGGGGCGCAGCACACGCGCGACCTCGGCCAGGGCCTGTGCGATCTCGCTGACGAACTGGAGCGCCCCGAAGGAGCAGAAGACGACGTCGAAGCTCGCCGGGGCGAAGGGGAGGTCCGTCGCGGTCCCGCGGACCGACGGCACCGCCACGCCGGTCTCCTCGTCGAGGCGCAGGGAGTGCTGGAGCTGGCGGTGGGAGAGGTCGAGACCGATGCCACGACCGCCGTGGACGCGGACCCACCGCGAGCACTGGCCCGCCCCGCTGCCGACCTCGAGCACGTCGCGACCGGTCACGTCGCCCAGGATCCGGAGGTCGTCCTCGCGATGACCCTCGGGACCCCACACGAAGCCGGCGTCACCGAGGAAGGCGCCGTGGGTGGCCTGGTACTCGTCGGCGTAGCGGTCCCAGTCGGGGCCGTTGGCGTCGCGCGACTCACGCTCGGAGACGGCCCGTCGCTCGACCCGCACGGACTGCGGCAGGTGGTCCTCCACGCCGCGAGCCTAGTCGCGTCCGGGACGTGCGAAGACGGCGCACCGGGCAGGAGAACTGCCCGGTGCGCCGCTTCCCTCAGGGGTACGAGGCTCAGCCCCTGATCCGACCGTTCCTTACGCCCGGGTTGCGCGGGCCGGAGCGCCAGTCGGACGGGTTCGCCTTGGCGCGGACCTCCGCGCCGTCCCGTACGCCACCCTTGTCGGTGTCGCACTTGGTGGGATCGGTCTTGGCCTTGTTCCACAACTTGTTGGCCTTGCCGGTGACCTCGGCCTTGTCCTTCAGGCCGTCGCGGTCGGTGTCCTTCTTCGTCGGGTTCGACCGGGTCTTGCCGATCACGAAGGACCCCTTGCGGGTCTTGATCTTCTGCTTGATCTTGTAGCCCTTGACCTCCTTGCCGTCGCGCAGACCGTCCTTGTCGGTGTCGTTGCTCAGCGGGTTGGTCCTCACGGTGATCGACTTCTTGACCTTCTTGCCGCAGATCTCGAACCGCTCGCGGATCTTGACGCCCTTGACCTCCTGGCCGTCGGTGAGGCCGTCGTTGTCGGTGTCGGCGTCGAGCGGGTCGGTGCCGTGGGTGTTGACCTCGGCGCCGTCGGTGAGGCCGTCGCCGTCGCTGTCGGGGTTGAGCGGGTCGGTGCCGTGGGTGTTGACCTCGGCGCCGTCCGTCAGCCCGTCGTCGTCACTGTCGGGGTCGTTCGGGTTGGTGCCGATCGGACCTTCCTGACCAGTGGGCAGGCCGTCGCCGTCAGGGTCGTTCGGGTCCGGGACGACGGTGAAGGTGGTCGTGTCGGCCGAGCTCGTCCGTCCGTCCAGGGTCTGCGTCGCGCTCACCGTGTGCGGGCCGGCCGCCAGCGGCGCACCGGGGTCGCAGCTCCACGTGCCGTTGGCCAGCACCGTGGCGGTGCAGACCGTGGCGCCACCCTCGGTGACGGTGACCTGGGCGCCGGGCAGGCCGGTGCCGGAGATCGTCGGCGTGGTGTCGTTCACCGTCGCGCCGTTGGCGGGCGAGGTGATGTCAGGAGCATTGATCGCGCCCGGCGTGGGACCGCCGCCACCGTCACCGCACTCGATGCCACCGGCAGGTGCGCCGGCGCTGGCCGACAGCGGGACGATGTCCACGTCGGCGATCGTGACCGACGGGACCGGGAGCGGACCGACCGCACCGGTCGTCGCCAGCTTCAGGTGCAGCAGCGCGGCCTGGCCAGAAGCGCTTGTGCCGTCCGCGGCAACCGTCTTGGTCAGGGCGCCGAGCGAGAGCTCGACGGTCAGCAGCGGGTTCTCCGGGAGGGCGAAGGTGGCGACCTCGTTGGCCGCGTCCAGCGTCTGCGCCGGCTGGCCCTGCGGCGTGATCGTCACCACGGGCTGGGTGTACGCGACGTCCGCGCCGCCGGTGACACCGCTCGCGGTCGCGGTCAGGGTCGGGTCCTGGCTGACGCCGACGGTCACCTGGTCGAAGAGGTTGAGGGCGGCGAGGTTGCTCGACGCGGTCGAGACCACCCGGCGGGCGTCGTTCGCGCCGCCGGTCGCCGCCAGCGAGACGTCCTGCTGGGTCTTCACGGTGCCAGGGGCGTTGAGCAGCCGGCCGACACCCGGGACGTCGAGCACCGAGGCGTCGACGGTCGTGGTCGACGACGAGCTCAACGGCGTGCCGGCGGGCAGGCAGCTGCCGTCGGTGAACTGCGCGTGCGCGACCGACGTGGAGATGCCGGCGTTGAGCAGTGGGTTGGGCGGGATGGCGCCGCTCTGCACCGTCGTCGCCGACGGATTCGTCGGCGGCGCTGTCTGCTGTGCCGACGACAGGATGTCCGGCAGCTGCTCGCCGCCGAGCTCGGCACCGAGGTTCGAGGCCCGCGCCGTCACGCGGGGCGCACCGGCCTGGAGCGAGCCGGTCGCGGACGCGACGTCGACCGCGGCCGCGTTGATGCTCCCGATCGGCGCAGGCAGGGTCGCCCCCAGGACGTCGACCCCCAGGAATCCCGCGGACGTCGAGGCGGTGGCGCTCGTCGGCACGGGTGCCGCCGACGCCGTCTGCGCGGTCGCCAGGAACGTCCCCGGCAGCGCGAGGGCGACAGCTACTGCTGCCCCCCTGGTGAACCGGTTGCTCAACCGGTGGTGAGTCGTGGAACCCATCTTCGTACCCCCATGGTGTTGAGTGCGCCGCTGACCCTTTGTGCATCAACGAGGCAACTACGAGTGATCTGTAGGGATTAACGAAAGACCCACGATTAGGTAACACAGGTTTTACTTTCGGTCCGGCGTGCGGCGGTGCACATGTCACGATTCACCCCATGTCCGACCTCGCTGCCTCGCTGACGCCGCTTGCGGGAGGGCACTCCGGGCGGACCTTCCTCAGTGACGTGGCCGGCGAGCGATCGGTCGTGCGGGTCTATCCGCCCGGGGATGCTCGCGGGCCCGACGCTCCGCAGGTCGACGAGGCCGTCCTCCGCCTCGTGCGCGGGCTGGTCCCCGTCCCGGACGTGCTGGAGGTGCGGCGCGGGGAGAGCGGTTTGCCGGGGTTCCTGGTCACTGCGTGGATGCCGGGGGAGCCGGGCGACCGCCTGGTCGTCGGTCTCGACGATGGCGGGCTCGCCCGGTTGGGTCACGCGATGGGGTCCGTCGCGGCCACGCTCGCAGGGATGCCGATGGTGCGCCCGGGGCCCTACGTCGACTCCGACCTCCGCATCGGCGCCTTCCCCGAGGGCGGTCTGGCCGAGTGGGTCGAGCAGCGCCTCGGTGCCTGGACACCCGACGAGCGCGCGTCCCTCCGCCCGGTGGCCGAGGCCGCGCACGACGAGCTGGACGGCGTCGGGCGGGCGTGCCTCGTGCACAGCGACCTCAACCCGAAGAACGTGCTGGTCGACCCCGGCACGATCGAGGTGACCGCGGTCCTCGACTGGGAGTTCGCCCACGCCGGCCACCCCTGGACCGACGTGGGCAACCTGGTCCGGTTCGAGCGGCAGCCGGCCTACGTCGACGCGGTGCTGCGCGCGTGGACCGGGCGGCACGGCGGGACCCCGGCCGCACTGCTCGACGGCGCCCGCGCCGCGGACCTCTGGGCGCTGGTCGACCTCGCCTCACGCGCCGGGACGAACCCCGTCGCGGACCGTGCGGACGTGCTGCTCCGGGCCATCGCAGAGGCGGGCGACGTGCACGCGTGGCCGGCATCGTGGGAGGGCGTCGGCCCGAGCGTGCGCTGAGCGTGGGCTGAGCGTGCCCGCCGGTTGGACGGCGGGCGCCGCACGCGCGTAGTCTTGGCTGCTGCGCCAGTCGCCTGCCCGGCTTCCATACCGAGCGAAGCGAGGCTCGCCTGCCACCGTCATCGACGGAGGTGCGTGAAACAGACGGTTGCGCGCGTCCGTACGACTCCATCCATCCAAGGAATCTCCTTCCATATGACCAGCACCCTCTCCACTCTTCCGGACTACGACGCGCCCCAGGTGGCCGTCAACGACATCGGGTCCGAAGAAGACTTCCTCGCGGCGATCGACGCGACCATCAAGTACTTCAACGACGGCGACATCGTCGACGGGACCATCGTCAAGGTGGACCGTGACGAGGTCCTCCTCGACATCGGCTACAAGACCGAGGGCGTCATTCCCTCGCGCGAGCTGTCCATCAAGCACGACGTCGACCCCAACGAGGTCGTTTCCGTGGGCGACAAGGTCGAGGCCCTCGTCCTCCAGAAGGAGGACAAGGAAGGCCGTCTGATCCTGTCCAAGAAGCGCGCCCAGTACGAGCGCGCCTGGGGCACCATCGAGCAGGTCAAGGAGGAGGACGGCGTCGTCGAGGGCACCGTCATCGAGGTCGTCAAGGGCGGCCTCATCCTCGACATCGGCCTGCGCGGCTTCCTGCCGGCCTCGCTCGTGGAGATGCGTCGCGTCCGCGACCTGCAGCCCTACGTCGGCCAGACGCTCGAGGCGAAGATCATCGAGCTCGACAAGAACCGCAACAACGTGGTCCTGTCGCGCCGTGCCTGGCTCGAGCAGACCCAGTCCGAGGTTCGCCACGGCTTCCTGACCCAGCTCCAGAAGGGCCAGATCCGCAAGGGTGTCGTCTCGTCGATCGTCAACTTCGGTGCGTTCGTGGACCTCGGCGGCGTCGACGGTCTCGTCCACGTCTCCGAGCTGTCGTGGAAGCACATCGACCACCCGTCCGAGGTCGTCGCCGTGGGCGACGAGGTCACCGTCGAGGTCCTCGACGTCGACATGGACCGCGAGCGTGTCTCCCTGTCGCTGAAGGCGACGCAGGAGGACCCGTGGCAGCACTTCGCCCGCACCCACCAGATCGGACAGATCGTCCCGGGCAAGGTCACCAAGCTGGTGCCCTTCGGTTCGTTCGTCCGCGTCGAGGAGGGCATCGAGGGCCTGGTGCACATCTCCGAGCTCGCCGAGCGTCACGTCGAGATCCCCGAGCAGGTCGTCCAGGTCAACGACGACGTCATGGTCAAGATCATCGACATCGACCTCGAGCGTCGCCGGATCTCGCTGTCGCTCAAGCAGGCCAACGAGACCGCTGCCGCCTCCGACGTGGAGGAGTTCGACCCCACGCTCTACGGCATGACCGCGACCTACGACGAGCAGGGCAACTACGTCTACCCCGAGGGCTTCGACCCCGAGACGGGCGAGTGGCTCGAGGGCTTCGACGACCAGCGCGCGGTCTGGGAGGACCAGTACGCCAAGGCGCACGCCCGCTGGGAGGCGCACGTCAAGCAGCAGGAGGAGGCCAAGCAGGCCGAGGTCGAGGCCGGCGAGGCCACGTCCTACTCCTCGGGTGGCGACACCGCGACCGAGGGCGGCGAGACCGGTGGCGACACCGGCGGCTCGCTCGCCTCGGACGAGGCGCTCCAGGCGCTCCGCGAGAAGCTCACGGGCGGCCAGGCCTGATCGCCTGACGCTCACGCAGCACTGCACGACACGTTGGCCCGCCGGGATCACCCGGCGGGCCTTCGTCGTGCGTCGGGTAGAACTGCCGCATGACTGATCGCGGAACCTCGGCCCTGGTCCTCGGTGGGGGCGGCATCACCGGCATCGCCTGGGAGCTCGGCATCCTGTACGGACTGGCGGAGGCAGGCGTCGACCTGACCGGGGCCGACACGGTCGTCGGCACGTCCGCGGGATCGGTGGTCGGCGCGCAGCTGGGCAGTGGGCTCTCGCTCGACGACCTCTACGCCTCACAGCTCGAACCCCCGGACGCCGAGCTGGGCGGGCGGCTCTCGCGCATCGCCGCCCTCAAGCTGGTCCCGCCCTACCTGCTGCCGGGCACCGGTCGCGACAAGCTCGCGAGGGTCGGCCGGGTCGCACGCGCGGCCCACGAGCCCGGGAGCATCGACCGCGAGGGTGTGATCCGCTCGCGGCTCCCGGTCCACGACTGGCCGGACCGCGACCTGCGGATCACCGCGGTCGACACCGAGAGCGGTGAGTTCACCGTGTTCACCCGCGACTCGGGCGTCGACCTGGTCTCGGCGGTGGCGGCCAGCTGCGCCGTGCCGACGGTGTGGCCGCCCGTGGAGATCGCCGGCCACACCTACATGGACGGCGGGATGCGCTCGACGGCCAACATCGACGTGGCGGCGGGTGTGGACCGGCTCGTGGTGCTGGCGCCCCTGCCGCGGTCGGTCAGCAAGAGGACGTCCATCCAGGCGCAGGTGCAGAAGGTCGCTCCGCGGACCTGGTCGGTGATCACGCCCGATCCCGAGTCGCTCGCCGCCTTCGGCCGCAACCTGCTGGACCCGGCGAAGCGGAAGGTCGCGGCCGAGGCCGGCCTGCGCCAGTCCCGCGACCTGGTCGAGCAGGTGCGCGGAGTCTGGTCCGCCTAGGCCGACCGCAGACGCACGAACGCCCGCCGGGACGACCCGGCGGGCGTTCGTCGTACGCGCTGCGTGGTGCGCTCACGCCTCGGCTCACGTCCGCGGGACGAGGTGGCGGCGCTCCTCGACGAGGCCGAGCTCGTCGAACGGGTGGCTGGTGGAGGAGGGGCCGGCGAAGCGGTCGTGGCGGGCGTAGCTGACGAGCAGCGAGGCCAGGGCGAGAACGGCGATGAAGGCGATGAAAGTGGTCATGGCAGTAATTCTGCTCCCGTGTAGTTCCTGCCACCAGTGGCAGGAATGCCAGTCTTGGTTGATTTACTGCCACCGCTGCGGCAGGCTGTCGCCATGAAGAAGGTGGCGGTCGTCGTCCAGGAGCAGCCCGAGCCGTTCGGGCTCGGCGCGTTGTGCGAGGTGTGGGCCGAGCCCTACCACCCCGAGGACGACAACCCGGTGTTCGACTTCAAGGTCGTCTCGCCGACACCCGGTCGGATGCGCACACGCGCGGGCTTCGACCTCGTGGTCGAGCACGGTCTCGACGAGGCCGCGGACGCCGACCTGGTCTGCCTCACGCCGAAGAGCAACCACCTGCAGTCGGCGCCCGAGGTCTCCGAGCTGCTGCGTGCCACCCACGAGCGCGGTGCGATGCTCTTCGCCCACTGCTCGGCGACGTTCATGCTGGCCGAGGCCGGTCTCCTCGACGGGCGCCGCTGCACGACCCACTGGCGCTACGCCGCTGAGCTCGCGGAGCGCTATCCGAAGGTGATCGTCGACAAGGACGTGCTCTACGTCCAGGAGGGGACGATCATCACCGGGGCCGGTTCTGCCGCCGCCCTCGACTCGGCCCTGCACGTGATGCGCCAGCAGTTCGGCGCGAAGGTGGCCGCGACGACCGCCCGCCGGATGGTGGTGCCGCCGCACCGCGACGGTGGTCAGGCGCAGTACGTCGCTCGCCCGGTGCCGGTCTGCGAGTCCGAGGCCCTCGCACCGTTGCTCGCCTGGATCTCCGCCAACCTCGGTGACGACCTCGACGTCGAGACCCTCGCCCGCCAGATGCACATGTCGGCCCGCACCTTCGCCCGCCGCTTCAAGGAGGAGACCGGGACCACGCCCTACAGCTGGATCCTGGGGGAGCGGGTGCGTGCCGCGGAGGAGCTGCTCGAGCAGACCGACCAGTCGATCGACTGGGTCGCCGGCGAGGTGGGCTTCGGCAACGCCGCGACGCTCCGCCACCACTTCGGTCGCTCGCGCGGCGTCAGCCCGCAGGAGTACCGGCGTACGTTCCGGATGCCCGCCTGAGCCCGCTCCTGCCTGCGCCGGACGCGTGCGGAGGAGCGACGTCGACCTCGGTAGCCTTGCCCGTGTGAACGCGACTGCGCTGGCCGACCTGTCCGCCGACGACCTCGCCACCCTGCTCGAGGAGCAGCGGGCGGCCTACGAGGAGCTCAAGGGTCGCGGGCTGAAGCTGGACCTCACGCGCGGCAAGCCCTCGTCCCAGCAGCTCGACCTGGCCGACGAGCTCCTGCGGCTGCCCACGACGACGAAGGACGCGGCAGGTGTCGACGTACGCAACTACGGGGGGCTCGAGGGCCTGCGCGAGCTGCGGGAGATGTTCGCCGAGCTGCTGTGGGTCGAGCCCGAGCAGGTGGTGGCCGGCGGCAGCTCGAGCCTGACGATGATGCGCGACTGCCTCTTCTACCTGACGCTCTTCGGCGGCGTGGACTCCGAGCGGCCGTGGGGCCAGGAGGAGAAGGTCCGCTTCGTGTGCCCGGTGCCGGGCTACGACCGCCACTTCACGCTGCTCGAGAGCCTCGGCATCGAGATGGTGACCGTCGCGATGAACGACGACGGCCCTGACGTCGACGCCGTCGCCGCACTGGTCGCCGACGACCCGAGCATCAAGGGCATCTGGATCGTGCCGACCTACGCCAACCCGTCGGGCGCGATCTGCAGCCAGGACGTCGCCGCCCGGCTCGCCGCGATGCCGACCGCCGCGCCGGACTTCAAGATCTTCTGGGACAACGCCTACGCGCTGCACCACCTCACCGAGGAGGAGGCCAAGAGCGCCGACATCCTCACCCTCGCCTCGGCGGCGGGGCACCCGCACCGGCCGATCATGTTCGCCTCGACGTCGAAGATCACCTACGCCGGCGCGGGCGTCGCCTTCCTGGCCGCCTCGACCGACAACGTGGCGTGGTATCTCGGGCACCTCGGCAACGGCTCGATCGGGCCCGACAAGGTCAACCACCTGCGCCACGTCGAGTTCTTCGGCTCCCCGCAGGGCGTGCGCGACCACATGGCCAAGCACCGCGAGATCATCGCGCCCAAGTTCGCCGAGGTCGACCGGGTGCTCACCGAGCGGCTCGGCGACCGCGGTGTCGCGACCTGGAACACCCCGACCGGGGGCTACTTCGTCAACCTCGACGTGGTGCCCGGCACGGCGTCGCGCGTGGTGGCCCTGGCCAAGGAGGCCGGCATCGCGCTGACGCCCGCCGGGTCGTCGTACCCCTACAAGCAGGACCCCGACGACACCAACATCCGGCTCGCGCCGACCATGCCCCCGCTCGCCGAGGTCACCGCGGCGATGGAGGGCGTGGCGACCTGCGTGCTGCTGGCCGCAGCCGAGAAGGCATCGGCTTCCTGACCGCTCAGGCCGCGACCGGCTCGGCGCCGAGGCCGCCGCGCACCAGGTCGGCGTAGCGACCGCCGAGGAGCAGCAGCTCCTCGTGGGTGCCGCTCTCGACCACGCGGCCGCGGTGCAGCACGGCGATCCGGTCGGCGTTGCGGACCGTCGAGAGCCGGTGCGCGATCGTGATGGTCGTGCGGGTGCGGGTCACGTCGTCGAGCGTGGCGAGGATCGACCGCTCGGTCTCGTTGTCGAGGGCGCTGGTCGCCTCGTCGAGCACCAGCACGGCCGGGTCGCGCAGGAGCGTACGGGCGATGGCGAGGCGCTGCTGCTCGCCGCCGGAGAAGCGGTGGCCGCGGGAGCCGACGACCGTGTCGTAGCCCTCCGGCAACGACGCGATCAGGTCGTGGATGCGTGCCTCGCGGGCCGCCTGCTCGATCTGCTCGTCGGTCGCGTCGGGGCGGGCGTGGCGCAGGTTGTCACGCACGCTCGCGTGCATCAGGTACGTCTCCTGGGTGACCACGCCGACGAGCTCGGCCAGGTCGGTGAGCGCGAGGTCGCGGACGTCGACACCGTCGATGGTGACCCGGCCGGAGGTCACGTCGTGGAGCCGCGGCACCAGCGAGGCCAGGGTCGACTTGCCGCTGCCGGTCTCGCCGACCAGCGCGAGCGTGCTTCCGGCGGGGACGTGCAGGTCGATGCCGGAGAGCACGGGTCGCCCGGCGTCGTACGCGAAGCCGACGGCCTCGAAGCGCACCTCGCCCGCGGAGTCGGCGCGGGCCAGCCGGGACGGCGTGCCGGGCTCGTCGATCTCGACGGGGAGGTCGGAGTACTCGAAGATCCGGCTGAAGAGCGCCATCGACGCGGTGAGGTCGACGCCGACGTTGAGCAGGCCCATCAGCGGCCGGAAGAGGTTGCCCTGGAGGGCGATGTAGGCCACCAGGGTGCCGATGGTCATCCCGCCGGACGTCGCGGGGAAGCCGGCGGCGAGGTAGATCGCGGCGGGGACGGCGGCGAAGACGACGTTCATCGTCGCCATCCGCCAACGGCCGGCCAGGCGCGAGCGGATCTCGAGGCCGACGAGGTCGGCCGAGGTCTTCTCGAACCGGGCGGTGAGCCGCGGCGAGGCGCCGAGGGTCTTGGTGAGGAGCACGCCGCTCACCGAGAGTCCCTCCTCGATCTGGACGTGCAGGTCGGCGAGGCGGCGTTGGCGCTCGCCCGTGACCCGGTGGCGCATCCGGGCGACCTGCCGGGTGAGCAGCACGGCCGGCGGGAGCACGACGAGGGAGAGCAGCGCGAGGCGCCAGCTCAGGGCGACCATCGCGACGGCGGTGCCGACGACGACGGTGAGGTTGGCGGCGATCGACGTCGCGGTCTGGGTGACGACGCCCTGCATGCTGCCGATGTCGTTGACCAGGCGCGACTGCACCTCCCCGCCGCGGGTGCGGGTGAAGAAGCCGAGCGACTGGCGCTGGAGGTGGGCGAAGAGGTCGCTGCGCAGCCGGTGCATGACCTTCTGCCCGACGGCGGTCGAGAGCCACGTCTGGACGACGCCGATGACGGCGGTCGCGACGGCGACGCCGAGCATCGCGTCGACGAGGACCAGCAGGAGGCGTACGTCCTGGCGCGGGAGCGCCTCGTCGATGACGTGGCGCACGAGGAAGGGCTGGGCCAGGCCGACGGCCGAGCTCAGCACGATGAGGGCGACGACGACGGCCAGCGTGGCGCGGTGCGGCGCGAAGAGCCGGGCGATGCGGCGCAGGGAGACGGGAGAGTCCGCCAGCTGGCGGAGGTCGGCGGGATCGGGGCGCCCGACGCGGGAGCCGCGCCGGCCCCGCTCTCCGCGACCTGGGGTGGGCGAGTCAGGGTGGTCAGCCATGCGACCAGCTCCTCTCTGGTGTGGAATCAGAAGTGAGGTAACCTCACTATGAGGGGGCAACGCGGCACCGAGCAGAGGTATTCCCATGGACCACGAGCACTCCACCGGCGACCTCGTGATGGCACTGGCTCGTCGCGTGCGCCGTGAGCACTTGGAGGCCCTCGCCGCCTGGGACGTCACACCGTCGCAGGCCCGGGCGCTGCGGGTGCTGTCGTCGAGCCAGGACGGGATGCGACCGTCGACGCTCGCCGACGAGCTGCGGATCGCGCCGCGCTCGGCGACCGATGTCGTCGACGGTCTCGCCGGGCGCGGCTGGGTCGCGCGAGCCCCCGACCCGACCGACCGACGGGCGACCGTGCTGAGCCTCACCACCGCCGGCCGGGAGCTGGTCGAGCGCATCGAGGGCGTACGACGACAGGCGTCGGAGCGGGTCCTGGACGTGCTCACGGATGCACAGCGTCGTACGCTCCACGAGATCCTGACCGTCGTCGTGGGGGAGCGCCAGTGACCGTCCGTGTGGGCCTGACCGGGGGCGTCGCCTCCGGCAAGAGCACCGTGTCCGCGATCCTCGCCGAGCTGGGTGCGGTCGTGATCGACGCCGACCTGATCGCGCGCGAGGTGGTCGCGCGGGGGACCCCTGGGCTCGACGCGGTGGTCGCCGAGTTCGGTCCGGAGGTCCTCACGCCCGACGGTGACCTCGACCGGCCGGCGATGGGGGCGCTGGTCTTCGGCGACCCCGACGCCCGCAAGCGGCTCGAGGCGATCATCCACCCGCTCGTCCACGCCCGCAGCGCCGAGCTCGAGGCATCGGCCGGCGACAGTGCCGTCGTCGTCCACGACATCCCGCTGCTCGCCGAGGTGGGACGTGCCGGCTCCTTCGACGAGGTGATCGTGGTGGATGCCCCCACCGACGTGCAGGTCTCGCGGATGGTCGAGGACCGCGGCTGGACCCGTGAGGACGCCGAGTCCCGGATCGCCGCCCAGGCGACGCGTCAGGTCCGGCTCGCGATCGCCACCCACGTGATCCACAACACCGGGACGCTCTCCGACCTGCGCGCCCGCGTGGAGGAGATCCATGCCGGCCTCGCGGCACGCGCCTGACGTTTCTTCCCCGCCGGGGTGCGGCCGGTAACGTCCCGGCCGTGCCCCCGCTCCGACCCCGCCTGGCCGTGATCGCGGCCGGCGTCCTGCTGGTCAGCGGGTGTGCCGGCCTCGGGACGGACCCCTCCGGTGATGCCTCGCCGGCCAGGTCGTCCGCGAGCCCCTCGGAGTCCCCGGAGTCCTCGGCGCCCGCCGAGTCGCCCACGGCCACCGAGACACCCGAGGACCCGGACACCCCGACCTCCTGGGGCCCGACGGTCGGCGAGCTCGAGCAGGCGCAGGAGATCGTCAGCGGCTGGACGCCCGAGCAGCTCGCCGGTGGAGTGATCGTCGGACGCTTCCACGGCTACGACCCCGCCGAGCCCGCGGCGATGGTCCGCGACCTGCACCTCGCGGGCGTCTCGGTGACGTCCGACAACGTCACCGACCGCGACCAGGTGCTCGCCATGACCTCGGCGCTGGCCGACGCCGGCGCCGCCGACGGCCGCGACTACCCGCCGGTGATCGGTGTCGACCAGGAGGGCGGCTACGTCTCCCACCTGCGGGGGATCGCGACCGACTTCCCGCACTTCCAGTCAGCGGGGCTCGCGATCCAGGCCGACCCGCGGCTCGGGCGACGGGTCACCCGCGAGGCCGCCCTGACGACCGGTCTCGAGCTCCGCAGCCTCGGCTTCACCTGGGTCTTCGCGCCGGTCGCCGACGTCACGATCGGTCTCGCCGACCCGACGATCGGCGCACGCTCGCCGTCCGAGGACCCGGAGGTCGCCGCGCAGGCGATCGGTGCGGCGATCAAGGGGTACGACGACGCCGGCATCGTGTCGACCGTCAAGCACTTCCCCGGCCACGGCACCGCCACCAGCGACAGCCACGACACGCTGCCGGTCGTCGACTCGACGCTCGCCGAGATCGAGGCGCACGACCTCCCGCCCTTCGAGTCCGCGATCGCCCATGCCGCGCCCGCGGTGATGCTGAGCCACCTCGACCTGACGTCGATCGCGCCCGGCGTGCCCGCGAGCATGGCGCCCGAGGTCTACGACCTGCTGCGCGACGACCTCGGCTTCGATGGCGTGACGATCACCGACTCGCTCGGCATGGGCGCGGTCGGTGGCCGCCCCACTCCCGCGCTCCAGGCCCTGGAGGCCGGGGCCGACCTGCTGCTGATGCCGGTCGACACCGCCGTGACCCACCAGATCGTGGTCGACGCGATCAACTCCGGCGAGGTGTCCCGCGAGCGGGTGGAGGAGGCCGCCGCCCGCGTGGTCGCCGTACAGATGTGGCAGGCGCGGCTGGCAGCACAACGGCCCGTGCCCCCCGACGTGGTCGAGAAGGCACGGGCCGCGAGCGCGGACCTGGAGTCCGCGGCGTACTGACCGCGCATGCTCCTGCCCGGCGCGTCGGACGACCAGAAGTCAGGGGGACACGTCAGTCGTAGGCTCGCGATGTCCTCGCCGACACAGTTGTGGTCGTCCGACGCGCCGGGTCCGGAGACGACGAGACCGCCGGACAACAGTCCGGCGGTCTCGCGGTGACACGTGGTGCGGGCGCTCAGGCTGCGAGGTCGGGGTCTCCGGCGCGACGCAGCTTCTGGAGGGCCTCCCGCTCGAGCTGGCGCACGCGCTCGGCGGAGATGCCGTGGCGGGCGCCGATGTCGGCGAGCTTGTGCTGACGACCGTCGGCCAGGCCGTAGCGGGCCCGGACGATGTCGGCCGACCGCGGGTCGAGGATCCCGACCAGGTCCTCGAGCCGCTGCTTGGCCTCGGCGTCGAGGAAGTTGAGGTCGGGCCCGGGTGCGGTCTCCTGGGCCATCAGGTCACCCAGCGAGGTGTCGCCGTCCTCGTCCACCGGGGTGTCGAGCGAGACGTGCTCGCGGCCCCAGCTCATGAGGTCGAGGACCCGGTCGAGGTCCATGCCGAGCTCGGTGGCGATCTCCTGCGGCTCCGGGTCGCGGCCGAGCTGGCGCTCGAGCGTGCGACGGGCGCTGCCCACCTGGTTGAGCTCCTCGACGACGTGCACCGGGAGGCGTACGACGCGGGCCTGCTGCGCGATGCCGCGCGTGATGGCCTGTCGCACCCACCAGGTCGCGTAGGTCGAGAACTTGTAGCCCTTGGTGTAGTCGAACTTCTCGACCGCACGGATCAGGCCGGTGTTGCCCTCCTGGATCAGGTCGAGCATCGGCATCTGGGAGCGCCCGTACTTGCGGGCGATGGACACCACGAGCCGGAGGTTGGCCTCGATGAAGCGGTCGACGGCGAGCCGTCCCTGCTCCGCGAGCCACTCGAGCTCCTCCTCGTTGGCGGTCATCGGGGCGCCGCCCTTGCGGCGTCCGACCCGGCCGGTGTCGAGGAGGTGCTGGGCGAGCAGGCCCGCCTCGATGGTCTTGGACAGCTCGACCTCGGTCTCGGCGTCGAGCAGGGGGGTGCGGGCGATCTCGTCGAGGTAGAGCCCGACGCTGTCGCGGCCCTCGATCTCACGGGTGGTGCTGGTGCGCTTGGCCTGTGCAGTGCTCATCTTCGTCCTCCTGCTTCTCGTGCGATCACCCCGTGTCGCACATCTGGTCCAACACCCGTGTCCGTTGCGGGATTCCCTGACGGATTGCTCCTGGAGCCTGCCGGCGGATTTCGGTGCCTTCACCTGCCTTGACGAGCCAGTACCCCGTGGAGTTGCACCTGGGACGAACTCTCAGGGACTTCTCAGGGGTTCCCCTCCAGCGGTGGGAACATGCAGGCATGGCTGCACGAGTGGATCTCAACGCCGACCTCGGCGAGGAGGTCACCGACGACGCGGGGCTGCTGGCCGTCGTGACCAGTGCCAACGTGGCCTGCGGGTTCCATGCCGGCACCCGCGCCACGATGCAGGCGGTGTGCGCCGAGGCCGTACGACGCGGGGTCGTGGTGGGTGCCCAGGTGTCGTACGCCGACCGGGAGAACTTCGGCCGGGTGGACCTCGACGTCGCACCCGACGTGCTGCGCGACCAGGTCGCCGAGCAGGTCGAGGTGCTGTCCGTGATCGCGGAGGCCGAGGGCGCGCGGGTGGCGTACCTCAAGCCGCACGGCGCGCTCTACCACCGCGTCGCCGTCGACGAGGTGCAGGCCGTCGCGGTGCTCGACGGGTCCGGCGAGCTGCCGGTGCTCGGGATGCCGGGGTCCCGGCTGCTCGCGCTGGCGGGGGAGCGGGGTCGGGGCGTGCGGGTCGAGGGCTTCCCCGATCGCGGCTACACCGACGACGGCCGACTGCTGCCGAGGGACGCACCCGGCGCGCTCATCACCGATGCGGACGCGGTCGCCGCCCGGGCCGTCGTCCTCGCGGTCGACGTCGACTCGGTCTGCGTGCACGGCGACTCGCCGGGCGCGGTCGCCACCGCGACGGTCGTACGACGCGCACTCGAGGAGGCCGGGCTCGACGTCGCCGACTGCTGGTCGTGACGGTCGAGAAGACGGTGGAGAACCTGTGCACGGACGACGCTCAGCCTGTGGAGCACGGAACGAGTTCTGTGGGGAACCCTGTGGGACCCGAGGTTTGTCGACGAAACCCTTGCGGCGGGGTCCCGCGGCGACATAGAACTCTCCCTACCAGCACCGCTTCGGCGGGGCTGGGGATCGGATCGGACGAACAGCTCCACCCGGCGACTTGCTCGCCGCGCAGGCCCGGTGACGGGGACTGCGGGAGCCGGGAGGCCGGTGCGGTGGCTCGGACGTCACCACCCCGGGCACATCGAGGGGCTCCTGATGCTCATACCATCTGGAGCCCCTCACCTGTGTGCGCCCACGAGGTTGCCAAACCCTCCCGGCACGTCACAAGTCGGCCGCGCGGACGGCTCGATGAACAATGGGTGGCGTGAGGGTGGTCCCGGTCGGCGAGTGCGCGTGCCTCGTCGAGGTCGGGGACGCGGTGGCCGCCGCCTCGCTGGCCGCCTGGGCGCGCGCGTCCGGGCTGGTCGCCGAGGAGATCGTGCCGGCCGCGACGACGGTGCTGTTCGACGGCTGCGACCCCGCCGCTGTGGAGGCCGCACTGCCGCCGATGGACCGTGAGTCCCTGAGCGACTCAGGGCCGAGCGTGCGGCTGCAGGTGACCTACGACGGCCCCGACCTGGAACGCGTCGCGGACCACTGGGGCTGCTCGACCGACGAGGTCGTGGAGCGACACACGGCCACCGACTTCACCTCCCTCTTCTGTGGCTTCGCACCCGGGTTCGCCTACCTCGGCGGGCTCCCGGCCCACCTCACCGTCCCGCGGCTGGAGAGCCCGCGGCCGCGGGTCGAGCCCGGGTCCGTCGCCCTCGCCGACCGCTGGTGCGGCATCTACCCGACCGCCTCGCCGGGCGGCTGGCTCGTGATCGGCACGACCGAGGCCACGCTCTGGGACGCGCGTCGGGAGTCGCCCGCACTGCTGGCCCCGGGCACCCGGGTGCGGTTCGAGGTCGCGCCATGAGCGTCGAGGTGCTGGACCCCGGCCCGCTGTCGACGCTGCAGGACCTCGGACGCACCGGCTGGGCGCACCTCGGTGTCGCCCGGGCCGGTGCGCTCGACCGGGGCGCGGCCGCCCTGGCCCGCCGACTGGTGGGTGGGGCACCCGATGACGCGGTCGTCGAGACCACGATCGGCGGCATCGTCCTGCGCACGGGTCGGGCGGTGACGTTGGCCGTCACAGGTGCGCGGTGCGACGTGCGCGTCGGTCGCCACCAGGTAGCCCACGGGGCGCCGGTCACGGTGCCGGCGGGCGCCGTGGTCACCGTCGGCGCCGCGCTCGTGGGGGTCCGCTCCTACGTCGCCGTCGCCGGCGGGATCGACGTGGAGCCGGTCCTCGGGTCGCGCTCGACCGACACCCTCGCGTGGGTCGGGCCGCCCCGCCTTGCGGCCGGACAGGTGCTGGCCCTCGGCTCGCCGGGCCGGTGGCCCGAGCCGCCTGCCGCGGTCGTCGTACGCCCTCGGGAGGCGGTGCTGCGCCTGCGCCCCGGACCGCGAGCCGACTGGCTGGCGCCGGGCGCGTGGGCTGCTCTGCACGGGACGACGTACGCCGTCGCGCCGGACAGCGACCGCATCGGGCTGCGGCTGGCCGGACCGCGGGTCGAGCGCCGGGCGGGGGAGCTGCCGAGCGAGGGGATGGTGCTGGGGGCCGTGCAGCTGCCGCCGTCCGGGCAACCGGTCGTGTTCCTGGCGGACCACCCGCCGACGGGTGGCTACCCGGTCGTCGCGGTCGTCGAGGACGCCGACCTGGACCTGTGCGCGCAGCTGCGGCCGGGGGACCCGGTGGTGCTGCGGACGGCCTGACTCACTCCTCCGGCGGGGGCTCCCAGCGGTGGAGGGCGGGGTCGTCCATCCGGAAGCTCCGCACCGGCCCGGGCGGGGTCTCGGCGGTCTCGAACCGGACGGTGACGACGCCGGACCCCGAGCCCCACACCCAGCCCGGCCCCATCTCGTCGTGGACCACGTCGACGCCGGGTGGCCACGTGCGCCGCGGCGGTTCGGGCAGGACGACCTCCACCTCGTCCTCCTCCGGCTCGTCCCCGAAGAGGTCCTCCTGCACCCAGTCGGCGAGGCCCGACACCCCGACGCCGAGGAGCCGTACGCCGCCGGTGGTGTCGAGGTCACCGAGCAGCGCGCGGGCGATGCGGGCGATCGTGGCGCCGTCGTCGGTCGGGCTCGAGAGCGTGCTGGACCGGCTCAGCGTCGTGAAGTCGTGCAGGCGCACCTTGATCGAGACGGTGCGCCCGGAGAACCCGTTCTTGCGCATCCGCGTGCCGACCTCCTTCGCCTGGCGGGTCAGGATGCCCTCCATCAGCTTCCGGTCGTTGAGGTCGACGTCGTAGGTGCTCTCCACACTGATCGACTTCGCCTCGCGCTCGGCGACGACCGGGCGCAGGTCCTGCGCGCGGGCCAGTTGCCACAGCCCGTGCCCCTGCGCCTGGCCCAGCAGCCGGACGAGCTCGTCCTCGCTGACCTGCTCGAGCTCGGCGATGGTGTGGATGCCGGCGCGCCGCAGCCGC
Source organism: Nocardioides baculatus (assembly GCF_016735675.1). GTDB lineage: Bacteria > Actinomycetota > Actinomycetes > Propionibacteriales > Nocardioidaceae > Nocardioides > Nocardioides baculatus. The sequence goes on along the minus strand of NZ_JAERSG010000003.1, from coordinate 295,972 downwards.
TCGTTGGTCGCCGGCCCGACCCCGGGGATGACCGTGACCTTCATCGGTCGCAGCAGGTCGAGCTCGGTGCCGGGTGGGACGACCGTCATCCCGTCGGGCTTGTCGAGCTCGCTGGCGACCTTGGCGAGGAACTTCGACGAGGCGATCCCGACCGTCGCGGTGAGCCCGCCGGTGACCTCGTGCACGCGGCGGCGCAGCTCGGCGCCGACCTCGGTGACCGTCGCGACCTCCAGGTCGGGCAGGTCGGCGGCCGCGAGGTCCACGAACGCCTCGTCGAGCGACAGCGGCTCGACGAGGGGCGACAGGTCGCGCAGCACCTGCATGACCGCGCGGCTCGTCTCGCGGTAGGCGTGGAAGCGCCCGCTCAGGAACGCCGCGTGCGGACAGCGGGCGCGCGCCTCGCGACCGGACATCGCCGACCCGACGCCGTACTTCCGTGCTTCGTACGAGGCCGTGGACACCACGCCGCGCCCACCGGTGCCACCGACGATGACCGGCTTGCCGCGCAGCGACGGCTTGTCCCGCTGCTCGACGGCCGCGAAGAACGCGTCCAGGTCGAGGTGGAGGATCGAGGCCGTCGCACGCACCCGGTCATCCTCTCAGCCGGTCGATCACGACCGTTGCGGGCCACGAGGCGTCCACAGGGCCAGTCAGACCCGGCTTCTCCACAGGGGTCCCATCTGCCGGGCGTACGACGTGGGTGGCCGCGGGAAGCGTCACCGACATGGACCCCATCTCATCCGACCCCACGACCACCTCACCCCCGACGACCCGCCTGCAGGCGCGCACGCCGGCCGACCTCGCCGCCTTCGCCCCACTCGCGCTGGGCTTCGTGCCCGAGCGCTCGGTGGTGATGATCAGCGTCGGCTCACCCGGCGGGATGCACGCCCGGGTCGACCTGCCCCACGACCCCGACGACGTCGACGACGTGGTCGAGGCGCTGCTCCGGCCCGCGCGCAACAACGGCGTCCGGGAGGTGGTGGTGATCGTCTACGACGACGACACGACCGTGGCCGACGAGGCCGCGTGGTCGCTCCACGAGGAGCTGACCGCCGCCGGCATCCGGGTGCGCGAGGTGCTGCGGGTCCACGACTCCCACTGGTACGCCGTGCTGCCGGGAGCGCCGCTCGCGGCCTACCGCGGTGTCCCGTTCGACCTCGCCGAGCACGCGTTCACGGCGCAGGGCGTCTTCGACGGTCGGGTGACCCACGCCAGTCGCGAGGCACTGAGGGCGACCATCGAGCACGACGCCGGCGCTGCCCGCGACCTGGAAGCCGCGGTGGCCGACGCGTCCCCGCTGCCGGCGGGATCGCTCGCAGCCTTGGTGCGTCGGCACCACGAGCACGGCACGACCTTCACCTCGTCCGAGCTGGCAGCCGTCGCGGTCTCGCTCCCGCGCGGCGAGCTGCGCGACGAGGCGTGGACGTGGCTCGAGCGCGCCGACGCGCGACGGGCCGTCGACCTCTGGTCCGACGCCGTACGACGGGTGCCGTCGAGCCACGTCGCCGGACCCGCCGCCGTGCTGGCCTTCGCCGCCTGGCTGGTCGGCGACGGTGCCCTGGCGTGGTGCGCGGTCGACCGGTGTCGCGAGGTCGAGCCCACCCACTCGCTCGCGTCACTCGTCGCCCAGCTGCTCGACTCGGCGACCTCGCCCGACACCTGGGAGGAGCTGCGTCCACGGCTCGGCCCACCCTCGGCCCGGACGGCCGATCCGGCGGCGTGAGACCGCCCTTCGGGACGGTTCCCGCCGACGTGGGGGGTGACTAGGGTTCGGGCATGGGTGAAGAGGTCGACCAGCAGGAGTTCAGCCGGGCGGACCGGACGCGCCACCGGGAGAAGGTGCGTCGCAACCTCGACGTCTTCGCGCGCATGCTGCGCGACTCTCGCTTCGACACCGACGACCCGATGACCGGGCTGGAGATGGAGCTCAACCTCATCGACGACGCCGGTGACCCCGCGCTGAAGAACGCGGAGGTGCTGGAGGCCATCGCCGACCCCGACTTCCAGACCGAGCTCGGCCAGTTCAACATCGAGATCAACCTCGCGCCCGCCAAGCTCCGCGAGGGCGGTCTGACAAAGTTCGAGGAGAGCCTGCGGCGCTCGCTCAACGACGCGGAGGAGAAGGCCGCCAAGGTCGGCGCCCACCAGGTGATGATCGGCATCCTGCCGACCCTCGCCGAGGGCCACATGGATCCGTCGAGCCTGAGCGCCAACCCTCGCTACAAGCTGCTGTCCGAGCAGATCCTGGCCGCCCGCGGCGAGGACATCACGATCAGCATCTCGGGCCGCGAACGCCTCACCACGACCGCCGACTCGATCGTGCCCGAGGCCGCCTGCACCAGCACCCAGTTCCACGTCCAGACCTCGCCCGACCAGTTCGCTGCCTACTGGAACGCTGCGCAGGCGATCGCAGGGGTCCAGCTCGCGGTGTCGGCGAACTCCCCGTTCCTGCTCGGCAAGGAGCTCTGGCGCGAGACCCGGATCCCGCTCTTCGAGCAGGCCACCGACACCCGCAGCGAGGAGCTGAAGGCACAGGGCGTGCGCCCGCGCGTGTGGTTCGGCGAGCGCTGGATCACCTCGGTCTTCGACCTGTTCGAGGAGAACGTCCGCTACTTCCCGGCCCTCCTGCCGGTCACCGACGAGGAGGACCCGCTCGAGGTGCTCGAGTCGGGCGGCACTCCCGTCCTCCACGAGCTCCGCCTCCACAACGGGACGATCTACCGCTGGAACCGGCCCGTCTACGACGTCGCCGACGGCATGCCCCACCTCCGCGTGGAGAACCGGCTGCTCGCCGCGGGCCCGACGGTGGCCGACACCATCGCCAACGCCGCCCTGTGGTTCGGCCTCATCCGCTACCTCGCGGAGAGCGAGCGGCCCCTGTGGTCGCAGATGTCCTTCTCGGCGGCCGAGGAGAACTTCCACGTCGCCGCCCAGATGGGGGTCGACGCCCAGGTCTACTGGCCCGGCATCGGCCAGGTCCGGGCGACCGAGCTCGTGCTGCGCCGGTTGCTGCCGATGGCGCGCGCCGGGCTCGACTCGTGGGGCGTGCCGAGCGAGGAGAGCGACCGCTACCTCGGCATCATCGAGCAGCGCTGCCAGGCCGAGACCAGCGGCGCCGCCTGGTTCGTCGAGCGGGTGCGCGAGCGTGGGGGAGAGGACCGCTTCGACGCGTTGCGCGCCACGCTCCTCGACTACCGCGAGCGGATGCACAGCAACGAGCCGGTCCACCTCTGGGACTGACGGCGCGCCTTGATCAGCCGTGGCGCCGCAGCCGGCGCCACTCCCGGCGTACGCCGCTGACCGGGTCGAACCACCCGCGACGGGTCACCACGACCAGCCCGGCCGGCTCGCCCAGGGCGCTGCACGCCCAGGTGACGGGTGCCAGCCACCGGAGGTCGTCGTCGTGCGGGCTCAGCTCGCCGGGGCGGGTGAGCCAGACGACCGGCCGCGGGCCGATCGCGCGGGCGCGGGCGACGAGGGCGAGCACGAGGTCGGCGCGCGCGCCCGCGTCGCCGACCGGAGGATCGTCGACGTGGCGCACGCTGCGGCCCGGGACGCCGGCGTGCAGGACCACCGGGAAGCGCCTGCGGGACTCGCCCTCGACGTGCTCGAGCACGGCGGCGCGGAGCACCCGGTGGGTGTCCCGGTCGATGGGTGCGCGGAGCGCGACGTCCTCGACCGTGGGCTGGGGCATGGCCTCACCCTGCCGGAGGTATGCCCCCGCCGCGCCCCTGTCCACAGCCTGTCCGTCCCCGCGGGTTTTCCGTTACGGTGCCCACAGGCCGACCGCGACGCGCGGTGGGCGCCGAGAGGAGACACCATGGGCACCGTCGTCGTCGGATACGTCCCCAAGCCGGAGGGTGAAGCCGCCCTCGCTGCCGGCATCAACGAGGCGAAGCTGCGGGGCAGCAAGCTCGTCGTGGTGAACTCCCACCGCGGTGGGCAGGAGTTCGACGGGTCCAAGGCCCGCGCCGCCGAGGACGACATGGCGGGCATCAAGACCCGTCTCGACGAGGCCGGCGTCGAGCACGACATCCGCCAGCTCGTCCGGGGCTTCGAGCCGGCCGAGGACCTGATCAGCATCGCCGAGGCCAACCAGGCCGAGCTCCTCGTGATCGGCCTGCGCCGTCGCTCGCCCGTCGGCAAGCTCATCCTCGGCAGCAACGCCCAGCGCGTGCTCCTCGACGCCCCCTGCCCGGTCCTGGCGGTCAAGGCCTAGTCACGCAGGCCCCGGACGTCATACGGACGGGGCATCCGCTCGCCCTCTCCGCATGACGTCGCGGCGGGGGTGGGCGATGATGTGCTCATGGGCTTCCAGATCACCGGCGACCCGGCCGCCGACAAGGTTCTCGACGACTCGTCCTTCGCGCTGCTGGCCGGGATGATGCTCGACCAGCAGTACCCGATGGAGCACGCCTTCCGCGGTCCCGCGAAGGTCGTCGACCGGTTCGGCACGTTCGCTCCCGACGCGATCGCGGCGGCCGACCCCGAGCAGTTCGCCGCGATGGCGTCCACGCCGCCGGCCATCCACCGGTTCCCGGGATCGATGGCGTCACGCCTCCAGGAGCTCGCCCGGATCGTCGAGGACACCTACGGCGGCGACGCGTCGCGCCTGTGGACCGAGGCTGTTGACGGCAAGGACCTGCTCAAGCGGGTGATGGCACTGCCCGGCTTCGGCAAGCAGAAGGCGCAGATCTTCGTCGCGCTGCTGGCCAAGCAGCTCGGCGTACGCCCCGAGGGCTGGGAGGCCGCTGTCGGTGACTACGCGCTCGAGGGACACCGCTCCGTCGCCGACGTCGTGGACGCCGAGTCGCTGCAGAAGGTGCGCGACTTCAAGAAGGCCAAGAAGGCCGCAGCGCGCGGGTCTGACTGACCGGGTTCGGCGCTTCAGGTCGTCCGTGGCAGAATGACGACGCGGCTCTTGACGTCACCGGGCCTCGCCGCGCCCCGAAGTCGTTTGACGAGAGGTGTTCGTGTCTTCACACGCACGCAAGTTGCTCCCCGCCGAGGTGCTCACGCACCCCTCCATCACCTCCCTGGTCGCCGCCGCGACCCCCACGGGCACCGTGTCCCCCGAGGACGTACGACGTGCCAGTGACGACGCCGGCGTCGAGCCTCGCCACCTCAAGGCGCTGCTCGTGCACCTGAGCGGCCTCGGGATCTCGGTGCAGATCGACGCGACGAGCCTCCGGGCCGTCGCTGCGACGAGCAAGCGTGCGTCGACCACGTCGACGGCGAAGAAGGCTCCGGCCAAGAAGGCGGCCCCCGCGGCCGCTGCCAAGGCGCCGGCCAAGAAGGCCGCCGCCGCCAAGGCCGCCGAGGCTCCCGCGAAGAAGACCGCGGCCAAGAAGGCTGCCAGGACGACGGGCGCCCCGGCCGACGAGGCCGTCGACCTCGGCACCGTCGAGGCGCCGGTCGTCGGACCCGACGGCAAGAAGGTCCTGCCGGACATCCCCGACGAGGTGTTCGAGAAGGACGTCGCCAAGGACCCGACGATCAAGGAGGACGAGAAGCAGGCCTTCACCGTCTCCGCGGCCGACGAGACCGACGAGCCCGAGCAGCAGGTCATGGTGGCCGGTGCCACCGCCGACCCGGTGAAGGACTACCTCAAGCAGATCGGCAAGGTGCCGCTCCTCAACGCCGAGATGGAGGTCGAGCTCGCCAAGCGGATCGAGGCCGGCCTGTTCTCCGAGGAGAAGCTCGCCAAGGGCGGCCGGATCAGCCCGAAGATGCTCGAGGAGTACGAGTGGATCTCGGAGGACGGCCGTCGCGCCAAGAACCACCTCCTCGAGGCCAACCTGCGACTCGTCGTCTCGCTCGCGAAGCGCTACACCGGTCGCGGCATGCTCTTCCTCGACCTGATCCAGGAGGGCAACCTCGGCCTGATCCGTGCGGTCGAGAAGTTCGACTACACCAAGGGCTACAAGTTCTCGACCTACGCGACGTGGTGGATCCGCCAGGCGATCACCCGCGCGATGGCCGACCAGGCGCGCACCATCCGCATCCCGGTGCACATGGTCGAGGTCATCAACAAGCTCGCCCGCGTCCAGCGCCAGATGCTCCAGGACCTGGGCCGCGAGCCCACGCCGGAGGAGCTGGCCAAGGAGCTCGACATGACCCCCGAGAAGGTCATCGAGGTCCAGAAGTACGGCCGCGAGCCGATCTCGCTGCACACGCCCCTGGGCGAGGACGGCGACTCCGAGTTCGGTGACCTCATCGAGGACTCCGAGGCGATCGTCCCGGCCGACGCGGTGTCGTTCACGCTGCTCCAGGAGCAGCTGCACGCCGTGCTCGACACGCTGTCCGAGCGCGAGGCGGGCGTGGTGTCGATGCGCTTCGGCCTCACCGACGGCCAGCCGAAGACGCTCGACGAGATCGGCAAGGTCTACGGCGTGACCCGCGAGCGGATCCGCCAGATCGAGTCGAAGACGATGTCCAAGCTGCGGCACCCGAGCCGCTCGCAGGTCCTGCGCGACTACCTGGACTGAGCGGCCGCCGGCACTCGGCAGCCCGTCGAAGCAGCGTCGCCCTCCGGGGCGGCGCTGCTCGTCATCTCAGGTCCACCTCACCGAGCGCCTGTCAGGCTGACGGCGTGAGAGGACGACGGGGGACGGGTTCGGCGGTGCTCGTCGCCGCCGTCGTGGTCCTGGCGGGGTGCTCCGGCGACACCGACGCTCCGGGCGAGGTGCCCGGGTCGGATGCTCCCGCAGGGGTGGACTTCCCGGTGTTCGCGCCGGTCCTCGACGGCGCGCAAGCGCAGTCGAGCACCGTGTCGGCGGACCGGGTGTCGTCCGACTACGGCGACGGCCTGACGCTGGTGCAGCTCGCCGAGCCGGGCGACGACCTGTGTGCCGCGCTCGCCGACGTCCGGCTCGCCGACGACACCTGCGACGCGTCAGCCGGCTCGGTGACGACGTCGATGGAGGAGATGGGCGGCGTGGGCATCGTCCGCGACGGGACGCTCCTCTACTGGGGCGGTCTGGTGACCGAGGCCGATGCGCAGCTCGTGGACCGTGCCACCCGGGCGCTGCGCGAGGCGCCCCCCGCCACCGGCGACGACCTCGGCGAGGTCACCGGGGCCACTGCGTCGCCGACCGGGCCGACCGGAGATCCCACGCAGACCGAACCGGCGGTCGACGAGGCGTTGGCCCCCGACGACCTGGACGTCGCGACCGCGGTCGCCACGATCCGGTTCCTGGCAGGTGAGGTCGGTCCGCGTGAGGCGACCAGCGCTGCCTACGACCGCGCGGCCCGCTGGGTCGGTCGCAGGTTCACCCGGCTCGGCTACGACGTCGACCTGCGGCCCGTCGACGCACCGGCGGGGGAGTCATGGGGCGTGGCCGTACCGGCCGGAAGGTCTGTCAACGTCGTCGCGACCCCGACCGGCTTCGACCCGACCGAGCCGCACCTGGTCGTCGGCGCGCACCTCGACACGGTCCCGCAGGCCCCGGGGGCCGAGGACAACGCCTCGGGTGTCGGCGTGCTCCTTGCGGCCGCCGAGGCCGCGGCCGTGCGGAGCACGCGGCTGCCGGTCGTGTTCGTGGCCTTCGGCGCAGAGGAGCCGCGCGGCCCGGGCGACGACAACCACCACTTCGGGTCGCGGGCGTACGTCGCCGCGCTCGGTCCTGCGGAGCGGCGGGCCGTCCGCGCGATGGTGTCCCTCGACCGCGTCGGGGTGGGGGCACGGGTGCCCGTCGGCTCCGCGGGACGTTCCGACCCGGTGCAGCGCAGCCTGCTCGCGGCCGGCCGGCAGGCGGGCGTGGCGACCGTCGCCGACCCCGAGCAGCAGAGCAGCGACCACTGGTCGTTCGTCAGGGAAGGGCTGCCCGGCGCGCGCCTGGGGTCGACTCCGTACGCCGGCTACCACGACGCCGGCGATGTCCCGTCCGTCGTGTCGCCGGCCCAGCTCGAGCGCACCGGCCGCCTCCTGCTGGCGTGGCTCGCGCCGCGCTGAGGGTCAGGGCCTGAGGCCCGAGCACTGGCGCAGCGACTCGCGGTCCGCGCGGAAGTCAGTGGCGTCCTGCCCGGTGGTGGTGGCCGCGAGGCCGTCGGCGCTGATGCGCTGGGGCTCCCACGCAGCGCGTACGACGTAGGGCGGACGGGGGTCGTCGGTGCGGGGGCGGACCGTCAGGCGGAGCACGCCGGTGCGTGACGTGGTGGCGTCGCCGGGGGTGTACCAGGCGTAGTTGCCGAGGCCGTAGGCGATGTAGCCCGTTCCGAGCCTGCCGTCGCCCTGGAGCTGGTGGGCGTGCGAGCCGACGACGACGTCGGCGCCCGCCTCGACGAGCGAGGTCGCCAGCGCGCGCTGGTCGGGGCTCGGGCAGCGCTCCCCCTGGATGCCCCAGTGGAGGTAGACCACGACCACGTCGGCCACCCTGCGGGTGCGACGCACCCCCTGCAGGAGCCGGGCCGGGTCGAGTGCGACGGCGATGCCGGGACGGTCGGTGGTGGCCGCCCAGTCGCCCGTCGGGTCGGCCGTCGGGTCCTGGTCGGCGACCGACGCGCCGATCGTTGCGACGATCGTGCCGCGGACGTCGTGCACCGCCGCGGCGAACGCCTCGTCGGAGTCACGACCGATGCCGACGACCTCGAGCGGCTGGTCCGCTTCGGCGGCGCGGCGGATCGCCCGGAAGGTGCTCGGGAAGCGGCCGCGACCGTGGTCGAGCGCGTGGTTGTTGGCCATGGTCGCGACGTCGACACCGGCGGCGGCGAGGGCGGTGAACGCCTCCGGTCCCGCGGAGAACGTGAACCGCTTGCCGGGCTCGGGTCGCCCGCCGGTGCCGACCGAGGTCTCGAGGTTCGCGATCGTGAGGTCGGCCGCGGAGAGGGCGTCGGCCACGGGCGCAAGTGCGGTGGCCGGGTCCTGCAGCCTGCTGGCGAGCGGGCCTTCGAAGTGGATGTCGCCGACGACCGCGATGCGGACCGGCCCGGCGTCCTCGTCCGGGGTCGGCGCGGGCTGGTCCGTCGACGGCTCGGTCGTCGGGGTCGCGGGGGTCGAGCCGGGAGGTGGCGACACGCTCTCGGGCGAGGTGGTGGGCGGGCCCGTACAGGCAGCGAGCAGCAGCGCGGCAGGCACGAGGAGGACGCGGCTGCGGCCCCGGGTCCTCATGGCGACATGGTGCCACCGGGCCGGCGACTCACCCCCACAAGTGGGTGGACGCTGACCATGCGGGTTGCCACACTCGAGGCATGAGATCTCGGATCGCACTGGCCGCAGTCTCCGCTCTCGCGCTGGCGAGCATGGTCGCCGCACCGGCGCACGCGGAGTTCTACGGCATCGACGACCCTGCCGACGCGACGGGATCCCTCACCGACATCTACGGCATCGAGGCCAACCACGGGTCGGACACCCTGCGGGTCAAGGTCTACTTCAACGAGCTGATGCGCTCGAGCGCTGCGGGCGTCTCGATCTTCATCGACACCGACCGCGAGCTGAAGGGTCCGGAGTACGTCCTGAGCAGCGGTCTGGGCGATGGCACCGACTACGTGCTGACCGAGGCCGACGCGTGGCAGGGCAGCGACACCAGGGTCAAGTGCGACTACGCCGCCCGGCCGCGGTGGGGCAAGGACGTCTTCCGCGCCGTGATCAGCCGGAACTGCCTCGACGACGCCACGTCGGTGCGCGTGTCGGTCAAGATGGTCGACCAGGCCGACGGCTCGCACCCGGTCGTGGACTGGGCGCCGAAGCGCCACCGCTGGAGCCTGCCGGTCGCGTCCGGCCTCGGCGCCTGACCTCAGCCTGCGGCCACGAGGCCGACCGCCACGCCGCACAGCAGCAGGCCGACGCCCTGCGAGCCGTGGATGCGCTCGCGCAGCACGATCGCGGCCAGTGCGATGGTGCACGCGGGGTAGAGCGACGTGACGACCGAGGCGACCGTGAGGAGCCCGGTCTGGGTGGCGAGGAGGAACGCCACCACCGCCGCCGTCGCGAGCAGCCCGGCCACCACGCCCCACGCCTGCGACCGCTCGTAGGGCAGCCAGCGGCCGCCGAGGGCTGCCGCCGTGAGGGCGACGCACACCATCGCCGCCGCCTGCGACAGCGCGAGCGGGGCGAAGCCCGCCTCCTCGGGCACCTGCCCCATGGCGGAGAAGAGGAGCCCGAATCCGAGGCCGGCGAGGACCCCGTCGAGGATGCCCGCGGCCAGGTCACCCGAGCCGCCCGGCTCGCGGCTGACCAGCCAGATGCCGGGCACTGCTGCGACGATCCCGAGCCACACCAGGAGCGCAGGTCGCTCGCCCGTCGCGACGCCGACGCAGACCGGGAGGAGGGCCGCACCGACGGCGGAGATCGGCGCGACGACGCCCATCCGGCCGGCGGCGAGTCCCCGGTAGAGGAACGCGCCGCCGGCGCCGGTGCCGACACCCGCGAGCGCACCCCACATCAGGTCGTACCGCGTGGGTGAGCCGTCGACGACCAGCGCGAGCACCACGGCCCCCACGAAGGCGGCGGCGTTGCCGGTGAACGCGACGGCCCACGCCGACGTACGCCGTGAGACGAGGCCGCCGACGAAGTCCGAGAGCCCGTAGGCGGCGGCCGCCACGAGCGAGAGCACGACCACCATCAGGTCAGGACCACGCCGACGACCCAGGTGGCCACCGCGAGGAAGGCCGCGACGAGCTCGATGAGGATCGAGACTCCGACGGCGCGCAGCGCGGCCTTCGTCGAGGGCCACGCCCCGGCCGCGCCGACCCGCGCCCGCTCGGCGGCGTACACGCCGAGGACGAAGCCGATGAACATGCCGACGACGGGGATCACGAAGAACCCGACGAACGCGAGGAGCGCGCCGACGACCAGGGTGCGGTTGGGCACGCCGGAGGACTTGAGCTGACGTCCGGGGACGAGGTACTTCACGATCGTGCCGAGGACCAGGAACGTCGTGGCGAAGGCGAAGACCAGCCAGCCGGTGGTCGTGCCGATCTCGAGCGCCCACACCAGGATCGCACCGAGGACCAGGATGGTGCCGGGAAGCACCGGCACGATGATGCCGGCGATGCCGACAGCGATCGCGACGGCGACGAGGAGCTCGGTGGCGGTCACGGGGTCAAGGGTCCCAGATGCGGCTGCCGGATCCGCGTCCGGACGCAGAACAGCCCCGGAGAGCGTGTCCGGGGCCGTGCTGGAAGTTCGGGTGTGGTGCGGGTCTCAGGCGTCGCTTCCCGCGGCCGGGGCAGCGGGGTCGAGCTTGTGGGTCTCGTCGTGCACGGTGGCAGCGACCTCGCGGAGCTTCTCGCCGTGCTCACGGGCGTGGTGCGCGCAGAAGAGCAGCTCGCCGCCGGTCTGGAGCTCCACTCGGAGGTAGGCCTGGGCACCGCAGCGGTCGCAGCGGTCGCCGGCCGTCAGGACGGCCTGGGAGGGTGCGGTGGCAGTGGTCACGTCAGCCTCATTTCTGTTCATCGGTGTCTGGCCCAACGTAGCCAGTGGGACAAAGATTCCCTGCTGCTGTTTCCGGATCGAGAACTCTTGGAGTCAATCACGTCACACCCCGCACCGCTGACGTTGTCCGCAACCGTGGACCAGCCGTTGCCGAAGTGATACCTGACCTGTGCCCCACGCTAGCCGCGCCCATGCGTCCCGGGAGGCAGGCGTGCCTCCGTCGACGTACGGCGTGTCGCGGGTAGTGTCGGCGTGTTCCACATCAGTGGTTCGACGCACACGTACCGGCCGGATTTCTCGTACGACAGGACCCTTGTGGCAGCACCCGCGGACAACACCTACAACGCAGCACACCTCCTGGTCCTCGAGGGCCTCGACGCCGTACGCAAGCGGCCCGGCATGTACATCGGGTCGACCGACACGCGCGGCCTCATGCACTGCCTGTGGGAGATCATCGACAACGGCGTCGACGAGGCGCTGGCGGGTGTCGCGCAGCACGTCGAGATCACGCTGCACGAGGACGGCTCCGTCGAGGTGTACGACGACGGGCGCGGCATCCCGACCGACAAGGAGCCCAAGACCGGGCTGCCCGGCGTCGAGGTCGTGGCCACCAAGCTGCACGCCGGCGGCAAGTTCGGCGGCGGCTCCTACGTCGCGACCGGCGGTCTCCACGGCGTCGGCCTGTCGGTGGTCAACGCGCTGAGCTCGCGGATGGACATCGACGTGGACCGCTCGCCCTCGCAGCAGGGCCTGTCCTTCCAGCGCGGCGTCCCGGGCGTGTTCGACGGCGAGGGCCCCACCGCGGGCTTCACGCCGCAGTCGGGGCTGACCCGCAAGGGCAAGCGGGTGGCGAAGGGGAGGACGGGCACCCGGATCCGGTTCTGGCCGGACCGGCAGATCTTCACCAAGGACGCGCGCTTCGAGATGGAGGGCCTGATCGGCCGCGCCCGCCAGACGTCCTACATCGTGCCGGGGCTCGAGCTGCTCATCCGCGACCAGCGCACCAGCGAGGTCGTCGAGGAGCGGTTCCGCCACGACGGCGGGATCGCGGAGTTCGTCGAGTTCCTCTCGCACGGCGAGCCGGTGACCGACATCCTGCGGCTCCAGGGCACCGACACGTTCACCGAGACGGTCCCGCTGCTCGACGACAAGGGCCACATGACGCCGCAGGAGGTCGAGCGCGAGCTGGCGGTCGACGTCGCGGTCCGGTGGGACACGGCCTACGACACCGAGGTGCGCTCCTTCGTCAACGTGATCGCCACGCCCAAGGGCGGCACCCACGTCAGCGGCTTCGACGCGGCGCTGACCAAGACCTTCAACGACGCGATGCGCGGCGCCAAGGTGCTCAAGGCCGCCGACACCGACGTGATCAAGGACGACGTGCTCGAGGGACTGACCGCGGTCGTGACCGTGCGGCTCGCCGAGCCGCAGTTCGAGGGCCAGACCAAGGAGATCCTCGGCACGCCGGCCGCACGCAGCGTCGTGCGCAAGGTGGTGGCCGCGGAGCTCAAGTCGTTCCTCACCTCCACCAAGCGCGCCGAGAAGGCCCAGGCCAAGGTCCTGATGGAGAAGGTCGCGGGCGCGTCGAAGACCCGGCTCGCGGCCCGGCAGCACAAGGAGAACCAGCGACGGAAGACGGCGCTCGAGTCGTCGGCACTGCCCGCCAAGCTCTTCGACTGCCGCAGCAGCGACACCGACCGCACCGAGCTCTTCATCGTCGAGGGCGACTCGGCGATGGGGACGGCCAAGGCGGCGCGCAGCAGCGAGTTCCAGGCACTGCTGCCGATCCGCGGCAAGATCCTCAACGTCCAGAAGGCCACCGTCGGCGACATGCTCAAGAACACCGAGTGCGCCTCGATCATCCAGGTCGTCGGCGCCGGCTCGGGGCGTACGTTCGACCTCGAGGCGGCCCGCTACGGACGGATCATCCTGATGGCCGACGCCGACTCCGACGGCGCCCATATCCGATGCCTGCTCGCGACGCTGTTCTTCAAGTACATGCCGGAGCTGGTGCGTGACGGACGGCTCTACTCGGCCGTGCCGCCGCTGCACCGCATCGAGCTGTCCAACCCGAAGAAGGGGATGGACAAGTACATCTACACCTACTCCGACGGTGAGCTGCAGCGACGGCTGGCGGAGCTGAAGAAGAAGAACGTGCGCTGGAAGGAGCCGATCCAGCGCTACAAGGGCCTCGGCGAGATGGACGCCGACCAGCTGGCCGAGACCACGATGGACCCGCGCCACCGCACACTCCGCAAGCTGACGATCGACGACGTCGACGAGGCCAGCCGGGTCTTCGAGCTGCTGATGGGCTCGGAGGTGGCTCCGCGCAAGGAGTTCATCGTCCAAGGCGCCTATGAGGTCGACGCCGAGTCCATCGACGCGTAGGACGCGTGAAACGCACGCGCTCGCTGCGTTGTCGTCGTCGCGCGATCGCTTCGCTCCAAGATCGCGCTTCCTCCTCCGCCTTGCGATCACGCACGTTTGACGCGTCCTCCATCCGGGGCCCGGGGGACCGTGACACTGCTTGTGTCGCGGTCCCCGTCGTCCTAGGTTTGTGGCCCGCGTCACAGCTGGTCGAGAGGGAGCACATGCCCGACGAGAAGTTCGACTACGTCGTCATCGGATCGGGCAGCGCAGGGGGCGTCGTCGCCGCCCGGCTGACCGAGGACCCGGACGTCTCCGTGCTCCTGCTGGAGGCAGGTCCCGCGGACGACGACGACAACATCCACATGCCGCTCGCGTTCTCGATGTTGTTCAAGACCAAGTGGGACTGGAACTACGAGACGACACCGCAGAAGCACCTCGACGGGCGCCGGGCCTACTGGCCGCGGATGAAGGCCCTCGGGGGCTGCTCGTCGATGAACGCGATGATCTACATACGCGGCAACCACGCCGACTACGACGAGTGGCGGGACGCCTACGGCGCGACCGGATGGGGCTTCGAGGACGTCCTGCCCTACTTCGTCAAGGCCGAGGGCAACACCCGCCTCGGTGGTCGCTTCCACGGCACCGACGGGCCCCTGCACGTGGAGGACCGGACCTGGAACCACGAGCTCAGCACGTCGTTCATCGAGGCCGGCGTCGCCGCCGGGCTCAAGCGCAACGACGACTTCAACGGGGCCGAGCAGGAGGGCATCGGGCTCTACCAGGTGACGTGCAAGAGGGGTCGCCGCTGGTCCGTCGCCGACGCCTACATCCATCCCGCGTCGGAGCGGCCCAACCTCACCGTCCGCACGGAGGCCTTCGTCACGCGGATCGTCATGGAGGGCACCCGCGCCGTCGGGGTCGCCTACACCCGCGGCGGCGAGCACCACGTCGTACGCGCGGAGGCGGAGGTCGTCCTGAGCGGTGGCGCGATCAACAGCCCGCAGCTGCTGATGCTGTCGGGCATCGGCCCCGGGGCGCACCTGCGCGAGATGGGCATCGACGTCGTCGTCGAGTCGTCGGGCGTCGGCCAGAAGCTGCAGGACCACCCGGTGTCCGGCGTCCTGAGCTACACCAAGGACACGACCGATGTCGCCGAGATGCTCGGCATCGGCAACCTGGTCAAGTGGAAGGCGACCGGCAAGGGCCCGCTGAGCTCCAACGTCGCGGAGACGGGAGCGTTCTACGCCTCGCGCGACGACCTCGACCTGCCCGACATCCAGCTCCACGTCGCGCCGACCGGCTTCTACGACAACGGCATGCACGAGCCCGTACGCCGTGCCCTGACGACGGCGGTGACGCTGGTCAACGTGCAGAGCTCCGGCCACGTCAAGCTGCGCTCGGCCGACCCGACGTGGCACCCCGAGATCGACCCGGGCTACTTCGACGACCGCGCGGACCTCGAGGCGATGATCGGCGGCTTCCGCACCGCCCTGGAGGTCCTGCGCCAGGGACCGATCGCGAAGTACGTCGACGAGCCCTGGATCCCGGCCTCCACCGACCCCTCCGACGACGAGATCATCGAGGGGATCGGCCGGCTCGGCCAGACGCTGTACCACCCGGTCGCGACCTGCGCGATGGGCACGGTCGAGGGCAGCGTCGTCGACCCCGAGCTCCGCGTCCACGGCGTCGAGGGCCTCCGGGTCGCCGACGCCTCCGTGATGCCGCGGGTCCCGCGCGGCAACACCAACGCCCCCACCGTCATGATCGGCGAGAAGTGCGCCGACCTCATCAAGGAGTCGAGATGACCGCCACCCTGGAGCCCACCGCCGCCGTCGAGACCTTCGACTCGCTCGACCCCGCCACCGGTGACGTGGTCGGCACGCACCCCGTCATGGGCGCGGACGAGGTCGACGCCGCGGTGGCGAGGGCGCGCGACGCGGTCGACTGGTGGGGGAACCTGTCGTTCGACGAGCGTGCGGACTTCCTCCTCACGTGGCGTTCGGTCATCACCCGCCGCATCGCCCAGCTCGCGGACCTCTCCCACCGCGAGACCGGGAAGCCGCACGGTGACGCCCAGCTCGAGATCGTCCTCGCCGTCGACCACATCGCGTGGGCGGCCAAGAACGCCAGGAAGGTGCTCGGTCCTCGCAAGGTCTCGTCCGGGTTGCTGATGGCCAACCAGGCGGCCACCGTGGCCTACCACCCGCTCGGCGTCGTCGGCGTGATCGGTCCGTGGAACTACCCCGTCTTCACGCCGATGGGGTCGATCGCCTACGCCCTGGCCGCTGGCAACGCCGTCGTGTTCAAGCCCAGCGAGTACACCCCCGGTGTCGGCCAGTGGCTCGCCGACTCCTTCCGCGAGGTGGTGCACGGACGCGACGTCCTGCAGGTGGTGACCGGACTGGGCGAGACCGGCAACGCGCTGTGCAAGGCCAGGATCGACAAGCTGGCGTTCACCGGCTCCGGCCGGACAGGCAAGAAGGTCATGGCGGCCTGCGCGGAGAACCTCACGCCCGTCGTCATCGAGGCCGGCGGCAAGGACTCACTGATCGTCGACGAGGACGCCGACCTCGCCAAGGCGGCCGAGGCGGCCCTGTGGGGCGGGATGTCCAACGCCGGGCAGACCTGCATCGGCACCGAGCGCGTCTACGTGCACCAGAACGTCTTCGACGCCTTCATGACCGAGATCCTGTCCCAGGCCGACGGCCTGCGCGCCGGGTCCGACTCGGGCGCCAAGATCGGGCCGATCACGATGCCGTCGCAGCTGGGCGTCATCAAGAGCCACATCGACGACGCGATCGCCCGCGGCGCGAAGGTCGCGCTCGGCGGCTCCGACGCCGTGGGGGAGCGGTTCGTCCAGCCCACGATCCTGACCCACGTCCCCGAGGACTCCACGGAGATCACCGAGGAGACCTTCGGTCCCACCCTCGCGATCAACCCCGTCGCGAGCATGGACGAGGCCGTCCGCCTCACCAACGCCACCGAGTACGGCCTGGCCGGTGCGGTGTTCTCCAAGGCCAACGGTCTCTCGATCGCGCGCCGGATCCGTTCGGGGATGACGTCGGTCAACAGCGTGATCGCCTTCGCCGCGGTTCCTGGCCTGCCCTTCGGCGGGGTCGGTCAGTCCGGCTTCGGCCGGATCCACGGTCCCGACGGCCTGCGCGAGTTCACGTACGCCAAGGCGATCACGCGGCAGAAGTTCGCCCCGGTGATGAACCTGACGTCGTTCGCCCGCGACGCGGCGACCGACGGCAAGGTCGCCCAGCTGATCACGCTGCTCCACGGCGGCAAGCAGACCCTGAGGTGAGTCAGGTGCCCTCGCTCACCTCGTAGATCTCGTCCGCCACCAGGCCGTGCGCCTCGCGGTGCACGGTGTTGGCAGCCTCGGCGTCGGGAGCGTCGACCAGGCAGAAGATCCTGCCCTCGGCCTCGTTGACCCAGTACTTCAGGTAGTTCACGCCGTGCTGCGACTGCTCCTGCAGGTCGGCCATGTGGGCCGCTGCCACGTCGCCGACGGCGACGCCTCCATCCATGTGGTGGACGTCCATGAACAAGGGCATCGCGCCACCTCCTTCGTGTGTGGCTCCCCGTTCGGACCCCTCACTCTGCTCCTCGACGCGACGCGCCGACAGTCCGGTCTGGACCTGCCGGCAGCAGCGCGCTTCCTGTCGCGCCCCTAGGCTCGCCCCCATGCGCGTGGACCTGGGGGAGCGGACGGCCGCGGCGTTGGTGTTCCTGTCGTCGGCCGCCGTGCTGGTGGTCGAGCTCACCGCACTCCGCCTGCTCGCCCCCTACCTGGGCCTGACGCTCGAGACGAGCACGATGGTGATCGGCATCGCGCTCGCCGCCATCGCTGCCGGCTCGTGGGCCGGCGGGACCTATGCCGACCTCGTCGACCCGCGCCGCGTGCTCGCCCCGCTGCTCGGCGTGTCGGGTGCGGTGGTGGCCGTGACCCCGTTCGTGGTCCGTGGAACGGGCGAAGCCGCGACCGGGTCCGGCTCGGGCGCGGTGCTGCTCGTCGCGGCGGTGACGATCCTGGTGCCCGGAGCCCTGCTCTCGGCAGTGACACCGATGGTCACCAAGCTCCAGCTCCAGTCCCTCGACCGGACGGGCACGGTCGTGGGCCGGTTGTCCGGCATCGGGACCGTCGGCGCGATCGCCGGAACCGTCCTGACGGGCTTCGTCCTCGTCTCGCGGTTGCGGGTCAGCACCATCCTGCTGGCGCTCGGACTGCTCCTGGTGCTCGGCGCCGTCGTCGTCGAGGTGCTGCTGCGCAGGCGGGTCGGTCGCGGGACCGGCACGGCTGCCGCGGTGGTGGTCGTCGGTGGGCTCGCGGCCGCGCTGGGGCCGGGCGGGTGCGACGCCGAGACGACGTACCACTGCGCGGAGGTCGTGGCCGATCCTGCTCGCGAGTCGGGTCGCACCCTCGTGCTGGACGGGCTGCGCCACTCCTACGTCGACCTCGACGACCCCACCCACCTCGAGTTCGCCTACGTGCGCGCCATCGCGTCGGTCACCGACGTGGCGTTCGCTCCGGGCGACCCGGTGCGCGCCTACCACCTGGGCGGCGGTGGCCTGACGCTGCCGCGCTACCTGGCCGCCGTCAGACCGGGCACGGACAGCGTGGTCTCGGAGATCGACGGCGGGGTGGTGCGCGTCGACCGGCAGCTTCTCGCGCTCGACGAGGCGGTGGCGGAGGTGCGCGTCGAGGACGGCCGCCTCGGTCTCGCCCGCCTCGACGAGGCGACCCGCGACCTCGTCGTCGGCGACGCCTTCGGCGGCGTGAGCGTGCCGTGGCACCTGACGACGCGGGAGGCGGTCGCCGGGATCGAGCGGGTCCTCGATGACGACGGCGTCTACGTCGCCAACCTGATCGACTACGGCGACCTGGCCTTCGCCCGCGCCGAGGTCGCCACGCTGGAGGAGGCGTTCGAGCACGTCGCCGTCCTCGGCGAACCGGGCGACCTCGGGGAGCCCGCACCCGGTCGCGGCGGCAACCTGGTGGCGATCGCGAGCGACCGGCCGGTCGACCTCGACGCCCTGCAGGAGCTGCTGACCGAGCGGGAGACGGGGTGGATCGTGCTCACTGGCCCGCAGCTGGCGAGCTGGGTCG
This sequence comes from Nocardioides baculatus, assembly GCF_016735675.1. Taxonomy (GTDB): domain Bacteria; phylum Actinomycetota; class Actinomycetes; order Propionibacteriales; family Nocardioidaceae; genus Nocardioides; species Nocardioides baculatus. Next base: position 277,115 of record NZ_JAERSG010000003.1, on the reverse strand, counting down.
GGGACGCCGAGGTGCTCACCGACGACCACGCCCCGGTGGACCAGCTGCTGCAGGCCTACGTCAGCTGAGGCGGACCGATCCCGGTCAGGCGTGCTGGCTGAGCAGCCCGGTGTCGACGTCGTAGAGGAAGCCGCCGACCTTGGCGCGGTCGCCGATCAGCGGGTGCGTCCGCACCTTGGCGACGTCCTGGCGCAGCTGGTCGAGCTGGTCGGTGACCACGCCGAAGGACTGCCAGCTCGCGTCGGTGCCGGCGGACTCGCCGACCTTGACGCGCAGGTCCGCCTCGGACGCCGACGCCATCGCGCACCGGGTGTGCGGGACGACCAGGATCCGCTGGACGTTGAGGAGGTGCACGCCGAGCACCAGTGCCTCGAGGGCCTGGGGCGTCACGCGGCCGCCGGGGTTGCGGAAGATCTTGGCGTCGCCGTGCTTGAGCCCGAGCATCCGCAGCGGGTCGATCCGCGAGTCCATGCAGGTCACCAGCGCGATGCCGGCGTGGGCCTTGCCGTCGAAGCCGCCGAGGTCGAAGTGCTCGGCGAAGTCCTGGTTGGCCGCGATCAGGTCGTCGAAGTCGCTCACGGCTCGCAGGTTAGCGCGCGTCAGCCGTTGCCCGCGAAGAGGTCTCGGGTCGCGAGCCGGGTGGGCCGGACCTCGCGGAAGAGCACCAGCGCGAGGAGGGCGGCGACGACCGCGCACCCGGCGGCGCCCCAGAAGACGGCGTGCTCCTGGGCGATACCCGCGACGCGCAGCAGGTCGGAGAACTCGGTGCACCGGCTCTTGCCGTCGCACACCTCCTGGACGGGAGGCACGGCCTGCTGCTCGGCGTAGTAGCGACGCAGGCCGATCGTCGTGAGGGCGGAGATGCCGATGAGCATGCCCACCATCCGGGAGACGACGACGAACGCGGTGGCGACGCCGTGCACGTCGTCGTCGGTGAAGGCGAGCAGCGCCGCGTTGACCGGCGCGAGCGCCAGGCCGAAGCCGAGCCCGCCGACGACCAGGGCGACGTTGGCGACCGGCTCCTCGAGCGTGGTCAGCCCCCAGCGGGTCATCAGGACGAACCCGGTGGCCGCCATCAGCATCCCGATCGCGGTGACGACTCCGGGGGAGAGGAAGCGGATCAGGTAGCCGCCCGCGACCGCGCCGACCGGCAGCGCGACCAGGAAGCGCACCAGCACGAGCGCAGCGGGCAGCTGGTCGTCGGGGTAGACCGTCGTCCGCGCGAACAGCGGGATGTCGATGAGGGCAGCGATGAGCGCCGCACCGACGAAGAAGCTGACGAGCAGCGCGCCCCACGCGGGCGTACGACGCAGCGCGCCGCGGGGGACGAGGGGGTTGGCGGCGCGGCGCACGTGCCAGGTGAACGCGGCGCCGGCGACGACCGCGCCGAGGAGGTACCAGCGCCCGCGCGGCGAGAAGACCTCGACCTTGGGGTCGGCGGTGGCGAAGGCGAGGATCACGCCCCCGAGCGCGAGCGCGAGCAGCAGCGCGCCGACGAGGTCGGCGTCGACGAGGACGCGGACCCAGCCGCGCAGGTCGAGCAGCGGACGCGGCGCGAACCAGCACCACGCGAGCAGCAGCGACAGCGCGGCCACCGTGATCGCGCCGATCGGCGTGAGCCAGCGACCGTCACCGGCGAAGGGGATGAAGAGCCGGCCCCAGGTGAGGTCGCGCATCAGTCCGGAGGGACGCAGGAAGACGACCGCGCCGGCGGCGAGGGTGGCGAGCAGGAGGAGGGTGCCGACGAGGTCGGGGAGGCGTGGTCTCGCGTCCTCGACCACCGATGTCGAGCCGGCCAGCGCGCGGATCGCGGCGGCCAGCACGAGGCCGACGGCGAGGTTGATCGCGAAGATCGCCCGCCAGTCCGACACCGCCAGCACGGCCGCGCCGAAGAGCGGACCGAGCACGGACCCGATCTCCTGCACCGCGGAGACCACGCCGAGCGGGATGCCGCGCCGCTGGACCGGGTAGAGGTCGGCGACGAGGGCCAGGGTCGCCGGGACGAGGCCGCCGCCGCCGACACCCTGGAGGAAGCGGCCGGCGACGATGCTGGGCATGTCGTAGGCGAGCGTGGTGATGAGCGAGCCGAGCGCGAAGAGCACGAGCGCCATGACGAGGACCGGCACGCGACCACGCAGGTCGGCGATCCGGCCGATCAGCGGAAGCATCGCGACGTAGCCGAGCAGGAAGCCGCTGACGATCGGGGCCGCGCGCTGGAGCTGGTCGATCGGCACCCCGACGCCGGTCATCATGTCGGGCAGCGCCAGCACGACGACGTACGTGTCGGCGGCGGCGAACGCGACCGCGACGGACGCCATCGCGAGGAGGACGCGCGAGGCGCGCGAGACCCGGACCTGCCCCGCGAGGTCGCTCACGGCTTCGTGATGTCCTTGGTCGTGCCGTAGTCGCGGAACTCGACGGTGTAGGTCATCGGGTCGGTGTGGGGGTAGAAGACCCCCTCCATCGTCGCCTTGGTCAGCTCACCGTCGTCGTTGACCTGCCACTCGACGTCGAAGGAGTCGCCGGACGACGACGGGATGATCGCGTCCATGGCGTCGCCGGGGACGGTGCCGGAGTAGGTCGTGAGGACCTCGGAGTTGTCGGACCCGCCGCGCACGCTCTCGCCGGCCTCGGGGGACTCCGTGAGCTTCAGGAGGCCGGGGAAGCCGTCCGGTCCGATGAGGGCGGTGGGGTCGGGCGCACCGTACTCCTTGGGGTTGACCGTGTCCCACGCGCCGTTGGTGAACGGCAGCTGGGCGTAGACCTTGTCGTCGACCGAGACGACCGGGACGTCCACGGTCTGGCCGGCGAAGACGACGGTGAGCGTGCCCTGGAAGGCCGGCGCGCTGGTGATCAGGCCGGAGGCCTTGGCGATCCCGGAGACACCTTCGGGGAGCGTGCCCGCGGTCAGGGCGAGCTGGACGCCCTCCGTCTGCACGAGCGTGTCGGAGGCCTCGGCGAGCACCTCCTCGGGCGCCCGGTCGTCCGCGGCGTCGGGCTCGTCGCCCGAGCAGGCGGCGAGGCTGGGCACGGCGAAGAGGGCGGCCGTGGCGGCAGCGACGAACCGGGAGCGAGCGGGCATGACGTCAGCCTTCCACAGGGCCGGGCACGGAGTCGGTCGATCCGTCCGCGCGTCCGGCGACCTGACCGGGGACCTGACCGGCGACCTGGAGCGCCACCGGAGAGGCGATCGCGGCGATCGGCTGCGCCGCGGGTACGCCGGAGCCGTCCCGCCTGCCGGTCGCCTCGGGCAGGTCGACCGGGGCGCCGCTGGATGCGGCAGCGCGGGCCGGAGCGGGTCCGGCCCAGGCGTTGATCAGCGTGTCCTCGCCCTTGAGGAACCGGTGGCTGCGCACGCCGCCCGTGGCTCGGCCCTTGCCGGGGTACTCGCTGAACGGGGTGACCTTGACCGCCCCGGCCTCGGTACCCTCCAGCGCGGACGAGGAGCCGGACGCGGTCACGACGACGGCGTCGGCCGTCTCGAAGGCACCGAAGAACGCGACCTTCTGACCGGCGCCGAGCTTGATGCCCGCCATGCCGCCGCCCGAGCGCCCCTGGGGTCGCACGCCGGACGCCGGGAAGTGGAGGAGCTGGGCGTCGGTCGAGATGAAGCAGAGCTCCTCCTCGCCGGTCGCGAGCTCGACGGCGCCGACGACCTCGTCGCCGTCCTTGAGGCCGATGACCTCCCACTCGTCGCGGTTGAGCACCTCGGGGTTGACCCGCTTGACGATGCCGTCGCGGGTGCCGAGCGCGAGGCCCGGTCCCTCGGCGGTCAGCGAGGTCAGTGCCAGCGCACGCTCGCCCGGGTCGAGGGACAGGATCTCGCTCAGCGGGAGGCCGCCCTGGAGGTTGGGGTCGTTGGCCGAGTCGGGGAGCTCGGGCATGTCGAGCACGCCCACCTTGAGCAGTCGTCCGCGGCTGGTGAGGACACCGACCTCGCCGCGGGCGGTCGTCCGGACGGCGCTCGTGACCACGTCGTGGTTGGCACGGCCCTCGCCCTGCCCGGGTGGTGCCGCGGACGTCGTACGGGCGAGCAGGCCGGAGGACGAGAGCAGCGCGAAGCACGGGTCGTCGGCGACCTCGAGCGGCGTGGCGGACGCAGCGGTGACGGTGGTGCCGGCGGAGGCGAGCAGCACCGTGCGACGCGGGGTGCCGTGCTCCTTGGCGACCTCGGTGAGCTCGTCGGAGACGACCTTCCGGAGCAGCTTCTCGTCGGCGAGGATCGCGTCGAGGTACTCGATCGTGCGCTCGAGCTCGGCCTTCTCCTTGTCGAGCTCGAGCTTGGAGAACTTCGTGAGCCGGCGCAGCGGCATGTCGAGGATGTAGTCGGCCTGGAGCTCGGAGAGCTCGAAGATGTCGATGAGCCGCTCCTTGGCGACCGCGGCGTTGTCGGAGCCACGGATCACCTGGATGACCTCGTCGATGTCGAGGATCGCGATGAGGAGGCCGTCGACGAGGTGGAGCCGGTCGGCGGCCTTGCCGCGACGGAACGCGGAGCGACGGCGGACGACGTCGAAGCGGTGGTCGAGGAAGACGTCGAGCATCTCGCGCAGGCTCAGCGTGCGCGGCTGGCCGTCGACCAGCGCGACGGCGTTGATGCCGAAGGAGTCCTCGAGGGCGGTCTGGCGGTAGAGCTGCTCGAGGATCGCCTCGGGCACGAAACCGTTCTTGATCTCGATCACCAGGCGGAGTCCCTGGTGGCGGTCGCCGAGCTGCTTGATGTCGGCGATGCCCTGGAGCTTCTTCGCGAGCACGAGCTTCTTGACCTGCTCGACGACGCGCTCCTCGCCGACGCCGTAGGGGAGCTCGGTGACCACGATGCCCTTGCGGCGCGGGGTGACCGACTCGATGCGGGCGGTGGCCCGCATCCGGAAGGTGCCGCGGCCGGTCTCGTAGGCGTCACGGACGCCATCGAGCCCGACGATCTTGCCGCCGGTCGGCAGGTCGGGGCCGGGGATGAAGCGCATCAGGTCGTCGAGGGTCGCCTTCGGGTGGGAGATCAGGTGCTTGAGCGCCTGGACCACCTCGACGAGGTTGTGCGGGGCGATGTTGGTGGCCATGCCGACCGCGATGCCCGCCGAGCCGTTGACCAGCAGGTGCGGGATCGCCGCCGGCAGGACGACCGGCTCCATCTCGCGGGAGTCGTAGTTGGGCTTGAAGTCGACGGTGTCCTCGTGGATCGACGTCGTCATCGCGACCGCGGCCGGCGCCATCCGGCACTCGGTGTAGCGCATCGCGGCGGGCGGGTCGTCGGGCGAGCCGAAGTTGCCGTGCCCGTCGACGGTCGGGAGCCGCATCGACCAGGGCTGCGCCATCCGCACCAGCGCGTCGTAGATCGCCCCGTCACCGTGCGGGTGGAGGCGGCCCATCACCTCACCGACGACGCGGGCGCTCTTCACGTGCCCGCGGTCGGGCCGCAGCGACATGTCGTCCATCGTGTAGAGGATCCGCCGCTGCACCGGCTTGAGACCGTCGCGCGCGTCGGGCAGCGCCCGGGAGTAGATGACGGAGTAGGCGTACTCCAGGAACGACGTCTGCATCTCGTCGCGGATGTCGGTGTCGAGGATGTGCTCCTCGAAGTCGTCCGGGAGCTCCTGCTTCGTCGTACGGCGTGCCATGCGGGCCATTCTTCCCGGTGTCCCTCCGCGCCGGGGCGGGGGCACGCCGGTCGACGCCCTCCGGCGGCTAGATTGCTGCCCGTGACCGATGTCGAGGCCGAGCAGACGCCGCCGCCCCGCCACTGGGAGGCGGACGTGCTGCTGCGCGACGGGCGTACGGCGCACATCCGGCCGATGCAGCCGGAGGACCGCGACCTGCTCATCGACTTCTACAGCCGGGTGTCCGACCAGTCGAAGTACTACCGGTTCTTCTCGCCCATGCCCGAGCTGTCGGACCGCGATCTCGACCGGTTCACCCAGGTCGACCACCGCGACCGGGTCGCGCTGATCCTGCTCGTCGCCGGGCACATGATCGCGGTCGGCCGCTACGACACGATCCGGCCCGGCTACGCCGAGGTGGCGTTCCTCGTCGAGGACCAGCACCAGGGTCGCGGGATCGGGCAGCTCCTGCTCGAGCACCTCGCCCAGGCCGGGCGCGAGCGCGGCGTCGAGGAGTTCGTCGCCGAGGTGCTGCCCGACAACCAGGCGATGATCCACACGTTCCGCGACGCCGGCTACCAGGTGAAGAGCGCCTTCGAGGACGGCGTGATGGAGCTCGTCTTCCGGATCGACCCCACCGACACCGCCATCGGCGTGATGGAGCAGCGCGAGCACCGCGCCGAGTACGCCTCGATCGAGCGGTTCTTCTCCCCGAAGTCGGTCGCGATCATCGGTGCCAGCCGCCGCCAGGACACCATCGGCCGTGCGCTCGTGCGCCACATGGTGCTCGGCAACTTCGCCGGCCGGATCCACGTGGTCAACCCGAGCGCAGACTCCGTGGCGGGCATGCCGGCGTGGAAGACCGTCGCCGAGATCCCCGGCGACGTCGACGTCGCCATCGTCGCCGTACCCGCGGAGTCGGTGCAGGACGTCGTCCTCGACTGCGCGGCCAAGGGCGTGCACGGCCTCGTCGTCATCTCCTCGGGCTTCGCCGAGACGGGGGAGGAGGGCCGGTTGCGGCAGCGCCGCCTCGTCGGGCTCTCGCGCTCCTACGGCCTGCGCCTGATCGGTCCCAACGCGCTCGGCGTGATCAACACCGACCCCGAGGTCTCGCTCAACGCGTCGCTGTCCTCGGTGATGCCGCCGCGCGGTCGTGCCGGCTTCTTCTGCCAGTCCGGCGCGCTCGGCACGGCGATTCTCGAGAAGGTGCAGAACCGCGGCCTCGGCCTGACGACGTTCGTCAGCGCGGGCAACCGCGCCGACGTCTCCGGCAACGACCTCCTGCAGTACTGGGAGGAGGATGACGCGACCGAGGTGGTCCTGCTCTACCTCGAGTCGATCGGCAACCCGCGCAAGTTCTCCCGCGTCGCCCGCCGCGTCAGCCGTCGCAAGCCGATCGTCGCGGTGCGCTCCGGTCGCAGCTCGCAGGGCGTGCCGATGGGCCACGCGGTCCGCAAGATCGCTGCGCCCGCCCAGGCCGTCGACGCGATGTTCCGCCAGGCCGGGATCATCCAGGTCGAGTCGCTGGAGGAGATGTTCGACGTCGCCCAGCTGCTCGCCCACCAGCCGCTGCCGCGCGGGCGCCGGGTCGCGATCGTCGGCAACTCCGACGCGCTCGGCCTGCTCGCCGCCGACGCCGCCAACTCCGTGGGCCTGGTCGTCAACAAGCAGGTGCCCCTGGGCGCCGACGCGACGTCCGAGGACTTCGAGGACGCGCTCGACGGCGCGATCGACGACCCCGAGGTCGACGCCGTGGTGGCGATCTTCATCCCGCCGCTCAACGTCCCCGGCGCCCGCGAGGAGGTCGCCAACGTGCTGGCGGCGGTCGGTGAGCAGTCCGACAAGCCGATCGTCTCGACGTTCCTCGGCACCGAGGGCGTCCCCGAGCTCCTGCGCGTGCCCGACGTGGCCGGGTCGTCGGCGGGCCGCGGGTCCGTGCCGTCGTACCCGGCCGTCGAGGCCGCCGTGCGCGCGCTCGCCCACGTCGTGGAGTACGCCGTCTGGCTGCGCGTCCCGCAGGCCTCCGTCTCCGACGTCGAGCCGCTCGAGACCGATCCGGTCGACCGTGACACCGCGCGCCACCTCGTCAACGAGCTCCTGATGCACCACCCCGAGGGCCGCGACCTCGACTTCCCCGAGCAGCACCGGCTGCTCAAGGCCTACGGCATCGACCTGTGGGACACCTACGCGGTCGAGAGCCTCGACGAGGCGGCGACCGCGGGGGAGGCGCTGGGCTGGGACGTCGTGCTCAAGGCCACCGCCGACCACCTGCGCGACCGTCCGGACCTCGCCCACGTGTGGCGCAACATCGACTCGGCCGAGGAGATGGCCAGCGCCTGGCGCTCGCTCAACGAGCTGATCACCGACCCCGACCGGGCCGGCTTCGTGGTGCAGCGCAACGCGCCGCCCGGCGTCCCGATCACGATCGCTACGATGGAGGACCCGCTCTTCGGGCCGGTGCTGTCGTTCGGGATCGGCGGCCCGCTCACCGAGCTGCTGGGGGACCGGTCCTACCGGATCCCGCCGCTCGCCGACCACGACGCCCAGGACATGGTGCGCGAGATCAAGGCCTCGCCCCTGCTCTTCGGCTACCGCGGTAGCGAGATCGTCGACGTGGAGGAGATCGAGCGCCTGGTGCGCCGCGTGGCCCAGCTCCAGCACGACCTCCCGCAGGTGCGGGCCCTGCAGCTGCCGCTCGTGCTGGCGGGAGCGGGTGGGGCGACGGTGCTCGGCGCCAGCGTGCGGGTCGAGCCGGTGAAGGACCCGCGCTCGGACTGGTTCGTCCGCCGCCTCTCCACGATGCCCGGGGACACCATTCCCGACTGAACGGCGCCGCTGGCCGCCCCGCCCGGGCGTGCGCGTGACAGACTGGCCGCATGCCCCGCTCGACCCGTGACGCGGACGTCTCCCACGACCTCCGCCAGGCGATCCACCGCACCGGCTACTACCCCGAGGTCGTCGCTGACGGCGTGTTCTCGGCGGCCGGGGGCGAGGAGGTCCTCTCCTACTTCGTGCACCACGAGACGACGTTCGACCACGAGGAGGTACGCCGGCACCTGACGGCGCTCCTCCTGACGCCGACCCGCCTCGTGATCGCGCACACCGACGAGCACCCGGGTGACGACATGCTGCCCGAGCCCTACACGTCCACGACGACCGAGGCGGTGACCCTGACGTCCATCCGGACCGTCGTCGTGACGCGGATGGTCGCCAATCCGACGGCCGGGGTCGCCCCGCCGGCCGAGGCCGTGCTCACGATCGGTTGGGGCGGCGTCGGTCGCGTCGACCTCGAGCCCGCGGGCTGCTCGGACCCCAGCTGCGAGGCCGACCACGGCTACACCGGCACCATCGCCGGCGACGACTACACGCTGCGCGTCTCCGCGGCGGCCGAGGGTGCCGACGCCGTCAGCGCACTGCTGGCCTTCTCGGACTCGCTCTCCGCGCGGACGCGCGGATGAGCACCCCACGGCGTTCTCTGCCTCCCCCGCTTCGCTCCTCCGGCCGACAACGCCGCAGGGACCCCGCTCGCCTCCACGATTCGACCTGAGCGTGACTGGCCTCACCCCACCGGCGTACGGCGACCGGTCGCTCGCCGACGTCCTCCCCTCCGTCGCCCGCGCGCTGGGCGCAGACCTCGACGGCCACCCCGTGGGGCTCGAGCTGCCCGCGGCGCCGTCGTACGTCGTCTTCCTCGTCGACGGGCTCGGCGCCGAGCTGCTGGAGCGCTACGGCCACGCGGCGCCCTACCTCGCCTCGCTCGTGGCGGGCAGCGCCACCGGGACTGCCGGCGTCCCGTCGACCACCGCCACGTCCCTGACCTCGCTCGGCACCGGGCTGGCGCCGGGCGCGCACGGACTGGTCGGCTTCACCGCCCGCATCCCCGGCACCGACCAGCTGCTCAACCACCTGTCCTGGGACCGGCCCGTCGACCCGATGGACTGGCAGCCGCACCCGACGGCGTTCAGCCGCCTCGCGCGCGCCGGGGTGCACGTCACGTCGGTCAACAAGCGGGAGTTCGCCGGCTCCGGCCTCACCGTGGTGTCCCAGCGGGGGGCAACCTACGTCGGGGCCGACCGCGTGGGCGAGCGGATCGCCGCGACCGTGAGCGCTTCGGCGCACCACCCGTCGCTGACCTACGTCTACGACTCCGACCTCGACTGGACGGGCCACAAGTTCGGCGTGGCCTCGACCCAGTGGCTCCAGCAGCTCGCGATGGTCGACGCCGAGGCCGAGCAGATGCGCGAGGCACTGCCCGCGTCGACGCGCCTCCTGGTCGTCGCCGACCACGGGATGGTCGACAGCCCGCGGGACGCCCGGGTCGACGTCGACGAGGTCGACGGCATGCGTGACGGGCTGTCGTTGCTGGGTGGTGAGGCACGATTCCGGCACCTCTACTGCGCGGCCGGCGCGGTGTCCGACGTGGTCGAGACCTGGCGCTCGGTGCTCGGCGACCGGGCCACCGTGCTGACGCGCGAGGACGCCATCGGGCGCGGCTGGTTCGGCCCCGTCGCCCCGGGTGTGCTGCCGCGCCTCGGCGACGTCATGGTCGCCTGCCACGGCGACCTCGGTGTCATGTCGTCGCGGGACTTCCCCTACGAGGACACCCTCGTCGGGCTCCACGGCTCGCTCACCTCGACGGAGATGCTGATCCCGATCCTGGTCGGGTGAGCCTCCACTGGACCGTGAGTCTCCTGGAGACTCACGTGGCTGCTGAGCGTGGAGCTCGGGCGCACTGGCCCGTGAGTCTCCGAGAGACTCAACGTCCAGCGCCGGACTCGGCGGGCGGCTCCTGGCCCGTGAGTCTCCGAGGGACTCAACGTCCAGCGCCGGACTCGGCGGGCGGCTCCTGGACCGTGAGTCTCTGAGCGACTCACGGGCCAGTGGAGCGTCGGAACAGCCGGAAGTCGGCCTTGAGTCTCCGAGAGACTCACTGTCCACTCAGCCGAAGGGGAGCGGCTCCGGAGCAAGGCTGACGGCCTTGGCCCGGTCGGCGGTCAGCCGGCGGCGGAAGTGCTGGCGGCACAGCACCTCGTAGGCCACGTCGGCGGGCGGCTCGTCGGCCTGCTCGACGTCGCCGACGACGATCACCTCGCCCTCGACGACCATCGCGCCGTTCTCGGTGCGGGCGTTGTGGGTGGCGCGCTTGCCGCACCAGCAGAGGGCCTCGACCTGGAGGACGTTCATCCGGTCGGCGAGCTCGACGAGGCGGGCGCTGCCGGGGAAGAGGATCGAGCGGAAGTCGGTGAGGATGCCGAAGGCGAAGACGTCGATCTGGAGCTCGTCGACGATCTTGGCGAGCTGGTCGATCTGGTCAGCGGCGTAGAACTGGGCCTCGTCGCAGATCAGGTAGTCGATCCGACCGCCGCGGGTCAGGGTGTCGACGACGTAGGCCCAGAAGTCGAAGTCGGACTCGACCTCGAGCGCCTCGTGGGTGAGCCCCAGCCGGCTGGACACGGTCGCGGCTCCTGCGCGGTCGTGCGTGGTGAAGATCCGGCCGACGCGACCCCGGGCGGCGTGGTTGTGGTTGGTCTGGAGTGCCAGCGTGGACTTGCCGGAGTCCATCGTGCCCGTGAAGAAGTGCAGTTCAGCCATGACCCGGCGATCCTGCCACAGCGGACGCCCGCGCCGCGGACTACCGTGCCGGGCATGGAGGAAGACTTCACGCGGATCGACGCGATCGCCGAGGAGATCGCCGCCGAGCGACGTCGCCAGGTCACGCGGTGGGGTCGGCAGGACCACCCGTCGGTCGGTCCGGGCGGGACCGAGCCGTTCGTCCCTGTCGTCGAGCGGTGGCGTGCGGTCAACGACGCACGCATGGAGTCGGGCGCTCACTCGTGGGACGCGATCCTGCTCGAGGAGGTCTTCGAGGCGCTGGTGGAGTCAGACCCTGTACGTCGCCGGGCCGAGCTGGTGCAGGTGGCGGCCGTGGCCGCCGCGGAGATCGAGGCGATCGACCGGGCTGCCGGCCGCTGACGTCAGGTCGCCCCGCTGTGCGCGCGGCGGGTGAACTCGACGTAGCTGACCCACAGCAGGAAGCAGCCCACCTGTGGCGAGACCGGTTCGCTCAGCTCGATGCGGCTCCGCGTGGTGAAGATGCCGGACGTCCGGGCCTCGCCGACCTGGGTGCCGGCACGCGAGATGGCGAGTCGGGTGCCCCAGAAGCCGCTGGTCGCGACTTCGTAGGGCTCCGGTCCGCCGGTGACCGCCCATCTGTTGACGAAGAACCCGGACCGCTGGGCGTGGAGCCGCTCGGCGCCGTCGAGCTCGGCGACCAGGCTGCTCCACGTCCACCCGCTGGTGGCGCGGTACAGCCACTGCTCCGGACCGATCTGCACCTCGGCGCGCTCGCGGAACCACGACCGCTCCGCGCGCGCCACCTCCACCCCGTCGGCGAGGATCACGTCGCCGCTCGCCCAGTCGAGCTCCATGCCCCCACCCTGCCAGCCGTCGGGGGTGCGGGCGAGGCGTGGGACAGTGGCGCCATGAGCGACGGGCCCCTCATCAGTCCGGACGAGCTGGCGGCTGACCTCGACCGCTTCACCGTGCTCGACGTCCGCTACCTCATGGGCGGCCCACCCGGCGAGGACCAGCACCGCGACGGCCACGTGCCGGGGGCGGCGTACGTCGACATGGACCGCGACCTGGCCGACCCGCCGGGCCTCGGTGGTCGCCATCCGCTCCCCGACGAGGGGCGCTTCGCGGAAGCGATGCGGCGCGCAGGCGTGAGCGACGACCGGCCCGTGGTGGCGTACGACGACTGGCAGGGCCGCGGCGCTGCGCGGGCCTGGTGGCTGTTGCGCTTCCACGGCCACAGTGACGTGCGGGTGCTCGACGGCGGGTGGTCGGCGTGGATCGCGGCCGGGCTCCCGGTCGAGAGCGGCGCGGTCGAGGCCGGGGCGGGGGACTTCACGGTCTCGAGCAGCAAGCGGATGCCCGTGGTCGAGGCCGAGGACGTGATGGCTGTCGATGTCCTCGTCGACGCCCGCGCGCCCGAACGATTCGCCGGCACGGTCGAGCCCGTCGATCCTGTGGCGGGGCGCATCCCCGGCGCGCTCAACGTGCCGACCACCGTCAATGTCGACGATGCCGGGCGTTTTCGGTCGGCGGGCGAGCTGCGCGCGGCGTATGGGCAGGTCGGCGCCGACGGCACCGGGTCGGTCGCCGCCTACTGCGGCTCCGGGGTCACCGCGGCCCACGACATCCTCGCGATGGAGGTGGCCGGCATCAGGGCCGCGCTCTACCCCGGCAGCTGGAGCGGCTGGATCACCGACCCCGGGCGGCCGGTCGAGCGCGACTGAGCGTCAGGAGACCGTGACCTCGTCGCCGACGACGATCGTCCCGGAGCCCTCGGGCACGAGGTGGGCTGCGAACATCGTCTTGCCGCCGACGAGCCGGTGGCGCGCCAGCGTGCGGATCGGCTCCTTGGCCGTCGTCAGCGTCGTAGCGTCGATCGTGGTCATCACGCAGCGCCCGACCGGCTTGGTCACCCGGAACCGCACCCCGTTGATCGTCAGCGCCTCCCACTGGTCCTCGGCGAAGGGCTCGTCGCCGTCGACCACGAGGTTGGCGCGGAACCGTTCGATCGGGAGCGGTTCGGGCGGCTCCTCGCCGAGCTCGAGCGCGCGCTCGGCGATCCAGTCGTTGAGACGTCGCAGCGACGCCAGCGACGCGACGGTGACCGGGAACGAGTCGGGGAAGGCGGCGTGGTCGCCCGGCAACGAGAACCCGGGTTGGAGGGTCCGACGGGTGGGGTCGTCGCACCACACCAGGCGTACGTCGTCGCGGCCGAGCGCGGCACGCAGCCACGCGTCGGCGTCGGGACCCGCCGGCCTGGCGAGCAGGTCGAGCGAGAAGAGCCGGACCGGTTCGGGGTCGCCGCCGGGCTCGTCGAGGAGCAGGTCGGGGAGCCCGGGCGCCCGCAGGCGCAGGGCGCACCCGACCGCCTGATCGGTGTCTGGGGTGTCGGCGACGACGTGGAACAGCGCGTGGACCTCACGCGCCGAGACCAGTCGCGCGTCGCTATCGACGACCATCCACGTCCGGTCGCCGCGCAGGCCGCCGGGGCGGACCTCGATCGAGCGGACCGGCCGGATGGCTCCGGACTTGAGCGGGTGGACGTTCACCCCGAGGAGCTGCACCTGGTGACCCGGCTAGTCGTTCTTGCCGCCGCCGAACATGATCTCGTCCCAGCTCGGGACCGACGCACGTCCGCGCTTCTTCGCCGGGCGTCGGGGCTCGGGTGCCTCGGCCTCCGGCTCGTCCTCGGCGGCGGTCTCGGCGGCGGTCTCAGCGGGCTGGTCGGAGGCGGGCGACTCGTCGTCGAGGTAGGCCTCGACGGGCTGCTCGGTGCCGAGCGTCGCCCCGCTGATCTCCATCGTCGTCTCGGTCGCGGACGCGGGCTCGTGCGTCTCCTCGTCGTCGGAGACCATCTCGATCGCGTCGTCGCCGAAGGCGGGCTCCTCGCCGACCGCGCTCAGGCGGCGCTGGCGTGCGGCGGCCAGGTCGTCGGCAGCGTGCTCGGCGCTGGCGTCCGGGGTGGCGGGCGTCGCATCGCCGACCAGCCACCGGGCGTCCTCGTCGTCGACGGTCACGAAGTTGCCGCGGGGGTCGTGGGAGAAGGTGCCCGTGCCGGTGCGGCCGGCGACCTCGTAGAGCGCGGTCAGGGTCCAGCGGCCGTCCTCGCGGCGCCAGGCGTCCCACTCGACGGCGGCGGGGTCGACGTTGTGCGAGCGCAGGTGCGCGCTGACGGACTCACCGAGCGTCCGGGCGCCTGAGTCGCTCGAGCGACGGCGGACCGATGCGAGCTGCGCCCGCTCGGCGACGTGGGCGCGCTCGGCCATGACCGGGGCCGCGAACGGCATGATCTTCTCGACCGATGTCCCGGCGGCGTGCGCCACGGCTTCGGGCGTCTCGCCGGCCCGGATGCGGGTCTGGATGTCGCGGGGACGGAGGCTTGATTCCATCGGGATCTCCAACTGGCCTGGGGTGTGCGGGCCGCTTGCGGGCGCGCCCGAGAGGGCGCGACGGAGTCGGGCGTCGATCGCCAGGGTGTGCTCCTGGCCCGACTCGTCCACCAGCAGCAGGCGCTTGCCGTCCCCGCTGCGTCCGGTGAACGTCAGCTTGGCCATCGACAGCGTGCTCCTGCCTATTTGCTCGTGTGGGTTGCTCGTCTGGTGGTCTCGGTACGGCGGGCGCACCGCTTCGCTCGAGCCTACGCCAGCGGCACGCTCCGGCACGGTTGCGGCCGCGGCGCGCCGAGCGGCGGTGGTCACGGTGATTTCGCCGGTCCCGGCCCCGTACGCCTAGCCTTCGGAGGTGCCCGAGACGGAGTTCGCCACGACGCTGGTCGTCCTCGACCTCACCGGCATCTTCGTCTTCGCCGTGGCGGGTGCGCTGGTGGCGGTCCGGAAGAACCTGGACCTGTTCGCGGCCCTCGTCCTCGGCGGTGTCACCGGCCTCGGCGGCGGCTTCATCCGCGACGTGCTGATCGGCGCCACGCCGCCCGCGGCGCTCGCCGACTGGCGCTACCTGCTCGTCCCGATCGCGGCAGGCCTGGTGACCTTCTTCTTCCACACGCTGGTCGGCCGGGTCGAGCGCGTGATCACGGTGTTCGACGCCTTCGGGCTCGCGCTGTTCTGCGTCACCGGAGCCCTCAAGGCCGTCGACTACGGCCTCGAGCCGCTGCCGGCGGCGCTGCTCGGCATGGTCACCGGCATCGGCGGAGGCATGATCCGCGACGTGCTCGCCGGCAGCGTGCCGGTGATCTTCGAGGGGGTCCTCTACGCCACTCCCGCGCTGATGGGTGCAGCCGTCGCGGTGCTGCTCAACCGGACGGAGCTGCCGCTCGTGGTCGTGGCGGCCGCCGGGTTCAGCACCTGCCTCGGCTTCCGGTTGCTGGCGATGGTGCGCGGCTGGCGCGCGCCGCTGCCCAAGGGCCCGGCCAACGTCTGAGGTCCGTCACGGGCCCGTGAGTCGCTGGCAGACTCAAGCGGTCGTCGAGTCGCTGGGAGACTCAAGTCGACCCTGAGTCGCTCGGAGACTCACGGGCCGAGGACGCGCCTGAGATACGGGTTGGCGAAGACCCGGTCGGGGTCGAGGCGGTCACGCATCGCGAGGAAGTCGTCGAAGCGGTCGTACGCCGGAGCCAGATCTGCCGCCGACCGGGTGTGGACCTTGCCCCAGTGGGGTCGCCCGCCCGCCTCACGCAGGATCGGCTCGAGGCCGCCGAAGTAGGCGCGGTGGTCGGTGTCCTGCGGCACGTGGAAGGCGAGGTAGAAGCTGTCGCGTCCGTACGAGGTGGACATCGGTACGTCGTCCGCGCGTGCCGTGCGGATCTCGATCGGGAAGGCGATCCGCCAGTCGCTCGCCTCGATCACCCGGCGACACTCGCGCAGCACGTCGAGGCCGACCTGGCGCGGGACGGCGTACTCCATCTCCCGGAAGCGCACCCGGCGCGGCGTCACGAACACCCGGTGGGCCAGGTCGCTGTAGCGACGCTCCGAGAGCGCATGCCCGGCGACCCGGTTGATCCGCGGGACCAGGCCCGGCGCCCGCGAGCCGATGCGGCACAGGCCGCCGAAGACGGTGTTGGAGATGAAGTCGTCCTCCCACCACGCGGCCAGCCGCGACGGCGGCTCCTGCTCGCCGGGGGCGAGGTCGGTGCGGACGTTCTGCTTCACCATCAGCCAGTCGGTGTGCGGGAACCAGTACATGTCGACGTGGTGCGCGGCCGCGACCATGTCGTCGTACGACGTCAGCGCCTCGTCCCACGTCATCGGCTGCTCGTGCGCCTCGATGACGAAGAGCGGCTCGACGTGGAAGGTGAGGCTGGTCAGGATGCCGAGCGCGCCGAGCCCGACGCGCGCCATCTCGAAGACGTCGGGGTTCTCCGTGGCCGAGGCCCGGACGACCTCGCCGATGCCGGTGACCAGCTCCAGCCCAGCGAGCTGAGCGGCGAGCCCGGCCGCGACACCGCCAGTGCCGTGGGTGCCGGTCGACGTGGCTCCGGCGAGGGTCTGCTCGGCGATGTCTCCCATGTTGTGCAGCGACAGGCCCTGGCGTTCGAGCGTGAGGTTGAGGTCCTTGAGGGGCGTACCAGCACGCACCGTCACGGTCATCGCCTCGCGGTCGACCGCGAGGACGCCGTCGAGCCCGGCGGGCAGCAGCAGGGTGTGCTCGGGCGCGGCGATCGCGGTGAAGCTGTGCCCGGTGCCGGTCATCTTGACCGTGGTGCCGGCGTCCCGTGCACGACGTACGACGTCGACGACGGCGTCCACCGACCGCGGTGTCTCGGTGACGACCGGCGTCGACTCCTCGAGGCCGGACCAGTTGCGCCACGTCGTCGGGGACACCGTCATGTCCGCAGGCTAGGGGATCGCCGGGGATCGCGGCCTGGATGCGACCCGGTTCGGCCGGGCGGTCTGGGCGGCGAGCGCCCCCAGGACGCCGCCGACGAGCGCGACGGCGTACGCCGCCGAGGCGCCGCTGTGGTCGACGACGAATCCCGCGACGGCGGCGCCCGGCGCGACCCCGGCGACGATCCCGGTGTGCAGGATCGCCATCCCCTCGGTGAGCCGGCCCGACGGGACGCCCTGCTCGACCATCGTCATCGCACCGATCATCGTGGGGGCGATCGCCAGGCCCCCGACCAGCAGCACCACCGCCATCAGCGGGATCGAGTGGATGAACATCAGGGGAGTCATCGCCAGCGCCATCGCCGCCGATCCCCAGCGCAGCCGCACGTCCGGCCCGCTTCGCCAGGCGACGGCGCCGGTGACGAGGCCGGCGACGAGGCTGCCGAACGACCAGGCCGCGAGCAGCCACCCGGCTGTCCACCGCTGGCCCTGCTCCTCGGCGAACGCGACGGTGGTGACCTCGGCGGCCCCGAACAGCGCGCCCAGGGTCAGGCAGACCAGTGCGAGCGGCAGCACGAGCCGCCACGGCATCGGGGGACGTACGCCGTCGGTGGTCGTGGTGTTCCCCGCGGGCGGCTCGGTCCGGCGCTGCAACGCGAAGGCGAACGTCCCGAGCACGCCGGTGACCAGCGCGAAGGTCAGGCCGGCGACCGGGTGCCAGCTCGTCGCCAGCAGGGTCACGACCACCGGCCCGACGACGAACACGACCTCGTCGAGGACCGCCTCGAGGGCGAACGCGGTCTGCTTCTCGCCGGGCTCGTCGAGCAGGTGTGACCAGCGGGTCCTGACGCTCGCGCCGACCTGGGGGAGGGCGGCGCCGGAGACGGCCGCGAAGACGTAGGGGAGGGCTCGCGGCCAGTCCTGCTCGACCGCCAGCATCATCATCGCCAGTCCCGCGCCGAAGACCGAGATCGCGATCGGCAGCACCCGGAACTGCCCGAAGTGGTCGACCCACCGGCCGTGCATCACCGCGAACGCCGCCTCGGCCAGCACGAAGACAGCGGAGACCGTGCCCGCGAGTCCGTAGGAGCCGGTCCGCTCCTCGACGAGCAGGACGATCCCGAGACCCACCATGGAGATGGGCAGCCGGGCGACGAGCGCCGCGCTGCTGAAGCGGAGGGCGCCGGGGCGGGACAGCACCCGGCGGTAGGAGTCGAGCATCGAGGTGATGGTAGGTCTGTCTACGCTGAGTTCATGAATTCCGCGCGCCCCGACGTGAGGCCGTACGACGCCCTGCTGGTGCTCTCCTTCGGGGGACCCGAGAAGCCCGAGGACGTGGTGCCGTTCCTGGAGAACGTCACCCGCGGCAGGGGCATCCCGCGCGAGCGCCTCGAGCAGGTGGGGGAGCACTACTTCCTCTTCGGCGGGCGCAGCCCGATCAACGACCAGAACCGGGCGCTGATCGCCGCGCTGGAGAAGGACTTCGCCGACCAGGGCATCGACCTGCCGGTCTACTTCGGCAACCGCAACTGGGACCCCTACCTCGCCGACACGCTGGCCACGATGAAGGAGGACGGGGTCACGCGCGCCGCCGTCTTCGCCACGTCGGCGTACTCCTCCTGGTCGTCGTGCCGGCAGTACCGCGAGAACCTCTACGACGCCGTCGAGAAGGTGCCGGGCGCGCCCCGGCTCGACAAGCTGCGGCAGTACTACAACCACCCGGGCTTCATCGAGCCCGCCGTCGACGCGATCGTCGCCGCCCTGGCCGAGCTGCCCGATGGCGGCGACAGCGCGCGGCTGGTCTTCGTCACCCACTCCATCCCGACCGAGATGGGGGAGAGCAGCGGGTCGGAGGACCCCGCCGGGCAGCCGCGACCGGCGTACGTCCGTCAGCACCGCAGCACCGCCGACGAGGTCGCGACGAGGGTGAAGAAGGCGACCGGGCGCAGCCACCGGCACGACCTCGTCTACTGCTCGCGCTCGGGTGCGCCGTCGACGCCGTGGCTCGAGCCGGACGTCAACGACCACCTCGAGGACCTCGCCAGCGACGGCGTGTCCGAGGTGGTGATGGTGCCGATCGGCTTCGTCTCCGACCACATGGAGGTCATCTACGACCTCGACACCGAGGCGATGGCCACGGCCGAGCGCCTCGGCATGCGGGCCGTCCGGGCGGCCTCCGCCGGGACCGATCCCCGCTTCGTGGCGATGGTGCGCAACCTCGTGCTCGAGCGTGCGGCCGCCGAACGGGGCGAGCAGCCCGACCGCGCAGCGGTGGGCTCCCTCCCCGCCGGACCCGACCTGTGCGGCGCCGGCTGCTGCCCCAACCCGCGGGGGCCGCGTCCGGCCCTGTGCGGGGCCGATTCGTGAGTGCCACGCCCATCGAGCTGCCCCTCCAGCTGCGGAGCCTCGCGGTCGACCTCGCCCACGCGGGCGCCGAGCTGGCCCGTGAGATGCAGCGCGGCGGCATCGACGTCGCGGACACCAAGACGAGCGTCGTGGACGTCGTGACCGAGGCCGACAAGGCGGTCGAGGAGCTGCTGCGCTCGCAGATCGCCGCGGCCCGACCCGACGACGCGATCCTCGGTGAGGAGGGTGACGACAAGCCGGGCACCAGTGGGGTGCGCTGGGTCCTCGACCCGATCGACGGCACCGTCAACTACCTCTACGGCCTGCCCGACTGCGCCGTCTCGGTCGCGGCCGAGGTCGACGGCTCGCTGGTGGCCGGTGCGGTCGTCGCCATTCCGACCGGTCAGGAGTACGCCGCGGCGCTCGGCCAGGGTGCCACCCGCGACGGCCGGCCCATCGGCGTACGTCCGACGCCGCCGCTGGGGGAGCGACTCGTGCTCACGGGCTTCGGCTACCAGCGGGAGGTCCGCGAGCACCAGGCAGCGTGCGTCGCCCGGCTCCTGCCGGAGGTGCGCGACATCCGGCGGATGGGGTCGTGCGCCCTCGACCTGTGCCACGTCGCCGACGGCAGCGCCGACGCCTACGTCGAGGCCGGTCCACAGCCGTGGGACTGGTCGGCCGGCGGGCTCGTGCTGCGCGAGGCGGGCGGTCGCTTCGACCTGCTCGACGGCAGCCGGACCCTGGGCGCGGGTGACCTGCGCAACGTCGTCGTGGGTACCCCCGCCGATGGTTGGGACACCTTCGTCGAGGCGCTCGGGTCCGCGGGGTTCCTCGCCTGACGAACGGCCCGGCACCCGCTCGAACGGGTGGGTGGTCCGAGCGAGGATTGCGGGAATACGGAGCAGTACTCCACTGTTCAGGCGACACGTCGCGAACCGGCTCACCACAGGGTCGATTCATGGTGCACAATCTGGCGCCGACGACGAGCACAAATGGGTCCCACCCCGCGCCGCGAACCGGCGGGGACCAAGACCACCGTATGGGGAGAGGAATCGATGGCCACCGACTACGACGCGCCACGCAAGTCCGAGGAGGACCAGAGCGAGGAGAGCATCGAGGAGCTCAAGGCCCGACGCCACGACAAGAACTCCGGCAAGGTCGACGAGGACGAGACCGAGGCTGCCGAATCATTCGAGCTGCCCGGTGCCGATCTCTCGCACGAGGAGCTGGCGGTCGAGGTCATGCCGCGGCAGGACGACGAGTTCACCTGCATGAGCTGCTTCCTGGTTCACCACCGCTCGCAGCTCGCCGATGAGAAGAAGCTCATCTGCCGCGACTGCATCTGATCCGCGGTCTCACACAGCGCCCGTCCCTCTCGAGGGGGCGGGCGTTGCTCATGCCGTACGAGCCCGCCTGAGGTCGTCCTTCAGGTCCTGGAGGTGCTCGGCCTCCGCCCGCAGCTGGTGCCGCGCAGGGTGGTCGTCCGGGGTGCCGAAGAGCATCCGCTGGACCTGCTTGTGGCGCCCATTGAGCCGGTAGCGCACGGCCGGCAGCCCCCGCTCACGCGAGCGAGCATGGTTCACGAAGTAGCCGATCGTCGTCATCCGCCGGTCCTCCCGCGGCACCCACCACCCGGTGACCTCGAGGTCCACGTGGGCGGGGTAGCGGCTCCCGGCCCGGTTCCTGGCCCCGTCGGCCCGCATCGGACCGATCTGCTCGTCCGTGTCGTCGTCCTTGAGCTCGACCCGGATCCTGGCCAGCTCCAGCAGCTGCTGGAGGGCGCTCACCCGGGGACTGGTCCGCCCGGTCTCCCAGCGTGCGACCACCGACTGCGACACCTCGAGGATCGCCGCGAGCCCCCGCTGCGAGACATCGAGGATGCGGCGTACCCGGCGCACCAGGCCCGGCACCTCACCGTCGAACGGCCCCATCAACATCCACTCCCGCTCCTCCTCCGTCAGGTCCGTCGTCCTGATCGGGTGGATCGTCCCCACCATCTGCCTGCCCTTCCGTCGCGTGTCGTGCTGTCCCTTCGATCCCAGACGGGGGATGCGACAGCCGCGGTGTGCTCGTCCACAGGTGCGTCGGCGTACGCCCGGGCGCTCGGTCGTGTGGACGGAAGGTGGCCCAGGATCGCGGGGAGACGCGACTGGCGACCGGCGCGTTCGCGCGCACCTGCGGGTGTCTGACCCCGAGGTCGGCCCGGACGCGCGACTGCACTGGCCATCGAGTCGCTCCGAGACTCACGGTCAGCGAGCCGTGACGAGGGGTCGCAGCAGTGGACGTCGAGTCTTCCGGAGACTCACGGGCCAGTAAGTGGCAGGGCGACCGGGTCCACGCAGTGAGTCTCTGAGTGACTCACGGGCCAGGGCGCGACCGGCGGCAGCGCATCAGCGGTTGAGTCTCGGAGGGACTCGAGGGCCAGTGGGGACGACAGCTTCGCGCTCCCCGCACCGGAACGTGGGCGCCGAGGGGGTCGGCGACGGCGAATCCCAGGCCACCTATCCCGAGCCCGCTACGCAGAGCCCGCGATCCCGAGCCCGCTATCCAGAGCCCGCGATCCCGAGCCAGAAACTCCGAGCCCTCGACAGCGAGCCGGTGAAGGCGACGCCTCGAGGGTCAGGAGGTCGGAGCCGGGGCCTTCTTGGCGTCCTGGCCGTCCTTCTGGAGCTGCGGCGGCAGGTGGCCGGTCGACTTCGCGTAGTAGTGGGCCGCGCGACGGGTGGCCAGCATGCGCGCCACGCCGATCAGGGTGCCGCTCACGGCCGCCCACATGACGGCCTCGCCGAGGCTCACGTCGGGGTCGGCGGGGTTGGCCGGGGGGTTCTTGCCGGTGGCGGCCCGCCAGGACGTGTTGAGGCCCTTCTTCGCGACCGTCGCGGCGCCGAGCGCGGCGGCGAGGGAGAGCACGGAGTAGAGCTTGCTGTTGGAGTCCTGGGACGAAGCCATGTCGGCCACCCTATCCAGAGCGACCGGCGGTCCGGCCCACCCGGACGGCCGTGACGAGCGCCTCCGGTCGGCGACAGCTCACCAGCCAGTACGGCGCCGGGTCGGCCGGGTCGGTGATGTCGATCCGTACCCCGCGCTTGAGGTAGGGACGCAGCAGGAGGTAGGCCCGCGCGTCGGCATCCACGCCTGCCTGTCGGCGTACGTCGTCGGAGTCCAGCGCCGTGACCTCGCCGACGTGCTCGAGGTCGATGTGGGCCGGCCCCGCGTGAAGGATGCCGTCCTCGACGGCGACCCGCGGACGCCCGTAACCCACGAACAGCGCGACCATGACCACCACGGCAGCGGCCGTGATCGACCAGGCGACGGTCTCGGGGATGGCCACGATGAACGCGAGCCAGAACGACGCGACCAGCATCGTTCCCTGCACCCACCATCGCAGTGGAACGGTGAGGCGTTCGGCGTAGTCCACGGCGCAGATCCTATCGAGGGCCGATAGATTCCTTCCTCGTGCCCGACCAGGACATCCCCACCGACCTCGACATCAGCGTCGTCCGCCTCGACCCGGACCTGCCGCTGCCGTCGTACGCCCACCCGGGTGACGCCGGCGCCGACCTCCACACGACCGTGGACGTCACCTTGGGGCCGGGGGAGCGGGCGATGGTGCCGACCGGTTTGTCCATCGCCCTGCCGGACGGCTACGTAGCGCTGGTGCACCCGCGGTCCGGCCTCGCGGCACGCCACGGGGTCTCGATCGTCAACAGCCCCGGCACCGTCGACGCGGGCTACCGCGGGGAGATCAAGGTGATGCTGATCAACCACGACCCCGTCGAGTCGGTGACGCTCGCGCGCGGCGACCGGATCGCCCAGCTGGTGATCCAGCGGTTCGAGCGCGCCCGGTTCGTCGAGGTGGGGGTGCTCCCGGAGTCGGTCCGCGGCGCCGGGGGCTACGGTTCTACAGGTACCGGTGCCCGATCGTGAGCCGGTTCGCTAGCGAGGAGATGTTGACGTGAAGTTCCGCCGCAAGGCACAGGCCACCGACACCGCTGACGAGGCAGGCAGCACGACCGGGTCGGCCGCCGACACGCCGGACCCCACCACCGGGCCGTTCGACGTGTCGCAGGTCGAGGGCGACGGCATCGACCGTGCGGACCTCGGGTCCGTGCTCGTCCCGCCGATCGCCGACCGCGAGCTGCGGCTCCAGGTCGACGAGCAGAGCGGCCAGGTCCGCTCGGTGATGCTCGCCGGCTCCGACGGAGCGTGCGAGTTCCAGGCCTTCGCCGCGCCGCGCAACGGTGACCTGTGGTCCGACGTCCGCCCGCAGATCGCCGCCGACATGGCGCGCCGCGGGGGCCAGACCACCGAGCGCGAGGGGCGCTGGGGCACCGAGCTGGTGTGCCAGATGCCGGTGAAGCGACCCGACGGGACCGACGCGACGCAGCCGTCGCGGATCATCGGCATCAACGGTGACCGCTGGATGCTCCGCGCCTCCTTCCTCGGCCGTCCGGCGCTCGACCCCGACAACACCGCCGAGTGGGAGGACGCGCTCGCCCAGGTCGTCGTACGACGTGGGGAGCAGGCGATGCCCGTCGGCGAGCCGCTACCGGTGAGGCTGCCGGACGACGCGCGCCGGGTGCGCTGAGCGGTGGCGGAGAAGAGCCGGCTGCGGCAGGCCCTGTCCAAGTGGGCCGACAGCGGCGAGGCGCACCAGCGTGACCTGCGCGAGTCCTACGCGACCGCGGAGGCCGTGGCGATCGTCGACGCACCCGAGCGCGAGCACGTCGTGGTCAACGGCGTCCTGCGCACCGTGACGCTGCGCCCGCGCGGCGGGGTGCCGGCCCTCGAGGCCGAGCTCGACGACGGCTCCGGCGTGATCACCGTCGTGTGGCTCGGCCGCCGCCGGATCACCGGTGTCGACCCGGGCCGCTCGATGACCGTGGCCGGCTGCATCGGACGCCAGGGCGGAGTCCCGCTGATGTTCAACCCGCGCTACGAGCTGCGCCCGTGACGGAAGAGGCGCGGGAGCCCGCCGCGACCAAGGTCGAGGCGGAGACCGTCGAGGCGGTCGTGCGCCAGCAGCTCTCCAAGGCGCTCGGTGGTCGCCGCGGCATGGCCGAGGCCGCCGTCCCGACGATCCTGTTCACGCTGACGTGGCTCACCCAGCGCGACCTCGACCTCGCGCTCATGGTCAGCGTGGGCGCCGCGCTCGTGCTCCTCGCCGTCCGGCTGGTGCAGCGCTCGACGGTCCAGTTCGTCGTGAACGCGCTCTTCGGGATCGCGATCGGGTGGTACTTCGTGCACCGCTCCGCCGCCTCGGGCGGCTCCGAGCAGGACCAGGCGCTGGCCTACTTCCTGCCCGGCATCCTCTACAACGGCGGGTACGCCGTCGTGCTGGCGCTCACCTGCCTGATCGGCTGGCCGCTGGTGGGCTTCATGGTCGGCAGCATCACCGGCGACGCGACCGCGTGGCACGACGACAAGCCGGTCGTCCGGCTCTGCACGCGGCTCACCTGGCTGCTGGTCGCGCCGTGCCTGCTGCGCGTCGCGATCCAGGGGCCGATCTGGCTCGCCGGCAGCTCGGCGTCGCTCGACCCCGACACGGCCGTGGCGGTCCTGGGCGTGTCGAAGATCGTGCTGGGCTGGCCGCTGCAGCTCGCGGCGCTCGGCTCGATGGTGTGGCTGCTCTCGCGCAACCGGACCCCGGTCGCGCCGGACGCGACGCCCGCCTGAGGCGTCGTACGCCGCTCAGTTGGGGTGGTGGCCGGGGGAGAGCAGGTGCTCGAGCTCGGCCTCGACCTCAGCGGGCACGACGAACAGCAGCTCGTCACCCGACTCGAGCGGCTGCTCGGCCTCGGGGGTGTAGACCTGTCCATCGCGCAGGATCGTGACGAGGGCGCAGTTGTCCGGGAAGGGCACGAGCCCGGCGGGCGTGCCGACGAAGGGTGAGTCGGCGGACAGGGTCAGCTCGACGAGGTTGGCGTTGCCCTGGCGGAACGTGAACAGCCGGACCAGGTCGCCGATGGAGACGGCCTCCTCGACCAGCGCCGACATGATGCGCGGCGTGGAGACGTTGACGTCGACGCCCCAGGCCTCGGTGAACAGCCACTCGTTGTTGGGGTGGTTGACCCGGCCGACCGTGCGCGGCACGCCGAACTCGGTCTTGGCCAGCAGCGAGGTGACCAGGTTGGCCTTGTCGTCGCCGGTCGCCGCGATCACCACGTCGCACTTGCCGAGCTGTGCCTCCGCGAGCGAGGACAGCTCGCACGAGTCGGCCAGCAGCCACTCGGCGTGGGGGACGCGCTCGGGTCGGATCGAG
Source organism: Nocardioides baculatus (assembly GCF_016735675.1). Classification (GTDB taxonomy): domain Bacteria; phylum Actinomycetota; class Actinomycetes; order Propionibacteriales; family Nocardioidaceae; genus Nocardioides; species Nocardioides baculatus. Next base: position 251,556 of record NZ_JAERSG010000003.1, on the reverse strand, counting down.
GACGGGTTCTTGTCGATGAGGAGGACCTGGTGGCCGTTCTCGATCAGCTCGCGCGCGATCGAGCGACCCACGGCTCCGGCTCCGGCGATGGCGACGCGCATGTCAGCAGTGCTCCTGCAATCCAGTCGAGGTCTCGGTCACGGGTCAGTCGTCCTCGGGCCCGGACTCGAGCACCGAGTAGGCGTGGGCGGCGTGCTCCTCGCGCATGACGAGGTGCAGCATGTCGCCCTCCTGGAGGACGGTCTCCCGGGTCGGGAGCATGCCCTCGCCGAGGCGGTCGATCCACGCGATGCGGCTGCGGGACTGCATCTGGAACTCGACCGTCCGGTTGCCGATCCACTCCTCGGGGACCTGGACGTGGTCCACGCGGATGGTGCCGGAGGGGTCGCGGAAGTCGGGCTCGGCACCCGCAGGCAGGACCCGCCGGAGGATCTGGTCCGCGGTCCACTTCACGGTCGCGACCGTCGTGATGCCGAGGCGCTGGTAGACCTCGGCGCGACCGGGGTCGTAGATGCGGGCGACGACCTGCTGGATCCCGAACGTCTCGCGGGCCACGCGGGCGGCGATGATGTTGGAGTTGTCACCGCTCGAGACCGCGGCGAACGCGTCGGCGCGTCGGATGCCGGCCTTCTCGAGGACCTGCTGGTCGAAGCCGTAGCCGGTGATCTTGTCGCCGTTGAACTCCGGTCCGAGGCGCCGGAACGAGTCGGGCTCGCTGTCGATGATCGACACGGTGTGGTTGCGGTCCTCGAGGCTGCGGGCGAGCGTCGAACCGACGCGGCCACAGCCCATGATCACGACGTGCACGCCAGAACCGTATCCCAGCGCGGAGAAACGCGTCGGGCGGTCTACGCTCTCGTTCGTGAGTGTCGGCGACGTCTCGAAGCGGATCCTGCTCGGGCGCAAGCTCCGCAGCAGCCAGCTCGGCGAGACCCTTCTTCCCAAGCGCATCGCGCTCCCGGTCTTCGCCAGTGACGCGCTGTCGTCCGTGGCGTACGCACCGGACGAGGTCTTCATCATGCTCGCGGTGGCCGGCGCGTCGACCTATGTGTGGTCGTGGAAGATCGGCATCGCCGTCGCGCTGGTGATGCTGACGGTCATCGCGTCCTACCGTCAGACGGTCCACGCCTACCCCTCGGGCGGCGGCGACTACGAGGTCGCGACCGTCAACCTCGGCCGCAACGCGGGTGTCACGGTGGCCAGCGCACTGCTGGTCGACTACGTCCTCACCGTGGCGGTGTCGATCTCGTCCGCCGCGCAGTACGCCGCCGGCGCGATCCCTGGCCTGATCGGCCACGAGGCGACGGCGGCCACGGTCGCGGTGATCCTGCTGACGGCGATGAACCTGCGCGGGGTGCGCGAGTCCGGCGCGTTCTTCGCCGTGCCGACCTACCTCTTCATGGTCGCGATCCTCGGCATGTGCGGCTACGGCCTGCTCCGGCTCCTGGCGGGCGACCTCCCGCTGGCGGAGAGCGCCGGGCTGGAGATCGTCCCCGACGAGGGCTGGGACGGACCGCTCTCCCAGGTGGCGCTCCTGTTCCTCCTCGCGCGTGCCTTCTCCTCGGGCTGTGCGGCGCTGACCGGCGTCGAGGCGATCAGCAACGGCGTGCCGGCCTTCCGCAAGCCGAAGAGCCGCAACGCTGCGACCACCTTGCTCATGCTGGGCCTGATCGCGATCTCGATGATGATGAGCGTCATCGTCCTCGCCAAGAAGATGAGCATCCGCTACGTCGACCCGCACCACCTCGACAAGCTGCGCGCCGCCGGCGGTAGCGGGCTGCCGGAGGGCTACGACCAGCACCCGGTGATCTCGCAGATCGCCAACGGCGTCTTCGACCACTTCCCGCCCGGCTTCTACTTCGTCGTCACGGTCACCGGCATCATCCTGGTGCTCGCGGCCAACACGGCGTTCAACGGCTTCCCGGTGCTCGGCTCGATCCTCGCCCAGGACGGTCTGGCGCCGCGCTCGCTGGGCTCGCGCGGTGACCGTCTCGCCTACAGCAACGGCATCGTCTTCCTCGCCGCCATGTCGATCCTGCTGATCATCGTCTTCGACGCCGAGACCACCAAGCTGATCCAGCTCTACATCGTCGGGGTGTTCGTCTCGTTCAACCTGAGCCAGCTCGGCATGATCCGCCACTGGACGCGGCACCTCGCCACCGAGCGCGACCCGGCCGTACGCCGTCGGATGCTGCGCTCGCGCGCGATCAACACCTTCGGCCTCGGCATGACCGCCGTCGTCCTGGTGATCGTCCTCATCACCAAGTTCCTCGCGGGCGCCTGGATCACGATCCTGGCGATGGCGTTCTTCTTCATGGTGATGAAGGCGATCGGGCGCCACTACGCCCGGGTGGAGCTCGAGCTCGCGGCCGATGAGCAGGACAAGGTCATGCCGACCCGCGTGCACGCGATCGTGCTCGCCTCCAAGCTGCACAAGCCGACCCTGCGCGCGCTGGCCTTCGCCCGCGCCACCCGCCCCAACGTGCTCGAGGCGATCTACGTCAGCATCGACGCCAAGGCCACCAACCGGCTGCTGGAGGAGTGGGACGACCGGCACCTCGACATCCCGCTCAAGGTGCTGCACTCGCCCTACCGCGAGGTGGTCCGGCCGATCGTCGAGTACACCCAGGAGATCCGCCGGGCCAGCCCGCGCGGGGTCGTCGCGGTCTACATCCCGGAGTACGTCGTCGGGCGCTGGTGGGAGCAGCTGCTGCACAACCAGACGGCGCTCCGGCTCAAGGGCCGCCTGCTCTTCACGCCCGGCGTGATGGTCATCTCCGTCCCCTACCAGCTGCGCTCCTCCCAGCTGGCCCAGGAGCGGGGACGGCTCGACGAGGAGCGCGTGCACGCCGGCGACCTGCGCCGCGGCCGCGTGGCGTCGGGGGACACGCCCCGCCAGATCGACGACGTATGACCACCCTGCGATGAGCCGCACCAACCGCCCGCGCCGGGCCCGGGGTCGGTCGCGGGTGGGTGAGCGCTTCGAGGGCGAGGTGGGTCCGGTCGCCCACGGAGGCCACTGCGTCGTACGCCTCCCCGAGCCGGAGGCGCGCGTGGTGTTCGTGCGCCACGCGCTGCCCGGCGAGCGCGTCGTCGTCGAGATCACCGAGGGCACCGACGGCGACCGGTTCTGGCGCGGTGACGCCGTGGAGGTCGTGGAGGCCACGCCCGAGCGGGTCGAGCCGCCGTGCCCCTACGCCGGCCCCGGCCTGTGCGGTGGCTGCGACTTCCAGCACGCCTCGCTGCCCGCCCAGCGCGACCTCAAGACCGCGGTCGTGCGCGAGCAGCTCGTCCGGCTCGGCCGCCTCGACCCCGACTCGGAGATCGTCAGCGGCCTCGAGGTGCAGGCCGTGCCGGTGCCGGGCCGTGACGACGACGGCCTGCGCTGGCGTACGCGGCAGCGCTACGCCGTGACGCCCGACGGGCGTCCCGCCATGCGCGTCCACCGCTCCCACGACCTGGTCCTCGTCGACGACTGCCTGATCGCGGCCGACGGCGCCCGCCCACCGCTGGTCGAGGAGGGCGCGCAGCGCCCGTCACGAGACCCGGTCACCCACGACGTCTCCGCGGCGGGCCAGACCCACCCGTTCAGCGTCGCCGGCGACGGCTTCTGGCAGGTCCACCCCGAGGCCCCGCGCGTGCTGGTCGAGGCCGTCATGGACCTGCTCGCCCCGCAGCCGGGGGAGCGGGCCCTCGACCTCTACGCCGGCGTGGGGCTGTTCGCCCGCTTCGTCGGCGAGGCGACCGGCGCGCGCGTGGTCGCGGTCGAGGCGGACCGTACGGCCTGCCAGCACGCCCGCGGCAACCTCGCCGCGCTCGAGACGGCCGGCGTCGAGTGCGGCCCGATGGACCGCGTCCTCCGGTCCGGCCTCGACGAGCCCTTCGACCTCGTCGTCCTCGACCCCCCGCGCGAGGGCGCCAAGCGCGCCGTGGTGGAGCAGGTCGTCGACCGCCGCCCCCGCGCGGTGGCCTACGTCGCCTGCGACCCCGCCGCCCTCGGCCGCGACGTCGCGATCTTCGCCGAGCACGACTACCAGCTCACCGCGATCCGGGCCTTCGACCTCTTCCCGATGACGCACCACGTCGAATGCGTTGCTCTGCTGACGAAAAGCGGCTCTGACCTGCGCTGATGTGATCTGGGCTCTCGGGCGCGAGTCCCGAGAACGGGCCTTAAGGCTCACTTTGGGCTCACTTTGAGTTCTCGGGCTCGGTTTGTGACGCCTCACTCGCCCTGTCGGGACGGCCTGAGGGCGCGCAGAACGGCCCGTGGGCGGCTCAGAGCGCGTCCACGGGCCGGGAAGGCCATTCGTGACCGCCGAAGCCGTCTCAGAGCCCGGGAGTCGACCCTTCGCTCGTCTCGGGGCCGGGAGCAAGGCGGTCGGTGGCGGCCCGGTAGTCGGGCACGACGAGCCGTCGGTTGATGTAGTGCCGCTCGGTGACCGCCTTGGACGTGTGGCCGAGCTGGTTCATGGCGGCCTCGGCGTCGTAGACCTCGTCGATCTCGGTGGCCACGGTTCGGCGGAACGAGTGGGGTGAGACGTCCTGGAGGGCGGCGAGGTCTGCGTAGTCGGCAAGGTGGCGGATATGCCACAGCCGGCCCTGGACGTTGGTGGGGAAGTGCCAGGTGCCGTTGCGGGTGATGAACACTGCGTCGAGGGCGTTGGGTGGCTGGGCAACCTTGCGTCGGCGTAGCAGCGCCGCAGCCCAGTCCGGGAGCGCGATGGGGCGGATCGCGGCGTGGGTCTTGCCGTAGTCGACCCGCTTGCCTCTCGATGTGATCTGGCCGTTCACCATCAGCCACGGGAACCACCCGTCGTCGTCCCGCCGTTCGGGCGGCGGCGTCAGCTCGATGTCGGACCAGCGCAGGGCGAGCAGCTCGCCGATCCGCATACCGGTGGCGATGAGCATCTCGACGATGTCGGGCAGATCGACGCTTTTCGGACCGTTCCGCTTCTCGGCGTTGGCCCACTCGCGGATGGCGGCGCGCACGGCGTCCAGGTCTTTCACGGCAACAGGCTTCTTCTTGTTTCGTGGCACAGGGACCGAAGGGACGGCCGTGGCCGGGTTGCCGTTAATGGCCTCGTGGAAGATCGCCATGTTGAACGCGCGCACGAGGACGCTGCGTATGCGTTTGCGAAGGTCGGGAGAGACGCCAGCGCTGTCTAGCGCGGCCTGGATGATCACCGGTCGCACGTGTCGGAGCTGGTAGGCGCCCAGCGGGTGCTCGGTCTTGTCGGGGTCGAGGATCCAGCGGACGTGGGAGCCGTAGTAGCTCAGAGTCTCCGAGCGTGGTCCGCCGTCCGCCTGCTTCATCTTCTGGAACCAGAGGTCGAGGAGGTCCTGAACGGTGTCGTCCGGCGCGAGGGCACCGTCACCGAAGGTGCCGGTGTGCTCGACGAAGAACGCCTTGAGGTTGGCCCTCGCCTTGGTCTTGGTCTCACCGTTCTTGCGGTATTGACGCACGACACCATCGACGTCGCAGTAGCGGGCGCGCGCCTGCCACGACCCGTTCTCCAACTGGAAGCAACTGATCTCCCCGTAGGTGCCGACCATCAGCCGTTGTCTGGCCATTCTTCTCTCCTTTGGTCCTCAGGCGAGCTCTCCGGGGTCGGTCGCCCGGAGAGCAGCACCTCGCACGCGACTGGCACGGCGCCGGGGATGGACAACCTCGCGAAAAGGGTGTTCGTCGCTCTCCTCGTCCTCCGTGAAGGACTCCTCGTGGGCACTCAGCCATCGGTCGAGCTCCGAGAGGCGGTACTTGAGCCGGCCACCGGCCTTGACAGCTCGCGGGCCGTAGCCAGGACGGCGAACCCGCCAGGTCAGCAGCGTCGCTTTGGGAACGCCGCGGTAGCCGCACGCAGCCTCGGTGTTCAGGAACGGGTCTCGCACCATCGAGACGACGCTGTCTGACGTGCTCATGTCGGTGGACATTTGCTCTCCTCCGGTCGGCATGACTGCCTAGGTGCTCGGGCGCCGCCGATGGTGTGGGGGTTAGATGTTCGGGACATCGACGGCCCCTTCTTCGGTCGGACGGTGGATCAGCGCGGAGTGCAGGTCGACTCGCGTCGGTCCCGGTGTGGACATCGGCACTTCATCCTTGGGTCGCAGCCGCTCGCGGACGGTCTTCACGACTGCGAGATCGGTCGACGACGTGACGGGTACGAAGCGTTCGCGGACCGGGCGGACCAGTTGTCCGCCCCCGCCGACCAGGCGCGGGAGCGTCACGCGCTTGAAGAAGGCACCCTGCTCGATCCCGTCCTCGATGATGTCGGCGATGCGGTTGTCGAGCCGGTTGAAGAGCAACTGGAACCCGGAGAGGACGCGTGGCTCGACGATCGTGTCGTGGGGGAGGGCCTTCAGCCGCGCCACGGCAGTCGCGCCTTCGGCCACGGCCAGTCCGCCCTTCCCGAGAAGCCCGCCGATCTCGCGCAATTGCTTCTGAACGACGGAGTAGGTCTCGGCACGTTCGGCCCATCGCCCGGCGAGTCGTTCGTCGATGCGGGCGGCGTACGGCGCGAGGTGCGCGGAGACGAGGCGTTGGGAGTCCACGACGAGGCGAAGGTTGGTCGCGTTGGGCACGGACTTCATCCGGATCACGAGGTTGTGCTGCGCCTGCAGCACGCCGAGGATCCCTGGACGCACCGGACCGGCGATGAGCTTCGTCTTCGGTCGCCAGCCGAGGTGATCGACCGCGTAGTCAGGTTGGCCGAGGTTCACGTCGAGCGCCGCAGCCAGCGATGCCCAGCCGAGACGAGCGCTCTGGGCGAGCGGCTCCCAACCGGGTGTGTTCTTGTACCGCTGGTCGGGGACGACCAGTGCTTGGGTCAGCGCGGCGACGTCGCCGACGAGAGCCTGAGCCTGGGGCGCGGTCATCTGCGCTGACACCTGCTCGCTGGTGTCGTGTTCGGCGAGGGCCGCTACGCGGGCGGTGAGGCGCCATCGGTCCACCATCGGGTTGGCGTTCGGCGTGGCCAATGCATCCGTTGACGCGGGGCGCGCGCTCGACTGCTGTCGTGCGATGTCGATGGCTCGCGCCAGTTCGCTGGCTGCAGTCAGATGGGAGCCGCGTGAGCCGACTGACCGGAACGGGTTCGGCTGTGCCGGCGGCATGTTGGAGAACGCGAGCGGGCTGGCCGCGCGCATCGCTTGGCAGAGCCAGACGAGCACGGTCTGGCGGTAGGTCCGGATCAGTCCGCCGAGTTCCTCGCGCTCCTCGGTCGTCGCCCCTACCAGCCGTTGCTGGATGCGGTGCTGCCGGAGAAGAGCCGCGAGCTCTGCGCGCATCGCCGCCCCGGTTTCGCCGTACATCAGGTGCCGTCCAAGGCGTATGCGTCATCGAGCATCGCGATGACGAGCTCGATGGTGAGCGGGTCGATGCCGTAATGCTCTAGCTCTTCCAGCGCCGACGTGGCTACGGCCAGCAGAACGGCGCGGTCCTCAGTCAGCCCCTCGGTGTCGGCCGATGGGCATTCGTCCGCGTGGATTCGATCGAGCTCGATGAGGACGCGCTCGTATGCCGACGAGGCGTCGACCGTCGAGGCCTGATCGGCGAGCGCAGCGAGGTAGGACCGAGCTTGCGCCAGCGTCTGTACGTGGGGGAGAAGCACGATCGACTCCCTTCGTGGCTGGAATGCCACCGTCGCCAATTCGTCGAGGCGGGGCGCTGAAGGTCGCGAAGGCTGTGGAATGAAGGTGCGCGGCGGCGCCCATGAGGCGGATCTGGCTCAGCCGAGCACGGACCGCCTGGCCACGGCCTCGGCGGCTCCGCGCCTGCACACGTCGGCGCGCACAACCTCCTCGAAGTCGCGCCGGCGGTCGGTGATGGAGATCTCGCCGCCGAGTTCCACACCCTTCTCGCCGGGCCAGACCGTCTGGCGGGTCGGGCGATCGCGGTCGAGGCGGGTGCCGCAGATCGCGACCCAGTCCCGCAGCCGGTTTCGGGCCTCGGCGAAGTCACGCATCCACGCGATCGGTGCCGACGGGCTCGCGGTCTCGTGGTAGCAGCTGAGCCAGTGGGTGTGCAGGGCGGAGAACTCCCAGACGAACTCGTCGTGGCGGTGCCAGTGCGGCGGGACGATCGACGCCGGCAGCCCGAAGGTAACCTTCAGCCAGGTCACCCAGGCGTCCAGGTCATGCCACTCGCGGTCAGCCTCCTCGGAACCGAGGAGATTCCAGTTGATCGACTCCGGCGGACGCTCGAGAAGGTCGGTGACGCCGCGGTAGTCTTCGTCGGGCTCGTCGTACATGCCCATGGTCGACCGCGTCTCAGATCGCGATGGGCGGCGGCTCAGGGACTGGTGTCAGCGAGCGATCCGGTGCCGCGTGGCGGCCGCGCTGCACGAGGTAGTCGGTCTTGTTGATGTTGTGGCCGATCTTCTTGGCGACGAACTCTTCCTTGATCACGCTGGCGCCGTCGCGGCTCTCGACCTCGTACTCGTGGATGTAGCCGCTCGCGACGAACGAGTCGCCCTTGCGGAACCGCGCGTAGGTCTCGCGGGCCGTGCTCTCGAACGCGAACATGTCGTGGAAAGTCGGGTCGAGCTTGGTGAAGCTCCCGTCGACCTCCTTGCGCCACTGTTCGACGCCGACGCGCAGCCGGCAGCACTCGGCGCCCTGCTTGGTGAAGTGGAGCTCCGGCGCCGACGCGACGAAGCCGACCAGGCTCATCTGGGTGGGAATGGACATTCTGACTCCTGAGCTGGGCAGCCCACCGTGCGAGCTGCGGTCAAGAGTTAGGTGCGAGCGCGAGGACAAGACTGTCGGAGCGGAGCCCCGTATACGCGGCGAAGCGACGCACGGCGACTGTTGCACGGTGGAGGCTGGCCATCGAAGGGAGTTGGTCGGTAATCTGACGTCTCGTCAGACGGAGACATACACGCTCCGAACCGGGCCGAGCGACTTCTGCCGCGAACCCATCGTGCCGGGCTGGATATGAGCCAGTTGAGCATGCGCCCTGAGGAACGGTCGCGATGCTCGACTGCTCGAAGAAGTCCTATCCAAGCCAGGGGGGCGCGGAACGCGCCTTGCACGCGATTCAGAACTCTTGCCGGTCAGATGGTCAAAAGGCTCCGACCGGGTCCTACTGGTGCGGCCTCTGCAAGGCCTGGCACCTGACCTCGAAATCGAAGAGCCGAACTCCGAGCTGGCTCAGAAAGAGACGATCTCCCGACCGCGTGGGACGGGGATAGGCAGTCGCGGCGGAATGGGTCACGGGTGCGAGTGCGCTGAACGGACCTCTTGGTCAGGGACGTTGGCGAGGGTCCGTGCGCCGACACTCCGAGCGGGGAAGCCACGGCGCCAACGTCCCGGTCGGTACACGCTAAGCACCCGGTGCGGGCCCATCGCCATGATGATGGCGACGACCCATCCCACTATCGTCCAGTCGAGCAGCAGGTTGACCCAGAAGACGGACCAGTGATTCGCCTTGCCCCTGACAGCAGCCACCATCCACGGCAGCATGTAACCGGCAGTCAGGACCGTGGCGGTGATAGCGAGCACCGTAGCGAGGCGGTCATCCCGCTGATCAGTAATGATCTGGCTCACCCTGGTCATGGTACGGCGGGGGGACTCGCGCGTTGATGGCGGAGCGGTTTGCTGAAAGCCATGCGGCGCGTGCTCAGCCGGAGTCTGGATACACCCGCACATCTGCTGTTCCGTGCGCTCATCGGAGCCGATCCGCATGTTCGACAATCGCGCCGACCATCGGGTCTCCGACTTCGACGCGCCACAATGCCAGTGCGAGCGAGTCAACGCCGGAAATGAGGTCCGCCGGTCGCGGTCGCGTACTTGCATGCGGAGATGCGCATGTTGTCGCCTCAAGTTCGAGGGACCCCGCCCATCGGCATGTCATGTCCGGATACTCAAGATGCGCCGTCAGGCGGCGGAAAGACGCAACAGCGGGGCCCTTCAAGATACCGGTGTGATCGCGGATCTAGCCGAACCGACCGTCAGAACCCTCAAGGTGTGGCGGTGGGCGCGGGCAGGTCCAAGACGCGCGAGTGGCGCAGGCGCCAGACGAGGTACGCCGTTCCAAGGCGTGTGCGCCCGTAGCCCTCGAACGGGTCGAACCCGAGGGTCGCGTTCACGGTCTCGAGGCGCGACTGCATCGTGCTGTGGTGCACGCCGGCTTCGCGAGCTGCCTGCCGCAACGAGTGTGACCGGACCACCGAGGCCAAGGTCTCCGCGCCCCACGCATAGGCCATCACCGCGTCGACCAGCGCGACGTCGGGCTGGAAGGAACTGTCCGGCGCGTCGGCGAGCAGCCCGATCAGTCCGCCGAAGTCGTCGGCCAGGACCGACCCGACCGCCGGCGGATCGCACAGCCGCAGCGCGACGAGAGCTGTGCGGAAGGAGTGGTGGAGGTCCTCCACCTCGGTGGCCACGCCGACCCCGCTGGGTACAGCGGTCACCTCGTGGGCACTGGCCGGTAGGACCAGCGCGTGGATTGCACCGAAACGCGTTGCAACGACGTCCTCGGGGCCCTGGGGGTGCTCGGGCCACACGGCAAAGAGCGGCGCACAGACCACTCGGTAGCGCGTTCCCGGACGCAGTCCGAGGGTGATCGCGGAGACGCAGCGGGCCTGCACGTCCACTTCGGGATCGAGCAGCAGGCTCAGGTCGCGCCGGTGGTCGCTCTCACGCCCGCGGCCGTGCCGCATGCGGACCGCCAGGGCGAGTCGCTCCAGCACGATGGCGTCGTTGGGCTGCCGCGCCCCGTTCCGCTCCAACCACACTGTCAGTCCGTCGCTCACATCCTGCTGGAAGGCCGGGTCCACCTCCGGTCGTATGTCGTCCGCGTGATGGCCGCGGGGATCGATGCGCACGGTCCGGCCCGGCGTCTCGGAGTGGAAGCCGGCGATGCAGCCAGCGAGCGATGCGGCAGCGGCAAGCAGCGCGCGCGTGTTGACATTGCCGACCATGAGCTCGTCGAAGCAGGCGATGACGCGCAGCCCGAGGCTCGCGCTCGGGTCGAGCCGGGCAATGCGGCCGAGCAGCTCCTGCACGACGACCTCCTTCTGCGAGCGAGCGTAGTCCGGTTCTCAGTCGGCGATGATCCGCTCGACCCAGTCGTTCCTGGCCCGGATCATGGCGCGGCCGACGGAGGTATGGGCGGCAAAGATGTCGCATGCGTGGAAGGCCCCCGACCACACGTGCAGCTCCGCGTCACCGCCCACACGCCAGATCCCGTCTGCGTAGGCGATCGCCTCGTCGCGGAAGATCTCGGCGGCACCCACGTCGATGAACGCCGGCGGCAGGCCCGAGAGGTCCGTTGCGCGGGCGGGGGCGGCGTACTCTGACACCGCCTCGGTGCCACGGGCGTCGCCGAGCAGAGCGGTCCAGCCGGTCTCGTTGCTGACGCGGTCCCACACGCCGATGCCGTCGAACTGGTGGGTCGAGGCCGTGGTGCCGCGGTCGTCGAGCATCGGGTAGTCGAGTACCTGACCCCGTAGCGCCGGTCCGTTCCGGTCGCGGGCTGCGAGCGCAAGGCCTGCTGCGAGCCCACCTCCGGCGCTCGCTCCTGCGACCACGAGGCGGTCACGCCGCAGGCCCCAATCCCCTGCACGCGAGGCAGCGGCCTCGAGCGCGGCGTACATGTCGTCGAAGGGGTACGGGTGCCGGTGCTCGGGTGCCAGCCGATACTCCACCGTCACGAGGACCGCGCCGAAGTCGGACACCCAGTCGAGAACCAGGTCGATCCCGCTGAAGCGGTCGCCGAACATCAGCCCGCCCGAGTGCGCATACACCACCCCCGGGCGCTCACCAAGCGCATCCTTGGGACGCAGCACCGACACGGCGACCTCATGCCCGTCCGGAGCGACGACCACGTCGTCGGTGCAGACGATGCCCTTCGCAAGGAGGAGGTCATCGATCGGCGGCGCCGCGTAGGACGTACGCATGAAGTCGATGAGGTCGGGCGTGATCGTCGGCGGGAACATGCCGCCAACCACCGCCAGGCCGGCCCGCAGCTCAGCGTCGAATGGCGGGCGCGCGACGGGCTGCACCTCGGCTGTCACAGGTCTCTCCGCATCTTCTGCAATCAGGAAACCGCAGTCTGTCTTAGTAGATCGGCTGGCTCGCCAGCCTGCCACCGCCATGTGGCGGTCGTCACTCCTCCGACCCAGACGTGTTGTCGGTTCCCACTCGCCACCGGTTGGAAGACGGTGGTCGGCAGCCGGACGGAGAAACCGTCCCCGCACTCTGAGGAGCAGCCATGGCCACACACATCGACGGATCCGGGATCGACCGCGTGCTCGCAGACGCCGTGTCGGACGGCGCAGTGCCGCACGTCGCAGCGATCGTCGCCGACCGCGACGGCGTCCTCTACGAGGGCGGCGCCGGGATCCGCATAGCGGGAGAGTCTGATGACCCGGTCGGCACCTCCACCCACTTCCGCATCATGTCGATGACCAAGATGGTCTGCACCGTCGCTGCGCTGCAGCAGAAGGAACGTGGCGAGCTCGACTTCGACGCTCCGGTGGAGGAGTACGTCCCGGACTTTGCCGACGTCAAGGTGCTCGAGGGGTTCGACGGGGACGAGCCCATCCTGGTCGAGCCGCGCACGAAGGCCACGGTTCACCACCTCGTGACGCACACCTCTGGCCTGGGGTACTGGTTCTGGAACGACCAGCTCGTGAAGTACGAAGCGGCGACTGGCGTCCCGAACGTCGTACCCGGATCGATGGCCGCCTTCGGTGCGCCCATGACGGCGCACCCCGGGGAGAAGTACGTGTACGGCATCAACACCGACTGGCTCGGCCGCGTCGTGGAGGCCGTCGCCAGCAAGAGGCTGGACGCAGTCATCGACGAGGGCATCGCTGGCCCGCTCGGCATGAGCAGCACCACATTCCACCCGGACCAGACGCAGATGGACAACGCCGTCACCGTCCACGTGAAGGGCGAGGACGGCACATGGGCGTCGGCTGGCAACATCCTCAACACTGAACCCGACTGGTGGGCGGGCGGCCACGGCCTCTTCTCCACCCCCCGCGACTACATCCGCTTCGAGCAGGCGCTCCTGCGAGGTGGCGAGCTCAACGGCGTGCGCATCCTGGACGAAGCCACGGTCGACGCCGCCTTCACCAACCAGATCGGCGACCTCGACTTCCCCGCCGAGATCCCGACCGCCGACCCGCCGATCACCGACACGATGTATGCCGGCCCCGGCAACAAGTGGGGCTACGGACTCCTGCTCAACAGCCATGACATCCCTGGCCGCCGCCGCGCCGGCACCGGGTCGTGGGCGGGGCTCTTCAACACCCACTTCTTCATCGACCGCACGACCGGTATCTGCGCCTCGATCTACACCAACTCGCTGCCCTTCATCACGCGTCACGAGGCCTGGAAGCTCTACGGAGACTTTGAGGAGGCGGTGTACGCCGCGCTCTGATCGGACCGGGCGTGGAACCCATGCTCGGCGGTAAGCGCAGGACAGAGGCTCCTCGTGCACGTCTGGCGCCCGAGCCGCCTGGTGTAGCAGCGACGTCACCACTCGCCAAACCGCTTGTGGTGAACCTGGAGAGGTAAGAATGGCCCACCCGCGAAAGACCGAGTCCTCGAGGAGATTGGCCCACCGTCGCGCACTCATCTCGGCAAGCCCAGAAGCTGCGAGCGTCCCCGACAGGCGGCGCAATGTCGCGCCCCGGACGGTACGCGGCGGAATGTCGCACGTTCGGCCGCCTGGCTGTCACTCAAATTCGCTGGTCGGTAGGTCGTCGACGGGACGTCTTGCCCGTCTCGGTGTCCCGCGTTCCCACCAGTCGCTCAGGGGAGCTCTGTGCAGCTGGCCCGCTGTCACCTGGGCGTTGCCGATGTTGCAGAACTTCCAGAGTTCTTTCGCGGCGCGTGAGTACTGGAACAAGACCTCGTCGACGTCGAAGGCCCTGAGTTCGCCGCTGCGGAACCGGTCATTCGCGGCGGCTACGTGTGCGACGAAGTTCGGCGAGCTCCGCCTCGTGGTACGTCGCCACCCCCTCACGAGCTTGCTCACGATCTGACTTCTGGGACACGAACTGGGGCTAGTGCGGATCGCCGAACGAGAGGATGCGCGCACGCTGCGGTATGAGGGCGCTGTTGGCTTCTTGCTGTGAGCGCCCGCATGGTCAGCGGCGTAGTGTGGGGACACTGCCCGGCATCCGCCCTAGGGCGGCATGGAGGCGACCCGCGCGCCCAGGTCGTCGAGCACATGCCCGCCATCCTCATCTGCCTCTACGACCTGCCGAGGTTCGGCGCCGACACGCTCGTCGAGCTGCTCTATACCCACCCCAAGGTCGTGCTGGACCGAACGGTGATCGACAACCCCCACTACCTACCGCCGACGGATTACCCCGCCGCCAGCGTCGCCGCGGCGAACCGGTATCCCATGGTCAGGGTAGGTTCGCCCGGCGAGGAGGGCACGGACCAAGGATGGGCGTCACTCACCGACGGCGAGCTGCGCGTCGTGGCCGGGTGGCTCAGGGGATGACCAACCGCAGTATCGCCGTGGAGCTCTACCTCTCCCGTCACACCGTGGACGCCCATCTCAAACATGTCTACCTCAAGCTCGACATCCACTCGCGGGTCGAGCTGACCGTGCTGGCGCTGCAGCACCGTCTGCCCATCCACTAGCAGGCAGCGGCCGCCCCGCCCAGAAGCACCCGTTCACGGGATGCAGGCGACCCGGAGCCGCGAGGAGCATGGCCCTCACACGAGCTTCCGGCGGATTGAGTGGTCATGGGCAGGGCAGTCGGCATCGACCTGGAAACGCCGAACTCGGTGATCGCGGCGATGGAAGGTGGGCAGCCGCAGGTCATCCCCAACGCGGAGGGCAACCGGACGACACCGTCCGTGGCGGGGCTACTGAGAGCTGCGTTCCTTCTCCAGCTTGCGCCAGAACTTCAGCGCGGCGTACTCGAGCTCGAGCCCCAGCTGCAGGGGCACCATGCGGTCGGCGACCTCGTCACGCTCGGAGAAGCGGGCCTGCATCGACTCGTAGACCTCGATGCGGTCCTGGTGCTGGAGGATCTGCTCACGCGCCAGGTTCAGCACGTCCTCCGGCTGGGCGAACTCGCCGAAGAACAGCTTGAGCTCGGCGACGTCGCGCACCTGGAGCTGCTCCGTGGTGGGCTCGGCCAACCAGGCGCTCAGTGCGTCGCGGCCCTCGTACGTGATCGTGTAGGTCTGCCGACGTCTGCCCTCGGACTCCACCTCGAGGTCGAGGAGCCCCAGCTCCCCGAGCCGTTTCGGCTCGGAGTAGAGCTGGGCGTGCGGGAAGGGCCAGAAGTAGCCGACCGAGTGGTTCACCGCGCGCTTGAGGTCGTACGAGGTGCTCGGCCCCCGCATCGCGATCATGCCGAGGACGACGTACGACGTGGTGGTCAACTTTCCCATTGACATGGTCCGAACCATACCGTAACCTTCGGGTCGTTCGAACCAGACCGTATGAATCAGACGATCGGATCGGGACCATGGATCTTGCCACCGCCTTCCGATGTACCACGGAGCGCTACCCGCATCGCCGGGCCGTCGGCGGCCCTGCTCCCATGACGTACGCCGAGTGGGACGCCCGGACGGACCGGGTGGCACACGCCCTCGGCGCGCTCGGCGCCGGTCCCGGGAAACGGGCGATCTTCCTGCTCCAGGGCGGGGAGCCTCTCGCCACGCTGCACCTGGCCGCGCAGAAGGCCGGCATCGCCTCGCTCCCGCTCTCGACCAGGTTCGGCCCCGACGAGCTCGCGTACTGCATCTCCGACTGCTTGCCGGTGCTGCTCGCGGTCGACGAGACCACCCACGCCCTGGTCGCGCTGGCGCTGGAGAGCATCGAGCAGCCGCCCACCGTCGTGTGGGCCGGCGCCGCTGCCGACGCGCCCCGGGGCACGGTCTCCTTGACGGCCGCGATCGAACAAGCCCGCTCCGGCCCGGTCTCCTTCGTGCCGAGTGATGCTGACATCAGCGTGATGCTCTACACCTCCGGCACCACCGGTCGCCCCAAGGGGGTGCCGCGCACGCACGCCGCCGAGTTCCACTCGGCGCTCGCCCACCTGCTGCAGACCGGCCATGCCCCCGGCGAGGTGACCCTCGGCGTGATGCCGCTCTTCCACACGATGGGTCTGCGCAGCCTGCTGGCCACCGTCCTGGCCGCCGGCACCTGGGTGCCCCAGGCGAAGTTCGACGCCGACGCGTCACTCGAGCTCATTGTCCGGGAGAAGGTCGGCGCGCTCTACCTCGTGCCGACGATCTTCTGGGCGCTGCTCCAGACCGGGCGCCTCGGCGAGGCGACGTCGGTGCGCAAGCTGGCCTACGCCGGGGCGTCGATGACTCCGACCCTGGCCGAGGGGCTGGGGGAGACCCTGAACCCTGAACGGTTCGTCAACCACTTCGGCAGCACCGAGATCTACACGTTCTCGATCGGTCCCGACGGCATCGCGAAGCCCGGGTGCGCCGGCCGCGCCGGGGTCTTCTCCCGGCTCCGGCTCGTCGATCCCGACCCCGGCGCCCACCCCGACCAGGTCGTCGCGGACGGCGAGCAGGGCCAGGTCGCGGTCTCCATGGACAGCCCCGAGGCGTTCGCGGGCTACTGGAACCGTCCGGACGCCGACGCGAAGTCGATCCGCGACGGCTGGTACTTCACCGGCGACCTGGCCACCACCGACGAGGACGGTGACCTATGGGTCTCCGGGCGGGTCGACGACATGATCAACTCCGGCGGGGAGAACATCTATCCCGAGGAGATCGAGAACGCCCTCGCGCGGTGTCCCGACCTGGCCGAGGTCATCGTGGCGGGCACACCGGACGACAAGTGGGGGCACGCGGTCACCGCCTTTGTGGTCGGGCCGCCGGGCGTCGACCCGGCCCACACCCTCGCGAAGGTCGAGGCCTACGTCCGCGACGCCTCCGGCCTGCCGTCGATGAAGCGGCCCAAGCGCATCGTCGTGGTCGACCGGATCCCCAGGTCGGCCGTCGGCAAGACCCTGCGCCGACACCTGGTCGCCGGCGACTTCTCGGCGCTCGCGGACTCCACCGGAACGACGCCGCGATGAGCACGCCGAGCAAGACCGGACCCAGCCGCATCGAGGACGCCGCCCTGCTGACCGGGCAGGGGCGCTTCCTCGACGACATGGACCCGCTGCCCGGCACCCTCGTCGCCGCCGTGGTGCGCAGCCCGCACGCGCACGCCCGGATCAAGGCAGTGAACCTCGACGCCGCGCGCAGGCACCCGGGCGTGGCCGCCGTCATCGGTCCGGACGAGGTCCTGGCCACCCTGCGGCCGTTCCCTCTGTCGGTGAAGGCGCCGACCCCCTACTACCCGACCGCGACCGACAAGACCCGGTTCGTGGGCGAGCCCGTGGTGGTGGTCGTTGCCGCGGACCGCTACTCCGCCGAGGACGCCGCGGAGCTCGTCGAGATCGAGTACGAGGTGCTGCCCGCCGTCGTACGGACGGACCAGGCGCTCGAGGACGACGCACCCCGGCTGCACGACCAGGCCGACAGCAACGTCGCCACCGATCGCACCTTCACGTTCGGCGAGGTCGACGCGGCCTTCGACCGGGCGCCCCACACCGTGACGGGCCGCTACTCGTTCCCGCGGTACTCCTCTATGCCGATGGAGTGCTACTCCGTCGTCGCCGACTGGCAGGACCGCGCCGACGGGCCCGAGGTCACCGCCTGGTCGAACTTCCACGGACCGTTCTCGATGGCCCCGGTCGTAGCCGGCTGCCTCGGCATCCCGACCTCGTCGCTGCGGCTCATCGTCCCGGCCGACATCGGGGGCAGCTTCGGCATCAAGTCGGCCGTCTACCCCTACATCGCGCTGATGGCACTCGCCAGCAAGCACGCCGGCCGGCCGGTGCGCTGGACCGAGGACCGGCTCGAGCACCTGCAGGCCAGCTCGTCGGGCTCCGACCGGCTGATGACGTTCTCGGCGGCGGTCGACGCCGACGGTGTCGTCAACGCCCTGCGCGTCGACCTGGTGGACAACGTGGGCGCCTACCTGCGTCCTCCCGAGCCCAGCACGCTCTACCGCTGCTTCGGCAACATCACCGGCACCTACCGCATCGACGAGGTCGAGATCCGGGCCCGCGCGGTCGTCACCAACAAGGCACCGACCGGGCTCAACCGGGGGTTCGGCGGCCAGCAGCTCTACTTCGGTCTCGAGCGACTGATCGACGACATCGCGGCCGAGCTCGGGCTCGACCCGGCCGACGTACGCCGCCGCAACCTGCTCAACGCGGACCAGTTCCCGCACGCCACGCCCAGCGGAGGGATCTACGACAGCGGTGACTACCACCGCGCCTTCGAGCTGGCCCTTCAGAACGTCGACTACGACAGGCTGCGCAAGGAACAGGCCGTCGCCCGCGAGAACGGGGAGTGGATGGGCATCGGCATGGCCACCATCGTCGACCCGTCCGCCACCAACATCGGCTACGTCGGCCTGGCGACGCCGGTGCAGGACCGGACGGCGAAGCGAGGCAAGTCGGGCTCGACCGAGCACGTCCGGATCAGCGTCGACCTGCAGGGAGTGGTCTCGGTGCTGCTCGGCACGGTCCCGCAGGGACAGGGCCACGCCACCGTGGCCCGCGACATCGTCGCCCAGCACCTCGGCCTCCCCGTCGAGCAGGTCCGGCCGCGCGTCGAGATGGACACCGCCAGCACCCCGTGGACGATCAGCTCCGGCAGCTACTCCTCCCGGTTCGCGCCGCTGCTGACCAGTGCCCTGCTCGAGGCCGCCGACGGCATCGCAGCCACCATCAAGCTCGCGGCAGGCGTACTGCTCGAAGCCGACCCCGACTCACTGGAGCTGGCCGACGGCCACGTGCGCGTGATGGAGGACCCGGACCGGTCGGTCGAGTTCAGGCACGCCGCCGGGCTGGTGCACTGGGACCCGGGCTCGCTGCCCGAGGGTGTCCCGGCGCGCCTCTACGAGGAGGCGGCCTTCACCCCGCCGCAGTCCAAGGCGGCCTCTCGGACCGACCAGATCAACTCCAGCCTCTGCTACGGGTTCGTGGCCGAGGTGGTGGTCGTCCGGATCGACCCGGAGACGATGCGGGTCTCGGTCGAGAACGTCTCGAGCGTGCACGACGCCGGCACGATCCTGAACCAGACGCTGCTCGACGGCCAGATCCACGGTGCCCTGGCGCAGGCCCTCGGCGGTGCGCTGTACGAGGAGATGACCTACTCCGACGCGGGCCAGCCGACCGCGGGCACCTTCATGGACTACCTGTGCCCCACCTCGGCGGAGTCGTCCTTCCCGCTCATCAGCGACCACGTGGTCACGCCCTCGCCGCTCACCCGACTCGGCGCGAAGGGCTCCGGCGAGGGCAGCTCGATGAGCCTGCCGGTCGCGATAGCCAACGCCGTCGCCGACGCGCTGGCGCCCGAGGGCGTCGCGATCAGCTCGCTGCCCCTGCACGGAAACGTCCTTCACCAACTGCTCCACCAGACGAAAGGAACCTGACATGCCCCTCACTGGAGGAGAGATCCGGCTCGACCGCAGTCACGATGGCAGGGTCGCCAACCTGACGCTGTCGCACGGCCGCTACAACGTCATCACCTGGGAGACCCGCCAGGTGATGGCCGACCGCTTCGTCGAGATCGACGCGGACCGGGACGTGAAGGTCGTCGTGATCCGCGCCGAGGGCGAGCACTTCACCTCCGGCGGCGACATCGCCGGCTTCATGGAGGTCGACCCGGTCGACCTGACCGACCTCGGCCACAACGTGACCGCGGCCGCCCGCAGCCCCAAGCCCGTGATCGCCGCGATCGACGGCTACTGCTTCGGCGTCGGCCTCGAGCTGGCGCTCGCCTGCGACATCCGGATCGCAACCGACCGGTCGCGGTTCGCCCTGCCCGAGATGAAGCTCGGCATGATCCCCGGCAGCGGTGGCACGCAGCGACTGGCTCGCCTGATCGGCCTGTCGCGAGCGAAGTACCACATCCTCACCGGCGAGCGGATCACCGGACGGCAGGCCCTCGACTGGGGACTCACCTCGCACAACTGCGCCGACGCCGATGAGCTCGAAAGGCGGACCGACGAGGTCGTCGCCATGCTGCTGGGCTACTCGCCGATGGCGCTGCGGACCGCCAAGGAGGTCCTCGACCGGGGCATCGACGGCCCGCTCTACACGGGCATCGAGCTGGAGCGCAAGGCCTACTCGATGCTGCGTGCGAGCCACGACTTCGCCGAGGGCGTCGCCGCGTTCGAGGAGAAGCGCGCGCCGAAGTTCCAGGGTCGGTGAACCAGCTGTGAAGCCTGCCCCGTTCGCCTACGTACGCCCCGGCACGACCGAGGACGCCCTGGCCGAGCTCGGCCGGGACGGCGCCAAGGTGCTGGCCGGTGGCCAGTCCCTCGTGCCGGTGCTGGCGATGCGACTGGGGCGCCCGTCCACGCTCGTCGACATCAACGCGGTCCCCGAGCTCAACCGGATGTCGCGCAGCAACGGCCACCTCCGGGTGGGTGCGACGGTGCGCCAGCGACAGGTCCAGTACGACGACGCCGCGGCGGCCGTACCCCTGCTGCGACTCGCGCTGCCCTGGGTCGGCCACCGGGAGATCCGCAGCCGCGGGACCGTCTGCGGCAGCATCGCGCACGCCGACCCGTCGGCCGAGCTGCCCGCCGTCGCCTCCTGCCTGGACGCCACCATGGTGGTCGCCAGCACGGGGGGCGTCCGGGAGATCCCGGCGAGCGAGTTCTTCACCGGTGCGATGAGCACCGCGGTCCTGCCCGAGGAGCTGCTGACAGAGGTCCGGTTCCCGGTGGCCGAGGACGGCGAGGGCTTCGGGTTCGGCGAGTTCGCCCGCCGGCACGGCGACTTCGCCCTGGCGGGCGTCGCGGTCCGCGTGCGCAGCACCGCCGCGGGGCCCGACGCCCGGATCAGCTGCTTCGGCATCTCCGACCATCCGGTCACCCGCGACGTCTCCCAGCAGCTGCGCGCAGCACTCGACGCCACCGGCGCCGAACCCGATGAGGCCGGCCTGGGCCGGGCGCTGGGGGACCACGCCGCCGGCATCGCCGATGACGTGGTCGACACGGGTGGCGACGCCCACGCGAGTGCGGCGTACCGCCGCCAGCTGATGGCCGGCCTGGTCTCGCGCCAGGTCGTGCGGGCGTACCTGAAATCCATCCGACCCATTCGAGAGGGGGAGTCCTCGTGAGCCTCCCGAACGCCTACGCCCGCACCGAGGCCGACGAGACCGTCGACGTCACCATGACCGTCAACGGCAGCGACGTCACCATGTCGCTCCCGGCCCGGGTGACGCTCTCGGACGCGCTCCGGGACCACCTCGGACTGACCGGCACCCACGTCGGGTGCGAGCACGGGATCTGCGGGATGTGCACCATCCTCGTCGACGGCCAGGCCTCCCGCGCCTGCCTGCTGTTCGCGGTCCAACTCGACGGTGCCGAGATCGTCACCGTGGAGGGCCTCGGGCGCCAGGACGACCTGCACCCGCTGCAGGAGTCGTTCAGCAAGCACCACGCACTCCAGTGCGGCTTCTGCACGCCCGGCTTCCTGATGAGCTCCTACGACCTGCTCACCCACGAGCCCGACGTCGCGACCGGCGACCTGCCCGAGGAGCTGTCCGGGGTCCTGTGCCGGTGCACGGGCTACCGCAACATCATCGACGCCGTCGACGAGGTGGCCAACGCCCACCGCGCCGGCCTGCCCGGGCCCGGCAACTGTGCCCAGCGCACCCTGGTCGGGCGTACACCGACCGGTGCGGGCGCCGCCGCGGCCACGGAATCCGCCGAGGTCGCCGTGCCCGGGGACCACCCCGACGAGATCGCCCTGCCCACCGGCGAGCCCACCATCGTCGTCGATGTCACCAGCCAGCTCGAGTCGACGCCGGACGAGGTGGCTGGGGTCTTCCACGACATCCGGCTGCTCGCCCGCTGCCTGCCCGGCGCGGAGCTGACCGACGAGCTCGGGGACGACTGGTACCGCGGACGGGCCCGGATCGCTCTCGGGCCCGTCCGCCTGTCCTTCGACGGCATCGCGCACGTGCTCGAGCAGCGCGACGACCGCCTCACCCTGAAGGCCCAGGGCAAGGACACCGGTGGCGGCGGCGCCCAGGCGGAGATCGTGATGACGGCCACCCCTTCAGGCACCGGCGTCTCGCTGCACGCCGAGGCCAGGGTCTTCCTCACCGGCCGGATCGCGAGCTTCGGGCGCTCCCTCGCCGGCGACGTCAGTCGCCGCATGTTCGAGGACTTCGCCCGGGGCATGGACCGGGCCGCGGCCGGCGCCGAGCCCGATGTCGGCGCCAAGCCGCCCGGCGCCATGGCGATCCTCTTCGGCGCGCTGTCCGACAGGGCCCGGACCCGCTACAGGAACCTCCGGCAACGCAGCCGGGACCACACGCGACGCGACGGGCGTCGTACCCCCTCCAGAGACGAACGGTGA
Organism: Nocardioides baculatus; assembly: GCF_016735675.1. Lineage (GTDB taxonomy): Bacteria > Actinomycetota > Actinomycetes > Propionibacteriales > Nocardioidaceae > Nocardioides > Nocardioides baculatus. Next base: position 229,183 of record NZ_JAERSG010000003.1, on the reverse strand, counting down.
CCCATGTCCCAGCCCACAACTGACCCCGCTGCCGGCGCACCGCCGAGCAAGTCGGCGCTGCCTGCCGCCTTTGCCTCCGTGGCCGGCTGGGCGTTCGACCTGTTCGACCTGTTCCTTCTGCTCTACGTCGCGAAGGCTGTCGGCCAGCAGATCTTCCCGGCAGAGTCGGAGACGCTCAGCCTCGCGCTGGTCTTCGCATCATTCGCCGTCAGCATCGTGATGCGACCCGCCGGCGCGGCCTTCTTCGGCGAGCTCGCCGACCGCAAGGGCCGCAAGACCATCATGGTCACGGTGATGGCCGGCGTCGGTTTGTCGACGGCGGCCATGGGCCTGGTGCCGACATACGCCTCGATCGGCGTCGCCGCCCCGATCATCTTCCTGATCCTGCGCGTCATCCAGGGCCTGTTCGTCGGAGGCGTGACCGCCACCACGCACACCCTGGGCACCGAGAGCGTCCCGCCGCGCTGGCGCGGCCTGATGAGCGGTCTGATCGGTGCCGGCGGCGCCGGGCTGGGTGCGGCCATGGCCAGCGTCGTGTTCATCATCGTGAGCCGGTTCTACCCCGGCGACTCGTTCAACGAGTTCGGCTGGCGGGTGATGTTCTTCAGCGGCCTGATGGGCGGTCTGCTCAGCCTCTTCGTGCTGCGCAAGGTCGAGGAGTCGCCGATGTGGCTCAAGGCCCAAGAGGCCGCGAAGTCCGGTGCGCCGGCTGCGCGGATGCGGTTCCTGGACCTGGTCAAGGGCGAGTACCGCAGCATCACGCTTCTCAACATCGCGGTCGCCGCGGGTGGTGGAGCGATGTACTACCTGACGTCCGGCTTCCTGCCCACGATGCTCGACTCGGTTGTGGGGATGCCGTCCGGTCCGCGCGGCGGGGTGCTGCTTGTCAGCAGCCTGGTCGTCGTCGTCGCGTCGGTCATCGCAGGAGAGGCCAGCCAGCGATACGGCCGCCGCAGGACCATGTTGACCCTTGGCGCGGTCAACATCGTCGCCCTGCCGATCCTCACGCTCTTCATCTCCCGCAGCGACCCCGGCAGTACGACGCGGATCATGCTCGCAGCGTGCCTGCTCGCCTTCCTGGCCAACGCGGCCTACTCGCCGGTGATGATCTTCCTCAACGAGCGCTACCCGACCGCGATCCGCTCCCGAGGCACCGCGGTCTCGTGGAACACCGGCTTCATGCTCGGTGGCCTGCTGCCCACCTTCGTCAACCTGCTGAGCCCGACCGTCTCCGACATCCCGGGCCGACTGGTGGCGTTCATCATCGGCGCGGCGGCGGTCTTCATCGCAGCCGTGCTGTGGAGCCCCGAGACGCGCGGCCGGCTCGACACGGACGTCCGGGCAGGGAAGCGACAGAAGGTCTGACGAGGCGTTGAGCGCCTGGGGGCGCGGCGGAGCCGCCAGGCGCGGAGTGCCAGGTGCAGGTTGAGCTTCGTGTCGACGTCGGCGAGGTCGTGGCCCGAGATCTCGGTGATGCGGTCGAGCCGGTAGCGCAGCGTGTTGCGGTGAACCGAGAGCGCACGTGCCGTGTCGACGTACCTGCCGCCGAGATCGAGGTACGTCGCGAGCGTGGGTACGAGGTCGGTGCCGTCACCGTCGTCGTAGGACATGACAATTCTCCTTATGGCGCACTGAGCGCACTTTGGGCTCGCCCACCCGGGGCTGTGTTGGAGGAACCGGCGCGCGTCATGCGTCGTGCGGCGTTGGGGCTCCAGGATCGCCCGTGGACCAACGCGCAGCGCATCGGAGGACTCGGAGAGGCGCGCGGAAATCCCCGAGGGCACTCAGCGCGGTTTGTCTCTACGGGAGCAGGCCGCCAGTGCCGTAGGCGGGCCTATCTGGCGGGCGCAGGCCGTTGGTCCGACGACCCGGAGCCTGGAGCAAGGTGCTCGGTGGCCGCCCGGTCGTCTAGCACCACGAGTTTGTGCCGGGCAGTCGGCGTGGAGCCCGCAGCGGCGCTGACCGCAGAAGGCCTGAGCAACCGCGCGCGCTGAGAAGCTGGTCATCTCGCACCGCACGGTCGACGGCCACGTCGAGAGGATCCTGGCGAAGGTCGAGTTCACCGCGCGCATCCGGGTGGCCACCTGGACAGCCGCCGTCCGACAGTCGTCTCGGCGGACCTCGTGGTCCTCGACGAGGCTGCGGCCGATCCTCAACCTCCGGCTCAGCCGAGGAAGTCGGTCACGAGCCGGTTGAATCGCTCGGCGTGCTCGATCTGCACCCAGTGTCCGCACCGTCCGAACACGTGCAGCTGAGCCTGGTCGATGAGCTCCAGGAGGCGCAACGAGTTGCTCAGCGGGATGACCCGGTCGTCCCGGCCGTGGACCACCAGCGTCTGGTGGGGTAACGCCGAGATGTCTCGGTCCGGGATGGTCATCGCATCGACGGCCGCCTGGCGAGGAGCGGGGAACATCGCGTCGAAGGCCTCCTGGACCCCCGGTCGGGTCGCCGCCTCCAGCCGCAGCCGTGCGAGGTCGTCGTCGACGAGGGACCGGTCGTGGGCGAAGACGTCGAGCAGGGCCCGCATGTTCGCCAGTGACGGCTCGAAGCCCCAGACGGCATCGAGGCCCGGGGTGAGCTCGAACGGGACGCCGACGCTGCCCATGAGGACCAGCTTGTCCACCCGGTCGGGAACCCTCGTGGCGATGCTCAGCGCGAGGGCGCCACCGAAGCTGTTCCCCACGAGGGACACGCGGTCGAGTTCGAGCGCGTCGAGGAACCCGAGCAGGTGACCCGTCCAGGCCGCGAGGTCGTAGCGAGCGTTCGAGGGCCGCTCGGTGTAGCCGAAGCCCAGCACGTCGGGCGCGAGCACCCGGAAGCTCTCGGCGAGCGCAGGCAGTGTGAGTCGCCAGTTGGCCCAAGCACTGACTCCGGGCCCGGAACCGTGGATGAGCACGACAGGCGGACCCGAACCCTCGTCGTGGTAGTTGGTCAGCACCCCGTCGACAACCACCGACTCACCGATCTCGGGATACGTGGGACGCCCGGCTTCGGCGAGCAGCCACTCGCGCATGGAGACGCGGGGCGCGGGCGCCGGCACCTGGGCCTCGACCCAGCCGTCCACCACGCGCGTCGGGTAGAGCGTCGCTGCGTGGCTCGGCTCGTCGGTGCGCCGGCCCGTCTCGAGGTCGAAGCACCAGAAGTGGCCCGGGCAGGTGAGCACTCCGGCCTTCACGAGCCCACCGGAGAGAGGGATGTCGCGGTGCGGGCAGCGGTCGAGCATCGCGATGAATTGCCCGTCCGGTCTGGTGACCACGCACACCCGGTCGCGGTCCTGGCCGGTGTCTCCGACCACGAGGCCGAGAGGTCGGTCGCGGGGCACCTCCTCGACGAGGCACAGCCGCTCCCAGGACCCGGTCACTCGTGCCATCCCAGTCCGGCCGAGATGCGTTTCGCGGTCTCGATGATCGGGCCGGCGAGGTGACGCAGGCCGGGCTCGACGTCCTCGACGTACTCCGCCACGGAGACCGAGGCGACCACCTGGCCCAGGGGGTCGCGGATCGGTGCCGCGATCGAGCACATGCCTGGTTGCCACTCGCCGCGGTTCTCGCCATAGCCCTGGCTGCGCACGCGATGGAGCTCGGCGAGGAACGCCGCGCGCGTGGTGATCGTCCGCGCTGTCTTCGGGGTCAGGCGTATCTCCTCGATGAGGCTTCGCTGCTGCTCGGCGGGGAGGAACGCGAGCAGCACCTTCCCACTGGCCGTCATGTAGGCGGAGTTGCGACTCCCGACGGCACGAAATACCTGGAGGGTGCCGAGACCCTCGCGGCGCTCGACGTAGAGCACGTCGATGCCGTCGAGGATGGCAACGTGCATCGTGCCGCGGGTCTTGGTGCGCAGCTGGTCGAGGGGGTGTGTGGCTGCCTCGTGCAGCCGCTGCGAGGTCTCGGCGCTGGCGCCCAGCGAGCCCATCGTCGAGGTGAGCCGGAACAGGCCGGTCTCCTCGACCTTCTCGACGAGGCCTTCCTCGACCAGCGTCCACAGGACGCGGTGGGCCGTGCTCTTGCCGACCCCGACACGACGGGCGAGCTGGCTGACTCCCAGCTGGGTGCTGTGCTTGCCGAACTCGCGCAGGATCCGGGCAGCGGTGGCGACGCTGGAGAGCGTCATCGCGACCGAACGTCCTCGAGCAGGGCGGCGAGGGAGGAAGCTGCGGTCGTCCCCGGCGCCGGGACCAGCCTCCCGCCGGAGAGCTCGGCGGCCACCAGTGCCGCGGCTCGGTCCAGGCCGAGGCGTACGCATGCCGCGAACTCGTCCACCAGGGCGGCCTGACGCGGGAGCTCACGCCGGAGACCCTCGAGGTCGCGAGACGTCTTCGCGTGCAGGTTGGCCAACGCGACGCCGGAGTGCTGGGCGTGGTGCGGGGTCAGGCCACCACCGTCCGCGACGGTCAGGTGGTAGATCGCGCCGGAGACGCCGAGGGTTGCCCGGACCGACTCCGGGCTGTCATCGGGCGACACACCGAGGGCGGGGATCACCGACGGGTCGAAGAACCGTAGTGACCACCGCGTGCCGAGGTGCTCGTCGACGATCTCGACCTCCTGCCCGATGGGAGCAGGGAGCGCATCGGAGGTGGCGATCAGGTGCAGCCCGCGGGCGGCCGCTGCGATGACCGTGACGTTGTCGGCCGCCACCAGGGGTAGCCGAGCCCGCTCACCGGGCGGCAGGTGCTGGACATGGTCGAGGTAGGTCGTGTGCACGGCCCAGACGTAGTCGCGCACCGCCTCGCGCTTGGCCTCGGGGGTCGCCTTGCTGTCCACCATCCCAGCGTCACCCCTCTGCGATCACGTAGGACTTTGCGTTCCGTATGGAGGAACACCGTATCCGGCTTGGTTCCAGACCGTCCTACGTTCAGGACATGGCAAATGTGAAGGGCGTCACAGCTCCCGAGGCGGGACATGTCGATCTCGCCGAGGGGACTCCAGCAGGCACGACCCGCGACTTTCCGTTCGGTGAACCGGCCGACGGTCTGCGGGTCGACCCGTCCGACTCGCGGCAGCAATCCCGCGGCACCGTCGCCGGCCGTCCTCGCGGAATCCTGCGGCTCGGTCACGTAGACGTCACCTGCACCGACCTCGACCTGGCCACCGCCTACTACACCGGCGTGATGGGCATGGACGTCACCGCCCGCACCGAGGACTCGGTCTACCTCAAGTGCTGGGACGAAGAGGACCACCACTCCCTGCGTTTGCGGTATGCGCCACGCATGGGGATGGACCTGATGTCGTTCAAGGTCCACCACGAGGACGACCTCGCTGACCTGGAGAACCGGGTGTCGCGCTACGGGTTCCCAGTGGAGCGCATCAGCAAGGGGCAGACGCTGGGCCAGGGGGAGTCGATCCGGTTCTCCACGCCAAGCGGCCACGTCATGGAGCTCGTCGCGGACGTGGAGAAGGTCGGGACGACCCGGCCGCGGCACCTGCCCGACAACGCGTCGGACGATCAGCCCTTCCCGCGCGACATGATCGCGCCGCCGCGGATGGACCACATGCTCATCAACGCCGAGGAGGTCGGCGAGTCGACGCAGTTCTACATGGACGTGCTGGGGTTCCGCATCACCGAGCAGCTCCTCGACGGGAACGGCCACCAGCTGGGCACCTGGCTGGAGCGCTCCCACTCACCGCACGACCTGGCGATCGTGCACGGCCCCAACGGAGGCCTGCACCACTTCGCGTTCTGGCTCGACGACTGGGACGACGTCCGTGACGCTGCCGACGTGCTCGCCTACAACGGCATCCAGCTCGACGTCGGTCCGACGCGTCACGGCATCACTCGCGGCTCGACCATCTACTTCTTCGACCCCCTCGGCACCCGCAACGAGGTCTTCACCGGTGGCTACCGCCCCGATCCCGACTTCCCGACCCTGACCTGGACCGAGGACAACATCGGTCGCGCCGTCTTCTACTACGAGGGCGAGCTCAACGAACGCTTCATGAGAGTGCACACCTGATGACGATCCTGCGCCTGTCCCACGTCGAGCTCCGCGTGCCGGACCTCGAGCTCGCGACCGCCTACTACTCCGAGGTCATCGGCATGATCGAGACCGCGCGCGACTCCTCGCGCGTCTTCATGAAGTGCTGGGACGAGCACCAGCACCACAGTGTCGTCCTGACCCACGAGCCGACCCACGGGCTCAACCACTTCGGGTTCAAGGTTACCGATGCGGAGGACCTCGACCACTACCAGCAGCGCCTCGAGGCAGCCGGCATCGCCGTACGCCGGTATGCGGCCGACGAATGGGCGCCCGGCCACGGCACGTCGATCCGGTTCCTCCTGCCCAGCGGGCACGAGATGGAGCTGGTCTACGGCATGCAGCAGGTCGGCAACCTGCTCCCGCAGACCAACCCGCCACCACGCCCGATGGGTCTCGTCGGCATCGCGCCGCCGAGGGTCGACCACGTGTTCCTGACGGCGGAGGAGGTAGACACCAACACGAGGTTCCTCACCGAGCACCTCGACTTCCGGCTCACCGAGCAGATCGTCGGCGACGACGGCTACCAGATCGCCAGCTGGCTCGAGGTGTCACACCGCTCGCACGACATCGCCTTCATCACCGGGCCCAACCAGGGGCTGCACCACTTTGCCTTCTGGGTGGACGGCTGGAACGACCTGCGCAACGCCGCAGACGCCTGCGTCTACCACGGCGTCAACATCGAGATGAACCCCACACGCCACGGTGTCACGCGCGGTCAGTGCCTCTACTTCTTCGACCCGGTCGGCAATCGCAACGAGATGTTCACCGGCGGCTACTGGGTCGACCCCGGGGCCGAGCCGGTGACCTGGACCGAGGCCGAGATGGGGCGGGCGATGTTCTACTACGACGGCGTCGTGAACCAGCAGTTCCTCACGGTGCACAGCTGAGGCCGGCGATGACCATCGAGAAGCCGGCCTCCCTGCCACGCACCGAGCGACCGGACGCCCCGGCGTATCTCAACCGTCACCAGTCCCGCAAGGGAGCGCCGCCGGCCACGCCCGACGAGTCCGACGAGTCCGTCCCGCTCTACCTGCGTCAGTTCCGCAACCGGGGTGCCGGCGCGGAGCCCGTGGAGTACGACGGCAACGTCGTCGGCTCCTCGCGCGCGTGGGCCGAGGTGACCCGCACCAAGGAGATCGTCCCGGAGCGCCGTGACCAGATCGCCGACGTCGACTGCGACATCTACCTCGTCCGGCACGGGGAGACACAGGGCTACTCCTCGGAGTCCGGCCTCACCCCGCTCGGCTCCTGGCAGGCCCACCGGCGCGGGCAGGAGCTCGCCCGCCGGGTCACCGACGGCACAAAGCTCGAGCTGTTGTGCGCCCCGACCAATCGCGCCCGCCAGACCGCCGAGCACATACGGCGCGGCCTCCTCGACAACGTCGAGCTCTTCGGTAGGGGTCGCCCCGAGATCGGCGAGCTGCTCGACGACCCCAACTTCCGCAACTTCGAGGTCGCTACCCCCGAGGGTCCGCGCGACGTGACCAGCGCCTTCCGGATCTATCACCGGGAGATCGAGAAGTACGAGCGCGTCGGCCTGGGCGAACGGCCCGGCTGGCTGGTGGACATCGACCGGTTCTGGGGCATCCAGAAGGGCGGTGGCGACCCCATCACCCACTGGCTGACGATGCCGATGCTCTACTTCGAACCGCCCGTCTCGTGCGTGCGTCGCTTCTGGCGCGGCATCCTCGACGCCCACGCGCGGACATCGGCCGACACGGTCGTGGTCGCGACGCACTCCGGCCCGATCCGGGCGTTCGCGACCCTCGCGATGGGCTACGACCCGGGCGAGCCCTTCAACACCGAGTTCGTGCGCGTTCGGCTCGTCGCGGGCGGCCACACCGCGCTCGTGCTCTACCGCAACCGCGTCCAGGAGGTCGTGATCCCCGACCTCGATGCCCTGCCCGCCAACTCCGACCCCCGCTTCCAGGAATGACTGACATGACAGCACACGAGATGACCGAGTACCCGAGCATCGTGCCGTTCGGAAGTCTTGCCACCGAGCACCACCCGCACGTCGGTGGCAAGTGCGCCTCGCTGGGGGTCATGAGCCAGGCAGGACTTCCCGTCCCGCCGGGCTTCGCGATCACCACCCGAGCGTTCGCCGAGGCCGGCCAGGCCTCCGGTCTGATGCCGAGCATCAGCGAGCTCCTCGCTGCCACCGACATCACCGACTCCGCCGCGCTCAAGGAGGCAGCGGCCCGGGCGCGCGAGATGGTGACGAGCTGGCGGCTGTTGGACGAGCACCAGAGACTCCTCGACGAGAGCTACGCCGAGCTGTGCACGCTCGCCGGCGTGCCGGACGTGCCCGTCGCCGTGCGCTCGTCTGCGACGTCGGAGGACTCCCCGGACGCGTCCTTCGCCGGTGAGCACGACACCTATCTCTGGGTGTGCGGGGTCGACGCCGTGCGCCAGAAGGTCCGCGAGTGCTGGGCCAGCCTGTTCACCGAGCGCGCCATCGTCTACCGCGCCGAGATGGGCTACCCGCACGACGAGGTCGACATGGCCGTCGCCGTGCAGAAGATGGTCCGTCCGCGCGCCGCCGGGGTCGCCTTCACTCTCGACCCCAGCAACGGAGACAGGTCCGGCATCTGCATCGACTCCGCCTGGGGCTTCGGCGAGGGCGTCGTCTCCGGCGACGTCACGCCCGACAACTTCCTGGTCGACAAGGTCATGTGGACCATCAACCGCCGCACGATCAGCCCCAAGACCCACGCCCACCTGCTCACCGAGTCCGACGACGGCGCCGCACCCAGGGTCACCCGGGTCGAGCTGTCCGACGACAAGGTCAACGCACCGTCGCTCACCGACGACGAGATCATCGCCATCGCACGGCTGGCCAGGACCGCGGAGAAGCACTACGGCTGCCCCCAGGACATCGAGTGGGCGCTCGACGACGACCTGCCGTCCGGCTCCGACGTGGTGCTCTTGCAGGCGCGCCCCGAGACCGTGTGGAGCAAGAAGCGCCACTCCGTCGCCCGCGAGACGGACCTGATGGCCTCGATCGTCGACACCCTCGTCAATCCGCTGTCCGCCAGAAAGGGGGCCGCGACGGGCTGACTCGGGTCAGCACAGCGCTACGCGCATCCCCTCCGACTCGAACCCACCCAGACGCAAGGACTGATTCCCATGGCTGATCGCTTCCCGAGCCCCTTCGAGATCGAGGCGCCCGACGGCGCCGAGGGCTGGCAGGACCTCTACTCCTACTCCGCGGTCTTCTCCGAGGAGCGACGCGACTACGAGGACGCGGGCTTCTGGTTCCACGACGGCGTCCACTGGCCTGAGGCCCTCACGCCCTGGGACGCCCACGTCTTCGAGGTGGCCATCGCCTCGCTCGGGCAGTACAACACCCGGCACTACCTGGTGCCGCCCGCCTACGGCGTCGACTTCCGCATCCTGAACGGCTACGTCTTCCTGAGCCCCGTCCCCGCCCCCGAGGCCGACATCGAGGCCCGGGTCCCGCACTTCATGGAGCGGGCCGGCTTCTACTTCGCCAACTGGGACCGGTTGTACGACGACTGGCTGGTCAAGGTGCGGGCCCTCGTCCAGCAGATGACCGAGCTCGACTTCAGCGCCCTGCCGGAGATGGAGGACCTCGACGTCATCACCTCGGGTGCCGGGCGCGGTTCGGGTGACCGGCTGCTGTCGACGTACCACCGCCTGCTGGACCACGTCGTCACGTTGTGGCAGCACCACTTCGAGTTCCTCAACCTCGGCTACGCCGCCTACCTCGACTTCTTCGGGTTCTGCAAAGCCGCCTTCCCCTCGATCCCCGACCTCGCGATCGCCAAGATGGTCGCCGGCGTGCACGTCGACCTGTTCAAGCCCGACGACCACCTCAAGTCGCTCGCCCGGCTGGCCGTGAGCAGCGGCATCGACAGTCACTTCGACGGCGGCAGCCCCGAGGACGTGTGGGCCAAGCTCGAGACCGACGAGGCCGGCCGTGCCTGGATCGCCGAGTGGGACGAGGCCGCCGAGCCCTGGTTCAACTTCTCCACCGGGTCCGGCTTCTACCACTCCGACAAGATCTGGATCCAGAACGTCGAGGTGCCGTTGGGCTACATCACCGACTACATCGCCAAGGTGAAGGAGGGCGTCGACCTCAACCGACCGGTCGAGGCGCTGCACACCGAGCGCGACCGGGTCGTGTCGGAGTACCGCGAGCTGCTCGACTCCGACGAGGACCGCGCCGCCTTTGACGGCAAGCTCGGCCTCTCGCGCACCGTCTTCCCCTACGTCGAGAACCACAACTTTTACGTCGAGCACTGGGCGCACTCGGTGATCTGGCGCAAGATGCGCGAGCTCGGCGAGGTGCTCAAGACCGCAGGCTTCATCACCGAGGTCGACGACGTGTTCATGTTCCGCCGGAACGAGCTCGCCGACGTGCTCTTCGACCTCTACGCCGGATGGGCGGTGGGCGCTCCCTCGCGCGGTCCGGCGTACTGGCCGGCGGAGATCGAGCGTCGCCACGGCGTCCACGAGTCCCTCAAGACCTGGTCGCCGCCGCCCGCTCTCGGCGTTCCGCCTGAGGTCGTGACCGAGCCTTTCACCGTCATGTTGTGGGGCATCACCTCCGACTCGGTGGCGGCCTGGCTGAACACGGGCAGTGACTCCGACGACGGGTCGCTGAGCGGGTTCGCCGCGTCGCCGGGGCTGGTCGAGGGACCGGCGCGGGTGATCTTCAACGCTGACCAGATCGGCGAGATCCAGGACGGGGAGATCCTCGTGGCCCCGCTGACCGCCCCCTCGTGGGCACCGGTCTTCGGGAAGATCAAAGCCACGGTGACCGACGTCGGCGGAATGATGAGCCACGCAGCGATCGTCTGCCGCGAGTACGGCCTGCCGGCGGTCACCGGCACGGCCTTCGGCACCAAGAACCTCAAGACCGGACAGATGCTCCGGGTCGACGGCAACACCGGGAAGGTCACGGTCCTGGACTGAGAGCACGCGCTCTCCAGCCGGACCGGGCGCCCCGGACCACCAGACGAGAAGGAGCAACATCGATGCTGACCGTTGAACAGAACGAAGAAATGACCCGTGTCGGACCCGGCACCAGGATGGGCGAGCTGCTGCGCCGCTACTGGTACCCGATCGCGTTCGAGCAGGACTTCGACGCCAGGCCCAGCAAGACCGTCCGGTTGCTCGGGGAGAACTGGACGCTCTACAAGACCCCGTCCGGCAAGTACGGCATCATCGGCGAAGCCTGCCCGCACCGTCGTGCGTCGCTGACCTACGGCATCGTGCACGAGGACGGCATCCGCTGCGGCTACCACGGCTGGAAGTACGACTTCGACGGACAGTGCGTCGAGCAGCCGGCCGAGAACGACAACACCACGTTCCGCGAGAAGATCAAGGCCAAGGCCGGCTCCGCCCGGACGATGGGCGGGATGGTGTGGGTCTACGTCGGTCCCGGTCCGGTGCCCGAGCTGCCTCCCTTCGACGTCTACGTGCTCGACGGCATCCGGGAGGTCGGCACGGCGACGTTGCCATGCAACTGGCTGCAGATCATGGAGAACTCCGTCGACCCGCACCACGTCGAGTGGCTGCACGGCGCGTACTTCCAGTTCCTCGGCGAGACCCAGGGATTTGACGCACCGAAGTCCTTCCAGAAGAAGCACATCAAGGTCGCGTTCGAGGAGTTCGAGTACGGCATCATCAAGCGCCGCGTGCTCGAGGGTCACGGCGAGGACAGCGACGACTGGGCCATCGGCCACCCGTTGATGTTCCCCTACGGCATGCGCGTCGGTGGCCAGTGGATCGACCAGATGCAGATCCGGGTCCCCATCGACGACACGACGACCTGGAAGCTCTTCTACACCCTCCACCACCCCGAGGGAGGGGAGTGGGAGAAGCAGGATCGGCCCTCGGTCTACGAGTTCCCGTACCGCGACGAGAACGGTGAGTTCATCACCGACTACGTCGAGGGGCAGGACGTGATGGCGTGGGTCTCGCAGGGCGCGATCACCGACCGGTCGCAGGAACACCTCGGACGCTCCGACCAGGGCGTCGCCATGCTCCGCAAGATGTTCAAGGAGGCCATGGCCGCGGTCGAGGACGGCGAGGACCCGCCGGGTGTGGTGCGCGACAAGCACGACGTGATCCACCTGCCGTGCGAGAAGGACAAGTTCGGGGCCGGCACGGAGTTCGTCGATGCGTGGATCAACGGCGGGTCGATGCGCTACAGCCCGATCCGTGAGGAGCTGCTCGCCCTGCACCACGCTGCGGCGGAGACGCGCGACAAGGCAGGCTCCGGTGCCTGACCTCAACGAGGAGGCGCGACGCGCGGCCCATCACGGGCCGATGCCGGCACTACCTCCCGACCCGTACCGGCTGCCGCCTCCGGGTGACTGGTTCGCCTCCGATGCCGCCCACCACCTCCTGGACAAGCCCAAGTTCTGCCCGGGCTGCTCTGCTGCGCTGGATCGCGGGCTGATCACCGAGTGGTGGAGCGGCACCGACCGGGTGTTCCTGACCTGGTGCGCGGCCTGCAAGTGGACCGGCAACGTCGTGCTCTTCGACCGGGCCATCATCGAGGAGCCGGAGCACTGAGATGACCCGACCTGCACTCGTCCTGGACTTCGGCGGCCCGGTGCTGCTGACGCCCTTCGAGCTCGTGGCCGAGCTGCCCGGGACACCGGCCCACGCTCTGCTCCACGAGCGTGGCCCGTTGGCCACGGTGGACCAGCCTGACCCGACGTGGGCGGACCTCCAGGCGGGGCGGATCACCGAGCGCCACTACTGGGACGAGCGAGCCCTCGAGTGGGACCGCCATACCGGTCACGGGTCCGACATCCGCGCGATGATCGCCCACCTTTACGAGCCGCCCCGCCCCGCGCTGGTGCGGGAGCAGGCGCGAGCCCTGGTCCGCGACGCACACGCCGAGGGGCTGAAGATCGCCATCCTGACCAACGACTTGCGCGCGTTCCACACCGAGGAGTGGATCGACGGGATCGAGATCGTCGGCGACGTGGACGTGGTGGTCGACGGCTCGGTCGAGGGCCATCTCAAGCCCGCGCCGCGCCTCTACGAGCTGCTCTCCGAGCGACTCGACGTGGGCTTCGCCGACATGGTCTTCCTCGACGACCAGAGTTCGAACATCCGCGGTGCAGAGGCGCTCGGGATCCCGTCGGTGTGGTTCGACGTGTCGGACCCTGACACGTCGTTCGCCGAGGTGCGCAAGCTCCTCGGCCTGGCGGAGGGGCCGGCCCATGGTTGAGCAGCGCGAGCTCCTCGTCACCCAGATGACCCTCGAGGCGGAAGGGGTCCTGTCCCTGCGCCTGGAGCGCATCGAGAGCAACGACCCGCTGCCCGTCTGGGAGCCGGGCGCGCACATCGACGTGTACGTGCCCGACGGCAGCACCCGGCAGTACTCCCTCTGCGGAGATCCCTCCGACCTGACCCACTACCAGATCGCGGTGCTGCGCGAGCCCGAGGGGCGCGGGGGGTCGCGGTACGTCCACGACGAGCTGAGGGTCGGCCAGCGGCTGCTGGTGACCCGCCCCAAGCAGAGCTTCGCCCTCGAGGACGCGCCCTTCCATGCCCTGGTCGCCGGCGGTGTCGGCATCACCCCGATCATGACGTTCGCCGAGCACCTGGACCGCGAGGGCCGCCCGTTCACGCTCACCTACGGGGGGCGCTCACGCGGCACGATGGCCTTCCGCACGCGGCTCGGCGCCCTCGGTGACCGGGCCACCTTCCTCGCCGAGGACACCGACGGGAGGCCGGACCTGGACGAGGTCGTCAAAGCGCTGCCTGATAACGGCCTCGTCTACGTCTGCGGGCCGCTCCCGTTGCTGCGTGCGGTCCAGGCGGCAGCCGAGCGCGTGCACGGCCCGGACCAGGACATCGTCCGGTTCGAGCTGTTCAGCAGCGCCGGTGTCGACCGTCCGGAGCCGGTCCCGCTCGACGGCGACAACTACGAGCTGGTGCTGGCGAGGTCGGGTCACACGCTGCGCATGCGCCCGGACGCGAACATTCTCGAGACCGTCCTGGCCCTGGGCATCGAGGTCGAGAACGACTGCCGCGACGGGATCTGCGGCTCATGTGTCACCCCGGTGCTGTCCGGGACCGTGGACCACCAGGACCTGGTGCTCACCAAGCGGGAGCAGGCTGCGATGGACAAGATGATGATCTGCTGCTCGAAGCCCACCTGCGAGCGGCTGGAGCTGGACCTGTGACAAGCCCTGGACTCGATCAGGAGACCCGCACCGCAGCGGCGCGGTCGCTCTTCGACGCCTACACGACCGGCAAGCCGGTGCAGCCGCTGACGTCGACGTACGACGGGCTGACCCTCGAGGACGCCTACGCCATCCAGCTGCTGCAGATCTCTTGGTTCGCCGAAGCCGGCCGCACCGTCAGGGGCCACAAGGTCGGCCTCACCAGCGCAGCGATGCAGCGGCTCCTGGGGGTGGACCAGCCCGACTACGGCCACCTCCTCGACGACTTCTTCTACCTCGAGCACGAGCCGATCCCGGCGGACAGGTTCATGCAGCCACGCATCGAGCCGGAGGTCGCGTTCGTGCTGAAGCGGCCTCTGCGTGGTCCCGGCGTCACCGCGCACGAGGCGCTGGCTGCGGTGGACTTCGTCCTTCCTGCGCTCGAGATCGTCGACAGCCGCATCGAGGACTGGAAGATCGGATTGTTCGACACGATCGCCGACAACGCCAGCTCGGGGGCCCTGGTGCTCGGGTCCACCCCGACCGCGATCAGCGACGTCGACCTGCGCCTCGCCGGAGCCGTGATGACCAGGAACGGGTCGGTGGTCGGGACCGGCGCCGGGGGAGCCGTGCTCGGCTCGCCCCTGAGGACCCTGGTGTGGCTCGCCAACACCGTCGGCGCGCGTGGAGTGACGCTCGAGGAGGGCCACGTGGTGCTGCCGGGCGCGGTCTGCGCCATGGTCCCGGTGGCCCCCGGAGACACCGTCACCGCCACCTTCGCCGGGCTGGGCAGCGTCACCGCCCGCTTCGACAGCTCTCGAGAGGAAACCGCATGAGCAAGGGCAAGGCAACGGCAGCGATCGTCGGGCCCGGCAACATCGGCACCGACCTGATGTTCAAGCTAATTCGGCGCAGCGACATCATCGAGCCCCGCTACATGGTGGGCGTCGACCCGACATCGGACGGCCTCGCCCGCGCGAAGCGGCTCGGGCTGGAGGTCAGTGCCGAGGGTGTTGATTGGCTCCTCGCCCAGGACGAGCTCCCCGACATCGTCTTCGAGGCCACCTCGGCGAAGGCGCACTCGGCGAACGCGCCCCGCTATGCCGAGGCCGGCATCCTCGCCGTCGACCTGACCCCGGCCGCCGTGGGGCCCTACCTCTGCCCGCCGGTCAATCTGTCGTTCAACCTCGACGCCCCGAACGTCAACATGATCACCTGCGGGGGACAGGCCACCGTGCCCATGGTCAGCGCCGTCTCCTCCGTCGTCCCGGTGCCGTACGCCGAGATCGTCGCGTCGGTGTCGAGCCGGTCCGCCGGGCCCGGCACCCGCGCCAACATCGACGAGTTCACCGAGACGACGAGCAACGCCGTCGAGGCTGTCGGCGGGGCAGAGCGTGGCAAGGCAATCATCATCCTGAACCCGGTCGAGCCGCCGCTGATGATGCGCAACACGGTGTTCTGCGCGATCCCGCCGGAGGCTGGCGAGCCCGGCGAGCTCCAGGACCGGCTGCTGGAGTCGATTCACGCCATGGAGGCCACGGTCCAGGAGTACGTCCCGGGCTACCACCTGCGCGCCGCACCCCAGTTCGACCCGGCCCGCGACGCCTGGCGCGGCCAGGCTCGGGTGTTCATCCCGATCGAGGTCAAGGGGCGCGGTGACTACCTGCCCGACTACGCCGGCAACCTCGACATCATCACCGCCGCCGCCGCGCGGGTGGGTGACCTCATGGTCGCGCACCGGCTCGGCGTCGACACCACGTGGAAGTCGTCGGCAGACCTCGGCGACCTGCCCGACACGACAACGATGCCCCAGGAAGCAGGTGTCTGACCGCGATGGGTGACATGACGATCCGCCCCGAGGACGTTCCGGTGGTAGACCGCGAAGTGACCGAGACGGAGGTGCTCGCCAACGCCACCGCGGCTGGTGGCGAGCGGGACCTGCGGATCACCGACTCCACGTTGCGAGACGGCTCGCACGCGATGAGCCACCAGTTCACCGAGGAGCAGGTGCGCGGGGTCGTCTCGGCGCTCGACCGCGCCGGCGTCCAGGCGATCGAGGTGACCCACGGCGATGGTCTCGGCGGCTCGAGCTTCAACTACGGCTTCAGCCTCGTCGACGAGCTCGACCTCATCCGGGCCGCAGTCGACGAGGCCACCCAGGCGAAGATCGCGGTGCTGATGCTCCCTGGCCTGGCGACAGTCCGGGACCTCAAGCAGGCGCACGCAGTCGGAGCCTCCGTGGCTCGGATCGCGACCCACTGCACCGAGGCCGACGTGTCGACCCAGCACTTCGGCGAGGCACGGGCCTTGGGCATGGAGACCGTCGGGTTCCTGATGCTGTCGCACAGCACCACCCCCGACGTGCTGGCCAGGAACGCACGGACGATGGTGGATGCCGGTGCGGAGTGCGTCTACGTCGTGGACTCGGCCGGCGCCTTGATCCTCTCTGACGCCCAGGAGCGCATCACCGCGGTGGTCGAGGAAGTCGGCCGGGACGGCGCGCAGGTGGGGTTCCACGGCCACCAGAACCTCAGCATGGGCGTTGCCAACTCCGTCCTGGCATACCAGAACGGCGCGGTGCAGATCGACGGTGCCCTGTGCGCGCTCGGGGCGGGTGCCGGCAACTCGCCGACCGAGGTCCTCGCGGCCACGTTCGAGCGGATGGGCATCCGCACCGGCATCGACCTCGGAGAGGTGCTCTCGGCGGCCGAGGAGGTGGTGCGGCCCTTCATCCCACGACTGCCCTGGATGGACCGGTCCTCGATCACCCAGGGGTACGCCGGCGTCTACTCCTCGTTCCTACTGCACGCCGAGAGGGCGGCGGAGCGCTACGGCGTGCCGGCGCACGAGATCCTGCAGAAGGTCGGCGAGTACGGCTACGTCGGCGGCCAGGAGGACATGATCATCGACATCGCGCTCGAGCTCGCCCAGGAGAAGGAGCTCGGCGACCTCGCCGGGTCGGGGGTCCGCTGATGGCCTGGGACGTCGCCTCCGTCGGAGCCGATCTGCTGCGCTGCGAGGACGAGCGTGTCGATCGGGCACCGTTCACCGACGAGTGGCCCGAGCTGGACCTGGCGACCGGCTACGAGATCCAGGACCGGAACCTGCAGGCGCGGCTGGACCGCGGCGAGACGCTCGTCGGCATCAAGCTCGGCCTGACCAGCAAGGCCAAGCAGCAGCGGATGGGCATCGACGTGCCCTTCGTGGCGTGGCTGACCGACGCAATGGTCCTGCCCGCCGGTGACCCGGTCCCGCAGTCCCGGCTGATCCACCCCCGCATCGAGCCCGAGATCGTCTTCGTCATGGGCCGGGAGCTCACCGGTCCAGGCGTGAGCTGTGCCACCGCGATGCGTGCGGTCGAGTCCGTCTGGGGCGGTGCCGAGATCATCGACAGCCGCTACCGCGACTTCCGGTTCAAGGCAGGCGACGTCGCCGCCGACAACGCCTCCTCCGGCGTGTTCGTCACCGGTCCGGTCGGGCTGCCGCCGAGCGGACTGGACCTGACGCTGGAGGCAGCGCTGGTGGAGGTGGACGGGCAGATCGTCGACTCGGCGACCGGCGCTGCGGTCCTCGGGCACCCAGGAGAGGCGCTCGCGCTGGCCGCCAACGAACTCGCGAAGCGCGGACACGTCATCAAGCCCGGCTGGATCGTGCTGACCGGTGGGATGACCGACGCCGTACCCGCGCCGCCGAGCTCGTCGACCGCGATGCACTTCACCCACCTGGGTTCGATCTTCATCAACGGAGGCGAGTGATGCCGTTCATCGAGGTGACCCTGACGGAGGGCCGCACCCCCGAGCAGATCCGGACGCTGATCAGTGCGCTGACGAAGGCGGCGGGCGAGTCCGTCGACGCGCCGTTGGCCAGTGTGCGCATCGTCGTGCGCGAGGTGCCCGAGACCCACTGGGCTGCCGGGGACGTCACGATCGCCGAGCGCAAGCAACGAGAGGGGACGCCATGAGCGAGCGCCAGTTCTTCGGTCACGTCATCGACGGCAAAGAGGTGCCGTCCGCGGACGGCACCACCTTCGAGGTGTGGAACCCCTGGACGCAGGAGGTCTGGGCCGACGCGGCCGAGGGTGCCGCCGAGGACGCCGACCGAGCCGTCGCAAGCTCGCGCCGGGCCTTCGACGAGGGCGACTGGCCTCGACTGGGCCGGGCGGAGAGGGCGGTTGCGATCCACAAGCTGGCCGACCTGATGGAGGAGCGGTCCGACGAGCTCGCCACCCTCGACACCACCAACATGGGCAAGCCCTTCGCCCAGTCCAAGCACGACGTCGGGCGCTCGGTGTGGAACTTCCGCTTCTTCGCCGATCACCAGCGCGACCACTGCGGTGAGGTCTACCCGATGGACTCCGGGCACCACTCGTACAGCGAGTACGGACCCGCCGGCGTGGTCGCGGCCATCAGTCCCTGGAACTTCCCCCTCATGATGGCCAGCTGGAAGATCGCGCCGGCGCTCGCCTGGGGCAACACGTGCATCATCAAGCCGTCCGAGGACACGCCGGCGTCGGTGACGATGCTGGGTCGGCTCGCGACGGAGGCAGGCTTCCCTCCGGGCGTGCTCAACGTGCTCAATGGGCACGGCCGCCCGGCCGGCTCGTCCCTCACCGCCGACGACCGCGTCGACCGGGTGACCTTCACGGGGTCTTCCACGACCGGCAAGCACGTGATGGCGTCGGCCGCCGGACACCTTGCACCGGTCTCGCTCGAGCTCGGCGGGAAGGGCGCCAACATCATCTTCGAGGACGCCGACCTCGACAACGCCGTCCACTGGGCGGTCGAGGCGATCTTCCGCAACTCCGGTCAGATCTGCCTCGCTGGATCGCGGCTCTACGTCGCCGCGGCGATCTACGAGGAGTTCATGGCCCGCTTTGTGGCTGCCGCCGAAGCGCTGGTCATCGGCGACCCGTTCGACCCGGCGACGAAGTTCTCCAGCCTGGCCAGCAGGAAGCACTTCGAAAAGGTGTCGTCGTACGTCGAGGGCGTTGGTGCCGACGGAGGCAAGGTCCTCACCGGGGGGGTCGACGAGGACGGCCGGTGGCTGGTCCGCCCCACCATCGTCGCCGACCTGCCGCTGACTGCGCCGGCGTACTGCGACGAGATCTTTGGACCGGTGTGCGTGGTGAACCGCTTCGAGTCCGAGGACGAGGTCGTCGGCCTGGCTAACGACACCCGTTACGGACTCAACGCGATGCTGTTCACCGAAAACCTCTCACGGGCGCACCGCGTCGCCTCCCGTCTCCGCGCGGGGACGGTGTGGGTGAACTGCTTCTTCATCCGCGACCTGCGCACGCCCTTCGGCGGTGTCGGGGACTCAGGCGTAGGCCGTGAAGGGGGCAACTTCAGCCGCGAGTTCTTCACCGAGCCCAAGGCCGTCGTCATGCAGATACAGCGGTGATGACGGCCTAGGCTTGCGACATGAACCTCGATCTCGACCGGCGGGTGTACCTCGTCGACGACGGGGCGACCACGTGGGGCCGAGAAGTGGCCCGAGTACTGATCTCTGAGGGCGCGCGAGTGGTGCTCGGGGCCCGCGGCGAACACGACCTTTCCACGCTTGTAGAAGACCTTGGCGCCTCCCACGCTGTTGCTGTGGCGCCCGGAGAAGGACAGGCCCCTGCCCACTTGGTCGCCTGCGCCGAGGCCACATGGGGACGACTAGACGGCGCGGTCATCTCGGCTGGGGACATCCGGGAGGGAGGGGCTCTGGAGGTGACCGATGCAGCGTGGACCGACTCCTTCCAGGACATGTTCCTCCGCGCCGTTCGTGCCATGCGAGTCCTTGCTGACTCCCTGCCGGCGGGCGGGTCGATTGCTCTCGCTTTGTCCACTGCGGTCTACGAGCCGGACACCGGTCAGGCTGTCGCTGACGCGCTGGAACGTGGTCTCGCCACTGTGGCGCTCGAGCTGGCAGGGGAGCTCGGACCGCGAGGCATCAGGGTGAACGGACTACTGGCGGGTGCCATCGACTCGTCTCGTCTCGAACCAGGTGCCGTACCCCTTGGCCGGCACGGGAGTCCGCAAGAGTTCGCACGGGTGGCGGCATTCTTGCTGTCGCCAGCCTCTTCATATGTCACCGGCACGCTCGTTCCGGTTGACGGAGGCATGTCCCGCTTCAACTGAAGAAGCCGCTGGGTCGCCGACCCGGCTGGGAACGGACTCTGGTAGGAGGCGCGGCATTCCTTCTCGACGAGCTCGCGGGCAACTGCGACGAGGGCCCCAGCCAACCGCGCTGTGGACGCTTGCGACCGTCGGCGCTCGTCGGTGGGAGGGCTCGAATTGGGCTCGCTTTGATTCGCAATCACCCGCACCTGGACGCCGACGCCCGCGCGCGTCCCAAAGGGCATTGCCGCAGGTGACTGGCTCGTTCGGCCTCCTGAGCGCACGCGACCGCAAAGGATCGCACTTACGCTCAGGGTCATGTACGGCTTCCCGATGACCCACCACGTCGAGTGCGTCGCCCTGCTGGAGCCCGTGCGCCGCTGAGGGTGTGGTCGGCGCCCAGCGATCGGAGGAGGGTGGACCCATGGCCACCTACGAGGTCAACCAGGACGCCGTCGCCCACGCCCGCCGGCTGATCGACGGGCGGCAGTACGTCCTCGAGAGCGACTGGGGCGACGTCCAGCCGAGCGCCGAGGCGCAGAACGCCTACCTCGAGAAGCATCCGTTCGAGGACTACGCGGCCTGGCACCTCGGGCTCACCGAGGGCGCGAACGACGGCACCAAGGCCCGCCACGCATTCGTCTACGGCGACCTGCGGCGCGTCCACCGCAGCGGCCTGATCGCGTGCGTCTACCGCGCCTCGGAGTGGCGGCACAAAAAGGTGGAGCTCGCTGCCCACGACCTGCTGCAGCGCCTCGACCAGATGGCCGGCATCGACTAGGACACCAGCGCGGCGAGCTCCCGCAGGGCGGCCTCGCGGTCCGTCGTGTCGACGAGGGGGCAGCCGTTCTTTCGGGCGAGGTCGAGCAGCTGGCGCCTGCCCTCGAGGACCAGGTCGTCACCGCCGCGCTCCTCGATGATCCGCGAGATCACCGCAGTCACGGGCGTCTCGGCGCGGTGGTGCAGTCGGTGCAGGACGTCGTCGGGCGCCGCGTCCAGCACCACGCCGACGTACGCCGCTCCCGCGTCGGCCGCGGCCGCCACGAACCGGTCGACCTGGGCGGGGGTGACGATGAGCTGGGGGAGGACCACGTCGCGCCCGCTGCGCAGGTAGGCCGTCATCATCGCGAGCGCGGTCTGCCTGACCGCCTCCCCGGTGCCGACGAAGTCGTCCTCCCACCCGGAGACCCAGGGCCGGAGCTCGTCGATGTCGAGCAGCAGCGTGCCCGGGTGGGCGGCGGCGTGCTCGCGGGCGAGCGTCGACTTCCCGACGCCGGACGGACCGTTGAGGTGGAGGAGGGTCGGCACGCGGGGAGGCTAGCCGAGCCGCTGTGGTGCCTGTGGTATCTTGATGTCAAGATAATGTGATGTCCCAAGAACAGGGTCACCCACCTTCCCGGCACCTCGCGTGCGAGGGCAGGATGGACGCGAACCCGCTAGCTCCCCGAGGAGATGTGGCTGATGGCCAGTCAGGACAGCTTCGGTGCCAAGGGCACCCTGGACGTGGACGGACAGTCCTACGAGATCTACCGCCTCGACGCGGTGAAGGGAGAGGGCCTCGACGTCGAGAGCCTGCCCTTCTCGCTCAAGGTGCTGCTGGAGAACCTGCTCCGCACCGAGGACGGCGCGGACATCACCGAGGACCACATCAAGGCGATCGCCGGCTGGGACGCGAGCGCTGCTCCCGACCAGGAGATCCAGTTCACGCCGGCGCGCGTGATCATGCAGGACTTCACCGGCGTGCCCTGCGTCGTCGACCTCGCCACCATGCGCGAGGCGATGGCCGAGCTCGGTGGCGACGCGACGAGGATCAACCCGCTCGCCCCGGCCGAGATGGTCATCGACCACTCCGTGATCGCCGATGTCTTCGGCTCCGCCGACGCGTTCGAGCGCAACGTCGAGATCGAGTACGAGCGCAACCGCGAGCGCTACCAGTTCCTGCGCTGGGGCCAGGGCGCCTTCGACGACTTCAAGGTCGTCCCGCCGGGCACCGGCATCGTGCACCAGGTCAACATCGAGCACCTCGCGCGCGTCGTGATGGTCCGCGACGGCGTGGCCTACCCCGACACCTGCGTCGGCACCGACTCCCACACCACCATGGTCAACGGCATCGGCGTGGTCGGCTGGGGCGTCGGCGGCATCGAGGCCGAGGCCGCGATGCTCGGCCAGCCGGTCTCCATGCTCATCCCGCGCGTGGTCGGCTTCAAGCTGTCGGGCGAGCTGCCCGCCGGCTCGACCGCCACCGACCTCGTGCTCACCATCACCGAGATGCTCCGCGAGCACGGTGTGGTCGGCAAGTTCGTCGAGTTCTACGGCGAGGGCGTCTCCGCGCTGCCGCTCGCCAACCGCGCCACGATCGGCAACATGAGCCCGGAGTTCGGCTCCACGATCGCGGTCTTCCCGATCGACGACCAGACGATCGACTACCTCCGCCTCACCGGCCGCACCGACGAGCAGCTCGCGCTCGTCGAGGCGTACGCCAAGGAGCAGGGGCTGTGGCACGACCCGAGCGCCGAGCCCCGCTACAGCGAGCGTCTCGAGCTGGACGTCTCCACCGTCGTGCCGTCGCTGGCCGGCCCGAAGCGTCCGCAGGACCGCGTCGAGGTCTCGGCCGCGAAGGACTCCTTCCGCGCGGCGCTGGCCGACTACGTCGACGAGGGTGACTCCGACCCGGACGACGCCGCGAACGCCTCGGGCTACGACGAGGCGGTCGAGGAGTCGTTCCCGGCCTCCGACGCGCCCAGCCACGAGGGTGGCAACGGCAAGCCCGTGCACGTCGACGCGCCGCACGACGCCGGTCGTCCCACGAAGAAGACCAAGGTCTCGCTGGACGGCCAGGAGGTCGAGATCGACCACGGTGCCGTCGTGATCGCCGCGATCACCTCGTGCACCAACACCTCCAACCCGAGCGTGATGATCGGGGCTGCGCTGCTGGCCAAGAAGGCGGTCGAGAAGGGCCTGACCCGCAAGCCGTGGGTGAAGACCTCGCTCGCGCCCGGCTCCAAGGTCGTCTCCGACTACTACGACCGGTCGGGCCTCACGCCCTACCTGGACAAGCTCGGCTTCAACCTCGTCGGCTACGGCTGCACGACCTGCATCGGCAACTCCGGCCCGCTCATCCCCGAGGTCTCGGCAGCGGTCAACGAGGCCGACCTCGCCGTCGTCTCCGTGCTGTCGGGCAACCGCAACTTCGAGGGCCGGATCAACCCGGACGTGAAGATGAACTACCTCGCGTCCCCGCCACTCGTCGTGGCCTACGCCCTCGCCGGCTCCATGGACGTCGACCTGTTCGGCGACCCGCTGGGACAGGACCAGGACGGCAACGACGTGTTCCTCGAGGACATCTGGCCGAGCCCGCAGGAGATCGAGGAGACGATCGCGTCCGCGATCACCTCCGACATGTTCGGCGAGTCCTACGCCGACGTCTTCAAGGGCGACGAGCGCTGGCAGTCGCTGCCCACCCCGGAGGGCAACACCTTCGAGTGGGACCAGGACTCCACCTACGTCCGCCGTCCTCCCTACTTCGACGGCATGCCCGACGAGCCCGAAGCGGTCACCGACATCGTCGGCGCGCGCGTCCTGCTCAAGCTGGGTGACTCGGTCACAACCGACCACATCAGCCCCGCGGGTGCGATCAAGAAGGACAGCCCGGCCGGCCACTACCTCGCCGAGCACGGTGTCGAGCAGCGTGACTTCAACTCCTACGGCTCGCGCCGCGGCAACCACGAGGTGATGATCCGCGGCACGTTCGCCAACATCCGCCTGCGCAACCAGCTCGCGCCGGGCACCGAGGGCGGGGTGACCCGGGATTTCACGAAGGACGGCGAGGTCACCAGCGTCTACGAGGCCAGCGCCCACTACCAGGAGGCCGGCACCCCGCTGGTCGTCCTGGCGGGCAAGGAGTACGGCTCGGGCTCGTCGCGCGACTGGGCCGCCAAGGGCACGGCGCTGCTGGGCGTGAAGGCCGTCATCGCCGAGTCCTACGAGCGGATCCACCGCTCCAACCTCATCGGCATGGGCGTCATCCCGCTGCAGTTCCCCGACGGGAAGACCGCCGACGACCTCGGCCTCACGGGTGCGGAGATCATCAGCATCAGCGGGATCACCGAGCTCAACGACGGCACGACCCCGAAGACCGTCACGGTCAAGGTCGAGCCCGCTCCCGGCACCGACATGGCGCACGGCGAGACGAGCGAGTTCGAGGCCACCGTCCGGATCGACACCCCGGGCGAGGCCAACTACTACCGCAACGGCGGGATCATGCAGTACGTCCTGCGCAACCTGCTGAAGGGATGACGCACCACACGGGCTGAGCACGCGGCCGCGTCCAGGAGCTCCTGGGCGCGGCCGTGTTCGCGTCCTCGTGGTGACAGTGGAGCCAGCGGCCGGTAGGTCGGGCCGCAGGCTCCACTGATCGGGGGATTTCTGGGAACGGACTCCGACCGGCACTCCCCGTCGATCGGAGCGACGTGGAGGACGTCGGTAGCCTGACGCGGTGAACGACGCCGACCAGACGCCCGAGCCTGTGCCGGAGGCGTCACCTGACGGAGTGCCGTACGAGCCGCACGCGGAGACGTCGTACGAGCAGGTTCCCGTCGTCGAGGAGCAGCGCCCGAGCCGGCTGCCGCTGGTCCTGGCCACGGTCGGTGCCGTGCTGGTCCTCGGGGCCGCGCTGGCCGCACCGCTGGTCGACAAGGCCCTGCGCGGCGAGGAGCAGGCGCAACGGGCACTCGACCTCACGCTCGTCGAGACCTGGGACATCACCGACCGCGCCCACACGACGGACGACGTCACCTATCCGCAGGACCCGCCCGCCGGTGGCGCGCACGCCCCGATCTGGCTCGACTGCGGTGTCTACGACGAGCCGGTGCGCGAGGAGAACGCGGTCCACGACCTCGAGCACGGGACGGTCTGGATCACCCACGACCCCGACCTGTCCGCCTCCGATCTCGAGGAGCTCGCTGCGCAGCTGCCCGACAACGGGATCATGTCGCCGCGAGAGGGACTGCCCTCACCCGTGGTCATCACCGTGTGGGGCGCACAGCTCCAGCTCGACGGCGCGGACGACGAGCGGCTCGGTCTGTTCCTGGAGGAGTACGGCGACGGGCACACGGCGCCGGAGTTCGGGGTCAGCTGCCAGGGCGGCACCCCTGACCCCACCGGGGCACTGCCGGGAGACGGCGTCAACGCCTGACTCCCGGCAGCCGGCGGCTCAGCGCTGCAGGAAGCCCAGCAGCGCCTGGTTGAACTCGTCGGCGTGGCTGACGTTGAAGCCGTGCGGGGCACCCTCGACGACCACCAGCTCGGAGCCGGCCACCGCCTCGTGGGTGCGCTTGCCCGAGCCCTCGAACGGCACGATGCCGTCGGAGTCGCCGTGGATGACCAACGTGGGGACGGTGATCTTGGTCAGGTCGTCACGGAAGTCGGTGGTGCCGAAGGCCTCCATGCAGCCCAGAGCCGCCGTCTGGTCGCTCTGGTGCGCCAGCGCGATGGCCTCCTGGCGCTGCTCCTCGGTGACCTTGAGCTCGCCGTCGGCGGAGAAGAAGTCCTGCGTGAAGCCGTCGAAGAACGTGGTGCGGTCCTCCTTGAGGCCGTCCTCCATCTCCTTCGCCGCGTCCTCGGTGAGCGGACCGTCCGGGTTGTCGTCGGACTTCATCAGGAAGGGCGGGACGGCGGCCGCGAAGACGGCCGAGTGGACGCGGTCCTCGCCGTGCCTAGCGATGTAGCGGGCGACCTCGCCGCCACCCATCGAGAACCCGACGAGGGTGACGTCGGTGAGGTCGAGCTCCTTGAGCACGCCGTCCAGGTCGTCGGCGAGCGTGTCGTAGTCGTAACCCTTCGACGGCTTGTCGCTGCGGCCGAAGCCGCGGCGGTCGTAGGCCACGACGCGGTAGCCCGCGGCGCTCAGCGGACCGACCTGCTCGCCCCACGACTCGCCGGACAGCGGCCAGCCGTGGATCAGGACGACGGGACGGCCGGAGCCGCCGGAGTCCTCGACATGGACCTTGGTGGAGCTCAGCAGGCCGGAGCTTGCGGTGACGTCAGGCACGTGGTGATCCCTTCGTAGAGGTCTCGGAAGGAGACCGTTGGGCTGGTGCTTCGACCGTAGGCACGCCGCCGGATGGGTCGTTCCACCCCAATGGGCGCACCCGCCCGGGTGGAACGGGGCAGTGGTCGATAGCGTCGGCGACATGCTCGTCGCCTTCTCGATCTCACCCACGTCCAGCGACCCGAGCGGGTCGGTCACCGGGGCTGTCGCGGAGGCCGTACGCGTCGTACGGGCGTCCGGACTGCCCCACGAGACCACCTCGATGTTCACCACCATCGAGGGCGAGTGGGACGAGGTGATGGCGGTCGTGAAGCAGGCCGTCGACGTCGTGTCGCAGGTGTCGCCGCGCGTCGGGCTCGTGCTGAAGGCCGACATCCGGCCGGGCTACGAGGGCCAGCTCACCGCCAAGGTGGAGCGCATCGAGCAGGCGCTCGCCGAGGACTGACCGCCGACTGACCGGTCAGGGCAGTGGCACGCGGTAGACCCGGTCGGCCGTGAAGGACGAGACCCACGCCTGGCCGCCCGCGACGGCCACGTCGAGGTTCGCGCTGTCGTAGAGCGCGCTCTCCGCGCCGAGCACCTGGTCGTCGGTGACCTCGCCGGTCGACGGGTCGACCACCACGAGCCGCGGTCCCTCCTCCGCGACGACCAGCAGCCGGCCGTCGTCCGCGACGACCGAGTCCGGGAGGCCCTCGACCGGGGTCCGGGACAGCCGCTCGAGAGTGACCGGGTCGAGCGAGACCACCTCGTCCGAGAACGTGCAGGCCACCCACAGCCGACCGGCGGCCTCGGCCATGCCTTGCGGGCCGCTGCAGACCTTCTCCGAGCGGCGTACGTCGAGGGTGCGCGGGTCGACCCGCAGGACGCGGTCGTCGGCGAAGGCGGCGACATAGACGGCCTTCCTCCCTGCGTGGGGGAGGCGGGCGCCGACGCCGATGTCGGTCCGGGAGGCGACCTTCGCCGTCGCAGGATCGACGCGAACGAGTCGTCCGGCGTCCTGCTCGACGAACCAGACCGAGCCGAAGCCGGCCGTGAGGCCCTCCGGTCCGGCGCCGGTGGGGATGGTGGCGGTGGTGTCGCCGGTGGCGGTGTCGATGCGCACCAGCTGCTCGCCGCGGAAGGACGTCACCCAGAGCGAGCCGTCGAGGGCGACCGCGCGGAGCGGCGTACCGAGGACGGCGACGGTCAGGTCGGGGCCATCGCCGCCGGCCCGGACGCGCGTGACCGCGTCGTCGCCGCTCAGCACCACCCACATGTCGTCGCCCTCGGCGGCGAGGCCGATCGGTCCGGTGCCGACGGTGACGAAGGGTGCGACCTCCGGATCGACGGTCGGCTCGGCCGTCGAGGTGCTGGGGGACGGGGTCGCGGGGGTCCGGTCCGACTCGTCGGGCGAGCTGCACGCCGCGAGCAGCACTGCCAGCACGAGGGCTGCGGTCGCGCGGGGTCGGGACATGCCTGAAGGCTAGGGCGTCCGGCGCTAGCGTGGCGCGCATGGAATCCGAGACCCGTACCTACCGGACCGGCGGCGAGGAGGTGGTCCTCGACCTGACGGCGGAGGCGGCGGACTTCGTGGCCGGCCATGCTGACGGCCTGCTGCACGTCTTCGTGCCGCACGCGACCGCGGGGCTGGCGATCATCGAGACCGGGGCAGGCTCCGACGACGACCTGCTCGCCGCTCTCGGCGACCTGCTGCCCGCCGACGACCGCTGGCGGCACCGTCACGGCTCGCCCGGCCACGGACGCTCGCACGTGATGCCGGCGATCGTGCCGCCCCACTGCACGGTGCCCGTCCTCGACGGCCGGCTGGCGCTCGGCACGTGGCAGAGCATCTGCCTCGTGGACCTCAACGTCGACAACGCCAGCCGCGAGGTGCGCTGGTCCCTCCTCCGCGGTTGAGGGCGGGCTGACGTCGATGGACCTGGCGCGTGCAACCGCAGCCGAACGGCGTACGCCACTGCCCGGCGATGACCTCGTCGACGCCGACGTCGTGATGGACCGCGGGTTCGACCTGCCCGCCTCGCCCGACGACGTGTGGCCGTGGCTCGTGCAGCTCGGCAAGCGGCGGGCCGGGTGGTACCTCCCGGCCTCCGTCGAGAGGTTCGTCCCCCGGAGCCGAAGGGCACTGAGGCGGATCGAGCCGCGCTGGCTCGCGCACGAGGTCGGCGACGTGATACCGGACTGGGGCGGGAAGGACGCCACCTTCACCCTGGCCTCGATCGAGCACCCGCGGCACCTGCTCTACACCTCGCGGCGTGGCCGGACCGACCTGACGTGGTGCCTGCACCTCACGCCCATCGGCAGCGGCGCCACGCGGGTGCACCTGCGGCTGCGGCTGGGGCCGGTGAAGCACCAACGACTGGCCGAGACCGGCGGCGGGCTGTTCGACGCGCTGACGATCGTGGGACTCGCGGCCGGTCTCCGCGAGCGGGTCGGTCGCTAGCGTGTCGCGGATGAGCGAGCCGATCCCTGTCGGGATCCGCCCCGCAGGGCCGACCGACGCCGACGCCGTGCTGGCGGTGATCAGTGCCGCCTTCGGTGCCGGGGCGCCCGAGCGCGGTGTCCAGGTGGCGGACCTCTGGGCCGAGGTCCGGGCGGGCGACCTGCTCCTCGGCGAGCTCGTCGCCGTCGTGGAGGGCCAGGTCGTCGGTCACGTCGGTCTCAGCCACTGCTGGCTCGACGCCCGCCGCGCGCTCGTCGACCTGACGATGCTCTCGCCGCTGAGCACCCGGCCGGACCTGGAACGGCGGGGGATCGGCAGTGCACTGGTCGCGGCAGCGATCGAGGCGGCGCGGGCGGTCGGACGCCCGGCGTTGGTCCTCGAGGGCAGTCCGGCGTTCTACGGCGCCCGCGGCTTCGGGCCGGCGGCCGCGCACGGCATCGAGCCGCCCTCGATGCGGGTGCCGGCTCCGGCGCTCCAGGTCGTGCCGTTCGCGCTCGAGGACTGGATGACCGGTCGCATCGTCTACCCCGACGTCTGGTGGCGCCACGACTCCACGGGCCTGCGCGACCCGGACCTCGCCGAGGTCGAGGCGGCCCTCGGCATCGGCTGACGCATCGAACACACGTTCGATATGATCGATCGGTGTTCCCGACTCCGCAACCCCCACAGCGGCCGACGCCGCCGCAGGGCCACCGCGGGGTGGCTCCTCCGGGCTGGCCGCGCCAGGTGCGGCCGCCGGACGCGCCGGACTGGGAGGCGACGGCGGCCAGCTGGCTGCTCGACCTGTGCCCGCCCGACTACCGGCGGTTCCCGGGACTGCGGCGACACGTGGTCGTCCTGGCGCGGTTCGCCGTGCTCCACGTCGAGGCCCAGCAGCTCGCGACCCGGCGGGGCCTGAGCGAGATCCGCGGCGACCTCAGGGACGTCGCCGACGAGGCGGTGGTGACGGCGGCCGTGCAGACCTTCCAGCTCGAGGACGCCCGCCTGGTCGCCGTACGCCGCGAGGTGGGGCTGGTCGAGGAGGCGCTGCGGGGGCGGCGCTACCGCGTCCGGATGTGACGTGCCCTCTGGCTAGGGTCGAGCGATGCACAGGTTCTCGGCCGTCGCCGTCCTCGATCCTGCCGGTCGGCTCCTCATGCAGGAGCGCGGCGACGACGCGCTCCACGACCCCGGACGCTGGGGCTACCCCGGTGGCGACCTCGAGGACGGCGAGGACTTCCGGGCCGCGGCCGTGCGCGAGCTCCACGAGGAGACGGGCCTGGTCGTCGAGCCTGACCGGCTCCACTCCCTCGGCGTGCACAGGTTCCGGAGCGAGTCCTGCGGCGAGGACGACGAGCTCGAGCTCTTCGCCGTCCGGATGTCGGTGACCGACGACGACGTGGTCTGCGGAGAGGGCCGGCAGATG
Organism: Nocardioides baculatus; assembly: GCF_016735675.1. GTDB lineage: Bacteria > Actinomycetota > Actinomycetes > Propionibacteriales > Nocardioidaceae > Nocardioides > Nocardioides baculatus. Next base: position 199,055 of record NZ_JAERSG010000003.1, on the reverse strand, counting down.
AGGTTCGTCGACCCGCAGGACCTGGGTGGTCGTCCGCTGCACCAAGCGACCGCGCTGACCCTCGACCGGGTGCTGGCGTGGGCGTCGACGGCGGTCCGCACCGACTTCGTCCAGGTGACGCTGGTCGACCCGCGCGGCCGCGTCCTGATGCAGGAGCGCGACGAGCACGCACCCGTCTGGCCGGAGATGTGGTGCTTCCCGGGAGGCGGCGTCGACGAGGGGGAGACCCCGGTGGACGGAGCCGTCCGCGAGCTCGCCGAGGAGACCGGGGTGCACCTCACCGCCGAGGACCTCTCTGACCTCGGTCGCTTCGAGCTGGTCACCGAGCGCGGCACCTTCCACTTCCACGCCTTCGTCGCCCGTACGACGGAGACCGAGGTGGAGTGCCACGAGGGCCGCCAGATGGTGTTCGTCGACTCCGACCCGCTGCCCGACGTCGACCTCGTGCCGTCGACGGCGCTCGTCGCGCCGGAGCTGCGGCGGTGGATCGCCGACCACCCGTTCGTCCCGGACCCGGACGGCCGCACCTTCGCCGGCGTCCTGCTGGTCGACCGCGCGGGCCGGATCCTGCTGCAAGAGCGCGACGAGCACGCGCCGATCGACCCCGAGAAGTGGGGCCTGAGCGGTGGGCACGTCGAGCCGGGGGAGGACTTCGAGCCGGCCGCCTACCGCGAGCTGGAGGAGGAGACCGGCGTACGCCTGGCGCCCGGCACGCTCGAGGTCTACCGCGAGTTCGTCGTCGACCACACCCGGGCGCACGGCAGCTGGGACCGGATGCAGGTGTTCGTGGCGGCCACCGACCTCACCGATGCGGACATCGACTGCCGGGAGGGTCGTCGGATCGTCTTCGTGGAGCCCGAGGTCGCCCGAGGGCTCGACCTGACCGCGGCGGCCGCCGACATCGTGCCCGCCTTCCTCGACGGCCCCGTCTACGCGAGCATGGCGCCATGACCGCCCCCAGCTCGTTGACCGTGCACCCCGTCCCGTCGATGGGAGCCGAGGACGTCCTCGTGGGCGCCGACGGCACCGTCTGGACCGGGACGGAGGACGGAGCGATCTGGGCGATCGACCCCCGCACGGGGAGCACGAAGCGGGTCGCCGACACCGGCGGCCGCCCGCTCGGGCTCGAGCTGCTTCCCGACGGTCGGCTGCTGGTGTGCGACGCGACGAGGGGCGTCCTGGCGGTTGACCCGGGGACGGGAGCTGTCGAGGTGCTGCTCGACCGGGTCGACGGCGAGCCCATGCGCTTCTGCAACAACGCCGCCGTGGCGGCCGACGGCACCATCTGGTTCAGCGACTCCTCTCGCCACTACGGCATCGCGCAGTGGAAGGACGACTTCGTCCAGGACACGCACACCGGTCGGCTCGTCCGGCGCGACCCCGCAGGCACGGTGACGGTGGTCCTCGACGGGCTCCGGTTCTCCAACGGCGTCGCGCTGGCCGCCGACGAGTCCTACGTCGCCGTGGCCGAGTGCCGCGGCCGCACCGTCGTACGCCTCTGGCTGACCGGTCCGCGGGCGGGGGAGCGCGACCACCTCGTCACGGACCTCCCCGGCTATCCCGACAACATCAGCCGCGGCAGCGACGGGCTCGTCTGGGTCACCCTCGCGAGCCCGGTGGACAGGTTGGTCGAGCGGCTCGGCTCTGCTCCGATGCTGCTGCGCCGGGCGGTCACGAGGATCCCCGAGGCGCTCCAGCCCGCACCGAAGCGCACCATCCGCGCCCAGGCGTACGACGACGACGGCAGGCTCGTGCACGACCTCGACATCCAGCACCCGGGGTTCCACATGGTCACCGGGGTCCGCGAGCACGAGGGCAGGGTCTGGTTGGGGAGCCTCCACGAGCCTGCGGTGGCGGTCCACGACCTGCCATGAAATAGACTCGGTCGACATGGCACTCCTCGACTCGATCTCGTCCCCGCGCGACCTCCGCGGGCTGTCCGAGGGGCAGCTGGACGAGCTGGCCGCCGAGGTCCGCGACGTGATGATCCGCACCGTCGCGACCAACTCCGGGCACCTCGGTCCCAACCTCGGCGTGGTCGAGCTGACGCTCGCGATCCACCGGGTCTTCGACTCCCCGCGCGACCGCGTGGTGTTCGACACCGGCCACCAGTCCTACGTGCACAAGCTCGTCACGGGGCGCCACGCCACGTTCGACACGCTCCGCAAGGAGGGCGGCGTCAGCGGCTATCCCAGCCAGGCCGAGTCGGAGCACGACATCGTCGAGAACTCCCACGCCAGCACCTCGCTGTCCTACGCCGACGGGCTGGCGAAGGCCTACGCCATCAAGGGCGACGACCGGCACGTCGTCGCCGTGATCGGCGACGGCGCGCTGACGGGCGGGATGGCCTGGGAGGCGCTCAACAACATCGCGATCGCCAGGTCGAGCCGGCTGGTGATCGTCGTCAACGACAACGAGCGCTCCTACACACCCACCATCGGCGGACTCGCGACCGCGCTGACCTCGCTGCGCACCAACCCGCGCTACGAGCAGGTGCTCGACCTGGTCAAGAAGCGCCTCAACCAGGTCCCCGGCGTCGGGCACGCCGCCTACGACGCGCTCCACGCGATGAAGAAGGGCATGAAGGACGCCCTCGCTCCGCAGGGTCTGTTCGAGGACCTCGGCCTCAAGTACGTCGGCCCGGTCGACGGGCACGACCGCGCGGCCATGGAGCAGGCGCTCGCCCAGGCCAAGCGGTTCGGCGGCCCGGTGATCGTGCACGCCATCACCCGCAAGGGCCAGGGCTACGACCCCGCGATGCGGCACGAGGCCGACCAGTTCCACGCGCCCGGACCGTTCGACGTGCAGACCGGCGCCGAGAAGCCCAAGGGCAAGATCTGGACCGACCACTTCTCCGAGGCGATCGTCGAGCTCGGCGAGCGCCGCGAGGACGTCGTGGGGATCACCGCGGCGATGATGCACCCCGTGGGGCTCGACGTCTTCGCCGAGAAGTTCCCCGAGCGCACCTTCGACGTCGGCATCGCCGAGCAGCACGCGGTCACCTCGGCCGCGGGCCTGGCGATGGGCGGGCTGCACCCGGTGTTCGCCGTCTACGCGACCTTCCTCAACCGGGCCTTCGACCAGGTGCTGATGGACGTCGCGCTCCACAAGTGCGGCGTCACCTTCGTGCTCGACCGCTCCGGGGTGACCGGCGACGACGGGGCGAGCCACAACGGCATGTGGGACATGTCGATCCTCCAGGTGGTGCCCGGACTGCGACTCGCCGCTCCGCGCGACGTCACCCGGCTGCGCGAGCTGCTCGACGAGGCCGTCCAGGTCGACGACGCGCCGACCGTGGTCCGGTTCCCCAAGGGACCGCCGCCCGAGGACGTACCCGCGATCGACCGGGTCGGAGGCGCCGACGTGCTCGTGCGCGAGGGCGAGCAGGACGTGCTGATCGTCGCCGTCGGCTCGATGGCGACCACTGCCGTGGAGGTGGCCTCGCGGCTGACCGACCAGGGCATCGGCGTCACCGTCGTCGACCCTCGCTGGGTCAAGCCGGTCGACCCGGCGGTGGTGGAGCTCGCCCGCGAGCACCGGCTGGTGGTCAGCGTCGAGGACAACGGCCGCGTGGGCGGGTGCGGCGCGGTGCTGCTGCAGACGCTCAACGACGCGGGCGTCCACACGCCGTTCCGCCTGCACGGGATCCCGCAGGAGTTCCTCGACCACGCCAAGCGCGACGCCATCCTCGCCCGGATCGGCCTCGACGCCCAGACTCTGGCGCGCCAGATCGTGGAGGACGTCACTGCGCTCGACGACGAGCCGCGCTCCGCGTCCGTCGGCTGACGACGCGCCGACACCTGACTCGCGGGTAGCCCGCGAGCGGGTCTACCTTGCCGGGATGAGCATCTGGCGCACCAAGTCCATCGAGCACTCGATGGCGGACACCGAGGACCCGGAGTTCAAGCTCAAGAAGAGCCTGACCGCCCTCGACCTGACGGTCTTCGGCATCGGCGTCATCATCGGCGCCGGCATCTTCACGCTCACCGGCCGGGTCGCCCAGGCCTACGCCGGTCCGGGCGTGGTGTTCTCCTTCATGATCGCCGCGCTCTGCTGCGGGCTCGCGGCGCTCTGCTACGCCGAGTTCGCCTCGACCGTGCCAGTGTCCGGGTCGGCGTACACGTTCTCCTACGCCACGATGGGCGAGATGATCGCGTGGATCATCGGCTGGGACCTGATCCTCGAGCTGCTCCTCGGCGCCTCCGTGGTCGCCCAGGGCTGGGCGTCGTACTTCGAGACGTTCCTCGGCGAGATCGGCGTCGGCTGGCCCGAGGACCTCGGCTACGGCGACACCTTCAACCTCGCGGCGTTCCTGCTGGTGGTCGTGCTGACGGCGCTCGTGGCGTTCGGCATCAAGGAGTCGCTGCGGGTCAACCTCGCCCTCGTCGCGCTCAAGCTCTTCATCGTGCTGTTCGTGATCTTCGCGGGCATCCAGTTCATCGACACCGACAACTACACGCCCTTCGTCCCGCCCAGCGCGCCGGGGGAGACGTCGGCCGGGTGGCTGCACACGCCGCTCATCCAGACGGTCTTCGGCGCACCCGGGGTGTACGGCACCGCGGGCATCCTGTTCGCCGCGTCGCTCGTCTTCTTCGCCTACATCGGCTTCGACGTCGTCGCGACGACCGCGGAGGAGGCGCGCAACCCGCAGAAGGACCTGCCCCGCGGCATCATCGGCTCGCTCGTGGTCTGCACGGTCCTCTACATGGCCGTCGCGCTGGTGATCACCGGGATGGTGAAGTACGACGAGATCAACCCCGACGCCGCGCTCGCCAACGCGTTCATCGCGCAGGGCAAGGACGGCTACGCGACGTTGATCTCCGCCGGCGCCGTGGCGGGCCTGACCACGGTCGTGATGACGCTGATCATCGGTGCCGTCCGCGTGTTCTTCGCGATGAGCCGCGACGGGCTGATGCCGGTCGCCTTCGCGAAGGTGAACCCGCGGACCGGTACGCCGGTCCGGATCACCGTCGCCATCGGCGTCCTGGTCGCCCTGGTCGCGTCGCTGACGCCGATCGGCAAGCTCGAGGAGATGGTCAACATCGGCACCCTGTCGGCGTTCGCGCTGGTGTCGATCGCGGTGCCGATCCTGCGGAAGAACCGCCCCGACCTGGAGCGGTCGTTCCGCGTGCCGTTCTCGCCGTTCCTGCCGTGGCTGTCGGCCGCCATCTGCGTCTTCCTGATGCTCAACCTCACCGCCGAGACCTGGCTGCGGTTCCTCGTCTGGATGGCACTGGGCTTCGCGATCTACTTCGGCTACGGCTACAAGCACAGCCGCGTCGGTCTCGGCCACGGCGTCCCCGCGCAGGACTACTCCGTCCGAGACTGACGTACGCCCCGGGGGCGGTGGCCCACCCACGTCTCCGTCGTACGAGATGTGGCTGGACCACCGCCCCAGGGGACGCTGCGATCAGTGGAAGCGCTTGCCCGTGGCCTGCTCGGAGATCCCGGCGACGTCGAGCATGAAGGTCAGCCCGCCGTTCCAGAAGGAGAAGCCGGCGCCGGTGATCATCGCCAGGTCGATGTCCTGCGGGGCGGCGACGACGCCCTCGTCGAGCATCAGGCGGGCCTCCTCGGCGAGGCCGGCCAGCGTCTTGGCGCGGACCTCCTCGGCGGTGAGCACGACCGGGTCGGACGGCTTCTCGAGCAGCGCCTCGACCTCGGGGTCGAGGGCGCCGTCCGGGCCGTAGTAGGCGGCCTTCTTCGCCGCCACGATCCGCTCGAGGGCGGGGGAGACGTAGAAGCGGTCGGGGAACGCACCCTTCAGCGTCTCGTTGTTGTGCAGCGCGATCGCGGGTCCGACGAGCGAGAGCAGGACGAACGGCGGCATCGGCGCGATGCCGGCGAACGCGTTGTCGGCGACCTGCACCGGCGTGCCCTCGTCGACGATCCGGCCGACCTCGCTCATGAAGCGGCCGAGCAGCCGGTTCACGATGAAGGACGGGCTGTCCTTGACCAGGATCGAGGTCTTCTTCAGCGTCTTGCCGGTGGCGAAGGCCGTCGCGAGCGTCGCGTCGTCGGTGGCGTCGCCGCGGACGATCTCCAGCAGCGGCATCACCGCCACGGGGTTGAAGAAGTGGAAGCCGACGACCCGCTCGGGGTGCTCGAGGTCGGCCGCCATCTCCGTGATCGACAGCGACGAGGTGTTGGTCGCCAGCACGCACTCGGCCGACACGACCTTCTCGACGTCGGCGAACACGGTCTTCTTGACCGACATCTCCTCGAAGACGGCTTCGATGACGAAGTCGGCGTCGCCGAAGGCGACCTGCTTGTCGGTCGCACCGGACACCAGGGCCTTGTGGCGGTTGGCCTTGTCCTGGTTGATCCGGCCCTTGGCGAGGAGCTTGTCGATCTCGGCGTGCACGTAGGCGACGCCCTTGTCGGCACGCTCCTGGTCGAGGTCGGTGAGCACGACCGGGACCTCGAGGCGGCGTACGAACAGCAGCGCGAGCTGGCTCGCCATCAGGCCCGCACCCACGATGCCCACTTTGGTCACCGGCCGCGCGAGCGACGTGTCGGGGGCGCCCGCGGGCCGCTTGGCCCGCTTCTGCACCAGGTCGAAGGAGTACAGCGACGCGAGCAGCTCGGCCGTCTGCGACAGCGCGTGCAGTGCCAAGTCCTCGGCCGCGAAGCCGGTGTCGCGGTCGCTGTCACGGGCGGCCGCGATGAGCTCGACGGCCTTCCTGGCGGCGGGGGACCCACCGCCGGTCTTGGCGGCGACGATGCCCTCGGCGCGCGCGATCGCGGCGTCCCAGGCGTCGCGGTCCACCTCGGCGCGCTCGACGACCACGTCGCCCCGCACCACGGAAGCCGCCCACAGCAGCGACTGCTCGAGGTAGTCGGCGCCGCCGAACACGGCGTCGGCCAGCCCGAAGTCGTACGCCGCCCGGCCGCCGAGCGTCCTGCCCTGGTTGAGCGGGTTCTCGAGGATCAGCGTCACCGCCTTGTCGGCGCCGACCAGGTTCGGCACGAGCCACGCGCCGCCCCAGCCGGGGACCAGGCCGAGCATGACCTCGGGCAGGCCCAGCGCGGGAGCCGAGTCCATGACCGTGCGGTAGGTGGAGTGCAGCGCCACCTCGAGGCCCCCGCCGAGGGCGAGGCCGTTGATGAAGCCGAACGACGGCTTGCCGCCCTCGCGGAGCTTGCGAAAGACCGCGTGCCCGAGCTCGGCCACGATGCGTACGGCGTCAGGGCCGCCGCCCTGGATCGAGGTGAGGTCGGCGCCGGCGGCCAGGATGAACGGCTTGCCGGTGACCGCGATCGCGTCGATCGAGTCGTCGGCCAGCGCCGCGTCGATCGCCGTGTTGAGCGACAGCAGGCCGGCGGGCCCGAAGGTGTTGGGCTTGGTGTGGTCCTCGCCGTTGTCGAGGGTGATCAGCCCGATCGTCACGCCCGGCAGGGCGACGGTGCGCAGGTGGGCCTGCGTCACACGCTCGGCGTCGGAGACGATCGCCTGCGCGCGCTCGAAGATGTCGTTCACTCGTTCTCTCCAGTCCAGTGCGGGTTCTCCCAGATGACCGTGCCGCCCATGCCGATGCCGATGCACATGGTGGTGAGTCCGTAGCGCACCTCGGGGCGCTCCTCGAACTGCCGCGCCAGCTGGTTCATCAGGCGTACGCCGGACGAGGCCAGCGGGTGGCCCATCGCGATCGCACCGCCGTAGGGGTTCACGCGTGCGTCGTCGTCGGCGATGCCGTAGTGCTCGAGGAAGGCCAGCACCTGCACGGCGAAGGCCTCGTTGACCTCGAATGCCTCGATGTCGTCGATCGTCAGGCCGGCCAGGCGCAGCGCCTTCTCGGTCGCGGGGATCGGACCGGCGCCCATCACCTCGGGCTCGACGCCCACGAAGGCGTAGGTCACCAGGCGCATCTTGACCGGGAGGCCGAGCTCGCGCGCGGTCTCCTCGTCGGCGAGCAGCGCGGCGGTGGCACCGTCGTTGATGCCGGCGGCGTTGCCCGCGGTCACGTTGCCGTGCGAGCGGAACGGCGTCTTGAGGCCGGCCAGCGACTCCATCGTCGTCTCGGGGCGCATCGGCTCGTCCAGCGTGGCCAGGCCCCAGCCCGCCTCGGCGGAGCGGGTCGCGACCGGGACGAGGTCGGGCTGGATCTTGCCGGCGTCGTAGGCCGCCTTGGTCTTCTGCTGGCTCCGGACGGCGTACGCGTCCACGCGCTGCTTGGTGATCGTGGGGTAGCGGTCGTGCAGGTTCTCCGCGGTCTTGCCCATCACGAGGGCGTCGGGGTTGACGATCCGCTCGGACAGGATCCGCGGGTTGGGGTCGACGCCCTCGCCCATCGGGTGGCGGCCCATGTGCTCGACACCGCCGGCGATCGCGACGTCGTACGCCCCGAAGGCGATGCCGGACGCCACGTTGGTCACTGCGGTCATCGCGCCCGCGCACATGCGGTCGATCGAGTAGCCCGGAACGCTCTGGGGGAGGCCGGACAGCAGCGCGGCCGTCCGGCCGAGGGTCAGGCCCTGGTCGCCGATCTGCGTCGTGGCGGCGAGGGCGACCTCGTCCACGCGCTCGGGCGGCAGCGACGGGTTGCGCCGCATCAGGTCGGTGATGCACTTGATGACGAGGTCATCGGCACGCGTCTCGGCGTACTGGCCCTTGGCCTTGCCGAACGGGGTGCGCACGCCGTCGACGAAGACGACCTCACGCTGGGCCCTGCTGGATGGGTGGGAAGACACGGGTGCTCCTGCATCTCGGGGACTCGGGAGCGTCACGTTACCCCTCGGTAACAACGCCTGCCCAGCATGGCGGGTGTGTGTCGGGTCACTGGCGTGCAGTCACTAGGGTTGACCCCATGGCAGACAGACTCGTGCACATCGTCGACGACGCCGAGGTGCTCGCCGACGCGGGCGACCTGACGCTGGTCTGCGTGCTCACCGGATTCCTCGACGCGGGCAAGTCCGCCGAGCTCGCCGCGGGTCACCTCGCCGACCTCTCCGACGGCGGCAAGGTCGTGGCGACCTTCGACGTCGACTCGCTCCACGACTACCGCGCACGACGCCCACCGATGACCTTCGTGCGCGACCACTACACCGACTACGAGGCGCCCCGGCTGCTGGTCCGCGCGCTGCGCGACGCCGGCGGTACGCCGTACCTCCTGCTCGCCGGCCCCGAGCCCGACATCCGCTGGGAGGCCTTCGCCCGGGCCGTGCGCGAGGTCGTCGAGCACTTCGGCGTCTCGCGGGTCGTCGGGCTCGGCGCCGTGCCCATGGCGGTGCCGCACACGCGTCCGATCGCGATCACCCCGCACGCCAACCGTCCCGACCTCGTCCCCGGCGAGAGCCCGTGGCAGGGCGAGCTGCGGGTCCCGGCGAGCGCCCAGGCGCTCCTGGAGATCCGGCTGGGGGAGTGGGGCCACGATGCGCTCGGCTTCGTCGCGCACATCCCGCACTACCTCGCGCAGATGGAGTACCCGCAGGCAGCGCTCGTGCTGCTCGAGCACCTCGAGATCGGCGCCCGGCTCACGATCGACCTCGCCGACCTTCGGGAGTCCGCCGAGATCACCGAGGCCGAGGTGGACCGCTACCTCTCGCAGAACACCGAGGTGGGCGACGTCGTCCGCGGCCTCGAGCAGCAGTACGACTCCTTCCGCGAGGCCGAGGCCGCCGGCACGTCGCTGCTCGCCGGCGACGAGCCGCTGCCCACGGGCGAGGAGATCGGCAGCGCCTTCGAGGCGTTCCTCGCCGACCTCGAGGACCAGGGCGACCCCAAGGACCCGGGCGACGACCCGGGCTGGGACGGCCGCTGATGGCCGGCAGCGCCGAGGAGCTGCTCACGCTCCTCGACCTCGAGCAGCTCGAGGTCGACCTCTTCCGCGGCACGCAGGCGCGCACCGAGCGCCAGCGGGTCTTCGGCGGCCAGGTCGCCGCCCAGGCCGTGGTGGCCGCGACCCGCAGCGTGGAGCAGCAGTTCGTCCTGCACTCGCTGCACTCCTACTTCCTGCGGCCGGGTGACACGACCGTGCCGATCGTCTACGACGTCGAGCGGATCCGTGACGGGCGGTCCTTCGCGACCCGTCGCGTCGCGGCTCGCCAGCACGGCCGGCCGATCTACTACCTGACGGCCAACTTCCAGATCCCCGAGCCGGGCCTCGAGCACCAGGACCGGATGCCCGAGGTCGTCCCGCCCGAGCAGGGCCTGCCGCTCGTCGAGCTGGCGCGTGAGCGCGGCCCCGAGGCGGCCGAGCACTGGGAGCGCGAGTGGGCGGCGATGGACATCCGCCACGTCGGGGTGACCGGCCGCGGCATCGCCGAGGACCCCGAGCACGCCGCCCGGGCCCGGCTCTGGATCAAGGTCGACGGTGCGATCCCCGACGACCCGACGCTCCAGACCGCGGCGTTCACCTACGCCAGCGACCTCACGCTCCTCGGCGCCGCACTCGTGCCGCACGGCATCCACATCGCCTCACCTCGGCTCCAGCCGGCCTCGCTCGACCACACGATCTGGTTCCACCGGCCGTTCCGGGCGGACGACTGGTGGCTCTACGACCAGTTCTCGCCGTTCGCCGGCGGTGGTCGCGGTCTCGCGCTCGCGCGGGTGTTCTCCCGGACCGGCGAGCTGGTCGCGACCGTCGCCCAGGAGGGCCTGATCCGGGTCCGCGACCCCCAGCCCTGAAGCAGCACGGGGTCAGCGTGTACGGCCCATCAGGTGGGGCGATCCGTCCTTCGGGCTGGTGAGCGCGAAGGTCCAGCCGTCGTCGTCCTGCCGGGCGGCGAAGGCCACCGTGCCGGGGAGGAAGACCGGCTTCTTGAAGGCCACCTCGACCGTGACGGCCGACGGCAGCCGGTTCTCGATCGCGGCGACCGATCGCGCCTTGGTCCACATGCCGTGCGCGATCTGGCGCGGGAACCCCAGCGCCTTGGCGGTCAGCGGATAGAGGTGGATCGGGTTCGCGTCGCCGGACACCGCGGCGTACGTCCGGCCGAGGTCGGCGGGCAGCCGCCACTCGACCCCACCCGTCGGGGCGTCCGGGATCGACAGGCCGGGGGCGACCTCTCCGTCGACGGTGCGGCCGCGGCGGAGGTAGGTCGAGGTCGACTCCCATGCCGTCCCGTCCTCGCCAGCGACGGTGGTCACGAAGTCGAGCAGGACGCCCTTGGCGTGCGGTCGCGGGGCGCCGACGGACGTGGTGACGTCGAGCGACTCCCCGATCGCGATGGCGCGGTGGGCGGTGATCGCGTTCTCCACGTGCACCATGCCGATGGCGGGGTAGGGGAACGCCGGGTCGCTCATGATCGCCATGTGGAGCGGGAACGCCAGCATGTGCGGGTAGGTGAGGGGTACGACGTCCTTGCGGGGGAAGCCGCACACGGCGGCGTACGCGTCGACGCGGGCGCGCTCGGCGACGACGCCCCGTCGGGCGTAGGACAGGCCGGTGAACGCGCTCGCCGGTCCCTTGCGGACCCCGGGCAGTTGGTTGACGCCCGGCACGACCGGGAGGGCGGCGCGCAGCAGGGTGGTGAACCCGCCCGGCTCGCCGGAGAGCGTCTTCGGCTCGGGCATCAGGCGCCCAGCATCATCTGGCCGCAGACGCGGACCACGTTGCCGTTGACGGCGCCGGAGCCGGTGCTGGCGAACCAGGCGATGGTCTCGGCGACGTCGACGGGCAGCCCGCCCTGGGACATCGCGTTGAGGCGCTGCCCGACCTCGCGGGTCGCGAACGGCACGGCCGCCGTCATCTGCGTGATGATGAAGCCGGGCGCGACGGCGTTGACCGTGATGCCGTTGTCGAGCTCGTCGCGCAGGCTCTCGACGAAGCCGATGACGCCGGCCTTGGAGGTCGCGTAGTTGGTCTGGCCGACGTTGCCCGCGATGCCGGCGATCGAGGCGACGCCGACGATGCGGCCGCCGGCGTTGATGACGCCGGAGTCCAGCAGCTCGCGGGTGATCAGCTCGGGTGCGGTGAGGTTGACCGCGATCACGCTGCTCCAGCGGTCCTCGGCCATGTTGGCGAGCTTCTTGTCGCGGGTGATGCCGGCGTTGTGGACCACCACGTCGACGCCGCCGTGGTGCTCGCGCAGGTGGTGCGCGATCCGCTGCGGCGCGTCCTTGGCCGTGATGTCGAGGACGAGGTGGTCGCCGTCGAGCTCGGTCATCAGGGTCTGGAGCTCGCTGGCGGCCTGGGGGACGTCGACGCCGACGACCGTGGCGCCGTCGCGGTGCAGCACCCGGGCGATCTCCTCGCCGATGCCCCGGCTGGCGCCGGTCACGAGGGCGACCTTCCCCGCCAGCGGCCGGGTCCAGTCATCGACCTGGTCGGTGGCCGTCGGGCCGTGCGCGCCGATGCGGACGACCTGGCCCGAGACGTAGGCCGACTTGGGGGACAGCAGGAAGGCGAGCGTCGAGCTGGTCGCACCGTCGGCGGCAGGGGCGACGTACACCAGCTGGACGGCACCGCCGCGGCCGATCTCCTTGCCGAGCGAGCGGGTGAAGCCCTCGAGGGCGCGCTGCGCGATCCGCTCCGAGCCGGTCAGGGTCTCCGGCGGCGTGCCGAGCACGACGACGCGCGGGCAGGTCTCGAGCCGGCGCATGAGCGGGGTGAAGAACTCCTGGAGCGCGACCAGGCCGGCGGTGTCGGTGATGCCGGTGGCGTCGAAGACGAGGGCCTTGGCGCGGGCGCCCTCCTCGAGCTCTCCGGTCGAGGCGATGCCGAGGCCGTCGAGCGTGGTCGGGAGGACCTCGGCCAGTCGGCCGTCGCCGCCGAGCACGACCACGCCGTCGACCAGCGGGGCGCCGTCGCTCCAGCGCTCGAGCTCCGTCGGGTTGGGCAGGCCGAGGTTCTTGACGAACAGCTGGCCGATCGGGGTGGACACGAAGCCCTGGTAGCGGTCGCTCATGGATGACTTTCCTCTGCGGGTGCGGGATCGTTCGACATCATGTAACTGGCTGTGACACTCGGAGTCCACATTTCGTGACGTGCCCCTCACACCGTTGGCGAGCGGCACCTGTCAGGCAAGGATAGGAACATGCAGAAGACCACTCGCCCCGTCGCCGTCGTCGGCGGCAACCGCATCCCGTTCGCCCGCTCCAACACGGTCTACGCCGGAGTGTCCAACCAGGAGATGCTCACCGCCGCGATCGACGGGCTGGTGGACCGCTTCGACCTGCAGGGCGAGGCCCTCGGCGAGGTCGTCGCCGGTGCCGTCCTCAAGCACTCGCGCGACTTCAACCTGACCCGCGAGTCGGTGCTGGGATCCAAGCTCGCGCCCGAGACCCCGGCCACCGACATCCAGCAGGCCTGCGGCACCGGCCTCCAGGCGGCCATCCAGGTCGCCAACAAGATCGCCCTCGGCGTGATCGACGCGGGCGTCGCCGGCGGCACGGACACCACGTCGGACGCGCCGGTGGCGATCAGCGACAAGCTCCGCAAGAAGCTGATGAGGGTCAACTCCGCCAAGGACACCGCCAGCCGGCTCAAGGCGCTCGGCGCGATCCGGCCCGGCGACATCGGCCTCGACATCCCCCAGAACGGCGAGCCGCGCACGCGCCTGTCGATGGGGGAGCACGCGGCCCTGACCGCGGTCGAGTGGCGGATCAGCCGCGAGGCCCAGGACGAGCTCGCGGCCCGGTCGCACCACAACCTCGCGCGTTCCTACGAGGAGGGGTTCCAGGACGACCTCATCACGCCCTTCCGTGGCGTCGAGCGCGACAACAACATGCGCCCCGACTCCTCGGTCGAGAAGCTCGCGACCCTCAAGCCGGTCTTCGGCAAGGGTGCGGCGGCCACGATGACCGCCGGCAACAGCACGCCGCTGTCCGACGGCGCCTCCGCCGTGCTGCTCTCGAGCGACGAGTGGGCCGCAGAGCGCGGCCTGCCGGTGCTCGCCCACCTCGTCGACGCCGAGACCGCCGCGGTCGACTACGTCAACGGCCACGAGGGCCTGCTGATGGCACCGGCGTACGCCGTGCCGCGGATGCTGGAGCGCAACGGCCTGACGCTCCAGGACTTCGACTACTACGAGATCCACGAGGCCTTCGCCTCCCAGGTGCTCTCGACGCTCGCCGCGTGGGAGGACCCGGTGTTCTGCCAGGAGCGCCTCGGCCTCGAGGGACCGCTCGGCGCGATCGACCGTGACAAGCTCAACGTCAACGGCTCCTCGCTCGCCGCGGCGCACCCGTTCGCGGCGACCGGCGGCCGGATCGTCCCGGTGGCCGCGAAGCTGCTCGCCGCCAAGGGCTCCGGTCGGGCGCTGATCTCGATCTGCGCCGCCGGTGGCCAGGGCGTCGTGGCGATCCTGGAGCGCTGACCGCCCGGTCAGGGGCGGGTGAGGCGGAACCACTCGCCGCGGTTGCCGCCGGACGACCGTGCCGGCGTGGTCGAGGCCGGTGCGTCGACGCCGGTGAGCGGGGCGACCTCCCAGCCACGGTAGGCGCGCTCGATGTCGCGCCGGATGGCGTCCTTGGGTCTCACCGGCCACGCCCGCGCGCCGCCGGTGCGGATGAGGATGGTGGCGTCGGGCTCGGCGAGCTTGGTGACACCACCGGCCATCAGCGTGCGGCCCACGTCGTCGAGGCTCTGGAAGCACCCCATGTCGAGGAACAGGTCGAAGTTCGTGCCGACACCCGAGTGCACGAGGTGACGGACGTCGCCGATGACGAACCGGGCGTCGTCGAGCCCGTTGCGGCGGACCGCGATGTCGACGGCCTGGCGGACGTTGTCGACACCCATCGCGTCCCACCCGCGGTCGAGCAGCAGCTTGGTGTTGTCCCCGCGGCCGCAGCCGAGGTCGATCGCGCGACGTACGCGACCGGACCGGGCCTGCTCCTCGCGCTCGAGGAGGTGCAGGAGCGTGGGCTGGTCCTCGCGACCCGCCTTCTCCCACGGGGTGATCCCTGCGCGATATGCGGTGGCGTATCCGATGCCCATGTTCAGTTCCTGACCTGCGAGACGGAAGGTACCGTCCGCTTCGACCGTACTCCTGTCGGGCCCCACTGCTAGGGTCTGCGGCGATCGACATCCTTTAACGAGCCGTCCCGTGAGGCGGAGAAGGAGGTCCGGCGAGCAGATGGCTGCCCCTGACACCGACCCGACGAGGTCGGACCGCACCGTCCTCGACGCCCGTGACATCTCCCGGGCGTTGACCCGCATCTCGCACGAGCTGCTCGAGCGCAACAAGGGCGCCACCGACCTGGTGCTGCTCGGCCTGCACACCCGCGGCGTGCCGCTGGCGCGCCGGATCGCGGACAAGATCGCCGCCGTCGAGGGCGCGCCCGTCGCGGTCGGCGAGCTCGACGTGACGATGTACCGCGACGACCTCCGCTCGCAGCCCACCCGCCGCGCGCACAAGACCGCGCTGCCGGCCGGGGGGATCGACAAGAAGGTCGTCGTCCTGGTCGACGACGTGCTGTTCTCCGGCCGGACGATCCGCGCCGCCCTCGACGCGCTCGCCGACCTCGGCCGGCCCAGCGCCGTACGCCTCGCGGTGCTCGTCGACCGCGGCCACCGCGAGCTCCCCATCCGCGCCGACCACGTCGGCAAGAACCTGCCCTCCGCCCTCGCCGAGCGCGTCAGCGTGCGCCTCGCCGAGGTCGACGGCACCGACGAGGTGACCATCTCGTGAAGCACCTGCGCTCAACCCAATTCGCCGAGCGCGTCAGCGTGCGCCTCGCCGAGGTCGACGGCACCGACGAGGTGACCATCTCGTGAAGCACCTGCTCTCCATCGACGACCTCTCCACCGACGAGATCGCCCAGCTCTTCGAGACCGCCGCCGACATGCACGACGTGCAGAGCCGCGAGGTCAAGAAGCTGCCGGCGCTGCGCGGGCGCACGGTCGTCAACATGTTCTTCGAGGACTCCACGCGCACGCGCTCGTCGTTCGAGATCGCCGGCAAGTGGCTCTCCGCCGACGTGATCAACGTCAGCGCCAAGGGCTCCAGCACGTCGAAGGGCGAGAGCCTGCGCGACACCGTGCTCACCGTCTGCGCGATGGGCGTCGACGGCCTCGTCATCCGACACCCCGCCAGCGGTGCGGCCCTCCAGGTCAGCGAGTGGGTCGACGCGTCGGTCGTCAACGCGGGCGACGGCATGCACGAGCACCCGACCCAGGCGCTGCTCGACGCCTACACGCTCCAGCGGCACCTCGGCTCGCTCGAGGGCCGCCACGTCGCGATCATCGGCGACCTGACCCACAGCCGGGTCTTCCGCTCCAACGTGCAGTGCCTGACCAAGCTCGGCGCCCGCGTCACGGTCGTCGCGCCGCCGACGTTGATGCCCAGCGGGATCGGCCCGTGGTCGGCCGCGGCGGGCTTCGAGACGTCGTACGACGTCGACGCCGTGCTGCCCGAGGCCGACGCGGTGATGATGCTGCGCGTCCAGCGCGAGCGGATGTCGGGCGCCTTCTTCCCGAGCCCGCGCGAGTACACCGTCGGCTACGGCCTGACCCGCAACCGGCTGGCGCTGCTCAAGCCCGACGTGCCGATCTGCCACCCCGGCCCGATGAACCGCGGCCTCGAGATCGCCGCCGACGCCGCCGACGCGGCCCAGTCGGTCGTGCTGGAGCAGGTCTCCAGCGGGCTCGCGATCCGGATGGCCGTGCTCTACCACCTGCTCGCAGGAGAGGAAGCCTGATGTCGCTCGTGATCACCGGAGCCTCGCTGCTCGGCGAGAGGACCGGAGACCTGTACGTCGATGACGCCGGGAGGCTCGTCGACGAGGCACCTGCGGGCGCCGAGACGATCGACGCCGACGGCCTGGTCGCGCTGCCGGGGCTCGTCGACCTCCACACCCACCTGCGCGAGCCGGGTCGCGAGGACGCCGAGACCGTGCTGACCGGTTCGCAGGCGGCCGCCCTCGGCGGCTACACCGCGATCCTGGCGATGGCCAACACGAGTCCCGTCACCGACACCGCCGAGGCGGCCACCCGGGTGTGGGAGCTGGGCCGCGAGGCTGGGCTCGTCCACGTGCAGCCGGTGGGTGCCGTGACCCGCGGCCTCGGCGGCGAGGAGCTCGCCGAGCTCGGGCTGATGCACCGCTCCCGCGCCGGCGTGACCGTCTTCTCCGACGACGGGAGGTGCGTCCACGACGCCCGCGTGATGCGGCGGGCGCTGGAGTACGTCAAGGCGTTCGGCGGCGTCGTCTCCCAGCACTCCCAGGACCCGTCGCTCGCCGGTCCCACCGCGTGCTGCCACGAGGGCGAGCTGTCGGGCCGCCTCGGCCTGCCCGGCTGGCCCGGGATCGCCGAGGAGGTGATCGTGGCCCGCGACGTGATGCTGGCGCGGCACACCGGATCGCGCGTCCACGTCGCCCACGTGTCGACGGCGGGTTCGGTCGAGGTGCTCCGCTGGGCGAAGGCCCAGGCCAAGGAAGACGGGCACTGGGATGTCACCGCCGAGGTGACGCCCCACCACCTGCTCCTGACCACCGACCTGCTGTCCGGCTACGACCCGACCTTCAAGGTCAACCCGCCGCTGCGCCCGCAGGAGGACGTCGACGCGCTGCGCGCCGCCCTGGCCGACGGCACGATCGACGCCGTCGCGACCGACCACGCACCGCACGCCCGCCACGACAAGGAGCACGCGTTCGTCGACGCGGCCTTTGGGATGGTCGGCCTCGAGACCGCGCTCGGCGTCGTACGGACGGCGCTCCCGGACCTGTCGTGGTCCGACGTCGCGCGCGTCATGTCGGTGACGCCGGCCCGGATCGCGGGACTGGCCGAGCAGGGCCGGCCCCTGGCGCCCGGGTCGCCCGCCCACGTCGTCCTGGTGGACCCGGCCGCGAGCGTCACGGTCGACCGCGACGCGTCGGCGTCGCTGTCGCGCAACAACCCGTGGCACGGCCGCGGCCTCACCTCGCGGGTCGTCCACACCGTGTACGCCGGTCGGGTGACCGTGCGCGACGGCGACCTGACCTGACGCAGTCGGGCTAGCCGACGGGCCGCACCACGACCGGGGCGATCGTCCGGAGGTGCTGGGGCGTCCGCTCGAGGACGACGCGGTAGCGATCGCGTCGACCTTCGGGCACCGGGACCTCGAACCTGACCGTCCCGGCGGCCGTGAGCGTCGCCTGGCGCACCGTCACCAGCCGGCCGCCGACCACCTGCCGCAACAGCACAATGTCGCCGGCGTTGCCGCCCAGAGCCGTACCGCTGACGACGGCCGAGGCGTCCGAGGTGGCGACGGAGGTCGTCCACTCCGGCTGGAGCCGGAGCGGAACGGGCGTGCTGCGCACCCTGCCGACGCGGAGCCGTACGGCGACGTTGCGCTCGATCGGGCCGACCGCGATCGCCACGGAGCCGGAGGCGTCGCTGGTCGCCGAGCCGACCCGGCGCCAGTCGCCCCCGGCCTCGCGCAGGAGCAGCCAGACCTTGCGGTCCGGGAGCACGATCCCGCCGTCGGCGGTCACGGTGCCGGAGACCGTCACCGACTCCTGCGGGCCGAGGATGCTGTCGGGCACGGCGGCGCTGACGGCGACCGGGGTGAGCGGTCGGAGCACTACTGCGTCCCGGGCACGGGCGTGGGCCCTGGTGCGCGGCAGCCGGGCGACGTACGCGACCCGCCTGTTCGGCGACGCGACGCGGAAGGTCGTCGTGAGGTCGGCCGCGAGCCGGGCGCGGGCGACCAGGACGTCGTCGCCGGGTCGCCTGCGCAGGAGCTCGACCCGGTCGCCCTGCCGGCCCCCGCGCGCACTCACGGCGATCGCGGTCGACCCGCTGTCGGGTCGCGACACGACGTCGAGCGTGGGCACCAGGACGACCCGCCACGGCGTGCTCGTCAGGTCGCCGACGGTGAGCCGGAAGGACGACGTACGCGCGAGGGTGGGAGCTGCCACGCTGACGGAGCCGGCCTCGTCGCTCGTCGCCGACGCGACGGAGGTCCAGGCACCGGCCACGCGCTGCTGGAGGGCGACCTCCTGGCCGGGGACGGGTGAGGTGTCGGACGCGGACACGTTGCCGACCATCGGCACCTGGTCGTCCGGCCCGGCGCGGTGGCTGCTGCCGGCGAGACTCACGGCGGACGGGACCGGCGCGGGGGCCTCGGTCGGGGTGGGCGTGGGGGAGTCGGTGGGCGTCTCGGTCGGGGTCGCGGAGGGCGTCTCGGAGGGTGCCCGCGTGGGCATGCTGGACGGTGAGTCGCTGGGAGACTCAACGGGCAGCCCGGGCGACGAGTCGGTCGACGGGGCACCCGGACCGGACGTGGCCGAGGGAGTGGCGCCCCGCTCACGCGACGCCTCCTCGCGCGTCGGCTCGGGAGCGGGGACGCCGACGGGGCCGAGGACGCCGTGGACCGCGCGCTGGACGGGGTCGGGCAGGCTCTGGGTGTACGCCGCCGCGGCCGCGCCGGCACCGAGGGCGAGCACCACCACGACGGCCGACCCACCTCCTCCGAGGCGACGGCCCGCGCGACGCAGGCGGCCGGCGCTGATCGGGGTCGGTGCCGTGGGCTGGGCCGCCCGGAAGGCGGCCAGGAACTCGTCCTGGCCGGCCAGCTCGTCGGACGTGCCCGGGCCGCGCAGGGCCCGCACCAGCGGGTCGTCGTTCCACGGGGAGAGGTCGTCGTCGTGACCGGGCATTTCTCACACCACCTTTCCCAGTGCGCGCGCACGCGGGTCGCGTGCGAGCTCCTTCAGTGCCCGGTGCACGGCGACCCGCACCGTGCCGGGCTTCTTGCCCACCAGCCGAGCGACCACCGCGACGTCGAGGCCGGCGACCACGCGCAGCATCACCATCTCGGCCTGCTCGACGGGCAGCGAGGCGACCAGCCTGACGGCCTCCTCGGTCGAGCTCCGGGCCACGGCGTCGTCCTCCGCGCTGGCCGTGAGCGGATCGGCGACGTGCTCGGACGGTGCCGCGACCGGCACCGTCGAGCGGCGTACGCGTGTCCGGCCGTGGTCGATCGCCCGGTTGCGGGCGATCGTGAACAGCCACCCGCGGAACTCGTCGACGTCTCCGCCGAAGCCGGGCAGGTCGCGCACCACCTGCACCCACGTCTCCGACGCGACGTCCTCACGGGCGTCGGGGGAGCGGACGGTCAGGTAGCGCAGCAACGGCGGGTGCAGCGTGCGCCACAGGAGCGCGAACCCGTGCTCGTCGCCGGTGCGAGCGCGATCGAGGGCGTCCTGCAGCTGGACGTCGGTGGGGGCAGCACCGGACGGCCGGGCGGGTGCCAGGTCGGCATCCCCGTCCGGCCGCTCGCGGCGCTGCGTGGCGTCCAGCTCGTGCTCCTCGGCAGAGTCGGTCAAGAGGGAGATCGTCAGTCGTCGACGACCGTGCCGCTCGTCGACGGCAGGTTGCGCTCGTCCCCGTCGAAGACCAGACGGTACTGCGTGCCCGCGTCGCGGGCCTGGACGAAGAACACCCGGCCGCGCTGGCCCGTGGTGCCCGACCGCACCGCCACCCACTCGGCGGTCCCCTGCGCCGCCGACTGGAGCGTGACGATGCGGCCGGCCAGGGGACGACCGCCCCCGCGCAGCTGCCCGGCGACCGACCAGCCGGCCTTGTAGGCGCGGCCGCGGACCGAGAGCGAGCTCTGCGTACGGACGACGACGCGGGCGACCGGGCTGGTGCCGGGACGGATGCCCGCGGTGTGCGAGACCCGGATGCGGTACGCCGTCGACCGGTCGGGGGTGACCGCGAACGACGCGGTGCCGTCCGCGGTGGTCGTCCCCTTCTGGACGGTCGACCAGGTGGCGCCCGGCCGCATCCGGCGGGCGAGCAGGGCGACCGAGGCGTCGGCGACGGTCGCGCCACCGGCGGTCACGACGCCCGACACCGTCGACGCACCACCCGGGTCGATCACTCCGGGCACGGCGGAGATGGACACGTCCGAGGGCGTCCGCACGACGACGCGTGCGCTGCGCGCCGGACGGAGCCGCGGGCTGCCGAGGAAGGCGAGTCGGTAGGCGGTGGCCTGCTCGGGGTCGACGCCGAAGACCACGCGACCGAGGCCGTCCGTGCGGGCGGCGCTGGAGAAGGTCCAGTCGTCCGCGCCGGCCGGGCGGGAGACCAGGACGATCCACCGGCGGCCGACCTGGGCGCCGCGCGCGAAGAGCTTGCCGCGGACGACCGTGCGGGCGCCGACGTCCTTGAGCCGGATCGACAGCGTGGTGCGCAGGCGTACGGCGCTGTGCTGCGGGACGCGCACGCGGATCCGCGTCACACCGCTCCGCGCCCGGTCGGCGTCGACACTCCCGGCGTAGCGCCAGCGGTAGGCGGTCGTGGCCTCGGGAGCCACTGCCAGCTCCAGGGCACCTGCCACCCCCGTGGTGGCCGTGCCGATCGGGATGAAGCCGCGGGTGCCCTCGGGACGTGCCTCGAGCAGCACGGTGCGGCCCGCCGGCTCGACGCCGGGCGTGGCCAGGCGACCACGGACCGCGGTGGAGCGGCCGGGCGCAACGGCCGGCTTGACCGCGCGGATGGACAGCGTCGAGTCGGCCCGGGTCGACGTCGCGGCTCCGTGGGCCGAGGTGCCGGTCAGGCCCGGCGCGACGGTGAGCGATGCGGCCGCTGCGATGGCCGTGGCCGCTGCCACCCGCCGCAGGATCGTGAGCTCCATGGTGTGACCTCCTGTCTCGGTGGCCCTCCCCGTGGGGCCATTCACCACGACAGCGCGCGAGCATCCCGGAGCGTTACAGAGCGCCGCGGGACAGGGCGACGAGGCTGCTGACATGCTGGCCGGGTGACCGACCCGGGCACGTGGCTCCTCTCTGCGAGCGAGCGCGACAACGCCGACACCGTCATCGACCAGCAGTGCGAGGACGGCGCCGCATGGACCGACGGCAACCTGGTCGTCCCGCTGGTCGACGGCGCCGCCTACTTCGCCGACCTGTGCGCCGCGATCCGCGCGACGGTGGACGGCGACCTGGTGCTCTTCACCGACTGGCAGGGTGACGCCGACGAGCGGCTCACGGGCGAGCCCGGGAGCGAGGTGGTCGAGGTCCTCGGTGCGGCGGACGAGCGTGGGGTCGACGTACGCGGCCTGGTCTGGCGCTCCCACCTCGACCAGACGGGCTTCTTCGCCACCGAGAACCGCCACCTCGGCGAGCAGCTCCAGCACCGCGGCGCCGAGGTGCTGCTCGACATGCGCGTGCGCACCGGCGGCTCGCACCACCAGAAGTTCGTGGTGATCCGCCACCGCGACGACCCGTCACGCGACGTCGCCTGGGTCGGCGGGATCGACCTCGCCCACAACCGCCGCGACGATTCCGACCACGGCGGCGACCCGCAGTCCCAGCCGCTCGCCGAGGAGTACGGCGACCACCCGCCGTGGCACGACGTGCAGGTCCGCATCCAGGGCCCGGCCGTCCACGCGGTGGAGACCGTCTTCCGCGAGCGGTGGACCGATCCGACGCCGCTGAGCCGCAGCCCCCTGCGCCGCTGGTCCGACCGGCTGCGAGGTCTCGACACCGATCCCGACCCGCTGCCCGAGCAGGCGCCGCCGCCGCCGTCGGCCGGGCCGCACCGGGTGCAGCTGCTGCGCACCTACCCCAACCTGCGGCACGGACGGGACTACCCGTTCGCGCGCGGCGGAGAGCGCAGCGTCGCGCTCGGCTACACGAAGGCGATCGGGCAGGCGCGCCGGCTGGTCTACGTCGAGGACCAGTACTTCTGGGGCGACGACGTGGCCGAGCCGTTCCTCGCCGCGCTGCGCGAGCACCCCGACCTGCGCGTCGTTGCCGTGATCCCGCTCTACCCGGACGTCGGTGGTCGGCTCTCGCGCCCCGCCGAGGAGCTCGGGCGGGCACGCGCGCTGTCCCGGCTCCTCGACGTCGCACCGGACCGGGTGGCGGCGTACGGCCTGGAGAACCACGCCGGCACGCCCGTCTACGTCCACGCCAAGGTCTGCGTGATGGACGACGTGTGGGCGAGCGTCGGGTCGGACAACTTCAACCGCCGCTCGTGGACCCACGACTCCGAGCTGTCGTGCGTCGTGCTCGACGACGACTACGCCCGCTCCCTGCGGCTGCGGCTCGCGGCCGAGCACCTCGACCGGCTCGGCGAGGTGCGCGAGCGGGGGCTCGACGAGGTGATGGCCGACCTGTCGGACCCGCACGCGATGTACGACGCCTTCGACCGCGCTGCGAGCGCGCTCGACGCGTGGCACGCCTCGGGTCGCGTCGGGCCGAGGCCGCCGGGTCGCCTGCGGCACCTGCCGCTGCCCGAGGTCGGCCCGTGGAGCGCCCCGTTCGCCCGGCTCGCGCTCGACCGGGTGCACGATCCCGACGGCAGGCCAGGGCCGCTGCGCGGCGGCCGCGACTACTGACGCCGGCGCGGGCGCAGGTCGAGGACGTTGGCCTCGCCGCGGTCGCGAAGGGTCGTACGACCACGCGCGACGCTGACGGTGTTGCGCGCGCCGGTGAGGACGAGTCGGTCGGCGCGGGTCAGCGAGAGGGAGTTGTCCGAGCCGGTGATGCGGGTGCGGTAGGCCTTGCGGGCGTGGACCGCGTCGGTGCCGCGCATCCGGAGGACGTTGACGGTGTCGGCGCCCAGCATGGAGCCGCTGCTGGTCAGCTCGGCGCTCTCGACCAGCCCGGAGACGGTCACGGTCGATCCGGTACCGGTGACGACGAGCGAGGTGATCGACGGCGTGGTGAGCGTGTTGCCCGGTCCGGCCACCTCGACGTCGTACACCGGCTTCGCAGTCACGGTGCTGCCGCTGCCGTCGAGCACCAGGCGGGTGGCGGACGGCATCGTGACCGTGGCGTCATCCGCGACGACCCGGACGACGCCGCAGGTGCCTCGCAGGTCGTAGGTCGCGCCGTCCCACGACAGGACCGTCTCTGCGCCGAGCTCGCACTGCACCGGGATCGTCAGGCCGATGGCCTGGGCTGGTGCTGCGGAGAGTCCGGCGGCAAGTCCGGTGGCGGTGAGGGCGAGTGCGGCGACAAACCGAGGGATGGTCACATACCGACAGTACGCAGCATGGGGCTGGTGCGCCTCGTGGGTCTGGTCACACCGGCTGGACCGTGCCGCTCCCGGGATCGCGGTCGGTCAGGCAGTAGACCTGACCGCCGGGCGCGGTCAGCACGGTCCAGAACGAGTTCACGTCACGCACGGTCGCTCCGAGGGCGACGTGCCGCTCGGTGTCGGCGGTCCGGTCCGCGCTGGCCAGGTCGGGGTGCGCCCGGACCGTGCCGTCCTCGTCGTCGAGCCGCTGGAGCAGCAGCCGGAGCCGGCCGTCCTCGACCAGGCGGACGAACTGCGGCAGCGAGCCGACCTGAGGCTCCCGGCCGGTGAGGCCGGCCCAGAACGCGACCTCGGCGTCCCAGTGCGCGGCGGGGACGTCGAGGCAGACCTGGTCGAGCAGCGTCGTGCCGTCGCGGGCCAGTGTCGGGTCACCGTCGACCAGCGTCTGGCAGAAGGTGAAGCCGCCGGGGGAGCGCATCACCTCCACGTCGTGATAGGTCCAGGCGTGGGTCGCGCCGAGCGCGCTCGCGTGCGCGATCGCGGCCGCCCGATCCGTCGCGTCGAGGTCGAGGTGGAGCCCGGGTGGGCCGTCCACCGCCTGCATCTTGACGTACGCCGACCCTGCCGCGGGGAGCAGCGTGAGGAACTGGTCGTCCTCGCCCCGTCGCTCCGACGGCGCCCACCCCGTCACGGCGGACCAGAACGCCACCGCGGGCTCGAGGTCGGCGGCGGGAACGTCGAGGAACACCTGGATCCAGGCCGGGGTCGGAGCGCTCATGAGCCGATCCTGACAGGTCGTAGGGTCGGCCGATGAGTGATTTCCCGCCCGTCATCCCGCAGCTGCTGCACACTGTGCTCGACGCCACCGATGTCCGTGGTGAGGCGGAGTTCTGGCTGGCCCTCCTGGGTCTGGCCTACCGCTCCGGCGACGAGGTCCCGGCAGACGGGCCGGACGACGGGGACTGGCTGGTGCTCACCCACCCCGACGGCCGTCGGTGCCTCGCCATCCAGGAGGTGGACCGGCTCCCCGAGAGCCGGTGGCCGGAGCCCGGGCACCCGTCCGTGAGCCACCTCGACACCACCGTGCCGTCACGCAGCGCCCTCGACGCGGCCCACGAGCGGGTGCTCGCCCTCGGCGGTGAGCTCCGGTTCGACCGCACCGACGACCCCGACGAGCCGCTGCGTGCCTACGCCAGCCCCGCGGGCCACGTCTTCTGCGTCTTCGTCGCCTGAACAATCCGGTTGGCAGGCCGAGGGGCTCGACCTAGGCTCGGCCCCATCATGTGGATCCAGGACTGACCCGACTCGCGCCCGCGGCGGCGCACCAGTGCGCCCTCCCTCTGTGGTGAGCCCGGCGAGTCACCTCTCCTGATCCGTCGAAGGACGTCCGCATGCCTGCTGCGCCCACCACCCTCCGCCCGCTCGTCGTCACCGGCCTCTCCGTGACCTACCCCGACCGCACGGTGCTGTCCGGGGTCGACCTGCTCGCCCAGCCCGGGCGCCGGATCGGCCTCGTCGGCGAGAACGGCGTGGGCAAGTCCACGCTGCTCCGCGCAGTCGCGGGCCGTCTCCCGTCGCGCGCCCGGGTCTCCGGCGCCATCGCGGCACCGGCCGACCTCGTGCTCCTCGGCCAGGAACCTCCCTTCCGCGACCGCGCCACGATCGCCGACGTGCTCGCCATGACGCTCGCGCCGTTGCGCGCGGCGGTCGCCGACGTCGAGCGGCTCGCAGGTGCCGTCGGGACGCCCGCGGGCGACACGGCGTACGAGGGCGCCCTCGAGACCGCACTCGCCCACGACGCCTGGGACGCCGACCGGCGCGCCGCCGTCGCGGCGGGCCGCCTCGGGCTGGACGGGGTGGATTCCGACCGCCGCGTCGGCACGCTCTCCGGCGGGCAGCGCACCCGTCTCGCCCTCGCGACGATCATGACCACGCGGCCGACCTGCCTGCTGCTGGACGAGCCGACCAACCACCTCGACGACGACGCGATCGACGTGCTGACGGCCTTCCTGGGTGACCTGCCGGGCGTCGTGCTGCTCGCGAGCCACGACCGGGTGCTGCTCGACGACGTGTGCACCGACCTCGTCGACCTCGACGCCGGCGAACTGGGCACGGACGGCAGCGGTGGGCGCCGCTTCGGCGGCGGCTGGACGGCGTACGAGGAGGCGCGTGCCGACGCCCGCCGCCGCTGGGAGGAAACCTACGCCGTCCAGCAGGAGGAGATCGCGCGCCTGCGCGACGCCACCCGCATCGGGACGAGCGCGATCGCCCACGACCGCGGCCCGACCGACGGGGACAAGTACATCTACTCCTTCAAGGGCGGCCGCGTCGACCAGACGCTCGCGCGACGCAAGAAGGACGCGCAGCGACGTCTCGACGTCGCCGAGCGCGAGCAGGTGCGCAAGCCACCGGCGCCGCTGCGGTTCCGCGGCGACCTGACCGCGAGCGCGTCCGGACGGCTCGTCCAGGCGCGCGACGTCGAGGTCGAGGGCCGGGTGCGGGTCGCCCGACTCGACCTGGCGGCGGGGGAGCACCTGCTGCTCACGGGGCCCAACGGCTCGGGCAAGTCCACGCTGCTCGGCGTCCTGTCCGGGCGACTGGCCGCGACCGCCGGCTCGGTCGACGTCTCCGCGCGCACCGTCCGCGAGCTCACCCAGGACCCGCAGGTCAGCGATCCGTCGCGCTCCGCGCTGGCGACGTACGCCGCCGCGGTGCAGACGATCGCCGACGCACCTGCCCTGCGCGACCTGGGGCTGCTGCACCCGCGCGACCACCGCACGCCGGTCGGCAGCCTGTCGGTCGGTCAACGGCGACGCCTCGGGCTGGCCGTCGCGATCGCCGCCGCGCCCGACCTCCTCCTGCTCGACGAGCCCACCAACCACGTGTCGCTCGCCCTCGCCGGCGAGCTCGAGGAGGCCCTCGGGACCGCTCCCGGCGGGGTGGTGCTGGCTTCCCACGACCGGTGGCTCCGGCGACGCTGGGAGGGCCCCGAGCTGGCGCTCGGACAGGGGTGAGACCTCAGTTCCTCAGGACCAGCCGCACTGTGTCGCTCGACTGCTGGCCTCCGGCGGTGGCTCGGAGCACGAGGACGTAACGGCCGCCGACGGCCCGCCCGCCGCGGTCGCGACCGTTCCAGATGACCGTGTTGCGACCGGTGGCGGCCGAGGTCCGGATCGTCGTGACGAGCCTGCCTCCGCGCCGAACGTCCAGCGAGACGGTCGCATCGCGGGTGACCGCGTAGGAGAGCCGTACCCGCTGCCCCGTCGCGGAGACGATCCGCGGGGTGGGGGCGACGAGGACGAGTCGATCGACCAACGCCACGGCGCCGTCCGCCCCGGCGGGTCCGGTCGCACCGACCGGTCCCGCGGGACCCGCGGCCCCGGTGGCGCCTGCGGGTCCAACCGGTCCCACCGGTCCCACCGGTCCAGCAGGGCCTTCTGGGCCGACAGGCCCTGCCTGGGTGGGCAGGACGGTGAGGTCGACGCTCGCCGCCACCGACTGGCAGACGGGTGCTCCGCAGGTCGAGGTGGCCCGGAAGGCGAAGGTGTCGGTGCCCGCGTAGCCGGCGACCGACGTGTAGGTGACGACCCCGTTCCCGAGGCCGGACAGGCCCAGGGAACCGTGAGCGGGTCCTTGGGCGATCGAGAACGACGTGATGGGGTCGCCCCCCGCGTCGCACACGAGCCGCACCGCAGTCGAGGTGCCGGTACCCACGGACTGCGAGACGGCGTGGCACGTGGGAGCGGTGCCCGCTCCGAT
This sequence comes from Nocardioides baculatus, assembly GCF_016735675.1. GTDB lineage: Bacteria > Actinomycetota > Actinomycetes > Propionibacteriales > Nocardioidaceae > Nocardioides > Nocardioides baculatus. Next base: position 171,441 of record NZ_JAERSG010000003.1, on the reverse strand, counting down.
GAGCAGCGAGACAGTGTGGACGGCGCTGAGCTCGTCGGAGCCGCCGGCCCCGCTCCCGGACGAGACCCCGCGGAAGCTGAAGGAGTCGGTGCCCGACTGGCCCGGGTCGGGGGTGTACACGACCCACTGGTCCGTGCTGGACACGCCGGTGGGGACGCTCAGGCTGCCCTTCGAGGGAGCCGAGGTGATGACGACGTCGGGCGAGCCGACCCCCGTGCCGCCCGAGCAGGCCAGGAAGACGGGCAGCGCGACGTTGTGGGGGACGCCCACGTTCATGTCGGAGCAGGTAGGTGCTGCAGCAGACGCCGGACCGGACGTCGTGGTGACGAGGACGACGCCGATGAGCATCGCGAGGACCAGCCGGAGGGTGGGTCGAGTCATACGCCGATGATGGGCCCGGCCCGTCGGTTGCGCCAGCAGATCGACACACCTCCGGCGCGGACACGATGGCCTCCGACAGCGGCTCCGCTGGTAGGGTCGGCCTCGCTTCGAACATCCTTTAACGATCCGTCCCGTGAGGCGGAGAAGGAGGTACGGCATGGCTCTGCCTGCCGAGAATCAGATCAGGAACCAGACCGCTGCGCCCCTCCGATCAGCACTGCTGGTCCTCGAGGACGGTCGCACCTTTCGCGGTGAGTCCTTCGGTGCCGAGGGCGAGACCTTCGGCGAGGCCGTCTTCTCGACCGGCATGTCCGGCTACCAGGAGACGCTGACGGACCCCAGCTACCACCGCCAGGTCGTCGTGATGACGGCTCCGCACGTCGGCAACACCGGGATGAACGACGAGGACCCGGAGTCCTCGCGCATCTGGGTCGCCGGCTACGTCGTGCGCGACCCAGCGCGGGTCCCGAGCAACTGGCGCAGCACCCGCACCCTCGACGACTCGCTGCGCGACCAGGGCGTCGTCGGCATCAGCGGCGTCGACACCCGCGCCCTGACCCGCCACCTGCGCGAGCGCGGCGCGATGCGCGTCGGGATCTCCACCACCGAGACCGACCCGACCCGCCTGCTCCAGCGGGTGCTGGAGTCCGGCGAGATGTCCGGTGCCAACCTCAGCGAGGCCGTCAGCACCCAGGAGGCCTACGTCGTCCCCGCGCAGGGTGAGAGGCGCTTCACGGTCGCCGCGATCGACCTCGGCATCAAGGCCAACACCCCGCGGATGATGAGCGAGCGCGGCATCGAGGTGCACGTGCTCCCGGCCACCGCGACGCTTGCGGACGTCCAGGCGGTCGGCCCGGACGGCCTCTTCTTCTCCAACGGCCCCGGCGACCCGGCCGCCACGACCGCCCAGGTCGAGCTGCTGCAGGGCGCGCTGCGCGCGGGCATCCCCTACTTCGGGATCTGCTTCGGCAACCAGCTCTTCGGCCGCGCGCTCGGCTTCGGCACCTACAAGCTGAAGTACGGCCACCGCGGCATCAACCAGCCGGTGATGGACCGCACGACCGGGAAGGTCGAGGTCACCGCCCACAACCACGGCTTCGCGGTCGACGCCCCGCTCGAGGGCTCGACGACCACGGAGTTCGGCGAGGTCACCGTCAGCCACGTGTGCCTCAACGACGACGTCGTCGAGGGGCTCGAGCTGCGCGACGCCGACGGTCGCCTCACCAGCTTCTCCGTGCAGTACCACCCGGAGGCCGCGGCCGGCCCGCACGATGCGGCGTACCTCTTCGACCGCTTCTCCGACCTGATGTCCGAGCGCGGCCGAACGGAGCTTGCGACGGACGGGCGGGACGGGAGGAGGTTGAGGAGCGTCGACTCGGACGGCGAGCCTGCGAGCCGGCCGAGTGATGCGTCTCGAAACCCAGATCCGGGTCTCGTGACAGGCGCCGGCGCGCCTTCCTCGACCAACGGTGCAGAGAAGGAGGCCTGAGATGCCGAAGCGCACCGACATCAAGAGCGTCCTGGTCATCGGCTCCGGGCCGATCATCATCGGCCAGGCCTGCGAGTTCGACTACTCCGGCACCCAGGCGTGCCGGGTGCTGCGCGAGGAGGGCCTGCGGGTCGTCCTGGTCAACAGCAACCCCGCCACGATCATGACCGACCCCGAGTTCGCCGACGCGACCTACGTCGAGCCGATCACCCCGGAGTACGTCGAGAAGGTCATCGCCCACGAGCGCCCCGACGCACTCCTCGCGACCCTCGGCGGCCAGACCGCGCTCAACTGCGCGATGGCCCTCGACAAGGCCGGCGTGCTCGAGAAGTACGGCGTCGAGCTGATCGGCGCGTCCATCGAGGCGATCGAGCGCGGCGAGAACCGCCAGCAGTTCAAGAAGATCGTCGAGCAGCTCGGTGGCGAGTCCGCCCGCAGCTCCATCTGCCACTCGATGGACGACCTGCTCGCGGCCGCCGAGGACCTCGGCTACCCGATGGTCGTCCGCCCGTCCTTCACGATGGGCGGCACCGGCTCCGGGATGGCCTACGACGAGGCCGACCTGCGCCGCATCGGCGGTGCCGGCCTCGCCGCCAGCCCGACCACCGAGGTGCTCCTCGAGGAGTCGATCATCGGCTGGAAGGAGTACGAGCTCGAGGTCATGCGCGACCGCATGGACAACAGCGTGATCGTCTGCTCGATCGAGAACCTCGACCCGATGGGCGTCCACACGGGCGACTCGATCACCGTCGCGCCGGCCCTGACCCTCACCGACCGCGAGTACCAGAAGATGCGCGACCTCGCGATCGCCATCATCCGCGCGGTCGGCGTCGACACCGGTGGCTGCAACATCCAGTACGCCGTCAACCCGGCCGACGGCCGGCTGATCGTCATCGAGATGAACCCGCGCGTCTCGCGGTCCTCCGCGCTGGCGTCGAAGGCGACCGGCTTCCCGATCGCCAAGATCGCGGCCAAGGTCGCGATCGGCTACACGCTCGACGAGATCACCAACGACATCACGCAGGAGACGCCGGCGTCGTTCGAGCCGACCCTCGACTACGTCGTGGTGAAGGTGCCGCGGTTCGCCTTCGAGAAGTTCCCCGAGGCCGACCCGACGCTGACCACGCACATGAAGTCGGTCGGCGAGGCGATGGCGATCGGCCGCAACTTCACCGAGGCACTGCAGAAGGCGCTGCGCTCGCTGGAGAGCAAGCACGCGCCCTTCGACTGGCACAAGGAGTTCGTCGAGCTCGACAAGGACGCGCTGCTCGCCGAGGTCGCCGTCCCGCACGACGGCCGGCTCAAGAAGGTGATGGACGCGATCCGCGCCGGCGCGACGCCCGAGGAGGTCTTCGAGGCGACCAGGATCGACCCGTGGTTCCTCGACCAGCTCGCGCTGATCAACGAGGTCGCCGTGCAGCTCATCGACGCGGTCGAGCTGACGCCCGACCTGCTGCGGCTGGCCAAGCGGCACGGCTTCTCCGACGAGCAGATCGGCAAGATCCGCGGTCTCAGCTCCGACGTGGTCCGCGGCGTGCGCCACGCCCTCGGCATCCGGCCGGTCTACAAGACCGTCGACACCTGTGCGGCCGAGTTCGCCGCCCAGACGCCGTACCACTACTCGTCCTACGACGAGGAGACCGAGGTGCAGCCGCGCGCGGAGGGCAAGGAGGCCGTGATCATCCTCGGCTCCGGGCCCAACCGCATCGGCCAGGGCATCGAGTTCGACTACAGCTGCGTGCACGCGTCGCTCGCGCTGGCCGAGGCGGGCTACGAGACGATCATGGTCAACTGCAACCCGGAGACGGTGAGCACCGACTACGACACCTCCGACCGGCTCTACTTCGAGCCGCTGACCCTGGAGGACGTGCTCGAGATCGTGCACGCCGAGCAGCTCGCCGGCCCCGTGGCCGGTGTCGTCTGCCAGCTCGGCGGCCAGACGCCGCTCGGCCTGGCGCAGGGACTCGCCGACGCGGGCGTGAAGATCGTCGGCACCTCGCCGGAGTCGATCCACCTCGCGGAGGAGCGCGGCGCCTTCGGTCGCGTCCTCGCCGATGCCGGCCTGCCGGCGCCCAAGCACGGCACCGCGACGTCGTACCCCCAGGCGCAGCGGATCGCCCACGAGATCGGCTACCCGGTGCTCGTGCGGCCGTCCTACGTCCTCGGCGGGCGCGGCATGGAGATCGTCTACGACGACGACGCGCTCGAGGCCTACCTGGAGAAGTACGTCGCCAACGGGCTGATCAACGAGCGCCAGCCGGTGCTCGTGGACCGCTTCCTCGACGACGCGGTCGAGATCGACGTGGACGCGCTGTTCGACGGTGAGGAGCTCTTCCTCGGCGGCGTGATGGAGCACATCGAGGAGGCCGGCATCCACTCCGGCGACTCGTCGTGCGCGCTGCCGCCGATCACGCTCGGCCGTGAGGAGGTCGAGCGGATCCGTCGCTCGACCGAGCTGATCGCCCGCGGCCTCGACGTGCGCGGGCTGCTCAACATCCAGTTCGCGCTGGCCTCCGACGTGCTCTACGTCCTCGAGGCCAACCCGCGTGCCTCGCGGACCGTGCCGTTCGTCTCCAAGGCGACCGCGACGCCGCTCGCCAAGGCGGCCGCCCGTGTGATGCTCGGCGAGTCGATCGCCGACCTCCGGACGGCCGGCGTGCTCCCCGCGGAGGGCGACGGCGGGCACCTGCCCGACGGCTCGCCGATCGCGGTCAAGGAGGCGGTCATGCCCTTCGACCGCTTCAAGACCGCTGACGGTCGCACCGTCGACGCGCTCCTCGGGCCGGAGATGCGCTCGACGGGCGAGGTGATGGGGTTCGACGCCTTCTTCGGCACCGCGTTCGCCAAGGCGCAGGCCGCGGCCTACGGCTCGCTGCCGCTGTCGGGCAAGGTCTTCGTGTCGGTCGCCAACCGCGACAAGCGCCACATGATCTTCCCGGTCAAGCAGATCGCCGACATGGGCTTCGAGATCCTCGCGACCGCCGGCACCGCCGAGGTGCTGCGCCGCAACGGCGTGGAGGCCACCGTGGTGCGCAAGCACTCCGAGGGCGAGGGCCCCGACGGTGAGCCGACGATCGTCGGACGGATCTGGGCGCGCGAGGTCGACCTGGTGATCAACACGCCGCACGGCGCGACCAGCGGCGGCTCGCCCCGCGCGGACGGCTACGACATCCGCACCGCGGCCGTGTCCACCGACATCCCGTGCATCACCACGATCCAGGGTCTCGGCGCCGCCGTGCAGGGGTTGGAGGCGATGCGACGCGGCGACATCGGAGTCAGGTCGCTCCAGGACTGGGCGAAGCTGGCGAGGGGCGAGTGAAGCCCTACGACCTCCTCTTCGACCAGGCCCTGACCCGGGTCGACGCCGAACGGATCCACCACGCGGCGTTCCGGGCGATCCGGGCGGCCGCACCCGTGACGAGTCGGCTCATCAGTGCGCCGACAGCGAGCCGAGTCGGCGCATCTGTTCGCGTCGACGCGCTGGGCCTGTCGTTCCCGCACCCGCTCGGCCTCGCGGCGGGGTTCGACAAGAACGCTGTGGGCATCGACGGCCTCGCGGCCCTCGGCTTCGGCCACGTCGAGATCGGCACCGTGACGGGGGAGGCGCAGCCCGGCAACCCGCAGCCGCGGCTCTTCCGGCTCAAGGCCGACCGGGCGATCGTGAACCGGATGGGCTTCAACAACGACGGCGCGGAGGTGGTCGCGAAGAGACTTGCTGCTTGGAGGTCTCGTAACCCCCCGGTGGCTGAGGCTGCTTCGCATCACGGCCGGACCTCGTTCCTCGGTCCGCCCGTTCTGGGCGTCAACATCGGCAAGACCAAGGTCGTGCCGGAGGACGAGGCGGTCCGCGACTACGAGAAGTCGACCGGGCTGCTCGCCCGTCACGCCGACTACCTCGTCGTCAACGTCTCCTCGCCCAACACGCCCGGCCTGCGCGACCTCCAGGCCGTCGAGAAGCTCGAGCCCCTGCTGGCTGCCGTACGCCGCCGTGCGGACGAGGCGACCCCCGACCGCCGGGTGCCGCTGCTGGTGAAGATCGCGCCCGACCTGAGCGACGACGACGTGCTCGCCGTGGCCGACCTCGCGCTGGCATCCGGGCTCGACGGGATCATCGCCACCAACACCACGATCAGCCGCGACGGCCTGGCCAGCCCGGCCGCGGCGGTCGAGGAGATCGGCGCGGGAGGGCTCAGCGGTCAGCCACTGACGCAGCGGTCGGAGGACGTCGTACGCCTCCTGAGGGGGCGGGTCGGTCCCGACCTCACCCTCGTCGGGGTCGGTGGGATCACGACGGTCGACGACGCGCGACGCCGGCTCGCAGCCGGTGCGGACCTGCTGCAGGGCTACACCGCGTTCGTCTACGAGGGTCCGCTGTGGCCGCAGCGGATCGTGCGGGGACTGGCCCGGGGATGAGCGAGGTGCAGGGGCCGGTGCACGTCGAGGCGGAGGTCGTCGCGACCAAGCGCATCGGCGGCTACCGCCACCTGACCCTGACCGCGCCGGGCGTCCCCGAGCGCTTCCGGGCGGGGAACTTCGTCGCCGTCACCGTGGAGGGCCACGTCGCCCGCCGAGCGCTGTGGGTGCACCGGGTCCGCGCGTCCAGCTCCTACGGCCCGACCCTCGACGTGGTGGTCGAGGACAGGGGCGCCGGCAGCGGGACCGCGTGGCTCGCCGCCCAGCCGGTCGGCACCCGGCTCGCGCTGACCGGACCGCTGGGTCGCCCCTTCGCGCTGCCCAAGGACGCCGTGTCGTGCCTGCTCGTCGGGGAGGGCTACGCCGCCGCACCGCTCTTCCCGCTCGCCGAGCGACTGCGTGAGCGCGGGTGCGGCGTCTCGCTCGTCGTCTCCGCGCCCGACGAGTCACGGCTGCTCGCGGCGCTGGAGGCGCGGCGCTCGGCCCGCTCGGTCACCGTGCTCACCGCCGACGGCTCGGTCGGCCTGCGCGGCACTGTCGCCGACCACGTCGACGACCTGCTCCGGCGTAGCGACGCCGACGTCGTCTACGCCGCCGGCCCCCACGCCGTCCTGCGCGCCGCGGCCGGCGCCGCCGAGCGGGCGGGCGCGTGGAGCCAGGTCGCCGTCGAGACGCCGACGCCCTGCGGCACCGGCCTCTGCCACGGCTGCGTCCTCCCGGTGGTGGGGGAGGACGGCGTCGACCGGGTGGTCCGTACGTGCGCCGACGGCCCGGTCGTCCGCGGCGACCGCGTGCGATGGGAGGCGTTGTGATCCCCGGTCCCGTGATGGTGGCCGCCGGCTGCGGGGGCACCGGCCGCGAGCTGGCGACGTACTGCGGGGACGACGGCCTCGACGGGCTCGACTTCGTCACCCGCTCGATCACCCTCGACGCCCGCGCCGGCGGCCCCGGACCGCGCATCGAGGAGGTCCCCGGCGGCCTGGTCAACGCCGTCGGGCTCCCCAACCCCGGCCTCGAGCACTTCCTCGCCACCGAGCTGCCGTGGCTCGTCCGCGCCGGCGCCCGCGTCATCGTGTCGATCGCCGGCGCGACCATGGGGGAGTACGCCGACCTCGCCCGGCGGCTGAGCCGCGCGCCCGGCGTCGCGGGCCTCGAGGTCAACGTCGGCGCCCCCGACGAGGTGGGCGTGGGCCTGTTCGAGGTGCGCGAGCCCTACCACTCCGCCAGCGTGATCGCGGCCGTGCGACGGGAGTTTCCCGCCGACCGGCCGGTCCTCGCCAAGCTGCGCCCCGACGTCTCGCGCATCGTGGAGGGCGCCCGCTCGTGCCACGAGGCCGGTGCGACCGCCGTCGTCATCGGCAACGCCGTACCCGCCGCCTTCCCCGACGGCCGCTCCGGCGGGTTGAGCGGACCCGCGATCGCCCCCGTGGCCCTGCGCTGCGTCGCGGAGGTGGCCCGCGCGCTGCCCGAGCTCCCCACCATCGGCTGCGGCGGGGTCCACGACCTGCGCTCGGCCAACGCCTACCTCGACGCCGGTGCGGCCAGCGTCCAGGTCGGCACCGCCCTGCTCCACGACCCCACGACCGTGGCCCGGCTGAGGGCCGCCTTCACCTCGTCACCCCAGGAGGACTGATGACCACGTTCGGCACCCGGCTCGCCTACGCGATCGAGGAGCGCGGCCGCTTCTGCGTCGGCATCGACCCGCACGTCGCGCTCCTCCAGCAGTGGGGCCTGTCCGACGACGTCGCCTCGCTCGAGCGGTTCGCGCTGACCGTGGTGGAGGCCGTCGCGCCGGTGGTCGGCGTGGTGAAGCCGCAGAGCGCGTTCTACGAGCGGTTCGGCAGCCGCGGGGTCGCCGTGCTCGAGCGGGTGATCGCCGAGTCGCAGGCAGCCGGCGCCCTCGTCCTGCTGGACGTGAAGCGCGGCGACATCGGCTCGACGAGCCAGGCCTACGCCGACGCCTACCTCGACCCCGCCTCGCCGCTGGCCGCCGACGCGATCACCGCGAGCCCCTACCTGGGCTTCGGCTCGCTCGACCCGATGGTCGAGGCCTGCCGCGTGCACGACCGCGGGCTCTTCGTCCTCGCCCTCACGTCCAACAAGGAGGGTCCCGAGGTGCAGCACGCCCGCACCGAGGATGGCACGGTCGCCGGGACCGTGCTCGGGCACCTGCGCCGGCTCAACGACGGCGCCGACCCGGTGGGCTCCTTCGGCGCAGTGGTCGGGGCGACGATCGGCTCGACCGACGAGGACCTCGACATCAACGGCCCGTTCCTCGTGCCCGGCTACGGCGCACAGGGCGGCACCGCCGACGACCTGGAGCGGATCTTCGGTGCCGCCGCGCGCTGGGCGCTGCCCAGCTCGTCGCGCGAGGTGCTGGCCGCCGGACCCGACGTGACGGCGCTGCGTGACGCCGCCCTGCGCGGCAACGACGCCGTGCGAGGGTGGGGCGCGTGACGCGTGCCGCCCCCGTCCTGCTCCTCGCCGTGCTCGCCCTGAGCGGCTGCTCGGGCGACCCGCAGGAGACGTACTGCGAGGCGGTCAGCGAGCACCAGGCGGAGCTCACCGACATCGCCGCGTCGGAGGACACCGGTGCCCTGTTCGACGCGCTCGACACCTACGACGACCTCCGCCAGCAGGCGCCCCGCGACATCGCCGACGACTGGGACGCGGTGATCGAGCCGCTGCGCGCGCTCGAGAAGGCGCTCGCGGACAACGGCGTCGACGCGTCGTCGTACACCTCCGACGAGCCGCCCGCCGACCTCGACGAGGCGGGTCGCCAGGAGATCGAGGCTGCGGCCCGCGAGGTCGGGTCCGAGCAGACGGTCACCGCGATGGCGGCCGTCGAGCAGCACGCCCTCGACGTCTGTGGGACCCCGCTGTCGAGATGAGGGGCTCCTCCCTCGTCAACCGATCGGGTTCCCGGCGCGTCCCAGACGTATGCACGGAACACGAGTGGGCTCGGCACTCCTCGTCCTGACGGCCCTGCTGGGCGGCTGCGGCGGCGATCCACCTGCACCGGCGACCGCGCCTCGCGCGGCCACCAGCGGCGGACCGACATCCGCGGTGCCGCCGACGACCCCGACCGCCGCATCGGACATGCCCGCTGCCCGTCCCTCGTCGGGCCTGCCGCGGGGCCTGGTGTTCTTCGGCGGAGGCCGCGCCCGCACCGGGGAGTGGCAGCTGTTCGCCGAGCCCACCGACCTCCGCGGTCGCGACGACCTGCTGGCCGCCGTCCGTACGGTGATGGCCGGCGCGCCGGACGACCCGGACCGGAGCACCCTCTGGAACGGCGACGTGGTCGAGCAGGTGGCCCTGCGGTGGGACGGCGACGAGGGCTACTACGACGTCCGGCTGGTCGACGCTGCCGCCACCCGGCGACCGCCGGGGACGTCGATGCGGGAGGCGCACCTCGCGATCCAGCAGGTCGTCTGGACGCTCGGCTCCGTCGGTCGCGTGGAGGCGCCGGTCCGGTTCACCGCCGGGCGCTCACCGGAACCGGTCACCGACCTCCTGGGCATCCCCGCGACGGGGCCTGACGACACCTACCCGGCGGCCGATCGCAGCGGGGTGCTGAGCTCCATGCACGTCCTGACGCCGGCCGAGGGGACCGTGGTCAGCGGCGTGGTCGACGTCTCGGGCCTCGCGGAGTCCTTCGAGGCGACCGTCGGGATCCGGGTGGTCGATGCGTCGGGCAAGACCGTCCTCGACGACGCGACGTCGACCGAGCAGTGCTGCGGCCGGCTGTGGCCGTGGCGCTACGAGCTCGACACCTCCGGGTGGGCACCGGGGACCTACGTCGTCGAGGCCCGCACCGACGACCCCGTCGGGATCGCCCAGGGCAGCGACGGCCCCGAGATCGACACCCGGACGATCCGGGTCGACTAGGCCACCGAGCCGCCCGGTGTCGCCCTCGTCACTCTCCGTCTCCCGACCTCCCGCCCGATTGCCGACCGCGTCGCGCTCTGACTAGATTGACCCGCACCGACCGCCCGACAACAGCAGAAGGACCTTCTTCGTGGCCTTGCCCCCACTGACGCCCGAGCAGCGCCAGGCAGCCCTCGACAAGGCTGCGGCGTCCCGCCGTGAGCGGGCCGAGGTGAAGAACCGCCTCAAGAACTCCGGTGGCTCGATCCTCGACGTCCTCGAGGAGGGCCGGACCAACGAGGTCATCGGCAAGATGCGGGTCGTCGAGCTGCTCCAGTCGGTACCCGGCCTCGGCCGCGTCCGCGCCCGCCAGGTCATGCAGCGCCTCGGCATCGCCGAGAGCCGACGCGTGCGCGGTCTCGGCGTCAAGCAGGTCGCCGCGCTCGAGCGCGAGTTCGGCCCTGACGCACAGTGACGGGCCTCCAGTGATCGAGTCCGGCACGGGCAACCCGACCCGGCGCTCGCGCCTGATCGTGCTGGCCGGTCCCACCGCCGTCGGCAAGGGCACGGTCGCGGCCGACGTGCGCCGTACGCACCCCGAGGTGTGGCTGTCCGTCTCCGCCACGACCCGACCGCCGCGCCCGGGGGAGGAGAACGGCGTCCACTACTGGTTCGTCTCCGACGCCGAGTTCGACGCGATGATCGAGAAGGGCGACCTGCTCGAGTGGGCGGTCGTGCACAAGGCCGCCCGCTACGGCACGCCGCGCGGCCCCGTGGACCTCGCCCTGGCCTCCGGGCACCCCGCCATGCTGGAGATCGACCTCCAGGGCGCGCGGCAGGTGCGCGAGACGATGCCCGAGGCGCTGTTCGTCTTCCTCAAGCCTCCGTCGTGGGACGAGCTCGTCCGCCGTCTCGTCGGCCGCGGCACCGAGAGCGAGGCCGAGCGCGAGCGCCGGCTGGAGACCGCGCGCGCCGAGCTGGCGGCCGAGAGCGAGTTCGACGTGACGATCGTGAACCACGAAGTTCACGCTGCAGCCGAGCAGTTGGTAGCCTTGATGGTTGGATCCAATTCCTCCTAGCTGCATTGCGAGGCACCATCACCGTGGCTTCTCCCACCATCGCCGCCGAGGGCGTCACCAACCCCTCGATCGACGACCTGCTCAGCAAGACCGACAGCAAGTACAAGCTGGTGCTCTACAGCGCCCAGCGTGCTCGCCAGATCAACGCCTACTACTCCCAGCTCGGCGAGGGCCTGCTGGAGTACGTCGGTCCGCTCGTCGACACCCACGTGCAGGAGAAGCCGCTCTCGATCGCGCTCCGCGAGATCAACGACGACCTCCTGACCTGCGAGGACATCGACCCCGCCGCCGAGGCCGCTGCCGCCGAGGCTGCCGCGGGCGACGCCACGGAGTGACGCGAGCCCCTCGATGACCGTCAGGGTCGTGCTCGGTGTCTCGGGTGGCATCGCGGCCTACAAGTCCTGCGAGCTGCTGCGCCGGTTCACCGAGTCCGGCCACGACGTGACGGTGGTGCCGACGGCCTCCGCGCTGGAGTTCGTCGGTGCCCCCACGTGGGCGGCGCTGTCCGGCAAGCCCGTCTCGTCGGAGGTGTGGCACGACGTGCACGCCGTGCCGCACGTGCAGATCGGCCAGCACGCCGACGTGGTCGTGGTCGCTCCGGCGACCGCAGACCTCCTCGCGAAGGCCGCTCACGGCCTGGCCGACGACCTGCTCACCAACACGCTCCTCACGGCGCGCTGCCCGGTGGTCTTCGCCCCGGCGATGCACACCGAGATGTGGGAGCACCCGGCCACGCAGGCCAACGTCGCCACCCTCCGCCAGCGGGGAGCCGTGGTGATCGAGCCCGCCGAGGGTCGCCTCACCGGCGCCGACACCGGCAAGGGTCGCCTGCCCGATCCCGCCGAGATCTTCGAGCTGGTCCGCGGCGTGCTCGACCGCGGCGCCGACCCGTCCTCGGTCAACCCGACCGACCTGGCCGGCCGCAAGGTGGTCGTGTCGGCAGGCGGCACCCGCGAGTACCTCGACCCCGTGCGCTTCCTCGGCAACCGGTCCTCGGGCCTCCAGGGCTATGCCCTCGCCCGGGCCGCCGCCTCGCGCGGGGCGCACGTCACGCTGGTCAGCGCCAACGTGTCGCTGCCCGACCCGGCCGGCGTCAGCGTCGTACGGGTCGAGACGACCGCGCAGCTGCGGGAGGCCGTCGTGACCGCGACGGCGACCGCCGACGCGGTGGTGATGGCGGCCGCACCGGCCGACTTCCGGCCGACCGCCGTCAGCGACGCGAAGATCAAGAAGTCCGACGACGGGTCCGCGCCCGCCATCGAGCTCGAGCAGAACCCCGACATCCTCGCCGAGATCTCCCACGACCGGTCACGCGCCGGGGCGGTGATCGTCGGCTTCGCCGCCGAGACCGGTGACGCCTCCGGCTCCGTGCTCGACCTCGGCCGCGCCAAGCTCGCCCGCAAGGGTTGCGACCTCCTCGTCGTCAACGACGTGAGCGGGGGAGCGGTCTTCGGCAGCGAGGACAACGAGGCCGTCGTCCTCGGCGCCGATGGTGCCTCCGTCGAGGTGCCCCACGGCAGCAAGACCGCCCTCGCCCACGTCATCTGGGACGAGGTCGTACGGCGATTCGCTGACTGAGACCGGCGTCCCGGATGCTGGTCAACAGGTAGGTTTTAACTCGACCGTTCCACACAAGAATTGAGAGCCAACGTGGCAGGACGCCTCTTCACCTCGGAGTCCGTGACCGAGGGTCACCCGGACAAGATCGCCGACCGCATCAGCGACTCGGTCCTCGACTACCTGATGTCGGAGGACTCCGACCGCGCGAACCTGCGGGTCGCGGTCGAGACCCTGCTGACGACCGGCCTGGTCGTCGTCGCGGGCGAGGTCCGCACGACGGCGTACGCCCCGGTCGCCGACATCGTCCGCAAGGCGATCCTCGACATCGGCTACGACTCCTCGGACAAGGGCTTCGACGGCACCACGTGCGGCGTCCAGGTCGCGATCGGCGCCCAGTCGAGCGACATCGCCGCCGGCGTCGACGCGGGCCACGAGTCGCGCGTCGGCTCCTCGGAGGACGAGCTCGACAAGCGCGGTGCCGGCGACCAGGGCCTGATGTTCGGCTACGCCTGCGACGACACCCCCGAGCTGATGCCGCTCCCGATCACGATCGCCCAGCGCCTCGCGCAGCGGCTGACCGAGGTGCGCAAGGACGGCACGCTCAACTACCTGCGGCCCGACGGCAAGACCCAGGTCACGATCGAGTACGACGAGGACGACCGCCCGGTGCGCATCGACACCGTCGTCCTCTCGACCCAGCACGACGCCGACGTCGACCACGCCACGCTCGAGGCCGACATCAAGCAGCACGTCATCGACCCGGTGCTCGCGAAGTTCGACCTGCCGTCCGAGAACTACCGGATGCTGGTCAACCCGACCGGCACCTTCGTCATCGGCGGCCCGATGGGCGACGCCGGCCTCACCGGCCGCAAGATCATCGTCGACACCTACGGCGGCATGGCCCGCCACGGCGGCGGTGCCTTCTCCGGCAAGGACCCGTCGAAGGTCGACCGCTCCGCCGCCTACGCCATGCGCTGGGTCGCCAAGAACGTCGTCGCCGCGGGCCTCGCGCGCCGCTGCGAGGCGCAGGTCGCCTACGCCATCGGCAAGGCCGCCCCGGTCGGCGTCTTCATCGAGACCTTCGGCACCGGCGTCGTCGCCGACGAGAAGATCCAGGAGGCCGTGCTCGAGGTCTTCGACCTGCGTCCGGCCGCGATCATCCGCGACCTCGACCTGCTGCGTCCGATCTACGCCCAGACCTCGGCCTACGGCCACTTCGGCCGCGAGCTCCCCGAGTTCACCTGGGAGTCGACCGACCGCGCCGACAAGCTGAAGGCTGCCGCCGGCATCTGAGGCCGGCTCCCCGTCGGAGTCCCCGCTCGTGCGGGGAGTCCGTCACTTGTAGGCCGTTGCAACCGCCTCCGAGTGTCGGACTCGCCCTCCAAGTACGACGGTCGGTGGGCGCTGACAGAATCCCGGCCATGACCGCAGACGAAGCCCCGGAAGCAGACATGCTCCCGGGGCTTCGTGCTGCCGTGGACGACGCCAAGGCCAAGGCTGCGGCCACCCGGCGGCGGAAGGCCGCCGCGTGGGAGCCCGCGGCGGTCGACCCCGTTGCCCGGGTGCTCGTCGACATCGCGCTCGCCCACCTCGACCGTCCGTTCGACTACGCCGTGCCGACGGCGATGGCCGACACCGCCGTCCCCGGCGCGCGGGTCAAGGTGCGGTTCGCCGGCCAGGAGGTCCAGGGCTACGTCGTCGAGCGGACCAGCGAGACCGACCACACGGGCGCCCTCCAGCCGCTGCGCCGGGTGGTCAGCGCCGAGCCCGTGCTCGCTCCGGAGATCGCCGAGCTGAGCGCGACGCTCGCCCGGGCCTACGCCGGTGCCCGGTCCGACGTGCTCCGCCTCGCCGTCCCGCCACGCCACGCGACCGGCGAGAAGGCCGCGTCCGAGCCCGCGCCCGCTCCGCCGGACGTGACACCCGGCGCCTGGGACGAGGTCGAGCACGCGGCCGCGTTCCTCCGCCGGCTCGCGGCGGGCGAGACGCCGCGCGCGGTGTGGTCCGCGGCGCCCGCCGACGACTGGCCGCAGATGATCGCCGAGGCGGTGGCGACGTCGTACGCCGCCGGGCGGGGCGCGCTGGTCTGCGTGCCCGACGGTCGTGACGTCGCGCGGGTCGACGCGGCGCTGATCCAGGTCTTGGGCGAGGGTCACCACGTCTGCCTCACCGCGGACGGCGGTCCGGCGAAGCGCTACCGCGACTTCCTGGCGGTCTCCCGCGGGGCCAGGCGCGTGGTCGTGGGCACCCGCTCAGCGGCGTTCGCCCCCGTCCACGACCTCGGGCTGCTGGTGCTCTGGGACGACGGCGACGACCTCCACGCCGAGCCACGGGCGCCCTATCCGCACACCCGCGAGGTGCTCGTCGCGCGCGCCGAGCAGCAGTCGACCGCGGTGCTCCTCGGGGGAGTTGCCCGCACGCCCGAGGCCCAGCAGCTGCTCGCCTCCGGGTGGGCCCACGAGCTGGCCGTGCCGCGCGAGGTCCTGCGCTCCCGCGTACGCGCCGTGGCCGTGCCCGCGGAGGACCGACAGGTCGGCACCCGCATCCCGCGAGCGGCCTACGACGCCGTCCGACGTGGTCTGGAGTCCGGTCCGGTGCTCGTCCAGACGCCCCGGGCGGGCTACGCCGCCTCCCTGGCCTGCGACACCTGCCGTGCTCCTGCCCGCTGCACGGTGTGCACCGGCCCGCTGGCGGTGCCGGCGCCGGCCGTGCCGCCGCAGTGCCGGTGGTGCGGACACGCCGAGCGGGCGTGGGCCTGTGCCACCTGTGGCGGTCGCGGCCTCCGCGCTCCGGTGCGCGGCGAGGCACGCACGGCCGAGGAGCTCGGCCGGATGTTCGCCGGCACGACCGTGCGCAGCAGCTCGGGCGAGCGGGTCCTCGACCGCGTCGGCGCTGCCGCCGACATCGTCGTGGCCACCGTCGGCGCCGAGCCGGTCGCCGACGACGGCTACGCCGCGGTCGTCGTCCTCGACACCTGGCTCACCCTCGCCCGCGACGACCTGAGGGCCTCGGAGGAGGCCCTGCGTCGCTGGCTCAACGCCGGAGCGCTCGTACGCCGGGGCGGTCACGTCGTGGCCGTGGGGGATCCTGCCCACCCGGCGCTGCAGGCACTCGTGCGCTGGGACCCGGCCGGCTTCGCCCGGCGCGAGGTCGAGGAGCGGTCGCAGGCCCACCTGCCGCCCGCGGCGCGGATGGCCACCGTCACCGGCGACCTCGGTGCGCTCGACGACGTGCTGCACCTCCTCGACCTGCCCGAGGGCGCCGAGGTGCTGGGGCCCGTCCCGGTCGAGGACGAGCACCGGGTCGTGCTCCGCGTGCCGCGGGCCACCGGCGCCGCGCTGTCCGGGGCGCTCGGCGACCTCCAGCGGGTGCGCTCGGCACGCAAGCTCGACCCGGTCCGGATCCAGGTCGACCCCCTCACGATCTGACCCGAGTGCCGGTCCCTACCTAGACTGCGCCGCATGGCCATCCAGCCCATCCGCCTCTTCGGCGACCCCGTGCTCCGGCAGCGCGCGATCGAGGTCGACAGCTTCGACCGCGAGCTCCGCCAGCTGGTCACCGACCTCACCGACACGATGCTCGCCGCCCCCGGTGCAGGCCTCGCGGCGCCGCAGATCGGGGTCGGCCTCCGGGTCTTCACCTGGCACGTCGAGGGCGAGCTGGGCCACCTGGTGAACCCGTCGCTCGAGCTGTCCGACGAGACGCAGGACGGCGCCGAGGGGTGCCTGTCCCTGCCCGAGCTCACCTACGACTGCCTGCGCGCCCTCAACGTCATCGCCACCGGCTTCGACATGCACGGCGAGCCGGTGCGCATCGAGGCCTCGGAGCTGCTCGCCCGTGCCATGCAGCACGAGACCGACCACCTCGACGGGATCCTCTTCATCGACAAGCTCGACACGGACGCCCGCAAGGCGGCGATGAAGGAGATCCGCGAGTCCGAGTGGTTCGGGCTCGAGCAGCCCGTCGTACGGGTGAGCCCCCACGCCACGGGTGGGCTCGGCATCTGATGCGGGTCGTCTTCGCCGGCACCCCCGAGGTCGCCCTTCCCGCGCTCGACGCGGTCGCCGACAGCCGTCACGAGCTCGTCGGCGTCGTGACCCGTCCCGACGCGCCCAGTGGCCGCGGCCGCAGGCTGGTCGCCAGCCCGGTCGCGCAGCGGGCCGAGGAGCTCGGCGTACCCGTGCTCAAGCCCGAGCACCCGCGCGACCCCGACTTCCAGGCCGCCCTGGCCGCGCTGCGTCCCGACGCCTGCCCCGTGGTGGCGTACGGCGCCCTGCTGCCGCAGTCGGCCCTCGACCTCGTCCCGCACGGGTGGATCAACCTG
The DNA here is from genome assembly GCF_016735675.1 of Nocardioides baculatus. Taxonomy (GTDB): domain Bacteria; phylum Actinomycetota; class Actinomycetes; order Propionibacteriales; family Nocardioidaceae; genus Nocardioides; species Nocardioides baculatus. The sequence continues at coordinate 154,328 of NZ_JAERSG010000003.1, read as the reverse complement.
CACTTCTCGGTGCTGCCGTCGTGGCGCGGCGCCGCCCCCGTGCAGCACGCGCTGTGGGCGGGCGACGAGGTCACCGGCGCCACGACGTTCCGCATCGTGAAGGCGCTCGACGCCGGACCGGTGTTCGGCGTGATGACCGAGCGGATCCGTCCCGACGACACGGCGGGCGACCTGCTGGCGCGGCTCGCCGAGGGTGGCTCGGGGTTGCTGGTCCAGACGCTCGACGGCATCGAGGACGGCTCCCTGGAGGCGCGCGAGCAGCAGGAGGAGGGGGTGTCGTTCGCCCCCAAGATCCTGGTCGACGACGCGCGCATCGACTGGACGCACCCCGCGGTCGGGATCGAGCGGCAGGTCCGGGCGTGCACCCCCGGACCCGGCGCGTGGAGCACCTTCGAGGGCGAACGGATCAAGATCGGACCGGTCCGGCACGTCGACCACGAGGCCGTGGCGCCGGGCGTCCTGGCGGTCACCAAGAACGCCGTCGTCGTCGGCACGGGCACCACTCCGGTGCTCCTCGGCGAGGTCAAGGCCTTCGGCAAGAAGCAGATGGGCGCCGCCGACTGGGCCCGCGGCGTACGTCTCGAGTCGGGCGTCCGACTCGATTCCGGCGACTAGGGTCAGCGCATGAGCGACTCCACCGACCGGCCCGCCCGGCCCGAGGACATCGACGAGATCTGTGGGTCGCTGCCCGAGACCGAGCTGGGCACGTCGTGGGGCGACCGGCCGACGTGGAAGGTGCCGCGCGGCGAGAAGGGCAAGGGCTTCGTGCTCTACCGGATGCCGCACAAGACCGCCGTCGACCCCGAGACGGGGGAGATGTACGACGACGTGGTCGTCGTCCACACGCCGACCGAGGTCGAGAAGAACGCGCTCGTCGCGGACGAGTCGACGCCGTTCTTCACCATCGACCACTTCAAGGGCTACAGCGCCGTGCTGGTGCGTCAGTCCCGGCTCGGTGAGATCTCGCGGCAGGAGCTCGTCGAGGTCATCACCGACGCGTGGGCGGCCAAGGCGCCCAAGAAGCTGGTGCGGGAGCACCTCGGTGAGTGAGCGCCGCCGGCCGGTCGACCGGCCACGGCGCGCCGCTCTCGACGTCCTGACCGCCGTCCGCGCCGACCGGGCCTACGCCAACCTGGTGCTGCCCCAGGTGCTGCGCAAGCACGGGCTCGACGGTCGCGACGCCGCCCTCGCCACCGAGCTGGCGTCCGGCGCGATCCGGATGCAGGGGCTCTACGACCCGGTGATCGACGCCTGCCTGGCCAAGCCCAAGCTCCAGCCCGAGGTGCGCGACGTGCTCCGGCTCGGGGTCCACCAGCTCCTGTCGATGCGGGTGCCCGACCACGCCGCCATCTCGACGAGCGTCGACCTCGTCCACCAGACCGTCGGGCGCGGCCCGTCCGGGCTGGTCAACGCCGTGCTCCGCAAGATCAGCGCGCGCCCCGTCGACCAGTGGGTCACCGACGTCGCCCCCGATCCGTCGACCGACCTCCACGGCCACCTCGCCGTCGCCCGGTCCCACCCGCGCTGGGTCGTCGACGCCCTCGCGGAGGCGCTCGGCCCGGACGCCTCCGACGACGAGCTGGCGGCCCTGCTCGACGCCGACAACGCACCGCCCCGGGTCACGCTCGCGGCCCGGCCCGGGCTGGCCGAGGTCTCCGAGCTGGAGGCAGCCGGTGGGACCCGCACGAGCCGGTCGCCGTACGGCGTCGAGCTCGCCGGCGGCGACCCGGCGAGCATCCCTGCCGTGGCCGAGGGTCGCGCAGGCGTGCAGGACGAGGGATCGCAGCTCGTCGCGCTGGCGATGAGCGACGCCGACCTCGAGGGACGCGACGAGCAGTGGCTCGACCTCTGCGCCGGGCCGGGTGGCAAGGCCGCCCTCCTGGCAGCGATCGCGGCACAGCGCGGCGCGCACCTCGTCGCCAACGAGCGCCAGCCGCACCGCGCAGCGCTGGTGGCGTCGGCGATGCGTGCCGTGCCGCGCGGCACGGTCGACGTGCTGGCCGGTGACGGCACCCGCCCTCCGTGGGTGCCGGGGACGTTCGACCGCGTGCTCGTCGACGCGCCGTGCTCCGGACTCGGCGCCCTGCGCCGCCGCGCCGAGTCGCGCTGGCGGCGTACGCCCGACGACGTCGACGTGCTCGTCGGCCTCCAGCAGGTGCTGCTCGACGTGGCGATCGACTCGGTGCGGCCGGGTGGGGTCGTGGTCTACGCGACCTGCTCACCGGTGCTCGCCGAGACGACCGAGGTCGTCGCCGCAGTGCTCGACCGGCGCGGCGACGCCGACGAGGTCGACCGCTTCCAGCTCTGGCCGCACCGCGACGGCACCGATGCGATGTTCGCCGCCACCCTGCGCAGGCGCCCCCTCTAGTCGTCCGCTCGGTCGTCCTCTCGGTCGTCCTCTCGGTCGTCCGCTCGGTCGTCCTCTCGGTCGCCCTCTCGGTCGTCCTGGAGGTGGCGCAGGTAGGCCCACGGCTCGGCGAGGTAGCGCCGCCAGTGGTCGACCAGCTCGAGCTCGCCCCACGCCGTCTCGCGCAGGCCCCACGGCCCGGCCTCGAGGATCCGCGCGCCGGGCATCGCGGCGAGGACGGGGGAGTGGGTGGCGCAGAGCACCTGGCCCCTGCGCGCCACCACCCTCTGCAGCGCGGCGACGAGGCCGAGCGTTGAGGAGAACGACAGTGCCGCCTCGGGCTCGTCGAGGCAGAAGAAGCCTGCTCCGGTGAACCGCGACTCGAGCACGGCGAGGAAGGACTCGCCGTGGCTCATCTCGTGGAAGGCGTGATCATCCCCGCCGAGGCCCTCGATGTAGGAGTACCAGCCGTGCATCGTCTCGGCGCGCAGGAAGAAGCCCCACTTCGTGGACCCGGCCCCGCGCACCAGCTGAAGTGCGTCGCCGAGGGCTGACTCGGTGGCCCGCGTGGAGTGCTGGCTGTGGGTGCTCCCGCCCTCCGGCGACAACCCGAAGGACGTGGCGACCGCCTCGACCAGCGTGGACTTGCCGGAGCCGTTCTCACCGACCAGGAAGGTCACCCCCGGCCCGAGGTCGAGGCCGTCGGCCAGCACCTGCGCGACGGCCGGGATGGAGGCCGGATAGGAGCGACGGGGCAGGTCGTGGCCGGGCCGTGCCTCGACGCGGCGCACGGGATGTCGCGGCACGTCGTCACCCCGGAACGGCATGGCGACAACCTACGGCTCCACCCCGACAGGTGGGTCCGCGAGATCTTCGACGGATCAACGGCACCCACCTGTTCCCCTCGTTGGATCGACCGAGCATGATGTGACCAAGTGCGGCGCATGGGGCGTGGTGCGATTCGGGGAGCAGGACGACGGATGCGGTTGCGGACCACCATGGCGCTGGTCGCGTCGGCGATGACGCTGGCGGCTCTCGGTGCCGCCCCGGCAGAGGCTGCCGAGGGTGCCCAGCGGCTGTCGGGCCCGGCGACGGGTGACCCGGACGTCTTCTTGACCTACGTCGGATGTGACGCCCTCTTCGGCGCGGCGCAGCCGCCGCAGTCGCGGCTCAACCTCGGCCCCTACACGGCGCCGATGGGTCGCCGCTCGCTCGGCCTGGTGCCGGCGGCGCCCGGCACGGCCTCCGGTCCCTTCACCCGCTTCGCGTCGCTCGCCGGCCTCGACACCACGGTCGCCGTGGCGTCCACGTCGGGGAGCCAGGGCGTCTCCTACGTCATGGCCATCACGTCCGACAACCTCCCCGGCACCGCCTGGCGCGGTCGCGCCGCGCTCTCGGCGCCGGCAGGCTCCTGGACGACGGTGTCGACGGCCGCGACGACGTACGACTGGACGCTGGTCGAGCTCGGGACGCTGGCGCCGCTCGGCTCGTCGGAGACCGCCACCACGGCGGACTTCGCGGCCCGGCACGGCGACGGTGCGGGCTTCGCAGTCACCGGGTTCGGCTGTGACGGCGCGCCGTTCAACCTCGACGCCGTCCGCGGGTCCGGTTCGACCTTCGACTTCGAGGGCACGACCCTGGCCACCGGTGTGGCGGTCGACCGTAGGTCCGTCGACGCCGGCCAGTCGGTCTCGCTGACCGGGCGGGTCACCGACCCGAGCGGTCGCGTCACCGGCGACCCGCTGGTGCTCGAGTCGCGGCGCCCCGGCGGCGCCTGGGCCCCCGCCGGCGACCTGGTCCTCACCGGCCCCAACGGGCTGGCGCGCGTCGACGTACCCGTCACCGAGACCACCGAGTTCCGCTGGCACCGCCCCGAGAGCCAGTACGCCGACGAGGGCTGGTCCGACCCGGTGACCGTGACGGTCGCCGAGGCCCCTGCCGCCCTTGAGGGTGCGAAGAACAAGTAGCCGCTGCGGCTAGGGTCGCCCCATGGCGTCGCCGTTCACCGAGATCGAGGTCGACGACCGCGTCGTCAAGGTGACGAACCCGGACCGGGAGTACTTCCCGCCGCTCGACGGTCGTCCCGGGGCCACCAAGCTCGACCTGGTCGAGTACTACCTGTCGGTCGGCGACGGCATCGTCAACGCGCTGTTCGAGCGACCGTGCATGCTGCACCGCTTCCCGAAGGGCCTCGCCGGCGACAAGGTGCACCAGAAGCGATTGCCGGCGGGAGCGCCGGAGTGGGTCGAGACCGTGCAGCTCTTCTTCCCGCGCTGGAAGCGGACTGCCGACGAGCTGTGCGTCACCGAGCTCGGCAGCGTCATCTGGGCCGTGCAGATGTCGACCGTCGAGTTCCACCCGTGGAACAGCCGTCGCGCCGACACCGAGAAGCCCGACGAGTGGCGCATCGACCTCGATCCCGGTCCGGGCTGCGACTGGGCGACCGTCCAGCGCGTCGCACACGTCGCCCACGAGGTGCTCGACGAGCTCGGCGCCGTCGGCTTCCCCAAGACCAGTGGCGGCTCCGGGCTGCACATCTACGTGCGCATCCCGCCCGACCACGGCTTCCAGGACGTACGCCGTGGCGCGCTCGCCTTCGCCCGGGAGGTCGAGCGCCGCGCCGACGGCGACGTCACGACGGCGTGGTGGCGCAAGGACCGCGATCCCTCGCAGCTGTTCGTCGACTACAACCAGAACGCCCGCGACCACACGATCGCGGCGGCGTACTCCGTGCGCGGCGTGCCGCAGGCCCGTGTCTCCGCACCCATCCGCTGGGACGAGGTCGACGACTGCACGCCTGACGACTTCACGATCTTCACCATGCCGTCGCGATTCGCGGACCTGGGCGACCTCCACGCGGACATCGACGGACACCCGTTCGACATCGCGCCGCTCCTCGCCTGGGCGGACCGCGACGACGCCGAGGGTGCCGAGGCTCCGCCGGAGCCGGAGGAGACCTGACCCATCCGCGTTCTTGGGACAGGCCGTGAGACGACGTCCTACCCTGCGGGCCATGGGATTCGAGTACGTCGCGGTGCCGTGGTCGGTCGGCGACGTCGATCCTCAGCCCCGGATGCGACTCGAGCTCGAGGCGCTCGGCTTCCGGCTCCTCGGCGGGTGCGCCGTGTCGGACCGGCACGCACAGGAACTGCATGACATGGCGCAGCCGTACGGCAACCGAGCTGAGGAGTTCGCCGTGTGGGCGGCACGCCCCGGGCAGGTGTTCGCAGCACCGGACGGCACGGCATTCGCCCAGCTGGCATGGTTGTGGGACTGCCACTACGGGTGCTTCACCACACATGTGCCGGACGGCAGCGTCATCCAGACCCTGACGGCGTGGGGCAGCGACCCGGTCTGGCCGGGACTGCTGTCCAGGTTCCGCTGGCTCACGACCCGTAGCACCGAGCAGATGGTGCTCGCCACGGATCCTGAGGCACAGGTCATCGAGGGGGTGGAGGCGGCGTGGACCGCACACCAGCGACGTCTAGCCGGGATCGGCAGACCTCTACCTCAGCACGGCGACCTCGGACGGTTCGTGCAGGTCCATGCGGCCGAGTCCGAGATCAGGCTCCAGTGGGCCCGTCGCATGGAGGGGATGGCGGTCGTCCTGGCGTTCATGTTCACCGTGCTGGCCCTCGCCATGGTGGGACGCGCGATCGGCCCACAGCCCTGGTGGGTGTTCCTCTCCACCAGCGCCGTCGGCATGCTGCTGGCGGTCTACCTGTACCTCTGCTTCAAGATCCGCGCTCGACGGTGGCGATGGCTCAAGCCGCGGTTCCGGACGCCGGCGCGACCGGCAGCCTGATCAGGGATCCGCTCGCACCGAGCCACGCCCTCGTCCAGCGACCGCAGTCCCTAGGATTGACCCGTGGGCATCCAGATCACGCCGAGCATCCTCAACGCCGACCTGTCGCGCCTGGCCGACGAGGTCGCCCGGATCCCCAGCGCCGACTGGGTGCACGTGGACGTGATGGACAACCACTTCGTCCCGAACCTCACGCTCGGCCTGCCGGTCGTCGAGGCGCTGAGCAAGCACGCCGCCCAGCCGATCGACGTGCACCTCATGATCGAGGACGCCGACCGCTGGGCACCGGCCTACGCCGAGGCCGGGTGCGGGTCGGTGACCTTCCACGCCGAGGCGGCGAAGGCACCGGTCCGGCTGGCGCGGGAGATCCGCCACCAGGGCGCGCGGGCGTCGATGGCGCTCAAGCCGGCGACGCCGATCGAGCCCTACGAGTCGCTGCTGCCCGAGCTCGACATGGTGCTGATCATGACGGTGGAGCCGGGGTTCGGCGGGCAGAAGTTCCTCGACCTGTGCCTTCCCAAGATCCGTACGGCGCGCGAGCTGATGCGCAAGCACGACGTCGAGACCTGGCTCCAGGTGGACGGCGGCGTCTCCCTCGAGACCATCGAACGCTGTGCCGAGGCCGGCGCCGACGTCTTCGTCGCGGGCTCGGCCGTCTACTCCGCCGACGACCCGGACGCCATGGTGCGCGAGCTCAAGGCGAAGGCGATAGGCGCCGCTCCGTAGATTGGCGCCATGACCGAATCCGTCTGGGACTACCCGCGTCCGCCGCGGGTCGACACGAGCAACGAGCACGTGGTGGTCGAGCACGGGGGAGTCGTGGTCGCCGACACGACCACGAGCCTGCGCGTCCTCGAGACCAGCCACCCGCCGACCTACTACCTGCCGCGCAGCGCCTTCGCCGACGGCGTCCTCCGGGAGGCCCAGAAGGGCGCGAGCTGGTGCGAGTGGAAGGGCGCGGCCGACTACTTCGACATCGTCGTCGGCGACGACGTGCTCCCGTCGGTGGCGTGGGCCTACCCGACTCCGTCGGCCGGCTTCGAGGCGCTGCTCGACCACGTCGCGCTCTACCCCGGTCGCGTCGACCGCTGCACGGTCGACGGCGAGGTCGTCCAGCCGCAGCCGGGCAGCTTCTACGGCGGCTGGATCACCTCGCGGGTCACCGGGCCGTTCAAGGGCGCACCCGGGACACAGGGCTGGTAAGTCCTCAGTGCAGGCCGCGGTCGTCGGCCGACTGGCTCATCAGGTGCGACCCGTGCCGGGCCTGGGCGTCGATCCTGCGGTGGTCGGCGACCTGGGTCGCACCCTCGAGCTCGCCGGCGCGGGTCTGCACCCGCTCGAGCCGGGCAGCCCAGGTCTCGTGGGCGCGCGCGACGTCGTCGAGCGTGGCGTGGGGCACCACGATCGCGTCGCCCTCGCAGCGCAGTCGCGGCTCGATCATCGCGAGCCCCTCGGCCTCGTACGTCGTCAGTGGGCGGGTCAGCCGGATCCGTACGGGGTAGGCCCCGGCGTCCACGTCCGCGGGGTCGACGGCCAGCTCGACGATCGCGAGCTCGGTCCTGCGCGTACGCCGTGACGGCATGGCTGGTCCTCCAGGTCCTCGGGTGCCGGGACCGGGGGTCCCGTGCCCACGAGTCGACCACCGGGCGGCCGGGAGGGCCATGGGGTCCGCACCCCATGTAGGGGAGGGCTCAGCCGGCGAAGAGCGTGAGCCGCTGGCGGATGATCTTGCGCCGCAGCACGACCCGGCGCTTGCCGTCGTTGCCGATCCGGAGCCGGTCGAGCTCCCAGCCGCCGTGCTCGGCGCGGTCGACGAGGAGTCGGGTGACGACGTTGCGGGAGAAGTCCTTCGGCAGCACGAGCGTCTCGAACTCCCACTCGATGCCGCGCCCGGGTGGGCGTCGTTGGATCCTGGCCACTGGAGCTCCTCTCGAACCGACTCAGGCGGGATCAGTCGGCGGACACGTCGTCGAGCGCCTCGACGATCTCGGCGGGCAGGGCCAGCTCCTCGACGCCGAGGGCACCGTCGAGCTGGGCGGCGGTGCGGGCCCCCACGATCGGGGCGGTGACGCCGGGCCGGTCGCGGACCCACACCAGCGCGACCTCGAGCGGGGACCAGCCCAGGCCGTCGGCGGCACGCGCCACGGCCTCGACGATGCCGCGGCCGCGCTCGTCGAGGTAGGCGCCGACGAAGCCGGCGAAGTGCTCGGTCGCACCGCGCGAGTCGGACGGCGTACCGGAGCGGTACTTGCCCGTCAGCACGCCGCGCCCCAGCGGCGACCACGGCAGCACGCCGAGCCCGAGCGCCTGCGCGGCCGGGACCACCTCGTGCTCGACGTGGCGGTTGAGCAGGGAGTACTCCACCTGCGTCGAGGCCAGGGGTGTGCGGCCCGGCACCGCGCGCTGCCACGTCGCGGCCTGCGCCGTCTGCCACCCGGTGTAGTTGGAGATGCCGACGTAGGACGCGCGCCCGGAGGTGACGGCCAGGTCGAGCGCGCTCAACGTCTCCTCGACCGGCGTCTCGTCGGTCCACACGTGCACCTGCCACAGGTCGACGTGGTCCACGCCGAGCCGCTTCAGGGAGGCGTCGAGGGTCGTCAGCAGGGTGCCGCGCGAGGTGTTGGTGACCCGCTCGCCCGTACGCCGCGAGATGCCCGCCTTGGTCGCGAGGACCACCTCGTCGCGGGCGACCACGTCACCGAGCAGGGTGCCGATGAGCTCCTCGCTGGCCCCGTCGCCGTACCCGGCCGCGGTGTCGAGGAGCGTGCCGCCCGCCTCGGCGAAGGCGATCAGCTGGTCACGGGCCTCGTGCTCGTCGGTGTCACGACCCCACGTCATGGTGCCCAGGCCGAGCCGGGAGACCTTCAGGCCGGTGGCCCCGAGCGAACGCTGCTGCATGGGGCGAGCGTATCCACGGGTCCAGCGCCGGACCGACAGGGACGCGCCCGTAGGCTCACCCCCTGTGATCGATCTCCTCAAGGCAGTCGTCCTGGGCATCATCCAGGGGCTCACCGAGTTCCTGCCGATCTCCAGCAGCGCGCACCTGCGGATCTTCCCCGAGCTCTTCGGGTGGGGCGACCCGGGAGCGGCGTTCACGGCCGTGATCCAGATCGGCACCGAGCTCGCCGTGCTCATCTACTTCCGCAAGGACATCTGGCGCATCGGCAGCTCGTGGGTGCGCTCACTCTTCCAGCCCGAGCACCGCGGGACGCTCGACTCCCGCATGGGCTGGTACATCATCATCGGCTCGCTGCCGATCGTCGTGCTCGGCGTGCTGCTCAAGGACGTCATCGAGCGCGACTTCCGCAACCTCTGGATCATCGGCACCACGCTGATCGTGATGGGCATCGTGCTCGGCATCGCCGACCGCGTCGGCCGCACCGACCGCACGCTCGGCAAGATCACCCTCAAGGACGCCCTGCTGATGGGCGCGGCGCAGGCGCTCGCCCTGATCCCCGGTGTCTCGCGATCCGGCGCCACCATCTCGATGGGCCGCTTCCTCGGCCTCGACCGCGAGGCCGCGACCCGCTTCGCCTTCCTGCTCGCCATCCCCGCCGTCGTGGGCGCCGGGCTCTTCGAGCTCAAGGAGATCCCGAACGGCCACAACGACTTCGGCTGGGGACCGACGATCACCGCGACGGCGGTCTCCTTCGTCGTGGGGTACGCCGCCATCGCCTGGCTGCTGCGCTACGTCAGCACCCGCTCCTACACGCCGTTCGTCGTCTACCGCATCCTGCTCGGTGCCGGCACGCTCATCCTGCTCGGCGCAGGCGTGCTGACCGCCTGAACGTGTCGACCAGCAGGGCCAGCGCCACCACCTGGGTGAGCGCGACGACCACGACCAGCGCGACCAGCGACTTCTCGTAGAGCCAGCCGGCACCGACGCCACCGACGATCGCGAGCAGTCCCTGGATGCCGGCGAAGACGCCGTACGCCGTCGCCCGCCGCGGTGCCTCGACGAGGTCCGCGACGACCGCCTTGATCGTGGAGTCCTGCACGCCCTGGGCGAAGCCCCACGCCGCGACGCCGGCCAGGACGGCCACCAGCGCCGATCCGAGCGCGAGGGCGGGCACGATCGCGACCAGCACCGGCACCACGAGGAGCACCCGTGGCCCGGTCCGGTCGTAGACCGAGCCGACGACCAGTGCGGCGACGGCCTCGACGGCCATCGCGGCGGCGTACACGACCGGGACGGCCGCCACGGGCAGCAGTCCCTCGACGGTGAGGTGGTAGCCGATGATGCCGAAGGTCACCAGCGCGCCGGTGGTCAGCGACGCGGCGACCGCGTAGCGGAAGAAGTCGCCCGACAGCCCGGCACCCACCGCCTCGGCCCACCAGCCACGCCGCTCGGCAGGCACGCTCGGAGCCTCGACGGCGTCGTCGTACGCCGCCGGGTCGGGCACGCGCGCCCGCAGGGTGAACAGCAGCACCATCGCGATCGCACCGGGGACCGCGAGCACCGCCATCCCGGTCCACAGCGAGCTGAGCGCGACGACCCCCGCCACCAGGAGCGGACCGGCGAAGGCACCGACCTGGTCGAGGGCCTTGTGCACGCCGAACCCGCGACCGCGACCCACGGCCGAGGCGACGTGCGCGAGCAGGGCGGACTTCGACGGCGAGCGGATCGCCTTGCCCAGCCGCTCGAGCAGGATCATCGTCGCCCCGAAGGCCAGTCCGGCGACGCCGAGCCGCGGCGCGAGGGCCAGGAGCGGGACGCAGACGGCGGTCAGCCCGTAGCCGAGGATCGTCAGCGACCAGTAGCGACCGGTGCGGTCGGCGATCGGGCCGAAGGCGAGCCGCAGCACCAGCGCGACGGCCTCACCGGCACCCGTGACGAGGCCGACGACCACGGCCGAGGCGCCGAGGGCAGCGAGCAGCGGGCCGTAGACCGAGCGCGCGCCTTCGTAGACCATGTCCGCGAAGAGGCTGACGAACCCGAACCACCACACGACCCGCCATGCGGACGGTCGGGTCACAGCCACCCGGACTTCTTGAAGAACCAGAGCAGCAGTCCGGAGGCGCCGACCATGAGCGCCATCGCGTACGCGTAGCCGTAGGTCCAGTGCAGCTCGGGCATGTGGTCGAAGTTCATGCCGTAGACGCCGGCGATCAGGGTCGGCACGACGACGAGCGCGGCACCGGCGGAGATCTTGCGCATGTCGTCGTTCTGCTGGACCGAGATCCGCGCCAGGTGGGCGTCGAAGGCGGTCGACAGCAGGACGTCGAGGCTGTCGATCACCTCCGAGACCCGCTGGAGGTGGTCGGCCACGTCACGGAAGTAGGTCGCGGTCTCCGCGGTGATCGGGATCGGCGTGCGGATCGTCGGCACGGTGTCGGAGTGCAACGAGAACTTGCGCATCGGCTCGCGCAGCGGCAGCACGGCACGCCGGACCTCGGCGATCTCGCGCTTGAGGACGTAGATCCGGTTGGAGTCGTTGGTCCGCGCCTCGGAGAAGACCGACTCCTCCACCTCGTCGACGTCCTCCTCGAGCGCCGCGCCGACCTTCTCGTACTCGTCGACCACCCGGTCGCAGATGGCGTACATGACGCCCATCGGCCCGTGCTCGAGGACCTTCGCCCGCGACTCGAGGTCGCGCCGGGAGTCGGAGAGGTCGATGCCGGCGCCGTGGCGCACCGTGACCACGAAGTCCCGACCGACGAACATGTTGATCTCCCCGGTCTCGACGGCGTCCTCCGCGTCGACGTACCAGAGCGTCTTCAGGACCAGGAAGAGCGTGTCGCCGTAGTGCTCGAGCTTGGGGCGCTGGTGGGAGTCGCCCGCGTCCTCGACCGCGAGCGGGTGCAGGTCGAAGGTGCGGGCGATGAGGTCGAGCTCGTCGGGGCTGGGGTCGTGGATCCCGATCCACTGGAAGTCGCCGGGGTCGCAGGGCACCCGGGCGTGCCCGAGGCTCTGGTCGTCGCCGTCGCCGAGCGGGACCCGCTTGCCCTGGTGGTAGAGGGCGTTGTCCACGATCACGGGCTCAGGCTAAGCCCACTAGGGTCGCTTTCGTGCCCACCGTCATCCTCGTCCGACACGGCCGCTCGACGGCCAACACGGCCGGAGTCCTCGCCGGTCGCACGGCCGGCGTCCACCTCGACGACACCGGCGTGAAGCAGGCCGTCGCCGTCGGCGAGCGACTCGCCGGCGTACGACTCGCTGCCGCCGTCACCAGCCCGCTCGAGCGCTGCCGTGAGACGTGCAAGGAGATCACCGGTCGGCAGGCCGCTGCGCTCCGGGCGAGCGCCGACAAGCAGCTCTCCGAGTGCGACTACGGCGAGTGGCAGGGGCGCCCCCTGAAGGAGCTCGCCAAGGAGAAGCTCTGGAAGACCGTCCAGGGCCAGCCGTCGGCCGCTGCCTTCCCGGGTGGCGAGTCGATGCGGGCCATGCAGGACCGGGCCGTGGCCGCGATCCGCCGCCACGACGCACGCGTCGCCGCCGAGCACGGCGACGACGCCGTGTGGCTCGCGGTGAGCCACGGCGACGTCATCAAGTCGATCCTCGCCGACGCCCTCGGCACCCACCTCGACCTGTTCCAGCGCATCCACGTCGACCCCGCCTCGGTCTCGGTCGTGCGCTACACCGAGTCGCGGCCGTTCGTCCTCGGGACCAACACCCACGGCGGCGACCTGTCGTGGCTCACACCCCCGAAGGCCGCCGCGAAGAAGGGCTCGCGCGGGCGCGCCAAGGCGTCCGACGCGGTGGTCGGTGGGGGAGCGGGACCGGCCCAGCCAGCCGGGTCCTAGGGTGACTGACATGCCTGTCGTGCACCGTTTCGACCCTCCCGAGCGCTTCGTCGCCGGCACCGTCGGCGAGCCCGGCTCGCGGACGTTCTTCCTCCAGGCACGCGAGGGCACCCGCATCGTCAGCGTCTCCCTGGAGAAGCAGCAGGTGTCCGCGCTGGCCGAGCGCATCGACGAGCTCCTCGACGAGCTGATGGGCGCGGCCGGTGACGACGTGCTCATCCCGGCGATCGCCCCCCGCGACATGGTCGACGGCCGGCCGCTGGAGCAGCCCATCCAGGAGGAGTTCCGCGCCGGCACCATGACGCTGTCGTGGGACAGCGCCGACGAGCGCGTCGTGATCGAGGTCTTCCCGTTCACCGAGGCGGCCGTCGTGTCGCCCGAGCAGCTCCAGGAGGACCTCGAGGACCTGCTCGAGCCGGAGCCCGAGGAGATCTTCCTCGTCCGCCTCACCGCCGCCGCCGCCCGCTCGTTCGTCGAGCGCTCGCGCAGCGTGGTCGGAGCGGGCCGGCCCGACTGCCCGTTCTGCGGTGAGCCGATCGACCCCGACGGACACCTGTGCGTCCGCGCCAACGGCTTCCGGCGTCGTGACCCCTGAGCCCACCCCCGGCGTCCCGGCTGGCGTCCCGACTGGTGAGCTGGTCCTGCACGGGCGGGTACTTCCTGCCTCCAACGCCACCTTCGTCGGCGAGATCGACGGCGTGCGCGTCGTCTACAAGCCCATCGCGGGGGAGCGGCCCCTGTGGGACTTCCCCGACGGGACGCTCGCGCACCGCGAGGTGGCGGCGTACGCCGTCTCGGAGGTGCTCGGCTGGGACATCGTGCCGCCGACGGTGCTCGGCGACGGGCCGCACGGTCCGGGCATGGTGCAGCTGTGGCGCGACGAGGTCGAGGACCAGGACCCCGTCGACATCGTCGGCGAGGGACAGGTGCCGCACGGCTTCCGGCACGTCTTCGACGGCCTCGACGCCCACGACCAGCCGGTGTCGCTCGTCCACGAGGACTCACCGCAGCTGCGGCGGATGGCGCTGTTCGACGTCGTCGTCAACAACGCCGACCGCAAGGGCGGTCACGTCCTGCCGATGGCCGACGGCCATCGCCACGGCGTCGACCACGGCCTGACCTTCCACGTCGAGAACAAGCTCCGCACCGTCCTCTGGGGGTTCGTCGGCGAGACGGTCACCGACGAGGAGGCCGATGGGCTGCGGCGACTCGCGGCGGCCCTCGACGGCGACCTCGGTGCGACGCTCGCCGGGCTGCTGGCCCGTGACGAGCTCGCGGTCACCGCGCGGCGCGTCACACGGCTGCTGGACCGCGGTGTCTTCCCCGCCCCGGCGTCGTCGGCGTACCCCGTGATCCCGTGGCCCCCGTTCTAGCCGGATAGTCTTCCCGTCATGCGTTCCTGGTCGTCCCCCGACGTTCCCCGACTGCCTGTCACGGGCCCGGCCGTGCGGATCCACGACACCGCGAGCGGTGGCCTCGTCGACACCCGTCCCGAGGGTCCGGCGCGGTTCTACGTCTGCGGCATCACGCCCTACGACGCCACCCACATGGGGCACGCCGCGACCTACGTCGGCTTCGACCTGCTCAACCGCGCGTGGCGCAACGCCGGGCACGAGGTCACCTACGTGCAGAACGTCACCGACGTCGACGACCCGCTGCTCGAGCGGGCGACCAAGGTCAACGTCGACTGGGCCGAGCTGGCCGAGCGCGAGACCCAGCTGTTCCGCGACGACATGGAGGCACTGCGCGTCCTGCCGCCTGCCCACTACATCGGCGCGGTCGAGTCGATCCCGCAGGTGATCGAGCTCATCGAGCGTCTCGACGAGGCCGGTGCGGTCTACCGGGTCGAGGACGACCTCTACTTCGCCGTCACCGCCGACGACGCCTTCGGCTCGGTCTCGCACCTCGACCGCGAGGCGATGCTGGAGATCTTCCCCGACCGTGGCGGCGACCCCGACCGCGAGGGCAAGAAGGACCCGCTCGACTGCCTGCTGTGGCGTGCTGAGCGCCCGGGCGAGCCGTCGTGGCCCAGCCCGTGGGGCGCCGGACGCCCCGGCTGGCACATCGAGTGCACCGCGATCGCGCTCGACCACCTCGGCACCACCTTCGACGTGCAGGGCGGCGGCAGCGACCTGGTCTTCCCCCACCACGAGATGTCCGCCGGTCACGGCCAGGTGGCGCATCCGGGGGAGCGGTTCGCCCGCGCCTACGCCCACGCCGGGATGGTGGCCTACGACGGCGCGAAGATGTCGAAGTCCAAGGGCAACCTCGTCTTCGTCTCCGCGCTGCGCATGAGCGAGGTCGACCCGATGGCCATCCGCCTCGTGCTGCTCCGCCACCACTACCGCAGCGACTGGGAGTGGACCGACGCCCAGCTCTGGGACGCGGTCGACACCCTCGCCGACTGGCGACGCGCCCTCGCGCTCGGCCACGGTGCCGACTCGGCACCGGTCGTCGAGCGCGTTCTCGCCGCGCTGGCCGACGACCTCGACGCCCCGACTGCGGTCGCCGCGGTCCAGGAGTGGGTCGAGGCCACCCTCGGCACGACCGGCCTCGCCGACACCTCGGACCACGAGGCAGCGGCGACGATCCACCGGCTGCTCGACGCGGCCCTCGGCCTCTCGCTCTGACGTACGGCCGCTCGATCCGCCCGGAGAACGGTGGTCGGGCAGGGCTCAGTCGGTGTCGCGGCGCTTGAGGTAGCGCTCGAACTCGCGCGCGATCGCCTCGCCGGAGGCCTCGGGGAGGTCGGCGGTGTCGCGGGTCTCCTCCAGCGCACGGACGTAGTCGGCGACGTCCTCGTCCTCAGCGGCGAGCTCGTCGACGCCGCGCTCCCACGCCTTGGAGTCGTCGACGAGGTCGCCGAGCGGCATCGGGGCCTGGAGCAGCTCCTCGAGCTGACCGAGCAGGGCGAGCGTGGCCTTGGGGCACGGCGGCTGTGCGACGTAGTGGGGGACCGCGGCCCAGTAGGACACGGCCGGGATGTCGAGCTGGCTGCACGCGTCGTTGAAGACTCCGACGATCCCGGTCGGGCCTTCGTAGGTCGACTGCTCGACGTCGAGCCGGTCGACGAGCTCCGGCTCGGTGGCGGTGCCGCTGACCGGGATGGGACGCGTGTGCGGCGTGTCCGCCAGCAGCGCCCCGAGGGTCACCACCAGCTCGGCGCCGAGGTCGTCGCACGCGGCGAGCAGCTCGGCGCAGAACTGGCGCCACTTCATGCTCGGCTCGATGCCGCGGACCAGGATCACGTCGCGGTCGAGCTCCGCGGGTCGCGCGACGGCGATCCGCGTCGTGGGCCAGGCGAGGCGCCGGTGGCCGTTGACGTCGGTGCTGATGACCGGCCGGTTGACCTGGAAGTCGTAGAACTCCTCCGGATCGATGGCGCCGATGACCTCGGCCTTCCACTGCTCCATGAGGTGGTCGACGAGGCCGGAGGCCGCATCGGCGGCGTCGTTCCACCCCTCGAAAGCGGCGATGACCACGGGGGAGACGAGGTCCTGCACGTCGTCGAACTCGATCACCACTCCACCCTAGGACGCGCTCCCCACTGATCCGCCGTGATTTCGTCGCCCGACGCGCCGGGTGCCACGATGTGGGAACCCGGTCCGAGTGTCGGACACCGTTCCTACGCTGGATCTCCACCAGCACGGAAGGCCACCTGTGAAGCCGCAGCACCGTCCCGACGCCACCGCCGCCCTCACGGACATCCTGGGCCGACGGATCATGGTGCTCGACGGCGCGATGGGCACGGCGATCCAGCGCGACCGCCCCGACGAGGCGGGCTACCGCGGCGAGCGCTTCGCCGACCATCCCAGCGACCTCGTCGGCAACAACGACCTGCTGACGATCACCCAGCCGCAGATCATCCGCGCGATCCACGAGGAGTACCTCCGCGCGGGTGCCGACATCATCGAGACCAACACGTTCAACGCCAACGCGGTCTCGCTCGCCGACTACGGCCTCGAGGACCTCGACTACGAGCTCAACTACGAGTCCGCCCGGCTCGCGCGCTCGGCGGCCGACGAGGTGGCCACCGACGACCGGCCGCGCTGGGTGGCCGGCGCGCTCGGCCCGACCACGCGCACGGCCTCGATCTCGCCCGACGTCAACGACCCCGGCGCGCGCAACGTCTCCTTCGACCAGCTCGCCGACGCCTACCTGACCGCGGCGCGCGGCCTGGTCGACGGCGGCGCGGACCTGCTGATGATCGAGACGATCTTCGACACCCTCAACGCCAAGGCCGCCATCTTCGCGGTCGAGACGCTCTTCGAGGAGCAGGAGCGTCGCTGGCCGGTGATCATCTCCGGCACCATCACCGACGCCTCCGGCCGTACGCTGTCGGGCCAGGTCACCGAGGCCTTCTGGGACTCCGTACGCCATGCGCGTCCGTTGGCGGTCGGCCTCAACTGCGCGCTGGGCGCGCGCGACATGCGCCCCTACGTCGCCGAGCTGTCGCGCCTGGCCGACTCGTTCGTCAGCGTCTACCCCAACGCCGGCCTGCCCAACGCCTTCGGGGAGTATGACGAGACGCCCGACCAGACGGCCGGCGTCCTCGCCGAGTTCGCCGAGGCCGGGTTCCTCAACCTCGTCGGCGGCTGCTGCGGCACCACCCCCGACCACATCGCGGCGATCGCCCAGGCCGTCGAGGGCAAGGACCGCCGCGAGCCGGTCGAGCACCAGCCCGTGATGCGCCTGTCGGGCCTCGAGCCGCTGACCATCACCGAGGAGAGCCTCTTCGTCAACGTCGGCGAGCGCACCAACATCACCGGCTCGGCCCGGTTCCGCACGCTCATCAAGGACGGCGACTACGACACCGCGCTGAGCGTCGCGGCGCAGCAGGTCGAGTCCGGCGCGCAGGTCATCGACGTCAACATGGACGAGGGCATGATCGACGGCGTCGCCGCGATGGACCGCTTCCTCAAGCTGATCGCCGCCGAGCCCGACATCAGCCGGGTGCCCGTGATGGTCGACTCCTCCAAGTGGGAGGTCATCGAGGCCGGGCTGAAGTGCGTGCAGGGCAAGGCGATCGTCAACTCCATCTCGATGAAGGAGGGCGAGGAGGCGTTCCGCGACCACGCCCGCCTGTGCCGCAAGTACGGCGCCGCTGTCGTGGTGATGGCGTTCGACGAGGACGGCCAGGCCGACAACCTCGAGCGTCGCAAGGCGATCTGCGAGCGGGCCTACCGGATCCTCGTCGACGAGGTCGGCTTCCCGCCCGAGGACATCATCTTCGACCCCAACGTCTTCGCCGTCGCTACGGGCATCGAGGAGCACGCGACCTACGGCGAGGACTTCATCGAGGCCACTCGCTGGATCAAGCAGAACCTGCCCGGCGCCAAGGTCAGCGGCGGCATCTCCAACGTCTCGTTCTCGTTCCGCGGCAACAACCCGGTGCGTGAGGCGATCCACGCCGTCTTCCTGTTCCACGCGATCCGCGCCGGGCTCGACATGGGCATCGTCAACGCCGGCGCGCTGGTGGTCTACGACGAGGTGGACGCCGAGCTGCGCGAGCGGATCGAGGACGTCGTCCTCAACCGTCGCGCCGACGCCGCGGAGCGGCTGCTCGAGATCGCCGAGCGCTACAACGTCGCCGCCGCCGACGCCGAGGTCACCGAGGACGAGTGGCGCGCGCTGCCCATCGGCGAGCGGATCACCCACGCCCTGGTCAAGGGCATCGACGCCCACGTCGAGTCCGACACCGAGATCCTCCGCCAGGAGATCGCGGACCGCGGCGGCCGTCCCATCGAGGTCATCGAGGGCCCCCTGATGGACGGGATGAACGTCGTCGGCGACCTGTTCGGCGCCGGGAAGATGTTCCTGCCGCAGGTGGTCAAGAGCGCGCGCGTGATGAAGAAGGCCGTCGCCTACCTCATCCCGTTCATCGAGCAGGAGAAGCTCGACAACCCCGAGCTGGCCACCGCCAAGGACACCAACGGCACGATCGTGATGGCGACCGTGAAGGGCGACGTCCACGACATCGGCAAGAACATCGTCGGCGTGGTCCTCCAGTGCAACAACTACGAGGTGATCGACCTCGGGGTGATGGTCCCGGCGCAGAACATCCTCGACACCGCGGCCGAGGTCGGGGCCGACATCATCGGCCTCTCCGGCCTGATCACCCCGTCGCTGGACGAGATGGTCAACTTCGCCTCCGAGATGCAGCGCCAGGGCCTCGACATCCCGCTCCTCATCGGCGGCGCCACCACGTCGCGGGCGCACACGGCGGTCAAGGTCGACCCGAAGTACGACGGGCCGGTGGTCTGGGTGAAGGACGCCTCGCGCTCCGTGCCGACCGCGGCGGCCCTGCTCCACGAGACCGGCCGCGCGAAGCTGATGGCCGACGTGCAGGCCGACTTCGACTCGCTCCGCACCCGGCACGCCGCGAAGAACGACCGGCCGATGATCACGCTGGAGGAGGCGCGCGCCAACGCGACGCCGATCGACTGGACCGAGCACCGGCCGCGCAAGCCCCACCTGCTGCTCCAGCAGGACCGCGCGGTCTCCACGATCACCGGCACGCAGGTCACCCAGCACGTACGCGTGTTCCGCGACGCGGACCTCTCCGTGCTGCGGCGCTACATCGACTGGCAGCCGTTCTTCAACGCCTGGGAGATGAAGGGCGCGTTCCCCGACATCCTCAACAACCCGAGCTCCGGGCCGGCCGCGCGCAAGCTCTACGACGACGCGCAGGCCATGCTCGACACGATGATCGAGGAGAAGTGGGTCCGCGCCCACGGTGTGGTCGGCTTCTTCCCGGCAGCCTCCGTCGGCGACGACGTCGAGCTCTACCTGGGTGACGACCGGAGCCAGGTGCACGCGACGCTCCACCACCTGCGCCAGCAGGGCCGCCACCGCGACGGCGTCCCCAACCGCTCGCTGGCCGACTACGTCGCTCCGAAGGACTCCGGTCTCCGCGACCACGTGGGTGCGTTCGCAGTGACCGCGGGCGACGGCGTGACGGAGCGGGTGGCCGCCTTCCGCGAGGAGCTCGACGACTACAACGCGATCCTGCTCGAGTCGCTCGCCGACCGGCTGGCCGAGGCCTTCGCGGAGCGGCTCCACGAGCGGGTCCGCAAGGAGCTCTGGGGCTACGCGCCCGACGAGCACCTCGACAACGTCGGGCTCATCAAGGAGCAGTACGACGGCATCCGGCCCGCGCCCGGCTACCCCGCCTGTCCCGAGCACACCGAGAAGCGGACCCTGTGGGAGCTCCTCGACGTCGAGCAGCACACCGGCATCAAGCTTACCGAGTCGATGGCGATGTGGCCCGGCGCCTCGGTGAGCGGCTTCTACTACTCGCACCCGGAGTCGCAGTACTTCGTGGTGGGACGTCTCGCCCGCGACCAGGTCGCCGACTACGCCGAGCGCAAGGGCTGGACCCTCGCCGAGGCCGAGCGGTGGCTGTCGCCCAACCTCGGCTACGACCCGGAGGACTGACCGAAGTGAAAGCTGTCCTGTTTGACATGGACGGGACCCTCGTCGACACCGAGCCCTACTGGATCGACACCGAGTACGCGCTGGCCGAGAAGTACGGCGGCACCTGGTCGCACGAGCACGCGATGAACCTCGTCGGCAGCGCGCTGCTCGACTCCGGCGACTACATCCGCGTGCACATGGGGATCGACCGTACGCCGCAGCAGATCGTCGACGAGCTGCTGGACGGCGTGGTCATGCGGGTGGAGGAGGAGGTGCCGTGGCGACCGGGCGCGCGCGAGCTGCTCGACGACCTCGTGGCCAACGGCATCCCCTGCGCGCTGGTGACCATGTCGTGGCAGCGCTTCGTCGACCCGATCCTGCGGCGCCTGCCCGAGGACACGTTCGCGACGGTCGTGACCGGTGACCGCGTCGAGTTCGGCAAGCCGCACCCCGAGCCCTACCTCACCGCGGCCGCCGAGCTGGGCGTCGCACCCGAGGACTGCGTGGCCGTCGAGGACTCCAACACGGGCGTCAAGTCGGCGGTCGCGGCGGGCTGCAGGACCCTCTGCGTGCCGCACCACGTGCCCATCCTCGAGGGCGAGGGCCGGGTCTTCGCCGACACGCTCGTCGGGCTCGACACGGCCTCTCTGGCGCGCCTTCTCGACGCCTGACACGTGACCCGACCGTGACCATGTCGGTGTGGCCCGGCCGGTCTGGACCGGACTAGGGTGCGGGGACACCTGTCAGGGAACACCGTACGGAAGGATCTCGGATGTCTGCACGACGCACCGTGGCGACCTGGACCATGGCGGTCCTCGCTGCCGCCACCCTCGCGAGCTGCGCCGACAGTGAGCGCAACGACGACGGCGGCGATGGAGGCGGTGACGACGGCACGTTCGTCTTCGGTGCCGCCGGCGCTCCCGAGATGTTCGACCCCTTCTACGCCACCGACGGCGAGACGTTCCGCGTCACCCGCCAGATCTTCGAGGGCCTCGTGGGCATCGAGCCCGGCACCGCCGAGGTCGTGCCCGAGCTGGCGACGAAGTGGACCCCCAACGACGACGGCACCGAGTGGACCTTCGAGCTGCGCGACGACGTGAAGTTCCAGGACGGCACGGACTTCAACGCCGACGCCGTGTGCGCCAACTTCGAGCGGATGTTCGACCAGAACGAGGCCGGTCAGACCGCCGGCGAGTACTGGGGCTACGTGATGGGCTCGTTCAAGAACGACGCCGCCAACTCGCTCTACCAGGGCTGCGAGGCCACCGGTGACTACGAGGCCGTGATCACCATCAGCGGCCCGACGTCCGGATTCCCGACGATGCTCTCGCTGGCGTCGCTGTCGATGCAGTCCCCGACCGCGATGGAGGAGGGCGACGCCAACGGCATCGCCGCCGAGGGCGAGGGCTTCAGCTTCCCGGCCTACGCCGACGCGCCCGTCGGCACCGGACCGTTCACCTTCGGTGAGTACGACGAGGCCAACGGCACCATCACCCTCGAGCGCAACGACGACTACTACGGCGAGAAGGCCGGCGTCAGCGAGCTCGTCTTCCGCGTCATCCCCGACGAGAGCACGCGTCGCCAGGAGCTCGAGGCCGGCAGCATCAACGGCTACGACCTGCCCAACCCGGTCGACTGGCAGGGCCTCGAGGACGACGGCAACAGCGTCGAGATCCGCGACGCGTTCAACATCCTCTACCTCGGCTTCAACCTCGACGGCCAGAACGAGCAGCTGAAGGACCCGAAGGTCCGCCAGGCGCTCTACCACGCGCTCAACCGCGACCAGCTCGTCTCGACGCAGCTGCCCGAGGGCGCCACCGTGGCCACGCAGTTCATGCCCGACACCGTCAGCGGCTACAACACCGACCTCCAGCCCTACGACTACAACCCGGACGAGGCCAAGAGGCTGCTCGCCGAGGCCGGTGCCGAGGGCATGGAGCTCACGTTCGCCTACCCGACCGAGGTCAGCCGGCCCTACATGCCGGACCCGGAGAAGATCTACGACGCGCTGAAGACCGACCTCGAGGCCGTCGGCGTCAAGGTCAACGTCAAGACCGCCTCCTGGAACGGTGGCTACCTCGACAACGTGACCGCCGGTCGCTACGACGCCTACATCCTCGGCTGGACCGGCGACTACGACTCGCCGTTCAACTTCATCGGCACGTTCTTCGGCAACCTCAAGGAGAACGACTTCGGCACGAGCGGCATGCCGTGGGGCAAGCAGCTCGCCGACGACCTCAAGGCCGCCGACGCGGTGGTCGACGACGACGAGCGGGCCGCGGCCTTCTCGGACATCAACCAGCAGATCATGGAGGACTACCTCCCGGGCCTGCCCATCAGCCACTCGCCGCCGGCCCTCGTGGTCGGGCCGGGTGTCGAGGGTGTGGTGCCCAGCCCGCTCACCGCGGAGGAGTTCGACTCCGTGACGGTCGAGGGCGGGCAGTAGCACTCCCACCGCTGACCGTCCGTTCGGCGTGACGTCCGGGGGCCGGCCCAGAGCCGGCCCCCGGACCCATGCAGGCGTGTGAGGAGAACCTGTGATCCGCTTCGTCGTACGACGTCTCCTGCAGATGTGCGTCGTCGTCATCGTCCTGTCGATGCTGGTCTTCCTGTGGCTGCGGTCGCTGCCCGGAGGCCCGGTGTCCGCGATCCTCGGGGAGCGCCAGACCCCCGAGCGGGTGGCGGCCCTGGAGAAGGCCCTCGGTCTCGACCAGCCGCTGCCCGTGCAGTACCTGAAGTTCGTCGAGCGCGCCGTGCACGGCAACTTCGGCGTCTCCACGAAGGTCCTGCCCGGGGAGGACGCGTTCCAGGTGTTCCTGGACCGGTTGCCCGCGACGATCGAGCTGTCGGTCCTCGCGATGCTGCTCGCGATCGCCCTCGGCATCCCGCTGGGCTACCTCGCCGCCCGCCGGCGCGGCTCGATCACCGACACCGGCGCCGTGATCTTCTCGCTCGTCGGCGTCGCGGTGCCGGTCTTCTTCACGGCGTTCCTGCTCAAGTACTTCTTCGCCGTCGAGTGGAACCTGCTTCCTGTGTCGGGCAGGCAGAGCACCGGGCTCGACGCCACACGCGTGACCGGGATGTTCGTCCTCGACGGCATCCTGACGCGCGAGTGGGACGCGTCGTGGGACGCCCTCAAGCACCTGATCCTGCCGTCGCTGGCCCTCGCGACGATCCCGTTCGCGGTGATCTTCCGGATCACCCGGGCGTCGGTGCTCGACGTGCTCGACGAGGACTACGTCCGCACCGCCGAGGCCAAGGGCCTCACCACCCGCGTCATCCGCGCCCGTCACGTGCTCCGCAACGCGATGCTGCCCGTGGTCACGACCATCGGCCTCCAGATCGGCGGGTTGCTGGCCGGCGCGGTGCTGACCGAGACCGTCTTCTCCTACCGCGGCGTCGGTGACGCGCTGGCCACGGCCTTCCGAGAGAAGGACTACCCCGTGCTCCAGGTGCTGATCCTGGCCGCCGCAGTGATCTACGTGCTCGTCAACCTGCTGGTCGACATCGCGTACGCCGTGATCGACCCCCGGATCAGGACGAGGTGACCGGCGTGAACGACACGACCAACCACACGACCGACGACTCGACCGACCACTCGACCGACGACCGGACCGAGGACGCTCGCGGTGCGCGTCCGACGTTCGGTCAGCGACGCAAGGACCGCATCGACCAGCTCGCCACCGCCGGCACGGTCGACGACGAGCCGGGTGTCTCGCTGATCCGGAGCGCCTGGAAGCGTCTGCGCCGCAACCCGATCTTCCTGATCGGCGCCGCGATCACGCTCGCGTTCATCGTGCTGGCGATCATCTCGCCCTGGATCGCGCCGTGGGACGTCACCGCCCGACCCCTGCTCGACAAGGTGCGGCCGCAGTCCAACCCGGTCCCCGGTCCCGAGCCCGGCCACTTCCTCGGTGCCGACGACCGCGGCCGCGACCTCTTCTCGCGGCTGCTCGTCGGCAGCCGGCAGACGTTGATCGTCGGTGTCGTCGCGACGCTGTTCGGCCTGCTCGGCGGCCTGACGCTCGGCACCATCGCCGGCGCCGTCGGAGGCTGGGTGGACTCACTCGTCATGCGCATCGTCGACGTGATGCTCTCCATCCCGTCGCTGCTCCTGGCCTTCACCGTCGCCTCGCTCGCCCGCAACCCGAGCCAGTGGACGCTCGTGATCGCGATCGCGATCATCCAGGTGCCGATCTTCGCCCGGCTGCTGCGTGGCTCCATGCTCGCGCAACGCGCCAGCGACCACGTGCTCGCGGCCCGCTCGCTGGGCGTACGACCGACGGCGATCGTGTTCCGGCACATGCTGCCCAACGCGCTCGGTCCGGTCATCGTCCAGGCGACCCTCTCGCTGGCCGTCGCGATCATCGACGCCGCCGCGCTGTCGTTCCTCGGCCTCGGCAACCCCGACCAGAGCCAGCCGGAGTGGGGCCAGATGCTCGGCCGCGCCCAGCCCTTCATCACCGAGGCACCGCACCTGGCCTTCTACCCTGCCGGCTGCATCATCGTCGTCGCCCTCGGATTCACCCTGATGGGGGAGTCGCTCCGCGAGGCCCTCGACCCGAAGACCAGGAGGTGACGAGATGACCCAGACCCAGCACACGAACCGGCCGCGAGGGGGCTCGTCCGAGCCGCTGCTCTCCGTGCGCGACCTGCGCGTGACCTTCCAGCGCCAGGGCGAGGAGGAGTTCCACGCCGTCGACGGCGTCAGCTTCGACGTACGCCCGGGGCAGACCGTCGGGCTCGTCGGCGAGTCCGGCTGCGGCAAGTCCGTCACGTCGCTGGCGATCATGGGGCTGCTGCCCGGTCGCGGCAACCGGGTGTCGGGCAGCGCGATCTTCGACGGCGAGGACCTGCTGACGCTGTCGCCGGCGGCGATGCGCGACCGGCGCGGCTCGGAGATCGCGATGATCTTCCAGGACCCGCTGTCCTCGCTCAACCCGGTCATCTCGATCGGGCGACAGGTCACCGAGGTGATGGAGCGCCACCAGGGCCTGAGCCGCAAGCAGGCCACCCCGAAGGCAGTCGAGCTGCTCGAGCGCGTGGGCATCCCGGACCCGAAGGCCCGGCTGCTGAACTACCCCCACCAGCTCAGCGGCGGGATGCGCCAGCGCGCGCTCATCGCGATGGCACTGGCCTGCAACCCGCGGCTGCTCATCGCCGACGAGCCCACCACGGCGCTCGACGTGACGATCCAGGCGCAGATCCTGGCGCTGCTCAAGGAGCTCGTCGTCGACACCGGCACCGCGCTCGTGATGATCACCCACGACCTCGGCGTCGTGGCGGGGCTGTGCGACGAGGTCAACGTGCTCTACGGCGGCAAGGTCGTCGAGCGGGGCGGTCGGCACGGGCTCTTCCGCGACCCGCGCCACCCCTACACGGTGGGCCTGCTCAACTCGATCCCGCGGCTCGACGCGGCCCGCGGCGAGAAGCTGTCGCCGGTCCCCGGGTCGGTGGCGGACAACCTGCCGTGGACGTCGGCGTGCGCCTTCGCTCCTCGCTGCTCCCAGGTGGTCGACGCCTGCACCCGCGAGACACCGCAGTGGGAGGGCGACCAGGTGGTCGGCCACCGCTGCTTCAACCCGATGGGAGGCACCCGGTGACGCAGACCTCCGAGTCCAGCTCCGACGCGACCTCCGACGGGACGGACGTGCTCGTCGAGGCCAGCGACCTCGAGGTGTACTTCCCGATCAAGAGCGGGATCATCTTCGACCGCACGGTCGGCCACGTGCGCGCCGTCGACGGCGTCGACCTGACGATCCACCGCGGCGAGACCTACGGCCTGGTGGGGGAGTCGGGGTGCGGCAAGTCGACCCTCGGCAAGGCCATCCTCAACCTCGAGCCGCCGACCGCCGGGTCGGTGGTCTTCGACGGCACCGACATCGCCTCCCTCAAGGGAGAGGACCTGCGCCGCGAGCGCAAGCGCTTCCAGATGGTCTTCCAGGACCCGATGTCGAGCCTCGACCCGCGCCAGACCGTGGAGAACCTCCTGCTCGAGGGCATGCGTGCCCACGGGCTCGACACCGACAAGGACGCGACCCGGGCACGGCTGCGCGAGCTGATGTCGTCCGTCGGGCTGCCGGTGGCGGCGCTCAGCAAGTACCCCCACGAGTTCTCCGGGGGCCAGCGCCAGCGCATCGGCATCGCCCGCGCCCTGTCGGTCGGCCCGGACCTGATCGTGGCCGACGAGCCGGTGAGCGCGCTCGACGTCTCGATCCAGGCCCAGGTGATCAACCTGCTCCAGGACCTCCAGGACGAGCTCGGCCTGACCTACCTGGTGGTGGCCCACGACCTCGCCGTCGTACGCCACATCAGCGACCGCATCGGGGTGATGTACCTCGGCGGGCTGGTCGAGGAGTCCGACGGTGCCGAGCTGTACGACGTACCGCTCCACCCCTACACGAGGGCGCTCATGTCAGCGGTGCCCGTGCCGGACCCGCAGGTCGAGGACTCCCGCGAGCAGATCCTCCTGACCGGCGACCTCCCGTCACCGGCCAACCCGCCCAGCGGCTGCCGCTTCCACACGCGGTGCCCGTGGAAGCAGGAGACGCTCTGCGACACCGAGCGACCCCAGCTGCGGGTGGTCGAGGTCGATGGCGCCTCGGCGAGCCACCGGGTCGCGTGCCACTACGCCGAGCAGGTCGCGTCCGGCGAGATCCAGCCGCACCAGGTGGAGGCCGTGTCGGTCGAGAGCGGCTTCACGGGTCCCGTCGACGGTCCCGACGCCCCGCCCGAGGCCTACGTCGGCGTCTGAACGCCGCCCGGGCGCTCAGTCGGAGGACTCGTCGACCGAGGCGTCGACGGCGGGCGTGGTGCGCTCGGGGAGCGGTGGGATGGTGCCGCCCTTGGTCGGGCAGAACTCGTGGAACGAGCACCAGTCGCACAGGCGCGACGGGCTCGGCTGCCAGTCGCCGGTCTCCTGCGCGCGGGTGATCGCGGCCCACACCGCCTCGACCTTGCGCTCGGTGGCGCGCAGGTCGTCCTCGTCCGGCTCGTAGCGCAGGATCTCGCCGTTGCCGAGGTAGACCAGCTGGAGCACCGACGGAACAACGCCGCGCAGCCGCCAGATGACGAGGGCGTAGAACTTCATCTGGAAGAGCGCCTTGGCCTCGTAGCCCTCGCCCGGGCTCTTCCCGGACTTGTAGTCCACGATGCGGATCCGGCCGTCAGGCGCGACGTCGACGCGGTCGACGAAGCCGCGGAGCAGCAACTTGGAGTCGAGCAGTGCCTCGACGTAGAGCTCGCGGTCGGCGGGCTCGAGGCGGCGCGGGTCCTCGAGGTCGAAGTAGCGGTCGAGCACGGTGCGGCACGACGCGAGCCAGGCGGTGACGTCGGGGCCGGACTCGCCGAACATCTCCTCCAGCTCGGGCTCGGCCGCCAGGAGCGCCTGCCACGTCGGCTCGAGCATGTCGCCGGCCCGCTCGGGGGTGCGGTCCAGCGCCGGGAGGTCGAAGAGGTCCTCGAGCACCTTGTGCACCAGGGTCCCGCGCGCGGCGTCGGGGGACGGTTGCTCGGGCAGCCGGTCGATCGTGCGGAAGCGGTACATCAGCGGGCAGGCCATGAAGTCGCCCGCCCGGCTCGGCGAGATCGCCCCCAGGACGTCGACGCCGTCGACCGGTGTCGAGACCCGCTCGGCGGGGGACTCGGCAGCGGGTGCTGCGGGCGGGATCGTCATGGCGCGGCTCACCCTAGGCGAGGCGTACGACAGCCCGGCCGGCCCGGGGTCGCCGAGCGCGTCGGTGTCGGGGTCGTTGGCTAGGCTCGAGGCGTGTCCGACCCCTCCGATCCACCCGCCGGCGACCGCCACGAGGCACGGTCGCCGCGCGCTCCCGGCACGTTCCGAATCGGGTCCATCGCGGGTATCGACGTGCTCATCACCAGCTCGTGGTTCATCGTCGCGCTCCTGATCGCGGTCACGTTCGCACCGCGCATCGAGGCCGAGCAGGCCGGACTGGGCATCCTGAAGTACGTCGCCGGGTTCGTCGTCGCGATCGTCCTCTACCTCTCGGTGCTGCTCCACGAGGCGTCCCACGCCGTCG
This sequence comes from Nocardioides baculatus, assembly GCF_016735675.1. Taxonomy (GTDB): domain Bacteria; phylum Actinomycetota; class Actinomycetes; order Propionibacteriales; family Nocardioidaceae; genus Nocardioides; species Nocardioides baculatus. The sequence continues at coordinate 125,977 of NZ_JAERSG010000003.1, read as the reverse complement.
TCGCGAAGCGCCTGGGCTACGGCGTCACCTCGATCACACTGCACTTCCTCGGCGGCATGACCGAGATCGACGGCCAGTCGCGCAGGCCGCGCCACGAGTTCTGGATCGCCGTGGTCGGCCCGCTGACCTCGATCGCGATCGGCGCGGCGGCACTCGGCCTGTGGTTCGTGGTCCCCGACGGACTCGTGCACCTCGCCATCGGCTACCTCGCCGGTGCCAACCTCCTCATCGGCGTGCTCAACCTCATCCCCGGGCTCCCGCTCGACGGCGGGCGCGTGCTCAAGTCCGCCGTGTGGGGCGCATCCGGCAACCAGCACCGGGCGACCGTCGTGGCCGGCTGGGGTGGCCGGCTGACCGCCCTGGCGCTGCTCACGTGGCCGCTGGTCATGGAGCCCCTCTTCGGCGTCGAGCCCACGCTGCTGGACGTCGTCCTCGTGTTCATCCTCGGTCTGTTCCTCTGGACCGGGGCCACCGCCGCGATGGCCCACGCCCGCATCCGCGAGCGGCTCCCGGCCCTGGCCGCGCGCCCGCTCGCACGTCGTACGCTCACCGTGCCGTCCGACCTCCCGCTGTCCGAGGCCGTCCGGCAGGCGCAGGAGGCGCAGGCCGGCAGCATCGTGACGGTCGCGCCCGACGGCCGTCCGCTCGGCATCGTCAGCGAGGCGGCGGTGACCGCGATGCCCGAGGAGCGCCGTCCGTGGGTCCCGGTGTCCACCGTGGCGCGTGCCATCGAGGACGGGCTCACGCTGCCGGCGACCGTCGCGGGGGAGGACCTCGTCCTCGCGATCAGCCGCCGCCCCGCCGAGGAGTACCTCCTGGTCGAGGCCGACGGCCGGATCTACGGCGTGCTGGCCACCGCCGACGTCGACCGGGCCTTCCGGGACAACGCGTCCCGCTGAGCCGCAGGGCCGTCGTCGGCTGAGCGATTCCGTCGCCTCGCCACTAGTCTTCCGGCCATGTCTGAGCCCTCCACCGACGACAGAGCCGACGTCCCCGCCGAGGCCTGGTCCGGCGTCCACCGCGGTCCCCTGCGCGAGGGCGAGTGGGTGCGGCTGGTCGACCAGAAGGGCCGCAAGCACAACTTCGAGCTGGTCGCGGGCAAGCGGTTCTTCTCCAACAAGGGCCACCTCGACCACGACGACATGATCGGCCGGGACGAGGGCTTCACGCTGGTCTCGTCCGCCGGTGGGCAGTACCTCGTCTTCCGGCCGCTGCTCAACGAGTTCGTCGTCTCGATGCCGCGCGGTGCCGCCGTGGTCTACCCGAAGGACGCCGCCCAGATCGTGGCGCTCGCCGACATCTACCCCGGCGCCCGCGTGGTCGAGGCCGGCGCCGGCTCGGGGGCGCTCACCTGCTCGCTGCTCCGCGCCGTCGGCCCGTGGGGGAGCGTGACGTCCTACGAGCTGCGCGAGGAGTTCGCCGACGTCGCCCGCCGCAACGTCAACCAGTTCTTCTCCGCACCGGAGGGCCGGACCCACCCCGCGTGGGACCTGCGTCTCGGCGACCTCAAGGAGGGCCTGGCCGACCACGGCGCCCACCAGGTCGACCGGATCATCCTCGACATGCTCGACCCGTGGAACTGCGTCGACGCCGTCGCCGACGCCCTCGTCCCCGGCGGCATCGTCTGCGCATACGTCGCCACGACGACGCAGCTCTCGCGCGTGGTCGAGACCCTGCGCGTGCACGGCGGCTTCACCGAGCCCCAGCCGTGGGAGTCCCTCGTGCGCGACTGGCACGTGGAGGGGCTCGCCGTACGGCCGGGCCACAAGATGATCGGACACACGGCGTTCCTCGTCACCGCGCGCCGGATGGCGCCGGGGGAGAAGCCGCCCCGCAAGACGCGGCGACCCGCGCCCGGGGCGTACGGACCGGACTACACCGGGCCGCGCCCGGCGGACCTCCCGCCCGTCGAGACGGTCGACGCCGTCGAAGCCGACGAGTGAGCGAGCGAACCATCCAGTGCCGCGCGCATCGTGCCTCGTCCGCGCACGGAGCGAAGCGAGTACGGGGATGAGCTCGATCGTCGTCGTCGACTGGTCGCCCGCGTGGGCCGTCCAGTTCGACGAGGTGGCCGCGGACCTGCGCGAGGCGCTGGTCGACGTGCCGTCCGCCGTGGTGGAGCACGTCGGTTCGACGTCGGTGCCGGGCCTGGCCGCCAAGCCGATCCTCGACATCGACGTGGTCGTGGACGCCGCCGACGTGGCGGCGGCGGTGACCGCCCTGGAGTCCGTCGGCCACGTCCACCGCGGCGACCTCGGCGTCGCCGGACGGGAGGCCTTCTACGCCCCCGGCGAGCCGCGCCGCAACGTCTACGTCTGCACCGCCGGCACGACGAACGTGCGCAACCACCTGGCCGTCCGCGACGTCCTCCGGGAGCGCGACGACCTGCGCGACGCGTACGCCGCCGTCAAGCTCGCGCTCGCCGCCGATCCCACGATGGACATCGACACCTACCTCGCCGGCAAGTCCGCCGTGCTGCAGCAGGTCCTGGAGGTGTCGGGCGAGTTCAGTGACGACGAGCTCGCCGCGATCCACCGGCTCAACGACAGCAGCGCCTGACCAGCCGTGAGGAAACCGTGACCAACACGGTGGGATATTCACTTCCGTCCCACGAGTGAGTGGGTAGTGTCGCCAGCGGAGGAGGAGGTGCCCATGTCCGAGCCGACACGCGAGCAACTTGCCACTCAGGTGCGCTATCTCGAGGCCGAGGTCACCGACCTGCGCCGCCGTCTCGACGACGTGCCCGGTCAGGCCCGCGGCCTCGAGAGCAGGCTGGCCGACGCACAGCGGTCCCTGGCCGCGGTCTCGAGCCAGAACGAACGCCTCGCGCAGACCCTGCGCGACGCCCGCGACCAGATCACCACGCTCAAGGAGGAGGTCGACCGGCTGGCGCAACCGCCCGCCGGCTTCGGCACGTTCCTCACCCGCAACGACGACGACTCGGTCGACGTGTTCACCGGTGGTCGCAAGCTGCGGGTCAGCGTCAGCCCGGCCGTCGACCTCGACGGACTCGTGCGTGGCCAGGAGGTCATGCTCAACGAGGCCCTCAACGTCGTCGCCGCCCTCGACTTCGAGCAGGTCGGCGAGGTCGTGATGCTCAAGGAGATCCTCGCCGACGGCGAGCGCGCGCTGGTGATCGCCAACGCCGACGAGGAGCGCGTCGTACGCCTTGCCGAGCCGCTGCGAGCCGAGGACGTCACGATCCGCGCCGGCGACTCGCTGCTGCTCGACACCCGCGCGGGCTACGTCTACGAGGTCGTGCCGAAGTCCGAGGTCGAGGAGCTCGTGCTGGAGGAGGTGCCCGACATCGACTACACGCAGATCGGCGGGCTCACCGCCCAGATCGATGCGATCCGCGACGCGGTCGAGCTGCCCTACCTCTACCCCGACCTGTTCACCGACCACGAGCTCAAGCCGCCGAAGGGCGTGCTGCTCTACGGCCCGCCCGGATGCGGCAAGACGCTGATCGCCAAGGCGGTCGCCAACTCGCTGGCCAAGAAGGTCGCCGAGCGCACGGGCGCCTCGGGGAAGTCCTACTTCCTCAACATCAAGGGCCCCGAGCTGCTCAACAAGTACGTCGGCGAGACCGAGCGCCACATCCGGCTGGTGTTCCAGCGGGCCCGCGAGAAGGCCTCGCTCGGCACGCCCGTCATCGTGTTCTTCGACGAGATGGACTCGCTCTTCCGCACCCGTGGGTCGGGCGTCTCCTCCGACGTCGAGAACACGATCGTGCCGCAGCTGCTCAGTGAGATCGACGGTGTCGAGGCACTGGAGAACGTGCTGGTCATCGGCGCCTCCAACCGCGAGGACATGATCGACCCCGCGATCCTGCGCCCCGGCCGGCTCGACGTGAAGATCAAGATCGAGCGCCCCGACGCCGAGTCCGCGCGCGACATCTTCTCCAAGTACCTCACGCCGTCGCTGCCGTTGCACACGGTCGACCTGGCCGAGTTCAACGACGACCGCGAGGCCACCGTGGCCGCGATGATCCGCGCGACCGTCGAGCGCATGTACACCGAGTCCGAGGAGAACCGCTTCCTCGAGGTGACCTACGCCAACGGCGACAAGGAGGTCCTCTACTTCAAGGACTTCAACTCCGGCGCGATGATCCAGAACATCGTCGACCGCGCCAAGAAGATGGCGATCAAGGACTTCCTCGACTCCGACCTCAACCCCGCCCAGCGGGGCTTGAGGGTCCAGCACATGCTCCAGGCGTGCGTCGACGAGTTCAAGGAGAACGAGGACCTGCCCAACACCACCAACCCCGACGACTGGGCGCGGATCTCGGGCAAGAAGGGCGAGCGCATCGTCTTCATCCGCACGCTCATCACCGGGAAGCAGGGCACGGAGCCGGGTCGCTCCATCGACACGGTCGCCAACACCGGCCAGTACCTCTGAGTCGATGGATCGTGAGGTGGAGCGCGAGGAGGAGCTCGGCCACAGCGACATCGAGGCCGCCCTGGCGACCCGTCGCGAGCTCGGCGCGCGCTACGACGCCGAGCTGGTCGACGGCTTCGCCGAGCGGATCGAGCGTGCCGTCGAGCGACGGGTGGCCGACCGCACCGCGCTCGAGCAGCGACGTACGGCGAGCGCGGGCAACGGGCGGACCCGGCAGTTCGTCCTGGGCATTGTCTCGGTCGGCGTCGGTGTGCCGATCACGATCGTGCCGACGGTGGCCGCGGGCGGCGTCAGTGGCGTGGTGGCCGTGATCGTCGGCTGGACAGGCATCGTCGGGGTCAACGCCGCCCACGCCTGGCAGTCGCGCGAGCACTGACCCGACACGCGGGACACCCCTCGGAGGGTGTGTCGAGCGTGCGCTGCCCACTAGGTTGGGCAGATGAAGACCATCCTGATCATCGTCGTCATCGTCCTCGTCGTGCTGTTCCTCGCGGGCTTCCTCCGCCGGGGCCGCTGACCCGCACGACCGTCAGCCGGCCAGCAGCCGGTAGCCGTAGGTCCACGGCCGCGACACGGCCGGTCCGGGCAGGTAGGCCTGCTCGGACTCCTCGATGCGCCATCCCGTCTCCTCCACGAGGGACGGGATGTCGCGCGTCAGGTGGCAACCGCCGGCCACCGCCCGCTGGAGCGGCTCCATCCGGCGCTGCCAGCGGCGTACGGTCTCGTCGGGCGCCAGCCCGTGCTCGAGGACGTGCAGCCGCCCGCCGGGACGCACCACCCGTCGTGCCTCGCGCAGCGCCAGCAGCGGGTCGGGGATCGTGCAGAGGCTGAACGTGATGAGCGCGCTGTCGTGCGAGTCGTCCGCCAGGTCGAGCCGCTGCCCGTCGAGGCCCGCACGCTCGACGGTCAGTGCGGTCCTGGCCCGACGGCGCTCGGAGAGCTGCCAGCCCAGGTCGGAGGGCTCGATCGCCGTGACCGACGTGACCTCGGGCGGGTACCACCGGACGTTGAGCCCGCTGCCGAAGCCGATCTCGAGCACCCGGCCGGTCAGCCCGGCACACGCGACCTCGCGCATCTCGCCGACCTCGTGACCGCGCAGGCTCAGGTCGGTCAGCCGCGGCACCACCCGCTCGTCCCACACCCGTAGGCTCATGTCATGACCTCCACCCCGCAGTGTTCTTGGTTTCCCCCGCTGCGCTCCTCCACCCAACAACACGGCGGGGGCCCCGGATGAGCGTACGACGGGTGATGGGCACCGAGGTCGAGTACGGCATCTCGGTGCAGGGCCAGCCTGCCGCCAACCCGATGGTCGCGTCGTCGCAGATCGTCAACGCGTACGCGTCCTCCACCGCCAAGGCGCGTCGCGCCCGCTGGGACTTCGAGGAGGAGTCGCCGCTGCGCGACGCCCGGGGCTTCGACATGGCGCGACAGATCGCCGACCCGACCCAGCTCACCGACGAGGACCTCGGGCTCGCCAACGTGATCCTCACCAACGGCGCCCGGCTCTACGTCGACCACGCCCACCCGGAGTACTCCTCGCCCGAGGTGACGACACCGCTCGACGTCGTGCGGTGGGAGAAGGCGGGGGAGCAGGTCATGCTCGACGCCTCCCGGATGGCCGCGCAGGTGCCGGGCAGCGCGCCGATCGTGCTCTACAAGAACAACACCGACAACAAGGGTGCGTCCTACGGCGCGCACGAGAACTACCTGATGCGCCGCTCGACGCAGTTCGCCGAGATCGTGCGCCACCTGACGCCGTTCTTCGTCTCCCGCCAGGTGGTCACCGGCGCGGGCCGCGTCGGCATCGGCCAGGACGGTCGTGACACCACGCCCGAGCGCGGTTTCCAGATCAGCCAGCGCTCCGACTACTTCGAGGTCGAGGTCGGTCTCGAGACGACCCTCAAGCGGCCGATCATCAACACCCGCGACGAGCCGCACGCCGACCCGGCGGTCTACCGCCGACTGCACGTGATCCTCGGTGACGCCAACCTCGCGGAGATCTCGATCTACCTCAAGGCCGGCACCACCGCGCTCGTCCTGGCGATGATCGAGGACGGCTTCATCGATCGCGACCTCACCGTCGAGGGCGCCGTACGCACGCTCCGCGACGTCTCGCACGACCCGACGCTCAAGCACCTGGTGACGCTGCGCGACGGGCGCAGGCTGACCGCCGTCCAGCTGCAGATGGAGTACCTCGAGCTCGCCCGCAAGCACGTCGAGGACCGCCTCGGCGCCGACGCGGACGACCAGACCCTCGACGTGCTCGCCCGCTGGGAGTCGGTGCTCACGCGCCTCGAGCGCGACCCGATGGAGTGCGCCACCGAGCTCGACTGGGTCGCCAAGCTCAAGCTGCTCCAGCAGTACCGCGACCGCGACTCCCTCGACTGGGACGACGCCAAGCTGCACCTCATCGACCTGCAGTACGCGGACGTACGCCCCGACAAGGGCCTGTACCACCGGCTCGCCGGATCGGGACGGATCCAGCGGCTGCTCGACGACGCGGCCATCGAGCACGCGATGCACGAGCCGCCGACCGACACCCGCGCCTACTTCCGCGGCCGCTGCCTCGACAAGTACGCCGACTCGGTCGCGGCCGCGTCGTGGGACTCCGTGATCTTCGACCTGCCCGGCCGCGAGTCGCTCCAGCGGGTGCCAACGATCGACCCGCTGCGGGGCACCGAGGCCCACGTGGGCGCGTTGATCGACCGGTCGGACACCGCCCAGGCGCTCGTCGCGGCCATCACCCGCTGACCCTCGCCGCTGACCCTCGCCGCTGACCCACCGCTGTTCGAGGCAGGCGTCCTGGCGCCTGTCACGAGGCCACGCGGGTGAAGGGGTCTCGTGACGGTCGCTGCGCGACCTCCTCGACCGGCGGTGGGCGAGTCCCTTGTGACGTCGGTGGGAGTGGATAGGGTCGAGGCATGGCCCAGGAGCAGAAGCAGCCGCGCAAGTCCTCGCAGGAGGAGACGGCGACCGAGGAGGTCGTCGAGAGCGACGTCGCCGAGCGCAAGGAGATGATCGACGAGGACGTCGACGCGATCCTCGACGAGATCGACGAGGTCCTCGAGAGCAACGCCGAGGACTTCGTGAAGTCGTTCATCCAGAAGGGCGGACAGTGAGCGAGTCCCGGCTGCCGCTGTCCTTCATGACGCCCGGCACGTCGAGCTTCGCCGACTTCCTGGGCGTCCAGGCTCCCGACCTGCTGCCGTCGCGCCGAGCCGTTCCCACCGGTGACGCCGGGGACCTCGCGCCCCACGGCACGACGATCGTCGCCGCCACCTTCGCCGGCGGCGTGGTGATGGCGGGCGACCGCCGGGCCACGATGGGCAACATCATCGCCCAGCGCGACATCCAGAAGGTCTTCCCGGCCGACGAGTTCTCCGTGGTCGGCATCGCGGGCACCGCCGGCCTCGCCGTCGAGATGGTGCGGCTCTTCCAGACCGAGCTCGAGCACTACGAGAAGATCGAGGGCAGCACGCTGTCGATGGACGGCAAGGCCAACCGGCTCGCCGCCCTCATCCGCGCCAACCTCGGGCTCGCCATGCAGGGCCTGGCCGTGGTGCCACTGTTCGCCGGCTTCGACACCGCCGCCGACCAGGGCCGCATCTTCAGCTACGACGTGACCGGCGGTCGCTACGAGGAGACTGCGTTCCACTCGGTCGGCTCCGGGTCGCTCTTCGCGCGCGGCTCGCTCAAGAAGCTCTACCGCGACGACTTCGACGCCGAGCAGGCGGTCACGGCCGTCATCCAGGCGCTCTACGACGCCGCGGACGACGACTCGGCCACCGGTGGCCCCGACATCACGCGTCGGATCTTCCCGGTCGTCCACGTGATCACGCCCGACGGCGGTCGGCGGATGCCCGACGAGGAGGTCGCGGTCATCGCGGACCGGATGCTCGCCTCGCGGATGCAGCGCCCCGACGGCCCCGCCGCCCCCCTCACCTGACGCTGACGTAGGAGTCGCCCCAGATGTCCATGCCGTTCTACGTCTCGCCCGAGCAGATGATGAAGGACCGGGCCGACTTCGCCCGCAAGGGCATCGCCCGCGGTCGGTCCGTCGTCGCCGTGCAGTACGCCGACGGGATCCTGTTCGTCTCGGAGAACCCGTCCCAGGCGCTGCACAAGGTCAGCGAGATCTACGACCGGATCGCCTTCGCCGCGGTCGGTCGCTACAACGAGTTCGAGAACCTCCGCATCGCCGGCGTGCGCCTCGCCGACATGCGCGGCTACGCCTACGACCGGCGCGACGTGACCGGCCGGGGGCTGGCCAACGCCTACGCCCAGACGCTCGGCACGATCTTCTCCTCGGGTGGCGAGAAGCCCTACGAGGTGGAGATCTTCGTGGCCGAGATCGGCGACGTCGCCGACGACGACCAGCTCTACCGGCTCACCTACGACGGGCAGGTCGCCGATGAGCACGGCTTCGCCGTGATGGGTGGCGCGGCCGACGTCGTCGCCGGCCACCTGAAGGAGCACTACGTCGCCGGCAGCACGCTGGAGGACGCGCTCCGCGTCGCGGTCGCCGCCCTGGGACACGGCGAGACCGAGGACCGGGTGATCCCGGCCAGCGACCTCGAGGTGGCCGCGCTCGACCGCACGCGCTCGCAGCCCCGCAAGTTCCTCCGCCTCCGGGCGACGCGGCTCACCGAGATCCTGGGGGGCCGGGCCACCGAGCAGCCGGATGACGCTGCGCCCGAGGACGCTCTCGCCGGTGCCGCTCCGCACCAGTCCGGCAGCGACGACCCGAAGGACCCGACGGACCAGGTCTCCGGGGCAACGCCCCCGCTGGAGGACCCGGTCACCGGTGAGCCGCCCGTGGCACCGCCCGCGCACCCCGGTCCGCCCAACCCGAGCGACCCGCCGCCGGTCGACCCGTCCGACCCGCCGTCCGGCGAGCCGCCGGCACCCGGCACGCCCCCTCCGCCGGCGGAGCCCGGTCAGGTCTGACGCTCTCGCCCCTGGGGCGGTGCGTGCAGGGCATCCTGGACGCGCAGGATCCGCCTCACGCACCGCTCGCGCGACCGACGGCGTTCAGCGGAGGTGGAGCCCGGGCCAGTCGCCGGTGGCGACCGTCGGGATGCCGCTGAGCCGTCGCCGGTAGCGCACGAGCGGGCCGAACTCCTCCAGCGCGGCCCAGAGCCGTTGGTGGGCGGCCCAGGGCAGTGGTCCCGACGGCTGGACGTTGCCGTCCGGTCCGAACTCGTGCCAGGCGTCGCCGAAGCCGATCCACGTCGGCGTCCACGTCGCCGCGTCGTCCCACGCGCCCTGCCGCTGCTCGACCAGGCGCCGGCGCAGCTGGAACTCCATCCGCTCACCGTCGACCACCACGGGCGCACTGCGCACCGGCCACAGCCACAGGTCGTCGGTCATCACCCGCAGCTCGAGATCCTCCACCACGGTCGGCTCGACCAGCACGGTCGCGACGAGGTGACGAGAGCCCATGGGGAAACGCTCACCCGGACGACGACTGCGCGTCAAGAGCCTCCTGCGCGGCCCCGCGCTTGTCGGAGGCGCTCATCGCCAGCGAGGCGACCGCGGCGGCGGCGCCCATCCACGCGCGCGGACGGCGTACGCCACGGGCGCTCAGCCTGCGCTCGGCCCACTCGTCGGCCGCCTGGCCGCCACGGCTCACGCCGAGCACGAGCGCGGCGATCCCCGTCGCGACGACGGCGGTCGGGAGCGGGGCGAGCGCCTCCCGCGGCTCGTCGTCGCTGCGCCGCAGCGTGCCGGGACGGCGGAGCGCGAGGGCCATGGCTCCACCGGCCGCGACGGCCATGCCTCCGTGCAACGCCCAGCGTGCCGGGCGCCGCCAGCGCTGCACCGGGAGGTAGGTCGTCACCAGGCCGGTGGCCGCGGCCATGGCGACGTGGGAGGGCCAGGAATCAAGACGTGAATCAAGACGTGAATCAGGACGGGGATCAAGGCGAGGGTCGAGACGGGGGTCGGTCCGGAGATCGGGCTCAGCCATGCCCGCACCGTAGACGAGCCGGGCAAGGCGGCTCGCGGACGCGATTTCGGCGCGGAGTGACCGTCGCGGCGTGGTCCCCGCGCCTAGGGTGGGGACATGGACCGGCGGATCTTCGGGATCGAGAACGAGTACGGCGTGACGTGCACGTTCAAGGGCCAGCGCCGGCTGAGCCCGGACGAGGTGGCCCGCTACCTGTTCCGCAAGGTCGTCAGCTGGGGTCGCTCGTCCAACGTCTTCCTCCGCAACGGCGCGCGGCTCTACCTCGACGTCGGCAGCCACCCGGAGTACGCCACCCCCGAGTGCGACGACATCGTCGACCTCGTCACGCACGACAAGGCGGGGGAGCGGATCCTCGAGGGCCTGCTGCTCGACGCGGAGAATCGCCTTCACGAGGAGGGCATCTCCGGCGACATCTACCTCTTCAAGAACAACACCGACTCCGCCGGCAACTCCTACGGCTGTCACGAGAACTACCTCGTCGGCCGGGCAGGGGAGTTCAGCAAGCTCGCCGAGGTGCTGATCCCGTTCCTGGTGACACGGCAGATCGTCGTCGGCGCGGGCAAGGTCGTGATGACCCCGCGTGGGGCGTCGTACAGCGTGAGCCAGCGCGCGGAGCACATCTGGGAGGGCGTCAGCAGCGCGACCACACGCAGCCGCCCGATCATCAACACCCGCGACGAGCCGCACGCCGACGCCGAACGGTTCCGCCGGCTCCACGTCATCGTCGGCGACTCCAACATGAGCGAGACCACCACCATGCTCAAGGTCGCCTCGTGCGACCTGGTCCTGCGGATGATCGAGGACGGCGTGGTGATGCGCGACCTCACCATGGAGAACCCCATCCGCGCGATCCGCGAGATCAGCCACGACCCGACCGGCCGTCGCAAGGTGCGCCTGGCCAACGGTCGTGAGGCGAGTGCGCTCGAGATCCAGGCGGAGTACCTCGGCAAGGCCCGCGACTACGTCGACCGGCGCCAGATCTCCACGCCCACCATCGAGCGGGCCCTCGACCTCTGGGAGCGCGGGCTCAAGGCCGTCGAGTCCGACGACCTCGGTCTCGTGGACCGCGAGATCGACTGGGTCATCAAGTACAAGCTGATCGAGCGCTACCGCGCAAAGAACGGCCTCTCGCTCGGCGACCCGCGCATCGCCCAGCTCGACCTCGCCTACCACGACATCCACCGCGGTCGCGGCCTCTACTACCTGCTGGAGAAGCGCGGTGCCGTCGCCCGCGTGACGACCGACCTCAAGATCTTCGAGGCCAAGAGCGTCCCGCCGCAGAACACCCGCGCCCGGCTGCGCGGGGAGTTCATCCGCAAGGCGCAGGAGCGCCGACGGGACTTCACGGTCGACTGGGTGCACCTCAAGCTCAACGACCAGGCGCAGCGCACCGTGCTCTGCAAGGACCCGTTCAAGGCCTACGACGAGCGGGTGCAGAGGCTGATCGACGGGATGTAGGGCTCGCTGGATAGGGTGACCCGGCACCGTTCGCGAAACCACCTCGCCTTCGATGCTGTGACCTGAAGACGACTTGATGAGGTTGAACCTGTGTCCCGTGTACGTTCCGCTGCCCTGAGCGGTGTCCTCGCACTCAGCCTGCTCGGGCTCGCCGCCTGCGGCTCCGACTCGAGCGACTCCGACGAGGGGGGCGCGTCGCTGAGCTCGGTCACGATCGAGGGCGACCAGGGCGCTGCCCCGGAGGTCACCTTCGACGGCCGCCTCGACGGCACGAAGACCGAGTCCGAGGTCCTCGTCGAGGGTGACGGCGAGGAGGTCGCCGAGGGCGACACCGTCGAGGCCCAGTGGTGGATCGGCAACGGCTTCACCCAGGAGGAGACGCAGAGCACCTGGGGCGAGGACGGCAAGGGCAAGCCGCAGTCCCTCGAGGTCGGCGCAGACGTGCTCCCGTTCCTGAGCGAGACGATCGTCGGCAACCAGGTGGGCGACCGGATCGTGCTGCTCACGCCGTCGGACAAGGCGTTCGGCGAGGGTGGCGGTGCCCGCTTCAACATCGGCAACCGCGACGCCGCGCTCATCGTCGTCGACATCATGGGTCGCAAGGACACCGTCCCGGCGCTCGAGGGCCCGCAGGGCGAGGAGAAGACGCCTGCGAAGTGGGCGCCCACGTTGATCGAGAAGGACGGCGTCATCACCGGCCTCGACTTCAGCGACGCACGCAAGCCCAGCGGCAACCTGCTCGCCACCACGCTGATCAAGGGTGACGGGGCCAAGGTCACGTCCGGCCAGACCCTGACGGTCGACTACCTCGGCCAGGTCTACGACGCCGACGCGCCCTTCGACGAGTCGTACTCCAAGGAGCCGGCCGAGTTCCCGATCGGCACCGGCAGCGTCATCACGGGCTGGGACGAGCGCCTCGTCGGCCGCACCGTCGGGTCGCGGGTGATCCTCGAGATCCCGCCGGCCGACGGCTACGGCGAGGAGGGCAACGAGGCCGCAGGCATCAAGGGCACCGACACGCTCTACTTCGTGGTCGACATCCTCGGCGCGAGCTGAGTCGCACGGGCCGGTCCACGAGAGGGCAGGGGGAGAGGCATGGCGCAGCCACGGGCTGAACGGCTGATGAACCTGCACATCCTCCTGCTCGGGGCGAAGCGGTTCATCGGCAAGGACGCCATCCGCGACGCCGTCTACCCCGAGCACGCTCGGGGTCCCGCCGGCGACGAGGCCTTCGAGCGCGCCTTCGAGCGCGACAAGGACGCCTTGCGCCAGATCGGCGCGGTGATCGAGGTCGGGAGCGCGGACGCGTTCTTCGACGACGAGATCGGCTACCGCATCCCCACCGAGCAGACCTCGCTCCCCGAGATCCGCTTCGAGTCCGACGAGGCCGCCGTGCTGGGCCTCGCCGCGAAGGTGTGGCAGCAGGCGACGCTCGCGAAGGCGACCGCACGCGCGCTGGCCAAGCTCAAGGGCCAGGGCGTCGAGATCGACCCGGCCCGGCTCGAGGTGGTCGCGCCGGCGATCACCGCCGACGAACCGGCCTTCGAGCCGCTCTGGGACGCGGTCGGCAAGCGTCGTCAGGTGAGCTTCCCCTACCAGCGCGCGAGCGAGTCCGAACCGACCACCCGCCGCGTCCAGCCGTGGGGCCTGGCCCGCTCGTCCGGTCGCTGGTACGTCGTCGGCTTCGACGTCGACCGCGGCGCCGAGCGCGTCTTCCGGCTCTCGCGGATCGTCGGACCGGTGCGCGCGGGCGGCAAGTCGGGTGCGTACGACGTCCCCGCAGGCACCGACGTACGCGCCGTGGCCCGTCGTCTCTCGCCCTCGTTCCCGTCGGTGCGGGCCGAGCTCCGGGTGCGGCAGGGCACGGGCGTCGCCCTGCGTCGTCGCGCGGAGACCGTGACGCCCCATGCCGAGGCGGGCTGGGACACCGTGGTGGTCGAGGGTCCCGTGCACGAGATCTCCGACGAGGTGCTGACCTACGGTGACGGCGTGGTGGTCGAGGGACCGGAGTCGCTGCGCGACGAGGTCGTCGCGCGACTGCGGGCCGTGGCGGCCGGGGACGTCCGGTGACGACGCAGCCCGCCGACACCGCACCCGACCAGGTCGCCCGCCTGCTCGCCCTGGTGCCCTACCTGCTCGCGCGTGGCGAGGTCCGCCTCGACGACGCGGCCGCCCACTTCGGCACCGACGCCGACCAGATCGAGCGCGACCTGCGGCTGCTCTTCATGACGGGCGTCTCGCCCGGACTGCCCGGCGACCTGATCGAGGTCGACCTCGAGGCGCTCGAGGGCGACCGGATCATCCGGGTCGACAACGCCGACTACCTCGCCCGCCCGGTGCGCTTCTCGCCGGCGGAGGCGACCTCGCTGGTGGTGGCGCTCCGGACGATGGTGGAGGCCGCTCCCGAGGAGGCCCGCGACGTCATCCAGCGCACGCTCGCCAAGCTCGAGGAGGCAGCCGGCCAGGACGGCGAGGGGCTGCTCAAGCTGCACGTCGACCCGACCGCGCTCGAGGCGAGCGCCGTCGTGCCGGTGCTGGAGTCGGCGATCGCGCACGGCCACCAGGCGGAGATCGTCTACCACGTGCCGTCGCGCGACGAGGAGTCCCGTCGCGTCGTCGACCCCCGCGGCCTGGCCCGGGTCGAGGACCTGCTCTACCTCGACGCGTGGTGCCACACGGCGCAGGGAGACCGGGCGTTCCGGGTCGACCGGATCGTCGCGGCGACCGAGCTCGAGTCCACGGTCGCCGACCCGGGCGCCCGCGCCCGTGACCTCACCGGCGGCTGGTTCACCGACTCCGAGACCCGCACCGTCACGCTGCGGCTCGCCCCGCCGGCGCGCTGGGTGACCGAGTACTACCAGGTGACCGACCAACGACCCGGCCCCGACGGGACGATCGACGTCGACCTCGAGGTCGCGAGCGAGCAGTGGGTGCGGTCGCTCCTCTTCCGCCTCGCGCCGCACGCGACGCTGCTGGCGCCGGCCGACTACCGCGACGCGTTCACATCCGCAGCACGGGCAACACTCAGCCTCTACGAGGACGACCGCGTAGACTCATAGGCGTCCTTCCAAGGAACGCCTCAACCACGAAGACGGAGCGTCTCATGATCAACCCGATGATCGGCATGCCGCAGGGTGCGGAGTGGCTGGTGATCCTCGCCATCGTCGTGCTCGTCTTCGGTGCCGCGAAGCTCCCCGAGCTCGCCCGCAGCTCGGGCCAGGCCCTGCGCATCTTCAAGACCGAGACCAAGGACCTGCGCGACGGGGACAAGGCCGACAAGAAGGCCACCCCCGAGCAGCGTGAGATCGAGACGCGCAACGAGGCCACGAGCGCCACGACCGACCCCACCACCGGTGAGGTCGTCCACGAGCGGCGCGACGACACCACCGCCTGACCCGGGGTGAGGATCACCTCCCTCGTCGGCCTGTTCCGGGCCGGCCCTCAGCACGCGGTCGGCCCCGACGGGCGGATGGCACTGTCCGACCACTTCCGCGAGTTCCGTGCGCGGTTGCTGCGCTGCGTGCTGGCGTTCATCGTCGTGTTCGCGGTCGGGCTCTACTTCCACCAGCTCCTGCTCGACGTGGTCTTCGGTCCCTACGAGCAGGCGAATGCTCGACTGCCGGAGGGCACCACCGAGGCCACGACCAGTGGTGCCGGTGCCGGACTGACGCTCTGGCTCAAGCTCGCCGGCTTCGGCGCGATCGTCGTGACGGCGCCCTACTGGCTCTACCAGATCTGGGCCTTCGTCCTCCCGGGCCTGTACGCCCAGGAGCGCAAGATGACCCGCATCTTCGTGGCGATCGCCGGACCGCTGTTCCTCGTCGGAGTCGCGCTCGGCTACTACACACTGCCGGTCGCCCTCGAGGTGCTCATCGGGTTCAACCCCGACAACGTCACGAACCTCATCGACTTCGGTGACTACCTGCAGTTCTTCACCCGGACACTGCTGGTCTTCGGTCTCTCGTTCAACATCCCGGTGTTCGTGGTCCTGCTCAACTTCGCCGGCGTCGTCAAGGGCCGACAGCTGGCGGCCTACCGGCCGTGGATCGTCATCGGCACCTTCATCTTCGCGGCGGCCGCCACGCCGTCGACCGACCCCTTCTCGATGTGCCTCATGGCTGTCCCGATGATGGTGCTGTTCTTCGCCTCCGAGGTCATCGCCCGGCTCAACGACCGGCGCCGGGCCAACCGCGCGCCCAACGCCGGGCTGGGGCCCGACGACCTGTCGCCGATCTGATGCGGTCCGTCGGAGCCTGACCGCCTCTGACAGGGTGGGTCTCATGCAGGCCGCGATCACCGACGTCGACCCGTTCGACCTGCCCGAGTGGCTCGGCACCCGTGACGTGGTCTGGCGCGCCGAGGCCGGGCTCCGCACCGGACACCACGTACGGGGTCGGCTGACCACCGGGGACGACGCCGGCGAGCCGGCCGAGATCGTGTGCGACTTCCTCGCAGTCGACGAGGCCTATCCCGCACCGGTGGTCGACGACGCGACCCGGCTGCGCGTGCACCAGGCCTGGCGGCACGGGCAGGTCGTGCTCGGCAACCTGGACACCGCCGACGGTCCGCGGATGGTGCTCGCCGTGCCCGGCACCGGCTTCGGCCCGGACCTCGTCCTGGATGGCCTCGGACGCCTGGCGCGAGCCGTCGGAGCACACGCCGAGCGCTACGCCGCGCTGCTGCGCCTGAGCAGGTAGAACGGCGGGATAGGGTCGCGCCATGCACGACCCGTCAGACCCGGAGGGTTCCGTCCGGGGTCGAGAGATCGCCCTGTTGACCAACCCGACCTCGGGCCGGGGGAAGGGCGCGCGCCACCGGGACGTCGCCCTGGCCCGGCTCCGGGAGAGCGGCTTCGTCGTTCGCAACCTCCAGGGTCGTGACGGTGACGAGGCGCTCGACCTCGCCCGCGCCTGCGTGGCCGACGGCGTCGAGGCGCTCGTCCTCTGCGGTGGCGACGGGCTGGTGCACCTCGGTGTGCAGGCGGTCGCCGGCACCGGCGTACCCCTCGGGCTCATCCCCAGCGGCACCGGCAACGACGTCGCCCGCTACCTCGGCCTGCCGCGCACCGACCCGGTCGCCGCCGCCGACCGCGTGATCGCCTCGCGCCGCCGCACCATCGACCTCGCCAGGAGCGGCGACCGCTGGTTCGTCACCGTCATGGCTGCCGGGTTCGACGCCATCGTCAACGAGCGGGCCAACGCGATGACGTGGCCCAAGGGGCAGATGCGCTACAACCTCGCGACGCTGGCCGAGCTGCGCACCTTCCGGCCGCTGCCCTACACGTTGCAGCTGGACGACGGTTCCGGGCCCGAGACGGTCGAGCACGAGGCGATGCTCGTTGCGGTCGGCAACGGTCCGTCGTTCGGCGGTGGGCTCCGGATCACCGAGGGCGCCTTGCTCGATGATGGTTTGCTCGACGTCGTGGTCATCACCCGGATGAGCAAGCCCAAGCTGGTGCGCTCCTACCCCCGCCTGTTCACCGGCAAGATCGATGGTGTCGCCGAGTACGTGCACCGGCGGGTGCGCTCGGTCACCGTCGCCGCCCCCGGCATCGTGTCGTACGCCGACGGCGAGCGCTTCGGCCCGCTGCCGCTCACCGTCACCTGCGACGCCGGCGCACTGCAGGTGATTGCATGAGTGCGCCCGGCGAGGAGCTGTCGCCCGCCGAGCGCTACGCGGCGTTTCAGCGCGAGAAGCCGTACCCGATGCTCAAGGACTTCGCCGGGCTCTACGGCTTCGAGCTCGACGACTTCCAGGTGCGCGCGTGCCAGGAGATCGAGGAGGGTCGGGGCGTGCTCGTCGCCGCGCCCACCGGGTCCGGCAAGACGATCGTGGGCGAGTTCGCCATCCACCTCGCCCTCCAGACCGGTCGCAAGGCGTTCTACACGACGCCGATCAAGGCGCTGTCCAACCAGAAGTACCACGACCTGGTGAAGCGCTACGGCGCCGACAACGTCGGCCTGTTGACCGGCGACAACGTCGTCAACGGCGAGGCGCCGGTGGTCGTGATGACCACCGAGGTGCTGCGCAACATGCTCTACGCCAGCTCGCGGACGCTGCTCGGGCTCGGCTACGTCGTGATGGACGAGGTGCACTACCTCGCCGACCGGATGCGCGGCGCGGTCTGGGAGGAGGTCATCATCCACCTCCCGGAGTCGGTGACGCTGGTGTCGCTGTCGGCGACCGTCTCCAACGCCGAGGAGTTCGGCGAGTGGCTGGCCACCGTGCGGGGCGAGACGACGACGATCCTCGAGGAGAAGCGGCCGGTCCCGCTCTTCCAGCACGTCATGGTCGGGCGACGGTTGCTCGACCTGTTCGCCTCCTCCGACGTCGACGCGAGCGCCGGCTTCGTCAAGGAGGGCGCACCGGTCAACGACGAGCTGACCCGGATCGCCCGCGACGACTGGGCGAGCACGCGGCTGATGCGCGACCGCAAGTCGCCGCGCAAGGGCAAGCCGGGCTCGTCGAAGAACCCGCGCGCGGTCGGCAACGGCCGCCGGGTGTGGATACCTAGCCGCGTCGAGGTCGTCGAGCGGCTCGACCGCGAGGGGCTGCTGCCCGCGATCATGTTCATCTTCAGCCGGGCCGGGTGCGACGCCGCCGTCACCCAGCTCGTCCAGGCCAACACCCGGCTGACCACGGCCGCGGAGCGCGACGAGATCTTCGCCCGCGTCGAGGAGGCCTCGCGCTCGTTGCCCGAGGAAGACCTGCACGTCCTCGGCTACCACGAGTTCCTCGACGGGCTCACGCGCGGCATCGCCGCCCACCACGCCGGCCTGCTGCCCGCCTTCAAGCAGGTCGTCGAGGAGCTGTTCCAGGAGGGGCTGGTCAAGGTCGTCTTCGCGACCGAGACCCTCGCGCTCGGCATCAACATGCCCGCCCGCACGGTGGTCATCGAGAAGCTGTCCAAGTGGAACGGCGAGACCCACGCCGACCTGACGCCGGGGGAGTACACCCAGCTGACCGGCCGCGCCGGTCGTCGCGGGCTGGACATCGAGGGCCACGGCGTCGTGCTCTACCAGCCCGGGATGAACCCCCGCGAGGTCGCCGGCCTAGCCTCGACCCGTACGTATCCGTTGCGCTCGTCGTTCCGCCCGTCCTACAACATGGCGGTCAACCTCGTGCACCAGTTCGGCCGCGCGCGCTCGCGCGAGCTGCTGGAGCAGTCGTTCGCCCAGTACCAGGCCGACAAGGCCGTCGTCGGGCTCGCACGCCAGGTCCACAAGGCCGAGGAGGCGCTCGAGGGCTACAAGGACGCCGCGCACTGCCACGTCGGCGACTTCATGGAGTACGCCGCCATGCGCCGGAAGATCTCGGACCTCGAGAAGGGTGCCGCGCGCGACCGCCGCCAGGACCGGCGGGCCGAGGCGGTGGCCTCGCTCGGCAAGCTGCGACCGGGCGACGTGATCAAGGTGCCGGCCGGGAAGTTCAGCGGCCTGGCCGTGGTGATCGACCCGGGGCACTCCGGCGACGAGCCGCGGCCCTACGTCGTGACCGCCGACCGGCAGGCCCGGCGCCTCGCACCGATGGACTTCCCGGTCCCGGTGGAGGCGATCGGCCGGATGCGGATCCCGAAGAGCTTCAACGGCCGCAACCCGGCGATGCGGCGTGACCTCGCGACCCAGCTGCGCGCCCGGGCCCGCGACAGCGACGCCCCGGCCCCACGTCGTACGAAGCAGGACTCCTTCAGCGACACTCCGGCCGACCGTGAGATCGGGCGGCTGCGGGCCGACCTCAAGGCACACCCGTGCCACCAGTGCCCCGAGCGCGAGGACCACGCCCGCTGGGCCGAGCGCTACTTCAAGCTCGAGCGCGACACCGAGACCCTCAAGCGCCGCGTCGAGACGCGCACCAACACGGTCGCGCGCACCTTCGACCGGGTCTGCGACGTCCTCACGGCACTGGGCTACCTCGACGGGGACAAGGTGACCGAGGAGGGGTCCCACCTGAGGCGCATCTACACCGACATGGACCTCGTCGCCGCAGAGGCGATCCGGGCCGGCCTGTTCGACGACCTCACGCCGTCCGAGCTGGCCTCGGTGCTGTCGGCACTGGTCTTCGAGGCCCGGCGAGCCGACGACGCATCGTCGCCGAAGATCCCCGGCGGCCAGGTCCGACCGGTCCTCGGCGAGCTCGTCCGCGTGTGGGGCCAGCTCGACGCCCTCGAGCGCGACCACAAGCTCGACTTCCTGCGGGAGCCCGACATGGGCTTCGCATGGGCGGCATGGCGGTGGGCCGAGGGTGACGACCTCGACGACGTGCTCATGGTGACCGGCCTGTCCGCCGGCGACTTCGTCCGCTGGATGAAGCAGCTGCTCGACCTCTGCGGCCAGGTCGCGGACGCCGCGGGCGACAGCCCACTCCGCACGACAGCCCGGCAGGCGGCGAAATCGCTCAAGCGCGGAGTGATCGCCTACAGCGTCCTGGCCGAGTGAGAGGGTCGACCCCATGACGGATCGCCTGATGCTGCTCGACACCGCCTCGCTCTACTTCCGGGCCTTCTTCGGCGTGCCCGACTCGATGAAGGCGCCCGACGGCACGCCGGTCAACGCCGTGCGGGGGCTCATGGACTTCATCAGCCGGCTGGTGGGGGAGTACGACCCGAGCCACCTCGTGTGCTGCTGGGACGACGACTGGCGCCCGCAGTGGCGGGTCGACCTGATCCCGTCCTACAAGGCCCACCGCGTCGTCCAGGCCAAGCCGGGCTCCACCCCGGACGTCGAGGAGGTGCCCGACCCGCTCGAGACGCAGATCCCGATCATCCTGTCGGTCCTCGAGGCCTACGGGATCACCGTCGTGGGCCACCCCGAGATGGAGGCCGACGACGTCATCGGCACGCTCGCGACCGACGCCGGGATGCCCGTCGACATCGTCACCGGCGACCGCGACCTGTTCCAGCTCGTCGACGACGAGGCCGAGGTGCGGGTGCTCTACGTCGCTCGGGGCGTGAGCAAGCACGAGCGCGTCGACAACGCGTGGGTGCGTGACAAGTACGGCGTCGATGCACGCCAGTACGCCGACCTCGCGACCCTTCGTGGCGACACCTCCGACGGCCTGCCCGGCGTCGCCGGCGTGGGCGACAAGACCGCTGCGACGCTGCTCAACCGGTTCGGCACGATCGACGCGGTCGTCGCCGCCGCCAGCGACCCCGACTCCGACATGGGGCCCGGTCCGCGCGGGAAGATCAAGGCAGCGCTCGACTACCTCGACGTCGCGCCGGAGGTGGTCGCCGTACGCCGTGACCTGGACCTCGGGTCGCCCGACATGACGCGACCCCGTACGCCTGCCGACCACGACGCGGTCATGGCGCTCGACGAGAAGTGGGACCTCGGCTCATCAGCCGTGCGCCTGGTGGAGGCCCTCTCGGGCTCGCACTAGTCTGGCGCGGTGAGTGCTTCGGAAGTCGAGTCCAAGGACCGGCAGATCCTGTCCCTGCTGGCCGTCGACGGCCGGATGTCCTACACCGACCTCGGCAAGGCGACCGACCTGTCGACCTCCGCGGTCCACCAGCGGGTCAAGCGTCTCGAGCAGCGCGGCCTGATCACCGGCTACGGCGCCACCGTGGACCACGACCAGCTCGGTCGCCCACTGACCGCGTTCATCTCGATCACCCCCATCGACCCCTCGCAGCCCGACGACTACCCCGACCGGCTCCGCGGCATCCCGGAGATCGAGTCGTGCTGGTCGGTCGCGGGCGACGAGTCCTACATCCTGAAGATCCGCGTCGCGACCCCTCGCGACCTCGAGGACCTGCTCGCCCGCATCCGTGGCGCGGCCAGTGTCTCGACGCGTACGACGATCGTCCTCTCCACGCCCTACGAGAACCGCCCGGTCGACTGATCGAGCGCGGGTTGGTGCATGAGTCCCCGCACGTGCGGGGACTCTGACACCTGTAGGCCGTTGCAAAGGCCTCCCAGTGTTCGACTCGCCCTCCAAGTTCAGGCGCCGGCGATGGCCTCGGCCCCGGCGACGCGCTTCTGGAGCGCCTGCTTGATCCGGCGGGCGAGCACGACAGGGCGCTGGAGGTCGTCCCACGTGATGCGGATGCACGTCCATCCCTTGGCCACGCAGATCTGCTCCTCGCGACGCTTCTCCCGCATGAGATAGTCGGCGAGCGTCTCGCCGGGCTTCTTGTACTGGTCGTACTTGATGCGGCCATCGAACTCGAGGAAGACCCCGAGCTCGGCCCACAGGAAGTCGACGATCCCGAGCAGGTTGCCACCATCGTCGAAGACCTCGACCTGGGGCTCCGGACGTGGGACGCGCTGCTCGTGGAAGAAGTGCCAGGTCCGCGCCTCGGCGACGTTCGTGATGCGAGCGTCGGCACGAGCCAGGACGAGTCGCGTGTTCAGGCTGTGGGGCCAGTGGCGAGCCTCGGCCGCGACAGCGCGGAGGTCGGCGATCGTCGCGAGCTCCAGGTGGAGGACTCCGCACAGCACGACGAGTCCGACCTCCGGTCCGTGAGCCGTGACGACCTCGATGGCGGCGCGGGCGGGTTTCACCAGTGGTACGCCGTCGCGCATCGTCCACCAACGCCTGCCCAGCGTGGCGCGATGGTGCACGACGCCCGCCTCGCGACGCCCCGGCCTGCCGTCGGTCCGTGTCAGGTGGGTCTGGTCGAGCTCGAGGCCCCAGAGCGGGACCTCGTACTCAGCCAGCGAGCACTGGTGGCTCAGCACCGACGTCGGGTGGGCTGTCCGGAGCACTGCGCGCGAGCGGGCGCGCATCATCCCGACGTCCGTCAGGTCCTTGCACAGCTCCGCTTGGACGTACGCGCCGTACCTGAGCTTGATCAGGACCCCGGCTCTCACCTGGTGGTGGATGTCTCGGTCCGTGAGACCTTCGGCGATGAGCTGACGTCGCAGGAGAACGTCCGAGGGTGCGATCTGGAAGTCGGCCATTCCATCGTGGTGCCCGTCGGCAGAGGTGCGCCAAACGGCACTGCCTTGGCCTGTGGAGAACCGAACTGGGAGGGCGAGTCCGACACTTGGAGGGGGTTGCAAAGGCCTCCAGGTGTCAGAGTCCCCGCACGTGCGGGGACTCCGACGACGGGACGACCCTCAGTAGGCCTGGAGGGCGGCGGTGCGGCGGGAGGCCTCGGCCATCTCGGCGGCCTTGAGGGAGGCCTCGTCGAGGCGGCCGTGCTGCTCCCACCACTGCTGGCCGGACTCGGGGAGGGTGTGGATCGGGTCGTAGTACTCGTAGTAGCGCGAGAGCGCCTCGGCGTCGGTGGCCTCGATGGACGTGCGGTAGTTCTTCGTCCAGTAGGAGATGCCGTGCTCGGTGTCGTAGTCGGCGTTCTGGTGCACCCAGCGCTTGCCGACGAACGGCACGTCGCACACGATGCGCGGCGTCGCGAAGCCCGGCAGGTAGCCCATGATGTGGTGCTGGAGCCGCTGGGCGTCGGCGAGCGAGACCCGCCAGTGCTCCGAGAACGGGATCATGTCGCACATGTAGAAGTAGTAGGGCATGATCTGCGCGCCGTCGAGCAGGCGGAAGCACAGGTCGAGGAGCGCGTGCGGGTCGGCGTTGACGCCGTTGAGCAGCACCCCCTGGTTGCGTACGTCGCGCAGCCCGGCGTCGAGCATCGCGCGGGTCGCCTCGGCGACGATCGGCGTCACGGAGTTCGCGTGGTTGGCGTGGGTGTGCATCGCGAGCGAGACGCCGCGCGAGCGGGCGAGGGTCGCGACGCGGTGGACGCCCTCGACCACGTCGGGCTGCAGCCAGTGCTGCGGCAGGCCGATGAGGGCCTTGGTGGCGAGCCGGATGTCGCGGATGTTGTCGATCGAGAGCACCTCGGTGAGGAACGCCTCGAGGCGGGGCCACGGCATGTTGGCCACGTCGCCACCAGAGACCACGACGTCGCGCACGGACGGCGTACGACGCAGGTAGTCCATCATGTCGCCGAGCCGGTCGTTGGGCTTCGCGGCGAACTTGAGCTTCTCGATCACCGGGGTCGAGTTGCCGACCAGGTCCATGCGGGTGCAGTGGCCGCAGTACTGCGGGCAGGTCGGGAGCAGCTCGGCGAGCACCTTGGTGGGGTAGCGGTGGGTGAGGCCCTCGGTGGCCCACATGTCGTGCTCGTGGAGCGAGTCGCGCGCGGCGTGGGGGTGCGAGGGCCAGTCGGTGCGGCGGTCGCTGAAGACTGGCAGCATGTAGTGGCGGACCGGGTCGGCGTAGAACGCCTCGGTCAGCGAGCCGGGGCCGGCAGGCGTCACGTGCGGCACCATCGTGTTCATCATCTGCGGCGGCACGAGCATCGACATCGTGGCGCGCTCGGCCTGGTCGCGCTCGAGGTCGGCGTAGAACCGCTCGTCGACCAGGTCGCCCAGCAGCTCGCGCAGCTGCTTGAGGTTCTTCACGCAGTGCGCACGCTGCCACTGCACGGAGGCCCACTCGTCGGCGGTGACGTCGGCCCAGCCCGGGAACCGCGTCCAGTCGGGCTCGACGAGCTCGACCCGCTGGTAGGGGTAGGGCTGTCCGGTGGCGAGGGCGCCGTCCAGCTGGGTGGCGGTCTCGATGCTCATGGGATCTCCTTGCAGGGCCTGACGGCGCGCCGGTTGTGTGTGCGGCGACACATCTGGAATGCTAAGCGGAGAACGTGCGGCCAGTCCAATGCCACGCCGCAAGATTTGCTGCTCATCTGGTGCTTGACGAGAAGGACTACCTGTTATGAACGCGTCGACGGGCACCCGCACCGGCGATCCCACCGGCCTGCACCGCGTCCTCGACGACGGCGTCGTGCTCCCGCAGGCCGCCCAGCGCCTCGATGCCCGCGCGGAGCTGTGGCCCGACGAGGTGAGGGTGCGCGTCGAGCGGCTCAACCTCGACGCCGCGTCCTTCCGCCAGCTCGAGCGCAAGCACACGACCTACGGCGAGACCGACGGTGCCGCGGTACGCGCCGAGGTCCTCGACATCGTCGCCACCCGCGGCAAGATGCAGAACCCCGTCACCGGCTCCGGCGGGATGCTCGTCGGCACCGTGGAGGAGGTCGGCCCCGAGTCGCCCCTCGGCCTGGCGGTCGGCGACAAGGTCGCCACCCTCGTCAGCCTCACGCTCACCCCGCTGGTCATCGAGGACGGCCTCGCGGGCTGGGACGGTCGCAGCGAGCAGGTGCCGTGCGACGGCTACGCCGTGCTCTTCGGCCGCTCGATCGCCGCCGTCATCCCCGACGACCTCGACCCGGCGCTGTCGCTCAGCGTCATGGACGTCTGCGGCGCACCGGCCCTGACCGCGCGCGTGGTGGGGGAGTACGTCGAGCAGGGCAGGGCCCCTGTCGTCGCGGTCATCGGCGGAGCGGGCAAGTCCGGCTCCCTCAGCCTCGCCGCCGCGCGTGCGGCGGGTGCCGGCCGGACGATCGGCGTCGTGCCCCACGCCGGTGAGCACGAGCTGCTGGCCGGCGCCGGCATCGCCGACGTCGTCGCCATCGCCGACGCCCGCGACCCGATCGCCCTGCGCGACGCCGTCACGGAGGCGGGCGGCCCGGCCGACGTCACCGTCGTCTGCGTCGACGTCCCGGGCTGCGAGGGCGGCGCGATCCTCGCCACCGCCGAGGGCGGCACCGTCATCTTCTTCTCCATGGCCACCAGCTTCAGCGCCGCGGCGCTCGGCGCGGAGGGTCTCGCCGCGGACGTGCGGATGCTTGTCGGCAACGGCTACGTCCCGGGCCACGCGGCCTACGCGATGGAGCTCCTGCGTGCCGACGCAGGAGTCCGTGCACTCTTCGAGCGGAGGCTCTGATGGCACTCACGAAGAAGCGCACCAGCCAGCTCGGCATCGACAAGGCCGACGTCCGCCGCGCACGCACGCTCGCGCGCCAGGTCGGCAAGCCCATCGTCGACCTCGCGACCCGGCACACGACCGTCAGCGTCGAGCGGGCCACGCTGCGCCTGGCGGGCCTCGGCGGCGCCGACCCCGACGGCACGCCGTGGGTCAACCGCCTCGCCGACGCCGTACGTGCCGACGTCGGGCTCGAGCACGGCGTCAGCCTCCCGGTGTGGGACGCGCTGCTGCGCGGCGAGGGCGACGACCTGCTCACCCTGGCCCAGAAGGCCGCCGCCGGCTCGGTCACGTTCCGGATCCCCGCGGGCAGGGACGCCACCCGCGCCCGTACGGCCTCGCGCAAGGCCGTCGCCGCCGGCATCAAGCAGATCGACCGGCAGCGTGCGGCCCGCGAGAGGATGATCGCCAAGGTCGGTGACGCCCCGAGCAAGCCCTGGATCTACCTCATCGTCGCCACCGGCGACATCCACGAGGACATCCCGCAGGCGCAGGCCGCGGCCCGCGAGGGCGCCGACGTGATCGCGGTGATCCGCTCGACGGGTCAGTCGCTGCTCGACTTCGTGCCCGAGGGCGCGACCCGCGAGGGCTTCGCCGGGACCTACGCGACCCAGGAGAACTTCCGCCTGATGCGCGCGGCGCTCGACGAGACGTCGAAGGAGCTCGGCCGCTACGTCCGGCTGACCAACTACGCCTCCGGCCTCTGCATGCCGGAGATCGCCACGCTGGCCGGGCTCGAGCGGCTCGACATGATGCTCAACGACTCGATGTACGGGATCCTCTTCCGCGACATCAACCCGATCCGCACGTTCGTCGACCAGCGCTTCAGCCGCCAGATCCACGCGCGCGCCGGCATCATCATCAACACCGGCGAGGACAACTACCTCACCACCGCCGACGCCGTCGAGGCCGCGCACACGGTGACGACGAGCCAGCTGCTCAACGAGTACTTCGCCAAGGAGGCCGGCCTCGAGGACTGGCAGCTCGGCCTGGGCCACGCGTTCGAGATCGACCCCGAGGTGCCCGACTCGTTCCGCCTCGAGCTCGCCCACGCGATGCTGGCCCGCGAGCTGTTCCCCGACGCGCCGCTCAAGTGGATGCCGCCGACGCGCCACATGACCGGTGACATCTTCAAGGGCTACCTCCTCGACGGCTTCTTCAACCTCGTCGGCGCGATGACCGGCCAGGGCATCCTCCTGGTCGGGATGATGACCGAGGCCGTCGTGACGCCGTGGATCTCCGACCGCGACCTCGCGCTGCAGAACGTCCGCTACGTCATGAACGCCGCCGGCAACCTCCACGAGGACTTCCACCCCTCGCCCGAGGGCTTCATCGCCAGCCGCGCCCGCGAGGTGCTGGGCCTGGCCGTGGACCTGATGGAGGAGATCAAGGCCGACAGGAGCGTCGCCGGCCAGCCCCCGCTGCTGTCGGCGATCGCCGACGGCACCTTCGGCCTGATGAAGCGCCCCGCCGACAAGGGCCGCGGCCTCGACGGGGTCGCGAAGAAGGCGGCCGACTACTACAACCCGGCGACCGAGATCCTCGAGGGGGAGAAGTGAGCGAGCGCAGCGAGCGAACCATCCAACACAGCGCCACTCGTGCCTCATGGGCGCACGGAGCGAAGCGAGTACGTCCATGAGCTTGATCAGGCCGTACGGCGACACCACCGGCGACGGCATGGTGCAGCTGTCCTTCACCCTCCCGATCGCGCACTCCAAGGTGGCCGAGGGCGCCGCGGTGCAGCTCGCCAACAAGATGGGCATGGACCCTGCGCTCGTCGTGCACGCCAAGCCGATGGGGGAGGGCTTCACGTTCTTCGTCGTCTACGGCCGCGTCAACCACCTCGTCGACCCCAGCACCGTCGAGGTCGTCGAGCGCGACTACCCGCTGCTGACGCCCAAGGAGGCCAACGCCGCGATCAAGCGTTCGATGCGCCGGCGGCTGGTCGTCGTGGGCGGCTGCATCGGCACCGACGCCCACACCGTCGGGATCGACGCGATCCTCAACATCAAGGGCTTCGCCGGCGAGAAGGGCCTGGAGTACTACCGCGAGCTCAAGGTGGTCAACCTGGGCGCCCAGGTCTCCGTGCCGCAGCTCGTCGAGGCCGCACGCGAGGAGAAGGCGGACGCCGTCCTCGTCTCCCAGGTCGTCACCCAGCGCGATGCCCACCTGCTCAACACCCGCGAGATGTCCGCGGCCTTCCGAGAGGCCTATCCCGCAGCCAAGCGGCCGCTGCTCGTCGTCGGCGGCCCCCGCTTCGACGAGACCATGGCCGGCGAGCTCGGCGTCGACCGCGTCTTCACCAGGGGTACGACGCCGGGCGAGGTCGCGTCGTTCATCGTCCACCGCCTCACGAACAGGACCGCGTCATGAGCGAGCACCAGACCCGGGTCGGCACCGTGGTGACCCACCGTCGCTACGTCCCCTACTCGCACGCCCACTACGCCGGCAACCTGGTCGACGGCGCCTACAGCCTGGGCCTCTTCGGCGACGTGGCCACGGAGATGTGCATCGTCCTCGACGGCGACGAAGGCCTGTTCGCTTCCTACTCCGACGTCCAGTTCAAGGCCCCCGTCCGGGCCGGTGACGTCCTCGAGATCACCGCCACGCTGGTCCGGGAAGGCACCCGCAGCCGGGTGATGGACTTCGCCGTCCACGTGGTCGGCCGGGGTGCCCCCACCGAAGCCGCGCCGGGTGCCGCCGAGGTCCTCGACCCGCCGGTGGTGGCCACCACGGCGACCGGCACGGTCGTCGTACCACCTGCGTCCTAGGTCGCTGCTCCGGCCCGTTCGCACCCCACATGCACACCGCCTCGGCGTGTCGCCCGCGACACGCCGGGGCGGAGCAGATTTGAACGAAAAAATCGGCCGTGGCATGCACGGCGTTGACCTGCGGTTTCGCGCATCGTCGCAGGTCAGGAGCGTGTTGACACTCCCGGCGACGGGAGGGATCGTTCCGTCGTCCGCCTGTGCAGCTCGTGGGTGGTGCCTTCGGCAGTGGGAGGTCAGACGTGGGGTACGCGACGCCAGCGATGCCCGCCGTCCGACGTCGCGTCGAGTGCGCCCCGCGGGAGCCGGATGCGGGAGGAGCCACGCGGCCGTAGACAACTTCGCGTGATCATCAGCCAGGTGGTCGCGCGTTGGTCCGAAGCCGCGCCGCTCCTCCCGCACCCTGCAGGCACGCGCACGTCGGCTACGGTCTGGGACGTGCCGCTCCGCTGCCTCGTCGCCCTCGTCGGCGGCCTCGTGCTGGCGGCAGCCTTCGAGCCGGTCGGGTTCGCATGGCTGATGCCACCGGCGATCGCCGCCCTCGTGCTGTCGGTGCGCGGCCTGGGCCCACGCAGGGCCTGGCTCCCCACGCTGCTCTTCGGCATCACCTTCACCTATGCCGTCATGGTGTGGATGCGCTCGGTCGGCACCGACGCGTGGATCGCGATGTGCGCGCTCGAGGCGTCGTTCTTCGTGCCGCTCGGCATCGGTCTCGCCTGGGCCAGCCGGTTGCGCGCCTGGCCCGTCTGGACGGCGCTGTGGTGGGTCGGGATCGAGGTCTGGCGCAGCGGGTTCCCCTTCAGCGGGATGCCGTTCGGCCGGCTCGCCTTCGCCACCGCGGACACGCCGTGGGGTGACGCGCTGCCGTGGATCGGGGTGACCGGCGTGAGCCTCCTGGTCGCCCTCACCGGCACGTCGCTGGCCTGGGTGGTGCTGCACCTGCGCGACGCCCGCCGCGCGTCCCTCGCCGTCGTCGCGGGCCTGGCTGTCGTCACCGTAGCGCCCGTGCTCGTGCCGTTCCAGGTCGACGAGACCGGCACGACGACCGTCGCCGCGGTCCAGGGCGACGTGCCCGGCACCGGCCTCGACGTCGTCGCGCACCACCGGGAGGTGACGGCCAACCACGTACGCCTCACCGAGGAGCTCGCGGACGCCGTGGCGGCGGGGCAGGAGCCCCAGCCCGACTTCGTGCTGTGGCCGGAGAACTCGACGGCGGTCGACCCCTTCCTCGACGACGGCGTGCACGCCGGCATCATCGCCGCCTCCGACGCCATCGACGTGCCGATCGTCGTGGGCGGGGTGTCCGGCGACCCGCTCGACGAGACCCGGGTGCTCAACCAGGGCATCGTCTACACACCCGGCGTCGGCGGCGGCGACCGCTACACCAAGCTCCACCCGGTGCCGTACGGCGAGTACATCCCGTTCCGCGGCAGCCTGATCCCCTCCACCTACGGCAAGCTGACGATGGTGCCGCGCGACATGGTCCGCGGCACGAGCTACGAGCCGATCCGGGTGGGCGACGTGATGGTCGCCGACGCGATCTGCTTCGACGTGGCCTACGACGACGGCATCAGCGGCCAGGTGGCGCGTGGCGCGCAGCTGGTCACCGTGCAGACCAGCAACGCGATGTTCAGCCGGACCGGCCAGCTCGCGCAGCAGTTCGAGATCAGCCGGCTGCGTGCGCTGGAGACGGGCCGCTGGGTGGTCGTCGCGGCCGTCAACGGCATCTCGGGCGTCGTACGTCCCGACGGGGAGGTGGTCGCGTCGGTGCCGGCGCGCGGCCAGGAGGTGCTGGTCGAGACCGTCGGGCTCAGCACGTCGATCACCCCTGCGGTGCGGCTGGGCGTGTGGCCGGGACGGGCGGCCCTCGCCTTCCTCGTCCTCCACACGGCGCTCGTCGTGATCACCTATCGTCGTCGGCGACGGGGCGACCGCACCGTCGACACCGGGACTGAACCCACCATCGAGCGGAGTGGCACATCGTGAGCGTCGAGGGCCTCGGGCGGGTCGTCATGGTGATCCCGACCTACAACGAGTCGGAGAACCTCGAGTGGATCGTGGGCCGTCTCCGCGAGGCCCAGCCGGGCGTCGACGTGATGGTCGTCGACGACAACAGCCCCGACGGCACCGGCGCCATCGCCGACTGGATGGCCGCGGAGGACCCGGCGGTGTCGGTGGTCCACCGGACCGAGAAGGCCGGTCTCGGCGCCGCCTACCTCAATGGCTTCGCCGTCGCGCTGGAGGCGGGCTACGACGTGGTCGGGGAGATGGACGCCGACGGCTCCCACCAGCCCGAGCAGCTGCACCGGCTCCTCGACGCCCTCCACACCGCTGACCTCGTGATCGGCTCGCGCTACGTGCCGGGCGGCTCGGTCGTGAACTGGCCGCTCCAGCGCCTCGCCCTGTCCCGGGGCGGCAACCTCTATGTCCGCCTGCTGCTCGGCATCAAGGTCAAGGACGCCACGGCCGGCTTCCGCCTCTTCCGTCGTACGACGTTGGAGGCGATCGACCTTGGCTCGGTGCTGTCTACTGGATACGTGTTCCAGACCGACCTCGCCTACCGCACGGTGACCCGCGGCCTCACGGTCCGCGAGGTCCCGATCGAGTTCATCGAGCGCGTGCGCGGCGACTCCAAGATGAGCGGGCAGGTGGCGAGCGAGTCGCTCAAGCTCATCACCCGCTGGGGCCTGTCGGAGCGACGTGCCCGGTTCCGCGGCCGCCGGAGCCCGTCGTGAGCCAGCCCGCGGCGCCACGCCGCGGACCGGGTCGTACGCCGGCCCGCCGCCGCGCCTGGGTGCGCCCGGCCCTCGTGGTCGCCTTCGTCGTCGTGCCGCTGGTCGAGATCTGGGCGATCCTCCAGGTCGGCCAGCTCGTCGGTCCGTGGTGGACCATCGCCCTGCTGGTCCTCGACTCGATGCTCGGCGCGTGGCTGATCAAGCGCGAGGGCGCCCGTGCGTGGAAGGCGCTGCGCGACGCGCTCCAGGGTGGCCGGATGCCGGCCAGGGAGATCGCCGACGGTGCGCTGATCCTCATCGCCGGCACCTTGATGCTGAGCCCCGGGTTCGTCCTCGACCTCGTCGGGCTCCTGCTGCTCCTGCCCGTCACCCGACCCCTCGCCCGGCGGATCCTGACGACGTTCGTCGAGCGCCGGCTCGTCGTCGGTCCCGGATTAGGCTCGTTCGGCGCGGCTGGTCCGTTCGGCGGCGGCCCGTTCGGACCGGGAAATGACCGACGCCCCGGAGCCGGGCCCGAGGGCCCGGTCGTCCGGGGCGACGTGGTCGACTGACCGAGTCCGTCTGGACAGGTCCAGCCTCAGCTGACCCGCTTCTTGCGGTTCGCGCGGTGCAGGTGTGCGGGACCGATCTCGCCACCGCGGAGCAGCTCGAGGCGCTCCTTGAGGATGTCCTCGAGCTCCTTCTCCGAGCGACGCTCCAGAAGCATGTCCCAGTGCGTGCGAGCGGGCTTCTCGACCTTGGCCTCCGGCTCGATGCCTGCCGTGCTGAGTGCCTCCGCCCCACAACGGGGACACTCCCAGACTGCCGGGATGTCGGCCTCGACCGACATCGTCACCTCGAACTCGTGTCCCTGCTTGCACAGGTAGCCGACCTGCTGACGAGCCGCGAACTCGATCCCGCGCTCGTCCTCAAAGCTCTGGCCACCGAGCCTCGCGCCACGCAGTGTGCGCTCCGCCACCGTGCCCACCTCCAAATGGGTTTGCTGACCCCGTTGTTGTATTCGGGTTGTGAATGAGACGGGCGAACTCGTGGTCCGTGACGCCGAGCGTGTCGGCGCGGCCCGCCTCCGTGATCTTTCAACCGTAGCGGGAGCGCCCACATTCCGCGGATTCGCTGAGCGTGGATCACACGCTCAAGCGCGACTCATTGCACCCCTAGGGGTGCAGCCGCGTGCGGTTACGGCTTCATCCGGACGTGATCCAGATCACACGAGTCAGATGACGCGCGGTACGTCGTTGCCCGCCTCGCGGATGCCGCGCTCGGTGTCGACGCGCAGGAGCAGCAGCCCGCCGAGGACGAAGAAGGCGATGAGGGCGAAGATCGCGGGCCGGTAGGAGTCCGTCAGCTGGTAGACCAGGCCGAAGACGAGCGTCCCGAACCACGACGTACCGCGGTCCATCGCGTGGTAGAAGCTGAAGTACTCCGCCTCCTTGCCACGCGGGATGAGCAGCGAGAAGTAGGACCGGGCCAGCGCCTGCGTGCCGCCCAGCACGATGCCGATCGCGACGCCGAGCAGCAGGAACGGGACCAGGCCCTCCTCGGGCAGGAAGAGGGCGGCGGTCACGATGAGCATCCAAACCACCAGGCCGCCGAGGATGGTGTGCTTGGCACCGAACCGCTTGGCCAGCCTGCCGAAGGCGAGCGCACCGCCGAAGGCGACGAACTGGACCAGCAGGATCGTGCCGATCAGCACCGACTGGCCGAAGCCGAGCTCCTCCGAGCCGTAGGTCGACGCCGACGCGATCACCGTCTGGATCCCGTCGTTGAAGAACAGGTAGGCGAGCAGGAAGTTGAGCGCCACGGGGTACTTCGGGAGCTCGCGCAGCGTCTTGGCGAGCTGGCCGAAGCTCTCGGCGAAGATGCCCTGGTTCCCGCCGGCGCTCTCGGCGAGCGGGATCGGCTCGTGGTCGTTGAGCTTGAGGTAGGGGATCAGGGTGAACGCCGCCCACCAGATGCAGGCCGACAGCATGCTGATCCGCGCGGCCATGCCGGTGCTGAGGCCGAAGGGCAGGATCGTGACCAGCGCGAGGTTCACCGCCAGCAGGAGGCCGCCACCGAGGTAGCCCCAGGCCCAGCCGCGCGACGACACCCGGTCGCGGTTCTCCTCGTCGGAGATCAGCGGCAGGATCGAGTCGTTCACGACCAGCGAGGCGCCGAGGAAGATGTTGGCGAGAAAGAAGCCGACCGCTCCGATCTGCCAGTTGTCGTCGGTGGCGAAGAAGATCAGCGCGCCCGACGCGGCACCGAGCCAGGCGAAGATCGCCAGCAGGCGCTTCTTGTTGGCCGTGCGGTCGGCGATGGGTCCCATCAGTGGCAGCACGATCGCGGAGATGATCGTGGAGATGGTCACGAGGTACGACGGCAGCGAGCCCGGCGCGACCGAGATCCCCAGCAGGGAGATCCGGTTGTCGACCGCGGCCTCCTTGGCGATCGCGATGATGTAGGGCGCGAACAGCACGGTGCTGACGGTGGTCACGTAGGCACTGTTGGCCCAGTCGTACCAGTACCAGGCCTTCTGCTCCCGGGCCTGCTCCAACGGCGCCAGGTTGGCGATCCCGCCATCGACGTGGCTCATGCGTCACCCCTCCACTGTCCGCGCTCGCGGAGCACGTCCCTGAGTATGTCCGTGCGATCGGTCATGATGCCGTCGACACCACGGTCGAGGAGGGTGTTCATCTCAATTGGGTCGTCAATGGTCCAGACGTGCACCTGGACGCCGGCCGCGTGCGCACGGCGTA
This sequence comes from Nocardioides baculatus, assembly GCF_016735675.1. Taxonomy (GTDB): domain Bacteria; phylum Actinomycetota; class Actinomycetes; order Propionibacteriales; family Nocardioidaceae; genus Nocardioides; species Nocardioides baculatus. The sequence goes on along the minus strand of NZ_JAERSG010000003.1, from coordinate 92,133 downwards.
CGAGCGCGGGCGTGACCACCACCAGGCGGCCCTGCCGGTGCGGCACCTGGAGCGCCAGCGGCCTGCCGCGGGTCAGCCACCGCGCCAGCCGACCGCTGGGGCTGAGGACGAAGGCGGCCACCTCGAGCGGGTGCGCGGAGGTCGCGACCCGTCCGGCCGTACGCCGCCGGAAGGCGCCCATCCGGCGCCGCGAGAATGACCCGACCAGCACCCGGTCCCAGGCCTGCCGCTCCTCGATGAAGGCGGCGAGCGCCACCACAGCGCCCTCCGACTTGAGGTCGATGTTGAACCGCGCGCCGGGGAACGCATCGAAGAGCTCGGCCAGCGTCGGCACCGGCTCGCGCCCGCCGATCGAGGCCTGCTGCACCTCGGCGTACGTCGTCTCGGCGATGTTGCCGGTGCGGTCGGTCACCCGGTCCAGGACGGTGTCGTGGAAGGCCAGCAGCACGCCGTCGCTGGTGACGTGGACGTCGGTCTCGAGGTAGGTGTAGCCGAGCTCGACGGCGTGCGCGAACGCGGCCAGCGTGTTCTCCAGGCCCTCGATCTCGGGGTGGTAGGCACCACCTCGGTGCGCGAAGGCGAGGGGGCGGGGGGAGTCGAGGTATCCCGAGGGTGTCGTCACCGGAGAAGTATGGGTCTCGGGAGTACCTTCGGGGGATGGAGAGCATGACGTGTCCCCGGTGCAGCGCGGAGATGGACGAGCGCACCCTGGGTGAGGCCACCGTCCACCAGTGCCCCGAGGGTCACGGCGTCTTCCTGTCGCGCGCCGACCTCGGCGTGCTGATCGAGGCCGAGACCGACTGGCACCGCAACGCCGGCCAGCACACCGCCCCGATGCCGCGGATCACCGCCGACATGACCGCCCCGCCGTCGACCGGCAAGGTGTCGCGCGCCTGGGTGGAGACCCTCTTCGGCTGATCCAGCACTCGGATGGTCGAGGTGCGAGCGCAGCGAGCCTCGACCCGTCACGGTGAGATTTCGACGCACACGTCGCGGCTTCGTCCCTCAGCCGCGGTGCTTGCTCAATCTGGCCACGCGACGCAGTGCGCGCGAGCGCGCCCTGCTGCGTGTCTCAGATGTCCCGGAAGGTCTCGATGTTGGCGCCGAGCTCGTTGAGGCGCTCGGCGAGGTCCTCGTAGCCGCGGTGGATGACGTAGGTCGAGCGCAGCACGCTGCGACCCTTCGAGGCGAGCATCGCGATGAGGAGCACGACAGCCGGGCGCAGCGCGGGAGGGCACACGATCTCCGCGCCGGAGAAGTGCGTCGGTCCCTCGACGAGCACCCGGTGCGGGTCGAGCAGCTTGACCGAGGCGCCGAGCTTGTTGAGCTCGGTGAAGTAGATGGCCCGGTTCTCGTAGACCCAGTCGTGCAACATCGTCTGGCCGTCGGCGACCGCGGCGATGACCGCGAAGAACGGCAGGTTGTCGATGTTGAGGCCGGGGAACGGCATCGGGTGGATCTTGTCGAGCGGCGCGCGCAGCTCGGAGGGATGGGTGGTGATGTCGACCAGGCGCGTCTCGCCGTTGCGGGCGGGGTACTCCTCGGAGCGGTCGTAGCGGAAGCCCATCTCCTCCAGGATCGCCAGCTCGAGCTCGAGGAACTCGATCGGCACCCGACGGATGGTGATCGACGACTTGGTCACGATCGCGGCGGCGAGCAGTGACATCGCCTCGATCGGGTCCTCGGAGGGGGCGTAGTCGACGTCGACGTCGATCGACGACGTGCCGGTGACCGTGAGGGTGGTGGTGCCGATGCCCTCGACACCGACGCCGAGCCGCTGCAGGTAGAAGCAGAGGTCCTGGACCATGTAGTTGGACGAGGCGTTGCGGATGATCGTGGTGCCCGGGTGCAGGGCGGCTGCCATCAGCGCGTTCTCGGTGACCGAGTCGCCACGCTCCGTCAGCACGATGGGGCGCTGCGGCTCGATGGTCCGGTTGACCAGCGCGTGGTAGGCACCGTCGGTCGCCTTGACCTCCAGGCCGAACGGCCGGAGGGCGGTCATGTGGGGCTCGACGGTGCGGGTGCCGAGGTTGCAGCCGCCGGCGTAGGGCAGCTCGAACTCGTCCACGCGGTGCAGCAGCGGGCCGAGGAACATGATCACCGAGCGGGTGCGGCGCGCGGCGCCCTCGTCGATCTGTGACAGGTCGAGCTCGGCGGGCGGGATGATCTCGAGGTCGTTCTCGTCGCCGACCCAGCGGGTCGCGACACCGAGGGAGTTGAGCACCTCGAGGAGCCGGTTGACCTCCTCGATGCGCGCGACCTTGCGCAGCGTCGTACGTCCCTTGTTGAGCAGCGAGGCACACAGCAGCGCGACGCCGGCGTTCTTCGACGTCTTCACGTCGATGGAGCCGGAGAGGGTGGTCGGCCCGTCGACGCGCAGGTGCGTCGGCCCGGCGCCGAGGGCGACGATCTCGGAGTCGAGGGCCGCGCCGATGCGGGCGAGCATCTCGAGCGAGAGGTTCTGGTGCCCCTTCTCGATGCGGTTGATCGCGCTCTGGCTGGTGCCGAGCAGCTCCGCGAGCTGGTGCTGGGTGAGTCCGCGGTGCTTGCGCGCGTCGCGGATCAGGTTCCCGATACGACCCTTGTAGTCAGCCATGCCGACCACGGTATCTCAAATATGAGATAAAGCGAGACAGCCCGTCGACGTGCGTCGCGTCACCGCCGGACGCGCACCACGACGCGGTCCCTGACGCGGGGCGCCAAGCGGTCCCGGTAGGTCACGACGAGCCGGGTGCGACCCGGACGGAGATGGCGGATGCGAAGCCGGGTGCGCCCGTCCGCAGAGGGCCGCAGCCGCGTGGCCTTCAGCACCTTCGCATGGTGCGCACGGCGCACGACGACGCGTCCCGCGGGCGCGGTGCCGTCCGAGCGGCGGGAGCGGATCCGCAGCACCACGGCCTGGTCGCGGGCCACGGGTCGCTTCGGCGCACGGACCCGCAGGGACGCCGTCAGCGGCTTGGTGGTCGGGGGAGCGGTCGTGGGGGGAGCGGTCGCCCCGGCGCCATAGGTGCCGCCGGCGAGGAGGAGCTCGGAGTAGGCGGCCTGGCCCAGGTCGTTGGGGTGGTACCAGAGGCTGAGGTCGGGGCCGCTGAACGCCTCGTTGATCCACGTCTGCGGGTTGGTCGTCTGCGCGTCGGGCTCGTGGCCGGAGAACTTCGTGGTGACGCCGCCGACGAAGGTCATCTGGCCGGGGTGACCGACGTTGGCCGCGGCGGGGACGGTCGCGAGCTCGGCCGTGGCGTCGGTGATGAGGCTCCGCACCGCGTCGCCCGCCGGGTAGGAGCCCGACGGGTCGGGCAGGCTGAAGCCGTTGTCGACCTGGAGCCAGGGATAGCCCAGCTGGACGATCTTCGCGTCCTCGCGCAGGCCGCGGGCGCGCAGCGCCGCCACGTCCGCCAGCAGTGCCTGCTTGATGGCGGGGATGCGCGATCGAGCGGTGTCGACGGCTGCGCGGCACGATGCCGCGGTGCGGGTCAGGACCACGAAGCAGCTCTGGACGATGGTCGTGAAGCCCGCGTCGTTGCCGCCCATGGTGAAGACGACGAGATCGGTGTCCGCGGTGACGAAGTCGGCCTGCGGCCTGAGGTTGCGGGTGCAGTCGTAGGTGATCGCCACCCCGGGGACCACTGCTGTCGCCCGGTAGGTCCAGAACTCTTCGGCCGGGAACGTCCCGGTGTTGCACGGGTCGGTCGCCCGGAGGTGGGCGTCGGCCTGGTCGGTGGTCGTGACGTCCGCCGGCGCCGGGGCGACCTTGTTGGCCTGGGTGTCCATCGCCCGCGGCGTGTGGACGTCGGGCGTCTGGCCGCCGCTGCAGGCGTGGTTGGCGAGGTTGACCGTGAGTCCCTGGGTGCGCAGCCCGGCCGCGTACCTCTCGGCCCAGTTGGTCGTGTTGCGGTAGCAGTCGACCGGGCCGTACGTCGCTCCCGTGGCGCCGTTGCCGGCCGAGTAGGAGTCGCCGATGACCAGCACGTCGAGGGTCTGGCCGGCCGCGGCCGGCGCCGCCTGGGCGGAGGGCACGGCCGCGGCAGCGGTGGCGACGAGCACGAGTGCGGAGAGGATGCGGATCACATCAACAGTCAACGACTCCGCGGCCGCTCCGTCACGACCCCTCAGGGGTGGGTTGCGACCGGGTTCAGGGGCGCTCGCACCGGCGGGTCACCTCGGCGCTGCAGTAGTCGCGTCGACCCTTGCGGCCGTCCGCGCGGTCCCGACCCGGGCCGCCGACGAGCCGGTCACGCTCGCGGTCGTCCGCCGTGCCGAGGAGCACGTCACGACCCGCGCCACCGAGGGCGACCTGCTGGTTGCGGATGCCGGGTGCCTCGTCGAGGTCGGCGGTGCCGCCCAGCTCGAGACGGTCGGCTCCGCCCTGACCGCGGACGACCACGTCGTCCCCGCTCGCGTAGACCCGGTCGGCACCGCCACCGGCGTGCACACGCGCCAGGGAGCTTTCGTCCACCGTCACCTGGTCCCGACCGGCGCCGGCGCGGACGACGACGATGCTGCCGCTCGCCGAGAGCCTGTCCCTGCGGGCCGTGCCGACGACGACGGTGCGGGCTCCCGATGCCGAGCTGCCGTTCGCGTACACCTCGCGGAAGCCCGCGAGCGGTCCGGAGCGGCCGTCGCAGGTGACCGTACGGTCCACGCGGACCTCCAGCTCGATGTGGCAGGTGGTGTCGATCGACAGCCGGTCGCGGCCGCTCCCGCCGTCGGCCGAGCGGGGGATGAAGGCGTTGTTCCACGACTGGACCGAGAGCACGTCGTCGCCGCCGCCGAGGTCCACGTCACCCACGAGGACGTCCGCGAAGACGACGGACTCGGCGGCGTCGGTGCCCACGAAGCCCACCGCCGGCCCCATGACGACCATCCGCCGCGGCTGGCCCAGCGTGAACGACGCCACCTCGCCCGACCACGCCAGGACCGTGTCGGGACCTGCAGTGACCGTCTGCGCCCGGTTGTCGACGACGACGTTGCCGGTGGACGGGACCCCGAGCCGCCCGAGCGAGCGGATCTCCAGGCGCGGCTCGGACGCAGCGGTGAAGTCGAGCAGTCCCTGCGGTCCCACAGGACCGGCCATGACAGCGAGGCCGCCGCGGCTGCCGAACGTGATCCGGTCGGCATTGAGTCCGCCGGTCGGCGATGTGGACCAGACCTCGGCCACCCCCGTCACGACATCGGTCTGTTGCCCGACCAGCTCCGGGTCAGCGGCCTCCGGGTCGTCGGGGAAGTAGCCGACCTCCTTGTCGGTGTAGACCTTCTCGCCGAGGTCGGCGCCGGCGAAGGTGTCGTTGCCGAGGCCGAGGACGACCTGCATGGTGGTGACGGTGGAGCCCGCCGGGGTGAGGTTCACCACCGTGTCATCGCCGCCGCCCGCGTCGAGGACCCCGACGCGGTCGCGGCCGCCGTAGTGGTCGGTGGTGATCTCGGCCGGGAGGGCGAGGCAGACGGTGTCGTTGCCGCCGAGCGCGTCGAACCTCGTCCAGCCGCCCGGCTCCATCGCGACGACGTCGTCGCCCTCGGTGCCGGTCGTGACGGTCGTGGTCGCGACGATGGTGACCGCCTTGCCCTCGCAGGTCGCGGGGGCGGCCGCGTGGGCTGGTGCGGTGACCAGCCAGGACGTCGAGGCGGCAAGGGCCAGAGCCGCGATCACGGCGGGCTGGGAGTGCTTCATGTGGTGTTCCCCCTGGGAGCATGGTGCTGTCGCACCGGGAGACGCACGGGCCGGGGGAAAGGTTGCCCGAGGGCGTGGCAGGATCGCGAACATGCGAGCAACCACGATCCACGCCCCCGGTGACATCCGCTTCGAGGAGGTCCCCGACCCCGTCATCGAGGAGCCGACCGACGCGATCGTCAAGGTGGTCGCGGGCTGCATCTGCGGCTCGGACCTCTGGCCCTACCGCGGTGCCAACGACATCGACGCCGGATCGACGATCGGCCACGAGTGCGTCGGCGTGATCGAGGAGGTCGGCAGTGCGGTCAAGGACTTCAAGCCCGGCGACTTCGTGATCGTGCCGTTCTGCCACTGTGACAACACCTGTGCGCACTGTGTCGCCGGCGTGCAGGCTGCATGCGAGAACCTCGGCTTCACCGCGAGCGGGCAGGGCGAGTACTCCCGCGTCACGCAGGCCGACGGCAGTCTGGTCAAGACCGACGGCATGCCCGACGCCTCGCTCATCCCGTCCCTGCTGACCCTCTCCGACGTGATGGCCACCGGCTGGCACGCTGCTGTCTCGGCGGGGGTGAAGCCCGGCGGGACCACCGTCGTCATCGGCGACGGCGCGGTCGGCCTCTGCGGCGTGCTGGCGGCCGCCCAGCTGGGCGCCGAGCGGGTCGTCGCCATGTCACGCCACGAGCCGCGCCAGGCGATCGCCCGTGCCTTCGGGGCGACCGACATCGTCGCGGAGCGCGGCGACGAGGGCGGCGCGCGCATCGCCGAGCTCACGAAGGGCGTCGGCGCCGACTCGGTCCTCGAGTGCGTCGGCACCGACGAGTCGATGAAGACCGCCTTCGCGATCGCCCGCCCGGGATCGACGGTCGGCTTCGTCGGCGTACCCCACGGGGTCGAGCTGCCGGTCCGCCGGATGTTCCAGAAGAACGTCGGCCTCGCCGGTGGCATGGCGGGCGTGCGCCGCTACCTCCCCGACCTCCTCGAGCGGGTGCTGTCCGGGTCGATCGACCCGGGCAAGGTCTTCGACCTCACCCTGCCGATGGCGCAGTCCGCCGAGGGCTACCGCGCAATGGACGAGCGCCGCGCGATCAAGGTGCTCCTCCAGCCGTGAGTGCGACCGACGACCTCCTGGTCCTGGGTCCGCTGCTGCGCTACGTCGACGACACCTCCGCGTGCGTCTGGGTCGAGACCCGCGGCTCCGCGACGGTGCGGGTGGAGCGGGGCGCGGTGTCGGCCACTGCCCGGACGTTCGTGGTGCACGGCCACCACTACGCGCTGGTCGAGCTCGACGGCCTCGAGCCCGGCACGACCGAGACCTACACGGTGTCCGTGGACGGCGAGCAGGTGTGGCCCGAGCCAAGGTCTCCCTTTCCCGCCCCGGTGATCGCCACTCTCGAGGACGGGCGACCGTTGAGCCTCGCCTTCGGCTCGTGCCGCACCTCGGTCACCCACGACGAGACCGGCAACAGGTCCCACGGCGTGGACGCGCTGCGCGCATGGGCGCTGCGGCTCGCCGACCAGGTCGACCCCGCGGACGCCGACGACCCCGACCTCGCTCCGGAGCGGCTGCCCGACCTCATGCTGTTCCTCGGCGACCAGGTCTACGCCGACGAGACCACGGACGAGATGCGCGCCTTCATCGAGTCACGGCGCGACATCGAGCAGCCGCCGTGGACCGAGCTCCAGGACTACGAGGAGTACGCCCACCTCTACGCGCTGGCGTGGTCGGACCCGGCGAACCGGTGGCTGATGTCGACGGTCCCGAGCGCGATGATCTTCGACGACCACGACATCCGCGACGACTGGAACACCTCGCAGGAGTGGCGTGAGAAGATGGAGGCCACCTCGTGGTGGCACGGTCGCATCGTCGCCGGGCTGGGGTCGTACTGGGTCTACCAGCACCTCGGCAACATGTCGCCGGCCGAACGACGTGCCGACGAGCTCTACGCCGCCGTGCTCGCCCACGAGGGCGACGACGAGCACGACTTCGGGCCGGCCATCGACGCGTTCGCCGAACGGGTCGACCAGCACCCGACGACGTACCGCTGGAGCTACACCCGGGAGTACGACACCCAAGTGCGGCTCGTGGTGGTCGACTCGCGGGCGGCCCGCCAGCTCGACCCCGACGACCGTGCGCTGCTCGACCCCGACGAAGCGGCGTGGCTGGACGAGCAGCTGCGTGGCGACGTCGACCACCTGCTCGTCGGCACGTCCCTGCCGTTCCTGCTGGCTCGCGGGCTGCACCACCTCGAGGCGTTCAGCGAGGCCCTCGCGGGCGGTGCCTGGGGCGAGAGGGGCGGTCGACTCGGCGAGAAGCTGCGCCAGGCCGTCGACCTCGAGCACTGGGGCGCCTTCCAGAAGAGCTTCCAGGAGGTCGCGCGACAGGCGATGGAGGTGGCGGCGGGGGAGCGAGGTCGAGCACCCTCGACGGTCACCTTCCTCTCCGGCGACGTGCACCACAGCTATGTCAGCGAGGCCGAGCCTGTCGACGGTGCTCGCCCACTGCGGTCCACCGTGCTGCAGGCCGTGTGCTCGCCGATCCGCAACCCGCTCTCACGCAACATGCGTTTCGCCACGGCCGTGCTGTCCTACGGCGTCGCCGGACCGGTGGGGCGGCTGGCGTCGAGGTCGGTGCACGTGGCGGACGCCCCGCTCAGCTGGCGCTACGCGGAAGGGCCGTGGTTCGACAACAACCTGGCCTGCCTGCGGGTCGACGGGCCGAGGCTGAAGATGTGGTGGGTGACCGGCGAGGTCGTGGACGACCACGAGCGTCCGCGGCTGGCCAAGGTCGCCAGCTACGAGCTCGACGAGGACGGACGACCTCCGCACCCGGAGAAGGTGCGCGAGCGCTTCGTCCGTGGGGTCAGGCGTCGCTATCGCGACAAGGTCAAGGACCGGGTCAAACAGCGCTGAGCATCCGGTCGTGCGCGCAGGCGCACGTGTCGGAGCACGGCAGGTAGGTGTGCCGGGCGTGCCCGCAGTCGACGCACGGGATGTCGTGCGACAGGTGCACCGAGCCCGGACCGGTGTTGGTCTCGACGGTGTCCCACATGGCCTTGCTCCCTACGTGCTCTTGCTGACGTCCCGAGCGGGGCGCCTCGCCCCACACCTGGTAGACGTCGACGGTGCCACCGCATGACGGAGCACTCGCCCGGATTGACGAGATCTGCCCGATTTCGTGAGGGAATGACCCGATCGGGCCACGCCCGGCATGACCCGATCACCGCAGACTGGTCTATGCCGGCTCCTAGAATCAGTACATGGCGTCGGGGACCGTGCACGAGCTCGCGCCGCGTCAGGCCCGCCGCATCGCCGTACGCGCCCAGCTGCTCGGTGCGCAGCGACCCACCGACGTGCTGGACGTGGTGCGGCACCTCGGCTTCCTCCAGGTCGACCTCACCCGGGTGGTCGCCGAGCACGCCGACCTCGCGCTCTGGACGCGCCTCGGCAACGCGTACGAGCCCGAGGACCTCGAGGAGCTCGTCGGCGACGGTGCTCTCGTCGAGCACAAGGCGCACCTGCTCCCGAGCGAGGACATCGCCCTCGTCGCCGCCGACATGGAGCTGTGGCCGGGCGAGCCGCCGCTGAAGGAGTGGCAGGAGGACCTGCGCGACTGGGTGGCCGCCAACGACGGCTGCCGACGGGACGTGCTGGCCCTGCTGCGTGCCGAGGGGCCGACCGCCGCGCGGGACATCCCGGACACCTGCGACGTGCCCTGGCGCTCGAGCGGGTGGACCAACGACAAGAACGTGATGAAGCTGCTCGAGTGCATGGAGTCGCGTGGCGAGGTCGCGGTGGCGTCGCGCGAGGGACGCGAGCGCCGGTGGGACCTGGCCGAGCGGATCCACCCGGGTGACCGGCCCGTGCCGGTCGCCGAGGCACACCTCGAGCTGGCTCGTCGCCGCCTGCGCGCGCTCGGTGTCGCGCGTCCACGCGCGCTGGAGGCGTGGGAGGAGAAGCACGACGTCCGCGGGGTCGGCGAGGGCGCGCGCATCGAGGGGGTACGCGGGGTGTGGCGCGTCGACCCCGCATACCTCGACGAGGACTTCGAGGGGCGGACCGCGATCCTGTCCCCGCTCGACCGGCTGGTCTTCGACCGCAAGCGGATGGAGGACGTCTTCGGCTTCGACTACCAGCTAGAGATGTACAAGCCGGTCGCCAAGCGGCAGTGGGGCTACTGGGCGATGCCCGTCCTCGACGGCGACGAGCTGGTCGGCAAGGTCGACGCGACGGCCGACCGCCAGGGCGGCGTGCTGATCGTCGACGCGGTCCACGAGGACGGCGACTGGTCGGCCGCGCGCCGCAGGCGGGTCGACGCGGAGCTCGGTGCGCTGGGGGAGTGGCTGGGTCTCGAGGTCGTCAGGTCGTGAGCCTACCGAGGTCGCGAGCCGAGGCGCGGCCGTTGTGCGGTGGCTGTGGTGCGGATGCCGCACCACAGCGACCGCACTGGGGTGGCGGTCACCGGATACCCGGTGCCCGCACCGCCTAGACGTCGTACGAGATGTCGAGCGCGGCGGCGAGCGCCTCGGGGTCGGCAACCGAGAGCGTCGCTCCGGGGTGGGTGATCGTCGCCGTCGGGTCGATCGCCGGGACCGGCTCGTGGAAGCGCAGGCACAGCGCGCGGTCACCGTTGCTCGTGAAGGAGACGCCGCGGTCGCCGAAGGACAGGTGGGGCGGGCCGGCGGTCTTGACGAAGGAGAAGCCACCCGTGACCTGGGCAGAGGCGATGTTGCTGCGCGGCGTGAGCAGTCGCCACGGTCCGTAGCGGACGTGGAGCCACTGGGGGCCGAGCTCGACGCCGGTCGTCTTCGGAGTGATCCCGAACGGGCGGCCGGCGAGGGCGTAGGAACGCGCGAACGCGAAGTCGAAGACCTCGACGTCCTCCTCCTCGCCGCCGAGCCCGCTGCGGTCGCGCACGAGCCCGCGGAGGGCGGCGGCCGCCGGGACGCGGTAGGGCTGGAGCAGGGGAGCGGAGCGACCGGGCACGCGGAGGAAGGCGCGGCTGCCACCTCCGGCAGCGGGTACGACGTGGTGGTCCATCTCGACCTCGGCCGGGCCGCGACCGGCACGCCACGACCACGTGCGCTGCTCGGGGTCGACGGCGGTCACCTCGAAGTCGACGGCGACGCCCGGTGGGCCGTGCACGCGCCCGGTGGTGCCGACGGCCAGCTGGTCGTCGGACGACTCGACCGAGCGGATCAGCGGCGCCCAGATGGACCAGGTGGCGGGCGTGGTGAAGCGGAGCCAGGCCTCATCGGCAGTGGCGATCCCGCGGGCTTCGACGAGCACGGTGTCGAACCTACTCCGGCCTGGTCAGAGGGTGACGATGTCGTTGTCACCCAGGTCGGGCTCGCCGTCCGTGACCAGGCCCTTCGCCACCTGCACCGCGATGGCGACCTTTCCCGGGTTCTCCCAGTACTCCGCGGTGGCGCCGTCGATGCGGAGCAGCAGGTTGTCGGGGTCCTCCGGGCCGCCGGACATGAACGCGCCGGCAGAGGCGTCCCACAGCTCCTCGAGCTTGGCCGTGTCGTCGCTGACGTGGGCCGTGCCGGACAGGGACACCCAGCCGGCCTTGCTGGCGTAGGAGACGTTGACCCGCGGATCGGCCTCGATGGCGCTGACCTTGTCGCTGCTGCGCTGGGTGATGAACCACGTCGTCGCCGGGTCCTCGAAGTCCTGCATGCCCATCGGCATCGAGACGAGGTCACCGGCGAGCGACACGTAGGTCAGCACGGCGGTCCGTGTCTCCTTCATGATCTCGGCAACGGTCCCGCGGTCGTCGTTGGTCGTCATGCGTCGACAGTCGCACGTTGGACGAACCCTCCACCCCATCCCGACGGGGGTGCGACGTCACATCCGAGCACGCAGGTACGTCGTACTGGCAGGATGCGACCGCGGGAACAGGGACAGTCGCCACAGCACAGGGGAGACGCGCAGCAATGACGACCACACACCCAGCCGACGACCACGCACTGATCCGGGTCGAGGGAGCCCGCGAGAACAACCTCAAGGACGTCTCGGTCGACCTCCCGAAGCGCCGGCTGACGGTCTTCACCGGGGTCTCGGGATCGGGCAAGAGCTCGCTGGTCTTCGCCACGATCGCGGCCGAGTCGCAGCGGATGATCAACGAGACCTACAGCGCGTTCGTGCAGGGCTTCATGCCGTCGCTGGCGCGGCCCGACGTCGACCACCTCGAGGGACTGACGACGGCGATCATCGTCGACCAGGAGCGGATGGGCGCCAACCCGCGCTCGACCGTCGGCACCGCGACCGACGCCAACGCGATGCTGCGGATCCTGTTCAGCCGGCTCGGCGACCCCTACGTCGGCCCGCCGACGGCGTACTCCTTCAACGTCCCGACCCGCAAGGCCAGCGGGATGATGACCACCGAGAAGGGCGGGCGCACCGAGCGGCGCATTGCCAAGCAGGAGGTCTACCTCGGCGGCATGTGCCCGCGCTGCGAGGGCATGGGGAAGGTCAACGACATCGACCTGACCGCTCTGTACGACGAGGAGAAGACGCTGTCGGGCGGCGCGCTGACGGTGCCGGGCTACTCGATGGACGGGTGGTACGGCCGGCTGTTCGAGGGCATGGGCCTGCCGATGGACAAGCCGATCAAGTCCTTCACCAAGAAGCAGCTCGAGACGATGCTGTGGTCGGAGCCGACCAAGCTCAAGGTCGAGGGCGTCAACCTGACCTTCACCGGGATGATCCCGCAGATCCAGAAGTCGATCCTGTCCAAGGACCCCGAGGCGATGCAGCCGCACATCCGGCGCTTCGTCGACCGCGCGGTCACCTTCCAGACCTGTCCCGACTGCGAGGGCACCCGGCTCACGGCCGAGGCGCGGGCGTCGAAGATCCGCGGCAAGTCCATCGCCGACCTCTGCACGATGCAGATCAGTGACCTCGCCGGGTGGATCCGGGATCTCGAGGAGCCGTCGGTCGCGCCGCTGCTCAAGGGCCTCCAGCACCTGCTCGACTCGTTCTCCGAGATCGGCCTGGGCTACCTCTCGCTCGACCGTCCGGCCGGCACGCTGTCCGGCGGTGAGGCGCAGCGCACCAAGATGATCCGGCACCTCGGGTCCTCCCTGACCGACGTGACCTACGTCTTCGACGAGCCCACGATTGGCTTGCACCCGCACGACATCGAGCGGATGAACAACCTGCTCCTCCAGCTGCGCGACAAGGGCAACACGGTGCTGGTCGTCGAGCACAAGCCGGAGACGATCGCCATCGCCGACCACGTCGTCGACATCGGCCCTGCCGCGGGCTCCGCCGGTGGCTCGATCTGCTTCGAGGGCGACGTCGAGGGCCTGCGCTCCAGCGGCACGATCACCGGCAAGCACCTCGACGACCGCGCCTCGCTCAAGGACTCGGTGCGCGCGGCGACAGGGCAGATGGAGGTCCGGGGCGCGAGCACGCACAACCTCAAGGACGTCGACGTCGACGTGCCACTCGGACTGCTGACGGTCGTCACCGGTGTCGCCGGGTCGGGCAAGAGCTCGCTGATCCACGGCTCGCTCGCGGGTCGCGACGAGGTCGTCGTGATCGACCAGGGCGCGATCAAGGGCTCGCGACGCAGCAACCCGGCGACGTACACCGGCCTGCTCGAGCCGATCCGCAAGGCCTTTGCCAAGGCCAACGGCGTGAAGCCGGCACTGTTCAGCTCCAACTCGGAGGGTGCCTGCTCGACGTGCAACGGCGCCGGTGTGATCTTCACCGAGCTCGGCCCGATGGCGACCGTCGAGTCGCCGTGCGAGGAGTGCGAGGGCCGCCGCTTCAAGGCCGAGGTCCTCGAGCACACCCTCGGCGGCAAGGACATCGCCGAGGTGCACGAGATGTCGGTCGTGGACGCCCTCGAGCACTTCAGCGGCGGCGAGGCGAAGATCCCGGCCGCGATGAAGATCCTCGAGCGGCTCGCCGACGTGGGCCTCGGCTACCTGTCGCTCGGGCAGCCGCTCACCACGCTGTCCGGCGGCGAGCGGCAGCGGCTCAAGCTCGCGACGCAGATGGGCGAGAAGGGCGACGTCTACATCCTCGACGAGCCCACGACCGGCCTCCACCTCGCCGACGTCGAGAACCTGCTCGGCCTGCTCGACCGGCTCGTGGACTCCGGCAAGTCGGTCATCGTGATCGAGCACCACCAGGCCGTGATGGCGCACGCCGACTGGATCATCGACATCGGCCCCGGCGCCGGCCACGACGGCGGCACGATCGTCTTCGAGGGCCCGCCGGCCGACATGGTCGCGGCGAAGGAGCCGACCCTCACCGGCAAGCACCTCGCGGCGTACGTCGGTCGCTGACCGCGCGTCACGCCTGGCAGACGGGGCACCAGAAGAGCCGGCGCGCTGCGATGGTCGCGTCGAGGACCGGGGTGCCGCAGATCCGGCAGGGCAGGCCGGCACGGCCGTAGACGTAGTAGGCGTCGACCCGACGGGGCCGTCCCGCCGGTCGCTCGCGGTCCTCGGGGTGCGTGGTGACGATCCGCCCGGCACGCACGCCGGCGCGGAGCAGCACCACGAGGTCGTCCCACAGGGCGTGGAGGACGGACGCGTCGTGGTCGCGACCCGGCCGGTAGGGGTCGAGTCGGTGCCGGAACAGCACCTCGGCGCGGTAGACGTTGCCGACGCCCGCGACCACCGACTGGTCCATCAGCAGCGTCGCGATCGGTGCACGGCTGCGCAGCACCCGGTCGACGAACGCCTCCACGTCCGGTCGTCGCCGCAGCGGGTCCGGACCGAGCCGGGTGAGCACGGTCGTGCGCTCAGCGGTGGTGAGCACCTCGCACGCGGTCGGGCCGCGCAGCTCGAGCCAGTTCTCGGCGCCGACGAGGCGCAACCGCAGGGCGCCGCGGGCCGGGGGAGCGGGGAGGACGCCGTCGCGGAACTTCCCGTAGAGCCCGAGGTGCACGTGCAGCCACAGGTCGTCGTAGCGGTGGAAGAGGTGCTTGCCCCACGCGTCGGTCGCACCCAGCACGCGCCCGTCGAGCAACCGGGCGCCGTCCTCGAAGCGGCCCTGCGGGCTGTCGGCTGCGACGCGCTGGCCGACCAGCAGCCGGGCGTGGCGTCGCGCGAGGCGGTGGATCGTGTGTCCCTCTGGCACCCGGCGATCGTCGCCGACGAGACCAAGCGCCGGGCACACCCCTCGGGTGCCAGACTCGTGCCGTGACCCGCACCAGCCTGAGCGACGTGATCGCCGACCGCCCCGTCGTCCTGGACGGCGGGCTCGCCACCCTGCTCGAGCGGCACGGCCACGACCTCTCGTCCGACCTCTGGTCGGCCCGCCTGCTGCGCGACGACCCCGCGGCGATCGAGCGCGCGCACCGCGAGTTCTTCGAGGCCGGCGCCGAGGTGGCCACCACGGCGTCCTACCAGGTCTCGTTCGAGGGCTTCGGCGCCACCGGCGTGGAGCGCGACGAGGTCGAGCAGCTCCTCCGGCGCAGCGTCCGGCTCGCAGCATCCGCACGCGACGAGGTCGCACCGCAGGGCTGGGTGGCGGCGTCCGTCGGGCCGTACGGCGCGGTGCTGGCCGACGGGTCGGAGTACCGCGGCGACTACGACCTGGACGTCGACGGACTGCGCGCCTTCCACCGACCGCGGCTCGACGTGCTCGCCTCGATGGTCGGCGACGGCGCGGACGTGCTGGCGATCGAGACGATCCCGTGCCTCGCCGAGGTCGAGGCCGTGCTGGCCGAGCTCGACGGCACGGGCGTACCTGCCTGGCTGTCGCTGACCGCTGCCGACGGACGTACGCGCCAGGGCGAGCACCTGGGGGAGGCGTTCGCGATGGCCGCCGACGTCGCCGAGATCGTCGCCGTCGGGATCAACTGCACGACGCCGCTCGACGCGCGCGACGCCGTCCCCACGGCTGGCGCCGCCTTCGGCGCCGGCGTCGTCTACCCGAACTCCGGCCAGGCCTGGAACGCGGAGACCCGACAGTGGGAGGGGTCCTCCGCCTTCCGCGCCGAGGACGTGTCCGCCTGGGTCATGGCCGGGGCCCGGCTGGTCGGCGGTTGCTGCCGCGTCGGCCCCGAGGACATCACCGCCCTGCGTGCCACCCTCGGACCACACGGGCCAGCTCGTTCGCACGCCCAGATCCGGTCGTCATGAGATCTCGGGGTTCGGACCCGCAGAACTCATGACGTGAGCACCACCAGCCGCTGCGTGGCGCGGGTCATCGCCACGTAGCGGTCGACCGCCCCCGTCACGCCCTCGCCGAAGAGCTCGGGGTCGACGAGCACGACGAGGTCGAACTCCAGCCCCTTGGCGAGCTCGGGCGTGAGCGAGCGGACCCGCCCGTCGAACCGCCGGTCGGCGAACGACCGGTCGCCGATCACCACCGCCGTACCGTCGGCGTGCTCCGCGAGCCAGCCCCCGAGGATGGCGTCGCGCTCGGCGGCGGGGGAGTGGAGCACCGGGATGCCGCTCTCGCGGATCGAGGTCGGCACGTTGGCCTCCGGCAGTACGGCGCGGATGACCGGCTCGGCCTCGGCCATCACCTCGGCGGGCGTGCGGTAGTTCACCGTCAGGGGAGCGACGATCGCGCCGGGCAGGCCGACGCGCTCGAGCCGTTCGGTCCACGACTCGGCGAAGCCGTGCCGGGCCTGGGCGCGATCGCCGACGATCGTCATGCTGCGCGAGGGGCAGCGACGCAGCAGCATCTGCCACTCGGCGTCGGTGAGCTCCTGCGCCTCGTCGACCACGACGTGTGCGAACGGCCCGGCCAGCAGGTCGACGTCCGCACTCGGCAGCGCCGCGTCGTCGACCAGCGCGGTCCGGAGGTCGTCGTGCACCAGCATCGACACGAGCCCCTCGCCGAACTCGTCCGCGCCCGACTCGCGCGCCGTGGTGCGGAGGTCGTCGATCACCTCGGCCATCCGGGCGCGCTCGCGAGCCTCCGCGGCGTGCGTACGACGTCGGCGCCGAGACGCCTCCGGGTCGCCGAGCCGCAGGCGTGCGGCATCGAGCAGCGGCAGGTCGGCGTACGTCCACGCCTCCGGGTCCGGGCGCCGCAGGGCCTGCACCTGGTCGGGCTCGAGCCACGGCGCGCACCGGCGGAGGTAGGCCGGCACCGTCCAGAGGTCGCCGACGAGGTCGGTGTGCTCGATCAGCGGCCACGCCCGGTCGAAGGTGTCGCGCAGGCCGCGGTGGCGCTCGAGCACCTTCCGGAAGTCGTCGGCCGTCAGCTCGTCGGAGTCGAGCTTGTCGGCCAGGATCGTCAGCACCTCGTCCCACACGTCGTCGCGGGCGAGGTTGTGCGGCGTGCCGGGGTCGGGGGAGTCGAAGGCCTCGGCCCACTCGGCGGCCGTGATCCGGACGTCGCCCCACGGCGTCTCGACGAGCACCGGCTCGGTCGGGGGCTCCTCGTAG
Organism: Nocardioides baculatus; assembly: GCF_016735675.1. GTDB lineage: Bacteria > Actinomycetota > Actinomycetes > Propionibacteriales > Nocardioidaceae > Nocardioides > Nocardioides baculatus. The sequence goes on along the minus strand of NZ_JAERSG010000003.1, from coordinate 75,099 downwards.
AGCGCGACCGCCGGCTCGATCGCGGCGACCATCCGGACGTCGCCCTTGAGGGCGGCGACCTGCTCGTCCTCCTCGGCGACCGCCTTCTCCGGCACCAGGTCGCGGATCGTGCAGGTCTGCACGCCCTCCTCGCCGAGGCTCGGCAGCACGTCGCCGACGTAGGCCAGGTAGGGCTGGTGGGGACCGACGAACAGCACCCCGCCGCGGCGGTGGCCGAGCCGCGGGTCGGCGTAGAGCAGGTAGGCGGTGCGGTGCAGCGCGACGACGGTCTTGCCGGTGCCGGGGCCACCGTCGACGACGAGCGCGCCACGGGAGCCGGCGCGGACGATGGCGTCCTGGTCGGCCTGGATGGTGCCGAGCACGTCGCGCATCCGCTCCGTACGACTGCCGCCGAGCGTCGCGATGAAGGCGGACTGGTCGTCGAGCGCGGCCGTGTGGGTGAGGCCCTCCTCGGTGAAGGCCTCGTCCCAGTAGTCGACGATCCGGCCGGCGGCCCACCGGTAGCGGCGCCGGCTGACGAGGCCGTACGGCTGCGCGTGCGTGGCGGCGAAGAACGGCTCGGCGGCGGGGGAGCGCCAGTCGACCAGCAGTCGACGGCCGTCGGGGTCGGCGAGGCCGAGGCGCCCGATGTAGGTGATGGCGGCGTCGGCGTGGACGATCCGCCCCAGGCAGAGGTCGAGGTCGAACCGGCGCAGGGCACGCAACCGGGCGGTCAGCCGGTGCACCTCCTGGTCGCGCTCGAGGGCCGCTGTCCCGTAGCGGGCGCCGCCCTTCTTCGCCTCGGCGAGGGTCTGCTCCAGCTCGGCGATCGTGTGCTCGAGGCTGGTCGCGGTCGCGGCGAAGTGGGCACGATCGGTGTCGATGAGCGTCGGGTCGTTCTTGGCAGCGAGGGCGTCGGAGAGGGCGAAGGGAGAGGTGTCGAGCGGCATCACGCCGTGCAGTGTGCGGGAGGCACGGGGCCTTGCGGCAAGCCCCCTGATGGCTTATACGTTGAGAGTGGAGGCAGCGGTGGGGTCGGTGCCGATCCTCGCTGCGATGGGCATCCGGCTCGTCGAGGTCGTCCCCGGACGGGCCGTCGCGGAGCTCCCTCCGGAGCCCAACGTCAACCACTTCGGTGTCACCTACGCCGGCTCGCTGTTCAGCGTCGCCGAGATGCTCGGCGGGGTGCTGTGCCTGGCCACCTTCGACCTGGAGGGCGAGCTCGCCGGGTTCGTGCCGCTCGTCAAGGAGTCGACGATCCGGTTCCGGCGACCCGCGGTGGGCGTCGTACGCGCCGAGGCGTCGCTGTCCGACGACGAGGTCGCCCGCATCCTGGACTACGCGCTCGCCACGGGCAAGGGCGAGTTCGTGCTGGAGGCGACCCTCACGGACGCGGCCGGCGAGGTGGTCGCCTCGACGGTCGGCACCTATCAGGTACGTCGCCTCGGCTGAGCGTCAGCGCCAGAGCCAGCGGAGCGCATCGGGGAGCAGGACGCCGCCGTGGTTGCCGTCGTGGCCGCCGTCGCCGACGACGAGGCGTACGTCGTAGCCGCGGCGCAGCAGCGCAGCGCCCACCTCGAGGTTGGCGGCCACCCAGTTGTCGTCGGGCTCGTCCCAGCCGAGGTCGCGGTGCCCGACCTGCAGGAAGATCCGTAGTGGCCTGACCGGCTCGTCCGCGACCAGGCGCGGGTGGTCGACGGCGACCTGCGGGAAGCTCGACGAGAGCCCGACGACCTTGCCGAACGCGTCCGGCCGGTGCCACGCCGCCGTGAATGCTGCGCTGCCGCCGCTGCTGAAGCCACAGAGCGCCCGGTCCTCGGGCCGGGTGCTGATCGGTACGACCTCGGCGACGCGGGGGAGCACCTCGTCGAGGAGGAAGCCGGCGTACGTCCCGTCCGCGGCGTCGTACTCGGCGTTGCGGTTGCCGTCGGCGGGGTCGACGAAGACACCGACGAGCGGCGGGACCGCGCCGGCGGCGACCAGGTTGTCGAGCACGACCGTCGCCCGCATCTCGTCGTCGGGGTCCACGAAGCCGGCGCCGTCCTGGAAGACGACGACCGGAGCCGGTGTGTCGGTCGACGCTGCGGGCTCGTGGACCCACACGCTCCGCGTGGTCCCCGGAAATGCCCGCGGGTCGGTGATCGACAGCTCCGTGGTGCGGCCGCGGGGGACGTCCGGTCGGGGCACCGAGTCCGGTCCGTGGTCGTAGGTCACCTCCGACTGGTCGATCGGCAGCGGTGAGTGCGGCACGCGGTGACCCATGCCCCGAACCTAGACTGCGCGCGTGAGCGACGGCGGGTTCTTCATCTCGCGGTCCTTCTCGTACTACTGGCGGGCCGACGCCGTGTCCGTGCTGGGCACCTACGTCACGCTCTTCGCCCTGCAGGCACTCGTGGTGCTGACCCTGGACGGCACCGCGTCCGACGTCGGCTGGCTCAATGCCTCGCGCTGGCTGCCCTACCTGGTGTTCGGCCTGGTCATCGGTGCGCTCGTCGACGGGCGCCGACGGCTGCCGCTGATGATCGGCACCGACGTGATCCAGGCGGTGCTGCTGCTGACGATCCCGCTGCTGTGGTGGCTCGACGTGCTGTCGCTGGCCGCGCTGCTGGTGATCGTCTTCCTCTACGGCACTGCCGCGGTCGTCAACATGGCAGCGACGATGTCGTTCCTGCCACGCCTCGTGCCACGCGACCGGCTCCAACCGGCGCACGCCCGCATCGACGGTGCGGACGCCGTCGGGTCGATGGCGGGACCGGCCATCGGCGGTGCGCTGGTGAGCGCCGTCGGGGCGCCGCTCGCCGTGCTCGTCGACTCGCTGACCTACCTCTACTCGGCGATCACGCTCCGGCGGATCGACCTCGACGAGCCGCCCGCCCGGACCGGGGTGACGGTGCGCGGCCTGCTCGGCGACATCGTCGAGGGCGTGCGGTGGGCCTACGGCCGGTCGGGGCTACGGACCCTCGCGATCGCGACGCACGTGTGGTTCGTCGGCAACGCTGTCGTCGGCGTCGTGCTGGCGCCGTACGCGTTCCTCGTGCTCGACCTCTCGGCCTTCCAGTTCGGTCTGGTCGGGGCGGTCGGGGGAGTCGGGGCCGTGGTCGGGGCGACGATCACCACGGCGGTCGGACGGCGGCTCGGCACCGGACGCACGATCATCCTGTGCCACTCGATCATCACGACCGGCGTCGTCGTGATGGCGCTGGCGGGGGAGCCGACCTCCCGGGCCGCCACGATCGGTCTGCTGATGCTCGGGCAGGGGCTGTACGGCCTGGCGATGGGCATGAGCAACTCCCACGAGATGAGCTATCGGCAGCTGGTGACGCCCGACGAGCTCCAGGCGCGCACGAACACGACGCTGCGGTCGATCAACCGCGCGGTGATCGTCGTCGTGGCGCCGATCGCCGGCGTGCTCGCCGATGCGGTCGGCGTACGACCGATGCTGGTCGTCGCGGCCGTGACGTTCGCCCTCGTGGCGTCAGGACTGGCGCTCACACCGCTCCCGGTCGCCGAACCACAGGTTGGGCACGCGTCCACCGCCGTCACGGACCTCGTCGCTCGGCGTGCCGCGACCCTGGTCGTCGGGGTTGCCGGTGAGCAGCGCCGCCCAGACCGGCGCGATGACCGCGGAGTCCGGCGTGTCCAGGCCGAGCTCGACTGCCGCCACGGCGCCCGGATCTGCGGCCAGGCCCTGGCCCGCGGCGACCTCGGTGATCCGTCGCGCCAGGTCGATGTCCTGATGGGTGACCCACTCGACGACGTGCTCGGTGCCGTCGTCCTCGCGGTAGATCGCGTCGTCGCTGCTGAGCTTGAGGTCGACGTGGCCGGGACCGATCGAGACCTTCGGGTGGTGGCCGATCTCGTCGCCGGCCTCACCGACCGCCACGACGAACCGTGCAGCAGCACCGAAGTCGTCGACGACGTACCTCGCGTGGATGCCTTGGGCCAGCTTGCGCCAGTCGGTCAGATGGGCCTCGGCGATCCTGTCTCCCCGCAACATGTCCATGCGCTGGAACCTAACTCGTCGGAGCGACACTCTGCGGTCACCTTGGTGCACCATCCACGTCAGGATCACCGCGCAACGCCTGAGAGGGGCTGCCTGAGCGTGGATATATCGCCGATAACTGACATTATGTCAGATTGCCGCGACGGAAACGCAGGTGCACCGCTCGTCGCTCGCGGCGATACTCCCCTGCATGGATCGACACGTGGACCTGGATGCTGCGCGCACGACCTGGCTCGAGGACGGGTACGTCGTGCTGCCGGGCTACCTGCCGGCCGACGAGCTCACGGCGGCCCAGGGCGAGCTCGGACAGCTGTTCCCGTCGGGCGACGACTTCCACGACGGCGTCGACCCCGGTCGCAACGCGAGATTCATCGGCGACGAGTTCGACGGGATCGACGGCTTCCCGTTCGCCAGCCTCGCCCTCAACCGCGTCCCGGTGTCCGACGCCCTGGTGACGCTGGCGACGACGCTGCTCGGCACGGACGCCGTACGCCTCTACTCCGCCGAGGCGTGGGCCAAGTACCAGGGCGCCGCCGACTACGACCAGGACCTCCACCGCGACTACTTGAACCACACGATCCTGGTGCCGTCGAGCGACCCGGCGTTCGCGCAGGTCGAGATGTTCGTCTTCCTCTCTGACGTGACGCCCGACCTGGGAGCACCGCGGATGGTGCGCCGTTCTCCTGCGACCGAGTCGCTCCCGGCGAAGCCGAACTTCTTCCCCCGCGCGGAGGTCGCGGAGGACGACGGCGGCTTCGTCGCCGGCGATGGACGCCCCGACCTCTACGAGGCCGAGGTCCCCGCGACCGGGCCGGCCGGGACGGTGGTGGCCTTCCGACCGGAGACCGTGCACCGCGGTGCGGCCATCACCGAGCCGCGCGGAGCGCGCTTCACGATGCACCTCAACTACCGTCCCGCAGCCGTCGAGTGGGCCCATCGCCACGCCTGGGCCGACCGGAGCCACCAGGACGCCTGGTACGCCTTCGTCGAGCAGGCGACCCCGCGACAGCTGGAGCTGTTCGGCTTCCCTCCCCCGGGCCACGCGTACTGGACCGAGGAGACGCTGGCCGGCGTCGGCCAGCGCTATCCGGGCCTCGACCTGTCGCCGTGGCAGGGCCTGACGCACGATCAGGCGACGGCCTCGACCGGCTCGTCCCGGTAGGCCTCGACCGCGTCCTTCCAGCGCTGGGGGTCCTCGTCGCGCTCGCCTCCGGAGACGTACGCCGCCAGGTCCTCGGCGTGCACCTGCCAGCCGGCGCCGTACGACCGCGCCTGAGCCAGCGGGATCCCCCGCTCCTCGACGACCAGCCGCGTCCGGTCACCTTCCTCGGTCAGAGCGACCTCGATGGTCGACACCTGCTCCGGCGCGTCGTTGTCCCACGTCGACAGCACCAGGCGCGAAGGACGCTCACACACCTCGATCCGTCCCGCACCCTCGAACCCGCTGGTGAAGACGCCGGCGAAGGTGCCGCCCTGCCGCAGCTCCCCCGACACGTCCGCGATCCACCGCGCCAGGCGGTCCGGATCGGTGCACGCCGCCCACAGGTCGTCGATGTCGGTGTCGTAGACGTCCTCCACGCGCACGGCGCCGCGCGTGTCGTCGAGCTGGTGCAGGGTCCCCAAGAGCCTCATGACTCGTCCTTCGTCTCTCGTCGCGCGCGCTTGCCGCGCGCGACCTCGGTGTGGAGCGCGTCGAGGCGGTGCTGCCAGAGCTCCCGGTAGGACTCCAGCCACTCGTCGACCTCGACCAGCGCCTCCGGGCGGAGGCTGTAGATGCGACGTTGCGCGTCCTGCTCGACCGTCACCAGCCCTGCCTCCCGCAGCACCCGCAGGTGGCGCGAGACGCCGGGGCGTGCGATCGGCAGTGCGTCCGCCAGCTCGCCGACGGTGGCCGGGTGGTCACGCAGGATCCCCAGCATCGTGCGTCGGCTGCTGTCCCCCAGCGCTTGCAGTACCGCATCCATGACACGAACGTACCCGATGTGTTACGTAACCGCAAGGGTACGCACAAGCAGATCTAGGCTGGCGGCCGTGGAGCTCCTCACCCTCGCCATCGCCGCGCTGATGGCCATCGTGGTCGCCGCCGTGCTGTCCCGCCGCACCGGCATCGCCACTCCCCTGGTCCTCCTGGTCGTCGGCATCGTCTTCAGCCTCGTGCCGAGCACGCCCGAGTTCACGCTCGAGCCGGACTGGATCCTGCTCGGCGCGCTGCCACCCCTGCTGTACGCCACCGCCGTGCAGGTGCCCGTCATCGACCTGCGGCGCAGCCTCGGCATGATCACCTGGCTGTCGGTCACCCTCGTCGTCGTCTCGGCCCTGGTCGTCGGAGCCGTCGTGCACCTGGTCGTGCCCGAGGTGTCCTTCGCCGCCGGGGTCGCGCTCGGCGCGGTCGTGAGCCCCACCGACGCGGTCGCCGCGACGGCGATCGGCAAGCGGCTCGGACTCCCCCACCGGCTGATGACGGTGCTCGAGGGCGAGAGCCTCTTCAACGACGCGTCGGCCCTCGTCGTGCTGCGTACGGCGTTGCTGGCGATCACCGCCGGCTTCAGCCTCGGCGACGCCGTCGTCGACTTCGCCCGCGCCGTCGTGCTCGCGATCGTGATCGGCTTCGTCGTGGGCCACGCCACCGTGTGGCTGCGGAGCAAGCTCGCCGACCCGGTCCTGATGACGGCCGTCAGTTTCATCGTGCCGTTCCTGGCGTTCCTGCCGGCCGAGGAGGCCGAGGCGTCCGGCGTCGTGGCCGTCGTCGTCGCCGGGCTCGTCACGGGCCACCACGGCTCGCGCCGCTTCACGGCGCGCGAGCGCCTGACCGAGCGCACGAACTGGCTGACCCTGCAGTTCCTCGTCGAGAACGGCGTCTTCCTCCTCATGGGCCTCCAGGTCGAGGGCCTGCTGCGCGACCTCGACGAGTCCAACAGCACGCCGACGGAGGTCGTCGTCGTCGCCGCGCTCGTGCTGGGGGTGCTGCTCGTCCTGCGCACGGCCTTCGTCGCGGTGCAGGTGCTGGCGGCCCGTCGACGGCAGCCCAGGCTCGACGCCATGCGCGAGCGGCTGTCGTCCATCAGCGACCGGGTGGACTCGATGGCCGCGGAGCCGCGGGTGGCGAGCGAGCGCGGCCAGAGGCGGATGTCGCAGTTCCGGCGACGCGTCCAGCGCGGTCAGGCCGACGTCGACTACCAGGAGAGCGAGCCGGTCACAGCACGCGGGGGCGTGGTGCTCTCGTGGGCCGGCATGCGCGGCGTCGTCACGCTCGCCGCCGCACTGACCATCGGCACCGAGGTCGAGGAGCGCACGCTGCTGATCACCGTCGCCTTCGTCGTCGCGGTCACGTCCCTGCTGCTGTACGGCGGCACGTTGCCGCTGCTGATCCGCACCCTCGGCGTCTCGGGTGCCGACCCGGGCGACACCCGGGACGAGGTGATCGACCTGTTCGGCGACATCACGCGCACCGCCTCCCAGGCCCTGGGACCGCTCGACGCCCTCGTCGTCGACGGACAGGCGATCGACCCCGAGGTCGCCACTGAGTCCCTGGCGTGGCTCGACCGGATCGAGGAACGGCGCGGTGACACCACCCCTGAGGCCCTCACCCTGGCGTCGCAGCGGATGCTGCTCCACCGTCACTACATCTCGCTGATGCGGGACGCGCTCCACGAGGAGCAGGCCATCGGCGCCTACAGCACGGCTGCGCTGACACAGGCGTCGGCGTTGATCGACGCGCAGGAGCTGCGCCTCGAGCGATGAGCGTCAGCGACGCACCTCGCACTGCCGCAGCTGCTCGCCGCTGAGGCAGCGGTCCCGGCCGGCACCGCCGACGAGCTGGTCGCGACCCGGGCCACCGACGAGCAGGTCGTTGCGCCCACTGCCGGCGAGGACGTCGGCCCCCCGGTTGCCGTACGCCGTCACCTGGATGGTGCCGGTCACCGAGAAGCGGTCCCGCCCGGCGCCACCGACGTACCTCAGGAAGCCGCTCCGCCCCGAGAACCGGAGGTCCTCGACGGACTCGTAGCGCATCCGCTTCGAGCCGCCGACCGTCACGCGCTTGCGCGGCACGTCGACGACGTACCTCGAGCCCCGGGGGAACTCGGAGCTCGGCACCTGCAGTCGGACGATGTCGCGTCCGCCGCCGCCGTCCACCTCGGTGCGCGTCCGTCGGACCAGGTCCGTCTCGATCTCGTCGTTGCCGCCTCCACCGTGGACGCTGGCGCCGTCGTGGGCGACGAGGAAGTCCTTGCCGCCACCGCCGCCGATGTCGGTCCGCGGTCCCCCGGCCTCCACGTAGTCGTCGCCGTCGTCGCCGTAGAGCCGGTCGCGGCCCCGGTCCGGCGCGAGGATGAAGTCCTCGCCGATACCGCCGCGGACGATGTCGTCGCCGTCCTCGGGCTGGATCTCGTCGTCACCGGCCAGGCCGCGGATCCCGTCGTCACCGGCACCGCCGACCAGGCGGTCCGGACCGCGCGACCCGACGAGGTGGTCGTCGTAGGCCGAGCCGACGATGCCGCCGGAGTAGGCCGGCACGACGATCGTGTCGTTGCCCTCGCCGGTCGCCACGCCGACCGACAGGTCGACGCTGACCGGACCGGGCGCGCCGTCGAACCAGATCGTGTCGTACCGGGCCGGCCGGTCGACGTAGTCGACGTTCGCGGACGCCGGGTCGTCACCCATGTCGATGTAGTCGTCGCCGGGCCCGGGGGTGATGATGTCGCCGTCGTAGCCGTCGTCCGGCACGTACTGACCGTCGAGGCCACCGAACAGCCGGTCGTCGCCCGGCCCGCCGACCAGGGTGTCGCCGCCGCCGAGCCCGCAGATCGTGTCGTTGCCCGCACCGCCGTCGATCCGGTCCGGTGCGATCGTGCCCAGGATGACGTCGTCACCCGGCGTCCCCACGGTCGGCACGCCGGGCGTGACGACGACGGTCGGCACCCTCCCGTCGCAGGTGGTCTCCGCCGTCGCCGGGCCCGCGGTCAGACCCAGGACGCCGAAGGGCGCCAGGGCGATCAGCGAGACGGTGGCAGGGATGTGTCGCATGAAGCTCCTCCGAGTGGGTCGGCCTCCGGTGCGGGCCGTGACACGTGTGACGCACCGACCGGGCCGGAGTTGTGGGTGGTCCGTCCTAGGTTGGGGACATGACCCCGACGTACGACCTCAACGATGCCACCACGATCCCCGCGATCGGATTCGGCACCTATCCGCTGCGCGGCGAGGACGGCACCGCGGCGATGGTGTCCGCCCTCGAGGCGGGCTACCGGATGCTCGACACGGCCGTGAACTACGAGAACGAGGCCGAGGTCGGCGAGGCGTTGCGGCGCTCCGGCCTGCCGCGCGACGAGGTCGTGGTCGCCAGCAAGATCCCCGGCCGGCACCACGCGTACGACGACGCGATCGCGTCGGTCCGCGGCTCGCTCGAACGTCTCGGCGTGGAGCGCACCGATCTGCACCTCATCCACTGGCCCAACCCGTCGCAGGGGAAGTACGTCGAGGCGTGGCGCGCGCTCGTCCGGCTCCAGGCGGACGGGCTGGTCCGCTCGATCGGCGTCTCCAACTTCACCGAGGAGCACCTCACCCGCATCATCGACGACACCGGCGTCGTGCCGGCGGTCAACCAGGTCGAGCTGCACCCGCGCTTCCCGCAGGCCCGGATGCGCGAGGTGCACGACCGGCTCGGCATCCGCACCGAGGCGTGGAGCCCCATGGGCAAGCGGCGGGCGCCGCTCGGGGAGAGCGCCGTCGCCGATGCCGCGGAGGCGCACGGCGTGACTCCCGGCCAGGTCATCCTGAGGTGGCACGTGCAGCTCGGCTCGCTGCCGATCCCCAAGTCCGCCGACCCGCAGCGCCAGCGGCAGAACCTCGACGTCTTCGGCTTCGAGCTCGCCGGCGAGGAGATGGACGCCATCAGCGCGCTGGCCGAGGACGACGGACGTCTGTTCGGCGGCGACCCCGACACCCACGAGGAGATGTGACGGGCCGCTGGTTAGAGTCGTCGGCATGCTGAAGACCACCGCCCTCAAGCGCGGCGCCGCCGTCGCGGCCTGCCTGTCCGTCCTCACGTTCGCCGGCTGCGGCAACGAGAGCGACGGCTCGGACACCGCCGCGGACACCTCGAGCGAGACGCCCTCGGCCTCCGAGTCGGAGTCGGACGCGCCCGCTGCGGGCGGGGCGACGACGACCTGCGAGTACCCCGCCGACGGCCAGGAGCCCGCGCGCGAGGTCGAGGCCCCGCCAGCCGAGGCACCCTCCGAGGGCACCATCAGCGCCACGATGACCACCAACTTCGGAGACATCGGGCTCACCCTCGACGCCGCCGCGACGCCGTGCACGGTCAACTCGTTCGTCTCGCTCGCCGAGCAGGGCTTCTACGACGACACCCCGTGCCCGCGCATCGGCGACCAGGCGGGGTTCGGCATCCTCCAGTGCGGCGACCCGACCGGCACCGGCTCGGGCGGCGCGGGCTACTCCTTCGCCGACGAGCTCACCGGTGACGAGACCTACCCGGCCGGCACGCTCGCGATGGCCAACGCCGGCCCGGACACCAACGGGTCGCAGTTCTTCCTGGTCTTCCGCGACTCGCAGTTCACCCCCGACTACACCGTCTTCGGGACCATCGACGAGGCCGGCCTCGAGGTGATCGAGGCGATCGCGGCCGAGGGCAACGACAACGCCCACCCGGCCGGTGGCGGCACGCCCAACAAGGCGGTCACCATCGAGAAGGTCACCGTCGGCTGACGCCTGCGCCCAGGTTCTCGTAGACCACGTCCGCACCGATCTGCACGGTCCGCGAGACCGTGCAGAGGCGGTCGCGGGACATCTCGATCGCGTCCTGGACGCGCTCGCGGGCGGCGTCGCCCTCCGGGCCACCCGGGAAGGCGATGTCGAAGGTGACCCGCAACCCCGTCAGGTGGTTGCCCTGGTCGTCGCGGACCTTGGTGCCCTCCGCGTGGACGTCGTACGACGTGCTGGTGGTGCGCTTGTGGGTGATCGCCTCGACGTCGAGGGCACTGCACCCGGCGATGGCGGCGAGCAGCAGCTCGACCGGCGTGAAGTCGGGGTCCTCTCCCCCGGTGCCCATGAAGGTCTCGCCGCCGCGGGCATTGGTGGCCTTGAACCGGGCCGGTCCGATGCGGGTGAGCTCGATGCTGCGCAGGTCGCCGTCAGTGGGGGTGTCCATGCACAACACCCTGCCAGAGCATGCTCCGGCAGGGTGTCGGTCCGCGGCGGACTGCCGCGAGCGCCGGGCGTGGGGCCGGGCGCAGGGTCGGGATCAGGGTTCCCGACGACTGACGTGCGTCAGCGGGCGGCGCGGCGCGCGGCACGACGGGCGCGGCGCTCCTCGCGGCGGGCGATCTCCACGTTGCGCAGGAGGGCGCGGTCCTCGGCCGAGTGAGCCCGCGCGTCGACGAGGCTGAAGGCGAGGTGCAGCTGCGTGGTCATGGGAGATCTGTCCTTCCGAGGGCTTTCCGGCCCTCATGCGAGTGGGTCTGTGTAAGAGATAGCCGCTCCTTTGCGGCTCTTACATCTTAGAGAACCGGAAGGGCAGTCCTGACATTCCCGACGACGTGATCTCGGCCACCGGGGTGCCGTGCCGCGGGCTAGGGTCGAGGCGTGACGATCGAGCGCGCGAAGCGACCCGGACCCTCCGTCAGGACGCGTGTCGTCGAGCACGCCGGCGACACGGAGATCCCGCGCGAGGACCGCCTGGTGACGGAGGAGCCGCTCGAGATCCGGGTCCGCGTCGGTGCTCTGGCGCCACGCCGCGCCTGGGTCACCATGCGCACGCCCGGGCATGACTTCGAGCTCGCCGCCGGCTGGCTGGTCCACGAGGGCCTCGCGACGCCGGACACGCTCGCGCAGGTCGCCTACTGCACCGACGACGACCTCGATCCCGAGCAGGAGTTCAACGTCGTCACGGTGACCGTCACCGGGTCCGCCGCGGTTCCGCACCGCCACGTGGCCGCGTCCGCCGGGTCCTCGGCGTGCGGCGTGTGCGGCAAGGACAGCGTGGCGGACGCCCTGGAGGTCCGGTCCGCGACACCGTGGTCGGGCGAGCGCCCCGCCGCGGACGTCGTACGCCGTCTGCCCGAGGCGCTGCGCGAGCGGCAGGAGCTGTTCGCCCGCACGGGCGGTGTGCACGCCGCGGGCCTGGCGACCGCCGACGGGACGCTGCTCGTGGTCCGGGAGGACGTCGGGCGCCACAACGCGGTCGACAAGGTCGTGGGCGCGCGGGTGCTCGCGGGCGAGCCCGCCGCGGCCGCCTGCTTGGTGCTGAGCGGCCGGGTGGGCTTCGAGCTGGTGCAGAAGGCCGCGGCCAGCGGAATCGGGTCGATCGTCGCCGTGGGCGCACCGACGAGCCTCGCCGCGCGGCTGGCGCGGGAGGCCGGGATCGAGCTCTGGGGCTTCACGTCCGCGAGTCGTGCGGTGAACTACTGCTGAGCCTTGATCGAGGCTTGACCGGGGCAGGCGGCGTGGTGGCCCGAGACTGTCGGTGCGTCGTCATACGGTCGCCCCGTGCGCATCCTCCACACCTCCGACTGGCACCTGGGGAGGTCCTTCCACCGCGAGGACCTCCTGGGCCACCAGGGTGCGTTCATCGACCACCTGATCGGTGTCGTGGAGTCGGAGAAGGTCGACGTCGTCGTCGTCTCGGGAGACGTCTACGACCGCGCCCTGCCCCACGTCGACGCGGTGGCGCTGGCCGACGAGACCTTCGCACGGCTGGCCGCCTCCCGCGCCAAGGTCGTGGTCAGCAGCGGCAACCACGACAGCGCCCAGCGGCTCGGCTTCGGCGCCCGGCTGATGGACCACGCCGGCGTCCACGTGCGCACCGACGCGTCGTCCGTCGGCACCCCCGTCGTGCTCAAGGACCGGCACGGCGACGTGGCGATCCACGCCATCCCCTACCTCGACCCGTCCGCGCTCCTCGACCCGTGGAGCCTGGGCCACCGCAGCCACGAGGCGGCGCTGTCGGAGGCGATGCGGCGCGTACGCTCCGACCTCACCGCCCGCGGCCCGAAGGCCCGGTCCGTGGTGCTCGCGCACGCGTTCGTGGCCGGCGCCGAGCCGTCGGAGTCCGAGCGCGACATCAGCGTCGGCGGCGTGTCCCGCGTGGCGACGTGTGTCTTCTCCGGCATCGACTACACCGCCCTCGGCCACCTCCACGGCTCGCACGTCCTCTCCCCCGGCCTGCGCTACTCCGGGTCACCCCTGGCCTACTCCTTCTCCGAGGCCGACCAGGTCAAGGGCACCTGGCTCGTCGAGCTCACCGCGAAGGGTTTCGGCAGCGCCAGCTGGATCGACGCTCCCGTGCCTCGACGGCTGTCGCGGATCACCGGCAAGCTCTCCGAGCTGCTCAAGGACCCGGCCCTCGCCGACCGCGAGGACGACTGGGTGCAGGCCACCCTGACCGACGTGCCGCGGCCGGCACGCGCGATGGAGCAGCTGCGGCGGCGCTTCCCCCACACGCTCGTGCTGCAGTTCCCGCCGTCCGCCGTCGACCCGAAGGCTCCGGCCCGGCCCGCGTCGGGCACGAGCGACCACGCGATCGCCGTCGACTTCGTCCGCCACGTCCGCGGCAGCAAGGCCACCAAGGCCGAGACGGCCCTGCTGCAGGAGGCGGTCGACGGCTGCTGCCACGACCCGGACCAGGACGTGCTCGTGAGCACGTCGGGTGCCTCGGACGGTGAGGGCGGATGAGGCTGCACACCCTCGAGGTCACGGCCTTCGGACCCTTCGCCGAGAGCACCACCGTCGACTTCGACGCGCTCTCCGACGCCGGGCTGTTCCTGCTGAGCGGGCCGACGGGCGCGGGCAAGTCCAGCGTCCTCGACGCCGTCTGCTTCGCCCTCTACGGCGACGTCCCGGGCGACCGTGCGGTCGCCAAGCGACTCCGCTCCGACCACGCCGCCGACGACGTCGTGCCACGCGTCGTGCTCGAGGCGACGCTGTCGGGGCGACGCTTCCGCATCGACCGCTCCCCGGCCTGGACGCGCGCGAAGAAGCGCGGCACCGGCACCACGACCGAGCAGGCGCGCGTGGTCATCTCCGAGCGGCGGACCGGCGACGGCGAGGGCGACGACGCCGAGTGGCAGCCGCTCAGCACGCGTCTCGACGAGACCGGCCACCTCGTCACCCGGTTGGTCGGCATGACGCTCCCGCAGTTCTGCCAGGTGGCCATGCTCCCCCAGGGCCGCTTCCAGGCCTTCCTCCGGTCCCGCTCGGAGGACCGGCACGCGCTGCTCCAGCAGGTCTTCCAGACCGGGCGCTTCGACGACATCGAGCGGTGGCTGCGTGATCGCCGCGTCGAGCTGCGCCGCACGTCCCAGCAGCACGAGGGGGTCGTCGCCGACCTCGTCAGCCGCGTCAGCGAGGTCGCGGGCGCCACGGCTCCCGACGGCTGGCCGGCGGACCCCGAGGGCCTGCGTGCGTGGATCGGCGAGGTCACCACGTCGGCGGTCAACGCCTCCGTCGCCCAGACCCTCCTCGTCGACGCCGCGTCGGCGGCGGAGGTCAAGGCCTCCGAGGACTCTGCGGCCGGCACCGAGCTCGCGGGCCGCCGCTCCACCTACGCCGCGGCCCGACGCGCCCGCGCCGGCCTCGACGCAGCCGGTCCGGAGCACGACACCCGGGTGGACCGCGTCGCGCAGGCCCACCGCGCGGCCGGCGTACGCCCCCTCCACGAGCTCGCCGTCAGTGCCCGCAAGGAGGTGCGCGAGCTCGACCAGCTGGGCCGGGCCGCGCGCGACCGGCTCGCCGAGATGCTCGGGGTCACCTCGCTCGACGACCAGGAGATCGCCGAGCACCAGCGCACCGCGACGAGCACGCTGACCGAGATCGCGCGGGTGCGGCCGTTCCGCAGGCAGGCCTCCGACCTCGAGCGCCAGCTCGGTCGGCTGACCCGCTCGCGCGACGAGGCGAGCGCCGAGCTCCTGCGGGTGCAGACCCGTGCCGAGGAGATCCCCCAGGTCCTCGCCGCCCTCGAGCCCCGGCTCCAGGCGGCGCGCGAGTCGAAGGCCCTCGCGGAGTCCCTCACCGCCGACCTCGAGGTGCTGCGCTCGCGGACCCGCGCCGCCCGCACCGCCGAGTCGCTCGCCACCCAGCTCGCGAGCGCCTCGCAGGAGCTCGCGCAGGCGACCCAGGCGCGCCTGCTCGCGCGCGAGACGCTGGTCGAGATCCGTGAGCAGCGCCTCGACGGGATGGCCGCGGAGATCGCCGGCAAGCTCGCCGTGGGTGCCGACTGTCCCGTGTGCGGCTCGGTCGACCACCCCCACCCCGCCAGGCCCGCGCCCGGCGCACCGGACGAGGCGACCGAGCGCGAGGCCAGGCGCGAGGTCGACGACCTCGAGGCGGTGGTGGAGGCACACGCCCAGCAGGTCCGCGGCCTCGAGACCCAGCGCGCGGCAACACTGGCCGAGTCCGGCGACTCCGTCGAGCACCTGCTCGTCGAGGAGGAGGCCACCCTCGGCAACCTCGAGCGTGCCCGCAGCGAGGCCTCGACCGTCGACGCGTGGGTGGTCCGCGTGGAGGCGCTCACCTCCGAGCAGGACGCCCTGGCGGGCGAGCGCGACGAGCTGACGTCCACCACCACCCGCCTCGACACCGAGATCGCCGTGCTGACCTCGAAGATCGACGGGTTGCGCGAGCAGGTCGGGGCCGTCGTGCCCGACGACGCCGACCTCGACGACCTCACGGCGCACCACCAGGAGGCCGAGCAGCTCGCGCGCGAGTGCCTCGCCCAGACCGCCGAGCTGGCCCGCGCCCGCGCCACGGCCGCGAGCACGCAGGAGGCCGCCGACGGCGTCGCGGCCGCCGCCGGCTTCGACTCCTCCGCCTGGGCGGCGGCGGCGTGGCTCGCCGACGACGAGCTCGCCGACCTCCAGCAGCAGATCGAGCGCCACGAGCGCGAGGCCGCCCGGGTCGACGACCTCCTGGCCGACGAGTCCCTCGTGCTGTCCGCGGCCAGCGACCCGCCCGACCTCGAGGCGCTCGCCCAGGCGCACCACCGGGCCAAGGAGCACGCGGCCCTGGCCCGCCAGACCGACATGCGGCTGCGCGACCGAGGACGCCGCCTGCGCGGCCTGTCCGACGAGCTCGACACCGCGCTGTCCGCCTGGGCGCCGGTGCGCGCCGACTTCGACCTCGTCGCCGACCTCGCCGCCCTCGTCGAGGGCAAGCACGCCGACAACCGCTTCCAGATGCGCCTGTCCGCCTACGTCCTGGCCCACCGGCTCAGCCAGGTCGTCGATGC
This sequence comes from Nocardioides baculatus, assembly GCF_016735675.1. Classification (GTDB taxonomy): domain Bacteria; phylum Actinomycetota; class Actinomycetes; order Propionibacteriales; family Nocardioidaceae; genus Nocardioides; species Nocardioides baculatus. Next base: position 58,882 of record NZ_JAERSG010000003.1, on the reverse strand, counting down.
CGCCAACGTCCGGCTCGCCACGATGAGCGGCCAGCGCTACTCGCTCGTCCACACCGGGGAGCGCGGTGCCGGCGAGACCCGCGGTGGCCTGAGCCTGGTGGTCCGCGACGACTGGACCGGCGACCCACGCGACCCGGCGACCCTGTCCGGCGGTGAGACCTTCGTCGTGTCCCTGGCCCTCGCGCTCGGGCTGGCCGACGTGATCACCGACGAGGCGGGCGGCACCGACCTCGACACCCTCTTCGTCGACGAGGGCTTCGGCTCGCTCGACTCCGAGACGCTCGAGGACGTGATGGACACCCTCGACACGCTGCGCGACGGGGGTCGGGTGGTGGGCGTGGTCAGCCACGTCCCCGAGCTCCAGACCCGGATCCCCACCCAGCTCCGGGTGCACCGTGGCCGCAACGGCAGCCACACCTCGCTCAGCCTCGGCTAGTGGTTGCTAGGTTCGGGCGCATGAGTGCGCCCGGGCTCGACCCGACCTTCAGCGAACTGCCACACCGTCGGCTCGGCGACGTGGCCCTGGCCCGCGCGCAGGAGCTCGGCGCCAGCCATGCGGACTTCCGGTTCGAGCGCAACCGCTACCAGTACCTCGGTGCGCGCGACGGCATCCTCCAGACCGCCAGCGACGCCGAGGACCTCGGCTTCGCCGTACGCGTGGTGCACGACGGCGCCTGGGGCTTCGCGTCCGGTGTCGTGCTCACCGACGACGAGGCACGCCGGGTGGCCGAGACCGCCGTCGCGGTCGCCAAGGTCGCCGCCGCGATGACCACGACCCCGGTCGAGCTGGCTGCCGAGCCCGTCCACGCCGACGTCACCTGGGTGTCGGGCTACGACATCAACCCGCTCGAGGTCCCCACCCGCGAGAAGGCCGCGGTGCTGGTCGACTGGACCGAGCGGCTGCGCACCGGCGCCGTCGCGCACGCCACGGCGTTCCTCCAGCAGGTGCAGGAGAACAAGTACTACGCCGACCTCGCCGGCACCCGCACGACCCAGCAGCGGGTCCGCCTCCAGCCCGGTTTCGAGGCCACCGGTGAGGACTCCGACACCGGCGTCTTCGACTCGATGGCGTCGATCGCGCCGCCCGTCGGCCGCGGCTGGGAGTACCTCGACGGCTCCCACTGGGACTGGGACGCCGAGATCGCCGAGGTGCCCGAGCTCCTCGCCGAGAAGCTCACGGCGCCCAGCGTCGAGGCAGGGGCGTACGACCTGGTCGTGGACCCGTCGAACCTCTGGCTCACCATCCACGAGTCCATCGGCCACGCCACCGAGCTCGACCGGGCCCTGGGCTACGAGGCCAACTACGCCGGCACCTCGTTCGCGACCTACGACAAGCTCGGCACGCTGCAGTACGGCTCGCCGGTGATGAACGTCCAGGGCGACCGGACGCAGGAGCACGGCCTGGCGACCGTCGGCTACGACGACGAGGGCGTGCAGACCCAGACGTGGGACATCGTCCGCGACGGCGTGCTGGTCGGCTACCAGCTCGACCGCTCGATGGGGCACCTCAAGCCCGAGCTCAACGGTGCGCGCTCCAACGGCTGTGCCTACGCCGACTCCCCCGGCCACATCCCGATCCAGCGGATGGCCAACGTGTCGCTGATGCCCGGCACCGACGAGCTCTCCACCGACGACCTCATCGGCAAGGTGGAGCGCGGCATCTTCGTCGTCGGCGACAAGTCGTGGTCGATCGACATGCAGCGGTTCAACTTCCAGTTCACCGGGCAGCGGTTCTACAAGATCACCGACGGCAAGCTCGACGGGATGCTCCGCGACGTCGCCTACCAGGCCACCACGACCGACTTCTGGGGCTCGATGGAGGCCGTCGGCGGCCCCGGGACCTGGGTGCTGGGCGGCGCGTTCAACTGCGGCAAGGCCCAACCCGGGCAGGTGGCCGCCGTCAGCCACGGGTGTCCGAGCGCCCTCTTCCGCGGGGTCAACATCCTCAACACCATCGACGAGGCGGGACACTGATGACCACGCTGCGCACCACGCCCCAGCAGCTCGTCGAGCACGCGCTCGCGAGCTCGACGGCCGACGACTGCATCGCGATCGTCCGCGACTCCACCAGCGCCAACCTCCGGTGGGCCAACAACACCCTCACGACCAACGGCGTGATGACGGAGGTCGCGGTCACCGTCGTCAGCTTCGCCTCGGTCGACGGTGGCGTCGCCACCGGCTCGGTCTCCGGCAGCGCCTCGACCACCGACCAGGTCGCCGCGCTCGTCGAGGCCGCCGACGCGGCGGCGCGGGCGGGCTCGCCCGCCGAGGACGCCGCCGAGCTGGTCGCCGACCGGACCTCCCCCGACTGGGACACCGAACCGGAGACCACCGACATCGGCGTCTACGACGCCTTCGCGCCGGTCCTCGGTGACGCGTTCCGCGAGGCGACGGCCGAGGACCGCCTGCTCTACGGCTTCGTCAACCACGAGGTCACCACCGTCTACCTCGGCTCGTCCCGCGGGCTGCGGCTGCGCCACGTCCAGCCGACCGGCCACTACGCCTGCACCGGCAAGGACACCTCGCTGACCCGCAGCGCGTGGACCGGTGGCGCGACCCGAGACTTCCGCGACGTCGACGCGGCCGCGATGGCCGCGACGGTGAAGCAGCGGCTGGGGTGGGCCGAGCGCCGCATCGACCTGGCGGCCGGCCGCTACGACACGATCCTGCCGCCGTCCTCGGTCGCCGACCTGATGATCGACGCCTACTGGGGCGCCGGCGCCCGCGTCGCCCACGAGGGCGAGTCGGTCTACAGCCGTCGCGGCGGCGGCACGCGGATCGGCGACAAGGTCGCCGCTCCGGGCGTCAGCCTGTTCTCCGACCCGGCCTACGCCGGCCTCGAGTGCTCGCCGTTCGTCATCGCCGGCGCCTCGGACAACACCGACTCGGTCTTCGACAACGGCCTGGCGCTCGAGCGTACGGACTGGATCCAGGACGGACTGCTGACCGGTCTCCTCCAGACCCGCCACTCGGCCGGGATGACCGGCCAGCCCGTGACGCCGATGATCGACAACCTCGTCCTCGAGGTCGGCGACGGCGCGGGCACGATCGACGACATGATCGCCGGCACCCAGCGCGGGCTGCTGCTGACCTGCCTCTGGTACATCCGCGAGGTCGACCCGCAGACCATGCTGCTCACGGGTCTGACCCGTGACGGCGTGTACGTCGTCGAGGACGGCGAGATCGTCGGTGCGGCCAACAACTTCCGGTGGAACGAGAGCCCGATCGACCTCCTCAACCGGTTCAGCGCGGCCACCACCTCGGTGCCGAGCTTCAGCCGCGAGTGGGGCGACGACTACTTCTCCCGCACGGCCACGCCCGCCCTGCGGATCCCCGACTTCAACATGTCGAGCGTCTCGCAGGGCGTCTGACCGGCACCTGACCGGCGTCAGGTGAGGCGCTGCACGCGCTGGCGGTGCTTGCTGGAGTTGTCACCGTCGATGTCGGAGTCGCGGGTCCGGGAGATGTGGTCGACCTTCTCCTGGTGGCCCTGCACCGGCTGGGCGGCGATGATCGTGTCGCGCTCGTAGGCGTGCGACTTGTCGGTGTTGCGGTAGTAGCGGTAGAGCGCCCAGTAGGTCGCCGCTCCCCCGGCCGGGCCGGCGGCGAGGATCCAGGCCGGCACGCCGTCGCTCGCCATCACCACGACCTGCGTCAGCTCGGTGATCATGCGCTCACCACCAGGATCCAGCCGGCGATGCCCTCGAGGAAGGTGCCGACGGTGAAGGCGGCGGCGAGCAGGCGCCACTGCGAGACGGGGACGCTGCCCATCGTCTCTCCCGTGCGGGCGTTGACCGCGATGTAGTGCAGCATCTTGGTGTTCTCCTGGTAGTAGGAGTAGAGCCACACCGGCAGGTACATCGAGACCCACCGCGAGCCGCCCACGTCGACCTTCTCGGCCTCCCACCGCACGCCGCGATCGAACTGCGCGAGCGAGCCCTCCACCTGCGAGCGCCCGATGGACAGCAGCTGGTCCTCCAGGACCGGCTTGAGCTCCTCGACGTCGAGGTCGCGCTTCTCGCTGGTGAACCCGACGAGGTAGCTGGAGTTCCACTTCACGGCGTTCTTGGTGTCGAACGGCAGGACCGTGTTGACGATGTTGTTGGTGGTCGACCCGTCGAAGTTCGCACGGTCGGCAGCGCCCTCGACGGTGAGGTCGTCGACCGTGAAGGCGACCTGCCGGTCGACGGCGTACACGTCGGCGGCGTAGTAGGTCGTCGAGCTGTCGCCGTGCTTCTCGGTCCAGCGCCTGGTCTGCACCTCGCCCCGGCCGACGTACGACGCCTCGGCGCGCGCGTCGATGACGAGGTAGGGCAGGTAGACGCCGAGGACGTTCTCGGGGACGAACTCCTTCTTGAAGCGCGGGTGGGCGAAGAGCCGCCGCTTGGAGGCGAACTCGCGGATCTTCTCGACCGCCTCGGCGTGGGTCAGCCGGAACGGCAGGACCGCATCGGGCACCGCGCCGTTGGGCGTGCGCTGGTTGACGTTGAGGGTGTGCCGGCACCAGTGGCAGCGCGCGTTCATCGCGTGCGCGGTGTCCACGACGACGTCGGCACCGCAACCGGTGCACGTCATGGTGATGACGTCCTGGTCGGAGGAGATCTCGTCGGCTCCCCCGGCGATGACCGTGCCCTCGAGCTCGTCGATGCCCACCCCGAGGCCGAACTCCTCCTCGACGCGCGACTCGGCCCACTCGTGTCGGCAGAACAGGCAGATCAGCTGCCCGGTGGACGCGCGCTGGCGTACGTCCGTCGACCCGCACTTCGGGCAGCGGTTGACGCCGTCGGCCAACGACTCGTTGACCATGTCGATGCTGGGGCCGGGCTCGGGCTCGGCGCGCGCCGCCGCCAGCTCCTCCTCGAGGGGCAGCGGCGGCCCGTCGAACACGGGAGCGTCGGGATCGCGCGGTGGCGGGTCGGAGGGCGACCCCGAGGACGGCTCAGAGGCCAAGAGCCTTGGCCTTCGCCGCGTCGTAGTCCTCCTGGGTGATGAGGCCGGCGTCGAGCATGTCCTTGGCCCGCTTGAGCACCGCGACCGGGTCCTCGGCAGCGGGCTCCGCCGGCGCCGCCGGTGCGGCAGGGGCCGTCGGTGCGGCGGGTGCGGCCGCCGGAGGCTGCTGGCCCGTGGGCTGCTGGAGGCCGCCGAGGCCCATGCCGCCGGTGGCCATGCCCATCCCGATCAGGCCGCCGGGGCCGGCGTTCTCACCGGCCGACTCGATGCCCGCCGCGACCGATGCCTGGAGGTTCGAGTTGCCGCGCGAGCCCGACAGGGCATCGGCACGCTGGACGTTCTTGAGCAGCTCGCGGGTGTTCGCGTCGTACTCGATGGAGATGATCGCGGTCTTGACGATCTCCAGTCCCCGGTCGGTGCGCCACCTGTAGTTCTCCTCGACCGCGGCCGAGAGGGACTGCGCGAAGCCGACGGAGTCCTGCTGGAGGCGGGCGATCCGGTTCCCCTTGGCGGGGTCGTTGGTGTACATCGAGAACGCCGGGGCGAGCGAGCCGACGACCTCGTTGAAGAGCTGCTCACCGGCCGGGTTGTCGATGTCGGTGAAGTCGAAGACGCCCTTTCCGCTGATCACGCTCGCCGACACGAAGTTGCGGATGAACGTCAGCGGGTCGGTGATCTTGAGCGTGTAGGTGCCGCGGGTGATCGCGCCGACCTGGGTGTTGAGGAACGCGTCGTCCCAGTAGATCTCCGACTGCGTGCCGAACTTGTTGTTGGGCAGCTCCTTGAGGGCCACGAAGATCGCGGTCTGCTGGCTCCCGGGGCGACCGCCGAACTTGAAGCGCTCCCAGCTCTGCTTGATGAGCGAGTCCACGAGCCCGCCGCCGGAGAAGACCGACTGCGAGGTCGTCTCGTCGGAGTCCCAGACGTAGCCGCCGGGCTGGGCCGCGAAGCCGGTGAACGCGCCGTCCTGGATCAGCACGAGGCCGTAGCCCTCGGGCACGACGATCTTCGAGCCGTTGGTGATGACGCCGTCGGAGGCGCCGGCGTTCTCACCGCGACCGGCGTTCTGGTCCCGGCGCACGGCCGGGAACACGGCCGCCGTGGCGGGCAACCCGTCGGGCACCGTGTAGAAGTCGAGCCACTGGTCGGCCAGCGTGCCGCCGATCGCACCGCTCACTGCCTGGAAGAGTCCCATGCCGTTTTCCCTCCGGAAGGTTCCACGCGGGTGCTCATCGCCCCCGACGGCGGCAACACTAGCGCCCGGCGCGACGCCCAGGCAGGTGCTCCGCGAGGTCAGCGGGTGCCGGTCTGGAGCGCTGCCCAGGTCTCCGTCGTGACCACGCCGGTCGGGTCGAGACCGACCCGGCGCTGGTAGCGCGCCACGGCCTTCGCGGTGCGGTCCGTGACGATGCCCGAGGAGGTGGCCGAGCGCACGCCGGCGGCCCTCAGCGCACGCTGGAGACGCAGTGCCGTCTTCCCCGACGAGCCCACCTTCATCAGCGGCGACGAGCCGCGGGCGAAGAGAGCAGTCCAGGTCGCGGCATCCGGCTTGCCGGTCTCGCGCAGGTCGTGGCGCCGCTGGAACGCCGTCAGGGCGCGTACGACGTCGCGGTCGAGGCGACCGTCGAGCTTGCCCCGGTAGCGGGCGTTGGTGCGGAGCAGGCACTGGAGCGCGGCCACCCGGTCGCCACGGCTGCCGGCCTTCAGGCGCGGGTAGGTCGGGAAGTCGACCCGTGTACGGCCGCACGCGAGCGTCTTCCGGGGCGCCTGCGAACCGCCGTCGAGGTCGAGGAAGTTGCGGTCGATGGTGAGCGGGACGCCGCCGTAGGCGACGGTGGTCTGCGCCTCGTACTGGTGGATCCGCTCCCCCGGCCAGCTGCCGGCACGCACCCACTGCGAGTCGATGTCGACGTCTGCGGCGCCGTTGAACCAGGCGTACCAGACCTGGTCGGGCATCTCGTAGGAGCCCGGCGACAGGCTGTCGGCGTTGTCGAGCGCGTGGATCCCCGCCGACACGCTGGAGTAGACCCCGGAGCGACGCCCGAGGGCGTGGAGCTGGGAGGTCCAGCCGCTGAGGAACCGCAGCGCCGAGCGGCGGCAGTCGGTGTCGGCGACGTCCCAGCCGCCCTCGAGGTCGTACCAGAGCGTCGTGGACGCCGGGAGCCCGAGCTGCGCGGCCCGGGCCACCGCCGCTGAGGCCTCGGCGCGCCCACGCGCGTCAGCGGCGGCGTAGTCGCCCGCCGGGTTCGGGTCGATGCGGTCGGCGTAGGACGAGCACGCGGCCTGCGGGCCGACCCAGATCGGCAGCAACCGCCACCCGTTGCGCCGCTGCTGCGCCACCCACGTGGCGTCGAGGTGCGGTTGGCCCGGGTCGGTGGCGGTCGGCTGGCACGCGGCGGTGGACCCGCCGATGTAGATGCCCGCGCCCCAGAACGGCGACGAGGTCAGCCAGGCGTCCATCTCGGCCTGCGTCGGCGCGCAGCGCGCGTCGAACGCGTAGCCGGTCAGCCCGTCGGGCCGACGGTCCGCGGCCTGGGCGGCGCCCCCGGTCAGGAGCGTGGTGCAGAAGGCGAGCGCGACGGCCACGACCGTGGCGGCGCGCAGTGGTGCGACAGACATGAGTTCTCCCCCGAGACGAATGTCCGCAGACCCTAGCCTGCCACCTAGCGCGGGTGCCCACCCGGGATGTCGACGTAGGGGTCGTAGGGCGTGCGCGTGTAGACGAACGTCGCGCACTCGAGGTGCCCGATCGACCCACCCGGACGGCGTACGACGTCGAGGCGCTCGCCGCGGTGGTAGCCCAGGACCCCGCGCAGCACGCCGTCGTCGAGCTCGAACCGCTCCTTGAGCAGCCCGCCGCGTGCCATCAGCCGCAGCTCCAGCCCGTCGTTGTGCCAGCGCACGTCGTAGGCCGTGTTGCCCCAGAACCAGACGCCCGGCACGCCCACGACCTCCGTCGGCAGGAACGCCGTCGGCCGCCAGGTCACCGGACGCTCGTCGGCGCCGTCCGGATCCCCCTCGATCAGCGAGACGGCCAGCTCCTGGGGCGCGATCCCGGTGGTGGCGTTGGTGAGGACCACGGCGCCGATGCCGCTGTCGGGGTCCACCTGGAGCGAGGCCATGAAGCCCGGCATCGACCCGTCGTGGCCGACGAGCCGTCCGCCGGGGTGCACGCCGAGCATCAGCCCCAGGCCGTAGGTCGGCGTCACCGGTCGGCCCATCTCGCCGAGCGTCGCCGGTGAGATCACCTGGGGGTGGACGCCGGCGAGCACCTGGCCCCAGGTGACGAGGTCGGCCAGCGTCGACCAGAGCTGGCCGGCGGGCGCCATCGCGCCGGTCTCGGTCAGCGGCTCGTGCACCCGGATGCCGGTGAAGTGGTCGACGCTCCAGCCGGCCTGGGCGCCGGGCCGCGGGAGGTAGGACGTGGAGCGCATCCCCAGGGGGCGGAACAGCCGCTCGTTGACCAGGTCGCGCCACCGACCGCCGAACCTCCGCGCGACGACCTCGCCGAGCAGGCCGTAGCCGAGGTTGGAGTAGTGGAACCACTCACCCGCTCCCGCCACCCGACCCGAGCCGTCGTTGGCGGCGACGAGCGCCGCGAAGTCGCCGCCACGCGTCCGCTCCCACCACGGTCCGCGCGGCTCGCTCTGCATCCCGGAGGAGTGCGCGAGGGCGTCCCGCACGGTGACGTCGCCGTAGCCGCCGATCTCGCCGAGGTGGGCCGACAGCGGGTCGTCGAGGTCGAGCAGTCCCTCGTCGCGCGCCTGCATGACCAGCACGGCGGTCATCGACTTGGTGATCGAGCCGATGCGGTACTGCCCGTCGAGCCCCGGCGCGTCACCGGCGCCACCCGCCCAGACCGCGCCGTAGCGGTCGAAGACGGCACCGACCACGGACGTCAGCCGTCCCTCGGCCTGCGCGACGTCCAGCAGCCGCTGCCGTTGATCGCTCACGCACCAGACCCTAGCCCCGGCCCGGACCCGCCACGGCTCAGTCCGCGAACGCCTCCGGCGGCGGGCAGGCGCACACCAGGTTGCGGTCGCCGTACGCCTGGTCGATGCGCGCGACCGCGGGCCAGTACTTGTCGGGGTCGATGCCCTGGGGGAACACCGCGACCTCGCGGGAGTACGACCGGTCCCACTCGCCGACGAGGGCACGGGCCGTGTGCGGGGCGTGCCGCAGCGGCGAGTCCTCCGGGGTCCACTCCCCCGCCTCGACCCGCGCGATCTCGCCGCGGATGGCGATCATCGCGTCGCAGAAGCGGTCGATCTCGGCGAGGTCCTCGGACTCGGTGGGCTCGACCATCAGCGTGCCGGCGACCGGGAACGACATGGTCGGTGCGTGGAAGCCGTAGTCGACGAGCCGCTTGGCGACGTCGTCGACGCTCACCCCGCTGGCCTTGGAGATCCCCCGCAGGTCGAGGATGCACTCGTGGGCGACGAGGTCGCCGTGACCGCGGTAGAGCACCGGGAAGTGCTCGCCGAGGCGGTGGGCGATGTAGTTGGCCGACAGGACCGCCACCGCGGTCGCGCGGGTCAGGCCGGGGCCGCCCATCATCCGCATGTAGGCCCAGGTGATCGGCAGGATGCCGGCGGAGCCGTAGGGCGCGGCGCTGATCGCACCGATGCCGTCGCGCTTCCCGGTCTCGGGGTGCCCGGCGTGCGAGGGCAGGTACGGCGCGAGGTGCTCGCGGACCGCGACCGGGCCGACGCCGGGGCCACCGCCGCCGTGCGGGATGCAGAACGTCTTGTGCAGGTTGAGGTGCGACACGTCGCCGCCGAACTCACCCGGGCGCGCGTAGCCGAGCAGCGCGTTGAGGTTGGCGCCGTCGACGTAGACCTGCCCGCCGTGGTCGTGGACGATCTTGCAGAGGTCGGTGATCGTGTCCTCGTAGGCACCGTGGGTCGAGGGGTAGGTCACCATGATCGCCGCGAGGGTCTCGGCGTGCTGGTCGCACTTGGCGAGCAGGTCGTCGAGGTCGACCGAGCCGTCGTCGGAGGCCTTGACGACGACCACCTTCATCCCGGCCATCACGGCCGAGGCGGCGTTGGTGCCGTGGGCCGACGACGGGATCAGGCACACGTTGCGGTCCGAGTCGCCGTTGGCGCGGTGGTAGCCGCGGATCGCGAGCAGCCCGGCCAGCTCGCCCTGCGAGCCGGCGTTGGGCTGCACCGAGACCTTGTCGTAGCCGGTGACCTCGGCCAGCCAGCGCTCCACGTCGTCGACGAGCTCGCGGTAGCCGGTCGCGTCCTGTGCGGGAGCGAACGGGTGCAGGTCGGCGAACCCCGGCAGGCTCACAGGCTCCATCTCGGTGGTCGCGTTGAGCTTCATGGTGCACGAGCCGAGCGGGATCATCCCGCGGTCGAGTGCGTAGTCGCGCGAGGAGAGCTGGTGCAGGTAGCGCAGCATCTGGGTCTCGCTGCGGTGGGAGTTGAAGACCTCGTGGGTCAGGAAGTCCGTCGTACGACCGAGCGCCTCGGGCAGGCTGGACGCCGCCTCGTCGTCACCCGTCGCCACGCCGAACGCGCGCAGGACCGCGCCGACCGTGGAGGGGCTGGTGCGCTCGGAGGTCGACAGCCCGACGTGGTCCTCGTCGATGAGCCGCAGGTGGAGACCGACCGTGCGCGCGGCGGCGACGACCTCACCCGCGCGGCCGGGGACCGAGACGGTGAGGGTGTCGAACCAGGTGTCGTTGACGACCTCGAGGCCACCCGCCTTCAGGGACGCGGCGATCCGGCTGGCGTGGTCGTGGGTGCGCTGTGCGATCCGGCGCAGGCCGTCGGGCCCGTGGTAGACGGCGTACATCGAGGCGACGACGGCCAGCAGCACCTGCGCCGTGCAGATGTTGGAGGTGGCCTTGTCGCGACGGATGTGCTGCTCGCGCGTCTGGAGGGCGAGGCGGTAGGCCGGGCGTCCCTCCGCGTCGACCGAGACGCCCACCAGCCGGCCGGGCAGGTGCCGCTCGAGGCCGGAGGAGACCGACATGAAGCCCGCGTGCGGGCCGCCGTAGAAGAGGGGCACGCCGAAGCGCTGCGAGGACCCGACGACGACGTCGGCGCCGAAGGTGCCGGGCGCCTCGAGCAGGGTCAGGGCGAGGATGTCGGCGGCGACCACGGCGAGGCCGCCCCGCTCGTGGACGGCGTCGATCACCGGGCGCGGGTCGCGCACGGCGCCGGAGGCGCCGGGGTACTGCACGAGGACTCCGGAGACGTCGCCGTCGGGCAGGCCGTCCGCCAGGTCGGCGACGACGACCTCGATGCCCATCCCCTCGGCGCGGGTGCGGACCACGTCGATGGTCTGCGGCAGCGCGTCGGCGTCCACGACGAACGGACCGGCGGCGTTGCGCTGCGCACGGCGTACGAGCGTCATCGCCTCCGCCGCCGCGGTGCCCTCGTCGAGCAGCGACGCGTTGGCGGTCGGCAGGCCGGTGAGGTCGGCGACGACGGTCTGGAAGTTGAGGAGCGCCTCGAGCCGGCCCTGGGAGATCTCGGGCTGGTAGGGCGTGTAGGCGGTGTACCAGGACGGGTCCTCGAGCACGTTGCGCCGGATGACCGCCGGGGTGATCGTCGCGTGGTAGCCGAGCCCGATCATGGCCTCGGCCGGCCGGTTCTGGGAGGCGAGCGTCCGGAGTGCGCGTGCCGTGGCCTCCTCGTCGAGCGGGTCGGGGAGGTCGAGCGCGGCAGCCGTACGGATCCCGCCGGGGACGGCGGCCGACATCAGGGCCTCGAGCGACTCGTGCCCGATCGCCTCGAGCATGTGGGCGACGGCCGCGTCGTCAGGTCCGATGTGGCGGGCGACGAACTCTCCCAGCGTGGCGCTGTCCTGCGAGGGGGTGGCGTCCGGCACGGGCACTCCTTGAGGTCACTTCGATGACCTCCCCTCTGTCGGCCGGACGGCCTCCAGAGTGCCAGCCCGTGCGGTCCTGGGTGCCTGAGAGGTTCCGGGAGGATTTGCCCCTTCGGCGCACTGCGACCTGCCCGAGGACCGGCCGCAACGACTCTCCCGCACGGGATGTCGGCAGTGACAGTTTAGGGCATGCCGCCGAGGCACTGGCCGTCGTGAGCGTCGTTCGGGACGTGCAATGGCAAGGCGGAGGAGGGAGACATGACGGAGTCATGGCGACTGACGACAACGCAGCCAGTGTGCGTGCCGGGCGGCGCGCAGCAGGTCAGGGCTGAGGTGGGGTGCCCAGATACGCAACAGAAATGGACGAAGCCGCCCGGTGAGGGGCGGCTTCGTCGGAGGTCGGTGCGGTGCTGGGAGGGCGTCAGCCGGTCTGGCGGGCGGCGCGACGTGCGGCGAGCATGTCGCCCGCGACCGGTGCGGCCGGCTCGTCGGCGGTGCGCTCGCTGGGCAGCTCGGCGAGCGTGCCCTCGATCTCGCGCCAGACACCGCCGATGGCGATGCCGAAGACGCCCTGGCCGCCCTGGAGCAGGTCGATGACCTCGTCGTTGCTGGTGCACTCGTAGACCGAGGCCCCGTCGCTCATCAGCGTCACGCGGGTCAGGTCGTCGGTGCCGCGCTCACGCAGGTGGGCGGTGGCGGTGCGGATCTGCTGGAGCGAGATGCCCGCGTCGAGGAGCCGCTTGACGACCTTGAGGATCAGGATGTCGCGGAAGGAGTAGAGCCGCTGCGAGCCGGAGCCGGCCGCGCCGCGCACGCTCGGCTCGACCAGGCCGGTGCGGGCCCAGTAGTCGAGCTGGCGGTAGGTGATGCCGGCGGCGTTGCACGCGGTCGGTCCGCGGTAGCCCGTGTCGCTGGGCAGCGGGGACACGTCGTCGCTGAAGAGGAGACCCTGCTCCTCGGCGAGGCCGGCGGCCTCGGCCGCAGCCTGCTGCGCGGCGGCGTCCACGCCCGGGTCGTTCTCGTTGCTAGCCACAGCCAAGCCTCCACGTCGGTTCCTCCGCTGAGCAGCAACTCCGGGGGGAAGGATCCGCCGGTGCCGGTCGAACCGGCACGACAACGGTGGAGTTACAACGAAGACATCTCAAGGTAAGCCCGAGAGTTCGGGTTGTCCATCCACGCTACGGCGTGTCGCAACCCTCAACCTCTACATGAGGGTGAGTGTTGCTGGAGAGACTACGGAGACTCGAAGTCGTCGGGCGAGACGTGGTCGAGGAACTCCCGGAACCGCTCGACCTCGTCCTCCTGCTCGGCCGGCACGGCGAGGCCAGCCTCATCGAGCACCGCCTCGGCGCACACGATGCGGGTGCCCGTGCGGAGCGCGAGCGCGATCGAGTCGGACGGCCGGGCCCCGACCTCGGCGCCGCCGTCGAAGACGAGCTGGGCGAAGAAGATGCTGTCCTGCATGTCGACGATGCGCACCTCGACGAGCCGCTGGCCGGTGGCCTCGAGGACGTCGCGCATGAGGTCGTGGGTCAGCGGCCGGGGCGGCGTCACGCCCTGCTGCGCGAAGGCGATGGCCGTCGCCTCCACGGCGCCGATCCAGATGGGGAGGTAGCGCTCCCCCGTCACCTCTCGCAGCAGCACGATCGGCTGGTTCGAGGGCATCTCGACGCGGACTCCGACGACGTCCATTTCGCGCATGTTCCCACCCTACTCATGCGTCGTGAGGCCACAGACCGCTGTCCCCGGAACGTCAGCCGCGGTCGAGCCCGACCTTCACCAGCGTCGCGTGGAGGCGTACGGACAGGGCGGCGATCTCCGACGTGGCGTCGTCGGCGCGACCACGGGCCGCGGCGTCGCGACCCCGCGCCAGCGGCGCGACGACCTGCTGCACGAGCCCGACCTCGCGGTCGGCGGAGGTCTTGAAGGCGCGCAGGTGGCGTGGCTCGAAGCCGAAGTCGGCGAGCTCGCGGGCGGTCTGGGCGACCACCAGGGCGTCGCTGTCGAAGTGGCCGGTGCCCGTGCGGGCGCTGACCAGGCCGAACTGCTCGAGCTGCGCGAGCAGCTCCTCGGAGATGTCGGCCACCTTGAGCAGCTCGCGGCGCGAGAGCCGCAGGTCGCTGGTCCGGCGGAACGACTCGGGGCTGGGCAGGCCGTCGGCGCTCAGCGCGACCTTCGGCACCGTGGGGACGACGGACTCGATCGCCGGCGGCTCCAGTCCGCGGTCGATCGCGTCGAGGTGGTCACCGATCACCTTGAGCGGCAGGTAGTGGTCGCGCTGCATCAGCAGGATGTAGCGCAGCCGGGCGACGTCGTCGCCCGAGAACTTCCGGTAGCCCGCGGCGGTGCGCTCGGGCTTGACGAGGCCCTGGTCCTCCAGGAAGCGGATCTTGGGGATCGTCACCCCGGGGAAGTCGGCACGGAGCTGGTCGAGGACCTGCCCGATGTTGTAGCGGGCGCCGCGACTCGCGCCGGCGGGCGTCGAGGCACTCAACGGCTCAGCTGTCCGGGTGGGAGGAGAAGAACACCAGGCGGTACTTGCCGATCTGGACCTCGTCGCCGTCGTTGAGGGCGACCGAGTCGATGCGGTCACGGTTGACGTAGGTGCCGTTGAGGCTGCCCACGTCGCTGACGGTGTAGCCACCGCCCGAGCGTCGGAACTCCGCGTGCCGACGCGACACGGTCACGTCGTCGAGGAAGATCTCGCTGTCCGGGTGCCGGCCGGCACCGACGACGTCGGTGTCCAGCAGGAACCGGCTGCCCGCGCTGGGACCGCGTTGCACGACCAGCAGGGCGTGGCCCTCCGGGAGGGCGTCCACGGCCGCGGCGTCGACCGGGCTCAGCTGGCGGTCGGACGACTCGCGCTGGTCGGGGACCCCGAAGGTGATCGTCGCAGTGGACTCGACCGGGCTGGCCCCGACAGGGGTGGCGCCGGTGTCTTCCCCGGCGAGCAGCTTGGTGCCGCACTGGGCACAGAAGCGCGCATCGTCAGGGTTCTGCTTGCCACAGGCGGTGCAGAACGGCATGGGAACTCCTCGGCGGATCGACGCCCAACCCTCAGCCGAGAGTTGAGGTTGACGGTTGGATCGAACCTATCAGCCGCGCAAGCACGTGGCGCGGCGAACGGTCGCGAGTCAGCCCGCGATGCTGGCCTGGTAGGCGGCGGAGTCCATGAGCCCGTCGACCTGCGAGGCGTCGGAGACGCTGACCTCGAAGAGCCAGCCGGCCTCGTAGGGGTCGCTGTTGACCAGCTCGGGCGTGGAGTCCAGGGCCGGGTTGATCGCCACGACCTCGCCGGTGACCGGGGCGTAGATGTCGCTGACCGACTTGGTCGACTCCAGCTCGCCGCAGGTGTCGCCGGCCGTGACGCTGTCGCCCACCTGCGGGAGGGAGACGTACACGATGTCGCCGAGGGCGTCCTGGGCGAACTCGGTGATGCCGATGCGCACCGAGCCCTCCGCCTCGCCGGGGGTACGGACCCACTCGTGCTCGCTCGTGTACTTCAGGTCTTCCGGATACACAGTGGGCTCCCTCGGATGTGGTTCGGGTGACGTCGGGCAGGCTACTGGCCGTCGTCGAGCTCCGCATAGTCAGGTCGCGAGGAGTCCCGGACGCTCGTGATCTCGACCGACTCGAGGTCCTTGACGTCGACGGTCGCGCCGTCCTCGGTCTGCAGCGTCTCGATGGGGCCGCTCGAGAACGCCAAGGCCGTCTCGAGCAGGTGGGGGTCGCCGATGACGTCCAGGACGTAGGGCGGCTCGAGGAGCCGACCGTCGAGCTCGATGCCCCCGACGGCGTCCTCGAAGTGGCTGTCGGCACCGAGCCGGATCGAGTCGTTGAACTCCATCGCCTCGGCGCCTGCGGTGCGGAGCTCCTGCACGGTGTCCAGCAGCGAGCCCACGGCGATCCGGCTGGTGGACTCGGTGATCGTGACGCGCAGGCCCGGCCCGGAGACCGGCACCAGGCCGGCGACGATGTTGAGGGTCCGGACGCGCTGCTCCGCCTCGTCGAGGGCGGCGGCGCGGTTGGTCGACTCGTCGAGCAGCTCCTCGCGACGGGCCTCGAGGCGGTCGACCTCGCGCCGAGCCCGCTCCGCGGTGCCGGTCAGGCCGTCGAGGACCTGGATGAGGTCGCTCTCGCGCAGCCCCGCGTAGGTGTCGTTGGCCGCGGTGTCGCGCACCTGGACGACGAAGGCGAAGCCGAGGACGGCCAGCAGGACCGCCACGACCGCCTGCCGTCGCGAGGGGTGCGTGATCGCGCTCCGCAGCCGGCCCTCGGAGGGTGCCTCGTCGGGTTGGCGGTGCTCGGGCTTGGAGCCGGGACGGGTGTCAGGCATGGAACACGTGCCTGCGGATGGCCGCGACGTTGGAGAAGATCCGGATGCCGAGCACCACGACGACGCCGGTCGTGAGCTGGGCGCCGACGCCGAGCTGGTCGCCGAGGTAGACGATGGCGGCGGCGATCACGACGTTGCTGACGAACGAGACGACGAAGACCTTGTCGTCGAAGATCCCGTCGAGGTAGGCGCGCAGGCCGCCGAAGACGGCATCGAGCGCCGCCACGACGGCGATCGGCAGGTAGTTCTGCAGGGCGAGGGGCACGTCGGGTGCGAACAGCAGCCCGGCGACGATGCCGAGCAGCAGACCCAGCGCAGCGATCACGGCGCGCTCCCTTCCCCTTCCGGAACGCCTGCGGGATCGGCGTTCAGCTCGATCACATCACGCAGCGGGTGCCCGGGGGCAGCCGGCAGGCGGATGTCGTCGACATTCTCCGCCTTGTAGACCATGTCGAGCCCGTTGACCAGGAGGAACCACGCTCGGCCCTGGCTGGTGCCGAGCAGCTTGGCCTGCAGCGACCGGGGGTCACCGATCGCCTGCACCACGTAGGGCGCCAGGACGGGGCGACCGTTGACGTGAACTGCCCGGCCGGTGTTGCGGATGCCGCCGAGCGCGTTGATCCGCTGGTCGTTGATCGCCACCGCCTCCGCACCCGCGGCCCACAGTCCGTCGACGAGGGTGGCGAGGTCCTCGTCGCGGATCTCGTCGTCGACGTCGATGTTGGGTCGGTTGTCGACGGTGATCCGTACGCCCGGACCGCGCACCGCGGCGAACCCGCTGTTGAGCTCGGCCCGGTCGACGCGCGCGGCGATCCCGTCGAGCTGGCCCTGCACCGTCGTGCTGCTGCTCGCCACGTCCTGGTTGGCGCTGGTGATCTCGGCGACGTCGTGCTGGAGGTCGGCGACCCGGTCGCTCTCGGTCTCGATGCGCTGGACCAGCGCGGCGCGGCTCAGCTCGTTGACCTCGGCCTCGCGGTCTGTCTGCGCGGCGACGACGGCGGCCATCACGCCGAGGACGACGACCGCGACCAGGCTCGCCCAGTGCGGCCGCGACCGCTCCACCGGGGCCTCCCCCGCCTCGGCGCGCTTGCGGGCGACGTGGGCGTAGTCCTCGTCCATCGACCGCGCAGTGATCAGGGTCAGCAGCGGGGTCGTGACGTGCTCGGGCAGCGCACGCTCGCGGGTGTCGGTCCCGCGTCCCGCGCCGCGGTGGGAGTGCTGGTCAACCATGGTCGGCCGCGGACGACGTACGTCTGGGGGTGTCGCGCAGCAGCGTGCGGACCTGCCAGGCGTAGAGCACGCCGGCCCACCAGTAGAGCCCGATCCCCCACCACGCGAAGGCCCAGCCGAAGGTGCGCGCGAGGTTGGCGACGATGCCGTCGCCCTCCCCGAGCAGCAGGAGCGGGAACGCGTAGAGGAGGTTGAACGTCGCGGCCTTGCCCAGGAAGTGGACCGGCAGCGCCGAGAAGCCCCGGGTGCGCAGGATCGGCACCAGCCCCCACAGGAGCAGGTCGCGCAGCGGCAGGGCGAGCGCCACCCACCACGGGATGATGTCGCGCAGGTAGAGCCCGATGACGACGGCCAGGATGTAGAGCCGGTCGGCGACGGGGTCGAGGATCTCGCCGAGCTTGGAGAACTGGTCGAGGCGCCGGGCGAGCCAGCCGTCGAGGTAGTCGGTGAAGCCCGCGACCATCAGCACCACCAGAGCCCAGGCGTCCGCCTCCGGCCCCAGCACCAGCCACAGGAAGAGGGGGACGCCGGCGAGCCGCACCACACTGATGATGTTGGGCACGGTCCAGACGCGCGACGCTTCCTCGGTCACGCCCAGACCCTATCCACGGGTCACCGTGGGTCGACGACGGACACGTCGTGGTGCGCCGCGTCGCGGATCTCTCCGACGAGCTCCTCGAGCACGTCCTCGAGGGTGACCAGCCCGACGACCTCGCCGTCACGGCGTACGACCCGGGCCATGTGGGCGCCCTTGACCTGCAGGCTCTCGAGCGCGTCGTGGAGCAGGTCGCCGGGGTGGACGGTCGCGAACGGGCGGATCCACTTGTCCTCGATGACCCGCGAGCGCTTGTCGTCGTCGGACTCGAGGGCGTCCTTGATGTGGAGGTAGCCGAGCAGGTCGCCGTCGGGCGCTGCCACGGGGAACCGGCTGAACCCGGTCGAGGCGCACACCGCCTCGACGTCGGCGACGGTCGAGCCGGGCGCGACGGTCGCGAGGGTGTCGGGCGCCATCAGGATCGACTCGACGGACTTCTCGGTGAAGCCGAGGGCGCCGGCGAGCCGGTCGTACTCCTCGGCCTCGATCAGGCCCTCGCCGCGCGACTCCTCGACGAGCGCTGCGACCTCCTCGCGGGTGAAGCTCGAGTGGACCTCGTCCTTGGGCTCGACGCGCAGCAGCCGCAGGACGCCGTTGGCGACCATGTTCATGAGCGCGATGACGGGACGGAGCACCGTGACGATGACCATCATCGGGGGGCTCAGCACCAGCGCCGCGCGGTCGGCACCGGCGAGCGCGATGTTCTTGGGGACCATCTCACCGAGGACCACGTGGAGGTAGACCACGACCGACATCGCGACGACGAACGAGATCGGGTGGAGGAGGTCCTCGGGCACGTGCGCGGCGTGGAACACCGGCTCGAGCAGGTGCGCGACGGCGGGCTCGCCGATCGCACCGAGCCCGAGCGAGCAGACGGTGATGCCGAGCTGGGCACCCGCCATCACGAGGGAGATGTTCTCCATCGCCCGCAGCGTGGTCCGCGCGGCGCGCGAGCCCTCCTGGGCGCGTGGCTCGATCTGGCTGCGGCGGGCGGCCAGCAGCGCGAACTCCGAGCCCACGAAGAACGCGTTGAGGGCGAGCAGGACCACTGCGAGGGCCACGCCGAGGAGGTCGCCGTTCATCGTCCGGCCCCCTCGGTGGTGCCGGACGCGTCTGCGGCCGGCTCGTGGGCCACCAGGCGCAGGTCGAGGCGGTCGATCCGCAGGCCGTCCATCCGCTCGACGGTCAGCGTCACCAGCCGCTCGCGCAGCTCGTGGGGGTCCGAGCGGTCAGGCACCGGCACCTCGACCCGGTCACCCGGCTCGGGGATCTTGCCGAGCTCGCGCATGACGAGGCCCGCGACGGTGTCGTAGTCCTCGTGGTCGGGCAGCTCGATGTCGGTGGCGTCCTCGACCTCGTCGGGCCGCAGCAGGCCCGACAGGGTCCAGCTGCCGTCGCGGCGCTGGCGGATGCGCGCGCCGAGGCGGTCGTGCTCGTCGGAGATGTCGCCGACGATCTCCTCGACCACGTCCTCGAGGGTCACGATCCCGGCGTGGCCTCCGTACTCGTCGAGGACGATGGCCATCTGGAAGCCGTCCTGGCGCAGCAGGGCGAGCAGCGGGTCGAGCCGGAGGCTGTCGGGCACGACGACCGGGCGGACCATGACGTGCTTGATCCGGGTCGTGGCGCGCTCGTGGACCGGCACGGCGACCGCGTGCTTGACGTGGACGGTGCCGACCACGGTGTCCTCGGAGTCGAGCACCGGGAAGCGGGAGTGCCCGGTCTGGCGGGCGAGGTCGATCACCGAGGAGACGCGGTCGCCGTCCTCGACCGTCGTCGTACGCACGCGGGGGGTCATGATCTCGCCGGCCGTGCGGGTGCCGAACTCGACCGACCGCTCGACCAGCTCGGCCGTGTCGGCGTCGAGCGTGCCCTGGTCGGCCGAGCGTTGCACCAGCGAGGCGAGCTCCTGCGAGCTGCGCGCGGAGCGCAGCTCCTCCTGGGGCTCGATGCCGAGCCGCCGGACGATGGCGTTGGCCGAGCCGTTGAGCGCACGGATGGGCCCCTTGGTGAGCGTGGTGAAGCCGCGCATGAAGCCCTGGGTCGTGCGGGCGGTCTCGAGCGGCCGGGCGATCGCGAGGTTCTTGGGGACCATCTCGCCGAAGATCATCGTGACGACGGTGCCGATGGCCAGGCCGAGCGCGAGGGACAGCGGCGTGACCACGCCGTCCGGCACTCCCACCGCGGCGAGCGGGCCGTCGATGAGGTCGGAGATCGCCGGCTCGGCGAGGAAGCCGATCGCCAGGTTGGTCACGGTGATGCCCACCTGGGCGCCCGAGAGCTGGGTCGACAGCGAGCGCAGCGCCAGCTGGACGCCCCGGGCGCCCTCGTCGCCCTCGGCGGCGGCGCGCTCGACGCTCGGCCGGTCGACCGTGACGAGCGAGAACTCGGCCGCGACGAACAGTCCGCAGGCGACCACGAGGGCCAGCGAGACGAGAAGCAGGAGGAGCGGGGTCACGACGCGCACCCGGGATTCAGTGCGGTCGTGCGGGGACTTTGACTTCCGTCCATGGCGCTGCTGGGGGTTCCTTCTGTCGGTGCCGGTCTCGGTCGCGGCGAAGCCACAGAGTACCGGTCCGGAGCTACTTCGCCCCACTCGTCGTGTCGCTTTGGGGAGGGGGGCTCCGGCCACCTACTGTGACCCCCACATCGGGGTGCGTCATCCGGGCCGCCCCGGTCCCCGGGGCGAGGAACTTCACCAGATGCGTGTGTGGGCACAGTCGATCACGGCTGCACTGCTCGTGGTCCTCGTGGCCGCACTCGCCACGGTCACCGCCGACGGCGGCTCGAGCGCGTCCGGCCCGGGGTCCGTGCGGATGGTGCAGGGCACCCAGCAGCCGAGCGCTGCGCCGGACAGCCGACCCAACCTGGTCTTCGTCCTCACCGACGACATGCGCGACGACGACCTCGACCACATGCCGATCACCCGGGCCCTGCTGGCCGACCAGGGCATGGAGTTCACCGACGCGATCTCGCCGCACCCCCTCTGCTGTCCCGCCCGCGCGCAGCTCGCGACCGGCCAGTACGCCCAGAACAACGGCGTGCAGCACAACCGGGGCGTGCACGGCGGCTTCCAGGCGCTGGACCCGACCGAGGAGGCCAGCGTCTGGTTCCGCGACGCCGGCTACCGCACCGGCTTCGTCGGCAAGTTCCTCAACGGCTACGGCCCGCGCGACGTCCGCCCGGACGGCTGGACGCGCTGGGACGCCCTGACCCGCGGCGTCTACGACTACGTCGACTTCTCGATGACGGGTGACGGTGAGCCACGCCGCTACACCGGCAGCTACATCACCTCGGTGATCGAGGACCACGCCAACCAGGCGGTGCGCGACTTCGCCGAGTCGGGCGACCCCTTCGTGCTGTACGCCTGGCACCTCGCGCCGCACTACCGGATCACGCCGGAGGGCGGGCGGAGCCTCCCGCTCGCCGCCCCGCAGGACCGGGACTCGTTCCTCGACGAGCGGCCGTCGTCGTTCGACAGCCCGGCCTTCAACGAGGCCGACGTCAGCGACCAGCCGGCCTACCTGCGCCACCTCTCCCCCGCCTCCCCCGACGAGGTCAGGGCCGAGAACACCGCGCGCCTCCAGTCGCTCCAGGCGGTCGACCGGGCGGTCGGCTCGCTGGTCGAGACCCTCGACGAGGAGGGCGTGCTCGACAACACCTACATCGTCTTCTCCTCCGACAACGGCTACTCCCTCGGCGAGCACCGCTTCGTCGGCAAGGACGTGCTGACCGACGAGGCGCTCCAGATCCCCCTGCTCGTGCGCGGCCCCGGCATCGCACCGGGCTCGACCTCGGACCTCCCGGTCACGCTGGTCGACCTCCCGGTCACGTTCGCCTCGCTGACCGGGGTCTCCCCGCAGTGGCAGGTCGACGGGACCTCCCTGGCACCGACGCTGCGCGGCGAGGACCAGACCTTCCGTGACACGACGCTGATCCAGACGGGTCGCACGCTCGGCGACGGGTGGTCGCACCGCGGCGTGCGCACCGACCGCTACCTCTACGGCACCGACGGTGCCGACGGCTTCCTCTACGACCACCTCCTCGACCCCGAGGAGCAGGTCAACCTCGTCGCCGACCCGGCCTACGACGCCGTGCGCGCGGCCCTCGAGCTGCGGCGGACCGAGCTGGTCACCTGCGCCGGGTGGACCTGCAACCAGCAGTTCGGCCCACTGCCCGAGCCGGTGACCGACACCGCTCGCTGACCGGGCATCCTTGCCTCGTGCTCGAGGTCCTCCACCCCGTCGTCGTCCAGGTGCTGCCGGTCGCAGTGTTCCTGCTGGCGATCACGGTGACGGCCGAGATCGCCCAGCTGGCCGGCGTCTTCGACGTCGCCGCGCATGCGATGGCGCGTCGGGCCCGGCACCGCGTCGTGCTGCTCTGGCTGCTCTTCGCGGCCCTCGCGATCGTCAGCACGATCGTGATGAGCCTCGACACCACGGCCGTGCTGCTCACCCCGGTCGGCCTCGCGATCGCCCAGCAGACCGGCATCGCGCCGATGCCGTTCGCCCTGACGACCCTCTGGATCGCGAACACCGGCTCGCTGCTCCTGCCGGTCTCCAACCTGACCAACCTGCTGGCCGTGCACCGTTTCGAGGACCTCGGCGCGGGCCACGCCGACTACGTCCGTACGGCTGCACTCCCCGCGGCGACCGCCATCGTCGCCACGCTCGTGCTCATCGCGGTCCTCCAGCGGCGCGCGCTGCGGGGGACGTACGCCGTCGACCCGCCCGCCGAACCGCACGACCGGGTGCTGCTGGTCATCGCTGGGGCCGTCTCGCTGGCCATCGGGCCGCTGTTCGCGGTCGGGATCGAGCCCGCAGCCGTCGCCGTGGCGTCCGCCGCCGTGCTCATCGTCGCGACCCTGTGGCGGGCGCCCGGGCTGCTGCGCGAGGTCAGCCCGCCGTGGCTCATGGCCGGCGCCTTCGTGCTCGTCGCCGGGCTGCTCCGCGCGGCCCAGACCGAGGGGCTGCTCGACTGGCTGGCCCCGGCCGTCGGCACCGGCACCCGTCCCCTCGACCTGCTCCACCTGTCCGGCGTGTCCGCCCTCGCGGCCAACCTCGTCAACAACCTGCCGGCCTACCTGGTCGTCGAGCCGTCCGCCGCGGGCGACGTACGCCGCCTCGTGGCGACGCTCGTCGGTGTCAACGCCGGTGCCCTCGTCACCCCGTGGGCCTCGCTCGCCACCCTGCTCTGGCTCCAGCGCTGCCGGTCGGCGGGGCTGCAGGTGCCGCTGCTCCGGCTCGCCGGCTGGGGCGCCGTGTGCGCCGTCGTCTGCGTCACCGCGGCGACGTTGACCATCCGCTGACCCGGATACTGGGCGCCGTGATCACCCGCGACGACGTCCTGGCGGCCCGCGAGCGCATCGGCGGACGCGTGCGCCGTACTCCCCTGCTGGCGCCGTCGGGTGCCGACCCGGCGTGGCTCAAGCTGGAGCACCTCCAGCACTGCGGCGTGTTCAAGACACGTGGCGCCTTCAACCGGCAGCTGGCCGCGATCGAGCATGGCGAGCTCGGCGACGCGGGCATCGTCGTGGCGTCCGGCGGCAACGCCGGTCTGGCGCACGCCTTCGCGGCCCGCGAGCTCGGCGTCCGCGCGACCGTCTTCGTGCCCGAGGCCGCGCCGGAGGTCAAGGTGCAGCGGATCCGGGCCTACGGCGCCGACGTGGTGCGGGCGGGTTCGGAGTACGCCGAGGCGCTCGCGGCCGCCGTCGACTTCGGGCACGCGCAGGGAGCCGCCTTCGCGCACGCCTACGACCAGCCGGAGGTGGCCGCCGGCGCCGGGACGCTCGCCGAGGAGCTGCTGGACGACGAGCCGTCGATCGACACGGTCGTCGTCGCGGTCGGAGGCGGCGGGCTCTACGCCGGGGTCGCTGCCGCCGTACGCGGACGGGCGAAGGTCGTCGCCGTCGAGCCCGAGACCTGCCCGACCCTGCATCGCGCCATGGCCGCCGGCGAGCCTGTTGACGTCGAGGTCTCGGGAGTTGCGTCCGACTCCCTGGGCGCCCGTCGCCTCGGGGACCTCGCGTTCGCCGCGCAGCAGGCCGAGCCACCCGTCTCGGTGCTGGTCACCGAGGAGGCCATCGTCGAAGCCCGTCGGCGGTTGTGGTCCGACTACCGCATCGCCTCCGAGCACGGCGCCGCGACCGCGTACGCCGGCCTGCTGTCCGGGGCGTACTCCCCCGCTGTCGGCGAGCGCGTCTGCGTCGTCGTCTGCGGGGCCAACACCGATCCGGCGACGCTCGCCTGACGCCGGGCCGTCAGAAGGCCACGCGCAGACGCGGCTCCAGGACGGTCGAGCGCACCTTTGGGAAGATCGACGACTGCTCGGGGATCGGGCCGTAGGGCCAGCCGGCCGGGAGGTGGTCGATGACCTCGACGATCTCGCAGGTGCCGAACGGGTCGACCACGTCGAGCGGGTCGCGCCAGCCGACGAAGAAGACGCGGTCGGCGGTGCCGTTCTCCTGGCCGCCGTCGTCGCAGCGGATCTTGTCGACGAATCCGTCGGGCAGGACGTAGATGGTGTCGTTGCCCTGCTCGCCGAAGACCTTGTCGGCGCCGGGGCCGAGGAAGACGGTGTCGTCGCCCTCGTCGCCCTTGACGAGCCAGTCGTTGCCCGGACCGTCGATCAGGACGTCGTTGCCGGGACCACCCTGGATCGCACCGTCGTCACCGGGCCCGGCGTCGATCCAGTCGTCGCCCGGGCCGCCGATGTGCTTGTCGTTGCCCTCGCCCCCGAAGAGGCGGTCGTTGCCGGGACCCCCGTTGAGGATGTCGTTGCCGTTCTCGCCGTACGCGACGTCGTTGCCCGAGCTCGCTGAGATGACGTCGTCGCCCTCGCCGCCGAAGACCGTGTCGTCACCGGACCCGCCGTCGACCTTGTCGTGGCCCGCTCCTCCGGCGACCCAGTCGTTGCCGGGCTGCGCGGTGATCCAGTCGTTCCCGTCGTCGCCGTGGACCGTGTCGTTGCCGTTGCCGGCGTAGATCTTGTCGTTGCCGCTGCGGCCGCGGATCACGTCGTCGCCACCCAGGCTCATGATGACGTCGGCCCTGGCGCGTCCCACGATGACGTCGGCCTTCGTCGATCCGCGCATGAGCCTGGCACCTTCGGCAGGGGATGCCGCCAGGAGGACGACGATCGCGCCCATGCACAGCGTCACGCGCCCGTACCTCACCCGCATCTCCAGTCACTCGCCGTCTGCGGGAAAACTAGCGAGGAACCAGACCGTGCGTTGACGTTCGGTGCAAGCCGGTCCGAAGGGATGAGGCGGTCCGACCGAGGTGGGACGGAGCGACGCGCCGGAGCGGGCAGGGGCGTCCCGTCCAGAGATCCGGCTACAGCCGCCGGCGTACGCTCGACCTCACCCGCTACACCTCGAGTGCGCGAGCCGGCTTCCCGCCCCCAGGTTGCCACGGCCGCGCAGGGCCCGGTCGGCGCGTGACCCCGCCCCCGACCGGGCCCACCTCCACGAAGGGTGATGGCCCAGCGGCGCTGGCTCCGGGGGGGATAGCAGCGCTGCTGGGCCCATCAAGCCTTCAGCGCCGCACCGCGACGATCTGTTACGGCCCATCTCCACTGGTCTAGACGCGTCCGCTCCAACGACCGGGTCACCACTGCGCGCGCGGGGCGAGAACGAGGAAGAGGCCGCCCCCGCATCCAGCGGGAACGGCCTCTGACCTGCTGCTTCTTCGGTCGGGCTGACAGGATTTGAACCTGCGACCCCTTGACCCCCAGTCAAGTGCGCTACCAAGCTGCGCCACAGCCCGAATGCCCCCGGCGCGAGGCCAGCGGAGCGAGGGGAACACTACCGCAGCCCCCTCGACGCCACGGAATCGGCCCACCCGGCTCGCCGATGAGCCATGCCGCCTGGCCCGACTGGGCCATTTGAGGAGAAACGGGCGGCACCGGCTGCCCGGCGCGAGGAGCATCGGATCCTCGACCTGTGGGGGTTCCGTCCGTGTCTTCTCTACCTCGCCGCGCCGGCCTGGCGGTGGCTGCCGTCGCTCTTGCGCTCGGCCTGGACATGGCTGCGCCGCGCGCCGACGCCGCGCCCGAGACGCTCGTCCGCGAGAACACCCGCCAGGCCGACGCCATCGAGCTCGCGCTCCAGGTGCGGGAGCGCCAGCAGAGCCTCTCCTCGCTGAACCGGCTCGCGGACGCCCGGGACCGCGCCCTCCTCGGCCGCAAGGCCGTCCTCGCGCAGTACGGCTACCACGGGGACCCCGACGCGGTCGTCGCGGTGCTCCCGCTGGCGTCGTACTCCGTCTCGGCAGGCTTCGGGCTCACCGGACCGCTGTGGGAGGCCGAGCACGGCGGACAGGACTTCGGCTCGTACGTCGGCGACCAGATCGTCGCGGTCGCGGCGGGCGTGGTCACCGAGGTGGCGTACTCCGGTCCCTACGGGCTGCGCACGATCGTGACGCTGCCGGACGGCACCGAGGTCTGGTACTGCCACCAGGACGACGTGTCGGTCTACCCCGGCCAGGCGGTCGACGTCGCCGACCCGATCGGCAGCGTCGGGTCCACCGGGAACTCCACCGGCCCGCACCTCCACCTCGAGGTCCGCCCCGGCGGTGGCAGCCCGATCGACCCGATGGACTGGCTGCGGGCGACCGGGCTGACTCCCTGACGGGCGTCGGTCAGCGCTTGCGCTTCTCCCGCACCTTCTGCTCGATCACGATCGGCGTGCCGACGAAGCCGAACTCCTCGCGCAGGCGGCGCTCGATGAACCGCTCGTAGGACGCGTCGAGCTTGCCGCTGGTGAACAGCACGAAGGTGGGCGGTGCGACCGACGGCTGGGTCGCGAACAGGATCTTCGCCTGCTTGCCGCTGCGCACCGGGTGCGGGTGCTCGGCCACGAGGCGGCCGAGGAACGTGTTGAGGGCACCGGTGCCGATGCGGGTCTCCCAGCCCTCGAGAGCCTTCTCGATCGCCGGGACGAGGCGGTCGACATGCCAGCCGGTGCGCGCGGTGAAGTTGATCCGCGGGGCCCACTTGAGCTGGACGAGGTCGCGCTCGACCTCGCGCTCGAGGTAGTAGCGACGCTCCTCGTCGACGAGGTCCCACTTGTTGAAGGCGATCACCATCGCGCGGCCGGCGTCGCGGATCGTCTGGATGATGCGCATGTCCTGCTCGGAGACGGTCTCGCTGCCGTCGAGCACGAGGACCGCCACCTCGGCGCGGTCGATCGCCGTCGACGTGCGGAGCGAGGCGTAGTACTCGTGGCCGGAGGCCTGGTTGACCCGCTTGCGGATGCCGGCGGTGTCGATGAAGCGCCAGGTCTTGTCGCCCAGCGTGATCAGCTCGTCGACCGGGTCCACCGTGGTGCCGGCGGCGTTGTCGACGACGACGCGGTCCTCCTGGGCGAGCATGTTGAGCAGCGAGGACTTGCCGACGTTGGGCTTGCCGACGATGGCGATGCGGCGCGGACCGCCGACCTCCTCGAACGACTGCTCCGGCGTCTCCGGCAGCGCGGCGAGGATCGCGTCGAGCATGTCGCCCGACCCACGACCGTGCAGCGCGGAGACGCAGAACGGCTCGCCGAGACCGAGGTTCCACAGCCCGTAGGCCTCGGCCTCGGTGCGCTGGTCGTCGACCTTGTTGGCGGCCAGCACGACCGGCTTGCCCGACTTGCGCAGGATGCGTACGACGGCCTCGTCGGCGTCGGTGATGCCGACGGTCGCGTCGACCACGAAGAGCACGGCGTCGGCCAGCGACACGGCCACCTCGGCCTGCCCGGCGATCCGCTCGGCGAGGCCGCGGGCGTCGGGGTCCCAGCCGCCGGTGTCGACGACGGTGAAGACACGGCCGTTCCAGTCGGCGTCGTAGGACACGCGGTCACGGGTCACGCCCGGGCGGTCCTCCACGACGGCCTCGCGGCGGCCGATGATGCGGTTCACGAGGGTCGACTTGCCCACGTTGGGGCGGCCCACCACGGCCAGGACGGGGGTCGGGCCGGTCGGCTCGTCGGCACCCGGCTCCACGCTGAGGGCGTCGTACTCACTCATGCTGCTCACTGCTCATTTCACTGCTCGACGAGCCCGGTGTCGGGGTCGTCCTCGGATTGTCCCGCAGGAAGGGGCCCGGGCAAGGATCGGCGCGTCTGCGAGAGGGCGCTGTCCAGCTCGGACAGCAGGTGTCCTCGCAACAACACCGACGTGGCGGCCACGTGTTCCCGGGTGCGCGGCCACGGCTGCTGTGTCGTGTGCCACGGCTCACCGAACACGATGTCGATGGGGTCGCCGGACTCGGGGATCGACCGCACGCTGCCGGGGGCCCGCGTGCCGATCAGGGTCACCGGGACCACGGGAGCGCCGGTCACGAGCGCGAAGTAGGCCGCACCGTGGTGGAAGCGGCGGAAGTCGCCGCCGCCCCGCGTGCCCTCGGGGAAGATGCCCAGCACTCCCCCGTCACGCACCACCCGGAGGCCGGTCCGGATCGCACCGGGGTCGGTCGCGTAGCGGTCGAGCGGGATCTGCCCGGTGCCGCGGAGGAAGCCGCCGAGCCTGCCGTCGAACATCTCGCGCTTGGTCAGCGCGTGCACCGGCCGTGGGGCGTACGTCGCCAGCAGCGGGCCGTCGAGGAGACCGATGTGGTTGGCCGCGAGGATCACTCCCCCGCTGGCCGGGACGTGCTCGGCACCGTGGACGGTGACCGGCCACCGCCGGCCCATCACCTGGACCGCGATCGGTCGCATCACGCCGAGGAGCCGCGTCCGCGGGTGCACGACGCTGCCGGTCGGCAGGTCCCGAGCGGTCACGGAGCCGTGGACCCGACCAGGCCCACGATGGTCTCGATGACCTCGTCGAGGGTGAGGTGCGTGCTGTCGACGTGCACGGCGCCGTCGGCCATCGTGAGCGGCGCGGTCGCGCGGCCGGAGTCGATCCGGTCGCGCTCGAGCAGCGACTGCTGGGTGCGCGCCAGGTCGGCGCCGCCCTCCTCGGCCGCGCGCCGCTCGGCGCGGGCGTCGGGGTCGGCGCTCAGGTAGACCTTCACCTCGGCCTGCGGCCACACGACCGAGCCGATGTCGCGACCCTCGACCACGATGCCGCCGTCACCGATGGCTTCGCGCTGGAGCTCGAGCAGGCGGGTCCGCACGGCGGGAACAGCACTGACCGGGCTGACCGCGGCGTTGACCTCGGCGCTGCGGATCTCGACCGACACGTCCACGCCGTCGACGGTGATCGTCGGGGCGAGCGGGTCGGTGCCCGACTCGATGCGGGGGCGGTTCGCGGCGGCCGACACGGCCTCGGCGTCGTGCACGTCGACGCCCTCGCTCAGCAGCCACCAGGTCATCGCCCGGAACATCGCCCCGGTGTCGAGGTAGCGCAGTCCCAGCCGCCCGGCGACGCCGCGCGAGGTGCTCGACTTGCCGGAGCCTGACGTGCCGTCGACGGCGATCACGAGGGAGCTGGTCACGGGCGAGAAGATTACCGGTGCGTGGTCCACCCACGGGATTCGAGAGCGGCGAGCAGGTGCTCGGCCCGGCCCTTCTCGACGACGAGCTCGGTGAGGCCGACGGGACGGCCGGGGTCGTGGTCGATGTGGACGTCCTCGATGTTGACGCCGATCTCGCCGGCGTCGCCGAACAGGCGGGCCAGCTCGCCCGGGTGGTCGGGGACGGACACGAAGACGGACCGCGTCGGACGGGCCGGTCCACCGTGCTTGCCGGGGATGGCCGCCGTGCCGGCGTTGCCGCGCGCGAGGATGTCGACGAGGTCGGCCCCGGCGTCTGCGGAGACAGCCGCCATGAGCGCGTCGAGATCGGCTCGCACCTCGCCCAGCAGGTCGAGCACGGCCCCTGCGTTGGCCTCGAGGATCTGCTGCCAGAGCGCCGGGTCGCTCGCGGCGACGCGCGTGACGTCGCGGACCCCCTGCCCGGACAGCGCGAGGTGCTCCGCGGGCGCGGCGGCGAGCCGGCCGGCGACCAGGACGGCGGCGAGGTGCGGCAGGTGCGAGATGCGGGCGACCGCGCGGTCGTGCTCGGCGGGATCCATCCGCAACGGGGCTGCCCCGCACTCGACGACCAGCGACTCCACCAGCCCGACCGCCGCCGGGTCGGCGTCGGCGTGCGGGGTGACGGCCCACGGTCGTCCGTCGAACAGCGCCGCGCTCGCGGCCAGTGGACCGGATCGCTCGCTGCCGGCCATCGGGTGCGACCCGACGTAGCGGGCCAGGTCGGCGGGCGACACGCGCGCGGCGACCGCGGCCAGCGGTGCCGACTTCACGCTCCCCACATCGGTGACGACGGCGTCGGTGCGGTGGAGCGCGTCGACGACCGCCCCGGCGATCGCCGCCGGTGGGACGGCCACCACGACGAGCTGCGGCCGGTCGGTCGCCGTCGCGGAGCGGCCCGCGCCCAGCCCGGTCGCCGTACGCACGTTCTCCGCCGAGGCGTCACGCAGCACGACCTCGAGGCCGAGTCGGCGGCACACGAGCGCGACGGACGTGCCGATCAGGCCCGCCCCGACGACCTCGACGGGTCCGGTGAGGGCGGGCAGGTCGTCAGTCATGGCTGGTGGTCCGGCTGAGGTCGCGCCGCAGGTTGGCCGCGCCGTGGAGGTAGACGTGGGTGACATCGGCGCGCAGGAGGTCGGTCTCGACATGGGCCATCAGGCGCACGACCCGCGGCATCGACCCCTCGATCTCCAGCTCGCGCGCGCACACCAGCGGGACGTCGGAGAAGCCGAGCTGGCGCGCGGCGTAGGCCGGGAACTCGCTCACGAGGTCGCTGGTCGCGGTGAAGATGATCGAGATGAAGTCGTCGACGTCGAGGCCGTTGGCCTCCATCACGTCCGTCACGAGCTCGGCCACCCGGTCGAGCATGTGCTCACGGGTGTCCTCGTCGAGCTGCGTCGCCCCGCGTACTGCCCTCACTGCCACGGGGAAGACCCTAACGTCGGCGGGCCTCAGAGCTGCGCGCTGTCCATCAGCTCGCCGAGCTCGGCCATCGTCAGCTCGCGCATCTCCCCCGACCGGAGCCGCGCGAGGGTCACCGGACCGATCTCGGTGCGGGTCAGCCGGCGCACCGGGTGGCCGACGTGGTCGAGGAGCCGACGCACGATGCGGTTGCGGCCCTCGTGGATGGTGAGCTCGACGATCGAGCGGTTGCTGCCCTCGCGTCGCGGGTCGCCGCCGACGACGCGCGCCTTGCTGACGGTGACGGGGCCGTCGTCGAGGGTGACGCCGGCGAGCAGCTCGCGGATCGTCCGGACGTGCACCTCGCCGTCGACCTCCGCGACGTAGGTCTTGTCGACCTCGTGCGAGGGGTGTGCCAGGTGCTGGGCGAAGTCGCCGTCGTTGGTGAGGATGATCAGGCCCTCGGTGTCCGTGTCGAGCCGACCGACGTGGAAGAGCCGCTCCGGGCGGTCGGCGACGAGGTCGCCGAGCGTGCGCCGGCCCTCGGGGTCGGACATCGTCGAGACGACGCCGCGGGGCTTGTTGAGGACGAGGTAGACCTTGTCGCTGATCGGCGGCAGCCGCTTCCCCTCGACGCGTACGACCGCCGTGCGGGGGTCGACCTTGGTGCCGAGCCGCGTGACGACCTCACCGTCGACCTCGACCAGGCCGTCGAGCATGAGCTCCTCGCACTTGCGGCGGCTGGCGACGCCGGACTGGGCGAGCAGCTTCTGGAGGCGGATCAGCCCGTCGTCGTCGACGTCCGGCCGCTGGGAGGCGGGCTGCGGGTTGTCCGGCTGGTCGTGGGGCCTCATGTCGTCTCGGTCCCGCCGTCGGGCTCGGTGCCCGCGCCGCTGTGGGGAGACGCGTGGTGCTCGGTCACCTGCGCCGGCACGGGCTCGCTCGGCGCGACCTCGACCGGTGCGGTCTCGACCGGTGCGTCCAGGCCCGCGACGCTGGCGAGCTCGTCCTCGAGGTCGTCCATGTCGGGGAGGTAGGGGGCGAGCTCGGGCAGCTCGTCGAGCGAGGTGATCCCGATGCGCTCGAGGAAGTAGGAGGTCGTGCGGTAGAGGTTCGCGCCGCTCTGCTCGTCCTGCCCGGCCTCCTCGACCAGCCCGCGGCTCAGGAGCGTGCGCATCACGCCGTCGACGTTGACGCCGCGGATCGCGGACACCCGCGCCCGCGAGACCGGCTGCTTGTAGGCGACGACCGAGAGGGTCTCCAGCGCGGCCTGCGTCAGGCGCGCCTGCTGGCCGTCGAGGACGAACGACTCGACGACCCCGGCGAACTCCGGGCGCGAGTAGAAGCGCCAGCCACCCGCGACGGGTCGCAGGTCGAAGCCGCGGCCCTGCTCTGCGTACTCGCTCGCCAGGGCGGCCAGGGCCTCGTCGACGTCGCTGACCGGGTGGCCGACCACGGAGGCGAGGCGCACCGTGCCGAGCGGCTCGTCGGAGACCATCAGGATCGCCTCGAGTGCCGGGCGCAGCTCGGCGACCGCGACGGACAGGGTGTCGACGTCGTCGGTGGTCCCGGACGTGGGCTCCGGCGCGGGCTCGGGCGCGGGCTCCGGCGCGGGCTCCGGCGTGGTCTCGGGGACGTCCGGCTCGCTGGTCTGGTCGGTCACTCATCCGCTCCGTCATGGTCCTGGGGCACGGGAGCATCATCGTCGGCCGCGTCCGCACCGTCGAATTCGTCGGTGATCTCGATGTCGCCGTCGTCGGCGCCGGTCCACCGCACCGTCAGCTCGCCCAGCGGGCTGACCTGGTCGAAGGAGACCGCACCTTCGCGGAACAGCTCGAGCAGCGACAGGAAGCGCGCGACCGTGGTGAGCCGGTCGGGCGAGTCGCCGCAGAGGGCGCGGAAGGTCAACGTCCCGCTGCGCCGCAACCGGTCGGCGACGAGCTGGGCCTGCTCGCGCACGCTGACCTTGGCCGCGTGGATGTGCTGGAGCGAGACCTCGAGCACCGGCTTGGGCTCCATCGCCCGGGCAGCGAGCTGGGCGAACTGCTCGAGCCCGATGCCGATCAGCACCTCCGGCAGGAGGGTCGCGAAGCGCTCCTCCAGGCCGACGGCCCGCGGGTGGCGACGCGACTCGGACGCCAGCCGGTCCTCGAAGACGGACGCCACCTGCTTGAACGCGCGGTACTGCATGAGGCGCGCGAAGAGCAGGTCGCGGGCCTCGAGGAGCGCGAGGTCCTCCTCGTCCTCGACGTCACCCTGGGGCAGCAGCCGGGCCGCCTTCAGGTCGAGCAGCGTGGCCGCCACGACGAGGAACGACGTCGTCACCTCGAGGTCGTAGATCCCGCCGAGGTTCTTGACGTGCGCGATGAACTCGTCGGTGACCTGCGAGAGCGCGACCTCGGTGATGTCGAGCTTGTGCTTGGCGATCAGGCCGAGCAGCAGGTCGAACGGTCCCTCGAAGTTGTCGAGGTGCACGCCGAAGGCGGGAGCCTCGTCGATGCCGCCCGGCTCGAGGACGGCGGTGCCGGGGTCGGAGCTCACTCGTCGAGCAGCCGCTGCACCAGCGCGCTGTCCGTGCCCTGCGCCTCGAGGTCGGCGAGGACGAGCGCCAGCGCCTCACGCACGAGGCGGCCGCGGTCGACCGCCAGGCCGTGGTGGCGGCGCAGCGTCAGCCGGGCGTGCTCGATGTCGAGCAGCTCGTCCGCGGTGACGTAGACCGTCATCTTCTCGTCGTGGCGCACGCGACCGCTGGGGCGCTTCACCCCGGTGTCGGTCTCGGGGGCGTCGTCGGCGACGGCCCGGACGCGGCGCGGGCGCTGCTCCGGTGCGGGCTGCTCGGTGTCGGAGGTCGGCCGGAACAGGTCGTCCGCGGCCGGCATGCTCACTCGGCGGGCCACCGGGTGAGCACCTCCTTGGCCAGCTGGCGGTAGGCGCTCGCCCCGGTCGACGACGAGGCGTAGGACGTGATCGGCTCACCGGCCACGGTGGCGTCGGAGAACTTCACCGTGCGGCGGATCACGGTGTGGAAGACCGTGTCGCCCCAGGCCGAGACCAGCCGCTCCATCACCTCACGGCTGTGGAGCGTGCGCCCGTCGAACATCGTGCCGAGCACGCCGTCGATCTCGAGCTTGGGGTTGAGCCGCTCGCGGACCTTGTCGATCGTGGTCTTGAGCAGGGCCACGCCGCGCAGCGCGAAGTACTCGCACTCCAGCGGCACGATCACGCTGTCGGAGGCAGTCAGCGCGTTGACGGTCAGCAGGCCGAGCGAGGGCTGGCAGTCGATGAGGATGATGTCGTAGTGCTCGATCGCCGGCGCGAGCACCCGCTGGAGCGTCTGCTCGCGGGCCACCTCGTGCACGAGCTGCACCTCGGCGGCGGACAGGTCGATGTTGGAGGGCAGCAGGTCCATGCCCTCGATGCCGGACCCCACGATCACGTCGCCGAGCGTGGTCTCGCGGTCCATCAGCAGGTTGTAGATGGTCGCTTCCATCTCGTGGGGGTTGAGCCCCAGGCCGACCGAGAGCGAGCCCTGCGGGTCGAAGTCGACGAGCAGCACCTTGCGACCAAGCTCGGCGAGCGAGGCGCCCAGGTTGATGGTCGTCGTGGTCTTGCCGACGCCGCCCTTCTGGTTGCACATCGAGATCACGCGCGCATTGCCGTGGCGGGTCAGCGGGGTCGGCTCCGGGAAGTACGGCATCGGCCGGCCGGTCGGGCCCATCGGGGCGTCGAGCGGCGTGGCGTCGGTCGGGGCCACGATGGGCTCCTCGACGGTGCTGCGCTCGAAGGGCAGGGGCTGGGTCACGGAGGGCTCGTCTCGGGGGAAGGTCGACGGGGCGGGCGCGTGGCGAGGTCGGTACATCGGCGGCATCTCGGAGGCACTGCTCCCGACGTTCGAACCGGGGAATCCCGCACCGCTCATGTCTTCTCCTCTGGATTGCTGTGGAGCTCGATTGCACCACGCCGGAGCCTCCGAACTTTGTCGACACGTCGACAGTTCTCGGACCGGCTTCGCACGGACCCTAGGCCCCGGCGCCGCCCTCACCAACACCGACCGGGAGACCCACAGGCAGACGTCTGGATCTGTGTACGACGCCCCGGTGCTCTGCACAGGGACCGGCCTCCCTGTGCACAACCCTGTGCACTGCCGCGTTCTCCGCCCTAGGGCCTTGTTGGGTGGCGGCACACGACATGCCCGGCCGCCTGGGTGGCGGCACACGCCATGTCCAGACGGTGATCCAATGTCGTCTGCCGCCACCCACTGCTGGAGGCCTTCTTGGGTGGCGGCACACGACATGCCTGGGCGTCTGGGTGGCGGCACACGACATGTCCAGACGGTCATCCGACGTCGTCTGCCGCCACCCACAGCCAGCCAGATGTCGTCTGCCGCCACCCACAGCCAGCCAGATGTCGTCTGCCGCCACCCACAGCCAGCCAGATGTCGTCTGCCGCCACCCACCAGGGCGGACCGGGGTCAGTCGAGCCGGCGCATGGCCGTCGTCGCGAGCACCAGCTCGCCGGCCTCGTCGGTCGCGTCGCAGTCCACGGTGGCCTCGATCACCCAGTCGTGGTGGCCCTCCGGGTCGTGGATCGTCTGGCGTACGTCGCGCAGCCGGGACGTCACGCCCTCCTCGGCGCCGACGGGCTCCCCCACCCGCTCGTCGGCCACCACCAGCAGGTCTGGGCCGCGGGCGTCGCCGTCGGTGAGGACGGAGTCGTGCTCGGCGTAGTAGGCCTCGATCGCCGCGTCCCACACGGAGCGGCCGACCACGACCTGGCGTGGGGGCTCGGTGCGGTCGGCGGCCGCGCGCTCGAGGCGGACGAGCACGTCGAGGTCGTCGCGGGCGACCGCGTCGACGCGCGCCCACATCGCGTTGCGGAGCATCACCCGGAACGGGCGCTCCTGCCTGGACAGCGGCCGCGGCGGTGGCGGCGGCTCGTGGTGGGCGACCGCGCTGGAGGCGTGGTCGGGGTCCGACAGCGCCTCCCACTCGTCGAGCAGCGAGGAGTCGGTCTGCCGCACCGTCTCCCCCAGCCACTCGATGACGTCCTCGACCTCGGGCGCCCGGTGCGCCTCGGGCACCGAGTGCCGCAGCGTCTTGTAGGCGTCGGTGAGGTAGCGCAGGACCAAGCCCTCGGACCGGGCGAGCTGGTAGCGGCCGACGACGTCGGTGAACCCCATCCCGTTCTCCCACATCTCCCGCACGACCGACTTCGGCCCCAGCGCGTCGTCCGGGAGCCAGGGGTGGGTCTGCCGGTAGGTCTCGTAGAGCGCCTCGAGGAGCCCGCGCAGCGGCTGCGGCCAGGTGATCTCCTCCAGCAGCGCCATCCGCTCGTCGTACTCGATCCCGTCGGCCTTCATCTCCCCGATCGCCTCCCCGCGGGCGGCGTGCTGCTGGGCCATCAGGATCTGCCGCGGCGCCTCGAGCACCGACTCGACGATCGAGACGACGTCCAGGGAGTACGTCTCGGACTCGGGGTCGAGCACGTCGAAGGCGGCCAGCGCGAAGTGCGCCAGCGGCTGGTTGATGGCGAAGTCCTCGGGCAGGTCGACGGCCAGGACGTAGCGGCGCCCGAAGCGGTCCGGCTCGTCGAGCCGCGTGACGATGCCGGTGCGGACCAGCGAACGCGACAAGCGCAGCGCCCGGCGGGCCAGACGCAGCCGCCCCCGCTGCCCCTCGTGGCCCTCCATCACCAGTCGTCGCATCACAGCGAAGGCGTCCTCCTCGCGCGCGACGACGTTGACCAGCATCGCGTTGTCGACCTTCATCCGGCTGCTCAGCCGCTCGGGCACGCCCGCGACGAGCTTGTCGAAGGTCTGCTCGGTCCACACGACGGTGCCCTCGGGCGCCTTCTTGAGCTGTGCCTTCGACTTCTTCTTCCCCGCAGCCACGCGGGCGGCGATCTTCGCCTTCTGCTGCTCGTTGTCGATCACGTGCTCCGGAGCCTGTACGACGACGTAGCCGGCCGTGTCGAAGCCCGCCCGGCCGGCGCGGCCGGCGATCTGCTGGAACTCCCGCGTCCGGAGCACCCGCTGCCGGTTGCCGTCGAACTTGGCCAGTCCGGTGAAGAGGACGGTGCGGATCGGCACGTTGATGCCGACCCCGAGGGTGTCGGTGCCGCAGATGACGCGGAGCAGTCCCGCCTGGGCGAGCGTCTCGACGAGCCGGCGGTACTTCGGCAGCATCCCGGCGTGGTGGACGCCGATGCCGTTGCGGACCAGCCGCGACAGGGTCTTGCCGAAGCCGGCACCGAAGCGGAACGCTCCGATCCGCTCGGCGATCGCCTCCTTGTCGACCGTGAGCCCGTTCGCGCCGACCTTCGACTTCAGCAGGTTGGTGGCGTGCTCGACGGCCGCCGCCTGGGTGAAGTGGACGACGTAGACCGGGTCCTGCCCGGTCGTCACCAGCTCCTCGAGGGTCTCGTCGAGCGGTTCCATCGACCAGCGGAAGCTCAGCGGGACCGGGCGCTCGGCGTCGTCGACGACCGCCGTGTCGCGCCCGGTGCGCTCCTTGAGGTCGTCGACGAAGAAGGAGACATCACCGAGGGTGGCGGACATCAGGAGGAACTGCGCGTCGAGCAGCTCGAGCAGCGGCACCTGCCAGGCCCATCCGCGGTCGTGCTCGGAGTAGTAGTGGAACTCGTCCATCACGACCAGCCCGACGTCGGCGGACCGGCCCTCGCGCAGGGCGATGTTGGCCAGGATCTCGGCGGTGCAGCAGATGATCGGGGCGTCGGGGTTCACCGCCGCGTCGCCGGTGAGCATGCCGACGTTGTCGGCGCCGAAGACCTCGATCAGGGAGAAGAACTTCTCGCTCACCAGCGCCTTGATCGGCGCGGTGTAGAAGCTGACCTCGTCCCGGGCGAGGGCGGCGGCGTGCGCGCCGAGGGCGACCAGCGACTTCCCCGACCCGGTCGGGGTCGCGAGGATCACGTGGTTGCCGCCGAGCAGCTCGATGACCGCCTCGTCCTGGTGCGGGTAGAGGCCGAGGCCCTGGTCGGCCACCCAGCTCGCGAAGGCGTCGTACACCGTGTCGGGGTCGGCGCCGGTCGGGATCCGGGTGTCGAGTCTCGCTGCGGCATCCGGCATGCCCCGATCCAACCACCTGCCGGTCCAGGGTCGGGTTTCACCGTGGCGGTCGGCGCGCAACCGCCGTGAAACCGGGCGGGGCCACGCTTCGACCATGAAGACACCCCACGGCGTTCTCGCCCTCCTCCGCTTCGCTCCCCCGGCCGACAACCCCGCAGGGACCCCGTCATGAACTCACCCACCACCCAGCCCGCCGTCCGGGCAAGCGGGCTCGTGAAGAGCTTCGGCGACCACCGCGCCGTCGACGGCGTCGACCTCGAGGTCCACCGCGGCGAGGTCTTCGGCGTGCTCGGCCCGAACGGCGCCGGCAAGACCACGATGCTCAAGATGCTTGCCACCCTCCTGCCGATCGACGGCGGCACCGGCGAGGTCTTCGGCCACGACGTCGCCACCGAGCCCCACCTGGTCCGCCAGCTCCTCGGCGTCACGGGGCAGTACGCCTCGGTCGACGAGAACCTGACCGCGACCGAGAACCTGTGGCTGTTCGCCCGCCTCCAGGGCCTGGGCCGCGCCGAGGCGCGGCAGCGCGGGGCCCGCCTGCTCGAGCAGTTCGACCTCACCGAGGCCGCGTCCAAGCCGATCTCGGCCTTCTCCGGCGGCATGCGACGGCGCCTCGACCTCGCGGCCAGCCTGATCACCCGTCCGCCGCTGATCTTCCTCGACGAGCCCACCACCGGGCTCGACCCGCGCACTCGCGGCCAGATGTGGGACACGATCCGCGAGCTCGTCACCGAGGGCAGCACCGTGCTGCTCACCACGCAGTACCTCGACGA
This sequence comes from Nocardioides baculatus, assembly GCF_016735675.1. Lineage (GTDB taxonomy): Bacteria > Actinomycetota > Actinomycetes > Propionibacteriales > Nocardioidaceae > Nocardioides > Nocardioides baculatus. The sequence continues at coordinate 20,207 of NZ_JAERSG010000003.1, read as the reverse complement.
GGCCGACCAGCTCGCCGACCGGATCGCCGTGATCGACCACGGCCGCAAGGTCGCCGAGGGCACCGCCGACGAGCTCAAGTCGTCCGTCGGCCGCTCGACGCTGCAGCTCCAGCTCGTCGACCCCTCCGACCTGCCGACCGCCTCCGCGCTGGCCCAGCAGCTGCTCGGCGAGGAGCCCACGCTCACCCCGGAGTCACGTCGGGTCACCGTCGCCCTCCAGCGCACCGACCAGTCCGTCGACCTGCTCGTCGCGCTCCGCGACCGGGGCGTCGCGATCGAGTCGGTGACCGTCCAGAAGCCCTCCCTCGACGAGGTCTTCCTCGCCCTCACCGGTCACGACACCGGCGAGGACACCGGCGAGGACACCGCCGAGGACACCGCCGACCAGCCCACCCAGAACACCCAGAACACCCAGCCCCAGGACATGGAGGCCTCCCGATGACCACCCTGAGCCCCGAACGGCCCGACACCGTCGACCTCGCCCCGCACGTCAGCCTCTCCGACACGATCTCGCAGACCATGACGCTCGCCTGGCGGGCGACCGTCAAGATGCGCCGCAGCCTGGAGGTGATGTTCGACGTCACCATCCAGCCGCTGATCTTCACCGCGATGTTCGCCTACATCTTCGGCGGCGCGATCTCCGGCGACGTCGGCAGCTACCTGCCGCTCATCATCCCCGGCCTGATCGGCCAGACCGTGCTCACGGCGTGCGTCGCGACCGGCGTACAGCTGCGCACCGACCTCGACTCCGGCGTCTTCGACCGGTTCAAGGTGCTGCCCATCGCGCGCATCGCGCCGCTGGCCGGGCCGATGGTCGCCGACATGCTGCGCTACCTCATCGCCGCGGTGCTCACCTTCACCGTCGGCATCGCGATCGGCTACCGCCCGGGCGGTGGCTTCGCAGGCGTGGCCGGCGCGATCCTGCTCGCCGTCGTCGCGGGCTGGTCGTTGGCCTGGATCTTCACCTTCTTCGGCCTGGTCGGGCGCAACGCCCAGGGCGTGCAGGGGATCTCCCTGCTGGTGATGTTCCCGCTGACGTTCCTGTCCAACGCGTTCGTCCCGACCGACACGATGCCCCGCCCGCTGGAGGCCTTCGCCGAGGTCAACCCGGTGTCGCTGGTGATCACCGCGCTCCGCGACCTCGCCAACCGCGGCGAGGTGACGGGCGCGGTCGGCTGGGCGCTCGTCGGTTGCGCGGTCGTGGTGGCGATCTTCGCCCCGCTGTCCGTACGCCGCTTCAAGAAGATGTGAGCCACAGGCGCCGCAATCGGTCCACGACCTCTGCGGCGCCGGGCAGCAGGTCCGGGCCGGGGCGGTCGGCCAGCTCCTCGACGAGCTGGTCGACCCGTCCCGGCACCGCTGCGTCGGCGAGCTCCACGAGCGGCTCCCACGCCATCACCGGGATGCTGCGGTTGTAGGCCCATCGGTGCGCGATGGCGAGCAGGCGTACGCCGTCCTCGTGCTGCTCGGGCGGCCCGAAGCGCAGCACCCACGTGCCGAGCGCGACCAGCATCACGCCGTTGAGGGGCAGGTCGGCGAACCAGAGGGACCCGTCGACGAGGGCGGCCGACGAGCCGAGCAGCAGGTCGCGCAGCTCGCTCGCCCGCGGGTCGACGTCGAGGCCGCCGTGCCGGGCACGTGCCACCAGGGCGGCCGATGCCGCCAGCATCAGCCACGGGTTGATGCCGGCCGCGGGGTCGGACTCGACCACCATCTCGACGATGTCGTCGTAGCGCCGGATCGCGCCCGCGTGGTCGCCGCGGGCGAGGGCGAGCTCCGCCTGCGCGGTGAGCCACGTGAGGCGGGCACCCATCTGGGCCGTCTCGCCGTCGGGCTCCCCGAAGTCCGCCAGCATCGCGGCGGCACGGTCGACGTCGCCGTCGAGCAGAGGGGCGATCGCGGTCGCCATCCGCAGGCTGTACGCGTCGGTCACCGAGTGCACGCGCTCGAGCAGGGGCCACGCGATCTCGGCGTGCTCGGCGGCGCGGTGGTGGTCGCCGACCGCCATGGCCAGCTGGCTCAGCTCGGCGTGGAGCGACGCGGTGAGGTAGGGCGGCAGCGGGCCGAGGGCGAGCGCCTGCTCGGCCCGGGCGCGGGCGGTCTCCACGTCGCCGACGTTCTCCCCCACGATGGCGGCCCACATCAGCAGCGCACCGGCCATCGCGGTCGGCTGGGTGGAGGCGACCTCACTGAGCCGCGCAGAGACGTCCGCCGGCTCGCTCGCGACGTGGACGGTGTGCCCGATGAGGCCCCAGGGGCCGACCGGTCGCTCGCCCTGCAGGAGCAGGTCGCGCAGCCCGCTGAGGTCGACGCTGGGCATCCAGCTCAGGTGGATCATCAGCACGCCGGCCGCCTCCTGGGCGTCCGGGAGCAGGTCGACGGGCACCTCCCAGCCGGTGAGCAGCTCCGCGGCCGGGTCGCACACCGCGAAGACCCGCGGCTGGTCACCGGTGATCGTCCAGACGCTCCCGAGCAGCGCCACCAGTCGGGCGACCACCGCGCGGTCACCGACCGACAGCGCGTGCCGCAGCACGTCGGTCAGGTTGTTCTGCTCGCGCACCAGCGCGTCGAGCAGCGCGACCTGGTGCTCGGCCACGACGAGGTCGACGGCGCGCTCCGCGTGCTCGAGCGCCCACCGCCGCTGCGCGGCGACCGCGTCGTCGTGCTCACCGGCCGCGACCAGCCGGGTCGCGGCGTACTCCCGGATCGTCTCCAGTGCGCGGAAGCGTGCGCCCCCGGCGCCCTCCCCCATCACGAGCAGCGACTGCTCGACGAGCACGCCGACCAGGTCGGGGCCGTCGGTCCCCAGCACGCTCGTCGCGGTCGCCCGGTCGAACCCGTCCTGGAAGACCGACAGCCAGGCCAGGGCCCGTTGCTCGTCGGGTGCCAGCAGGTCCCACGACCACGCGATGACGGCCTCGAGCGTGCGGTGCCGGTCGGGGGTGCTGCGGTCGCGGCTGCGCAGGGCGGCGAAACGGTCGTCGAGCGCGGCGGCCACCTCGGCGACGGTCATCGTACGCACGCGGGCCGCGGCGAGCTCGACGGCCAGCGGGAGCCCGTCGAGGCGCTCGACCACCTCACGCACGGCCTCCGGGTCGAGCACGGCGTCGGGCCGCGTCGCCGTCGCCCGGCGGACGAACAGGTCCGCGGCGTCGGCCGGCGACAGCTGGGTGAGCGGCACGGCGCGCTCGGCGGCGAGCCGCAGCGGTGCCCGGCTCGTCGCCAGCACCTGCAGGTCGCGCGTGGTCGCCAGCAGGAACGCCACCAGCGCCGCCACCGGCTCCAGCACGTGCTCGCAGTTGTCGAGCACGAGCAGGGTCGGCCCCGCGTCCAGCTCGGCGGCGATCCGACTGCGTACGTCGGCCTGCTGGGCCGGGGTGAGGATCGCGCGGGTCGTGACCGAGCCGCGTACGCCCAGGCCGGCACCCACGGCCGCCACCACGTCGTCGCCCGCGCCCACACCGACCAGCTCGACCACCCGCACGTGCGGCAGCGTCGACTCGCGCGCGAGCGCCTGGGCCACGCTCGTCTTGCCGATCCCGCCCGGGCCGAGGACCGTCACGAGCCGCGACGTCGCGAGGGCGGACCGGAGCCGGGCCAGGTCGTCGTCGCGCCCGAGCAGCCGCTCACCGTCGTACCTCAGACCGGTGCGCACCGGGTCGTCGGCGGCGAGGAGCTCGCGGTGGAGGTGCTGGAGCTCGGGCGCGGGGTCGACGCCGAGCCGCTCGGCGAGGTCCTCGCGGTAGGCCTCGTAGCGGCCGAGCGCCACCGCCGGTCCGCCGAGCGCCGCCATCGTGCGCAGCAGGTCGCCCAGCACACCGGCGTCGTCGACCCAGCGCGCAGCGGCGGCCTCCAGCAGCGGCAGCGCCTCGGCGTGCCGGCCCTGCCGGGCGAGGGCCCGGCCGAGCACGTCGTCCGCAGCCGCCAGTGTCCGGGTCGTCAGGTCCCGCAGCGTGGCCAGCGGGCCCGACGGCTCGTCCTCCAACGACCCGGCCAGGCCACGGGCGGCCTCGGCGCGGGCCGCGGCGCCCACGGCGTCGCCTGCCCGCAACAGGTCGCGCGCCTCCGCGACGTGAAGGCCGAGCGCCAGCGCGTCGACCTCGTCGGGCCGCAGCCCCAGGCGGTAGCCGTTCTCGGTCAGCTCGATGACGTCGGATGAGGTGGCCGAGCGCAGGCGGGACACCAGCACCTGGAGGGCCTTGCCCGGGTTGGCCGGGGGTGCGTCCTCCCAGACCTGCTCGACGAGGTGGGCGACGCTCAGCCCGCGCGGCTCGAGGACCAGCGCGGCGAGCAGCGCCTGCGGGCGCGCCCCGACCAGCGGTGCGCCGTCCCAGCTCGGCTGGCCGAGCAGCCGCAGGCGGACCATCACTCCCGCGCCCGCGGGTGCGCGGTGGCGAAGACCTCGCGCAGGTTGTCGACCGTGACGAGCGTGTAGACCTGCGTCGTGGTCACGGAGGCGTGCCCCAGCAGCTCCTGCACCACGCGTACGTCCGCGCCGCCGTCCAGCAGGTGCGTGGCGAAGGAGTGGCGCAGCGTGTGCGGCGACACCGAGGCCGTGACGCCCGCACGCTCGGCGGCCTTCACCAGCACCGCCCAGGCACTCTGCCGCGACAGGCGGCCGCCGCGCGAGTTGAGGAACATCGCAGGTCCGCCACGTCCGGCGCCGACGATCTCCGGCCGGGCGCGGGCCAGGTAGGCGGCGACCGCATCCCGGGCGTAGCCGCCGACCGGCACCAGCCGCTCCTTGCCGCCCTTGCCGCGCAGCAGCACCGTGCCGTCGACCGCGTCGAGGTCGTCGACGTCGAGGCCGACGGCCTCGGAGATCCGCGCGCCGGTGCCGTAGAGCAGCTCGAGCAGCGCCCGGTCGCGCAACGCCAGCACCGTGTCGGGTGCGCCGGCCGCCTCGAGGATCGCCTCGACGTCGGACAGCGGCAACGCCTTGGGCAGCCGCTTCGCCGGGGTCGGCGGCTTCACCGCCGCGGCCGGGTCGGCCACGGCGAGCCCGTCGGACACGGCGAACTTGTGGAAGCCGCGCACCGCCACCACGGTCCGGGCGGCCGAGGTCGCACTGAGCGGTGGGTGGCCCTCGCTCCCCTCACGCAGGCTCACCAGGAACGCGGCCACCGTCTGCTCGGTGACCGCGTCCAGGTCGTCGATCCCCTGCGCGGCGAGGAACTCGTCGTACCGGCCCAGGTCGCGCCGGTAGGAGCTGAGGGTGTTGGCGGCCAGGCCGCGCTCGACCGTGAGGTGGTCGAGGTACGTGCGGACGGCCCGGCCGAGACTCACCCGGGCACTCTCAGGCGAGAACGCTGTCGAGCCCCACCGCGTCGATGCCGACGGCGGCGCCGACCGGACCGTTGGTGAGCTGGCCGGCGTGGGTGTTGAGGCCCAGCGCCAGGCTCGGGTCGTCGCGGAGCGCCTGCTGCCAGCCCTTGTCGGCGAGCGCGACCGCGTAGGGCAGCGTCGCGTTGGTGAGGGCGTACGTCGAGGTGTTGGGCACCGCGCCGGGCATGTTGGCCACGCAGTAGAACACCGAGTCGTGGACCTGGTAGGTCGGGTCGTCGTGCGTGGTGGCGTGCGAGTCCTCGAAGCAGCCGCCCTGGTCGATCGCGATGTCGACGAGCACCGAGCCGGGCTTCATCCGCGAGACCAGGTCGTTGGTGACCAGCTTGGGCGCGGCCGCACCGGGGATCAGCACGGCGCCGATCACCATGTCGGCCTCCATCACCTGCTGCTCGATCGCGAGCTTGGAAGATGCGAGGCCGTGGACGCGGTTGTTGTAGCGCCAGAACGACATCCGGAGCTTGTCGAGGTCGGTGTCGAGCAGTGTCACGTCGGCACCCATGCCGAGCGCGATGTTGGCGGCGTTCTGGCCCGAGACGCCGGCGCCGATGATGACGACCTTGGCGTTGGCCACGCCGCCGACACCGCCCATCAGGACGCCGCGGCCGCCGTTGGCCTTCATGAGGGAGTAGGCACCGACCTGGGGCGCCAGGCAGCCGGCGACCTCCGACATCGGGTAGAGCAGCGGCAGGCCGCCGGAGGGCAGCTGGACGGTCTCGTAGGCGATGCCGGTGACCTTGCGCGCCATCAGCTCCTCGGTCAGCGGCTTGTCGGCGGCGAGGTGGAGGTAGGTGAAGAGGGTCTGGCCCTCCCGCATCCGGTGGTACTCCTCGGCGACCGGCTCCTTGACCTTAAGGATCATGTCCGCGGTGCCCCACACGTCGTCGGCCGTGTCGAGCATCGTGGCGCCCGCGGCGACGTACTCCTCGTCGGGGATCTGCGAGCCCTCGCCCGCGGTCTTCTGGATGACCACCTCGTGGCCGTGCTGGACCAGCTCGTGCACGCCGATGGGGGTCAGGGCCACGCGGTACTCGCGGTTCTTGACTTCCTTGGGTACGCCGACCTTCATGCCTTTGCTCCTATGGAATCGGAGAGGGGCCACGGGTGTGGCTCGCCTCACAGCGGGAGCGACACTACTCCCGGCGGGCGCTAGGCACCGTCGAGGGTGCCCCGCTCCTTGAGCACGGCGTACGCCAGCACGGCCTGGGCCAGCGGACCCTGTCGGACCCGGCGCTCGAGCACCGCGTCGAGGAGGTCGGACATCGGCACCCAGAAGTGCTCCATCTCGGCTTCCTCGTGGCGCATCTCGAAGTCGCCGCGGGGCGCGTGCGACAGCCCGCGCGCCAGGAAGATGTCGTGCACCTCGTCGCTGATGCCGGCGCTGCCGAAGGTGCTCAGCAGCAGCCGCCAGTCCGACGCCTCGAGCTCGACCTCCTCGCGCAGCTCGCGCTTCGCGGTCTCGACCGGTGGCTCGTCACCGGCGTCCTTCAGGCCGGCGGGCAGCTCCACGAACTCGTGACCGCTCGTGTGGCGGTACTGCCGCAGGCACATCACCTGCTCGTCGTCGTCGACCGCCAGCACGACGACCGCACCCGGGTGCTCGAGGCTGATCCGGCTGAACTGCTCGGAGTGGCCGGGGCGCGTGATCACGTCCTCGCGGAGCGCGACCACCCAGTCGTCGCGGTGCAGGTCGTGGGTCGAGACGACGGGCCACGACATCGGCCGGTCGGCGAGGTCGTCAGCAGGGTCGTCTCCGCGAGGGGTGGCCATGCCCCGCACGCTAGCGCGGGTGGACACAGTGCATAGGGTCGGCCGCATGAGTCTTTCGACCCTCACCCAGACCGAAGCAGCGGCCCGATCGGCCCTCCTCGAGGTCCAGCGCTACGACATCGCGGCCGACATGACCGGGCTGCTCGAGGGAGAGGTCTTCTCCTCCGTCAGCACCATCACGTTCACGTGCAGCGAGCCCGGCGCGACCACGTTCGTGGACGTCGCGATGGACGTCGCCCGTGCCACGCTCAACGGCGAGGACATCGACGTCTCGCAGGCCGAGGACGGCCGGTTGCCGCTCCCCGCGCTCGCGGCCGACAACGTCCTGGTCGTCGAGGCCAGCACGACCAACACCGGGACCGGCGAGGGCATCCTCCGCACGGTCGACCCCACCGACAAGCTCGTCTACGTCTGGACCAGCCTCGAGCCCGACGAGGCCCGCCGCGTGTGGGCCTGCTTCGACCAGCCCGACCTCAAGGCGCCGCACCGCTTCGTGGTGACCGCCCCGTCGTCGTGGATCGTGACGTCCAACGGGGCTCCCGAGTCGATCGTGGACGTCGAGGGTGACGACGCGAAGATCTGGACCTATCCCGACACCCCGCGCCTGTCGACGTACGTCGTCGTGGTCAACGCCGGCCCCTTCCACGAGGTGCGCCGTCAGCACGACGGCTACGACCTCGGCTTCTACTGCCGCCAGTCGCTCGTGCCGATCCTCGAGCGTGACCTCGACGAGCTGGTCACCCTCACCCGCCAGGGTCTCGCCTTCTTCGGCGAGCAGTTCGGCTACCCGTTCCCGCAGTCGCGCTACGACCAGGTCTTCGTGCCCAACCTCGGCGGGGCCATGGAGAACTGGGGCTGCGTGACCTACGGCGACGGCCAGCTCTTCCGCACTCCCCCGACCCACGCGCAGCGCGGCGTCCGCGCCGAGTTCATCTTCCACGAGATGGCGCACATGTGGTTCGGCGACCTCGTCACGATGCAGTGGTGGGACGACCTCTGGCTCAACGAGGCGTTCGCCTCGTGGGCGGCCAACTGGGGCATGGCGGGAGCCTCGGAGTTCACCGACCAGTGGGCCACGTTCCTCGCCGCCTCGAAGCGGACGGCCTACGAGATGGACATGAGCCCGTCGCGCCACCCGATCCGCAGTGACGTCGCCGACGTCTCCTCCGCGATGGCCAACTTCGACGCGATCACCTACGTCAAGGGCCAGAGCGTGCTCCACCAGCTCGTCGCCTACATCGGCGAGCCGGCCTTCGTCGAGGGCCTGCGCGACTACTTCAGCCGCTACGCCTTCTCCAACACCCGGCTCGACGACCTGATGGACTGCTACTCACGCGCGAGCGGCCGCGACCTGTCGGCATGGACGCAGGCCTGGCTCGACGAGGCGGGCACCGACGTGATCTCGATCGACGGCGACGAGCTGGTCGTCGAGACCACCAGCGGCGGCGACCCCCGACTGCACCACCTCGACGTCGCGGTCTTCGACACCTCGGGCGACGACCTGGTCGCCGTGGGTCGTTCCTCCCACGAGGTCACCGGGTCGCGCACACCCGTCGAGCTCCCCGCCGGTGACCTGCGCCTGGTCAACGCCGGCGACTACACGTTCGCCGCGGTCCGGCCCGACGCCACGTCGCTCGAGGCGATGCTCACCCGCATCGACCAGCTCACCGACCCGCTCGACCGGGCGCTCGTCGCCGCCACCGCCGGCCAGCTCCTGCTGCTCGGGCACGTCGCGCCCCGTGACGTCGCGGCGGCGCTCACCCGCGCGCTGGCGACCGAGACCAGCCCGGCCCTCATCGAGCCGTTCCTCGGCCAGGCCCTCCAGGTCGCCGACCGCTGGGCGCCCGCCGCCGAGTCCCCCGACCTGCTGCGCGGCCTCGCCGACGCGGTCGTCGGGCTCGTCGAGCTGCCCGACGCCCGCCAGGCCGCGCTGCGCACGCTGGCAGCGTCCGCCTCGACCGACCAGCACTGGAAGGTGCTGGAGGCCGCTGCCGAGCAGGCCACCGACCTCGACCTCGCCTGGCGGATGGCCACGCGGCGCTCCGAGCTCGGCCACTACGACGACGACGCGGTCCGCCGGCTCCTCGAGTCCGACCCCGACCCCGACGCCGGCATGCGCCGCCTCGCGGTCCTCGCCGCCCGCCCCGATGTCGAGGCCAAGGAGGAGGTCTGGCGCGCGTTCTTCGTCGACTACTCCGTGCCGGCGAGCCGCGAGACGCTCGTCCTCGGCTCGACCTTCTGGCGCCCCGGACAGGCCGAGCTGCTCGCGCCGTTCACCCACCGCTACCTCGAGGAGCTGCACACGCTCAAGGGCGGCCTGCTCAACCAGGGCCTCACCATCCGCGCGATGTACCCCCTCGGCGCCGGCGACGCGTCGTTCCTCGCCGCGGCCGAGCGGGCCGTCGAGGACACCAGCCTCAGCTCGTACGCCCGCAACCAGCTCGGCGCGAACTCGTTCGTGCTCCGCCGGATCCTCGAGGCCCGCGAGCTCTGACCACGCGCTTCCTCGCGCTGAGAGGCGGTGACCGGGCGCTTCCTCGCGCTGAGAGGCGGTGACCGGGCGCTTCCTCGCGCTGAGAGGCCGTGACCGGGCGCTTCCTCGCGCTGGTCAGTCCTCGGACTCGTCCTTGCGGCGCAGCCCGGTCTCGTCGATCGGGAAGCGCTCGGAGCGCTGCCGCTCGATCGCCGCACCGACGAGGCCCGAGAAGAGCGGGTGCGGGCGCGTCGGGCGCGAGCGCAGCTCGGGGTGGGCCTGGGTGGCGACGTAGTAGGGGTGCACGTCGGCCGGCAGCTCGACGAACTCGACCAGCCCCAGCTCGGGGTTGATCCCCGAGAAGACCAGGCCGGCCTCCGACAGTGTCTCGCGGTAGGCGTCGTTGAACTCGTAGCGGTGCCGGTGGCGCTCCTCGACCACCTCGGAGCCGTACGCCGTCCGCACGACGCTGCCCTCCGCCAGGGTCGCCTTCTGCAGGCCCAGGCGCATGGTGCCGCCGAGGTCACCGGCACCCTCGACGAACTTCTTCTGCTCCTCGATCGTGGAGATGACGGGCTCGACCGTGTCGGGGTCGAACTCGGTCGACCCGGCCTTCCCGAGCCCGGCGACGTTGCGGGCGTACTCGATGACCATGCACTGGAGGCCGAGGCACAGCCCGAGGGTCGGGATCCCGTGGGTGCGGGTGTAGCGCAGCGCACCGAGCTTGCCCTCGATGCCGCGCACGCCGAAGCCGCCCGGCACCAGCACGGCGTCGACGTCGGCCAGGTGCTTCGCTGCGCCCGCCTCCGTCTCGCACTCGTCGGAGGCGACCCAGCGGATGTTGACCTTGGCCTCGTGCGCGAAGCCGCCGGCCCGGAGCGCCTCGCTGACGGACAGGTAGGCGTCGGGGAGGTCGATGTACTTGCCGACCAGTGCGACGGTGACCTCCTCGGACGGGTGGTGCACCCGGCGGAGCAGGTCGTCCCAGGTGGTCCAGTCGACGTCACGGAACGGCAGGTCGAGACGGCGTACGACGTAGGCGTCGAGGCCCTCGCGGTGCAGCACCTTGGGGATGTCGTAGATCGACGGGGCGTCGGCCGCGGTGACCACGGCCTCGTCGTCGACGTCGCACATCAGCGCGATCTTGCGCTTGATCCCCTCCGGCAGCTCCCGGTCGGCGCGGCACACGATCGCGTCGGGCTGGATGCCGATCGAGCGCAGCGCGGCCACGGAGTGCTGGGTCGGCTTGGTCTTCAGCTCACCCGACGGGCCGATGTAGGGCACCAGCGAGACGTGGATGAAGAAGCAGTTGTCGCGGCCGATCTGGTGGCGCGTCTGGCGCGCCGCCTCGAGGAACGGCAGCGACTCGATGTCGCCGACCGTGCCGCCGACCTCGGTGATCACCACGTCGATCTCCGGCCCGCCCATCGCGAGGATCCGGTCCTTGATCTCGTTGGTGATGTGCGGGATGACCTGCACCGTGTCGCCGAGGTAGTCGCCGCGGCGCTCCTTGGCGATCACCGTCGAGTAGACCTGCCCGGTCGTCACGTTGGCGATCTGGTTGAGGTCGGTGTCCAGGAACCGCTCGTAGTGGCCGATGTCGAGGTCGGTCTCCGCCCCGTCGTTGGTCACGAAGACCTCACCGTGCTGGAACGGGTTCATCGTGCCCGGATCCACGTTGAGGTAGGGGTCGAGCTTCTGCATCGTGACGCGCAGCCCGCGCGCCTTGAGCAGGTTGCCCAGGCTGGAGGCGGTGAGCCCCTTGCCGAGAGAGGAGGCGACGCCTCCGGTCACGAATACGTGCTTGGTCGGCGTGGGGTTCTTCACGGGCTTCGATCCTACCCGAGAGGGACGGCACCGTCGGTACCCGACGCACCGAATGATCCGCCGGGCGTCGTCAACGAGCGTCCCAGGGCCATCACGGCGGCCGCCCGACCGGCCAGGGCGTCGACCCCGTCGACCGTCGCGACACGCGCAGCGGTCGGTGTGGCGCGCAGCCGTCCCAGCTGTCCGCTGCCGCCGTCGGCGAGCGTGCCGGCCACCACCACGCCCGTCGCCTGCGACGCGAGTCCGTCGACCAGTCCTGCCAGGATCGCGTCGGATCCCTCGTCGTCGGCGTCGTCGCCCAGCACCAGCAGCACCAGCGGAGCCCGTCGGTCGACCTCGGACGGCAGCTCCATCAGGCCGGCGCCGCTGATGGAGTCGGCGATCGCCCGCGTCCTGCGCGTGACGTCCTCGCCGTCGGCCTCCTTGCTCGCCACGGCCAGCCCGATCAGCTGGCCGATCCGGTCGTACGTCGACGCCTCGGCCGGCACGACGCCCTTGGCCTGCTGGGTGAGCAGCTGGCTGCCGAGCGTGTCGACCAGCGACTTCTGCGCCGGGTCGACGAGGTCGGCGCCCAGCGCGTAGCGCGCCGTGACGGCGCCGCCGGCGGCCTCCACCTGGCTCGCGAGATCGGTGACGACCTGCTCGTCGGCACCCGGGACGGTGACCAGCACGACCGAGCGGTCGGTGAGCCGACCACCGAGGATCGGCCCGGTGAGGGCGGCGACCCACTTCTCGTCGAAGTCGCCCTTCGCGCTGCTCGCGGAGGGCGTCTCGGCGCGCCCCTTGTCGATGCCGGCGGCCGTGACCGCCGGGCCGACGTCGGACAGCGGCCCGCCGCCGAGGACGATGCCCGCCGCCAGGGCCAGGAACACGGCGACGATGGTCAGGAGGTGGTGACGCAGGGTGATCACGGGAGGAGTCCTCGAACGTCGTCGATCAGGTCGGTGGTGGTGCTGGTGATGCCGGGCGAGAGCTCGTCGACCCACTGCTGGCCGACGGGCGTCACGCTGATCGCCGCGCCGACGGCGATCACCCCGGCGAGCAGGGCACCGAGCAGGTGGCGCGGGCGGACCGCGCCGTCGTAGAGCCGCGGCAGCGCCGAGGCGTCGACGAGGTCGGGCCCCACCTTGAGCCGGGTCAGGAACGTGCTGGCGAGCCCGGTGCGTCGCCGGTCGAGGAACTCGGCGAGGGTCGCGTGCAGGCCGACCCCGACGATGAGCGACGCGTCGTGCGTCGAAGCGAGCAGCAGCGCTGCGTCCTCGGTGGTGGCGGTGGTCTCGAACCGGAGCGGGCGGATGCTGAGCCGCTCGAGGTGCTCCACCGCGCTGCGGGGTGTTCCGTGCTCGACGAGCACGACGACGTCGCGAGCCTTGCGCAGCACGGCCGCGGCCGGGAGGTCGTCGCTCCCGCTCGTCAGCACGACCACGTCGGGCCGGTGCCCGGCCGCGACGAGGGCGTCCGCGCCACGGTCGACGCCGATCAGCACCGGCCGTTGTTCCCGGACGAACGCGCGGATCCCGCGCAGCTCGTCCTCCCAGCCGTGCGACCGGACGACCACCACGACGGGGCGGCCCGCCATCTCGGTGGCGGTCTCCGGGATGCCGTGGCCGTGCAGCAGCAGGTCCTGCTCGCGCCGCAGGAACTCGGTCGTGTTGTGCGTGAAGCTCTCGAGCTGGGCGGTGAGCCCGCTGCGGGCCTCCCCCATCTCACGGCGTACGACGTCGGGGGTGACCTCGCGTGCGGCCACGACCAGGCTGTCGCCCTCGTGCACGACGCCCGCGTCGATGCGGAGGTCGGTGCCGTCCTTGACCCGGTCGAACACCTCGGGGCCGGCAGCGTCGACCACGGTCACGCCTGCCTGCACCAGCAGCTCGGGGCCGAGGTTGGGATAGCGGCCGGAGATCATCGGGCTCGCGTTGACGACGGCTGCGACACCCGCGTCGATCAGCGCCTGCGCCGTGTCACGGTCCATGTCGAGGTGGTCGACCACGGCGACATCGCCGGGCTGGAGCCGGCCGAGCAGGCTGGCCGTACGCCGGTGGAGCCGGGCGGGGCCGTGGACACCTGGGAGGGAGGGAGCTGGACGGGAGCGGACTGCGAACTTCATGACCGCGCCATGGTGTCAGCCGGTCGGGTGCCCTTCGGGGAGGCACGCCCGCTCGGGCGCGGCGGTCGCGAGGAGCTCCCGGGCGTGCGCGCGGGCGCTGTCGGAGTCGTCGACGCCGGCGAGCATCCGGGACAGCTCGCGCTCCCGCTCGGCGTCGTCGAGGGTGACCAGCCCGGACGTCGTGACCGATCCGTCGCTCGACTTGTGGACGACCACGTGACGGTCGGCATAGGCCGCCACCTGTGGCAGGTGGGTGACGACCAGGACCTGCGAGGTGCGTGCGAGCGCGGCGAGCCGGCGGCCGACCTCGATGGCCGCCTTGCCACCCACCCCCGCGTCCACCTCGTCGAAGACGAAGGTCGGCACGGAGCCGGTCTCGGCGAGCGACACCTCGAGCGCGAGCATGACGCGCGACAGCTCGCCGCCGGACGCGCCCTTGTGCAGCGGACGCGCATCGGCGCCGGTGTTGGCCGCCAGCAGGAACTCGACGTCGTCGACACCGTGCGAGGTGGCTCGCAGCCAGCGGCCGTCGACCAGCAGCTGGGGGCCGGCGGGGACCGCGGGCGTGGGGGTCGGGTTCTGGGTGAGCGCGACGGTCACGGTGGCGTGCGGCATGGCGAGCGACGTCAGCTCGTCACTGACCGCCGTGCCGAGCCGGGTGGCGGCCTCCGTGCGCTGGGCGGTGAGCGTCGAGGCGAGGGTGCCGAGCTCGTCGCGCAGGCGGTCGCGCCGCGCCTCGAGCTCGCCGACCTGGCCGTCGGCGTCCTCGAGGTCGAGCAGGCGCTTGGCGCCGTCCTCGGCCCAGGCGAGCACCTCGTCGATGGTCTCGCCGTACTTCCTGGTGAGCGCCGTCAGTGCCGCCCGCCGCTCGGAGACGTTGGCCAGGCGTGCCGGGTCGGTCTCCAGGCTTGAGGCGTAGGACGCCACGTCGCCGGCCACGTCGACGAGGAGGTGGCCGACCTCGGCGATCCGGTCGGCGAGCTCGCCCGCCGTCGCGTCGTGCTCGCGGACGCCGTCGAGGGCCTGCCGCGCCGCGCTGCTGAGGCCCAGGGCATCCGGCGAGCCCTCCTCGCTGGAGAGCGCCTCGCGCGCGGTCTCCGCCGCGGTGCGCAGCGTGTCGGCGAACCCGAGCCGGGTCTCCTCCGCGGCGAGCTCGACGTCCTCCCCCGGCTTGGGATCGATCGCCTCGACCTCGCCGAGACCGAACCGGAGCTGGTCGGCCTCGCGTGCCCGCTCGCGCGCGGAGCCGAGCACCTCGGCGAGCGTGCGCTCGGTCGCTGCCAGCTCCGCCCACCGGGATGCGTACGACGTCGCGGTGGCGGCGAGCGCGTCGCCACCGAACCGGTCGAGGGACGCACGCTGGGCACCGGCACGGAGCAGCCGGTGCTGGTCGGACTGGCCGTGGACCGCGACGAGCGGTTCGGCCAGGTCGGCGAGCGTCGTCACGGGGACCGACGCACCGCCGACCCATGCGCGCGAGCGCCCGTGGGCGGCGACGTTGCGGGCGAGCACGACCTGGTCGTCCTCCACCACGCCGCCGGCGTCCTCCACGGCGTCGCGGAACGTGTCGAGCGCAGCAGCGGACACCACGCCCTCGACGCGCGCCTGCTTGGCGCCCGTACGGACGGCACCGGAGTCGGCGCGGCCGCCGAGCAGCAGGCCGAGGGCGGTGACGACCATCGTCTTGCCGGCGCCGGTCTCACCCGTGATCACCGTCAGCCCGGGGCCGAGCTCCAGGGTCGAGGAGTCGATCACGCCGAGCTGGCTGATCCGCAGCTCCTCAAGCATCCGCATCACCGTTGTCGCCGTGGTCGCGGCGGCGGCGCTCGGCGGCGCCGCGCCATCCCTCGACGGGCAGGCCGAACTTCGCCACGAGCCGGTCCGTGAACGGCGCCTGGTGCAGGCGCACGAGGCGCACCGGACGCTCGCCCCGGCGCACCTCGATGCGGGCGCCGGGAGGCAGATCGACCGAACGTCGGCCGTCGCACCACAGCACGCCGGAGCTGTTGGTGCTGCTCGCGAGCACCTCGATGGCGAGCACCGACGTCGGAGCGACCACCATCGGTCTCGCGAAGAGCGCGTGTGCGCTCAGCGGCACGATGAGCAGGGCCTCGACCTCGGGCCACACCACCGGTCCCCCGGCGCTGAAGTTGTAGGCCGTCGAACCGGTGGGGGTGGCGCACACGACGCCGTCGCAGCCCCACCGCGACAGCGGTCGTCCGTCGACCTCGACGACGACCTCGAGCATCCGCTCGCGGGCGGCCTTCTCGACGCTGGCCTCGTTGAGGGCGAAGGTCGTGAACAGGACCTCCTTGCCCACCAGCACCTGCACGCCGAGCGTCAGCCGGTCCTCGGCGGTGTAGGCGCGGTTCACGATCGCCGTGATCGTCGACTCCACGTCGTCCTGCTCGGCCTCGGCGAGGAAGCCGACGTGCCCGAGGTTCACGCCGAGCAGCGGGGTGCTCGTCTCGTGGGTCAGCTCGGCCGCGCGCAGGATCGAGCCGTCGCCGCCGATGACGAGCACCAGCTCGCAGCCCTCCCCCGGCATGTCGTCGGGCTGCGTCGTCTCGACCAGTCCGCCGGTGCCCGGACCCGCGAGCCCGAGATCGGCCGCCTCGTCGGCCAGCAGGCGTACGGCGATGCCGTGCGCGGTGAGCCGCTGCACGCACTCGCGGGCCACCTCGCGCACCTCGGCCCGGCCGGTGTGGGCAAGCACCAGCACGCGGCGTCCGGACGGTTGGCTGGTCACGGATCCACCCTCTCAGACGGCACCCCCAGTGGGGCCGCCCTCTCCACCTCGGCACGGATGTCGTCGGCGTCGATGGCCGCCGCGCCGCGCCGCAGGAGCAGGAAGAACTCGACGTTGCCCGAGGGCCCGGGCAGCGGGCTGACGGTGACGGCCACCGCGCCCCACCCGCGGGCGGCGGCCAGGTCGGCGATGGTCGTGACGGCCTCGGCGCGCAGCGCGAGGTCGCGCACCACTCCGCCCTTGCCGACCCGGTCCTTGCCCACCTCGAACTGCGGCTTCACCATGAGTGCCAGCTGGCCGTCCTCGCGGGTCACCGACAACAGCGGGTCGAGCACCAGCGCCAACGAGATGAAGGAAAGGTCGCCGACCACCAGGTCGACGGGCTCGCCGACGATGTCGAGGGTGAGCTCGCGGATGTTGGTGCGGTCGTGGACCTCGACCCGGTCGTCGCTCTGCAGCGACCACGCGAGCTGGCCGTAGCCGACGTCGACGGCGACGACCTGCCGGGCGCCGGCCCGGAGCAGGACGTCGGTGAAGCCGCCGGTCGAGGCGCCGGCATCGAGGCAGCGCTTGCCCTCGACGCTCACGCCGTGGGCGGCGAACGCCGCCAGGGCACCCGCGAGCTTGTGACCGCCCCGCGACACGTAGTCCACCGACGTCGGGTCGTCACGTACGACGATCGCCACGTCCGTGGTCACCCCCGTGGCGGGCTTGGTCGCGGGCGCGCCCGACACCGTCACGCGTCCGGCGGCGACCAGCTCGCTCGCGTGCTCGCGCGATCGGGCGAGTCCGCGCCGGACGAGCTCCTGGTCGAGTCGAAGTCGTCGAGGTGGCACGGCCGGGTCAGGCGCCCTGCTGCTGGCCAGGCTCCGGCTGGGCGTCGAGGGCGCGACGGAGCTGCTCGTGCGCCCGCTCGAACACCGCGACGTGGCCCGCCACCGGCGTGCCGGACACGGCCGCGACGTCGGCCAGGACCTGGTCGACCTCAGCGACGCCGGTCGAGCCGTCGTCCGCCGTGCTGTCGGGGTCCCTCTCGCTGTCCCGCTCCATGGTCACGACCCTACTCGGCACCGAGCCGTCGGGCGGGCCCGGGCGGCGTCGTGTCGCCGAGGTCGACGGGGGTCCCGGACGCGTCGAGATGGAGCCAGCCGGCGGTCGCGACCACCCGCCACCAGTCGGCGTCGCCGCCCGCGCCGCTGACCGCCAACCGACCGTCGTCGACCCTCGCCGTCCACCCGCCCAGCTCGACCTCGCCGTCGTCCGTCCGGCGAGGAGCCGGGTGCGGCTCGAAGAGCCCCTCGAGCGTCGGCGAGATGTAGGTCGGACGCAGCTCCGGCGTCGCCGCGACGAGGTCCTCGAGCCAGCTCACACCGGTCAGGACCAGCAGCGACGGCACGTCGATGGCGTGCGCGCCCTCGATGTCGGTGTCGAGCCGGTCGCCGACCATGAGCGGCCGGTCCCCGCCGACGCGTCGGACGGTCTCCTCCATCAGCGGCTTCTCCGGCTTGCCGGCCACCGTCGGCTCGATCCCGGCGAAGTCCGAGATGGTCCGCACGAGCACGCCGTGGCCGGGTGCGAGGCCGTAGGGCGTCGGGATGGTCATGTCGGTGTTGCTGGCGACATAGGGAAGGCCGTCGCGCACCAGCGTCGAGACCCGCATGATGTCGCGCCACCGCACGTCCGGCCCGTAGCCGCTCACCACGGCAACCGCGCCCTCCGGGTCCTCGACCGGCTCGAGCCCGGCCTCGACGAGCGCCACGCGCAGGCCCTCGCCGCCGAGCAGCAGGATCTTCGCCCCGGCACCGTGCGCGTCGGACAGCACCCGGGCCGCCGCCTGGGCGGACGTCACGACGTCCTCGGCCGACGCGGCCACCCCGACCTTGCCGAGCTTCTCGGCCACCTTGGCGGGAGGCCGCGAGGCGTTGTTGGTGACGAACGCGACGTGGGTCCCGGTGGCGCGGAGACGGTCGATGTGCCCTGCGGCTCCCTCGATGGCGGTGTCGCCGACGTAGACCACACCGTCCAGGTCGAACATCACCAGGTCGTGCGCCTCCATGATCGGAGTCGCTGACTCCTCGAGCATGCTCCACCCCTTCTCCGGATCGTGATGAGCGTCCCCCTACGATGCTCCGATGGACTTCGCCACCGACGTGCCGCCGTACGTCGCGAAGCCCCTCGAGCTGCTGCCGTTCCGCGCGCTCATGCTTGCTCCGAACCACGTCGGCGACCCGGCATCCGCGCGAGCGCTCGCGCGACCCTACCGCGACGTCGCGGCCCGATTGACGACGTGGATCGCGCAGGGACGCGCCGTCGCCGACACCGCTCCCGCTCTCTACGTCCACGAGTACACCGCGGCCGGGCTCACCGTGCGTGGCCTCGTCGGCGCGCTCGGGATGTCGCGGCGTACGTCCTCGCGCGCCGACCGCGCCGTCTGGCCCCACGAGGAGATCCATCCCGAGCAGGCCGGCGAGCTCGCCGACCGGATGCACCAGATGGACCTCAACCCGGCTCCGATCCTGCTCGTGCACCACGGCGAACCGGAGCTGCGCGACGTGCTCGCCGACGTCACCCGTGGGCGCCCCGACTGGCGCTACCTCGATCGCAGCGGCCAGCGCCAGCGCATCTGGGCGGTCCGCGACCCCGAGGCCCTCGCCCGGATCGGCACCCTGCTGAGCGAGACCCGGTGCCTCATCGCCGACGGCCACCACCGGTATGCGGCATATCTCCGCCTCCAGCAGGAGCACCCGGGCACGGCGTGGGACGCGGGTCTGGCGATGCTGGTCGACCAGGTCGACACTCCCCTGTTCCTCGGGGCGATCCATCGCACCCTGCCCGGTACGACGCTGGCCGCCCTGGTCGAGGCCGCGCGCGAGGCCGGGGCCGAGGTGACGACCCACGGCAGGCGGCGGGCGCTGAGCGCGCTCGACAGCACCCATCTCGTGCTGACCGACGGCCAGTCGTGGCACACCGTGAGCCCGGTCAACCTCGACCGTGCCGCTGCGGTGTCGTGGTTGCACGAGCGCGTGCTGCCTCGGCTCGGCACCCCCCTGATGCGGATCGAGCACCACCACAACGTCGAGGACGCGCTGGCGGCCACGAGTGCGTCCTCGCCGGCGGTCCTGCTGCCGAGTCCGGACTTCGAGCAGGTCCGCGCCCTCGTCGAGTCGGGAGGGCTCCTGCCGGAGAAGGCGACGTCCTTCCAGCCGAAGCCGAGCCTCGGCGCGCTCATGCGGCCGATGACCGACGGATGATCCTCGCCGCAGCGGCCTCGACCTCGACGCGCGACCTCGTCGCCCCGCCGGCCTGGTAGAAACGGCACCGGACGGCGCCGGACACCTCCACCAGGTCGCCCGGACGCCACGCCAGGATGCTCCGGCGCAGCCGAGGGGTCCAGGCCGTGCACGGCACCGAGTCGACGCGCTGCCCCTTCCCCGGCGCGGACGATGCCGCTCGCGTCGGTGAGGCCCGTGGCACCGAGATCCGGAACGTGATGAGCGTGTCCCCGCTCGGCAGCTCCACGACCGCCGGCTCGGCGGTCAGCCGACCCACGAGTCGTACGTCGTTGGTCGCGACCTCGATGTCGCCCGACTCGGTGGTGTCGCTCGGCTTGTTCTTCTGTGCAGTGGTCACAGTGCACCTCCTGCGACCACTCTCCGGGCGGCGACCGACATCATCCGAGGTCGCGACAGGAGGGCTGTGGAAAGTGCCCACCAAGGTGCGCCTGTGGACGCCTCGTGGCCCGTCGACAACAACCGGAAGGACGTCCGAAATGCAGAAAGCGGGGCCACCCGAAGGTGACCCCACTTCCACAATGCTTGTCCGGCGGCGTCCTACTCTCCCACAACCTCTCGGTTGCAGTACCATCGGCGCTGAAAGGCTTAACTTCCGGGTTCGGTATGGGACCGGGTGTTTCCCGTTTCGCTATGGCCGCCGTAACT